>NZ_CP081492.1:0-3424871 GCF_019774515.1 Flavobacterium sp. CHNK8
GTGACGCCTTATCCTGATTTTGATGTGAAAGGTTTGCAAGCGTATGCTAAAGAAAAAGGCGTAAAAATGATCATGCACCACGAAACGTCAGGATCAGTGCGTAATTATGAACGCCACCTAGACAAAGCGTACCTATTCATGAAAGACAACGGATACGATGCTGTAAAAAGTGGCTATGTTGGGGATATCATCGAAAACGGTGGCAATCATTACAACCAATTCATGATCAATCATTACCAATACGCCATTGAAAAAGCAGCCGATTATAAAATTATGGTGAATGCTCACGAAGCGGTACGACCAACAGGAATTGCGAGAACGTATCCTAACTTAATAGGTAACGAGGCGGCAAGAGGAACAGAATACCAATCTTTTGGCGGGTCAAAGCCCAATCACGTAACGGTTTTGCCCTTTACACGCTTAATAGGTGGACCTATGGACTATACTCCTGGAATTTTTGAAATGGACTTGAGCAAGTTGAATAAAGACAATAATTCTCATGTCAATAGTACACTTGCTAATCAGTTAGCCTTGTACGTGACTATGTACAGTCCGCTACAAATGGCGGCTGATACACCAGAAAATTATGACCGTTTTCCAGATGCGTTTCAGTTTATTAAAGATGTAGCTATTGACTGGTCTGACAGCAAATACCTTGAAGCAGAACCTGGTCAATACGTAACCGTTGCGCGTAAAGCCAAAGGTACCAGCAACTGGTTTGTGGGTAATGTTAATGGCGAAACGCCCAGAACTGCAACACTAAAATTTGATTTTTTAGATAAAGGTAAAACGTACGAAGCTACTGTTTATGCTGATACTAAAGACGCACATTATAAAACCAATCCGCAAGCGTATACAATTAAAAAAGTTAAAGTTACTAACGCTTCAAAACTAGATGTACTTGCTGCTCCTGGTGGTGGTTATGCCATCAGTATTATAGAGATTAAAAAGTAATTAAGTAATCATTAAATATGAAAAGGCTGTCTTGTAGGACAGCCTTTTGTATATAAATTTGTTTTAGTGATGCCTTACTCATAACTATAACTAATTTCAGTTTTTACAATTCCGTTTGATTCTATAAGAGAACACGATACTGGAAAATTTGCGGCGTTGTACTTGTACTTCCTTGTCTTTCCAACGGCATCTACTGCGGTCGAACTAAAATTTAAAACATTGTTATTGCCAATAGATTCAAACTCAAATTCTTCTTCATGCCATGAAATAATGGGTACAATAACTTTATAATGCGTTCCGAAAATATTTTGCACCAGCAAGGCGTTTACTGAATTTTTATCATCAAAGGTGAAGTTTTTTATTTGTTTGTCACCCAATAAATCTTTGTGGCGTATGGGGTTTTCTTTAAAATAAAGATACTCTACTTTTTTAACAATTTGTTGGTTTCTGTCTCTTGTGGAACGTCTTACTATTATTCCGTTTTCAACTACATATTCAATGTCATCCAGCACGATTTGGTGGTTGGTGCTTTTTTTAGTAGTTACTTTTACGCGCGATCCTTCATAACTTATGGTAACGGTTTTAGTAACTAGTTCGCCGCCTTCTTCATATTTTTTGGTGAATTTTATGAGCTGATCATTGTTGTTGTACGTATAATTAATTACCTCTTTCCAATTACTGCCTACGCGCTCTTTGACCGTCATGTCCAATAGTTCCTTTGGATTGTAAAAGAAACTTTGAATCACATCAGATGTTTTGATGCTGAGTAACTTTCCATCTTTAAAAGTGTAGTTTTTATGAATGATTTCACCGTCTTTTAAATTTTTGAAATTTGTTTTTACACAGTGTATCGCTTTTAATTTTACCTCAGGCTTAAGACTTTGACTGAGCAATAGGCATGGCATTGCCATTATAAAAAGAGCAAATAGATAGGTCTTCATTTGTTTTTAGTTTCGATTTGGGGTTGCTAAAATACAAAAACCTATGTACCGTTTTTCTTTTAATTCTGATTTACCAGAAGTTTTTCAAGAATACAGTATCAAAAAGTAATAAAAAAAAAGAGAAATCTACCGGAGCAGATTTCTCTTTTTTATTCGTGTAAAAAGGAACTTAATTTACGGATATCAATTTTACATCAAAAATCAGCACCGAACCTCCAGGAATAGGACCGGTTGCATTACTTCCGTAGCCTAAGTGCGCCGGAATTAATAAAACACCGCTACCACCTTTTTTGAAAAAAGGAATTCCTTCAGTCCATCCTTTGATCACTTGATTTAAACCAAAAGAAATTCCTTCTGGTTTGCTTTCATCAAAAACAGATCCATTGGTAAAATATCCTTTGTAGGCTACCGTAACATTTGAGGTTGCTTTTGGCTGATCTCCAGTTCCAGGCTCATTAATCACATAGTACAATCCGGTACCTGTTTTTATGGCATTCAATTTATTTTTGGCAATATAATCTACTATTTCTTTTTCGTTTTGTGCAGTGTAGTCTACTTGTTTTTGTGCTTCATTGTCCCCTAAACAAGATACGAATAAAATAGAAATGAGGGCAAGTACTATAGATTTCATAGGTTTTATATTTGATTATTGCTGCAAATATAGCAATTCAAGAATGATAATAAAAGAAATCATTTTTCCCCAAAAACTTGTACGTCATCTACTTGAAACGAACCATCAAGAGCTAAGTTTCGTCCAGACCCTATGTATTTGAAAGCAATATTGATTTTCCCAGTATACCCTGATAAATCAATGGCGCCGCTGCCTATAAACTGATACCATGGCGTTGCTTGTTTGGGCAGGTTCACCGTCAATGGTTTCCAAGTGGCCGTAGTAACATTCAGCCCATCAAAATCAGAAGAAACATAAACCTCTAATGCATTTAATGGAGAATCAATGTCTAAGTGATGTTGCGCTGTTCTAAAAGTTAAAACCTCTTTTGTATGCTGATCCATATCAATTTTTGGAGTAATTAGCCAAGCAATGTTAGAGATAACTTTGGTACCTGATATGCTAAACTCAGCAAACCCATTTCCTGCATAAACTGAACCTTTCCAGAATAAAGAACCGGCTTTTACAAAATTGCCCCAACCTGGCAAACTCAAATTGGAGTTGTCTGCCACTTGATCAAAATTCTGAGAGAAAAAAGGCGTTGCTCTTGGTGTTGTCATTACAATATCTTGCTCTGAGCGAGGCAGCAACTGAAAATCATTTCCATATTTAGTGAGTACACCTCGTACTTTTCCGCTTTTATCTGGGACTATTTTTGAAGCAAAATTAGAAAAGCTACTGGTTCTTACATACACTTGATTTCCCATTTTGTCATTCAAACCCCAATTTGTGGCACCTCCTACATTATTGGCTTCTTCGAAATAGTGACGTCCTACAGCTGTTTCGGTAAATTGAACCTCTTTAAACTCAATCAAAGTATTCAAATTGGAATCTTTTAGTAAAGCCTCCATTGTTCCAGTTCGCACAAGGGCTTCCTCCTTAACGGTCACACAAGAAGCGTTCAATACTTTCTTATAATCGTTTTGAGACAATCGTCCCACACCGCCTTGATTGTAAGAGTTTACAAAAATGCTACCAATACGTACCCCGCCAAAATCTATATCTGTGTATTGATCTTTTAGTTTTATAAACACTTTATTTCCCAATCTATAATCTATGTACAAATTAGTAGCATCAACAGGAACACTAAACCCAAGAGCAGGGGTTGTGGCTGTTGCCAAGGTTTGAAAAGATATTGATTTAAAAAAATTCCCCGATTCGTCACTAGAGACTACGTAAGCCTCAATAACATCGTCATACTTGTACTGCGTTACAATAGCATTTGCAGTAGCATGAATGTCACTTACTGATTTATTTGTTACAAAATTGGGCTGGTTACATGTAAGTTTTGGTGCAGGTACTTCATCAAGCACACAACTATTAAATAACGCTAGAGATAGCACTACAAAAAAGTACAGTTTTAATTTCATATGATTTGAATTATAAATTGATATAAAGATTCACAAAATAAGTTCGGCCATAACCATAAAAATATTTGGGTCCAAAAGAGGGAGTCCCACTACTAACATCTTGATTAACCTGTCTGAAATTGGCATTGCGTGCCTGTTCATAACCTCCTGTTTTGTAGGTTGTATTTAGCACGTTATTGATGCTTGCAAAAACACCTACATTTTTGCCATAAATAATCCATGATTTTCCTCCTATAATATTGAGTAAGGTTACGGGATCAAACTTTTCTTGTTTTAATAATTGTGCTGCACGCTCCTCTGTAGCTTCGGGAAAATTAAAACCATTTGCTGGATTTTTATAAAAAATTTCGGTTCTTAAAATAGGAGCTACATCAATGTAAGTGTTTGTTAAATAATTTACATTGGCACTGATCCACCAGTATTTTGGGTCTCTGTACTCTAGTCCCAGCGAGTATGCTTGCTGAGGCATTCCTGCTTGTTTGTAATTTTTAAGAGATGCTTTTCCAAAATCAAATACAGGAGCATTATTTTCTGGGGTTGCTTCAGCATCATTTGTGAGCGTAACTTTTGGATTATTATCAAAGGTATACTGGCCCACTGCAGCAGCAAATGTGGTTTTTATGGTTTGAGTCAATTGGTATTCTAAACTCAACTCGGCTCCTATATTTTTCTTGTTTAATTGAGTCAGAGTTTGACTCACAAACGCATCTGTGTTCAAAAAACCTGCGCCGTCATCAAAAATTCCTTCGGCATAAAAAAAGGAAATCTGAGTAGCATTTCTCAATTTAGAAAAATAAGCGGTTACTCTTGCTTTCAGTTTTGGGGAACGGTACACGTAACTAGCATCAATGCTGCTATTAGTCTCGCTTTCTATATCATTTACAATAGTGTTATTGAGTCTGGCATTGGCAAACGTATTTCGTAAAGTAGGTGCCTTTGTAGCATGAGCAGCATTTAATACTATCACTTGTTTGCCCGAAATTTTGAAACTTAAACCCCCTTTAAAGCCAAAGTTTTCAAAGGATATGTTATCACTTTTTCCAAAAGAATTAGTTTCGTAAATGCCGTTTTTATACAAGCCTTCGCGTTGATAACTTGTAGACGAAAACTGCTGCGCCAAATAAAAATCTATTTTATTATATGAGAATTTAAACTGCGTAAAGGCCTCTAAAACATTAGCAAAAAAATTAAAATTGTAACCGTATTTGTCCCCTACTCCTATTTGCCTGTTGGGATTGTTTAAATCAGATTGTGATTGATTGCCATCATAAAACGCATCAATATCATCAAAATAAGAACCTCCTAGTAAGTCAACTAAAACTTGTGAATTATTTGATTTCATTTTCTTAAAAGAAGCCCCTGCATTCATGAAGATATTTTCAGATAATGATGAACTTACATTTGTAGTCACTGCTCCCGTTTCGGCTTGTACTTGATCTTCATACAAAACATACTTACTTCTAGCAGGTTCATAACCTGTGATGTTGCCATTTCCATCTAATATTGGCTTTTGATTGGCTACGTATAATGACTGCCAGTCTAGTTGTGGATTGGCTAAAAAAGCAGCTTTACTTTTGTCAGCATTTTCAAGATCAGGAGTAAATGCTCCGGAAAACTCTCCTTGATCAGGCGCATATAGTGAGGAATAATAACTGGGCATTTTTCTATAATACGTAGGATCTGGACTATTGGCATTTTGATAATCAATGGTACTATTTGCAGTAGTACCTATTTGATAAAAAACACTAGTATTCCAATTTGTTTTATCATTGACTTTAAAATAATGATTGAGCATAAAAATAGGCTCCTCTATTGTTTTTTCGCGAGCATTGCGTTTTTTACCCTCTTGAAAACCCCAGTAAGAACTGTATCTGGGATTGGTCAACTGAGTTACTTCAGCAGTATTTGGGGAGTTTTTAGCTCTGGTGTTAGGCGTATAGAAAGCCGTTAGATTAAAAGCGTGTTGGGTTCCTAATTTTTTTTCGAGGCTTACAAAAAACGAATTCGAATCGTAATTTGTTCCTTCAAAATAACCTTCCTGAGCCCAGCGTTTTCCTGCTGAAACCACATAGGCCCAACCCTTTTTACTCATACCAGACGCATGCGTAGCCATAGAGCGCCAATTGTAATTAGTATTAGTTCCAGAAAATGTAATTCTGGTTCCGGGTCTATAAATAGAGGCTCGAGTATTTATTTCTTGTGTTCCAAGGATGCCTCCAAAAGTATAATCAGAAGGTGCGGTTCCTAAGGTAAATTCTTGATTGCGAAGTGCATCATTTAAGCCGCCCCATTCACCCCATTGTGGTCTACCATCATATACCTTATTCATAGTTACCCCATTGATCATCATGGTGGAGTGTTCACTATCTAAACCACGTACTCTAAAACGAGCTTGTCCCCAGTTAAAAGCGGCAGCTTGTAGAAAAGCATCCCGAGATGATTGCAATAATCCAGAGGTACTTTCTGAGGAACTGTTCTCATCATTAAAATCACTGTCCATTAATGTGATAATGCTACTTTGCAAGTCTAAAGATTGATCGTCTTGAAGACTTATATTTCCTAAGTCTACCATTTTTCTGGCTGTTATCTCCAGCGGATATAAGGCATCTTTATAGCCTTGACTGTGAACCAAAACCAAAATAGCACCAGGTGAAACACCCTCAAAAACAAACTTGCCTTCCTTGTCTGTGACTTGCATCAAGGATGTGTTTTGAACACTAACAACAACAAATGGAATGGGATTTTGAGTTTTTGAATCGATTATTTTTCCAAAAAAACCAGTGCTTTCTTGAGCTTGAATACCACTCCAAAAAAAGATAAAAAACAATAGGTAACACAGTTTACTCATAAATTCAACATCAAATAATTTAAGATTAAATAAACAGTAATAATAATTCAGCCATTGCACGAGCAACAGCTGAATTAAAATCATTACTAGTTGTTATCCTTATGTAGGACAACAACAAAAAAATTAAATGTGAATTTTGGAAACGTGGTATAAACTTTGAAAAAACGCTACAGTTTGTGTGGTATTAGCAACTGGGCGACGTACTTATTATATTGATTGAAAGAATTATAATATTAAAAGTACTAAAAAAATATTAACATATTGGTTTTCATCAAAAAAAAATTGAATTTTTTTCTGATGAAAATAAATTCTTCTGTATAGCCCTGATGGGAGTAAGTATCCTTTCCTGTCCTTTTTTAGGACAGGAAAGATACTGCGTACAGCAGGAATACTAATGCTTAAGAAAAAAAATTAGACTGCTCCTAAAACATTATTTGATTGCTTTAATTCTTGAAACCATTACGGCAATCAAAAGTCCAAAAACACCTATAAATGCAAATGAAAAACGTAAACTTGACAACTCAGCTATATATCCTATTATGGGTGGTCCCATTAAAAAACCAAGGAAACTTACGCTAGAAACGGTTGTTAAGGCTACACTTGGCGAAACATTAGGCGTTTTTCCAGCCACACTATAAACAGTTGGAATTATAGTTGAAACACCTAATCCTACAAACATAAACGCTATAGTTGCTGGTATCACATATGGAAAAAATACAGCTGTAAAAAGCCCCGATGAAATGAGAATTCCACTTACTTGTAATACTACCTTGCGTCCGAATTTTAAAATAATGGCATCTCCTATAAAGCGTCCGCTAGCCATCATGATCATAAATGAAGTATAACCCAAGATAACAAGCGGTCCTGGAGCTTTAATTACATCTTTGAAATAAACTCCACTCCAGTCAAACATCACACCTTCACTGGCCATGCAACAAAAGCCAATGACTCCTAGCCATAGCAAGGAACTATCTGGTTTTGAAAATAATTTTTTCTGTTCTGTTTGTATCTTTTCTTTGGCTTTTATCAAATGCTTAAAGTTAAATAGCATCATTAAAAGTACTAGCGCAGCTACTATTATAAAATGAATGTATGGCGTGAGTTGCAAGGACAACATGGCTAGACCTACTAATGCTCCTGTAAAACCTGCAAAACTCCACATGCCATGAAAGGAAGCCATGATGGTTCTTTTGAATAATTCCTCTGTATAGACGCCTTGTGTGTTGACCGCAATATTAGACAGATTTCCAAAAATTCCAAAAACAAATAATCCTAATGACAATTGCCATGCGGCTGTAGCCAAACCTAAATTTGTCATGCTCACTACATACATGAATAATGCAACTATCAAAACTTTATGACTCCCAAAACGGGTGACTAGTTTACCAGAGAAAGGCATAACAATAAGTTGCCCCAGTGGCAAAGCAAACAAAATGGTTCCTAATGCTCCTTCGCTGAGATGCAACGATGTTTTGATATCTGGAATTCTACTTGCCCAGGTAGCAAAGCACAACCCCATCCCGAAGTAAAATACAGATACCGCCCAGCGTATGCGATTTAAATAAGAAACTTTTGCTTGTGTATAACTCTTTTTTAGCTTGGCTTTGGTTCTGGTTTTTCCAAGAAATTGTAAGTCTATCAAAATGATTGTTTTTAATTTTAGGGCCAAAATTACAAAAAGCAATGATTGGCTGTATTGAAACAACCTATTTGAAAAAAATTACAACGTTATTGTTTATAAATTCAAGTACATCAACGCAGCTTTTTGAAAATATAACGAACATTTTAGTTGATGAAAATGAAAGTTAAAAAAGACTTATTACAAATCAATTACTCTTTTCTGAGCGTTGCTTTGTAGTGCCGCTTCAATAATTTGCATGACGTGTACGCCCTCTTGTGCGGTGACTGGTTCTGGACTATTATTTACAATTGAATGGTACACACCGTCAAAAAAATCATAGTAATTACCTTGAAGCGTAGGTACGATTTCCCGAATTATTTCTCCATTAATTTCGGTATGCAACAAACCTTGTTTTTCAATTGGCTCCGTTCCCCAAGTTTCTAAATTTGGTTTGTATCCTAATTTTAGTTCGTCTTCCTGTACATCACCGCGAGGTTTTAAAAAAGACCCTTTTTCGCCATGAATAACATAGGCAGGATTGGCTTCCCGAACAAAAAATCCCGCTTTTAGACGCACTCTAAAATTAGCATAATACAGCAACAGATCAATATAATCATCTACCAAGGAATGTTCTCTCGTAATGCGGATATCAGCAAAAACTGAATTTGGCAAACCAAACAAACACAATGCTTGATCTATGATATGGGGACCTAAATCCTTTAAAATTCCTGATCCGTCAGTAACTGTTTCTTTGTGTAACTTTGGACTCAAAAGCGGATTGTACCGATCAAAATGAATCTCAGCCTCCACGATTTTACCCAATACTTTATCTGAAATAATTTGTTGAACGGTTTTAAAATCACTGTCCCAACGCCTATTTTGAAAAACAGACAATTTAACATTTTTATCTTTGGCAATAGCTGCAAGCTCCTTTGCTTGAGCAACTGTTGTCGTAAAAGCTTTCTCTACAATAGCATGTTTTCCTGCCTCTAAAACTTGTTTTGCATATTCATAATGTGTAGCCACAGGCGTATTCACAACAACTAAATCTATATCATCTTGTAAAACCTCCGCTAGTGAAGCATAGCTTTTTAAAGCTGGGAAATCTTGGTGTAGTAATTTTTTACTGCGTTCCCAAGAACCAATGAGCTCAAATCCTGGATGGAAATTTAAAAAAGGAACATGAAAAACTTTGCCTGACATTCCGTAAGACAATAGAGCTGTTTTTATTTTTTGCATAAAATAAGTTTCAAATTTGTGACGTGTTCATTTTAAACATGTAAGTCATATAAGATTTCAAATTATTTAGAAACCAGGCAAACCCTTAACTTTTCTTAATTTCTTAATGGTTAAAAAAAATTAGAATTTGAACTTTCAACTGTTCCCTTTTAAAAAAACTTATATGACTTATATGTTTCAAAACCTTACTGTTTCGCTCTAGCGTATTGTTTTGGCCATTCCATATCGGCATCTAACTCTTGGGCAAATGTCAAACCTAAATTAGGATCTCTCAAAGATTCTCGTGCTATAAATACCAAATCAGCTTTTCCAGAGGCAATGATTTCCTCGGCTTGAGCAGCTTCCGTAATTAAACCTACCGCTCCTGTTTGAATTCCAGTTTCATTTTTTATGCTTTCGGCAAAAGGAACTTGATAGTTAGGTCCTAACGGAATTTGCTGGTGCGACACCAAACCTCCGGTTGAAACATCAATTAAATCAACTCCTTTTCCTTTTAAAATTTTAGAAAGTTGAACCGATTCCTCTAAGTCCCATCCACCCTCAGCCCAGTCAGTTGCTGATATCCTTACAAACAAGGGTAAATAATCAGGCCATTCTGATTGTACGGCCTCAACAACTTCAAGCGTCAATCGGATTCGGTTTTCAAAACTTCCACCGTAATTATCCGTTCTAAAATTAGACAGCGGTGATAAAAATTGATGCAATAAATACCCGTGCGCAGCATGTATTTCCATCACTTGAAATCCTGCTTGAACCGCTCTTTTTGTAGCTGATTTAAAATCTGAAATTACTTTTTGTATTCCTGCTTCATGAAGTTCAAGAGGAGCGTTCTCAGTATGATGGTAGGCAACTGGGCTTGGTGCTACAGTATCCCAACCTCCTTGTGAATCATCAAGTTTACGCCCACCGTTCCAGGGTGACGCAGAGCTGGCTTTACGTCCGGCATGCGCCAATTGTATTCCGGGAACTGAATTTTGACTTACAATAAAAGTATTGATTTCATTCATCTTCACAATTTGCTCGTCATTCCAAAGTCCTAAATCCTCTGGTGAGATTCTACCTTCGGGTGAAACCGATGTGGCTTCTTGAATAATCAATCCTGCGCCTCCTATAGCGCGACTACCCAAATGTACCAGATGCCAATCATTAGCAAAACCGTCTTGAGCTGAATATTGACACATAGGAGAAATTGCAATTCTATTTTTTAGCGTGATGCTTTTTATGGTAATAGGAGAAAATAATTTTGACGACATTATACGTGTTTTAAAGTGATATAAATCCTAAATAATGGGATTTAAGAAAGTAAAGTTAAGATTCAGCTTTCAAAGTTCTATTTCAAATTAACATAATTAACAAACTTTTAAATTGCTCTGGAACAATTATTGTAAAATATACAAACAGAAAACCCTATTTTTGTGCATCATATTAAGAATCAAAATTAAAAAATGGATTTATTTATCAAGCTTTCTCAATTCTTATTGAGCTTATCCTTACTTATTGTACTTCACGAGTTAGGACATTTTATTCCTGCAAAATTATTTAAAACAAGAGTCGAAAAATTCTACTTATTTTTTGACGTAAAATATTCCCTTATCAAAAAGAAAATTGGCGAAACCGAATACGGTATCGGTTGGTTGCCGCTTGGTGGCTATGTGAAAATTTCCGGAATGATTGATGAGAGCATGGACAAAGAACAAATGGCTTTGCCGCCGCAACCATGGGAATTTCGATCTAAACCAGCTTGGCAACGATTAATCATTATGCTTGGTGGTGTTACTGTAAATTTTATTTTAGCTTTCATAATATATATAGGTATGGCATTTGCGTACGGTGATACTTATATTGCAAATGAAGACTTGAAAGACGGTTTACTTGTAGAAAATAAAACTATGCAAAAAGTAGGCTTTAAAACTGGAGACCACATTGTATCTGTTGATGGTGAAAAAATTGTAAAATTTGACAATGATCTTACCATGAAAGTAATCATGGCGAAAGAAGTCATCATAAAAAGAGGCGCAACAGAACAAACTATTAATATGCCAAATGATTTTGTTGACCAATTATCAAAAGTTGAGAAAAAAAGTTTACTTGATATTAGAATGCCATTTGTGGTAGGACCTATTTCTGAAGGTTCTAAAAATACTGCTTTAATGCCAAAAGACATTATTGTTTCTGTAAATGGGCAAACTACCAAGTACTATGATCAAGCCAAAACAGTTTTTGAAAATAATAAAAACAAAACCGTAACAGCTTTAATCCTAAGAGACGAAAAAGAAATTAAATTACCTATTCAAATCAATTCTGAAGGAAAACTAGGAATAGGTATTGGAAGATTGGGAATGGAATCTTTAGAAAAACTGGGGTACTATAAAGTAAGCAAACAAGAATTTGGGTTATTAGAATCAATTCCTGTAGGTATAACTAGAGGAAAAGATCAATTAGTAGGATACGGAAAACAATTAAAAATGATTTTTAATCCAGAAACTAAAGCTTACAAACAAGTTGGTGGTTTCAAAGCTATATTTGATATTTTCCCAAAAACTTGGAGTTGGGAAATGTTCTGGACTATTACTGCTTTATTGTCTATAATGCTTGGTGTAATGAACCTTTTGCCTATTCCAGCACTAGATGGTGGTCATGTGATGTTTTTATTATACGAAATTATTTCGGGTAAAAAACCTAGCGATAAATTCCTAGAGAACGCACAATTAGTTGGTTTTGTTTTACTTATAACACTATTACTATTTGCAAACGGAAATGACGTTTACAAAGCAATTGTAGGGAAGTAAAAAAAATGAAAAAAAGTTTCAATTTTATTTGCAGAAACCAAATGATAGCCTATCTTTGCAACCGCTTAGACAAACAAACAGAGTTATTCAAAAGCAAATAAATAAGACGTTCTTTAAAAAAATAAAAATATACAGTTTCCTCCTTAGCTCAGTTGGTTAGAGCATCTGACTGTTAATCAGAGGGTCCTTGGTTCGAGCCCAAGAGGGGGAGCTTTTAGAAAGCCATTCAAGAAATTGAGTGGCTTTTTTGTTTTATAATAGTTTTGAGAATTTTCAATTGTTCAGAAGGTGCGCGATCTCATATTTATTTGAAATTGCATCAACTTTTAAAATCGAAAAAAGTAGATATTATTTAGAATTTAATGCTGAGTATCTTGTCTATTCAGACCTAAGCTATTAAATACTAGTTTGAATATAAATAAAAAACAGTAATTTTATATCAATTATAAATAAGTGAAAGAATGAAGTCAGAATTTATAACCCAAACCATAAATACAATAGCCCACTCTATTCAAAGTGGAGTATTTATTGATGTTGAAAAATCTAAAGTAGAATTAAAAGATTTATCTACAAAGGGGGATTGGAAATCACTTCACGAAACTATTTGTGCTTTTTTGAATACAGATGGGGGAATTGTTATTTGTGGTATTAGAGAGCGTGATAAGAAATACTCTTTTACTGGATTTGATAGAAATAACGAAAATAATTTGATCAATCTACATTCAAAACATTTTCAAAATGACCAAGATAAATTCGTTGATTTATCTAATTATATCTTTTTTGATTATGAAAACTTTCTAAATGGAGAAATTGCTATAATAGCAGTTTATCCTTTACCTGACGATGAAAAGTTTTTACGGTATAATGATTTTTATTACCAACGAAAATTGACGCAAGACAAAATAATTCCTGTCTCACTAATACAAAGACAAAAGGAATATAAAATAGAAATCGAATACGCCAAAGAATTAGCTAAAGTTAAGGAGGCAAAAATTGATGATCTAAGTTTAGATAAAATTAATAACTATATTAGTCTGCTTAGTAAAGAGATTAGGAATGAAACTTTTAAGGCTAGTCACGATCAGGCTAAGTCATTTTTAATTAAGCAATATTTTGTCCAAAAAGACTGGATAACTACATTAGGGATGTTAGTTTGCGGAGAGGAACCTTTTCATTTTTTAGGTTCAAGAGTTGAAGTTAATTGTTACTATGATACCAGTGTTGACATCGGAAAAGATAAAAAAATGTTTCGAAATGATGTTATTAATCTAATGGAAGATACGTTTAGATATATTTGGGGTCATATCAAGATTAACAGAACAATTCGTGAAGGAGGCAAGAGCGAACCTGAATATCCAGAGAAACTAATTAGAGAAACCATTAACAATGCCTTAGCGCATCGAGACTATACTATTGATAGTTTTGTTACGGTCACTGTTGAGCCTAATCAATATATTGAAATCAAGAACCCCGGTTCATTTAAAGAAAAAATTAAAATTATACACACAGAAACAGATATTGCTGTTCGCAGATTGGTCCCAGGGATTCCCGAGAGTAAAAACCCAAAACTAGCATCAGTCCTAAAAGTTTTTGATAAAATTGAAAGTCAAGGACGAGGAATGGCATCGCTTGTTAATGCTGCTTTAGATAATGAAATTGATCTGCCTACTTATGAAATTAAAGAGGACAGTATTAGTTTAAAAATACATTCAGGTAAACTGGTAGACGAAAGTATAGAAACATGGCTTCAAGGTTTTAATTATTATTTAACTACCAAACTAAAAGGTGAGCTAACATTTGAACACAAAGCAGTTCTAGCATATTTTTATAAATCAGAATTAGTAAATCAGCAGAGACTATTTTCTATTTTATTAACAGAAAGTAATAATCACTTTACTGTTTTACAAGATTTGAAAAAAGGAAAACTAATTGTTGAACATGCTAGTAGTACTGAGGAAAATCCTGTTTATGTTTTAGATCGAATATTATTAAAAATTGATTTTACTGAAGAGTTTATTACTGCTTTAGGAAACGACTATATCCATTATGACAAAGTCGCTAAACACATTTTAAATCTTATATATCTTTATTCAAAATACAATCAAAAATCTCTAAAAGCTGCTGAAATCACACCTGAGGTATACCGTCGTTTATATGGTAAAGAAATAGTAGGTAAAACATACGAGACTCTTGGTAGAAAAGTACGAAGTATTTGTAATAATCTCGAAGAGCAAAAAATACTAATCAAGGGTAGCAAAAATGATTACACTTTTAATTTTGACTTTACTATAGAGAACAAGCTTTTTTAAAGTTCTGTAATAAATTATTAGTAATTCATTCTTTATTAGGCTTATTAAAATATAAAAAAATCTAGATTTTTTTCTTGGGATTTCATAACGTTAAAAAAACTATTTGATTTACCAATTTTCCTGTATAGACAAAAGTATAAAGGAGCAAAATTTAAAAATTTTAGCTCCTTTTTAAATTGGTAAAAAATATTATATTAATACCCTACAGATAACCCTACAGCATTAAAACAAATTAGAGCTTACATCATGCAACACAATCCATTTCTTGTCGCTGTTAAGTTTAAAACTACCTATGTGCTCTTTGTTCCACTCATTAGGACCTATTAAGGATAAAAAATTCACGCCTTCGGCATCTCTATATAAATGATAAATTTCGCCTATTACAGGTTCAAAGGAAAATTTGGCACTATAGACTAATTCATTCCACTCATACTCTTGCATTAACTTTTCGTACTGTAATTTGAGTTCGTTAAACTTATTCCCGAGTTCTTTGTTTACATTATCAATTCCTCTGCTTTTCCAGGAAACTACATCATCAACACGTATAGCTGGCGCACCTACATTAGTAGCATACGGCAATACATTAGCATTGAATCCTTTTTCTTGATTGTAAACAACGTTATCTGGTTTCTTATTTTCCATGTTTTTTATACTTTTCAACTCTTCAAATTACTATTTTTGACGGTTGTGTCTTATTATTTGAGGTGCCAAAATAAATTTCAACACCTATGTTTGTTTAATATTTTAGATGCAAAGTTAAACAAAATTCACAAATCTACCATGCAAAATTGAAACTTACCAAAAATAGTTACGATCAATTAACTGTAACAAAAAAACACTATTGATTTCCTAGGATTTCAATAGTGTTTTTATAAAATTTAAAAATAATTTATCTTGGTGAAAGCCAGCCCTCAGGATTATTATAAGTTGTATTTTGAAGTATTAAGAATTTAATTATGGTTTTTCCCGTTTCACCATTCGTACGTACCCTTCCTATACTTTGCTTGATGCTTACTTTATCACCTTTACTCACAGAAACGGAACTTAAATTTTGGTACACCGTAAAATAATCTCCATGTTGTATCATCACCGCTTTATTTACTGGAGAGATTACAATAACACTTGTTACTTCTCCACCAAAAACGGCTCTTGCATTTGCTCCTTTATCAGTAGTAATTTCAACTCCGCTATTGTGAACCGTGATGGTATTGAACATAGGATGCGTTTGATTTCCATATCCTAGTGATATGAACCCTTTCTCAACAGGATAAGGAAGTCTACCTCTATTTGACCTAAAATTATCGGCGATTATTTTTGCCTCAGGAGTTAATTCAATTTTTGATGATGATACAGCCGCTTTTGATACTGGAGCACTAGGATTAGCTTTTGCTTTTTCTAATGCTGCTTTTCTGTTGGCCTCGGCAATTGCTTCTCTAATTAACCTATTGATTTGCCTGTCAATGGTTCTGTACTCTTGCTGACGCTTTTTAATTTCTTGCGCAATCTTGTTCTTGTCTTTTTTAATAGAATTCACTAACTTGAGTTGCTCTTGTTTTTCTTTTTCAAGAGACAAACGTTCCTTTTCATTTTCGGCAATCAACTTTTGTTTGGCCGTTTTTTGAATGTCTAATTTCTGATTGTAGTCTGCTAATTTATCGGTTTTTGTTTTTATTTCTTCCCCTTGCATTTTTCTATAACCGGTATACTGCTTCATGTATTGCGCTCTTTTATACGCTTGAAGAAAATTTTCAGATGATAGTAAAAACATAGCTCTACTCTCAGAAGAACGACTTTTATAGGATTTTACAATCATTTTTGCGTAATCCTCTTTTAGAATTTCAAGCTCTTTTTTAAGTTTATTAATCTGAACTTGATTAATATACATGTCATTTTTAAGCAATTTAGTTTGCTTTTCGGTGGTATTAATTAGTTTCTCCTTGAGCTTAATTTTTGTACTCTGAATCACTACTACATTTACCGCAGATTTTTCTTTTTTCTTTACGGTTTGTAATAACTTTTCGTTTTCTTTAATTTCTTTTTGAATTTGTGCTTTGCGTTGTTCTAATTTTTCTTGTTGTGATTCTTGACTCCACAACAATGAAGTCATACAAATACAAATTAGGCTTAGGATATATTTTGGCATGAGATAAAAAATATTTTTGCTAATTTACTTAATTAAAATTCTTTTGTACCCATTTGGTACACTATATGGAAAAGAAAGTTCCTCATTAAAGGAAACCGAATTGTATTCTAAATTGATTTCTGTAGTTCCTTTTTTCTGAAAAGTATTGATCAGTAAGGCTGTAGGTAGTTTCATATTGTCATACTCTTTGTTTCCTAGATAGGCTACTTTTATCATACGCTCTTCTTTAGGTTGCGTAATTTCTTGTTTTTGGATTAAAAACTGATTGCTGTCTAAGAAAAATGATTTTTGTGTGTTTTCATTTGTTACAGCATCTAATCTATAGCTTTGATCCAAAATTGTTTCAGTGTATTTGCCTTTTCTCAAGTCATCAAGCGCCTGACCTAATAACAGGTTTTGAATTTTAGAATAATCTAAATCAGTTCCTAACCATTGGCTTAAGCTACTAAAATCCCCTTCAAAATAACTGTTGTTTATTTTCTCATAATAACTCACTGTGGAAGGAGTTATCAAGGCTTTGGCCATAGTGATTCCTAAAAATCGAATGCTTACTAAAATTTGCTCGTCTTTCTTAATTCTAATTTCGGCAGTTACATTTTGAGTTTGTTTGTCGTCACTATACCTAGCACTAGACTTGATGTACAGGGTTGAAAAATCGGTTTTGTTGTTGTAATGGTTTTCAATAATTTTTTTGGCTGTCATTACATTTGTCTCAGCAAGCGGCTCCTTTACTGTGGCTACTGCAACGGCCTTTGATTTACAAGAAACCATTACAAGCGCCAGTAAAACCAAATATATTCCTTTTTTCATTATTTTTTTTCTTTTAGTAATTGATTGGCTTTTGAGAAAAATAAATCCTTTTTCTTAAAATCACCCAGACCATTAAAGGCCTCACCTAGTTGTAAATTAAAGTTAATTTCTAATTCCTTATTTTCTACTACATAATCCATGCCCATTTCTAAATAGTCCTTTGCTTTCTTGAATTGTTGCAACTGGTTGTACGCTAATCCGGCGTAAAAATAAAACTGTGCTTGTGACGGATAGGTTTCTATCAAAGATTCGGCTTTGGGTGCAAGGCTACTAAAATTTTTCTGCTCCACGTACGACTGAAACAAAAGTAAGTTCGTTTCCAGCGTGTCTCCAACTCCTCTTTGAGCTGATTTTTCATAATACAATACCGCCTTATCCCACTGCTTTTTATTTTGAAAAAATTTCCCGATTTCTTTGTTTACATCCACACTCGTATCATTATTAAACGTGGCGACTGCTTTTTCTAAATCAGGTGCGTACTGTGGATTTTTTTGTGTGAAAATTAAAAATTCATTTAAGATTCTATGCTTGATTTTTGAGTCAATTTTAGAACTTCCTAGAACCACATTCATTGCCGTAATGGCTTTTTGAGCATCATTGCCGTCAAGGTATGTTTTAAACAAACTGACTTGTGCCCACTCTGAATTTGGAATTGCATTTTCTAACTTTTTTACAATTTCAAATGCTTTTGCATCTTCATTGTTCTTGGTATACAAAAAAATAAGGCTAATATAATTTGATTCCTGCTGCGGATATTTAACAATTTGCTCTTCTAGATTATTGATTTCTAGATTTTGATATTTTCCTTGTGCCAAGATCTGGCTTTTGTACAATTCTCTTCTATCTGTTTTTCCTACTGTTTCATTAAGTTCTTGAATCAGTGCCAATGCTTTTTCAAACTGATTGGTACCCATATAAAGTGACGTTAAATCTTCTTTATATTTAGGGTCAAATTCTATCAATTTATTAATTATTGTTATACCTTGAGTAAAGTTTTTAGTTTCATAACTTACATCATACATCCCTATCCAATACCATCTGTTTTTAGGATCAAGCTTGGTAGCCGTTTCAAATGAGGAATAGGCATTTTGAAAGTCTTTTAAGGCTAAATAATTTTTGCCCAGCTCAAAATAAACGGTTGCATCATTAGGTTTAAATTTATCAGCTTTTTCTAAAGCAACGATAGCTTTGTCATAATTCTCAATCCCTTTTTGAAGTAACGATTCATAAAAAAGTTCTTGAAATTGATCTGTATCAAGCTTGATTTCTTCAGGTTCTGTTTGTGCGCATAGCAATGCAGGGAATCCTAAAATTCCAAGTATAAAAAGTAAAAAAGCTTTGTTTTTCATATCTTATTACAACTCAATTATATCACAATTAGTACAAAAACCACATTGAATATTTTAGCCAGCGTTTCACAGCTTAAAAAAAATTAAAACTTGTAAAACGCTGGTGCTTTTTTTATTCTAAAACGGAGTAATCACCAATGCTAATACAGGCAAAATTCCCGTCAAAACTAGCGTGATTACCAATCATGGCATTGTCTAAAACGGCATTTTTTATATGCGAATGCGTTTGTACCAAACTGTTTTTTACCGTACTATTTACCACATGACAACCGTCACCAAGGGAAACATTTGGACCAACCGTAGCGTTAACCAACACTACGTTTTTGCCGATATAACATGGTGCTATAATAGTTGCGTTTTCTAGTTTTACACTTTCATCAACTAAGGATTCACCATCATTATGTAAAAATCCTAACATTCTAGAATTGGTTTCTACAGTCACGTTTTTGTTACCGCAATCCATCCACTCCTCAACTTTCCCAGGGACAAATTTCATGCCTTTGGCCATCATTTGTTTGATTCCGTCATTGATTTGGTATTCGCCACCGTGAATGATATTATTGTCAAGTACCAACTGCAATTCGTTTTTAAGTACTGCGATATCTTTGAAATAGTAAATCCCGATAACCGCTAAGTCTGAAACAAAAGTCGCTGGTTTTTCAACCAACTCAACGATTTCATTGTTCGCGTTTAATTTTACCACACCAAAAGCTTCTGGTTGGTCTACTTGTTTTACCCAAATTACGCTGTCGGCCTCTTTGTCTAAGTCAAAATCGGCACGAATTAAAGTATCTGCGTAAGCAATTACCGCTGGTCCGCTCAAAGATTCTTTGGCACACATAATGGCGTGACCGGTTCCTAAGGCTTCGTTTTGGTAATAAATAGTTCCTTTAGCACCAAGTTTTTGGGCTATAGCCAAAAGTTCTTCTTCCACTTTTTGACCAAAACTTTCATGAATGATAAAAGCTACTTCGTCAATTTGTTGATTTAAAACTCCTGCGATATCTTCAACTAATCGATGTACAATAGGTTTGCCGGCAATAGGAATTAATGGCTTAGGAATGGTTAATGTATGTGGGCGAAGGCGTGATCCACGACCAGCCATAGGAACGATTATTTTCATATGAGCCCCCTAACCCCCGAAGGGGGAACTACTACTAGGGGTGAGTAGGATTTAAATTTATATTAGCTTCTATTTGTAATTATCAATTCCCCCTTCGGGGGTAAGGGGGCTTTATTTTACTCCCGTACTACCAAAACCACCTTCACCTCTTGAAGTTTCTGATAATTCTTGAACTACAGTCCACTCGGCGCGTTCGTGTTTTGCTATTACTAATTGCGCGATACGTTCTCCGTTTTGAATAATAAAATCTTCATTGGATAAATTTACTAAAATAACTCCAATTTCTCCACGATAATCCGCATCTACAGTTCCGGGTGCGTTCAGTACGGTAACACCATTTTTTGCAGCTAGTCCGCTGCGTGGTCTTACTTGCGCTTCATACCCAATAGGTAGTTCTATAAAAAGACCTGTTTTTACGATGGTTCTTTCTAATGGTTTTAAGGTAATTGCGTCGGTTATATTGGCTCTTAAATCCATTCCTGCCGAGGCGATGGTTTCATAGCTAGGCAAGTCGTGTTGTGATTTATTGATGATGTTGATATTCATAATGTATTTGTTTGAGCTAGTTATCAGGATCAGATATTCTTTTTAGGAAGTGCGCTTTTTAGCCGTGACCGAAGTGGAAAGCCTTTTTTTATAAAATTGTATTTTTTTCGAGGGTGAAAAGAGCGACTGCAAGAAGCTCCTTTTGAGCCGTAGAAAAAAACAATTTTAGGAAAAAGCTTGAAACGAAGGGCGCGATAAGCTCCTAGAAAATTTGATACTACTTTGCTTTACGTTTTAGTATTTGGGTTAATAATTCTTTTTCGTTGTGGTATATAAAATAAAGGAACACCAGCAATAACGGGATTCCTACGAAATAATTCTCCCGGAATCCGTAAAATGAAATCGCTGAAAAACCGATTGAAATCAAGAGATACATAAAAATTTTACGGCTGTCATACGGTATGGGGTAATATTTGTTTCCGAAATAATAAGAGATGGTCATCATGCTACCATAAGCGGCTATGGTGGCTATGGCCGATCCGTAATAACTCATGGTTGGGATTAGCAGGTAATTGAGCGCTAGTGTGATGATGGCTCCTACGATTGATATGTAAGCGCCTACATACGTTTTATCAATGAGTTTGTACCATACGGAAAGGTTGGTGTAAATGCCTAAGAAAAAATTAGCCAAAATAATTAATGGCACTACTTTCATAGCTTCCCAATAGGACTCGTCCTGAATCATGATTACCTTTAAAACATCGGCAAAAACGATAACTGAGAGTAATATGAACGACCCAAAAATGACAAAATATTTGGTTATGGTAGCGTAAGTTTGTGGTGCATTTTTACTATCAGCATGACTAAAAAAGAAAGGCTCAATTCCTAAAGTGTAGGCAGTACGGTACAAGACCATAAACAAACCGAGTTTATAACAAGCGGAATACACTCCTACTTCTGCGTCGGCAATATTGGCTGGCAATAGTTCTCCCAATAAAATTTTGTCAAACTGATCGTTAATGGCAAATGCAAGTCCGGCTACCATAATAGGCATTGCGTATTGCATCATGCGTTTCCAAAGCTGGAAATCAAAATGCCATTTTAGTTTTAAATAATCAGGTGACAATACCACAAATGTGAGCAAACTTGCTACAATATTTGACACAAAAATATAGCCTATTTGATACTCTTCTTGGTATAATGTACTAAAAAAATGACCTGGATTTGACTCTGCCAAGTAAGGCAAATAAATCAAGAAGAACAAATTGAGCAAAAGATAGACTGTTACGTTTCCTATTTTTATAACGGCATACTGCAACGGTTTTTGTTGTACTCTTAACTTAGAAAACGGAATGATTACCAGCGCATCTAGTACAAGAACCCAAATGGTATAGGTGATGTATTGAACATCTATATTTGACCATAGGGCTAATTTATTGCGAAACAGTAGCGCTAAAAATAAAAAAGATAACGAGGTCCAAAAGATAGATACTGAGGCTGTCTCTAAAACTGATTTTTTATTGGTCTCCTTGTTGTAAAACCTAAAAAAAGCAGTTTCCATACCATAGGACAAAACAACATTAAAAATAATAAGCCAAGCAAAAATCATAGACACTTTACCAAACTCTTCTACAGGTAGGTATTTTGTGTACAAGGGTACTAAAAAAAAGCTAAACATCCTGGGAATAACCGTGGCTAGACCGTAAATAGCTGTTTGTTTAAAAAGACTTTTATATAATCCCAAAATGGTATGTGTATTAAAATTAAAGCGACAAAAATAAGAAATTCTTTGCTGAAATTGCTTGCGGTAGGGTTTTGTTTTGGTCTACCACCCGCTTGATGTATAGCATTTCAAAAACGGTTCTTATTTAAGCTATTGCTGGATCACCACATTTTGTATTTTGTAAAAATACGTTTTGTGATTTAATTTATATTCTAAAACGGCTTGGTTAGGTTCTAGCTTAAATTTGGGTTGGTGTATTGCGGGTGCTTTATTGCCATATTCTTTGGCTGGATCTGCGTCCAAAATAAGATCAGTGGGTGCTGCAGTAGCTTTCAAGATTCCTGTGAACGATAACTGTGAAGCACTTTGCAAAGCTGCGTGTTGCTTGTTATAATGAACTGAAATGAGTTGTAAGTTTGCTGACAATGGTTGATCAAACTCTATAAAAAAAGTGTTTTTTTGGACAAATGTTTTTTTTATTTTTTGAGGAAAGTGCGGTTGAAAATCTTGATTTGTTCCACAAGAGATAAAACTACATACGAACACTAAAAATAGGATATTTACAAAGCTTGTTTTCATACCAATGCGTTTTAGCTTAAACCATCTTCGTTAATAATTTTTAAAAAATGAAATCCTTTAGGCGCGTATCCTTGATTGTAATAAAAACGATGCGCTGTAAAATTACCTGTAAAAGCATCGAGTACAATCATGGTACAGCCTGTTTCTCTGGCTACTGCATCTACATAATCAGTCATTATTTTGCCAATTCCTTTTTTACGATGGTCAGGGTGAACGATAAAATTATCAATTTCGAGGTACTTGCCAGACCATAATTTTGTCCCAGACCACAAACCAGAAAGTCCTACACAAACATCGCCTTCAAAAACAGCAATTTGTTTGTAGTTATGCGGAATCATCTCAGTGAGATACGCATCGTATTTTTCGTAAGTAAAGTTAGAATACAAATGCAACATGACAGCATATTGTGCCAGCATTTGTTCTTTGGTAGTAAGTTCTTTAAGTTCTAATTTCATATTTGCTTTTCAAAAATGTAAAATTAGAGAAAAAGGAATGAGATTAAAAGTGATGATGGGACGAATATTTAAAAAATCAACGTTAAAAATTTTAAAATAAATAAGTGATATCTATAGCGAAACTCTTGAAACAACAGTTTATAGCTTGCATTTATTGTAAAAATTTTAATTATCATAAAGTAAATTTTACCGTAATGATTGAATAAATTATTAATTAAAATTAAAAAACTGCTACTTGTAAAATCAAAACCTTGTTTAGTAAAAATAGCAGACTTTATTTCCTAATATTTGTGCTATGTTTCGCTGCTGCTATTTAAATAAACTATTTTAAGTGTATTTTTACCTAAACAGTAAGAAACATCCAGATGCAAGAAATTTTAAAAAATCAAATCGATAAAATTGTACCATTAACGGATGCTGAGTTTCAAGTGGTACTTTCTTATTTTTCAATAGGAAAGTACAAAAAACACCAATATATTCTGCAACAAGGAAACTCAGTTCCTTACGTTCATTTTGTTGTAAAAGGATTGCTCAGATCATTTTATTTAGACAAATCAGGCAAAAGTCATATTTTACAATTTGCAATGGAAGATTGGTGGATCACGGATAATCAAGGTTTTTACAACGAACAAAATGCTACGTTAAACATTGATTGTTTAGAGGATGCACAAACTTATTACATTTCACTAGAAAACAGAACTAAATTATGTAGCGAGCTACCAAAAATCGAATTCTTTTTTTTACAAAAAATGACAGCAGGTTCTATTGCACTTCAAAATAGAGTTCTTTCATTAATGAGCAAAAATTCAGAGGAGCGCTATACTCAATTTATTCAATTATATCCAAACTTGATTCAGCGCCTTTCTAAAACTTTAGTAGCCTCCTACCTCGGAATTTCTCGAGAAACCTTGAGCAGACTCTCACATTAATGTGATCTATATCACTTGTTTTATGTGATATAGATCCTTTACTTTCCTATTTGCATTGCTGAATTTTGTACCTACAAATTTAAAAGTACGAATATGAAAAATATAGCACTTGTAGTGGGAGCAACCGGAATAACGGGAAGCGCACTCTCGCAGCAACTAATAAACAAAGGTTGGACAACTTATGGATTAGCCCGCAACCCAAGCCAAGACATTACTGGATTGCAACCCGTAGTTGCCAATCTATTGGATCTTGACAGTTTAAAACTAGCTTTGCAAGATATAACCCCTACGCACATATACATTACAACGTGGATGCGTCAAGATTCTGAGCTGGAAAATATACGAGTAAATAGCTTAATGATTCGGAATTTATTAGATGTTTTATCTCCTAAAAAATCAGTTCAACACGTAGCTTTAGTAACAGGACTCAAACATTATTTGGGGCCATTTGAAGCTTACGCCAAAGAAGGTTTTTTGCCCGAAACTCCGTTTAGGGAAGAACAACCGCGTTTAGACATCGATAATTTTTATTACGCACAAGAAGATGAAGTCTACGCTGCTGCAGCTCGAGATGGATTTACGTGGAGCATTCACCGTCCGCATACAGTAATTGGAAAAGCAGTTGGAAACCTAATGAACTTGGGTACAACACTTGCTGTCTATGCTAGTATTTGCAAAGCAATTGGCAAACCATTTCAATGGCCAGGTTCAGAGGCGCAATGGAACGGACTTTCAGATGTGACCGATGCTGAAGTATTAGCAGCACATTTAATATGGGCTTCTACAACTGAGCAAGCATTTAACGAAGCTTTCAATGTAGTCAATGGCGACTTTTTTCGATGGAAATGGCTTTGGAAAAAAATAGGAGATTCGTTTGGACTCGAAGTAAAAGGATATGATGGAACGATGCATCCTCTAGAACAACAAATGGTACAAGATAGCGAAGTTTGGAAAAAAATCGCGACTGAAAATGGGCTTAAAGAATTGGATCTTAACCAACTTGCTTCGCCTTGGCATACTGATCTTGACCTAGGACGACCTATAGAAGTAAATACAGATATGTCTAAAAGTAGAAAACTAGGTTTTCTCGTTTTTAAAAATACCGAAGATTGCTTCTACGAACTTTTTGCAAAACTTCGTTCGGAACGTTTGATACCTTAGTTTGTAGATGCAGGTTTAGTAGCGTTAATCTAAAAAAGGGATTTGAAACAGGATATGAACTGCCCCCAAATAGTTAGACACTATTTGGGGGCAGTCTTTTGTGTTAAGAATCTTTTTTAATATTTTTTCAGCTCCTGAGTTTTATAAAATCGATACAAATGGTCGTATATCAGGAGCTCATATTGACGTTGGCGTGAGGTAAACTGTCGATTAACCATCATGTGGATATGACTGCTTAAAAAATCAAAAAGAGGAATCTCCAACTGAATCTTTATGTTGGAGATTAACAAAGCAGTTGCTATCATTTTAGTTTCTATAAAAGGAGTTAACACTCCAAATGGGGGGTCTGTTTTGTCTAATAGCAAGGCAGTAATTTCTACTTCACGCTTACGGTATTGGGTATCTAGTTCCTTATTTGTGGCTGCATCGGCTTTAAATTCATTTTTAAAATTCATTTGTAACCTGCGCATTAATTCGTGTTTTTCAGACATTGATAACTGAAAACTTTCTAAAAAATGATGAATTGTAAACAGCCCAAACAATAGCTGTGTTGCTACCTCAAAATTGGGTTTGAACTTTAAATAGGCTACTATCAACTCACTATGATACCCAAACAAAGTCTCAGAATGTACCATAGTGGCCTCTCCGTACCGCTCCAATTCTCTCTTATAGGTATCCGTTTGTACTTTCCAAACTAAATGGTTGACCAATAACTTCTCAAAAACAGGATGGAATGCGGTGATAATGGTAGCTATTGCCTCTGGTTTGGTTACTAAAAAACGAAGACGAAGATGCGAATCAGGATAGTTATACCGAATAAAAAACCATTTCTCGATTACCTTTTGAGCTTTTAACTGTTCAATAATAGGAGCAAACTCTTCCCATAAAAGTAAGTCCGCTGTTTGTACACCAGTATAAATTTTATAATACAACCATTCACTTCCTAGGCAAAACTCCCTTTTCATATATGTAAAAATTATTTTTAAGTGGTCATATAAGGTATCGCCTTTTATTCATCGGTGTTTGTTTTCAACAAACCTGTTCTTAATGGCGATTTCATCTGTTAAAATTTATTGTTTTTTTGGTTAGTCAGAACTTCCTATAAACCAATGAAGATTGTTAAGAGTGTTTCATTAAGTGACTTTTTCTTTATAAAAAGATAGAATAATTTGATTGGAATACATTTCTTGTGCTGCATCATTAACCGCTGAGTTCTCCATAAACAGAAACTCTTCCAATATAATTTTGGGTTGTTTCTTGACAGCATTAATCAATAATCTTGCACCAAGCTCTTTATCAAAATTTAATAACAAAGTATTATCAAACTGTATCCAATTAACCCATTGTGGTAGCTGTCTTTCCTTTCTCCAATTGGTAAATACTTCAAAAAATACATTTTCAGCTTGTTGTGCTAAAAAGGAAATTTCATCGGCAGTAACTACCCATTTAGCTTTACTAAGTATTACTTTTTTATATACCACCCTAGGAAAATAGTGATAATGAGAAAAGAGTACTCCCCAATCAAAACTATAAATAGGTTTGTCATTTTGACCCTGTAAATCACACAAAAAATGATATGAGGGTAAAGATTTACTAGCGTAGTTGTGAGCATTAGACAAACAAGGCACTACTGTTTTATTGTGTTTTTTGGAACGCAAAATAATGGTGTTGTTTTGTACGGATACCATCAAATCATCAATGCCTATCTGATACGCTTCACTTACACCTGAATGCGATAAATATGGAATTTCATAAAGACGCAAAGGGGGTCTTTTTAAAATATTTCCGGTTCTTGATTCAGGGATATGAACTACCTCTGCTTTAATTTGATTCGAATCATAGGCCTGCTCCTTAGCCACAATTTCGGCAGTTAGAGTTGCTATAGCTTCATTTCCATTACAAAAACGACCCAATAACTTCACAGCACTCACATTACCAGATGATTCTAAAACTACTACATCCTCCTTTAACAACTCAATCAGTACTGAAAAAGTGGTAGGCGCCTCTTTCCAGTTGCAATCAAAATCAGTAAAATCTTTCTCTGTGAGTTCTAAGACGGTTTGCTGTAGTTGTTTACAAGTTTGTAATTTTTGCTCTAATATTCGGTCAAACGCAGACCACGTTTGGGTTTCAGTTTCATTTTTGTTTTTAAAATATATAAATTCTAAAAGCTCGTGGGTGTCATTTCGTTGCAATGATACCGGATAACCCAAACCAATTTCAGTATCTAACACTAAGGCTAGTGGCATTTCCCTTCCCTCATATCGATGTAAAAAGGCTTTTATAAATTCTTCTAATGTATGTTTTTTGTGCTTTTTTTGTATGCCATTAAGAAACGTCAAAGCTTCAAGCGTTTGACGATATACTTTTGGATGCATTGTGTTTACACTAGTTGCAGTTGTTAAATCGGTTTGAAAAAGATACTTTTCATCAAAAGTTACTTTGGCTGCAGTCAATATGTCCTTTATATCAGTATAAGCATTAGGTTTAGGAACAAGTCCAGCGTCTAAACTTTCTATTTGGTCTTTAAGCGTTTTGAAAAAAGTTATTTCTTTTTCAAAATTTGGAACGCGTTCTAATAGGACTTGTATTCTATCCCATTCGTTTTTTGTGGTTACAGCACCGTCTAAATCACTAACTAAAAACTGAAAATCGATCAATTGGTTCACAAAATCTTTAGCATCATCACGTTCCGAAGCATCATCAGCCAGCAAATCAATTAAAGCCTCAATCGTAATTCCTTGTTTTGATTTTTCATAGACTAGAATTAAAACATCTGTTTTTCTTAGTGCTGCAATACTGTGTTCTCTTTTGGTTCCTTTATATCGATACTCTACATACCGGTAAAAAGATCCAACTTCATAAAGGCTTGTATTGGGTTTATAATTCAATGTGTTCCTAACTTCTTCTTGCTTCGCCAGTTCTTGTAACAAAGCAATCCAAAATTGCATGTCTAATTGCGTATGGCGTTGGAATAGCTCCTTATGGTCCATTACTATATTGGTGGTTTGGCCTTTTTCGCCAACAGTGCAACCCGCAAATAACCCAAAAGGAGTACAGCGCGATGCCATCCTTGCACAGTATTTCAAGACACTAAAAGCTAAAGCTGTTGTCTTTTTATTGGAAAAGGATTGGGGATTTTTCCAATATTTTTCTACCAGTACAACTAGTTCTGGAGAAGCCAACTGTAGCGCTTCATACACTAAAGGATCTTGTAGAAGGTCAAACACGCTAATTACCGCTTCCTTTTCCATTATTTTAGTATAAAAAGAAAGCGGTAACAATGGGGTTCTCAAAACATGTGAAGAAAAAGGACGAATTTGATAGTGGTGCATTATCGTTTCTTTTTACTCACTTTTTCGGCTAGTTGCATCGCATTATAAACATTTAATACTTTCCCTGATTTAGAAAGTTCAGAAAATTTGGCTTTTTTACCTTCACCCCCAGGGATTAACACCTCTATATCATACGCCGTTCCCGATTCTAGAATAATCTCCTTGACTTCCTTAGCACTAAGTTTAGGATAATACGACCATATCAAAGCCGCTGTTCCAGAAACCATAGGTGCAGAGAATGAAGTGCCAGACTCAAAACCATAAGTATTATTCGACGCAGTGGTATATATCTTTGCTCCGGGAGCGAATAAATCTACATTCTTTTTCCCGTAGTTAGAGAATGAGGCTACCAAAGTACTGTCTGCTTTTGAGGTAGTAGCTCCTACATTGATAAAGTTCGCCACCACTTCATTTGGATTTTCATAATCAACATCATTTGGATAATAGGGGTTTTCGTCTACATTAAAACTATTATTTCCTGAACCATGTACCAATAAGACATCATGCATTTCTGCATATTTATAAGCATCTATTACCCATTTTTTATGCAAGGAAAATTCCTTACCAAATGACATATTAATAATTTTCGCTCCATTATCTACAGCATAACGTATAGCTAAAGCAATATCCTTATCGTGTTCATCTCCCGATGGTGAAATACTCAAAGGCATTATCTTAACATTACTTGCTATTCCTTTAACTCCAATTCCATTGAATCGATTGGCTGCTAGTATACCAGAAACTCTAGTACTATGATTATTAATGGTTATCCCTGATAAATTAGAACTAACGTTGTTATTTCCATATCCCTTCTCAAAAAGGTATTCATTCAGATCAAAAAAGCGCCTCTCGTTATAAGACATATTTAAATTTCTATTTACAATAGAATCTATTTCTTCTTTCAATTTATTTATATCACTCAGGCTATTTTGGTTTACCTCTAATGCAGACATCAAAACTTCAATTAGTGCCCCCAAATCGCTATCATTATCATCTCTTCTCTGTATGTATGACTTATCATTAATTTTATACTTTTTATACATACTATCCAATTGTTGATAGGTGTAATTCTCCTTTGGAAAATACTTTTTAAGGCTGTCTTTAGCAATTGGAAACTTCACAGTTTTATATTTCAATGATTTTAACCAATTTCCATAAAATTTTTTTTGTTTATTTTGTAAGTTAAACGCCCTAATAAACTCTTTGTAATTATTGAAGTCTCTATTCAATACATCTGATTCCTTAATTTCTTTGAATTGTTTTTCATATTCTCTTACAATACGAACATATTCAAAATTAGACCATACGGTGCTTCCTCTTTTTGTTCCTATAAAGTTCCAACCATTACTATCATCTATATAGCCATTGTTGTCATCGTCAATACCATTATTTGCAACTTCTTTTTTATTAACCCATATTTGACCCTGTAAATCTTCATGTTTTAAATCGATTTGAGTATCAATAACCGCAACAACAATAGCTTTACTTTTGGCTACTTTTTTATTTTGATCATACCATTTATCTAGCGAAATTCCCACGATCGTATCTTGTTGAACATCTTTTTGATGCCAAAGTTTTACACTAGACTGCTGTATTTTGTTTACTTCTAAATCAGCTTTGTATTCTCTGTTATTAAGGTGCTTAACCTTACAATTAGTCAAAAAAATTATCATTAATAAAAAAAAAAATCGCATATTATTATAAATGTTTAATTATGGAAACACCACAATCTCTCGTTGAACCTCCTTTATCTTTATCTGTAATTGTTAATGGATCATCTCCATTAACAGATATATTATTATCACCACCATTTATCAAATGTAAATTATCCAATTGAGCTACACTCATTTTTTGTAAATCAAACTTAGATTTAGTTTCTTTTTGTTTTTTTTCTGTTTTCATGTAATAAATTTATTTGGTTATTATTTTAATTCCAAAAGTATAAGATTGCTATGATTATTGCTAAAAAAAATTAAAAGTTGCTATCGGAATTCACGGAATTCCGATAGCAACAAAAATCATAATAAACTGAAAATATGAAAGTTATTGCATTTTTTCATTTTCTAAGGCTTTGATAAAAAAAGTAGGCTTTATCTTGTGCTTTTTATAAAAAGCTGCCGAGAATGCTTCGGCAGAATTGAATCCAAACTCCTTCGCTAATGATGGCATTGTGTAATTGCGTAATATAGATTGGGCTTTTAATTGTTCAACTGCAACCATAACTCTTAAATCATTAATGTAATGCACAAAGGTTTTTTCTTTCTGTTCATTAATGACCTTTGATAGATATTTGGTGTTGGTATTCAATTGTAAGGCAACTTTTTGAATGGTAATCGTATTATCTAAATATCCTTTATTCTGTTCAAAATGGACTAACTTCTCTAATAATTCTTCTACAACTTCTGCTGCTAGACCAAGTGATTCTTGTGATTTATTTTCTTGTAAAGATCTATCTTCATTTTTTATAGTGTTTGAAACTGGAACATCAGGTGAAGCAGGATGAATAATCGCTTCAAATCGTTTGCGGTATTGTTTTTTCAAATAAAACTGATAGCCTCCAAAACCACCAGCGCCTAAAACTAAAATTCCTAACACTAAAATTCCTGTAAAAGAAACGGACTGCTTTTTCTGTAAGGATTGTATTAAAGCTTCTTTGTCAGCAAACAAATGAGGCGTGTCATATTCAGTGCGCAGCACTTTATTTAGGTGTTTGTAATTTTTTTGTAACACACTATCGATTTCCATATAAGTTGTTAAATATTTCAACTGCTTCTCTTTGTCTCCGATTTGTTTGTAGTAATCAATCAAATAGGAATAGCCGCCTACAAATTCTGGTGTGATTTTTTTTCTAATGTGGTACATGGAATCCACTTTTATAAAATTTTGAACTGCCAATGATTTATCCCCTAAACCTACATAAGATCTGCCTAAATAAAAATAAGAAGCTAAAACATTCCCTGTATTTTTTACTTTTATTAAACCCGGCAATGCTTTTTTAATACTGTCTAAAGCAGCTCTAAAATTTCTTTTATCCACTTGATTGGCTCCTTCATTCAAAGTAAACATCAGTTGATATCGTTTGTTTTTAGTAATAGTAGCTTCTTTGTAGCCTAAATCATTATAAAACGTAGTAGAGTCTGTTTGCTTCAAAGACTTATGACAATCTGCCAATCCAAATATTGTGTTTTGAAACCAATAGGAGTAATAATCTCCTCGATAGTCTTTCGTTTTGTAATATTTATAGTTTTCGTGATACAGTTGTAACGCTTGTTCCACTTCCCCCATTTCTTCAGATTTCGTGGTCCCAATATAGTCCCGAACCACATAGTAATAATCAATATTTGTTTTTAAAGCGACTTGTTCTGCCAAGTTAAAATTAACTAGCGCGTCATCAAATTTTCGTAAATCCACTAATAAGCCCGCTTTTTCGCAATAAGCAGCAGCAGGAAAATATTTATTTGGTTCTATTTTGGAGTATTTGATAACACTATCTAGATATTGAATGGCTTTGACCGGTTGATCTACATAGTAAAGAATAGCATACAAATAGTAACCTCTGGCTTTTCGGATTGCTTTATTCTCTTTTTTAGCTTTATCTAGATAGACTTTAGCCCACGCCAATTGCTTTTTAGCATTGCCATCGTCTTTAAAATAATTATCGTCAATTGAATTATAGGATAATGATGTTGTTGTAGCCGCGGTTTGCGACCATAAAAAAAACGGACAGAGTACAAAAAGCACTAGTTTAATCGATTGTAGGTTAATCATTATAGTAGGTTTTTGTGCAAAAATACAGCTACATCCCTAAAATAATACTAAAAACCATGATTATTTTGCATTATTTAAACAAATAATTTTCAACGAGTTATAAAATACAATTTACTGAATTCCGTGAATTCAGTGTCGGAATTCACGGAATTCCGACAACAAGTGTTTGCACAGCGTTAATTAATAGCCTTGTTTTGCCCTCAAGAAAGTAACACCGTTTTGTAGTAAGACGTTACTTTAAACTGTTGATTACTTTTCATAATCAATTGGCCAATTACAAGGGAATAATTCAGCTGTACTGTAACCCTTATTAAAAACAGAGCAAGGAGTATATAAAGCTACGGTCTCCAAAAAACCAAGCACAAGGGAATAATTTAGCTGTAATGTGACCCTTTAAAAAACAGAGCATGAGGTTTTAAGTAAAGCTATTTGTTCCTCAAAAAACAAAGCAAAAGGGAGTAATTCAGCTGTACTGTAACCCTATTAAAAACAGAGCAAGGAGTAAATAAAGCTATGGTCTCCAAAAAAACAAGCACAAGGGAATAATTCAGCTGTACTGTAACCCTATTAAAAACAGAGCAAGGAGTATATAAAGCTACGGTCTCCAAAAAAACTAGCACAAAAGTTCTCGAGAAACTTTTTATTGAAATGAAATGTGTAATTTTAAAAACTAAAAAAATGAATTTAGAAAGCTTATCAAATGAACAGCTAATGACCACCACAGGTGGCGATGGTTTTATTTTGACACCAGTAACTGCTGGTGTTTATGATAATGGAGATGGAAACGGATGCATACCATCCCTTAACCCTTTTGGAAATTATCTTCCAAAGATAGGATTTCCTTACTAAAAATTTTTAAATAAACAATAAAACTTAAAAAAATGAATTTACAAAATTTAAATTTAGTTGAGCTTAATGCTTTTGATACCATTGAAGTTAATGGTGGTGAATTGCCATATACAGATAAAGCTTTAGATGGAGCTAGTATAGCTAAAGGTGTTACCAATTTTATACATCAAGCTGGTGATTTTCTAAGAGGATTTACAAGTGCATTTTAATCAAAAGAAACTATGGAAAATTTAAAATTAATGAGTAAAAATGAACTCATCGAAACAAATGGTGGGCATGATGGTTTAGCATACGAATTAGGACAAGCTACGGGTAAAGCTCTTTTAATGGCAGCAACAGTTTTGTATTTTTTTGCGCCAAAATCATAATTATTAATCAAGAGCGTTTCAAAAAACGCTCTTGTAATAAAATTTATATGAGTAAATCCTTCTATAATATTTTTTTTAATTCAAAAGAAATTAATATTTATGGAAAAGTTAAAAGATCAATAGTAAGCTATTTTTTAATTATTTTTTTTATATTGTTAACTTTTCCTGTTATAAAACTGATCGACTCTATAATAATCAATTTTATTGGTCTAGAATCCGTTGTCGCATTGATATCAAAATCAAGGCAATTAATAGATACCCGGTACAGTTTTGTTTCAATTGCTATTATTGTACCACTTATTGAGGAAATAATTTTTAGATTACATCTAAAACCAAAGTTAATAAACATGCAAATATCGCTCTCATTAATAATTATTTATGTTATTAATGGTTCCATATTAAATATTAATATTTATTCGTCAGTATTTTGGATTTCAATTGTAACTACTATCAGTGTCTTATATTTAGTAAGAATAAATTATGGCTCGATTTTAAAACTATACAATACTAAAATAAAAACTATTACAATATTTTCGATTTTTCTTTTTGGGCTCATTCATTTAGTAAACATAAAACATTTACATTATGAAATCTCTCCTTTATATTTTTTCTTTATCTTTCCGCAAATAATCATGGGATATTTCATTTCAAATTTAAGATTAAAACTAGGTTTTTTTTGGGGATATGGATTACATGTTATGATTAATACTATATCAATTATTATTCACTAAAATTTTACAAAGGTTTATAATAAAGCTGGATTCTTCAATTTTAATTTACTCTACTCTCCAACAAAGCTATATTTCGCAATAAACAACGTTTATCTTTAATTAAAACTGTCTTCTAACAAGCTTCAAAACTCTAACAATGAATCTATCCAAAAACTTTTATTTATTCTTTGGAATTACCTTTACCCTAAGCTTTATATATTCCTTGTATCAAACCAAAGACACATATGAATTGTTTTCTTTCCCAGTAAATATTTGGGTTTATAGAGGCTATCGGTTATTGATTGCAATGGGATTTATGAAGATATATTTAAATAAGAGAGCAAGCACTGTAAACAAATTAAACTCATGAACTTCAGTTCAGACCCCATCAATACCATAGAAAATCTAATTGCTAAAAACAAAACCAAAAGCCTTTCTATTTACCTAGTAATAGTAATGGCTGTATTGGTTTTTATTGCCTTATTACCAGTAATCAAAATAGACATTAGCAGTCAGAGTCGCGGTATCGTGCGTAGTACTACTGACAATGTTCCAGTAAGTAGCTTAGTGAATGGCAAAGTAACTTTTATAAAAATAAAGAACAACCAAGTAGTGCAACAAGGAGATACCCTGGTTGCCATTACACAAGAAAATTTAAATACCGAGAGAGCTAATAATCAAGTGACTGCGGCTACTATTGAGGATCAAATTCATGATTTAACTCAAGTTACACAAGGCAGGGCTACGGGTTTAAAAACACTTGCTATGCAGCAAGAGTGGCAGAGTTACAATAATAAAAGAGAGGAATTGCAAAGCAAAATTGCACAAGCAAAGATAGTGTATGACCGCAACAAACAGTTGCACGATAAGGGCATAATTGCCAAAGCTGAATTTGAAAAATACAGTTTTGAATATACGTATGCTCAGCAAGCTCTTGCTGGTTTAGAAAAAAACCAACGCAGCCTTTGGCAAAACAGCAAACGAGAGCTACAAATGCAACTTCAAAACCTAAACGGCACCCTAGAAAAAATAAAAGTAGAAGCCCAAAACTATTATATAACAGCGCCATTATCTGGAACTATAGAAAATTTCTCAGGAATTCAAGCTGGTTCTTTCTTGAATGCCGCTCAACCTATTGCCTCTATTTCGGCAATAGATCAATTGATTGTAGAAAGTACTGTTTCACCAAACGACATAGGTTTAATAAGAAAAAATCAAAAGGTAAAATTCCAACTCGATGCTTTCAATTACAACCAATGGGGTTTGCTAGAAGGAAAAGTAATCGATATTGATCGTAACATCACCATACAAGGAGATCAAGCTTTTTTTAAAGTACGCTCTATAATGAATTCCTCTGAAATGCATTTAGAATCGGGTTACAAAACCAAAGTGTCCAAGGGCATGACGTTAACCACGCGATACACCATTGCACGACGCAGTTTATATGATCTACTATTTGACAAGATGGATGATTGGCTCAACCCGAAACAAATTGCATAAAGATCTTAAACTAGTAAAATTTTATAAAACAATTTATACTCTCTGAGAAAAGTCTAATGTCTTTTTTCTTTCATCTATAATCTTATAATGGCTTCAATAAAAATAAAACAACATGATATTAAAGATTGTGGTGCTGCATGTCTCGCTTCAATTGGCAATCATTACAAGGTTAATTTACCCATAGCGCGCATTCGCCAATATGCAAATACCGATAAACGAGGTACCAATGTATTAGGAATCATTGAAGCTGCAGATAAAATGGGCTTCACCGCTAAAGGGGTTAAAGGAGGCTTAGATGCTATTGATAAAATTCCGTTACCTGCTATAGCTCACGTGGTTGTAAAAGAACAATTGCATCATTATGTTGTAGTTTATAAAGTTGAAAAGTCAAAGGTCGAAAGTCAATCCAAGATTACAGCAATGGATCCTGCTTTTGGTAAAATGGAAACCTACACGTATGATGAATTTCAAAAAATTTGGTCAGGAGTACTGATTCTTTTTGCTCCTAATGACGATTTTAAAACCTATAATGAAAAGACATCACCTTTACAACGATTTTGGAATTTGGTACAACCACACAAAATCATTTTAATTCAAGCTCTAGTGGGTGCCATCCTTTTTACTGTTTTAGGATTGGCCATGTCGATTTATATTCAAAAAATTACTGATTACGTATTGGTCGAAGGTAATAGAAACTTGCTGAATTTATTAAGTTTTTCTATGATTGCCATCATAATACTCCAAGCCTATATTGGTTCTAAGAAGAGTATTTTTGTTATGAAAACAGGACAATTAATAGATGCTAAATTAATCTTAGGTTATTACAAACATTTACTGCATTTGCCACAAAGGTTTTTTGACACCATGCAAGTTGGAGAAATCACGTCAAGAATTGGAGATGCTGTGAAGATTAGATCCTTTATAAATGAGGTAGCTATTGAAATGATAGTTAACATTTTTATTGTTATTTTTTCATTCACATTGATGTTTACCTATTATTGGAAACTAGCAATGGTGATCCTACTGGTTATTCCTTTTTACGCACTAATTTATTATCTACTAAACAAATTTAATAAAAAGGTTGAAAGAACCATCATGGAAAATGCTGCTGAACTACAAACACAATTAGTTGAAAGTATTACCCATGTTAGAACAGTTAAAGAATTTGGAATTGAAGAATTTTCAAATTTAAAAACAGAAAACAAGTTTGTTAAATTACTATTCACTGGCTATAAATCCGGACTAAATAGTCTTTTTGCTGGGACTTCAACGCAGTTCTTGGCCTCTATATTTACAGTAATACTTATGTGGATAGGTTCTGGTTATGTAATTGACAGAGCTATAACTCCAGGTGAATTATTTTCATTCTATGCATTAATTGGCTATTTTACCTCACCAGTAGCATCATTAATTGGGATGAATAAAACCGCTCAAAATGCCTTGATTGCTGCAGATCGTCTTTTTGAAATCATGGATTTAGAAAGAGAAGAAACAGAAAATAAAGTAGCATTTTTGAAAGAAAATATTGGAGACATCAAGTTTGAAAATGTAAGTTTTAGATATGGATCTAGAACAGAAGTATTCAAAAATTTTAATGCCGTTTTCAAAAAAAATGAAACCACAGCCATTGTCGGAGAAAGTGGCAGCGGTAAAACTACCTTAATTTCACTTTTGCAAAATCTCTACCCAATAAATGATGGGAAAATATACATAGGAGATCATGATGCTCAATTTATTCATTACCAAAGTTTACGAAATGTTATTGGAGTAATTCCACAACAACTCAATTTATTTTCAGGAACAATAATTGAAAATATCGCGTTAGGAGATTCATTTCCTAACATTCAACGAATATTAGATTTATCCAAACAATTAGCCATAACAGAATTTGTAGAGAAATTACCTAACGGTTTTGAAACACAAATAGGTGAAAATGGTGCCATGTTATCAGGTGGTCAAAAACAACGAATTGCAATTGCCAGAGCACTATACAAAAATCCAGAAATTTTGTTAATGGATGAAGCAACATCATCCTTAGATACTAATTCTGAAAAAGTAGTAAAAGAAGTGATTGATAATTTTAAAGAGCAAGGAAAAACAGTAATTGTGATTGCTCATAGATTGAGCACAATTGCAAATGCCGACACCATTTTGGTAATGGAAAATGGAACAGTCGTAGAAAAAGGAAATCATGAGTCCCTTTTAAAGGAAAAAGGTAAATACTTTGAATTATGGCAAAAGCAAGGTTTGGTTTAATTGCAAATGAAAAATTAATAATTATTAAAATGATCACACTATTACTGAAAATAATCATACTATACTTAAAACTAGTCGTGAATTTTATTACAGAAACTTTAAGCTAATTAACGAATTGGCATACTATTTGAAATATAATTATAGCTATTTCAGTACAAAAAAAATGAAAAAATACATCTACTTTTTGATATGCTTCGCCATATTCACTACAACATCTTACGCCCAAAAAAAAGGTAAAACAGCCTTACCTGAAATAGAAAAAACAGTAAATACAAATCCCTGGCAAAATATAAAAACAGTAAAATATTCTTGGTTAGAGACTATAGATAAAAAACAAATTGACTCCATTATGGGAACGTCCCTAGTCATCACAAGTACAGAAAAACCATTTAAAACATTCAAAAAGAAGAGCTAACCACAAAAAAAAGAGCCAACGTTATGTTGGCTCTTTTTCTATTTGTGTGTAAATAATTACTATCCTTTTAAAGCTTCTGCTCCACCTACAATCTCCAAGATTTCATTGGTAATTGCAGCCTGACGTGCTTTATTATAAGTCAATTTCAATTGATTTCTCAATTCCGTTGCATTATCAGTTGCTTTGTGCATTGCTGTCATACGTGCTCCATGCTCAGAAGCAAAAGAATCACGGATGCCTTTATACAATTGTGTTTTTAATGATTTTGGAATCAAGGTCAAAACAATTTCTTCTTTTGAAGGCTCAAAAATATAATCACCTGGAGCAACAACAACATCTGTTTTCAGAGCTGCTAAAGGCAAGAACTGTTCAGTTTGAACAATTTGTGTAGCAGCATTTTTAAATTGGTTGTAGATCAACTCAATTTTATCATACTCACCAGCAACAAATTTAGCCATCAACTCATCAGCAATCTTTGCAACATTATCAAAAGTAAGATCATCAAAAACAGTACTATAATTTGCAACTACAGGCAAAGTTTTGCTTAAAACGTCATTTCCTTTTTTACCTATTGCAAAAACATCAACTTGTTTTCCTGCATAAAATTCAGAACGACTTTTAGCTTCTTTTATAGCATTGGTGTTAAAAGCTCCAGCTAAACCTCTATTTGAAGTTACTACAACTAATAATACTTTTTTAATGTCGCGTTGTGTGGTATATTCACCACCAGCATCACCTTCTAATGTAGCAGAAAGATTTTGTAGCAGTTCTGTCAATTTTTCGGCATAAGGGCGCATAGCTGTGATTGCATCTTGTGCTTTCTTTAGCTTTGCTGCAGAAACCATTTTCATTGCCGATGTTATTTGCATCGTCGATGAAACGGAAGTAATTCTATTACGGATTTCCTTTAAATTTGCCATTATTTTTAGTCTAATGTCTTAAAGTTATAAAGTCTAAAGTCATATAAAACAGATTGACTGAATTTAAGACTTTGGACTTTACAACTTTTGACTAGTTTTAGTTATATTTTGCTGATAATTCTTTTGCAACAGTTTCAATTACATCTGTAATTTCGTCAGTCAATTTCCCTGCTTTCAACGCATCAAGAGTTCCTCTGTGTTTAGCGTTTAAGAATTCTAAGAAATCTTTCTCAAATTCTCTAACTTTAGAAACAGGTACGTTTTTCAACAAGTTTTTTGATCCTGCATAAATAATAGCAACTTGATCTTCTACAGTATAAGGATCATTCAAACCTTGTTTCAAGATTTCAACGTTTCTTTTTCCTTTTTCAATTACGTTTAAAGTAACAGCATCAAGATCAGAACCAAATTTAGCAAACGCTTCCAATTCACGGAATTGTGCTTGGTCTAACTTTAATGTACCCGCAACTTTTTTCATTGATTTAATTTGTGCATTTCCTCCAACACGAGATACCGAGATACCTACGTTAATCGCTGGACGAACCCCAGAGTTAAACAAATCTCCATCTAAGAAAATTTGACCATCAGTAATCGAAATTACGTTTGTTGGGATATATGCAGAAACGTCACCAGCTTGAGTTTCAATAATTGGTAAAGCAGTTAATGAACCACCACCTTTTACAATTGATTTCAATGAATCTGGTAAATCATTCATGTTTTTAGCAATTCCATCATCAGCAATTACTTTACAAGCACGCTCTAATAAACGACTGTGTAAGTAAAAAACGTCTCCAGGATAAGCCTCACGTCCCGGTGGTCTTCTTAATAAAAGAGAAACCTCACGGTAAGCAACAGCTTGTTTAGACAAATCATCATAAACAATTAAAGCTGGACGACCTGAATCTCTAAAATATTCCCCAATAGCAGCACCTGCAAATGGAGCATAAACTTGCATTGGAGCTGGATCAGATGCATTTGCAGCAACGATCACTGTATACGCCATTGCACCTTTCTCTTCTAACATTTTAGCAATTCCTGCTACAGTAGAAGCTTTTTGTCCAATAGCTACGTAGATACAAAATACCGGTTTCCCAGCATCGTAAAATTCTTTTTGATTTAAGATGGTGTCAATACAAACAGTTGATTTACCTGTTTGACGGTCACCAATAACTAGCTCACGTTGTCCACGACCTACTGGGATCATTGCATCAACTGCTTTGATACCTGTTTGTAATGGCTCAGTAACTGGCTGACGGAAGATAACTCCAGGAGCTTTTCTTTCTAATGGCATTTCATATAAATCACCACCTATTGGTCCTTTTCCATCAATAGGAAATCCTAGTGTATTTACAACACGACCTACCATTTGTTCTCCTACTTTAAGAGAAGCAATACGTTGTGTTCTTTTTGCAGTAGATCCTTCTTTGATTCCTGTAGATGGTCCTAAAAGTACCACACCCACATTGTCTTCTTCAAGGTTTAATACAATAGCTTCAAGTCCGTTTTCAAATTCAACTAACTCACCATATTGCACATTTGAAAGCCCGTAAATACGAGCAATACCGTCTCCAACTTGAAGTACAGTTCCTACTTCCTCTAGTGTAGCACCAGATTCAAAACCTTCTACTTGCTTTCTTAATATTGCTGAAATTTCAGCAGGTTTAATTTCCGCCATAATAATTATTTTTACCTATTTTTTTATATTGATTTAGAATATAAATCAACTAAATCTTTTAAACCATTAACATTACTGTAATCAATTTTTTCTATGTCACTACTAGATACAGAACCTCCGATATACTCTTTTAATTTAGCAAAAAACTTCTCTTCTTTACCTTTTTTGATAAGGATTTGAAACCCTTTTTCTTGTGATGGTATTTTAATTACATAAGAATTTGAAGGTATGTCTTGGTAAATACTCATCTTATCTGTAATTTGTACTTCTTTAAAATATTTCCATGAAGCAGAAGCTAATGAAAGTCCAGCCATGGCACCTAAATCAAGAGCAGAATTATCTTTTGGTACAGCAACCTCTTCAACTTTAGCTAATAAAGCTCTATACTTTGTATCAGAGTTGTCATCATTTACAATACTAAAAAGGACATTCTCTTTTGCTTTAAAACTGTAATATTTAAAATCACCTTTTTCATTTTTAGCTACCACTTTTAATATTTTCCCAACGCCATCTAAATCGACCATGCCGTTAGAAGAATTAGGAATTACAATTTTTTCAAAATCAATCGAAAGTACACCTTCTAATTTTTCCCCTTTTTGATCAATTACATACCCTTTCTTGTCATAAATATTAGATGAGTTTAATTTAGCAGCGTCTAATTTAGCAGTTTTATCAGCTTCTCTTGCCTTTAAAAGAACTTCGGCCTCCATTAGCGTCATGTATTTTTGACCATTAACGTATGATAAATCAACTAATTCTTTTACAAAACTTTCAGAAGAAGCCAAATCCGCATTATTGATTTTAGCAGTTGGAACATAAGTAAAAGTTTTATCAGATTCAACTAATGCTACAACCATTTTACCGCCTCTCTCAACAGCTTGAACTAATACTCTACCACTTAAAGATGCGATTTCAACATTTAAAACAGGATATGGAGAACTATTTTGTTTCATAGAAACATCATATTTCGCAACCACTTTTGACATAAACTCTTTGTTTTGTTCTTGGGTGTATCTATCTGTAAAAGCATCTGCAGGTACAACACCAGAAAAAATCAATTTATCTCTACGAAAAACTTGATAGTTCATTGTCGCTAAGTCTTTTTCTAAACCCTTAGCAGATTCCTTCAGTTTTTCAATCTCTGCTGAAATACTTGGACGCTCTTCAGCAAAAAAAACATCAAGATTCTCTACACCATTAGACGTTATGATATTGTACTTTTTGGCAAGGATTTCTGCAACAGCCTTTTTGTAATTTAATGTAAAAGACATTAGAGCAAAATCTACTTCTGCAGTTTTTGTACCATCTAAATTTGTAACAACTAACCAACTTTTAGAATTTTGGGCATCAATTTTATGTGTCTTCAAAGTTGCAATGATAGCATTGGCATTATTAATTGAAGTATATTTAAATTGCGTACCTGCTTTGTCCTTTTCAACTTTCGCTACAGCAACATTATCAAATAAAATCTGATCATCATCTTCTTTTATTTTCTGACCAAAAGAAAATAACGATGTACTTAAGATAAATAAAAATAGAATTTTTTTCATTGTTAGAATTTAGTTACTTAATTCTCTTTTTAAAACTTGTAATCTGTTTGCAACAGAAGCATTGTACTGCTTGTCACCTATTCTAATAATAAAACCTCCTATAATAGCAGGATCTACCGTATTGATAATTGTAATTTTCTTGTCAGACAAAGTAGCTATTTTAGCTAAAACTTTGGCCTCTAAAGCTTCATCCATAGGAACAGCAGTAGTAACAGTTGCTACTTCAACTCCGTTCATTGTGTCAAACAAACTATTGTATTCTGATGCAATAGCACCTAGAATTTCAAATCTTTTGTTTTCAAATAACAAATGAAATAAACTTTTAGTCACAGAATTTGCATCAGCAAAAACCTCTAGTAAAGCACTTTGTTTTTGATCAACTTTTAAAGTTGGATTTTCAATAAAGTTTTTCAATTCTAGATTTTCTGTAACAGTCAATGCAATAGTTTTCATATCTGCATTAACAGCATCAGCCACACCTTTTGACTGTGCGATTTCTAAAATTGCTTTCGCATAACGAATTGCTGCTCTAGTTCCTGACATAATGTTAGTTTAATTTAACGTCTCCTAACATGTTCTCAACTAGTTTAGTTTGAGCCTCTTTGTTAGATAATTCGCTTTTTAATAATTTCTCTGCAATGTCCAAAGATAATGTAGAAACATGAGATTTCAATTCAGCCATTGCTGCATTTTTTTCTGCTGCAATAGCAACTTTTGCTTGCTCAATCATTCTAGCCCCTTCTGCTTGCGCATCAGCTTTAGAATCAGCAATCATTTTCTCTCTCATTTCACGTGCTTCTTTTAACATAGCATCACGCTCTAAACGCGCTTCTTGTAAAATACGCTCATTACTAGCAGTAAGATTTCTCATTTCAAGACGAGCTGACTCAGCAGATGCTAATGCATTGTTGATAGAGTCCTCACGACTTTTTACCGCTCCTAAAATAGGACCCCAAGCAAATTTTTTGAGTAGTAAAAAGAAAACTACAAAAATTATTGTTGTCCAAAATATTAAACTCTCTGGTGAACCTAATTTCATATTCTTATATATTTGATAAAATTATTTTTCAATAAAAAAACTTCCTGTAGCCAACCGCTACAGGAAATTTTAGATTTCAATTATTTTGCGATTAACGCAACTACTACTGCGAAAAGTGCAACACCCTCAATAAGTGCAGCAGCGATAATCATAGCAGTTTGGATTTTTCCAGCAGCTTCTGGCTGACGAGCGATAGCATCCATTGCAGATCCACCAATTTTTCCAATTCCTAGACCTGCTCCGATTACTGCTAATCCAGCTCCAATTCCAGCTAATACCATAATAGTAAATTTATATAGTTAATAATTAATAAAACTCAAATTAATGATGGTCGTGCTCAGCAACAGCTTGACCAATAAACAATGCTGACAACAAAGTAAATACATACGCTTGCAATGCAGCAACTAACATTTCTAAAACACTCATGAATAATACAAAAGCTCCAGATATAGGTGATACCCAAACCGTTTCAAAAATAAATATCAATGAAATTAAACTCAAGATGATAATATGCCCTGCAGTTATGTTAGCAAACAAACGAATCATCAACGCGAAAGGTTTTGTCAACATACCAATGATTTCTACAGGAATCATAATAGGATATAATGCTTTAGGTACTGGTGGCGTTAATATGTGTCCCCAATAATCTTTATTACCACTTAATGTTGTTACTATAAAGGTGATAAATGCTAATACAAAAGTAAAATAGATATTACCAGTTAAGTTAGAGCTAAATGGAAAAAACGGAATTAAACCTATTAAGTTATTGATCCATATAAAAAAGAAGATGGTCAATAAATAAGGCATGAACTTCGCATATTTTTTTGTTCCAATATTAGGAATTGCAATTTCATCTCTCACATAAGTTACAAGTGGCTCTAAGAAACCAGCAATCCCTTTTGGTGCCATTTGGTTTTTATTGTAAGAACGTGCCACTATTAAAAATAAAATAAACAAAACTATAGCCGACATCAACATTGAAAAAACATTCTTAGTGATTGAAAAATCAAGCGGTCTAGCATCAAATTCAAAACCACCTAATTCTTTTTGCGCTTCGGTAAGTGTTTCAAATTTATCTGCATAATAAATCACTTCTTCATGACGTACCAGTTTTTGACCGTTTACATCAATTATATGGTGTCCATCATTATCATGGTGAAACTGCTCTGATGAAAAAATTTCTAAACCATTATTAGTCCATAAAATTACAGGCAAGTAAAATGTTATAGGATGACCATTCCAATCAGCAATATGAAATTCATGAGAATCCCCAATGTGATCATTAATAAGCTCTGTAGCATTAAATTCTTTTTTCTCAGAATGACCCGATTCTCCATGTGGCGCTGCAAGTGTAGCTGCACTTTCAGTATGGTTTTGAAGACTATCCGCGCTTTCATTTGCGAAAGTAACCAATGGCATACACGCTAGAAAAGTTACTAACAGGAATTGAAGTGATTTTTTTGAAATTACCATTATTAATTGAGTATCTGATTTAACGTTTTTAAAATTTTTTGCAAAGGTACATATTTAATTGAAAATTGAAAATTATAATGATGATTTTAAAAAATGAATTTTACAATCGCATTGCATTATTTTCAAGTAACTTATCTTTTATTTATCAATCGTATTGAAAATACAGTTTCAAAAAACAAAAATAGGAAATACGGGATAAAGAATGCAGCGATATCTAAATTAGATTCTCTCCCCTCTGCTTGTATCAAAGGAATTAAAAAAACTACCGAAGCCATCATTTTAAAAAACGTAATCCCCATAAAAGCAAACCCTGTATATTCTGGCAATTTTGAATGAACAAAAAGTAGTATTATATATAGGAGTAATGATGATATAAATTGAAATAAATAAATACTCCAAGTTGTGTAAAAAAAATCGTGTTGAGATCCTAAAGCCGTTGTTGCATATTGCTGTGCAAAATACAATAGTAAGGTAAAGGGTATACAATATTTTAAAAACGTAATTAATTTGCTCATTTATTATTTTTATTAATGTTGTTCACCTGACGTATGACATTATATAGCCCAACAAAAACAGAAAATAAGGATAAGCCAATGGTAAACCAAGGGGTTGTTCCATGAGTATATTTTCCGTCCAGCCATATTCCTAAATAAGTGAATAAAAAAATGACAATCCCCATTTGAAAAGGGATTCCCATAAATAAAAGCCACTTATTAACATTACTGTTTTTTGGTTCCTTTTTCACTGTCATTTGGTGTTTGACTTGTATTCATCATTTTCATGGTACAAGTAGCCGTAAAATCAGCTCCGGGTTCTACAGAAAGTTTTCCCACAAGAACTTCACCATTAATACGTGCGGTTGCTTTAATGTTTAAAAGTTCGGTTACTTGAATTTTACCTTCAAATTTTCCTTCTATATCAGCACTTTTACAAATTATGTCTCCTTTAACACTACCCAAGGGACCAATAACAATCTTACCCTCTGAATGAAAATTTCCAATTAAATTTCCATCTAGTCTAAAATCAGCCTTAGAGGATATGTCTCCAGTGATTGTTGTAGCTTCTACAATTCTATTTGTTTTACCTAAAAGATCAGTGTATGGTTTTTGCTTTTTATCAAACATAGTTTATTTTTTTAGACCTAGATAAGCCTCAAGATTTTTTTTAATTTGAATTACTTTATAATTATCATTGCTAATCACAATGGCATTTGGCACATTCCCAGTAGGTTTTAATGCTAGTATTTTTGTTGTGATGTTCGTTGCAAATACACTAGAATTAAATCCGTGGATTGTGATGAAATTTTCTTTTTCATTATACACATCAAATGAGAAAGACAATTCAGTTAGATCGTTATCTTTTATAAATTTGGTTAATTTATCTGTTAAGAGTTTAGTGGCTTCGGCATCTTTTTTCCCTACGGTGTACAATACTTTCCACTTACCGCTTTCTGTTGTCTTGAAATCTATTTTTTCTAAAAATGGAATTTGCTCTTTTAAGGTAAGCACTGCACTCTTACCTTCTTCGCTATTTGGATAATTATCAGCAACATCTTGCAACGCATTTTTAAAAGCCGTTACTCCTCTTAGTTTACCTATGGTATTGGCCTTAAGCAATTCAAATTTTGACACTATAGCATCACCTGAAAATTGTGTAATTAATGGGTCTATGTTTTCTAATACTGTTACGTACTCTTCACTTTGGAAAATTCTATACCATTTGTTATACGTTGTTTCTGGAGTTTCTTCTACAGCTACCGAACTTGAGCTGGTATTGCTTATAATTTGAGTATAGCGCGAATTAGGGAATTGAATTTCTATTTTTTGTTTTATAGCTGTTGCTTTACTCACATCGGTAATTTGGTACAATTTATACAAATTATACAAGGTAGGTAATACTAGTTTTTCCTCAGGATTATTTAAAAGTAATTTCTCTAACTTGGCTATAGCCAATTGATTTTCTTTGAATTTTTCTTTGTAGATTATTCCTAATTGATAATATGCCTCATTTCGGTCTTTATTTAACTTATCCAAGTCGGCTTGTTCAGTAGGCAATTTCTTGATGTAAAAATCAGTAGTGAATTGCTCCGCAACGGCTGTAGTTGTTTCTCCTGCTGCGCTTGTAAGTGGCGAATTAGTATCACCGTTTGCTGAACTTGCATTTGAGGTAGCTTTTACGATTCTCCAATTGCCTATGGCTTCTCTATCACCCCAATTTTTTTTAAATTCTACTTTTCCAAAAGCTACTGTATTGGGATTGTAAAAATAAAAGGTGCTGAGCGCTTGTTGTGAAATAGGTGCATTCCCTGATGGCGGAAGCATAGCGTTTCTTCCTCCAGGGAGAACTGGGCTTAAATTTGTAGCTGGATCTGGTGAATTAATCGATGAATTTGCCGCTATATTGTCAGCAATGCGTTTGTTTTTTTCTTCTAGTATTCGTTTTTGTTCTTCTTTTTCTTTGAGTACCGCAATGTGTTTTTCATAATATGCAATTCTATCTGGTGTACTCATGGCTACCACCCGCAGGATACTGTCATTTCTATTGGCAATGGTTTCATATAAAATAACCTCATCAAGATCTGTTCTAATTTTCTTGATTTTTGCAAACTCTCTAGTCTTATCATTAAGTTTTACCAATGTACTATCATAATACTTAGCTGCAATAGGATATTTTGTATTTCTAAAATACATATTACCCAGATTTCTATAGTTTGAAGCTACTAGGTAAGGATCTTTAGAATTTGATTTTAAGGATTCATTATACAACGCAACTGCTTGTTCTTGGTTGTTTTGCTTGTCATGAAATAAAGCCATTTGATGAAAAATCAAATCTTTAAATGGGCGGTTTTCTCGGTCATTTATTAATTTGTCAAAGGTTTTAGTGAACAATGCCACATCTCCTTTTTGATAATCAAAAAGCGTTGCTTTTTTTGCTTGTGTTTGAATGACAAACTTGCGCTCCGCTTTTCTGTTCATGTCAATGACTGTTTGGTACATTGCTACGGCACTATCTTTATGTCCTAACTCTTGATACAACTGCGCTAAGACAAAACGATATCTTGCTCTTTCTTGGTTTATTTTTGTAAAATCTATGGCTAATTTTAATTTGGCCACAGCACTGTCTTTTTGTTCTAAGTTTAAAAAAGAAGAAGCCAAAAGCGCATTTGCATCGGCAAAAACTTGTTTTTTTACTTCATGGTCTTCTAATAACTTACTAATATTCTTGATAACGAGCGGGTCATTGCCCAAACGCATATTGGTTTTTTCACGCCAAATCTTAGCTTCGTAAATTTTACTACTGTTAGGATATTTGTAAAGAATGTAATTGAATGCATCAAGAGCTGGTATAAACCTTTGATCATAATATCTGGCTTTTCCTAGCATGAGGTACGCCTCATCTATTTGCATGTTTTTTTCTCGGCCGTTAATGTTCATGGAGTGTTTTTGAATGGCCTTAGTCGCTTTGGTTTCGGCCAATTCAAAATCAGGGTTTTTAGCTTTGTTTGACGCTGAAAACTCCTCGGAAATTTGCATTTTTTCTATGGGTAGAATATTCCAAAAATTATCATCGCTGTTGTCGTTAACGGTTTTTATTCCTTTGTCTAATGCTATTTGTCCGTTGTAAAGGATGTTGTATTCAGTACTTAAGGCATGGGAATTTCTAGAAATGAAGGTATCTTTTTTTGTAGAACAAGCTACAAAAAAAGTAAGAAGTAACCCGACAGATAATGTTTTAAATATATTGATTTTCAATGGAAAACGTTTTTATCAATTAACTATGAAATACACCTTTTAGTATATGAACTTGTAAAAATACATTTCTTTTTGATAACGTGAAAATTATGACGCTTTATTTGAACTTTACTCGAGTGCGTAAGGGATTGCAGCGGCATCCTTTATTTTTTTTCTTTAAAAAAATAAAGATAGAGCGAAAAGCCCGACCCGAGGTCTCTTTTTACTGAACGAGACTGAGGGTTACGCCCAAAAGAAAACGCTAATTCATTTAGTAGATACAAACCTTGGAGCCTCTCTTAAGCGAATTAGCGTTGTCTATTTTATTTTGAACTGTTGTGCTGAATTTATACGGCAAAAAACTGCTCTAATTCTTGTAAGGTTTCTGGCGATGTTTGAATGTCTTTGACCACGTTTCCTTTGTGCATGGCTACAATCCTGTCACTAACCTCAACGGTATGTTGCAAATCATGGCTTGAAACAAGCACGGTCACGTTAGGATCATCGGCTAGATCTTTGATGATTTTTTTCAATCGGAATTGTGTGGTTGGGTCTAAATTAGCAAATGGTTCGTCTAGAATCACTACTTCGGGACTACCAATAAGAGTGGCAATGATCCCTACTTTTTTCTGATTTCCTTTTGATAAATCGCGTAAATATTTTTTGTTTTTAAGGATTTCGCCGTTGAAAAATTCTTCGTGTTTGGCGAGTAAAGCATCAACATCGGCTTTGTTTTGACCGCGTAAATCGCCAATGAAATAAAAATATTCTTCGGGAGTTAGGTATCCTATCAAGAAACTTTCGTCTAGGAACGATGCTGTAAAAGGTTTCCAGGCTTCGCTGGTATTGACTTGTACGCCATGGTTGATGATGTTTCCTGATGAGGGCTGGATTAAATCTAAAAGCAGACTGAAAAAAGTGGTTTTTCCAGCGCCGTTGTTACCTACTAAGCCAAAGCTTTCGCCTTTTTTTATTTCTAATGAGTCTATTTTTAATACGGTTGTTCCGTTATATGTTTTTGATAAGTTGTTTACTTGTATCATTTTTTGAAGTTTTATAGGTTGGTTTGTTGTTGCTTGAATTGCTTAATCTATTTTTTAAACCATTAAGGGATTAAGAAAATTAAGCACCATTGCATTAAATTATCTTTATGAATCTTATCCTTTTTGTTTGTAAGCCGCTATGGTAGCGTATTTTTCTGATTTATATGTTTTTTCAATCAATGAAAATGCTTTTTCTTTGAATGCAAAACCTATTACACCTAGGGCTGCTACTAGCGCTAAACCTATAGTTGGACTGCCATATTTAGACCCAAGCCAATACAATAATACAGGTAATCCTAATTGTGGTATGGAGATGAGCATGGTTTTTACATTGAAGGCTTTTTTATCTCCAAAGGCACCTTTTCCTGAACTTAAATCAATAGGTGTTTTAGTGTACGCTCCTCCTAATAATACAAGATGTGAGTTGACACCAATGTTATAAATGGCACCCACAATGATGGTTAAGTAAACTTGTACACCAAAATAAAGATAGAACGAAGCAATAATTGTAGTAACAATGGTAGCAATTACCATTAACCACCATTTTGAACTCAAATAGCCTTTGTACGGAATATTTTGTGTCATCATGAGCTGGTAATACGAGCTATCCCAACTCGGCACAAATTGTCCGAAAGTAATTAAGAATCCACCCGAAACAAATATTCCTGCAAAAATATGCATCGTAGGATTGTTGTACATCGGAATTCCATTGGTAAAGAAAAGCAAACCGTAAAAAAGAAACATAATACTCATTCCTACCGTAGTTTTAGAACGTTTGTTTCTTTTAATTAATTTGATGTCGTTTTTCAAGAAAGTTCCAATGGCTCCAAATTGGTTCAGCCAAGTTAATTCTTCTGTTTTAGCCTCATCGTGTTTGCTGGACAAACCTGCGTCTAGGTACAAGTTCTTTTTGAAATATTGAAAGGTTACATAATACAAAACAACTAGTGCCACCACTGGTATTAAGAACGCCCAATAGGTATTGAAAAGCGCATTAAAAAACGGAGCTACATATGCTGTAATATCAAATATTCCATAGTAATGCAATCCTCCTAAAACGGCTGTTGTTCCTAAAAATATGGCAAATAAATTATCTTTATTGCTCAACAATATGTTGATGAAATTATTACAGTAGAATAAAGAATAAATGGCCAAGAACCAAAAAACAACTGATGCAGGATCATATCCTTCTATAAGTAATACTACACTAAAAGGAATTAAAAAGAATGCATGAATAATGTTGAAAAAAGATAAAATAGTTTTTCCTAGTGAAAAATGAACAATGGTTGATTTATTGATGGGAAAAATTAATAAGGGACGAATGTTAAGCACTGGAATTTTTTGAAGCATCAATCGGATAATTAAATCCGTGATTACATAGTAAAAAAGGAACTGATTTACCGCTACTACAGGATCTAGTTTCATTTTCTTCAGGATATAAAATGCTCCCACACCTATTCCCAAGAAAATTAAAATAAAATAAGCGGCAAAAAATCCGATCACGATTTTTAGTGCAAGATTTGTGGCAAAAGATGCCGACCGAGTAAAGGACTTCCATTCAAGAAAAAGGAATTTTGAAATCATAGTTTGGTTTTTTGGTTTGTTAGTAAGTAGATCGAAATTAAAAAATGTTACAATTTTTCGTATTTATATTCTGGATAGGTTTGTTCTAGATAGATTTGTGTTTTGGGTGGGATTACCTTAAAAATGATGAAAAGAGTTACAGATAACAACACTAAAACCAAGCTTATTACTAGTAAAAAATAATCATTAGTTACGTAACTATCAATACGATTGTATATTTGTAACAATACATTAAAAGGTAAAAGTATGGCGCCAGAGAAAGCGCCGTATTGATTGATAATTTCTTCAAACAACCATCTTTTTTCTTGCGATTTCTTTTTTTTATTTCTTAGCCTCTGTGATTTAATCATCTCATAAAGTGTAAAACCAAACAGTGAAAGATATAAACCAATGATAGTCCACTCTTGATAGGTACTTGCTTTTAAAATGATAAATAATAAAAAAGTCATTGCAAGAGTTAAAACAATTTTAGGAATACCAAAATACTCTTTGAAGTGCTCCCAAACCAGACTATTGTATTTTTTTCCCAAAGCAGCTTGGCGACTTTCTACAACATCCATAAATCCAAAAACCCCAAATTTCTTGAATTCTTTATTCAAGACTTCGTCAAAAGTCAATTTAGGATTTTGTTGCCATTCGATTTCGATAGCGTTTGCCAAATGATCTACTAATTCTGTTTGCAAATCATAGTATTCCACATAATGTTGGCGGGTAAAAAGATAAAGTTGGTTTATTTGTTCGGTGGTTAATTTCATAAAATAAAGATTAAACTAATTTCAATTTTTTAACGATTTTAAAATGTTCACTAGCCAACATTAATTGAAAGAAAGAGTATACAAATGGACTACATAATAGTACACAGCCTACTAGATTATGCAAAAAAGAATTACTAGCATCAAAATGCTTTAATGGGTCATTATAAATGTTAAACTGTAAACAAAATAAAAAAACGAGCCAACCTCTGAAAAGAAACAATCTTCCGTACATGGTTTTAATTGTAGACCTCCAAATCAAGAACATACTTATACTGGTACATACTATCAATATGGTGTAAGTTACTTGTAAAGCCAAACTAATAGCTTTAAAGGTTTCTTTTTGAAATGTATTTGAAACTATAAAAGCTAGTAGAGACCCGAAAACAAGAACTGAAAAAAATATATTTAAAGCCTGTCCTTTAGAATATGTGACTAATCTGTCAACTACAAATCGAGGTGCTTTAAAAAATGCTCCTAGCCAATTACTACTAGATGAAATTTCTAGTGCACTTTTCCATTTCTCAAAAACTGATTTACAGACACTGTCAAATGAAATTTCTTCCTGACTCATTATTTCTTCAATTTCTGATGCTATGTGGTCAATTATTTCTAGCTTCACATCTTGATAAACAAGACCGTTTAAAACTAAAGTTTCTTCTATTTGGGCTATTTGTTCGGTGGTTAATTTCATCTTGAAAAAATTAAAATTCTAAACTAGGCTTAGGGTTCACTAAACTCTGCATGTTTCTGATGAAATCTTCGAGTTCTGAGAGTCGGTTTACGGTTTCCTTCTCGCCTGCTTCGGTTAGTTTGTAATACTTTCGCATGCGGTTGTCAACTTTTTCAATTTCAACATCCAGAATTCCCTCAGCCTCAAGCTTGTGTAAGGCGGGATACAAAGCGCCTTCGGTAATATTGAGTTCACCCGCAGTAATAGCTTTTACTTTCTGAGTGATTTCATAGCCGTACATCTTGCCATTTTCTTCCAGCAATTTCATGATAATCGTATTCAGACTTCCTTTGTACAATTGTGAGTTTTTCATTTTCATTTTCTTTTGGAAAAACAAATATACATAAGATTCTTATACATAACAGTTCTAGGTATATAAATTTTTCAAAATCTTTAATTTAAGAAACCTATTGACTTTAGTATCTTTGTAAAAAAATAAACAGATGTCATCCTTTTTAAAACTTATCATAAAAGAAGTAAAACGCGAAACTCAAGATGCGGTTTCTATACTTTTTAATGTACCAGAAGAACTAAAAGCAAACTATGCTTTTGTTGCTGGTCAATATTTAAACTTAAAACTAACCCTTGACGGTCAAGAAATTCGCAGAGCCTACTCTATTTGTTCTTCGCCTGATAGTGATGAACTTCGAATCGCTGTTAAAGCCGTTCCTAATGGTTTGTTTTCGCAATTTGCCAACACCAAACTCCAAGCGGGCGACGTTCTTGAAGTAGGAACTCCGGAAGGAAAATTTACTTTTGAACCTCAGGCTGATCGCCAACGCAACTACGCAGCTTTTGCGGCAGGAAGTGGAATTACACCCGTGATGTCGATCTTAAAATCGGTTTTACACAACGAACCTAACAGCACTTTTGTTTTGGTTTATGGCAACAAATCACCTGAAGACACTATTTTTCACCAAGAATTACACGATTTGCAATTGCAATACGTAGGACGACTGTTTGTACATTATGTGTACAGTCAAGTTCAGGTAGAGCCTTCTTTATTTGGCCGAATTGACAAATCAACAGTGAATTTTGTTTTAAACACAAAACACAAAGAACTTGATTTTGATAAATTTTATTTGTGTGGTCCTGAAGAAATGATCAATACCGTTTCTGGAGTTTTAAAAGAGCACAACGTAAAGGAATCAAATATTAAATTTGAATTGTTTGCTTCTTCAACCAAAGAAAATAAGATAGAAAAATCATTGGGCGGTCATTCAAAAATTACCGTTTTGGTAGATGATGAGGAAACAACCTTTGAAATGTCACAAAAACAAACCGTTCTAGATGCCGCTTTAAAACAAGGAATTGATGCTCCATATTCTTGCCAAGGCGGAATTTGTAGCAGCTGTCTGGCTCGTGTTACCTCTGGAACTGCTGAGATGTCTAAGAATTCTATCCTTACTGATAAAGAAATTGCCGATGGTTTGATACTTACCTGTCAAGCGCATCCTACCTCTGAGACTCTTTATGTAGATTATGATGATGTTTAAAACAGTCTATACGATAACAAGAACTTCTCTGAAAAGGGAAGTTTTTTTGTTTTAGGGAGTTGAGATTTTTAGTATATTAGTAGACTTAATAGTCTATTACAAGTAATTCTTCTTTAAATCCTATAAGGTAGGTCAGACATTATATTTATTTACCTTATCATCTTGCATTAAAACATGAAAATTAAAAAAATTGAAATTGAACAACTGACAACTAAAAATTTAATACTTAAACCATTTACAATTCCATTTTGTCAAAATATTTTAAATAATGATTTTAGTGATTTAGAAAAATGGAACTATCAAAAAGGGAAAAGTTGGCCAGACATGGATGTTTTAGATACTTTGCCTAGAATTATTAATAATTTAACCAAGTTAGGCTATCCAACAGGTTTTGAGTCTTGGATAATAATCAAGAAAGACACAAAGGAAATAATTGGAGATTTAGGATTTAAAGGATTTAACGATAAAAAAGAAAATATTGATATTGGATATGGCATAATCAAGGAAGAAAGACGAAAAGGTTTTGCAGAAGAAGCCGTAAGAGAGCTAATAAAATGGGCTTTCTCCAACGAAAAAATAAAAGAAATTACAGCAAATTGTTTAACAGAAAATATTAGTTCAATAAATCTTCTACATAAATTTAATTTCACCAAGATACGTGTTGAAAATGAGATGATCTATTGGAATCTAATCAACAAAAATTATAAAAAAACAAGCTAATAAATCTCACCGAAAGTTTTACCTAATTAGATTTGAGTACTATAATTTTAAGTTGTTTTATTTTATAAAATCAAATGATCGATAGAATTTAATATATCCTTTTCATAAGTTGTTACAAACTTGAAAAAATAAACGAACTGATGAAATTATTCAGCTTAGTTCATTGATAAATACTTTAAAAAAACCTAAATTTTCTTAGTGGTTCCAATGAACATTATCAACTGTTAATACTATTAATCACTTTGAAATAGTTCGTAAAAGCTATTCACAACTTGATACTTTTTTATTTCAAATACTATACCAGTAAATTTTAAAGTGTTGTCAAGGTAAAAAATGATTTTAGAGTTGATCGTGTTCTAAAACTCAATATTTTAAAATCCAATATTTAATCTACAGTCAAAACATTACAAGAAAGCATTCCACAAAAACAGGTTTTTTTGACGCTTATTTTCTTCCTTATCTTCCCCATACGTATACCAATCTTTTGTTTTTTCTTCGATCAAGGTTTTTAATCCTATTAAATCGTAGGTTTTTTTAGCTGTAATGGACTTGATCGCGGCGCTATCATTGCTTTTTAAATCTACCTTAGTTGCAATGTAAGAGGTGTATAATCTAGGAATTGATAGACCTAAAATAAGTCCTGGCAATCCGTTTATAGAACATGGACCTCCAGAAATGGTGATATCATTTGTATAAAATGCAAAAACATATACATCATCCATTATTTTACCAACTGCTTTTCTACAATTATAGCCAGCAATTTCTCTGTGTTCATTAGTAATCTTCCACTGAATGTTTGGAATACTATCTACAACTACAAAATTGGTTCCTACAATTTGCTTTTGCATGTTCATTTTTCGAGCTGTAAAATCAAAATACCAACTATTCTCCTCGTCTGCGTCTTTTTCGTGTTTCGGGATTCTAGTTTTGGGACTCCAACGGTCGAATTTAAAAATACTTTTATTGTCCTCAAAAGTATAGGTGAAATAGGATATTTTTAAGTCAGACATGTTTTCTTTCATTTGCTCATCCCAACTGTCATTACTCATTGTTTTTTTCAGATTGGTGCTTACTTCATATTCAACTACAGCCTTATCTACAAATTGCTGAGCAAATAATCCTGTAGTGCAAACAAAAGCTACGAGATAAAATAGGATTGATTTCATAGGATTGGATTTTATACTTTTTGATGTTTTCATTTTAGTTATAATGCTTAAAAACGTTATTCAACGCATGATTCTACTTAACAAACGGATTTGTCTATTTTTTTTCTAGGCCATTTTTGTTTTTAAAATTCCATGTAAAACCAATCATAGCATAACGGCGAAGTCTATCATTACGCTCCTCACCTATTGTATTTTCATAGACAAATCTATTAATGCCTATGTTTTGATTCAAAATATCTCGTACCATCACATAAGCGGTAAATTCATCATTTTTGAATGTTCTTTGCAACCTAGCATTCCATAATTGGTTGGTAAGATTGGTTTGAAAATCTACTGTTTTTTGACGAGAATATAAATTGTAATCGGTTGATATTTTCCATTTTTCTCTAAAGTAAACCGCAACATCTAATCCTAAATTATTGGTGTTAAAAGATTTCACATCATTGTTTTGAGAGGTAGCATTTCGACTATTTGAAAAACTATTGTTCAAAGAAATATCATATTTTTTCTCTTTAGATTTATTCAAATAGATAGAGAATGACGAATTCAAAGTATTCGAATTATTGATTTTGTTATTGATACTATTTACAGATCTATTGAAATTAGCAGATGGACTTAGATTGACACTCAAATCGATTTTTTTGATCTTAAATCCATATCCCATATAGAAATTTCCTGAAAAATTTCCGTTTGTGTTGATTGGTGTGGTGATGGTCTTAGCACTTTCAGGATCAATATCTCTATTGAAAGAAATCAAATTTGAAGTCGTTCTAAAAGAAACACTTTGATACCAATTAGTTTCGGTCAAAATATCGTAACTATTATTAGACACATTTATGCTATTTGTAAACGATTGTTTCAAATCTGGATTTCCTACTATTTGGTTAAAGAAATCCTGATTGTTACGCAATGGTTGTAATTGGTCAATTGTAGGCTGTCTTGTAGCTCCCTGGTACGTCACACGCAAATTACTGTTGCTTTTATATTTATACGAAAAATTAGCCGATGGAAAAAAATTAGTAAAACTGCGTTTGTATTCTTTATTCAAAGTTAAATCTTGTAAATTAAAGGAAGTAAAGCCAAAACCACTACCAAAACTGTAATTGATTTTTTTGGCATTGTAATTTAATTTTATAACCGGTTTATGGGTTGTAATATTTTGTTCAAACTGATTCGAAAGTGACTCTACTACTACATCATATTTGCCAGTAATGTCAGAGAAGTCGTAGGTAATAAAATTGCTATCGCCGCTGTTATTTGCAATTTGATAAGATAATTGCAATGCGAATTTTTTCCCTAAAGGTTCTGTATACGTAGTGTTTACTGTAAGATTCTGCGTGTTTTTTTCACCTATTTTGTTTTGGTCCACTTCATTACTAAAAGCAAAAACACCACCTTCATAACTTTCATTCGCCGATTTCAAAAAATTATTGGCATTGGTATTAAGAGTATTCCAATTGGTATTTACAGACAATGTCCTGCGGGCTTTAGCAAATTTATGCTTGAATAAAGCGCCAGCTGAAAGCGCTACTTTCTCAGATTTAGTAGTAAACAAACGCTCTTGATTGTTTCGTATCAAGCCGTCGCTACCGGTTGTATTACCAGTTGTGAACTCATCACTTTCTGTATTATAAAAATTAGTTTTTGCAGTAATTTTTAAGGTATTTACGGAGTCAATTTTTACATCATAAACCGCGTTTAATTTAAAGTTATCTCTGTTAACATGGCTTACGGTTGATCTATTCTCGTTCAATTGTGTGTCGCCTACTTGAGTCTGTGTACTTCTAGAATTATTGTTTTGGTAGCTTTGTCTGTTGTATTTTGGTGATAAATTCAAACTGTGTTTTTCACCCCATTTGTTACTGTATTGTAAACCTGCATTGGTATTCTTTATAAATCCATTTTGAGTATCTACATAAGGTTCTTGATCTGTATCGCCACCAGTCCATTCATAGTTTACGTTTCCATCATCATCCATACTCATGCTTACATTACCTGATCCACCTCCAAATTTGTCACTATCCTGCCAGTCCAATCCATCTTGGCCTGTATTTCCATTTAATAAAAACGCAGAGAGCTTTCTTTTTCCTTTGAAACTACTCACCATAACATTGCTATTGTATCTGGAATCTGCATCGGTAAAGGGTTGGTTCGAACCATCTATTTTACCAAAATAACCTTTCTTCTTGTCCTCTTTCAGTCGCAGGTTGATTGTTTTTTTAGTGTCACCATCGTCTATTCCTGTGAACTCTGCTTGATCGCTTTTTTTATTAAAAACTTGTACCTCTTTGATCGCATCCGCACGTAAATTTTTAACAGCCATTCCTGGATCATCTCCAAAAAATTCTTCGCCATCTACCAATACTTTTTCAACGGTTTCTCCCATGGCTTTAATCGTACCGTTTTTGTCAACTTGTATTCCTGGTAATTTTTTTAGTAATTCCTCCACATTTGCGTTGGCATCCACTTTAAAATCACTAGCTCTATAACTAGTGGTATCTCCTTTAATCTTGATAGAACCCGTTTTAATGACCACTTCACGGAGCAACTCCATTTTACTCATTAAGTTGATGTTACCCATGTACATGTCTTTATCAGTAATGGTAATATCCTCTAAATAATCTGCATATTGATTGTGAGCAGTCATCATAATATACTTTCCTGGCTTTATATTTTGTAGTAAGAACTTACCGTCTTTGTTGGATCGTGTAAATTGAAATAGGACAGAGTCTACCGGAGTTAATAAAGCTACAACTGAATTGTGAATTGGAGTTTTTTCATTACCATCCATTATCACTCCAGAAAGTTTGGTTTTTTGAGAAAATGCTGAAAAGCAGAAATAAAAGAAAATTACAAGGGTTACAATAATTTTTGGCATAAAGAGTATCTGATTTTGTGAATGGAACGATTCAAAATTCTTCTAAAAAGTTTGATTATCGAATGAATATTTTCTTCTAACCAAAACAGATTGAAACAAATTGAATTTTTCAAAATCAAAAATAGTATTATTCTTACTGCAAAAATAATGCGTTTTTGTTATTTTAATGTTAAATTTATTCTTACATAAAAGTCTATGAGCCTAAAACTACAATTGTAATTCAGAAAGCACTTCTAAAGATTGTAATCATGTTTAGGAAACAGTCTTGTTAAAACGAAAACTCATCTGAAAAGGGCAATTTTTGATGGGTGTTTTGCTTTAAAATTCTAAATGGTTATCCTAAATACCATTAATTTTTAAAACAATAGTTTCCGGCAAAATCGTACGCATGGCATTTTCATAACCCAATACTTTTTTGTTTCCATAAACCGAAGTTGGTAATTTAGGAAACAAATTTCTGTCAGAGACCAAAGCATTCTCTAAAGGTTGGTTAAACGGTGAGAATCCCGCATACGGATGCGTTGCGCCCCAAAGTGTAATGACTTTTACACCAAGCATAGCCGCAATATGCGCATTTCCGGAGTCCATAGAAAGCATTACATCCAGATTACTGATGAGTTGTAATTCCTGCTGAAACTTAATTTTTCCTGCAACTACAATCACATTTTCTTTGTTATCAGCCAGTGAATTTAAGAGTTCTATTTCGATTTTTCCTCCGCCAAAAAGTAAAATGGTTTGGGTTGTATCCAATGCTAATTGATCAATTACTTCACCCATTAAATCCAACGGATATACTTTAGAATCGTACTGTGCAAAAGGCGCTATTCCAATCAGTTTCTGATTTTTTTTTCCAATTAATTCGAGTATTTCAGGACTCAAAACTGCTTTTTCAGGAAACTCAGGTTGGAAAAGATCAACGGTAAAACCAAGTTTTTCAAAAACTTTTACGTGTCTTTCAAACATCGTAGGCAGTTGTTGGAATACTTTATTTTCGGGTTGGGTCAATGCTTTTTTTGCTGCTCTTCCTTTATCTACTGAGGCTGTTTTTTTTCCGATCAAGGCAAAAAGATTTCGGATAATTTTAGAACGCAAAACGTTGTGTAAGTCGGCAAAAGCATCAATTTGTAAACCTTTCAAATCTTGGAACAAACGCAACAATCCAAGAAATCCTTTATGTCTCTCTTTTTCATCAAAAGCAAAAAAAGAAAGATTAGGAATTCCTTCAAAAAAAGGTTCGAAAAAAGGTCGGGAAATAACCGTGATTTTAATTTGTGGATAATGCTTTACGAAAGCTCGTAAAACAGGAACCGTCATGGCGACATCTCCCATTGCAGAGAGTCTCATGACGGCTATATTATGGATTTTTTTTGACAATTAATTAATGTTCAAAATATCTTTTACTTCTTGTTTTGGTACAAAACAGGATTCAATTCATCATCATTGTACATTTTCATTTGTTTGTACACTTTCATGAATTTATCACCATTTTCAATATCCGTAAGTAAATCATCAATTGCAATTGACAAATCTGTTCTTTGTTCTAATAGCACATTCAATTTCGTCTGACATTTATCTCTGTGGTCTTGTGAAGCCTCGTCACGAGTAGCTTCTTCTTGCATGTGGTAAATTTTTAAAGCTAAGATAGACAAACGGTCAAACGCCCAAGCAGGACTTTCTGAATTGATTTTTGCATGATCTTTTACCAACACATGACTGTATTTTTGAAGAAAATAACTGTCAATATATTCCACCATATCCGTACGCTCTTGATTAGAAGCATCAATTCTTCTTTTCAATGTTAAGGCAGCAACTGGATCAATATTTGGATCACGAATAATATCCTCAAAATGCCATTGAACGGTGTCAATCCAGTTTTTGTGATACAATAAATGTTCAAATTTATCCTTTGGGAAAGGATTGTTTATAGGTTGATCAACATTATCAAACTGGTGATAATCCTTGATGCTTTGCTCGAATACGGAGTAGGCTAATTTTGAAAACATATCTTTATATATTAAAACACAAAGATACTTTTTATACTTTTATACCATAAAAAATAAGTACTAAGTTTAATTCGAAAAAAACAACCATGCAAATTCATTATTTATCAGAGGAAAACAGTGTCCTTAATCACTTTTTAGGGCAAATTCGAAATGTTACTGTACACAACGACAGCATGCGTTTCCGAAGAAATATTGAACGTATTGGTGAAATAATGGCATACGAATTAAGTAAAAATTTAGAGTATACTAATATTGAAATCCAAACACCTCTAGGAATAAAAAAAACTACTGAAATAGCAGATCAACTCGTATTATGTTCAGTACTGAGGGCGGGTTTGCCTTTGCATTTAGGTTTTTTAAATTACTTTGATCAAGCCGAAAACGGTTTTGTATCAGCTTACCGGCACCACCCAAACAATGATGAAGCATTTGATATTTTGGTTCAATACCAAGCCATTACTGACCTCAACGGAAAAAATTTGATTCTTGTTGATCCTATGCTTGCTACAGGACAATCACTGGTAGCTGTTTTCAATAAATTAATGGAAAATAGTACACCAAAAGAAATTCATATTGCTGTGGTTATTGCAGCTCCAGAGGGGATTGCTTACCTGCAAGAACAGTTGCCTGATACTTGCCACTTATGGGTTGCCTCACTCGATGAAAAACTCAATGAAAAGAGCTATATCGTTCCTGGACTAGGAGATGCAGGTGATTTAGCCTATGGGATTAAATTATAATTGTGTAAAAAAAGCAAACATACTGCAGGCAATCATCACATAAACTACAATTTCTTGTTTTAATTTTTCTTGTGGTATCTCAATATGACTGGTTGCCATAATGGCTAAGGGTGCAAAAGTAAAAAGGAGTAAATCATTACTTTTATGATCTGAAATTACATAAATAACAACGCCTAAAAAGAAAGAAGCTACTACTTTTTTATAAGAAGTATGAAGTATTTGAGGTCTACTGGACAAACTAGCAAACATAGAGATTATAAAAAACAAAGCAATAGTTGCATAAATAGACATTGCCCCGTTTTGATAATTGTTTGTGAAATAATCTAATGCAAAATTTACACTGATACTGTTTTTAATGTAAGCCAAACTATCAATTTGGAACACCGTTGTAAACAACAAGAAAATGATTCCGGTAACAAAAAAAGCAATAAAAGGTAAAATCCAGTTTCTATAGTCTCTGGCTACGTGAAAAATGATAGAAATAAAAACCAATACTATAAAAAGGATACTCCAAAAATGAAATAAAGTAGCAAGGAAAATCCACAACGAAGCATCAAATATTTTCTCCTTGGATGCTTTTAAAGAATGCAATGAAATTAATCTCCTAAGGGCTAAAAGCAGAAAAAAATTTGCAATAATGAGATTAATATTGTCAAAAATACTTGGGAAAAATAACAAGAACAACAAAAAGAAAAATGTAGTGAAAGTGCTGTCTTTACTCAAGCCATTTCTTTTGGCAATAAAATCAGTTAAAAACACCGAAGCAACTATAAAACAAAAAGATACCCCTTTTTTAAACATTAAAAAATAAGATGTCATCCAGGAAGTTTCTTGGAATTGTACTACTAAAAAGAAAACCAGCATAAAAATTACAACCAATGAAAAATTTAATGGTGTAGATTTTCTAAAAACACTTGTTATCATAAGGATATTTTATACTTTTGTGTTTGTAAATATAATACTTGTTTAAAAAGTAAACCCTGCTTGTTAATAAAGATTATTTTATTTTAAAAAACATTCGTTAGTATCGTGTTTACAAAACAATTACTTAAATCAATTTATATATTATGAAAGCATTTTTCGAAGGAATACAATACTTATTTGTAGACATTTTATTTGCTCCTCTAGATTTTTTACGTTCTTTAGAGCTTAGCTCATGGTTTGTTGCTAACACTATCAACTGGATTTTCATGATTATTTGTGCATCTGCAATGGTATATTGGATCAAACAATTGCAAATCTTTAATGATGCAGGAACAGAAAATCAAGATACTACGGCTCACTCTTTTTTAAAATAAGAACCCTCAACCCCTAGTGGGATTGAGAGCTCTTTTTGTTATTTAAGATCATTTCCAATGTCTTTTCTAAAAAACATCTTATCAAAATGTAGCTTGTCTATGTTTTGGTAAGATTTTTTTATGGCCTCTTGAAAATCATTCCCGTACGATGTAATGGCTAGCACTCTACCCCCATTTGAAACAACAGCTCCTTGGTCTAGCTTAGTTCCAGCATGAAATACAATTGAATCTTGAACGTTTTCTAGTCCCGTAATTACTTTTCCTTTTTCAAAATCTTCTGGATAACCTCCAGATACCAGCATCACCGTAGTGGCACTTCTTGGATCAATTTCTAAGTTGATTTCGTCCAGTTTTTCATTGGCTACAGCCAAAAATAATTCAACCAAATCAGTTTTTAATCTTGGGATTACTACTTCAGTCTCTGGATCTCCCATTCTTACATTGTATTCAATAACAATAGGTTCATTATTAACATTGATCAACCCTATGAAAACAAAACCTTTGTAGGCTATTCCATCTTTTTGAAAACCATCAATTGTAGGTTTTACAATGCGTGTTTCTATTTTTTCCATTAAAACGGCATCTACATAAGGAACTGGAGAAACAGCTCCCATACCGCCTGTATTAAGTCCTGTATCGCCTTCGCCAATGCGCTTGTAATCCTTAGCAGTTGGCAAGATTTTATAACTTTTTCCGTCTGTGAGTACAAAACAGCTCAATTCTATTCCGTCCAGAAATTCTTCGATAACTACTTTCGAACTGGCTACACCAAATTTTTGATGTACGAGCATGTTTCTTAATTCTTCTTTGGCTTCAGCCAAATCCTGAATGATCAAAACTCCTTTACCAGCGGCCAAACCGTCTGCTTTTAACACATACGGAGGGTGCAATGTTTCTAAGAATTCACATCCTTGTTCTACGGTTTCGGCTGTAAAACTATCATAAGCAGCCGTTGGAATGTTATGTTTGATTAAAAATTCCTTTGCAAATTCCTTACTCCCTTCTAGCTGAGCGCCTATTTTTGAAGGACCAATAACAGGAATATGACGTAAAGCTGGATCATTTAAAAAGAAATCATAAATCCCTTTTACCAAAGGATCCTCAGGACCTACAACCACCATGCCTACATTCTCTTGAATGGCAAATGTTTTTATAGCTTCAAAATCTGTTGGACTCATAGCAAGATTGGTTGCAATGGCAGCAGTTCCTGCATTTCCAGGAGCTACAAAAAGTTTTTCGCATAATGGGCTTTGAACCATTTTCCAAGCAAATGCGTGCTCTCTTCCGCCAGAACCGAGTAGTAAAATTGTCATGTGTGTTGTTTTTAGTTGTCGTGCAAAAATAATTGGTTTTGAACTCAAAAAACAATTAAATAGTAAAAACTTCCCCAAAGCGACTAATAAGTAAGACATAAATACTATTTTTGATTACACAATACTCCTTAAGAATGTTTCGATTATTTGATATAGCACTGCAATGGAACGGATTTCCCATTCGTAAAGCAAAGCAGGAATTACTAAAAATAATTGCACATACACCGCAAGAACATGAGCAATTTATTGAGAGAAAGAAACGAGAAATTGTTCTGTATCATTTAGAAAACAATCCGTTTTACAGTAAACTTGTAGGTACAAAAAATTATAAAAACTGGGATGATTTACCCATTTTGAGCAAACAAAATTTACAAAAACCACTTCAAGAAAGACTTTCTAGGGGTTATACTTTAAAAAACTGCTATACAAACAAAACGTCTGGCTCTAGCGGTACTCCATTTATATTTGCAAAAGACAATTATTCTCATGCTTTGACTTGGGCTTCAAACATGTACCGATTTGGTTGGTACGGCATTGATTTTAATACTTCATACCAAGCCCGGTTTTATGGCATCCCGATGGATTTTATTGGAAATAAAAAAGAACGGTTCAAAGATTTCTTGAGTCATCGATACCGGTTTTCTGTATTTGATTTGTCAGATGTTGTTTTAGAAACGATTTTGAAAACCTTTAGCCAAAAAAAATTTGATTACATCAATGGGTATACCAGCGCTATTGTTTTGTTTGCTAAATTTTTACAGCACAAAAATATTGTATTAACCAGTGTTTGTCCTAGTTTAAAGGTATGTATGGTTACCTCTGAAATGCTTTTTGATGACGATAAAATTTTATTAGAAAAACAACTTGGAGTTCCTATTGTCAATGAATACGGTGCCTCTGAGCTAGACCTGATTGCGTTTCAAAATCCTGAAGGGCTTTGGCAAATAAACTCTGAAACCTTGTTTGTTGAAATTTTAGACGAAAATAATAAAGCAGTTCCTTATGGTCAAGCTGGCCGTGTTGTCATTACCTCTTTGTACAATAAAGCGCATCCGTTTATACGGTATGATATTGGTGATATTGGCATTTTGGATGAAAAAAGCACCTTACAAAAGCCCATTTTACAACAATTAATTGGGCGCTCCAATGATGTGGTTATTTTACCTAGCGGAAAAAAATCAGCAGGACTTACATTTTATTACGTGACTAAAAGTATCATTGAAGATGATGGAAATGTAAAAGAATTTACCATAAAACAAACTAAATTAGATTGTTTTGAAATTGATTATGTAAGTGAAAAAGAACTCGTTTCCAATCAAATTAAAAAAATTGAAGCTGCAATTTCTTTATATCTAGAGCCTAATTTGAGCATTACATTTATCCGCAAAAATATTTTAGATAGAACCAATAGAGGTAAACTAAAACAGTTTAAGTCTCTGCTATAAGTTTTTTTGTGTAGCGCGGCTTGACCAAAAGTTGCGTAAACAGGAAAACTAACATGCACAATAATGCCCGTATTATGTTGTATCCATGAAAAGAACGATATACTGCAAAATTATGTTTTATCAAATCGAATTTAGAGGCCGAAATAGAGTTGTCCCTTACTCTATAAAACGCTAAACTTTCTGGTACGGGCCGTATCATTTTTATAGGTTTAAGAATGGTAAGCCACATCATCCAGTCTTGTCTTTTTCTAGATTGAGCAATAGGGATTTTTCCGTAGAAAGAAACATCATAAATCCCAGTGAGATTGCCTATATAATTGCAAAAAAAAAGTTGCCTATACGTAAGTCTTTTTGGTGCCTCTACGCGTTTATCTAACAATGTTCCTGCTTCATTCATACATTCGTAAAAAGAAAAAGTAAATGGTAATTTATGCTGCTGCATGAATTGCAATTGTAGTTCTAGCTTATTGGGTTTCCATTTATCATCAGCATCCAAGAAAGCAATGTAATCTCCAGTGGCTTTTGATAAAGCTGTATTTCTAGCAATACCTGTTCCTGAGTTTGTAGAAAGTTTAAAAATACGTATTCGGCTGTCTTGATTTGCAATTACTGTAGCAATAGATACAGTGCTATCACTTGAACAATCATCAACTAGAATCAATTCCCAATTTGTGTGTGTTTGTTGCTGTACTGACAAAATAGCTTCAAGAATGTACTTCTCTGAATTGTAGCAGGGCATTAGGATAGATACTAAATTGTTTTTCATATCAATATGCTTTTTTATCGCCCCGAATCGTATTGTAAATGGTCAAAAAAATGATTTTAATATCTAATAAAATAGACCAATTTTCCATGTAAAAGATATCATATTTTACTCTGTTGATAATGTCCTTATCGGTCTCAACTTCTCCTCTAAAACCTTTTGTTTGAGCGAGTCCAGTAATACCTGGTTTTATAAAATGACGTACCATAAATTTATCTACAGTAAGTGCATATTTCTGGGTGTGACTTACCATGTGTGGTCTAGGACCTACTACTGACATTTCGCCCAGTAAAACATTAAAAAATTGTGGTAATTCGTCAATACTAGTCTTTCTTATAAAACGACCTACCCTAGTAACTCTAATATCGTTTTTTGATACTTGATTCAAGTGGGCTTCCTCATTAAGCTCCATAGATCTAAACTTATAACAAAAAAATTCTTTGTAATTCAATCCATTTCTTTTTTGAATAAAAAACAACGGCCCTTTTGACTCCAATTTAATGAATATAGCCAATATGGGTGTCAACCATGAGAGCACTCCTGCAATTATGATTAATGAAAAAACAATATCAAAAACACGCTTAATTACCTTGTTCAAAGTATCATCAAGTAGAATGTTACGCAATGATATTACAGGAATATAATTGTAATATTCAAATGTGAAATTCCGCGAAAGAATTTGTTTTTCGCTGGGAATAAACTTTAATGTCTTCAAATTATTATCGGCAAAAAAAACAATTTCATTAATTTGGTTTTGGTTTAAATCACTCATAGAACAATACAATTCATCTATTTGATGTTCTATTACATATTCAAAACTCTCTTTAAGGGTTCGGGATTTATTTTTTTCAAGTTCAAAAACACGCTCAAGTTTGTACCCATAATCTGGGTTCTCTGTAAAAAAATGTTGCAAAGGCTCAGTGCTTTTTGCATTGCCCATCAAAATTACTTTTCTAAAGTTTCCACCATACAATAGCCTATACTTTTTTAGAAAATAATAAATAGCCAGCTTGACAATTAAAATGATAAATAGAGACAGTAGAGTAAAATACCCAATGCTTTCAAAACTAGAATTATAGGAGTCGTAAAAGGCTAAGGCAAGACAAAAAAGAGAAAATACAACTCCTTGTTTTAAGGCACAATTTAATATAGAAATCACTTTAGTATACCTGTAAACCTCATAAAAACCCAAACTGGCAGCAATAATAAACCAACTTATACTTATGATAACAAAATAAAAAGGTGTCTTTACAGGAAAATCAGTCATATACCATAGTAAGACATTGATTATCAATAAATCAATGGCAAATGAAAAGGGACGAATGTAGCCCGAATATCTTCCTGTTTTTGTTTTCAATAGGATACAAATTAAAATAGCATGTAAGCAACCTCAAGCCGTTGCGAATCTTATAAAAAGAAATTGTTCTAAAATTTTTATTTCATTTAGTTACAAAATAAAAGAGTAGAATAAACTAAAAAATATATTTAGAAAAATCCTTGTGCTCTTCTTTGGATAATTCTTCCTTAGATAAGGATTTAAAATACTCGTAGGTGATTTTCATTCCTTCGGCACGGCCTACTTTAGCTTCCCAACCAAGCAGTTCTTTGGCTTTTGTGGTGTCTGGTTGGCGCTGCAACGGGTCATTTATTGGTAACGGATGGTAGACTACTTTTTGACTGGTACCTGTGAGTTTAATGATTTCTTCGGCAAAATCTTTAATGGTAATTTCATCTGGGTTTCCAATATTTACAGGCAAAACATAATCCGAATGCAACAATCTAAAAATACCTTCTACCTGATCATCAACGTAGCAAAAAGAACGGGTTTGCATACCATCCCCAAAAATGGTTAAATCTTCACCACGTATGGCCTGACCAATAAAAGCTGGAATAACACGACCATCATTGAGCCTCATTCTTGGTCCGTAGGTATTGAAAATTCTAACTATTCTGGTTTCTACGCCATGAAAAGTATGATACGCCATAGTTATGGATTCTTGAAAGCGTTTTGCTTCGTCATACACTCCTCTAGGTCCTATGGTATTTACGTTGCCATAATATTCTTCTGTTTGTGGGTGTACCAATGGATCTCCATACACTTCAGAAGTAGATGCAATAAGAATTCTTGCTTTTTTGACTCTTGCTAAACCCAATAAATTATGGGTGCCAAGGGAACCTACTTTCAAGGTTTGTATAGGGATTTTTAAATAATCAATAGGACTTGCAGGCGATGCAAAGTGTAAAATATAGTCTAAATTTCCAGGGACATGAACAAACTTGGTGATGTCATGATGGTAAAATTCAAACTGCTCCAATTTGAAAAGATGCTCAATGTTTTTTAAATCTCCCGTAATGAGATTATCCATCCCAATAACATGGTAGCCTTCTTTGATAAAACGGTCACAAAGATGTGATCCTAAAAATCCTGCGGCTCCAGTGATAAGTATTCTTTTCATTACAATAAGTTCTGTTCTTTATTATGATTTACTTTGTTTAACAAACAGTACAATACAATAAAGAAAATTATACCTCTTTGTCTACTCAAAAAGGATTCGGTCAAAAATAACACTATCATTGTTACCGAAAAAGCGATATGCACAAAATCTTTGTTTCTAATTCCGTTTCTAATGGAAATAAACAACATACAAACCAGAATTAAAAAACCAAAAAAACCAAGTTCAGAAAAAATTTGTACATATTCATTATGAAAATTATATACACCATAACTGTGGTGCAAATGATGTTCTTTGACTTTATTTTGAATTTTAGTTTGAGCTGCATCTAATCCGAATCCAGTGAAAAAGATGCTCTCATCTTGAAGCATTTCTAAAAAAATCCTCGTTTGATAAACTCGAAAAGCAGCCCCAGGAAAAAAATCATTCTCCTGAAACGTATCTTGGCTCCAAGCCTGTTTTAAACTAATGCTGTAGATTGAATTTTGATTTTCATCAGATCCTTCTTTTAAAGAACTATCAACCAGTATGGTTTGTAACTCAATCATAAACCGGTCTCTTATTGGTTTTATTGATGCTATACAGGTTGTTGTAATAAAAACAATGGCTACAAGTATTGCAGTTTTTATTTTTCTAGAAAATCCAGAAAAAAAGAAAAGATACACCATGACCAAAATAAAATCACAAACTATAATATTCTTTGATGACAATAAAAACACAAATACAACTAGTGTTACTAATGCTAATTGATCAAAAATTGTTTTGTTTTTTTGGACCAAAAAATAGAACATCCCAAATGAGGCAAACCCCGAAACATATATTGCATTAAGGCTAACAGTAACCAATTCATGATAAAAAAACACGCTAAAATCTCCTGAACTGCTAAATTTAAGGACTGCTTTTGCTAAACAAAAAATGGCAAAAAACACCATTGAGAAACTGTAAATTTTAAAAACCCGATGCTTTACTTCTTGATTTAAATGGGGTAAAAAGCAAAAAGCAATGGGAATTAATAAAACCAATATTTCCTTTTGTAATCCGGCCTTTGTAGCGTGAACGTCAATGGTCCATAGTAAGGAAAGCACCATTAACACATAAAGGAATATAGGAAGTATTTCAACTTTTGAAATTGAAAAATTAGCATTTTTAGCCTTAGAAAAACAAACCAGTAAAAAAGTAATACAAGTCATACTCCCGATGTTGTGTTTCAACGGAAGCGTCATGAGCATTGCAGCTAAAAGATAAACCAATAGTGTTTGATTTTGCCACAATTCTTCAATTTTATGAAAGACTTTTTTTGAATAAGGTAAGGTAGGATTCATTTATTTTATTCCAATTAAATTCCTGAATTATGGTATCAAAGTTATCTTGAACAATTTGATTATGGTGACTCTTATGAACTGTTTCTCTTAGTTTTTGAACCTCTTTAGCATTCGAAAAATAAAAGGCATTGTCTTTTAAAATGGCTTGATTAAATTCATTCCTATGAGCTGAAATTAATGCTTTAGCAGCCATTGCCTCTAGCAAAGACGGATTAGTACCACCTACAGAATGACCATGAAAATAAAGCGATGAAAAAAACCTAAGATTATCTAAATGTTCCTTGTTATAGACGCCACCTATAAATCGAATTTTAGGATTGTTTTTAAACTTTTGTTTTAAATAATTACCAAAACTATTGTTGCTATTACCCACAACAACTATCGGTCTATCATTTTTTGAAGCGGCTACTCCATCCAGAATCATTTCTAAATTATTTTCGGGTTCAAACCGAGCTATAAGTAAGTCATAAGTATACTTCTCTAAGTTATAAGGTAAGAGTAACTCCTCATTTGAATTCCAAAATGGTGCTGCTCCATACGCTATGTACGTAGACTCTTTGTTGTACTTTTCTTTAAGATATTTTTGTATTCCAATAGAATCTGCTATTAAAAAATCACTACTTTTTACAGCTCTTTTCTCGGCAAATTGTAAAAATCTTTGAATTTTTGCAGAATATTTAGTTCTCTTCCACTCCATTCCATCCATGTTGGTGATGATCATAGATTTTTTGGGTAACAGAAAAGACCAAATGGAGTTGCTAGTGTATCCTAATTGCAAAATAATATCGAATTTTCTTGATCTAGAATCTATGATACAATTCAAGTCATAAATAAACTGCCCTGCCGTACCTATTTTATGTTCTGGATTGTACTTATGGATGATATGCACACCTTGAAACATTTTTTCTTTAAAAACATGATCATGAGTATTGTAAACATAAACCTCATGATTTTGCTTGGCAAGGTAAACTGAAAAAATCTCGGCAAATTGCTCAAAACCACCATAATTATTAGGAATTCCTCTAGTCCCGAGAATTGCAATTTTCATTTCATTATTTTTAATCAAGTTCCAAAAATAATGATTTTAAAAGTTTAAAAGTCTCAAATACTGGAATTGATAGCGAAAATTAATTCTAATCTAATTAAATACGCTCATTAATAGCTATTTTTGTTTACAAATACATCACCTCAGCAATTTATGATCAATTTTGAATACCTAGAACATAATTTAAACCCACTACGTTTAACGTATGTAACCGCTAAACCGTTTCCACACTTAATCATTGATCAATTTTGTGATGAGGAAAAACTAATCAAAGCATATAATAGCATTCCAGAACTGCATAATAAAAGTAGGGATTATGCCTTTGCAAATAATAAATTTGAAAAATCAAATTATAAAATACTTGGACCAGAATTACTGGAACTGTACGAAGACTTTTCCTCTGAAAGGTTCAATAAAATATTATCCTATATCACATCAAAATCGATTTTTGTAGACCCAAAAAATCATGGAGGAGGCTTGCATCAAGGAAAGAAAAACAGCTTTCTCGATATGCACTTAGACTTTAATTACCATCCCATTCAAAACAACTGGTACCGTGAGTTAAACCTCTTATTATACCTCAACAAAGACTGGAAAAAGGAATATAAAGGTGAGTTAAAAATAAAAGATCTTAGAACTGGAGAAGAAGCCGAACTGGATGTTCCGTTTAATCGTTTTATTATTCAACAATGTGCACCATACACGCTGCATGGATATGATTTAACAAATTTTCCTGAAGGCCATTTTAGAACCTCAATTGCAACATATGCATACCAAAATCATATCTGCCAAATTGAAAAAATTCGCACTACCGATTGGTTCCCAAAGGAAGATGCATCATTTTTAAAGAAACAATTTGCTAAAAATTATAACCTTTTAGTGAAAACAAAAAACAAAATCTTTGGCAGTGGTACTGCAAAAAATCAATAAACTAAATTACTTTGTAGTTTCTTTTAAAAGTTGGTAAACCACCTTTGCTGATTTTTCCCAATTAAAAATTTCTTGTATTGAATTGGCCATTTTTTCAAACTCTGCTGTTGTGTTATTTTCAAGAATATACAGCAATTTGTGGTTGAACTCGGTTTGATTATTTGGGTCAAAATAAAATTCGTTAAAAAAGCTAAAATCAGACATGGCCGTTTTATTAGAACAAATTGTAGGGATTTTTGCTGCAACTGATTCTAACGGAGGAATACCAAACCCCTCAGCAAATGAAGGATAAACAGCTGCACTTGCTCCTCTTAGTAACAACAACATCGTTTGAAAATCAGTGTTGTTTACAGTTGTTATTTGATTTTTTATCTCAGGTGCTAATCCATCAAATATTTCTTGATACTCAGGATTAGAAATACTTTCATTACCTAAAAAAAGAAGTTGGTGTTTTTTATACAATTCCAAGTCAACAAAAGCTTTCAAAACCATTTGATGATTTTTCCTGGGTTCCCAGCGACTTACATAAATTATATAATCGTTCAAGGAATATTCATTTGCAACTCGAGCTTTGACTTGCTCCTTAATATAGGTTTCAAAAAAAGCACCGTCAACTGCATTTGGAGTTAATACATAATCAGAAAATCCTAAATGCTGCTCTAATTTTTGTCTGGAATATTCAGAAACCGTGAGTCTAATATCTGCCCATTTAGCGCTTTGTTGGTATAAAATGTTATTGATAAATCGACTAAAAAACGAAAAATATTTTGGGAAATCAACAAATAATACATCATGTGTTGTCACGATATATTTGCATCTTTTTACGGGCGAAACAGTGTATTGAAAATGCGCAAAGTCAATTTTGTTTTTTTTGATAATATTAGGAATATCAACAAGAAGCCTTAAAAATTTATTATGATACTGGTATTTTACATACGTCACGTTAGGGTGATCTCCAAAAATAATTTGTAAGGATTTTGGATAATTGGAACCCAAATACAAATGAAGATCTTCATACTGCATCAAAGCCGTGTAAAGACCTTGAATATAGGTTCTAGTACCTTGAAAACCGCTATCAAAAACATGACAGTCAACAAAGATGTTGGTTGTGTTTTTAATATTCATTTAAACTGCTTTTTTGACTTTTATACTCTCTTAACATGACCTCTCTTAGGGCAATTAAAAATCCTATTATTATTGATTTGTTGTCTAATTTTAAATACAAACCTAAAAAAACCCAATTAGATACAATTAAAAAAACACTAGAACCCAATAATAAATAATTAATGGCTTGTAAGGCCTCAAGATTAGATTTCTTTTGTCTGTATAAATGAATCAAGAAAACTAGCAGCAAAATAACTCCTAACAGCCCTGATTTTAGAAAAATAGTCATGTAACCGTTATGAACAATAGGAATGTATTGAACGTACTCATTGTCATTTGTCAATATTTTTCGACCAATATTTAATGTTGACCCCAACCCTTCCCCAAAAAGTACAGCTCGAGGTCCGTTATTTGAAACTTGTTTTACAGTTATAATATTTTCAAATGAGCGGTAATTATCATTGAAATCTTTCCAGTCATCCTTATTAATTCGTGTTTTAAATGCCTCTTCGGGAGCAATTTTTATTTTGTACAAAAACGCTTGAATCCCCTTTCCTTCTCGTTTTGGATTGCTATAGACAATGGCTGTATAGCCTATAATTGTAACTAAAAGTACCGATAAAATCACTTTTAATGATCTGTGGCTGTATACTAAATATCCTTTTAGACCCACGTATAAAATAATAAATTGAATCAGATTAGTTCGCGCCAAATACAAAAAACTAGACAAACCTATAATGAGTAATAAAACCGTTCTTTGTTTTTTTGAAATTTCAATTTTGAAGTTTTTATAAAAAATAAGTATAATTAAAACATAGATTTCATAATCACTAAAATAGCCACCTTGCTGCCTCAAGAAATTAACACTTAACGTTCTAAATTGGATTATGGTGAAAAATAAGGTAACCAAATGTAGTATTGAAATGGCTAGGCCTGTATAAATTAAAACCTTTAAGGCTAACTTACTGCTAAACCTACAAAGCTGATAGCCCACTAATAATCCTAAAATGGGTTTTACCAGGTATGTAAAGTCTCTTATAAATAAAAAAAGAGTCGTTTTACTAAATAAAGTAGAGACCGTTGCAACTAAAAGTATAGCCAAGAAGATAGCGCAATATTTTAGTATAGTAACTGAATATTTTCTTTTTATGGTGATCAATAAAGTGAAAAACCATACCACAAAAGTAAGCTCATAGTTTGCAAACAACGAAACTACTATACAGAATAAGAATAAAATCTGGTAGGGGAAACTTTTATAAATTGTAAAGTTCATCATTATTTTTCCAATCTAATTAATGGTTTCAAAACAATACAATATAGAACAATCACTACTAATTCAATAAAAATTATAGCTAAAAATGCACCCTCAAGACCCACATTTTTAATAAATATAAAAAAAACAAGCAGGCTAAAAATAGAAGAGCCAATGGTAATGTTGATATATTCTTTGTTTTTATTTAAAGCAAAAAGCAATTGTTTTAAGGCAATAGAAATTGCCATAAACAAAGGTATGATAAGACCTATTTTAAAAAAAATGTTCATTGCATCTAGCTCATTAGAACGTATATTAAAAAACAACAAAATAGGCTTAGTACACACAAATGCAACAATTACTAACAGTACCACTACCGTATAATTAAGCCCATAATACTGCAACCAATGTGTAATGCCTTTTTTCAGATTTTTATGTATTTGCAAACAAACATCAGCATAAATAAAATTAAAGAACATCTGTAAGTAAGTCCTAAAAATCATTACAATTTGGTCTATAATTCTATACTGTCCTGCCATTGCATTTCCTCCCAGATAGCTAATAATCATAATGGGAAGATATTGATAAAAAGACAAAAACAACTGGGATATTGTTAATGAAAAATCTTGTTTCAATAACTCTATAGCATCTTTACAAACCGAAGAATAAAACCGTAAATGGTATTTTTTTATCAAATAAAATAATCCAATGACGCTTGAAACAATCAATCCAACTCCCAAGTAAGCATTAGCATAGATGTAATCCTCCTTTTTATTGATAAAAGAAAAAACAGCCACAACATAAATTAATTTGGATATAATATTTATACATGAAATCCATTTATAATTTTCTAATCCTTGAAAAACCCAAGTAGGATTGATTACTTGTCCCAATACATACAATAAACTTAAAAAGAAAACTGCTTGTTCCTGCTTAAAAAAAGGAACAAACCAAATCAATAGAAAGGAAAAAAGTAGTAAAATAGCAAGTAAAAATAATTTCATTACATAGATAGAAACAATTTTTTGATTGATACTTTCAACTTGGTTTCTACCTATCGCAATAGCTTTGGTACCATTGATATAAGAGCCATAATCCACTATTACGTTACATATTAAAGCAAATGAAAAGCCTACACCTATTTTACCTAATCCTTCTTTTTCACAAATCGTTATTAGATAAGGCATAACCACAAGCGGACTAATCAAATTGACAATTTGACCAATTCCATAAATAGTACCATTTTTAATTCTACTATTCTTAAATACCTGTAGACCTATTGATTTAAACAAAATGATGTGATTAATTACAAATATAACATAAGCAGTGTTAGTCCTCTTTCAAATTCATTTTAAACTAAAACTATACTTTATATAATCAAAAAAAAGAGCCACAATTTGTGACTCCTTTTAGCTTGAATATTAATTATTTAATAAGCAATTGAATCTGGTCATAAAGTGCTTTTTCTGAATAAAATAATGGATCATATCTTCCGTCTGTTGACTTTATATTTTGAACAACTGATTTGTTTTTTTCTAAAATTGTAACGCAATCATTTGGAATAAAATAGTTGAAAAACAAAGAACCTCTAGCCTCAAAACTTTTACTAAAATAGTTCATTTTAAAATTTTGAATAATGATCTCTTTTTGCTTCTCATTGGTTCCGAAATCAATTCGAATGTAATTTGGAAGTACATCTTCTGGAAGTATAAAAACTATATCTTGAGGCTTGTCACTCGCTTTTACAGCTACCCAAACCGAATTATCTTCTTGATAAGGAGCTTCATAATCATTTTGACTATAATACAACTGAAAATTATCATCTACTGTAACTGTGGCTGTCAAAGTTACTTTAAAACTGTTTTTAATAGCTTCAGTTTTAACAGGGCTTTCCTCTTTTTTATTCTCCTCCTTTTTGCAAGAACTAAATACTATTGATAAAATTATGCATGCAAAAAATAATTGTTTTTTCATGTTTTTAAAGATTTCGGCATTATTGTTTAATTTTAAAATCTACAAGATGCCAACTGTTTAACTATTCATTTTCTGTTTTTAAGATATCAAATATCAACATTTACAACCTATTTGCTTTGCATTGCAATTAAGGATTGCTTTTTATAAAAAATCATGAAAGAATTTACCAAAACGAACAATACAATAAACAATATCGGTAGTGCTATTTTTTTATTTCCATGAAGCAAACCTATTTTTTTAATGTTTAACGTTATACTTACGTCTTTTATAATCTTATCACTTCCCAAAAGATTAATTTGATGTATTCCTTGTTCAACCACCAATAAATCTTTAGTTTTAATGACATCATTCAACTGCGTATTCTCATTGTAATATACCAGTTTATCATTTTTTTGAGTAGCATTTGCAGTAGCAGAAAAAGAACCTAATACATTGTTTATTTGAGAAATAATGGTGTCATTTTGCTTCATTTTGACCTCAATATTCTTTAAACTTACTTTTTTAATTTTTTTAAAATGCTCAGATTCATTTAAAAAAGATATCAGTGGCTCAGCTATTTCTTTATCAGAAATTAAACGGTCACTCTCAAATAAGATAGTGTGATAGGTATAATTTTTACTAGTTACATTATCTTCAATAATTTTTTTGATATCGCCATTATCCGCCATTAATTTGATCAACTCAAAATTTTCTGGCGTGTTCTTAATGAAATTGTACACATCAGCAATAGGTTCAATCTCAATTCTTGACAAACGCTTAGGATGAACAATCCCAACTACGTTTTTTAAGAATAATGTGTCTTTTGATTTAATTTTTGATTCGATCAAATCCACTTTTGAATATAAATAATCTACACTACCAAAATTAGGCTGAACAATAATAGAATGCTCATAACTTTTTTGTGTCTTGTCTAGATACAAGCCCAGACCAAAACCAACAAGAACCAAAACAAAAACCAGTATTGCATTGCGAATAAAAAACTGGATTCCTTTAAAAATAGAAGTGCCAATCCAATCAAAAAATTTTCCAATTTTTTTGGAAACCTGATTCAAATCTATTTCTTGATCCTCTTGGTTATTGGGCACATTTGTACTCATTTATTGTTATTATTTTACGTTGAAAATTTGTTCCAATATTTTAATTGTGATCAAGTAAGTAGGTTTTACACCTGTTGTTCCTAAACCACCTGAAGCCAGTGTACTTCCTGTTTCAAGCGGATTATCTGAGGCGTAATAGGCATAACGTACTTTGATGTCATGAGGAACACTTCTTCTAATTTTTGAGGCCGATTGAATGGCTTTTTGATAATAAGAACCTTCCATTTCAAGACCAATAATTCCCCAAGTAGACTCGTGGAAAAACTTTAATAAATCTCTGTTCTGTAATGAAGTTCCCAAAACAGTTACCATTGGACCTGCAAAGACAGCAATGTCATTTCCTTCAAACATCTCAGCAGTTAGTTCGTTTTCAAAGAAATAATTGTCTGCAGTTCCTTCATTTATATGCGCATTAGGAATCATGATATCTCCTTTTCCTCCCTCTAAAATTCCTGCTTTACCCATGATAGAAACCGATTCTACGTTTAATAAAGTGTCTTTCTTAAAAGGTTTCAACAACTCGTCAATTGTCTCATAGGCTTGTTCCCCAAAAGCATAATCCATCACTATTAAAACTGGTTTTTTATCATCAGTCTTGGCACTAGGAAATGAGGTTTTAGTCCAATTGATTTTAGCGGTATCAAAAATTTGTACATCAATATTAGTTCCTGAGGTATCTGGCAAAGAAATCATTCCTTGTTTCAATGCAACCGCAGTAACTTGATTGCGTACCTCATCAGCTCCGGATCTACTTAGCTCTTCATAAATAAAGAAATCCGATTTGTCTTTGAACTTTGTTTTTAAAACTTCAGTTGCAAAAATCGAATTCATCACACTGTGCATATTAGCACTGATTACGTGAATTGGTCGGTCTAAAAGTTGATTTTCTTTTAAAACCTCTTTAATATTGGTAGCCCAAACTTCGCCATGAATGTGGTGTCCCAAACGTTCTCTTAAAATAGGACTAAAAGTGATTGTTCTCTTATTATCATCAACTATTTCTTCAATAGCTAATTTTCCTAACCAATAAATCACATGTAAAAAACGGTCTGGTGCTGCTGCTGAACCAAAGGCATCATAAATATCCAAAACCTCAGCAAAAGTTCTACCTAATATGTTAGCTGCATGCGAGATGGCTTTTTCTTTCTCTACTTGCGTAAGCTTTTTCTTTTGAGAAACTGCCTGTTCTAGTTTGTACCAGTCACGAGAAACCTCACCAGCATCATCCAGTAAAACACGGTTCCTGATTTTGTGCGATTCAATAAATATGAAGGTCAAGTGCGTTAAAATATCGTAAATATCTGATCGCCCTCTTGTAATTTCAACATTCATTTGCTCCTCATCAATTCGGTAGCAATTACGACGTCTTTTTGGAGGAACAATAGCTTGAAAATGCGATTTAGAGTAACCTTCGTCTGAAGTAAGATTGATAAAACGGCATTCTTCAATTCCTACCGGAAGTCGTTCAATTACGTATAAAAGTCCGTTCAATTCTACTTTCTCTTCGGCAATATTCCCGTAAATCTCAGGTCGTAAAGCAAGCAACGCCTCGCGAAGCGTATCCCCTGACACTCCCATTGGCTTGTAAAATCCTCTATTAAAAAGGTGGCGCATGGTAATGTACATTTTTTCAATGGCTGCCGATGATTCTTGTGCTCTTGAGCGCGATATATTTTTTGTTTCTTTCATTTTCTACTTATTTTCTAACCTGCAAAGGTATGACATTTATTCTCTTTTTAACAAATCCACTATCTTTCTGTCATTCGAAAGTCTTGGAATTTTGTTTTGACCCCCTAATTTACCAATCGATTTCATGTATTCTTGAAAACCGTTTTTAACTACTTTGGTAACCACTACTTTTTGCAATACCTTGCCCACAATCAAATCATCATAATACATGTTTTGTTTGCGCATGGCATTGTCCAGCGCTTCCGCAAATGCTACGCTGTCCTCTGGTTCGTTTTCAAATTCTATAAACCATTCGTGATACGGTAATCCCTCGGCTGGCGTGATTTGTGGGGCTACTGTAAATTCATTAATTCTGATTGATGTTCCAATAATAGCTTCTTGCAACGCACTTTCTACTTCCTTACCAATAACATGTTCTCCAAAAGCCGATATGTAATGTTTGATTCTGCCAGATACAATGACTCGATACGGTTTTAAACTCGTGAACTGAACGGTATCACCAATATTATAGCCCCAAAGTCCAGCATTGGTTGAAATAATTAAAACATAATTTACACTCAATTCAACTTCGCCAATGGTGTATCGTCTTGGATTTTCGGTATAAAATTCGTCACTTTTGATAAACTCGTAAAAAATTCCGGAGTTCAGCAGTAGTAGCATTCCTTTTTCCTTTTGAGAATCTTGATACGCAAAAAATCCTTCCGAAGCTGGAAATAATTCAATGCTGTCTACTTTTCGACCTATTAAATTCTCGAACTTCGCCCGATACGGTTCGTAATTCACACCGCCGTAAATGAACAAATTAAAGTTTTTAAAAATTTCGCCCACAGGCTTCCCTCCTTTTTGATGCAACTTCTCAAAATACATTTGCACCCAAGATGGAATCCCGGAAATCACAGCCATATTCTCGTGAAACGTTTCCTCTACAATTGCATTTACTTTGGTTTCCCAATCTTCAATACAATTGGTGTCCCAAGATGGCATTCTGTTTTTTTGAAGGTATTTTGGAACAAAATGTGCTACAATTCCGGATAATCTTCCTAGTTTTATTCCGTTTTTTTCTTCTAAGATCGGGCTTCCTTGCAAGAAAATCATTTTACCATCTACAAAATCTGCATTTCCGGTTTCATGAATGTAATGCAAGATCGCGTTGCGAGCAGCCTCAATATGATACGGCATTGATTCCTTAGTCAACGGAATATACTTTGCTCCTGATGTAGTTCCGGATGTCTTAGCAAAATACAAAGGTTTCCCTTTCCATAGAATATCTGCTTCGCCTTGTACGACTCGGTCAACATAAGGTTTTAACGCCTCATAATCTCGAATAGGTACTTGCTTTGCAAAGTCTTTTTCGGTTTTTATACTTTCAAAATGATGGTCTTTTCCAAACTGAGTAGTGCTTGCTTGAGCAATTAATTGTTGCAATACTTTTTGCTGTGTAGCAACTGGTTCTGCTGCCCATTTTTGCGTTTTCTGGTATATTTTATGTGCAAATAATTTTGCAGCAAATGATTTTATTGACATTATGTAAGTGCTTCTTTTTAAAGATTTTTAGTTTGACTTTTTAGTTTTAGAACCAGATGATTTTGCTTTTTGGTCTTCAAGTGCAACTTGTTCTCGTAACTCCAACTCCGCATCAGTAGCGGACAAGTCTATTTCTTTATCTGAAGTAGTTGCCGATTCTAAAATGGAATCCTTGTTGAATTTTGCGTATTCTAATTTTCCGGTCAATACCTTTTTTATTCCTTTCAAATAATCCTCATTTTGTTTAATAGCCTTAGACAAAGAATCTGATTTTAAAGCAAGTTCTATGGCTTCTCTTTTTAATTTTGAGGATGAATAGCCTGGTATAAACTCTCTCAAGGGCGTAAATGCAATTATAAAAGTAGTAACAATTATAATAAGTATTGCCCCAACGCTTGCTACTACAAATACATTCATCAAAGTAAGTTTCAAGGAAAAAGTTTCTTCAAAAGTATCCTCGTTTAAGATAATTAAACGCCTCTTATTGAATAAATTTTCCTTTATAAATTTACGTTTTAGTCTTTTCTTGGACATAGAATTTGTTTATCAAACAAATATAACAATAATTGTTATTGCTTGTATTTACTAGTTTTTACAAGCCGTTAAAATAAAAATACCACATTTAGTAAATTTTTAACGATGATTGAATCAAAAAAACTCAGCAAAAAAAAATTAGGTTGCATATTTCTATTTACCTTTGTAACTTATATTTAAATATTAGAGATATGAATTTTTTAAACATAACTTTAGGTTTCATGCCGGGTGGTTCAGAGTGGATTTTAATCATTGCTGTTGTTTTACTTCTTTTTGGTGGTAAAAAAATACCGGAATTAATGAAAGGTCTTGGTGGTGGGATCAAGGAATTTAAGAATGCTGCAAAAGAAGACAGCCAGACTTTAAGTAAAAAAGACGAAAGTACTCCTAAAGAGTAACTCATTTAAACTTATTAAAAAAGCCCAAACAGCAAGTAAAATTTGTTGTTTGGGCTTTTTTTTGTGTTAAAATATTTTTTTATTAATGGGATAAAAAATGTTTTTTATAAAATTTTTTAAAAAATAAGTTTTATATCATAAAATTTATTTTAACTTTGTTAAAAATATTTTTAACTTTATTAAAATGAAATTACCAATTGTTTGTCCAAGTTGCGAAAATGCACTTCGTGTTAGTCAAATGAAATGCGATCAATGTGAAACCGAAGTAAACGGAAATTATGATTTGCCACTTTACTTAAAATTGACCAGAGATGAACAAGATTTTGTTTTAGAATTTTTTTTATCCAGCGGTAGTATAAAAGAAATGGCAAAGCAAGCCGGAAACTCCTATCCTACCATGCGCAATAAAATGGACGATTTGATTGAAAAAATTAAAAACTTAAAATCTTAGTTATGAATTGGCAAAGTATTTTTAATCCTTTTTCTAGATATTCAGAGAAACAATTGTTCGTTGTTGGTTTCGTCTTTTTAATTGTAAATTGTTTTGTTTGTTTTTTTACTAAAACACAAATGGATAGTATTTTTCATTTTTCTGAAAATAAAAATCTAGCTATTGAATTTGCCTTTATATTCGTTGGTATCAGTATACTATCTGCTATACTATTTCTATTTTTATTTGCGCTAATACTTAATAAGAAAACCAGATTTATTGACATTGTAAACACCGTATTAATTTCTCAAATGCTTAATTGTATTGTCCTACTTTGTATAAAATTTAGCGGAATGGACGCATTGGCTAAAAACTTAAAAACAAATTCAGGAATTGGGGGAACTGTTGATTTAATTCAATTTACTTTTTCTGTTTTAATAGTTCTTGGTATTTCGATGTACGGTTTTGTTTTAATTTATAATGGTTTTAAAACAGCTACAAATTTTAAGAAATGGTATCATATTATTTTATTCGTAGTTCTATTATTCATTTTTATATTGTTTCACCAGGTTTATATCCAAAATTTATTGGTGATATAAACTAAAAAATCAAAATTCTTTTCCTTTCAAAATTTACTTTGACAAAAACCAAAATTTGTCAAGGTTAGAAAACTATTGTCTACTAATTTAATTAACTAATCATTATGAAAACTAAAATTTTAAGCATTTTACTATTAAGCATTCAGTTTATTTTTGCTCAAGAAATAACGGGTTCTTGGCAAGGCGAACTTGACGTTCAAGGAATGAAATTGCCACTGGTTTTTCACATTAAAAAAGATGGTGAAAAACTCATTTCAACTCTTGACAGTCCAAAACAAGGGGCCACAAATATTCCAGTTAATACAACCAGCTTCACTGCTGATCAATTAGCCCTCGAGCTTCCTGCATTGGGAATCTCATACTCCGGAAAAGTAACAAATGAAAGCATTAACGGTACTTTTAAACAAGGTGGAATGGAATTACCTTTGATACTTTCTAAAATTAAAGGTGATGGGCTTACGCCAAAATTGAACAGACCACAAACTCCAAAAGCACCTTTTACATACAAAACAGAAGAAATAACTTTTATCAATTCCTCAGATAAAAATACTTTAGCTGGCACACTATCTGAACCGAACAATTTCAATAAAAAACAGCCCATTTTGATTATGATTACGGGTTCAGGTAAACAAAATCGTGATGAAGAACTTTTTGGTCACAAACCATTTGCAGTAATCGCTGATGATTTTGCTAAAAAAGGTATTGCTACACTCAGGCTAGACGATCGCGGAATTGGTGGCTCATCAAAAGGGAGTAATGAAGATACTTCATTAAATTTTGCAACAGATATCAATGCAGCAGTACTATTTTTAAAAGCAAAAGGTTTTGAAAACATTGGTTTAATTGGTCATAGCGAAGGAGGAATGATTGCTCCCATTGTAGCCATTATAAACAAAGACGTTAAATTTTTAGTCTTAATGGCTGGGCCTGGTCAACCTATAAACGAACTTTTGGTGCAACAAATTTACTCGGGTGGAAAACTAGCGGGAATGAGTGAAGAAGAGCTTCAAAAAAGCAATCAAATCAACCGAATCAAGTTTGATTTTATTAAAAATTACAAAGGCACTTCTTTTGATGCCGACTTTGACAATTTTATTAAAACCTCAGGAGAAGCAGTAGCAGAAGATGAAAAAAAACAGATGAAAAATGCTTGGTTCAGATACTTTATCGCTTTTAATCCAGACGAATACGTTTCTAAGGTAAAGATTCCTGTTTTAGCAATCAACGGAAGTTTAGATTTTCAAGTACCTGCAAAAGAAAATTTGGAAGCCATAAAAAAATCATTGACCAAGGCTAAAAACAAAAATTTTGAAACCTACGAATTTCAGGGCATGAATCATCTTTTCCAAGAATGTAAAACGGGTTCTTTTGCTGAATATGCCGATATTGAGCAAACCATTTCACCAAAAGTTCTTGACAAAATGAGCTCTTGGATAATCACTATAAAATAAAAACTGTCAGCTTACAAATTTAGAAATCCCAAAATTCAATGAAAGGTATTGAATTTTGGGATTTTTTTATTTTACAAAACCATCGTCAACTGAATTCGCTTTCTATCCTCATCTACTTCCGTTACTTTAACAGTAACGTGCTGGTGCAACTTCACCACTTCGTTTACGTCGCTTACAAAGCCTGCTTTGAGTTGAGAAATGTGTACCAAACCACTTTCTTTAATACCCAAGTCTACAAAACAACCAAAATTGGTAATGTTATTGACAATTCCGTTCAAAATCATTCCTGTTTTTACGTCTTTAATTGTTTTTACATTCGGATCAAATTCAAAAACTTTTGCAGCTTTTCTAGGGTCCAAACCGGGTTTTTCTAATTCCTTAATAATATCTTTTAAAGTCAATAAACCTATCTCAGGCGTAACATAATTTTCTGGTTTAATTAAGGCTGTTTTCTCCTTGTTAGCAATCAAATCAGTGACTTTCAGCTTTAAATCTTTGGCCATTTTTTCCACAATTGAATAAGCTTCGGGGTGAACGGCTGAGTTATCCAATGGGTTTTTGCCGTCTTTAATTCGAATAAAAGCTGCTCCTTGTTGAAAAGCTTTTTCGCCCAAACGAGGTACTTTTTTGAGTTGTTTTCGATCCTCAAAAGGACCATTTTCAGATCGGTAATTCACAATATTTTCGGCTAGCTTCTCTCCTATTCCACTCACATAACTCAACAAATGTTTACTCGCCGTATTGATATTTACTCCTACTGAATTCACGCAACGCACCACAGTAGTATCCAGTTCTTCTTTCAATTTACTTTGATCCACATCGTGCTGGTATTGGCCCACGCCAATGGCTTTTGGGTCAATTTTTACCAACTCCGCCAAAGGATCACTCAATCGGCGACCGATAGAAACCGATCCTCGCACGGTTACATCATAATTGGGGAATTCTTCACGAGCAATTTTGGAAGCGGAATATACCGAAGCACCCGCCTCTGAAACGATGAAAACCTGAACCGTTCTATCAAAAGCAATTTTCTTGATAAAAAATTCGGTTTCTCGAGATGCCGTTCCGTTTCCAATGGAAATTGCGTCGATATTATACGCGTTTACCATTGATTTTATCTTTTTCATGGCCATCGCGGTTTCGTTTTGTGGCGCATGCGGATAAATGGTTTCGTTGTAAATCAAATCGCCTTTTTCGTCTAAGCAAACTACTTTACAACCTGAACGAAATCCTGGGTCGATCGCTAAAATTCTTTTTTCACCCAACGGTGGCGCAAGCAATAACTGCCCTAAATTAGTAGCAAAAACTTGAATAGAATTGGCATCAGCCTTGGCTTTCGCTTCCTGTAAAGCTTCGTTTGAAATAGCAGGATTTAGCAATCGTTTATAGCTGTCTTCAATGGCTAATTGAACTTGTGGCGTGGCTGGACTGTCTCCTTTTAAAACCAATTCGTCAATAATATCATAGGCTTCATCAAGATCTACTTCGACTTTAAATTTGATAAAACCTTCGTTTTCGGCACGAAGCATTGCTAATAATCTATGCGATGGTGCTTTTGTCAACGGTTCAGACCAATCAAAATATTGGTTGAATTTTTGAGCGCCTTCTTCGTCTTTTTTGGTTTTTACTACTTTGGTTGTAATGGTTGCTTTGCGCTCGTACAAACGACGCAATTGTTTACGAACAAAAATATTTTCGTTAATCCATTCAGCAATAATATCTCTTGCACCCTGCAAAGCGGCATCTTCATTTGTTACAGCATCATTCAAATATTTCGTTGCTAGGAAATCAACATCATCTTTGTTTTGAGCCATGATAATTTTCGCTAAAGGTTCCAATCCATTTTCGCGAGCCACATCAGCTTTTGTTTTTTTCTTCTTTTTAAAAGGTAAATACAAATCTTCTAATTCCTGTAAATCAAAACTTTGTTGTATTTTTCTATCTAATTCAGGTGTTAATCCGTTTTGCTCTTCAATTGATTTTAAGATTGCTTCTTTGCGTTTTGTAATGGCTTCGTATTCTTTTTGAAGTTTGGCAATTTGTTCAATTTGTACTTCATCTAGATTTCCAGTGGTATCTTTTCGATAACGGGAAATGAATGGAATCGTGCAATCTTCTTGTAAAAGTTGAACTGTTTTTTGAATGTTTATAGCCGCTGTAGCAACCTGTTTTTTAATGAAATCTATATTTGTCATTGTCTCTATTTTCTAAAGGCTAAAATAATATCTTTGACTTTAATTTAAATCAAATGACTGTTTTATTCTATTTCTTTTTTGTGATTAACCTAATCGCTTTTGTGAGTATAGGTTATGATAAATTTTTAGCTAAAAATCATAAAAGAAGAATATCAGAACGTACTCTTTTAAGTTTTGTATTTCTAAGTGGAACAATTGGTTCAGGAATTGCAATGATACTTTTTAGACATAAAACAGCCAAAACAAGCTATTTATGGAAGTTTTGGTTACTTGCTACTTTACAAATTGCACTGCTTTATCTATGTTTTAACTTTGGAATTTTAAGTGATAAAACTTTAATTCAGTTAATTGAAAAATAAAAAAAGCCCGGTGAAAAACCGAGCTTGATGTAATTATAAAGCTGCGAAGCAGCCCAAATTTTATGGACAGGCTATTTTATTGACACGATTTTGGTGTCTGCCACCCTCGAAATCAGTAGTTATAAAAGCTTCAACCATTTCTAATACTTGTGGGATAGAAGTAAAACGAGCAGGAATACTAATAATATTAGCATCATTATGTTGGCGTGCTAAAACTGCAATTTCCTTAGTCCAACATAAAGCAGCACGAACTTGAGCATGTTTATTAACAGTCATTGCAATTCCGTTTCCGCTTCCGCAAATTACAATTCCTAAATCAGCTTTACCTTCTGTTACATCATTAGCTACTGGATGCCCAAAATCAGGATAATCAACACTATCAACTGAATCAGTTCCATAATTGGTTATTTGATGTCCTTTTGCGATAAGCATTTCAACAATTGCCTTTTTGTAATCTGGTCCAGCGTGATCGTTTCCTATTGAAATTTTCATTTTGTATGTTTTAAGTTGTGTGTTGCAAATTTATATAAACTATTCTACTATTGAAGAGGAAATACATCTAAGTTTATTGCCGAAAATTGATTCTTATAAACACTATTTTCATGCTATAAAAAAAGTTTTATTTAAAGGCTTAATTATGATGCATTTAGCAGTTATTAACAATTTTAATAAGTATATAAATACTTGTAAATCAGTATAAAATGTATGATTTAAATGTTAAAATTTTGCATTGTTAATACCAAAACGCAAATGCTTGATATTCAGATAACTTTAAATTAACATAAAATGTTCATAACTTGAGATAGAAAATAAGAACTATTTTTTGGTAAAATGAAAAAAATAACTAATCCAAAACTGACTTATTAATTCCTAATTTAGTTTGAAGAATTTTTAGAAAAGTTATCAATACTCAAAAGTACTTTATTAACTAATTTTAAAAAATTACTTATTTACAAATTCATTTCATTTGTAATTATCAACCGTTGTTAATTAAAAATAGAAACTCTTTTAAAATCAATAGATTATTCTAATATAAGTATGTTGATAAGTCTAAATAACATCTTAAAACTGATTTTCAATATCATTTTTTAAAAATTTATTGCCATTATTAACACACTATAATAACAACCAAGAAGGATTTAAAATTTAATTTTTCTTTTTGTTTATTTAAATATATGTTGACAACTTTGAAAAAATGAAAATAAAAAGATTGTCTCAAACGATTTTCAAATTGTGGTTCAAGTGATCCAAAAGAGCTTGCACTTTTTCAAAATCGTTTTGATGAATTTTGAGTTTGATTCCGCCGTAGGCAAAACTGCTAAAAGGATCAACTGATACGAGATTTTCGTTTTCGAAAAAAAAAGCAATTGCTTCTTGCTCTAATAAATGTTTGATGACCACAATTTCGTGAGCATAATTGAAAATGGCAATCGTTTTAAATGCTTCCATTGGTATAGTTTTTATAAAGATACAATTATATCGTAAAGTTATATTTTATTTAAAACTAGCTCTATTTTAGTGATTACACTGTAGTATTTCGTAATTTTAGACTTTTAAGAACAAGATTTATGAGTAAAAGATTAAGAAAGCCGATAAAGAAAGGGAAAGATTTCACGGATAAAATATTAAAAATACTATCTCAAAGTGCTAATAAAGCATTCAATTATAAACAAATAGGAGCCAAGCTAGAACTTGATGATACGGAGAGTAGAAATCAAATTATAAAAGATTTAAAGATTTTAGCCTCACAAAATAAGATTATTGAGTCGGAACCAGGTAAATTTTTGGTGAAAGCTGCTAGTCAAGATTACTACGAAGGTAAAATAGACATGACGGGTCGTAAAACAGCCTTTTTTGTTTGTCCAGATCTTGAGGATGATGTTTTTATTCCTACCGCAAACTTGAATCATGCTTTAGATAAAGATATCGTAAAAGTATATGTGTATAACCGCAGAAAAGGAAAACGTCCTGAAGGTGAAGTCATAGAAGTCATAGAACGACACAAAACAGATTTTGTGGGCGTAATTGATATCCAAGCTAATTTTGCTTTTGTCTCTACTGCCAATCCAAAAATGTATACTGATATTTTTATTCCAAAGGATAAAATAGGAGAGGCGGAGCAAGGTGATGTGGTTTTGGTGCATATCGAAGACTGGCCAAAACGTGCTGATAGTCCGTTTGGGACCGTTGTGAAAGTTTTAGGTAAACCAGGCGAACACGATACGGAGATTCATGCGATTTTGGCTGAATACGGTTTGCCATCAGAGTTTCCTATTGAAGTGGAAACTTTTGCTCAAAAAATAGATACTTCGATTACGGAGGCTGAAATTGCCAATCGTCGTGATATGCGTGATACATTGACCTTTACCATAGATCCAAAAGATGCTAAAGATTTTGATGATGCCTTGTCTTTCAAAGAATTAGAAAATGGAAATTTCGAAATAGGAATTCACATTGCCGATGTATCGTATTATTTAGAAGAAGGAACCATCCTTGATGATGAAGCCTATCAACGTGCTACATCGGTTTATTTAGTGGATAGGGTAGTACCCATGTTGCCTGAGGTTTTATCAAACTTTGCATGTTCCCTTCGTCCGCATGAAGAGAAATATACGTTTTCGGCCATATTTGAAATTACTGATAAAGCCCAAGTGGTAAACCAGTGGTTTGGTCGAACCGTAATTTACTCGGATCAACGTTTTGCTTATGAAGAAGCGCAACATATCATAGAAACGAAACAAGATGTGATTCCTGTAGAAATTTCGATTACTGGAGCAACTTATCAAGTTCCTGCAGAAATTGTTGCAGCAACGCTTAAAATGGACGAAATAGCTAAGATTTTTAGAAAAAAGAGAATGGCTGATGGTGCCATCTCTTTTGATAAAGTAGAAGTAAAATTCAACTTAGACGATGCGGGTGAACCACAAGGAGTTTATTTTAAAGTTTCAAAAGATGCCAATCATTTGATTGAAGAGTTTATGCTTTTGGCAAATAAAAAAGTGGCCGAATACATTGGTAAACAAAAGAAAACCTTTATTTATAGAATCCATGATGAGCCTAATGAAGACAAATTAATAGCCATGCAAACCGTAATCGCTAAGTTTGGTTACAAAATTGATTTCAGAAACAAAGGCGATATTTCGAAATCTTTGAATCAATTAATGGCTGATGTTAATGGTAAAAAAGAGCAAAACTTAATCGATACACTGGCTATTAGAAGTATGAGTAAAGCCAAATATTCGACAGATAATATTGGTCATTACGGACTTGCTTTTGATTATTATTCTCATTTTACATCACCAATTCGTCGTTATCCAGATGTTATGGTGCACCGTTTGTTACAGTTTTACCTTGATGGAGGAAAATCAGTAGATGAAGAAACGTATGAAACCAAATGTTTGCACTCATCAACTATGGAAGGTTTGGCAACCAATGCGGAACGTGATTCTATTAAGTACATGCAAGTAAAATACATGCAAGACCATCAGGATCAAGAGTTTTTGGGTGTAATTTCGGGTGTGACTGAATGGGGAATTTATGTTGAAATTATCGAAAATAAGTGTGAAGGAATGGTTCGTATTCGAGACATACGCGATGATTATTATACTTTCGATGAAAAACAATATGCATTGACAGGAGCAACTTCTGGTAAATTATTGCAATTAGGAGATGAAATTTTCGTTAAAGTTAAAAATGCCGATTTAGTTAAAAAACAATTGGATTTTAATTTTTTAAGAAGAGTTAGTGAACCTATTAAGTAAAAAAAAAAAATGAAATCAAAGATTCAAGAATACCAAAAAAGTAATTTTAGAAATTTAAGTAAAAAAATAGTACTACTTGCATTTGTAATTTTAAGTCAAATTACGAATGCTCAAGTATCTAGAAATCTAGGTGATTTTGATGAAGTTAAAGTTTTTGATAAGATTAAAGTTGTATTAATTCCAGCTCCAGAAAACAAGATTGTTATTACTGGTGATCGTTCTGAAGAATTAGAGACGGTAAATAAAAACGGAATTTTAAAAATAAGAATGCCGTTCCCAAAATTACTTTCAGGTAATGACATCACTGTAAAATTATATTTTAATAAAATTGAAGAAATTTCAGTTAGTGAAGGTGCTTATGTTTCTAGTGAATATGATTTTAAACAAACTAGCTTAGCAGTAAATGCAACTTCTGGAGGCGAAGTTATTTTAGATTTAAATGTAGAAAAAGTAAACGTAAAAGTCAATGCTGGTGGAATTGTTACCTTAACTGGAAAAGCAACAAATCAAGACGTTGTAATTACATCTGGAGGTATTTTAAGTTCCAAAGATTTAATTACCACACAAACCGCCATAAGTGTCTCTGCAGGTGGTGAAGCAGATGTTTATGCTACCACGCTCGTAGATGCAAAAGTTCGTGCTGGAGGTTCAATTTTTATTTATGGTAAACCCAAACAAATTAATAAAGAAGTTTTCATAGGTGGTAAAATTCAAGAAAAGTAGATAATCCTTGGTATATTTACAGGCAACAAATTTTAATTTTGAATGGTAAACGATATTTTAGCGGGTATTCCTTGGGGAATATTTCTTAGTTTTATGATAGGTCCTGTTTTTTTTATACTACTTGAAACCAGTATTATAAAAGGATTCAGAGCCGCTTTAGTTTTTGATTTAGGTGTTGTATTAGGAGATATTTTTTTTATTGCTATTGCGTATTTAGGAAGTTACAGATTGATACAAAGTATTAAAGACCAACCGGCATTATTCATTTTTGGTGGTGTTATTATGTTAGCGTACGGCATTATTTCTTTTGTTCAATTAAAAAAAGAACAAAAAATAAATACCGATATTATTGACAAAGAAATTGTCAAAAAAAATTACATAAGTCTTTTTGTAAAAGGATTTTTGCTCAACTTTATTAACATAGGTGTTCTAGGTTTTTGGGTTGCCATTATAATATCTGTGGGACCAAAACTGGAGATGCAAACGTCTAGAATGATAACTTTTTTTATATCTGTAATATTGAGTTATTTAATCATTGATTGTTTTAAGATATTGTTAGCCAAACAATTAAAAACTAAACTTACACCAGTAAATATTCTTAAAATTAAAAAAGGAATAAGTGTAGTGATGATGGTTTTTGGGATAGTACTAATCACTCAAGGTTGGTTTCCTGAAGAAAAAGAATTGGTTAAAAAAGCATTTGAAAAAATAGAGAATAAGTAATTTTACAAAGGATATTATTTTGAAATTTTTATACATTCTCATTATTTTCTTTTCTTTTTCATTAAAAATTTTTGCGTGTGAATGCAATGTACCTTCGACTGTAGAGGAATTTACAACTTCTGACTATGTTTTTGAGGGTATAGTAGTATCTAAAAAATATAGTAAAGATTATTTAACTTATAAAATTACCTTTAAAATTCTTAAACATTACAAGAATGGTAACAACCCAAAAAATTTAAGTTTTGTTTTAACTATTGAATCTAGATATACAAAAAATGTTACCTCCTGTAACTGGGATGTAAATATTAATGAAAAGTGGTTAGTTTATGTGAATAAATCCAGTGATGGTGAACTATACTTTTCAAAATATTGTTCAAATTCACAACAAATTAATTCTCCTCTTTATTATCGCTATCAACGTTGGTTGGATAATGTTAAGAAGTTAAAATTGGATGATTTTATCTACGATAATGAATTTAGAACCAATTTTTCTGTTTCATATTCACCTGTTGATTCTATTTTTAAGAATGGTCTAAAAAAAGAATATGATGATAAATATATTGGACTTTATCTTTTAATTGATAAAGAAGGTAATCTTAAATCTGCTAATATGCAAAATCAATTGATTCCAATTTATGATTCAATTTATAATCTTAAGAAAGATATTCAGATTGTCCCAACTATACAAATATCAGAATTTGCAACAGATGCAATTGAGTTAATATTAAATGTAAAAAAATGGGAAATTAGGAGAATTCCAGTTTCTAAAATTCCTATTTCATACATACAATTTATTGGTATTTATTATGAAGCAAATGAAAAAAAGTGGAAGTATGAATTGCGTTGAAATAAATTTTACTTTTATAAAGTAAGTTTTTTTAAATGCTTAATGTTTATATGTTATTTTAGAAATAAGTATGACATAAAAAAAAACTCCAAATTGTATTGATTTTTAATTGTTTACGTCTTGATTTGAACCTTAATTTACCTTACTTTTTCTAAAAATAAATCACAAAAACACTTCCAATTTTCTCTGATGTTTAGTTGTGGATAGTCCAGATTCGAACCATTATTTTACTTTATTTTTTCTAAAAATAAATCACAAAAAAACCCTCAAGTTTCCTTGAAGGTTTTAGAGGCATCGTCCGGATTCGAACCGGAGTAGGAGCTTTTGCAGAGCCCAGCCTAGCCGCTCGGCCACGACGCCAATATTTAATTGGTTTGCAAATGTACTATAAAATTTCTTAAATGCAAGTTTCAATTTCTAAATAAAGCATATAATTCTATTACAAAGTAATTTTCTTTATTTAGAATGACAGAAATTAATTTCTATATTCTTCCATTTCAATAGTAACTGCTTCAACGTCACCACCAATAGGAGGATTTAGTTTTGAAACCTGAACCACAATTCTTGATATAGCCGCAATCTCATTGAAAATACGATTTACAATTCTATGCGCCACATGCTCCAATAAATCTGATCGTATGTCCATTTCTTCCACTACAATGCGGTTTAACAGCACATAATCTACAGTATCTTTTAAATCATCCGAGATACTTGATTTACGTAAATCTGTTTTTACTTCAAGATTAACGAGATAGTCTGATCCTATTTTTCCCTCCTCGATTAAGCAACCGTGATAAGAGAACGTTCTGATATTTTTAAGTTTTATTATTCCCATTTTTGATTGTTAGTTTTATGTATAAAGATACTGCTGAAATCCCAGCTATTAATTGGTTTCGTTGTAAACATTAAACTCAAACCTTAAAGTTTTTTTTATCTTTGCTAAAATAAAACAAAAAGATGTCAACTGAAGAAAAATCACTCCATTTTATAGAACAAATCATTGAAGACAGTTTAACGAACGGTTTTCCTCAAGATAAATTACGTTTCCGTTTTCCACCAGAACCTAATGGTTATTTGCACATTGGCCATGCCAAGTCTATATGCTTGAATTTTGGATTAGGCCTAAAGTACAATGCGCCAGTTAATCTACGTTTTGATGATACTAATCCAGCCAAAGAAGAGCAGGAGTATGTTGATGCGATTAAAGAAGATCTAGAATGGTTGGGCTTTAACTGGGCTGAAGAACGTTACGCATCTGATTACTTTCAGCAATTGTATGATTGGGCTGTAACGATGATTAAAAACGGAAAGGCGTATGTAGACAGTCAGTCTTCTGAAGAAATGGCTGCACAAAAAGGAACGCCAACGCAACCAGGTGTTGATGGACCTTATAGAAATCGTTCTGTTGAAGAAAATTTAACTTTATTTGAAGGCATGAAAAATGGTGATTATCCGGAAGGAAGTCATGTTTTACGTGCCAAAATTGATATGGCTTCTACCAATATGTTAATGCGTGATCCATTGATGTATAGAGTGTTACATCGTCATCATCATAGAACAGGTAATGATTGGAAAATCTATCCAATGTATGATTATGCTCATGGAGAAAGTGATTTTATAGAACAAATTTCACATTCGATTTGTACTCTAGAATTTGTAATGCACCGTGAGTTGTACAATTGGTTTTTGGATCAAATTTATGACGACACTAAAGTGCGCCCAAATCAATACGAATTTGCTCGTTTGAACCTGAATTATACCGTAATGAGTAAGCGTAAGTTACTTCAATTGGTTCAAGAAAACATTGTAAACGGTTGGGATGATCCTAGAATGCCAACTATTTCTGGTCTTAGAAGAAGAGGGTATACAGCTAATTCTATTCGTAAATTTTGCGAAATTATCGGAGTTGCAAAGCGTGAAAATATCATCGATTATTCGTTATTAGAATTTTGTTTGCGCGAAGATTTAAACAAAACTGCACCACGTGTAATGGCTGTTTTAGACCCAATAAAGTTGGTTATTACCAATTATCCTGAAGGTCAAGAAGAGTGGTTGGATGCTGAGAATAATCAAGAAGATGAAAGTGCTGGTTTCAGAAAAGTACCTTTTGCAAAGACATTGTTTATTGAAAGAGAAGACTTTTTAGAAGATGCTCCTGCTAAATTTTTTAGATTAAGTATCGGTCGTGAAGTACGTTTAAAAAACGCCTATATCATTAAAGGTGAATCTGTTATAAAAGATGATTCAGGAGAAATTCTTGAAATTCACGCTACTTATGATGCAGATAGCAAGAGTGGAAGTGGAAGTGAAGCTAGCCAACGTAAAGTTGCGGGTACCTTGCATTGGGTGTCAGTTGCTCATGCTTTGGAAACGGAAGTTCGTTTGTATGACAGATTGTTTTTAGACCAAGCACCTGACAGTCATAAATATAAAAACTTCTTGGACTTCATGAATCCGAATTCACTTCAAGTTGTAAAAGGATATGTAGAGCCTAGTTTAGCTACTGTAAAATCGGGTGATAAGTTTCAATTTCAGCGTTTAGGATATTTTAATGTTGATAAAGACAGTACGGCTGAGACTATTATTTTCAACAAAACTGTTGGATTAAAAGATGCTTGGGAAGAAAAGGGCAAAAAAGAAGAAAATCTTTTGATGAACACTCAAAAAGATCTGAATAAGTACGTTAAGGAAAAAGATGAAACTGCCGCAGCTGCTCTTTTAACACCAATTATTGAAAACATTAAGAGTGTTGATAACTACAGTTTGTTAGTGCAAACGGTTATCAAAAATATCAAAAATGATAACAATGCTTTGTTGTTTGCTAATTTGATTGTTCAATATTCTGATAAAGTTGAAATTAATTCGTTTGATGCAGATATGGTTCAAAAATTTTATACTATGTCATTAAAAAGTCAATTGACTTCCGTCCGAATAGCTGCAATTTTGAATTTGAAAAATGATGCTGATAATTTAGTTTTATTTGAAGCAGTATTATCAGAATTGAAAAATGTAGAAAAAAACGAAAAAGTACTTGCTTTATTAAATTAGAAAAATCACCTTTTAATTATAGATATTACCAATACTAAAACTCCTTTAATCGGGAGTTTTGTTATTATTAGTAATATCTATTTTATTTCTTAAAATTATTATTTTTAACTATTAAAATTGACGCTCATATTTTAATTTTAAGCAATTAATTTTATTTAGACCTCAATTTATATGTTTTTAAAAATTTCGTTCAATCAAGAGGTTGTAATTAGTTTTTGACGTAAAAACAGTTACTTTTTGTACCTATTTGTTCCAATAGACTGTTGAAATTTAGAAAATGCACTTTTTTCTGTTTTTCCACGTGAAAATTATTTTTTTAAAAAGCTAAAAAATTTTGGTTACCATTTTATTAAAAAAATGAAAGAGTAGGTGAGGAGTTCATTTTTTATTTTAGTTTCAAAAAAAATGATGGCACAAAAAAAGAGGCACTTGGCCTCTTTAATTTTTTATTCTTCTTTATCCTGAATTTCGGAATGATCAGTTGAACTGTGATTTTCTATTTTATGATCTTTCGATCTGTGATCTTTTTCATTTCTTTTTTTCATTAGTTCACCAACTTGGTTAGAAGCTGAAAATGATGCAATCATATTATTCAACATATCGCTTCCTGCTTGTGGTGAATTTGGCAACAATATCAAATTCGAATTAGTATCGGCACCTATGGCTTGCAATGTATCATAATGTTGGGTTACTACAATAAGCGCTGATGCTTCTTGAGAATTGATACCAACTCTATTCAGTACATCCACACTTTCTACTAGACCTTTTGCAATTTCTCTTCGTTGGTTTGCAATACCTTGTCCTTGTAATCGCTTGCTTTCTGCTTCTGCTTCTGCTTTTGCAACGATTCTAATACGTGATGCTTCTGCTTCAAATTCTGCAACTGTTTTTTCTCGATCGGCAGCATTAATGCGGTTCATGGCATTTTTTACTTGTATATCTGGATCAATATCAGTGACTAAAGTGTTGATTATTGTGTAACCATAAGTGGTCATGGCCTCATTTAATTCTCTTTTTACGGCAATTGCAATATCATCTTTTCTTTCAAAAACATCGTCTAGTTTTAATTTTGGTACTTCGGCACGAACTACATCAAATACATAAGAAGTAATTTGATCGTGTGGATATTCCAATTTGTAAAAGGCATCATAAACCGTTTCTTTTACAACCATAAATTGAACCGAAACTTTTAGTTTTACAAATACGTTATCTTTAGTTTTAGTTTCAATGATAACATCTAATTGTTGGATTTTTAAATTTACTCTTCCAGCAATCCTATCAATGATAGGAATTTTGAGTTGTAATCCAGATTGTCTAATGCTTAAGAATTTTCCAAAGCGCTCTATTACAACAGCCGTTTGTTGTTTTACAGTAAAAAATGACGATAATAAAATGAATAGTCCAAAGACAAGAATGACAATTAATGCTATGTTCATGATAATTTGATTTAGTTATCTATAAATTTACAAATTAAACTTTACAATTTATCGTATTTATCTTTCTTTATTTAGCATAAAAAAACGCCTTAAATTTTAAGGCGTTTTATATTTTATTACAAACTTGCTATTGCTTTCTGAATCCTCGAAATAGTTTCTTCTTTATCAATGACTTCCACAATATCAAAAAGGTGAGGGCCTTTTAAGGCTCCAACCAAACTCAAACGAAATGGTTGCATAATTTTTCCCATCCCAATTTCGTTTTTCGTCATCCAGTCTTTTACTATGGTTTCGATATTTGCAGATGTGAAATTAGTAATTTCTTCTAATACAGAAATTAATTCTTGCATTAATGGAGGAGTTTCAGCTTTCCAGTTTTTACTTGCTTTTTCATCATATGCTGTTGGAGCTACAAAAAAGAAATCACTCATTTCCCAAAATTCTGATACAAAATGGGCACGTTCTTTAATCAAGGAAACTATTTTAGTAAGTTTTGTTTCTTCAACATCAAAACCTTTTTCAATTAAAATAGGGGAGAAGGATCTTGCTAAAGTAGCATCCTCTTGTTTGATTAAATACTGGTGATTGAACCATTTATTTTTTTCAGGATCAAATTTTGCTCCAGATTTGTGAACCCTATTTAAATCAAATGCTGTAACTAGTTCTTCTAATGAGAATAATTCTTTATCTGTTCCGTCATTCCAACCTAGTAATGCTAAAAAGTTTAGGACTGCTTCAGGTAAAAATCCTTTCTCTCTGTAACCTGATGAAACTCCTTCTTCTGTTTTCCAATCTAATGGAAATACAGGGAATCCCATTTTATCGCCATCACGTTTTGATAATTTTCCGTTACCTATCGGTTTCATGATCAACGGTAAATGAGCAAATTCCGGTGCTTCCCAACCAAATGCTCTGTACAATAAAAGGTGTAAAGGCATTGAAGGCAACCATTCTTCACCACGAATAACATGCGAAGTTTCCATTAAATGATCGTCAACAATATTGGCTAAATGATACGTTGGCATTCCATCGCTTTTAAATAATACTTTATCGTCTAAAAGATTTGTTTCAAATTTTACATCACCACGAATAATATCATGTAAATTTAAAGTTTCATCTACTGGAGTTTTAAAGCGAATTACGTAATGTTCGCCTGCAGCAATTCTTTTTGCTGTTTCCGCTTCAGAAATTACTAGAGATGTATCTAATTTTTCTCTGTTAGTATGGTTGTATATAAACGTTTTTCCTTGTTCTTCTTCTAATTTTCTAGCCGCATCTAAAGCATCTGCCGTATCAAATGCATAATACGCATTGCCTGAATTGATCAAATCAGCTGCAAATTTTTGGTATATTTCTTTTCTTTCGCTTTGACGGTAAGGTCCAAATTTTTCGTTTTTACCAATGGTTTCATCAGGAGCAATTCCTAACCATTCTAATGCTTCCTTGATATATTCTTCGGCACCAGGAACAAATCGGTTTTGGTCTGTATCTTCAATTCGTAAAAAGAAAACACCATTGTTTTTCTTGGCAAACAAATAATTGAATAATGCGGTACGAACTCCGCCAATATGTAAAGGTCCTGTTGGACTTGGTGCAAAACGCACACGAACTTGTTTAGACATCGATTTTTTTTATTGCAAAGATACAATTCTATACTTTTAATATGCTTTTCTAATTTTGGTATATTATTTAACTTAAATTGATATTCTGCATCAATTAAAATTATTAGTTTTATAGGTTAAATAAATACCAATTTTATGCTTAAAAGTCAGCATGTTATTTACGATAAACTAGAAGCTTTTATTAAAAAGTATTACACCAATGAACTCATTAAAGGATCTCTTTTCTTTATCGGTTTAGGTTTAATTTATTTTTTAGTTACCCTTTTTATTGAATACTTTTTATGGCTTAAACCTAGTTATAGAACTTTTTTATTTGTTCTATTTATCATTGTAGAATCTTTTTTGTTCTTTCGCTTTATTTTGATTCCTGTTTTTAAGCTTTTTAAATTAAAATCGGGTATTGATTATAAGGAAGCTTCAGCTATAATTGGAACACATTTTTCTGAAGTTCAAGATAAATTGATCAATTTTTTACAGCTATCTCAAGATCAATCTTCAGTATCTTCGGAATTAGTTTTAGCTTCTATCGAACAAAAATCCAATTCACTGTCGCCAATTCCTTTTGGGAATGCTATAAATTTTAAAGCTAATTCTAAGTATTATCCTTTAGCTTTAGCACCTTTAGTTTTTGTCTTTCTTATTTATTTCACGGGAAACAGTGCTGTAATTTCTCAAAGTTTAAATCGTGTTGTTAACTTTAGTTCACCTTTTCAGCCACCAGCCCCATTTAAATTTATTATTCTTAACAAGAATTTACAAGTAGAGCAAGGTGCTGATTTTACTTTACGCATGAAAACAGTTGGTAAAGTAGTGCCCGAAAACATAGTCGTTTTCTTAAATGATGAAACTTATTTTATGGAACAGGATGCCCAAGGAGAGTTTTCATTTAAAATTACTAAACCTATTCAGTCCTTATTGTTTCACGTGGAGGCTAACGGAGTTTTATCCCCAGATTATGAATTGAATGTAATTGAAGTTCCCTCTATTGCCGACTTTGAAATGTATTTACAATTTCCCGGTTACCTAAATAAAAAGTCTGAAATTATTAAAGGAACAGGCAATGCTATGGTTCCAGAAGGCACAGTTGTTACATGGAAGTTGAACACTTCTAAAACACAATCTGTATCGTTTTTTGAAGATAATCAAAAATCTTTTTTCGTTAAATCGAATAATACTTTCCAATTGTCAAAGCGAATTTCTAGAAATCTGGATTATCAAATTACTACTTCTAATACTGCTGTTACTAACTTTGAGAAGCTTAATTATGAAATTAATACAATAGCAGATCAGTTTCCTTCTATTATGGTATCAAAAGCTCCAGATAGTCTCAATGTTAGTAAGAATTTTGTTATTGGTCAAGTATCTGATGATTATGGACTTTCGAAACTACAAATTGTTTACTATGATCGAAAGAATCCATCTCAGATTAAACGTGGAACTATTGCTATTAAAAAAGCTTCTTTTGATCAGTTTGTTTTTGCCTTTCCAAGCAATCTACCTGTTAGTGAAGGGGTAGATTATGAGTATTATTTTGAAGTATTTGATACGGATGCTTTGCATAATTTCAAAAGTTCAAAGTCTTCTATTTTCTCAAATAGGGTAGTAACTGAAGAGGAAAAAGTAGCTGAAGTTTTAGAGTCGCAGTCCCGTAATGTTTCTGGACTTTCTAAATCTTTAAAGCAACAAGATAATCAATTTTCGTCTTTAGATAAATTACAGCAACTAGGCAAAGAAAAGGACATTCTTGATTTTAAAGACCAACAAAAATTAGATGATTTTATGCAACGTCAAATGAAGCAAGATGCTGTCATGAAAGATTTCACAAGGAAAATGAATGAAAACCTTTCTCAATTTAAAACGGAAAAGAAAGATGCTTTTAAAGAAGAACTTCAAAAACGTTTAGAGAAAGCGGAGAAAGATTTAGATAAAAATGATAAGTTATTAGACGAATTAAAATCCTTAACTGAAAAAATTCAGAACGATCAATTGTTTTCTAAATTGGAAAAATTCAAACAAAACAGTAAGAATCAAGTTAAGAGTTTGGAACAATTAGTTGAGCTTACAAAAAAATATTACGTAGAAAAGAAAGTGGAACAATTACAAGAACAACTTTCAAAACTAGCTAACAAGCAAGAGAATTTATCTAATGATGATAAACTCAATAAAACGGATAATCAAAAGGAGATTAATGAAGAATTTAATTCTTTAAAGCAAGAATTGGATGCATTGTCTAAAGATAATAAAGAATTAAAAGCACCTTTATCTTTGCCAAATTCTGATTCTAAAAAGAAAGATGTTGATGAGGAATTGAATAAAGCTATTTCTGAATTATCAAAAAATAACAAAGAAAAAGCTAAATCTAATCAAAAGAACGCATCTAAAAAGATGAAGCAAATGGCTCAAGAAATGGCTCAAGAAATGGAGTCTGCTGAACAAGAACAAATGGAGGAGGACGTAGCTATGTTGAGACAAATTTTAGATAATTTACTATCCTTTTCTTTGACTCAAGAAGACCTAATGTATCAGTTTAAAAAATTTAAACCTGGTTCTCCTGCGTTTAATAAAAACATTAAAATCCAACAAGATTTAAAACAACAGTTCAAACATGCTGATGATAGTTTGTTTGCAATGTCACTTAGAAATCCAAAATTTACTGATGACATTACTAAGGAAATTGGAAACGTTTCTTATAATTTAGATAAGTCACTTAGCACTTTCACCGATGCTCAAATTGCTAAAGGACTCTCTCATCAGCAATACACAGTTTCGAGTGCTAATAAACTTGCTGATTTTTTAAGTTCTATTCTAAGCAGTATGCAATCTCAGATGTCGGGTATGGGTCAAGGTAAGCCTAAATCCGGAAGCAATGATGGAATGCAACTACCGGATATTATTAAAAAGATGGATGGTTTAGCCGATAAAATGAAAGAAGATCAAAAGAGTGGCAAAACCCCTAAACCAGGTAGTAGTGGAAAGCCATCTCAATCGGGGTCAAAAGGTGAATCGGGTGAGGGAGAAGCTCAAGACATAATGGACATTTATAAAGAACAACGCCAGTTGAGAGAGTCTCTTCAAAATGAACTTAACAATAAAGGCATTGGAGCTAAGGGTCAGAATGCCTTAGAACAAATGAAAGCTTTAGAAAAGCAGTTACTCAATAAGGGTTTCAATAATGAAAACATGCAACGTATTCTGAATATTAAACAAGAACTACTTAAATTAAAGTCAGCTATTCAAGAGCAAGGAGAAGATACTAAAAGACAATCAGAGACCAATCAAAAAGAGTTTAACGGTAGTTCAAATAGGATTCCAGCTGCGTTACTAGATTATTTAAATAGTAAAGAGATTTTAAATAGACAATCCTTACCTTTGCGCTCAAATTTTAACACTAAAGTTCAAGTTTATTTTAAAAGCAAATGATCAATTTTAATTACGAATCCACGTTTACATTAGACAACGAAGATAGTTATGCTACATGGTTGTCTGCTGTAATAGTTTCAGAAAATAAAAAAGAAGGAGAAATAAATTATATTTTTTGTGATGATGAATACCTTCACAAAATTAATCTAGAGTACCTTAATCACGATACTCTTACAGATATCATTAGTTTTGATTACTCTATAGGTAATGAATTAAATGGAGATATTTTCATTTCCATTGAACGTGTTCAAGATAATGCTAATGACTTCGAGGTAAGTTTTGATCAAGAATTAAAAAGAGTCTTAGCCCATGGTATACTTCATTATTGTGGTTATAAAGATAAGAGTAATTCTGAATCTTTATTAATGAGAAAGAAAGAAGACGAAAAGATTGTTATGTTTCACGTGGAACACTAATCTTTTATTAACACCATATCGTTCCACGTGGAACATAACTCTTTTTTTTTGGTTTTTTGTTGAACCGAAAAAATTAAAGTTTTAAATTAGTTCCACGTGGAACGCAAATTTAACGAAGGGCATATTTAGTTCCACGTGGAACACACACTGAATTTTTTAATTCAATCCGTAAGGATTAAACTTTTATAAAAATGTTTTATCAAGAATATGATGTTATTGTAGTTGGGGCGGGTCATGCTGGTTCTGAGGCTGCCGCTGCCGCTGCTAATTTGGGATCGAAGACGCTTTTGGTTACCATGAGTTTGCAAAACATTGCGCAAATGTCGTGCAATCCTGCAATGGGGGGTATAGCAAAAGGACAAATTGTTCGAGAGATTGATGCTCTTGGCGGTTATTCTGGAATTGTTTCAGACAAGACGGCAATTCAGTTTAAGATGCTCAATAAATCAAAAGGACCTGCTATGTGGTCTCCAAGAGTTCAAAGTGATCGAATGCGTTTTGCTGAGGAATGGAGGTTGATGCTTGAAGGAACACCTAATCTTGATTTTTACCAAGAAATGGTTAGTGGGTTGATTATCGAGAATGGAGTAGTCAAAGGAATCAAAACTTCATTGGGCTTGGAGATTCGTTCAAAATCTGTGGTGCTTACAAATGGTACTTTTTTGAATGGATTGATTCATATTGGTGATAAGCAATTTGGTGGAGGTCGTGCAGGGGAGAGTGCTTCTTATGGAATTACTGAAGATCTCGTTGCGGTTGGTTTTGAATCTGGCCGAATGAAAACAGGAACGCCACCGCGTGTTGATGGACGATCACTTGATTATTCTAAAATGAATGAAGAGAAAGGTGATGCAAAGCCGGATAAGTTTTCTTATTCTGATTTCACAAAACCTTTGACTTTCCAAAAATCATGTCACATGACATACACTTCTCTTGAAGTTCATGATATTCTTAGAGAAGGTTTCGATCGTTCACCCATGTTTAATGGTCGTATCAAAAGTTTAGGCCCGAGGTATTGTCCGTCTATTGAAGATAAAATTAATCGTTTTGCAGACAAGGAAAGACATCAACTTTTTGTGGAGCCTGAAGGTTGGAATACCTGTGAAGTGTATGTAAATGGTTTTTCTACTTCATTACCCGAGGATATTCAATTTAAAGCGTTGCGTTCTGTTGTAGGTTTTGAAAACGTTAAATTTTTTAGACCGGGTTATGCCATAGAGTATGATTATTTTCCGCCAACGCAATTGAAGCATACTCTTGAAACGAAATTGGTGTCAGGTTTGTTTTTTGCTGGTCAAATAAACGGAACTACAGGATATGAAGAAGCAGCTGCTCAAGGATTGATGGCAGGAATAAATGCACATTTAAAGATTAACGAAAAAGCGCCTTTGATTTTAAAAAGAGACGAAGCTTATATTGGGGTTTTAATAGATGACTTGATTACTAAAGGAACGGAGGAGCCATATAGAATGTTTACCTCGCGTGCAGAGTACAGAACTCTATTGCGTCAGGACAACGCGGATTTTAGATTAACTCCAATGTCGTATGAAATTGGTCTTGCCTCTGAAGCTCGTTTGCGGAGAATGGAACATAAATTAAAAGAGTCTGAAAAGATGGTTGCTTTTTTTAAAGAGACTAGTATTTCTGTTTCTGAAGCCAATCCTATTTTGGAGTCAAAAAATACTGCATTGATTACGCAAGGGGATAAAATGTTTAAAGTTTTCTCTAGACCACAAATTGATTTAGAAGATATTTTAAAATTCGAAAAAGTTACTGCTTATATTGATGAGCACGATTTAGATCAAGAAATCTTGGAACAAGCAGAAATTCAAGTAAAGTATTCTGGTTATATTGAAAAGGAGCGAAATAATGCTGATAAGTTGTTGCGACTAGAAGATGTTAAGATTCCAGAGAATTTTGATTATGAAAAAATCAAGTCTATGTCTATTGAAGCTAAACAGAAATTATCCAAAATCAGACCGGTTACAATTTCACAAGCCTCAAGAATAAGTGGTGTATCTCCAAGTGATATTTCTGTATTGTTGATTTATATGGGGCGTTAAGTATGTTTTCAGTATTTAGTATACAGTTTTTAGTTATTCGTTGATTTTTAATTATACTGTTATTGATTACTGAGTGCTAAAATTGTTCCACGTGAAACTACGGCGTGAAGTCTTGCTGTTATTGAGAATTTAGAATAATACATAATTTTAACCCTGAAAGCTTTTATAAATGCTTTCAGGGTTTAGTTTAAAAACAAAACATAAAGAAGATTTAATTAATGGATATTTCAAACAAAAAGCATTTTTTAACCGTTAAAGATTATTCCGTTTCAAAAGAAACTTTTCAGTTGTATCATGACGAAGATTTGGACATGTTGATAACAACTCCGCAACCAAGTTTAGAAAATTTAGGAAAGTATTACGAAAGCGTAGATTATATTTCACATACTGATAGTAAGCGTTCGTTGTTTGAAAAAGCATATCACTTTGTAAAAAACATTGCATTAAAAAATAAGTTAGATTTGATTAATTCCTTTCAACCAAATAAAGGAAGCATTTTGGATATTGGAGCAGGAACAGGAGATTTTTTATCTGTGGCAAAACAAAACGGTTGGCAAACCATAGGAGTAGAGCCAAGTGAAAAAGCTAAAACCATTGCAAAAAATAAAGGTGTTTCTTTTGTTGAAAAAACAGCAGTATTAGAAAATAATTCTTTTGATGTAATTACCATGTGGCATGTGCTAGAACATGTTCCTAATTTAGAGGAGCAAATTTTAGAACTGAAACGATTGCTTAAGCCAAATGGAACTTTAATTGTAGCCGTTCCAAATTTTAAATCTTTCGATGCAAAACAGTACGGAACTTTTTGGGCAGCTTATGATGTGCCTATTCATTTTTGGCATTTTTCGAAAACAGCTATAAAAATGCTTTTCGAAAAACAAGGAATGAAATTAGTAAAAGTACTTCCAATGAAATTTGATGCCTTTTATGTAAGCTTGCTATCTGAAAAATACAAAACTGGGAAAATGAATTATTTTTCGGCAATTTATACAGGACTCAAATCAAATTGGTACGGAAAGAAAAATTTAGAGTACTCATCGCACATTTATGTGCTTAAAAACGATCAAAAATCAATTTAAGCGCTTTTAAGGCGCTATTTTGAGTTTAAACACTCTAAATATCGCTTTTTTTTAATTTTTAATTTAAAATCAATTGTGAGCTTTGTTTTTAATAGGCTGAAATTATTTTTTTAATGAGTGGCATAAGTAAATACTATAGCGATTAAAATGACTAATTTTTTAAGTTTTTGTCAATGCTGTCTATTTTTTTATATTTTTGTCACAGTTACTAAAAATTGATTTTCAATCACAACAAAATTTAATAATTACCAATCTCAAATAATAAATAAAATTACTATGAATAAAAAAGCGTTAGTACTTGTTGCTTTAACAATTGCACTTGTATCCTGTAACAAACCAGCAGAAGCGACTAAGGAAGTAAAAACTGCTTATGTAGATACGTCTGAATTAATGAAACAATATACCGAAGCTAAAGATCTTGAAGCTAAATACAAATCTAAAGCAGAGGAAAAGGGAAGACAATTAGAAGCCGAAATCAATAGATTTAAACAAGAAGCAGCAGGTTTTCAGTCACAAGCTCAAGCCAACGGACAAGAATGGGCTCAGAAAAAAGGTGCTGAATTGCAAAAAAGAGAACAACAATTAGGTTATGCGCAACAAGCTTTAGCACAAGAATTACAAGCAGAAAGTGGTAAAGAAATGGATTCACTAGTAAGCGGTGTAAAGAAATTTATAAAATCTTACGGTAAAGAAAAAGGTTACGCTTACATATATGGAACAGGTGATGCTGCCTCTATCTTATATGCCGAAGATAAATTTGATATAACAAAAGATATCATTAAAGCATTGAATGACAAATACAAAGCTCCTGCAAAAACAGAAGAAAAAGCAGATCCTAAAAAATAATTAGTATCTAAATTCAAAATATTGCCTTCATCTATTATTAGATTGAAGGCTTTTTTTTGCTTATTTTTTTATAGGTATCCATCGTTTTTTTATTTGTGAAAAGATTATAATTGTTGTAATTAAAATTTTAATTCTATGTATTTCATTGTTTTAACATACAACCTATTAAATTTTGTGGACTTAATTATCTAATGTAATCATTCATTCCACACAATTCTTTTAGTTTATTTATGAATGCTATTTATCGGCCTAATAGTACATTGATTAAACTCAAAATTTGCTTCAAATACGCATTTAGAATTCTAGGCCTATTTTTAATTGAATTTTCGTTTACTATATTTGCTTTTTATATACACGCCTAATGCAAACCATCTCTGAAGCAGCAGCTTACACCCTTCGTTTTATCAATCAAACGCACCGTTCTATTTTTCTAACAGGAAAAGCGGGCACGGGAAAAACCACTTTACTTAAAGAAATCATTGCTACCACGCATAAAAATACAGTAGTGGTTGCCCCTACAGGGATTGCTGCCTTAAATGCTGGAGGGGTTACTATTCACTCCATGTTTCAATTGCCTTTTGGAGGTTTTATTCCTGACAATTCGGCGCCACAATTTTCTGCTAGTACCAAGTTTGAAACCAAAGCGACTTTGCGGAGGCATTTTAAAATGAGTGGTTTAAAAAAATCGGTCATTCGTAATATGGAGCTTTTGATTATTGATGAAGTAAGTATGTTACGTGCTGATTTACTGGATGCTATGGATTTTATGATGCAAACCGTACGAAAGAAAAGTCTTCCTTTTGGTGGGGTTCAAGTATTATATATTGGTGATTTACTGCAATTGCCACCGGTGATTCGAGATGAGGAGTGGAGTACTTTAAAAAATTATTACCGCGGTAAGTTTTTCTTTCATTCGCATGTCATTCAGCAACATCCGCCTTTGTACATTGAACTATCCAAAATTTTCCGTCAAACCGATGATGCCTTTATTTCAGTACTTAATAATTTGCGTAACAATCAAATTACGCAACAGGATTTACAAACATTAAATCAATACGTAAAACCTGATTTTGATTTAAAAGCCAATAAAGGCTATATTACCTTGACGACTCACAATCATAAAGCAGACGCTATGAATGCGCATGCGCTAACTGATTTGAAAGGAGAGTTGATAACCTATAAGCCCGAGATTACCGGTGACTTTCCGGATAAAATTTTCCCCGTGGAACATGATTTAAAATTAAAAGTGGGTGCCCAGATTATGTTTGTAAAAAATGATTTGTCGTTTGATAAACATTATTTTAACGGGAAGATGGGTGTAATAAAATCACTTGCAAGTCAAGAAATTTTGGTTCATTTTACTGAAGAAAATAAAACGATTGAAGTTGAAAAATACGAATGGCAAAACATTAGGTATAGAGTAGATCCCGCTACTAAAGAGATTGAAGAGGAAGTTTTAGGGACTTTTGTACATTATCCTATCAAATTAGCGTGGGCTATTACGGTGCATAAAAGTCAAGGTTTAACTTTTGACAAAGCAGCGCTTGATGTATCGCAAGTTTTTTTGCCTGGACAAGCATACGTAGCATTATCGCGTTTACGTACGTTAAACGGCCTTGTTTTGCTTTCTGCGTTGCGAATGAATGGCATTTCGAATGATCAAGACGTTATGGATTATGCCAATAACAAAGCAAGCGAGGATTTTTTGGCTAATGCATTGCATTTTGAAACTAAAAATTTTATTCATCAATATTTGGTTCAATCTTTTGATTGGAATGATGTGGCGCAAGAATGGCGCAATCACCGCTTTAGCTACAACGAGGATGCTCAAAATTCTGAGAAATCAAAACATGCGGTTTGGGCGAAAAACCAAGCTAATGCCATGGATGAATTGCTAGAGCCTTCGCAAAAATTTATTAAACAATTACACCTGCTTTTTAGTCAAGAAACGGCTGATTTAAATCACATTGCGGGTCGCGTTCAAGCTGCATATGCTTATTTTTTCAAATCTTTGGATGATCTTGTTTTTGAGATTCTATGGAAAATTGAAGAAGTAAAGCGCAGTAAGAAAGCCAAAACTTTTTTTGATGAATTAACTATATTGGAGGAAATGCAAACCAAAACGGTATTGCGTTTGATGAAAGCCAAATTGTTGATTGAAACCGTGGTGTCTGGCGAAACCATCTCGAAAGAAAAACTAACTTCTTCGGAAATCAAAACATATATCATTCGAAAAACCGAAGCGATCCAAAAGCAGTTTAAAGAATTGAATGTTACGCTCATCGAAGACGAAAAAGATTTGGAACGTTACACATCCAAAAAGGGTAAAACGACTGTTCCTAAAAAAACAACCGTGCAAGAAACCTACGAGTTGTGGGTAGAGAAAAAGTCGATTGAAGATATTGCTGCTATTCGTGTTTTGACCAAGCAAACCATTTACGGACATTTTGTAAAACTGATACAAACCAAAGCTGTTGCTATAAATGAGGTACTACCCGAAGATAAACTTCAGGAATTAGCTATTGCTTTTGCAGGTTATAAAGAAGAATCACTTAATGCATTGATGGAGCAACACGGCACCAAATTTTCTTGGGATGAAGCGCGCATGTTTAAAGCGAGTTTGAATTAAGTTTTTTATGTAAAGGAATAGTTTTAAGCCCCTTTGATTCTGAATTAATATCTTTATAAAGAACGTTTATAAGGAGCCTAAAGCAAGTAAATACGCCTTCAGGCAACCATAACATAGCCCAGATAGAAGTGAAAATCCTTATGCGCTAGCTTTTAGCGCAAAAGATTGTAACGAATAGCTGGTAATAGCTCCAAAAAAAAATCCTCAAACAACTTTCGCTATTTGAGGATTTTAGTTAGTATTTATAAATTCGGTTTACAAGGATTGAATTAAAATCCAAGCATCAGGATTGTGCGTGTCGTTGATTTCTTTTTTTGCTTTTTCTGCTTCTGCAAATGTGGCATAACTTCCGTATAAAACAGGGTAGTATCCGTTTTTGTTAGGTGCTATACGTCTAGCAGGAAACCCTAATTTTTTAAGATTTTTTAAACTTGCATCAGCATTATGTTGATCTCTATACACTCCAGCCATAATGTGGTAAGGAAGGGTAGCTTTTTCTGAAGATTTTACAGTTAAAGTAACCGCTGGTATAGGATTTTCAATAATAAAAGTAGCTTCTTGAATCTTATTTTGAACTTGTTTTTGTACCGCTGTTTTAACCAATAAGGTTTGCGATGCAACTTGGTTTTCATACACAGGGTAACCCACACTGCCTACAAGTCCTAGACCTAATACAAATACAGCTGCATATTTTAAGTATGGAGAAATTCTTCTAGGTTCAGTAGGGATAAAAGTTACTGTTGGTGTGTTGTCTTCAGTACTCAACACGTGTTCTTCAACTAGCCTTTTTACTTGTGGTGAAACAAATGGAGCTAAACCAAAAGAACTGGTCAAGTAATTGGTTTGGTCAAATGGGGTGAAAACTATATTATTTTCATCATTCAAACGCAAGTCACCGATATTATTAAGGGTCAAATACTTATTTTCTTCTAATGATTTTTTCCATTTGAATACTTCATATTGTATAGCGCCCACGGCATAATCATAAGATTTTTTCTCTGCTAACGCAATGTGATTGGCCAGTAAGCCATCATTATTTTTTAAATTGGCATTAAAAGCAATTTTCTTTGTAGGCGGAGAAAAAGAATGAGAACCTTGCTCAAGTTTCGCAGATTGGATTTCAGTCAAAAATGCCCCAAGACCGGGTACAGTTACACATTGGTAACGGTATAAAAGCTGAGCGATGTAAATTTCGATTTTCATAATAGCAAAGTTATACAATGAAAATAGTTATCACAATTTTATTCACAATTTTTATTAACAATTTCCATAAAAATTTATACATTTCACCTTCAAATATTTAGCATGAACGAACAAGATTTATTTTATATTTTAGCTTTGCAACGTGTAGAGGGAGTAGGGGACATTATGGCCAAAAAATTACTATCACATTGTGGTTCTGCCGAAGAAGTGTTTAAAACCAAAACTTCTCAACTTGCTGCCATTGATGGTGTTGGGGCAATGCTTTTAAAAAACATCAAAGATAAATCAATTTTTGAAAAGGCAAATCAAGAATTAGCATTCCTAAAAGCTAATGCTATTAAGACAACCAGTTTTTTAGATCAAGATTATCCGGAACGACTCAAACATTGCTTTGACGGACCCTTATTATTGTTTCAATCTGGAAATATAGACTTAAAAAATAAAAAAATAATAAGCATAGTGGGTACCCGACAAATCACAGCATACGGTATTGAATTTTGCAGAAAATTTATCTCAGATTTGGCTCCACTTAATCCAATAATTGTGAGTGGTTTTGCTTACGGAGTTGATATCGTGGCCCATCAACTGGCTATAGAATTTCAGTTGCAAACGATAGGAGTTGTAGCCCATGGATTGAACCAAATTTATCCTAAAACTCATAAAAAATATGTTGCTGCAGTTGAGCAAAACGGAGGTTTTATGACCGAATTTTGGAGTACTACCAACCCAGACAAAGAAAACTTTGTGCGCAGAAACCGCATTGTTGCAGGCATGTCTGAGGCAACCATCGTTATTGAATCAGCAGATAGAGGTGGCTCTTTGATTACGGCCAATATGGCCAATGATTACAACCGTGACGTATTTGCGGTTCCCGGCCGTGTTACCGATAAATACAGTCAAGGTTGCAACAACCTCATTAAAACCCAAAAAGCAAATGTGCTTACTAGTGCTGCTGATTTGGTGTATATCTTAAATTGGGACATTCAGCAGGATTCTAAACCCGTACAAAAGCAATTGTTCGTAACGCTTGATGAGGATGAACAAAAAGTATACGATTACCTCCTAAAAACAGGAAAAGAATTGATGGATATTATTGCACTACATTGTAATTTTCCTATTTATAAAATATCAGGAATGCTCTTAAATATGGAGCTAAAAGGCGTTATAAGGCCATTACCTGGCAAATTATTTGAAGCAATATAAAATCCTGATAATCGATTGTTTTTATTGAAACAGCACCTTAAAAATGTGGTGAGATGCCTTAAGCTTATTCCCAAAGCACGTCCGTCACAAGTATGCGTGTGTTTTTCTAGGAGCAGCATATTTGTTGCCCAGCATAAGAGTTGTCCCGCTGTACGCTACAATCTTTATTAAGATCCGGGTAAAAAACCGGCTCTCAACAAAGGATTTCCACTTCCATCGGGGCTAGTGTAGAACGTTTTGTTAAGACAACAGGTTTTTAAAATCTGTTAGTGCTAGATACTTATACAGTTCTAGGTTTTTAAAAACAAAAGACGCTATTTCAATTAAGAAATAGCGTCTTTTAAAATTAATAAAAACTTTAATCAATTAATTAACAATCACCTTTTTAACAGTTGTAGCCGTATCGCTTGTAAGGTAAATATAATAAATACCAGCTGGTAATTGTTCTAAATTTGTAGTAGAACGATTTCCAGTACTTGTGAAGGGAACCTTCATGAGCTTACCTAATGCATTATAAACAGCTATTTTATCGATAGCAACATTATCAAAGTACAATTCTCCTTTCGTAGGGTTAGGATACATATTTAGTTTTTCAAATACAATATCTGATGTAGATAAATTGCCACAAGACTCTGCGAAGGAGGCAGCAGCATCTTTAGCAGATGACCAATTGGCATCAGCATACGTTTTACTATCGACTTGAATACAAGTTAAATTAGGATTTAAGTTGAGCAGAATTTTAGAACCTGTTATCAAAGGGTTATTTGCATTTTTTAAATTTAAACTTTCAAGTAAATTGTTATGACAAAATAAGCTAGTAAGAACTGTGTTTTGAGAAACATCTAATGTTTTTAATTTATTAGCATGACAATAAAGTAATTGTATTAATTTATTGTTAGTAACATCGAGACTCGGGAGTTGATTAAAAGAACATACTAAAGTTAGCAAATTTGGATTTTTTGTCACATCAATGCTTGTTAATTTATTTTGTGGACATCGCAGTGTTTTTAAAGTGCTTGAAACAGGTAAAATCAAATTTGTTATACTGTTTGCAGTACAATCTACCAATGTTAACTCATTATTTTGAGATAAATCTAAAGACGTTAATGGGCATGCAATTAGTTCTAATTGTTGTAAAGATTTGTTGTTTGATAGATTTAAAGCGGTCAATTCGCTATTCATGCTGCAATCTAGAGTTACAATTTTTTTACAATTTGATATGTCCAGATTCTTTAAATTATTATATCTAAGATACAAGGTTATCAAGTTGCTTTGATTTGATAAATTTATACTTTGAATATTGTTATTAGAACAAGATATCATAGAAAGTGCAGGATTTTTGGATAAATCAAGAACTTGTATTTGATTTGAAAAACATGTTAAACTATTTAAAGCCACAAAATCTTGAATTCCAGTTAGATCAGCAATTGCGCTAGAAGAAACACTTAATGATGTTACTGATGCTATATTTGAAGTCAATACTTTACCATCAGGAGTTCCAGAGTCGTGTCCTAAAGCAATTAATTTTTTCTCAAAATTAAGGTCTGGGATCAGGGTATATTGTGGTCCTAAAGTTGCCACATCTATCACAGATACATTGTCTACTAAGATTTCTGAGTTCAGCGTACCGGTTGTCCAAATGTCTACTTCAATAGATTCGCTTACGGTTGGGGTGTAGTCAAATTCTATTTTTCTCCATTCGGTGCTTGAAGTTATGGCATCGGTTTTTTTGGTAATTTCTGTTTTAAAAGTACCTGGTTTGTGATACAAACTTAAGTCAATGGCCGAGAAAGTTCCCGTAACGAGTTTGTGATACATCGTAATGCGATACGTTTTACCAGCTATAACCGGAAAAAATTCACTGTTGATGTAATTAAAAGTACCACTTGTAATTTGCATTTTGGTACTAGAGCTTCCATTTTGAGCCGAAGGACTCTGGAATACTAATCCGTTAAAGAATCTAAACCAATTATTTGGTTGTGAGGAGGATGTCCAGTTTTCAAAGTTTCCATTGGGCACCAAATTAGTTTGGGCTTGCAAGGTAATTGTCAAAAACATAAACATCAAAAGTAATTTTGTTTTCATAAAATATACATTGTTGATTTTTACTACAATAGTATGATATTTTTTTAAAACTTTTTGAACTTTTTATCAAATACTAAATTATGGTCGATTTATAAGCGATTCTCTCTTCAATTTTCAAGAGCAGTTATATTTCTAGCTTTATAAATGTGCGATGTAAACACATTCTGCTTTGTTTGTCTGCGCTTATTCTCAGTTGGGAATAGCTCATATATTTATTTTACACCTAACAGGTTTTTAAAACCTGTTTGGTCTAAGTCTTTATATAATTATAGGAAATTATTTTTTGTGTTACCGTCTTTGCATTATGGAATTGGAGTAGGCACGAAGTCAGAGACATTGGCATAACAGGCTGTTGGCAATCGTTGCAAACGATCGCCAGCAGGAAATTTCAAAACAAAAAAGCAACAATTTTACTTGTTGCTTTTTGTTTTTACTTGTATTATTTGACTTTGATTGTGGGCACGGAATACAATTCCGCGCTATCTTACGTAGAGACATATCCGCGCGATCGGGAGAATACTTCGAGCAGCTGAGAGAAAAGAAATTTCATTTTAGATAACCCCTAATTTCATTTCTTCAATAAGATTTTGCCAGAATCCAATTAACACAGACTTACTATCAATTTTAGTGAGTAATCTTTCTAAAAGGTTTGCATATCGTTGATGGAAAATATGATATTCCCCTAATTCCTTTTGCTCAATTAAGTCATCCAAATAAAAATCCAAAACATTCAAACTTTTTTCAAGTAATTCAATATTAGAATTTATAAAAACCGAAGAGCTTTTTTCATAATTCCACTTATGGTTTACAGAATTATCTTTTAAATTGATATATAAATAATTTTTTGTTGATTCATTTTTAGTATAGCCTAAAATCAAATCATTTCCAAGAATTATTGGTTTAGTCAATAAATCATACCTGAGCATTATTATTTTTTCAGGTAACGTAATTTTTAAAATAGATTTTATCAAATCTTCTCCCAAAATATTTTTTTCGTCATCTCCAATTAAAAATTTGTGCATATCTTTTATTTTAATAAGTTTTCTAGATCTAAAAATCTTTGATTAACAGAATTGACTCTGATAGTATTATCAACTCCGCCCGGATAGGAATAAGAAATAGTTGCTTGTTTATACTCAGTTTGTAATAATTGTTTACATTGCGATGCAAGCTCACAAGGCTCTAACTCACTATAAACTCTTTTTATATTTGTTTTTGGGATATTGTTTGTAACAAAGAATTCATACGCAATTCTTTCAGAGTGTATACCTTTTGATGGACCTGACTCAGCAGTAGAGAACGCCTTCTTAACTAAATTACCTGAATTGTCAAAATATTCAAACACTGCAACATTTCCTTTATGATTTGGAACAGCTAATGTTTTTCTGAAATTCACTGCAATTTGACTTAATTCTTCACTACCTAAAACAACCTTATTTAAGACCTTCCCCACCCCCTGCATAGCCTTCCATCTCATATAACCTCCAGCACTTTTTATGGCTTCAAGGTTTTTTGAGACTAGAGTGAGTTCATTTATATCGGTGCGAAGTGCAGTGGCTTCAACCTCTAAAATTTGCCAAGCATTAAATCCTGAAGCCTCGTTCACAATCTCTTTAAATTCTTTATTGCTTTTTGATAAATCTCCAGCCAATAAATTAAGCTGACACTGTGCAAAAGAAAATAGTGAATGTAAAACAAGAAAAATAGTTATTATTTTTTTCATTATGCTATAGTTTAATTTCTTGTTCTTCATCTTCATAATTTTTTAGATTTTTAAATGCCAATAGAAATCGTCTATCTGATAAACGAATATCATTCAATAAAACACTACCAAAATCAAAAGTATTATTTGAAATATCACCGTTTTCTAAATTGATTTTATAAACACTTCTTTGGTGAAGAATGACTAAATTATCTTCAAAAAAATAATTTCTTATAAAATCATTGTTTTGAGGCTCTATAGGAGATTTATACTCTTTGAATTCTTTTGTGTTTGTGTTGTATATTACGGGGTTATATTTAGGGATGTAAATATACTTCCCATTTTCCGATTCCATTTTAAAATTGTCTAGATTTACAAAAAGCCCTTCGAATTCACATTTTAATAATGAATTATTATTTTTATGGTTATCGATGTTGAAATCGAATTTCCAAAACATTCTACCATAATTAAGTTCTTCTAATTCTGTAGCAAGGATTTCTGTATTGCTATTTAGAGCTTTATAAGAGTGTTGACTATCTAATTTCATAAACATGGTTTTTTAATATTATTTTTTCTAAAGATTTGATATGATGTTACCATTTCGTCTAGTTTTCCTATCTTTTGGGCTTCTTTAAAATCTGAAAGGACCTTGGAAGAAGAATTTATATAATCTACTAAATCATCGGAAACATCAATTGGTAGTTTATTAAAAACTATTTGTAATTCGGTTATTACTCCTTTTCCTTCTACAACACATTTTCTCCATTTCCCCGATAGCGCGGATTTGCAATCCGTGCCCACAAAGCAAATCTACATGAAACGAAATAAACCCCAATCGCTGTGGTATACAAAAACATGTTATTAAAGAAAGACGGTTTTTAAAACCACACTAAACTTTATCGCGAACTGATAGCGCGGATTTGCAAGCCGTGCCCACAACGATGAGCCACAAACATAATCCGTAACCTCAAAACAAATCTACACGAAAACAAAAAAATACAAGCTATTTTTTTGTTTGTTTTGTAGCTTTTATTGTATTTTTAAATAAAAAAATGTCAACAAAATATAAAGCAACAACAACAGATCAGGCATATTTTATAACTATTACAACAGTAGGTTGGGTTGATATATTTACGCGACTCAACCAAAAGTACAATATTGTTAATGCTTTGCAATATTGTCAAGAGAAAAAAGGACTTGAGATTTATGCGTATTGCATTATGCACAGTCATATCCATTTAATGTGCAAAGCCACAAATGGTTTTATTCTATCTGATGTCATGCGTGATTTTAAAAAATTCACTTCCAAGAAAATTATTCAAACGATTAAAGAGGAACCAGAGAGTCGCAGGGAGTGGCTTTTGGCTTATTTTGAACAAGCCTGTGCGCATCTAAAGAGAGATCAAAGCTATAAAGTATGGCAAGACGGCTATCATGCTGAAATAATAGAAACCAATTGGTTCATAAAACAAAAAGTGAATTATATCCACAACAATCCTGTAAAAGAGAAAGTAGTTAGCTCACCAGAGGATTATTATTTTAGTTCTGCTAGAAATTATGCGGGCTTAGAAAATGAATTAGATGTTGTAATGTTGGACTTATTTTAGATTGTTGATGAACTTTGTGGGCACGGATTGCAAATCCGCGCTATCGTTTGCAGAGACATATCGCCAGCTGGAAAATTAAAAACAAAAAAGCAACAATTTTACTTGTTGCTTTTTTGTTTTTACTTGTATTATTTGACTTTGATTGTGGGCACGGAATACAATTCCGCGCTATCGTACGTAGAGACATATCCGCGCGATCGGGGACTTTTAAAAAACGCAAAGTCATGAGACTTTGCGGAGCGGGGGGGTTTATCAATATCAAGAATACTCGTCATATCCGAGCCATCGGGCTATCATACGTAGAGACATATCCGCGCGATCGGGGTTTTTAAGCACTTTTAAAAAAAAACGTAAAAGTCATGAGACTTTGCGGAGCGGGGCAAACGATCGCCAGCTGGAAATTTCAAAACAAAAAAGCAACAATTTTACTTGTTGCTTTTTTGTTTTTACTTGTATTATTTGACTTTGATTGTGGGCACGGAATACAATTCCGCGCTATCGTACGTAGAGACATATCCGCGCTATCGGGTCTAGCGATGCCACATATCTGCGCGTTCAGGTCTGGGTAAAATGCTCTATAAATCGTTAGCAGTTTCTTCCTGTAAGCCATTTATAAATTCTTCAAAGTTATTAGCTACTAATTCAAAAGCATCATTTTTTGCGACCCATTCCACTTCCATTTGATATAACAAAATTTTATCCATTGATTCTTTATCAAATGATATGCAAAATACCCAACCTCCATTATCAATAGCAAAAGGTAGTTTTTTACCCAAACCTTCTTCTTTGAATTCTTTAATAAAATCGTACATAATCCTGTAAGTTATAAATTGTGAAATTTCAAATAACTTTCCATCGTTATTTATAAACTTATTTTCCTTTACAGACAAATCAGCATACTCTGAAATAAAATCTTTAATGTTATCAGGTATTTTAATACCGGCTTCATTTTCAATTCTAATAAATTGATGTGGTAAAAACCTATCACTTAAAGTTAATTTTTTCATGTTTAATCACTTATTTTAGAATAATATTTTTCTAATTGGGCTACAGCGCCTGAATGTCTCATTCCTGCAGCATCATGGGCAGCTGTTTCAACTAATTGCATGGTACACCAGGCATCACCATTTGCGTCAACTACTAAATCATCCATATGATGCCAAGTGTACTTACTAGGTTTAGTAAAACTTGGAATATATTTTTTAATAATTTGATTTGCAGCACTATAATCTGCATTTCGATTCCCCCTGGTCATCTTTATTTTAATTCCACTTCCACTTCCTTTTTCTTTTTTAATTAAATTAATTACATCTTGACAATCAATATCTAAATATTTAGTTCCATCATAATTAGGAACTAGTCTATTTATGCTAGGATTAACTGGATAATTTAAATTGGCATCAGGATTATAAGCTCTGTTATATTTTTGCATGCAGTATTTTCCGTCTACATTTTTCTGAATTGTAATTAAATCATGAGTGACACCATCAGTTTCTAGTAATACAGACATCCCGATAGCGCGGATTTGCAATCCGTGCCCACAAAGCAAATCTACATGAAACGAAATAAACCCCAATCGCTGTGGTATACAAAAACATGTTATTAAAGAAAGACGGTTTTTAAAACCACACTAAACTTTATCGCGAACTGATAGCGCGGATTTGCAAGCCGTGCCCACAACGATGAGCCACAAACATAATCCGTAACCTCAAAACAAATCTACACGAAAACAAAAAAATACAAGCTATTTTTTTGTTTGTTTTGTAGCTTTTATTGTATTTTTAAATAAAAAAATGTCAACAAAATATAAAGCAACAACAACAGATCAGGCATATTTTATAACTATTACAACAGTAGGTTGGGTTGATATATTTACGCGACTCAACCAAAAGTACAATATTGTTAATGCTTTGCAATATTGTCAGGAGAAAAAAGGACTTGAGATTTATGCGTATTGCATTATGCACAGTCATATCCATTTAATGTGTAAAGCCACGAATGGTTTTATTTTATCTGATGTCATGCGTGATTTTAAAAAATTCACTTCCAAGAAAATTATTCAAACGATTAAAGAGGAACCAGAGAGTCGCAGGGAGTGGCTTTTGGCTTATTTTGAACAAGCCTGTGCGCATCTAAAGAGAGATCAAAGCTATAAAGTATGCTTCGCCAATTCGCACTTTCAGGCTCGGGTGGAAAGACGGCTATCACGCTGAAAGAATAGAAACCAATTGGTTCATAAAACAAAAAGTGAATAATATACACAACAATCCTGTAAAAGAGAAAGTAGTTAGCTCACCAGAGGATTATTATTTTAGTTCTGCTAGAAATTATGCGGGCTTAGACAATGATTTAAATGTTGTAATGTTGGACTTATTTTAAATTGTTGATGCACTGTGTGGGCACGGATTGCAAATCCGCGCTATCGTGTAATTCCGCGCTATCAATATCGAGAATGCTCGTCATACCCGAGCCATCGGGAGTTCAGGTTTCTTTATCTCAAATATTTTTCTTTTATCAGACTAACTTGATATTTAGTATATACTTGATTTGAAGCTATCCAATAATCCTCCATTTTTCTCAAAATCTTTGATATTTCTACTTCGGAATGATGTACTTTCATAGGGAAATCATATTCTTTCAAAGAATCAAACAAATTAAACTTACCTCGACTAAGTTGAGTGCTTTTGTTGTAGGAATAGCTTCCCCAAAAATTACTTAAACACTCTGAATATCTCTGAAGGTATTTTGGTAATTGTAACTCAGAAGTTATAAATTGATTTTGCATAAATAATTGTTCGACTTCTTCAATGTAAGTAATTGTAAGACTTTTAGCTAATGTCATTTTACGAAGATTTTGAACAGCAATATAAGCATTGATTAATAATTCTTCTATTTGCGCTTTTGTTTCTTGATTGGCATTACTAAGATTTAATATCAATTCTATCATAACTATTATTTTGTAAATTCTACAAGTACTAAATTACTTTCATCGGTTGTAACATTTGCTTTTGTAAATCCTTTCTTTTCTGCTTGTTTTCCAGTCCATGTTTCAAAAGCAGCTTGTTCAGATGTTTTATTGGCTAACTTGGCATCTTTAAATACTTTAAAGTTATCAGACATAATCCGTACCCAGCTGCTCGAAGTATTCTAAAAAAAAACGTTCTTAAAAACTGCGGGCTGCTGCGCGAATGTCTCTGACTTCGCGCCATTTTAAATTGTATTGTACCGCAGATTCGAAGATTAAATGTTACTATAATCTGCGAATCTGCGGTTATTTTAAAAACGTAATTATATTTCGAATCCTAGTTTTTCGCGCACTTTAGCTAGTACACCATTGGCCACAGCCGATGCTTTTTGAGCACCAATTTTTAAAAGCGCATCTACCTCGTTAAGATTGTTCATGTAGTAGTTGTATTTTTCTCTTTCGGTTTTAAAGGTTTCGCAAATCAATTCAAACAAGGCTTGCTTTGCGTGACCATAACCGTAATTGCCGCCTAGATAATTAGCACGCATTGCTGCTAATTGTTCTTCAGTTGCCAATAAAGCATAAATAGCAAAAGCATTGCAGGTATCTGGATTTTTAGGATCTTCAAGTGGAGTGCTATCGGTTTCAATACTCATGACTTGTTTGCGTAAGGCTTTGTCATCCAGAAATATATTGATAATGTTGTTGGCAGATTTACTCATTTTTCCGCCATTGGTACCTGGAATCAACATGCTGTCTTCTTGAATTTTAGCCTCAGGAAGTACAAAGGTTTCGCCCATTTGGTGATTGAATCTTGAAGCTACATCACGGGTGATCTCTAAATGTTGCAATTGGTCTTTTCCTACTGGTACAAACTCTGCATCGTACAATAAAATATCAGCGGCCATAAGCATAGGGTAGGAGAACAGTCCTGCATTGACATCATCTAGTCTGTCTGACTTGTCTTTGAAAGAATGTGCTAATGTCAAGCGTTGGAATGGAAAAAAGCAGCTCAAGTACCAAGACAATTCTGCTGTTTGTGGCACATCTGATTGTCTGTAAAAAACAACTTTTTCTACATTCAACCCACAAGCCAGCCAAGCTGCTGCTGTGCTGTAGGTATTGGTTCGTAGTGTTGCTCCGTCTTTTATTTGGGTAACCGAATGCAAATCAGCAATGAACAAAAAAGATTCATTTTCGGGTTTGTTTGAGAGTGCTATTGCGGGTATAATTGCGCCAAGAAGATTTCCTAAATGTGGTGTCCCTGTACTTTGAACCCCGGTAAGTATTTTTGCCATTATGATTTTAACTTTTCTCGCAAAGTTCGCAAAGTTTTTTATTTATTACTGCAAAATTATAATTTTTAAAAACAAACTAGCCTTGTGGAGTTAGCGTTTTTAAGTAAAGTATCATCGTCTTATGTTTCATAAATCAGTATTTTGTTCCCAAAAGATTTTGGTGCTAGCCTTAGTTTTAATTTTCATAAAAAAACACCCTACTTTTTTGGAGTATTTTACCTCTTGATTTCTTACTTTTGGAGCTATGAATGCAATCAAAATTATTTTTTTGGTATTGTGGCGTGTTTGGTTTTATGTTCTAATGGCACTACCCATTCTGGTCATGTTTCCCTTTTTAGTATTGTCTATCGTGTCAGAGCGCGGATATCCTTACTTTTTTAAGATGGCTCGTATTTGGGCCAAGTGTATCCTATTTGGTATGGGTTTTTATTATAAAATTGATGAAGACCAGGCTTTAATTCCTCACAAGAGTTATATGCTAGTGGCCAATCATACCTCTATGACCGACATTATGCTGATGCTGGCTATTACCAAGAACCCGTTTGTTTTTGTTGGTAAAAAAGAACTCTCTAAGATTCCTTTATTTGGTTTTTTCTACAAAAGAACGTGCATTCTTGTAGATAGAAATTCATCAAAAAGTAGGTTAGAAGTTTTTGATAGAGCCCAAAAAAGGATTCAACAAGGATTAAGCATTTGTATTTTTCCCGAAGGCGGTGTCCCTGATGATGAATCTATTGTATTGGATGCTTTCAAAGACGGTGCTTTTAGACTGGCAGTAGATCACGGACTACCTATTGTGCCTATTACGTTACCTGATAATAAAAAACGATTTTCATTTACTTTTTTGAGTGGTAGTCCAGGTTTAATGCGTGTTAAAATTCACCATCACGTTCCCACTACAGCTGTTGATGGTGTAGATCGAAAAGAAATTCGGGATCAAGTGCGTTCCACCATTTACCATCAGTTGTTGTTATTTGCAGCAGGATCTTCTAAAACTCATAACTAATTCCGGTATATACTCCCATTACCATCGGCTTAAAGTTACTGCTGTTGTTTGTAAATGTATTGATTTGGTACTTGAGCATGGGCTCTAAACTGAGTTGAAATGATTTTATGAGTTTGTAGCGTACTCCAAAACCAAAATTAGTACTAAAGTGTACCGAATTTAAATTGGTTGCGCTACCAAGGGTTTCATTGAACCCTTCAGATTCCAATCTCACTTCATTATCCTTTAAAAGTAATGTACTAACACCTGCAATGAGATGTATTCCTATTTTTTTATCAATTACTGCGTAGGACATTTCAAACGGAATTTCAAAATAATTCATCTGTTGGTTTAGTGCTCCTACATTGTTTTTTTGTAAGTTTTTCTCAAAACTAGATAGGGTAGTAGCGCCATTGTTGTTAGTAATTTCAATGGATGAAGAATTCCTGAAGTTAATGTTTGATACGGTATTATTTCGTAGTCCTGCTGTATAGGACACATTGTTTGTATTGTACCCTAAGGCTAACCTGTTTATACCACTGCGCAGGCTCATTTTTTGGTTCAAAGCATAATGTATACCAATCCCATAACTTGATGAGTTGTCATTCGTTTTTTTATTTTGAGATAGTTGAGGATCCAGTGCAGATCCGTTGCTGTTTGTGTTTAAATATACGGCGGCAACAGTAGGTGTTATTTTCCATTTGTTACCCTTTGTTGGGTTAGATTCTGGAGTCGTATTTTTATTTTTTAAAATTTCTTCCAAAGTGTTTATGGTAGTGCTCACTTCTTTATTTGTAACTGCTTGCGTCTTATTAAACATTTCAGTGTCAGCAATTGGTTTCTTTGATTGCGCATTTTGTACGGCTGTGATATCTTTTTCAATGACACTTTTATCCTCTTGTTGTGCTAATGCTAATCCTTCTGAATCTTTTGTAGCGTTATCACTTACCGATGTATTATTTTTTTGGATATGAACGAGATAATCCTTTTTATTCTTCTTTTGGTTCGAATTGATTTTAGGTCCAGTAACTCGTATAGTTTCTTTTTCATAATTCGTTTGGTTTGGTTGTTGGTTAGTCACTACTTGTTGCGGCTCCTTATCAATGAGGTTTGGTTTGGTGATGAACTTCTTTTTTTGGAGCGTTTCTTTTTCTCTAGCTTTTGATTGGTTTACGATCTTTATTACAGGTTTTGAACCCGCATATTGTGTTTTTTGAACTAGCAATAACCCTACCAATAATGAGGCCGCAATTCCACTTATTTTAAGCCAGAACGGTAAAACCTTTCGTCTTTTCTTTTTTTTGCGTAAACTCAGCTCAATAGCTTCCCACACCTGTGGCTCAGGTTTGACTTCAAAATCCTTAAATTGTTCTTGAAAATACCGGTCAATATTTTTTTTATCGTGCATTGTATTTTGTTCTAGTAGGGTTACCGGTATAAGAATTTATTTTTTCTCTCAAAATCATTCGGGCTCTGGCCAAATTTGATTTAGTTGTGCCCGTAGTGATATTGAGTATTTCGGCAATTTCCTTGTGTGAATAGCCGTCTAGTACATATAGACTAAATACTAAACGGTATTGATCAGGTAATTCTTGTACCATTTTGAGTAGCGTTTCCAGTGCTATAGGTTCATCATCAATTGTAATTTCTTCTTCAGCTAAGTCGGTATCCACAATATTCAAAAACCGTATGTCTTTAAATTTTTGTAAGGCATTGTTAATCATAACTCTTTTGGCCCAACCTTCAAAAGAACCCTTGTTACTAAATTGATTTATTTTATTCAAGATGAGTATAAAACCATCATGCAAATTGTCTTGTGCATCTGAATAACTCTTAGAATATTTGAGGCAGATTCCAAAAAGTTTTTTTGCAAACAGTCCATACAGCTCCTCTTGTGCTTTTGGACAGTTTTTTTTACAGTTTGCAATGATTTGATCTAACCCCACAATTTGTTGTTCTATTTAGTTGTCTACTTTAATTTCTTTTTCTTCAAATATAGACACCCCATTAGCGTCTTTGCCTTTGTAAAATTTAAAAATATACGATCCCGTATTGGTTACATAAAATTGAAACGAAACTTCTGTTATTGGAGGTAAAGCTTGGTTACAAATTTGATCCTTATCTACTACAGTTTGTATGCCAATGGTTCTTACGTTGAGGTTTTTATCGTAGTAAATCCCTTGATATCCATGGCAACTAGTTGGTTTTTGATATTTGAGTGTAATGGTGTAGGTTTCTCCTAGCTTAAAAGAGGCAGGAACTTCATAACTAGCTACAGGCAATACTTCATAACTGTAATTTGGGTAATCATTGTCAGGGCTACAAGAAAGGAATGAGGCCCATAATAGTGTTAAAGCAATAATTTTTTTCATCTTTTTACATTTTTAGAATTTGACACTTATTTCAAAGGCTTGGGTTGAATTGTAGTGTCGGCCCAAACATTTGTTTTTTTAAATAGAGGTATCTTTGATAAAAAGGTTGCGTTTAAAGCAAAAAAAACCCGAAAAAATCGGGTTTTTAAAAAATTATTCTCCAGCTAATTCTTTAATTCTAGCTTTAATTTTAAGTTCTAGCTCATCGGCTAATTCTGGATTGTCTTTAATTAAGGTTTTAACAGCATCCCGACCTTGACCTAATTTGGTTTCGCCGTAACTAAACCAAGAACCTGCTTTCTTAATAATTTCAAATTCAACGGCTAAGTCTAATATCTCACCTGTTTTTGAAATTCCTTCGCCATACATGATGTCAAATTCGGCTACTTTAAATGGCGGTGCCACTTTGTTTTTAACTACTTTTACTTTGGTTCTGTTTCCTAGAACATTATCACCATCTTTTATTTGTGTAGAACGACGAATGTCTAAACGTACAGATGCATAAAATTTCAAGGCATTACCACCCGTTGTAGTTTCTGGATTACCAAACATAACTCCGATTTTCTCTCTCAACTGGTTGATAAAAAATACTGTACAATTTGTTTTGCTTATGGTTCCAGTTAATTTTCTTAAAGCTTGTGACATCAATCTTGCGTGCAATCCCATTTTAGAATCACCCATTTCTCCTTCAATTTCACTTTTTGGTGTCAAGGCAGCTACGGAGTCAATTACTACAATATCAATAGCACCTGAGCGAATTAAATTTTCAGCAATTTCTAAGGCTTGTTCTCCGTTATCAGGTTGAGATATGATTAGGTTTTCAATATCTACTCCTAATTTTTCTGCATAATTTCTATCAAATGCGTGCTCTGCATCTATAAATGCTGCAATTCCTCCTGCTTTTTGAGCTTCGGCAATAGCATGCAACGTTAAAGTTGTTTTACCGGATGATTCTGGTCCGTAGATTTCGATAATTCTTCCCTTTGGATATCCATTTACGCCAAGAGCCAAATCTATTCCTAAAGATCCCGAAGAAATTGTTTCTACTTCTTCGATGGCTTTATCTCCCATTTTCATCACAGTACCTTTTCCGTAGGTCTTGTCTAGTTTGTCAAGCGTAAGTTGTAACGCTTTTAATTTAGATTCTTTTTCTGTACTCATTTTCTCTTTTACCTTTTCTTTCATCTATTTTTGTTTGTAACGCTATGAATTTAAGTGGTGTACCTTAGCAACCACAATTTGATTATTGCAATTGATATATTGTTCTTGTAAAAATACTTCTTTTTCAATTACAATTTTTCCTTTCGATAAAAATTTGAAATCTATTTTCTAGTTTATCGTTATTAGGTAAACAAAGCCTTCAATTCTGTGGCGTCGTGCGGGTTCATTTTTCCAGCCAAAACTAAGCTCAATTGTTTACGTCTAAGTGCTGCTTCAAAACGTTGTTTTTCCAGTTCTGTTTCGGGAACAATTTGAGGTACTTCTACAGGTCTACCAGTGTCATCTACAGCTACAAAGGTATAGATGGCTTCGTTTGCTTTGGTTTTATTTCCAGATTCTCTATCCTCTACCCAGATATCGATGTAAATTTCCATAGAACTCTTAAAAGCTCTTGAAACTTTTGCTTCAACAGTAACTACGCTACCTAGCGGAATGGCTCTATTGAATGCGACATGATTTACAGATGCAGTAACTACAATTCGGCGGGAATGTCTTCTTGCAGCTATACTTGCAGCACGATCCATTCTTGCCAGCAATTCTCCTCCAAAAAGGTTGTTCAAAGGATTTGTTTCACTCGGTAAAACAAGATCGGTGAGTGTTGTTAAAGACTCAGATGGATTTTTTGGTGTCATAAATATAAAAAGTTCTTTTTTCTAAAAATAATAATTTAGTTCAACAAATATACGGCCAAAATAGCGGGTATAAAGTAAATTACAATGGTTCTTGCTCCATCATAATCCTTGGCCAAACGCTGACCAAAAAGCAGCATCAATAAGGTAATACATGCAAATACAGCTCCGTAATACCCAAACACTCTTCCGTTATTGATGAACAATTCAATGCAACCTACAACATTTAATATTCCCGTAATTAGTTCTAGAACGAGAATGTTGAGCAAAGCTAGTGGCACTTGATTTTTAAGCGGTGTATTGGCAAAATGTCCTTTTAGCCATTCCACATTATCTTTCCAATAAAACAGTTTGTCATAACTGGATTGTAAAAAGGTAATAGCCAAAAAAATTAAAATTAAAATTGAAGTAGTGTTGTTCATAGGTTTTATTTTTTATGGATTAATCGTGTTAGTTTTATAGACAAGTCGGTTAGGATAATTTTGGCATTTCCATTTCTTTCAATGTGATACATGGCATCCGATAGTTCTTTATAGATGTCAAAAATGTTATTTCCGTTTACAAAAGGAGCAAAATTCTCTAATTTGAATTTCTCTACTTTAGGTTCTATGTAAACAAGAGATGGTGTTTGATAGTTAAGCAACAAAGCTTGTCGAAACATTTCGATGCAAAACTGTAAAAATTCTTTTTGGGTTTCTCTACCTAAGACGGCTATTTGTTCACTCCATTGTATCAAATCCTGAATGGCTGCTGCATTTCCTTTTGCCCTAAATGCGGCTCTTACCCAGTCAACAAACCATTTTTCAAAAAAATCGGTTTCTCTATTGGGTTGCAACAATTGCTGGGCTTTATTATAATTTCCTTGTGCTTGGTGTGCTATTTTTTGCGCTGTTGCGGCATCAACTTCCCATTCTTTTTCTAAAGCTTGGGCTATTGTTGATTCACTTAAACCATTAAAATGCAATACTTGACAGCGAGAGCGAATGGTTTGTATAATGTCTTCTTCGTTTTCAGAAATTAAAATAAACACAGTCTTATCACTTGGTTCTTCTAATAATTTCAACAATTTATTAGAGGCGGGTATGTTCAGCTTATCAGCCATCCATACAATCATGATTTTGTAACCTCCTTCAAATGATTTAAGAGCTAGTGATTTCAAAATCTCTTGTGCATCTTCAACTCTTATTTCCCCTTGTTTGTTTTTTACGTCTAATACTTGGTACCAGTCAAACAAGCTACCGTACGGTTTTTTTTCTATGAATCCCCTCCATTCCGTAATAAAATCTAAGCTTTTGGGTTTTCCTTTTATAGCATCAGTGCTAACTGTAGGGTAAATAAAATGCAAATCAGGGTGTGCAAATTTCTCAAATTTGATGTTGCAAGCGGCATTAACATCACTGTTTTCTCCGTTTGAGTTATTGCAAATAATGTATTGTGCATAGGCTATAGCCATGGGCAATGTCCCAGAACCCTCAGGCCCAACAAACAGTTGCGCGTGTGGAATCCTTCCCAAACTAGCATTTTTTGTCAAGTGACTCTTAATGTGCTCTTGCCCTAATATATCTGAAAATTGCATGAAGCAAAGATAATAGAAAATGATTGAGACATAAATTTTTCAATTTTTAATTTTAAAAAAGAGTGGTCTTTCTCCATTCACATATTAGAAAACCTAGATTACGGTATGTTTTTTTTTTGGTTAACCAAATCCTGAATTTCTTAATAAGTTTCATAGTATTGAAATTACTTTTTATTAAGTCGTTAAACATTTTTTATTTTTTTAAATAAGAACTCCTTCAAATGAATTGTTTAAAAGGGATGTTAATGTTTTTTAAAATTTTATAAATTTTTTTTTATTTAACATTTATGGGAGCTGACACGTGTTTTTAACTTTTTTTTAATTTATTTTTAAGGTTTTGTATTTTTTGGCATTCCTTTTGTAATATGCTTTATAACATGTATTTGTACTTTCATATTTTATTTTAAAAGGGAAGCACAAGTTGATAAGCTAAGAAGCAACTAAAGATTTTTTTTAAAAAAACGTAATAATTAAGCAACTTTTATTACTTTTAAGAATCATATAGGTATAAATACGTGGTTATAGGCGTTTTGATTTGTTTTTAATACGGTATGGATTGTTAAAAAATGTTAAATTTACCCTAAATGCACTTGAGTTTTGAACGAAAATTAGTAAACTCCACATTATTTGTAATGTTTCTAATTAAAAAAAACCAATAAAACAAAGGCATTGGGAACTTATTAACCAAAAATTGTTAACAATTCAACACCAAAACCAAAATAAAAATAAAAACGTATGTTGTTTTAAGTTTAAATGTTTAGATTTGTTACCTTAAATAAATTTTTTTAATATAATATTATGAAAGCGAAAGTTATTGTTTTAAGTTTTTTTTTAATGTCGACGGGTGCTGCCTTTTCACAAGCGAAAGTTGTAGAAAGAAGCATAATTAGTAAAGATGCTTCCATAAGAACATTTCATGATTTAGATCAATTGAAATCGATGCAAAAAGGAGAGCTAATTGAGCTATACACAGAACGTGTAAGAGTGCTTGTTAAGATCTTGCCAAACATTGCCCTAGCAAAATTACCAGGAGTAACCATATCTGATTTAGGCATTCCTAATGATGCAGTAAATAAAAAAGCATTAGAAGATGTGGCTCAAGGAACACAAGATTTTCTAGTTGTATCTACAGATTTCCAAAAGAAAATGTTGCCTTATGCTGATAAAAACACATTGGTTGCAGCAATATTATTTTTTGAAACCACAATGAAATCATTGCATGAATTTGAAGGATTGTAATGGATACTTTCTTTCCTATTCTTAATATATAATAAATAATTAAATTTTAATCCCATGAAAAATTTCCCCCGAATTTTAACAATTTTTCTATTGGTAATTTCAACTGCTCAGGCACAGCAAGAAAAAGGAATTATTGGACTTAATAATTGGTTGAATAACTGGACCGAGTTTAAGCCTAACAAAGTAGATTACGGAGAAGCTAATCAAATATTGGCAGTTAACATAACTGCAAATACTAAATTGTACAAGAAAAATATTTACTTGCTACAAGGTAATGTTTATGTGACTAACAACGCCGTGCTTACTATTGAACCTGGAACTAAAATTATTGGAGACTTTGATACCAAAGGAACTTTAATAATTACTAAAGGTGCTAGTATCATTGCAGATGGTCTAGAAACAGATCCTATTGTCTTTACTTCGAATCGCAGTTTGAGAAAAGCTGGAGATTGGGGTGGTATCGTAATATTAGGTGATGCTCCTTTAAATAAATTTGGAGGTGTTGCATCAGTAAATACAGGAAGTAGTACGGATTTTATTCCGACTTTAACATCTTACGGTGGTAATAATCCTGCTGGTAATTCTGGTATTATGAGATACGTTCGTATTGAATTTGCTGGATCAAAGCTTTCAACAGGTGGAGGAAATTTAAATTCTCTTTTTTTGGCAGGTGTTGGAAACAAAACCATTTTACAAAATATAATGATTAGTTTCTCTGGTGGGAATTCATTTGAAATCTTTGGTGGTGATACCAATTTATCTCAAGTTGTTTCATACAAATCTAGTAATGATGATTACCGTTTTAATTATGGTGCTCAAAGTAGCTTGACAAACTCTCTTGCCATTCGTTCTTCCTTTTTATCAAGTAAAAATGGTTCCAGATGTTTAGACATTGCTTCTTACAATAAGAAAGAAGAAGTGGATTTTTCTAAAAAACAGACATTGGTGGTAGCCACTAATTTAACACTTGTGAACAATAGTGCTAATATTAATGCTGATATTGAATCAGGTTTAGTTAAAGAGGCTATTTATATTGCTGAAAATGCAGCACTCAACTGCAAGCGAACTGTAATCTCTGGTTTCAAACCTGCAGTTTTATTGGATAACAAAATTCAAATGAATGAAGAGAACTTAGCTAAAATTAAGTTTGAATCTATGTACTTTAATAACTGTAAAGGAAACATCTTTATTGTTGATAACTCTAATAATGAAGATTTAGAGTCTTATTACGGTCAAACCAACCTGTTTAATTACTTTTCGCCAAACAGTAATAATGCAGAGACTTTTATTGACTTTGCCAATGAAAAAAGACCGGATTTCCGTTTACAATTATCTAAAATTACAGCATCTAATTAATGATGTTGTAATGTAATAGCTGTCAAGTTGATGTAAAACTAATTATGAAATGTAGACGCCCCCCTACTATTTTTAAAGCTTATCAATTTTTATTTTCATTGCTGTTTTTATTAGCAGTTAATTCCTTACACGCACAATTTACTATAAATAAGCCTTCACTTGGTTTTACACAAATATGTGCAAATAGTGGTTTTAATACTTTTGAGGTTAGTTTTTCATTTAATCCTCCGGGATCGTTAAGTACCTCAAATCAATTTATACTAGAGCTGTCCGATGGAGTGGGAAATTTTTCCGCTCCAATAGCTCTTAGTTTCACAGAGAAACCAAATTCTGCCACAATATCTTCAAGAACTTTTGTTTTTGCTGTTCCAACCACAACGGGAGGTGAAAATTTCAGAATCAGAGTACGCAGTACTGCTCCTGCAGTAACTAGTCCTAGCTCAAACGCATTTGCGGCCTATTACAAGTTACAAGACACCCAATTTTCGATCAATAATTTCAATGAAAATGCCACGTATTGTAAAGGTGGTTCGTATGTATTGACTATTGACAATCCGGGAACGGGAACTAATGATTCCCCTTTAAAATATCCTTCACTGACTTTTAAATGGTTTAAAGAACCTAGTTTAGTGCCTATAGCTACAAACCCTAGTCTTACTGTTAATGCACCTGGTAGGTATTATGTAGAAACCAATTACGGTACTTGTACTTCCGATTCTTTTTCTAATAGAGTTACAGTTGGAGAAGCTACGGGTACTGTAGCAACTGTTACGTCAAGCAAAGGAAATCCATTTTGTCCATCTGATGGACCAACGACTTTGAGAACACAGGCTGGAAATAACTACCAATGGTTTTTAAACAATGTTGCCATCGTGGGTGCTACTAGCCAAGACTATATTACCAGTACCGCTGGTAATTATTCGGTACGAGTTGATTTTGGTGGCTGTACCTCTACAGGGGCCATTAATCTAGAAAATGTACCTTTTACAAGTTCCTTAAATGTTTCAGGAACAACAATTATCAAGGAAGGAGAAACTAAGCAAATAGTAGTAACAACATCAGCAAACAATCCTACTTTTGAATGGTTCTTGAATGGTACTTTAATACCATCAGCCACTACAAATACATTTAATGCAAATCAAGAAGGAAATTATTCTTTGACCATAACACAAACTACCGGTTGTGTTTCAAAAAAAGAATTACCATTTGAAATCCGCTTTCCTTTCGTTGATCCTAATGTAGTTTTAATCCCAAATATCATAAGTCCGAATAACGATGGTATCAATGATACTTGGACAATACCACAACAATATATAAGTGGTACAAATACATTGGTGGTGGTCTTGAATGCAAGGGGTGAAATGGTATTGAATACTACAAATTATCAAAATAATTGGCCAGAAGAGCAACTGGATTTTAAATCTGTGAATCCCATTTATTACTATATCATTACAACACAAGATAATACGATTAAAAAGGGTTCCATCACAGTAATTAGGTAACATGAAAAATATTTATTTTAGTTTTTGTTTTTTTTTCTGTTTACTTCAGGCCATCCATTCACAAGATAATGGTGTGGTCTCTTTCAATATACCAGTTAGAAATTCACTTAAGTTCCATAAATTTTTAATCAATCCTGCTTTCAGTTTTGCTAGAGAGCAAAATTCATACGCTACCATTTTTAATAAACGAGAATGGGTGCAATTTGAAAATGCGCCGCAAACTTATTTGGCGAGTTATTCAGGACGTTTTAGAGAAAATCAAGGAATTGGTATAGGATTGTTTCAACAAAATTATGGTGTACTCACAACATTTGGCGGAGTGGCCAATTTTGCACAAAACGTATATCTTAGTGAAGACAATAACCTTACTTTTGGTTTGAACTTCGGTTTTTATAAAAGTGGAATTAATACAGGTAAAGTAGTTAGTAATTATACCGATCCTGCATTAGGTTTAGTTCCTTCAAATTCCTTACTTGTTGTAAGCCCAGGGATTAATTACGGAACGGCTTTTTTTGATTTTGGACTTGCTCTAAACAATGCGGTTTTGTATAATTTAGAAACATCACAAATGGTGCAAGATGACCCACAAAGAGCACTACAAGCACATATAATGTATACGGGTTTTATTGACAGTAATGGGTTCTTTGACCGAAGTAAATTTTCGGGTCTTATTCGTACTGAGATTAAAAAAGAACAAACCATCCTTTCTGGTTTAATGATGTTCAGTATTCCTAGTGGTGTTTGGGCACAAGCTGGTTACAATTCATTTCATGGTGTTTCAGCAGGGATAGGACTTAATCTTACATCCAGAATCGCTTTAGAATACAATTATGAAAAAGCATTGGGTAATTTTACCCAATTTGGACCTTCACATGAAATTGTTTTAGCTTACAAATTCAGTGGCAAGTATAGTAATGAGGATGAGGAAGAAGGTTCTATACTCCCAAAATCAGAACCTAAATCGGTTCCGACACCACAGTCAACACCTAAAGTGACACAAAAATCAGCTTCAGATATACAAAAAGAAAATGAGTTAAAAGCGGCTAAGACAAAAGCCGTTGCAGATGCTGCCTTAAAAGCAAGACAAGATTATGAAGCTCAAGTTAAAGCAAAAGCAGAAGAGAACAGATTGAACCGCGAAAAAGCAATTGCTGATGCTGCTGCAAGAGCCAAAGTTGCTGCTGATGCAAGAGCCAAACAATTGGCTGAAGCCAAGGCTAAAGTAGTAGTCCCTGTTGCAGCTGCTGATGCGAAAACAAAACTAGCCGCTGATGCCAAAGCGAAAGCTGATGCCGAAGCAGCAAAACAAGCAGCAGTTGTAAAAGCCAAACTAGCCGCCGACGCTAAAGCGAAAGCGGATGCTGAAGCTGCGAAACAAACCGCCAACAAACCTAAACCTGAAGAGGTAGCGAAGGCCAAATTAGCCGCCGATGCCAAAGCGAAAGCTGATGCTGAAGCATTAAAACAAGCAGCTAATGTTAAAGCCAAACTTGCCGCCGACGCAAAAGCGAAAGCGGATGCTGAAGCAGCCAAACAAGCAGCAGCTGTTAAAGCCAAATTAGCTGGAGATGCGAAAACGAAAGCGGATGCTGAAGCTGCGAAACAAGCAGCAGAAACCAAAGCTAAGTTAGCTGCAGACGCAAAAGCGAAAGCAGATGCCGAAGCTGCGAAACAAGCTTCGGAAGCGAAAGCTAAATTAGAAGCAGAAGCCAATGTCAAGTTAGCTTCAGATACAAAAGCGAAAGCAGAAGCCGAAGCTGCGAAACAAGCTGCAGAAGCTAAGGCTAAATTAGAAGCGGAAACCAAAGCCAAACAAGCTGCAGATGCAAAAGCGAAAGCAGAAGCCGAAGCTGCGAAACAAGCTGCAGAAGCTAAGGCTAAATTAGAAGCGGAAACCAAAGCTAAGTTAGCTGCAGACGCAAAAGCGAAAGCAGATGCCGAAGCTTCGAAACAAGCTTCGGAAGCTAAAGCTAAATTAGAAGCAGAAGCCAATGTCAAGTTAGCTTCAGATGCAAAAGCGAAAGCAGAAGCCGAAGCTGCGAAACAAGCTGCTGAAGCTAAGGCTAAATTAGAAGCGGAAACCAAGGCCAAGTTAGCTGCAGATGCAAAAGCGAAAGCCGATGCTGAAGCTACGAAACTAGCTGAAGACGCCAAAGCAAAATCAGAAGCAGAAACCAAGGCCAAGTTAGCTGCAGATGCAAAAGCGAAAGCCGATGCTGAAGCTACGAAACTAGCTGAAGACGCCAAAGCAAAATCAGAAGCAGAAACCAAAGCCAAGTTAGCTGCAGATGCCAAAGCGAAAGCAGATGCCGAAGCTGCGAAACAAGCTGCAGAAGCTAAGGCTAAATTAGAAGCAGAAACCAAAGCCAAGTTAGCTGCAGACGCTAAAGCGAAAGCAGATGCTGAATCTGCGAAACAAGCTTCGGAAGCCAAAGCGAAACTAGAAGCCGAAACGAAAGCGAAGTTAATTGCAGATGCGAAAGCTAAAGCAGATGCGAAAGCTAAAGCAGATGCTGAAGCTGCGAAACAAGCTGCAGAAGCTAAGGCTAAATTAGAAGCAGAAACCAAAGCCAAATTAGCTGCAGACGCAAAAGCGAAAGCAGATGCCGAAGCTGCGAAACAAGTTGCTGAAGCTAAAGCAAAATCAGAAGCCGAAACGAAAGCGAAGTTAGCCGCAGACGCTAAAGCGAAAGCAGATGCCGAAGCTGCAAAACAAGCTGCTGAAGCCAAAGCCAAAGCAGAAGCAGAGGCCAAAGCGAAGTTAGCTGCAGATGCTAAAGCGAAAGTAGATGCCGAAGCTGCAAAACAAGCTGCTGAAGCTAAAGCCAAAGCAGAAGCAGAGGCCAAAGCGAAGTTAGCTGCAGACGCTAAAGCGAAAGCAGATGCCGAAGTTGCAAAACAAGCTGCTGAAGCTAAAGCCAAAGCAGAAGCAGAGGCTAAAGCGAAGTTAGCTGCAGATGCTAAAGCGAAAGCAGATGCCGAAGCTGCAAAACAAGCTGCTGAAGCCAAAGCCAAAGCAGAAGCAGAGGCAAAAGCGAAGTTAGCTGCAGATGCTAAAGCGAAAGCAGATGCCGAAGCTGCAAAACAAGCTGCTGAAGCTAAAGCCAAAGCAGAAGCAGAGGCCAAAGCAAGACTAGAAGCCGACGCAAAAGCGAAGGCAGATGCCGAAGCTCAAGCTAAGTTGGCTGCTCAAAATAAACCAAAGGATGAGAATTCCAAATCAATGGATAAAATTGCGGAGACTCTTGACATGGCTGGTAAAACGCAACAACAACTATTGTCTCAATTGAACGAGAAAGTAAAATTGAAAGAGAAAGAACTTCAGGACTTAAAAACGGAGAACGATTTAAGTGATAAAGGAATTGCTAGTGCCCCAAAAGCATTTAAGAGTGCTGCTGCTCAAAATGCCGAGCTAGATAACTTGAAGGCTGAAATTGCAATAGTAAATCAAAATCAGAACCAATTATTGAGTAACTTTAAGGCATTGTACGAAGAGCGTATTAAAAAAGTTCCAAACAAGAACGATGCCCTTACTTTAAGCTACTTGCAAAGTATAGAGCAATTAAAAGCAGAGCAAGCGAAAGCGGAGTTGTCTAACAAAAACTTGTTAGCCACATTAGAACAAATTAAAGTGGATACAGAAATAGAGAAAAAACGCCGAATCAAGCGTGCGAATTTCCAAAATGAAGACGATCGTTTTGCTAAAGATCAGGAAACCTTAAAACGTATTAAAGAGACTACTAAAATCAGTGCAACACCATTAAAACCAGAAGATTTTGATTTTGGTAACGAGCAGTTGAATATGCAGATTATCAAGAACATTAAAAATGTAGAAACAGGATATTATATTGTTTATGCGGTTCATGCAGACGTTGCAAAACGAGATGCATTCTTAACCAAAACTGTTGCGGCAGGGGAAAATAAGGTGAATTTCTTCTTTGATGTGAAGTCTTCTAATTATTTCATTTACACAACACGTTTTGATGTTTTAGAGGAGGCGACTAAAACATTAGAGTCAAGAGGAAACAAGCCTTACAATGCGAAAATGGTTGTTATAAAAGTTGAAAATTAAACGAGAACAAAGACTGGGATCTTTGATTAATTTAATAAAAGCAACAACCGTTAGAGAATATTAAAATTGGAATTTAAAAATAAATAAGAAAGATCTGTCTAGTAGATTTCCCCATTTACTAGGCTTATGCTTTAAAAATACCACAATCATGAAAAAAACTACTTTTTTAAAAGTAATCCTACTTGCTTTTATGTTTTTGCAAAGTTTTTTGTCTATTTCTCAAAACGTAGTTCCTTTTACACGTCGATTTGATCGTGACATTAAAGGTGATATGTTACTTATAGGTAACAGTATTTTGAATAGGAGATCAGCTACCAGGAATCCAAACGATCCTTATAATGGTAACAATTTGAACTCTGATTTTAGTATGGAGTACATCAACATTGATAATGGTGCTACTCCAGGTATTTTTAATTCTAGTAGTGCTAATCTTGTTGTTCCGAATCCCGTAGCTACCTCTGCTCCTTGTTATAAAATTGTATATGCAGCTTTGTATTGGGGTGCCGTAACTAAGGGTACAACTCCAGTGACCAATATTAAGTTTAAAATGCCTTCGGGCGGTTATAATGATGTTGTAGGAACCGTCATTCATAATTCGACTACACTTATAGGAACCAGTTTGCCGTATGCTTGTGTGGCTGATGTAACTAGCTTAGTGACTGGAACAGGGAATCCAAATCCAGAGGGAACCTATACTGTTGCAAACGTGTCTACAGCTCAAGGTATAAATGGCGGTACTGGACTTTCGGCAGGTTGGTCGTTATACATTGTATATGAAGATCCTAAATTACCTGCAAAATCCATTACTTCTTTTGATGGGTTTAGTGCCATAAGTTCTACTGTAAACTTAGACATACCAGTTTCGGGATTCAGAACAATCCCAACGGGACCTGTAAGAGCAAAATTTGCTTTTTCGGCCTTAGAGGGTGATCAAGGAATTAATGGTGATTACTTAGCAATCAATGGGTCTATTTTATCTGCAGTAAATAATGCAGGAACCACCATAAGAGGCACAAACAATTTTTTTAATAGTTCTGTAACTTTTATTGATCCTGTTACAAACAAAACGGAGGATTTCCTCAATAGGACACCAAACAGTTCTAATACATTAGGTTATGACGCTGGAATACTAGAGATCAATAATAATGGTAATGCAATTATTAAAAATAATGATATTAGTGCAACCATTAATTTAAGAAGTTCACAAGATATTTATTTTTATTATTTCAATGCAATTGCTTTAGATATCATAGCGCCAAATATTGTTTTGACCAAACAAGTTTTCAGCGATGCCACGCTAACAAACGATATTGGTAATCAAAATGTAACTCTGGGTCAAGAATTATTTTATGCAATTGGTTTCCAAAACATAGGAAATGACAATGCTGATAACTTTACCATTAAAGATGTTTTGCCTATCAATATTAATTTTGATCCTAGTAATATTATTATTCCTAACGGCTCAGGAATTACATACACCTATACTGCTTCAACAAGAACCATTATATTTACAATTCCTAAAAATTTAGTTGAGGTTAAAGATCCTAGATATATAATTCGTTTTAAAGTTAAGGTAGTTCCTGAATGTAATGATTTGAGTGATGCTTGTTCAGACAAGATTCAAAATACAGCTTTTGCAACCTATGATGGTGTTACAAGTGGAATTAAAGTTGATGATCAGCAAAGTTTAGCTACTTTTGGAGCTTGTTTTTTAGGAACTCCAGCACCAACCAATTTTTTAGTAGGAACTGAAAATTGTGTATATACAAAAGAGTACCAGTTATGTGGTGCCACTGTTGTACTTACAGCTGCCAATGGATATAATGCTTATTCTTGGTCAACCAGCCCTTCAGGAACTCCGGTAATAGGTACAACACAATCCATTACGGTTTCGCAAACGGGTACTTATTATGTAACCAATTTTGCAATAGCCCCATGTAGAACTATAAAACAAGTGGTTACTGTAAAACCAGCTGGATCAGCGGTTTCTAATCCAGTTATTCCATTTGCAGATCAGGTGGTAACTTGTACGAATAACGGAAAGCTATTACCTAAAATATTTTTGTGTGGTGCTAATGCGAGCAAATTAATCACTACGGGTGCTTCTGATGCTACTTCCATTCAATGGCAACGCTTGAACGAAGCCAGTTGTCCTGCCGTTGGTTCAGATGATTGTGCCAATGAACAAACTAGTTGTACTTGGACTACAGTGGCTACAGGATCTAATTATACTGCCGATACCTCAGGTCAATATAGAGTAGTGTTTAATTATGCAGGAGGCTGTTTTAATATATTCTATTTTAATGTTTTCAAAAACTTATTAAACCCAACTGCCGTTTCTAGAGATATCTATTGTACGACCATCGGACAAATTACTGTGGGTGGAGTTCCCGCTACAGGATATGAATTCAGTTTGAATGCAACAGGTCCTTTTCAAACCAGTAATGTTTTTCCAATTTCAACTCCAGGAACTTATACGGTTTATATTAGACAACAAGGAATTGCAACTAATCCATGTTTGTTTTCAGTACCAGGTATTGATATTGTTAGACGTAATTTTACTGTAAGTGAATTTGTAACTCAACCACTTTGTAATGGGGATCGTGGCTTAATAAAATTAGCAGCCAATGACGTACGAGCACAATATTTTTACACCTTAAAAAAGAATGGAACAATTGTAAATTCAGTTGGCCCAATTGCTGCAAGTGATTTTGACTTTCCAAATTTAACCGCAGGCATGTACACTTATGAAGTACGAACTGATGATGGATGTTTGGGTACCGGATCTATAGAAATTAAAGAACCTGCTATCTTGACAGCTACGGTAAACCAAACCAAAGCACTAACCTGCGAAACAGGTGAAGTTACTGTTACACCAGTTGGTGGAACCACACCATATTCCTATTATGTAAACGGTGCAACATCTCCTCAATTTTCGAATGTTATAAATACCCCAACAGCGGGACTTTATCAAATAGTAGTTGTTGATTTTAACGGCTGTAGAACTACAACCTCTATAAATGTAGCAAGTGTTCCTAAACCGGTTTACAACACAGTAGGTACTAATGTAAATTGTTATGGTGATACTACGGGTGTTATTAATTTTAACATGACTGCTGATAATGGATATACCGTAACCTATAGTATAGATAACGGATTAAAATATGGTACATCAGGACTAATTTCTGGTTTAGCTGCAGGGACTTACAACACCATCTTAAAATACACATTGAATGGGGTTGAGTGTCTTGATACTATGGTGCCCATTACGATTACGCAACCTTCAACTGCCTTAACTGCCTCAGCGGGGGTGTCTGAGTTAGCAGGTTGTGGACCAGCAGGCGAAGGCAGGGTTCGTATTACCAATGTCCAAGGAGGAGTTGCGCCTTATGAATTTAGTTTTGACAACCAAGGATCTTGGACCACTGTAAATAATGCTTTGAAAGCGCCAGGTAATTATATTTTGTATGTAAGAGACCGCAACAATTGTATTTTTCAAGCTCCAGTAACTGTTGATCCTGCTCCAGCAACTCCAAATATTAATGTGGGTACGCCAGTTGATTTTAATTGTGACGGAACAGCCACAAGTATCGTAACGGTAAATAATCCAGGCAATATCAATTATACCTATAATTATTTTATTGATGGTGTACAAAACCCTAATACTCCAAGTAATATTTTCTTAAACGTTACTCCTGGACCTCATGCCATAAGGATAGATTATCAATTGTCTACTGTAACTACATTTAGTAATTTATTGAATGAAGATTTTGGTATTGGTGCAAACACAACCACTCCAGGGATAGCAGCTGCATATTGTTTTCATAATCTTGATGTAGTTCCATCTACTTGTCCTAATCCATTACTGACTTTAGAAGACAATCAATATGTAGTGACAAGAGGTTTAGTTCCTAATAACCCAGCGTGGTTTCCTTTTAGAGACCACACTACTGCAGGTGCCAATCCTAATGGACGCTTTTTAGCAGTTAATATTGGTGGAGCAGCTGGCGCTAATGGGGTATTGTACAGCAAGGTAATTAATGATATTATTCCTAATCAACCTGTTATTGTTGAAGCTTATGTAGCCAATTTATTCCGTGCTAATTTTGTAGGCTCAGCAGATCCAAGCTTTTCTTTTGAATTAGTAGATTCATCTGGAAACGTAGTTGCCCAACAACCACCAATTCCTCCAACACCAAACCCAACAGGAATTCCTCCAATACCAACAATACCGCGTTCTGATAATTGGGTATTACGATCTGTATCTTTGAATCCAGGAAACAATACGTCTTTAACATTCCGTGTAAGATCAGGTAGTACAGAAATCAGTGGTAATGATGCTGCAATTGATGATATTAGAGTATATCAATTGCCAAAAGCTTGTATTACATCAAGAACGATTGATATCCAAGTACCTACAGGTCGTGCGTTTGAAGCTCAAGTTACTGGACAACGCAATGTGTCTTGTGCAGGAGGTGCTGATGGCGGATTTACCATCACGGCTCAAAATTTTGATGCCACTACTGGTTTTGAATATTCATTAAATAATGGTGGTGCATGGAGTGCTGTCCAGTTAACTTCTCCTGTAGTTATTAATACCTTGGGCGTTAATTCATATAATGTTTTGGTTCGCCCTGTAGGTTCTACAGTTACGGCTTGTTCTAAATCATTTACAGTAAACATCACTGCGCCTGCTGCTGTTACAGCTGCTGCAACAATACTTACTCCGGCAACGTGTACCACGGGAGCAACCATACGTGCAACAGGTGGTGGAGGAACTCCGGCCTATCAATATGAATTGCGTGCTACCAACGGTACTACTGTAATTACAGCTTTTAATACTAGTAGAGATTTTACTAATGTTCCTGCGGGAGATTATACGGTATTTGTAAAAGATGCAAATGGTTGTACTAACCCAACAGGAGTTGCAGTATCCGTTTTAGCTTCTCCAGCTGTTAATGCTGTACTGGCTAATACCACAGATTATTGCTATACCACTGCGGATCCAGCTACTCTTGTAGTCAATGTTTCGGGAGGGACAGGTCCTTTTACGTATCAATTAGACAGCAATGCAGGTGTGAGTTCTGTAGCGACTACTTATTCTTTTTCTAATGTAGGACCAGGAACACACACTATTTTAGTAACGGATAGTAATAATTGTACATCAACAATTTCTAATGTAGTTATTGCTCCACAAATAGGTTTCAATGTAACTTTAATCAATGATTTGACTTGTTTGGCAAATGCCTCTATTGGGAATCCGGTGGTAACTAGTGGCAATGGAACACCATACACCTACACGGTATCTTATAATTCAGGAACTCCTACTGCAGTGACTTCATTCCCGTACACTGCCACACAAGCAGGTAGCTATGTATTCACGGTTACAGACAGCCGTGGTTGTCCTGCAACAAGTAATCCTATTGTAGTAACACCAAAAACAACTCCGACACACATTACTGCAAAAACGGATATTACGTGCAACGGCTTGAATAACGGGACCATTACTGTAACCCCTTCAGGAGGATTTACTACTACTTATACCTATGCTATAAAATTAAGCACGGTTACAACGTATACTACTCAAGCTACTAACCAGTTTACAGGTTTAGCAGCAGGTATTTATGATATTAAAGTTATAGACAGCAAAGGTTGTGAGTCGACGCCAACGCAAGTAACGATTATAAATCCAACACCAATTGTACCAAACGCCAGTGCAACAGCATTCAGTTGTAGTACTACCAATGCGCCTCAATCGGCTACCATAACTGTAGCACCAACAGGTGGAACAGGAACGTATACATATAGTTATAACAATGGAGGTAGTTTTGGACCAAGCAATACCTTAACTGTAAACGATAACGGAACCACTCAAACCATTCAAATAGTAGTTAAAGATGCCAATGGTTGTTTGTCACCAATGCAAGCTATTGTTTTAGCACCATTAAACAAACCAACAGATTTAACGTTTTTAAATGCAGCAGTAACGTGTACAGCAACTACCACAACGGTTTCTGTAACGGCTACCAATGGAGTAGGCGCTTTATCGTTCTTGATTACAGCAACAAATTCAGGAACAGCTGCTTCTAATTTTGGACCAATCACGACTGCAGGATCATCAGTAGCGGCCAATTTCCCTAATTTATTACCAGGAAACTACACCTTTAGAGTTACCGATGCCAATGGATGTTACTACACCGAATCACACAATATTGACCCAGTTACACCAATTGCAGTTGCGGCTAATAAAACCAGCGATGTATTGTGTCAAGGCGGATCTACAGGATCAGGAACTTACACGATTTCAGGAAATGCTACAGTAGGTGCTTACACCTTTACATTGACAGCAGGAACATTGGGTACAGGAACCTTAACAAAATCTAATAATGTACTTACGCTAAGCAATGTGGGAGCAGGTACGTATACCGTACGTGTTACGGATACGGCAACAGGTTGTTTTGCTGATGGAACCATTACCATCAACCAGCCAGCTTTGCCACTTACAATGTCTATTACGAGTCAAACCAACTTTAATTGCAACAACGATAATGCTCAAATAACGGTGTCGGCATCAGGAGGAACAACGGCTTACGGCTATGCAGCAGTACCAGCAACCCCTGTAACGGTACCAACTACTTTTGCTAGTAGCAATGTAGTAACGGTAGATACTAACAATGGAACCGTTTTAAATTGGGTTGTTTTTGTACGTGACGCTAACGGATGTACAACAAGTACTCCAGTAACCATTGCAGGAGATCCTGCACCAGCAGCTCCAGTAGTAACCGTACCAAATCAATGTTCAGCGACAGGAAGCGGATTTACTATTACAGTAACTCCTGTTTCAGGACCTTTATCTCCTTATACGTATGGAATAGCAGGCACAACGGGAGCTTTCCAAACAGCTAATACGTTTAATGTAGCGCCAGGAACGTACACAGTTTATGTGAAAGACAAAAACGGTTGTGTATCTACAGGAACAGCAGTAACAGTGGCAGCGCAATTAACAGCCAATGCAGCTGTAACGAAAACCTTAGATTGTACTGGTACGCCAAATGCTGTTATTACTACAACAATATCAGGCGGAAAAGCACCTTTTACCTATACGGTTCAAAAAGGAACTGGTACTCCAAGTGCCCCGAGTGCAGCAAGTGCCTCGTTAACATTTACTACAAGTGTAAGTAATGCCAATGCGGACCTTTATACTTTTGTAATTACAGATGCTAATGGTTGTCCAACAACTACTTCAGCAACGGTGGCACCTATCACGAATCCTACTGTGGCTGTAGCCAGTCAAGTCAATGTAAGTTGTACTGGTGGTAACGACGGATCGGTTACTTTAGCAGGTTCAGGTGGATCAGGTGGGTATACCTATAGTAACAACGCTAGTTCAGGATATACAGCTACTGCAACCTTTGGTGGATTAACTGCCGCAGGTTCTCCATATACTTTTTATGTACGTGATAACAAAGGCTGTCAAAATTCAGTAGTAGTTACTATTTCACAACCTACAACCATTGCCACTAATGCAACATCTACTACATTCAGTTGTAGTACTACCAATGCACCTCAATCGGCTACCATAACTGTAGCACCAACGGGTGGAACAGGAACGTATACCTATAGTTATAACAACGGAGGTAGTTTTGGACCAAGCAATACCTTGACTGTAAACGATAACGGAACCACTCAAACCATTCAAATAGTAGTTAAAGATGCCAATGGTTGTTTGTCACCAATGCAAGCTATTGTTTTAGCACCATTAAACAAACCAACAGATTTAACGTTTTTAAATGCAGCAGTAACGTGTACAGCAACTACCACAACGGTTTCTGTAACGGCTACCAATGGAGTAGGCGCTTTATCGTTCTTGATTACAGGAACAAATTCAGGTACAGCTGCTTCTAATTTTGGACCAATAACTACCACAGGATCATCACAAGCGGCTTCGTTCCCTAATTTATTACCAGGAAATTACACCTTTAGAGTAACTGATGCCAATGGATGTTACTACACCGAATCACACAATATTGACCCAGTTACACCAATTGCCGTTGCGGCTAATAAAACCAGCGATGTTTTGTGTCAAGGCGGAACTACAGGATCAGGAACCTACACGATTTCAGGAAATGCTACAGTAGGTGCTTACACCTTTACATTGACAGCAGGAACATTGGGTACAGGAACCTTAACAAAATCTAATAATGTACTTACGCTAAGCAATGTGGGAGCAGGTACGTATACCGTACGTGTTACGGATACGGCAACAGGTTGTTTTGCTGATGGAACCATTACCATCAACCAGCCAGCTTTGCCACTTACAATGTCTATTACGAGTCAAACCAACTTTAATTGCAACAACGATAATGCTCAAATAACGGTGTCGGCATCAGGAGGAACAACGGCTTACGGCTATGCAGCAGTACCAGCAACCCCTGTAACGGTACCAACTACTTTTGCTAGTAGCAATGTAGTAACGGTAGATACTAACAATGGAACCGTTTTAAATTGGGTTGTTTTTGTACGTGACGCTAACGGATGTACAACAAGTACTCCAGTAACCATTGCAGGAGATCCTGCACCAGCAGCTCCAGTAGTAACCGTACCAAATCAATGTTCAGCGACAGGAAGCGGATTTACTATTACAGTAACTCCTGTTTCAGGACCTTTATCTCCTTATACGTATGGAATAGCAGGCACAACGGGAGCTTTCCAAACAGCTAATACGTTTAATGTAGCGCCAGGAACGTACACAGTTTATGTGAAAGACAAAAACGGTTGTGTATCTACAGGAACAGCAGTAACAGTGGCAGCGCAATTAACAGCCAATGCAGCTGTAACGAAAACCTTAGATTGTACTGGTACGCCAAATGCTGTTATTACTACAACAATATCAGGCGGAAAAGCACCTTTTACCTATACGGTTCAAAAAGGAACTGGTACTCCAAGTGCCCCGAGTGCAGCAAGTGCCTCGTTAACATTTACTACAAGTGTAAGTAATGCCAATGCGGACCTTTATACTTTTGTAATTACAGATGCTAATGGTTGTCCAACAACTACTTCAGCAACGGTGGCACCTATCACGAATCCTACTGTGGCTGTAGCCAGTCAAGTCAATGTAAGTTGTACTGGTGGTAACGACGGATCGGTTACTTTAGCAGGTTCAGGTGGATCAGGTGGGTATACCTATAGTAACAACGCTAGTTCAGGATATACAGCTACTGCAACCTTTGGTGGATTAACTGCCGCAGGTTCTCCATATACTTTTTATGTACGTGATAACAAAGGCTGCCAAAATTCAGTAGTAGTTACTATCACGCAACCAGCAAATGCTTTGGCAGCTACAGTGACCGAAGTACCATTTAGTTGTAGCCCTTCTAATACTAAGGTATCAGGAACAGTAACGATAAATGTAACTGTAGGAACTGGAACATCTCCTTATACATACAGTTTTAACGGTGGTGCTTTTACGAGCAACAACGTATTGACTTTAAATGATAATGGTTCAAATCAACCGTATACCTACGCTGTTCAAGATGCCAAAGGTTGTCCAATATCTGGCAGTGGAACTCTATTACCTTTAAATAATCCGGTAATAGGAACCATAACAAGTACTCCTATTTACTGTGCGCCAGCGGCAACCACAAGTACAGTAACAGTTCCTGTAAATGCGGGTACTGGAGTAGGTACTTTAAGCTACACGATTGTTTCGGGTCCAGTTACCAACACATCAGGAGCTACAACGGGAGTATTCTCAGGTTTAACTTCTGGAAATTATGTGTTCAGAGTAACGGATGCTAACGGATGTTACGATACTGAGTCTTATTTTGTAGCTCCAGTAACGCCAATAGTAGCTACGGCTACTAAATTAACTGATGTTGATTGTTTTGGAAACACAACAGGTTCTATTCGTTATACAGTGAGTGGTTTTGGAACAGGAAGCTATAGCTACACTATAAATGGTGTTGCCACAGCTACCGGACAAACGGCAGGAACTTTCGACTTGACCAACAGAGCTGCAGGAACCTATGCAGTAGTTTTCACAGACGATATTACTAGTTGTACTGCAACTACTTCTGTTACAATTACGCAACCAGCTCAAGCATTAGCAGCAACGTACACTACTGTAAATGCCAATTGTAATGTTCCTACAGCTAGTGTTACTGTAACACCAACAGGCGGAACTGCCAATTACAGATATTCATTTGTTACTTCAAGTACCATTCCAGGTGCGTACGGTACAAATAATATTGCTAATTTGAACCCAACAACAAGTACAACTTGGTTTGCACATATCATTGATGCCAACAATTGTACATTTATATTGCCAATAACCATTGCAACCGATCCAATACCAACTGTTACTGCAACAGCAACAGGACAATGTTTAGGGTCAGGTTCATATACTATCACTGCTTTAGGTTCAGGTGGAGTAGGTACTCTAAGTTATAGTATCAACGGTGGAGCTTCTTACCAAGCAGGCAACACGTTTACCGTAACTACATCTGGTAATTATACTATTACTGTAAAAGATGCTAATAATTGTACTAGTACAAGTAACGTAATTACGGTTGCACCACAGTTAACGTTAAATGCTTCTTTAAACAAAGATATTACATGTAATCCTGCGCCAACAGACGCACAAATTACTTTGACTCCAACAGGTGGAGTTGGTCCGTTTACTTATACTGCGAGTCCTGCAACAGGAACTTTTTCGGGAGCTATTTTCACAACAAACGCACCTGGTAGTTATACATTTACAGTTACTGATACTACTACAGGTTGTACATATACAACTACTGCGGCTATTCCTGTAACAGTACCTGTGAACCCAGTAATTGATGATGTTGCATTACCTGGACCTGTTGGCGTTACACAAACCGCATTTATCAATTGTAACGGTGACGATACCGCTGCAATAGCAATCGCTATTGATAACACACAAGGACAATCTCCTTTTGTATTTAATGTGCAAAGAACAGCACCGACAGTTCAAAACTATGGTACGCAGACTTCAGGTTTATCTGCGGGAGATTATCTAATTACTGTTACTGACGCTAAAGGTTGTACGGATACCGAAACAATTACTATAAATGAACCACCTGCTATTATAGTTACAAGCACTTCAACTCCAATTACTTGTAATGGTGCAGGTATTTCGAAAGGGTCTGTAATTGTTCAAAGTGTTACTGGAGGAGTTGGACCATACAATTATTTTGTTACGGGTGTTAATGGATATAATAATTCAGAATTAAATAATTTAGGAACAACTTCTGTTGCTTTCAATGTTGTTGATTTTGGAATCTATCAAATTAACGTAGTTGATTTTAATGGTTGTTCAGTTTTAATTCAAAATGTCAAAGTAGCATCTCCACCTGATGATTTAGATATAAGTGTGATTCCACCTCCTGCAGATTGTTCAGCTCCTGGTTCAGCTGTTATTTCTGTTGGTTCTTCTCCAACAAGTACAATAGGTGCAGGACCATTTTACTTTAGTATTTATACTGGTTCAGCCACTGTTTATCCTGCTGGAACTTGGTTACCTGAAGATGCCCCGGGAAGTAAGCAGACAACATTTCCTAATCTTATTCCTGGTGTAACTTATACTTTTGTTGTCTTTGACGCCGATGTTGCCAATGGTGGTACAGGTACAGGTTGTTATTATTATGAAACATCCACAATTCCGATACCAACAAATTCTACTATTACTGTTAATCCTTTAACTCCTAATAACATTACTTGTAGAGGAGCTGGAGATGGTAATGTTACATTTACAATGAATCAACTATATGGAGTAGCTACTCCGGTTACTTATCAAATTTATAATTCGCAATCAGTAACTCCTGTTGGCCCTGCTGTTGCTGCTGTTATTCCAGCAACGGGTTCATTAGTAGTTAATAATTTTGGAACTTTGCCTTTCGGTAGTTATTTTGTTTTGGTAACAGAAACAGGTGTTGCAACAAACTCTGGATGTAGTATCACTTCTACAAGATTTGACATAACTGAATCTGCAATTGATTTAACCATAACTGCGCAAAAGATTAAAAATATCAATTGTAACGAAGATGGTATTATTGCTGCTTTTGCAAGTAATGGAACTGGTCCTTACACGTACCAATATTTATTAGATACAGTTACTGCCCCTACTGCTGGTACCTCAGGATGGGTGACTAATACAACATTTGCGACAAGTGTTCCGGGTAACTATATTGTGTATGTAAAAGATAATTATGGTTGTATTAAATCGGATGATGTAATTTTATTACAAGATGCACCACCTTCAATTTCTCTTCCAGCATCTATTTGCTACAACGGTACACCTTTTACAATAAATTTAGTTACAGATGCTTCGGCTTCGGCTACTATTTTACCTGCAACTTACAAAGTGGAACCAATTGCTAGTTTAAATACAGCTGCGTACCAAAATGGTTCTACTTTTACGTTCAATGCTGCTGGAACTTATAGATTGTACATTAAAGATGGCAATGGTTGCGTAGCTTTTGTAGATTATACTGTGTTGCCTCAGTTGCAGTTACAACCTGTCTTGACTAAAGTATTAGATTGTAACTTACCTACACCAAATGCAACAGTAACTGTAACAGCAACTGGTGGAACAGCTGCGTATGCCTATACTATTATTTCAGGTCCAGTTGTAAATACTACGGGAGCAACTACTGGTATTTTTACAGGTTTAGATGCTGGAAATTATACATTCGGAGTAAATGACGGTGCGTGTACTGCAACCACAACATTTACAATTGATCCAATTCCGGCTACTATTATTGCTACTCCTGTAGTGAAAGATGTAAGTTGTAATGGAGGAAGTGACGGAACCATTACGGTTACAGTAACTTCAGGCGAAGGACCTTATACTTATGTACTTTCAGGTACAACTACAAACACTAGTGGAGATGCTTCGGGTGTATATACTGGTTTACCAGTAGGGAATTATGTGGTTACAGTTCGTAATGGTAGAGGTTGTTTACAGGCTTCTCCTTCAATACCAATTGCACAGCCAACATTGCTTACCGCTACAGCTACTGCAGCAGCAAACACCACTTGTAGTACCACTACTGTAATTACTGTAACTGCTAGTCAAGGAACTCCATCAACTGTAGGGACAGGTTATACCTATAGTTTTAATGGTTTATCATACACTAGTGATAATACCTTTACGGTAAATAACGGTCCAGTAGCTACCACTACAACAATAAGTGTAAAAGATGCTAATGGTTGTACACTTGCATTACCAGATGTAATTACCCCAGCCTTAACACCGCCAACTAATTTAACTTTTGCAGTTACTACTGCACCAACTTGTCCAGCAAATACAGCAACGGTTCAAGTAACGGCAACAGGCGGTTTAGGTTCATTGGATTTTGATATTATTGAATTCAATAATGTAGCAACAACTTTATATCCAACGCAATCAACCGCAGGAAGTGGTACACCAACAAGTTTTGCTAATTTACCTCCGGGAGATTACATTTTCCGAGTAACTGACGACAATGGTTGTACGTACCAAGAATTGTACACCGTGGTACCAGTAACCCCAATTGCAATTGTAGGCGCGTTGGTAAACGATATTACGTGTAACCCAGCAAATGGAACTACAAATAATGGTTCGGCTCGATTTACCGTAACTGGATTTAGCAGTACAGGTAATTATTCAATAAATGTAACTAGCGTGCCAGCTTTACTGCCATTTACACAATTGCCACCAGTGGGAGATGTAATAACGTTAACAGGCCTAAATGCAGGAACATATACAGTAACCGTTACAGACAACACTACTTTATGTTTAGCTAGTGATGCAGTTACTATTACGTTGCCAAATCCAATAGCTTTCACAACAGCAGCTACCAAAGTGTTCTGTACACAAGACATTTCACAAATTACCGTAAGCGCAGTAACAGGCGGTTCAGGCGCATATCAATATGCGGTACTTCCTGGAGGAACCGTTACACCACCAGCAATGGGTGCTTACAATACCAATCCAGTTCTTTCAGTAGATACTAACTTGACTGCTTTATCATGGGATGTCTATGTTATGGATGCCAAAGGTTGCGTAGGCATGCAAAATGTAACCGTGGTAAGCAATGCTGCTCCAACTATTGTAGCGCCAGCAGCACAGTGTTACACAGGTTCGCCATTGACAGCTGATTTAAGTCCAAATACAATTACAACTACTTATAATGGTGTTAAAGCATATACGCTTAACGGAACGGCTTTAACAAGTTCTATAGCTACCTTCAATGGACCAGGAACTTATGTATTAGGAATTAAAGATGACAACGGTTGTGAAGCTTTTGTAAATTATACCATTACAAACCAACTTATTGGCGGAGCGGTGTTAGTTAAAGATTTAACTTGTTCATCTCCAACCGCCGCTAGAGTTGATGTTACTATTTCGGGAGGAATAGCTCCATTTACAGTTCAAACCTTAGTTGGAGGAATTCCAACAGGAGCAGCTGCAACAGGAGTTACAGGTCCAATATATACGGTAAACCCAACAACAGTAGGAATCTACTCATTTGTAATTACGGATAGTAACCCAGCTACATGTTCGGTAACGACTAATACGGTTGAAGTAACTACACCAGTAACGCCAACGTTCACAGCAGTAGCTACCGATGCTACTTGTAACGGAGACAGTAACGGTACCATTACGGTAACCCCAACTGCAGGTGTGGCACCATTTACTTTCGCGTTAAGCGGAACAGGATTCAACACTACTGGAGATGCTACTGGAAACTACAGTGGTTTACCAGCAGGATCTTACACGGTTGTAATTACAGATGCTAAAGGATGTCAATCAGTAGCAGCTGCAGCAATTGATATTAATCAGCCATTTGTGGTGTCAGCTACAATTAGCGTAACCACACCATTGAGTTGTGGTACAGGTAATGCGACTCAAGCAGCAACAGTAACAGCTGTACCTAGCGGAGGAAATGGTTCGTACCAATACAACTTCAACAACCAAGGCTTTACAACAAACAATACGTTTGTGACTAATACAGCCGGGCCAGTTAGTGTAATTGTGAGAGATACCAACGGTTGTTCATTTGCAACAGCAGTAGGTACAACAGTAATTGCCTTAGATCCACCAACAAATATGGATATTTCTGGTTCATTGATTTATTGTGCACCAGCTACAAGTACAACAAGTACAGTAACAATTAACACGGTTTCCAACGGTGTGCTTCCGTTTACGTATCAAATGCTATCGCCTTCTAGTATTAATAATGGTCCTTCAAATAGTTTTGCAGGTTTAGCAGCAGGCGATTATATGTTCCAAGTAACAGATGCTAATGGATGTACGTACCAAGAATTGTACACAGTGGCTCCACGTGTAAACATTTCTATTGTAGGCGCGTTGGTAAACGATATTACGTGTAACCCAGCAAATGGAACTACAAATAATGGTTCAGCTAGTTTCACTGTCACTAGTGTATCTTCTGTAGGTGGTTATTCAGTATCTGTTGTACCTCCAGTACCATTTACGCAGTCAGGAAACACAGTAGCCTTAACAGGATTAGCAGCAGGAACTTTTACAGTAACCGTTACAGACAACACTACTTTATGTGCAGCTAGTGATGCAGTTACTATTACGTTGCCAAATCCAATAGCTTTTACTACAGCAGCTACCAAAGTGTTCTGTACACAAGACATTTCACAAATTACCGTAAGTGCAGTAACAGGCGGTTCAGGCGCATATCAATATGCGGTACTTCCTGGAGGAACCGTTACACCACCAGTAATGGGTGCTTACAATACCAATCCAGTTCTTTCAGTAGATACTAACTTGACAGCTTTATCGTGGGATGTCTATGTTATGGATGCCAAAGGTTGCGTAGGCATGCAAAATGTAACCGTGGTAAGCAATGCTGCTCCAACTATTGTAGCGCCAGCAGCACAGTGTTACACAGGTACGCCATTGACAGCTGATTTAAGTCCAAATACAATTACAACTACTTATAATGGTGTTAAAGCATATACGCTTAACGGAACGGCTTTAACAAGTTCTATAGCTACCTTCAATGGACCAGGAACTTATGTATTAGGAATTAAAGATGACAACGGTTGTGAAGCTTTTGTAAATTATACCATTACAAACCAACTTATTGGCGGAGCGGTGTTAGTTAAAGATTTAACTTGTTCATCTCCAACCGCCGCTAGAGTTGATGTTACTATTTCGGGAGGAATAGCTCCATTTACAGTTCAAACCTTAGTTGGAGGAATCCCAACAGGAGCAGCTGCAACAGGAGTTACAGGTCCAATATATACGGTAAACCCAACAACAGTAGGAATCTACTCATTTGTAATTACGGATAGTAACCCAGCTACATGTTCGGTAACGACTAATACGGTTGAAGTAACTACACCAGTAACGCCAACGTTCACAGCAGTAGCTACCGATGCTACTTGTAACGGAGACAGTAACGGTACCATTACGGTAACCCCAACTGCAGGTGTGGCACCATTTACTTTCGCGTTAAGCGGAACAGGATTCAACACTACTGGAGATGCTACTGGAAACTACAGTGGTTTACCAGCAGGATCATACACGGTTGTAATTACAGATGCTAAAGGATGTCAATCAGCAGCAGCTACAGCAATTGTTATTAATCAGCCATTTGTTGTGTCAGCTACAATTAGCGTAACCACACCATTGAGTTGTGGTACAGGTAATGCGACTCAAGCAGCAACAGTAACAGCTGTACCTAGCGGAGGAAATGGTTCGTACCAATACAACTTCAACAACCAAGGCTTTACAACAAACAATACGTTTGTGACTAATACAGCCGGACCAGTTAGTGTAATTGTGAGAGATACCAACGGTTGTTCATTTGCAACAGCAGTAGGTACTACAGTAATTGCCTTAGATCCACCAACAAATATGGATATTTCAGGTTCATTGATTTATTGTGCACCAGCTACAAGTACAACAAGTACGGTACTCATAAACAGTGTTACAAACGGTGTAGGTCCATTTACCTATCAAATGGTTTCGCCTTCTGTTATTAATAATTTTGGTTCCAATAGTTTTGCAGGTTTAGCAGCAGGCGATTATATGTTCCAAGTAACAGATGCTAATGGATGTACGTACCAAGAATTGTACACAGTGGCTCCACGTGTAAACATTGCAGCAACAGTAGCAACCATTACAAACGAAACTTGTTTTAACGCTAATAACGGAACAGCAACATTTACGGTAAGTAATTCAGCGGGTTATACTGCAACGCTAACAGTAGGTACTGGTTCTCCAGTAATTGCAGGAAACACGGTAAGCCTTACCGCATTGGTACCAGGAAATTATAACCTACAAGTGGTAGATACTACCACAGGATGTACAGCTGATGTACCATTTACAATAGTTGATGTTGCTCAAGTACTTGATTTTAACAGCACGGCTACCAATATTAATTGTAATGTAGATACTGCAACGATTACGGTAATGGCTACAGGTGGAACCCCTGATTATAAGTATGCGGTAGCACTAGCTACAGCGCCAGCACCAGCAGTTACTGCTTATGGTTTGAGCAATTCGCTAGTGGTTGACACCAACAACGGTGCCGATATGAACTGGATTGTTTACGTAATGGATGCAAATGGTTGTCCAATCAACAAACCACAAACAATATCACTAGATGCTAATCCTACTATTGCTTCAGCAGTAGCTACGCAGTGTCCGAGTGCAACAGGAACGTATAACATTACGGTAACAGCATCTGGCTTTAGTCCAGCACTAGAATACAGTGCTGATGGTAGCAACTACCAATCTGGAAATGTGATTACTGTAAATGCACCTGGTAATTATAATATTACAGTTCGTGATGCTAATGGATGTATTTCAGCAGCAACTGTTGTTTCTATAGTTAATCCTTTAATTTTAACACCAGTGGTGAGCATTCCAGTATCTTGTACTGGCGGTGACGGACAAATAACGGTAAGCACTACAGGAGGTTCAGGAAACTTTGTGTACAATATTGATGGTGCCCCTTTTGCAGCAGTAACAGCGTTTAACGCAGTTGCAGCAGGAAACCATATTATTGGTGTTCGTGATACAACAACTTTATGTGAAGTATTTGTTCCAGTAAACTTACAAGCAGCTACTTTAGTTACTGGATTTGCATTGGCTAAAACCGATGTAACCTGCAACGGTGGTAATGACGGAACTATTACTGCATCATTTGATACTCCAGCACCAGGTATCAACGATAACCCAGTATACTTATACAGTCTTAACTCAGGATTGCCACAAGCTTCAAACGTGTTTAGTAATTTAGTGGCAGGAACGTACACGGTTAGAGTGATTTCTAGCAGAGGTTGTGATGCTACAGCATCAATAACTATTAATCAACCAGGATTAATTACGGTTCCAGCACCAACTGTGGTACAGTTTGGTTGTGTAACTGGTAACACCGGCAACCTTGCTACTATTACAGTAACGGGAGTAACAGGAGGTTCAGGAACGTACTTGAATTACGAGTTTTTACGAAATGGTACACGCGTACAATTTGGAAACAGTAATGTGTATACAGAAACGGTACTTACTGGCGGAAACTATACGGTAAACGTATTTGATAATCGTGGATGCGTGGGTAGCACTACAACTCCAATAACTATTGCACCTTACGTAGCACTTGATGCCGTATCGGTAACTGTTAATCGACCTATTACTTGCGCTGTGCTAGAAAATATTACGGTATCGGTTACTACGATTGGTGGCACTGCTACTAATTTAGAATATACTATTGTGTACAAAGATCCAATTACAGGAGCTTTAACAGGTCTATATCCAACTACAACAAATACTGATGGTATATTTACTAATTTACCAATTGGGGATTACAACATTACCGTTCGCAACTTAGATACGAATTGCGAAATACGTGCGGTTCATTTTGTAAACAATCCTAACACTTTTGATTTGGTGGTTAACGCTACTACTGATGTAACGTGTTTGAATGATACGAATGGAACAGCCACCATAACATTAGTTGATCGTTTGATCACTACAACACCAGTTAATGGTAATGATGCAGGACCTTTTAGCTATACGCTTCAAAATGCTGCAGGCTTAAATGTAGGAAGTGGTACTGCTACTAACGCAGGACCAATTACGCTTACAGGTCTTGCGGCAGGAACATACACAATAAGTGCTACCTTGTCTCAAACCCCAGATTGTACAGTTACAACAAACTTTACAATTGCGGCACCGGCAACAGCACTTGATATTACCGAAACCCATACAGAGATTACTTGTGTAACGGGTAATAATGATGGTTCTATATCTGTTGCAGCAACAGGAGGTTGGCCAGGAAGCTATCAATTTGAATTGGTAGGTCCTACACCAGCACAAAGTGTGGCGTATGGAACTCAAACAGTATTCACAGGCTTAACTGCTGGTTCTTACACTGTAAATGTGAGAGATAGTAAAGGATGTGTAAACTCTGAAATTGTAGTACTTAATAATCCAACACTTATTGCTTTTGTAGCAGTACCTAGTACTACTCTTGTTTCTTGTATTAACGATACAAGTGCTACTATCACGGTAACTACAGGACCTACTGGTGGATCTGGAAGTTATTTATATACCTTGATTAGAACTGACGCCGGTGGTGTGGTAACAACCAGTGGACCACAAAGTGCCAATACGTTCAACAATTTAGGTGCTGGTACGTATCAAGTACGAGTATCTGATTCTTGGTCTTGTGCTACAACATCAAGTAATATTGTGATCAATGAACCAACAAGAGTAACGGCAGCTTTAGCATTGGCTACAGCCAAAACATGTGCTACTAATGCTAGACTTACGCTTACAGCTGCTGGTGGAACGGCACCGTATACATACAGCACTACCCCTAATTTTGCAACTGCAACAATAATGGTAGGTAACACAGCTACATTTTCTGTACCTGTAGGAACGCATAGCTACTACATTCGTGATAATAACGGTTGTGTAAGTTTCATCTCTAACGATGTTAAAATCGAAGAGGTTCCTACATTAACCCTTGCATTAGATGTTCAAAATGCCACGATCAATTGTACAGGTGATGCATCAGGAGTGATTGTTGCTTTGGCACAAGGTGGTTTAGGTAACTATGTGTACACACTATTAGACAGTACGGGCAATCCAGTACCATTTACGGTAACACAAACTACACCAGGTAACTTTACAAATATTCCTGCTGGAAATTATGTAGTACGTGTAGTAAGTCAAGATTGTGCTGCGGTAACTTCTAGTATTGTACCTATTACTGAACCGCTGGTAGCATTAACTCAATCTTATGTGGTAACACCTATTACTTGTGCTGGTGAGGGTGATGGACGTATCGTAATCACGGCATCAGGAGGAACGGGAATCATTAAGTATGCTATTTCGCCTAGATTAGATCAGTTCTTTGAATCGGGTGTTTTTGAAAACTTAAGACCAGGTTTCTACGAGTATATTGTTCAAGATGAAAACGGATGTTTTATAAACATTAAGGATATTGAAATCACAGAGCCAGGATCTGTATTTGCTACTGTTATTCCTAACAGTGCGGTTCCAGAAGTATGTGCGGGTGACGCTGATGGAGCTTTTAGTATAAACATTACAGGAGGAAACGCTCCATACAGTGTAAGTTTAAATAATAGAAACGGAACCTACACTACGGGAACGCTTACACAAACACAATTTGATTTCAGTGGTTTATCTGGAAACGAACAAATTGTATACATACGTGATGCTAATGGATGTGAAAGCGATATTTCTGTTATGCTAGGAGAACCAGTAACGCTTAATCCTGTAGCTGATGTGAACTATGATTGTGTGAACAACAGTCAAGTGAACTCAGTAACCATTACGGTAGCTGCTGGAAACGTGCCTGCTGACTTAGATTATTCACTTGATGGGTCATTAGTGTTCCAAACCAGTAATGTGTTCAATAACTTGAGCGCAGGTAGACATACTGTTGATGTAAGACATACTAACGGTTGTATCAAGCAAGTAATCTTTAATGTAGATCAAATAAATCCAATCACAATCAGCTTATCAGATGGTGGATTGAATGAGATCGTTTCTACTGTTTCAGGAGGTTTTGGTAACTACCAATACAGCTTAAACGGAGAGCCTCAAGGAAGTCAAGGTAATTTCATCATTTACAAATCGGGTGATTACACGGTGACGGTTACTGATGCCAATGGTTGTTCTGCAACGGCTACTCGTTACTTTGAGTTCATTGATATCAAGATTCCAAATGTGTTTACACCAAATGGGGACGGTAATAATGATACTTGGGCTCCAACAAATACAATTAATTACAAAGATTTAATCTTTGAAGTATTTGACAGATACGGCCGTAAAATAGGCACATACAGAGAAGGTCAGTCTTGGAATGGTAAATACAACGGAAATGAATTACCTTCGGGAGATTACTGGTACATCCTTAGATTGAGAAATGTACAAGACGCTCGAGAATTTGTTGGACATTTCACATTGTACAGATAATATAGAGAATTGCATATGTTCTCAAAAAAATATAGTAAAATGAAAAAAATCATCCTTTCAATGTTGCTCTTGGTGGTGGGTTCAAGCCACGGCCAAGAGTTAAACTTGCCCGTTTTTACGCAATATCTTGCGGATAATCCTTTTGTGGTTTCTCCTACTTTTGCCGGTATTGGGGATAACTTGAGGATACGTGCCAACGGCTTGACGCAGTGGGTAGGAATTAAAGGCGCACCTGAAAACCAATCTATTTATGCTGATTTTAGGGTAGCTGATCAATCAGGTGTGGGGATTTCTGCGTACAATGATAAAAACGGAAATACCATGCAACAAGGGATCAAAGCCTCTTTTGCACACCACATTATCTTGGATTATTATTCAAAGCAGTATTTGTCTTTTGGTATCTCGTATAACTTAAACACCTTTAAAATAGATGTTGATGCTTTACAACCTATCAATAATGACCCGACCATTAACAACAATAGGTTTGTGGCCAATAACAATTTTGATGTGGGTTTCTTATACCGTAACAAAGAGTATTACCTGAGTTTCAATGCCAGTAACATTTTGGACAAAGATATTGATCAATTTAGCGGAGTGGAGCCGAGCTTGGTTCGGAACTACCAAGTTTATTCGGGATATGTATTTAGAAGTAGAACCTACAACAGGTCAGAGTTTGAACCTTCAGTGTACTACCAATATTTTGCTAGTGACAAACGTTCTAGTACCGATATCAACATCAAGTATCGTAAATACGATCGTAATGATGATTATTTATGGGCAGGTGCATCGTACCGATTCTTAAACGATCAAATAGGAAAACCGCTTAACGTAGGCCCTATGGTAGGATTTAAGAAATCGAATTTTTATTTTGGGTATTCGTACCAAGTAATTTTGAATCGTTTAGGGAGTTTTAACTCTGGAACGCACGTTGTGACTATAGGTCTTGACTTCCTTCAAGGAGTAAGTGATTGCCCATGTACGCAAAACCCAATTATTGATTAAAGCAATGCACGAAACCCACTTACAATCCGATTGTCCCCACAATCGGATTTTTTGTTTCCATCCTTTAGGTTTGTTCAAAGCCGCTATTCTAAATGTAATTTTTTGGAAGCTAATGTAGCTCCGAAGCAGTGTTGTGTTATTAGTTCGTAATTGATAACGATTTCGTTAGTAACTAAAGTAGATTTTTTGGTTTTCACCAATTTGTTACCATACTAAAAGTGCTATATTTGTTTCTCCTTGAAAAAACAAACACTAACAACATACACATGAAAACCGTACAAGATTTCGATTTTAAAAATAAGAAAGCGCTCATTCGAGTAGATTTTAACGTGCCACTAGACGAGCAATTCCAAGTAACCGATAGCACGCGTATTGAAGCAGCCAAACCTACTATTGATGCTATTTTAGCACAAGGGGGAAGCGTAATATTAATGTCGCATTTAGGACGACCAAAAGGTGTAGAAGCTAAATATTCACTACAACATATTGTACACATTACTTCAGAAATCCTGGGTGTTCCGGTTCAATTTGCATCAAATTGTGTGGGTGAAGTGGCTCAAGAGGCTGCGCAAAACTTGTTAGCAGGAAGCGTATTGATTCTTGAAAATTTACGCTTTCATCCAGAGGAAGAGGCAGGAGACGTAGCTTTTGCCAAAGAATTAGCCAGTCTTGGAGATATTTATGTGAATGATGCTTTTGGTACAGCACATAGAGCACATGCATCTACTACTATCATCGCACAGTTTTTTCCAGAGCACAAATGTTTTGGGTTGTTGCTTGCCAAAGAAATTGAGAGCTTGAATAAAGTGTTGAAAAACAGTGAAAAACCAGTTACTGCGGTTTTGGGTGGTTCTAAAGTTTCTTCTAAAATTACTGTGATCGAAAATATTTTAGATAAAGTAGACCACATGATCATAGGTGGTGGAATGACTTTTACTTTTGTGAAAGCGCTAGGAGGCAAAATAGGAAACTCTATTTGCGAAGATGACAAACAAGACTTAGCACTAGAAATTTTGCGTTTAGCCAAAGAAAAAGGGGTTCAAATACATCTTCCGGTTGATGTTGTAGCGGCAGATGCTTTTGCAAATGATGCTCAAACGCAAGTAGTGGATGTGAATAGTATCCCAGATGGCTGGCAAGGTCTTGACGCAGGACCAAAATCATTAGACCTTTTTAAAGAAGTGATTATGGAATCTAAAACGATATTGTGGAATGGACCTTTGGGAGTATTTGAATTAGAAAATTTCGCAAATGGAACTATTACATTAGGGAATTACATTGCCGAGGCTACAGCCAAGGGAGCTTTTTCACTTGTGGGTGGTGGTGACTCTGTGGCTGCAGTAAAACAATTTGGACTAGAACACAAAGTAAGCTATGTGTCTACGGGAGGAGGAGCCATGCTAGAAATGCTTGAGGGTAGAGTACTTCCTGGTATTGCAGCTATCCTTGAATAAGGATCCAAAGACCACTTTGTAAATGCAAAAATATATTTTTAAAGTAGTTTTTACAGGCTACTAATTGAAAACTAGGCCTCAACAACGAAAAAAGTTGTTGAGGTTTTTTATTTTGGATACTAATTTAGTTTGGTATCGCCACTTATTTTCTTAAATCGATAGATATTCCTTATAAATGTATCAATTATTGCATTTTTAACACTTTTTAAAGACGTTTTTTAGAAAAAACCCGTTAAGTTTGTAAATCAAGCTTTGTAATCATTTGAAATATAGGTCTTTGATCGTAAAAATATGAATATAAAAAATACCACTGTTGCACTATTACTTTTGTTTTCGGCTAATTTGTTTGCACAAGATGCAAATGACACCCAATCCATTTTAAAAATAGTACCTAAAATTTCGTACCTCGATTCTATCAAGAAAACCTTTGTAAACGACAAAGTTGCCGCACGCGTTGACAGTTTGTGGATGAAAGAACTCAACGATCTTGATTTATTTACTTCATTCTCTGAAGAAATAAAAAATACCAATCTTGATCTTGCCATAGATTTTGAATTGCCTACAGATTTACTTAAACAAAGATTGGCAGCCATGGATGCCAAGTCACCTTTTAACATAGAGTACAATCCGGGATTAGAAAACTTAATTAAATCCTTTTTGAAAAACAGAAAAAAATCTTTTGAACGCCTTATGGCAGTTTCTGAATATTATTTTCCGTTAATGGAGGAAGCGTTAGCAAAGCAAAATGTTCCACTCGAAATTAAATATCTAGCAGTGGTTGAGTCGGCATTAAATCCTAAAGCAGTTTCCCGAATGGGCGCTACTGGATTGTGGCAGTTCATGTATCAAACCGGAAAACAATACGGTCTTAAAATAGATTCTTATGTAGATGAAAGAAGTGATCCACTGAAATCTAGCGAAGCTGCAACGCAATATATGACCAACATGTACAAGATATTTGGAGATTGGGATTTGGTTTTAGCAGCCTACAACTCTGGACCTGGTAACGTTGCAAAAGCCATCAGACGTTCTGGAGGACAACAAAATTATTGGAATATTCGAAAAAATTTACCCCGTGAAACACAAGGTTATGTACCTGCTTTTTTAGCAACCATGTATATTTATGAATACCACAAAGAACATGGTATTGTTCCTAATAGAGCCAAAGTAAAACACTTTGCTACAGATACGGTGATGATCAAGCGTCAAATGACTTTCAGACAAATATCGGACTTACTTGATGTGCCGGTAGCACAATTACAGCTTTTAAATCCCTCTTACAAACTAAACGTGGTGCCTTTTTATCACGATCAAACACATTTTTTAAGATTACCACAAGAAAAAGTTGCCGTTTTTGCCTCAAACGAAGACAAAATATATGCCTACGCACAATACGAAAAAGACAAAAGTGAAAAACCTTTTATGTTAGTAAAAACAACTGTTGTTAAAGACAGTCTTAGAACTAACACTGAAAGTCTGGCCGCAACCAAAAGTGTTTACTACAAAGTTAGAAAAGGTGATAATATTGCTAGTGTAGCTCTAAAATATGGGGTAACTATTGCCGAAATAAAAAAATGGAATCACATCAAGGGCAACAATATTGCATACGGACGAAGTTTGAAAATCAATACTGATCCTTCTACAGTAAAGGAATTAAAGTCTGAACCTAAAAATACAGTTTATAAAAACACAGCGCTGGCAGATGCTAAAGTAAATAAAGAGGAAAAGGCTGTTGATGCGTCAAACACCGCTTCAAGTTATGTAGTACAAAAAGGAGATAACTTGGGAAGTATTGCAAAGAAACACAATTTGACAGTTACTGAGATTCAAAAGTTAAATGGCTTAACTACGGCTTCTGTACAAGCGGGATTGGTTTTGCAATTAAGTCCAAAAGAAACTGATGCTAAACCAGATGCAGCAACAAGTCCGTTGCGCAAAGATGTTGAATATGTAGTTCTTAAAGGAGATAATTTAGGAATTATTGCTACTAAATTTGGTGCTACCATTCCTGAATTAAAATCGTGGAATAATCTATCTGATAATACGATTACTATAGGAAAATCTCTTATTGTTGCTAAGGATGAAATAGCAATCAATACTGATAAAGCTACTGTAGATACTTTTAAAACAAAGAAAAATACATCTGCTGCGAAAACTGCTTCAGAATATTTTGTAAAAAAAGGAGATTCCTTATTTAGTATTTCTAAAAAATATCCGGGTGTAACCATCAATGATTTAAAAAAGTGGAACGGTATTAGTGGTGAAGATATCAAACCAGGTATGAAGTTAAAAATAAACGGATAATACGGCTTTGTTCTTTATATTTGGGTTTTACTAAACAACACCCAGCAATGCATCGATTTTATTGTTTATTCATTTTTGTGACACTTTCTTTGTTTTCTTGTCAAAAGGATAACAGCTCGTTGCCGCGTATTACTACAGGTAAAATCAACACCATATCGATTATTATTGAAGATCAGTTGTGGAATGGTGAGATAGGAGATAGCATCAGGAATAAATTTGCTGCGCCAGTAATAGGCTTGCCTCAGGAAGAACCTCTTTTTAACATCAATCAATATCCTGTGAAACTTTTAGAGGGTTTCATGACCGATACGCGAGCGATAATTGTGGTAAAAAAAACCGAAGTCAATAAATTTGAAATCAAGAAAAATCAATATGCTAGTCCGCAAAATGTTTTTCATATTTCAGGAAGAACAGTTAGTGATATTGTGACAATCATGGAGCAAAACGCACCCCAAATGATCAGCATGATTAAAAATGCTGAAATTGCGGCTAGCCAAAAAATAAACAAACAATCTTTACTGGATCCTAAAATTATTGAGAACAAGTTTCATACGGCTATCCAAGTGCCTACGGGTTATGTGTATGTCTTGCAAAAAAGAAATTTCTTGTGGCTCAAAAAAGAATTTATTGGCGGAAACACTAGTCTCTTGCTCTACCAAGTTCCTCTAGATAAATATAGAACCGATAAAAACTGGAGTGCAAAGGTTATTCAATTGCGCGATTCTATAGGCAATTTGTACATCAGAGGTAAAGAACCGCATACCAACATGATTACAGAGGAAGCGTATTCTCCTTATTTTTCTAAGACAAAACTCAACAAATACACTGCTTATGAAACTAAGGGAACTTGGCAATTGAATAATGATTTCATGTCGGGTCCTTTTATCAATTATGCAATAGTAGATACCAAATACAACCGACTGCTAATTCTTGAAGGTTTTTGTTATGCGCCTTCTAAAGATAAAAGGGATTTAATGCACGAATTAGAATCCATTATAAAATCGGCGCGGATTATTAAAAAAGAGCCTTAAATTGCTTTAATTTGTATAAAAAACAGCACATGACACTACAGTGGGAAATAAAAGCATTTGAAGCACTTACAGTTTTTGAGTTATATGATATTTTAAAGTTACGAAGCGAGATCTTTGTAGTTGAGCAAAACTGTGTGTACCTTGACTTAGATGATAAAGATAAAGTAGCCTTACACCTTATGGGCGTTTATGACGGTAAAATAGTGGCTCATTCTAGATTGTTTCAACCCGGAATAAGTTTTGATTTTGCCTCAATAGGTAGAGTTACTGTTGATGCTAATTACCGTGATCGCAAATGGGGTCATGATCTAATGCGCGAGTCTATTGCGGGCATAGCGAAACATTTTGGCGGAAGCCAAATCACAATAGGAGCCCAGTTGTACCTAAAAAAGTTTTACGAAAGCCACGGTTTTGTACAAACCAGTGAGATGTATCTGGAAGATGATATCCCACACATAGAAATGCAAAAACAGTAAGTTACATTTTTAAGATAGCTTTGTAGGCAGCGGCATCGTTTAAGAGTGTCGTTGCTTTCTTGATTTCTATGTTGTTTTTGGTGTAATATTGATACAAACCTTCTTGGTATTGAAAACGTTTGATAATTTCATCAACCATTAAGCCCTTGATTTCTTTTTGATGTTTGTCTAGCAATGCATTTTCAGATTTTTGCAAGGCGGTCAATAATTGCTGGTACTCTACTTGAATGGATTCGTCTAGCTTTTCTTTTTTGGCTACAGCCAAAGTATTTTTCAAAGCCAGTTCAGTTTCTGTGTCAAAGGAGAATTTTTGAGCTTTTAAATAGTTTTTAAAGTCGGCATAATCAGCATCACTGATCACTGGAATTTGATTTCCAAGTGTTGGGTTTTTGTAACAGTAACTGGTTACGTAGTTAAAGATTCCGTCGTTGCGAAGCAAGGCGTTTGTGATAGGACTAGATTTGGTTTCTTCTAAAACTACATCAGGTTGAATACCTCCGCCGTCATACACAGTTCTACCTTTTCGGGTTTTAAAAGCGTTAAAGTTCTTCTCTTCGGTTTTCAAAGCCATTCCGTTTTTATCCTTTTTAGAATAATCCAATGCCTGAATGCATCGTCCCGAAGGAGTATAGTAGCGCGAAATGGTCACTTTGAGTTGGGTACCATAAGTTAAATCAACAGGACGCTGTACTAGTCCTTTTCCAAAACTACGACTTCCTACCACTACCGCACGATCTAAATCCTGCAACGCACCTGCAACAATTTCTGAAGCGGATGCACTACGACCGTTTACCAAAACAATCAAAGGAATGTCCAAATCCACCGGCTCTCTGGTAGTTTTATAGGTAGTATTGTGTTTGTCAATTTTAGACTTTGTGGTGACAATAGTTTCGTTTTTGGCTACAAATAAATTGCAAATATTTACAGCTTCATTCAGTAACCCGCCGGGATTGTCTCTTACATCTAGAATGATGCGTTCTGCTCCTTCTTTTTTGAGTTGTTCTAATGCTTCTTTGGTTTCAAAAGAGGCTTTTTTGTTAAAATGAGACAAGACAATGTAACCCGTTTTATCATCTATTTTTGCAAAAAACGGTACCGATTTAATTTCTACTTCATCCAATATAATTTGTGTGGTATTTGGCTTGCCTTGTCGGATGTATTTTACTGTAATTTTGGTATTTTTAGAACCCTTGAGTAATTGCGAGGCATCATCCTTGAAATCTGATAAAAGCACATCGCCTATTTGAATGATCTCATCACCTGCTTTTAAACCGGCTTTGTCAGCAGGAAAATTTTTATACGGTTCTTTGATAATCAGTTTATCTTCTTTGCGGGTCAGTATAGCGCCTATGCCGGTATATTCACCTGTATTGTTGATTTTAAACTTCACAACATCTTGCTCGTTAAAATAGACCGTGTACGGATCTAAATTAGCCAACATGGCCTTAATGGCTTTGTCCATTAACTCTCCTGGATTAGTTTCATCTACATAATTGCGGTTCAATTCTTTGAAAAGCGTGGTGAAGATTTCGATTTGTTTGGCAATTTCGAAGAAATCATCTTTGAAACTGCTTCCAATGAATAAAAATGCCGAAGCAACAACAGGTAATATGAATTTTTTTTTGAGGAAAGAATACATGTTTTTTATATTTTTTTTGACTTAAATCGTTTTCTAATAAAGTAACCTAAAGCAATCATAATGAGGATAAATGGCCAAATGCTGAGTAAATTGATAAACAAACTCGAAAGACTATTGAACCCTGATTTGATGGCGGTCCAAATTTTTGTTCCATATGATTCGGTAGCGCCACTAGCTTCTGCAACAGATTTATAAAATTCTATGGTTATGGTGCTATAAGAAACTTGGTTTTGCATGTAGTTCAATTGCCCTTCTTTGGCTTCAATTTCTTCGCGAATAGCCGAAAGTTGTTTTTCGATTTCTAGCATTTCGGTAACCTTGTTTGCTTTTTTCAAAAGTTCTAGATATCGGTTTTCCAATACTTTCTTTGCTTTTAAGCGGGCATCAAGATCTATAAATTCTGCAGTGACATCCTGTGAAGAAATTTCTTTAGTGTCAAAATACGCAACTCCTTTTGAAATCGAAGCTATAAAAACATCAAAGTTTTGGCTTGGTACACGAACGGTTAGATTTCTAAAAACCGACTCGTAATCTTTACCTTCGCTATCGTTTTGAATTGTTGCTTTACTATTTTTTACTGCATTTTGTATTTGGGTATATGTAGCTTCTAAATCATTGGTTTCAAAACGAAGGTTACCTGTTTTGATGATTTTTTGTTCTGTTTTTTCTTTTTCAGGCGAGTCCATTTTATCAGCACTGTAGTTGCCATTTTGTCCAGATTCTCTTTTTGCAGGAAGTTTAATAGCTGTGATTTTCATATCTAATTCAGCTTCTTCTTTTTTACAACTCCCCAAACACAAGAGTACAAGAATAAATAAGAGTATTGACTTCATAAATAGGTTGTTTTAATGCTAAAAATACAAAAAATAGAATTGCTACTCTTCTTTTTTTATTTGCAGCAAAAACTTTTCAAACAATTGAACGGTTTTAGTATTGATTTCTTGGTAAGTCAAGCGATCCTTGGTTTGATAAAAAAACATGAAAGAGTACGGTTGGTCAAGATTGTCAAGCAACAAATGTTTATTTAGGCGATAGGTTTCGCGAAGTACGCGTTTGAAATAATTGCGGTCTACTGCTTTTTTAAAATTCTTTTTGGATACGGAAACGCCTATTTTTATTTTTTCACTTTCGCCAAAAGTACCTGCTTTGTATACCAATCGCAACGGATATTTGGATACGGATTTACCCTCAGTAAATAATAAACCAATGGTTATTTTGCTTTTTAGTTTCTCGGTTTTAGGGTATTTGAAATTCATATATAGGGAACGTATTTTGGATAGCAAAGGTACAATTAAAGCTGTTTTTTGCGACTTTTTCTAGATGAAATAACGCTAAAAATATATTTATTACTTTTGCAGAAATTTTTGAAGCATGCAAAAAATAATTTCGTACCCTATATCTGTTGTTTATTATTTCTGTTTTAGTCTGACATTGCTTGTTTTTCATCCTATTCAATGGGTTTGTTTCAACGTGTTTGGCTACCAAGCACATAAAAAAAGTGTGGATTATTTGAATTTTTTCTTGGTAAAATGCACTAATTTGCTTGGAACTACGTATACTTTTACAAATAGAGATATCATCCCAAAGGATGTACCCTTGATTTTTGTGTGCAACCATCAAAGTATGTACGATATTATTGCAATGATTTGGTATTTTAGACGTTTTCATTGTAAATTTGTGAGTAAGAAAGAATTAGGTAAAGGAATACCAAGTGTGTCCTATAATTTACGCCATGGAGGTTCTGTACTTATAGATAGAAAAGATCCCAAACAAGCCATTCCTGCTATAAGAAGTTTGTCAGAGTATATAGAAAAGCACAAGCGTTCTGCCGTTATTTTTCCAGAAGGTACCCGAAGTAAAACAGGAAAACCAAAAGAGTTTTCACAAACAGGATTAAAAATGTTGTGCAAGAATGCCCCATCGGCCTATGTAGTTCCGGTAAGTATTAACAACTCTTGGAAAATGGTTAAATTTGGTTTTTTCCCCGTAGGTTTAGGAAATCATCTTACCTTTGTAGTGCACGAACCGCTTGCTGTGAGCGAATATGATTTTGCTGATTTGATGGTGAAAACCGAAGCAGCCGTAGTGAATGGAATAAAAATTTAATATATATAAAATGTCAATAAAAAACATTCGATTAGAAGTAATGCAGTTTTTAGAGAAAAACGTAGATAGCTTTGTCGATCAGTATCTTATTCCTGTTGAAAAGATATGGCAACCTACAGATTTTTTGCCAGATTCCCAGAGTGATACTTTTTTTGATGAAGTAAAAGAACTACGTGAAATTGCTAAAGATTTGCCTTATGATTTCTGGGTAACACTAGTAGGTGATACCATTACAGAGGAAGCGTTGCCTACCTATGAGTCTTGGCTTATGGATGTAGAAGGAATAGATAATGTGGAGCGCAACGGATGGTCTAAATGGATCAGACAATGGACAGGTGAGGAAAATCGCCATGGTGATTTATTAAACAAATACTTGTACTTATCCGGTAGAGTGAACATGCGCGAAGTAGAAATGACGACACAGCACTTGATTAATGATGGTTTTGATATTGGTACTGGTAGAGATCCTTATAAGAACTTTATCTATACTAGTTTTCAAGAACTAGCTACCTATGTATCTCATAACAGAGTAGCTCAAATTGCTAAAAAATACGGAGATAACAAACTGTCTAAAATGTGCAAAATGATTGCAGGCGATGAAATGCGCCACCATCATGCATATAGTGAGTTTGTAAACCGAATTTTCCAAATTGACCCAAGCGAAATGATGCTTGCTTTCCAATACATGATGAAAGCAAAAATTGTGATGCCGGCTCATTTCTTGAGAGAATCTGGTGAAAAAATAAGTACAGCTTTTGAACAGTTTTCTGATTCAGCACAGCGTATTGGGGTGTATACCGCAGTAGACTATGTTGAAATTATGCAAAAATTAATTGACAAATGGGAAATTGATAAAATAGGTGGTTTAACAGATGAAGCTGAAAAAGCCCGTGACTATTTGATGAAATTACCTGGTAGAATGGCCAAAATCTCTGAGCGTTTGGTAATTCCTCAAGAATCTCACATTTTCAAATGGGTTGAGCCTGCTTTAATTCGCTAATTCATTCCTATGAATACTCAATATAAATGTTGGATTTTAAAGTTTCAAAACTTTAAAGTTCAACATTTTTTTTAAAAACAAAAGATACAATGACAAATCCTGATTTGATAAACAAGACAATTCTTTTTGTAAAAGAAGAATTAAAAAATGCCGAGGGCGGACACGATTGGTTTCATATCGAAAGAGTGTTTAAGAATACGGTGTTAATTGCTAGCACGGAAACTTGTGATAGTACTGTTGCCCAGCTTGGTGCGTTGCTGCATGATATTGCCGATAGTAAATTTCACGATGGGGATGAAACGGTAGGGCCTAGAGTTGCTCGAAAATTTTTAGAATCGGAACATGTTGACGAGGAAATTATTATGCATGTGGTTCAAATCATTGAAAACATCTCCTATAAAGGTGGAAATGTAGAACGAAAATTTTCCTCCATTGAACTAGATGTAGTTCAGGACGCGGATCGTTTAGACGCCATAGGAGCCATAGGAATTGCTAGAGCATTCAATTATGGAGGTTTTAAAAATAGAGCGCTGTATGACCCTGAAATTTCTCCAAACACCAGCATGACCAAGGATGAATACAAAAAGAATGATGCTCCAACAATAAATCATTTCTACGAAAAGCTTTTGCTGTTAAAAGATAAAATGAATACCGAAACTGGGAAGAAGATAGCGCAAGAAAGACACCAGTACATGGAAGGTTTTCTAGCTCAGTTTTATGCAGAATGGGAAGGGGAGAAGTAAGTTAGCAGTGTACAGTTTACAGTTTGCAGTTTTTGAGATTGTTATCGTTCAAAAAAAATGGAATTAGGACTTGCAATAGATGCATCCTACCAATTCATCCAGCTGTGTTTTGACAAATGCTGGTTTTCAAGTCGAAAACCAGCATTTGTTTCAATAATTTTAGGTTGAAATTCCTTTTTCTTTCATTTCTAGAATCACATCCGATGCGTTTTTAAAGGTAGGTGCTTGCTCAATGATAGTTCCGACTCTTTTTTTATTGAGTTTAAACGTAATGTCGTTTTCTGTGGTGAAGAGTAAAGCCGTTAAAAAAGGGTTATTCATATACGGAGCCAATACAATATACGCCTCATCAAGGGTATGGAAACTTTCTATTTCTTCGGTTTTGTAACGCGCCGTTATGGACATACAAAACACATCGTTTTCTTGTAAAACAGGACGCACATAAATATTTTTCAATTCTGTATCACCAATGGTTTTGGCTAGGGTTAACTTTGCATAACTATAGTTATCGATACTTTCTTTTACTTTTTCCCAGAACAGATCAAATACAGGTTGGAAGGACATAATTAGAATTTAAAGAGTGAGATAATCACATATGAAATGCAAAATTAAGCCTTGTGCGGCAAACAAATCCTTTTTGTGAAAAAAATTATTTAAAACTATGTGTGTTTAAACTAAAAAGAGAACCAATCTGGTTCTCTCTTATTTTTATTTTCCAGTAAAAACTGCTTTTCTTTTCTCTAGGAAAGCCGTTGTTCCTTCTTTAAAATCTTCGGTTCCAAAACATTTTCCAAAAGATTTAATCTCTGTTTCAAATCCGTTTTTCCCTTCTTTGAAATTAGCATTAACTGCTTTTATTGCTTTGCCAATAGCGTATGGAGAGTTCTTAATTATCTTATTGGCTATATTGGTACAAAATTCTATTAGTTCGTCTTCTGAAACCACGTGGTTTACTAATCCTATTCTGTAAGCTTCATCTGCAGTAACCATTCCAGCAGTCATAATCATTTCCATAGCGCGGCCTTTTCCTACTAGTTGAGGCAATCTTTGCGTTCCACCATAACCTGGAATTACACCCAATGAAACTTCTGGTAATCCCATCTTGGCATTTGCAGAGGCAACTCTAAAATGACACGACATAGCCAATTCAAGTCCGCCTCCTAGTGCAAAACCATTAACTGCGGCAATAACAGGTGTTTTTAAATTTTCGATAAAATCAAATAATTTTTCTTGACCTTCTGCTGCAAGTTGGGATCCTTGTTCAATGGAGAAATTTGCAAATTCTGAAATATCTGCTCCTGCTACAAAAGCTTTTTCGCCACTTCCTGTTAAAATAATAGCACGAATATCAGTGTTTTTTGATAATAATTTAAAGGCTTTGTTTAAATCAGAAATGGTTGCCACATTCAATGCGTTCAACTTTGTAGGTCTATTGATAGTTACAGTAGCAATGTTTTCTTGGGTAGTAACCAAAATATTTTCGTAGTTCATAAGTATTTTTTAAGAGTTGATGATGGGGAGCGACACAATGAATGTGGTTCCTTTACCAAATTCAGATTCAAAGATAATCGTTCCTTTGTAATTTTCGATAATGTTTTTTATAATTCCAAGACCAAGACCCATACCGCTACTTTTGGTAGTAAATTTAGGTTCAAAAATCCTATGCGCATCGCTAGCTTGTATTCCTATTCCGTTATCTGATACGGTTATAAGTACGTTATTGTCTTCTTTTTTTATTTTTACAAGTACTTTTTTAAGTTCTTGTTGCTCCGGTATTGATTGAATAGCGTTTTTGGCAAGATTGGTAATAACTCGAATCAATTGTGTACGGTCAATTTTTGAAATAATCTCTGGAGATTCACTTTGAAATTCAACATAATCTTCATTAAAAATATCCATGGTAAGCTCTACAACTTCAACTACGTTCAGGGTTTCATTTTGTTGGGCAGGCATGGAGGCAAAGTTAGAAAAAGCCGAAGCTACTGCACTCATGGTGTCAATTTGCTGAATGAGCGTTTCAGAGTAGTCGTTCATTTTCTGTTTTACATTGGTATCCAATGGGTCAAACTTGCGTTGAAAGCTTTGAACCGTTAGTCTCATTGGCGTAAGCGGATTTTTAATTTCATGGGCCACTTGTTTTGCCATTTCTCTCCAGGCTTCTTCGCGCTCACTTTGTGCTAGTTTGATGGCGCTTTTCTCCAGTTCATCTACCATGGCATTATACGCCTTGATGAGTAAATTAATTTCTTTGCTATTGGCCTCTAAAACAATTTTTTCGTTTTTTTGGTTTAAACTGGTTTCACTTAATTTATCCGAAATGGTTTTCAAAGATTTTGTAATATAGGACGATAAAAAGTACGCTAGCGCAAAGGCCATGAGCAACATAAAAGTATACACTTGACCAAGTCTTACCAAGAAATTTTTAAGCTCATTTTCATAATATCCATCGTCCTCTACATAAGGCAAGTTTAAAATTCCGAGTGGCTTGAATTTATCATCTTTGATTTGGCTAAAAGCCGAACGATTTTTTTTGCCGTCAATGGTTTTAATGTCTACATACCTTTTTTCAATGGAGGAACGTACCAGTTTCAAAATGTATTTGGGTACTGGTGGCGCTACTTTATCAACTGAGAATGATTCTTTGGAAGATTTTAATAACTGACCGTTAAGGCTGTAAATATTAATTTCGACATTATGAATGTGTGCCAATTCATGGATTTTATCCTTAAAGATGAGGTCTAGGTTTGCTGCCGTTAAAGGATAAGTAGTGGTTGAAAGAATAAAATTGATGTGCTGTTTAACCGCATTTTCGTTACGTTCCAGTCGTTCTTGATGGTATTCTTTGGCTTCGTTTTTAAATTGAATGATCGAAATCGAAGCTAATATAACGGAGGCCATTAATATCAATACAATCATGGACAGGAAAATCCTAATCCGCAAGGAAAGCATTGCTATTTTGAAGCTTTTGAACATGTTTTTTAGTTTACAGTCTCAGTCTCAGTACCGGTTGGGAACTAAAAATTCAACTATTTTCTTTCTCTAATTTTTTTGTAGAATTGGAAACCCAGCATTAAAATGACAGAGAACAAAATGATCCCAATTACTCCGTAAATCCAATTGAAAGCATTTTTTAAAATCACTAAAAATACTACGGCAAAAAGTATAATTGTGGCGCCTTCGTTCCATAATCGCATAAAATTAGAGGTGTATCTAACTTCGTTTCTTTGCAATTGATTAAAGATTTGGTGGCATTTAGCATGGTACAAATACAATAAAAACACAAATCCTAGTTTGACATGCATCCAAGGCATTTGAAGCCACGCCCGACCTAAATCCGTGAAAAACAACATCCAAAATGCAAATATACTGGCTAATATTGCCGATGGCCAAGTAATAATGTACCACATGCGATACGTCATTATTTTGTATTGGTTTTGTAAAATCTCTTTTTCGGGTGAAGGCTTATCTGCAGCTTCAATTTGGTAAACAAAAAGGCGAACAATATTGAAAAGCCCCACAAACCAAGTGATTACAAAGATGAGGTGTAATGATTTTATGTAATTGTAGTATTCCATAGTACCGTTATAGTAGTTTAGTATGTATTTCTTTTTTTAATAAATAGCCAGTCAATGCTGTTGATAAAACATCGGCAATAGGAAAAGCAATCCATACGCCAAAAATACCTAAAAAATTTGGTAGAATGAGCACTAGCGGGATGAGGAAAAATCCTTGTTTGCTTAACGTTAAAAGTAAAGCTTTTTTGGCATTGCCAATCGCTTGAAAATAAGCTGCACCAATCAGCTGAATAGCAATAATAGGTGAAGCAGCAAAAACCCAGCGCAAGGCATTGGGCGTTTGGGCTATAACCTCGGGATCAGTGGTAAAAACTGATACAATTGGTTTCGCAAAGACCAAGATGACCACAAATATTATAGAAGCCAAAACCGCCGCATATAATATAGATAACTGAACACTCTCCTTAACACGAGCAAAATTAGAAGCTCCATAATTGTAACCTGCAATAGGCAAAAATCCTTGTGTGATTCCAAGTATAGGAAACAAAGCAAACATTAACATTCTGCTGATAATCCCATAAATGGCAACAGAGTGTTCACCGCCATAGGTATACAATGTGTGGTTTAACAAAATTGATAAAAGACTAACGACACCTTGTCTGGAAAACGTAACAATGCTAAGGGAAGTTATTTGCTTGACAATGGATGCGTTGAATAAAAAATGTTTGAGTTGCAATCGCAATTCACTCTTGAAAACAAAGTACCACACTACAAATAAAAAACAAGTAGTATAGGATATGGCTGTGGCCAATGCTGCTCCAAAAATACCCATGTCCAAGTATTTTATAAAAAGAATATCCAGAGCAATGTTTACAAATGCGGGAATGATCATGGCTACCATGGCAAATTTTGCCTTTCCTTCAGCCCGAATGACATTATTGCCCATCATGCACAATGCTAGAAAGGGAACGCTTATGATAATAGGAAAATAAAACTCTTGCGCGGGTTTAAAAATGGCTCCTTTTGCCCCAAAAAGCAAAAGCATTTCATCACTAAATACCAAACCGAATACCACAAACACCGAGGCTAGGATGAAAGTCATCGTTATTTGGTTCCCAAAAGTTTGCAATGCTTTTTCTTTGTTGTTTGCACCCAAAGCACGTGACAAAACTGATCCGCCTCCTACGCCAATAGCCATGCCTAATGACGAAATTAAAAAAGTGATGGGCAATACAACGGTTACTGCAGCTATTGCAAGTGAACCGATCCATTGCCCAACAAATATGGTGTCTATCAAAATATTAACAGACATAAAGAGAATCCCAATAGAGGAAGGAACCGCTTGTTTAATCAAGAGTGTTTTGATTGGTTGCGTTCCCAACTCATCGGTTCTGGTATTCATTTATGCAGTAGTTTTTTCTAGCGTTGCTGTTGTAGATACGCCTGTCCAGCTAGTAATCCAGTTTCCTACTGTTTTACACCAATCTTCATCGTCATTTAAACAAGGAATGGCCATGAATTTTTCGCCACCGTGGTGTAAAAATTCTTCATTGGCTTCCATAGCAATTTCCTCTAAAGTCTCTAAACAGTCTGATACAAATGCAGGTGTCACTACGGCTAGATTTTTAATGCCGTTTTTTGGCATTTTGTTAACTTCGACGTCTGTGTAGGGAGTCAACCATTTGTCACCCGCTAAACGCGATTGAAACGTCTGGCTGTATTTTCCTTCTGGGATTCCTAACAACTTAACCACTTGTTTTGTAGTTTCGTAACATTGGTGACGGTAACAAAATTCGTGTGCCGGTGATGGTGAATTACAGCAAGAGCCATCTATTTTACAATGTGATTTGGTGATGTCTGTTTTGCGAATGTGGCGTTCTGGAATTCCGTGGTATGAAAACAACAAATGATCGTAATCAAAACCTTCTAAATGCCCTTTTATAGAATCAGCTAGATTTTTCAAATAATCAGGTTTATTGTAAAAAGCTGGAACAATTGTGAATTTCATTTCAGGGAAATACTTTTTGCGGTGTTCCTCTGCTAGTTCTAGAATAGTCGTAGTTGAAGCCATTGCGTGTTGCGGATACAATGGAAAAAGCAATACTTCGGTCACCCCTTTATCGTGTAATTCTTGTAATCCAGATAAAAGCGATGGATTGCCGTAACGCATAGCCAGAGCAACAGGAACATCTACCAGTTTTTGTACTTTTTCGTGCATTCTTCTTGATATTACTACAAGTGGAGAACCTTCGTCCCACCAAATTCTAGCATACGCCGCCGCTGATTTTTTAGGTCTTGTTTGTAAAATGATTCCGCGTACTAGTAATGCACGTAATAAAAACGGAACGTCAATTACATATTTGTCCATTAAAAACTCATCTAAATAAGGTTTTACATCTTTTGGAGTTGGACTTTCGGGAGAACCTAAATTTACTAATAATACACCTTTCATCTTGTCTTTTTTTTATGAAGCAAAAGTAACTAAACCTGCTTTTTTATACTTTGCGATTAACTATTTTTTATTTATTGTTTAATATACGAAAACAATCGTTTACTGCATATTAGGGTTTATGGACATCAAATATTTTTTGGGAGTGGTAGCAAATTTCTTTTTGAATGCTGTAATAAAATGGCTTCCGGTGCTGTACCCTATTTTCAACCCCACTTCGTTTACGTTATAGGAGCCACTATCTAGTAGTTTTCGAGCAAAATCCATTTTATAGTCAAATAAAAATCCGTACACGGTATCACCATAAATTTGTTTGAAACCCATTTTGAGTTTTTTTAAATTCAAACCTATTTCATCTGCTAGTTCTTGTAAACCTGGCGGTTCAGCCATGTTAGCAATAATGATTTCTTTTGCTTTTTTTATTTTGATCACATTGTCTTCATCTATTAAAAAAGGACATTGCTCTGCATTTGGATCTTCTGTTCTATTAAAGTAAAGGCTCAATAACTCGTACCCTTTGCCTTTGTAATACAAGTTTTTTATGGATGGATGCAAGCTGTAATGAAACAACTGTGATAGCACAATTGCCATTGATGGGCTAATGTTTCCTTCGTTATAATATTTTTTATCTTTATTATCAGCGCTCAAAAAAGTAATATAATCTGCCTCGGTAGAGAATAGCGCATGGAATTTTTTGATAGAAATAATGACAGATATCACCCAAGAATTTGGAGCTAGTTCTAAGTTAAGAGGTAATTCTTTTTGTGGATTATAAAGTAATAATGATTTTTCCTCTTTGAGTTCTAGCGCATAGTTTCCTTGATTAAAAATAAATTTAGCACTTCCTTTTAGTCCAAAATGAAACTGAATCAATCCGCTGCTCACCTCGCGTTGTGCATGGAAAGGGTTTATACCATCATTTTGAAACCGAATTAGCGTAAAATCGTCTTCAATTTTTATAATTTCTTGAGAACTCATAGCGGTATTTTTTTAATATAAAAATCATATTCAGGAAACGTATTTATTTAGAACAACTCTAAATAAAGAGATTCAAAGCACTTGATTTCATTACAAAAATAAGTTTTTTTGGTTAATAAATACAATTAGAATCAAAAAATCATTAAGCGATACAAAAAGAACTTCTAGCGTTATTTTTATAACTACTGTAGTGCTAATTTTGTTTCACTTTTTGGAAAAGTGCAAATATGGAAAACAATAACACATCAAAGCATCAGTATTTTTACGCGGTTGGGTTAAGCTACAAGAAAGCCGATGCAGAGATCAGAGGGAAGTTTAGTTTAGATGGTGTTGCAAAAACACGTTTGTTAGAGCAAGCTAAGAATGAAGGAATAGAAAGTTTAATAGTTACTTCAACCTGCAACCGTACTGAAATTTATGGTTTTGCAGAACATCCATTTCAATTGATCAAATTGATTTGTGAGAACAGTCAAGGTTCTGTTGAATCCTTTCAAAAGGTAGGATTTGTTTATAAAAATCAAGAAGCCATTAGTCATTTATTTCGAGTGGGAACAGGTCTTGATAGTCAGATTCTGGGAGATTTTGAAATTATTGCCCAAATTAAATCTAGTTTTTCACAGTCAAAAGGATTGGGCTTAGCGCATGCTTTTATGGAAAGATTGGTCAATTCTGTTATCCAAGCTAGTAAAAAAATAAAAACGGATACCGAGATAAGTTCCGGAGCTACATCTGTTTCTTTTGCGGCAGTGCAATACATTATCAAAAATGTTGAAGACATTGGTAATAAAAACATATTACTTTTTGGTACGGGAAAAATTGGTCGAAATACCTGTGAAAATTTAGTAAAACATACTAAAAACGAACACATAACCTTGATCAATAGAACTAAAGAAAAGGCAGAAAAACTGGCTGGGAAATTAAATCTTATTGTTAAGGATTACTCAGAATTGCATCTTGAATTACAAAAAGCTGATGTTGTTGTGGTTGCCACCGGCGCACAAAATCCAACAATTGATAAAGCGATTTTGAATTTGAAAAAACCACTGTTGATTTTAGATTTGTCAATTCCAAAAAATGCACATGAAAACGTGGAAGAACTGGATGGAGTAACTTTAATTCACATGGATTATTTGTCACAGTTGACAGATGAAACCTTGGAAAATAGAAAAAAACACATTCCCGCTGCCGAAGCGATTATCGAAGAAATTAAGGAAGAGTTCATCACTTGGACCAAAGGTAGAAAGTTTGCGCCAACAATTAATGCTTTGAAAGCAAAATTGAATGCGATAAAAGCATCTGAACTTGATTTTCAAAGCAAGAAAATATCTAACTTCAATGAAGAACAAGCGGAAATAATCAGCAACCGCATTATCCAAAAAATTACAACCCATTTTGCCAATCATTTAAAAGATGATAACACTATGGTGGATGAAAGTATTGAATGGATTGAGAAAGTTTTTAAAATAGGAGCAACGGCTAAATAAAGTTGGCGCCATTAAAATCAAATCAGGAGATAACTTCATTTCTCATGGGTTTGAAAAAAATAAAATAGTGAACAAAACGATACGCATAGGAACCCGTGATAGTGAACTCGCACTCTGGCAAGCCCACACTGTTCAAAATAAGTTAAACGATTTAGGATACAAAACCGAAATTGTAGCCGTAAAATCTCAAGGTGATATTATTCTTGATAAGCCTCTTTATGAATTAGGAATCACCGGAATTTTTACCAAAACACTGGATGTTGCTATGATTAATGGCGATGTTGATATTGCGGTACATTCTATGAAAGATGTTCCTACTGCTTTGCCACAAGGAATTGTTCAAGCTGCAGTTCTTGAAAGAGCCAATACACTCGATATTTTAGTTCACAAAGGAAATCTAGATTTTTTAAATCAAACAGGAATAATCGCTACGGGTAGTTTACGCCGTCAAGCACAATGGCTTAATAAATACCCCAATCATACTGTAGTTGATTTGCGTGGAAATGTAAATTCACGCATGAAAAAACTACAAGAAAGCGACTGGAGTGGAGCCGTATTTGCAGCAGCAGGGCTAGAAAGAATCAATCTTAAACCAAGAGATTATATTGATCTAGACTGGATGATTCCAGCACCAGCGCAAGGAGCTATGCTTGTTGTAGCAATGGCAAATGATGAGTATTCTCGACAGGCATTACACGAACTGAATGATATTGACACTGAAATATGTACCCACATTGAAAGACAATTTCTTAAAACTTTAGAAGGTGGTTGTACGGCACCTATTGGTGCTTTAGCCGTTTTTGTAGAGGATGATATTGTTTTTAAAGGTGTTTTGTTTTCTATTGACGGAAAAGAAAAAATCGAAGTAGAAAAAACCGTTCCGATGCAAGAATGGAAAAAGTTGGGGTACTTTTGCGCACAAGAAATTCTTGAAAATGGTGGTGTAGCGTTGATGAAATCTATAAAAGAGAAATTAAAAAAATAATGAGTCAAAAAAGTATTTTATCGACCAGAACACTAACAGATGCTCAAAGAAAAGTTTTTATTGATGCTGATTTTGATCTTTTAGAAGAAGATTTTATCGAAATAAAAAACAATTTGTTTGACTTGAAAAGTATCAATGCGAATTTGATTTTCAGCAGTCAAAATGCAGTTTTGAGTTTAATAGAACAAAATGGTTGGGAGGTTTTAAAAACTAAACCTGTGTTTTGTGTAGGCATAAAAACCAAAGAATTGCTAGAGCAACATGGCTTTACGGTAGATGTGTATATGGATTACGCTTCTGAACTTGCAGAGATAATTACGCTGATTTATAATAAAGAGCATTTTACTTTTTTGAGTGGGAACCTGCGTAAGGAAACACTACCTGCTGCGTTAAAAGATGCTGGAATCATTTTTAATGAGATTGAGGTGTATCAAACCACACTTACTCCTTTTAAGATTTCAAGTCAGGAAAAATTTGATGGTATTCTTTTCTTTAGTCCATCGGCTGTAGAAAGTTATTTCACTAATAATACAATTCAAGACGAAGTTTGTTTTTGTATTGGCACCACAACAGCATCGTCATTAGAATCAAAGAAAATTAAGAACATTGTCATACCTGAATTTCCTATTATCGAAGAAGTAATTGAGGAAGTGATTGCATATTATAAAGAATCGTAATTCCCACTGCGGAATGTTTACGTAAAGATCATAAATTTAAAAATTAGACAACCTAAAAGTCACAAAGCATATTAAAATGAACAATACCGATAATCAAGCAAAAGTACTTAAAAATGACCTGTTTTTAAGAGCGTTAAAAGGAGAAGTAGTAGAGCGTCCGCCAGTTTGGATGATGCGTCAAGCGGGTAGGTATTTACCAGAATTTAGAGCATTGCGTGACAAATACGATTTTTTTACCCGTTGCGAAACACCAGAATTAGCTGCCGAAATTACGGTGCAACCTATTCGAAGAATTGCTCCAGATGCTGCGATTTTGTTTTCGGATATTCTTGTTGTGCCACGTGCTATGGGAATTCACGTGGAATTAAAAGACAATTTAGGACCAATTATCCCAAATCCTATTCGTACGATGGAACAAGTAAACCAAGTTTTTGTTCCGGATGTAAATGAAACTTTAGGTTACGTTTTTGATGCGGTTAAGTTGACAAAAGAAATGTTGAACGATGAGGTGCCTTTAATAGGTTTTGCGGGTTCGCCATGGACTATTTTTTGTTATGCTGTTGAAGGTAAGGGGTCTAAAAGTTTTGATACTGCCAAAGGATTCTGTTTCTCTGATCCAGTAGCGGCGCACACTTTATTACAAAAAATCACCGATACTACTATTTTATACTTATTAGAAAAAGTAAAATCAGGTGTAAATGCAGTTCAGATTTTTGATTCTTGGGGCGGTATGTTGTCGCCAGTTGATTACCAAGAATTCTCATGGAAATACATCAACCAAATCATTGATGCCTTAGCTGAGGTAACTCCAGTTATTGTTTTTGGTAAAGGATGTTGGTTTGCTTTGAACGAAATGGGTAAAAGTAAAGCCTCTGCGCTAGGTGTAGACTGGACTTGCTCGCCAAGAAATGCACGTTATTTGTCAGGTGGAAACATCACTTTACAAGGTAATTTTGATCCTTCTCGATTATTTTCTCCAATTCCAGTGATTAAGAAAATGGTTCATGAAATGATTGACGAATTCGGAAAAGACAAATATATTGTAAACTTAGGCCACGGTATTTTACCAAATATTCCGGTAGATCATGCCAAAGCGTTTATTGATGCGGTGAAGGAGTATAAACAATAGTTTGAAATTTGAAAATTACATAGTTGACAAACTGCAACCAATTGATTCCAATCAGTTGTATCAATTCATGTTGGATAATAAGGAACGATTAAAATTATTTTTTCCAGTAACATTGGAAATGAATAGTACTTTAGAAAAAACACAAGCCTATATTTCAATTAAAAATAAAGAAATAGAAGAGAAGACAAATTTCACTTTTGCTATTCGAGATAAAAATAACCAACAAATTGTAGGTTTAATTATTATCAAAAAACTCGATTGGGATAAAAACCAAGGAGAATTTGCCTATTGCATTGGTTCGGAATATGAAGGAAATGGTTTGACTTCATTTGCGGTAAAAGAAATGACAAATTTTGCTTTTGAGAATTTAGGTTTGAAAACACTTCAGATTATAGCTCATAAAAGTAATTTAGGAAGTGTGAAAGTAGCTGAAAATAATGGTTTTGTTTGGCAAAAAACTTTACAAAATGAATTTACTCCAACTAATGATAAGTCATTAGACATGGAATTATATGAATTGTACAATGAAAAATAAATTTTACCAATACATACAAAACCTGCAAGACCAGATTGTTGCTGGCCTAGAAGCTGTTGAAGGTCAAGCCAAATTCAAGGAAGATCTTTGGGAACGTCCAGAAGGCGGCGGAGGAAGAACACGCGTTATCGAAAACGGAAATGTTATCGAGAAAGGCGGTGTCAATATTTCGGCAGTGCATGGAAAATTACCCGATTCGATGCAGAAATTATTTAACGTAGGCGAAGCTGATTTTTTTGCCTGCGGATTGAGTTTGGTTATCCATCCTAAAAATCCAATGGCACCTACCGTTCATGCTAATTGGCGTTATTTCGAAATGTACGATGATAGCGGAAATGTAATCAACAGTTGGTTTGGTGGTGGGCAGGACTTAACTCCCTATTATTTATTTGAAAAAGATGCGATTCATTTTCACCAAACTTGTAAAACGGCTTGTGATAAGCACAATCTAGATTTTTATCCCAAGTTTAAAAAACAATGCGATGCCTATTTTTGGAACGCACATCGTAATGAAGCTCGTGGACTAGGCGGATTATTCTTCGATTACTGCAAAGAAACCGAACAAATGTCAATGGAAAACTGGTACAATTTTGTAACCGAAGTTGGTAATTCATTTCTTACCGCTTATGTTCCAATTTTAGAACGACGAAAAAATTTACCATATACCGTAGAACAAAGAACCTGGCAAGAAATACGAAGAGGTCGCTATGTTGAGTTCAATTTGGTGCATGACAAAGGCACTTTATTTGGCTTAAAAACCAATGGAAGAATTGAGTCTATTTTGATGTCATTACCACCACATGTTCAGTGGGTATACGATCATCATCCAGAATCAGGAAGTGAAGAGGAGAAATTATTGAAAGTGTTGGAGAATCCTGTTGAGTGGATAGTTTAGCTCCGAAGGAGCGCAATTTGTATAGGTGATTGTATTGTTGTAACGGAGCACCATCGGTGCGATATATTTATAGCAACCATCGGTGCAATATATTTATAGCGCCGTGTTATATTTGGATAAATAAGATTGTTTTGATTTAGCTCCGTAGGAGCGCTATATTTATAGCAACCATCGTTGCGATATATTTATAGCGCCGTGTTATATTTGGATAAATAAGATTGTTTTTATTTAGCTCCGAAGGAGCGCTATATTTACAGCAGCCATCGTTGCGATATATTTATAGCGTCACGTTATATTTGGATAAATAATATTGTTTTGATTTAGCTCCGTAGGAGCGCTATATTTATAGCAAATAATTTATGTAATTGAAATTGAATCCTGTAGGGATGACATCTTTAACCAACATCAATTTATAATGGCAAACACCTATTCGCAAATCTACATCCAAATTGTCTTTGCCGTTAAGGGAAGACAAAATCTAATTTCTAAGAAATGGAAAGATGATTTGTTCAAATATATCACTGGTATTGTCACAAATGAAGGTCAAAAATTAATTGCGATCAATGGAATGCCAGACCACGTTCATATTCTAATTGGCTTAAAGCCAAATAAAGCCTTATCAGATTTGGTCAGAGATATAAAAGCCAATTCATCAAGATTCATTAATGAAAAAGCTTGGATAAATGGTAAATTTGAGTGGCAAACAGGATTCGGAGCATTCACCTACAGCCATTCGCAATTGACAAATGTTATCAATTATATACAAAATCAAGAAGAACATCATATATCAAAAACATTCAAAGAAGAATATGTAGAATTTTTAAAATTATATAATGTAGATTTTAAAAATGAATATCTTTTTGATGATGTTTAATTAGAGATTAATATATCGCCCTTACCGGGCTTAAATAGGTCACGATAAAATAAATTACTATAAACATTACGCTCCTTTGGAGCTTGAAAAACTAAAAATATGTTCCCATTACAAAGAGGTCGTCGTTTAAGAGTCAACGAATCCATTCGTTCCTTAGTTCGTGAAACTACATTAAGTCCAAGTGATTTTATGTTTCCTATGTTTATTGCCGAAGGCGAAAACGTACAAGTAGAAATTCCATCTATGCCTGGAATTTTCCGCCGTTCTATTGATTTAACGGTAAAAGAAGTGAAAGAATTGTTCGATTTAGGAATTCGAGCAGTAAACATCTATGTAAAAGTTGATGAAAATCTAAAAGACAATGCCGGTACTGAAGCTTGGAACCCAAGCGGACTCATGCAAAACGCCATTCGTGCCATCAAAACCGCTTGCCCGGAAATGATTGTCATGCCTGATGTGGCTTTAGACCCTTATTCTATTTATGGTCATGACGGAATCATTGCAAACGGTGATGTAGAAAACGATTCGACGAATGAAGCTTTGGTAAAAATGGCCGTGTCTCACGCTCAAGCCGGTGCTGATTTTGTAGCCCCAAGCGATATGATGGACGGACGTGTATTACGCTTGCGCCAAGGTTTAGATGCTGCAGGATTTCACAATGTGGGAATCATGAGCTATTCAGCCAAATATGCTTCGGCATTTTACGGACCTTTTCGGGATGCTTTAGACTCTGCTCCAAAAGAAGCAGATGTCGTGGTACCAAAAGACAAAAAAACCTACCAAATGGATTATGCCAATCGTCTAGAAGCCATCAAAGAAGCACTTTGGGATGTTGAAGAAGGCGCTGATATGGTCATGGTAAAACCCGGAATTGCATACTTAGATATCGTTCGCGAAGTAAAAAATGCAGTTCATGTGCCTGTAACGGTATATCATGTTTCTGGCGAATATGCCATGATCAAAGCCGCTTCCGAAAGAGGTTGGTTAGATCACGACCAAACCATGATGGAGCAGTTAATGTGCATCAAGCGTGCAGGAGCTAGTTTAATTTCGACTTATTTTGCCAAAGAAGCCGCAATACTTTTAAATAAAAAATAATGAAAAAGATCCTTTGCTTAGTAGCCGTATGTTGCTTTTTATCTTGTAAAAAAGAAGAAACAAAGAAAGAATCCTTGTACCCAACAACTACTGAAGAAGTTGCTCAAACTCCAGTAGAATTAGGAAAAGAAATTTTTGAAGGAAAGGGAAATTGCATCGCCTGTCATCAAATTGACAAAAAGGTAATCGGTCCCAGCTTACAAGACATTGCAGGTATTTATAAAAGTAAAAATGCAGATATGGTCACCTTTTTAAAAGGCGAAGGTGAACCAATAGTAGACCCAAGTCAATACGAGGTAATGAAAGCTAATTTTGCACTCACAAAAGCCATGTCTGACGAGGAATTGAATGCGCTAGAAGCCTACGTATATTCTCATGTAAAATAAAGCTGCTTTTTTCTAGGAGCTTTATCCTGCTATCCGCTATATCTCTTGTGTTCGCTAGCGCTACCACAAGAGGATGCCGCTTCTATCAGGGCTAAAATCAAAGACCATTCACAAGTGCGAATGGTTTTTTTATGACCGTATGTAGTCTACAATGATTATTTTTTTACCTTTAAAAAATGGAAACAGTCTACATTAAAACACCGTTAGGAATTGCTGCCATTACTGGTGATGTGCATGGTGTTTCTGAAATAACAGTGTTAGAAGAGGGTGAAGTATCAGCGCAAACTCCCGATTTTTTACAAGAGGCTGTACAGCAACTTCAAGAATATTTCAATTCCAAAAGAACTGATTTTACATTTAAACTCAATCCAAAAGGAACTGATTTTCAACAAAAAGTGTGGAACGCATTACTTGATATTCCGTATGGGAAAACAAGGACTTATCTAGAACAATCCAAATTTCTTGGTGATCCAAAAGCTATTCGGGCTGTGGCTTCCGCCAACGGGAAAAATCCGTTGTGGATTGTGGTTCCTTGTCACAGAGTAATTGGTAGTGATGGTTCATTAACAGGCTATGCAGGAGGTTTATGGCGCAAAAAATGGTTATTAGAACACGAAAATCCTTCCCCGCAACATAGTTTATTTTAGTTGGTTATGAATATTTTTTTTATATTCGTTTAGGAATATCTGTGTAAATCTTTTAAATCTGCGTCATCTGCGTGCCATGCTATGATCGAAAAAATAAATCTCAACAACATTCTGTTTCTCGATATAGAAACCGTTCCTGAATCTGAAAATTACGATGCTTTAGATCCGGAAATGCAATCGCTTTGGGAACATAAAACCCAATACCAACGCAAAGAAGAGTATTCTCCCGAAGATTTTTATGATCGAGCAGGTATTTGGGCCGAGTTTGGTAAAATTGTGTGTATTTCGGTAGGTTATTTTACCATCAAAGGTGACATTCGTAATTTTCGAGTAACGAGTTTTTTTGGCGATGAGAAAAAAATACTTCTCGACTTTAATAATTTGCTCAACAATCACTTCAATCAACCACAGCATGTTTTGTGCGGTCACAACGCCAAGGAATTTGATATTCCCTTTTTGGCCAGGCGAATGATTATCAACAATATTGCAATTCCAAACAAGCTGAATTTATTTGGAAAAAAACCTTGGGAAATTCCGCATTTGGATACTTTAGAATTATGGAAATTTGGCGATTACAAACATTTTACGTCTTTGAAATTGATGTGTAAAGTACTCGGCATTCCTTCTTCAAAAGGCGATATAGATGGTAGTCAAGTAGGTCATGTGTTTTATGTGGAAAAAGACATTGACCGTATTGTAAATTATTGTGAGCGAGATACAATAGCTGTAGCGCAAATTTTTCTGCGTTTGCGTAGAGAAGAGTTGTTGATTGAAGACGAGATTATTCATGTGTAAGTAACTTCAATGACAATATCAAAATTCAATGGCAAATACAATTTTAAAATTCTTTTACTGAAATTGACATTGCAATTGACATTGAACATTGATTTATTACATTTACAAAAATTATAAGTTATGGTATTGAGTAGATTTTGGCTGGTTATTTTTATTTCATCAATTGTTTTTGTGGTGTTTAGTTTGTTTTCTGGAGACAATTATACCATTGACCACGTTTTGAACGGAAAGAAAGACGATCCTATTTTAGTTTCTGAGCAATTTTTAGAAAAATTACCACCATTTATAAAAGACAGTATACAACTTGCTCCAGAGCAAACCATGATTGTCAATAGAGATACGCTTAATGCCGATACCACTTATGTTTTTAAAAATAAGACTGTAAAAGTATATAGCGGCGTACAAAAATCAGATGGATTGTTGCCAACCTGTAAAAGTACTTTGCTGGATTTAGTATTGCCATTAATGGCTTATTTGGCTTTCTTTTGTGGGTTGATGGAGCTGTTAATAATTTCAGGCGCCTCTGGAAAATTGGCCAAAGCCTTAAGTCCTGTATTTGTAAAAGTATTTCCGAGTATTCCCAAAAATCACCCATCGATATCCTATATGACGTTGAATTTTGCAGCTAATTTTCTTGGCTTAGATTCGGCTGCAACGCCCTTTGGCCTTAAAGCCATGGAAAGTTTACAAGAAATAAATCCTGAAAAAGACAAAGCCAGTGATGCGCAAATTATGTTCATGTGCTTGCATGCCTCAGGTCTTACTTTGATAGCTACCTCAATCATTGGCTACCGTGCTGCTGCAAATGCAAGCAATCCAGCCGATGTGATGTTGCCTTGCATCATTACATCATTCATAGGTACGATTGCTGCTTTTTTGATTGTTGGAATTAAGCAAAAAATCAATTTCAAGAGTGCTTCTTTAGTACTGGTTTTAATTACGTTAATTGCAGCTATAATAGGTTTGTTGATGTACGTGAACCAGTTGGATTTAATTGGTAAAAATTACTTTACTTCTAATCTTTCTGCTTTGATATTGATAGCTATTATCGCTTTTACTTTGATTTTTGCTTTCATAAACGAAAAGAAATTTACCGATGCAAGTACTACGGTATTTGATGCCTTTGTGGTAGGTGCTAACAATGGTGTTAAAACAGGAGTTACCATATTTCCTTATGTGTTAGGTATGCTTGTGGCAATTTCCTTGTTTAGAAACAGTGGCTTATTTGAAATAATTAGCAACTGGATTGCTTTTATTTTCTCTAACATGGGCGTAAGCAAAGAAATCACAGATGCGTTGCCAGTAGCCTTGCTACGTCCATTTAGCTCTGCAGGTTCTAGAGGGTTTTTGATTGATTCTATGAATACTTTTGGTCCAGATTCCTTAACGGCTCGTTTGAGTAGTATTTTTCAATGTAGCGCCGAAAGTACTTTTTACGTAATTGCAGTTTATTTTGGTTCGGTAAACATCAAAAATACGCGTTACGCTTTAGGAACCATGTTGCTGGTAGACGTTATATGTGTAATTACGGCTATTTTTGTGGCGAGCTGGTTTTTTTAAAAAATAGTTTCATCTACGTACTAAAATATTTTGCATACAGGTTTTTTTCTAAGATTTAAATATAATCTTTAAAACCCTTTTTTTGCCTAAGTGTAGGATTGTATAAATAGTGCTTGAACAACATTCCGAACTAAGGTTTTTGGATGTTTTTAAGACGATTAGCTAGATCCGTTTTTTGATACTAGTATTATTTAGCAAGGAGATTTGTTTTGGAGCATATAACAAAATCATTTGAGCTGTAGATAATGCTTTATAGTGTTTCAGGATTATCTTTTTATCATGTAAATGTTGGTAGAAATAGAAATTAAAAAGGGGTTGTCTACAATAGACAACCCCTTTTTTGATCAATGTATGAGATAATTTATTCCTTAATGAATTTTTTGGTCATTGTTTTTTGACCGTCATTTACTTCTAAAAGGTAAACCCCAGAAGCTAGTTTACTTACATTAATTGCATTTTCAGAAACTTTCCCTATTTCTACTTGTTTTCCTAATAAATTATAAATGGTGTAACTAGCTTTGCGATTATCTACCATTTTAACATTTAAAAATTCTGAAGACGGGTTTGGAGATATAGTGTAATCAAAAATATTGTTTTCATTTCCTAGACCATCTGCAATACTTGTAGCAAACCCTGCTATTGCAGCTCCACCAATATTTACTGTGTAGTCTTCTACTTCACCATATGAAAAAGTTTCGCAAGCTGTTTGTGCTGCGTTGTATTTCATGGAAACTCTCATGCGGGTAGGTCCAGATAACGCTGTTGTAGGAACCGTAAAGGTACTAGTTAGGTTTGTACTACTTGACGAAGATCCAGAAACAACTTGTTCTGTGGTTTCAAAAACACCATTTTTGTTATAATCAATCCAGATTTTCCAATATTCAGTGTAAGCAGATCCACTGAAACCTGCACTAAAAGTGATTGTATTTGATCCGTAAGGTACATTTCCTGTCAAAGCTGTAAAGTTTCCGTATCCTGCATTTGCACCAGATGTATTGGTAATTCCTCCTAATGCAACATAATCAATGTATTCTGAAGTTGCATTACTTCCTTTAGAAACACAGTACGTTACAGCAGTTCCAGTTGTAGTAACGTTTACTGCATTACTAGCAGCTGATAGATTTCCTGCGGCATCTTTAGCTTTTACGGTGAAAGTATAAGCAGTAGCTGCTGTTAATCCTGAAACGGTATAGGATGTTCCTGTAACAGTAGTTAGCAAGGTTGTTCCTTGGTACACATTATAGCCAGTAACCGCAACATTGTCCGTTGAGGCAGTCCAAGTCAAGTTGGTTGAGGTTGCAGTTGTTCCAGAAGCTGCTAAGCTTGCTGGTGTAGATGGTGCAACTGTATCCGCTGTGCCAGCATAAGCAGCTCCAATTCCTACAGCATAAAATGCATTTGTTGTTGCTATTACTTCTGGTGAACCTGCTCCATATAAATCTACTGCTGATTGAATGCCGTATGTTCTTGCATTAGCATAATTTGAATTTGCAGATAAGTAAACACTTTCTAAACGGTATGCTATTTTTTCTGCCTTTGCAATCGTAATTCCCGTTACATTGAAAACACTTCCAATGTCATTTGTACCAGATTTTCCGATAGATAAAATATAAAACCAGTGATTTAAAACTCCACTGTTGGTATGTACTCCGCCTGAATCTGCGGTTCCTGCATACCAGTTAGTTCCTTTATAGGTATCTGGTTGACCTTCAGCATTTGGATTACTCATTGAACGAAGTGATAAATGACCAGTTCTTCTTTCAATATCTTCTCCAATAAGCCATGTTGATTTTGTTGGTGCTGCTGAAAACTCAATACAAGCTCCCCAGATATCTGAGAATCCTTCATTCATTGCTCCAGACTCGTTTTGATACGTTAAGTTAGCTGTGTTGCTACAAACGGCGTGGCCTATTTCGTGACCCGCTACGTCTAATGCTGTTAATACATCAAATCCGCCAGTACCACTTCCATCGCCATAAGTCATCACTGAACCGTTCCAAAAAGCATTGTTGTTATCAGGATATCCAGCTGCAATTAGGTTGTAGTGAACATAACTTTTTATTTTTGCTCCTGCATTATCATAACTATTACGTCCATGTTTCGTTGAAAAATAATCGTATGTTTTCTCGGCTCCCCAATGCGCATCTAGAGCTCCGTTATCCTTGTTGGTATTGTTAAATTCTGCTGCAGTCCAGTTGTTATCTGCATCGGTAAAATTAGTGGTAGGATAAGTGGCTGTTCTAGCTGAGTTATAAGTTTGTACACCTAAACCTCGGGTAGCATCAGATAATATATAAGATGAACCGCTCAAAGCTGTCTGAATAGATTGAGTACCGCTATATCGTGTTGCAGCATTTGCAATTACAGCCGCACTAGAGGTAGTTTTTGCAGTTGCTCTTTCAGTAGAATTAGTTTGACGACCATGACTATATTCTCCTAAATGTTTGATGGTAGCATTATAAAGCAAAACTTCTCCTGTAACGGCATCAATGTAAACATCCCCACGACTTACAGGGAATGAAGCATACATGTCAAATTTGTAAGCCAGCCTCAAGTTGTTGTCCTTTTGTTTTGATTGTAAACTTATTCCCGCTGGAAGAAAAACTAATTCTCCAGTAGGTTTTTCGTAGCTCATCATTTTAGCATCTTCTGGTGATTCCCAAAGATATTTTTTAGCTCCTATTTTTTGTAGTGCTTTTTCAAAAGCTTGTTGGTTGCTTAAAGCCGCTTTAGTGTTGGTTTTTTCTGGGGAATAAAAATCACCACTCATGGATTCTAATTTTCCTTCTTTAGAGTGTAAGGTATACGTAGAGAATTCCACTTTAATACCTTGATGGTACAATTGAAATTTTTCATGCGAATATCCTAATTTATCAGTTTCTGACCTTGTTTTATGAAAATTAGAGTTGCTTTTTAGACCTAATTGTTCTGTGAATACCTTTTCTGCATCTGATGATTTGTAGGTGGATTGTTTATTAAAAACAATTAGCGATGGCTTTCCTTTTTCATCTGTAGTTTTTTGTTTCACGAATTTTGAGGCATCTTGTGCGTATCCCTCGATTGTTAATAAGGAAACGGATGCAAAGAGCACAATTTTACCTAGTAATTTTGTTTTCATTGATTTTGGGTTTTAGTTAGTTGTTTAAAAAAAATGATTTAAACTGGAGACGAAATTAACAAAAAAACAATACGATGTATATTTTATGTTAAAAAAATGTAAAATAAATGCTTTTTATTGTTAATAATACTGTAGTATGTGTATTTTTTAATTATTGATTACAAAAAAATACTACAGTTTTATATTTTAAATATTCTGCTAGAAGTTACATATTGTAACTGAAAGCAATTGTAATTATCGCAAGGAGCGTGTCGAAACATATTCATTTTTTTGAATTTATTTACTTTTAAATCACTTTCAATTGTTGAAATAATGTTTTAAAAGAATACTCTTTTTAATGCATTTCCTTATAAAACGTTAATATCTTGTTTCCAATTTAATGTAAATAAGTACTTTTTTTACAATTCGAATAGCAACTTAAATAGTTACAATACACAAAAATCCTTCTATTTATAATTATTCTAAGTCATAAGATGATATAAATTAATAGTAGTTTCTGGTACAATTCTTATATTTGGATTCTAAAAAAAACAATAAAACAATGGACTTTATATACCAGGATCCCTATCCAATTTTAAAAGATGATACACAGTATCGAAAAATCACATCCGATTTTGTAAAAGTAGAGCAATTAGGCGACAGAGAAATCTTAACCGTTGATCCAAAGGGTTTAGAGTTGCTTTCGCAAGAGGCCATGAAAGACGTTTCTTTTATGCTTCGTACGTCACATTTAGAAAAATTACGTGCTATTTTGGATGATCCAGAAGCAACCGATAACGATCGTTTTGTGGCGTATAATTTATTGCAAAATGCTGCAGTAGCTATTGACGGACAATTGCCTTCTTGTCAAGACACCGGAACAGCGATTGTAGTGGCTAAAAAAGGAGAAAACGTATACACAGGTGTAGATGATGCCGAGTGGCTTTCAAAAGGGATATTCAACACCTACCAAGAGAAAAACCTGCGCTATTCTCAAATTGTGCCAATCAGTATGTTCGAAGAAAAGAATTCTGGTTCTAATCTTCCGGCTCAAATTGATATTTATGCCAAAAAAGGAAATACGTACGAGTTTTTGTTTTTAGCAAAAGGGGGCGGTTCTGCCAATAAAACCTATTTGTACCAACAAACGAAATCCCTTTTGAACGAAAAGTCGATGGATGCATTTGTACGTGCTAAAATCATGGATTTGGGAACTTCTGCTTGTCCGCCGTATCACTTGGCATTTGTTATTGGTGGTACTTCGGCTGAGGCTAATTTGTCGGCAGTGAAAAAAGCTTCTGCTGGATATTTTGATCACTTGCCAACTACAGGAAACATGGCTGGTCAAGCATTTCGCGATTTAGAATGGGAGCAAAGAGTGCAACAAATTTGCCAAGAAAGTGCCATTGGAGCGCAGTTTGGTGGGAAATATTTCACGCATGATGTACGTGTAATTCGTTTACCACGTCATGCTGCTTCTTGCCCTGTTGGATTAGGAGTGTCGTGTTCTGCCGATAGAAATATAAAAGGAAAAATTACTAAGGACGGTATTTTTGTAGAACAACTTGAGGTGAATCCAGGGCGTTTGTTGCCTGCTACTCCGCCACATTTGGAACCAGCGGTCGAAATAGACTTGAACCAACCTATGGCTGATATTCTTAAAAAGTTATCACAATATCCTATAAAAACGCGTTTAAAACTGAACGGAACTTTGATTGTAGCGCGTGATATTGCACATGCTAAAATCAAAGAATTATTAGATGCTGGTAAACCTATGCCGGAGTATTTTAAAAATCATCCCGTGTATTATGCTGGTCCAGCAAAAACTCCAGACGGAATGCCATCGGGAAGTTTTGGTCCAACTACGGCTGGTAGAATGGACGTGTATGTGGAGGAATTTCAAAAAGCGGGCGGAAGTATGATTATGCTTGCCAAAGGAAATAGAACCAAACAAGTAATGGATGCATGTAAAACTTACGGTGGTTTCTACCTAGGTTCTATAGGTGGTCCAGCGGCTATTTTGGCTCAAGACAACATCTTAAAAGTAGAAGTAGTAGACTTTGAAGAATTAGGTATGGAAGCGGTACGTAAAATCACAGTGAAAAACTTCCCTGCTTTTATCATTACAGATGATAAAGGAAATGATTTCTTTGAAAATTTATAATAAAGATGCTAAGCTTCTAATTATGAGGATATTTTAAACCGCAGATTCGCAGATTATTTCAAAGTTTTTGAAATTTAAAATCTGTGAATCTGCGGTTACTTTTTTTAAAAATTTAATCTATTTTCATTTCTGGAATTTCTCCGTCAATGGTTAGTGTTGCTTCTGTTGAGGCAATGATATGTTCTACAGTAACACCTGGCGCGCGCTCTAAAAGCTTAAATCCTGCCGAGGTAACTTCTAGTACTGCAAGTTCGGTTACTACCTTTTTAACGCAGCCTACGCCCGTTAATGGCAAAGAGCATTTTTTTAAGATTTTTGATTCGCCTGCTTTGTTTACGTGCATCATGGCTACAATGATATTTTCGGCAGAAGCCACTAAATCCATTGCGCCACCCATTCCTTTTACCATTTTGCCTGGTATTTTCCAGTTGGCGATATCGCCATTTTCGGCAACTTCCATAGCGCCTAGAATGGTTAAATCAACTTTTTGAGAGCGGATCATCCCGAAACTCAAAGCCGAGTCAAAAAACGATGCTCCAGGCAAGGTCGTGATAGTTTGTTTTCCTGCGTTGATAATATCGGCATCTTCTTCTCCTGCAAAAGGGAATGGTCCCATGCCTAATACGCCATTTTCACTTTGAAATTCAACCGAAATATCTGTGCGTACATAATTAGCCACCAAGGTAGGAATTCCAATTCCTAGGTTAACATAATAGCCGTCTTGTACTTCTTTGGCAATTCTTCTTGCTATATCTTCTTTTGTTAAAGCCATAATTTTATTTTTGAAACTGGTAAGGTTTTTATAATTTGAGTATACTTAAATCATAAAATGAAGTCCATATAATTCTTTGCATACTGAATACTACTTTTGTCTCACAGTTCGTTGTTCAATTCTTTTCTCAAACGTTTCTCCTTGAAAAATGCGTTGTACCATAATTCCAGGAATGTGGATTTCGTTAGGGTCTAATGCGCCTACGGGCAAAAGTTCTTCTACTTCGGCAATGGTAATTTTTGCAGCTCCAGCCATACTAGAATTAAAATTACGGGCAGTTCCTTTAAAAATCAAATTCCCTGCTTCATCACCTTTCCAAGCTTTTACTATAGCAAAATCAGCTTTGTAAGCGAGTTCCATGATATGCATTTTACCATTAAACTCGCGAACTTCTTTTCCTTCAGCCACTTCAGTTCCGTAACCTGCTGGCGTAAAAAAAGCAGGAATTCCGGCTTGTGCAGCACGGCACTTTTCTGCCAAAGTTCCTTGAGGTGTCAATTCTACTTCTAGTTCGCCTGATAGCATTTGACGTTCAAACTCGGCATTCTCACCCACATACGATGAGATCATTTTTTTGATTTGGCGCTTTTGCAAAAGCAGTCCAAGTCCAAAATCATCTACACCGGCATTGTTTGAAATACAGGTTAAATCGGTTACATTTTTTTGAACCAATTCGGCAATACTATTTTCTGGAATTCCACATAATCCAAAACCGCCTAGCATGATAGTCATGCCATTTTCAATGCCTTGAAGTGCATCTTGAACGGTATTTACTTTTTTGTTAATCATAAAAATAAGGTGCTATTTATCGAATTTTAATCTATTGATGAATTGAGTTTTAAGTACGATTGCCCTAGCCCAGATAATAGTGAAAATCCTTTTTAAAAGTGATTTTTCATCGCTTTTAAAAAGATTGCAACGTATTGCTGGATTAGCTCCAAATGAAAATTTTACAATTCAAATTCTTCTGTATCTTGCTCTACAGCAGTCGTGTCTACTACTTTTTTCGGCACATAACAATCTACTTTGATAGAAAGATTGTTTGGTCTTTCAAAAGGTTCTTTGGATACTTTGAGCGCTGGATCTTCGTAACAAAGTTTCATGAAATAACCCCAAACTGGTAAAGCTGCTGTTGCTCCTTGACCATAAGTGATACTCTTGAAACGTGCAGAACGGTCTTCGCAACCTACCCAAACTCCGGTAACTAAGTTAGGTACCATTCCCATAAACCAACCGTCAGATTGATTTTGTGTAGTTCCTGTTTTTCCAGCAATTGGGTTTCTGAATGAATAAGGGTAACCCGTCCAACGGTTGTCTCCATTACCACCTCCGGTTGTACGCAAACGGTCACCTGAACCGCCTTCGGTTACACCTTCGAGTAATTTTACAACAGCATATGCAATGTCTTTATTCAGTACATCGTGTGATTCTGGAATAGGTTCGTAAATTACTACACCACTTTTATCTTCTATTTTAGTTATAAATTGAGGTTTTCTATACACACCTTGATTAGCAAAGGTACTGTATGCAGCTACCATATCTTGAACGGTTATTTCTACGGCACCAAGTGCTATAGATGGCTGGGTAACAATTTCTGATTTTACTCCCAATTTATGCGTTAAATCAATAACGGCTTCAGGACCAACTTTGTCAATTAATTTAGCTGATACGGTATTGATTGAGTTTGCCAAACCTCTTTTTAAGGTTACCATTCCGCGGTACTTGTTATCAGAGTTTTTTGGTTCCCAATCTTCGGTTACGTGGTGACGCCCTTTACGAATCACAAACGGACCATCAACAATAGAGTCACATGGCGACATATTCAACTGTTCGATAGCAGTAGCATAAACAAACGGTTTGAAAGTAGATCCTACTTGTCTAGCTCCTTGACCCACGTGATCGTACTGAAAATATTTGTAATTAATACCGCCTACCCAAGCTTTGATGTTACCGGTTTGTGGCTCCATGGCCATTAACCCAGCTTGTAAAAAGTGTTTATAATAACGGATAGAGTCAAGCGGCGTCATGATGGTATCGCGTTCGCCCTTCCAGGTAAAGATTTTCATTTTAGTTTTTTCGCTAAAAGACTTTATGATTTCTTCGTCGGTTTTATCCAATGATTTCATGATAGACCAGCGGCTAGAAGATTTCATAGCTTGGTTGATAATACGCTGCGTTTCTACAGTTGAAATGTTTACAAATGGTGCGTTTTTATTATCTTTTGATTGAATAAAAAATTCCTCTTGCAAGTTGGCCATGTGCGCTTTTACAGCTTCTTCGGCATGCAACTGCATTCTGCTATCAATAGTGGTATAAATTTTAAGACCATCTTTGTAAATGTCGTAATCAGTACCGTCTGGTTTTTTATTTTCTTCAACCCATTTCTTCATGTAATCACGCAAGTACTCTCTAAAATAGGTAGCAGTTCCGTCTTTGTGTGTTTCGAGTTTGAAGTTTAATTTTATAGGTAAGCTTTGCAATCTTTCTTTTTCTGATGTAGAGATGATATTGGCTTTTTCCATTTGCAAAAGCACTACATTTCTGCGGTTTGTCACACCTTCTGGATTTCTGATAGGATTGTACAAACCAGAATTTTTAAACATTCCCACTAATATTGCTGATTCACTAATTGTTAGATCCTTTGGCTCCTTAGAAAAATACGTTTTGGCAGCAGAACTTACTCCAACAGAATTGTTTCCAAAATCATACACATTGCAGTACATGGCAATGATTTCATTTTTTGTGTATTGTCTTTCTAAACGAATAGCAATAATCCATTCTTTTATTTTTTGAACAATTCGAAATGGCAAAAATTTTGAACCTTCACCATGAAAAAGTTGTTTGGCTAACTGCTGTGTCAACGTACTCGCTCCTCCGCTTGTTCCAAAACTTGAAATGGCTCTTAAGGTTCCTCTACCGTCAATTCCAGAATGTTCGTAAAAACGAGCATCTTCAGTAGCTACTAGGGCCTGAACCAGGTTTTTTGGTAAATCAGAGTATTTTAATTGAGACCTGTTTTTTTCGAAATACTTACCAATGACCACACCATCAGCCGAAATAACTTCGGTAGCTAGGTTAGAATCCGGATTCTCTAAGTCTTCAAAGGAAGGCATGGAGCCAAACAATCCCCAAGAAGCAAAGAGGAAAAATAAGCCTACGCTTCCTAAACCTATGAAGAATATTTTCCAAAATTTCTTTTGATAATACGCGATGCTTTTATCATCGTTTCTTGTTGGGTTGTTGTTTTTTTTGATAGCCATAATACTAATTTATTCTTTTTTTTCAATTCTAAATCCTACTTCGGTAATTCCGTTAAGGGCTGTTACACCAGGGACTTTTCCGTTTTCTCGTACTGCTTGCTTAATGTGTACTTTGTATTTTGAACGTAACCTCACATTCTCTTTATAAAAAAGTTTACTTTCCTTAATATCCGAAAACCCATCTCCTAAAAGTGTTCCATCAACATCAGCCATCTGGTATTCTAGTGTATCAACTTTGGTAAATCCATTAGGCAATTCCATGGCAACAATCAAAAACAAATTATTGAATTGATAATTGTTATTTGCCCTCAAGTTTACAAACAAGTTGTAGCGTTTCGTAGAGTCAAGTATAGGTAAGTTAAAGGTAACAGTACTGTCTTTATGCCATGCATTGCCCACTGAGTGGTATTCATCAAAACTCCTTTTTTTGTCACAAGAAAAGAAGAGTATCGTAACCAAAAAGAGTATGGTGCTATTTCTTATCCACATTTTTTGTAATAATTATTGGTTTGCGGGGTTCTGCTGGTTTTTTATCAGCAGGAGCAGGACGGTTATTGTTAGGTCTTGCCGTATTTGCGGGTTTGTTATTGGTTATTTTATTAGCAGGTTTTGCTGTATTTGTTGTATTTGCTGGTTTATTGCTGGTTATTTTGTTAGCAGCCGGTTTACCTGCATTTGCTACAATGGCGTTTTCGCTAGTAGGTTTGCGTTTTTTATTATTTTTCTTCCTTGGTTTAGGTTGGTCAAATCGCGTTAAACTTTCTTGACCCATAGCATTGTTAAAGTTTTTCTCTGGTTCAACAATAACTTCAATAGCATAATCTTCTAGGCAGGAAACTTTGTTTTTTAACTTGTTTTCGGCAATGATTTCTTTGACTTGATCAATTTTTAGTACATGCCAATTAGCAAAATTATTGGTATAGGCAAACCACATAAGCCCTTTAAAGATGTCCTGTTTTTGGCAAATCGCATCTCCTTTTTCAGTAACTAGTTTCGTGTCAAAATCAGGAAAATGCTTCAAGGCATCCATGTACGTGTCTAGCTCATAGTTCAAGCAACACTTCAGTTTACCGCATTGTCCTGCTAGTTTTTGTGGATTCAAAGACAGTTGTTGGTAACGTGCAGCTGAGGTATTTACACTTCTAAAATCAGTCAACCAAGTCGAGCAACATAACTCTCTTCCGCAAGAGCCAATCCCGCCTAAACGCGCAGCTTCTTGACGGAAACCTACTTGTTTCATTTCAATACGGGTGCTGAATTCTTTTGCGAAATCTTTGATTAATGCTCTAAAGTCAATACGATCATTTGCGGTGTAATAAAAAGTAGCTTTTGATCCGTCTCCTTGAAATTCAATATCCGAAATTTTCATTTCTAGTTTTTGAGCAATGGCAAGTTCACGTGCGCGAACTTTCATAGGCTCTTCCTTATCGCGAGCAGTAGACCAAATATCAATGTCTTTTTGAGATGCTTTTCTGTAAATTTTTGGGATTTCATTGCTAGAAGGATTAGCTCCTTTTTTCTTCATTTGAATACGAACCAACTCACCTGTCAAGGTAACAATTCCAATATCATGACCCGGAGAAGCAACCGTAGCAACGATGTCTCCCATGCTCAAGGTTAATTTTTCAGTATTGCGGTAAAATTCTTTTCGTCCGTTTTTAAAACGTACTTCAACACAGTCAAAAGGGGCGTCGCCATTAGGCAAACTCATATTCGAAAGCCAATCAAAAACCGTTAATTTATTGCAGCTATCGGTGCCGCAAGTCCCATTATTTTTACAACCCTTAGGTGCGCCACCATCAGAAGTTGAACAACTTGTACATGCCATAATCTTATATGTAGTGTTGTGACGAGCACAACTTAAGTTCTTAAAACGTTTAATGTGTAAAGATAGTATTTTTTAATTTTATGGAACAACGCCAATTTAGAGCAATAATTCATAAATTTATACTAAAAAACCCATTACAATTTAAATTGTAATGGGTTGGTAATAGTCCATGTAGCGTTCGAGGTTTACTCTAAAACGCGGTATAATTTATCAGACAATCGAATTCGGAATGGGAGTTGAAACGTGCACGTATCGCCAGCAACGGCTTTTTGTTGTGCGGTGTCATTGACCATCATTTTCTCGATTTTTAGAATTTGTTCTCCAGTAGTACTCCCTTTTATCAATACGGTATCGCCAATTTTCAACTCATTTTCTTCAATGAAAAATTGTCCAACATTTGACTTCGGGAAAAAATGAGCGCCTTTACCGAGATATTCTTTCTTGATTTTTACTGCTTTTTTTGCAATCGGCTTTATTTTTGCCAATTCACTCAAGTCGGGAATAGCTGCCAAAGGATCTGCATTATTTTTGAAAAGGAGCTTGTCAGATTTTCCTTTTTTGAAAATCTTATTTCCATTTTTAATACCGCGACGAATGGCTTTTTGCTCCTCTTCGGGCAAGTGAATAATCGTAGCGCATTCAGCAGAACAGCAACCGTACATTTTTTCTTTGCAAGAATCACACTGAATAAAAAGCAAATGACAACCCTCATTTTCACAATTGGTATGCACATCACAAGGCGTACCACATTGATGGCATTGCGAAACAATATCATCTGTAATGCGTTCGCCCAAGCGGTGGTCAAAAACAAAGTTTTTACCTATAAATTTGCTCTCTAGATTTTCTTCCTTTATTTGCTTGGCGTAGTTGATAATACCACCTTCCAGCTGAAAAACATTCTTGAAGCCTTGGTGTTTAAAGTAAGCCGATGCTTTTTCGCAACGAATTCCGCCAGTGCAATACATCACCAAGTTTTTATCTTCCTTAAAGTCTTTTAATTGCTCATTAATAATTGGCAACGATTCTCTAAACGTATCTACATCAGGAGTGATGGCGCCTTTAAAGTAGCCAATTTCACTCTCGTAGTGGTTTCTAAAATCGACTACAATTGTGTTGGGATCATCAAGAATTTCGTTGAACTCCTTCGCTTTTAGGTGTACGCCTATGTTGGTTACATCAAAAGTTTCATCGTTCAAGCCATCAGCTACAATTTTGTCACGCACCTTAATCGTTAGTTTCAAAAACGAGTGATCGTCATGCTCCACCGCAATATTCAAGCGCATCCCTTTCATGAAATCGTATGCTTCAAGCGTGTCCTTGAAAGCATAAAAATTATCGGCAGGCAATGATAATTGTGCATTGATACCTTCTTTGGCGACATAAATTCGGCCTAGAACTACTAAAGGATCCCAAGCGCGGAATAAATCGTTTCGAAATTGAGTTGGATCTTGAATTTGCGCATAAGCATAGAACGACAAAGTGAGTCTTTGTTTTCCGGCATCATCAATCATGATGGCTCTTTCCTCTGCGCTTAAGGTGTTGTACAGTTGCATGCTATAAACAGTTTAAGTGAGAAATATATTTTTTGCAAAAGTAGTTAAAAAGGTTCAGAGGCGCAAAGTTTTAAAGGGACTAAGGTTCGCAATCAATAAATAGATTCTCAATTTTCCTAAAAGTCTTATTGGTTTGTTTTTCTTGGAGCTATTTCCAGCTTTCCGCTATATCTCTTGTTTTCGCTATCGCTACAACAACAGGATGCCGCTTCAATCTGGGCTAGCGGAGTTGTGGTTAATAGAGATAAATTGTTTAAACATTTTTTCCATTTCTATTTGCCCGCAATAGTATTTCTTCTGCATCACTGATTTCTAATGATCTAGCAGAGCCAAACACATCTTGGAAAAGATATTTTTTTGAGTCTAAAGGAGTTTTAATTCGGTCAAAATTGATTATTATCTTACCAAAAGTTTTCTGCACTGCTTTGATAGAATTAAATTGTTCTAAATATCTTCTGGAATAGTTGTTTGCGCAGTGTAATAAAAATAGTGCGGATAAAGATTTAAGCGTATTATCTAAATTACATTCATTTCCACTATTTAAGCCACCGTGTTTTATAGAGTTATAAACTTGCCACCATTGTGGAGGTGAATTGACTTCCCATGTACTAAAAGGGTTTATTTTTATGTTGAGCTCTCGAACGTAAAGTGCCCTTTCATCAATATATTTATTCTTAAAATAATGGTAGTGTCTTATGTTCCAGTTTCGAACACCTTTACCTCCTTTATTATAAATATGAGCTAATTCTAAAGTATCATCTTTAGCGCATTCAAATTTTGCCCATTCTTTAAAAAAAATTTCGATTTGAACACAGCACCGAATAATTAAATCTCTAAGTACGGGAGAACAAACTATCATATTCCTATTGTCACTCAGAGGAATGATTTTTATGAAATTTATAAAATCTTCTTCTAAAACTTGATATTGTTCATAAGTTTCGCCTGTACCAAATACTCCTCCATCAATGTGAAACTTACATAAATCATTCGAATAAACTGTGTCTTTGCAATCCAAATGTTTGCATTTTATTTTCTCCATTGTGGTTTTTTAAATTTGTAAAAAATTAGTTAAGTTCAGCAAATATATACATCTTTTTAGCACAAAATATCTTATAGCCCAGATAGCAGTGGAAATCCTTTTTTATCCGCTTTTTAGCGGAAAAAAAGATTGAAACGAATAGCTGGAAGTAGCTCCAAATAAAAAAACCACGCCGAAACGTGGTTTTAAAATCTATACTTTATCAGGTATTAGCAATACTCGTTGAAAGCGTCTCTTAGGTTTTCAGCAATTAGTTCTGCTGGGCGACCTTCAATGTGGTGACGCTCTAGCATGTGTACTAATTCTCCGTTTTTGAACAAAGCCATACTTGGCGATGATGGAGGAAAAGGGAACATGTGTTGTCTTGCAGCATCAACGGCATCTTTATCAACTCCTGCAAAAACAGTAATTAATTGATCTGGTTTTTTACCACCTTCTAAACTCATTTTTGCTCCGGGGCGTGCATTACGTGCAGCACAACCACAAACCGAGTTTACAACTACAAGGGTTGTTCCTTCTGCTTTTAATGCGTTTTCTACTGCTTCGGCACTATGTAAATCTTGAAAACCTGCTGCAGTAAGTTCTGCCTGCATTGGTTTTACCATTTCTTCTGGATACATATCTTTTATTTTAAATCATTAGTAATTAAGTCCTGCAAAGTTACAAAGTTTACATTCAAGAACAGAACTTCAATTATAAAGTTTTGTTATAGTTTGATTGTTATTTTAGGGCTTTGGCGGCCACATGAAAAATGGCTTTGATAAACAACATTTTCGGACATTTTAAAATAACCTGAATATCTTCAATTAAAGTGGTTTCTTCGTCCAAAAATTTAAAGATAACGGCTGGATTTCCTTTTTTGAACATCGAAGAAAAAATGTGAGAACCCAATTCGTTGTTTCTATCTAAAATGTCTAACAACAGCAAATCATAAAACCAGAATTTGGTTTTTTTATGAAATTTAGTAAAGTCGGTTTCTCTTTGTAAAAAGGCTACCAATTCACTTGATTTTTTATCGGAATTTTTGAACGTGTAACCCGTACTTGCTTTGGTCCAACCGCCAGAAGTACCAATGTTGATCACGTTTTTAGTATTGGCTTTCCAAAAAGGATAACACGTCATCGGGATGCTGCCTTGTTCTTTTTCAACGATTTCGTAGTTCGTAATCCCCAGCTTTTCGATGTATTGTTGGATTTCGTTTTCGTATTCTTCTTTTTTTAAATGTTGGTGCGAAAATAAAGTGTATTCCAGTAAAGCTTCGGTTTTAGAGGTGGGCAACACATACATAAAACGGGTATTTCCTTTTTGTGCTACCGAAAAATCCATGAACGTGGCTTGCTCATTATTGAAAACAGCCTGCTCACTTTTAATAAACCAACCTATAAAGTGCTGTTGTAAAACGGGATATTTAGTCTGGCTTTCTGCTTTTTGTTTGTGGTAAATACTATTGAATAATTTAGAGCACGAAAAAGATTCGCTTTCCGTTTGTACTAAAATTATAGTTTCGGATTCTTCAATAGTCAAGACTTTCTGATTCAAGAAAGTGACGTTTGTTTGTTTCGAAAGCAAATCAAAAACTTGATTGTAAAAATCAAGTCCTTTCACCATATTGTAGTGATACGGTTGCAAGTCTAAATCCCTGCGGAAAACTGCATTAGCAAACAAAGCCGAATTCCATTTTTTAGAAATAGCTGGTTCCCAAAGTGAATCGGTTGTTTTCCAGAAACACCAGGTTCTGTCATTGGTTTTTTTGGAGTTTTCATCCAATAATAAAATACTTTTATCTGCAAACGATTCTGATTGAATCATTTTGTAAACCGTCATTAAAGCCGAAAGTCCCGCGCCAGTAAAAATATAATCGTAGTGTCTCATGGCTCAAAAATACAACTTTAGGAGCAAAAAATTAATCAAAATGATAACGCAGACCGATAAAAAAACGTCTTTCTTGATTGGGTCCGTATGCATAAGTAGGGTCAAAAGTGAGTGCGAATGGATTATCGGCCGTAGGGATTACCGCTCCTGAATTGTTAACTTGTACATTTTTATCAAAAGGATCATTGGCGCGAGCTATCAAAAACGGATTTCCGCGGTTTGGGGTCCAATTAAGCAGGTTTTTGATACCGGTGTACAACTCCAGATTATGAATTTTTTTGAAAGTCATTTGTATGTTCTGAATACTATATGGTCTAGAAATTTCTCGACGCGGGTCTAGTTCGCTTAGTAACGGCAAACGCATGGGTCCAGTTAGATTTCCTGTATAATCAAAAGATAAAAACCAGTTTGTAATATCATAACTAAATCCCCAACTTATACTGTATCTTTCTGTAAATAATGGTCTCAAATTAACGCCATCTTGTGTGGTCATGGCATCATAATAACTGGTTCCAAGGTTGGCTTTGAGCCCAAACGGGCTAACCCAATCAGCATTGGCGCTGAGTCCGAAAATAGTAGAGTTGCCGTTTAAATTATCATAAATTATTTGATTTGGGTTGATGTCGTAGTTCGCAAAAATTCGGTTGGTGAAATAAGTGTACCAAGACGCCAATTCAAGATTAACCACGCCTGCATTGGTCAATTTGAATTTTTTCAGATAATTTAAGTTTAGGTTGTATGAGGTTTCTGGTTTGAGGTTAGATTGAATCACGACTTCTCGAGCGCCAGACAAAGCTTGATGATCTTCGGTAAAAAGGTTTACGATTCTAAAACCTGTACCAAAATTGAATCGTAAAATAGCTGTTGGCGTTGGTTTGAATTTAAATGCAAAACGAGGTGTAAAAATGGAGCCGTGATTGTCATTGTAATCGTAACGTAAGCCAATTAGTGTGCTGATTTTTTCGTTGTGGGTGATTTCATCTTGAGCAAAAGCACTGTAGATTTTAGAATGATTCCCGCTTGCTGTTGCGGGCGTGTTGTCATTATAGAATTGATATCGAAGTGCCGTACCAAAAAGTACGGAGTGGTTATTCCAGTTTTTGTCCCAAATGAATTGGCCAAATGCTATTTTCTGATTGGCCAAAAAAGTAGAATTGCCATAAACGGAGTTTTGGTCATGACCAATAACTGAAAATTGAAAGAACATTTTTTCGGCTACAGGAAGCTCGTATTTTCCTAGAAATTCGTAACGCGAAGTGTAAATGCTTTCGCCATACACTTGGTCTCCGCCTCTAAAACTCTTGTTCCATTGCATTTCTCCGCCCCAGCGGTCTTCATAAAGGTAGCGAGATACAAGGCTAAGTTCTTTTTTATAAGCTCTGTTGATGTTTATTTTAGAGAAAAAAGAAGCTCTGTTTTGCAAAGAAACATCGGTAAAATTGTCATTGTTGTTGTCAATGGGATTGTTGTAAGTGAAGTAATTTACACCAAATAGAGCAGTAGTCTTGGAGCCAATATTGGTTTTATAACCAAGGTCAACATTCGTTTCGAGCCAAGATGTAGTAAAAACATCAGCTGTAAATAAAGGAACTGCAAACGGTTTTTTAGTAATAATGTTAATCAAACCGCCTACTGCCTCACTGCCATACAGGGTAGACGCAGCGCCTTTGACCACTTCTATATTATCAATCATTGCATTAGGAATGCCCGAAAGCCCGTAAACGGTGCCGAGAGCGCTCACAATAGGCATCCCGTCAATAGTTACCATGGTGTACGGACCGTCAAGTCCGTTAATGCGAATGTCACCCGTATTACAAACATTACAATTATTTTGAGGTCTTAAACCGTTTACGTTTTGCAAGGCATCCAAAACATTGCTGGTTGGGTTTTGTTTTAAAAAAGCAGCCGAAATAATCTCAACAGGAACAGGATTTTCCAACCTTTTAACAGGTTTTAGCGTGCCTGAAACCACCACTTCGTCTAGTTGATTTTCAGTACTTTCAAGTTCGAAATTCAAAACGTTGTTTGCATTAATTTTGACGATTATATTCTTTGTTAAAGGTTGAAAACCTTCAGCTATAATTTGAATTTTATAATTTCCTTCAGCAATATTTGTAATACTGAACTGCCCCAAGCTATCCGTTTCGGTGATGTATTTTGTCCCAATTAGAAAAACACGAGCATCCGTAATTCCTTTTTTTTCTGACCAAACATATCCGGAAACACTTGTCTTTTCTTGGCTGTAGCCAAAGTTAAAGACTAGCAATAAGAGGATTGGAATTAATATTTTCATTGTTTATAAATTAAATTTTAGACAAACCTAAAAATTATATTTTGCAAAACAAATTTTTTAATTACATTTGTGTCAATAACTTAATTTGTATTTTTAGAAATATGAAATCAAAAAAAGGTATACATTCAATTTAAATCAAATGACTTTTTCAGAAGAAAATTACCTCAAGACCATTTACCACTTAACTTGGGTTTCAGATGCTGATGTTAGCACCAATGCCATTGCTGAAAAAATGGAAACCAAAGCATCATCCGTTACTGATATGCTCAAGAAACTCTCCGAAAAAGATTTTGTAAACTACGTAAAATACCAAGGCGTTTCCCTTACTGATAAAGGAAAATTAGCGGCGAAGATGATCGTTAGAAAACACCGACTTTGGGAATGTTTTCTCGTGGAGAAATTGGATTTTTCTTGGGATGAGGTACACGACATTGCTGAACAATTAGAACACATTAAGTCGGAAAAACTGATCAATAAATTAGATGATTTCCTTGGAAATCCTACCGAAGATCCGCATGGCGATCCCATTCCTGATGCTAATGGAAGAATTATAAAAGTAGAAAAACAACTGCTCTCTGAATTTGAGAAAAACCAAATTGGGATTTGTGTGGGTGTTAAAGATACTTCTTCTGATTTTTTAAAATATTTAGACAAACAGGAAATTGCTTTGGGTTCCCAAATTGAAATTATGGAAAAGGAAAGTTTTGATTCCTCTTTCCGAATTCGCGTTGGAACCAAAGAAATAACCATTTCAAATAAAATAGCCAGTAATTTATATATCAAATAATTATGTTTCAATCTATAGTAGATTATTTCACGAGTATCGATCCAATATTAGCCGCTTTGTATGCGAGTTTGTTCACTTGGTTTCTAACCGCGTTAGGAGCTTCCTTTGTTTTTATGTTTAAAACTATGAATAGAACCGTTCTTGACGGAATGCTTGGTTTTACTGGAGGCGTTATGGTTGCGGCCAGTTTTTGGAGTTTATTGGCACCAGCCATAGAGATGACAGGTGGTGAAGGATTCGCAAAAGTGATTCCAGCAGCTTTTGGTTTTTTTCTTGGTGCGCTTTTCATTTTCGGAATTGATAAAGTGTTACCGCATTTGCACATCAATTTTAAAGTTACCGAAGGAATCAAATCACCATGGCAACGTACTACTTTGTTAGTCTCTGCTATCACCTTACACAACATTCCTGAAGGATTGGCGGTTGGAGTTCTCTTTGGTGGTGTTGCCGCTGGGATTCCAGAAGCTTCTATTGCTGGAGCTGTAACTTTAGCGATAGGAATTGGAATTCAGAATTTTCCAGAAGGAATCGCCGTTGCTATGCCGTTGCGACGAATGGGAATGAGCCGATGGAAAAGTTTTATGTATGGACAATCTTCAGCACTAGTGGAGCCAGTTGCCGCAGTTTTAGGTGCATTTGCAGTTACTTTTTTTACACCTATTTTGCCGTATGCATTAGCTTTTGCAGCGGGTGCGATGATTTTTGTAGTGGTAGAAGAGGTGATACCGGAAACACAACAGGATAAGAACACCGATATTGCCACGCTGGGCTTCGTTGGTGGATTTATCGTAATGATGGTTTTGGATGTGGCTTTAGGTTAGGAATTTAGTAGTTTTACAAATTAGTAATTTTAAATACGTAACGTATGAAAAAGTCAATTCTATACCTATTTATGTTGATTAGTTGTTTGGCTTTGGCGCAAAGCCCAAAATCTGAAAAGGTTAAGTCCGTGAGCATAAAGCAAAAAGTATGTCCTAATCAGAAAGGATTTCAGTTGGTATTGAAAGAAGTAATCTCTGATTCTCGTTGCCCAGACGGACTCAACTGCATTTGGGCGGGAGAGGCAACTGCGATAATTTCGGTTTATAAAGATTCAAAAATAGTAGAGGAGAGTACCATGAATTTTTCGATGAAAAATCAAGAAGAAAATAAATTATGGTTTTGTAAATATTTACCTGAAAAGCAAAGAAATCTAAAAAGTGTTAGTATTTTGCCATATCCAAAAGAAGGAAGCAAGGTTGATCCAGAAGATTATTACTTAAAAATTGAATATTTAAAATAAAATTAACTACAGCCGCAATCGCCACTTCCACAATTTTTATCCGATCTTTTCTTTTTGAAAAAGAATTTTTTGATGAGAAAACCCAGTGCTACAGCTAGCGCACAAAAAGCTAAAATTTCTTGAATATCCATTTTGTAAAAATAAGAAAAAGCAACCGATACCGGTTGCTTTTTTGAGTTAAAGGAAATACAAAGTTTTGCTGTATTCCTTGATTTTTATTGTTTTAGTAACGCTTTAGAACTAGAATTTTGCCCCAACCGATATAAAGAAAGTTCTTCCTTCACCAGGTAATATACCCGGTCCAGGATAACCTCCCGCACGTCTGGTTGCATAATCTTTGTTCAATACGTTGTTAATTCCAGATCTAATATTGTAGTTCTTTAGGAACTTGTATTCTGCTGATAAATCCATTATCTGGTAACCGTCTAAAAGCCCTGTTAAACCATTTGCAGATGGAGTTACTGTGTTGTTAGCATCTGTAAACACTTTACCTGAGGTTTTGTATTGCAAGGTAGACGAAAAGTGGTCAGTACTATAGCTCAAACCTACATTGTGAATGTAACGTGGCGCGTTTTCAACACGATTACCTCTTAAGTTAGTCGTTGCAATAGCTGATCCAGGTCCAGAAGGTACTTGAAAATCAATATAACGAGAATCAATAAAACTAGTCGTTACAAATAAATCAACGTTTCCGAAAGTTTTTTCGACACCAAAATATTTAGTGATATTTACGTTTACAAAACCTTCAATTCCTTTGTTTATGGTTTCTCCTAGGTTCGTTCTAAACAAGAAAGTACCTTGTGATGGGACATCATTATTTTTAAATTGTCTTACGCCACCAACACGGTTGTTGTAGCTCAAGTAGAACACACTAAAATCGAAGTTCAAAAATCCTTTTACAACACCGCGATATCCTAAATCAGCATTATATCCTGAAGCATCTTTTAAGTTTGGGTCTATCACATCAGTTATAGTAGGTGGTGTAATATCTGAGAATAAAACAGGTCTATATGCTTGTGTAATATTTCCGTACAAGTTTGTTGCTCCTAATTTATACTCCATTCCTAATCCAAATAAGGGTTTGTTTCTAACCATTTGTTTGCTTTCAAATGGAACGTCATTTCCGGCAGTATTAACTGTAAAACGACCTTCTCCATCAGCGGTGATGTGCTCAAAACGAACTCCAGGAACAACACTCCATTTATCGGTCACCTTAAATTGGTTTTCGGCAAAAAAAGCAATGTTTTGAGTTTTAAATTGCAAGTCTCTTGGGTATTTTGCTGAAGTACTTAAGTCGAAGTCAGATCCTGTAGTTCCTGCTCCTTCTTGTTGTCTTTGTGTTTGTGCTTGGTAAGCACGAACTCCAAATGCCAAAGTGTTTTTATTTTTGCCTAGGGTGTAGGTATAAGTGTTTCTGTTTTCAATTCCGAAATTTTTGTAAAAATCGCGGTCAACTCTTCTATTGCCGTTAGCGTCAGGAATGTTTGGTGTTGCTGTATTTCCAACACTATTTCTTTCTCCAATTAAACCAAAAAGTTTAGTATTCGATTTAATAGAAGGAGATAATTGCGTATCTAGTGTTAACGCAAACAAATTCCAAGGAGTTCCAAACCAGTTTCTTTCTCTAAAAGATTTTCTGGAATTTTCAGAAAATTGCGCATCAGTCAAACCACCTGCTTGTTGCATTTGGTAATCCATATTGGTGTATTCTGCTGCTAGTTTGGTTTTTTCTGTGAAGGCATATTCTAAAAATACATGTGAGTTACGTACTTTATATTGGCTGTTTTCTCTCCATCCATCGGCACTACGAGAGTGGTTGTATGCATAATAAGAAAACTTGTTTATTTTACCACCAATAGCGTTGTAACTACTCATTAAGTTATAGCTTCCGGCTGTGTTTTGAGTTTCAAAGCTGAATTTTTTGTTTTGCTCGCGTTTTAAAACGTAGTTCACCATTCCGCCAAACTGAGGTCCAAATTGCAACGAAGCACCACCACGAACTAGTTCAATATTTTCTACTGCTTCTAAAGGTGGGTTGTAATACGCTTCTGGGTAGCCAAATACATCTGATGAAATGTCATAACCGTTTTGTCTGGTATTCAATTCCCAGCTACGGTTTGGACTTAAACCACGAACTCCGATGTTAATTTGAATTCCAGATCCTTCATTTTCCCAAACAGTAACACCTGGAACACGTGAGAACACTTCGCGCGCATTGTTGGTAGTCAAGTTAGAGGTAAAGGCAGATAATTTTAAAACTTCGTTCTTTTTTCCCGAAAAAATAACTGTTCCTTTTACCTCTGGCTGTCTTTCGGGACTTTGTTTAAAAGGGGTAATAATAACTGGCTGCAAATCAATGCTTAAGGAAGATGCTCTTGCAATGCTGTCTTTTTGTGCTTGAGTTAGCTCTTTTTCTTGCGCAAATATGGTTACCGAAGCTAAGAGTGCAAGTGTTACTAAATTTCTTGTCATTTTTATTTAGATTAATTCTACGGTGCAAAGGTAAAATGCAAATCTTATTTAGACAAATTAAGAATAATAAAAAATAGAAGTTTAACGTTTGTTCACTATTTTATTTTAGGATCTGATAGGCAACTAGGGCTACCGCATAAGCAAAACCAGACATAAAAATTAATTGTCCTGCAGGCCATTTCCATGAATTGGTTTCTTTTTTAGTTACCGCAAGCGTGCTGGCACATTGCATGGCAAAGGCGTAAAACAATAGTAATGAGATTCCGGAGGCAAAGTTAAAAATCTTTTCTCCAGTCACCGGATTGATTTCGGCAGCCATTTTGTTCTTGATCGTGACTTCGTTTTCGCTACCGCCTACACTGTAAATGGTGGCTAATGTTCCCACAAAAACTTCTCTAGCTGCAAACGAACTGATAATAGCAATACCTATTTTCCAGTCGTAACCTAACGGTGAAATAACTGGTTCGATTGCTTTTCCCATGATTCCAATATAGGAGTTTTCTAGCTTTTGTGAGGCAACTGCATTTTCAAAATCAGCAGGCGATAATGGTTTGTTGATGGTGTTTTGGGTAACAATTTGTTCTGCTTTGTTGAATTTTTCTCCCGGTCCGTATGAAGCTAAAAACCAAAGCACTATCGAAATGGCAAGTATAATTTTACCCGCGCCAAATATAAACGCTTTCGTTTTTTCGATTACGTTGATACCTACATTTTTAAACAAAGGCAATTTGTAATTCGGCATTTCAACTACAAAATACGTTTTACTTTGAATTTTCAATATTTTATTCAAGATGTAAGCCGAGAAAATAGCCATTCCAAATCCTAACAAATACAGCAACATCAAGGTCATTCCTTGCATGTTCAAGAAACCAAACAAGCGTTCGTCAGGAATAACAAGTGCAATAATAATGGCGTAAACGGGCAGTCTAGCTGAACAAGTGGTAAATGGTGTAACTAAGATGGTGATCAATCGTTCTTTCCAGTTTTCGATATTACGGGTTGCCATAATTGCTGGAATAGCACAGGCAGTTCCAGAAATAAGTGGCACTACACTTTTACCTGAAAGGCCAAATTTGCGCATGATTTTATCCATCAAAAACACCACACGGCTCATGTAACCGCTTTCTTCAAGGATGGAAATAAACATAAACAAGAAGGCAATTTGGGGTATAAAAATTAAAATTCCTCCAATACCAGGAATAATTCCTTGCGAAATCAAATCGGTTAAAACTCCAGCTGGTAATTGTTCTGCGGCAAGTGAACTCAAAGATGCGAAAGAGGCGTCAATAAAATCCATCGGAATTTTTGACCATTCAAATATAGATTGAAAGATAACAAACAAAATCAAAAAGAAAATCGCATATCCCCAAACTTTGTGCGTAAGTACGCGATCAAGCTGGCTGCGGTAATCTTTGGCAACGCTGCTATCTACTTTTAAACCTACTTTCAAAACATCGTTAATAAATTGATAGCGTTTGATGGTTTCCTTTTGCTGTAAACGCTTTAAATCAGAATGTGATTTGGTAAAAGAACTTCGAATTTCATTTCTATCCAAGTTCAAAAAGTTCACATCCTGCGTAATCACCAACCATAATTTGTATAAAAGCTGATTGGGAAATGCTTTGCGTAAACTATTGAAATAATCCGGATCAATAACCGAAGCATTCAAACAAGGTTCGCTCGAAATGGTTTTGAAACTCACAATTAACTGCTTCAATTCTTCAATTCCGTAGCCTTTACGTGAACTAACTAAGGCAATTTTGGTGTTTAAATGTTGCTCTAAATACGGTATGTCAAGTGAGATTCCTTTAAACTTCATTCTATCAGCCATATTGATGACAAGAATCGTCGGAATTTCAAGATCTTTTATCTGCGTAAAAAGTAACAAGTTTCGTTTTAAATTCTCCACATCTGTAACCACAAGCGCTACATCAGGATATAACTTGTCGTTTTTATTTAGCAATAATTCGATAACAACATTTTCATCAATAGAGCTTGCATTAAGGCTGTAGGTGCCGGGTAAGTCTAGGATATTAGCTTTGATATTATTAGGTAATTTGCAGAAACCTATTTTTTTCTCAACAGTTATTCCAGGATAGTTTCCTACCTGTTGGTTTAATCCCGTTAGCTGATTGAATACCGAGGTTTTCCCAACATTAGGATTGCCTATCAATGCAACGTTAATGTTTTGCTTGCTTATCATAAGTTGGTTTTTATAATGTCAACTTCTATTTCTTTGGCTGTTTCTATACGTATGGCTACATGTGAACCATTGATGTCTAAGTACAAAGGATCTCCAAATGGAGCAATTTGTAACAACGCAACTTGATTCCCTGGTAAGCAACCCATTTCCAATAATTTTAATGGAACGGCATCGATATCAAAGTCTTTAATTATGGCTTTTTCGCCTTTTTTTAAGGAATATATGGTAGTAAGCAAAACTTATTTAGATTGAATTAAGATTGCAAAAATACACATTTTACAGCAAACACAACTTATTGAAGTAACAATTATTAACCTTCAATAGCTAGCCTAAAACAGTTGTATTAAATGTATTGTGTGTGTAAATGTAAGATTGATTAAAATTATTCTTGGATTAAAAAATGAATATCTTCTATCAAGCGCTTCATATCCTCTTTATTAGTACCGTCATAAAAGCCCCGAACTCTTTTTTTGGTGTCAACTAAAACAAAATTTTCAGTATGCACCATATCGTATAATTCACTTGGTTTACCCAGTTTTACAGCCAAGTAGGATTTTCTAGCCATGGCATAGATTTCTTTTTTATCACCGGTAACTAAATTCCATTTGGCATCGTCCACATTATGTTTTTTGGCGTAAGCCTTTAAAACAGGAACGCTATCCGTCTCTGGGAAAACGGTATGAGATAATAATTTCACTTTAGGATTGTTGGCGAAAGCTTTTTGAATTCCCTCTAGATTCACTGACATTTTTGGGCAAATGGAGCCACAAGTTGTAAAAAAGAAATCAGCTACATAGACTTTTCCTTCATAATCTTTTTGTGTAATGGTTTTTCCATTTTGGTTTACAAATGAAAAATCAGCTATGGTGTGGTATTTACTTTTGTATTGTACGGTACTATCTACCAACTCTGGATTCACATCAGCTGGATTGTAAATGGGAAGTGACTTTGCAGGCTTTAATGCCGAGTAGAAAAGGGATAAAATGATTGCTGAAAGCACAATGAAAACCCCAATAAATAATCGGTATTTTTTTAAGATTTCTAACATGGTTTTATTTTGGTGCAAAAATACACAATCGTAAATTGTTTTGTATTGTAATTAACAGAGTTTTATTTTTAGTGGAAACTTGTTTTTAGATAAAAAAAAGGCTGCAGGGTTTAAACCTTTTTCAAATTTTTGTGTCAAAAAGAAATGTTTTGTGATAATCTTTGGGAACTTATATTATCATACTATTTATTAATAGCTTTGTTTACTTAACTAAAAAACTAAATAAAATGAAAAAAACCAACAATAAGCAATTGCTTTTTGTGATTCCTGCAATGATGGCTTTTGCAGTGGGTCAAGCCCAAAGTAATCCTACGGTTAAAGAACCAGGGATTAATGTGAATTACATGGATAAAAAGGTAAAGCCAAGTAACGATTTCTTTCGTTATGTGAATGGAACTTGGTTAGACAACACTGCCATTCCTGCGGACAGAACCCGTTGGGGAAGTTTTGATGAATTACGTCAAAGAACAGATGCGGATGCGTTAGCTATTTTAAAAGAAGCAGCTACAAACCCAACTTACAAATCAAATACCGATCAAGGTAAAGCGATTAATTTGTACAAGTCTATTTTAGATACAGTTGGTCGTAACAAAATGGGAATTGCGCCATTGAAACCTTTCCTTAAAAAAATTGATGCGGTTAAAAATGCAAAAGATCTTGAAGCATTATTGATCGAAATGGAGCCAATAGGTGGTATTGGGTTTATGGGAGCAGGTGTAGGTACTGATGCTAAAAATAGCAGTCGAAATGTAATTAATGTAGGTCCAGGTGGAGTAGGTTTGCCAGATAGAGATTATTACGTTTCTGAAGATGCCGATTCTAAAGAAAAACGTGCAAAATACGTCCTTCACGTTGCTAAAATGTTACAGTTTCTTGGCGATAAGCCAGCGGTAGCTCAAGCAAATGCAGAGAAAATTTTAGCGCTTGAAATTGCCATGTCTAAACCAAGATTAGACAGAGTAGAGCGCAGAGACCGTCGTAAGTCATACAACCCAATGACTTTGGCTGAATTAAGTAAATTAACGCCATCAATCAACTGGAATAATTACTTCACAAAAATTGGTTTGGCTAAAGTTGATACCGTAATTGTATCACAACCTAAATACATGGTGGCGCTTGAAACTATGTTGAAAGAAAACAAAGTTGATGAGTGGAAAGCTTACATGCGTTGGAGTTTATTGAACAGAGCATCAAGCCAATTGTCTACCGATATTGAAAACGCCAACTTTGAGTTTTACGGGAAAACCTTAACAGGTGCGGTAAGCCAAAGACCACGTGACGAAAGAGCGTTGCAAACCATCAATGGTGCTGTAGGTGAAGCTTTAGGAAAATTATATGTAGAGAAAAAATTTCCAGCTGAGGCCAAAGCCAAAGCAGAAAAAATGATCAAAAACATCTTCCGTGCTTTCGAAAATAGAATTAACAATTTGTCATGGATGTCAGCTGAAACTAAGGTAAGCGCCTTGGCTAAATTGAACAAATCCCGAATCAAAATTGGATATCCTGACAAGTGGAAAGATTATTCTGCTTTAACAATCAAGAGTCCAGAAGAAGGCGGAAGCTATTTTGAAAATGCTTTGAGCATGGCTAAATGGCGTTTTCAAGAAAATATCGCTGAGTTGAACAAACCAGTTGATAAAGAGCGTTGGGGCATGTCACCACAAACGGTAAATGCCTATTACAACCCATCAAATAATGAGATTGTTTTCCCAGCAGCTATCTTACAACCACCGTTTTACAACTACCAAGCTGATGAAGCTGTAAATTATGGCGGAATTGGTGGCGTTATTGGTCACGAAATTTCACATGGTTTTGACGATTCAGGATCACGTTACAACGCTGACGGAAACTTAGTTGATTGGTGGACTGCTGACGATTTAAAACAATTCTCGGCTTTAACAGGAGCTTTAGCGGCACAGTACAGCGCATTGGAGCCAATTCCAGGGACTTTTGTAGATGGTAAATTTACATTGGGAGAAAATATTGGTGATTTAGGAGGTGTAAATGCGGCTTATGACGGTTTACAATTGTACTTGAAAGAAAACGGAAATCCAGGCTTGATTGATGGTTACACACCGGAGCAGCGTTTCTTCATTTCTTGGTCAACGATCTGGCGTTCTAAAATGCGTGATGAGGCTTTGAAAAACCAAGTAAAAACAGATCCGCACTCTCCAGGAATGTACCGTGCGTATGTGCCTTTGCAAAACATCGATACTTTTTATCAAGCTTTTGATATCAAAGAAAATGATGGTATGTACATTGCACCTGAAAAACGTGTAAGAATCTGGTAATTCAGTATCTTATAAATGCAAAACCCATTCGTTAAGGCGAATGGGTTTTTTTGTGCCTAAAAGTCAAATTTTAAAGAGAGGAACGCTGTTGTTTTTTAGGAGCAGCATTTTTTTGCTCCGTACACAACTCGTCCCGCTGTGCGCTGTATTCCCGATAAATAAAAACTACGGCAAAAAAGCCTTGTTTTTCTAAATCGGGAGATGCCGCTTCCATCGGGGCTACGAGAGTCTGTTTCATTTTCATTACAAAAACAGCAAATGGGATTTATGAACACCTAACAGGTTTCTAAAACGGGTTAGGTGTCTCGCTTTCGTACCTAACGATGACCTTCTTCGGATTTTGTATCGTGCCATAGTGGGGCGCTTGGGTTTACCTTTGTACTGAAAACCTATATGTCCTTTATAGCCCTGATGGGAGTGGAAATCCTGCTTTGTTATCCCGAAACTTCGGGATGGCACAGGAGATTGTAGCGTACAGCAGGACAAAACGACTGGCTAAGATGCATGCCTGCTCCTAAAATCAAGAATAATTGTTGTAAATTATTGGTGGTTTTATTCTTTTGCGCGTGCTTTTCGCAAGGCGTAATTAACTAAATACAACCCAAATAAAGTTACGCTACCACCTATGGCAATGGCTGCATTTAGGGTTTCCCCAAAAATAATAGCACCAAGCAAAACAGCAATAATAGGGTTGATGTAGGAGTAGACACTACTGATAGATGCGGGTAAATGTTGCAGCGCATAAATAAAGGCAATAAAGGTAAGTACCGATCCAAAAATAACTAAATACGCAATAGACCACCATGAAATAGCTGGTATCTCATGCAATGGAACCGATATTCCTGCTGCACCCGTATAAGCAAACACTAAAATACTAGACAAGAACATTTGAATTCCTAAACTAAAGTACGGATTAAAACTAGCTGCTTTTTGCTTTGTATACAAGGTTCCAAATGCCCATGTCAAAGTGGAAATGATGGAGATTATGATACCAAATTTAAAATCTGGAATCAAAAAATCACTTAAATGATCATAAAAAATAATACAAACACCACTAAAACTTATAATCAAACCCAGAATAGAAAACTTAGACAAGCGCTCTCCTTGAAAGAAAGAGATAATGACAATCCACAACGGGACACACGCACCAATTATGGCACCAAGACCACTGCTGATGTACTTAACGCCCCAAGTACTTAATGCATTACTCAGAACAAAGTTTAGAATACTCAGTATAATGATGGTATTCCATTGTTTGCCTTTTGGCCAAGGCGTTTTTTTAAACAAGAAATAGGAAATATAAATAACACCACCCAAAAATTGTCTAATGGCTACTAGCTGCAAGGCAGGCATGTGTTTTACCCCTTCTTTTGAGGCAATCCAAGTGGTTCCCCAAAAAAAACTAATCCAACATAATGCCAAAATAGGCAATCCAATAGCGTTTACTCTTGACGAAAAAGCGTTCTTAATTTTAGTTTTCACTTTATAAATTTGGTTGTGCAAAAGTATACTTTAAAACCGATTCGGTTTTAGAACTTGAAATAGTTTTTCCAGAAATTTGACCTTGTTGTTCAAATTTTGGCAAAGCCAAATCATAGTCTACCGCTTTTTGAGTGTAATATTCCTTTCTGCTAGGATGATATGGTGTAACTGCATTAAAGGTTTCGCCCCAAACCTGTTGTGACAAAATAGCGTTGATAATCCCTATGCAATCTTCTTGATGAATTAAGTTTATGGGAGCATCTGGGTTTTCTAAATTTTCTCTACCCGCTAGGAATTTTATGGGATGACGATCGGCACCAATGAGGCCTCCAAAACGAATTATTGTAGTTTTAAAATCAATATAGCTTTGTAAAAGTTGTTCGGTTGCCAGCAATTGCTTGCCGCTTTCGGTATCTGGCATAGGAATTGTTTCTTCTGTTACCAATTCATTTTCATCCTTATAGACAGATGTTGACGAGACAAAAAGCACCTTATCAACAGCTGAATTTTGTATGAAGGGAATTGTATTGTTAATTTTTGAAATAAAATTCTCTTTTTCGGTTCCTCGTAATTTTGGAGGTATGTCAATAATAAGGGTTTCGGAATCCTGCAGGAAATCGGTCATGTTGCCTATGACTTTATCCTCTGATAATGAAATTAAATAAGGCGTTATCCCCCATTGGTCCAAAAGTGGTAATTTTTCAGTTGAGGTAGTCGAGCCTTTTACTAAATACCCATTTTGTCTTAAGGCTTTCGCCAATGGCAAGCCCAACCATCCGCAACCGAGAATGCTAATTTTTTTCATGATTTTGTGCTTACTTTGTTGACAAGCTGTCTTGTAAAGATTGTTTTTTGTACCTGCTGTAGCCAACTGGTGCCGTGAGCTTCACTGGTGGAACTACAACAACAGGACTAGGTTTTATTTTTTGCCTAATAACAACTGCATCATTCAATACAAAAGGTGTAGGCATCATCCAGTTTTCTCTTTTTGACATTTCAAATACTGGGTTTGTTGTTAAATCGAAAGAGCTTTCTAGCAATTCCATGTCAAATTTATTTCCAGATTCTATGTCAAATTGCAGAACAAGCGGAGCATTGTTTACCACATAATAGCTAACAATTTTTTTACCTTTTCGTTCGTATGCTCCTTTTTTGTTATCGACAGCTGTTGTTCCATTAGCTATAAAATTTTTGATTTTCATGCCTTCATTGGCAAACACATCGTACCTGTTTACATTTCTATTTGGAGCAATCTGAATTTTTAAATACCTTCTTGATCCAATAGTTCTATCATAAATAAAAGTAACAGTAGGCGGAGCAATGTTTTTTACGGGTGCAGCGGTAGTAAAGGTGAAACCAGAGTTGTATTTGCTAAATAAGGGAAGCTCGTTGAGCGTTGAGGCTTTTTCTGGATTATTGCCCAAATACGTTTTGGTCCAAGTGTCAAGATTACTATCATAAGTAGCCCATTTTGCTGTTTTTTTATCAGAATCATATACATAAAGTAGGCTATTTGATTTTGCTTTTCCAAATTCATAACCAGAATCATAATGTGCTTTTGCAAAAAAACCGATAGATATAAATAAAAAGCATATAGTCCAAATTCTTTTTTTGGCGTATGCCCCAAAAACAAAATAGAGAATTCCCACCGTTAAAACCGTTAATATTGAACTACCAAAAAGAATCTTTAATCCTAGTCCAACAGGAAACATTTGAATAAATGGAGTTATAATTAATAATGCAGGAATACTAAGTATTAAATTGACTGTTTTACTTGATTTTTGAGTAATTACAAATAGTCCAAAAACTAACAATCCAAAACATACAGGAATAATTAAAAACCCAGCCCCAGGTAAATATATCGCTAATAAACCATTGATAAGTATCCACAATGTTAGTGGTGCTACATAATGACTCATGGTTCTCTTTTTATTTGAAAAATGACCGTAAAACGCCATCGTTATTGCAAGTGATAAGAATACAAAAGCTGCTATATATTCATGACCGTTATAGGTAAACCCGTTAAGCAAATCGTTGTATTGAGGATAGAGTACGAGTAGAAGTTTCCAACCTAAAAAGGTCACAATTCCTGCTGTAACTAGCGATCCAAAAAGAGGAATAAATCCTTTTCCAATATCTTGAAATGTTAATAGATGTTTAGCTCTTCCTATAAATATAAAAAATACCAGCATCACAAAGCAACCTATGACCACTGGAATAGTCCAGCTAAATGGGTAGTACACAAAGGTGTGAGGCAAACTAAAATAAACAAAATCCTCTTGAGATGCTTGTTTGTTTAAATTTGTATTGGAAAAATGTTTTAGCAAAGGCATCAAATACGTACCTTGGTGGGCAAGCGTGTTTATATCAAGATGGGCAGTGTCATCTTGAGCGGTGTGGTAATTGTAATGATCGTCTATAAAAGCAAAATTGTACCCTTGTATGTTTCCTTGTTCTCTAAACACAGTCAAATCAGTATCGTTAGGTAACATTTTATAAATGCTGTACATCAAAGAGTTTGATACTGGAAATGTGGTTTTGGCCTCGGCAAATTCTTTTACTAATGAACCATTGCCAGCATTGGTTTCCATGAGCATATAACTTGGTCCTGATGTCCCTCGAGCTTCAAAGTTTAGAACGACTCCTATATCTTTGGCCCATTTGTGTTGGTTTACAAAAAGTGCTGCACCGTTTAGCCCTAATTCTTCACCATCAGAAAACATGATGATGATGTCATTTTTATGAGGTGTTTTGGTATACAAAAAAGCTCTTATTCCTTCAATAATAGTTGCTACACCAGAGCCAGCATCACTAGCGCCTGGTGAGTAAGAATGTGGTGCACTATCATAATGAGAAAGCAGCAAAAGCGCTTTTGAGTTTGAAGAGCCTTTTATTCGTGCTAAAACATTTTTAGAATATACAAGATTTCCCCAATCACTTAGTGTATAACCTTCTTGAATGGTGGTTTCTAGACCCAAACTTTCAAGCTCTTGTTGCAAATAATTGGCAACTATTTCATGGTTTTTAGATCCTACATAATGCGGTTTTTGAGCGATAGCTTTTACTTGTTCAAAAGCCCGTGTTGCAGAAAAATCAACTAGTGATGTGTCCTTGTTTGAAGTAAATTGCGGCATCATTGTGTAGTATAGTGCCGCAAGTACTATAAGAATAAAAACACTCATGTAAATTGAAGAAAAATCTTTTTTCATTTTTGGTTAATAGGTTTTGGGGTTGTGGTATTTAGATGTCTTTTTTGACAAGCATATAAAAATCATTGTCTAAGACCATGTATCCTTGGTCATATAAAAAATAATAAGTGTTGCCCGTTTTTGTATTAAGAATATTGGTAAAGTATCCAAAATCAAAACCTTTACTTACGAGTTTTGAACGTGTAGTTTTAGATTTTCCTTCGGTATTTAGTTCTGATAAAATGCGATAGTTTTTGCGCAACCTGTTGTTGATGTTGCGCATGTAATTGGTGCTATCCTTGTTTATTTTATTATTGTAAGCATTGCGACAACCATCACTACAAAATTTCTTGTCCTCGCGTCCCACAATTTTTTCTCCGCATTCTAAACAGGTTTTATTCATGGATTTATTTTTTTGATATCGTATAAATCAGTTCTACGGTCTTTAAGGATGCGAACACTGCCATGCTCATGCAATTCTTTCAGCAAATCTAAGTCTACATCTACAATAAGGGTCATTTCGGTATTTGGTGTCGCTTCGGCTTTGATTCCGTTACTAGGAAAAGCAAAGTCTGATGGCGTAAAAACGGCAGATTGTGCGTATTGAATATCCATATTATTCACTTTTGGTAAATTCCCCACACAACCAGCAATGGCAACATAACATTCATTTTCAATGGCTCTTGCCTGTGCACAATGCTTTACGCGTGTGTAAGCATTCTGTGTATCGGTTAAGAAAGGAACAAATAAGATGTTCATACCTTCATCAGCCATCAAGCGGGAGAGTTCTGGAAATTCCACATCATAGCAAATCATGATTCCTATTTTGCCGCAATCCGTATCAAAGGTTTTAATGGTAGAGCCACCCGTCATTCCCCAATGCTGTACTTCATTAGGTGTAACGTGGATTTTGGCATACATTTCAGAGGTTCCGTCTCTTTTACACAAGAAACCAACATTATATAAAGTACCGTTATCCAGGTACGGCATACTACCCGTAATGATATTGATGTTGTATGAAATGGCTAATTCTTGAAAGCGTTTGTGAATGGGATCTGTATGTTTGGCTAGTTCTCGTATGGCTTCGGCCTCAGATAAATGGTTGTAATCGGCCATTAATGGAGCCGTAAAAAGTTCTGGAAACAACGCAAAATCACTACCGTAACCGGATACAACATCTACAAAAAACTCACATTGTTCAAACAAGGCTTCAAGATTATTCAATTGGCGCATTTGCCATTGTACAAGTCCTAAACGGATTACGCTTTTTGCAAGGTTGATTAGCTTAGGGCTTTCGTCATAATAAATGTTGTTCCACTCTAGTAAAACAGCAAATTCTTTGCTATCTGTATCGCCTTCGAGATAATTTTTCATGACCCGAATTACGTGAAAATCATTACTTAACTGAAAAGATAGCACTGAGTCGTGCATTTCTTTTCTTTTCACTTTATCTATATAATCTTTTGGACTAAGTGTGTCGGCGTGTTTTCCGTAATTAGGTATTCGTCCTGCAAAAACAATAGCCTTCAGGTTCAATTGTTCGCACAGCTCTTTTCGGGCGTCATAAAGTCTTCTTCCAAGTCTGAGACCTCTGTAATTGGGGTGAATAAAAACATCTATTCCGTATAAAATATCGCCTTTCTGATTGTGGGTAGAAAAGGTATATTTTCCAGTAATGTCTGAATAATTATGATTTTTATCGACTAAACTTTCATCAACGATAAGGGATAATGCGGAGCCAACAACTTTACCGTCAACTAGAATCACGAGTTGACCCTCTGGGAAAATACTCAATAATTTCTCAATGTGATGTTCTCGCCAGTAAGAACCAGTCATTTCTGGATAGGACTCTACCATAGATTTTTTAAGTTCTTTGTAGTCGTCAAATTTCAGATTTCGTAATTCTACTTTGTTAATTTTGGCTTGCATAATAAATTGATTTACAGCAAATATAGCTTTTTTTTTAACATTTACAAACGGTTACAAATAGTTACAACCGAAAGTAAATAGTTAGCAACCGATTCTTGTTTTGAAACTGTCGCATCTTTGCCCTGTTGATTCGAATGAACGTTTTGACAAATAAACATATACACCAATTATTAAATTTACACGCCATGAAAAACAGAGTACAATTAATCGGAAGAGTAGGTCAAGATCCAGAAGTTAAAACACTTGAAGGAGGAAAAAAATTAGCCACCGTGAGCATCGCTACAAATGATGTGTATTACAAAGAAAACGGAGACAAAGTAGAGCAAACAGAATGGCACCGAGTTACAGCTTGGGGAAAAACAGCTGAGATTATTGAAAAATATGTTACAAAGGGAAGAGAAATAGGAGTGGAAGCAAAATTATCACACAGAACTTACGAGGATAAAAACGGAGAAAAGCGTTATATTACTGAAATAGTAGCAAGTGAAGTATTGCTTTTAGGAAAATAGTATTCCTAACTTTTTAAAAGGCACGGATTTCTTAATTGAGGTTCGTGTTTTTTTTTGTAATTAAAAAAGCATAAATCAGTTCTTATTGTTTTGAATTATTGGAATACTTTTAAAAAATATCTTTTGCCACTCGATAGGTATTGGCATGGGCTTCAATAATGGTTTTTATATCGGGAGAGTAGCCGCCACCCATAGAAACTTGTACTGGAATTTGGAATTTGGAACACAATTCAAAAACCAATTCATCTCGTTTTTTACAACCATCAAGGGTACAACCTAATTTCCCTAGTTTATCTGTGGCCAAAATATCCACACCCGCCAAATAAAATATGAAATCAGGTTTTTGCGTTTCTATCAATTGCGGAATTACAGTTGCAAGGGTTTGCAAGAACTCCGCATCGGTTGTTCTATCGTCAAATGCAATGTCTAGATCTGACGTTTGTTTCTTGAACGGATAATTTGTTTTGCCATGTGTAGAAAACGTAAATACTTTTGAATTGTTTTGAAAAATCTCAGCAGTTCCGTTTCCCTGATGTACATCTAAATCGATGATTAAAATCTTTTTGGCCATTTTAGTGTCCAATAAAAACTGCGCTGCAATGGCTTGGTCGTTTAATAAACAAAATGCTTCGCCATGATCTGTGTAAGCGTGGTGCGTACCCCCTGCAATATTGAATGAGACCTGCGAATCAAATGATTTTTGTGCGCCAAAAATAGTTCCTTGTGCAATGATGAGTTCCCGTTCTACTAGTTCTCTGGAGAGGGGAAAACCAATTTTACGCACTGCTTTTGCGTTTAAGGTGAGATCTAGTAAATCTGTGACATATTCTTTTTGATGAATAGCTAAAACGGGAGCTAAATCGCAAATTTCGGGTTGGTAAAAATCAGTTGGTAAAGCGGTTCCTTCATGCAATAATTGTTGTGGAAGCAGTTCGTATTTAAGCATGGGAAACCGATGCCCTTCTGGCAATGGATGCTGGTAAATAGGATGAAATGCTATTGGGAACATGGCGGAAAATGACTTTTAGTTAATTTATTAAACTCAAGCGATGCTTAGCTTATTGGTTCATCAATTCTTGAAAGTAATCTACAAATTGTCCTAGGTGTAAGCCGTCAATTAACCCGTGATGTACGTGCACAGACATGGGCATGGTTTTTTTTCCTGAATCATCAACGGTCATTTTACCAAAGGAGATTTTTGGACAACTGTCAGCAAAACTAAAACTTCTTGCATGTGATAGAGAAGTAAAGTCTAACCAAGGAACTGCCGAGAAATGGATGACGTTATCATCATTAAAATTCCGGGTAAAAAGTCCAGTGGTGGTTTGAATACGTTTAATTTCTGTTGCGGTACTGGTTTCAAAAACAGTATAATCTGGGTCGAATTCAATCAAGGAAAAGCCAAAAGTCCCGTCTTCTCTTCCTATTGTTGCTGATGCATTGATGTGATCGTGTATTATAACGGTTTCCCCGTCAATGCGATATCTAAAAGGTTCTATGGCATTAACAGCCAAAAGTGTTTTATGAAGATAGTAGCTAAAAAAGGAGGTGTTTAACGTTTTAGCTTTGGCGTAAGCCAGTGAACAATCAATTTGCACGGTTGCCCCAAAAAAAGGCTCTTCAAATTGTTTAAAGAATTGAAAATGTTCTTTACGCGCCCAATTATCGATGTTTAAAAGTTGTTTCAAAGGGAATGGAATTAATTTTTTTTCAAAAGTATTGCTAATTTTTAATTCAGCCATGCACTTCTAATTTCTTTGATTGTTAAATATAAAAAAAGCCCTAAAAGAATTTCCTTTAGGGCTTTTATGCAATTATAAGTGGAGAATTATTTTACTCTGAAAGTAACTCTTCTTACTAATTTTCTAGCTGCATCTGAATCTTTTGCTACTGAAGCATCTTCACCAGCTGCAACAACGTTCAATCTTGAAGCGTCGATATTAGCTTTTACTAAAACAGCTTTTACACTATTAGCTCTAGCTGTAGATAATTTATCGTTGTACTCAGATCTTCCTAACTCGTCAGCATGACCAATAATGTCAACTGATGCAGATGGGTTGTTTCTTAAGTATGTCAAGATAAAATCAATTCCTTCAGTAGAAACGTTTGTTGGAGTAGATTTGTTATAATCAAAATAAGTACTTACGTAACCTTCGTTGATTAAGTTTTTGATTAATGTACTGTTGTTTACGATAGCTGATTTATCAGTGTTGTTTCCGTAAGTTTTCAATAAATAGCTTTCTAATTCGTCAGGAACATTGTTGTTGTTCAAGTCAATAGATTTACCTTTAGTATCAACCATTACACCACCAATAGTGTTAGGCTCTTGATCTAAATAATCAGCAACACCATCTTTATCTGTATCTAACATTGAAGTTTCAATATCAGCAATTTGTTGCTTTAATTTGTCAATTTCGCTGTTGTTGTCAAGTACCCAGTCAGCATGTTTTTCATTACTACCTAAGTAAACTGTTAAACCTACAGTACCATTAAACAAAATTCCAGAGAATCCTCTTGCGTTTCTAGTTGTTGAAGCATCAAAAGTTGCATCTTGTGCAGCATTAAGGATAGTTGTGAAATCACCTGTAAGAGCAATTCTGTTTGATAATTTAATTTGACCAGTAATACCTGCCATAAAATTACCCATTCTGTCTTTTAAAGCAGAATTTTGATCCTCTAATTGAGCTAAACCAAAACCAGCATGACCTAATAAACCTATTGTATTAGTCCAAGTTTCAAAGCTCATAATTCTACCTAAGTTTGCTACTGCTTGAAGGTTTGCTCTGTAATATTTTGTATCAAAATTAGCAGAGTTGCTTTTTCCTTCAAAACTGTTGTATCCAAAATCAGCTTTCAAACCAAATTTATTGTTAAACATGTAACGTACACCTAGATCTGCAACATAAGGGCTTGGAGTTGAAGTAAAGTAACCTGATCCTAATGGTCTTTGTGGTTTGTTAACACCACCAGCTAATTCAATAGACCATTTGTTGTAATCTGTACTTTTTACTTCTTTAGTTTCAGTTTGAGCATTTACAGAAGAAACTGCACCTGCAAAAACTAATGCAAACATTAAATTTTTCATTATTTTATGATTTTTAAATTCTTTGCAAATTTACAACATATATTTAAATGAGAAATTTCAATCAGTTAATTATACAATATTTACTTTTAATTCTATAAATTGCGGGGTATATTGAGAAATCAGCAAAAATTTAGCTTTAAAAATTTAGCATGTTTTTTTATTTAACTCCAAAAAAAGGAATCAATAAGCTAAAACAAAGGGATGTTAATTTAAAATATGGATATTTTAACACTTACAAAGCTATGAATTCTAAGATGTCGGTAAGTTTTTCAATGGTTTTAAAGTTTTCATGCTCTACTTTGTGATCAATTTTTTCATGTGCCCAAGTGGTGTGAAATGGGATATGAACGGCGTATCCGCCTATGGCTAAAACAGGAAGAACATCGGATTTCAATGAATTGCCTATCATGAAAAATTCAGAGGGTTGAATTTCTAATCGTTTAATCAAGTCTGTATAATCAATCTCCTGCTTGTCTGACATCACTTCAATATGATGAAAATAATGACCTAAACCTGAATTGTGTAATTTTCTACGCTGGTCTAATAAATCACCTTTGGTGGCCACCACCAGTTTGTATTTTCCGTGTAACGCTTGTAGGGTTTCTTGAACACCATCTAGTAAAACAATAGGTTTTTCTAAAAGTTCTTTGCCGTACAGAATGATTTTTTCAATTATTTCAATAGGAATCGTGTTGTTCGAAATTTTCATTGCAGCCTCAATCATGGATAAAATATATCCTTTAATTCCGTAGCCGTATAATTTTAAATTGGCAATTTCTACCTTAAATAATTCCTGCGACAATCCTTGATGTGACAAATAATCACTCATGAGTGCACAAAATTTCTCTTCGGTTTCTAGAAAATAGGTTTCGTTGATGAATAAGGTGTCATCAGCGTCGAAGGCAATTACTTTTAAGTTCATTCTTAATTGTGTATTACCACAGATTCGTAGCTTTAATTAATGAATCTGCGAATCTGTGGTTATTTTTTTAATTTATCGTCTCGCCATTCCCTACACCATCCGTATCTGGATTTACAAACACTAGTTTTCCTTCAGCATTTGAAGTCATCAAAATCATACCTTGACTTTCTACGCCACGTAAGTTTCTTGGTGCCAAATTCACTAAAACAGTTACGCGTTTCCCAATGATATCTTCTGGTTTGAAACTTTCGGCAATTCCCGAAACTATTGTTCGAATATCAATTCCAGTATCTACCTTTAAAATTAAAAGTTTGTTGGCTTTTGGCATTTTTTCAGCCTCTAAAATGGTTCCTGTACGGATATCCATTTTGGCGAAATCCTCAAATTGAATAAGCTCTTTTTGTGGTTCAGCTACTTTATTCTCGGCTTTGTTAGCGGTTTTGGTTGCTTCTAATTTATCGATTTGTTTTTGGATTTCTTCGTCTTCAATTTTAGAGAAAAGTAATTCGGCTTGACCAATTTGGTGACCAGCGGGTAATAAATTCCAATCTTCAAATTCCAAATTCCAATTGTTGATGTTGATATTCAACATTCTTGACAATTTTACAGAAGTAAAAGGCAAGAACGGCTCACAAAGCGAACTCAAAACTGCAGCAATTTGCAAAGCAACATACATTTGAGTTTTTGTACGTTCTTCATCAGTTTTAATCATCTTCCAAGGCTCTTCATCGGCTAAATATTTATTTCCGAGTCTTGCTACATTCATCATTTCACCAAGCGCTTCTCTAAATCTGTATCTTTCGATAGAACTTGAAATTACTGATGGATAGGCTTTCAATTCAGCCAAAGTTTGTTCGTCTACCTCAGATAATTCGTTAGGAGTAGGGACAATTCCGTCGTAATATTTATTGGTTAAAACCACCACACGATTGATGAAATTTCCAAAAATCGCTACCAGTTCATTGTTGTTTCTAGCTTGAAAGTCTTTCCAAGTAAAATCATTATCCTTCGTTTCTGGAGCATTTGATGTTAAGGCATAACGTAATACATCTTGCTGATTTGGGAATTCTTCTAAATATTCGTGCAACCAAACCGCCCAATTTTTAGACGTAGATAATTTGTTTCCTTCCAAGTTCAAGAACTCATTAGCAGGAACATTGTCCGGTAAGATGTAACTTCCTTCAGCTTTTAGCATTGCCGGGAAAATCACGCAATGAAATACAATATTGTCTTTCCCAATAAAGTGAACCAGTTTTGTGTCTTGATCTTTCCAGTACGGTTCCCAATCTTTTCCTTCGCGCAAAGCCCATTCTTTGGTAGCTGATATGTATCCAATAGGAGCATCAAACCATACGTATAATTTTTTGCCTTCGGCACCTTCAACAGGAACATCAATTCCCCAGTCAAGGTCACGCGTTACGGCACGAGGCTCTAAACCGCCGTCAATCCATGACTTTACTTGTCCGTAAACATTCGGTTTCCAGTCGTTTTTATGTCCTACCAGAATCCATTCTTTCAAGAAATCTTCGTAACGGTCTAGAGGTAAAAACCAGTGTTTTGTAGATTTCATGATGGGAGTTTCTCCCGTAATGGTTGATTTTGGATTAATCAAATCGGTAGCATTCAGCGTAGATCCACATTTTTCGCATTGGTCGCCGTATGCTTCTTCGTTGCCACATTTTGGGCAAGTTCCCATTACAAAACGATCTGCTAAAAACTGATCTGCTTTAGCATCATACAATTGTTCGGTTACTTCTTCAATAAAATCGCCTTGTTCATACAGTTTTTTGAAAAATTCCGAAGCCGTGTCATGATGAATTTTAGCCGAAGTTCTCGAATAATTATCAAATGAAATTCCAAAATCAGAGAACGATTTACGGATAATACCATCGTATTTATCAATTACTTGCTGAGGCGTAATGCCTTCTTTTTTGGCTTTCATAGAGATAGCCACACCGTGTTCATCGCTTCCGCAAACAAACAGAACGTCTCTTCCTTGCAATCTTAAATATCTAGAATAAATATCGGACGGTACGTAAACACCCGCCAAATGGCCAATGTGAATCGGTCCGTTCGTGTACGGCAATGCCGCTGTAATCGTATATCTTTTTGGATTCTGTATCATGATTCAATTTTATTGAGTGCAAAAATAAGCAATAGAATTTTATTTGAAGCTATTTACAGCCGTTGAATCTGTCATGTCCTGATATCCGTTTCAAACAAAATTCAGTGAGCTCCACTGTCTAAATAACCAAAGTTGAAGTAATCTTTTTTAAGTGCTGTAAATGGAAATAAAATTTAGGTCGAAAATGAATTGAATCATGCTGGTCTTTTTGTCTTTAGTTTTTGTCAGGTAAAGTATTGCAATTTATTTGTAATAGTTTGTACAAGGTGCATCAAAAAACTATTTGTATCTAATGATTTACAAATAAAATAAATAGTATTTTTACACCTAAAATAGAATATACCAACATTAATATTTGATACTTTATAACATGAAAAAAGCATTTATAGTAGCTCTTGCATTTATTTACGCTTCGATTTATTCGCAAACCAATAGAGAAATTTCAAGAGATTGGACCTCTTTTAATCAAACAATAGATGTTCAAACAGCTATTCCAAAAAAATTCAAGGTAATAGCTTATGTAAAAGTAGACACTCAAGATTCACATGCTTGGGCTGGTGTATGGGCTAGAGTAGATACAAAAGAGGACAAAATGGGTTTTTTCGATAATATGAGCGATAGGTCCATAAAACTTAATCAATGGCAATCTTATTCCGTTGAGGGAACCATTGATTCCAACTCAAAATCGCTAAGTTTTGGCGGCTTGTGTTCGTATAACGGAAAATTCTATTTTGACAAGTTTGAATTGTTCATCGAGAATGATAAAGGAGTTTTAACACCGGTGCAAATTCCTAATGCTAGTTTTGAGATGCAAACAAAGAATAATGAAATTCCAAAATGGAATTTAGGTACTAGAAACAATCAAAATATTAAGGTTAAAGAGTATAAAATCAGTTCTGAACCAGATAAGAAAGATGGTGTTGCCAGTTTACTAATTGAAGGTAGCGGTATTAAATTTATAGAATCGGGAAAAATAGGTGGGGTTGAGGGTGCTTCTCCTCAAATTGGGGCTATGATATCCATGTTGGAGGATTTAAAAAACCGAGTAGAAAATACAGTAAAAAATATGAGTAAATATGAAGTAGATTATTTACTAGATAAGGATGCAAATAGAATAGGAGCTTTAGTAATGCATTTGGCTGCAGCTGAGGCCTATTATCAGGTTTTTACATTTGAAAATAGGGAGTTTAATGCAGAAGAAGAGAAAAAGTGGGGCGCAGCATTAGCTTTGGATCAAGGGGGTAGAGATGATTTCAAAGGGAATGATATTCAATATTATCTTGATATTTATAATGAGGTAAGAGCAAAGACTATTAGTGAATTAAAAAAGAAAGACGATGCTTGGTTTGCTGAGGTACAAAAAAAATATGGAATTAGTAATCAATATTGTTGGTTTCATGTTATGGAGCATCAATCTAGTCATTTAGGTCAAATATTATTTTTAAAGAAGCGAATAAAACCAGAATTAGAATTAAAACTTGACGGTAAGATTAAAAATTAGAGTTTTTTTATTTTCGATGCCATACATGAAGATTTTAATACATCAGGTTTTTAGCTAAATCAAAACAATATAAAACCATGCCCAAAGGACCCGAAAAAAACACCAAAAATAAAGCGTTGCACACCAAGCTCCTCAATAGGAAAAAGGCAAAATTGCAAGAAGAGAAAGCAGCAAAAGCAGCACGCTTAAAGGCATTGGTAACCAAAATGAATCAGAAAAAGAACAATAATGAATCCGATGTTATTTAATTTAAAGCGTAAATAAATCTGTGCTAATCTTTGCAATCTGTGGTTAAAACAAATATTTCGATTCCTCAGTATTTTACCCGAAATTTGCAGCATACATCCTAACACAAAACTCAAATGGAATTCGGAAAAATCATCATCTCAGAAAACGCTGCTCAAAGTGAAAACCCACAAGATATTATTAACTCAAACATTTCGGTAATCAACTTAATGCGTGAAGAGAAAATTGATGACGATTTGATTCACGAAGATGCGTTGATGAGTTATTATTTGGATTTTTATGTAGCGCAACATGTTGATGGTAACTTTGCACAATTCGTTCACCGCTCCGGATGGAATAAGGAATTAAACGAACTTATAGAAGAAGGTTTAGCTTTGATTGAAGCACCAAAACATCTAGAATTATTCCAGCAACAGTCTAAAAAAGTGAGTTTAATGAGTAGTGTGAAACTCAATAAATTTTTACAAGGAAAATTAGAAGGAGTTAATCTCACTAGAGACGCACTCAACACCGATACTTTTTTCGAAATAGAAGAAAATATAGTAGAACTTAATGCTGCTTTTTTAATGTCGCACCCTGATCTTGAAGTGCTTTCTATAGACGATATGTTTGCAACTCTTGAAGCTTTTGTAGGTCACGAGATTAAAAGAGAGTAGAGTTATTTCGCAAAGACACACAAAGTAGCGCAAAGATTTCTGCAAAAAACTTCGTGAATCTTTGTGGCTCTTATGCGAATCTTCGTTAAATAGCCTTTCCTATTAAAAAAGAGTAGCGTTATTTCGCAAAGACACACTAAGAAAAATACAGAGCAACGCAAAGATTTCAATAAAAAACTCCGTGAATCTTTGTGGCTTTTATGCGAATCTTCGTGAAATAAATTTTCCTAAAAAACTTTGTCCCAATCTTATCAAACATTTCCTTAAATTTGCTTCCATAATCATATAAGTTAGCGCAAAAAAATCAAGCTATGTTACAAATTGCATTTATTAGAGAGAATCAAGAAAAAGTAATCAATGCTTTGGCCAAAAGAAATTTGGATGCCAAGAGTGTTGTTGAAGAAGTGGTACAACTAGATGAAAAACGTCGTGCTACGCAAGTAGAGCTGGACACTATTTTATCTGAATCTAATAAATTATCCAAAGATATTGGCGAATTGATGAAAGCGGGTGAGAAATCAAAAGCCGCAATCCTAAAAGAAAAAACAGTTTTAAACAAAGAGAAAAGCAAAGCGCTAGCCGAAACAGCTGAAGCACTAGCTGCTGAACTTTTAGAAAAATTATATACATTACCTAATCTTCCAGCTGATATTGTTCCAGAGGGTAAAACTCCAGAGGAAAACGTAAACGTTTTTGAAGAAGGTGCCGTTCCGGTTTTACATGAAGGTGCACAACCACATTGGGATTTGGTAAAAAAATACGATATCATTGATTTTGAATTGGGAGTAAAAATCACTGGAGCAGGATTTCCAGTGTATAAAGGTAAAGGTGCTCGTTTGCAACGTGCCTTGATCAATTATTTCTTAGATAAAAATACGGCAGCGGGTTACAATGAAGTTCAGGTTCCGCATATGGTCAATGAAGCATCTGCTTATGGAACAGGTCAATTGCCAGACAAAGAAGGGCAAATGTACCATGATAAAACCGATGATTTGTACTTGATTCCAACGGCTGAGGTTCCTGTTACTAATTTGTTTCGTGATGTAATCCTTAACGAAAATGAATTGCCAGTATTGACTACGGCTTATACGCCATGTTTCCGTCGTGAAGCAGGTTCTTACGGTGCTCATGTACGTGGTTTAAACCGTTTGCACCAATTTGACAAAGTCGAAATTGTACGTGTAGAGCATCCTGATAAGTCTTACGAAGCACTTGACGGAATGGTAGAACATATAAAAGATATCTTGAGGGATTTGAAATTACCGTACCGTGTTTTACGTCTTTGTGGCGGGGATATGGGGTTCACTTCAGCATTGACGTATGATTTTGAAGTATTTTCTACGGCACAAGACCGTTGGTTAGAGATTAGTTCAGTTTCTAATTTTGAGACTTTTCAAGCCAATCGTTTGAAATTGCGTTTCAAGGACAAAGATGGAAAAAACCAATTGGCACACACCTTAAACGGAAGCGCGCTGGCCTTACCAAGAGTTATGGCTGGAATATTAGAAAATTACCAAACTCCTGAGGGAATTGTAATACCAGAGGTATTGCGTCCTTACTGTGGATTTGATATTATAAATTAATTAGTTTGCGGTTATCAGTCACAGTTGACAACGCTGTGACTGAAAACTGTGACTGCAACTAAACACGAATATTGATAATGAAAAAGCTCTTTCTGTATATCAGTTTGTCATTCTCGCTATTTGCTTTTGCCCAAAACGAGCAATTAGCACAGTATTATTATGACAAAGGCGATTTTGAAAAAGCAAAAATCAGTTATGAAGAACTATTAAAAGAGACACCTCAAAATTCGCTTTATTTTTTAAGGTCAATAGATTGTTTGCAACAATTGCAGCAGTTTGAAAGCGCACAAACTGCACTTCAGCTCAGGTATGATAAGTACCAGCAGCCAACCATTTTGGTGGAACTAGGTTATAATTATCAGTTGCAAAAAAACGAAAGTAGGGCAAAGCCGTACTACGAAAGAGCTTTAGAATCCATAAAGAAAAATCCAAATGATGTTTACGGTGTTGCCAATGCGTTTGAACGTAAAGTACTCCTTGAATATGCATTGAAAGCATATAAAATGGTCTCTGGAACGCAGGAAAATTTCAATTTCAATTATCAAATAGGGTTGCTCTACGGTCAAATGGCAAATATGGAACTCATGGTTGCTACTTTTCTAGATGAAGCGTATACGAATCCAGAAAACTCCATCCGAATCCAAAACCAATTAGTACGTTTCATGGTTGATGAAGGTGATGCTAATTTCAATGATATTTTGCGCAAAGCATTGATAGTAAGAACTCAAAAAACACAAGATATTTTCTGGAATCGTTTTTTAAGTTGGTTTTATGTGCAGCAAAAAGAATTTGATAAGGCATTTATACAAGAAAAAGCCATTTACAAACGCAATCCCGAAACGCTTGCTAACATTGTAAGTCTAGGACAACAAGCCATCCAAGAAGAAAAAACCGATGCCGCTATTGAGATTTTAAATTTTGTGTTGCAAAATTCACAGGACAAAGAGTTATTGGTGCAAGCCAATACGTACTTAATACGAATGAAAATTGAAAAAGCAACAGCTACTGATTACCCAGCAATTAATCTGGCACTAGAGGATTTGCTAAAACAATTTGGAATAAGTCCTTTTACGCTATCTTTGCAGCTTATTCAAGCTCATTTTACAGCATTCAATTTAAAAAAACCAGAGGAGGCTAAAAAAATTATTAAGTATGCCCTAGAAATGCAACTGAATGAATATGAAATAGCACAAACAAAAATGGAGTTGGCTGATATTTTACTTTATGAAGAAAAATTCAACCAAGCATTATTGTACTATTCTCAAATTGAATTGGATTTAAAAAATGATGTTGTAGCTCATGAAGCCAGTTTGAAAGCAGCAAAAACAAGCTATTTTAAAACTGATTTTGAATGGGCTTTGAAACAATTTAAGGAGTTAAAAGCAGCTAATACACAGTTGATTGCAAATGATGCCTTAGAGTATTACTTGCTGATAAATGACAATACCGTTGCTGATTCTACTCAAACGGCCTTAAAACAATTTGCAAAAGGTGATTACCTATTGTATCAAAATAGAGATGAGGAAGCCATTGTTCAATTTCAGTCACTGTTACAAAAAAAGGCAGGTGAGCAAGCTGATGAAATTGAAGCGATTACGTTGTTGAGATTGGGTAAAATTTATGAAAAAAAATCCGATTTTGTTTTGGCTTTAAGCCAATACCAAAAAATAATAGAAGCACACAAAGAAAGCATTTACATTGACGAAGCCTTATTTTATGCGGCCGAAATAAACAATAAAAAACTACAACAACCCGAAATTGCTAAGCCATTGTATGAGAAAATAATTTTTAATCATCAAGATAGTATCCATTTTGTGCCGGCCCGCAAAGAATATCGCATGCTAAGAGGAGATACTGTAATACAGTAAATGATGGGTGCAAAACTAGGCTTTACATGATGGCAACCGTTGTTCTAGAATATTAATTTTTTTTAACCCTACTATCCCTGGTAGGTTTTCCCTTTTTTTAGGGTCAGGGTCAGTTTATGATTATATACAATGTCACTACAAATATACATGAAAGCGTACACGATCAATGGATGATCTGGATGCAACACAAACACATTCCTGAAATCTTGGCAACTGGATTGTTTTCATCAGCCCGATTGGTTCGCGTATTGGTTGAAGAAGAAATGGGAGGAGTAACCTACTCTGTACAATATGAAACGGAAAGTAAGGAGACCTTGCAGCGCTATTATCAAGAGTATGCACCTGGTTTCCGTGAAGAGGGCGCTCGATTATTTGGAGATAAAATGCTAGCTTTTAGAACTGAACTTGAGTTAATTGGGGATTATAAATAAATAGCGTAATCTTGTAAACACCTAGTATCCAGATTAAAAATCGGATCACAGATACAATATAAACTTTATGCCTTAGTGGCAAAATAAATACATACTGAAATAAGTTCAGCAAAAAAATGGAAAAAGTAACCGCCAAAAAACACTTAGGACAACACTTTCTCAAAGATGAAAGTATAGCTAAGGATATTGCTGACACGCTAAACCTAGAAGGGTATGATGATGTCTTAGAAATAGGTCCGGGAATGGGAGTTTTGACAAAATATTTATTGGATAAACCTGTAAATACATACGTTATTGAAATTGATACCGAATCAGTAACCTATCTGGATGCTAATTATCCAAAATTGAAAGATAAAATTATCTCTAAAGATTTCTTGAAATACAACATCAATGAAATTTTTGAAGGGAAGCAGTTTGCTATAATTGGGAACTTCCCGTATAATATTTCAACACAAATTGTTTTTAGAACATTAGAATACAAAGAACAAATACCAGAGTTTGCTGGTATGTTTCAAAAAGAAGTTGCAGAACGTATTTGTGAAAAGAAAGGAACAAAAGCCTACGGAATTCTCTCGGTACTGGTGCAAGCTTTTTATGATGCAGAGTATTTGTTTACCGTAGACGAAAATGTTTTTAATCCGCCACCCAAAGTAAAATCAGGGGTTTTAAGGTTACGCCGTAAAAAAGATTTTAGTTTGCCTTGCGGCGAAAAATTATTTTTCACAGTAGTTAAAACCGCATTTCAGCAAAGACGTAAAACGTTACGTAATAGCTTAAAGACCTTGAATTTGTCTGATGTTTTACGTGAGGATGAAATTTTAAACCTTCGTCCAGAACAATTAGATGTAGCACAATTTATTTCCCTCACACAAAAAATAGAAGCCGATGGAGTTTAAAATCAGCAAAGTACTAATACAAGAATTAGAGCAACTCATTCAAAACAAGAACGACCAGCAGTTGGAAGTGTTATTGAATGACATGCACCATGCTGATATTGCCGAAATTCTAGATGAGCTGGACTTTAACGAAGCTACTTACATCTTTAAAGTTTTAGACAGTGAGAAAACCGCCGAAATTCTTCTAGAACTAGAAGATGATTTGCGTGAAAACATATTAAGCAGGCTTTCGCCAAAGGAAATTGCAGAAGAATTAGATGAACTTGAAACCAATGATGCTGCGGATATTATTGCAGAGCTTTCGCAAGACTTAAAAGCCGAAGTAATATCAGAACTCCAAGATGTGGAGCATGCCAAAGATATTGTTGATTTATTGCGCTATGATGAGGACACCGCTGGTGGAATCATGCACAAAGAGTTGGTTAAAGTCAATGAAAACTGGAATGTACTTACGTGCGTGAAAGAAATGCGCATTCAGGCCGAAAATATCTCCAGAGTACATTCTATTTATGTGGTAGATGATGAAGATCGTTTAAAAGGGCGTTTGTCACTTAAGGATTTGTTGACTACTTCGTCTAGAACACCTATCAATGATGTTTATATTCGAAAATTAAACTCGGTAAAAGTAGATACTGAGGATGTTGAGGTGGCTCGTATCATGCAAAAGTACGATTTAGAAGCGATTCCAGTTGTGGATGAATTAGGAAGGTTAGTAGGTAGAATTACCATTGATGACATTGTAGATGTAATCAAGGACGAAGCTGATGAAGATTACCAGTTAGCAGCGGGTATCTCACAAGATGTAGAAGCTGATGATAGCATATTTGAGCACACAAAAGCGAGGTTACCATGGTTGGTTTTAGCGCTTTTAGGTGGTTTTATCTCGGTAAAAGTATTGGGACTTTTTGAAGGTGCCATGCTACAACACGGAAACTTGTTCTTTTTTACACCACTTATTGCGGCTATGGCGGGAAATGTAGGTGTACAATCTTCGGCTATTATTGTGCAAGGTTTGGCTAATAATACCTTGAGTGGTTCCTTGTTTAACAGGTTGATAAAAGAAGTTTCATTGAGCTTATTAAATGGCGTAATACTGGCGTCTATATTGTTTATAGGAAGTCATTTTTTATTAAATGTTGAGATTATTATTGGTATCATTGTAACCACTGCGCTAATTTCAGTAATTATTATTGCGTCATTAATTGGGACTTCTATTCCTTTATTGTTAGATAAATTTGGGATTGATCCAGCTCTAGCAACAGGACCTTTTATTACCACTAGCAACGATATTTGCGGAATTTTAATTTATTTTTCGATAGCAAAAATGATTTTAGGATTCTAAAAAAATATAGTCATTTAACTAACCAACACTTTTCCATGATAATTCCCTTTCTTTTAGAGAGGGTTTGGGAGAGGAAAACCATAACTAGCATGAAAGTACATATTATTGGAGGGGGAAACCTAGGCGTAGCAATTGCATTGGGTTTGTCTCAGTTTTCACCAGAAAACAAGATTACAATAACTAGAAGAAATGTGACTTCAATTACGTATCTGGAAAAATTAGGTGCCACTGTTACCAATAATAATGTACATGAAATAGAAGAGGCTGATGTCATTATTTTGACCATAAAACCATACCAAGTAGATATGGTGTTAAGTGAAATTCTACCTTATGTATCTCAAAAAATTGTAGCATCAGCAGTAAGTGGATTATGTATAGAGAAATTGCAAGAAAAAATAGGGAATACAAATAGTGCTATTAGGATAATGCCTAATATAGCGGCACAGTTCGGAGCTTCAGCAACCTGTATTGCTTTTCATGAAAAAGATACACTGCAAGCACAGCAAGTTGTATCGCTATTCCAAACATTAGGCACAGCTCCAATTATTGACGAAAAATTGATGGATGCAGCAACGGTTCTTGCAGCCAGCGGAACTGCATTCGCGTTGCGTTATATTCGTGCTTCTATGCAAGCGGGTATTGAAATAGGTTTTGATTGGCAAACTGCCCTCGCTATTTCAGCACAAACCGTTAAAGGGGCGGCGCAAATGCTTTTGGAAGAAAATATACATCCGGAACAATTAATTGATAGAGTTACTACACCACAAGGTTGTACAATTGCAGGTTTGAATGAAATGGAAATGCACGGTTTTAGTTCTTCATTGATTCGAGGGATTAAAACTTCTTTGAAACAAATTAAAGGATAGAACTACCAAATAGTTTTAACCATATGACCTTTAAAATAAAAGCCCTCATTTTTCATTCGAAATATGAGGGCTTTTATTTTTGAAATATTTACATAATCCTATGTAGCTTTTTTAATTTTTAGGGGTTTTAAATTAAATTTTAGCCATAAAAACCCAATTGTTCCTGCAACAAAAGAGGCCATTAAAATAGCAATTTTAGAGTAAGTAATTACTTCTTCACCATCGTTTTTGAAAGCCAGTAATGTGATGAAGATAGACATGGTAAATCCTATGCCGCCAAGCATTCCTGCGCCTAGAATACTGCTCCATTTTAAATCCTTTGGCAGTGTACAAATACCCATACTTACCGCTAGGAATGAGAACAACCATATTCCCAAAGGTTTTCCTATAACAAGTCCTAAAATGATTCCTATCGTGTTGGCATGATTTAAACCTTCTTGCCAGTTAGCACTAATTGCAATTCCTGTATTGGCAATAGCAAACAATGGTAGGATAAAAAACGCTACAGGATAATGCAAAAAGTGTTGCAAACGGTAAGAAGAAGTTTTTTTGCTTCCATCTCCAAACGGGATCACAAAGGCCAATAATACTCCTGTTATGGTAGCATGTACTCCTGAATTTAGCATGAAGTACCACATGGCTGCTCCTCCTATCAAGTATGGATAGAGTTGATGCACGTTGCGTCTGTTAAAAATGAATAAAACTCCCATAATGGCAAATGCAATTCCTAGATTGATGTAGTCAATACTTTCAGTGTAAAATACAGCAATGACTATTATGGCTCCCAAATCATCAATGACTGCCAATGCGGTTAAGAAAATTTTTAATGAAGTAGGAACTCTTTTGCCTAAAAGCGATAAAATTCCTATTGCAAACGCAATGTCTGTAGCCATAGGAATTCCGGCTCCGTTTTGTGTAACCGTACCAAAGTTTAGTAGTAAAAAAATCCCCGCAGGTACCAGCATACCGCCCAAAGCGCCAAAAATAGGCAAAGTAGCATCTTTAATACTCGATAATTCTCCTTGATATATTTCTCTTTCTAATTCTAATCCAATTAAGAGAAAGAAAATGGTCATTAAACCATCATTAATCCAGTGGGTAATGGAATGGCTTGCCACTTCGGTTTCCCAAAATGCAATATAATTGTCTTGAACTGCTGAGTTGGCCAATGCAATGGAAAGTAAAGTTACAAAAAGTAATAAGATACCTCCTGCTTTTTCACTTTCAAAAAAGGCTTTAAATGTTTTAGTTACTTTCATTATTTATTTTGAGTTTGTTTTGTAGGAGTGTGAAAAATACAAAGCACAAATTTACAATTTTAAAGGCTTATGGCATCAGTTTACTCCATAAACCGTATTTTTTTTGTTTATTTGAGTAATCAAAATTTAGAACATATGGCTATCAATATCCTTCACATAGACAGCAATCATCCTGTACTCTGGGATCAACTTCAAGCTGCTGGTTTTCATAATCACAGTGATTATGTTTCTTCAAAAGAGGAAATTGAATCTAAAATTCAGGATTATCACGGAATCGTGATTAGAAGTCGTTTTAAGATTGACAAAATATTTTTAGACAAGGCAACAAATTTACAGTTTATAGCACGTGTGGGTGCTGGATTAGAAAGTATTGATTGTGATTATGCTACGCAAAAGGGCATTGCGCTTATAGCCGCACCCGAAGGTAATAGGAATGCAGTAGCAGAGCATTCGTTAGGAATGATTCTGTCATTGTTCAATAACTTGAATCAAGCCGATCAAGAAGTTAGAGCAGGGCAGTGGAACCGTGAAAGTAATAGAGGTCATGAGCTAGATGGTAAAACGGTAGGAATTATTGGCTACGGAAATATGGGGAAATCTTTTGCCAAAAAACTTCGAGGTTTTGATGTAAAAGTACTTTGCTACGACATTCTAGAAAACGTAGGCGATGTCAATGCGAAACAAGTAACACTCGATACTTTTCAACAAGAAGTTGATGTGTTGAGCTTACACGTTCCTTGGACTCCAGAAACTGATAAAATGATCAACGCATCCTTTATCAATAACTTTGCAAAGCCATTTTGGATTATCAACACCTCACGCGGGAACAATCTAGTCACCCAAGATTTGGTAGCAGCTTTACAAGCAGGAAAAATTCTTGGTGCTGGACTTGATGTTTTGGAATATGAAAAACTTTCTTTTGAAACTCTTTTCAGTGACAAAAATACTCCCGAAGCGTTTCAATATTTACTGCAAGCTAAAAATGTAATTTTAACACCTCATATTGCCGGTTGGACTGTGGAAAGTAAGGAACGATTAGCACAAGTTATTGTAGATAAAATAAAAGCAAAGTATTTTGGTCAAGCCAAAAATATCGAGCCAGAAGAGCTCGTAACTGGAATTGGAGGTTTCTTTTTTAAGTCCAATGACCCTAAAGGTTTAACGGCTTGGTACGAAAAGCATTTGGGTTTAAAAACAGATCAATATGGAGCTACTTTTTGGTGGAAAGATAAGAACGGCGCGGATTGTTCTACGCAATGGTCTCCATTTGCAGTAGATACTACTTACTTTGAGCCTAGCAAAAAAGAGTTTATGCAAAACTTTAGAGTGCATGATTTAGAGGTATTATTGAAAAAATTAATACAAGAAGGTGTAACAATTGTGGGTGATATGCAGACTTACGAGTACGGAAAATTTGCTTGGATACTGGATTGCGAAGGAAATAAAATTGAACTCTGGGAACCTATTGACGCTGCTTTTTTATAAATGAGAATACATAAACTACTTAATTAACCAATATTGACTAACAATGGAAAATCAAAAACACGAAACTTGGAATCAACCACAACCTTACCGACAAGACAATAAGAAACTTCCAGCAGGGTTGCTTGCTATACTTTTAGGACCTTTAGCAATTCATAAGTTTTTTTTGGGTTACACCACCGAAGGGATTATATGGTTGTTGATTAGTTTGTTTACTTGTGGAACCGTAACGACTTTGTTAGGACTTATTGAAGGGATTATTTATTTGACAAAATCAGATGAAGAGTTTTATCAAACGTATCAAGTAGGTAAAAAGGCATGGTTTTAAAACATAAAAAAATCCCGTCTTATCTTTTTAGGACGAGACGGGATTTATATAATGCTACTGATATTAATCTTCTTTTTCTGCTAATTTTCGTTCTAGTTCGGCCTGAAATTCTTCCATTACTGGTTTCATAGTGCTTTCGGGAATATCAGCTATTCTTATGTACATGAGGCCATCTACCGCATTATTAAATAGTGGATCTACATTAAAGGCCACAACTTTGGCGTTTTGTTTGATATATTTTTTAATCAAAACAGGTAAGCGCAAACTGCCAGGTTCCAATTCGTCAATTATTTTATCAAATTTATTCAAATCAGCTTCAGTCTCGTTGAAAATGAAATCTTTATCGGCATCTTTTAGCTTGACTTTATATGCTTTTTTAGGATGAATATATTGCGCAATATAGGGATCGTAATAGTTTGATTTCATGAACTCAATCATTAACGATTTTGAAAAATCAGAAAATTGATTGCTAATACTCACACCACCCAATAAAAATTTATGCTCTGGATAACGCAAAGTAGTGTGCATAATTCCTTTCCAAAGCAAGAAAAGAGGCATTGGTTTTTGTTGGTATTCCTTAATGATAAACGCGCGACCCATTTCTATGGATTTGTGCATCATATCATATAATTCAGGTTCAAATCTAAATAAATCGTTGAGGTAAAAACCATTTATACCATATTTAGGGTAAATTTCGGCTCCTAATCCCATGCGGTATGCTCCCGCAATTTTGTTAGCTTCATTATCCCACAAAAATAAGTGGTGGTAATATTGATCGTGCTTGTCAAGATCTATCGATTCATTGGTACCTTCACCTACTTCTCTAAAAGTAATTTCGCGAAGACGACCAATTTCATGAAGAATATTTGGAATTTTTGAAGCTCTTGCAAAAAACACTTCGTAGTTTTTGCTTTGTAATAACCGGCAATCCGTTGTACGTAATCCTTCTACTTCCTTGATCATTTTGTCTTGGCTTGCAGCAGTAACAATCGTTTTTGGACTTTTAGGAATTTTTAAGGTAGGAGTAGGTAAAAATGGACTTTCCTTTTCAAAAGGATTAGCCAGCATATAGGTTTTCTTCCTTAAAAACTCAGAGTATTCCTCAAGAGTAGTGTGCTCGTTTTGCTCATTTACAGAGATTGGTTTGCCTATACGAACTTTGATTACTCTACGTTTTTGACTAAAAACTTCAGATGGCAATTTTGCTGTTCTAAAAGTCCCACTAATCTTAGAAAGCAAGTAAAACAACCTACTGTTTTTTGCATGAAAATAGATAGGGACAACAGGAACTTGTGCTTTTCTAATGACTTTAATAGCGCCCTCTTCCCAAGGTTTGTCCACCATTAATTTACCATCTTTATATGTAGAAACCTCACCTGCAGGAAACATACCTAGAGGTTTGCCATCACTTAAATGACGCAGTGTTTCTTTAATGCCTACCACGCTTGATTTTACATCCTTATGATTTTCAAAAGGATTTACAGGCATGATGTATTTTTTTAACGGAGTTATGCGGTGTAATAAAAAATTAGCGATAATTTTAAAATTTGGCTCGCGTTCTAGCATTAATTTTAATAACAAAACGCCATCAATTCCGCCAAGTGGGTGGTTTGAGATGGTAATATAGGCGCCTTCTTTTGGTAATCTTTTTAAGTCTTCTTCTGGGATTTCGAATTTTATTTTTAAATCATCAAGAACTCCATTCAAAAAAGCGACATCTTCTAGGTGTTTGTTTCTATTGTATACTTTATTCAAGGTAGAGATTTTTAGCACCTTCATTAATATCCAGCCAGAAAACGTACCCAAAACGCCGTACTTGTCTGCATTAATTGCTTTTGCAACTTCTTTCGCGGTAACTAGACCCATGTATTTTTTTTCTTTATTTTAGTGCAAGAAACAAAGATAGCAAAAAACTCCATTTTCTCTATTTTTCTACATCAAACTTCTACTTTTTTGTTACATTTGAAACGTATATTTTTAAACAAGATTTTAAAAGTAATACATAAAATTGGGTATTTAGGTTCTAAATTAAGCCTGATGATTTTAATGTTAATTTCAATTTTTTTTCCTGATGAGAATTATTTCATACAATGTAAATGGTATTAGAGCAGCCATTACAAAAGGTTTTCTAGAATGGTTACAGCATGCAAATCCTGATGTTATATGCCTACAAGAAATTAAGGCTACTGAAGATCAAATTCCAGTTGATGCCATTACACAAGCAGGTTATCCCTATCAATATTACTATCCAGCTACAAAAAAGGGGTATAGTGGTGTGGCAATTTTGTCTAAAACAAAACCTAATTCTGTTTTTTATGGTACGGGAATTGAGCATATGGATTTTGAGGGGCGTAATCTTCGAGCTGATTTTGATTCGGTATCTGTTATGAGTTTATACTTGCCTTCTGGAACAAATATGGATAGATTGGATCATAAATTTATGTTTATGGATGATTTTCAAAACTACATCAACGAACTCAAAAAAGAAATTCCCAATCTAGTAATTTGCGGCGATTATAATATTTGTCATGAAGCAATAGATATTCATGATCCAGTGCGAAATAAAAATGTTTCTGGATTTTTGCCTCAAGAGAGAGCTTGGCTTGATCAGTTTATGAAATCAGGATTTGTAGATAGTTTTAGACATTTTAACAAGGAGCCTCATCAATATTCATGGTGGAGTTACCGTGCTGGAGCAAGAGGAAATAATAAAGGATGGAGGATTGATTACAATCTTGTAAGTGAAAATTTAAAACATAAATTAAAAAGAGCTGTAATTTTAGCCGATGCTGTGCACTCAGACCATTGCCCTATTCTGGTTGAAATAGAGTAGTAGGATCAGGAGCTTGTTCCCGCTCTCGCTATAAATGTAATTCACTGAACTCCTGCGTTTATAAAAATTGAGTGAAGTAATCTTATTGTTTTTAAAAACAACAACAAGGATTTTTACTGCTATTGGGGCTTGAGGAATGCTCTTAGCTTAATGACTTCGGGGTATTAAATAATTGAATCAACATAAATACTAAAACAAATGATAAAAAAAATTTCAATCGGATTGTTGGTACTCGCATTATCAACATCTTGTGTTTCCAAGAAAATATACAATGATCTAGAAAGTAAATTTACTGATCTTAAAAAAGAAAATAGAACTTTAGCTGATGAAAACGCTGCTCTATCGCAAGCTAAAAACCAACTAGAAATAGACCGAGACGCCTTAAAAGCTGATCTTGACAAATCTACAGTTGCTCTTGCCAGAGCAGCAGCAGATTTAGAAGCAAGTAAAAACAAGTATAAAATGCTTCAAGATTCCTATACCGCGCTAGAAAAAAATAGTGGTGATGCGCTACAAAGCAACATGAAGAAAAACAGGGATTTGCTGGACCAACTAGATGAAAAAGGGAGAGCACTAGCACTAGAGCAAGAGCGTTTGAGTAAAAGTGCACAAAGACTGAAAGAACTTGAAGATTTGATTGCTGCCAAAGAAGCAAGCATGAAAAAACTAAAAGAAACTTTGTCTAAAGCCTTGAATAGTTTTGAAGGAAAAGGCTTGACCGTTGAGCAAAAAAACGGGAAAGTGTACGTGTCTATGGAGAATAAACTCCTTTTTAACTCTGGAAGTTGGGCTGTAGGATCTGAAGGTAAAAAAGCGGTTGTAGAACTAGGGAAAGTATTGGGAGATAATCCAGATATTTCTGTACTGATTGAAGGTCACACAGATGATGATGCCTTTACAGCATCCGGTCCTATTGCGGATAACTGGGACTTGTCTACAAAAAGAGCTACTTCAATTGTTGGTATTTTGAGCGAAAACAAAAAAATAAACAAGCAAAATCTAACTGCTGCTGGAAGAGGTGAATTTTCACCATTAGGAAGTAATGCAACTGCTGAGGGTAAAGCAAAAAATCGCAGGATTGAAATTATTTTAACTCCAAGATTAGATGCAATCGCAGAGATGTTGAATGATATAAATTAATTTTTCCATAGTCAAAAGTCATAAAGTCGTCAAGTAAAACAATTGACTTTATGACTTTTGACTTTTTAACGTTACGACTTTATGAAATACACTACTTTACCCAATACTGATATAAAAGTCAGTAAAATATGTTTGGGTACAATGACTTTTGGTCAACAAAACACTGAGGCTGAGGGTCACGCCCAAATGGAATATGCACTAGAAAACGGAGTTAATTTTTTTGATACTGCGGAGATGTATTCTATTCCAGCGAATAAAGATACCTATGGTAGTACTGAGAGAATTATAGGGACTTGGCTTAAAAAATCAGGCAAAAGAGAATCGATTGTTTTGGCATCCAAAATCGCGGGTCCTAATCCTAATTTTGGGTATATGAGAGAAAAGTTAGATTTCTCGCCTGCTAGCATAAAGTTTGCTTTAGACGAAAGTCTAAAACGACTGCAAACCGATTATCTGGATGTGTACCAATTACACTGGCCAGAGCGCAAAACGAATTATTTCGGGCAACGCGGCTATACAGTACAAGAGGATGCTTGGGAAGATAACATTCACGCTGTCTTGGAGACTCTGGACAGTTTTGTAAAAGCTGGAAAAATCAAGCATATTGGGTTGTCAAATGAAAATCCATGGGGAATCATGCGTTTTTTGGAAGAAAGCAAATACAACAATCTGCCAAGAGTAAAAACGATTCAAAATCCCTATTCATTGTTAAACCGTCTTTTTGAAAATGCTTCCGCTGAAGTTTGCCTGAGAGAAAATGTAGGTTTATTGGCGTATTCCCCGATGGCATTTGGTATTTTATCTGGAAAATTCCTAACCGGTGAATCACATCCAAAAGCACGCCTTACTTTATTCCCGCAATACTCTAGATACAACAGCGAGCAAAGTACTCAAGCCACTCGTTTGTATCATGAAATTGCAATTAAAAACGGATTGACCTTAACAGAACTGTCTTTGGCATTTATAGAACAACAGCCTTTTGTAACTAGCACGATCATTGGGGCTACAACATTAGAACAGTTAAAAGAAAACATTGACACGATTCAAGTGACACTTTCGGAGGAGGTTTTAAAAGCCATTGATGCAGTACAAGCTGCAGTTCCGGATCCGGCTCCTTAGTTTAAAAATAGTATTTTTTTAAGAACAACCATTTGTATTGCGACTTCCTTAACAAAACTCCAGCAGAAAATGAATCTTTTCTGCTGGAGTTTTTTAGTTTCTAGGAGAGATTTAGAAATCAAACTCAGTCCCTTCGGCAAGTGAATCTACTTTTATCAAGGTTGAATCTAGTACTTTGAACTTTATAAAAGAGCGTGCAGGTCCTGAGATAAAAATAGGTATTGAAGTATACAAGGTGTCTTCTGGAGTCAAGAGTCCTCTTCGAAGCATTATTTTTGTTAAAAAAAGCTCTTGTTTTGTAGCAAAATCTTTTAATAATCCTTGGTCGTTAAACTGATACATGAATTTCTTTGGACTCGGAATAATTCGTGCCAAGTATAAGCATTCGTTTAGTGACAACTCCGCTGGTGTTTTCTGGAAATAAAACTGACTTGCTTCGCCAATTCCGTATACATTTGGACCCCATTCGATAATGTTAAAATACACTTCCAGCATGCGTTCTTTGCTCACAATCCTATTGTTTTCAAGGATGTAAACTAATAATATTTCTTCAAGCTTTCGCGAAAGCGTTTTTTCTCTGCTCAAAAAAGCATTTTTCACGAGTTGCATACTTATAGTACTAGCACCACGAGCAAACTTTTTGGTTCTAATGTTTTTTACAATCGATTGTTTGAAGGCCTCACTGATAAAGCCGCGATGTGAGAAAAACGAAGGATCCTCAGTAGTTAAAACTGATTTTTGTAAGTAAGGAGAAATTTGATCTAATGAGGTGTAGTTAGGGTTTGCGGTACCCACAAGAACAGGTCTTTGCAAGACGTTATTAATCAAGGCGCGGTATACAAACTCTCCATTGAGCTTGGTTAAGTTGGCGTCGCCATATTTTGTAATTTTTAAGTTTTCTTTCTTTAAAGTACTGTCAAAAACCAAACGGTTGGGTTTGTTTTGATTGAAAGCAAAATCCAATTTATAGGAGAAAGTTCCGCTTGCTTCCATGCCTTTGAAATGCGTAAACAAGCCTTCAGGTAAGGAGGTTATGAAATCCTGAGCTTTCATTTTTGGGATATTTACCTTTAGTTTGTATAGCGTGTCAAGAGCAGTGTCATAGGCAAGGTAAGGATGGAATTTTATCTTATTGAGTTGTACGGTTGAGGTACTGTCAATAGAAATGAAATCGGAACCTAATAAAAAACGGTAGTCAAACTTAGCATTTTGCAACACTACATCTTTATTGGCTATTTTAGGATGATTGATTTTTAAATTGGCAATAGCCATAAAGCCAGCAATGTGTAGCTCATCGCCATCTTTGTCAATGTTTTCAAGATTTAATCGTATGGTGTTGAAACTAGTTTTCAAGTTGAAACGTTCATCAAAATACGGGAGTTTAATGGCGCCAGTATCAATGTTTACAAACTGAATATCTGCTTTTTTATTTCTTGGATCTGCAAAACCTTTAAGTTTCCACCGTTGTGAGATGGTATTGGTTTCTACTTTTATGGATGTCTCCAATTGTTTATTCGCTAAACGTAGTTTTTGAAAATTGATGTTTGTTTTATTGCCGTTATCATCTATTTTAAAAGCAAGGTTGTCTAGCACCATATCTGTAGGAACTAAATTCAATATTTTGGTAATTAGAGCATAAGCGAATTCGGCGTAATCCCTTTTTTCATTGGTTTTTTCCGCTGAGGGATCCTTTTTCAAGAACGCATCAAAGTTTCTTTTTTTTCCTTTTTTTACCAGTTGAATGTAACCGTTTTGTATGTCTAATGTTCCCAGTTGCACCTCGCCCGAAATTAGTTTCAAGAGGTTCACCGTTGTTTTTATTTTTTCAATTTTAAAAAGAGTATCAGCATCTTTAGGTACGAGCGTAATTCCAGTCATGCTAAGGCCAGATAAACCATCAAATGAGGCTTTTTTAACGGTGAAACTACTGTTGTATTCTACCGTCATTTCATTTGAAATTTTATCTAGAGTTTGTTGTAAAACGGCATCTCTAAAAATAAAAAAACCTCCAACAATAAGGCATATTACCACGAGGAGTATCTTAAAAAAAAGACCAATTTTTTGTTTTGTGGTTTTCATGTTTACTGTATTGATTTGGGGTGGCTAAAATAGCAACTTTTCCCTTGTTTTGTATACGGTTAACCTAAAGTTTAATAAACCATTAGCATATAGATTGTTTAGGGCTATTTTACTTTTGAAAGCAGTTGTGGCTACAAACTACTTTTTTTGTAATTCCTCTGCTATTTCTAGCAGCAGTAAATCTACATTTTGTTTTTGAGTTCCGTATTTTATTTGCAGTGGAGAGGCTTCGCCCATTCGGTTGTAATATTCCAGTGCTTTATTGGCAAAAAAGCGTTTGTGAAAATGAGAAAGTTCAGGAACTTGCGGATATTGTTCATGAAAAAGCATTTCATAATAAGCCTGCCATTCTCTCTCATTTTTATCATGAATAGTGTTTTCAGGCATTTTTTGTGCCACGTGAATCATCTCATGCAGGAGTAAGTTGAGCATTAAATGAAGCGGATATTCAAAAGTGTTCTCTGGTATCCGAATAATTTGTGGTTCACCCAAAGCACCTTCGGTAGTCATTAGGATGAATTCAGGCTTGGCTTTTTCTCTGAGTTCAAAACCTTTAAAGTTAGGGTGTGTAAGGCCGTATTCTTCCATCAAGAACTGTGCTGCAGCAATAGTTTCTCCCATTTCATGAAAGGAGTTTACAATTTGTAGTTGGTCTTGATAGGTTTTCATTGTAGGGTGGTAGTAAAGTTGTTTTAGTTTTTTAGTTATGCAATTGAATGGTAAATATATACTTTAAATTGTTTTTACTAAATAGGATGTGTCCAAAACGCAGTTTATTTTTATTCCTAGTCTAGTTATTATGACTACAAATAAAACAGCCTAACAAAGCAAACGATTGTTAGGCTGTAATACTATTTGATTTTGTAGGTTACAGGATCGCTTTGGCTCCAAAATCAGCTACAAGGTGATCGTCTTCTACGGTGCTTCCGCTTACTCCAATAGCTCCTATTACTTCACCAGCATTGTTTTTGATAACAACACCTCCTGGAAATGTAATCAATCCGCCATTACTGTGCTCAATGTTGTATAGCGGAGCTTCAGGTTTTACTAACGGCGTTAAAGTTGCAGTGTCCATTGTGAACCATGCAGATGTTTTTGCTTTTTTGAATGAAATGTCAATAGATCCTATCCAAGCGCCATCCATTCTGGCGAATGCTACTAAATTTGCACCTGCGTCTACTACGCAAATGTCCATTTTAGTTCCAATTTCTTCTGATTTGATTTTTGCTGCAGCGATTACTGCTTCTGCTTGTTGTAATGTAATGTTCATTTTTTATACTTATTTGGTTGTAAATTGGGTAATTAATTCCGTTGGAGTTGCACTTAAAGCTTTGCTGATTGGGCATCCAAGTTTTACCGCTAACTTCACCCGTTAAATGTAGTTTGGTTACGGAGATTTCAAATCTATCGCAAGCAGCGTCGAGTGCTACTTTGACCTCAATTTTATTATCTTTTATAGTGCGCTACAATTGTTGCTTTTGCTAGGGTGTTGGCCCATAAGTTGTAACCAACTAACTCTGGGTTTGCAGTAGCGTCTAGTCCTAGTTTGTCTGTTTTTAGTGCGTAAACGGTGAAAATATAGGTGTGTATGCCATGACCTACCGGTGGACATGGACCACCAAAACCAGTTGCCCCAAAGCTTGTAGTACTTTGTACAGTTCCTGCTGGCATTAAATTTAAGGCTGGATTTCCTGCTTTTGAAACAATTTCATTCACATTGGTAGGAATGTTAAAGGCTACCCAATGCCACCATCCTGCTCCTGTAGGTGCATCTGGATCGTAACAAGTAATGGCAAAACTCTTAGTTCCCTCAGGAGCATTTTCCCAACTTAATTGTGGCGATGCATTGTTTCCGTTACAGCCAAATCCATTAAATTCATTTTGAATGGTAAAGGATCCGCCCATATCTTTACTGCTTAGTGTAAATGTTTTTTGAGCAAAAAGCGTACTTGTAAATAGAAGTACTGCTGATAAAAATAAAATTGATTTTTGCATGGTGAATGGTTTTAAATTACAATGCAAAAGTCATTAATATGGAGGTTAACTCTAAAACTAAAAAGTTCAAAAAATGTTGTTAAAAGTTCAAATGTTGATTTGTGATTGTTTGGGAGTGGTTCCAAATTTGTTTTTGTAAGCTTGAACAAAACTAGACAAATTTTCAAAGCCTATTTCTTCGTACACATCAGAGGCGCGCATTTTCTTGGTTTGCAACAAGTAAGCCGCATGTTCAAGTCTTTTTTCTTGAAACCATCGGATTGGGCTTGTTTGAAATTCTTTATCAAAGTTGCGTTTAAAAGTTGAAACGCTCATGTTGCATAAAAACGAAAGTTCTTGGATGCTTAAATTGTTCAAAGCATTTTTGTGCATCGTATCTACAAATGTTTTTGCCGATGGATTTTGGTGATGTACAAAATTCAATAAAAAATCGATTCCCTTCATTTGAACGAGATACAATAATATTTCCTCAAATTTCAACGGCAGCATTTTGTTGACAAAGTCAATAGGTTGCGACTGAAGGTGTATTAAACTTTTAACAATATTTTGAATGACACGATCATATTCGGCTATGATAAATGGATCGTTATTTTGAGTTGTATTGTTTTTATAATCGTATTTCTTTAGAAAGTCTTCAACGGCTTTGTCTGAAAAAAATAGCAACATGCTGCGGTAATTTTGGCTCAAAGAAATGCTTTCGCTCATCAAGCAATTACCAGATTTGATAATGACAAATTTATCATTTTCTATGCGCGTTGTATGGTTTTGGGTAATGAGTTCTTTGGTTCCGTTGAGTAAAAAACTAAAAACATTTTTGGAAAGCTGCACCTTGTTTTTATTGATGCTTTTTGAAATAAAATATTCATACAGTTGTAGTTCACTATCGCTGTTGGTTTCTATTTGCTCAGGTAAATATTGAATTTCCATTTTATAATTTAAATTTTTCTACAATAAATATAGTTATCCAAACAACTCACTAGCTACATCTTCTATTTTAGCGACCATCCTAATTTGTATACCCGTGTTTTTCAAAGTGATTTTATTGTATTTGGATACAAAAATGGTCGAAAATCCTAATTTTTCAGCTTCCTGAATGCGCTGATCCACTCTATTAACAGGACGTATTTCACCCGAAAGTCCCACCTCACCAGCAAAACAAAAATCTTTGTTGACGGGAATGTCTTCATTTGAAGATAAGATGGCTGCTACTACGGCTAAGTCAATTGCAGGATCATCTACTGAAATTCCTCCTGTAATATTCAAAAATACATCTTTGGCGCCAAGCCTAAAACCAGCTCTTTTTTCGAGTACTGCCAAAATCATGTTGAGCCTTTTTGCATTATATCCGGTTGTACTTCGTTGCGGCGTTCCGTACACTGCAGTGCTTACGAGTGCTTGAATTTCTATCATCAAAGGGCGCATGCCTTCCAGAGTTGAGGCAATTGCCGTACCTGATAATTCCTCGTTTTTGTGCGAAATTAATATTTCTGATGGGTTGGCTACTTCTCGCAAGCCACTACCTAACATTTCATATATTCCGATTTCGGCCGTAGAGCCAAAACGGTTTTTGAGAGAGCGTAAAATTCGATAAACGTGATTGCGGTCTCCTTCAAACTGTAAAACGGTATCGACCATGTGTTCCAGAATTTTAGGACCTGCAATGTTTCCGTCTTTGGTGATGTGTCCAATTAGAATGACAGGAATATTGGTTTCTTTGGCAAATTTGATCAATTCGGCGGTAGTTTCCCTAATTTGAGAAATACTCCCAGGTGTTGATTCAATATAGTCCGTATGCAAAGTTTGAATGGAATCTATAATTAAAATCTCTGGCTGAATGGCTTCAATTTGTTTGAAGATGTTTTGTGTCTTGGTTTCGGTCAAGATGTAGCAATTGTCTCCGCTTGGCGTAATCCTCTCGGCACGCATTTTTATTTGTTTCTGACTTTCTTCTCCTGATACGTACAAGGTTTTATAAGGCAGTTTGAGTGATATTTGCAAAAGCAAAGTACTTTTTCCAATGCCTGGTTCACCTCCCAAAAGAATTAAAGAACCAGGTACAATACCACCACCTAAAACGCGGTTCAATTCGCCATCAGTAGTATCCATGCGAATCTCTTTTGCTGAATCAATTTCATTAATACGCAGGGGTCTTGGTGCTTTGCTAGTTGGCGTGGGTTCGCTTTTCCAAGCCACTTTTTCTTGCTTCTGAATTATTTCTTCGGCAATAGTATTCCATTCTTTACAGGAGTTGCATTGTCCTTGCCATTTGGCATATTGCGCACCACAGTTTTGGCAAAAAAAAGTAGTTTTTACTTTTGACATTATTTTTTTGGTATTTGAGTAATCATATTCTCGTATTTTTCAAGCATCATCGTTTTAGTCAAATCACCTATTTCTTCTTGTTGTGAAGCTGTTTGATAGTATTTTGCTGCTCTTTTGGGCTCACCTAATTTTTCATACATCAAACCTAGTTCATAATCTGAAAGCATGGATTTTGGGTAATTAACCGTTGCAATTTCTGCTAGTTGTCCCAGTTCTGAGTAGGCTTTATTTTTTAGTATTGCGGCTTCAATGGCTTTAAAATCATTGAGTCTTACTAGTGTTCTTAAACCTAAATTTTCATAAAGAGTGTCATAGCGTGCCACTAAATAGTCTACATAACCAGAGGGTAAACTGGCTATTTTCTCACTAAATTCTAATGAAGAAATTGGTTTGTAAGATTCAAAGAAATGGTAAAGCGCATTAGGAATTGCTTGAAGTACCACAGCATAATGTGATGTGTTTTTAAAATTATCAAATTTATAGTGTACCAATGGGTTTTTAACCTCCTGTAAGCCAGCATCTAGGTTTTTGATTCCATTTTGAATTTTGCGGATGTCACCATCTCCATTTGCCTGATAATAGAAAATAGATTTTTTGGTTTTTGAAATTTCATCCGGTAATCTTTCCTGCATACCTTTTGTAAGTTCAGGTGCAAGTGAAATATAGGCTTGAAACATCGGATTTTCTTTGTACAGAAAATAGTTTAAAAAACCTGCGGTAGTGTCATGTCCAGCAATGATTCTAAACGGTGCGGTGGGATATTTTTTTTCAAGATATGGGATCAATTCTCCTCCTATAAAATTAAAAAATTGGGCACCTTTACCGGTTAGTTCATCCTCTATGTCATCATGCATACAGTCATCTATGCGTTCGTTTTTTTGATTTTGATGAATGCCTACAATTATACTTTCAGGAAGATCATCCCAGTAGGCGCCATATTGTAACGCGCCATAAAAGGGATCAAATAGATAATCTCCATCTAGAAGTATCAAGATCGGGTATTTTTTATTTGGATTTTTTTCTATTGATAGCGGTAGGCTTATAGTCAATTCTCTCTTCTCGCCGAGTATTTGAGAATCGAATGTAAAGGATGTTTTTTGAGAAAAAACGGTCACGCTAAATAACAAGAATAATAGTGTTTTTTTCATTATCAGGCTAGATTTGGTAGGGTCTTATGTTAAGTGTAATTTACTAAGCAAGATACTATAATATTTGTTTTTTATTGCAGGTGTTCCCTTTTTTTATGTTGTAAGTCGTGAAGTAGCTGTGACTTTAGGTTTTTAATTGGTTTACGTTTCAATTAGATTTCTATAATATTTTTCACAAAAAAACCACAAACACTGCCTATAACTAAGTTGGGTGTTTGTGGTAGTGTCATTATAACCTACTTGTGCTAGCGGGTTTATGTTAGTGAATTGTCGTTTTCGTTAGGGAAAATAACCCATGGTTTAAATGTTTTTGCTTCCTCAAAGTCCATACCTGCATACGAAATAATAATAATGATATCATCTTTTTGTACCTTTCTGGCAGCGGGACCGTTTAGTGTAATGGTTCCGGAGTTTTTTTCTCCTTTGATGGCGTAGGTTTCAAAACGTTCTCCGTTATTGATGTTTACAATTGAAACTTTCTCACCTTCAATAATATTAGATGCTTCTAACAGGGATTCGTCAATAGTAATAGAGCCGATATAATTTAAATCTGCTCCGGTTACCTTAACGCGGTGAATTTTTGATTTTAAGACTTGGATTTGCATGCTACAAAGGTAAATTAATTTAATGAAATGGTATCAATCAATCTAATATTGTTGACTATTACCGCTATAAAAGCTCTGTATTTTTTAGTTTTATTTTTTCGAGTGCAGGTTAAAAGTGTTGCTTCGTCTGCAATGGTAAAATATTCAAGAGTGAATTGCGTGTTATTTTCAAACGCTTTTTGAACCCATTTAGAAATCGTAAGCGTGCTGTCTTTTGAGAATTTTTCTTTTGCAGTTCTCAAAATTTTGTAAATCAGTGAGGCTTGCTCTCGTTCTTGTGGCGTTAAACGTTCGTTTCTAGAACTCATAGCAAGATTGTTGGCTTCTCTGTGTATGGGACAACCTACAACTTTTACTTGAAGTTTATTTTTAGAAACCATTTTTTTTACAATTTGTAGTTGTTGGAAATCTTTTTCGCCAAAATAAGCATTATTAGGAGTAACAATCTCAAACAAACGTTTTACAATGGTACCTACACCATTAAAATGACCAGGTCTAAATTTGCCTTCCATTTGGTTTTCTAGTCCATCAAAATCAAATGATTGGGAAGTTGGTTTTCCGTCATAAATATCTTCAACAGTTGGCGCGTACAAAATAATGCTGTCGTCTAGATTTGTAAGCTTTTTAATATCTTCTTCCAGTGTTCTAGGATATTTTTCTAGGTCCTCTGGATTGTTAAACTGTGTTGGATTTACAAAAATACTAACTACTGTAGTGTCATTCTCTTGTAATGATTTTTTCATCAAAGCTAGGTGACCTTCATGCAAAGCGCCCATTGTAGGAACAAATCCAATAGTCTTCTGACTATCTTTAATAGATTTTAAATAGTCCATCAAAGGTGCTTTTCCATAGAAAATTGGCATGGCAGTATTATTAAAATTAAATGCAAACTTACTATTTTAGTTAATAACTGCATAAATTTTTGTAATTTTGCGTGGTTTTTATTGCCAATAAATAAAGTAAATTACAATATGAAAGATAAGAGGATATTATATGTATCATCTGAAGTGGTGCCGTATCTCGCTGAAAACGAGGTCTCTTTAATGTCTTATGACGTTCCAAAAATGATTAATGATCAAGGTGGACAAATAAGAATTTTTATGCCAAGGTATGGAAATATTAACGAGAGAAGACATCAATTGCACGAGGTAATTAGACTTTCGGGGATGAATTTGGTAGTAAATGATTTGGATATGCCCTTAATTATTAAGGTTGCATCGATACCAAAAGAGCGTATACAAGTTTATTTTATTGATAACGATGACTACTTTAAACGAAAAGCAACTTTTGCTGACGAAGAAGGTGTTATGTATCCTGATAATGATGAGCGCGCTATTTTCTTTGCAAAAGGTGTAGTAGAAACAGTAAAAAAACTCAACTGGGTTCCAGATATCATTCACGTTCATGGATGGTTAGCAGCGATGTTGCCTGTTTATATGAAGCATTTTTACAAAAACGAAGCTTTATTTTCAGAAACAAAGATTGTAACATCTGTGTACAGTCAGTCTTTTGATGGTACTCTTGATGTTGAAATGATTAATAAAGTAAAATTTGATGGTGTTCCAGAAGATGCAATAGCTGATCTTGAAATCCCTAACTACGAGAATATTATTAAAACCACCATAAAGCATTCTGATGCAGTGATTATCGCTTCTGATTCACTGACGCCAAGTTTAACAAAATTTATAGAATCTTCAGGAAAACCTTTTTTACCTTTCGCACCGAAAGATGCATTCGCCGAGGCGTATACAAATTTCTACATAAACGAAATGCTTTAAATTAACCCTTTTTAATACATATGATTAATAATTCTTTATTCAAGAAAGTTTTCCTTGGTTTAACTGTGATTTTTATGGCTTCATGCGATAAAGATTTCAATGAAATAGGTGGTGATTTATTAGGAGATAACAATTTTGAACTCAATAAACAATCGTTCGGAGTATCTGGCTACAATCAAAAAACGGGAGTTGTACAGTCTAATAATTTAGATATAAATCCGCTTGGAATATATAACAGTACCAATTTTGGTGAAACTACTGCCAATTTTAATACGCAACTTACATTAGCTGCTGTGGTAACCTCAGTTAGTACAAATCCTTATGTAGAAAGCGTGGTGTTAACGGTTCCTTATTTTGTTGATAATAACCAGACTAAAAATAATACCGATGGTTCTCGCACGTATGTTTTAGATTCTATTTATGGGCCGGAAAAAGCTAAAATGAAGCTAAGTGTTTATGAAACAGGGTTTTTTATGCGTGATGCCGATCCTAGCGGAGGTTTTCAGCAACAACAACGATATTTTTCAGATCAAAATGCAGACTTCGATAACTTTAAAAAACCAAATCGTTTAAACGATAGTTCAGAGAAAGCGCAAAACGATGAGTTTTTCTTTGATGCTACTGCAAAAAAGACCATAACTAAAGACACAGTTACAAAGGTTGAAACAACTACTTATGGTCCGCCTGAAATGCAGTTGAATTTGAATAAAAGTTATTTTAAAACCCGAATTATTGATGCTATAAACTCGGGAAAATTAGCTAATAATGATGTTTTCAAAAATTATTTTAGAGGCTTGTATTTTAAAATTGAAAAAGCAGGAACTAGTCCAGGAAATCTAGCTATGCTTAATTTTAAAAGTGGTAAGATTACCATTAAATACAATGAGGATTTAGTCACTACGACAGGCGGAGTAACCACAACTACTCGTGTTAAAAAGACAATCGAACTTAATATGACGGGTAATACCGTTAGTTTATTGAGTAATGATTTTTCTACTAGTGGTTCTGCTTACAATAATTTGCCTTTTACTGGAAACACGACTACTGGTGATGATAAGCTTTTCTTAAGAGGAGGAGAAGGTTCTCTTGCTGTAGTAGAACTTTTTGATAAAACCGATGTCAAAGGCTACACTGCTGCGGGTACTCTTACGGGTGCAAACGGAATATCTGATCAGTTAGATGATTTAAGATTTCCTGCTGATGGGAAAAAACTTTTGGTCAATGAAGCTAATTTAGTATTTCACATAGATGCTGCTACAATGGCTAGTGGTGTGGAACCTCAAAGAGTATATTTGTATGATTTTACAAACAACCGAGTGATGTTTGATTATGCTGTAGATGATTCTGGTAATACTTTGGATGCCAAGAAAGGAAAAGTTATTTATGGAGGTCAATTAGTTAAAGATGCTACAACAAAAAGAGGTGCTACTTACAAGATTAGAATTACAAACCATATTCGGAATTTAATCAACAACAAAGACTCTACTAATGTGAAACTTGGACTTGTTGTTACTGAGGATATTAATAAATCTACCTCATACAAAGTAAAATCAGCCAATTCATTTGTACGTGAAGTACCTACGGGATCAGTTATGAATCCATTAGGGACTGTTTTGTATGGAGGTAAAAGTACAGTGCCGGCAGATAAGAGATTGAAGTTTGAAATTTATTTTACAAAACCTAATTAAGAAAAAAATATGTGTGGAATCGTTGGATATATTGGATATAGAGAGGCTTACCCTATAGTAATTAAAGGACTAAAAAGATTAGAATATAGAGGTTATGATAGTGCTGGTGTTATGCTTTTTGATGGAGAAAATTTAAAAATTTCAAAAACAAAAGGTAAAGTAGCAGATTTAGAACAAAAAGCATCTCAAGAAATAACCACCAACGGAAGTATAGGTATAGGGCACACTCGTTGGGCTACGCATGGTGTTCCAAATGATGTAAACTCTCATCCTCATCTTTCAAATTCAGGAGATTTAGCTATCGTTCACAATGGAATTATTGAAAATTATGCTCCGTTAAAAGCAGAGCTTTTAAAAAGAGGATACGTTTTTTATTCTGATACAGATACAGAAGTTTTAGTAAATTTGATTGAGGAAGTACAGAAAAAAGATAAATTAAAACTAGGTAAAGCAGTTCAAGTTGCTTTAAACCAAGTTGTAGGTGCTTATGCAATTGCTGTATTCGATAAGAAAAACCCAAATGAAATTGTTGCTGCCCGTTTAGGTAGTCCACTTGCTATTGGTGTGGGTGAAGGTGAATTTTTTGTTGCTTCAGATGCATCGCCATTTATAGAATTTACATCGAATGCTATTTATTTAGAAGACGGTGAAATGGCTAATATCAGGTTGCACAAGCCTATGAAAGTTCGTAAAATAAAAGATGATTCACTCGTAAATCCGACTATTCAAGAGCTCCAAATGAATTTAGAGCAAATTGAAAAAGGAGGTTACGATCATTTTATGATGAAAGAAATTTACGAACAGCCAAATGTAATAAAAGATACTTACCGTGGTCGCTTGCATGCTAATGAAGGTTTGATTCAAATGGCAGGTATAGAGGATAACTTAGAAAAATTCTTAAACGCAGATCGTATTATCATCGTTGCATGTGGTACATCTTGGCATGCAGGATTAGTAGCTGAATATATTTTTGAAGAATTTGCAAGAATACCTGTAGAGGTGGAATATGCGTCAGAATTTAGATATAGAAACCCAATTATAAACAAAAAAGATATCGTTATTGCAATTTCACAGTCTGGTGAAACTGCTGATACAATGGCTGCAATAAAATTGGCCAAAGAAAATGGTGCTTTTGTCTTTGGAGTTTGTAATGTAGTGGGTTCTTCTATTTCAAGAGAAACTCACGCAGGTGCTTACACACATGCTGGTCCAGAAATTGGGGTTGCCTCTACCAAAGCGTTTACTACTCAAATTACTGTTTTAACAATGATTGCTTTGAGATTAGCAAAAGCCAAAGGAACATTGTCACACTCGGCGTTTCACGCATACTTAGAAGAGCTTGAAATTATACCTGAAAAAGTAAAAGAGGCTCTTGAAACGAATGCTAAAGCTCAAGAAATTGCAGCAGTGTTTAAAGATGCACCTAATTGTTTATACCTTGGTCGTGGCTATAATTTTCCAGTTGCACTAGAAGGAGCTTTAAAGTTAAAAGAGATTTCATACATTCATGCTGAAGGGTATCCTGCCGCTGAAATGAAACATGGACCTATCGCATTGATAGATGAATCAATGCCGGTTATTGTTATTGCGCCAAAACAAGGTCATTATGACAAAATTGTAAGTAACATACAGGAAATTAAATCCCGTAGTGGAAGGATTATAGCAGTAGTTACAAAAGGGGATACGCAAGTTAGAGAATTAGCTGATTATGTGATTGAGATACCTGAAACATCAGATGCTTTATCGCCATTAATTACAACTATACCTTTACAATTGCTATCCTATCATATTGCAGTAATGCGCGGTTGTAATGTGGATCAACCAAGGAATTTAGCAAAATCTGTTACTGTTGAATAAATAGTTTCTAATACAATATATGTTTAACCCCGAAATTAATTTTTCGGGGTTTTTTTATGGTCAATATTTTTTGTTTTATGATATGATATAAATTCTTTTAGCACTTGATTTTTCTGGTTTTTTACACTTTTACGAAATAGCTAAAAATTAAGATAATAATTGTGAAATATTCATTTTTTGTATGCATGCATAATGAAAACCTATTTTTAGACTATAAAAATTAACAGAATAATAACAATAACAAAATGTGAATTAATCTTAATTCCATTAAAATATATGCTAAATATGAAATTTATTTGTTACTTTTTTAATAATATCAAAAATATTTGTACTTTGGCTATATAAACCAACAAATTATAGACCAATGAGAGTGTATTTACTTTTTTTGACATTGTTTTTTTGCAGCCTATCTTTTGCGCAAAGCACAATTTCAGGTGTTGTTACAGACAGTAACAGCCAGCCAATTCCTGGAGCCAACATCAAGGTTGTTGGAGAGTCTGCAGGAACCACAAGTGATGTAACAGGTGCATTTACCTTAAAAACAACAAAAAGAGCGCCCTTTGTTATAGAGGTGTCTACTGTTGGTTTCACTTCACAAAGAGTATCTATTACTTCAAGTAGCCAAAAGGTTGCTGTGAAATTACTAGATGAGGAGAACAAGCTTGATGAAATCGTAGTTTCTGCGTCTAGAACTCCGGAGCGCGTTCTTGAATCACCAGTTACTATTGAGAGAATGGGAATCGCTGAAATCAAGAAAACGGCTTCTCCTTCCTTTTACGATGGTTTAGAGAACATGAAAGAAGTTCAAATGAACACTTCAAGTATGTCTTTTAAGTCTATTAACACTAGAGGTTTTGCTACAGTAGCAAATACAAGATTTATGCAGTTAGTAGACGGTATGGATAACTCTTCACCATTATTAAACTTTGTTTTAGGAAACTTAATCGGTGTTTCTGAAATTGATGTGCAATCAGTGGAGTTGTTACCAGGAGCATCTTCTGCATTATATGGTGCCAATGCATTTAATGGTATATTATTCATGACTAGTAAAAGTCCATTTACTAGTGAAGGAATTCGAGCGTATGCTAAATTTGGTCAAACCAGCCAAAAAGCAGCCGGAACAAATGACTATGTAGACTATGGAGTTCGTATGGCTAAAGCTTTTAATAAGTATTTTGCTGCTAAAGCCAACTTTGCTTACATGCGAGGAACAGAATGGCATGCTGTAAATTATGATGATAAAACGGTAGCTGGTAGAGATAGAACTCATTACGGATATGATGGTATCAATGTTTATGGTGACGAAGTGTCAACTGTAATTCCTGCTCCTACTTTGCCAACTGATAAAGTTTCAAGAACAGGTTATAATGAGGTTGATCTAACTGACAACAAAGTTTCAAATACTAAAATAGATGCATCTTTGCATATTCGCCCTTTTGGTGACGAAAGATTAGAAGTAATAGTTCAAAGTAAATTTGGTTATGGTAATACTGTTTATCAAGGTGCTAACCGTTATTACCTGAATAACTTTTTCATGCAGCAGCATAAATTAGAATTCAAAGGAAAGAATTTCTTTTTGAGAGGATATACAACTACTGAGGATGGAGGTCAGTCCTATGACATGTTGTTTACGGGGATTAACATAAATCGTAAGTGGAAGTCGGATCAACAATGGTTTGGTGATTATGCCAATTCATATGTACAATCAACATTAGGTGGTATGTTGCCTGCAGATGCTCATAGAGCCGCTAGAGTAAAAGCAGATACAGGAAGATTCTTGCCGGGAACTCCTGAATTTAAAAATGCGTTCAATCAAGTAACAAACGAAGCGAGTGTTTTAACAGGATCAAAACTTGTTGATAATTCAAAGATTTATCACTCTGATGCCAATTATAATTTTAAAGATTTAATCAAATTTGCTGAAATTCAAGTGGGTGGTTCTTACAGAGAATATCAGTTAAATTCATTTGGTCGAATTTATACAGATGCTAATGGCCCTATAAAATATAATGAATACGGAGCGTACACGCAAGTGATGAAAAAAATGATTGACGATCGTTTGAAACTAACGGCTTCACTACGTTATGACAAGGCACAAAATTTTGTTGGGAATTATTCTCCTAGAGTTTCTGTTGTGTATTCTGCAGGACAAAACAAAAATCATAATTTTAGAGGGTCTTTTCAAACAGGTTTTAGAAACCCTTCTACACAAGATCAATACATCGGATTTAATGTTGGTAGTGCAATCTTGTTAGGTTCAGCGCCTGATAACTTGACTCGATTTGTAGAGACATTGCCTATTTCAGGAGCTGTAGGACAGGGATTTGCTGGCGGAAGTACAGTTACAATTAATGGTACTAACGCTTATAATAATTCCTTTACCGCTACTTCTGCAGCAGCTTTTGCGGCTGCACAAAATCCAGCATTGTTGCAAAAAACTAATGTTGGCTTAGTTAAACCAGAAGAGGTTAAAGCAATTGAATTGGGGTACCGTTCATTTATCAATAAAACTTCTATAGATTTAAATGGATATTATAATGTATATAATAATTTTATTGGAAACTTAAATGTAGTTACTCCGTTGTACGGAACAGCTATTGATGGTGGAGGACTTACAAGTGTAGCAGGTCAACAAGCTATCCATGCGCTTGCAAACGGAAATACTAGAGTTTTTCAATTGTATACCAACACATCTTTAGAAATAAAATCATTAGGTTTTGGTATAGGATTGTCTAGAAAAGTATATAAAGATTTTGAAGTAGGTGCTAACTACAACTATGCTGAGTTTGATTTTGATCAGTCTAAAGATGCTAGTTTTGAAGCAGGGTTCAATACTCCAAAACACAGAGTTAAGGCTTCTATTGGAAATGAGAAATTATTCAAAAATTTCGGATTTAATGTAAGCGGACGTTGGAACAGTGAATATTTATGGCAATCTTCTTTTGCTGATGGAACCATAGATGCTGCAACTGTTATTGATGCTCAATTGAATTATAACTTTCCTGCTTTGAAATCTACCCTAAAAGTAGGGGCTTCAAACATAGGAGGTAAAGAATATGGTCAGGTATTAGGAGCGGGTCTTATTGGACAACAGTATTTTGCCTCTTGGACAATCAACCCGTAAGGATTAAATTAACAGTAAAATTAAAGAACAATGATAAAAAATTTCAAATGGCTATTATTTGCTTCGCTAGCATTTGTAGCGTGTAATAATGAGGATGAAGTCGTAATAGACGCTAATTCTTCAAATGGAGAAGCCTTGACTGCTGGTACTGCGGTGGTTACTAAATATGTAGCGCTGGGAGATTCTTATGCCGCAGGTTTTAGTGATAATGCTTTATTTATTGAAGGACAAAAAGGTTCCTATGCTAACATTATAGCGCAGCAGTTTGCGTTAAAAGGTAGCGGAGAATTTAAGACACCGTTAATGGCTGACAATGTTGGAGGACTTTTATTAGGTGGTAATGTAATTCTAGGACAACGTTTGTTTTTTAATGGATCAGCACCTGTTCCGGTATCAGGAAGGCCTTCTACAGAAGTAACTACAAAACTTACGGGCCCTTTTAGTAATTTGGGTGTACCAGGTGCAAAAAGTTACCATTTGGTAACGCCAGAATATGGAAATGTGGCTAAGATAGCTACAGGTCAAGCAAGTCCATATTTTGCGAGATTTGCGACGTCGGCTACAACTTCTGTTGTCGCTGATGCAGTTGCTCAAGACCCTACCTTTTTCTCCTTGTGGATTGGAGGGAATGATGTTTTAGGTTATGCTACGTCTGGAGGAAGTGGGGTTAATAGAACTGGAAATTTAGATCCAAGAACCTATCTAAGCAATGATATTACAGATCCAACTGTTTTTGCTAGTGCTTACAACAATATCGTTAATGCAATGACGGCAAAGGGAGCGAAAGGTGTTGTGGCAAATTTACCATATGTAACGGCATTGCCTTATTTTACAACAGTTCCTTTTAATCCATTGACTGCATCAGTTTTAGGTCGTGGAAATGTTGCTGTTGGAACAGCTACTATTCAAGGTTTGAATCTGCAATTATACGGGCCATTAAAACAAGCTTTAACTGCATTTGGTGCTGGATCCAGGATAGAATTATTGTCTACTACTGCTGCAAACCCTTTGCTGATAGTTGATGAGAGTTTGCCAAATCTTTCTGCACAATTAACTTTAGCGTTTACTCCTACTTTAGGAGCTCAGACTGCTGCGTTCTACGGGCAAGTTTTTGGTCAAGCTAGACAGGCTACAAAAGAAGATCTTGTAGTATTAACGGCTCAATCTGTAATTGCATCTGCACCTGCAGGAGTTCCTGCGCCATTGAATGTTTTTGGTGTAACATATCCAATGCAAGATGTACATGTATTAACCAAAGCTGAAGTAGCTGAAGTGAAAGTAGCTACAGATGCTTATAATGCTACAATAAAATCTGTTGCTGATGCTAAAGGTTTGGCATTTGTTGAACTAAAATCAGTAACGGATCAGTTGGCAAATGGAGGTATAGTCTATAATAATTACCGAGTAACTTCGGCCTTTGTAACAGGTGGGATGTTCTCGTTAGATGGTGTGCATCCAAGTCCAAGAGGATATGCAATTATAGCTAATTTATTTACAGATGCTATAAATGCAAAATTTGGTTCAAATTTTAAAAACAAGGACGTAAGTTTGTATCGTATTTTATATCCAGCAACATTATAAATTCTAATTTAAAATGATATTTTAAAGACCACTTACGCTTTGTAAGTGGTCTTTCTTTTTTTTGAGAATAATGTTGTCATTTTTCTTTTTTTTAGTTGTTTCTGTGGGATCTACTAAAAATATCCATTTTTTCTAAAAAATAATTGATTTTATATTTTAAAAAATTATCTTTGCACACTGAAAAAAGCATTTAATCGATACGTTTCGATTGGAACTATTTCATAAACCTAAATAGCTATTTAATAAATACATAAGTAATGTCGAAAGTAATAGGAAAAGTTGCCCAGATCATTGGACCAGTAGTTGACGTAGTTTTCAACGGTAAGGATGTTGAACTTCCAAAAATTTATGATTCGTTAGAAATCACAAAAAAAGATGGTACTTTATTAGTACTTGAAGTACAATCTCACATTGGTGAAAACACGGTTCGTACCATTTCGATGGACTCAACAGATGGTTTGAGTAGAGGTTATGAAGTAGTTGGAACAGGAAATCCTATCCAAATGCCAATTGGAGCAGATGTTTATGGACGTTTGTTTAACGTAATTGGTGACGCTATTGACGGTTTGCCAGAATTACCTAAAACAGGTGAAAACGGAATGTCAATTCACCGTCAAGCACCTAAATTCGAAGACTTATCAACTTCTTCTGAAGTTTTATTCACGGGTATCAAAGTAATTGATTTGATTGAGCCTTACTCAAAAGGGGGTAAAATTGGATTGTTTGGTGGAGCTGGTGTTGGTAAAACAGTACTAATTCAGGAGTTGATTAACAATATTGCAAAAGGTCACGGTGGACTTTCAGTATTCGCAGGAGTAGGTGAAAGAACACGTGAAGGAAATGACTTGCTTCGTGAGATGTTAGAGTCAGGAATTATAAAATATGGTGATGAGTTCATGCATTCTATGGAAAATGGAGGATGGGATTTATCAAAAGTAGATTTACCTGGAATGAGAGAGTCTAAAGCTACTTTCGTTTTCGGACAAATGAATGAGCCTCCAGGAGCTCGTGCTCGTGTGGCACTTTCTGGATTATCTATCGCTGAGTATTTCCGTGATGGAGCAGGAACTGATCAAGGTAAAGATGTATTGTTCTTCGTGGATAATATCTTTCGTTTTACACAAGCAGGTTCTGAAGTGTCGGCACTTTTAGGTCGTATGCCATCTGCGGTAGGATACCAACCAACATTAGCTACAGAAATGGGAGCGATGCAAGAGCGTATCACATCTACAAACAAAGGGTCTATTACATCTGTACAAGCGGTTTACGTTCCTGCGGATGATTTAACAGATCCAGCTCCGGCTACAACTTTTGCTCACTTAGATGCAACAACAGTATTGTCTCGTAAAATTGCTGAGTTAGGTATTTATCCTGCGGTTGATCCATTGGATTCAACTTCAAGAATCCTTACTCCTCAAATCTTAGGTGATGAGCATTATGACTGCGCACAAAGAGTAAAAGAAATTTTACAAAAATACAAACAATTACAAGATATTATTGCGATCCTTGGTATGGAAGAGTTATCTGAAGAAGATAAGTTAGCCGTTTCGAGAGCGCGTCGTGTACAACGTTTCTTATCTCAACCTTTCCACGTTGCTGAGCAATTTACAGGGTTAAAAGGAGTTTTAGTTGATATCAAAGATACTATCAAAGGATTTAATATGATTATTGATGGTGAATTAGATCACTTGCCAGAATCAGCATTCAACCTTAAAGGTACAATTGAAGAAGCTATAGAAGCTGGAGAAAAAATGTTAGCGGAAGCATAAATTAAGATTCGGTGTTCAGTTTCAGTATTTTGTACTGAGACTGTTAACTGAGACTGTAAACTAAAAGATATGTTATTAGAAATAGTTTCACCAGAAGCAAAATTGTTCTCAGCAGAAGTTACCTCAGTAACGTTGCCAGGAGTTGATGGTAGTTTTCAAATATTGAATAATCACGCTCCAATAGTTTCTATTTTAGAAAAAGGACTTGTGAAAATTACAGCTTCAAATTTTAAATTTGCAAAAGAAGTTGCGGCTAAATTTACTATGGTAGATGCTCAAAACTATACTTTGGAAATTAACTCGGGTACCATAGAAATGAAAGACAATAAAGTTATTGTTTTAGTTGACTAAAATGATTTCAAAAGAAATAGAAAACCTCGCTACATGCGGGGTTTTTTTATACCCAATCCCAAATCATAATATGCCAAGTAATGTCTTGCTCCTGATATGTTTTTAAGGTTGTAAACCCAACAGCTTGATGCGCATTTAACGATCTCATATTTATGGACGCTACTTCGGTAATAAGACAGTCATACTGATAACTCAATTGATCTTTGTAAAAATGGTACAGTTTTTTAAAGATACCTAATCCTCGGTATTCTTTTGCAATACATATTTGCCCCATTATGATATAGTTTTTATAGTGCGGCACTAGGTTTTGAATTTCATCAAACAGTGGCTCTAAGGCTTTGATAGTGTCCTTAAAACTTGGTTTCATCACAAGTGCATAACCTATTACGGTATCATTTGCTTTCGCAATACAATGCGGACAGGCATTATTCATTTGTTCTAATAATTCAAAAGTATGCTGAAGAGTAACAAAACCCTCTTTCTTTTTCTCCTCTGCAGATATGTTATTGGATACATTTTGCTGTTGTAGGGTGATAATCTCTTGTAATTCTTTTGAAGTTGTTGCTCTTGTGAATTGAATATTTTTCATGGTCTTACGGTTTAATAGATAGTGCCCATGCAAGTTAAAGATATTAAAGTATGTTTTGTTTTATTGTTGATTTTTAGTGTATTGAATTTTAAATTTTTATAGGTTCTTTTATTTTTATTGGCGTATATTTTAAATTTGTATCAAATGATTAAAATAAAAAAAATCGAAATCATAAAGAGTAGTTTACGATTTCGATTCTATTTTAAGTAGGAGCTTTTGAAAATTACATTATTTTCTTAACTCTCTTTGATCTATCTGCTATGTAGGAAACAAGCCAAGCTATTTGTCCTTCTTTACTGAAATATAATTTTTTATTTTTTACATCTGGAATGTTTTCTAGTAGCGTTATTAAAATATTGTTTCCAGAAATGAGGTGTTTTTGTGAGTACGTATTCAGTACTCTCTCTATTTCTTTATCAGTAGCTGCCATTTGCTTGTATCGGGTGTAATTGTTTTTGATAACTACATCGTAACTAATAACATCGTCCATAGTAAACTCGCAAAAATTTTCATCTGTTTTGTCCATGCTTAGAGTAAAGAAAGCCCAAACAGCACCACCAGAAAAATAGACAGAACTTTTGTCCATAGCTTTTGGCTTAGAATTAAACATTGCTGTTGTTTGTGCACGTAACTCAGGCATATATTCAAAAGATTTTGAATTATAATCGCTTATTTCCTCTGATTTTGTTTTTTTGTTTACAATTTCAGTTAGTGTGATAGAACCGTAATTTAAGCTTACAGGGAAAAATACAAATTCTTCCATGGCAGATACATCTACGTAACCTCCTTTTGTATTTCCTCCTCCGATATCTAATACCAATGAGTTTTTGTATTTATTAGGTGGAATTAATCCTTTCATTAACATTTTTCCTTCTTGGCTTGCATCAATAAAATCCAAGTCTTTGCCAGTTTCGGTTTTTATTCTACCTATTAAGTCCTTATGGTTTTTTGCCATTGCAACTCCAGATGAACCTATTAAGAAAACATTTTCGCTTGGTACTTTGAATTCGGTTTCTATTGTTTTTAGGTTTTCTTTAACCACTTTGATTGTTTTAAGAATTTCTTCTTCTCCAAGATTTCCATTAATAGAAATTCCTTTTGCAATACCTACATTTTCTGTCCAAAACTTTTTTACTTCATAATTCCCTCTCTTGATGTTATCTACATCTAAAACAGAAACTTTTACTCCTTTACTACCAATTTCTATACCTGCATACAAATCTTTGTTGGATTGAGCAATCATGTTGTTTACGAACATGAAAACAACTATGGCAGTTGCTGTTTGTATTTTATTCTTCATAGAAGATATACTGTTAATATTCATTGCTGTTTATTTGAGTTTAATTTTATTTAAATTGTATTGATTTAAAATTTTCTTTTTGAAAATATGGTTTTTGTAATTAATGAATTATTGTGACAGACAAAATATTTAATATGACTTTATTTTAACAAAAAATTACAATTCGATGCAAATGTATAGGTTTAAATCTATTGGAGAATAGGTATGGTTAAATACTCGTTGAAGTAAAAAAATACTCGACAAAATGCATCCTTAATTGAGCTGTTTGTTAATTATCATTAAGATAGTGTTTTTATTGCAGTAATAATCTTATTTATTAAGCAATGTGTTTAAGTTGATATTTAACTTATTTGCTTCATCGTTTATTAAGGAATTGAGGTTTAGTGAAATAAATGGGCTCAGGATTTTATTTGTCCTTTGTTGTCGTGTATTCAAAAACTGTAGTTGTGTAAATTTATTTTTTGTAATTCAAAAATGTAAATTGAGTTTTATAGTATTGGTGTATTCCATTTGATTATAAAGCCTGTTGCATTAAAAAACAAATATTACTTTTTTTGAGTCGTTCGCTATATGGTAAGTTCATCATTTAGCACATTGTTTATAATAAACTAATTCACTTAAAATGCTTAATTTTGTGTTCTATGAAAAAAATTCCAGAGCATTTATCTCAAAAACTTGAAATTAGAAAGGAGCATAATGCCTTGCGCACATTACCTACGTTGCGAAGAGAAGTTGATTTTTCATCAAATGATTACTTGGGGTTTTCACAATCAGAAATTATTTTTAACGAGACGCATCAGTATTTAATTACCAACAAAATCATTCAAAACGGGGCCACAGGATCAAGATTAATTTCTGGAAATCACAAGCTTTATAAAACGACAGAGGAGTACATTGCTACGTTTCATCAATCAGAAGCGGCATTACTTTTCAATTCTGGTTATGATGCTAATCTTGGTTTTTTTGGTTCGGTGCCGCAAAAGGGAGATTTAATTCTATATGATGAGTTGAGCCATGCTTCTATACGTGATGGGATTCAATTATCAAGAGCCAAGGCCTATAAATTCAATCACAATGATTTTGAAGATTTAGAAAAATTAATTCTACGAAATCCTAATACAGTTATTTATATCGTTACCGAATCGGTTTTTTCTATGGATGGGGATTGTCCTAATCTTGAGGAATTGGTAAAGGTTTCAAATAAACACCACTGTTATCTTGTTGTTGATGAAGCGCATGCGCTTGGCGTTTTTGGAGATAAAGGAGAAGGATATGTGCAAATGCTTGGTTTGCAAGATCATGTTTTTGCGAGGATTATGACATTTGGCAAAGGTTTGGGCTGTCACGGTGCTGCTGTTTTAGGATCGCAAAATTTACGGGATTATTTGATAAACTTTGCTCGAAGTTTTATCTACACTACTGGACTTTCACCTCATGCTGTAGCGGCCATTTTTATAGCGTACCAATGTTTGACAAACGAGTCAGAGTCTATTGTTAAACTCAAAGAGAACATTGTTCATTTCAATCAAGAAAAAAATGTCCTGGGATTAAAACCTCTCTTTGTTCGTAGTAAGTCAGCAATTCAATCGGCTATTATTCCGGGGAATGAAAAAGTAAAAGCTATTGCAGGTCAATTGCAAGAAAAGGGATTTGATGTAAAAGCGATTCTCTCACCTACCGTGCCAGAGGGTCAAGAGCGACTTCGTTTTTGTTTACATAGTTATAATTCTACAGAACAAATTTCGGCTTTGATGCATTGTATCTACTCACTTTTGTAATTTAGTTTCATTTTTTTTGTAACGTTTTGTAGATATAAATACTTACTTCATGTAACTAGATATACAAATAAAAAAAATGAAAAACGTAATTAGAAGATCATTATCAGCTCTTGCAATACTTTTAATATCCCAAGTATGCATAGCGCAAAACAATAAAAAAGCAGCAATTCCAGAAAATGAAAACTCTTTATTATGGGAGATTTCAGGTAACGGAAATACAAAACCGTCTTATCTTTATGGTACAGTACACATGATTTGTAATGAGGATTATTTTCTTACTGATAAAACAAAAAAAGCGTTGAATAATGCCGATAACTTGTTTCTTGAAATTGATTTGAATAATCCTAATGAAATGGCTTTTTTGCAAAAATCGGCAATGGGTTCAGAGCCTTTAAGCAAAAAACTTACAGCTCAACAACTTGCAGATCTGGATTCTATCTTAAAAGAAAAAACAGGTATGACTGTTCAACAGGTAGATAATTTTAGTTTGTTTACGGTGATGAGTTTGATTACCATGAAATCTTTTGGGTGTACCAATTTGAAATTTTATGAGATGGAACTATCAAGTATTGCTAAAGCGGGGAATAAAAAATTAGGAGGATTAGAAACGGGTGAGGCGCAAATGCAATTCATGGGTAAAGCCTATAATGATGACCAAATGATTGCTATGTTAAAGGAATCAAAACTTGAAGATACCCAGAAAATGGTTCAGTCTTATAAAGATGAAAACTTAGTAGAATTGTACAACCAAATTACAAACCCTAAATTTTTAGATGAAAACTCAAAAAAATGGTTGCTTGAAGAACGCAATACCAATTGGGTTGAGAAAATGCCAGGTATTATGAAAGATAAAAGTTCATTCTTTGCAGTAGGAGCAGGGCATTTGTTAGGTGAAAAAGGAGTGATCAACTTGCTAAAAAAAGCAGGATATACTGTTAAACCGATATTGAACTAAAGTTGAATTTAAATCGAATAGTAATTTTTAGATTAGTAAAACAAAAACAATGATTTTCAATTTTTTTGTGTTAATATAAGAGTTGAATGCTTACCGTAAATCGATGATAAGTGTTATAAGATTTAAAAGAATATTAGAAATAAGCCCATCTTTATGATGGGTTTTCTATTTTTGTAAAAATTCATAATCTATGAAACTATTTATAACAGGAATAGGAACCGATGTAGGTAAAACTATTGCAGCAGCTATCATAACAGAGTCGCTTGAGGCTGATTATTGGAAGCCAATTCAAGCCGGAGATTTAGACCATTCAGACAGTCATAAAGTACAATCCTTTTTGTCAAATTCTAAAACAGTACTTCACCCGAATGCTTATGCTTTAAAAACTCCAGCAAGTCCTCATTATGCAGCAGCTTGTGATGGTGTTGTTATTGATTTACAAAAAATAGTAGAGCCACAAACTGAAAATCACCTTGTGGTAGAAGGTGCAGGTGGCGTATTTGTTCCAATAAATGATTCAGATTGTGTGATAGATTTGATTCAACCTGACTATAAAGTTATTCTAGTTTCTAGACATTATCTAGGGAGTATCAATCACACATTGTTAACGATTGAGGCGCTTCAAAACAGGAAAATTGAAGTGGCGGGAATTCTGTTTTCGGGTGATGAGAATAAAGCTACCGAAACCATTATTCTTTCTAAAACAGGTTTAAACTGTATTGGGAGAATTGAACAAGAACCTTATTTTGATCAAAATGTAATTAAAGAATACGCTGATATGTTCAGGGAAAAGCTATTGAGTTTGTAACATTTTTGTAAAACACGTTGCCTTCTCTATGTATCTTTGCGAAATATATTATTTGAAATGACATTAACTGAAAGAGACCAAAAACATCTTTGGCATCCTTATACACAACACAAAACGGCCGCGGTTCCTATTGCTATTAAAACAGGAAAAGGAGCTTTGCTTTGGGACGAAAATAACAAAGAATACATCGATGCTATTGCCTCATGGTGGGTGAATCCTTATGGACATAGTAATACATTTATTGCCGATGCTATTTACAAGCAATTAACAACTCTAGAACATGTTCTTTTTGGCGGTTTTACTCATGAACCCGCCATTATTTTAGGGGAAAAGTTACTTGAGATTTTGCCGAAAAATCAACAAAAAGTATTCTTTTCAGATAACGGCTCTACTGCTGTTGAAGTTGGTATCAAAGTAGCGTTGCAATATTTTTTTAACAAAGGAGAGCAACGTACTACGATCGTTGCATTTGAAAATGCGTTTCATGGTGATACTTTTGCGGCGATGGCTGCTAGCGGAATTTCATTTTACACTCAAGCATTTGAAGGAATGTTTATTGATGTAGTGAGAATTCCTGTGCCCGTTCCCGGAAAAGAGGAAGAAAGTTACCAAGCTTTACGCGAGCATCTAAAAAATAACAAGTGTGCCGCTTTTATCTTTGAACCTTTAGTGCAAGGTGCTGCGGGAATGGTGATGTATGAACCGGAAACACTAGATGTATTGTTGCAAATTTGTAATGAAAGCCAGGTTTTGACCATTGCTGATGAAGTCATGACTGGTTTTGGAAAAACAGGTAAAAACTTCGCAATGGATTATGTGGTAACAAAACCAGATATCATGTGCTTGTCTAAGGCGCTGACTGGAGGTACCATTCCTATGGCAATAACAACTTTTACACAAGATATCTTCGAAGCTTTTTATGATGATGATATTAATAAGGCATTGTTTCACGGACACACCTTTACAGCAAATCCTACGGGCTGTGCTGCTGCTCTAGCCAGTTTAGAGTTGTTAAATACTCTCGAGATGCAAGCTAATTTGGTTCGGGTGAATCAAAAACATTTGGATTTTCAAAGTAAAATCAAGGGACACTCTAAGGTAACAACTACGCGAGTCTTGGGTACTATATTTGCTTTAGAAATCAAAACAGAGGGTGAAGCTAGTTACTATGGATCATTGCGAAACAAACTCTATGATTTTTTTATCGAAAATGGTGTGATTTTAAGACCTGTTGGGAACATTGTTTATATTTTGCCTCCTTACATCATCAGTGATGAACAGTTGCAAAAAATTTATCACGTAGTAGAAGAAGTCCTAGAAATAGTATAGGTATGGGGTAAATGTTTTTCTTAATTATAAATGAAGTCACAAAAAGCTTCGAAATTGTTATTTAGGCCTAAACCTTATCGAAGTTTGTATAAAACTTTGCGACCTTTGCAATCAAATCAATAGTATCTTGTCAAAAATTATATCCATTACAGCGCTTTCGTCCGTTTCCCCGTTAGGGAATAATCTTAAAATGGTGTGGGAGAATTATCTAAAGGAACAACACTGTTTTGTACATAAGGTAATTGATAAAACACCAGCTTTTGTAGCGCCTTTAGATAGCGTTTCGGCTGATAAAGTGGAGCAATTAAAACAGTCTGATCCAAAATATAAATTCCTTGACAAATCAGTTTTATATGCTATTGAAGCTTCCCGAGCCGCAATACAGCAAGCGGGCTGGGGTGAAAATGATGTATTCGGAATCAATATTGGATCATCACGTGGTGCAACTGATTTATTTGAAAAGCACCATCAAGAATACTTAGAAACTGGTAAAGCGCAAACCCTAGCATCACCAACCACTACTTTGGGTAATATTTCTTCGTGGGTAGCACATGATTTACAAAGTGCAGGACCTGAAATTTCGCATTCAATTACTTGCTCTACTGCTTTGCACGCTGTTTTAAATGGTGTAGCATGGCTGAGATCAGGAATGGTTGATAAATTTTTGGTTGGAGGTAGTGAAGCTCCATTGACTGATTTTACAATTGCCCAAATGAAAGCATTAAAGATTTATTCCAGATCTAATGAGTTATACCCAAACCGCGCTTTAGATTTAGATAAAACACAAAACACCATGATTCTAGGTGAAGGTGCAGGAGTTTGTTGTCTTGAAATGGGTAAAAAAGAAAACGCATTAGCATACATTGAAGGAATTGGTTATGCCACTGAAATTTTAGAGCATAATATTTCCATTTCTGCTGAAGCTGTTTGCTTTCAAAAATCGATGGCAATGGCTTTAAAAGATACTGCTTTGTCAGACGTTGATGTAATTGTCATGCATGCGCCAGGAACTATAAAAGGGGATTTGACAGAGTATAAAGCGATCCAAAAAGTCTTTGGCGAAAGCTTGCCATTATTAACTACTAATAAATGGAAAATCGGTCACACTTTTGGTGCATCAGGAATTCTAAGCATGGAGTTCGCTATTTTAATGATGCAGCACAATACGTTTGTCAGAGTTCCTTTTGCGAAAGCGCAGCAACAAAAAAGGCCCGTACAAAAAGTTTTAGTGAATGCAGTAGGTTTTGGCGGTAATGCGGTAAGTGTTTTATTGAGCCTCTAATTCTTTTACTTTTTCATAAATCAAGTTGCTTTCAAATCCTTTTCGGAGTAAGTAATCACAAAATTTCTTTCTCTTTTTTTGAAGATTAGTTTCTTTGATGCTGTCCCAGTTTCTTATGGCTATTTTTTCAAAAGTGTCTAAATATTCCTCATTTGATATTTCTTTTAGCGCGAGATTGATGTTGTATTGACCAATGTTTCGGAATTTGAGCTCATTTACAATTCTGTTTTTACCCCAAAATTTTATGCGATGCTTTCCTCTAGCAAAGCTACAGGCAAACCGACTCTCATTCAAGAAATTATCCTGTATAAGTTTTACAATGATGATGTCTATTTCGTCAGAATCCATTTTCATGGTTCGCAGTTTTTGAACTACTTCGTCATGGCATCGTTCCTGATAAGCGCAATAATGCTCTATCTTTTTAATAGCTTCTTTTATAGAGAATACTTCTTTCATGATTGAGGTTAATTTGTAAACAAAAATGCAACAATAGTATCTAATAACCTAGCGCATCAAATTTTGTAAAAACTAACTTTATGTGATAACCTTACATAAAAAAAGATGTGATTAAACTATAAATTGTTTAGAAATAGATTTTAATGGCAGCGATTCCATTCTAAATCCGATTGGTAAAATTATTCGTAAATAAGATTAAGTTTAAAACAATTTTGAATTCATTTTAAGAGATATCGAGGAGCATTTTTTTGTATCAAATTCTAAATTTATTATTTAGATAACCTTAATTAAATGGAGGCTTTGATAAGGTATTACTAATGTTGAATTTAGAGCACTTCATCGTTAAAACAAGTAGTATATCGATTAATTTGTTTTTAATTTAAAACGTGATTGTATATTTAAAAAATTTAGATTTTATTAAATTCTGAGCGCTAATATAAAATAAGATTAACCTCTCATAATAATACCACATGAATAAAAAAATACTCAGCACAATCTTTTTCCTTTTTATTTTACTTCCAGCTTTTGGACAATGTGTTAGTTATACAGCTTCAATTTCAAGTACAAATTCATCTTGCAATATAATTTCTCCTGGAGCAATTAAATTGAAAGTTACAATATTGGGTGGGGTAAGTCCTTTTACAGTAGTTTATAGAAATGAAATAACAAATGTACAGACTACGGTTCTTAATTACACAAGCAATTCTGATATCATTATCAATGATGTACTTACTCAAACAACACCATTTACATTGGTTTCGGTAACTGCAAGTAACAGTTGTCCAGCTACTTTACAAAATCCAAATACAAGTGTTTTGTTTTATAAAGTTCCAGCCGTTCCTACGGCAAACATAACTAATGCCTCTTGTCCTGATGATTCTAATGGTAGTATAGCTATTACGAATCAATTTTATCCATCATCTTTATTGTTTAATGGTGTGAAGACAACAACAGCTGCAACTCCAGCAGATCCTCACGTTGATTTGGGTGGCAGATTATTATCTAATAGAAGCCGGTTTTCAGCAGAAGGCTGGATAAAATTTGATAAGACCAAGTATAGAAACAGAATGTCATTATTTGGGCAAAACGATGTTGTTGAGTTTGGCTTTGAGGGTAATAATTTATTGTGTTATACTGCTGGAGGTGGAACTGTTACATCTCCATTAGCAAATTATCCAAGTGATAACGCTTGGCATCATATTGCAGCTGTGGGGAATGGTACATCTTTAAAGCTTTATGTTGATGGAAATGAAGTTGGATCTGTAAATAGTACAACGTCAAATTATGGAAGTAACACAGCCTATTCAACAAAAATAGGTTGGGGGGTTTTAGATGTTGGTGGTGTTGGTTTTGTAGGTGAGATTTCAAATGTAGGTTTTTGGGGTAGAGCACTCTCTATTGATGAAATAAAAGGTTTGGCTTCGGGGTTTATACTATATAATTCTAAACAAGTAGGATTGTTGGCTGGATATAATTTTACTGAAGGTACGGGAACAACTGTTGCTCCAATAAGTAGTACAACACCCGCTCCTAGTAATGGAGTTTTTAGTGGAGTAACATTGCCTCTTTGGGTAGATCAAAGTTCTTACAATTGGACATCTAGTGTATCAGGTTTTACTCCTTCAACAAGTAAGTCTTTAACAGGACTTAAACCTGGGGTATATAATTTAAACATTACAGTTAATCAAGGGTGTTCAAGAACAACTCCTTTTACTGTTGGTGCTACAAATAATGTTACAACTCCTTTAATTGGAGTAATGACAAAGCCAAATTGTATTACACCCACAGGAAGCGTAAGATTAAGTGGTTTACCTTCGGGTTCTTGGACATTAATAAGAACTGGTTCGTCAGGCCTGTCAATTAATGGTACAGGTTCAGAAACTACAATATCCGGTTTAGCACCAGGAACCTATCAATTTGCTGTTAAAAGTGGGAGTTGTACCTCATCTCCTACCGGAAATGTAGTAATTGATCCGGTAACTACTACTACATACACAGGATCTACATGGTCAGTATCACCTACAATTGATATGATAGGTGTTATCAACTCAAATACGCCAATAACGGCTAATGTTCAGCTTTGTAACTGTACTGTTAACACGGGTATAAATGCAGTTGTGTCAACAGGAGTTAGTGTAATACTTCAGGACAAACTTACCGTTAATGGTACACTAACCTTTCAAAATAACGCTAGTTTAATACAAATAAATGATGTTGCTAATATTGGTAACATAACATATATAAGAGAGACAACACCGATAAAAAGATTTGATTATACGTATTGGTCATCTCCAGTTCTAGGCCAGAAGTTAATTGATGTTTCACCTAATACTGACCCGGGTAGTTACTATTCATTTGATCCTTCTACGGATAATTATTTTTCTGAAAATCCGCAAAATCAAATGAAAAGGGGAGTGGGTTACATCATTAGAGCTCCAGAGGGCACAGCAATGCCTCCTACACCGCTTGGTTCATTTATAGCATCTTTTATTGGCGTTCCTGATAACGGACCGATATCAGTTAGTGCTGTTGTACCTAATAAACCTTATTTGATAGGCAATCCTTACCCATCAGCGATTGATGCAGATGCGTTCTTAGCAGCAAATTCTAAAGCACTTTTTGGAACCTTATATTTTTGGACACATAATACTGCTCGTGGCGAGAATGTAAGTAACCCAGGAACAGGTTTTTATGCTTATTCAGCAGATGATTACGCTACTTACAATACCACAGGAGGAGTTGCTGTTGCAAAGAGTGATCCGAACAAAGCAGTAACAAACCCTTATAGGCCAACAGGGAAAATTGCCGCAGGACAGGCCTTTTTTGCTGGTACTCTAGAAAACATGACTAGTTCGACAATTGTTTTTAACAATAGGATGCGCTTAGGTGCCCTTAACGCAATCTTAGATAATAGTCAGTTTTTTAAAATTGCTTCAAAGAAGTCAAATACTGCTTCAAGTTTTGAAAAACACCGTTTATGGTTGAATCTAACCAATACACAAGGTGCTTTCAAGCAAATGCTTGTGGGTTATATTACAGGTGCTACAAATAGTTATGATACCACATATGATGGTGTAAGTTATAATGGGAATAGATTTGTAGATTTTTACAGTGTTAATGACAACAAAAAATTAACGATACAAGGAAGAGCTTTGCCTTTTGAGGAAAATGACGAAATTCCGTTAGGGTATAGCTCAACAATTGAGGGGACTTTTTCAATAAGTATAGATCAGGTTGATGGGTTATTGGCTTCTAGAAAAATTTATCTTGAAGATAAAATTAAAAACACAACACATAATTTAAATCAAGGGCCTTACACTTTTGAAACCGCTAAAGGTGTTTTTAACGAAAGATTTGTATTGCGTTACACTGATAAAACGCTAGGTGTTGATGATGTTGATGTTAAGTCAAATCAAGTCCTTGTTTCAGTAAAGAATAAGGTAATCAAAGTAGACTCGGGAATAGAGTCTATTGATAAGATTTATGTGTACACTGTATCAGGAACTGCTATCTATGAAAAACAAAAAGTAGATGCCTTGACGTTTTCTATATCAAGTTTGCCTGTAGCTCAGCAAGTGTTGATTGTAAAAACAGTTTTACAAAACGGAAATGTAATCACTAATAAAATTGTCTACTAAAAAAATACACATTGAATATTTCATATAAAAAAACTCCATTTCTTAAGAAATGGAGTTTTTTTATGGGTAAAAATAATATGTAACTTGTTACTTTTCTTTTCCAGAAGCTTCAAGGTTTCTTTCTATAGTGTGTCCTGGTCTTGACCATTTAGGTTTTTCTCCAAGAGGTGCATATTGAGAGTCTTCGGCCTCTACTGTTTGAGGTTGTGAAACTTTCGTAAATGGTTTTTGAGGATTTAAACCTAACATTTCAAACATTTTCATATCCTCATTTACATCAGGATTAGGTGTTGTTAATAATTTGTCACCCGCAAAAATAGAATTGGCACCCGCAAAAAAGCACATGGCTTGACCTTCACGGCTCATATTCATTCTACCTGCTGATAGTCGTACTTGAGTTTCTGGCATGATGATTCTGGTAGTGGCTACCATTCGTATCATTTCCCAAATTTCTACTGGTTTTTCTTCCTCCATCGGAGTTCCCTCAACGGCAACTAACGCATTTATTGGCACCGATTCTGGTTGCGGATTTAATGTAGAAAGCGCGACAAGCATACCAGCTCTGTCTTCAATGCTTTCTCCCATTCCTATAATACCACCGCTACACACTGTAACGTTAGTTTTACGAACGTTTTCAATGGTTTGTATGCGGTCTTCAAAACCACGTGTAGATATTACTTCTTTATAATATTCTTCACTAGTGTCAAGATTGTGATTGTAGGCGTATAATCCTGCTTCAGCAAGGCGTTGGGCTTGATTTTCAGTGATCATACCAAGGGTACAACAAACTTCCATGTCAAGTTTGTTAATTGTACGAACCATTTCAAGAACTTGGTCAAATTCAGGTCCGTCTTTTACATTTCTCCAAGCAGCTCCCATACAAACTCTTGATGAACCACTAGATTTTGCACGTAATGCTTGTGCTTTTACTTGGCTTACAGACATTAAGTCGTTACCTTCAATCTCAGTGTGGTAGCGTGCTGCTTGTGGGCAATAACCACAATCTTCAGGGCATCCACCAGTTTTTATAGATAATAGTGTAGATACTTGAACTACATTTGGGTCATGATGTTCTCTGTGAATAGTGGCTGCTTCATAAAGCAAATCCATTAAGGGTTTGTTATATATTGCGATTATTTCGTCTTTTGTCCAATTGTGTCTTTTAATGCTCATCGATACATATTTTTGATGCATCAAAAGTAGTTAAATTGTTCTAAAGTAACAATGCTTACCTTTCGAAAAGAGAAAAGCAATTCGTTGACTCAAAATTTGTTTGAAGTTGTTTACAATAAACGTAAAAACATACTAATTTACCTCTCAATTCAGTACTTTGCTGGATTTAAAAAAGTTAATCATTACTGTTCCTGTACTTATAAAGAATGTTTTTTTATGATTTAGCTCCATGTTTATCGCTGGAGTATCGGGTATCCCAGTACAATAACAGCATAAATGTTACTATGACAGCTGAGCTGATTCCTTCAAATAAAAGAGAAATGGAATACGTCATAACGGTAGGTTCTCCACCAAATAGAAATGTTTTTGATAGTGATCCAATATAGGCTTCTCCCCCTTTTGCATAGCTGTATAGAATAAGTGCTGCAATGCTAAGAATAACCCCTGTGAATGCAGTTCCAAAGGCAGATGCAGCATTAGAAACCAAAACTATGTTTCCTTCAGCGTAATTTTCTTTTAAAGTTTTATTGGTGCCATAAAAAATAAAAAGGACATTAAAAACTCTCAATATAGGGTTGTCTGCTAATCCTAGTAGCTCCATCACTAAAAAATAAAGGCCTATTCCTAAAATAATAATCAATCCGTTTAATAATTCTTTTGGAAGTTTCATATTGCAAATTTTTAAATTAATATATCATGTTGATAAACAAAGTGTAACACTCAAATTTAATTAAAAAAAGTCAATAAATATGTTAACCTATTATTTTTTAAAATAATTTTTTGCAACTATTTTATCTTTTTGCAATTGTTCTTGTAGTAATTGTATGGAACTAAACTTTTCTTCGTCTCGAACTCGATGTAAAATTGAAATTTTTAATTCTTGATGGTATAAATCAGCCTGAAAGTCTAAAAAATGAATTTCTATTGACTGTTCTTGGCCGCCTACAGTAGGGTTTGTGCCTATGTTCATCATGCCATTTATAATTTGAGAATTGATACTTGCTTGTACAAGATATACTCCGTTTTGTGGTATCAGCTTATAGTTCTCCTCTATTTTGATATTAGCGGTAGGAAAACCTATAGTGCGTCCTAGTTGTTTTCCTTGTACGACAGTCCCCGTAATAAAATAGGAATAGCCAAGATAGTCGTTGGCAAGTTGTATCTTCCCATTAAGAATTGCGTTGCGAATTTTTGTTGAACTTACTGAAATTTCATTGAGTTCTTGTACAGATATTTGAGCTACGTCAAAACCATATTCTTTTCCAAAATCTATTAAATCATCAATATTAGCGGTCCTGTTTCTCCCAAAACGATGGTCATGCCCAATGATAATTTTTTTAATATGAAATTTTTCTACCAGTACTGTTTTTACAAACTCCTCGGCGGTTAATTGTGAAAACGCTTCGTCAAATGGGTGAATGACTAGGTTTTCTATCCCAATTTCTTCCAGTAATTCTTGTTTTTCCTGAATCGTATTGAGTAGTTTAATGTTGGAGTCTTCTTGTAAAACCATTCTTGGATGGGGAAAGAAAGTAAGAACAACACTTTCATACTCTTCATTAGGCGTATTTTGCGTGAGCTTTTGCAGGATTTTTTTATGACCTATGTGTACACCGTCAAACGTACCAAGTGTTAGAATTGTTTTTTTGGTAATCAGGAAGTCGTTTATAGAATGAAAAATCTTCAAAGCAAGTGTTTTATAATCGTGCAAATTTAAGGTATCTTATTTAAAAGAAGCGGTATGACTAATTGAATTATATATAATTTTTTATTAAAATATAAAAAATGGGATTTAAAACAGTAAACTACTTAATTTTCTATTATTTGACTTAAATTATTAAATATTTTGAAGCAACCATTACTATAAATGCTTTAATTTTGAAACTTAAAATCACGATATTATGAAAAGAATTATACTATTTTTTATAATTATTTTTTCCAGTGCTGCAATCCATGCACAAGATGGCTCTTTTTGGAAAAGAATTGTTCAAGAGAAAGTTGCAGTTTATGATAGAATTAATGATAAACCTCTTACTGAAAAGCAGTTGTTGTTTAATTTAAACGAAGTTGCAATAAAAAAATCTTTAGAAACACTTCAGAATAAGACTTCAAAACAGAGCAGAATTGAAATTACGATACCCAACATGAAAGGTGAGTTAGAAAAATTTTGGGTTTGGGAATCTTCTAATTTTGAACCCGAATTGCAAGCACAGAATCCAGATATAAGAGCCTACAACGGTATTGGGATTACTGATCGAAAAGCTTCGTTGTATTTTAGTTTGTCACCAAAAGGTATTCAGACTATGATTCTTAGAGGGGAAAGCGGCTCTGAATTTATAGAGCCCTATTCGAAAGATCATACTGTTTATGTTCTATTTGATTCAAAAAGTAGAGTTCGCGGAAGTTTGCCTTTCACTTGCAAAACAGAAGATGTAGCTTTGAATAAAGAACTTTTAAACAAAACAGGTAAAATAGCTGCAAATAATAAAGTTTTCAAAACGTTTAGATTAGCGTTGTCTTGTACTGGCGAGTATACCGCATTTCATGGAGGGACTGTTGCAAATGCTTTGGCTGCCATGAATGCTACCATGACAAGGGTTAATGGTATTTTCAATAAAGATTTAGCCATAAAACTGAGTATTATTGCCAATAACAATCTTATAATTTATACGGATGCCGCTACAGATCCGTATTCAGCTTCCACAGAAGGAGCGGCGGGTACATGGAACTTGGAATTGCAAGAAAATTTAACCGCTACAATAACAAATCCTGGTTATGATATAGGTCATTTGTTTGGGGCAAATGGTGGTGGTGGAAATGCTGGTTGTATAGGCTGTGTGTGTGTTAATCCTAATGATGTTGTTCCTGAGGGAAAAGGAAGTGCTTTTACTTCGCCAAGTGATGGTATACCTCAAGGAGATACTTTTGACATTGATTTTGTAGCCCATGAAATGGGACATCAATTAGGAGCAAACCATACATTTTCTTTCGATATTGAGGATACTGGTGTTAATGTGGAGCCAGGAAGTGGTTCTACCATTATGGCGTATGCAGGAATTACATCGGGTTATAATGTCCAAAATAATTCAGATGATTATTTTGCCTATGCAAGCATAAAGCAAATACAAGATAATCTATCGACTAAAACCTGTCCTGTAAGTACTCTTCTTACTAATAGTCCACCAACAATCAATGCAGGTATAGATTACACTATTCCTAAAGGGACAGCATTTATCTTAAAAGGTTCTGGTTCTGATTTGAATGGTGATGTGATTACTTATTGTTGGGAGCAAAATGATACGGCTATAAATACAGTAGACCCTGCGGTAAACGAAGATGGTAATTTCAGTTTTGCATCACCTACAAAACGCTTTGGGCCAAACTTTAGATCTTTTTATCCAAGTAGTTCACCGGTTCGATACATGCCTGCTTTAAGTTCGGTTTTGGCTAATGAATTAACAACGACTTGGGAATCCGTTTCTACAATTGAAAGAGCACTTGCTTTTACTTTAACGGGAAGGGACAATGCTGCTCTTGGAACAGCGCAAACAAATACTGATGTGATGATGGTAAACGTAAGTGGGGCAGCTGGTCCATTTGAAGTAACATCACAAAATACTGAAAATTCAAGTTGGTTGCAGGGATCAACGCAAACAATTACATGGAACGTAAATAATTCTAATACTTTAACCGGTTCTGCGAATGTGAATATCAAACTTTCAACGGATGGTGGATTAAATTTCAATACCGTTTTGGCTGCAAATACTCCGAATGACGGCTCGCAAACAATTATGGTTCCAAATGTAACGGCTAGAGATTGCAGAATCTTAATTGAGCCTACGGCAAATATTTATTATGCAGTAAACAGTACATCTTTTGCAATTGGGTATTCTGTTGTTTCATCTTGTAATACGTATGCTTTTGCAACACCATTTTCTATACCAGAATCAACAACGTATCGTGCTGTAACAACAACTGTTCCAGCTACAACTGAAGTGATTTCTGATGTGAATTTAGCTATTGCTTTTACTCATACTTATTTGAGTGATGTGCAAATAGAAGTGCTAAATCCACAAGGGACTGTTGTGAAATTATTTGAAAGAAGTTGTGGGTCAACAAGCAATAGTTTAGTATTGAGCTATGATGATTTGGGAGTTGCTCTTGATTGCTCAGTGAAAACAGCCCAAACCGTAGCGCCATTTGAATTATTGTCTAAATTTAATGGGCTAAGTCCGCAAGGAAATTGGACGTTGCGTGTACGTGATTTAGATTCCGGTGACTTTGGCACAATAGATTCAGCATCAATAACAATTTGCACAAAAACATACACCTTAGCAACACCGGATTTTGAACTCAATGATTTTGTTGTTTTTCCTAATCCAAATAAAGGGAATTTTAATATTCAATTCACCACCAAATCCGATGCAGAAGTAAAGGTGATGGTTAATGATTTATTAGGAAGAAAGCTTTTTGAAAATGACTTTAAAAGCAAGTCAAATTTTAATGAAAATATACAATTGAAAAATCTTTATCCAGGAGTTTATATGTTAACAGTTATTGAAGGAGAGCGAAAACAAATCAGAAAGATTGTAATTGAATAAGTAAAATAGAATTACTAAAAAAGGGAAGTGTTTTTACAAACGTTTCCCTTTTTTTATTTTCCGTTAAAGGAAGTCATGGTGTTTTCTAATCCCGCAGTACCAAAAGATTTTATAATCTCTGATCCTATTTCTAATCGTTCCGGAAGTGTAGTTTTTTCAGTATCGTCCCAGTCACCAAGGACATAATCAACTTGTTTTCCTTTTTTGAATTCATCGCTTATGCCAAAACGGAATCGTGCGTAGTTTTGTGTGTTTAGTACCAAGTTAATATTCTTAAGTCCATTATGTCCACCGTCACTTCCTTTTTGTCTAATGCGGATGGCTCCAAACGGCAGATTTAAATCATCTGTAATAACCAGAATGTTTTCAAGTGGAACATTCTCCTTTTCCATCCAATATTGAACCGCTTTCCCGCTTAAATTCATATAAGTGTTGGGTTTCAAAAGTAAAAAGGTTCTTCCTTTAAATTTGTATTCAGCTAGTGCGCCAAGTTTTACGGTTTCGAAAGAAACTCCTTCTTTGCGGGCTAGAAAATCTACGATTTTAAACCCGATGTTATGTCTTGTGTTTACGTACTCAGCCCCGATGTTGCCTAGTCCGACTATTAAAAATTTCTTCATGATGGTGCTACTGTGCTCTGATTTTGTGGTTGCGAATAGGTTTGAAATCCATTTTATCATGGTACAAAAGTAAGCTTAATTCAATAAAATGACTATGTTGTAGCTAATATTTTAAGGGTTTATGTGGCTCATGTCTGAGATGCAAAAAATAGGGTGTAATAGCCCCGATTGTAGTGAAAATCCTTTTTGTACGCTTCTTTTGCGTGCAAAAAGATTGCAACGGAAAGCGGGACAAAATAGTTTTAAAAGTATTTTAGCTGCTTCTTATATATAAAAAAAATAAAGGCAAAAAAAAGCGCCAGTTGTGTAACTGACGCTTTCTTGAATTTTGATTGAAAAAAATTATTTTTTCTTTCCTTTTGCAGGAGCTTTTGCTGCTTTTGCTGCTTCTTGAGCTGCTTTCATAGCTGCACGAGAAATCTTCACTTGACAAATAACAGTGTTGTCTGGGTGCATGATTTTGAAGTTTTCAGCTGGTACTTTAGTAACATATAATTTGTTACCCATATCAAGTGGAGTAATGTCAGCTTCAACAAAATCAGGAAGATTTTTAGGAAGCGCTCTTACTTTTAATTTACGGTTGTTCATACGTAAATCACCACCTGCCATAACACCTTTAGATTTTCCAACAATTTTTACTGGAACTTCAATAGTAATTTCTTTGTCTTCAAAGATTTGAAAGAAGTCAATGTGTAAAATTTTGTCAGATACTGGGTGTACTTGAATGTCTTGGAGTACAGCGTTGTATGATTTTCCGTTACCAAGATCGATCTCAACTGTGTGAGCGTTTGGAGTGTAAATCAAGTTTTTGAAAGCCATAACTTCTGCTGAGAAATGAACTGCTTGATTTCCTCCGTATAATACGCAAGGAACCAATCCAGCATTACGTAAGGCTTTAGTAGCTACTTTGCCCACGCTTTCTCTTTCTGATCCTTTAATTGTAATCGATTTCATTGTAAAAAAAATATAGTTATTAAATAATATTATTATTTATTTGGCGTCAAGCTTTTGGCTTTCAGCACTCGTTATAATATATGGCATTTGACTCAGCGCCTAGTGCATTACATTATAAATTTTCCGCTTATTGAGTTGTTGTGGTGAACCATGTGCATTACCTCAGCAAATAGAGGTGCACAACTCAATACGCGTATTTTGCTTGATGTTTTCTTTAGCGGAATTGAATCTGTTACGATCAACTCACTTAATTTTGAGTTTTCTATTTTTTCATAAGCATCGCCTGATAGTATAGCGTGCGTACAAATAGCTCTTACACTCAAAGCTCCTTTTTCAATCATCAAATCTGCGGCTTTCGCCAATGTTCCTCCGGTGTCAATCATGTCATCTACCAAAATCACATTACGACCTTTAACCTCACCAATTAATTCCATGGTATCGATTACGTTTGCAACTTTACGCTGCTTGTAACAAATAACCACATCTGATTCTAAAAATTTAGAATACGCATAAGCTCTTTTTGAACCTCCCATATCAGGCGAAGCAATCGTTAAATTGTCCAGTCCTAAGCTTTTTACGTATGGTAAAAAGATAGTTGAGGCAAAAAGGTGATCTACAGGTTTTTCAAAGAAACCCTGAATTTGATCTGCGTGCAAATCCATGGTCATTACTCTTGTTGCACCTGCAGCATCTAGTAAGTTTGCTACAAGTTTAGCTCCTATCGGAACTCTTGGCTTGTCTTTTCTATCTTGTCTTGCCCATCCAAAATAAGGAATCACAGCTGTTATGTGCCTAGCTGATGCACGCTTTGCGGCGTCAATCATTAACAGTAATTCCATCAAGTTATCAGCAGTAGGAAATGTTGAGCATACTATGAATACGCGCAATCCTCTTATAGATTCCTCATAAGAAGGCTGAAATTCCCCGTCACTATATTTTGATGTAGTGATTTTACCTAGTGGTATTCCGTATTCTTTTGCAATTTTTTCAGCAAGATAAACACTTTGTGAACAAGCAAAAATTTTAGCTTCTGGCTCTAGGTGTGACATTATTGTGTGTTGTTTTTATCTGTGGTTGCAAGATAGTTTTGACTTAAGCTGTTGCTTAAACTAAAAATAAATCTATTTACCTAAGATGTAGTTAGTTGTGTGTTTCGTTTTTTAACGAGGTGCAAATTTATAAAATATATTTAACACTGAAAGGAAAAAATTAAGTATTTTTAGTTGAACATTTAATTAATTTTTTTACATTTGCACCGTGTTAAAGGAAAAGATAGTTAGATACTACTAAATATCTCTTTATTGCGTGAAGCGACTGTTGTCGTTTCTGTCTGCTAAGCCCGGATGGCGGAATTGGTAGACGCGCTGGTCTCAAACACCTGTGGGAAACCGTGCCGGTTCGACTCCGGCTCCGGGTACAAAAACCGCTTCGAAAGAAGCGGTTTTTTTGTTTTATATCACAACGAGTTCCTCAATATCAAATCACTTTTGTTTTCTATTTGCTCTTTTTTACCTTTTAAAATCATTTGTGCTAAAAGTTGTCCCATCATTTCAAAATGGGTTGAAATGGTTGTGATTCCGTTTTCTACTACTTTTTTTAGTGGGGTTTCATTATAGGATATAATTCCGTAGTCAGTGCCCAATTGTAAATTTTGAATTTTTGCCTTTTCTATTACACTAACTAAATCCCTGTCACTCGGAATAATATACACCTCGCCAGTTGTGATATTTCTGTTTTTAAATTCGGTTATGATTTCATATTCAAAAGCGTGATCGTTGCAAAATTTTTCAAAGCCTATTTTCATCCCAAGCGGTTCACGGAATCCAGGAAAAATCATTATTAGTTTTTTGTATTTGTTCAGCTTTGATTTTCCTTTTAATAGGCCTTCATAAATATCTTTTACAAAGTTTTGGTACACTGCAGGATAGTTCAATAATTCTGGATTGGTCTGATCAAGAATATAAACGTCCTGAACTGGTAGGGTTTTTATAATTGATGCGGCTTCTTCAAGATTGGTCGGCATGATAATGTATTTGGTGTAATTACCGTTGCTGTCATGAATTAGTTTTTGAAAAACGGGAACGTTAAAATGATGAAAAAAAATATCAACCTGAGCTGTAGTTCCTATGTTTTCGAGAAAGGAATTGTACAAGTCTTCTTTGAAAATGTTTAATTCATCAAAGAGTAAAAATATCTTTTGTTTTATGGATACTTCAACGCTTTTTACATAATATCCTTTGCCGGGAATGGCATAAATTATCCCTCTTTTCTTTAACTCATCGTAGGCGAGTAAAACGGTATCTCTAGACAGAGAGAATTCTAAACGCACTTTATTTACTGATGGGAGTCTGTCCCCTTTTTGTAGCAATTCTTGTTGCAGTGCTACTTCAATAGAGGTTATAATTTGCTGGTATTTAGGAATGCCTTTATTGTTTTGAATGCTGATTAGTTTCATGTAAAAAGTGTTTTTCAAGTTGCAATGTACAAAAACTGGTAGGTACTGGTATGTAATACTTAACAATTATTTTACTTTTGGTTTTTCACATTTCATAATTTATTCATGAAAATAAAACACATATCACATTTTAATAGGGTTTCTGTGCTGAAATCATTTAGTTATATGCCTAATGGTGAAGAGGTCTCTATGTGTGAACTTGTCAACAGTAAGGGAATGCAAATGACGGTGATGGGTTATGGAGCTACACTTACATCTTTAAAAGTGCCTTTAAAAAATGGTAATTTGGTTGACGTAGTTTTGGGTTTTGAAACCCTAGAGGAATATATAAAATCCTATGATTTGCCAAGTGCTCCTTATTTTGGTGCTATTGTAGGAAGGTTTGCAGGAAGGATAAGTAATGCCGAATTCAAGCTTGGTGGAAAATCTTACTTGTTAAATAAAAACAATAATGGAAATTCGTTACACGGCGGCAGTATTGGTCTAAGCCAGAGAAACTGGAAACTAAAAAGCAAAAAAGAAGGTAAAAATCCATCTGTTACGTTCACCTATTGCAGTAAGCATAATGAAGAATTTTTTCCTGGAGACGTTGTGGTTGATGTGACCTATATGCTTACCGATGAAAATGAAATGATAGTAGAGTATGTGGCGCATGCATCACAAGACACTATTTTAAACCTAACGCATCACAGCTATTTTAACCTAGATGGACATCACAATTCTGTTGTTGATCAGGAGATGCGTGTTAATTCACAAAGAATATTAGAAACCACAAGTTCAGGCATTCCCACCGGTCGTTTTTTGAATGTTGCTAATTGTCCTTTCGATTTTACAAATAGCAGAAATTGTCCCGCTACAATAGATACTACTTTTGTTTTAAACAAAGAAAAAGAGTACGCTGCATCTTTGTACAGCAGTGATAAATTATTAAGAATGTCTGTTTACACCAATCAACCTGCTGTACATGTATACGTAGGCGGGAATTGTTTTGGACAAATAAAAGGGAAAGATAACGCGGCATATCACCCTACTAGTGGGATTTGTTTTGAAACTCAAAATTTTCCTGATGCTCCTAATCATGATCATTTCCCGAGTGCGATTCTCAAAAAAGGGGAGTTGTATTACCATAAAACTATTTATAAATTTAAATCTTTTTGAGATGAAAAAATACTTTAAAAACTCGGCATTGCTTTCGCTTCTCATACTTGTTTTTTCTTGTTCTGATGCTGGTGAGAGTAGCGCTACAGAAACTCCTGTTGCAAAACCACCTGTGGTTGCTGAGGAGTTTATCAAAGCCGCTGATATTTCGTATTTGCCAGAAATAGAAGCTGCGGGAGTAATTTTCACTAACAACGGAAAAACAGAAGACATGTTAACCACACTAAAAAGTGCTGGATGTAATACCATTAGAATTCGTTTGTGGAAAGATCCTGCCAACGGACATTCTGGATTGACCGAGGTAAAGGCTTTGGCGCAAAGAGTAAAACAAGCGGGCTTAAAAGTTTGGTTAACTGTTCACTATTCTGACGATTGGGCTGATCCTGCGGTGCAAACCACTCCAGCTGCTTGGAAAAACGTATCTTTTAATGATCTAAAAGCTGCAGTAGCCACTTATACCACAACTATTTTGACCGAAATTAATCCAGATATTATTCAAATCGGTAATGAAATTAATACCGGATTGCTTTGGCCTCAAGGGCATTTAATCAATCAAGAAGCGCAATGTTTGGCGCTATTGTCTACCGCATGCGCTACCATTCGAAGCAAAGCGCCAAGTACAAAAATCATGATACACTACGCAGGCGTTTCGGCTACTGACACCAACTGGTTTTTTAATAAAGTAAAAAGTATCGATTATGATTATATCGGTTTGTCGTATTATCCTCTTTGGCATGGGAAAGATATGGCTGCGGTAAAAACGACCATTGATGCCTTAGGAAAAAACTTTTCTAAGAAAGTGTTGATTGCAGAAACAGCCTATCCATTTACCTTAACTTGGAATGACTGGACTAATAATATCATGGGCTTAGAATCACAATTAATATCTGGGTTTCCTGCCACTCCCGAAGGTCAAAAGAGTTTTGTTTTGGCGATTAAAGATTTGGTAAAATCGTCTACTTACGGACAAGGTTTTGCGTATTGGGGAGGCGAATGGGTGTCTTTCAAAGGAAGTCAAGCCTCCAATGGTTCTACTTTTGAAAACCAAGCATTCTATGATTTTTCAAATAAAGCATTGCCAGTTTTACAAGCGTTTACTAATTAATCATGATGAAAAAATATACTGTTTTTTACTATACTTTTTCGATTTTCTCTATACTTGGTCTAAACACCACAGCGCTATCGCAAAAGAAAAACAAATCGGCTTTCGCCAAAGGAGCGGACGTGAGTTGGTTGCCTCAAATGGAAGCTACTGGCTATCGTTTTTATGATACTGACGGAAATGAAAAAGATTGTTTGCAATTGCTAAAAGAACGCGGAATGAATACCATTCGTTTGCGTGTATTTGTCAATCCGAGTCAAGACAAAGCCAGTGGTCATTGCAGTAAGGAAGAAACAGTAGCTATGGCCTTGCGTGCTCAAAAAGCCAAAATGCGCATTATGATTGATTTTCATTATAGCGATACTTGGGCCGATCCAGCCAAACAAGCCAAACCTGCTGCTTGGGCCAATTTATCATTCGATGCGTTACAACAAAAAGTTTATGAGCATACTTTTGACGTGTTGACGGCTTTAAAAAAAGCAGGTGTTACTCCAGAATGGGTTCAGGTGGGGAATGAAATCCCGGGCGGAATGCTTTGGCCTGATGGGAGTACGAACAATTGGACTCAACTAGCGCAATTATTGAATAAAGGATACGAAGCGACCAAAGCCGTGAACGCCAAAATCAAAGTAATTGTGCACGTAGATGAAGGGAATAACAATGAAAAATTCCGTTGGTTTTTTGATAAAGCTACCGAGCATCTAGTAAAGTATGACGTTATTGGTTTGTCTTACTATCCCTTTTGGATCAAGAAAGACTATTCAGAAACCATAGCCGATTTGCAAAAAAACCTAAATGATATGGCTTCTCGTTATCAGAAAGAGGTAATGGTTGTTGAAGTTGGCGGTGTTGATGAACAAGTACAAAACACCAAAGAACTCCTAGCTGCTACAATCAAAGCCGTAAGAGCTGTTCCCGATAATAAAGGCTTGGGCGTTTTGTATTGGGAGCCGCAAGGAGCTAAATATTGGAGTGGCTATGGCTTGAGTGCTTGGCAACCAGACGGAAAACCTTCACCAGCATTGGATGCTTTTAAAGAATAATTATAGCTATTTACAAATGAAGAAATTAACGCTTTTTTTGCTGGTTTTTACAGCTTTCACTACAACGACTTTCTCTCAAGCCCGAGTGGTAAAGGTATTGGATACCCATTGGAAATTTCAAAAAGGAAATTTTGAAGACGCTTTTAAAACAAACTTTAACGACTCGAAATGGGAATCGGTTACTGTTCCGCATGATTGGGCAATTTATGGTCCTTTTGATAAAAATGTAGACATTCAGAAAGTTGCCATTGTTCAAAATGGAGAAAATGTAGCTACCGAAAAAACAGGAAGAACCGGAGCCTTACCACATATTGGTACTGCGTGGTATCGCAATACATTTAGTTTGCCTAAAGATACCAAAGGCAAAAAAATCCTATTGCTTTTTGAAGGCGCTATGAGCGAACCTCAAGTGTATTTGAATGGGAAAAAAGTAGGGGAATGGGCGTATGGCTATAGTTATTTTTATTTTGATGTTTCTCAATTCATTCAAGAAGGCGACAATACAGTAGCCGTAAAATTATCCAATAAAGAATTTGCCTCCCGTTGGTATCCCGGAGCTGGTTTGTATCGAAAAGTAAGTGTTATTATAAAAAACAAGGAAAGCATTGACCAATGGGGTCAGTTTATAACGACACCTTTTATTAGTGATGCCGTGGCCAAAGTCAATATTAAGACCAAAGCTTCTGGTGAAAATTCGCGTTTGGTGACCACTATTTTTGATGCTGAAGGAAAGAAATTAAATTCAGAGGAGTCGGTTACACCATTCGGAAAAGAATTCGATCAAAATATAAAAGTAGAGAATCCAAAACTGTGGAGTCCTGAGACGCCTTATTTGTACAAAGCTGTTACTCAATTATATGTTGGTAATGAATTGAAAGACGAGCTTACCACCCAATTTGGAATCCGAGAAATAAAGTATGAAGCCAATAAAGGGTTTAGCCTTAATGGGAAAGTGACCAAATTCAAAGGTGTTTGTTTGCATCACGATTTGGGACCTCTTGGTGCTGCGGTAAACAAAGCCGCTTTGCGTAGACAGTTGACCATTTTAAAAGATATGGGATGCAATGCCATTCGCAGTTCGCACAATATGCCTTCTTTCGAGCAATTGGAGTTGGCAGACGAAATGGGGTTTTTGTTTCTGGCAGAGAGTTTCGACGAATGGGTTTTACCAAAAGTAGATAACGGCTACCATCGCTTTTTTGATGAATATGCCGAAAAAGACATTGTGAATTTGGTGCAAGCCACACGTAATCATCCTTCTATTGTGATGTGGAGTTCAGGAAATGAAGTTCCAGATCAGTGGGGAGAAGCGGGTGTAAAACGAGCCAAATGGTTGCAAGAAATATTTCATAGAGAAGATCCAACTCGTCCAGTGACCGTTGGAATGGATCAGGTAAAAGCGACTATGGAATCGGGTTTTGGAGCCTTGCTAGATATTCCAGGATTGAATTATCGCGTGCATTTGTATGATGAGGCATTTAAAAAATTTCCGCAAGGATTTATTTTAGGTTCCGAAACGGCATCAACGGTGAGTTCAAGAGGGATTTATAAATTTCCTGTGGTTCAAGAAAAAATGAAGCAATATCCAGACTTTCAATCTTCATCGTATGATTTGGAAGCCTGCAGTTGGTCCAATGTTCCTGATGAAGATTTCGTACTTCAGGATGATAAACCTTGGGTAATTGGTGAATTCGTTTGGACAGGATTTGATTATTTGGGCGAACCAACACCTTATGACGAAAGTTGGCCGTCTCGTAGTTCGTATTTCGGAATTAACGATTTAGCAGGCTTACCGAAAGACCGTTATTATTTGTACCGAAGCCGATGGAACACCAAGGCAACTACGCTACACATCTTACCCCATTGGAATTGGGAAGGTCTTGAAGGACAAACAACTCCCGTTTTTGTGTACACCAGTTACAACAGTGCCGAACTTTTTATCAATGGTAAAAGTATGGGCGTACAAATCAAAAACAAGAACACGCCGCAAAACCGTTACCGCTTGATGTGGATGGATGTAAAATATGAACCAGGAACGGTAAAAGTCGTAGCTTATGATGACAATGGCAAAGCGGCAGAAGAAAAGGAAATCCGAACCGCTGGTCAACCGCACCAAATCGTTTTGGATGCAGACCGAAAAACCATCACAGCCGATGGCGAGGATATTTCTTTTGTTACGGTATCTGTAGTGGATAAAAATGGAGTTCCTTGTCCAACTGCAACGAATCAGTTGAAATTTAAGGTGTCGGGAGCGGGTACGTATCGCGCGGCTTGTAATGGAGATGCTACTTCGCTTGAAATGTTCCACCAAGATACCATGAAGCTTTTTAGCGGAAAATTGGTAGTGCTTGTAAAATCAAAAACTACTGCAGGAGCCATCCAATTGGAAGTAAACGGAGCTGGTTTAAAGACTGGTAAATTGAATTTGGAAGTAAAGAAGTAAATAAAAAAAAATAGATCAACACTTTAAAAATTTCAATAGTAATGAATGATTCATTAATACAAAAAACAACCGCTTTTTTTCAGGAAACATTTGGTAATGTACCTGAAAGAATAGTCCTTTCTCCAGGAAGAATTAACATCATTGGAGAACATGTAGATTACAACGATGGCTTTGTATTGCCTGCTGCTATAGATAAGATCATTTGCTTTGCTTTTGAAAAAAGTAACACTACAACTTCTAAAATCGTTGCTATCGATTTGAATCAAGAATTTGAAGTCGATTTGTTGCAAGACATTGAACTCAGTTCAATCGTTTGGAACAATTATATTTTAGGAGTTTTGAAACAACTACAACATAATGGTTTTGAATTTAGCGGGGTTAATTGCGTTTTTAGTAGCAACATTCCAGTTGGTTCTGGATTGTCGTCTTCGGCTGCATTGGAATGTGGTTTTCTATTTGGTCTAAACGAACTTTTTGATTTAAAAATTAAGCCTATTGATATTGCTTTAATGGGTCAAAAGGCAGAACACTGGGTGGGAATCAATTGTGGTATTATGGACCAATTTGCTAGTGTGCATGGACTTGAAAATAAGGTCATTAAATTGGATTGCAATACCCTGGAATTTGAGTGCCACAATGCTGATTTTAAAGACTATGCTCTGGTTTTGTTGGATAGCAATGTGAAGCATTCACTGTTTACATCGGCCTATAATAAAAGAAGAGAAGAATGCGAGGAAGGTTTGGCGATTATCAAAGCTAATTTTCCTGAAATCAAAAGTTTTAGAAATTGTACCGAAGCGCAATTGTTGACTTTGAAAGACAAAATGGATGCTGTAGTTTTTACACGCGTGCATTATGTAGTAAAAGAAATTGCTCGTGTGTCTAAAGCTTGTGAAGCTTTGGATGCGGGAAATATTGAGCTTTTGGGGAAATTACTTTTTGAAACCCATGATGGTTTGTCAAAAGAATATGAGGTGAGCTGTCCTGAGCTTGATTATTTAGTGGATCTTGCACTAGCCGATGAAGCCGTAATAGGTTCCCGATTGATGGGCGGTGGTTTTGGGGGTTGCACCATCACCTTTATTAAAAAAGGAAAAGAAGAAGCTGTTAAACAAAAATTCGCCCAATTGTACCAAGAAAAATGGAACATTGAGTTGAAAATTTATGATGTTAAAATCGGAAACGGTACATCATTATATAATGCAAACTAAGATGAAAAATTTTGATATCAACGAAGATCCACATAGACGTTTTAATCCCTTAACCAACGAATGGGTTTTGGTTTCGCCTCATCGTTCGAAAAGACCTTGGCAGGGCCAAAAAGAAACCATTTCGGTTGTTCAATTACCAGAATACGATCCCCAATGTTACTTGTGTCCGGGGAATGTGCGTGCAAATGGTGAAGTGAATCCACCATACGATTCTTGTTATGTTTTTGAAAATGATTTTGCCGCCTTAAAGCAAGAAGAAATCTTTTATGAAGAGAATGAAAAACACACTTTTTTTAAGGCAAAACCAGAACGTGGCATTTCTAGAGTGGTCTGTTTTTCTCCGAGACACGATTTGACTTTACCTCAAATGGAGGTCGAGAATATCGAGAATATTGTAACTACTTGGCAAAAAGAATATGAGACTTTGGGCGCTATAGATTATATTAACCATGTTCAAATTTTTGAAAACAAAGGCAGTGTAATGGGCTGCAGTAATCCGCATCCGCACGGTCAAATTTGGGCACAATCGTCTTTGCCTACACAAGTAGAAAAAACACATAATAGCTTGAATCAGTATTTTGTAAAACATGATCGAACCTTATTACTAGATTATTTGGTGGAAGAATTGAAGCTGCAAGAGCGCATCGTGATCGAGAATGAGCATTTTGTAGCTTTGGTACCTTTTTGGGCAATTTGGCCTTACGAGACCATGATTGTGAGTAAACGTAGCGTGTCCAAAATCACTGATTTTACTTCAGCTGAGGTTACAGATTTTGCTGTTATTTTAAAACAGTTAACCACTAAATACGATAATCTTTTCGAAACCTCATTTCCGTATTCTTCAGGGATTCATCAAGCACCGACAGATGGAGAGGAACATCCAGCATGGCATTTTCACATGCATTTTTATCCGCCTTTGTTGCGCTCAGCCTCGGTAAAAAAGTTTATGGTAGGCTACGAAATGATGGGGGAGTCACAGCGTGATATTACTCCAGAGAAAAGTGCTGAGGTATTAAAAAGTCAATCAAATATTCATTATAAATCTGTTATCCAAAACTAAAAATTTTAACCAATGCAAACATTAGCCACCCAAGATTATATTGTCTTTTTGTGTTATTTCATCCTGATTGTAGGGTATGGAATTTGGATTTATAAAAAGAAAAAGAAAGAAGAAACGAGTAGTAAAGATTATTTTTTAGCCGAGGGATCACTCACTTGGTGGGCCATTGGTGCATCATTAATTGCGAGTAATATTAGCGCTGAGCAATTTATAGGAATGAGTGGTAGCGGTTTCAAAATGGGATTAGCAATTGCTACTTACGAGTGGATGGCGGCTTTTACCTTAATTATTGTTGCTGTTTTCTTTATTCCAGTGTATTTGAAAAACAAAATTTTCACTATGCCTCAGTATTTGAATCAAAGGTATAATAGCAATGTAGCCATGATTATGGCCGTGTTTTGGTTGCTTTTATATGTTTTGGTCAATCTTACTTCAATATTGTATTTAGGAGCTTTAGCAATTAGCAGCATCTCGGGTCTTGATATCACTTTGTGTATGATTTTCTTAGCCTTTTTTGCAGTAATGATTACACTAGGCGGTATGAAGGTAATAGGCTATACCGATGTTATTCAAGTTTTCTTCTTGATATTAGGAGGATTGGTAACGACTTATTTAGCCCTGAATTTAGTTGCCGAAGAGTTTGGTTCAACAGGAGTTATTAATGGTTTTAACCTTATGACTACTGAGGCTAATGATCATTTTCATATGATTTTTGAAAAAACGAACCCTAATTATATGGATTTACCAGGTCTGTCTGTTTTGATTGGAGGAATGTTGATCATTAATCTTAATTATTGGGGTTGTAACCAATACATTACGCAACGTGCATTAGGAGCTGATTTGAAAACGGCTAGAAACGGAATTTTATTTGCTGCATTTTTGAAATTATTAATGCCAATAATTGTAGTATTGCCGGGAATAGCAGCCTTTGTTTTATATCAAAATGGCCATTTTGGCACCGAAATGCTTCAAGATGGGACCGTAAATCCGGATCGTGCTTATCCTGTTTTGTTGAATTTGTTGCCAGTAGGTTTAAAAGGGCTTTCTTTTGCTGCACTTACTGCTGCAATTGTAGCTTCGTTAGCTGGAAAAGCCAATAGTATTGCAACTATTTTTACTTTAGACATTTACAAAACCAAATTAAACGTTGATGCCGATGAGAAGAAACTTGTTAGCATTGGTAAAAAAGCAATTGTAGTTGCTATGCTAATTGCTGTTGTAGTCGCGCCTTTTTTAGGAATTGATAAAAAAGGAGGATTTCAATATATTCAAGAGTATACAGGTTTTGTGAGTCCTGGAGTTTTTGCCATGTTTATTTTAGGGTTCTTCTGGAAAAAAACTACTTCGAATGCTGCTTTGTTTGCTACTATTGGTGGTTTCTTACTGTCGCTTGCTTTCAAATTTATGCCAGCTATTATTGATTTATCATTCTTAAATGCTACTGGTTTTTCAGTTCCAAATGCAAATGGTATTTACGAAATTCCTTTCATAGACCGTATGGGCTTTGTGTTCTTGATTTGTGTTGTTGGTATGTATGCCATAAGCATGTATGAAACTGCGCGTGGAGTTAAAACAAATGGTTTAGAAATAGACCGTACCATGTTTAAAATGTCACCTGGTTTTACTGTTGGGATGTTGGTGGTATTATCGCTGATAGCAGCGTTTTACACTATTTTTTGGTAAATGATAATCCTGTTCTGAATTTCAAAAGGATATTTTCAGAGCAGGTTTTCATATCTTGATGAGGTTCATTTTGATTAATAAATTAGATCTAATGAACTTTATTTGAAATTACCTTGCAATTTGGTACTGATTCTAAGTCAAAAAAAAAGCTATCGAGTAAATCGAAAGCTTTTTTTTAACCTTTATAAAAACGAATTAATTGTTAACTAGAGCGTCTTGTTTCCAAGTTTTAACAGATGCAATTCTACTGTTTGAATATTCTACTTCATTTAGTTTGTTTCCATTCCAAAAAAGCCATTTTCCAATTTTCTCTCCATTTGCATAAGTAGCAACACTTAGTTTGTTTCCGTTTTCATCAAATGAAGTCCAAATTCCTTCTAGTTTTCCGTTTTTGAAAAATCCTTCTTGTTGTACTTTTCCATTTTCAAAGTAGTAAGTTGTTTTTACTAATTCTCCAATGGCTTCTAGTTTTGGATTACTTTCTTGAGCTGATGCGATTCCTGTAAACAGTAATACGGCAAAGATGATATATTTTTTCATGATGTGGGGTTTTTAAAATTCATATTAGCTTAACAAAGATAAAAAGTATTTTACAATAAAAAAACTTTATGTTAACAATTTGGTAACATTGAACTAAAATTTAACATTTGAACTCAAAAGGTTTAAAAATCCTATTGCTAAAAATTCTTATTTCACAATTCATTATTCATAATTAGTCCTAAATTTGCACACAAGTCTAAGGACAAAACAAACTAAAATTTTGAAGATGTATAGAAGTCATAATTGTGGCGAGTTAAATGCCTCGCATACCGGTATTAATGTAACTCTTGCGGGTTGGGTTCAAAAATCACGTGATAAAGGGTTTATGAATTGGGTTGATTTAAGAGACCGTTATGGAATAACACAATTAATTTTTGACGAAAGTCGTACTGAAAAATCTGTTTTTGAATTAGCAAAAACTCTTGGCCGTGAATTTGTAATTCAGGTTAAAGGTACGGTTATTGAACGTGAAGCTAAGAATAAAAATATCCCTACAGGTGAAATTGAAATTCTGGTAACCGAATTAACAATTCTAAATGCAGCCTTAACTCCTCCTTTCACTATTGAAGATGAAACGGATGGTGGTGAAGACATTCGAATGAAATACCGTTACCTTGACATCAGACGTAATCCAGTAAAAAACAGCTTGCTTTTTCGTCACAAAGTAGCTATGGAAGTACGCAAGTATCTTTCGGATTTAGATTTTTGTGAGGTGGAAACACCTTATTTAATCAAGTCTACGCCTGAAGGAGCTAGAGATTTTGTAGTGCCTTCTCGTATGAATGAAGGGCAGTTTTATGCTTTGCCACAATCTCCGCAAACGTTCAAGCAATTGTTAATGGTGGGTGGAATGGATAAATATTTTCAAATTGTAAAATGTTTCCGTGACGAGGACCTTCGTGCAGACAGACAACCAGAGTTTACACAAATTGATTGTGAGATGGCATTTGTTGAGCAAGAAGACATTTTGAATGTTTTTGAAGGGCTAACGCGCCATTTGTTAAAAGAAATAAAAGGTGTTGAGGTTGAAAAATTCCCAAGAATCACCTATGAATATGCCATGAAAACGTACGGGAATGACAAGCCAGACATCCGTTTTGGGATGCAGTTTGGGGAGTTAAATCAATACGCGCAACATAAAGAGTTCCCAGTTTTTAACGCTGCCGAATTGGTGGTGGGAATAGCTGTGCCAGAAGCCGGAAATTATACCCGTAAAGAAATTGATGCATTAATTGACTGGGTAAAACGTCCGCAAGTAGGGGCTAGTGGGATGGTATATGTAAAATGTAATGATGACGGAACTTATAGATCATCAGTAGATAAGTTTTATGATCAAGAAGATTTATCGCAGTGGGCCAAAATTACTGACGCAAAACCAGGAGATATGATCTTTGTATTATCAGGTCCAGCAGATAAAACAAGAACACAATTATCAGCTTTGCGTATGGAGCTTGCTACACGTCTTGGATTGCGTAAGCCAGATGAATTTGCTCCGCTTTGGGTAGTTGATTTTCCTTTGTTAGAATTTGATGAGGAAAGCGGTCGTTACCATGCTATGCACCATCCTTTTACATCACCAAAACCAGAGGACATGCACTTGCTAGAGACTAATCCAGGAAAAGTTCGTGCAAATGCATATGATATGGTTTTGAATGGTAACGAAATAGGCGGTGGATCTATCCGTATTCATGATAAAGCTACGCAACAATTAATGTTTAAGTATTTAGGTTTTACTGAGGATGAAGCAAAAGCTCAGTTTGGATTTTTAATGGATGCATTTCAGTTTGGGGCACCTCCTCATGGTGGATTGGCTTTTGGGTTAGACAGACTTGTCGCTATATTAGGTGGACAGGAAACTATACGAGATTTCATCGCATTTCCTAAGAATAATTCGGGAAGAGATGTAATGATTGATGCACCGTCCGTTATTGATGATTCACAGTTAAAAGAATTACATATTAAATTAGCTTAGCCTTAGGATGTCTTGATATTGTTAGAAAACGTTGAATATCAATATTTTTACAAAATAAAAACATAAGAACGCATTTCGTATTGTATTAAATATTACATTTGCTACATTATAAATTATTATTACAATTACAATGCGTACAGGTACAGTAAAATTTTTCAATGAATCTAAAGGTTACGGATTCATTACAGACGAAGAAACAGGAAAAGACATTTTCGTTCACGCTTCAGGAATCAACGCGGAAGAATTGCGCGAAGGTGACAGAGTTAGCTATGTAGAAGAAGAAGGAAGAAAAGGAAAAGTTGCTGCGCAAGTAGCAGTGATCTAAGCATAAAAATATTTTTTTTTGCCTACGAAAGTTTAAAACGTCCCGAGTATATCGGGACGTTTTTTTTATGGGATAAAGTACTAATAATGAAAATTTCAAGATTTAAGGTGTTGACTTTAGTTTTGAATTTTCTACTCAGCTTTCACATAGAATAAATGAACACTCCTTATTTATAATTAATAAAAATTGCAAATTTACAACGATGTAGTTCGCATGTATTTTAAAAAAATTATTGTTATTTAATAATTTGAAAGTTATCTTTGTTGCTTATTCTTATACATAAAAATCATAATATGCAATCAGATCAATTGAATTACATTCCTATCTTGATGCAGTTTCTTTTAGCTGTAGGTTTTGTTGTAGGAACTATTATAGTTTCTGGAAAATTAGGCCCTAAAAGATCCTCTGAGGTTAAAGATAAAAATTTTGAATGTGGTATAGAATCGGTAGGTAATGCTAGGATTCCGTTTTCAGTTAAATATTTTCTTGTAGCCATCCTTTTTGTTTTGTTTGATGTAGAGGTAATCTTCTTATATCCATGGGCAATCAATTTTAAAGAATTGGGAATGGAAGGAATGGTCAAAATGATTGTATTCATGATGTTGCTTCTAGTTGGTTTTTTCTATATCATTAAAAAGAAAGCCTTAGAGTGGGAGTAAATCTTAATAGGAATTGGAAACAATGAATTGTAAAGATTTCAATTTCTAATTATTATAAAAGAATGTTTTTAAAATTTAAATTATGAACTCATACTTCATAATTCATAATTCATAATTTTACAAAGATGAGTAATTCAAATGTAAGTATGGTTGCCCCTCCAGAAGGTGTTGTTGGTGAAGGGTTTTTTGCTACTAAACTCAATGATGTAGTAGGCTTAGCTAGAGCAAATTCGCTTTGGCCATTACCTTTTGCTACTTCTTGCTGCGGTATAGAGTTTATGGCAACAATGGCATCGCATTATGATTTAGCACGTTTTGGATCTGAGCGAGTGAGTTTTTCTCCACGTCAAGCTGATATGTTGCTTGTTATGGGAACAATATCAAAGAAAATGGCTCCTATATTGCGTCAAGTTTATGAACAAATGTCAGAGCCTCGTTGGGTTATTGCAGTTGGAGCTTGTGCATCATCAGGTGGGGTTTTTGATACCTATTCTGTTTTGCAAGGTATTGATAAAGTAATTCCTGTAGATGTTTATGTTCCTGGATGTCCTCCAAGACCAGAACAAATTGTTGATGGAGTCATGAGATTGCAAGAATTGGTAAGAACAGAATCTGTAAGAAGAAGAAGTTCTCCTGAATACCAAGAATTATTAGCTTCCTATAATATCAAATAAATAATGGCGCTAGAAACGATACAAATACAAGAAAAATTAGTCGAAACTTTTCAAGAGGCTGTTTTTGAATTCAAACAAGAAAAAGATATTTTTTCATTTGAAGTAAATGCTGAAACGATAACAGCCGTTATTTTATTTTTAAAAAACGATCCTACATTACGTTTTCATTTTTTAACTGATTTATGCGGAATCCATTATCCTGATAACGATGAAGATCATCAGTTTGCTGTTGTGTACCATTTGCACAATTGGTACGAAAATAAAAGAATCAGAATCAAAGCATATCTTAACGGAGATAAACCAGAAATTAAAACGATTTCAAACATTTTTTTAAGTTCTAACTGGATGGAAAGAGAAACTTATGATTTTTACGGAATCAATTTCATAGGACATCCACAGTTGAAACGAATTTTGAATATGGATGAAATGATTTCATTCCCTATGCGAAAAGAATTTCCAATGGAAGATAGCGGAAGAACAGATAAAGACGATCGTTTCTTTGGAAGAACAACCGATAATTATTAAAAAAGCACACTTTTATAATTTTTCACATTAAATAAATGTCAGAACTATTATTACCACCAGAGCATCGTTATGCCAAAAGAATTGCGGAGCAGTTAAATGAAGATGGTAGCGAACTTTCGATTCTAAATTTAGGTCCTACGCACCCTGCAACACACGGTATTTTTCAAAATATCTTGTTGATGGATGGAGAGCGCATTCTTGAAGCTGAGCCAACAATTGGATACATTCACAGAGCATTTGAAAAAATTGCTGAAAACCGACCTTTTTACCAAATTACTCCATTAACGGATAGAATGAACTACTGTTCTTCGCCTATCAATAATATGGGTTGGTGGATGACTCTTGAAAAATTACTCGATATTGAAGTGCCAAAAAGAGCGCAATATTTAAGAGTTATTGTCATGGAATTGGCTAGAATTACCGACCATATTATTTGTAACTCAATCTTAGGAGTTGATACTGGAGCTTATACAGGTTTCTTATATGTTTTTCAATTTAGAGAAAAAGTATATGAAATCTACGAAGAAATTTGTGGTGCTCGTTTGACAACTAACATGGGTAGAATTGGTGGTTTTGAAAGAGACTGGCCAGAAGAAGCTTTTAGAAAACTAGATGTTTTTTTAGAAGAATTCCCTGTGGCTTGGAAAGAGTTTGAAAATTTATTTGAAAGAAACAGAATCTTTATTGATAGAACCGTTAATGTGGGGGCTATAACTGCAGAGCAAGCAATGGCTTATGGCTTTACAGGTCCTAATTTACGTGCTGCAGGAGTTGATTATGACGTGCGAGTAGCGCAACCTTATTCTTCATACGAAGATTTTGATTTTATTGTACCAGTAGGAAAATCAGGTGATACATATGATCGTTTTTGTGTGCGTAATGCAGAGGTTTGGGAGAGTTTAAGTATAATTCGTCAAGCTTTAGAAAAAATGCCTGCTGGGAATGAATACCATGCAGATGTTCCTGATTATTACCTTCCGCCAAAAGAGGATGTGTACACTAATATGGAATCCTTAATTTATCACTTCAAAATTGTAATGGGAGAAGTTCCTGTTCCAGTTGCCGAAATATATCATCCTGTTGAAGGTGGAAACGGAGAATTAGGTTTCTATTTAGTAACTGATGGAAGTAGAACGCCTTATAGATTGCATTTCCGTAGACCTTGCTTTATTTATTATCAAGCGTATCCAGAAATGATCAAAGGTTCGTTACTTTCTGATGCGATTGTTATTTTGTCGAGTTTGAATGTAATCGCTGGAGAGTTAGACGCATAAATTCAATTAAAATCAGGAATTAAAAAGTAAATCTTTTGATTTCTAAAAAAATAAATCTTTGTAAACTTTGTGCCTTATTTGTGCACGTAGCGGTTAAAAGAAATAAAAATGGAAAGAACACAGTACAAACAAGAAATAAATATGACCGAAGCATTGATGAATCGCATCAATGAATTAATCAGTCATTATCCTGAAGGCAAACAAAAATCAGCTTTGTTACCCGTTTTGCACGAAGTACAAGATGCTCACAATGATTGGTTGAGTATTGAATTACAGGACAAGGTTGCCGAGATACTAGCGATTAAGCCAGTAGAGGTTTATGAGGTTGTGTCGTTTTATACCATGTTTAACAGAAGACCTGTAGGGAAATACATGTTTGAGTTTTGTCAAACTTCCCCATGTTGTTTGAACGGAGTAGAAGACTTGATGGATTATACTTGCAACAAACTTGGTGTAAAAGTAGGGGAACCTACTCAAGATGGTCTTTTTGAAGTTAGAGGAGTGGAATGTTTAGGTGCTTGTGGATATGCTCCTATGATGCAATTGGGTGATTTTTACAAAGAACATTTGACAAAAGACAAAGTAGATCAGTTAATTGAAGATTGCAAGAACAATACAATAATGCTACACGATAAATAATATGTCACAGAAAATATTATTAGATAAAGTAAATATTCCAGGAATTAAGACCTATGAAGTATATCGTGCCAACGGAGGATATGCATCAGTGGAGAAAGCCTTGAAGAGTTTAACACCTGATGAAGTTGTAGAAGAGGTGAAAACTTCTGGACTACGTGGTCGAGGTGGAGCTGGGTTTCCTGCTGGAATGAAATGGAGTTTTATCGACAAAAAATCAGGAAAGCCAAGACATTTAGTTTGTAATGCGGATGAGTCTGAACCGGGAACTTTCAAAGATCGCTATTTGATGGAATACATTCCGCATTTATTGATCGAAGGGATGATTACGTCCAGCTATGCATTGGGAGCAAATCTATCATACATCTACATTCGTGGAGAATACATGTGGGTTTATAAAATATTAGAGCGAGCCATTGCCGAAGCTAAAGCTGCAGGTTGGTTAGGAAAAAATATTTTGGGTTCAGGGTATGATCTAGATTTATATGTACAAATAGGTGGTGGTGCATACATATGTGGCGAAGAAACGGCACTTATTGAATCATTAGAAGGAAAAAGAGGAAATCCTCGAATCAAGCCGCCATTTCCTGCAATTTCGGGACTTTGGGCAAACCCAACGGTTGTAAATAATGTAGAAACTATTGCAGCTGTGCCATGGATAATAAACAATTCAGGTGCAGACTATGCCAAGATTGGAATAGGAAGATCAACAGGTACCAAATTAATTTCGGCTTCCGGACATATTAAAAATCCTGGTGTTTATGAAATTGAATTGGGCTTAAGTGTTTACGAATTCATGAATTCTGACGAGTATTTAGGTGGAATGAGTTCAGACAGACCTTTGAAAGCTTTTGTGCCTGGAGGAAGTTCAGTTCCAGTTTTACCTGCTGATTTAATTTATAAAACTGCCAATGGCGAAGATCGTTTAATGACTTACGAATCATTAAGTGACGGAGGTTTTGCAACAGGATCTATGTTAGGTTCAGGTGGATTTATAGTATACAATGATACAGCATGTATAGTACGAAATACTTGGAATTTCTCTCGTTTTTACCACCACGAAAGCTGTGGGCAATGTTCTCCTTGTCGTGAAGGAACGGGATGGATGGAAAAGGTATTGCATAGAATAGAGAATGGTCACGGTCGTGAAGAAGATATCGAATTGCTATTGAGCATTCAAAGTAAAATAGAAGGAAATACAATATGTCCGCTAGGTGATGCGGCAGCTTGGCCAGTAGCAGCTGCAATTCGTCACTTTAGAGATGAGTTTGAATACCACATTCGTTTCCCAGAAAAAATAAAAAATAGAGATCATTTTGTTGCGGAGCCTTTTTCAAGTGTAAAACATTTAGTAGCGAAGCAAACAGTATAATTCGTTTCGGGTTGCAGTTTTAGGCTAATTAACTTGAAACATGAAACTTTAAGCGTGAAACTAATATAGAAATGAAAGTAACCATAGACGGTCAAAGCATAGAAGTAGAACCAGGAACAACAATCCTGCAGGCAGCACGTATGATAGGTGGAGAAGTAGTTCCGCCAGCGATGTGCTATTATTCTAAACTAAAAGGAAGCGGTGGAAAATGCCGTTGTTGTTTAGTAGAAGTTGCAAAAGGAAGTGAAGCTGATCCTAGACCAATGCCTAAATTAATGGCATCATGTGTAACTGGTTGTATGGACGGAATGGAAGTGAATAGTAAATCATCTCCACGTGTACAAGAAGCCAGAAAATCAGTAACAGAGTTTTTGTTGATTAATCACCCATTAGATTGTCCGGTTTGTGATCAAGCTGGAGAATGTGATTTGCAAAACTTAAGCTTTGAACACGGAAAGTCAGAATCGAGATTCATTGAAGAAAAAAGAACATTTGAACCAGAAGACATTGGTCCCAATATTCAATTACACATGAACCGTTGTATTCTTTGCTACCGTTGTGTGATGGTTGCTGATCAATTGACAGACGACCGTGTACATGGAGTTATGGATAGAGGAGATCATTCTAATATATCAACATGTATATCAAAAGCGGTTGATAATGAGTTTTCTGGAAACATGATCGATGTGTGCCCAGTTGGAGCTTTAACAGATAAAACATTTAGATTCAAATCTAGAGTTTGGTTTAGTAAGCCATACAATGCACATAGAGATTGTCCTACCTGCTCTGGAAAAACTACAGTATGGATGTTTGGTGACGAAATTCAACGTGTTACAGGAAGAAAAGATGAATACCATGAGGTAGATGAATTTATTTGTAATGGATGTCGTTTTGATCACAAAGACTTAAAAGATTGGACTATTGAAGGACCAAGAGCTTTTGAAAAAGACTCTGTAATCAACCAAAATAAATACAACAGAAAGTTACAGAAAGTTGAAATTGCTACAGAGGAAACCATATTAAAAGGTAGAGAAACGGATCGTAAAAAAATTAGTATGGCGCAAATTCCATTGACACAAGAAGATATTATGAATCAAAAAAGCTTGGGTAATAATGGATAGCGTATTTATCATAGAAAAAAGTGTTGTTATACTTGTTGTTTTTGCTTTAACAATGTTAATGGCCATGTACTCAACATGGGCAGAACGTAAAGTAGCTGCTTGGCTTCAAGACCGTGTGGGTCCGAATAGAGCAGGGCCTTTTGGTCTTTTTCAGCCACTTGCAGATGGTTTAAAATTATTTTCAAAGGAAGAATTTGAACCTAATACTCCCAACCGATTTTTGTTTTTTGTAGGTCCAGCTATTGCTATGAGTACTGCTTTGATGACTAGTGCGGTAATTCCTTGGGGAGATAGATTGCATTTATTTGGTAGAGATATTTTACTTCAAGCAACTGATTTAAATATTGGTTTGTTGTACTTTTTTGGAGTAGTATCAGTGGGTGTTTACGGAATCATGATTGGTGGATGGGCCTCTAACAATAAGTTCTCTCTGATGGGAGCTGTTCGTGCTGCATCACAAATGGTATCGTATGAAGTAGCCATGGGACTTTCTATGATTGCTTTATTAATGATGACAGGTACTTTAAGTTTAAGAGAGATATCTGCGCAACAAGCAGGGATGAATTGGAATGTATTTTACCAACCTTTATCATTTGTTATTTTCTTGATTTGTGCTTTTGCTGAAACAAACAGAACTCCTTTTGACTTAGCAGAATGCGAAAGTGAACTTATTGGTGGGTATCATACGGAATATTCCTCGATGAAAATGGGTTTTTATTTATTTGCAGAATATGCTAATATGTTCATTTCTTCGACTATTTTAGCGGTCTTGTTTTTTGGAGGGTACAACTATCCAGGAATGAGTTGGGTTGTTGAGAATTGGGGTGTAAATATTGGAAATATACTAGGTTTTGCTGCATTATTTGTAAAACTATGTGGTTTTATCTTTTTCTACATGTGGGTAAGATGGACTATTCCAAGATTTAGATACGATCAATTAATGAATTTAGGATGGAGAATATTAATTCCGCTATCGATCATTAATATTATGATTACTGGAATTGTAATTTTGAGAGCAGATATTGCTGCTTATTTAGGATTTTAATTAGTACCGAAAAGCCCTAGCCCTGATAGTAGTGGAAATCCTTTTTGTTTTTTCTTTAAAAACAAAAAGATTGAAACGAATAGCAGGATTAGCTTCAAATAAAAATAAAAAATGTCAATAGAAAGTATATCCTTATCGGGAAGAAAAAAGTTAGTCTCTAACAAAGAGATGACTTTTTGGGAAAGAATGTATCTTGTAGCGATTATCAAGGGATTGATAATTACAATCCAGCATTTATTTACTAGAAAAGTTACCATTCAGTACCCTGAGCAAGTACGAAAAATGAGTCCGGTGTATCGTGGACAGCACATGTTGAAACGAGATGAGCAAGGTAGAGAAAATTGTACAGCATGTGGTTTGTGTGCTCTTTCTTGTCCTGCTGAAGCCATCACGATGAAAGCTGAGGAAAGAAAAGCGGATGAAAAACACTTATACCGTGAGGAAAAATATGCTTCGATATATGAAATCAATATGTTGCGTTGCATTTTTTGCGGGTTGTGCGAAGAGGCTTGTCCGAAAGACGCAATTTACCTAACCACATCTAAAGTTCTTGTTCCGGCTAGTTATGAGAGAGAAGATTTTATCTTTGGTAAAGATAAACTAGTGATGCCGCTTGAAATGGCAATTCAAAATGCTCAACTAAAAAACGCTAACTAATGTCTACAATACTTATAATTTTTTGTGTATTGGCTGCTATCACTTTAGCAACTGCTTTTTTAACCATCTTTAGTAGAAACCCAATACATAGTGCTATTTATTTAGTGATTTGTTTCTTTTCTATTGCAGGTCATTATTTGTTATTAAACTCGCAATTCTTAGCCATAGTACATGTTATTGTCTACTCTGGAGCTATCATGATTTTGTTTTTATTTACGATTATGTTGATGAATCTGAACGAGGAAAAAGAAGTTCACCGACCGAGAATTACACGATTGGGAGCGATAGTTTCTTTTTGTTTGATTTGTTTAGTATTGATTGCGATATTTATCAATTCAAAACCTATTGTAGGGGAGTATGTAACTACGGGTGAAGATTATCAATCTATAAAAGTATTGGGTAAAATACTCTTGAATGAATATATGGTTCCGTTTGAATTTGCTTCTATATTACTATTGGTTGCGATGATAGGAACTGTGTTATTGTCTAAAAAAGAAAAATTGCAAAAATAAAATGAATAATATTTTAAACCACATTGGTATAGAAAACTATATTTTCCTGAGCGTAATACTTTTTTGTATTGGTGTTTTTGGAGTTTTGTACAGACGAAATGCTATCATTGTATTTATGTCAATTGAAATTATGTTGAATGCCGTTAACTTGTTATTTGTTGCTTTTTCAACGTACCATCAAGATGCGCAAGGACAGGTTTTTGTGTTTTTCTCTATGGCAGTTGCTGCAGCAGAAGTAGCGGTAGGATTGGCCATTCTAGTTTCTATTTTTAGAAATTTAGGTTCCATTACAATTGATAATTTAAAAAACTTAAAAGGATAAATGGAAATGAATACCAATATAGCTTTAGTTTTAGTTCTCGCTCCTTTTTTAGGATTTTTAATTAATGTTTTCTTTGGCAAAAGCCTAGGTAAAACAGTTTCTGGAATTGTAGGTACGCTTGCAGTTTTCATTTCTTTTATTGCTGCTTGTTTTTTCTTTGGTGCTAATGCAGCGCAGCCAAGTGGTTTTCGAATTTCACTTTTTGATTGGATTCAAATCAGTAATTTCAAAGTTGATTTTGGATTTTTATTAGATCAACTTTCTATTTTATGGTTGCTATTTGTAACAGGAATTGGATCTTTGATTCATTTGTATTCTATCAGTTACATGCATGAAGATGATAATATGCACAAGTTTTTTGCGTATTTGAATTTGTTTGTATTTTTTATGATCACACTGGTTGTAGGAAGTAATTTATTAGTCATGTTCATCGGTTGGGAAGGCGTAGGTCTTTGTTCGTATTTGCTAATTGGTTTTTGGTATAAAAACCAAGAATACAATGATGCAGCTAAGAAAGCATTCATCATTAACCGTATTGGTGATTTAGGATTATTGATAGGGATATTCATTGTAGGTAATTTATTTTCTACATTAGATTATACTACCTTAAAAACGGCAATTACTGGTGCAACTAATCTTGATTTATATTGGTTAACAGTAGCGGGTTTTACATTGTTTATAGGTGCTTGTGGTAAATCGGCACAAATTCCTTTGTATACTTGGTTGCCTGATGCGATGGCAGGGCCAACACCAGTTTCAGCATTAATACATGCTGCTACGATGGTAACTGCTGGTATATTCATGATCACGAGATTGAATTTTGTATTTGATTTATTACCAGAAGTGCAACATGTTATTGCTATAGTAGGTGCTGCAACAGCTCTTGTCGCTGCCACTATTGGTTTAGTTCAAAATGATATCAAAAAAGTTTTGGCTTATTCTACAGTTTCGCAGTTAGGTTTGATGTTCTTAGCATTAGGTTTAGGAGCTTATGAAGTGGCTGTTTTTCACGTAATCACGCACGCTTTTTTCAAGGCTTGTTTGTTCTTAGGTTCAGGATCAGTTATTCATGCATTGCACGGAGAACAAGATATGCGCAATATGGGTGGCTTGAAAAAAGCTATGCCAATTACTTTTGCAACCATGTTAATTGCTTCTTTAGCAATATCTGGAGTTCCATTATTCTCAGGTTTTTTCTCGAAAGACGAAATTTTATTGGTAGCATTCCATCATAATATCCCGTTATGGGTAGTTGCTTCTATTGCTTCTATAATGACTGCATTTTATATGTTCCGTTTGATGTTTTTAACATTCTATAAAGAATTTAGAGGTACTGCTGAACAAAAACATCATCTGCATGAAAGTCCTGCGTTAATCACTGCACCCTTAGTTATTTTAGCAATATTGGCTACAATTGGAGGTGTGATTAGTTTGCCTGGAAACAGTTGGTTGAATCATTATTTGATTCCAATTTTACCAAAATTAGCTACTGCAGAACACCATCTTGGAACTACAGAATACATTTTAATGGCAATTGCTGTTGTTGGTGGATTGGTAGGAATAGGAATCGCTTACAGTAAATATATCAAACAAAATTCGGTTCCTACTTCAGATGAAAGTATCACTGGATTTGCAAAAGTACTTTACAATAAATATTATGTTGATGAAGGATATGATTTCTTATTCGTGAAGCCAATTAATGTATTGTCTCGTTTTTTTAGAGATACTGTAGAAACGGGATTATCAGCAATTGTTTTCGGTTTTGGAAAAGTAACAAATGAAATCAGTTACCAAGGCAAAAAAATTCAAAGTGGAAGTATTGGATTATATCTTTTCGTTTTTGTATTAGGATTGTGTGCCATTGTATCCTACTTGTTTCTGGTTTAGTGTTAGATTATAAATTTCAGTAATATTAAATATCTTTTAAAAGTCATGATGAGTGGCTTTTGAAATCATTAAAAATTTTCAAATGAACGTATCTCTAATTTTAATTATACTTTTGATTGGTGCCTTTGCAACCTTATTAGTTGGTAATAAGTTAGCTTCAAAAGTAGCTTTGTTTTTTGGGTTAGTTTCAGCTGTAGCTTCTTTTCTGTTGCTCAATCAATATAATGCTGGTGTAAATATTAATTTTATAAGTCCATGGATTAGTAAGCCAGCAGTTTCTTTCGCTTTAACGGCAGATGGTTTGTCTTTAGTAATGCTTTTATTAACTACTATTTTGACACCCATTATTATTTTTTCATCATTTGGGAATCAATATCAAAATTCAAAATCTTTTTATGCATTGGTCTTGTTTATGTCCTTTGCTATGGTGGGTACTTTTTTAGCTTCTGATGGATTGCTTTATTATATCTTTTGGGAATTAGCGTTAGTGCCTATTTATTTTATAGCTCTTATTTGGGGTAACGGTAATGCTGATGAACGTAAAAAAGCTGTTGTAAAGTTTTTCATTTATACCTTAGCAGGATCTTTGTTTATGTTAGTGGCTTTTGTGTATTTGTACCAAAAAGCTGGTAGTTTTTTAATCCAAGATCTATATGCATTAAATTTATCTAGTGCAGAGCAATTTTGGATTTTTCTAGCCTTCTTCTTGGCGTATGCTATAAAAATTCCTTTAATACCCTTCCATACTTGGCAAGCTACTGTGTACCAAAAAGCCCCAACTGTAGGAACTATGCTTTTGTCAGGTATCATGTTAAAGATGGGTTTATACAGTGTAATACGTTGGCAATTGCCATTAGCACCAGTAACAGCTCATGAATATAAATATTTGCTTATTGGTATAGGGCTAGTGGGAGTTGTGTATGGTTCAATTGTAGCCTTAAAACAAAGAGACTTAAAAAAGTTATTAGCGTATTCCTCCTTGGCACACGTTGGTTTGATTGCCTCTGGTACTTATGCTTTGAACCTTGATGGTTTTAGAGGTGCAGTTTTACAAATGATTGCTCACGGATTTGTTGTGGTAGGTTTGTTTTTTGTTGCTGAAATCATTTCTAGAAGATATGAAACAAGAGTAATTTCAGAAATGGGAGGTATTCGTGCACAAGCGCCAAAATTTACTTCTTTGTTTTTAATTTTAGTTTTAGCATCAGTGGCTTTGCCTACTACGTTTAACTTTATAGGTGAATTTACCGTGTTGTATGGTTTATCAACAGTGAATATTTGGTTTGCAGTTGTGGGTGGTACAACCATTATATTAGGTGCATACTACATGTTAAAAATGTTTCAACACGCTATGTTGGGTGAAACTAACTCTAAAGTTTTTACAGATGTTACAGCAAGTGAGACCGTATCGTTGTTAATTATAGTTGGTGTTTTATTCTTTTTTGGGATGTATCCAAAACCAATTAATGATTTGATAACACCAGCATTAGAACAAATTCTTTTGTTAACGCAAAGGTATTAGTACGCAAGAAGCATAACATTTTAGATCAAAATAAAAGAAATACAAATTAATTAGGTTTATAGATTTTAACATTAGTTGTTTTTTCATTCTATTGTGTAAATCCTAAATCAAACAATCAACAAATGAATACATTAATAGCTATAATAGGATTAGGTGTTTTATGCCTTTTGTTCGAAATTTTTAACCTTAGAAAAGCAATTGTACCAATTTCTATATTGGGTTTATTAGCAGTTTTGGGCTTAACAGTTTCTGAGTTTAATACGGCCGAAAGTTATTACAACAATATGATTGCAGTAAGTACATTCTCATCTGCGTTTTCATGTTTGTTTATTGTTTTGACAATTTTTTTAATTGCCCTAGGTCATAATTTTTATGAAAATCACCAATCTAAAATTTCCGATTTTATTGCTATTAAAATTTTCTTATTAGCTGGAGCAGTTGCTATGGTTTCCTTTGGAAATCTTGCTATGTTCTTTTTAGGGATCGAAGTTTTATCAATTGCTCTCTACATTCTTGCTGCTAGTGATCGAATGAATTTGAAAAGTAATGAGGCTGGAATGAAATATTTCTTGATGGGATCTTTTGCTTCTGGAATTATTCTTTTTGGAATTTGTTTAATTTATGGAGCCATGGGAAGTTTTGATGTTATTGAAATTTCTGAGCTTTCCCGTTCTGCTGAATTGCCAGTTTGGTTTCCTATTGGTATTGTATTGCTTACTATTGGAATGTTGTTCAAAGTAGCAGCTGTTCCTTTTCACTTTTGGGCTCCAGATGTGTATGAGGGTTCACCAGCATTAACTACCGCTTTAATGAGTACACTAGCAAAAGTTGTGGCGATGGCTACTTTGTATAAATTACTTTCTGTGTTGAATGCAGATATGACCGAAGCTTTTAAAATAATAGTAGTTGTTATATCTATGGCGTCTATGACTGTGGGTAATATCATGGCATTGAGACAAACTAATGTAAAGCGTATGCTTGCTTTTTCGGGGATATCTCATGCAGGTTTTATGTTAATGACCTTGTTAAGTCTTTCTACTTCTGCAGGTAGCTTGTTGTACTATGCTTCAGCATATTCTCTTGCTGGAATGGCTGCTTTTAGTGTGTTGCTATATGTTTGTAAAAATAGAGATAACGAGGATATTGTAAATTTTCACGGACTTGGAAAAACAAATCCAATACTTGCTGCAATCCTAACTGCTTCATTATTATCTATGGCTGGTATTCCTATTTTTGCAGGTTTCTTTGCAAAATTAGTTTTGTTTAGTGAAACCATTCAAGCGGGTTATTTGGCTTTAGTCATTGTAGCTGTTGTGAACTCAATTATAAGTGTGGGCTATTACTTCAAATTAATTTTAGCCATGTATACTAAAGATGCCAATGAAGAGCGAAAAGGAACTCCAGTAATTATTTATGCCGTGGCAGTTATTGCTATTGTGTTGAATATTGCTTTAGGTTTATTTCCATCATTAGTATTAGATATATTGGCTTAAGCCAAATTTACATATTCTAAAACAGAACCATCAAGAGTAATTTTGATGGTTTTTTTTATGAATGCCTTAACGTTATAACTATGCTGGCTCTGGATATATTTTTATAAATTTGTATATACAAATTACATAATTGCTTTCTAAATATAATATTATGGGAAATACTTTAAAAATACAAATCTGGTCGGATATCATGTGTCCGTATTGTTACATTGGAAAAAGAAGAATAGAAGGTGCTTTGCAAAATTTCGAGCACAAAGATGCTGTGGAAATTGAGTGGAAAAGTTTTCAACTAGACCCTAATTTTGTGGCTTCTCCTGATGATAGTTTAGTAGAACATTTAGCCGATAAATATAGAAAAGATGAAGTTTGGGCTCAAGAGATGCTGGATAGTATGACTCAAAATGCCAAGAATTCTGGTTTAGATTTTCATTTTGAAAAAGCTATCATGGCTAATTCTCAGCATGCACATCGATTATTGCATTTAGCCAAAAAGTTCAATTGTGCCGATGCTTTGAAAGAGCTTTTGTTTAAAGCATATTTGACAGATGGTAAAGATATCAATGACCTTAACGTGCTAAAAAATATGGCACTTGAAGTAGGATTGAATGCAGAGACTATTGATGAAGTTTTACAAACGAATGCTTTTGCTGATGAAGTGCAAAAAGACATGTTGGAGGCGCAAAACATCGGTGTTCAAGGAGTTCCCTTTTTTGTTTTTGATTCCAAGTATGCCATATCTGGAGCACAGCATGAGGAAACCTTTTTAAAAACACTTCAAAAAGTTTGGGATGAAGGTACATTTGATTCTAAAGTTACTGTTCTGAATACTAATGAAGGCAACAGTTGTGGAGTTGAAGGTTGTGATTAAATACGTTTTATGTCACAATCTTAAAACGTATTTACGTTTAATATATAGGGGTTTAACTTTTAATTTAAGTTGAACCCTTTTTTTATACTTAGTCAAGAATTGGTTGAGGATTTACAAGCAGTTTGTTGTATTTCATTAACCTTTTTCTGAATACTTATCTCAAGGTCAAATCTAGACCCTTTTTTAAAATTTTACTATATGTTGTATGTTATGCAATCTTTTTTATTTCTTAATTCAAGTTTTTTTATAGTAGATTCTTATTTTTTTATGTGGTAGTAACCTTTTTAAATACTCTCTTTAATTGAAGTATATAATTAGGTCTATACATCACTTATAGGCCCACTCGTCGATACTTTAATGCCATTCGTCTATTTTATTCCTGCAAATCCGTAACCAATTTTTAAATTTAAGTAGATCAAAGTGTGCGATTTACGGAATTTTTAAATTGTATGTCATTTTTTTCATTATGCTTTTACCGTTTTTATAAAGGAATATAATCTAATTCTATTATAGACAAAGAATTTAAGTTGTTTTTTGTTAAAATAAATGTGATTAACTATTTTATAAGTGGTATGTGTAAAGAAAATGTCAAAAACTTTACTTTTTAAATTTATTTCTGAAACCGTTAACAAGATTTTAACGTACTTCTATTATAAGGTTAATGAGATTTTCTGAAAACGAAAACTTGGTTTAGCCATACATATAGAACTTAAACAATAAACTATTTACATTGATATAGTATTAAAATATAAAACCAATTTTATGTTTCAAAATTACCTCCAAATCTCGGTTTTGCTTGATTGCAAAAGATTTAAATTGTGTTTTTTGTTGCTAGTTTCCTTTCTTGTAGCTCCTTTTGGTTATGGACAAGTACAAGATCCTATAAGCGATTTAAAGATTTTTGATACTTCTACTTTGTTTCGAGACAGTGGTTCTCTTGATACTAGTAGCGAATCTGTATCTAAGTCCAGTAAGAAATCCATTAGTGGTTCTGTTTTTAAAACAAGTGGTGCTTTAACTGTATCTGCTTTAGACTTAAATGGTACAGCAGCAGGGGTGAATCACCTTGTATTAGCTAATGTCGGTTTTTTATATTCGACGGTAAGTACAGGTATTAGTATAACGAGCTCCACCGGAACTGTAACAAGTGCAAAGCTAACTTTTTCTACTAGCTCAACAGGTGTACCTGCTGGTGTTCAAAATGCAAACGATCTTGTTCGATTTTTAGCTAGTAATGGGTCAACAGTAAATACATACTTTATCAATGGAACCTCTGCAACTGTTTCGAATACGGTTTATGGTTCAAATAACTTCAGAATAACACACAATGTTTCTACAGGTGTGTTTGATATAACTGATCAGGGAGGTTTACCGATTGATGTGGCCAATTTGCAGGCGCTATTAAGAAACACCTTATATGCGCATTCAGGAGTAACCGTTACAGAGGGTTCAAGATATATGGTGGTCTCAGTTACAGATCCCAATAACACTTTGACTGCGTACACCGAGATTAGACTTACTCGTCCACCTGTAGCAGTTGATGATGTAAATTCTGTAGCAGCAAATTCTGTTGCAGCAATAGCAGGTAATCTAAGTAGTAATGATACAGATCCAACTCCAGGTGATACAAGAACTATTACCGAGGTACATGGATACGCAGCCAGTGTAGGATCGGCATATACTACTACCTTCGGGACTATTACAGTACAAAGTAATGGTACATATTCATATAATGTTGATGTCAATAATACCACAGTAAAAGGTTTAAAGACCGGTGTCTCAATCACTGATATTATTTCTTATCAAGTTAAAGATGTTGCAGGGAATTTTGATTTTGGTTATTTGACGGTTACTATAAACGGAGTAACAGAACCACCAGTGGCAACTGATAATACTAATAATGTTACTGTAGGGAGCAGTACTGTAGCGACTGGTAATGTTATATCTGATGATACAGGTTTAGGGTCAGATAGGCTGGACAGGAATACATCATTATTTGTTTGGGAATCTCAATATACAGATGGTGCAACCGTGAATGGTACAACAAGAACTCTAGGAGGTGTAAATCTTTCTTTTGTTCAAGATACCCCTGTGGGAGTTGGAGGAACAAATAATCAGACTGTTAATTTTGGAACAAATGGTGGTCATCCTGGTTATTTTTATTTTGCTTCTGATCCTGCTGTTAATCCAGCAGGGGATAATAAATTTACTATTAACTTTAGTAAATCTGTTACTAATATTTCTTTTACCTTATCTGATATTGATTTTTCACAAAGTAATACTTGGCAAGATCAAATGCGCGTAGTCGGGACATTGGCAGGGGCAACTGTTACTTACAATAAACAAGTTGCTGGTTCAATAGTGCAAACAGGTTCAGATACATTTTATGGGACAGGAAGTGTTCCTGCTAATGATGCACATGGAAATGTAACTATTTCATTTAATAGGCCTATTGACAAGTTAGAATTTTATTATAACTACGGCCCTAATGTAACTGCACCGGATCCTGGAGGTCAAATTGCAGGTTTAACTGATTTGGTTTGGCAAGACGATGAGGCTTCTGGGGTCTTACGAGTTAACGGTTTGACAACTAATGTGGGAGTGCCTGTTGCCGGAACCTATGGAACTTTTATTATTTATGCTAACGGTAGTTATACTTATACTTTAAATTCTAGTAATCCAGCTGTTTTAGCATTAACTTCTGGTCAAACTCTTACAGACTCAATACCGTATTCAATAAGTGACAATATTCCAGGTTCGGGTAATATAGCTACTGCAAATCTAATTATAACAATAACATGTACACCACCTGCTGCACCTACCATTGCAACAGGTGCAGCAACTTGTGCTAGTCAAGGAACTGCGACAATTACAAATTACGATAGTTCATTTGCCTATACAGTTTCACCTGCCGGCCCTACTGTGGGAGCCGGAGGTGTAATTAGCAATTTGACTCCAAATACGTCCTATACAGTTACTGCTACTACAGGAGGTGGTGGATGTACTTCAAACGCATCAAGTGCTTTTAGTGTGAATCCTTCGCAAACCCCAGCAGCCCCAACAGCAGGAACAGTTACGCAGCCAACATGTGCCACAGCAACAGGCAGTTTCCAAATCACAGGTTATAGTGCATCCAATACGTATGCTTTCACACCAAGTGTAGTAAGCATATCTGGTACAGGATTAGTAACCGCCAATTCAGGAACCTATACCTTCACGCAAACGAATGCAGCAGGATGTACCTCGGCAGCATCATCAAGTATTGTTGTTAATGCACAACCCGCTACACCAGCAGCTCCAACAGCAGGAACAGTTACACAACCAACATGTGCCACAGCAACAGGCAGTTTCCAAATCACAGGTTATAGTGCATCCAATACGTATGCTTTCACACCAAGTGTGGTAAGTATATCGGGTACAGGATTAGTAACCGCCAATTCAGGCACGTACACCTTTACACAAACGAATGCAGCAGGATGTACTTCGCCAGCATCATCAAACATTGTTGTTAATGCACAACCCGCTACACCAGCAGCCCCAACAGCAGGAACAGTTACGCAGCCAACATGTGCCACAGCAACAGGTAGTTTCCAAATTACAGGCTATAGTGCATCCAATACCTATACTTTCACACCAAGTGTGGTAAGTATATCGGGTACAGGATTAGTAACCGCCAATTCAGGAACGTATACCTTTACACAAACGAATGCAGCAGGATGTACCTCGGCAGCATCATCAAGTATTGTTGTTAATGCACAACCCGCTACACCAGCAGCTCCAACAGCAGGAACAGTTACACAACCAACATGTGCAACTGCAACAGGCAGTTTCCAGATTACAGGCTATAGTGCATCCAATACCTATACTTTCACACCAAGTGTAGTAAGCATATCTGGTACAGGATTAGTAACCGCCAATTCAGGAACCTATACCTTCACGCAAACGAATGCAGCAGGATGTACCTCGGCAGCATCATCAAGTATTGTTGTTAATGCACAACCCGCTACACCAGCAGCTCCAACAGCAGGAACAGTTACACAACCAACATGTGCAACTGCAACAGGCAGTTTCCAAATCACAGGTTATAGTGCATCCAATACGTATGCTTTCACACCAAGTGTAGTAAGCATATCTGGTACAGGATTAGTAACCGCCAATTCAGGAACCTATACCTTCACGCAAACGAATGCAGCAGGATGTACCTCGGCAGCATCATCAAGTATTGTTGTTAATGCACAACCCGCTACACCAGCAGCTCCAACAGCAGGAACAGTTACACAACCAACATGTGCAACTGCAACAGGCAGTTTCCAAATCACAGGTTATACTGCATCCAATACGTATGCTTTCACACCAAGTGTAGTAAGCATATCTGGTACAGGATTAGTAACCGCCAATTCAGGAACCTATACCTTCACGCAAACGAATGCAGCAGGATGTACCTCGGCAGCATCATCAAGTATTGTTGTTAATGCACAACCCGCTACACCAGCAGCTCCAACAGCAGGAACAGTTACACAACCAACATGTGCCACAGCAACAGGCAGTTTCCAAATCACAGGTTATACTGCATCCAATACCTATACTTTCACGCCAAGTGTGGTAAGTATATCTGGTACAGGATTAGTAACCGCCAATTCAGGTACCTATACCTTCACGCAAACGAATGCAGCAGGATGTACCTCGTCAGCATCATCAAGTATTGTTGTTAATGCACAACCCGCTACACCAGCAGCTCCAACAGCAGGAACAGTTACACAACCAACATGTGCAACTGCAACAGGCAGTTTCCAAATCACAGGTTATACTGCATCCAATACCTATACTTTCACGCCAAGTGTGGTAAGTATATCGGGTACAGGATTAGTAACCGCCAATTCAGGCACGTACACCTTCACGCAAACGAATGCAGCAGGATGTACCTCGGCAGCATCATCAAGTATTGTTGTTAATGCACAACCCGCTACACCAGCAGCTCCAACAGCAGGAACAGTTACACAGCCAACATGTGCAACTGCAACAGGCAGTTTCCAAATCACAGGTTATAGTGCATCCAATACGTATGCTTTCACACCAAGTGTAGTAAGCATATCTGGTACAGGATTAGTAACCGCCAATTCAGGAACCTATACCTTCACGCAAACGAATGCAGCAGGATGTACCTCGGCAGCATCATCAAGTATTGTTGTTAATGCACAACCCGCTACACCAGCAGCTCCAACAGCAGGAACAGTTACACAACCAACATGTGCAACTGCAACAGGCAGTTTCCAAATCACAGGTTATACTGCATCCAATACCTATGCTTTTACGCCAAGTGTGGTAAGTATATCGGGTACAGGATTAGTAACCGCCAATTCAGGTACCTATACCTTCACGCAAACGAATGCAGCAGGATGTACTTCGTCAGCATCATCAAGTATTGTTGTTAATGCACAACCCGCTACACCAGCAGCTCCAACAGCAGGAACAGTTACACAACCAACATGTGCAACTGCAACAGGCAGTTTCCAAATCACAGGTTATAGTGCATCCAATACGTATGCTTTCACACCAAGTGTGGTAAGTATATCGGGTACAGGATTAGTAACCGCCAATTCAGGCACGTACACCTTTACACAAACGAATGCAGCAGGATGTACTTCGCCAGCATCATCAAACATTGTTGTTAATGCACAACCCGCTACACCAGCAGCGCCAACAGCAGGAACAGTTACACAGCCAACATGTGCAACTGCAACAGGCAGTTTCCAAATCACAGGTTATAGTGCATCCAATACGTATGCTTTCACACCAAGTGTGGTAAGTATATCGGGTACAGGATTAGTAACCGCCAATTCAGGAACGTATACCTTTACACAAACGAATGCAGCAGGATGTACCTCGGCAGCATCATCAAGTATTGTTGTTAATGCACAACCCGCTACACCAGCAGCTCCAACAGCAGGAACAGTTACACAACCAACATGTGCCACAGCAACAGGCAGTTTCCAAATCACAGGTTATAGTGCATCCAATACGTATGCTTTCACACCAAGTGTGGTAAGTATATCGGGTACAGGATTAGTAACCGCCAATTCAGGCACGTACACCTTTACACAAACGAATGCAGCAGGATGTACTTCGCCAGCATCATCAAACATTGTTGTTAATGCACAACCCGCTACACCAGCAGCGCCAACAGCAGGAACAGTTACGCAGCCAACATGTGCCACAGCAACAGGCAGTTTCCAAATTACAGGCTATAGTGCATCCAATACCTATACTTTCACACCAAGTGTAGTAAGCATATCTGGTACAGGATTAGTAACCGCCAATTCAGGAACCTATACCTTCACGCAAACGAATGCAGCAGGATGTACCTCGTCAGCATCATCAAGTATTGTTGTTAATGCACAACCCGCTACACCAGCAGCTCCAACAGCAGGAACAGTTACACAGCCAACATGTGCCACAGCAACAGGCAGTTTCCAAATCACAGGTTATAGTGCATCCAATACGTATGCTTTCACACCAAGTGTAGTAAGCATATCTGGTACAGGATTAGTAACCGCCAATTCAGGAACCTATACCTTCACGCAAACGAATGCAGCAGGATGTACCTCGGCAGCATCATCAAGTATTGTTGTTAATGCACAACCCGCTACACCAGCAGCTCCAACAGCAGGAACAGTTACACAACCAACATGTGCCACAGCAACAGGCAGTTTCCAAATCACAGGTTATAGTGCATCCAATACGTATGCTTTCACACCAAGTGTGGTAAGTATATCGGGTACAGGATTAGTAACCGCCAATTCAGGCACGTACACCTTTACACAAACGAATGCAGCAGGATGTACTTCGGCAGCATCATCAAACATTGTTGTTAATGCACAACCCGCTACACCAGCAGCGCCAACAGCAGGAACAGTTACACAGCCAACATGTGCAACTGCAACAGGCAGTTTCCAAATCACAGGTTATAGTGCATCCAATACGTATGCTTTCACACCAAGTGTGGTAAGTATATCGGGTACAGGATTAGTAACCGCCAATTCAGGAACGTATACCTTTACACAAACGAATGCAGCAGGATGTACCTCGGCAGCATCATCAAGTATTGTTGTTAATGCACAACCCGCTACACCAGCAGATCCAACAGCAGGAACAGTTACACAACCAACATGTGCCACAGCAACAGGCAGTTTCCAAATCACAGGTTATAGTGCATCCAATACCTATACTTTCACGCCAAGTGTAGTAAGCATATCGGGTACAGGATTAGTAACCGCCAATTCAGGTACCTATACCTTCACGCAAACGAATGCAGCAGGATGTACCTCGGCAGCATCATCAAGTATAATTATTTTTAATGTAATTTGTGTCAATGATGATAACATCCTTTCAACAGGCGGCAATGTATTGTCCAATGATACACTAAATGGCACGGCAGTAACTACATCAAACACTGATGTCACACCCGTAACTTCAGGTCCATTGAGTATTGATGCAAATGGAAATCTAACTGTTGTTCCAAATACACCAACCGGAACGTACACTATTATGTATGAATTATGTGAAGTTGGAGCTACCCCAGCTAATTGTGGTACAGCTACGGCAACAGTTGTGGTAAACAATCCAATCGATGCGGTAACCGATCCATCAGTAACAGTAGTATCAAATAATACGGTTGTAACAGTATTGAACGCTTTAGCAAATGATACCTTAAGTAACCTAGGTGCTACAACTACGAATACAAATGTAACGCCATTAACCACAGGTCCATTGAGCATTAATGCAGATGGAATAGTAACCGTTGCTGCCAATACCTCAAGTGGCACGTACAGCATTACTTACCAATTATGCGAAGCCAATCCATCAACAGGATTGAATGTAAGCCCAGCAAATTGTGATACCGCTACAGCCACAGTCGTGGTAAACAATCCAGTAGATGCAGTGAATGATCCATCGGTAACCGTTGCATCAAACAACACGGTAGTAACGGCATTGAACGCATTGACAAATGATACGTTAAGTAACCTAGCAGTAACTACGACCAATACCAATGTAACGCCCTTAACGACAGGACCATTGAGCATTGATGCTAACGGAATAGTAACCGTTGCAGCCAATACACCAAGTGGTACGTACAGCATCACCTACCAATTATGCGAAGCCAATTCATCAACAGGATTGAATGTAAGCCCATCGAATTGTGATAATGCAACGGCTACTGTAGTAGTTTTAAATCCAATAGATGCGGTAAATGACGGCCCAACAACAATTACGTCAGCTACTACGCCGGTTACCGTACAAATTGTAACATCAAATGATAGGTTGAATGGAGTATTCGTTACAGCAACTAATAGTGATGTAACACCAATAACTACAGGTCCTTTAAGTGTAGATGTTGACGGTAATTTAATATTAGCAGCAAACACAGCTTCTGGAACTTATACAATAACATACCAGTTGTGTGAATCTGGTGCAAGTCCAGCTAATTGTGATTCTGCTACAGCGACAGTTGTAGTTCAGAATCCATTACTTTCAGCAAATGATGGTCCCCTTACAGTAGCAACTGCTGGAGTTTCTAAAGTTGTTTTAAATGTAACATCAAATGATACGTTACATGGAGATCCAGTAACAGATGCAAATACTAATGTCACACCACAAATATCAGGGCCATTAAGTATAGCTAGTAATGGAGATATAACTTTGGCAGCAAATACACCTTCAGGTACATATACAATTACATACGAAATATGTGAAGTAGGAGCAAATCCTGTAAATTGTACAACAGCAACAGCAACGATTGTAGTTTTAAATGCTATAGTAGCAAATCCTGATACAACTGGAGGGCTTCCAGGCGCTACCACAGGATCTGTTTTGGGGAATGATACTTTAAGTGGAATTCCGCCTATCAATCCTACTGATGTGATTTTGACAACTATAGCTTTAAATCCGGTATTAACTTTAAATCCAGACGGTACCATTACAATAGCACCAGGTACACCTGCAGGACCTCAAACTCTGGAGTATCAAATATGTGAAATTGGTTCAAATCCGGCTAATTGCAGCACCGCATCAGTAACAGTAAACGTTTTCCAAGCAGCAGTTGATGCTATTGTTGATGATTTTACAGCAATACCATATACAGGTGGTATTGGAGGCACTACTACATCAGTATTGAATAACGATACCCTTAATGGAGTAGTTTTAAATCCATCAGATGTTGTATTAACGTTAAGTGGAACAGCTCCAGCAGGATTTATACTGAACAGCAATGGTGCAATTACGGTTCCTGCTGGACAGGTTTCAGGTACCTATATGGTTTTTTATCAAATATGTGAAGTGATAAATTCAGGTAACTGCGATATAGCCAATGCAAAAATCCTTATTAGTAATAGTATTGTAGCATTTGATGATACTTTCTCAATACAAGTTCCAAGTACGACAGTAGGTACAACAGTTGGAAATGTGCTAGCTAATAACAGTAATGGAGCAGATAGTTTAAATGGAATAGCAGTTACATCAGTAAATACAGATATTACACCAGTCACTACGGGACCATTAAGTATTGATGCAGATGGGAAATTGACACTAGCTTCTAATACAGTTTCAGGAACCTATAGCATTACGTATCAATTGTGTGAATCAGGAGCAGATCCTGTTAATTGTACAAATGCCGTAGCAACAGTGGTTGTTTTAAATCCAATTGATGCTGTTGATGATAATCCAGTTGCAGTAAACACAGGAGTAAATCCAAAAGTAGTGTTTAATGTAACAGATAATGATACTTTGAATACTGTTTTAGTAAGTCCGACCAATACGAATGTTACACCAGTTTCTTCAGGTCCATTGAGTATAGATTCAAATGGTGTAGTAATATTAGCAGGAAATACACCAAGTGGAAGTTATAGTATTACCTATGAATTGTGTGAAGTTAATCCATCAACAGGATTGGCTGTAACACCATCGAATTGTAATACAGCAACAGCAACCATTATAGTTTTAAATCCAATAGATGCAGTAGACGATCCATCAGTAACTGTTGGGTCAAACAATACGGTTGTAACGGCCTTAAATGCCCTAACAAATGATATATTTAACTTAGTTGCAGCTACAACAACTAACACCAATGTAACACCACTAACCACTGGTCCATTGAGTATTAATGCTGATGGGATAGTAACTGTTGCGCCTAATACCCCAAGTGGTACGTACAGCATCACTTATCAATTGTGCGAGGCCAATCCAGCAACAGGATTGAATGTAGTACCAACGAACTGTAACACCGGTAAAGCAACAGTAGTGGTAAGCAACCCATTGGTAGCATCAAATGATACCCCAGCGGCAGTAGCAGTAGGCGATAGCACAGCAAGTGTTGTTGGTAACGATACTTTAGATGCAGCAGCAGTAGTAATAGGCACTAACCCAGGAAATGTAGCCTTAACAGGAATAACCGTTCCAGCAGGCTTGACATTGAATGCAGATGGAAGTATTACAGTAAATGCGAACACCCCATCAGGAACTTACACTGTAGTTTATGAAATCTGTGAAGTAGGCGCAAGCCCAGTAAACTGTAAGCAAGCAACTGCTACAGTAGTGGTAAGCAATCCATTAGTTGCCAATAACGACACACCAGCAGCGGTTTCAGTAGGCGATAGCACAGCAAGTGTTGTTGGTAACGATACTTTAGATGCAGCAGCAGTAGTAATAGGCACTAACCCAGGAAATGTAAGCTTAACAGGAATCACGGTTCCAGCAGGCTTGACATTGAATGCAGATGGAAGTATTACAGTAAATGCGAACACCCCATCAGGAAGCTACACTGTAGTTTATGAGATCTGTGAAGTAGGCGCGAGCCCAGTAAACTGTAAGCAAGCAACTGCTACAGTAGTGGTAAGCAATCCATTAGTTGCCAATAACGACACACCAGCAGCGGTTTCAGTAGGCGACAGCACAGCAAGTGTTGTTGGTAACGATACTTTAGATGCAGCAGCAGTAGTAATAGGCACTAACCCAGGAAATGTAAGCTTAACAGGAATCACGGTTCCAGCAGGCTTGACATTGAATGCAGATGGAAGTATTACAGTAAATGCGAACACCCCATCAGGAAGCTACACTGTAGTTTATGAGATCTGTGAAGTAGGCGCGAGCCCAGTAAACTGTAAGCAAGCAACTGCTACAGTAGTGGTAAGCAATCCATTAGTTGCCAATAACGACACACCAGCAGCGGTTTCAGTAGGCGAGAGCACAGCAAGTGTTGTTGGTAACGATACTTTAGATGCAGCAGCAGTAGTAATAGGCACTAACCCAGGAAATGTAAGCTTAACAGGAATCACGGTTCCAGCAGGCTTGACATTGAATGCAGACGGAAGTATTACAGTAAATTCGAACACTCCATCAGGAACTTACACTGTAGTTTATGAAATCTGTGAAGTAGGCGCAAGCCCATTAAACTGTAAGCAAGCAACTGCTACAGTAGTGGTAAGCAATCCATTAGTTGCCAATAACGACACACCAGCAGCGGTTTCAGTAGGTGATAGCACACCAAGTGTTGTTGGTAACGATACTTTAGATGCAGCAGCAGTAGTAATAGGCACTAACCCAGGAAATGTAAGCTTAACAGGTATCACGGTTCCAGCAGGCTTGACATTGAATGCAGACGGAAGTATTACAGTAAATGCGAACACTCCATCAGGAACTTACACAGTTGTTTATGAAATCTGTGAAGTAGGCGCGAGCCCAGTAAACTGTAAGCAAGCAACTGCTACAGTAGTGGTAAGCAACCCATTGGTAGCAGTAAACGATACACCAGTAGCGGTTTCAGTAGGTGATAGCACACCAAGTGTTGTTGGTAACGATACTTTAGATGCAGCAGCAGTAGTAATAGGCACTAACCCAGGAAATGTAAGCTTAACAGGTATCACGGTTCCAGCAGGCTTGACATTGAATGCAGATGGAAGTATTACAGTAAATGCGAACACCCCATCAGGAACTTACACTGTAGTTTATGAGATCTGTGAAGTAGGCGCGAGCCCAGTAAACTGTAAGCAAGCAACTGCTACAGTAGTGGTAAGCAACCCATTGGTAGCAGTAAACGACACACCAGCAGCGGTTTCAGTAGGCGATAGCACAGCAAGTGTTGTTGGTAACGATACTTTAGATGGTAGTCCAGTAGTAATAGGCACTAACCCAGGAAATGTAGCCTTAACAGGTATCACGGTTCCAGCAGGCTTGACATTGAATGCAGATGGAAGTATTACAGTAAATGCGAACACCCCATCAGGAACTTACACTGTAGTTTATGAAATCTGTGAAGTAGGCGCGAGCCCATTAAACTGTAAGCAAGCAACTGCTACAGTAGTGGTAAGCAACCCATTGGTAGCATCAAATGATACCCCAGCGGCAGTAGCAGTAGGTGATAGCACAGCAAGTGTTGTTGGTAACGATACTTTAGATGGTAGTCCAGTAGTAATAGGCACTAACCCAGGAAATGTAAGCTTAACAGGAATAACCGTTCCAGCAGGCTTGACATTGAATGCAGACGGAAGTATTACAGTAAATGCGAACACCCCATCAGGAACTTACACTGTAGTTTATGAAATCTGTGAAGTAGGCGCGAGTCCAGTAAACTGTAAGCAAGCAACCGCTACAGTAGTGGTAAGCAATCCAATCATAGCTAACGAAGATACAATTCCATCTGCAGGAGGAAATGTTACAGCAAACGATACTTTAAATGGAGTACCGGTAACTATAGTTAATACTGATGTAACTCCAGTAACAAATGGACCATTGAGTATTGATGCAGATGGAAATTTAACAGTAGCGCCAAATACACCAAATGGTACGTACACCATCACGTATGAAATTTGTGAAGCAGGAGCGGTACCAGTAAATTGTACCACAGCTACGGTTACTGTTAATTATGTAAATCCATTAGTTGCTAGTAATGATACTTTTACAGCAGCAGGAGGGAATGTGTTAGGAAATGATAGTGTAAATGGAGCACCGGCAACCATGACAAATATTGTTGTGACACCAGTAAATAATGGTCCATTAAGTATAGATACTGCTGGAAATGTAACATTGGCGCCAAATACACCAAGTGGTACCTACACTATCGTTTATGAAATTTGTCAAACAGGAATGACACCTGCAAACTGTACCACAGCTACAGTAACGGTTGTAGTAAACAATATCATTGTTGCCAATAACATTACATTTCCACCAACAGGCGGTAATGTAACATTAAATGATACTGTTAATGGCGTACCATCCACACCATCTAATACCGATGTAACACCAGTAACAAGTGGTCCATTGAGTATAGATGCTAATGGAAACTTGACAGTAGCTCCTAACACACCATCAGGAACATACACAGTAGTATATGAAATCTGTGAAGTAGGAGCAACACCATCAAATTGTTCACGAGCTACTGCAACAGTAGTTGTAGCAAACCCAATTTTAGCCAATAACAATACATTCCCATCTACTGGAGGAAATGTAACAGGTAACGATACGTTAAACGGAGTACCGGTAACTACAGCTAATACTGATGTAACTCCAGTAACAAATGGACCATTGAGTATAGATACAAATGGTAATTTAACAGTAGCACCAAATACCCCAAGTGGCACATATACGATAACGTATCAAATCTGTGAAGTAGGTGCAACACCAGCAAATTGCACCACAGCTACCGCAACGGTGGTGGTAAACAATGTTATTGTAGCCAATAATGATACACTACCAGCCACGGGAGGAAATGTTCTAGCAAATGATACCATTAACGGAGTGCCGGTTACAGCTGCCAATACCGATGTGACGCCAGTAACAAGTGGTCCATTGAGTATAGATGCTAATGGAAACTTAACCGTAGCGCCAAATACAATAGCAGGAACGTATACCATTACGTATCAAGTATGTGAAACGGGCTCTAATCCGTTGAATTGTACCACAGCCACAGTTACAGTTGTTATTGCAGAAACGCCAATGATTGCCATTGTTAAAACAGCCGTATTCAATGACGAAAATGGAGATGGTTTTGCACAAGCAGGAGAGACCATTACCTACAGTTTTGCGGTAAGCAATACAGGAAACACGCCATTAAACAATGTAACGGTTACCGATGTTTTACCAGGTTTGATACTATCGGGTAATAGCATATCTTTATTGCCAGTAGGAGCGACAAACAATACAGCCTATCAAGGAGTGTATCGCTTGAAACAATCCGACATCAATTTAGGAAGCGTAACCAACCAAGCAACCGCAACAGGAGTTACGCCTCTAGGATTAGTAGTAAGTGATTTATCAGATGATTCTAGTGCTTTAAGTGATAGACCAACTGTACTTGCTATTCAAGGATGCGTGATCGAAGTGTTTAATGCAGTAGCACCAAATGGAAATGGAGACAACAAAGTGTTCCGCATTAGAGGACTTGAATGTTACAGCGACAATACGGTAGAGATATACAACCGTTGGGGAGTTTTAGTATTTGAAAGAACAGGATACAACAATGATGATAGAGCCTTTAGAGGCGTTTCAGAAGGAAGAGTAACCATCAAACAATCCGAAGAGTTACCAGAGGGAACGTATTATTACATCTTGAGATATAAGGACAGTGCAGCCACTAGTTTTGAAAAAGCAGGATACTTATACATCAACAGATAATAAATAAAGCTCATAAGTTTAAAAATGGAAGCAATATGAAGACAAAATTAGTAGTAGTAATGGTACTCTTACTCTCGGGTATAGTAAATGCCCAGCAAGATGCTCAGTTTACACAGTACATGTACAATTCGATCAATATAAATCCAGCCTATGCAGGTTCGCGTCAGTCCATGAACATCTTTGCCCTACACCGCACCCAGTGGGTAGGGCTAGATGGGGCACCAGTAACGAATACTGCCTCTATTAATACTCCTATCAATGATACTAAAGTAGGTTTAGGAGTGTCGATCATAAATGATAGGATAGGGCCATCTGATGAGAGCAATCTAGCAGTTGATTTTTCATACTACATCAATACCTCAGAAGACTTCAAACTCTCCTTTGGATTAAAAGCCTCAGCAAATCTATTGAATGTCAATTTTGATAAGTTGAATCAGTATGATCCTAATGATTATAGTTTTGAGAACAATATAGACAATAAGTTTTCACCTAATATTGGAATAGGTCTTTATTTGTATTCTGATAAAAGCTATATCGGGCTTTCTGTGCCTAATTTACTTGAGACAAAGCATTTTGATAAGTACGCAGGGGTAGGAGCTAGTTCTTACATAGCCCGAGAACGCGTAAACTTCTACTTAACAGCAGGTCACGTATTTGATTTAGATTACAATTTAAAGTTCAAACCCGCCATGATGACTAAGATGGTTCAAGGCGCACCCTTACAGGTAGATTTATCGGCTAACTTCTTGTTTAATGACAAGTTTACAGTAGGAGCTGCCTACCGCTGGAGTGCTGCATTGAGTGCCATGGTAGGCTTTCAGGTATCAGATTCTTGGTTTATTGGGTATGCATACGATATGGAAACCACACGATTGGCTAATTACAATTCTGGATCACATGAAATATTTCTTCGTTACGAAATATTCAAAACTTATAATAAAATTACATCACCTAGATTCTTTTAATTTAATATAACGTTATGAAATTAAGCGCCAAACATTTCGGATGCTGTGTAGTTTTTTTAGTATCAACAGTAATGGGGTATACACAAAAAAAAGGAGTGGCAACCGCAGATAAAAACTTCGAAAATTATTCTTACGTTGATGCTATAGCTACTTATGAGAAAGTAGCAGATAAAGGCTACAAGGACGAGAAAATGTTTCAAAAGCTAGGAGACTCCTATTTCTTTATAGCCGATTTGATCAAGGCAGAGAAGTGGTACACTGCACTTTTTGAGATGAATCCCACTCAAGAGCCAGAGTACTATTACAGATATTCTCAATCATTAAAAGCCGTAGGGAATTATGCTAAGGCCGATAAAATGTTAGAGCAATTCATAGCAAAATCAGCCACAGACCAGCGAGGGAAACTATTTGCAAGTCAGCGCGATTACTTAAAAGACATCAAGGAAAATTCAGGAAAATATGAAATTTTTGATGCAGGAATCAACTCTTCGTACTCAGATTACGGTAGTGCTTACTACAACAACACCTTACTTTTTGCCTCGGCGCGAGATACAGGTGGAGTAACAAAGAAAGTGTTCAAGTGGAACAATGAATCTTTCACCAACTTGTACAGCTCCCAGATAAGTACAGATGGTAGTATGGGCAAGCCAGAGGTTTTCAATAAAAACATCAACAGTAGATTTCATGAGTCAACTCCCGTTTTTACCAAAGATGGCCAAACGATGTATTTCACGCGTAATAATTATCTCAACGGGAAAAAGCAAAAAGACAGCAGGCGAGTTATATTATTAAAACTCTACAAGGCCACAAACGAAAACGGAAAATGGGTCAATGTACAAGAGCTACCTTTTAATAGTAACGAATATAGTGTAGCGCATCCAGCGCTGAGTGTAGACGAGAAAACCTTGTATTTTGCATCAGACATGCCCGGTACAAAGGGATTATCAGATCTTTTTAAAGTAAGCATCAATGCTAATGATACTTACGGGACACCAGAGAATCTAGGATTGCCTATTAACACAGAGTCAAGAGAAACCTTTCCGTATATCTCACCAGATAACAAGATGTATTTTTCCAGTGATGGACATCCTGGACTTGGAGGTTTAGACGTGTTTGTGATGGATTTATCCTCAAAAACTCCAGGCAGTACCATTGAAAACTTAGGGACACCTATAAACAGTACCCAAGACGACTTTTCATTTGTGATAGATGCAGAGAATAAAAAAGGATTTGTGACTTCTAATAGAGAGGGAGGATTAGGATCTGATGATATTTATAGATTCAATAAATTTCCTGTTCCTGTTTGTAATCAAGCACTTCAGGGAGTTATCAAGGATCAAGATACAGGTTTAGTCTTGTCCAATGCTAAGGTAAGTTTGTTTGATTCCAATTTTAATTTGATCCAAGAAATTACCACTCCATTATCAGGAGCCTACAGCTTTGAGGTAGAATGTGGTAAGGCGTATTATTTACGTGGAGAAAAGCCAGAGTATGAAACCAAAGAGAATAAAATTGTAATAGCAAAAGTATCTGGAGTAACGCAAGGCCCATTAGCCTTAGAGCCAAGAAAAAAAGCTATTAATGTAGGTACAGATTTAGCTAAAACCTTGGATATTCCGATTTTGTATTTTGATTTAGACAAGTCAGTTATTCGTAAGGATGCGGCATTTGAGCTAGAAAAAGTATTAGCAGTGATGCAACAATACCCAAAGATGACCATCGACATTAGATCCCATACAGATTGCAGACAAACCATAGCTTACAACCAGGCACTATCTGATAGAAGGGCAAAATCAACTAAGGCATGGTTGATCAAAAACGGTATAGCTGCTAGTAGATTAACGGCTAAAGGATACGGTGAATCACAACTTGTAAACGATTGTGGATGTGAACCTACGAACAAATCAAACTGTACAGAGGCACAACACCAAGCCAATAGAAGAAGTGAGTTTATTATTGTATCTATGCAATAAATCTTCTCAAAACAATAAAAATCTAAAAAGGCTATCCTTAACGGGATAGCCTTTTTTGTTACTTGATAAAATTATAAAAAACCATAGGATAATTTTTCCTATGGTTTTAGTTTATACAGTTTTAATTCTTTCTGTTGATTATTATAGGGGCATTGTTTGATTTTTGATCTTCAATTTTGTTTTTTGGATTAGTAGATCTGTAATAATAAGAATCCTCATCAGAAGAGTCTTGATTGTTGCCATAGCCTACAGAGTTTGAATTTTGACCATAGTAGTATGCTTTTCCGCCTTTTACAGTACCTATCATGTCTATAATTTGTCCTCTACGGTTGTAGATGATTTCTAATCCGCCCACACGCTCTAGAGCAAATCTATTGTAAGTCATGTAAACAGATCCTATTCGCTTCACTCGGTCATTAGCATCGTAATTGATAAATACATTACCTACTTGTCTCACACGACCTAGATTGTCATGTTCAATTCTCACTCCATAATTGATAGGACGATTTTTATTAGGTGTTCCATAAGTTCTATTTACTCTACTGTTTGAGTTTGCTTTGTAATACATTTCACCGCGAGTTGTTGGTCTGGTATTAAAATCCAGTTGGCCATCAGGAAATACATAAAAGGCAATGCCTCTTTCTATGAATTCTACAGGTTCGTCATTGTCATAAAGAGAAGACGATTTTATAATTACAGAGAAATCTTTTTTCTCTGTTGCGTTGGCAACACTACCTCCAAATACGAAGATACTAGCAACTAAAAGGGTAATTTTTTTCATGATACTTCTATTTTGAATTTTGCCTACTCTTGAGCTTTTCGGCTTTCGCTTTAACTGTTTAGTTGAATAGGGATATTCAAGTAGTGTGCCAAAAAAAAGTAGCTGTGATCTAGAACTAGTATTTAAACTGCTGCTGTTGTAGTTTTTATATCGTTTAAAATGCAGTATATCAATGATGTATAGAATTAATTTTAAACCAAAAATATTTTCAAAAGAGTGGTTATTTTTAATTTTTTAAGAAAACAGAATCAAACTACTTATCAACAGTGCTTAAAATTAACTTCTGTTACGAACACGCTTCAACTGATATTGAGTAATTTTGTAGCATGTATGCACTAGTAGATTGTAACAATTTTTATGCCTCATGCGAACGTGTTTTTCAGCCGAAATTCAACGGGAAACCTGTTGCAATCTTGTCTAATAATGATGGTTGTGTCATTTCACGTAGTAATGAAGCGAAGGCGGTAGGAATAGGAATGGGAGCGCCCGCTTTTCAAATAAAAGAAATTGTAAAACAGCATGATGTGCAATTATTTTCGTCAAATTATGCCTTGTATGGTGATTTGAGCAATCGAGTAATGAAGATTTTAGAGCAGTTTACACCAAATGTAGAGATTTATAGTATTGATGAAGCTTTTTTAAACTTTGATGGATTATCAATTGAGGACTATCACCAGTATGGAATTCAAATGAAGAGCCGAGTGCACAAATGGGTTGGTATTCCGGTTTGTATTGGCTTTGCCGAAACCAAAGCATTATCAAAAGTAGCTAATAAAATTGCTAAAAAATTCCAAGATAGAACGCAAGGTGTTTATGTTATAGATAGTGATGAAAAGCGAGTAAAAGCACTTAAATGGACTAAGATTGAAGATGTTTGGGGGATAGGACATCGACTGAATAAGAAAATGAAAACTAGAAATATAGCAACCGCTCTTGACTTTACCGCACCACAACATGAGGCTTGGATAAAAAAAGAAATGGGTGTACTGGGAATGCGTTTAAAGTATGAACTAGAAGGTAAATCTGTATTAGACCTAGAGCCTATTGCTACCCAAAAAAAGAGTATTGCTACTACCAGAAGTTTTCCTAAACAAATTGCGGAGTTTGATTTATTACGAGAGCGTGTAGCGACTTTTGCTGCGCAATGTGCCGAGAAATTACGCAAGCAAAAATCTTGTTGCCACACCATAATAGTCATGCTAGTTGTAGACAAACACAGCATACAAACATCTAAATATTATTTTAATTGCGCCGTAACATTGCCTTATGGGTCTAATTCTACATTGACCATTGCTAATGCTGCGATAGCCTTACTTAAAAAACTTCATGCAGGTAATGAGCACTTAAAATTTAAAAAAGCAGGTGTAATTGTTACAGAACTTATTGATGAAAATAAAAAACAGTTTGATCTTTTTGAGGAAGAAAACCCCAAACATTTACAACTAATGAAAGTAATTGATGGGTTGAATGCTAAAATAGGCGACAAAAAAATAAAACTAGCATCGCAGAATTTAAGTTTGACCTGGAATATGAAACAAAACCATTTGTCACCTAGATACACCACCAGTTTTAAAGATATACTTGAAATAAAATGCCAGTAAATAAAACATCCAAACTTACTTTTTACTTTCCTGATTTTGAAAGTGAATTGCGCATTCCTTTTATAAACGAAGGAGTTTCAGCAGGATTTCCATCGCCAGCTGCTGATTTTATGGAAATGAGTATCGATTTGAACAAACAATTGAGTGAAAACCCGCTGGCTACTTTTTATATTAAGGTCAAAGGAAACTCTATGATTGATGCAGGTATTGATGACAAGGATGTTCTTGTTGTTGACCGAAGCCTAGAGCCACAAAATAATAAAATAGCCATTTGTTTTATTGATGGAGAGTTTACCGTAAAGCGAATGAAGGTAGAAAAAGATTGTTTGTATCTCATGCCAGAAAATCCAGATTATCCACCCATAAAAGTCACTGAGGAAAACGAACTCATCATTTGGGGGATTGTAACTTATGTAATTAAAAAGCTGTAAGCCATTTAATTTAAACTTAATTATAAAAAAAAAACGACCTGCATCTATTAAGAGCAGGTCGTTTGTTATGATGTGAGAAGGTGTTAGTGTTTTGGAGTAACTCCGTCCTCATTTAATTCTCTGTGTTCGTAATCAGCAATCATCTCAGCTTCATAATTTACTTTTTGACCTTTAGAGAATTTAGCAATTAATTTCTCCATGATTTCATAAATCACCGGAACAATAATCAAGGTTAGGAATAATGATGAAATTAAACCACCAATAATTACCCAAGCCAAACCGTTTTTCCATTCGGCACCAGCACCAGATGCTAATGCAATTGGGAACATACCAAATACCATCGCAATGGTTGTCATCAAAATAGGACGAAGACGTGCGTGATTCGCTTGAATTAATGCGGTTCTGATGCTCTCACCCGCAGCTCTTCGCTGATTGGTGTAATCCACAAGCATAATCGCATTTTTACAAACTAGACCAATTAACATAATCACCCCAAGAATAGTAAAAATATTCAACGTATTATTGGTCAAAGCCAAGGCTAATAATGCTCCAATAAACGAAAGCGGAATAGCAAACAATACCACAAATGGGTGTACAAAACTATCGTATAACGAAACCATTACTAGGTAAACCAAAATAATAGCAGCCAATAAAGCAATTCCTAAGGTTCCAAAACCTTCTGTTTCATTCTCTTTTTGTCCCCCCCAAATATAGTCTACACCAACTGGTTTCTCCAACTTGTCAATTTTCTCTTCCCATTGTGATACAATCGTTCCAGAAGAGATACCAACATTTTGACCTTTAACAGTTACAGACGCTGTTTTGTCTCTACGCTCTAATTGGCTTGGACCAGAACCTTCAGTTACCGTTGCAAATTGATTTAACTTGATTTGTTGACCCATATCATTGATGAATATCAAGTTGCTTACATCGGCAATACTTTTTCTATCGAAAGCATTATACTTAATATTGATGTCGTATTCGTATTCTCCAGCTCTAAAACGTCCGTCTGTGTTTCCACTAAAAGCAGTTTGCATAGTCATACCTACGGTTTGTAAACTCAAACCAAGTGCGGCCATTTTATCTCTGTCTACTTTTACGCTTACTTCAGGATTTCCGTCCTCTACTGATAATTCAATTTCTGTTGCACCTGGAATAGAACGCAATTCTTTTTCGGCAGCAATAGCAAATTTCATCGCACTTTCTACATCTGGACCTGTTACAATAAGTCCTAAAGTAGCATCTTCAGCTGTTCCTAAAATACCAACAGGAACGGTTTTTACTTTGGCACCCACTAGTAATTTTTCTAATTTACGCTTTGTTTTTGCAGCGTATACATTTGCAGGTTCATCACGTTGGTCTAATTCAACCATTTTCACGTTAATTTCTGCTTTATAAGCAGTAGATTGTGAAGCCCCCATACCACCACTAGTTTGGCCCACAATAGTAAATTGACTGTGAACAAAATCTTCTTTGTCTAAAAAGGCTTCTGCTTTTTGTGTCATAAAGTTGGTTTGTTCTAGCGAGGCATCTTTTGGCATTTCGATTTGAACTAAAAACTCACCACTATCCGATGCTGCAAAGAATTCACCACCAATAAATCCTGCTGGTACCAATGCAATTGAGCTGAAGAATAAAACTAAAACAATGGCAAGTGTTGTTTTATAATGATCCAAAGACCATGTCAGTAATCCTGAGATCCAGTTGATGAAACGGGTTAAGTAACTTTCAAAACCAAGAATAATTCTTCCAAAAAGGTTTTTACCTGTAATATGTTCTAATTTTCCGTATCTGGATGATAACCATGGAATAATAGTAAACGAAGCAACTAATGACAACAAAGTGGATATAATTACCGTGACACAAAATTGCGTAATAATATTAGAAACCAGTCCAGAACTCAATGCAATTGGTAAAAATACAACCACAATTACAAGCGTAATCGATACTACAGTTCCACCAATTTCGGCTGTACCATCATAAGCAGCTCGAACTTTGTTTTTGCCCATTTCCATGTGCCTGTAAATATTCTCCAAAACCACAATGGCGTCATCCACAAGAATACCTACAACGAGAGACAATCCTAACAAACTCATTAAGTTCAAGGTGTAACCCATTAAGTAAATCCCAATAAAAGTGGCAATTAACGAAGCAGGAATAGATACCATTACAATCAAGGAGTTTCGAATACTGTGCAAGAAAAACAGCATTACAAAAGCCACTAAAAGAACGGCAATAAGCAAATCGTGCACAACGGCATCAGCAGCTTCAAGGGTAAAAATTGTACTGTCTTTGGCAATTTCTAGTTTTAAATCGGCAGCTTTATATTCGCCTTCCAGTTTCGCAATGGTTTTCACCAATTCTTCACTAACCGCAACCGCATTGGCATCAGATTGTTTGATGATTTGTAAAATAATCGCACTTTTCTGATTCACACGAGCTACTTTCTCTGTAATTTTTTGGGTATCCTGGACATCAGCAATATCGCCCAAACGAACTTGGATTCCACCTCTTGAGGACACAATTAAGTTTCTTAACTCTTCAACATTTTTATATTTTCCGGCTAAACGAATTAATATTTTTTGTTCTCTAGTTTGAATATTTCCTGTTGGGAAATCTAAGTTAGAAGATAAAATATTCTGTTGTACCTGTGGAATAGAAAGTCCGTAGGCTTGCATTTTTACGGCATCCAGATTCACTTGAATTTCTCGCTCTTGTCCGCCTGTGATATTAACTTGAGCTACTCCTGGCACACGAGAAAGTACCGGTGCAAGTTTCTTGTCTATTAAGTCGTAAAAAGCTACTTCGTCCATTTTTCCGTTGGCACCAATGGTCATAATTGGTAAATCGCTCAACGAAAACTTGTTTAATGAAGGCGCCTGAGCGTCATCTGGTAAGTCATTGATGATGGCATTTATTTTACGCTGCGCATCATTCATAGAAATATTTACATCAGCATTAGATGTTAATGTTATCGAAACCGAAGATAAACTTTCAAAAGACTTAGAATCAATTTTTTTGATGTTTTCCAGAGATGAAATTGCGTCTTCAATTTTTTTGGTAACGGTATTTTCGACCTCACTAGGTGATGCTCCGGGATAAACCGTTGCAATCGAAATCACGTTGGTTTCAAATTTCGGGATCAACTCATAGCCTAATTGGCTGTAACTGAACAGTCCTCCTAATGTTAGAATCGTAAATAATACGATGACTAACGACGGACGTTTTATGGATATTTCTGCTAATTTCATACGTTTTTTTTCTTTATGGCTTTAAGACTTTCGACTTTAAGACTTATTTAATAACCTCCACTTTGCTTCCGTCTTGCAAATTGATTTGTCCGGTTACAATTACTTGCTCACCATCTTCAAGGCCGTTTAAGATCTCTACTTTATCGCCAAGAATTCTACCAGCAGTTACTTTTTTTAACTTGGCAATTCCATTCTCAATTACAAATATTTGGTTACTACTCACACTACCTACAAAAGCATTTCGTGGAACAATTTTCAAAGCTTGTTTTTGTTGGTTTGATGCAAAAGCAGCGGTACCGTACATTCCTGCTTTTAGGTCTTTGTTAGCGTTGTTTGTAATTTCTATTTCAACAGGGAAGTTTAAAGTTTCATCCGCTTTTGCAGCAATGAAAGTTATTTTTCCTGAAAAAGTTTTGTCTGGATATACACTTGCAACTACAGTAGTAGCAGTTCCTACTCTTAATCCAGCTACTTGACTTTCGTTTACGTTAACTTTCAATTTTAACTTTGATACGTTTACAATGTCAAATAATTGTGTTGCAGGCATTCCTGTAATGATAGACCCTACTTCAATGTGTTTTTTATTGATAAACCCGCTTATTGGCGCTTTGATTCTAGTATCACCAACGTTAATGTTAGCTTGTGTCAATTGCGACTTAGCATTTACCATTTGTAGTTTGGCTTGGTCTAGTTGTTGCTTGGTTACACCACCAGTTTTAAATGCATTTTCAAATCGGTTGTAATCAGAAACAGCGTTTTGATAAATGGCATTTGCGTTTTGAGCATTTACATTCACCACATCACTACGCACAATAGCAAGAGTTTGTCCTACGCTTACGTAGTCACCTTCTTTGGCCAATATTTTGGTTATTTTACCTGACTTTTCTGCTGAAAATTTTAATTCTTGAACTGGTTCAAAATTTCCGTTAGAAACAAAGTCAAGTGAAACTTCTTCTGTTTTTACCACATCAGTTCTTACTGATATCGTTGCATTTTTCTCAGCTACAATCGCAGTTTTAGCTTCGTTCTCTTTTTTGTTATTGGTAAGTACGTAAGCAATAATTCCTAGAGAGGCAGCAATTACAACTACGGTTATGATAATTTTTTTCATTTTGATTATTTATTGGTTAATGTTTTTAGTTCTCCTTTTGCTTTAATTAATTGTATTTCGGCTAATTTATATTCTAATAGCGCTGTAGTGTAATTGTTTTGGGCAACAACAAGTTCACTTTCTGCTTCAAGTAGATCCGTTAAGGATGCTAGGCCTTGAGTATAGTTGTTGTTAGTATTGGTCAAGACTTCTTGCGCTAGTTTCGCGTTTTCTTTTTGATTGTTGATCGATACGATGCTATTCTCGATTTGTGTTCTAGCGTTGGTATATTGTAAATCCAATGCTAGTTTCGTTTCTTCTAAATCAACTTTTATAGAAGCAAGTTTGTTATCAGCTTGGCTTACTCTTGATTTTGTTCCAAATCCCGAAAAGATTGGGATGCGTAAATTTAAGCCTACCGAAGCAAAATCAGACCAGTACACACCATCTGATGGTTTTTTGAACCAAGGCATCTCTGGACCTTGACCAATGAAGTTATATCCTCCGGTAAGTGATAAACTTGGGTAATAGGCAGCCTCTATAGATTTTTTTTGGTACTCTAGTAATTGTTCGTTCTTTTTAACCAATAAATATTCGGTTCTTGTTGTAGTATCCGGTGTTAACGAAAGAGCATTTGGAGTAATTTCGAATTCCGTTTCTGGAATAGAAATACGAGTATCCATTGGTAAACCCATAAAAAATTTCAAAGCGTTTTCTTGCAGCGTTACTGCGTTAAGAGTTTGTTGACGTAATGTATTGATGTTTGAGATTCGAACTAAAGTTCTGTCTAAGTCAATTTTTTTGGCCAATCCGTTATCGTATTGTCCTTTTATGATGTCCTTAACTTTTGTGGTGTTTTTAAGGTTGTTGTCTAGTACAGTTAAGTTTTGACGCGTTACATAAACTTGGTAATATGCATTGGCCACACGTTCTATAACTTGCTCTTCAGTTAATTGTGCGTTTATTTGGTAAAACTCACGAGTAGATTTTGCTGCCTTCAAACCTATAAATACGGCTTGGTCGTATAAGGCTTGATTAAGGGAAACTCCTGCAGTTGAGCTCCATTTTTGACCAAAAGCAGCTTGAATTGTAGTTCCAGGTTGACCGAATCCAGCTCCGTCAATTACGGTAGTTTGTAAAATTGGGTTGTAATTCAAGCTACCATTTGCTGCAATTTGAGGCAAAGCCCTTGAACGAACTTCTTGAATTTCGTATTCTCCTTTTTCTACTTGTAATCTTGCCTTTTTTGCATCGGCTTTATTCTCCAATGCGTATACGATGGCGTCTTGTAAAGTAAGGCTTTTTATTTCTTGTGCATTGATGCTTAAAGAAAGCAGCACGGTCATTAGTATAATTGTTTTTCTCATTTTATAAGCTTGATTTGATTAAATTTTTTTCTAATTCTAGTATGCCCTTGTCTGTTGCCATTGCTCTAGTATGGTATTGTAGTGCTTCCATTTCAAGCGCAAAGGCTTCTCGTTCTGACCTTATATTTTCGTTGATCGAAAAAATTAACATGTAATAAAACTTGACGTATGCATCTACATTTAGGTCTTTGCGGTATAAACCTTGGGCTATTCCTTTTTCAATATTTTTCCTAAAACAGGACTCGCACATTTCTACTTGATCAGATAACACTTTTTGGTACACCTCAGGGTAGTGCTTCTTTAATTGGTACACCGGTGAAGTATCAGTAGACTTAAACATGTTTTCAAACATCCGTCTGATTTCAAAATTCTCTTCAATGGCATTAAAATCTTGAGAGGTTATCGTGTTTATGATCGTGTTTACTTCAGTATGAATTACTTGAACACTTTCTTCTATGAGTAACTCTTTATTAGCAAAATACTTATAAATTGTTTTTTTTGAAATACACATTTCGCCTGCAATATCATCCATAGTGATACTCTTGAAACCCAGTTTCAAAAACATTTCCTTAGCTTTAGATATAATTTTCTCTTTCATTTTAATTGTGCAATTATAGTTGGTTTTTTTTTGGAGCTAATAGACGCTCAACGTCTGTTTAAATTCTATGCAAAGATACAGCGGAAACTTTAGAAACTAAATAAGTTTCCGTTTTATTAGTAATTATTTAACGTTAACTTTTCATAATTGGCTATACTGTAAATTCTAGATTGGCAATTAACTTAATATCCTGACCTAGAGCAAGTCCGCTTGCTTGTTGAAATGAATTTTGCGTCAAGCCAAAATCTTTGCGATTGATATTGGCTGTGATCTCAAAAGCAGCTTTTTTGTTGCCATTGTACGCGTTAATTCCAATAAATTCTGCGTCAAGTTCTACTGATTTGGTGATATTTTTAATGGTGAGATTTCCTTTTAAGAAATTGATATTAGGAGTAACTTTTTCAAATGAAGTAGATTTAAAACTAATTAATGGATATTCCTTCACATTAAAGAAATCATTCATCTTTAAGTGATTGTCTATTTGTTCTAATGTAGCGTCTCTGCTATTTACATCAAGTGAAAAAGCGATTGATGCATCGGCTATTTCATTATTATCTATGTCAATATGACCGTCAAATTCATTGATGCTGCCCGCTAAATACGCAATGATAGAGTGTCTCATTTTAATAAGAACATCAGATTGATTCGAGTCAATGGTCCAAGTGGTTTTCATAAGGATTTGAATATTTTAAATTAGAAAAGAAAGCAACAATGTTTTCAATTGGGAAAGTAGATAACTGAAGCAGTCAATTTCGAGTGCAAATGTAAGACGGAAACTTTAAATACCAAATAAGTTTCCTGAGTATTTAGATTTATTTAACGTTTGAGTAACTTTAACATTTTAGCTAGTTTGAAGTTTTTTGAGTTTCTTTGCGAATATAAAGTTCAAAAGTTGGGATATTTTGTATTCCTTTTTTAATTTTAAACGCTAAACAAAACAACAATGCACAATATCGTTCAATATCAAGAGTTCCTTTCTGCTTATTTGCAATCTCAATATGAAACCAAAGAACCAAGGAATTTGTATGAGCCTATTCATTATATTTTAGATTTAGGTGGTAAAAGAATGCGCCCAGTATTGACTTTAATGAGTGCTGAGGTTTTTGATGCCGATTATAAAAAAGCACTTCCAGCAGCCTTAGCGGTTGAGGTTTTTCATAATTTCTCTCTGGTGCATGATGATATTATGGATGATGCTCCTTTGCGTAGAGGTCATGAAACGGTGCATGAAAAATGGAATATTAATACTGGTATCTTGTCTGGTGATGCAATGTTAATTCTTGCCTATCAGTATTTTGAGCAATACGAGCCGTTGATTTTTAGAGATTTAGCCAAGTTATTTAGCAAAACAGCTCTTGAAGTTTGCGAAGGGCAACAATGGGATGTTGATTTTGAAGATCGTACAGATGTTACCATTCCTGAATATTTAAAAATGATTCAGTATAAAACAGCTGTTTTAGTGGCAGCAGCCATGAAAATGGGAGCAATTATTGCCGAAACTTCAGTTGAAAATGCAAATTTAATTTATGATTTTGGTCTTAATTTAGGATTGGCTTTCCAATTGCAAGATGACTTTTTAGACGCTTTTGGAAACCCAGAAACTTTTGGAAAACAAGTGGGCGGAGATATCATTGAAAACAAAAAAACCTATTTATACCTTAAAGCAGTTGCTTTTTCAAATGAAAAAGAAGCTGAGGAGCTGAAAAGCTTGTTTTCTATTCAACCGGAAGATAATACCGATAAGATAGAACGCGTTAAGGCACTTTTTAATAGTTCAGGTGCGTCCAAAGCTACTCAGGATGCGATACAAGAATTTACGTTTAAGGCGTTCCAAACTCTTGATAAAATGAACATCAATATTGAGAAAAAGGAAATGCTGAAAGCTTTTGGTGAAAACCTGATGGGTAGAAAGGTTTAAAAAACCAACGACAATAGCGAATCAAAATTTAAAAATACTTTTGAAAAATTGACTTTAAGTTTGTTTGTCTAGGATTAATACTGATTTTAAAATTGACATTGAAATTTTTAAATATATGTTTGTAGCGCCTAAAAACACCGATTTACTACTTTCTGAAGCAGAAGGAGATAGTTTGTATTTAAAGTTAATTGAACAAATTAATAAGGATTTCAATTTAGCGAATGAAGCGGTTGATTTTCCTTTGAGTATTTCTCCTAATGAATTAAAGCTGGAATTGCATGAAAAAATCTACCGACTCATTCAATACAAGTTTGCTGAATACCTCAATTTACTTTACATCATTGATGTCTCTGAAGATGAAATTAAAAAACTTGACGGATCTGATTTGGTAATGCTAGCAGAACAAGTTGCTTTCTTAATTCTAAAAAGAGAATGGCAAAAAGTATGGTTTAAAAACAAATACAAATAAGCTTTCGAAGCAGCTTTTTTAGCAAATTCAAACTAAAAATACAACCTCACAAAAGGTGTGAAACGGCTTCCATAAATATTGTTTTCATCGCCTAGCACATTATACCGAACTCCAATAGTTGCAAATCCAGAGCGATAACCCGCTCCCAAGAATAGACCCGTGTTCCAGAAACTTTGAGAATTGCTGTTAGATCCTTCTAAATTAACGTTTACTCTGAGTTGTTCTAATTCTGCCGATAATTGAATTTGCGGTAATGGATTTAAGAGTCCAATAACACTCCCACCATACAAGTGTGAGGCAAAACTGTTTTGTTGTTTTAAGTATTTGTATTGCAAACCAAGTCCTATAGATCCATATTCATTTACATTATAAATGGCGCTGGGTGCCAAAGAAATATCTGTATACCCAGACCCAAAACCAAGACCTATGCCGCCGCCAAATTGTACTTTATCCCAAAATTGTTGCTCTTTTGGAGTAGATGTATTGTCTTGCTGTGCCTTCACTTCATTTAAAAAAAACAAGGCAAATAATACAAAAAGGTTTCTAAAACGATTGAAAAAACATTTCATAGCTATAAGTTTTTAGTTTTTTAACAATATTCAATGTAAAAGTATCTTAAAATAAATTATAAATTTATTGTATTATCGTACTTTTGCCAAACTATTTTAACAAAAAAGTATATTCACTACATATTATGGATAGGTTTTCATTTTTAAACGCAGCACACACCGAATTTTTTGCACAGTTATACGATCAATATTTAGAGAATCCAGATAGCGTGGAGCCAAGTTGGAGAAGTTTTTTTCAAGGTTTTGACTTTGGGATGACGACTTACAATGAGGAAAATCCAGTAGCACAATTGGCAAATTTTGCCTCGACCAATACTGATGTAAGTCTGGTTTCTGATAAACTCCAAAAAGAATTTAATGTTCTTAAGCTAATCGATGGGTATCGTACAAGAGGACATTTGTTTACAAAAACAAATCCTGTTAGAGCAAGACGTACCGTATCTCCTACACTTGATATTGTTAATTTTGGTTTGTCATCATCAGATTTGAATACTGTTTTTGATGCTGCAAAAGCGATAAATATTCAACCGTGTACACTTCAAGAAATTATTACACATTTAGATACAATATATTGTCAGCACATCGGTATTGAGTATATGTATATTCGTAAACCTGAAGTGGTAGAGTGGATCCAGAAAAAACTTGGGGTAAATGACAATCAACCTAAGTTTTCTAACGATGAGAAAAAAGCAATTTTAAATAAACTGAATCAAGCAGTGTCTTTTGAAAACTTTTTGCATACCAAATATGTGGGTCAAAAACGTTTTTCATTAGAAGGTGGTGAGTCAATCATACCAGCACTTGATGCGCTTATTGAGAAAGCAGCAGAGAAAGGTGTAGAGCAATTTGTAATGGGGATGGCCCACCGTGGTCGTCTTAATGTTTTGGCTAATATTTTTGGTAAATCAACCCAAGATATTTTTGGTGAATTTGATGGTAAAGATTATGATCAGGAGTATTTTGATGGAGATGTAAAATACCATTTAGGTTTAACGGCTGATAAAGTAACAAGTACTGGCAAAAAAATAAACATTAATTTGGCGCCAAATCCTTCGCACCTTGAGACGGTAGGAGCAGTTATTGAAGGTATTACACGTGCCAAACAAGATAAATATTTCCCAGACGATTTCTCTAAAGTTTTGCCCATTGCAGTTCATGGTGATGCTGCCATTGCAGGACAAGGAATTTTGTATGAAATTGTTCAAATGGCGCAACTGGATGGTTATAAAACAGGCGGAACCATTCATATTGTGATAAACAACCAAGTAGGTTTTACAACAAACTACCTTGATGCACGATCTTCTACATATTGTACCGATGTTGCAAAGGTTACACTCTCACCAGTATTGCATGTAAATGCTGATGATGCAGAGTCTGTAGTACACGCTATGCAGTTTGCATTAGATTTCCGTATGCAATTTGGGTGTGATGTATTTATTGATTTATTAGGATATAGAAAATACGGTCATAATGAAGGTGACGAACCTCGTTTTACACAACCCGTTTTATATAAAATTATTGCAAAGCACAAAAACCCAAGAGATTTGTATACTGAAAAGTTACTTTCTGAAGGGGTTATAAACGCTGATTTAGTTAAAACTTTAGAGAAAGAATACAAAGACGATCTGGATCAAAACTTAGAGGCTTCCCGTAAAAAAGATTTAACAATCATCACTCCGTTCATGCAAAACGAATGGGATGGATTCAAGCAAGTGTCAAATGATGTGATGCTTCAAAAAGTAGATACCAAGGTTGATAAAGCAACTTTAGATTCTATTATTTCAACCGTATCAAGTTTACCAACAGACAAGAAATTCCTTAATAAAATCACAAAAATTGTTACCGATAGAAAAACAGTCTATGATAACAATACTATTGACTGGGGAACTGCAGAAACACTTGCTTATGGATCATTATTGACAGAAGGTTATGATGTTCGAATTTCAGGACAAGATGTTGAGCGTGGTACTTTTTCACACCGTCACGCAGTAGTAAAAGTTGAGGACTCAGAGGAAGAAGTAGTATTATTGGATCACATCCAAAACAAAAAAGGAAAATTCCGTATTTTCAATTCATTACTTTCAGAGTACGGCGTACTTGGTTTTGATTACGGGTATGCACTAGCAAATCCAAATGCACTTACCATTTGGGAAGCACAATTTGGGGATTTCTCCAATGGAGCTCAAATCATGATTGACCAATACATTTCATGTGGCGAAGACAAATGGAACAACCAGAACGGTATTGTTTTATTGTTGCCTCATGGGTATGAAGGACAAGGAGCAGAGCACTCATCGGCAAGAATGGAACGATATTTACAACTTTGTGCACGTCACAACATGTACGTTGCCGATTGTACTACGCCAGCCAACTTTTTTCACTTGTTGAGAAGACAAATGAAAACCAATTTCCGTAAGCCGCTAGTTGTGTTTTCACCAAAAAGTTTATTGCGTGATCCAAGATGTGTTTCTACAGTTGAGGAATTAGCCAATGGAGAATTTCAAGAAACTATAGATGACGCTACAGTAAACAAAGCAGAGGTAAAAACCCTAGTATTCTGTACGGGTAAATTTTACTATGATATTGTAGCCGAAAGAACCAACAACGGTCGTAATGACGTTGCAGTAGTTCGTGTGGAGCAATTGTTTCCACTACCGGTTGAACAACTTAAAGCGATAATTGCACAGTATCCAAATGCAGATGATTATGTTTGGGCGCAAGAAGAGCCAAAAAACATGGGCGCTTATAGCTATATGTTGATGAACTTTGATTTGGTAAAATGGAGATTAGCATCTCTAAAAGCCTATGCAGCACCAGCAGCAGGAAGTTACACTAGAGCAAAAAGACGTCACGCTGATGCAATTAGAATGGTATTTGACAAAAATTTATTTAGATAAAAAATAGTTTAAAGTTTAAGGTTTAAAGCTACTTTTGGGTGACTTTGAACTTTAAACAATTCACACCTTAAACAATAACAAAGATGATTTTAGAAATGAAAGTCCCTTCGCCAGGGGAATCTATAAAAGAAGTTGAAATTGCAACTTGGTTAGTAAAAGATGGAGATTATGTAGAAAAAGATCAAGCAATTGCTGAAGTTGATTCAGACAAAGCAACACTTGAATTGCCAGCTGAAGCTAGCGGAATCATTACATTAAAAGCAGAAGAAGGTGATGCTGTAGCAGTAGGAGCAGTAGTTTGTTTGATTGATACAAGTGCTGCAAAACCATCAGGCGATGCACCAGCGGCAGCAGTTGATCCCGAGACTTCGGGACCAAAAGCAGTTGTAGAAACTGTAGCTCCAAAAGCGGCACCAGTGGCACAAACACCACCATCAGCAGCTGAAGGACATGCATCTCCAGCAGCAAGAAAAATATTAGACGAAAAAAATATAGCGCCAACCACTGTCTCTGGTACAGGTAAAGGCGGAAGAATTACAAAAGAAGATGCTGTAAATGCAGTGCCATCAATGGGAACTCCTACTGGAGGATCTAGAGGTACAGAGCGTACAAAGTTGTCTATGTTGCGTCGTAAAGTGGCTGAAAGATTAGTTGCCGCTAAAAACGAAACAGCCATGTTAACTACTTTTAATGAAGTAAACATGACACCGATCAACTTGATTCGTAATGAATATAAAGACGCTTTCAAAGCTAAACATGGTGGGGTAGGATTAGGTTACATGTCATTTTTTACAAAAGCAGTAACAAGAGCATTACAATTATATCCAGACGTTAACTCTATGATGGATGGCGATCATAAAATAGCTTTTGATTTTTGCGATATTTCAATTGCAGTTTCTGGACCAAAAGGATTAATGGTTCCTGTGGTTCGTAATGCAGAGAACTTGACTTTCCGTGGAGTTGAAGCTGATATTAAAAGATTAGCAATCAAAGCGCGTGATGGTCAAATTACAGTAGATGATATGACTGGTGGAACATTTACAATCACTAATGGTGGTGTATTTGGTTCTATGTTGTCAACTCCAATTATCAACCCACCACAATCAGGGATTCTAGGAATGCACAACATTATTGAGCGTCCAATTGCTGTAAATGGTAAAGTTGAAATTCACCCAATGATGTATGTGGCACTTTCTTATGACCACAGAATTATTGATGGTCGTGAGTCTGTTGGTTTCTTAGTAGCAGTAAAAGAAGCTTTAGAAAACCCAATGGAATTATTGATGGATAACAATCCTAAAAAAGCATTGGAATTGTAATTACAAAGAATACAATTTTTCGAAATAAAAGAAAAACCCGACTTGTACTCAAGTCGGGTTTTTTGATGGGGTATATTATTTACTTAGTTTTTATAATTTTTACTGTTTCTTTAACTCCATCTGATGTTACTTTTAAAAAATAAATACCTGCAGATAAATTAGATAAATCAATTTCAGCACTCAGACTATTAGGCTTCTGGGTTAAAATTGTTTCTCCTTTGATAGAAATAAATGTTATTTCATCAATAATGGAATCATTTGAAATTGAAATAACGTTTTTCACGGGATTTGGATAAAAAGAAAAGTTTTTGAATGCCAATTCATCTATACCCAACGTGCTAGATTTTACAGTTACCGCTAGTCTTTGCACGCTTTCAATTCCGTTTATCGTTTGTGATGCATAATAGGTGGTTCCATCCACAATAACAGTGGTTAATGGCAAAGGAACTTGGCTTGTTTTATTTGTTTTTCCAGCCAATGGATTCTGATTTAAATACCATTTAATATTTTGACCTTTAACGACAAGATCGGCCAATGTTTGACCGGCCTTGAATTCTATGGTCAATTTGGGTTGTCCATTTATCAGCGGAGATGGCGTATTTATAACAATTGGATTTTGGGTTGTACAGCCATTATTATCTCTCGTGAGAAATACGTAATTTCCTGGAACTAGATTATTAAAAGTGTTATTAACTTGGAAAACCTGTCCATTATCTAATGAATATGAATAAGGAGATACCCCGCCTGATGCATTTACTATTACAGATTGATTGCTGCTCACAGTTGTGGCTGTTAAAGCAAGAGGTTCGGTTATGGTTGCTGTTGCAGTAGCCAGGCAATTGCTAGAATCTGTCACGGTGATAATATGTGTTCCAACTGTTAAGCCTGTAAATACAGTACTGGCTTGGCTAGGTCCGTTATTTAATGAATACTTGTAAGGTATAGTACCTCCGGCTGTAATGACGGTAATAGAGCCATCCGCATTACCGCTACAATTTACGGATGTACTAGTAGCGGTAATTACAATAGGAGTTGGTTGAGCAATTGTTACTACAGTATTAACTATATTTAAGCAACCAATGGCATCTTTTACGTCGAAAGAGTAGCTGCCTGGAATTAAGTTATTAAAAACATTATTTGGTGTAAATACACTTCCATTTTTAGAATACGTGTATGGAGGCGTGCCTCCTGTTGCACTAACGGTCACAGAGCCATTGTTTATGCAATCTATTTGTTTAATGATCGCAGTAGGAATAAGAGCGGTGTTTACTATCAAATTAAAATAATTTGTGGTAATGTTGCCAAGGTTATTAATTCTTGCATAAATAGTTTGTGATGTTATGCCGTTACTAGGAGCAGCTGCAATGGTAAAACTGGTAGGGTTAGAGATTGTATTGGTGCCACTTAATGCATCTGCGGCTGCAAGATGATACGTTACTGTAGTTTGAGTAGGGTTTAAATTCCCAATCAGTAAAGAGTAGTTTTGTGTTAAATTAAAAATTTTAGTGCCTGCACAATTAGTCAAATTAGCAACTTGAGCGTAAAAACTCAACGACGTGAATAAAAAAAAGGAAAGTAAAATTTTCTTCATAATTGAGTAGGTATTAGAAGTATTATAAAAAAGTAGTTATCCAATTTTTTAAACACATTATTTTAACAAATATAAGCAATTGTTAAAGTAGTCAATGATTCCTTTTCCTTTCATCAAGATATCAGCACCTATTATTCCGTGAACGGGTTTGGCTTTGTGGGCCAATAAAGCCGTATTTACGTGTGATAAATCAAAAATTACGAGGTTGAAATGGTTGTCTTTCCATGTACCTAATTGGAGTTTGTTTTTCAAAGCCAGTTGGGTTTCCATGCCTGTGGCACCGGCACCAGAGGCCTTGGTTTCTGAACTCTTAGGTTGTAATTGAAATGTTGATACACTTTCAAAACCAATGCAGCTGTTTGATGCGCCAGTATCTAAAATAAAATTCCCTTTTATCCCGTTGATTTTGGCTTTTATCAACAAGTGCTGTGTTTTCATAATCTTGAATGGGATTTTTTTGTAGCTTACTTTCTTGAGAATTTTATCTAAATTTTTCATAGTTTCTGTTGGGATTTTGAATCTTTATTTTGCGATAATAAAGTCATTAAAATTAACAACTTGATAGTTTATAGGTATGGGAAACTACGTCTAATAATCGTAATTTTGCATCTCAAACCTGAAAAAATACACTTGGAAACAAATATAGTCATCACTGACACACATACACACCTTTATGCCGAAGATTTTGATCAAGATAGAGACCAAATGATTCAACGAGCCATTGATGCTGGTGTTTCGCGTTTTTTTATTCCTGCAATAGATTCTACCTGTACACAATCTATGTATGATTTAGAACAGAATTACCCAGATCATATTTTCTTAATGATGGGATTGCATCCTACTTATGTTAAGGAAAATTATGAGCAAGAGTTACAGCATGTTGCAGACGAGCTTTCAAAGCGAAAGTTTTATGCTATTGGTGAAATAGGGATTGATTTGTATTGGGATAAAACTCATTTGCCACAGCAACAAATTGCTTTTAGAAAACAAATACAACTTGCAAAAGAGTACAAACTCCCTATTGTGATTCATTGTCGCGAAGCTTTTGACGAAATATTCGAAATTTTAGAACAAGAGAAATCTCCCGAATTATTTGGTATTTTCCATTGTTTTTCAGGAACCTATGAGCAAGCGTTACAGGCTATCTCGTATAACATGAAACTAGGAATTGGTGGTGTAGCTACTTTCAAGAACGGAAAAATAGATCAGTTTTTAAATCAAATTGACCTTGATCATATTGTTCTAGAAACCGATTCCCCTTATTTAGCACCCGTGCCGTATAGAGGAAAAAGGAATGAGAGCAGTTATATTGTAAACGTTGTAGAAAAGTTGTCTCAACTTTATGGCCTTTCGGCAAATGAAATAGCGGCGGTAACTACGGCAAATTCTAAAGCTATTTTTGGGATTTAAACTAGATTTTAACTTATTTTAATATTTTTTTTGTTCATTTGCCCACACAAAAATTGAGAACCAAAATGCAGAAATTTGACGCTATTAGGCCCTTTTATGATTCGGAAATAAATGAAGCACTTCATGATGTGGTAAATCATCCTATGATGAAGGCATTGATGAATTTTACATTTCCAGAAGTGGCAGATGAGGTATGGAAAGAGCAACTGAAAAAAACGCATTCTATTCGTGATTTTCAATGTAATTTTATATATCAATCTGTACAAAGAGTGCTAGAGAAAAGCTCTGACGGTATTACAACTTCGGGATTTGAAAACTTAGAGGCTAATACGTCTTACATGTTCATTTCAAATCATAGGGATATTTTATTAGACACAACTTTGCTAAATACAGCTTTGTTTGAACATGGTTTAGTAATGACAGCATCGGCAATAGGTGATAATTTAGTTAAAAAATCATTTTTAAAAACATTAGCAAAACTCAACAGGAATTTCTTAGTGCAAAGGGGATTAACGCCAAGAGAAATGTTGCAAAGCTCTAAATTATTATCTGAGTTTATGGGTAATTTGCTTTTGCATGAAAATCGTTCGGTATGGATTGCACAACGCGAAGGAAGAACAAAAGATGGCAATGACGAGACAAATCCGGGTGTTTTAAAAATGATTGGAATGGCATCTGATGAGAAAAATGTGATGGACTATTTTAAGAAAATAAAAATAGTTCCTGTTTCTATTTCTTATGAATATGATCCTACTGATGCCTTAAAAATGCCTCAATTAATGGCCGAAGCTAATAATGAAGTGTATGTAAAGGAGAAAAATGAAGATTTCATGACTATTCTTAGCGGAGCTTTAGGTCAAAAGAAACGAATTCATATTCATGTAGGCACTGTTTTGGATGCCGAGATCGATCGTATAAAAGCGGATAATGACAATTCAAACAAGCAAGTTGTAGCACTGGCTCAAGAAATTGACGATACGATATTGAGTAATTACAAATTGTGGCCCACTAATTTTATTGCGTATGATATTGTTAACAAAACAGATAGATACGCGCACTTGTACACTGAAAATGAAAAATCATTGTTTGAACGCCGATTAGAAATGCGTATAGATCATGATAACCCTGTGGCACTTGATGGTTTTTTAGCCATGTATGCTAATCCTGTTGTCAATAAATTAAAATACCATGACATTGTATAAAGCTAAAATACTTTTAATTTATACCGGCGGAACCATTGGTATGCGCAAGGATTTTGATACAGGAGCGCTCAAGGCCTTCAATTTTAGTAAGTTATTGCAAAATATCCCAGAGCTAAAACAATTAGATTGTGATATTGAAACAGTTTCATTTGAGGTGCCCATTGATTCCTCAAACATGAATCCAGCCGAATGGTCAAAAATGGCAACCCTAATTGAGCAAAATTACAGCACCTATGACGGTTTTGTAGTACTTCATGGATCAGATACCATGTCATACTCTGCATCGGCATTGAGTTTTATGCTCGAAAATTTAGATAAACCTGTAATTTTTACAGGCTCTCAATTGCCAATAGGTGATTTGCGCACTGATGCCAAAGAAAATTTAATTACTGCCATACAAATAGCGTCGTTACGAGATGAAAACGGTCCTTTGATACAAGAGGTTTGCCTTTATTTTGAGTACAAGTTGTACAGAGGAAACCGCACCACAAAGATAAATGCCGAACATTTTAAAGCTTTTACCTCTCCTAATTATCCTGAGCTGGTAGAGTCTGGCGTGCATTTGAAAATAAATCCTGAAATGTTTTTGCCTAAAAGCACTACTAAATCATTTCAAGTACATAAGAAGTTAGATAATAATGTTGCCATTATAAAAATGTTTCCGGGTATAAGTGAGGCTGTTTTAGCGGCTATTTTTGATATCCCAAACTTAAAAGGAATTGTTCTAGAAACCTATGGATCAGGAAACGCACCTACAGAAAGTTGGTTTCTTGATTTATTACAAAAAGCAATCAAAGCAGGATTGCATATTGTGAATGTAACACAGTGTTCTGGCGGAAGTGTAAGTATGGGACATTATGAAACCAGCACAGGAATGAAAGAAATAGGAGTGATTTCAGGCAAAGACATCACCACCGAGGCTGCAATTACAAAACTCATGTATGTATTAGGTCAAAATATTGCTAACAAGGATTTTAAAGATTTTTTTGAAACACCATTGCGTGGCGAAATGATTTAAAGTTAGATTTTGCTTTTCAAAGTCAGTTTTTTTTAAGTTATTTGCAAACCTAATTAGAGAGGTGTCCGAGTGGTTGAAGGAGCTAGCCTGGAAAGCTAGTATATGGGTAACTGTATCGAGGGTTCGAATCCCTTCCTCTCTGCAAAAAAAAATGCTTTCCGCAAGGGGAGCATTTTTTGTTTTAAAGCTTATATAACTTAAATGGGTTGCATTTCATGGCTATCTTAAGCTAGCGCCAATGCTACGGTTTATTTTTTAATTTGATAGGATAGAATATCCAAAAGGAATTTCATTAGAGAATATAGCTTTTATGAACAGAGAATATTTATCAGCGAGTTTGGGATAACTAGGCGAAGTTTATATAAAAAATGAATTCATTTATTTGGACGAACTTTTCTTAAAAGATGTTTTAATTAATTTATATTTTGTTAATGTTGGTAACATTAGCGTCAACTATTGGTAATATATTGTTAAAGATTAGTAAATACTATGCTTGCATAGCATCGGTATATTTGTTAAAATTTACAAAACTACACCATGAAATCCAATTTTAGCCGTCGTGCTTTTCTTAAAAACTCTTTGTTGTTTTCAGGAGGAGTTTTATTAGCTCCCAATTTTATTAGTTGTTCAAAAGATGATGAACCAATCAATCAAGCACCGACTGATTTAAAACTATCTAATTTTAATGAAGGGGTTGCCAGTTTTGACCCAACAGCTACGAGTATTATTCTTTGGACTCGATACACTGCCAGTAAAAGTGGAAGCGTTAATTTATCTTGGGAAATCAGTACTGATGCTAAATTTAGTCAAGTTTTACGACAAGGAAAGGTAGTAACAGATGAAACTCGAGATTTTACAATAGCTGTTGATGTGCAAGGATTGCCTTCGAATAAATCTTTTTATTATAGATTTTATAACGTGATGACCAAAGAAGTTTCGGTAATAGGGGAAACGATTACTTTGCCTTCCTCATCTGATACTATTTCGCAGGTAAGAATGGCAGTTTGTTCCTGTGCTAATTTTGCGGCTGGACTTTTTAATGTTTACGAAGCTATGGCAAAATCAGATGTTGATGTAATTGTGCATTTAGGGGATTATATTTATGAATATGGTGCTGGTGAATATGGTACAAATCAATATACAAGTAGTTTAGGTAGAACGCATGTTCCTGCTAAAGAAATTATCACTTTAGATGATTATAGAGCACGTTATAAGCAATATAGAAAAGATGAAAAGTTAAAATTAGCACATCAAAAGAAACCTTTTATTGCGGTTTGGGATGATCACGAAATCACCAATGACACCTATAAGGATGGAGCACAAAATCATCAACCAAACGAAGGAGACTTCTCAGCAAGAAAATTAGCAGCTCTAAAAGCTTACAGCGAGTATATTCCGCTTAAAACAGGAAATGATAGCCGAATATATAGAGATTTCCATTTTGGAAATTTACTCTCTTTGTATATGCTAGACACTCGTGTTATTGCACGAGATAAGCAATTAGAATATGCTACTTACTTTTCTTCTAACGGTTCATTTAATGCAACAGCTTTTCAAACTGATTTGTTAAATCCAAGTAGACAGCTTTTGGGTACGGAACAACTAGGATGGTTGGGATCTAAAATTGCATCGAGTACTTCAAAATGGCAGGTTCTTGGTCAACAGGTTTTAATGACTAAAATGATGCTTCCGTCAGAACTTTTAATGCTAATGGCTCAAATTAATGGCGAAATTGATGCGCTGGGAAGCGCGCAACCAGCTACTTTGCAAGCGTTTCAAACATCAGTAGGAGGTTTAGTGACCATAAAATCAAGAATATTAGCTAATGACCCTACCGTAAGTGCAGCTGATAAATTACGATTGTCTACTGTTTTACCCTATAATTTAGATGCTTGGGATGGTTATCCGGTAGAAAGAGAAAAGTTATTTGCTCTTTTGAACGGAAAAAAGATGGTTACATTAGCAGGAGATACGCACAATGCATGGCAAGGGGAATTAAAATCGTCATCAAATAAAGCGGTAGGTTTAGAACTAGCAACTTCATCTGTTACTTCTCCAGGTTTAGAAACTTATTTGGGATTAGGTGGAACTCAATTAGCACAATTTGAACAGGCTTTAAATTTATTAATTGATGATTTAGAATATTCTAATTTGTCAAAAAGAGGGTATTTGAAAGCTACCTTCTCTGCATCAGATGTAAAAGCGGAATGGTTTTTTGCAACTAGCGTTTTTGTGGAAGGTGCAACCGTAAATTTAGAAAAAACGATTACTAAGAGTTAAGAAGTTCTATTTTTCTCTTTCCTTATAAGCCATAAATAATTTTTTAAATAAAATTGTTTATGGCTTTTTTTATTGAAGGTTATTTTCTGATTATCATTTTTTCTCAAAAAAAATTCTATGTAGTTTACAAATACTTCCCACCTGTTCTCGTTTTCAACTATTGCCTACATACCTATAAAAAAGCCATAACGTTTGCAACGCGACTCACTAAATTTGCGATCAGTCATTTACCAAGCAACATTTTAGATTTACAATATTTAAATTTACAGTATCAAATGTAAACTTAGGTGTTTATTTACAAGCAATAGAGTTGCAACGAGAATATGTTGCAAATTATTTTAAACAGCAACAATTGTGTTCTTCATACCTAGGAAATACTATCTTTGTTAATAATGTTCTAGTGCAATCTAAAATGTATAATCCATTAAATTAAGTAGGATAGAATGATAAAATTTCTAAAAAAATATAGAAACAGCTTTCTTGTGGGATGTATTTTTATTAGTATGTCTGCTTTTGGTCAAGAGAATCAAGCTCTTGAGGAAAAGGCAATTGTTAAGGTAGATTCGTTATACAGAGAAGATCAGTTTTATTTTGCTGTTACATATAACTCATTGGTAAACACACCTACAGGAGTGTCTCAAAATAAATTTTCTTCGGGTGTATCGTTGGGGTTTTTAAGAGACATGCCTGTTAATGCTAATAGAACTTGGGCCATAGCCACAGGACTAGGATTTACATATAACAATTTCAATCAAAATCTTATAGTGAAGGAGCAAAATGGTGTTGTGGATTATCAACTCATTCCTGCCGATGTAAGTGTTGATAAAAACAAGTTTTCTCAACTGTCAGTGGATGTGCCCATAGAATTAAGATGGCGTACATCAAATTATGAAAGTCATAAATTTTGGCGCATTTATACAGGTTTAAAATTTAGTTATTTGTTGTATGATCGTTCCCTTTTTAACGGAAGTCAAGAGCGTATTGTAGTTCAAAACAATACTGATTTTAATGCACTTCAGTACGGGACGTATCTTGCTGCAGGCTACAATACTGTAAATTTATATATGTATTATGGTTTAAATCCTTTGTTTCAAAAAGCAACATTAAATGGTGCTTCTGTAAACATGAGAGCGTTTAATTTGGGAGTTATATTTTATATTTTATAACCACAAAAACAATAAAAACAATTGCGGTACAGCGCCTAATGCAAAACCAATAACGAGTTCTTTATAGGTGTGCGCGTTCATTACCAATCGGGACGATGCTATAAGTCCGTTCAATAAAATGAGTAATGCAACGGTAATTGTATTTTGCAATTGCAAATGCATACTTAAACCTATAATAAAAACAGTCAAAGAGCTTATGCTTAGTAGGTGTAAGCTTGCTTTAATGTTCATAAAGAGCAAGAGTAATGCCATTAAACTACTAAAAAGCCCGCCAATTAAAAAGAAATGCAATTCAGGATAACGATTAATCACGATTGTGTTTTTGACTAGCAAAATAATTAAAAAACAATGCAATAATAACGGAATCTTTCGTTGTGCAATTTTATAAACCATTACAGAGTCAATTTGTCCAGAAACCTTTAGGATAAAAAATCCCAAAATAGGAATACACAAGGTTAATAAAGCCACTTGAAAAAGCACAAATAATTTTTCTTGAAATTGAAACGTGTTTCCACTATACCACATATATAGTAAAGCTGCTATAGTTGGTATAAAAACAGGGTGAAAGATATAAGATAAAATAGGAAGAATTTTTTTCAAGACAATTTTTTTTTGAAAACAAATATAATGAATCTTATAAGTGTAAAAAACACCCTTTTTCTTTTGTTTCTTGTTTTTTGAATTCTAGAAGCTTTATCCTAGAAAGAGCGTATTATTTTTGTGTATTTTTGATAAAAATTAATGCTTAATTGCAATTTTAAGCAAGATAATAAGGAGAACTATGAGTCAAAAAATTCTAGCAAGTTTGCAAACAATTCAATCCGTGCGTCATGGCGATTTTGATAATGATGACTTAGATGCGGTTTCTATTGATAGTCGATCGTTACAAAACGGAGTTCAAACGCTTTTTTTTGCTTTGGTTGGCGTGCAGCATGACGCGCATGACTACATAGATGATCTTATTGTATCGGGAGTTCAAAACTTTGTAGTCACTTTTATCCCAAAAGACTGCGAAGGAAAAGCTAATTTTTATGTTGTTTCTAATACGATGACGGCCTTGCAAGAATTTGCAGCATATTACAGAGCGCTTTTTCAAATTCCAGTTATTGGGTTAACCGGTAGCAACGGAAAGACTATTGTTAAAGAATGGCTCAATTTTTTATTGGCCCCAGATTATAATATTATTCGCAGTCCAAAAAGTTATAACTCACAAGTTGGCGTGCCTTTGTCTGTAATGGCAATCAATGAAAAGCACAATTTAGGTATTTTTGAGGCAGGTATTTCAACTCGTGGCGAAATGAAAAATTTAGAAAAAATCATCAAGCCTACCATAGGAGTGCTCACCAATATAGGTACTGCACATGACGAAGGATTTACCAATACAACTGAAAAAATTAAAGAGAAACTATTGTTGTTTCAAAATGCTGATGTACTAATTTATAATAAAAAAGAAACTGTTGAAGAGCACTTACAGCCAGACTTACAAAGATTCTCTTGGAGTTTTTCAGACCCCTTAGCAACCGTACTTGTTACTAAAGAAGTGAAGGATTCCAATACTATTTTACACATTCATTACGGAGAAGTGGTTTTTGATGTCAAAATTCCTTTTTTTGATGAAGCTTCAATTGAAAATGCCATTTCTTGTATTTTAGTTTTGTTGTTTTTACATGTTGAGGTCAATACTATTCAGGAGCGTACAGCACAATTATATCCTGTTGAAATGCGATTGAAATTAAAAAATGGTATCAACAACTGCAATATTATTGATGATAGTTATAGTAGTGATTTTCAGTCGTTAAAAATTGCATTGGACTTTTTAGAAAATCAAAAACAGTCTAAGAAAAAGACTTTGATTTTATCGGATATTTTTCAAAGCGGTTTGTCTCTTGAGGAGTTGTATGATAAAGTTTCGCATCTCATCAAAGTCAATAATATTGATCGGGTAATCGCTATTGGTGAAACTATTAGTAGATTTCAATATAAGTTTACCAATGCTCTTTTTTACAAAACTACAGCCGAGTTTATTGCCGATATAGCACAACTAGATTTTTATAATGAAACCATTTTAATAAAAGGAGCTAGAGTATTTCAATTTGAAGAAATAGTGTATTTACTCGAGGAGAAAACACATGAAACTGTTTTAGAAATCAATTTGAACGCCATCACGCACAACCTAAATTTTTTCAAAGCTAAGCTTAAGCCAAATGTAAAAATTATGGTAATGGTCAAGGCTTTTGGATATGGTAATGGCGGTCTTGAAATTGCAAAATTGTTAGAATTTAATAAAGTAAACTACCTAGGTGTGGCCTTTGCCGATGAGGGAATAGCATTGAAAAAAGGCGGCATTAAAGTTCCTATTATGGTTCTTAATCCAGAAAGCACCAGTTTTTCAGCGATTATTAAACATAAATTAGAACCGGAGATATACAGTTTAAAAGGTCTTTACGCCTTTTTAAAAATTGCTAAACAAAAGGGATTGGAGAATTTCCCCATTCATATTAAGATGGATACTGGAATGCATCGATTGGGTTTTGAAGCGGCTACAATAGACGAATTGATTTTGGCTTTGCAAGGAAACAAAACAGTGCAAGTCAAAAGTATTTTATCACATTTAGCAACCAGTGATGATCCTTCTCAGCATGATTTTGCTCGATCACAAATAACACTTTTTGAGCAACTATCTTCAAAACTGATGGCTCAATTGCCGAATGTTCCATTGCGACACATCTTGAACACATCTGGAATTAGTAATTTTATGGATTCTCAATATGACATGGTTCGGTTAGGAATTGGTTTGTATGGAGTTTCAAATGATAGTGACGAACAACTTAAACTTGAAAATGTAGGGACACTTAAATCGATAATTTCACAATTACGTATTATTAAAACAGGAGAAAGCGTAGGGTATGGCAGGCGATTTGTTGCTTCAAAAGACACGGTAATTGCCACGATACCTATTGGCTACGCAGATGGAATTTCACGAGGATTGGGCAATGGTGTAGGTCATGTACTAGTGCGCAATACTAAAGCGGCCATTGTGGGTAGTGTGTGCATGGATATGTTGATGGTTGATGTGACTGGAATTGATTGTAAAGAAGGAGATGTTGTGGTGCTTTTTGGAGAGCAGCTCCGAGTGAATGAAATTGCAGAAAAACTCAATACGATACCGTATGAAATATTAACGAATGTATCTCAACGGGTAAAACGTGTCTTTTATAGAGAATAGTTATAATTTTGTTAATTTTTTGCTTATTTGCATTAAAAATTTATTTAAGTTCGTACTCACAAACAAATATTAACTTAAATTTAAATTATTATGGGATTTTTTAGTGATTTCAAAGCTTCTTTGATGAAAGGTGATGTACTAAGTCTTGCTACTGCTGTAGTAATGGGTGGTGCTTTTGGTAAAATTGTAGGATCTGCTGTTGATGACGTAATTATGCCTATTGTAGGTTTAGTAACAGGTGGAATAGATTTTACTCAGAAATTTGTAGCTTTAAACGGGAATTCATACCCAGATTTAGCTGCTGCAAAAGCTGCTGGTGCTGCCGTAATTACTTATGGTAATTTAGTACAAGCAATCATCAATTTTATAATTATTGCTTTCTTTATTTTTGTAGTGTTAAGAGCTGCTGAAAAAGCTAAAAAGAAAGAAGAAGTTGTAGCTGCTCCTGCTGGTCCTACTCAAGAAGAGTTGTTAACTCAAATTAGAGATTTATTAAAAAAGTAATTTCCGCTACATTATATATTCTAACTAAACCGCCACGTAATTGTGGCGGTTTTTCTTTGTGTATATTTCATTCTGTATCTAAGTTTTGGTATAAACCAAATAGAGCTCAATTAATAAAAAGTTTGTTTTGTAACATTTTGTTATTTTTTGTTAACGGTGTTGAAATGTTTTTAATATTAATTACTTTTGTTCTTCAAATGTAAACCTAGAAAAAACACATACGATGAAAATAGCAGTTGTAGGAGCCACAGGAATGGTAGGCGAGATCATGTTAAAAGTTTTAGCCGAAAGAAACTTTCCAGTAACAGAATTAATTCCAGTAGCATCAGAACGTTCTGTAGGGAAAGAAATTGATTTTAAAGGTCAAAAATATACTGTTGTGGGCTTGCAAACTGCTGTTGACATGAAAGCGGATATTGCTTTATTTTCAGCTGGTGGTGAAACTTCTTTGGAGTGGGCTCCAAAATTTGCTGCGGCCGGAACTACGGTTATTGATAACTCATCGGCTTGGAGGATGGATCCTACCAAAAAACTTATTGTTCCAGAGATTAATGCGGGTCAACTTACGGCTGATGATAAAATTATCGCCAATCCAAACTGTTCGACTATTCAAATGGTGTTGGTATTAGCGCCATTGCACCGTAAATACAATATCAAACGTGTGATTGTTTCTACTTACCAATCCATAACTGGAACGGGAGTTAAGGCAGTGCAACAATTAGAAAACGAATATGCAGGCGTACAAGGGGAAATGGCCTACAAGTATCCTATTCACCGCAATGCGATTCCACAATGTGACTCTTTTGAGGAAAACGGTTATACCAAAGAAGAAATGAAATTGGTTCGCGAAACACAAAAAATATTAGATGACAGAACTATTGCTGTAACGGCTACCGCTGTACGTGTTCCTGTTGTTGGTGGACACAGTGAGGCTGTGAATGTGGAGTTCACAAACGACTTTGATGTGAGTGAGGTGAGATCTATTTTACACCACACTGATGGAGTTGTTCTTCAAGATAACATTGATGCTTTTACCTATCCAATGCCACTTTATGCTGAAGGGAAAGACGCTGTTTTTGTGGGTAGAATTCGTCGTGACGAAAGTCAAGAAAACACCCTGAACATGTGGATCGTTGCAGATAACTTGCGTAAAGGAGCTGCTACAAATACCGTTCAAATTGCTGAATATTTAGTTGCTAATAATTTGGTATAATCCTGTTACGTATTTTACTAAGCACCTTTTGAAACGTGCAAAACTTTATAATCCATTTGTTTTTAAAAATGTAAATTTTTTAAAACAAATGGATTTTTTAGTGAAGGATTGCTATATTTGCGATTCATGAAAAAGAAACTTTCTATATTGCGTTTGCTTTTTACGATTTCAGTATTGGTATCCATGCTGTTTCAATCGTTGCACAAGTATGAGCATATAGCACAACAACTTGCACAAGTAGAATGTGTTCATGAAAAAGGAGAAGGTCCAGAAATTACACACCAGCACCACAATTTTGAATTGTGTGCAGTGTGTGATTATAAATTAAGTGGTTTTATTTCGCAAGATTTTTTATCTCTTGACAGTTTTCATTTTGACAACTTTAAAAACACAATAGATGCGGAGTCTATTGTATCTATTTCCTACTTTAAAGGAAGCCTTTTCGGGCTTAGAGCTCCCCCTTTAGTTTAAAATTAGTACACACAACAATAGCATTTTCATATCTTGGAAATGCAAGGGATGTTTATATATTTTGAACAAAAAAAATGCACACAAAAAACTTTCTGTTTTTCTGTATCTCTTTGTTTTGCACTTTAGGTTTTGCGCAAAGCACAGTACGCGGAAAAATAACTACTACAGCCGGCATATCACTTTCTGGAAGTCACATACATATTGGTAAAAAGACAGTATCCTCAGATGCTGCGGGCAATTATGTCATTAAAAAACTGCCTTTGGGTAACCAAAAAATATTTGTTTCTTACATAGGTTTTCAATCTGTGGATACGCTTGTTACTTTATCGGGTGATCAAGTATTTGATTTTGTTTTAAAAGAAAAAGCCGATGACCTTCAAGAAGTGATTGTGAGGCAAAAAATAAATACGCTCAATAAATCCTTATTGGAACAAAAAATTAAAACAGAAACTATTGAAAAATATAGCAATCAAACACTAGGAGATTTACTTAAAGAGGTAGCGGGTGTTTCAAGTTTAAAAACAGGAAGTAATGTTGTAAAACCAATGATTAATGGGTTGTTTGGGAGTCGCGTTCCTGTAATTAATAACAACGTACGTTTGCAAGATCAAGAATGGGGAACAGAACATGCTCCTAATTTTGACGTGAACGCTGCAGGAAAAATTACGGTAATCAAGGGTGCATCGGGCTTGCAATATGGTGGTGATGCCGTGGGTGGCTTAGTTATTATTGAGCCTATTCAGGTAAAAAAAGACACACTTTATGGCAAATCAATAGTGAATCTAGCCTCAAATGGTAGAGGTGGTTCTATTAGTTCTAGTTTGCACAAAGGCAACGAAAAGGGATGGAGTTGGAACGTATTAGGAACATTTAAATATGCAGGTGATAGAGAAGCTCCAGATTATGTATTATCAAATACAGGAAATAGGGAAGCAAATTTCTCTGGCGATTTAAAATTCACAGGTAAAAAGTATGACTTTGCTGGTTTTTATAGCTATTACAATACTACTATTGGGATTTTGAGCGCTTCACACATTGGTAATGTTAATGATTTGTACAACGCAATAACGAATAAAGTTCCTGCTGTGGTCAATGATTTTACCTATTCTATTAAAAATCCTAAGCAAGAAGTACAACATCACTTGGCAAAGCTGAATTATAACTATTTTTTCAATGAAACGGCTTCATTGGGGGTGCAGTATTCTTTTCAGTTTAACAAAAGGTTCGAATTTGATTTACGCAGAGGCGAAAATAAAAATAAACCAGCACTTGATCTTGAGTTAGCAACTCATGCCATTAATGTTGATTATAAAAAAGCACTGCATGACTGGACATTAAAGACGGGAACGGTAGCTGCATTTCAAAATAATTTTGCGAATGTAGTCACTACAAATGTTAACCCTTTGATCCCAACATACAACAAAATAGATTGGGGAACATACGGTATTGCAACCTATGACGTTTCTGAAAGTTTAGTCTTTGATGCGGGACTTCGGTATGATTATTCTCAAGTGGATGCCGCCAAGTTTTATTCAAAATCAAGATGGAATGAACGGGGTTATCAATCGCAGTTTTCTCGTTTTATAACTGGTGAAGATGGTGATAAATGGCTCGTAAAACCCAGCTTTGCTTTTCACAACCTATCAAGTAGTGTGGGATTTCACAAAGAGTTTGAGAAAGATTTAAATTGGTATGCCAATGTTAGTTTGGCTACAAGAAATCCAAACCCATCGGAGTTTTTTAGTGATGGTTTGCATCATTCTACTGGAGTTATAGAGATAGGAGACTTAGCACTAAAAAAAGAACAATCTATTAAGTTTTCTACAACGCTCCAAAAAAAATGGACTGCTTTTTCTGTTGAGGTAAACCCGTATATCAATTACATTCGTAATTTTATGTTCTTGCGCCCAGTGGGTTTTGAGAATACCATTCGTGGTGCGTTTCCGGTGTGGGATTACCAGCAAACTAATGCGCAATTAGCAGGTTTTGATGTGCAAACCCATTGGAAAATAAACAACCACTGGCAACATGATTTTACAATGTCTTATGTAAACGGCAAAGACATCTCAAATAGAGAAGCCTTGATAGACATTCCGCCATTTGCCATGACTCAAAAAGTGCAGTTTTCAAAACCAAGTTGGATGAACCTAAAATTGGAGCTAAAGTATGAAGCACTCCTAAGGCAGAACAGATTTCCTAATAATAATTTTGAAACAAATATTATTGTAAACAATGAGTTGTTTCCGGTTCAGGTAGATATCAGTACACCGCCAGATGGTTTTCAATTGTTTCATTTTTACTCCGAAATTAAGTTCAAAAGCATTGGTAAAACCCAGACAACCTTAGCGTTTTCTGTTCAAAATATAACAAACACCACGTACAGGGACTACTTAAACAGACAGCGTTTTTTTGCTGACGAAATGGGTAGAAACTTCCAAATTCAATTAAAATTCAATTATTAAAAAATTAAAAAAAACAACAAATCATGAAAAATTCAAAATTCGCAGCAGTAGCATTAATAGCTCTTTTTTCTTTTACCTCTTGTGAAAAAGATGATCCTATTGCAGTAAATGAGGAAGAATTAATAACTACAGTGACCACAACACTTGTGGCTGGAAATCAAACAGTAACATTAACCTCAAAAGATCTTGATGGCGATGGGCCAAATGCACCCGTTGTAACCGTATCAGGCGATTTACTTGTGAATACTACTTATACAGGAAGTACCACGTTCTTAAATGAGTCGGTTACGCCAGTAGACAACATCACTGCCGAGGTTAAAGAAGAGGGTTATGAGCACCAATTGTTCTATCAAGCGCCTACAACAATAGGAGTTTTCACGTATACAGATGCGGACAAAAACGGAAAACCTGTTGGGTTAACTTTTTCATTAAGAACAGCAGCAGCTCCAGCAACTGGAACCTTAACAGTAGTACTTAGACATGAACCAAACAAAGACGCTGCAGGAGTAGCTACTGGATCAATCACTAATGCAGGCGGTGCCACAGATGCTCAGGTGACTTTCCCAGTTCAAGTTAAATAAGGTTAAAACCAATTTATACCCAAAAAAACGCTACCCGAAAGAGTAGCGTTTTTTTTGGGTTTAAGTGCAAAAGTACGGGTTACCATTTCAGTTCTTTTTTTCGTATTATTGTATGTGTAATCGAGTTAAATTTTTATAATCCAAAATAACGATGCTACAAAACCAATCTGTAATTCCTGATATTAAAGCCATTATAGCAGCTTCAAAAGACAAAGCAATTATAGCAGTTGACAATGAAAGAACCTTGATGTACTGGCATATTGGGCAACGTATTTTTGAGGAAGAACAAAACGGAAAGGACCGTGCTGATTATGGGACTTATTTAATTAAATTTCTTTCACAACAATTACAGCCAGAATATGGAAGTGGTTTTTCTTATCGCCAATTAAATTGGTATCGCCAATTTTATCGCACTTTTCCAATTGTGTCCGCACTGCGGACACAATTGAGTTGGACACAATATAAATTACTTTTGGCAATTGACAATAAAGATAAAAGAGAATTCTATGTTGCTGAAAGCGTAAAGAATAATTGGACGTCAAGACAACTCGAACGTCAAATTAACAGTAGCTTATACGAACGCCTTTTAATGAGCAATGATAAAGAAAGCGTACTCGCTGTTGCCAAAAATGAAAAACTGCCTTCAGATGCTAAAGAGATTATAAAAGACCCGATGTATCTTGAATTTCTGGGGTTAAAACGAGAAGCGGCTTACTATGAAAAAGATTTAGAAAGCGCTATAATTACTCATTTGCAAGATTTTTTATTGGAACTAGGAAATGGATTTTCATTTGTAGCAAGACAAAAAAGAATACACATTGATGGCGATGAATTTTATACAGACTTAGTTTTTTATAATCGAATATTACAATGCTTTGTCATTATTGAAATCAAAACAGATAAACTTACGCATCAGGATATAGGGCAACTACAGATGTATGTCAATTATTACGATCGGGTAGAAAAACTGCCTCGTGAAAATCCAACTATAGGTATTTTGCTTTGTGCAAATAAAAATGACGGCGTTGTAAAATTTACGCTGCCGGAAAACGAGAAAAATATTGTAGCCAGTCAATATAAACTATACCTACCTACTGAACAACAGTTGCTGGAAGCGGTGAATATAGAATGGCAAAATTTTGAGGAAGCCAAAGAAAATAATTAAGGAAACGACAAAACTGTAGCAAAATACTTTACCCGAAAGAGTAGCGTTTTTTTAGTTTTATTTAAGACTTTCGCACCTTTACCACACTAACTATTTCCTTATTTTTGTAACAACCTAAAAAAATTAACTAATGAAGAAATCCTTTTTAATAATGGCTGTAACCTCTGCAATGGCAACTTTTGGCCAAAATAAAAACGAGAAAATAACATACCCAACGACCAACAAAGGCACTACGGTAGATGCTTATTTTGACGCAAAAGTCCCAGATCCCTACCGTTGGCTCGAAGACGATAAATCAGCTGAGACAGGTGCTTGGGTCAAAGCCCAAAACGAAGTAACTTACGGGTATCTCAACCAAATTCCGTTTCGTGATGCGTTAAAAGCAAGAATGGAAAAACTGTGGAATTACGAAAAAATAGGTGCGCCTTTCAAAGAAGGGAATTTCACGTATTACTACAAAAACAACGGTTTGCAAAACCAGTCGGTGTTGTATAGAAAAGATGCCAAAGGAACCGAAACGGTTTTCTTAGATCCCAACACCTTTTCTAAAGACGGAACCACATCACTTGGCGGATTGGATTTTTCCAAAGACGGTTCAAAAGTAGCCTATGCCATCTCAGAAGGTGGAAGCGACTGGCGAAAAGTAATCATCATGGATGCCATTACCAATACAATTATTGAAGACACCATTGTCGATGTAAAATTCAGCGGCGTGTCCTGGAGAGGGAACGAAGGGTTTTACTATTCCAGTTATGACAAACCAAAGGGAAGTGAATTATCAGCAAAAACAGATCAGCACAAACTCTATTTTCATAAATTAGGCACAGCTCAAAAAGACGATCAAATTATTTTTGGTGCCGATCAAAAACGCCGTTATGTAGGCGGTGGCGTGACTGAAGACGACCGCTACCTTATCATATCAGCGGCAAACTCCACCTATGGGAATGAGTTGTACATCAAAGATTTAACAAAACCCAACAGTCCTATTGTGACCATTGTAGATAATTTCAAGAGTGACAACAGTATCATTGAAAACGAAGGCGGAAAATTATTCATAGAAACTGATTTAAATGCGCCCAACAAACGCATTGTTACGGTGGATATCAAAAACCCAAAACCAGAAAACTGGAAAGACTTCATTCCAGAAACAGAGAATGTTTTATCACCATCAACAGGTGGCGGTTATTTCTTTGCAAATTACATGAAAGATGCCGTTTCATTGGTAAAACAATATGATTACACAGGAAAATTGATACGCGAAATCAAACTGCCAGGAGTAGGAACTGCGGGCGGTTTTAGCGGAAAGAAAAAAGAGAAAAACCTTTATTTCTCCTTTACAAATTACATCACACCGGGTTCTATTTTTAGTTTAGATACACAAACAGGAACCTCTGTTGTGTATGAAAAACCAAAAGTAGATTTCAATACGGATCTGTATGAGTCTAAACAAGTGTTTTATACCTCAAAAGACGGTACCAAAATCCCAATGATTATCACCCACAAAAAAGGATTAAAACTTGACGGAACTAACCCAACCATGCTTTACGGATATGGCGGATTCAACGTGAGTTTAACACCAAGTTTTAGCATAGCCAATGCCATCTGGATGGAAAACGGAGGCGTGTATGCCGTACCCAACTTACGCGGTGGTGGCGAATACGGAAAAAAATGGCATGATGCCGGAACCAAAATGCAAAAACAAAACGTGTTTGATGATTTCATTGCAGCAGCCGAATATTTAATTGCACAAAAATACACCTCTTCACAATACTTAGCCATTCGTGGTGGGTCAAACGGAGGTTTGTTAGTAGGTGCTACCATGACACAACGCCCAGATTTAATGAAGGTAGCCTTGCCAGCAGTAGGTGTGATGGACATGTTGCGCTACCATACCTTTACCGCAGGAGCAGGTTGGGCGTATGATTACGGAACAGCTCAGGACAGCAAAGAAATGTTCAGCTACATTCAAGGATATTCACCGGTACACAATGTAAAAACAGGAACCCAGTACCCAGCCACTATGGTTACTACAGGAGATCATGATGATAGAGTAGTTCCGGCACACAGCTTTAAGTTTGCTGCCGAGTTGCAAGAAAAACAAGTAGGAACAAACCCAACCCTTATTCGCATTGACATCAATGCAGGACACGGCGCTGGAAAATCAGTAGCAGCAACCATACAAGAAAACGTAGACATACAAGCCTTTACGCTCTACAACATGGGGATTTTGACCATCCCTGCAAGTAAATAAAAGCAACAGAGGTACGGTGCGGTTACTCTTTTTTAGGAGCTTAATCCTGCTATCCGTTACAATCTTTATATCCGCCGAAAAGGCGGATATAAAGGATTTTCACTTCAAATGGAATTCACTGAACTCCTATGGAAATAAAAGTATAGTGAAGTAATCAGGGCTAGGGCATTCAACTCCTCAGACGATTTTCTTCACGAGGAACAAAGCCATCACCACACAAATTTCAAAAAACGCTATTCGAAAGAGTAGCGTTTTTTTTGTAGAATTAAAGTTAAAATATCAAATAGAATATTACTATCTTTCGTACAAATGTAAATTTTAAAAATATGATTCATGTAACGTGTGCAATTATACATTTTGATGGTAAAATTTTAGTTACTCAAAGAAGCGAAAAAATGAAACTACCATTAAAATGGGAGTTTCCGGGTGGTAAATTAGAAGAAGATGAAAGTGAAGCGGATTGTATTAAAAGAGAAATTTTAGAAGAAATTAATATTGAAATCGAAGTGGTAAAACAATTATCAAATAGTGTTTATGATTATGGAAGTTTTAAAATCAATTTGATTCCTTTTATCGCAAATTATGTTTCTGGAGAAATCATTTTATCCGAACATAAAGATTATAAATTATTAGATAAATCACAACTATTGAATTTAGATTGGGCAGAAGCAGATTTACCGATCGTTGAAGAATTTTTAAAACTTGAATTATGAACCAAGGATTATACGAAGAATTAGTAACCAAACTAATCAACTATAAATTAAACGAACTAGATAAAGATACTTTTCAAGTTAAAAAAACCTCCATTGATAAGGCAGAAGCAGCACAATTATTATCGCAGCATATTGGTAGGACTATAAAACAAGCTTTTAACTTAATTAAAGGCGAAGATATTCTTGAAACTCAAATTGAAATTGCTAATAAGATTATTCTTTTTTTGAAGGAAGAATTGAAAAAAGAAGAATTTGAAGATGACTTAATTGAAACAGAAGGGAAAATATTAAAAGCTGTTTTTACAAAAGTCGATAGTCATTTTACAGATTTAGATTTACACCTAAAAGAAATTACACCATACACAAGATTAATTCATAGCGAACTTTTTACTGGTGGGAATTCTGGAACAACTTTAGAAAGTGAATTAAGAAAAGAAATTTTATCATCAGATGAAATTGATTTGTTGGTTTCTTTTATCAAATGGAAAGGAATTAGAATTCTGGAACGTGAACTGAAAGAATTCACCGAACGAGGCGGAAAACTTAGAGTAATTACAACTACATATATTGGCGCAACTGATGCGAAAGCAGTTGAGTTTTTATCGTCTTTAAAAAATACTGAAGTCAAAGTTTCTTATAACACAGGAAATGAAAGGTTACATGCAAAAGCGTATTTGTTTCAAAGAAAAACAGGTTTCCACACTGGATATATTGGGTCTTCAAATTTTTCTCGTTCTGCATTAACAGATGGATTAGAATGGAATTTAAAAATAACAACCAAAGAAGTTGGTCATATTATTGATAAATTCAAGAAAACATTCGAGGCATATTGGCAAAATTCTGAATTTGAATTATATGATAAAAATATTCATTCTGTAAAGTTAGTTGAAGCTTTAAAGCAAGGGAAATTTTCTAAAGAATATACTTTTACAACATCTTATTTTGATTTAAAACCGTTTCATTATCAAAGTGAAATATTAGAAAAATTAGAAGTTGAAAGGTCAGTTCACAATAGATTTAGAAATCTTTTAGTTGCTGCAACAGGAACTGGGAAAACAGTTATTTCTGCTTTTGATTATAAAAATTTTAGAAATAACAATCAATCATCAAAGTTACTTTTTGTGGCTCATAGAAAAGAAATTTTACAACAAGCAAAAGCAACTTTTCAAGGGATTTTAAAAGACAATAATTTCGGCGATTTATGGGTTGATGGATTAGAACCAAACTCAAATGAATACGTTTTTGCTTCGGTTCAAACTTTAAATAATCGACTTAAAGAAATTAAACTTTCACAAGAGTATTACGATTTTATTATTGTAGATGAAGTACATCATATATCTGCATCAACTTATAGACCGATAATAAATTACTTTAAACCAAAAGTACTCTTAGGGTTAACAGCGACTCCAGAGAGAATGGATGGTGAAGATATTTTAGAGGATTTCTGTAATCGTATTGCTGCTGAAATTAGACTTCCCGAAGCTTTAAATAAGAAATTATTAAGTCCGTTCCAATATTTTGGAATTACAGATAGTATTGACTTAACTAATGTAAAGTGGGAAAAAGGAAAGTACGTTACAAGTGAATTGACGAGTTTATATACAAAAAATGATGTGCGTGTTGGTCAAATAATTTCAAATCTTGAGAAGTACACAAATGACATAAACGATGTGCGAGCAATTGGATTTTGTGTAACTGTTGAACATGCAATATTTATGACCGAAAAATTCAATTTAGCGGGTTTAAAAGCAGAATGCTTGACAAGTAAAAATTTAAGTGAAAGAGATCGAATTAGAGCACAATTCAAGAAAAAAGTATTCAATTATTTATTTGTCGTAGATATTTTCAATGAAGGTGTTGATATACCCGAAATTGATACAGTTTTGTTTTTAAGACCAACAGAAAGTTTGACTGTTTTTCTTCAACAATTGGGACGTGGTTTACGTTTAGCAGAAGGAAAAGATTGTTTGACAGTTTTAGATTTTGTTGGGAATTCAAGACCTGAATATGATTTTGAAAGTAAATTTAGAGCATTGATTGGCAAGACTACTACATCTGTACAAAAGGAGATAGAAGATGATTTTCCGCATTTACCATTGGGTTGTTCCGTTATTTTAGAAAAGAAAGCAAAAGAAACTATTCTTGAAAATATCAAGAAGGCAACATCCTTAAATGTAAATCAGCTGATTGCGAAGATCAGAAACTTCCAACATCAAACGACGTTACCATTATCTTTAGAAAATTTTATTAGTTTGAATCATTTGTCAATTGAAACAATTTATAAAAAAGATAGTTGGTTAAGACTATGTCAAAGAGCAGGTGTAATAGATGATTTTGAATCGATAAATGAAAAACAAATTTATTCAGCTATTGGAAAAAAATGGTTGTCTACAAATTCTACCAGTTATTTCAATTTCATTTTGAACATTGCAAAAAATGGTTTTAATATTGACATCAATGATTTTAATGAAAATGAAAAAATAATGTTATTAATGTTGCATTATGATGTGTGGCAAAGTGCAGGTGGTTTTGATTCTTTAGAGCAAAGTATAAATCAAATTGGAAAAAATAAAATATTAGTAAATGAAATTATTGAAGTATTAGAAATTTTAATTGACAAAATTGGATTTAAAGAAATTGACATTAAACTTCCTTACGAACAACCATTAAAGTTACATGCACGTTATACCAGAGATCAAATCTTAGTCGCTTTTGGGCTTAGTACATTTGATAAAAAATCTTCCAACCGAGAAGGAGCAGCTGAAAATAAAAAGATAAACACTGAAATTCTCTTTATCAATTTAATTAAATCAGAGGAGAATTTTTCTCCAACAACGATGTATGATGATTATGCAATTAGTGAAACATTATTTCATTGGCAATCACACAATGCGTATGGTCCAGAAACAGGCAAAGGCTTATCATACATAAATCATGCAGAATTAAATAAAAAAATACTTCTTTTTGTTAGAGAAAAAGCAAATGATGAAAACGGAAATACGCTTGGTTATGTTTTTATCGGCGAAGCAAATTTCAGAGAAACAGAAGGCTCAAAACCGATGAGTATTAAATGGGAACTCAACGAACCATTACCCAATTATTTGTGGAAAGAATCTGCGAAAATGTCAATAGGATAATTAAGAAGATTGTCAGCTAACCTATTCTATTTCATTTCATCATTTTCTAGGCTTTATTTTCCCAATATTTTATTAAGGTGTTCGGTTTTTCATACAGCAATCGGTAAATTTGAGAATAGAACATTAAATAATAAAAATTATGACAGTACAAATCAACACAGACAATAACGTAGAGGGACATGCACGCTTAAAATCATATATTCAGGATGAGGTAGCCACTACTTTGGCTCGTTTTGAGGAAAAGGTAACACGCCTTGAGGTGCATTTAGGAGATGAAAACAGTGATAAAGGCGGAGTGAATGACAAGCGTTGTACCATTGAAGCTAGACCTATCAACATGCAGCCTGTAGCAGTTACAAACCACGCAGATACTACTGAAAAAGCCTTCCACGGAGCACTTGATAAAATAAAAAAAGTACTAGAAACCTCTTTCGAGAAAAAGAGAGCGTTTTAAACCATAGCCTTTTGGCACACTAAAAAAAAATGACACTGTCTTATGGAGATAGTGTCATTTTTTTCGGGTGTATACGTAAAAGCATTGCTGGAACTGATTATTTATCAAACAGTAAGTTGGCTAGCGCCTCATCACGCTCATACACGTCTTCGTAAAAATGAATCACACCATCGGGATCCACCCAAGCGGTAAAATAACCTATGTAAACCGGAATTTTATTTTTTAGCGTATACCATTTTTCATCGCCGGTATCCATGGCGGCATTAATTTTTTCAGGATTCCATTTTGGGTCGTCTTTCATAATGGCTGCCGCTAGTTGTCTTGGTTTTGCAACCCGAATGCATCCATGGCTAAAAGCGCGGTCTTCTCTGCTAAACAAACCTTTGGAGGGCGTATCATGCAGGTAAATTGAATTTGAATTGGGAAATAAAAATTTCACAAGACCTAGAGAATTATGATTTCCAGGTTTTTGTCGCACTAGATTGTCTTTCCACTCCATATTGTGTTGCTCCAAGTAATTGGGATTTTTGGCAATAGCGGGTAAGATTTCTTTTTTAATGATGCTTTGCGGCACATTCCAGTACGGTCTAAAAACGATATACTTCATGGGCGCGCTAAAAATCACGGTTTTATTCAGGGTCTTGCCCACCACAACTTTCGACTGGAGTTCGGGTTTTCCGTCTCTAAAAAAAGTAAGTTCGTAGGCAGGAATGTTAACTACAATCAATTCTTTGGATTTTGTGATGTCTTTTGATATCCATCTGCAGCGTTCCATATTGATCATTAAGGTCCTAATTCTACTTTCGACAGGCACATTCATATACCGAATGTGTTTTGGTAAAATCGTTTTGTTCAAGAGATTGCCGCTTCTTTTCTTAAAGTGCAGTATTCCCTCGGCAAGTTCATCGTCATAAACAACACTTTTAGAATCAGTGGAAATATCTTTAGTGATAAACAAGCGGGTGCGAATGGCTGCAATGGTGGCTGCGCTGTCTCCGGGTTTGTAGGACGCAACGGTAGAGTCAATAGGAATGGGTTTCCAGCCGCCTTTTTTTTCTATTTTTCTATATTCTTCAAGAACATTTTTTAATAAATAATACTGCTTGATGGCACCTTTTTCATTTTTATGAATCAACTTAGGATCAACTAATAAGGAATCCAAATAGTCCACATAGGATTGTTTTTGTCTTGGAAGGAACCATCCTAGTTCTTTAGATTTCTCTGGATCAATACCGTGAAATACTTTGTCCACATAAAAGAAATATATGGCAGAGCATAGTAACTCAGTGTTGATGTTGGGTTTTTTAGTTTCGGCGGGACTCGTGAACAAAGCATCTAGTTTTTCCTTGTAGGGTATTTTGGTTCGTACGCCTTCTTCACTGATGTTGTTTACTTTGTTGTACATAACGCCAGCAAACTCATTTATACCGTTTTTATCATACCAAATGTACTTGAACTGATGTTTGCGGTACAATTGCGTCACTTCGGTTTGATACTGTTGCAAGGCGGGATGCTGGGTAAAAAAAGTTTGAATTTGAGTGCTATCAAAAGTGGCTTCAAATACAGGGGTGCTTTTTGTAGCGTTTGTGGCGAGTTCCTTTTTCTTGCAAGAAACAAAGGTCAGGAACAAGATAAAAACAAGGCAGAATTCGGTAACGTACAGTTTTTTCATAAGACCAAATAATATTTTAAAAACAGCGGTTTTGTGATGCAAAATTAAGGTAAATAGGAACCTCACCGACCACAATGAAATAGTGTCAAGCTTGTGACAAGACTACTGCTGTGTGTTTTAATTTTTATTTTTTTAAAAAGTAAAAATAGTAAATTACTGTAAATAAACGTTTTGCAAAGGAATTTTTGTTTTGTTTAACTGCATTAGGATTACAAAACAAGGGTTCTAATCCAATAATTATACAACAAATGCGCAAATACTTGTAACTAATATCTAGTTTTTATGGCGCTATTTTGTTATTTGGTACTGTTGTGAGTATTGAATAGCTTTTTGGTGCCAAATAGTTTTGTATTTCAGGCTGTGGCCAAAGATATAAAGCTGATAATCCTGTACCTTTATTTTGACGGAATGCACCCTGTAGTATGAAAAAAAGAATCTTGAATATAATAAACCATCTCAAAGCCATGCCTTACAAGAAAATCTTAAAGGGTGTTGGTGTTTTTATAGTGGTACTTGTGGCTGTATTGGGTCTAGTTACCGGACTCTTTTCATGGTATTTTACAAGCCATAAAAAAGAAATTGTAGCACTTGTAAATGCTAAAATCAATGAAAAAAGCACCGCATCAGTAGTTATAGGTGACATAGATTATAAGTTGTTCAAGGGTTTTCCTAGCATGACATTGGCTTTAAGCCAAGTTGTAGTAAAAGATAGCATGTGGCAAGCGCACAAAAGAACGTTGCTTCGTGCCGAAAAAATCGAGTTGCGATTGAACGTCGTAGCACTTTTGGGTAACCAAATCGAAATGGATAAAATTGAAATTCAGCAGGCCAAAATCCATCTTTTTAAAGGGAAAAACGGTTTAGACAATACGCTTTTATTTCGGGTTAAACCCAAAAATAAAGAGGAAAAGAAGAACTCGCCACCATCTATTGATCAAATAATTTTAAACCAAGTTCGGTTCATAAGTGAGCATCAAGAAAACCACAAACTGTTTGATTTTGATTCCATCTCTTTGCAAAGTAAAGTGCAATATGATGGAAATAATTGGCATGCCTTTGCTGATTTGAGTACACAAGCAAGAAGCATGGCATTTAACACACAAAGGGGTAGTTTTATAGAAAATAAAAAAGTACAAGGCCTTTTGGGTTTAGATTTTAATGCCGAAAGTAATTCCATTGCTGTGGTGTCTAAGAAACTGGCTATAGGAAATACTTTTTTTGAGGTTGATACCCGTTTTAATTTAGACCCTAATACATCACCTTTTAAAATTGCGTTAAACGCGACCTTGCTTTGGCGTGAAGCCTCAAGTTTATTGAGCAATAACATTAGTGAAAAGGTAAATCAATTTAATTTTAAAAAAACCATTCAAGTAGGATGTACCATCAATGGAGACATGAGTAAAACAGGGGATCCAGAAATTATAGTGCAAGCCAAAATAAAAAACAATGATTTAAAACTTCCTGATGGACTAATTACAGCTTGCACCTTTGATGCTACGTTTACCAATAATTATAAAAAAGGAGCGGGTTTCAATGATGCTAATTCAGCCATTACGATTACCGATATGAAAGGAAAGTTTAAAACCATCCCTTTTGAAATCCCTATCGGAATTATTTTGAATTTAGAAAAAACAGAAGCAGCTGGAAGTTTTCGATCTAATTTCCCAATTACGCAATTGAATCAAGTGATCAATAAAGAATTGATGCATTTTTCTGGCGGTCAAGCCAAAGTGAATTTAGATTTTAAATTTGATGTTCAAAAGTTACGCATTAAAAAACCCAAGTTTACTGGGAATGTTTATGTTAAAGATGCTATTGTAAATTATGGTCCAAGAAACCTTACGTTTCTTAAAACCGATATACAACTTGACTTTACAGAGAAAGCGTTGCTCATTAAAAAAATTAACTTCAAAGACAATCGCAACTCGGTTTTTATGGACGGTCGCATAGACAATTTCATGACCTTGTACTATGAAAATCCAGAAAAAATGGTTGTAAATTGGGATATTTACGCTCCTTTTTTAGATGTGAAACAATGTATAGGAGCCTTAACAAGCAGCAGTAAAAAATCAGCTATTCAAGAAAAATCACAGGATTCTTTCTCAAAAGAGTTGTATGAAGTGATAGATAAATGCCAAGTTGTACTAAAGCTAAAAGCAGATAAAATGACGTACAGCAAACTTGTGGCAACCCAAACCAAAGCAACAATTGTATTGGCAAATAATTCTTTACGCGTAAATAATGGCAGCGTGCAATGTGCAGGCGGAACTGTAGATTTTGAAGGGCAATTGACTCCAGAGAAAGATCATTTTAAATGGCAGTCAGAAACAAAAATACAGAAAGTAAATCTGAATCAATTTTTAGAAGGATTGAACAACTTTGGCATCACATCTTTTGAACCTCGCAATGTCAAAGGGAAGCTTACTGCTACTGCTACAGTGCAAGGACTGTTGCAAGCTGGCGGACAGCTTAAAACCAACTCCATGACAGGTGTAGCCAAATTTGAAGTGGTAAAAGGAGCGTTGATAGATTTTAAACCTATTACTAATATTGCCAAGTTCGCCTTTCCTTTTCGGGATGTAAATAATATTTCCTTCAGTGATTTATCGGGTGATTTTAAAATAAATGGTGAAAAAATTCAGGTAAACGCTTTAAAAGTGAGTTCGAATGTGCTGAATTTAGATGCAAAAGGAGTATATTCGTATGGTAGAGGAACTCGATTGGCTATGACTATTCCTTTGCGTAATCCAAAAAAAGATCACTTACTCGCAACGGACATAGAGCGAGAAAAAAAACGTACCAAAGGCATCGTCTTGCACTTAATAGCCGCAGATGTCGATGGGAAAATTAAAATTAAATGGAACAAAAATCATGAATAAAGTAATTTTTTTCAGTAAGTCTGTGTGTTTATTTGCAGTAGTATTTTTTGTGTGGGGAACACCTTTTGCAACAGCACAACAGCAAAAAGATAAAGACGCCATTCATACCGTGCTTAATAATTGGCACAAAGCCGCAGCAGAAGCAAACTATAAAGACTATTTTAGTTTAATGACCGATGATGCCGTTTTTATTGGCACAGATGCAACAGAGAATTGGGATAAAGAAGCTTTTCAAGCTTATGCAAAACCTCATTTTGATAAAGGTAAAGCTTGGAGTTTTACACCGCTGGAACGACATTTGTTTTTTGATAAAACTGGAACTACAGCTTGGTTTGATGAATTATTAGACACCCAAATGAAAATTTGCAGAGGATCTGGTGTTTTGGTAAAAGTGGGTAGCCAATGGCAAATACAGCATTATGTTTTATCCATGACCATTCCAAATGAAAATTCCAGCAAAGTGATTGAATTGAAAGCAGCAAACGAGTCGGTAATTATCGATAAGCTCAAGGCTAAAGGAATGAAAAACTAAGAGTTGGTACTTTTTTAAGCAAAAAATAGGTTTCGTTATCGAGAGTTTGTCTCTTGATTTTTCATTTTTTTGCTACTTTGACATTCTATCTTATATAATTCCTTAATTTTGCCCAAATATTCAAAAAAAGTGGGAAGCAAAAATAAATTAAAGAGGTTCAAAGAAAACGAGACATTCAATAACGTTTTTCAACCAACGAGAGAAGAAGTAGTAGGAGATTTATTTCCGTTGAAAGGAAAGTGGAATACTGATTTTTTTAAAAATGATAATCCATTAGTTCTGGAGCTAGGTTGCGGAAAAGGCGAATATTCTGTTGGACTTGCTGAAAGATATCCAAACAAAAATTTTGTAGGTATCGATATCAAAGGCGCTCGTTTTTGGCGTGGAGCCAAAACAGCGGTTGAAACCGGATTGTATAATGTGGCTTTTATTCGAACTCAAATTGAACTCATCAACCATATTTTTGCTGAAAACGAAGTAGATGAAATCTGGATTACTTTTCCAGATCCACAAATAAAATACAAGCGTACTAAACATAGAATGACAAATTCACAGTTTTTACAATTGTATAAAAAAATCCTCAAAAAAGACGGTGTGGTAAACTTAAAAACAGACAGTGAATTCATGCATGGCTACACGCTAGGCTTGCTACACGGTGAAGGTCATGAGGTTTTGTATGCCAATCACAATGTGTATGTTAATGAAGGAAGTCCAGAGGAAGTAACTGCTTTTCAAACTTTTTACGAAAAACAATACTTAGAAATTAACAAAGCAATAACATATATTCGATTCAAAATCAAAGAATAGTTTTATATTTGATGCAGATATTTCTGTACTAGCACTTTGACTATGAATTTAATCACTTCCTTGTTTTTGGGTTTTATTACCGCTTTTGTAGGGATTACACCTCCGGGTTTAATCAATATGACCGCTGCAAAAGTCAATATCAAGGAAGGAAAAAGTAGTGCCTACTGGTTTGTACTAGGAGCAGTAATTGTGATCTTTTTTCAGGCGGCCTTGGCACTTTTTTTCGCCCAATTTATAAAAGAACGTCCAGATGTTATAGTGCTCTTGCGTGAAATAGGTTTTGGAATATTTGCTTTACTCACCATTTATTTTTTGTTTTTAGCCAAAAAACCGGTTAAGAAAAAAGACAAAATCAAGAAACGAAGTACGTCCACACGTTTTTTCTTAGGCATGCTGCTCTCTGCACTTAATTTTTTCCCTATTCCGTATTATGTTTTTGTGGGGGTTACACTTGCTTCCTACAATTTATTTTATTTTGACACTACCCATGTCTTTATTTTTGTTTCTGGGGTTGTTTTGGGATCTTTTTTAGTCTTTTATTGTTATATCACTTTTTTTCAAAAAATTCAAGACAAGACAGATTATCTCATGCGCAACATGAATACTATAATTGGCAGTATTACAGGTTTGATATCTCTTGTCACCTTAGTAAATATTGTTCGATACTATTGGGGATAATTCTTGTAACTCATTGTAGAACTCCACAATCATGACTGATACTAATTTCTTTGAACGTGTTTATGATATCGTAAGGCAAATACCGTACGGCAAAGTAACTTCATACGGCGCTATTGCAAAAGCGCTAGGAGCAGCGCGATCAGCCAGAATGGTAGGTTGGGCCATGAATGCATCACACACTCTAGAGGATGTACCTGCGCACAGAGTTGTCAACCGAAATGGATTGCTTACTGGCAAGATGCACTTTGATGGCACAAATTTAATGCAACAACTTTTAGAAAACGAGGGAATTGTAGTAGTAGACAACCAGATTGTTGATTTTAAGAAACATTTTTGGCAGCCTGAAACCGCTGTTGAGTAACAATTGTAAACTGAAAATCAGTTATAATTCCTACTGATTGATAAATCAATAAATGCAATACAAATGCTTTAAAATATTAACTTTTCATCCTATCTTTGTAATCTGAAATCAGTTTAAATAAAGATAATATTCTGGTGTGCAAATACCAAGTGAAAACAGTTAACGAGAAATGAAATTAGATAGAAAAGACATTCTTAAAGCTTTAGAAACAATTACTATAGCTGGCGAAGGAAAAAACATGGTAGAGAGTGGTGCAATTACAAACGTAATCACCTTTGGAGATGAGGTAGTTGTTGATTTAGTCTTGCATACACCAGCGATGCACATCAAGAAACGCGCTGAAGATGATATCAAAAAAACGATCCTTGAATTGGTTTCGGCTGAAGCCAAAATTAAAATCAATACTAAAGTTGAAGTAGCTGATAAGCCAGAAATTAAAGGAAAATCAATACCAGGAATCAAAAATATTATAGCCGTAGCCTCTGGAAAAGGAGGAGTAGGTAAATCAACAGTTACAGCAAACCTAGCTGTAACATTAGCAAAAATGGGTTTTTCAGTAGGGATTTTAGATGCTGATATTTACGGACCATCTATGCCTATTATGTTTGATGTTGAAAATGAAAAACCAATATCAGTTACTGTTGATGGAAGGTCTAAAATGAAACCAGTAGAAAGTTATGAGGTGAAAATTCTTTCTATTGGGTTTTTTACAGCGCCAAGTCAAGCTGTAATCTGGAGAGGACCCATGGCTTCCAAAGCATTGAACCAAATGATTTTTGATGCTGATTGGGGAGAACTTGATTTTATGCTTATTGATTTGCCTCCAGGAACAGGAGATATTCACTTGTCTATTGTACAATCATTGCCTATTACCGGTGCAGTTGTAGTAAGTACACCACAAGCGGTTGCTTTGGCTGATGCCAAAAAAGGAGTATCCATGTTCTTGTCTGAAGCTATCAACGTTCCTGTTTTAGGAATTATTGAAAACATGGCGTATTTCACACCCGAAGAATTACCAGAAAACAAATACTACATCTTTGGTCAAGAAGGAGCCAAGAATCTTTCAGAGGATTTAGGCGTGCCTTTCTTGGGGGAAATTCCAATTGTGCAATCTATTCGCGAAGCTGGAGATTACGGTCGTCCTGCAGCCATGCAAATGGCCTCAGTAGTAGAACATATTTTTGATGAGGTAACCCGCAATGTAGTGCGTGAGGTAGTAGCTCGAAACGAAAGTTTACCAGCCACCGAAGCAGTAAAAATAACAACAATGGCCGGTTGTTCAGCAGTAAAAAAATAATATTAGAATTTTTTGAAAGTGATTTATAATCTTTCAATTTTCTAATCTTTCAATCTTTAAATAAAGAAAATGACAACAGAAGAATTAACAATAGAAGTTCAAAAAGCACTCGAAGAAATAAGACCTTTCTTGAATTCAGATGGGGGCGATATTACACTTATCTCCATTGAAGAGGACAAGCATGTAAAGGTTCGTCTTGAAGGAGCTTGTACCAGTTGTAGCGTAAACCAAATGACGCTGCGAGCAGGTGTTGAAACAACCATCAAGAAATTTGCTCCTCAAATAGAAACCGTTGTCAATATTTTATAACATCAGTATGGCGTGACCCTTTTATTAAAATAGGCTACAAGTAGTACAACTGAGAGGCCTATTTCAATAAAACGGTCAGGCTATCCGCTCCGCTTTGGCGGATTGCTTCTATCCTTCACGCGGGCGCAACTAACAACATAATCGTAACACACACACTAGAATACCATGGATGTATTAATCAAAATAAAAGATAGAGAAGGAGTAGTGCATGAATTACAAGCTCCTACAGATATGGCAATGAATATAATGGAGCTTTGTAAAGCCTATGAACTTCCTGTAGAAGGAACTTGTGGCGGTATGGCCATGTGTGCTTCTTGCCAATGCTATGTTTTAAACGATGTTGCCCTGCCAGAAATGGGTGATGATGAAGAGGCCATGTTATCTGAAGCTTTTTATGTAAAATCAAACAGCCGTTTGGGATGCCAAATCCCAATTACCGAAGAGTTAGAAGGATTAGAATTAGAATTAGCTCCTGAAAATTAAGCAAAAGTTACCACTAACATACAACCTCAAATAATGAAAATTATTTGAGGTTTTTTTTTATTCAAAATAAAAGAGATATATTCGTACAGTAAAAATCACATTTCAAATTTTCATTACGAATACATGGACCTTACGACCTATTCCCCTGGATTGCATAAACTAGTTACCTTGCAAGTTCAGGACTCTCAAAAATTAACGGATAGTGCCGGTTTCACTAAGGTTACAGAAGAAATTCTGACTCAATTTTCGCTAGAAAAAGTAGGTGTCGTAGTTCATGATTTCGAAAATAGGAGTTTTACCATTTCATTTTGCCTCAAAGAATCCCACATTTGTATTCACACTTGGCCAGAGTACAACCAGCTCACTTTAGATGTCTATTTGTGCAATTATTTACAAGACAATTCACAAAAAGTAAAAGATGTAATGGCTGCCTATGTTTCTTATTTTGATGGGGTGCTTATAAAAGATTTCGAAATTAACAGATAATACGCATGGAAGTTACCTGTACAAATTGCAATCATACCACACAATTAGATCTAAACTTTGATGTAAAAATCTATGCGTGTACCAATTGCGTTTATGTTTATCAAGAACGAGATGGTTTACGATTTAAAGATCAACTAAGACCTTACACCTTTACTGACCAATTTGAAATAGGTCAAGTAGGTGTTTTTAATAATACCGATTACACCATTACGGGGATTTTGGTCAAAGAAAATGAAGGATTTGAATGGACTGAGTACATTCTGCAAGGCAAAGAAAATTTTTTATATCTATCCGAGGCCGATGGGCACTGGATCATTCTTGAAGAAATAGAATTTGCTTCAAAAGTAGGGAATCATCCATTAACGGTTGATTATGAAGAACGAACTTTTGACAGGTATGATTATTTTTATCCCAAGTTAAGAGCTGCTCGCGGTTTTTTTGACTTTGATATTTTTGAGAAAGCAGAACTTATTGAGTATATAAATCCGCCTCAAGTACTTTCTTTTGAACGAAATGGAAGCGAACAAAATGCTTTTTTGGGGAAACACATTTCCAAAGCTGCTGTAAAAAAAGCCTTCAACGCTTCTTATTTACCTACTAAAGTTGGTGTAGGAATGGTACAGCCTTTTCTGTTTAACTTGCGTAATTTAGCCATTACTTTATGTTGTGTTTTGGCATTAATTTTAGTGTCTAACTGGTATTTAAACAAAGATCGTGTTCGAACAGAAGTCCTGGATACCCAATTAGCGTTGGCAAACTTTACTAATAAAGATTTTGTAAGTCCTAGTTTTACACTCACCGGTAGCGCTGCACCATTAAAAGTACAGTTGTATGCACCCGTGAGCAATTCATGGGTCAATGTTCAAGTGGCGCTGATCAACGAAAAAACAGGTGAAGAAGTTTATGCTAGTAAAGATATTGAGCATTATTCAGGCTACACAGATGGTGAGTCATGGACCGAAGGTTCAAACTCGGAGGAGTTTAATTTGTGTGGTGTCCCAGCGGGTACCTATCATTTAAACATCACCCCAATGAAAGCACCAGAGGATGTTACCAGTGATTTTATGAATGTAAAAGTGGTATGGAGCGAGCCTTCATCCAGAAATATTTGGCTCATTTTAATAATCATGGTTGTTTTTGTACTGGTCTTGTATTATGTAGAGAAAAATTTCGAAGCTAAAAGATGGGGAGAAACTAACGAGTCTTTTTTTAATTCTTAAGTATGGATAAGATTTTAGATTTTATGCGCAGTAATGCTCTTTCACTTGTAATAGGAGCACTTTTTTATGCATTGTTTTTATATTACAACACCTCTGGAAGTCAGTTGTGTGATTGTGAATCTACCGAAAATTATAGACCTTCCTCTTCAAATTCACGCGGTGCAGTAAACCGTTTTTATCATAAATAAATTAATTTTAAACTATCAAATATGGATTTTATCGCTTCAAAACCTATTTTAAACTCGCTTGTTTTTTCACTTTTAGGAATTATCATTTTGCTGATAGCGTACTTTATTATTGAAAAACTAACTCCCGAGAATACCTGGAAACAAATTACAGAAAAAAATAATACCGCTGTAGCTATTGTCTTTGGTGCACTTATTATTGGTTTTTCAATGATTATTAGTGCCGCAATACATGGGTAAAAAATTTTTAAAGTTTGAATACCTGCTTCTTTTTGCTGTTTTTACAATTGCAACCTGTGGTTTGGTTTATGAGCTAGTCGCAGGAACGCTTGCCAGTTATTTATTAGGCGATTCAGTGAAACAGTTTTCGTTTATCATAGGGGTCTATCTTTTCTCCATGGGAGTAGGTTCTTATTTTTCTAAATTTCTAACAAAGAACATGCTCAACACTTTTGTTGAAATTGAAATCTTGGTTGGACTTATTGGTGGTTTAAGTTCTGTTGTACTGTTCTTACTGTTTGAGAGTGTTTACTCTTTTCAATTTATTTTATACCTTTTGGTGTTTGTAACAGGCTGTCTTGTAGGACTTGAAATCCCATTGTTGATGAACATTTTAAAAGACAAAGTACAGTTTAGAGACTTGGTTTCTAATGTGTTTACTTTTGATTATATCGGTGCATTATTGGCATCCATATTATTTCCGTTAGTGTTGGTTCCTAAACTCGGAATCATGGGAACTTCCTTGTTTTTTGGGATGATCAACGTGAGTATTGCCATTGGCTTGTGCTTTCTTTTAAAAGCCGAATTGAAGAGCTTATATCTATTAAGAACCAAGGCTATTGGAGCTTTCTTAATCTTGTTTGTAGTGTACTTGTTTTCAAATTCTATTTTGTCATATTCTGAGGGTAAACTGTATGGGGAAAATATTATTTACTCAAATGCAACTCCCTACCAGCGCATTGTGCTTACTCATAACAAGAGTGATTACCGCTTGTACTTGAATAATAATTTGCAATTCAGCTCAACAGATGAATACAGATATCATGAAGCGCTGGTGCATCCTGCTATGTCTATGGCTAAAAAAGTAGATAATGTTTTGGTTTTAGGCGGTGGTGACGGATTAGCCGTTCGAGAAATTTTAAAATATAAAGATGTAAAGCATGTTACTCTTGTAGATCTTGATGAAGGAATGACCAAGTTGTTTCAAACCAATTCTGTTTTAACTAAATTCAATGCAAATTCCTTGAATAATCCCAAAGTAGAAGTACTCAACAAAGATGCTTTTGTATGGGCTAAGAATACCAAAAAACAATATGATGTAGTGGTGGTGGACTTTCCAGATCCTTCAAATTACAGCTTAGGGAAGTTGTATTCTTGGAGTTTTTACAGCACCCTCAAACAAATTTTAACGCCAGATGCCGTTGTGGTTGTGCAAACTACTTCTCCTTATTTTGCTCCAAAATCGTTTTGGTGTATCAATAAAACCATGATGGAAGTTTTTCCGCAGGTGGATGCGTATCATGCCTATGTTCCTTCTTTTGGAGAATGGGGATTTTCAATTGCTATGAATGGGTTTCAAACTAATTTTAACACCGTAAACAGGCAAGTAGAAGGGTTGCGTTTTTACAATTATCAGTTTGATAAATTCAATTATTTTGCCAAAGATATGATTTCAAAAGACATTGAAATCAATCGATTAGATAACCAAATTTTAGTGCGCTACTTTGATGAAGAATGGGGAAAATTATAATACCTCGAGACGTTTTTTTGTAAAAACGGTTGGATTAGCTTTATTAGCAGTTCCATTTTTACAGGCATGTCAAGAAAAGGTAATTCAGGTTCTTATTCGTTTGTCTGGCACCAATCATATCTTGGGGCACCGATTGCGTACCAAAAACTTTCCAAAACCAACCAAGCAAATTCATATTCCCTATTTAATTGTGGGAGGCGGAATATCCGGGCTAAGTGCTGCTAGGCAATTTTCAAAAAAAGGAATTCATGATTTTTTAGTGGTGGAATTAGAAAACCATTTAGGAGGAAATTCATCAAGTGGAGAAAACAAGTATTCTAAATATCCGCTAGGAGCGCATTACTTACCATTGCCTAATAAATCAGATCAAGAACTGCTTGATTTTCTTGAGGAAGAAGCCATTATTCAAGGTTATGATCATGAGGGTTTTCCAATATTTGATGCGCAACAACTCACATTTGCACCAGATGAAAGATTATTTTATAGAAACAATTGGCAGGAAGGTTTGGTACCAAAAACAGGAAACACGCCAGATGAAGATGCACAAATTCAAGATTTTTTCATGAAGATGAGCACTTTTAGAACGGGCAAAGATAAAGATGGAGTGTATTATTTTGATATTCCGTTATCCAAGTCTTCTCAGGACTCATCCATACGGGCTTTAGATAAAATAACAATGCTGCAATGGTGCGCGCAAGATGGGTATACAGCGCAACCACTCTTGAATTACATTGATTATTGCTGTAGAGATGATTTTGGTTTAGGGATCAAAGAAGTTTCGGCTTGGGCGGGTATTCACTACTTTGCAGCTCGTAAGCAAGACACGGCTCCAGATGGAAATGATACCGTACTTACTTGGCCCGAAGGCAATGCACGTTTGGCATCACATTTAAAAAAACATACCCATTCTAAAACACTAACCAACCACATTGTATTTGATGTAAAAATTGAAAACAATAAAGTAATTGCTGTCACATATGATGCGCAAAATCAAACTTCAATGGAGATAATTGCGGACAAGGTTATTATGGCTACACCTCAGTTTGTCAATCAATATTTATTTAAGGATAGAAAAAAAAACATTAAAGATTTTCACTACGCGCCGTGGTTTTTGGCAACTCTCGTAGTTTCAGAACTTCCAGATAATGGTAGTTTTCCCTTGTGTTGGGACAATGTAATTTATGGTTCAAAAGGATTGGGATACATTTATGATCAACATCAAACGGTACAGCAAATCCAACCGAAGAAAGTGATTACGTATTATTATAGTTTTTCAACACTAGAGATTAAGAAAAACCGTAGACTATTATACTCCCAAAAAGAAAACTATTGGAAACAAATAGTTCTTGACGATTTAAAAATGGCGCATCCCACCATTGAAAGTTTTATAGAGGACATACACATTTATCGATTGGGACATGGAATGATTAGTCCTGTTCCGGGTTTTATTTTTGGTCAAGCCAAAAAAGAAGCTTCAGTTAGCATTGATAATCGGATTTTCTTTGCACATTCTGATTTGGCGGGTATTTCAATTTTTGAAGAAGCATTTCATCAAGGTATTAACACTGTAAACACAATTCTAGATGGAGCAACCGTGGATTGATAAGCCCAAAACAGATGTTGTTTTTATTCTAGCACCTGCTTTTTTTGTGGTTGCTGTCGTTTTTTTATTTCAAGATGCGTTACAGTATGTTGAGGAGCATTTTTCCTTTTATACCTGGTTGTTTCTGATTGTTTTTATAGATGTGGCGCATGTGTATTCTACCTTGTTTAAAACGTATTTTGTTCTAGAGGCATTTCAAAAAAGACGGTCTTTATTGATTTTTCTCCCGATTTTATGTTTTGTAATTGGTATGATTCTCTTTAGTTTTGGAAGCCTTGTCTTTTGGTCAGTCTTGGCGTATGTGGCTGTTTTTCATTTTATAAGGCAACAATATGGATTCATGCGCTTGTATTCACGTAAAGAAGTAAAAACCAAGTGGAGTACTTTTTTCGATGCTTTAGTTATTTATACCGCTACAGGATATCCTATGCTGTATTGGTTTTTTTCAACACCCAGAGCCTTCAACTGGTTCACGCCCCACGATTTTGTAAAACTTGAACATCAAGAAATTTTAAGTGTTTTAGGTTGGGTTTACGCATTAATTCTTGTAAGTTATCTAGTTTTTACGGGGTATAAATATGTAAAAGATCAGTATTTTAATATTCCAAAAAATGCCATTATTGCCGGAACTTTTTTATCATGGTATTTCGGAATCGTATATTTTAATAATGATTTGGTTTTTACTTTACTCAATGTGGTTTCTCACGGTATTCCGTATATGGCTTTGATTTATCTTAATGACATTCAAAAAAACAGCTCTAATTCATATCGTTTTTTAGGTTCTCTGCGAGGTGCTAGAGGAGTACTTCTTTTTATTGGTTTTGTGCTTTTTATCGCTTTTTGCGAAGAATATTTTTGGGAAATTTTGGTTTGGAACGAACAGTTTGCTGTTGCTAATTATGATTTTTCCAGCTGGCAATTTATCTTAGTCCCCTTACTCACGGTACCGCAATTCACTCATTATTTACTAGATGGTTTTATTTGGAAATCCAAGAAGTAACTTTTCAATTTGAAAAGAATAATTGTTGCTACTGCAAAAAAAAATCCTGATGATGAATCAGGATTTGCAATATGTTAAGGCAGACTTTTTACTAATCAGCTAGTATTTTTTCAGGAATTAATTGTTCTTCTATAGCATCCCAAAGACCAATTCTTTTTTCTAATGCCATTTTCGATACTTCCTCTACATCTGACCATTTTTGTTCGTCAGTACCACAAAGCTCTGTGATCATTTTCATGGCCATAGGTCCGTGTTCGTCACCGTCAAGTTCAATATGTCTTTCAAAATAATAGATAAGTTTACTCAAGTCTGTTTCAGGGAAATTAGCTTGAAAGTTCTTCAAGATTTCAGTGAACATACTTGGAATTAAATCTTCTCTGCCAAAAGTGAAAGCAGCGGCAATTTCATGAGATTTACCTTCTTCAATAACTCGGAAAGTAAAGTCTAAAAAAGCTTTAATATTGGGATGTAAATTACTTGTTTTAATCGCAACAAAGATGTTTTTCAAAGAGTCTACTTCATTCAAAAAGTCTTGTATACCTGCCGTACTAGCATTGCATGCTTTCATGGCCTCAATATACATTTCATAATGACTGGAGCGCTTGCCATCAAGAGTTAAATCTGATTCTTCGGCTAATACGATTTCATTGATTAAATATCTCGTTTCAGGATTTGCAGTTGCAAACCAAGGTGTTGTTGTGCAAGTAAGCTTTGACTGAAGTGCTTTTAAAAGGGACATGAAGTCCCAAACAGCGTAGACGTGATTTTCAAGAAAACACTGTAAATCTTCAATTGTTCTCACTTTGTTGTACAATGTGTGTTGAAGTAATTGTTCTTTTTGTGATTGAATACTATTGTTTATAGTGGCAATATTCATAGGTGGTATTTTTGTGTAAAGATAAAAAAGCTTCTTGTTTCCAAGAAGCCTTTGTTATCATTTTTAAGTATACTTTAATAAACGTTTACTACTACTTAAAAGCTGGAATTCCAGTAATATCCATACCTGTGATTAGCAAGTGAATGTCATGTGTACCTTCGTATGTAATTACAGATTCTAAGTTCATCATGTGGCGCATGATAGAGTATTCTCCTGTAATCCCCATTCCGCCTAAAATTTGTCTGGCTTCACGTGCTATGTTGATTGCCATATCAACATTGTTTCTTTTGGCCATCGAGATTTGAGCCGTTGTTGCTTTTCCTTCATTTCGTAAAACACCAAGTCTCCAAGTTAGCAATTGTGCTTTGGTGATTTCAGTAATCATTTCCGCCAATTTCTTTTGTTGCAATTGTGTTCCTGCAATTGGTTTGTCAAACTGAATTCTTTCCTTGGCATAACGCAAAGCGGTATCGTAGCAATCCATAGCGGCACCAATAGCACCCCAAGCAATTCCGTAACGAGCCGAGTCTAAGCAACCAAGTGGTGCTCCTAATCCAGATTTATTTGGTAAAAGGTTTTCTTTTGGAACCTTTACGTTGTCAAAAATTAATTCTCCTGTAGATGATGCACGAAGCGACCATTTGTTGTGCGTTTCTGGAGTGGTGAAACCTTCCATACCGCGCTCGACAATTAAACCGTGAATTCTACCTTCTTCATTTTTAGCCCAAACTACGGCTATATCAGCAAAGGGAGCATTAGAAATCCACATTTTGGCACCATTTAAAAGGTAATGGTCGCCCATGTCCTTAAAGTTGGTAGTCATTCCGCCAGGATTTGATCCATGATCAGGTTCGGTCAAGCCAAAACAACCCATGTATTCTCCAGTAGCTAATTTTGGTAAATATTTCATGCGTTGCTCTTCGTTACCGTATTTCCAAATTGGATACATCACTAACGACGATTGTACAGATGAAGTAGAACGAACACCAGAATCTCCGCGCTCAATTTCTTGCATGATCAATCCGTATGATATTTGGTCTAAACCAGCACCTCCGTATTCAACAGGGATGTACGGACCAAAACCACCAATTTCACCTAAACCTTTTATAATTTGTTTCGGGAATTCAGCACGTTGCGCAAAGTCTTCAATAATAGGCGATACTTCTTTTTTTACCCAAGCACGTGCGGATTCGCGCACTAGTTTGTGTTCTTCGGTTAGTAAATCGTCTAAGTTATAATAATCTGGTGATTGAAATAAGTCTGGTCTCATGGTTTAGTACTTTTTATAGCTACAAATTTACATAAAGAAATATAACAAAACCATTAACAATTGTTATATTTTTATATTTTTATTTGAATTAAGCAGTTAATCAAGCTACTAAAGTAAAACTTAAGTTTCACATTTGGAACACTAAAATAAGTTTTAGATTTTGTTTAAGTTTGAATTTTTTATATCTTCAAATTAAAATCTTTCGTCAATTCAATATATTCTGGAGTGTATACGTGTCTTGCGGTTTCAATAATTAATTCAACTACTAGAAAATGAATAGTTCCTTTTCGGTTAAAAGCCAATAAACTACCTTTGATTTCAGTGGTTGGTGTTCCTTTTACGTGATTGATTTTCATAGGATACAACTCCTACGCTGCTGCAATAACCAAGAAATTTTCTTCTTCTTTGTAGGGAATAATTATGGAGAATATTCCGTTTTCAGAAAGTAATAAATCTTCGGCCTCAATTAATTCTTCAAAAGGCGTCGCATCAGCAAAACGGGCGATATCGCGCTGCTCGTTTTCCGTTTTGTAGTCTTCGGTATAAAAAGGTGGATTGGATACAATTATATCGTACTGCTGCGCCAGTTCCCTATCGCTCGGTTCGTCTTCGGTTACTTGAATAAGTTCATCAAAACCTATAGTCAATCTTTAACAATACATATCGAGATAACAAACGATATTCTGTAGAAGATACAGAGATATCACTCACATAGTATTCGGTGAATTTTTTAGTATTGAAAAGATTTTTGCCAGAGAGGACAAACGATAATTTATTATCTTTAACAGTGTACTTTGATTCTAAATCTGAAAAGTAATATCGGTTGTTGTTTTTATTTAGGTTGCCAAAAAAGTAGCGCTCACTTTGAAGATCGACATTGAATTTTTTAGAAAAATTAAAATTCAAATCCAAAAAACTCATATTGTTTGTGTTCTTATTGACTATTGATGTCTCCACTTCGCTTGTTGTCCATTTACTACCTATGTGATAATTGAAAATCCCTTTAAAACCTGATCTCAGTTCAAAGCCATAATTGTAATTGTTTGTGATTACTTCCCTTAAGTTGGTGCTATTCACAATGTTTTTATAATTGGATTTCGAATAACTCGAAGTCAGTTTTAGATTGGAACTAATATATTTAATGAAATAATCAGTATTAGTACTCAAACTAAACATATCACGGTTTTTGATGATGATTTTTTCTGTTTGTGAATAATTAGGAGCTAAATTTGTGTTAGTGGAATAAAAATCATGGTCTTTGTTATAAACCGCCGAGAAATTAGCGAAAAACTTATTGCCCCAATTACCTATACCATAATTAAAAAACAATGTGCTCGCGTTAATCTGGTTTAAGCTAGAAACTCCTTTATCAAAGTTGCGATAACTTGTAAGTACATAATTAGAATAGATATCAAGAATTTTAGCATTGGTCGTGTTATAAGAATAGGATGTGACTACTTTGTTATTTTTGTTGATTTCCCAGTTTATGCCAATTTTTGGATTCACAAAAAAAGGTTGTTGTTTTTGCTCCTCATCAAAAGAAGTAAAATGATTAATAAGTTGATGTGCATCTATTTGAGCAACAAGACCATACTTCCCTTTTTTGTATAAATATTTCGATTTAAAATAAAAATCGCTGCTGTTGTATTGTACTTGGTTCTGGTAATCTTGCGAAGCTATTGAGCTAGTATTGTTGGTTTCAAAAAACAAGGATGTATTTAAAATATCATGACGGAATTTAAAACCCGCTTGTATTTCTAGTAAATTATCGTTCTTTTTTCGGTCTAACAAATGACCATCGATGGCACCAAATTGCATTTTGTTTTCACTCATTTGCGACAAAGCCGCAGTATTGCTTTGCTTAGGGAATAAATCAGGAAACAAAAACGAATTGATATTATATTGTTGTGGAGATTTCTCATTGATATATCGTCCAGTTATAATAAACACTTTTTTGTCGGATATTTTATTGGTAAAAACCAATTTTTGATCAATCAATTGGTTGTCTTCCTTAAGTTTTTCAATGGTAGGATCATTGTTGAATACCAAACTAGACTGACTGTCATGTCGACCATTGTTGTACTTACTAGTAAATTCCAACATTTTGGTTTTGGACACATCATAAGTCAAATCTATTTTCCCAAAACCAATCACCTTTTTTTTCTTCAAAGCATAATCTTCGGTATTGGTAAAAGTGGTATTGTTGATTTTGTATGATTGGAATCCATTTCTAAAAAAATCATTTTCATCCCAATTGAAAAAGCCCAAGGTTTTCATTTTAACTTTTGGAGATAGCGTAAATATCGTATTAAGCGATGTCATTTCGGCATTATTAAAATTGGTGATTTCTTTTTTCAAAGATGGACTTGCACTATTTAAACTTAGCAAACTATTCGACTGTTCATCATCACCCAAAGTACCTATGTCATCCATGCGAAACGGTCGAATTAGTTGGTCAATATCACCAGTTCCATCAATTCCTGTATTGTTGAGGTTCCCAATGAGGTAGTATTTAGCTTTTTTACCAAAAGACATTAAGTTGGTTCTTAGTTCATATCTATTTTCACTTACCACGCCATAACCCATACTCATGTTGCCAAACCACTGCAATTTTAAATCTTTTTTAAGTTTTAAATTGATCGCTACTTTGTCGCTGTTTTCAATTCCTTTGAGTAATCTATTGTTAGAGTATTTTTGGTAAATTTCTACTTTATCGATTGTGTTTGCATTCAAGTTTTTCGTCAGTAATTTGTAGCCCCGTTCAAAAAAATCGTCACCTTCTACCATTACTTTTTCAATTTCTTTATTTCCTATTTTAATCGTGCCATCGTCACCTACATTCACACCAGGTAAGTTTCTTAATAGATCTTCAACTACAGTTTCATTACCTTTTAAAAATGTTTTCACATTAATCGTAATTGTATCTTTTTTGATAGTTACGGGTCTTTCCGACTGTACAATTACTTCTTTGAGGACTAGTTGCTCGTTACTTAACACTGCGTTTTGTACAAATACTTTATTGGGCTCTATTTCTACTGAAAAAGTAGCCGTTTTATAGGACATGGCACTAAAACTAAGCTCAAAGGTCCCTGTTTTTTTTGTTGTCAGACTGTAATTCCCGTCTTTATCAGAAGTGGTATAAGCAGCAATTGCATTGCTCCCGGTTGGCTTTATGTATACATTCACAAACGGAATGGGGTTTTTTGCCATGTCATGTATGTGACCTGTTAGAGTCGATTGTGCTTGTATGGAAAAACTTAGTAAAAAGAGAAAGAGAAATTTGTTCATTTTCGTATCGTCGTATTAGAATGTAATACGTTATTTTTATTTTATATCATCGAAACTTTTTTCAATAAAATCATTTTCATCAACTCCTTTTGTTTCAGTTTTTGTACTAGTTATTTTTACATCTCTAGGTAAAGAAGTTCTTATTTTCATTGAAATATCTTCTTCTGTTTTTTTGTACATAGCAATAGTCTTGTCTTTAGCATTGATAGGTGTAGCGTATTTTTTAACGATAAATTTATCTTGATTTATTTATCTTGATTTAGTGTTACACTTTCAGAAAAAAAACATAAATGTTTTTGTTTCGTCTTGGGCTTCCAATATTACACCAGGAAATCCGTTTAATTTCCATGGACCAAAACTTACTGGAATTTCATTGGTAAACCATATCGTATGAACTCTACCACGAAATTTCCCCATGGCTTTTTGACATAGAAACTAACTTATCTTTTTTGTTTCTTCACTTACTTCCCAATCAATAATTCTCGTTTTATCTTTTACATAGAGCGTGTCATTCATATTTCATAATCCTACATAAAGATAAAAATTTTCAATAATTAAACCTTCTTTTAAATTGGTATACATCCCTAATGCTTCTGGGATTGTAGAATCTAGTTGAAACTTAAATTGACTTCATTCTTTTCATCATTGGACCTAACAGCAACCTTTTTTTATAGTTTTCTTAAATAAATTTTCAGTTTGAAAAAATGAAAGGGTTGATTTGTAATAACCTCCATTATTTAGATAACATGAATATATAATTTCACTTGTCGAATTTTGACTAAGTAGATAAAAGGGTAATAACAGAAAAGCGAGTAATAATTTCATAGTTTTTTAACGTCAGTTCCTGTGTTATTTGTACGTAATGTTCTGATTTTTATAATCTTTACATCTTAATCTAATTCAATTCCTCTTTTTAAAATAGGCGTAGATACATTTATTTTCAAACGCTCTCCTTTAGAAACTTTACTTTCCAAAATTTTAGCTCGCTCTTCCATTTTAGCTTTTTGCTTGATCAATTGTGCACTAGTAATTATTTTGGCTTCTTCCCTTGATATTAAATTGTATTTAGGATCTAAACCATTTACTTCACTTTGAAAAGGGATTTCTATTTTTTTAACAGAAAAAATCACTTCATTTTTGGAATCCGAAAGTTCAATAATTAATCCAGGTAGCCCTTTAAATTTCCATGGTCCCAACGGAATTGGAATAGAAATAGCGTACCATGCAGTGTATGAGCGTCCTCTAAAGTCGCAAGTCGCTTTGAAACAAACTAAATTACCTATTTTTTTTTCTTCGTTTACTAGCTCCCATTCTTGTTTTGTTCCATTTTCAAAAATAACTTCATTACCACCTAAAGTATATAAAACCGATTTTTTTAAATCATTAAAAACAGCATAATTAGTAGTATCTGATTTTTTGATAATTATTGAGGTGTTATTATCGTTCACTTTGTTTTCAGTAACTCTATCTCCAATATCTTTACTATTATAATTAAATCTCGAAAAATAGTCATTAAACAATAATGAAGCAGTATAGTTATCATATGAAGTTCCTGAATAAATCATCATTTCATAGTCTATTTTCCCAGCAGAAATAAAGTTTTGAGAGAAACTATTTACTCCACAAAAAAGTAAAAAAAGAATTTTGTTTATTTTCATAACTATTTTTTAAGTTAGCCCTAACTGTAAAGTTAGGGCTTTTATATTATTTAACCTTGTGCCATCTCTACAAGACTAGCACGTAGTTTTTTGCCAGCAGCAACAGCTCCGGCACATGAAGCTGTAACTGAGCCTGAAACAGTAGTTGACACTTCTCCGCCCACTACACCAGGTATACCACCACTTACAGTAACAGTAACTGACATTGTAATGGTTACGGTACAAGCCTCATCAAGTGATTGATTGTTTACATCTTCTATGATTTCATTGGTATGGTTTTTAAAATCATTGATGGAATTAAAATTGTAAACTGTTTTAGCATCAGCAGTTTGAATAGATATAGATGCTTTTTCTGTTCTTACCTCATTCATTGAATTCAAAGTAGGATCAATAGTGTTTGCAGACCCTGTAAAAGAAAACATAACTGTAGCCACTAGGCCAAATAATAATTTTTTCATATTTTTGTTTTTTAATTATTTGCAGTCATACTTTATGTCGTCGAAAACATTTTTGAAGTATGGCTGTTTTTTTTGTGGTTGATTTTTTTGTCAGAAATGTTGCCAAACCAACTCTTTAAAAAGTAACATTAATTTTTGCTTACAAGCGGTTTATTTAGACGGCTCTATTTTGGGTGTAATTTTACAATCTAGAATCGAGAAAATCTTTTTGATTGACACGATAGTTTTAAAAACTAATGTGTTTTTTGGCACTTTTGTATTGATGCCTTTTGTTGTATTAAATTCTATTGATTACTTGTTTAAAAAGCTGATGTAAAGCGAAATTCAAACTTTTTGGTTTCTTATTATTTTTCAATTACCTATAGACTGATAAAAGATAGAATTTTTTGTCTGATCTATTAAATCTTACCTTTTAGAAATCTTTACAGGAAATCATAAGTCAAAGATATTGCTGAAATAGAGTCTAGCTGTGCACTTAAAGTGTAAATAAAGTTAAACAATAGACAAGTAAGAAATAATTAATTTTTTATGCTTTTTTTTATTAATTTGTATCCGATTTTGTTTATACTTTATTACAATTTAATTGATTGTGAGTTAAAAAAAGGTAGTTTTATATTTATTTAAAATAGAACTCTTATTTTCCAAGATTTAGTACCAAAGGAGGTATTCTTCAAAGGGTCATTTTTTTGGATTTTAGTTCTACATAGTCTAAAACATAAACTACTTTTCCTTTTAATCTTTCTATATATTTATTGATCGGTTAACTCAATTAATATGCATCATTTTCTGTTTTTTTGAAAAAAATCGTGCAATTTATTCTGAACTTAACTCCTGATGGAAGAATTTTTTTATTAGCTTTTTGATTTTTTAAGATAAGAGCATTTATTTAGGATTCATCTCTCACTTGTTATTTATATTTTTGGTGGCTATATAAGTTGATAATATGCATGAAATAAAATACAATTGCGTTTTATTTTATGAATATTATGTAAGAAGGGAACTAAGTCATTTTAGAAAAGGACTTTACTGTTCTTTTTTTTATAAATAGTTTTACCTTTTCTATCAAGAGTCGTATTTGTTAGTTGAGTGTAGTTAAAGTCTCTACATCTTCAAATAAAAATCCTTAGTCAAGGCAATATATTCTGGAGTGTAAACGTGTCTTGCGGTTTCGATAATTAATTCGTCAACTGCAAAATTAGTAGTTTCATTTCGGCTAAAAGCCAATAAACTACGTTTGATTTCAGTGGTTGGTGTTCCTTTTACGCGAGTGATTTTTAAGGGATATAATTCGTATTCATTGGCTATAGCCAAAAAGCTTTCTTCTTCTTTATAAGGAATGATTACGGAGAATATTCCGTTTTCAGAAAGTAATAAATCTGCAGCTTCAATCAATTCTTCAAAAGGCATCGCATCAGCAAAACGGGCTATATCGCGCTGCTCATTTCCCGTTTTGTAATCTTCGGTGTAAAAAGGTGGGTTGGAAACAATTACATCATACTCGTCTTCGGGTTCTTCAACAAATTCATCTAAACCGGCATGGTAACAAAATAACCGATCGCTCCATGGAGAGTTTTCAAAATTATCGGTCGCTTGTTCATAGGCATCTTCGTCAATCTCTAAAGCATCAATTTGTTCAGCGTTGCTTCTTTGTGCAAGCATCAGGGCAATGATTCCACTTCCGGCACCAATATCCAAAATACTAAAAGGATTATTGGTGATAGGAGCCCAAGCGCCAAGAAGAACTCCATCGGTGCCAATTTTCATAGCACAACGGTCTTGCTCAACAGCAAATTGTTTGAATTGGAATTTAGACATAAGTAGTATTAGATTGTAGTGTAATGAATGCTGTCCTTTGTGATAATCAACTTGAGATAATTGCAGATTTCGAGAGATTGACCACTGCGACTGAATACTGATTACTGCCTACTAAATTATAGGTACATCTCGATCAGACCCTCTGGTAAATCCATGATTACTTTTTTGTTTTCACGATCTATTTTAACCAAGAAATGGTCAATCATAGGGATTAAGATTTCTACACTGCCATTTAAAACCTCAAATAAAGGTTGTGCAGTGGTATCATTTATAGATTCTATTTTACCAACGATTCCTAGACGTTTGTCTTCAACTTCAAAACCAATTACTTCGTGGAAATAAAACTTGTTGCCGGTTAGTTTTGGCAACATTTTCAATGGTAAATACAAATCATTGCCTATCAGTGCATCGGCTTCTTCTTCGGTATTTGTATCTTCAAAACGGATTCGTAAAAAATCGTTTTTGTGCAGCGAACTGCTTTCAATAAAAAAAGGAACCAAGTGTTTGTTGCATTCAACAAACACTGATTCCAAGTTTTCGTATAACTCAGGTTCGTCCGTGTCTAAATAGGCAAGAACTTCCCCTTTGAAACTAAATTTTTTAGCGATTTTACCTAAGTAGAAACAATCTTCTTTACGCATCGTCGCCTTCTAAATTATGCTTCAGTAGTTTCGTTGTTTTCTTCAGCAGCAGGAGCCTCTTCAGCAACTTCTTCTTCAACAGCAGGAGTTGCAGCTGCAATAGCATCTGCCTCTGCTTGTGCAGCAGCAGCTAAACGTTTTGCATTTACTTCTTGTTCTGCTTTGAATGCTTTAGCTTTATCAGCAGCTTGAGCTTTAGTCAAACCTTCTTTTTTAGCGTCAACTTTACCAGCTTTAGCTTCTAACCAAGCCGCTAATTTTGCATCAGCTTGCTCTTGAGTTAAAGCACCTTTACGAATACCTCCATCAAGGTGGTGTTTCAATAAAGCACCTTTGTAAGAAAGAATTGCTTTTGCAGTATCTGTAGGTTGTGCACCATTGTGTAACCATTTTACTGCGCTTTCAAGGTTTAACTCGATAGTCGCTGGGTTAGTGTTAGGATTGTAAGTACCAATTTTCTCTAGGTATTTACCATCTCTTTTTGAGCGTGCATCTGCAGCTACAACCCAGTAAAAAGGTTTTTGTTTTTTACCGTGTCTTTGTAATCTAATTTTTACTGACATAATCTTGTGATTAAATTTTGAGGTGCTCGACCTCGATTAATTAAGGGTGCAAAGATACATTTTTTATTCAAAATTACTACTGTGAATTTTAAAATAATGTAAAGGAATAGGTTAGGTGATTTTATTGTTATTTTTTGGTAAACGGATTTTTACTTTTTTATCAACGAAGTCGCTGTTAAATAATTTTTTTAAACTTTTTTTTGGGGTTGTTTTTTTGTTTTTGAGATAAAACGAGGATAGTTTTAGAAAAACAAAGACCAGTTTGTTGTATTTATTTCTTAGTTTCAAAAACGCAAATTCAAAATAAAATCATAAATAAGCTAATATATAGTAGATTAGAGAAAAATAGCAGTACATTTGTTGTATTATTTAAATAAGTACATATGAATATTTTTGTTGGAAGCCTTCCATTCAGTATTGAGGAAGCAGATTTAAGAGAGTCTTTCGAGGCTTATGGAGCAGTTGATTCAGTTAAAATTATCTCAGATAAATTTACAGGAAGAAGTAAAGGATTCGGTTTTGTTGAGATGCCAAATGATGATGAAGCTCAAAAAGCAATTGACGAGTTGAACGGTGCTACTGTTCAAGGACGTGCAATTGTAGTAAACAAATCTGAGCCTAAACCAGAAGGTGAAAGAAGAAGTTTTAATAACAACCGTGGAGGTGACTCTCGTGGTGGTTATGGTGGAAACAGCCGTGGTGGAGACAACCGTGGTGGTGGAAACAGAGGAGGATATTAATATTTTTTTCTAGCTATAAAAAGAGGTGTCAATGAAAATTGACACCTTTTTTGTTTTTATAGGTTTGCAACAAGCCAGTCGCCCACTTCGCTTGTTTTGTAAGCTTTGTTTCCTTTGCTGACTAAATCCTCCGTTACTATTCCTTGTTCAAGGGAATTATTTACGACTGCTCTTATGGCTTCTGCTTCTTCTTTTAATCCAAAAGCGTCTTCAAACATCATGGCTGCGGATAAAATAGTAGCCAGCGGATTTGCAATATTGAGTCCCGTTGCTTGTGGATATGACCCGTGGATGGGTTCGTATAACGAAGTATGTTCTCCCACAGATGCAGAAGGCATTAATCCCATAGATCCTGATATTACCGAAGCTTCATCTGTCAATATATCGCCAAATAAATTCTCAGTAATCAACACATCATAAGAATTGGGCCATTGCACTAGTCGCATGGCTACAGCATCAACAAATTCATAGGAAACCGAAACTTCTGGATAGTCTTTTTCCATGGCTTGAACGGTTTCTCTCCATAGCCGGGAAGTTTCCATAACATTAGCTTTGTCCACACAACAAAGTTTTTTAGAACGGCTCATGGCCAATTCAAAGCCTTTTTTTGCCAGTCGTTTTACTTCTGCTCTTGTATAAGTACAAGTGTCGTATGCGGTTTCGCCATTGTCTAATCTTCCTTTTTCACCAAAATAGATTCCACCAGTTAATTCTCTTAGGAAAATCAAATCGGTTCCCTCTATACGTTCTCGTTTCAAAGGAGAATTATCAATCAAAGATGGGAAAGTAAAAGTAGGTCTCACATTTGCAAATAAGCCTAATTTTTTTCGCATGAGCAACAATCCTTGCTCTGGTCGGACCGTTGCGGTTGGGTCATTGTCGTATTTTGGATGACCAATAGCCCCAAACAGTACAGCATCTGCAGCAAGACAGATCTCATGGGTTTCATCTGGATAAGGAACACCAACAGCATCAATAGCACATGCGCCTGTTAATGCGGGTGTCCAAGTGATTTCATGATTGAATTTTTTTGCAATGGCGTCAGAAACTTTTACGGCTTCGTTGATTACTTCGGGTCCAATTCCGTCTCCGGCTAAAAGGGCTATGTTTAATTTCATTTTTTAAGTTTTTTTTATTTTAAGGTTCAAATATTCAAGAATTTAAAGGTTTAGAGTCAAAGCAATAAAGAAATAACTTTGAACCTTTGTCACCCTGAGCCTTTGTGCCTTTAATCAGATATTAAATTCAGCATTTTTTGAGTTGCAATGATAGCTGCAACGGTTTGGTCAGAATCTAATCCTCTTGTTTTAAATTCTTTACCATTGTTTAGCCATGTTATTATAGTTTCGCATAATGCATCAGAACTACTTCCTGGAGGTATTCTAACAGCATAATCTATCAATTGAGGCAATTTTAAATTTTTGCTTTTGTATATTTTTGCCAATGCATTCATGAAAGCATCAAATTGTCCATCACCTTGTGCGTGTTCTTCAATAACGTCTCCATCCATTTTTAGTGATAGGGTAGTTGATGGCCGCATGCCTTTTGCATGAGATAATATATAGGATTCCACAATTATTTTATCTTGGTAGGTTTGGCTGTCCAAAACATCAGATATAATATAGGGCAAGTCTTCTTTAGTAACGGTTTCTTTTTTATCACCTAATTCGATAATGCGCTGCGTAACTAATTTTAAATCCTCAGGATTTAATTGAAGGCCTAATTCCTGAAGGTTCTTTTCAATATTGGCTTTGCCAGAAGTTTTTCCAAGAGCATACTTTCTTTTTCGACCAAAACGTTCTGGTAAGAGATCGTTAAAATAAAGGTTATTTTTATTATCGCCATCAGCATGAATTCCGGCTGTTTGGGTAAATACATTATCGCCTACTATAGGTTTGTTTGCAGGAATTCTATATCCTGTAAAAGTTTCGACCAACTTACTCACAGAATATAAAGATGATTCTTTCACGCCAATTGCTATTTGCGGAAAAAAGTCATTGACAACGGCAACGGCGCTTTCGAGTGGAGCATTTCCTGCGCGTTCACCCATGCCATTTACGGTAACATGTAAACCATGAATGCCTCCTTTGATGGCTTCCATTACATTTGCAATACTTAGATCATAGTCGTTATGGGCATGAAAATCAAAATGGATGCTAGGATATCGAGTTGTGATTTTCGAAATAAACTCAAATGTTTCTGACGGAATCAACACCCCTAATGTATCTGGAAGTAAGATTCTTTTTACGGGCTGTTGTGTCAGGAAATCTAAATATTGAAACACATATTCAGGAGAATTACGCATGCCGTTACTCCAATCTTCTAAATATACATTGGTCTCAATATTATTTTCTTGAGCCAAAGTTATGGTTTGAGCAATTTCATTAAAATGCTGTTCGGGTGTTTTTTTTAATTGATGTGTTAAATGATTTAAAGATCCTTTGGTTAATAAATTTTGAACTTTAGCACCTGTTTTTTTCATCCATTCAATAGATAATCCACCATCTACAAAAGTGAGTACTTCTATTCTATCTGTATAATTTTGTTTATTGGCCCAAGCCATAATGCCTTTCACTCCTTGAAACTCTCCGTCGCTCACTCGTGCAGAAGCTATTTCTATACGGTCAATATTTAATTCTTCGATCAATAATTGTGCAATGGTCAATTTTTCTGCAGCAGAAAAGGATACCCCAGAGGTTTGTTCACCATCACGTAGGGTTGTGTCCATTATTTCAATTTTTCTTTTCATCGTTGTAAATTTGGAACCCAAAAAATTCAGCTCTTTTCAAGCTAGGTTTTAGGATTTAAAATAGTTCTTAGTGCTGTGTTTTTTAATTAAAAGGGGCGTGTGCTTGCAAATACTTCAATATCTTCTTTAATGTTTTGTAAGTAATCAATGTCATCAAAACCGTTGAGCATGTTGTTCTTTTTGTAGCCGTTAATGGCAAATGATTCTTGCTGACCTGTTGCTAATAATGTGATGGTTTGGTTTGGTAAGTTGATTTCTAATTCAGTATTAGGATTTTCTTCGATGGCTTTAAAAATAGAATCAGCAAATTCTGGACTCACCTGGACAGGCAAAACACCAATATTTAGGCAGTTTCCTTTAAAAATATCTGCAAAAAAACTTGACACTACGGCTCTAAATCCGTAATCATATACCGCCCATGCGGCGTGTTCCCGAGAGGAGCCCGAACCAAAATTTTTCCCACCCACTAAAATTTTTCCGCTGTAGGTACTGTCATTTAAAACGAAATCTTTTTTTGGAGATTCGTCCGAGTTGTATCGCCAATCTCTAAATAAGTTGTCACCAAAACCTACACGCTCAGTTGCTTTTAAGAAACGAGCTGGAATGATTTGGTCCGTATCTACATTTTCTATCGGCAGTGGTACTGCGCTACTAGTCAGTATATTGAATTTATCGTATGCCATTTTTATTTTTTATTAGCCCTCCAACCCCCGAAGGGGGAGTTGTTGGAGGAGCAAGTTGTTTTTTTTAATTGTACTATTTATTTTGTTGGGAATTCCCTCTTCGGGGGTTAGTGGGCTACATTAATTTTCTTGGGTCTGTTAAAACTCCGGTAACAGCAGCAGCGGCAGCCATAATAGGACTTGCAAGCAAAGTCCTTGAACCAGGACCTTGTCTTCCTTCAAAATTTCTATTGGATGTACTTACTGCATATTTTCCTGCAGGAACTTTATCATCATTCATGGCCAAGCAGGCAGAACAACCCGGCTGACGCAATACAAAACCAGCTTCGGTAAGAATGTCCAAAAGTCCTTCTTCTTTAATCTGTGCTTCAACAACGTGAGAACCTGGAACGAGCCATGCTGTTACGTTATCGGCCTTTTTTCGTCCTTTTACAATTTCGGCGAAAGCCCTAAAATCTTCAATACGACCGTTAGTGCAGCTCCCTAAGAAAACATAATCAATTGGTTTGCCTATCATCACATCATCTTCTTGAAAACCCATGTAGGCCAATGATTTTTTATAGGTTTCGGCGCCACCTTCTACTCGGTTGGCGTTTGGAATATTTTTTGAGATACCAATTCCCATCCCTGGATTAGTTCCGTAAGTAATCATTGGCTCGATATCTGTTGCATCGATATTTAATTCAGCATCAAAAATAGCATCAGCATCGGTTTTTAAGGTTTTCCAATATGCAACGGCTTTTGTCCAAGCTTCGCCTTTTGGAGCATATAATCTTCCTTCAAGGAAATCGAATGTTTTTTGATCTGGAGCAATCATGCCACCACGAGCACCCATTTCTATGCTTAAATTGCACACGGTCATTCGGCCTTCCATAGACATTTCTTCAAAAACATTTCCTGCGTACTCAACAAAATAGCCTGTTCCGCCAGAAGTGGTCAGTTGAGAAATGATATAAAGGGCTACATCTTTTGGACCTACGCCTTTGCTTAAAGTTCCGTTTACATTGATGCGCATTTTTTTTGGTTTGGGTTGCATGATGCATTGGGTAGCCAAAACCATTTCGACCTCAGAAGTTCCTATTCCAAAAGCGATGGCGCCAAAAGCACCGTGCGTAGAGGTGTGCGAATCTCCACAAACAATGGTGGCTCCTGGCAAAGTAATTCCGTTTTCAGGACCTACTACGTGAACGATACCATTTTTTTGATGTCCCAATCCCCAGTGTGAAATACCATATTCTGCTGCATTGTCTTCCAAAGCTTGCAACTGGTTTGCAGACAAAGGATCTTGTACGGGTAAATGTTGGTTTATGGTTGGGGTGTTGTGATCTGCTGTTGCAAAGGTACGCTCAGGGTATAAAACAGATACATTTCTAGATTTTAATCCTAAAAATGCAACAGGACTTGTAACTTCATGTATGAAATGACGATCAATAAAAAAAACATCAGGTCCATCTTCTATTTTACGCACCACGTGCGCATCCCATACTTTATCAAATAATGTAGTGCTCATTGTATAAATTTTAGTTTTGTGGCCAAATAAGCCTTAAGATAATCAAGAACGCAAAACTAAAAAAAGGAGTTAATGTATATTTTTGATTTTTTCAATTTATACGATACCCAAAATCTCAACCGAATATTTCATAACTAAATTTCGTCTTTTTGATTTCTTTTTTTAAAGTGTGGTTTTTATTTTGATAAAATGTATCGTCGTTTTTTTTAATTTTTAATATTTATCGAATAGTTAGTATTTGTATCTTTCAAGTGGTTTGGGTTGAGAATATTTAATTAAATCAGGTTAAAATTGATTTTTTTTTCAATTTTAAATTCGTTTTTTGACTTTTGACGAAGCTTTTTTTAAATCTAATTTTAGGAATAAGTTGGTTGTTTTTCAATTGTATTTAGTTATTTTTTTTTGATGAAATACTACGACATCCAAAAATCAATATGTGGTCTTTTATGTTTATAATAAATTACGTTTTAGACGATTTGTTCCAAGTAATTTTGGTTTTAGTAGGAGAATAGTCTTGGAAAATAAATTTATTTTTTGTTAGTAACTTAGCTTTAGTTCTACTCAAAAAAAACTAAATTTGAAATTCATTTTTTGCTACTTTCATTAATTTTAAAGTGTTTAAAACCAGTTAAATACACTGTCTAAATCTATGGGTTTAGGCACCCTTCCCTCTGGGGAGGGCTGGGGAGGGGATTTATGTACTTAATATTCGATACCGAAACCACAGGATTACCAAAACGCTGGGGCGCTCCCATTTCTGACACAGACAATTGGCCAAGATGTATTCAAATTGCTTGGCAGTTGCATGATGATATGGGAAAACTCATCGAGCATCAAGATTATTTGGTCAAGCCCGAAGGTTTTAATATACCGTATGATGCGGAACGAATTCACGGTATTTCTACTGAATTGGCAGAGGCCAATGGCGTTTCATTGTCTGAAGTTTTAGAGAAATTCAACGTAGCCTTAGGTAAAGCGAAGTTTATTGTGGGTCAAAATTTAGGTTTTGATATCAATATTATGGGTTGCGAATTCTATCGAATGGGAGTAGAAAGCCAAATGAGCTCGATGCCTATTCTGGATACGTGTACTGAAATTACCGCTTCCTTATTGAAATTACCAGGTGGTCGCGGTGGCAAATTCAAATTGCCTACGTTGACAGAGTTGCACTCGTACCTTTTTAATAAACCTTTTGGCGAAGCACACAACGCAACTGCCGATGTGGAGGCAACAACACGCTGTTTTTTAGAATTAATTCGTCGTGAAATTTTTACGAAAGAAGAACTAGATGTTCCGGCTTCTTATTTCAAAGATTTCCAAAGTAAAAACCCAACCGAAATCAAACTCATTGGGTTAAAACATATCAATTTAAAAGAGGCTTCAGATAAAATCCGACAACAATTTGGCGAAAAGCAAGCGCCTACTGTTTCTAAAGAGGACCTTTCGGAGAATAAGAAAGTTTTAGTTGATGCGCCCTTTGTTCATTTGCACAATCATACTCAGTTTTCGGTATTGCAATCTACCATTAGCATTGCGGCATTAGTCAAAGCGGCGGCACAGCAAAAAATGCCTGCTGTTGCTATGACGGATCATGCCAATTTGATGGGTGCTTTTCACTTTGTCCGTGATATTTTATACCATAACAAAGCGGCTGAAGCCAAGAATAAAGCGGCTATCGAAAATGGTGAAGAACCTACCGAAGTTCCTATGAAACCTATTGTAGGTTGCGAATTTTTTGTTTGCGAAGACCATAAAAATAAGTCGGTTAAGGATAATGGATATCAAATAGTCCTTTTGGCGAAGACCAAAAAAGGATACCATAATTTGGCTAAAATGTCCTCCATTGCATACACAGAAGGGTTTTATTATGTACCTAGAATTGATAGAAAAGTCATTCAGGAATTCAAAGAAGATATTATTGTTTTGTCCGGAAACTTGTATGGTGAAATACCTAATAAGATTCTAAACATTGGTGAAAACCAAGCCGAAGATGCCTTAATCTGGTGGAAAAATGAATTCAAGGAGGATTTTTATATTGAGGTCATGCGCCACAATCAAGAAGATGAAAATAGGGTGAATACTTCTTTGATTGCTTTAGCCAGAAAGCATGAGGTCAAAATTGTAGCTACAAACAATACCTTTTATATAGACAAAGAAAATTCGAATGCACATGATATTTTGCTTTGTGTGCGTGACGGTGAAAAACAAACTACACCTATTGGTCGTGGCCGCGGCTATCGTTATGGGTTGCCAAATCAAGAGTACTATTTCAAGTCTGGGGACGAAATGAAGCAACTCTTTGCTAATTTACCAGAGGCGATTTCAAATATTTCGGAGATTGTAGATAAAATTGAAATTTATGATTTGGCTCGCGAAGTATTGCTTCCAAAGTTTGAAATCCCGGTGGAGTTTAATAATCCTGAAGATGAAAAAGATGGTGGAGTTCGAGGAGAAAATGCCTATTTGAGACACCTTACTTTTGAAGGCGCAAGAAGACGATATCCTGTAATTAATGAAGAAATTCAAGAGCGATTGGATTTTGAATTATTGACCATTTCTAATTCTGGTTATCCTGGATATTTCTTGATTGTACAGGATTTAATTGCCGAAGCACGTAGTATGGGCGTTTCGGTAGGTCCAGGAAGGGGTTCTGCGGCGGGATCGGTAGTGGCGTATTGTTTGAAAATTACCAATATAGATCCTTTAAAATACAACTTGCTTTTTGAGCGTTTCTTGAATCCGGATCGTGTGTCACTACCCGATATTGATATCGATTTTGATGATGAAGGCCGAAGCAGTGTGATGGATTATGTGATCCGAAAATACGGTTCGAAACAAGTGGCGCAAATTATCACATATGGAAAAATGGCTACCAAATCAGCGATTCGTGATACCGCTCGAGTACTGGATTTACCACTTTTTGAAGCAGATAAAATTGCGAAATTGATTCCGGGAATGATGCCGTCTAAGTGGAATTTAGCTCGGTTTTTAAATGAAAAAGAAGATATCATAAAAAAAGCGGTTCGACCGGAAGAGTATGATAAAATAAAAGAATTAATAGGACTTGCCAATGAAGATGACCTTGGTGGTGAAACCATTCAGCAAGCCAAAGTTTTAGAGGGAAATCTAAGAAATACGGGAATTCACGCTTGTGGAGTGATTATTACACCTAGTGATATTACCAATTTTGTTCCTGTGGCTACGGCCAAAGATTCGGATTTGTATGTGACTCAATTTGATAACTCGGTAGTAGAAAGCGCTGGTTTATTAAAGATGGACTTCTTGGGTTTGAAGACTCTTACTTTAATAAAAGACACCGTTAAACTAGTAAAATACCGCAGTGGAATTGAGCTCAATCCAGATGAGTTTCCTATTGATGATCTAAAAACTTACGAGCTTTTTCAGCGCGGTGAAACGGTTGGTATTTTTCAGTATGAAAGTCCTGGAATGCAAAAATACATGAAGGAGTTAAAGCCTACGGTTTTTCCTGATTTAATTGCAATGAATGCCTTATACCGTCCTGGTCCAATAGCTTATATTCCGAGTTTCGTCAAGCGAAAAAATGGTGAAGAGGAAATTATTTATGACCTTGAAGCCTGCGAAGAATTACTTAAGGATACCTACGGAATTACCGTTTACCAAGAGCAAGTAATGCTTTTGTCCCAAAAATTGGCTGATTTCTCTAAAGGTGATGCCGACGTTTTGCGTAAAGCGATGGGAAAAAAGCAAAAGGATGTTTTGGACAAAATGAAACCGAAATTTATCAGTCAGGCTGCTGCCAAAGGGCATGCCGAAGATAAACTGGAGAAAATTTGGAAAGACTGGGAAGCCTTTGCAGAATACGCATTTAATAAGTCGCACTCTACTTGCTATGCTTGGATTGCTTATCAAACGGCTTACTTAAAAGCAAATTATCCTGCGGAGTATATGGCTGCAGTACTCTCTAACAATATGAGTGATATCAAACAAGTGTCGTTCTTTATGGAAGAGTGTAAGCGAATGGGCTTGCAAGTTTTGGGTCCTGATGTAAATGAATCATTCTATAAATTCACTGTAAATGATGATTATGCGGTGCGTTTTGGGATGGGAGCTATAAAGGGTGTTGGTTCTGGAGCGGTTGCAACCATAGTGGAGAAAAGAAAAGACGGGAAATACAAGTCCATTTTTGATTTGACCAAACGAATTGATTTGCGCGCTGCCAATAAAAAAGCGTTAGAAAACTTAGCTTTGGCTGGGGGTTTTGACTCTTTTGGTGATACAACGAGAGCGCAATACTTTCATGATGATGGAGACGGAATAACGTTTTACGAAAAAGCGATTCGGTATGGAGCTAAGTTCCAGGAAAATGAAAATTCCTCTCAAGTAAGTTTGTTTGGTGATGCTAGCGAGGTGCAAATTGCTGAGCCAGTAGTGCCTCCATGTGAAGATTGGAGCACGATGGAAAAATTATCAAGAGAAAAGGAGGTTGTAGGGATTTACATCTCTGGACATCCACTGGATGATTTTAGATTTGAAATAAAATATTTTTGCAATGCTCGTTTAGATGCGCTCAGAAATATGGAACAATATGTAGGTAAGAATTTAACTTTTGCAGGTATTGTAAGTAATTTTCAACGCCGAACCGCTAAGAATGGTAAGGATTGGGCAATATTTACACTGGAAGGATTTGAAGAAAGTTTTGAGTTCAAAATTTTTGGTGAAGAGTATCTCAAGTTTTATCATTTTTTATACAATAATCAATTTGTGTTTATAAAAGTGCTCATCAAAGAAGGTTGGGTCAATCAAGATACAGGCAAAAAAAGTGAGCCAAGAATGCAATTTGTTGAGGTTAAGCAGTTGCAGGATGTATTGGCTACGTTTGCTAAAAAACTCATTTTATATCTTAACATAAATGATTTACATGCTGAATTTATTCATAATTTAAGTCGGCTTTTTCAAGAGTATAAAGGAGATAACATCGTTTCATTTGAAGTAATGGAACTCGAAAAAATAAAAAAACTAATTCCAGTTGCAACGCCAGAGATCGATCCAGAAGAAATCAGTTTTGCGGATGATTTAGAAGAAGTTGATGCTGGCAATGAGGAACTGGGTGAAGCAACGGCAGTAGTAAAAGTAGAAGAGGTTGAGGAGATAAAAGTAGTTACAAAGCTAGCAATGGCTAGTAGAAAATTGAAAGTTAAAATTTCAAATGAATTACTATTTGAGTTAGAGAAAATGCAAATTAATTTTAAACTAAATTAATGTTTGGGATGTGATTTGTAATTCGTACTTGTTTATTTGTAAACTTTAAAATTGTAGGAATGACTTTTGTAATTTTTTTTTAACACTTTTTATAAAGTGCTGATTATTAATGAATATTTAAATTTAACATCCATCTTCATGCTATTTTTGAGAAATTATTAGTGCAATTGAAGTACTTTTGCATAAAATATAAAAAAACAATAGCATGAAAAAACAATTATTCTTATTGGGATTTGCACTATGTACTATGACTATGGTAGCCCAAACAGAAAAAAATGAGAGTTGGTATTTTAAATTAGGTGGTTCTTATTTTATGCAAACTGCGGCTACAGAATTTCCTGTAGTTTCAGGTCAATTACCAAACACGGATGTATATGCAGCAAATGGAACAACTTTGCTTTCAAGAGAAACGAATCACGGGTCTTTTGGAGAAGGATTTAGAACTGGTTTAACTGCTGGTTACCGCGTTTCTTCTAGATTAGGTTTTGAGATGGGATTGAATTATTTCAAAAGTAGCAACAAAACAATGGTGGAAACAGTTAATAGACTAGTTGCTCCAGGTCCAGTTTTTGCAACAGGAAAAGCACAAGGAAAAATTACAGCATTTGATTTAGCTCCAGCTGTTGTTCTATTCTTAGGAGAGTCAAATGGTTTCGAACCTTACACAAAAGTTGGTGTAATTGTACCAGTTCATGGTGATTTAACAATCGAGACTAACAGAGTATATACAACACCTGCAGGAACTGTAAATTCTTATTCTAAAGAAAAAGTTTTACCAAATCCAACAGTTGGTTTTATGGCAGTTGTAGGAACATCTTATAAATTAGGGAAAAACATTTCGGTTTACGGAGAGTTGGAGTATCGTAACTTTACAGTACACGGTAAATCTAAAGAAACGAAAGCGTATACTGAAAATGGCGTAGATAAATTGACTGTTCCAACATCGTTTCGTCCAGATGCTTCGTATTCTGTAAATCACGTAAACTATGTAGAGCAGATTAACAGTACTTCAAATAATAGAACAACCAATTCAGCAGGCTTTGATAATACAAAAGCTTCTGATGATATCAGCTCATACGTTGGTATTAGTGGTTTAGGATTAACTCTTGGATTAAAGTACAGTTTGTAATTTAATAAAAAGTTTTAATATGAAGGGGTGTTCGAAAGAGCATCCCTTTTTTTGTATCGTAAAATAGGTTTCGGAGATTGTTTTTATAGCCCTGATGGAAGCGGCATCTCCCGATTTAGAAAAACAAGGCTTTTTAGCCGTAGTTTTTATTTATCGGGAATACAGCGTACAGCGGGAAAAAGCTCCAAAAGAAAATAAATTTCTAGTATAAAGTAAGTATATAGGAATTGATAATAGATTAATAGTCAAAACTAATTTGGGAATAGTGATTGATTTGTTTTTAATTTATAAATTTGTACTCTAGTTTTGAATATTTAAAAATTCAAATGATAAACTTAAAATATATATTATGGCATTAGCAATAACAGATGCTACTTTTGAAGAAGTAGTTTTGAAATCAGACAAACCAGTAATGGTAGATTTTTGGGCAGCATGGTGTGGACCGTGTAGAATGGTAGGTCCAATCATTGATGAATTAAGCAACGAATACGAAGGAAAAGTTGTTGTTGGTAAGGTTGACGTTGATGCAAATCAAGAATTTGCTGCAAAATACGGCGTTAGAAATATCCCAACAGTATTGGTTTTTCATAACGGTGAAGTAGTAGGAAAGCAAGTAGGAGTAGCTCCTAAGCAAACGTATGCAGATAGTCTTGACGCTTTGTTGTAATTAACATTGAAGTTTTAGAATCAATTTTAGATATAGAAAAGGTTTGGCGCTAGTCAAACCTTTTTTTGTTTAAGAACAGTTTTGTGTTTTATTTTGGGCTAATCTTGTTATGTAGCGCTTTAATTTTTAAATCATTTAATCTTTTAATATATTTGGATTATGAAGATTGAATCGCAAATAGAAAAGATTACTAGTTTCCAGCACCTTGAATTGCTCGCTAATCAAGTTGTAGAAGGATTTATTTCAGGGATGCACAAGAGTCCGTTTCATGGCTTTTCGGCAGAGTTTGCTGAGCATAAAGTTTATAATGCTGGAGAGAGCACAAAGCATATTGACTGGAAGCTGTATGCTAAAACCGATAGGTTGTATACCAAACGTTATGAGGAAGAGACTAATTTAAGATGTCATATTATAATTGATAATTCTTCTTCTATGCATTATCCTCAATTGTCAGCGAATCAAAACTTTTTTGAGAACAAGATAGGATTTTCAGTATTGGCCTCAGCGGTATTGATGAATTTATTAAAGAAACAGAGAGATGCTGTTGGTTTAAGTATTTTTTCGGATACGTATGAGTACTATGCACCAGAAAAAGGAAGCGACCGACACCATAGGATGATCTTAAATGCTCTTGAAGGCTTGTTGCAAAAGCCTATGGTTGCAAAAAATACAGATACCATAACATATTTACATCAAATAGCCGAAAAGATGCATCGTAGGTCTATGGTCATCTTGTTTACGGATATGTTTCAGAGTTTTGACGAGTCTGTTGATTCTAAAAAAGAACAAGCCTTATTTAGTGCCCTACAGCACTTAAAGCACAATAAGCATAAAGTAGTCTTGTTTCATGTAATTGACGGCAAAACGGAGCTTGATTTTGAATTTGACAATACACCTAGAAAGTTTGTTGATGTTGAAACAGGAGAAGAAGTTGCTGTTTTCTCAGATACAGTACAAGAAGAATATCAAAATCAGATGCAATTATACTTAAAAAAGCTGTCTATGACTTGCTCACAGAACAGAATTAAGTATGTGCCGGTACACGTAGATGAAAATTTTGAAAAAATAATGATGACATATTTAGCTGAAAAACAAAACTTTGGATAATAAGTGATAATTTTTTTGAAATTATTTTTAAAAAAGGCTTGCGCAAACGGAAATCTATTGTATCTTTGCCACCGCAATAACGCAGAGGTTTGGTAGTTCAGTTGGTTAGAATACATGCCTGTCACGCATGGGGTCGCGGGTTCGAGTCCCGTCCAGACCGCAATATTGGGGAAAGCCTTTCGTAACAGAAAGGCTTTTTTGCCCCTTTACGGTTTTTAACGTTAGTTGTGTTGTTTGCTACGAATTTGTAACTCGTAGCGGGTTTAGTAGTTAGACCAATGAAAAGCTTTTCGCCTCGGCGAATAGCTTTTTTGATTTAAATTGAAGGAAGTGTTTTAATTTATAGCTTCAAAAGCGGTAAGATCTTAATTGTTTTAACTGCAATTAGTTATTATCAAGAAACTAAATTTTAGAATCAAAACTTATAAAGAATAATACTGGTTTGGTAGTTCAGTTGGTTAGAATACATGCCTGTCACGCATGGGGTCGCGGGTTCGAGTCCCGTCCAGACCGCCAGTATTTAAAAAAGTCTTTCGAAAGAAAGACTTTTTTGTTTTTTGGAAAAAATAAATAGTTGCTATTATGTATTTAGTTTACATGTCGTAGATTAAAACAAAACTGTTTTATATTGCCAAACAATCCAAATATAGAGTCCTAAAAAAACCATACAAAGTACAAACTTCATGAAGCTAGAGACGAGGAAGCCAATGAAAGACCCAGTAGCGGCTTTTAGTGCTCTATTTTGATCTTTAAAATCATAAATAAGTTCGCCTATTAAAGCACCCAAGAAAGGGCCAATAAGAAATCCAAAAGGGATTGGTGCAAATATTCCAATCACAAGTCCAATATTGGTACCCCAAACACCATAACTACTTCCACCAAATTTTTTAGTTCCTTTGGCAGGAATAATGTAATCTAAAATGGAAATTACAATAGTAATGAGTAAGGTACTCCAAAGAATCCAGTGGTTCATAGGTACAGCATGTGTAAAATAAAGTAATGCAACCCCAAGCCAACTAATTGTAGGGCCTGGTAATACGGGTAAAAAACTCCCAATTATTCCGGTAATGACACAACAAAATCCAAGGAGTAAAAGAAATAAATCCATAATTTATTTTTAGTATTTTTGTACAACATAAATATAACTCGAATTTTTCAAATGAAAGCAATAAATAGTTTGTCACTTTTAGTGTTCTTAATACTAATTATGAGTAGTTGTAATTCTATTTATGCTCAAGGTGGTTTTGATAATCAAAAAGATGTTCTAGTAAAAGATAGCATATACAATAAGAATAAAATGAAAGTTTTAAATTTTTCGATGAAAGATTTTGATGCGCTTTTTTTTGAATTTTTTGATAAAAAAGCAAGCCCAACTGTTTTAAATAAAGTGGAGTTTTATTCTTATACGATTCGAATTGCAATATTCTCTGAACGTCTTGCTGCTTTATACCCAGACCAGAAAGTAGTAGCCATGGAGAGTAGGAATAAATGGTTTGCTGAAAGTTATGAGGATTATTTGAAAATCAAAAATTCGCAAAAAAATTAGTTGTAGTTTTATCCTTTAAAAAAAAATAGCAAATACACATATCTTGAAGCCATATTATCTTTTAATAGTTTTTCTTATCTTTAACTCCTGTCAGTATTTTGAGACTCCTGTTCCTTCAGAGCAAGAGCTTTTAGAAAAGGAGCTGAAATCCATCAATTGGAAAGAGGTTGATGAGTATCCATCTGTGGTAGATTGTGAAAAAATAGAAGATAAAAAGCAACGCCAAAAGTGTTTTTTTGAGGTTTTAACTCAATTGATTCAAGAGAAATTGAGTGTAGATACTCTTTCAATTCTTTATCCTGAGCTGGATACAATTGAAGTTAAAGTTACTATTTTTCCAAATGCAACGATGCAGTTTGAACCTCAATTCCCAAAAGATTCTATAGCGTATGACAAAATCAAAATTGACAGCATACTTAAAGTTCGTCTAGTTGATTTTCCAAAAATTAATCCAGCCATAAAACGTGGTGTTCCAGTGAAAACACAATTTGTTCTTCCGGTGATTTTAAAAGTAGAGTAGTTAATGCCATTTACATTTTCTCACCCAGCCATACTTTTGCCTTTTTTAAAAAATAAAAAATTATCAGCTACCGCTTTGATAGTTGGCTCTATGTCTCCTGATTTTGAATATTTTTTCAGAATGAAAATACAAAGCGAAATTAGTCATACTTTTTTAGGAATTTTTCTAATTGATTTTCCTCTTGGGTTTATAGTTATGTTTGTTTTTCATGAAATTATAAAACGTCCTTTCATTGAAAATTTGCCTCATTTTCTTCAAAATAGGGTAGAGGAATTAAGAAAATTCAATTGGTTGTTTTATTTCAAAAGTGATTTTTTTGTATTTTTGATATCCTTTTTTTTAGGAGCGGTTACTCATATAGTATGGGATTCAATGACGCATTGGGATGGTTTTATAGTACAACAATTTTATTTTTTTAATCTAAAGTTTTTTTCAATTCCGTTTTATAAAATAGCTCAGCATTCAAGTTCCGTTATTGGTTTGTTGTGGATCTTGTTTTATATTTATAAACTTCCAGAAAAATATGAAAACGGTAAAATAGTTAATTTTAATTATTGGTATTTGTCTATTTTTTTTACTGTAGTTTTTATTACTCTTAGATTTTATTTTGGAACACAATTGAATCAAATAGGTAATGTTATTGTGACTATTATTTCTTCAATAATACTGGCTATTACTTTAACAGGTTTGATTTTTAGAAATAAAAAAATTATTTAGTAAATTTTCTACCCTTCCATTCGTATTTGCCAAACAGAGAATACAACGCCACGCTGGTACTGAAAAAAGGATAAAATATACTACTTAAAAGTAAGTATTGCTTTTTCTTTTTGGATAAAAAATGATTGGTTTTATAAATCAAAATGGTATCAACTGTGAATTTGAAAGTACAGACTAAAATTGTATTTTGAAAAGTAGATAAACCTAAGAACCAAGAGCCAAGAATTAACACCCAACTCAAATTCCCAGCAAAAACGATTAATCCCAATCCTTTTCCGAAACTACTTTGATAGGAACTTGTTTTAGATGCCCAACGAACACGTTGGTAAAACAAAGATTCCCAATTACTTTGGGGTTTTGTAGTAACAATATTGTTTTCAGATTTTAGATAATGCACTTTTTTAGGGGATTTTGCAATTGCTTTTTGGAGTAAAAATACATCGTCACCACTAGCGATTTTATCATTTCCTTCAAAACCATTGAGCTCTTGAAAAAAGGACCTGGTATACGCAAAGTTGGCGCCATTACAGATAAATCCTTTGTTGATGCCAAAACTTCCAATAGTTGCGCCTTGTAAACTTGCCAAATCCAATTGCTGAAACTGATGTAGAAATGAATTATTACACGCATATGTGACCGCACCAGCAATCATAGCTACATCATGAAGCTGAATGTAATTATCCAACGTTAATAACCAGTTTCCTGGAACTATACAATCGGCATCGGTGGTAATAACCCAATTGGAGTTCACAATTTGCATTGCAGTTACTATAGCATCTTTTTTAGGCGAATTAGAAACCCTAATATTTTTTATAACCGAAACTTGAAACTTGAAACTTGAAACTTGAAATTCTTCTTCTGATTCATCGTCTACTAAGATCACCTCAAGCAGCTCTATGGGATATTTCAATTTCGATAAGCTTTCTAATAAAACGGGTAAATTTTCGGCTTCATTGCGAAAAGGAACAATAATTGAGAATTTTGTTTTTGGCTTTAAGCCCAAGTAATTTATTGTAGTTACCTTTTTAAAACCATAAATTAACGCCAGTATTGCTAAGCAGTACAAAAGTATGATGAGGGAAACAATAATTGAAAATAGCATCTTTTTATTGTGTTTTAGTTCCTTTTATTATGGATTTACTATTAAAATTCAAAACATAATACGTACCAATTATAACGGGTAAAACTACATTTAAAAACCACATCAAAGTCGAAATAAAAATTACAATCCATTCGTTTACGCCAAGAATTCCAAAGAAAAAAACCGCTACACTTCCTTTAACGGCAAAGTCCAAAAATTGAAAAGTAGGCAAGGAAGATGCTAAAAAATAAACGGATGAAATTGTTGCAATCAGGGTGAAGTAAGGCAAATCAACATCAAAAGCTAAAAACAAAAAGTAATATTGGTGCGAGAAAACCAAATAGCGGCAAATACCCAATAAGATATTTTTTTGATGAATTGATTTTGGAATTTCATTAATTTTATGAATCAGTTTTTCAATTGAATATCCTTTGATAGTAATTTTTTTGACCGAAAATAAAATAATGAAAAGGAGTAAAACCATTCCAAAAATCAACGCAACAGTTTTTATTGTAATCACATGGTATTGTGCATTAAAATACAGCAACCCAAAAAGCCCAAAAATAACAGTCAGAATCATTTGAATTCCGTTGCAAATCAGGTTTAGGAAAATCACTTTTTTAGTTTCTTTTTTTTCAAAAAAGAGTGCTTTTCCGGCATATTCTCCCACTCCGTTTGGCGTAAATAGACCAGCAGTTAGTGCGCCCAGAACTTGTTTTGTGGCTTCGCCTAAAGTTATTTTATGGATAAATGCTACTAGGTTTTTCCATTTCAATATTTCAAAAAACCGATTCAAAACACTCAGTACTAAAAGAAACGCGATTCCGCTAACAGATTGGTTTTTTTGGAAAAGAACAATGAATTTTTGCCAATCTAATTTATCATTATTGGCAAGTTGATTGTAAATAAAATAAAACGCACCAGCCACAATCAAAACTTTGATTAGAAGTACGAGGAATTGCTTAGTTTTGTGTGGAATTGAAATCATTAGTGCAAAGTAAAGGAAAACTATTGTGAAAAAGCTATTTCACAGAGATTCACAAAGAATTCGCGAAGATTTACAAAAAATAATAGGAGGATGGCAAGCTTAGTGAACCTCTGTGGATCCTTAGAGCCTCTTCGTGTAATAACAAAGAAGTATAAATAAGAAAGAATTGGCAAACGAACGCATCATATTAGGAATTGATCCTGGAACCACGATTATGGGTTTTGGATTGATTAAAATTGTCAATAAAAAAATGCATTTTTTGCAGTTGAACGAATTGCAATTATCTAAGTATGACAATCATTATCAAAAACTGAAAATCATTTTTGAACGAACGATTGAATTAATCGATACGCACCATCCAGACGAGATTGCCATTGAAGCTCCTTTTTTTGGTAAAAACGTTCAATCAATGCTCAAGTTGGGTCGCGCGCAAGGTGTGGCCATGGCTGCCGGACTTTCCAGAGATATCCCTATTACGGAATACGAACCAAAGAAAATTAAAATGGCTATTACCGGAAACGGAAATGCCACAAAAGAGCAAGTAGCTAAAATGCTGCAACAACTTTTAGGACTGAAAGAATTGCCTAAAAATCTCGATAGTACGGATGGTTTGGCAGCAGCAGTTTGTCATTTTTTCAATTCAGGAAAAGTGGTTGGTGCTAAAAGTTATACCGGTTGGGACGCTTTTGTGAAACAAAATGAGGAACGAGTTAAAAAATAGTTTTCAGTCGCAGCAAATGTAAACTGCGACTGTGACTGAATACTATAGAAATGAGCGGAATCTACATACACATACCCTTTTGCAAGCAGGCATGTCATTACTGTGATTTTCATTTTTCGACTTCGATGAGGAAGAAAGAAGAGATGGTTTTGGCTATTGCCAAAGAATTGCAAATGCGCAAAAGCGAGTTTGAAAAGGAGCAAGTTGAGACCATTTATTTTGGTGGAGGAACGCCAAGTGTTTTGACTTCAGAAGAAATTAATTTTTTGATTGAGACGGTTTACAGTCATTATGTAGTAATTGAAAATCCCGAAATTACGCTCGAAGCCAATCCAGATGATTTGTCTAGCGAGCGAATACTTGAACTTTCAAAAAGCAAAATAAATCGTTTGAGCATTGGGATTCAGTCATTTTTTGAAGAGGATTTACTTTTGATGAATCGTGCTCATAATTCGGCGGAAGCCAAAAAATGTTTAGCAGAAGCTACCCAATATTTCGACAACATTTCTCTTGATTTGATATACGGAATTCCTGGTATGAGTAACGAAAAATGGAAACAAAATATCGAGACTGCTTTGTCTTTTGGAATACCGCACATTTCTAGTTATGCCTTAACCGTTGAACCCAAAACGGCATTAAAAAAACTCATCCAAACGGGAAAAATAGCCAAACCCAACGATGAATCTGCTCAAGAACACTTTGCTATTTTGGTAGAAACATTGGAAGCGAATGATTTTATACACTATGAGTTATCTAATTTTGGCAAAGCCAATTATTTTTCAAAGAACAATTCGGCTTATTGGTTAGGGAAGAAATATTTAGGAATTGGCCCATCAGCGCACAGTTATGATGGTGTTTCTAGGAGTTGGAACATAGCAAATAATGCCTTGTATTTAAAAGGTATTCAGCAAGACAAATTGTCTAATGAAGTTGAATTTTTATCTGTTGCTGATCGTTATAACGAATATGTAATGACGGGTTTGCGGACTATTTGGGGCGTTTCATTAACCAGAATTGAAAGTGAATTCGGAAACGAATATTTGGAATATTTGAATAAACAGACGCAGAAATTCCTTAATGATGATTTGGTTTTTATTGAAAACAACATCTTGAAAACAACATCAAAAGGAAAGTTTTTGACGGATGGAATTGCATCAGACTTATTTTACTTAAATTTGGAATAGCAAATTAACCACAAAGAAACAAAGAAGGCACAAAGTTCACTAAGCTTTTGTGTGATTGGTGCGTTCTTTGTGAACTTAGTGTTTAAAGAAATATGATAGCAACCATCAACAAAGAATTTAATATCGACCTATCAAAACCCATTGATATTTCTATTCCGTTAACCAATACCGATGAAAATCCTATTGCTTGGTATATCGATAAACCAGTCATAGAACCCGTTATTTTTGGGGATTGGATCGGGAAAGTTTCGGAAGGGAAATCGTCAACCAATTTCAATAATATTTTCTTCAATCCGCACGGACACGGTACGCATACGGAGTGCTTGGGTCATATCACACGGGAATTTTACAGCATCAATCAATGTTTGAAACAGTTTTTTTTTATGGCCGAATTAATTTCGGTACAACCTGAATTACAAGGCGAAGACTTGGTGATTACTAAAAGCCAAATTGAAAATGCTTTAATAGGAAAAAATCCTGAAGCAATTGTTATTAGAACATTACCCAATTTAGAGGATAAAAAGCATTTGAAATATTCGAATACCAATCCGCCATATCTAATAGAAGATGCCGCGCGCTTCATTCGCGAAAGCAGAATTCAGCACTTATTGATTGATTTGCCTAGTGTGGATAAAGAAAAAGATGAAGGAAAATTGTTGTCACACAAAGCCTTTTGGAATGTAACCGATGTCAATAATCTGAATGCTGATGCACGACTGCATTGTACCATTACCGAAATGATTTATGTGGCTGATGAAGTTAAAGATGGTAGTTATTTGCTGAATTTACAAATCGCTTCTTTTGAGAATGATGCCAGTCCGAGTAAACCTGTTTTATACCTTTTTCAATAGCCATGAATTTAGAAACCTACTACGAATATTGCCTTTCGAAAAAAGGTGTGACAGAACATTTTCCTTTTGATGAAGACACTTTGGTTTTTAAAGTAGGAGGTAAAATGTTTGCGTTATCATCTTTAATCCAGTGGGAGAAAGGTCAACCATCTGTTAACTTAAAATGTGATCCAGAGCGCGCTCTTGAATTGCGTGCAGAATATGATGACATTCAACCTGGTTTTCATATGAACAAAATCCATTGGAACACAATAGCTATTAATCAATCGGTTTCAGATGATTTGATTAAAGAATTGATTCAACATTCTTATGAATTAATTTGTATTAGTTTGCCTAAAAAAGTTCGACTAGAACTTAATTTACCATGACCACTTATCGACACTTAATGGGTTTTCGTCTATATTAAATTCAGTATTATCGATAGAGCCTAATTGCTAGGTATAACTTTAGTACTTTTAGTTTTTTAAAATAACAACTAAATACCATGACAAAGGCACTAAATATTTTGCTAATAGAAGACGATGAAATTGAAGTAATGAAGTTCAATAGAGTTTTGAGCAATTTAAAAACAACCCATAAAATTGTTGAAGCAAATAATGGTGAAGAAGCTATTGCAATTCTAAAGGAAAAAGAAATGATTCCTGATATAATTGTTTTAGATCTAAATATGCCTAAGATTAATGGAATAGAGTTTTTAGGAATATTAAAGTCAGATGAATATTTAAAATACATTCCAGCCATTATATTGACCACATCAAGTAATAGGTCTGATTTATTAGAGTGTTATAAAATAGGTATCGCAGGTTATTTACTAAAGCCCTTAAAATACGATGAGTATGTGGATAGGGTTACTAAGCTTGTTGAATATTGGAGCACAAATGAGTTAATCACAAATTAGGGATTATGTACGGTATTGTTAATAAATCAATAGAGGATCTAGTAGTTGCTAATTTTGGCAGAGAAAAATGGGAGCTTGTACATGAAAAAAGCGGTATAGATGTAGATTTTTTTCTTAGCAATGAAGTCTATGATGATGCTATAACCTATCAAATTGCTACCACACTTTCAGAAGAAATGAACATGACTTTAAGTCAAGTGTTAATTGCTTTTGGCGAATGGTGGGTTGTGCATACCACATCTGAGAAATATCCCGGTTTAATGGAGTCTGGAGGGAAAAGTTTAAGCGATTTTTTAATCAATTTACCTAATTTTCACAATAGAGTTATGCTTGTTTACCCTAAGCTCACACCTCCTGAGTTCAAGGTAAGCGATATTACCGCTGATGGTCTTCATTTGCACTATCACTCAAAAAGAGTAGGACTTCAAGATTTTGTAAAGGGCATTATACAAGGTTTAAGTATTGTATACAAGACACCAGTTACCATAACTTTACTACAATCAAGAAACGAAGGCAGTACGCACGAGATATTCAAAATAAACTGGTAAAATAATGAAGGATCTAGCACTTTGTTTTAATGAAAACAGTTTGAATAGATTGTTTCCATTTTACATACTGGTTTCACCAAATTTTGAAATTATAAATTTTGGTTCTAGCTTAGGTAAAGTGTGCCAAGATTTAAATAACACTAAATTATTTTCGGATTTATTTAAAATTACTAGACCATATTTAGAAACTTTTTCGTTCCAGGAAATAGTGTCACATTGTAACAGTCATCTTGTTTTACAACATAGTTCATCTGGTCTAAATTTAAGAGGACAGTTTGAATTAATGGGAGATAATGTTTTATTTGTAGGTTCCCCTTGGTTTACATCAATGGTTGAATTGATGAATAAAGGCTTAACTTTTGAAGATTTTGCTCCTAATGATCCTTCAATTGATTTACTTCATGTGCTTAATAATGCCGATAACACTTCTAAGGAATTAAAGGAATTATTGACAACCATTAATGAACAAAAAAACAAGTTAAAACAAGCCAATAAAGAAATTCAAGATATTGCACTTTTTCCTACTCAAAATCCAGATCCTTTAATCCGAATTGACACGCAGGGAAATCTTTTGAAACGTAATCCAGCAGCAGAAAAATTAACAACATTTGTTCATGACGAAATAGAATATGCAACCGAGGCATTTTTTAAACACATTGCTTCTAAAATTGATTTTGATACAGATCGATGGATTTTTGAAGCGCAAACTAATAGTAGAGATTATTCCTTTGTGTGCAAGACACTCAAGGATTTGGGTTATGTAAACATTTACGGCCGTGATGTAACTGAACAGAAAAAAAGTCAGGAAGAGATAAATAGATTGTCTCTTGTAGCTAGTACTAACATTAATGCGGTAATTTTTACAGCACTTGATGGAACTATCAATTGGGCCAATGAAGGATTTGTGAAACTTACAGGTTTCTCCTTGAAGGAAGCAATAGGTCGTACCACTGAGGATTTGTTTCAAGGAGCACTAGTGGATCAATCCACCTTTGAGGTTATAAAAATCGCTAAAGCAAAAGGGGAGCATTTTAGTCAGGAATTAATACATTATAAAAAAGATAGTACGTGGTTTTGGGCAAAAGCTGAAGGACAACCTTTATTTGACAGTGAAGGAAATGTAAAAGAATATTTTGCGTTAATAGAGGATATTACAGCAAAAAAGGAAGATGAAGAAGAGCTAAAAAGATTGTCACTCGTGGCAAGTTTAAATAATAATGGTATTGTGTTTACCAAGCCTAATGGTAAAATATTTTGGTGTAATGATGCTTATACCACCTATACGGGTTATTCTAAAGATGAAATTATAGGGAAAACTCCAGTGCAAATAGGTCGAACCTCGGATATTGATGATGAGCAGTTGGATATTATGGTTAGTTCTTTTTATAATGGATTTCCATTTGATGTTGAACTGAAGCACGGAAGAAAAGATGGTAGTTCTTTTTGGGTCAAGGCCAAAGGGCAGCCCATACTTGATGGAAATGGTGAGGTTACCCAATTTTTTGCCATGATTGAGGATATTTCTCTTAAAAAAAGGTACGATGAAAGTTTACAAATAGAAAAAGAAAAGTACAGAGGAATAATTGCAAATATGAATCTAGGATTGCTTGAAGTTGATCTAGATAATAACATTACCATGGCCAATCACGGTTTTACAACTATGAGTGGTTACACACAGCAAGAGCTCATAGGGAATAATGCTATAGAAATCTTTGTTAATGAAAGTGGTAAGAATGTATTGAAGACAAAAGATAAATTAAGATCTGATGGATTAACAGATTCCTATGAGTTGCAAGTCTATGATAAAAATAAAAAAGAAAGAATATGGCTTATTAGTGGTGCTCCAAATTATGATTTACAAGGCAATTTAATAGGCTCAATAGGCATTCATCTTGATATTACTGATCAAAAAAATCAAGAGCAGCAATTGTATTTGTTATCGTTGATTGCTGAGAAAAATTTAAATTCGGTTATAATTGCAGATCGAATGGGTCGAATTGAATGGGCCAATGCTAGTTTTTTGAGAATGTCAGGATATTCCAAAGAAGAAATTATAGGCCGTGTTCCTGGAGAATTGTTACAAGGTCCAGAATCTAATCCTGAAGTGATTCTTTATTTGAGAAATCAAATTAAAAAAGGCCTCCCTTTTAATTGTGAGATCATTAATTATTCAAAAAACAAAGAGAAATACTGGGTACGTATTCAAGGACAGGCGCTTTATGACAAAGCCGGCAAAATATTAAAATATTTTGCCATTGAGGAAGATGTTACCGCTCAAAAAGAGCTGGAATCCCAAAAAGAGAATTTGTTATCAGATTTAGCAAAAACCAATAAAGAACTTGAGGACTATGCGCAAATAGTATCACACGATTTAAAATCTCCTTTACGTAGTATTAATTCATTGATTACATGGATTAAAGAGGAGAATGTAGATAACTTTGACGCGCCAACTCAAAAATATTTTTCATTAATTGAGCATAAAGTCGAAAAAATGGATCATCTTATTGAAGGGATTCTAACGTATTCAAAAATTGATAAAGAATCAGTAAAATCAGAGAAAATAAATATCCATGAAATTGTTCAAGGTATTATAGATATTATTCATTTGCCAGATCACATTAGCGTATCTATTTTAGGTACATTGCCTAGCATTAATGCAGATAAATTTAGGATACAGCAATTGTTTCAAAACCTCATTGGTAATGCTGTAAATTATATTGATAAAACTCAAGGATTAGTTGAAATTAGCGCTGTTGAAGATGGTGATAGTTATATTTTTTCTATAAAAGATAATGGTGTAGGAATGCCAAAAGCAATCCATTCAAAAATATTTGAAACCTTTAAATCTTTTACAACTAGTAAACATTCAACAGGTTTAGGTCTATCAATAGTGAAAAAAATTATTACTTTTTATCGAGGAGAAATTTGGTTAGATAGCAAAGAGGGTGTGGGTACCACATTTTTTGTGAAATTAAAAAAAGAATCATGAAAATTATTCAAGCAAGTAAATTAGCCCATCAGGGTTGGAAATACATACAAGAAAAATCAGAATTGTCAAATCCATTAGTTATTGTTTTTGGGAATCGTCTATTATTACAAAATAGTCAAGTGTTAAAGGATATTCGTAATGAGTTTCCGTATGAGGATCTTGTTTTTGGGTCAACGTCTGGTGAAATTTCAGGTTCTAATGTAAATGACGATTCCATTTCGGTGGTAGCGATCGAGTTTGAAAAATCAAGTTTTATAGTTAAAAGAGATAATATTTTAGACCATAATAAAGATGCTAAACATCTTGGTGAGCACTTGTATGAGCAAATGCCGAAGGAAAATCTTAAACATTTATTTGTACTCTCAGAGGGGAGTTTTGTAAATGGAAGTTCTTTAATTTCAGGTCTTGAGACCAATATGGAGGACTCTGGATTATCCATAACAGGCGGTATGTGTGGTGATGATGCACGTTTTGAAAAAACACTAGCCTCATACAAGGAAGATCCAAAAGAGGGAGAAGTAGTTCTAATTGGTTTTTATGGATCAACATTTGAAGTTTCGTATGCTAGTTTTGGTGGTTGGATTCCCTTTGGTCCAGAGCGCGTTATCACAAAGTCAGTAGCAAATGTATTGTATGAAATTGATGGTCAACCAGCTTTAGACTTATATAAAAAATATCTAGGAGATAAATCTAGTGAACTTCCACAAGCCTCTTTATTATATCCTTTAAATGTAACACCAGATGGTAAGAAAGAACCAGTTGTACGTACTATTTTAAATATTGATAATGATACACAGTCTATGATCCTTGCAGGTGATGTACCTGTAAATTCAAGAGTTCAACTCATGATGGCATCAGTTGATGGGATTGCACAAGGAGCCAATACTGCTGCAAATTACGGTATGAAAAATAGAACTAAAGCCCCTGAATTAGCTCTTTTGGTAAGCTGTATTGGGAGGAAATTGGTAATGAGTCAGCGTGTTGAAGAAGAAATAGAACATGTAAGAGAGGTTATTGGTCAACAAGTTCCTATTGCAGGATTTTATTCTTATGGTGAAATGGCTCCTTTTAATGGGGAGACTGCTTGTGAATTACACAATCAAACGATGACATTAACCTTAATAAGCGAATAATGCATTCATTACTAAAACGTCAGATAGATAAAAAACTTGCGGGAGGTCTTAATGACTTGGATATTTTTTTGGATGCAGTTAATGAATCGTACCAAAATTATGAAAGCCAAATAGAGATGCTGCAAAGGGCTATGAAAATTAGCTCCGATGAATTATTTGAGGCGAATCAAAAATTGCGGGATGAAGCTAAAAGCCTAAAAGAATTAAATAAAAACTTACAGTCTATTCTTGATTCTATGAGTGTTGGGCAAGATTTTATGACAAATACAGAGGTTTTTGATTCTTCGGAATATATTAAACAACAATCTATTGAAATTGTAAAAATTAATAAACAAAGAGAAGAATTGTTGTTTAATCTTGAAAAACAAAATAAAGCATTGAATGAATATGCCCACATGGTTTCACATGATTTAAAGGCACCTTTGCGTAGTATTGATACTTTGATCAACTGGTTTATTCAGGATAATGAGTCTCTATTGAATGAAGCCAATCTAAAATCTTTGAATAGGATTTTGTTAAATGTAGAGAAAATGGACTCTCTTATTAAGGGGATTTTAAACTATTCCTCTATTGAAAATCATACGCATGAAGAACGTATTATTGATGTTAATCTTGTTGTGCAAGATTTCTTGAAAACTATTGAAATTCCAAATAATGCAAACATTAGCATAACTAATGATCTTCCTGTTTTAATGGGAAATGATTTTAGATTGAAACAACTCTTTCAAAATCTAATACAAAATGCACTTAAATACAATGATAAAGAACACATAGAAATTGAGATATCCAGTACCGAAAATGAGCAAGAATATTTATTTCAAATAAAAGACAATGGTATAGGTATTCCTCATGCATACCAGCACAAAATATTTGATATTTTTTCTAAATTACAAAATGACGATAACTCCTCAGGCATAGGACTTTCTATCGTTAAAAGAATAATAGAATTTTATAAAGGAAGAATTTGGCTTGAAAGCCAAGAAAAAGTAGGGACTACTTTTTTCTTCACAATACCAAAGGATCATGGAAACACCTAATTTAAACTATGTAAATGAATTGTCTGGTGACAATGAGCAATTTAAGGCAAAAATTTTATCCATCCTAAAAAAAGAGTTGCCAGTAGAGGTTGAAAATTATGAAAAATACATGCAAGAATTAGATTTTTTTAATGCTGCACAATCTGTTCATAAACTGAAACATAAAATTTCTATACTAGGTCTCGAAAAAAGTTATTATATTGCTGTTGATTATGAGCATAATTTAAATAATGACTCCGTAGCCTTAAAAAATGATTTTGAAACAATTTTAAAAGCTATGCAGGAGTTTGTTATAAAACTCTAAATAAATAGCTATATGAATTGCATTATTGTTGATGATGAAGAAATGGCAAGAGCCATAATAGCTCAATTTGTAACTAAATCAACAGATATTGAATGTATTGGAGAGTTTTGTAGCGCCATAGACGCAATAAAATTTTTGAATCAAAATCATGTTGATCTTATTTTCTTAGACATTCACATGCCAAATTTCACTGGTTTTGATTTTATTCAAACCATAAAAAATCCTCCGCATATTATCTTAGTAACATCTGACAGAGATTTTGCTATTGAAGCCTTTGAATATGAATGTATTGTAGATTATCTTGTAAAACCTATTACCGAGTCACGTTTTTTAAAAGCCGTTCACAAAGTCTTAGCAATAAAAACTGACGAGCCACAAGTAAATACAACGATACAAGCTGAAGAAAAGCCTGATCATTTTTATGTAAACATAGATCGAAGATTGATTAAAATAGACAATAACTCAGTGAATGTTATTGAAGCAAAAGGAGATTATATTCATATAAAAACAGATAATAAAAATTACATTGTACACTCTGCAATGAAAAAAATAGAGGATATACTTCCAAAAGATATATTTTTAAAAATTCACCGTTCCTTTATAATCAATGTTACAAAAATTATCGATATTGAGGATAATAGTGTTCTCATTGCAAAGGATGTTATCCCAATAAGTAGGTCAAACAAAACAGAACTTTTAAAACGAATTAATGTTTTGTAATATAAAATATTTACTACAATTTTTTTAAAAAAGTGTATTTCATCGATTATTTTTGCATTTAGTCTATAATATTGTTACTTTAGATCTGTATTTAAAATGACAATTATGAAAGTAAATCTACCCAATGCAGTAACTTTAGCTCTTGATTCTTCAAACAATGAGTTATCCGGTTATTTTTTAGTATCCACAAAATGGACTGTAATGAATGATGTTAATATTACTTTCGTAAGGAAAAATGCGTTAGGTTACTGTTACAATTTAGATTGGGCAGGTCCATTAACTAAGCATGAAGTTATAAAGTTAAGTATTAACAACCCCTCTATTTCTATTGTAAGTATTGCCACAATACGACCTTTTTTACAAATACTGGATGATGTGGTATACCTTCCTAACACTGCCGAAGCGCGCAAAGCAATTAATATTGATAATGACGATTTACAATTAGCAAACTAAAATAAAACTTCGACCAGAAATTATTCTTATAAAATTCCATTTACCTACAGTCTTAAACCGTTTACCGAAGGTTATCAATCGTTTATCGAAAACATCTCTTTCTATCTTTAGTTTGAATGTATCTTTGTTAAGCAATCAGGAAGCAAACCCTTTTTGACCCCAAATCAAATTTTTTAAATGCTGTTTTATTGGATTGTGAAAATAGTCCTTGCTAGAATAAATAGTTTTTTAAAAGCAAGTTTAATTTTTTAGTTTCATTGTTGAGTTAGTAAAAAAAGACTGCTGCCACGAGCAGTCTTTTTTGTTTATACTATAAACTCACTTTGATACTCAAGTAAGATTTTTATTATTTCAAGTTGTATTTTACATCAAATTCAAATCAATTTTAACATTTATAATGAGGTTAAGCAAAACAAAGAAAGACTGCCCACAAGCAGTCTTTCTTTGTTAATAAGATGTATCAAGTGGTATTACTTGAGGGTAAATAATGGTTCCTTACTTAAATTCCATTTTATTCGTAAGCCAAATTCATTAAAAGTAAATCCAGAGGCAGTAGTAGAGGCAATATTACTTCGGGTTACATAAATATTACTCAACAGCCTATCCGAAAATTTGTATCCTAGTTTTGCTTGAATACGGTATGTCCACTGTTTTGAATTGTTTTCAATAAACTGGTATCCTGTAGCCAAGTTAGCATTGTAAAACCATGATTTAGACTCAATAATTTTTTCATCTTTTAATACCTCCAAAAATAGTTCTACGGCGTTGAATTTCTTTGGACTAAAATAATCAGTAGGAACACGATCTTTAAAAGCTATATATTGATAGTTTAATCCACCTTTTAGAACAGGTTTAGAGAGGAAATTATAGTAAAAAGAGGTAAATAATAAATTTCGATTGTTGTTGTCTGTTTGCGATGTGAAAAAATATTGAGTAAACCAACCAAAATTAAAGTTGGTACTCAAATTATAATTTAAATAATAGTTGTTGGTAGCGATTTGCTTGTCAATAAGATCAGTATTAAAGTTTTGCATTTCACGCTTGTAACCCGCTTCAAGATCTTGAAGTTTCATAGGCTTCATCTTGAAATAAGTATGCAATAAAAGTTGGTTGTAATTGGAAGTCAATGAACTGGCAGTATTTATTCCAGTCTCAAAGGAGAAACTTATTTTAGGATGAAATTGATAACTTGCTCCAATCAAGTAATCATTACTTTCTGCATTTTTTAATGTAACTGTATTTTCAGTTTTGCGGTATTGATAGGTTGCATTTACGGTCCATCTTGTAGATAAGGGCAATGTTATGGCAGTTCTTGACGCAAGTGCTGTGTTGTTTCCGTTATCAAATGAGTAGCTTAATTTTTCTTCGATAAAAGGAGTAAAATCCTCTTTCATTTTTTTTATAAATTGAAGTGCATCTCCTTGATTATTAAAAATAGATAAAGTAGTCATAGCTGCCTGATACGCCATACTCGTTTCGCCAGAAGCTTTGTAAGCATTGGCGATACCTAAGTTACCATCAAATGATTTTGTGTCGTTTTCTAAAATGTTTTTATAATAAGTGATGCTATCTGGGAAATTACTTTTGTAAATATCCAGCGTTGCGGCAAGTGACAAAACCCAGTTTTCATTAGGGTATTTTATTTGCAACGCTTCAATATAAACTTTAGCTTCTTTGTATTTTTTGTTCCAAATCAAGGCTTGAGTATAGCGCTCTTGAGTTTGTTTTTTTAAACTTTCATCAGTTATATTTTGCGATAAGGATAATGATTCAGTAGCTAGTTTTAAGGCCTCTTTTTCTTTATTGTCAATGTGTGCTAGAAGTGAAAGTCCATTTAATGCTAGTACGGGATGGTCTTTTGATAGTAATTGGTACACCGCATTACCTTTGGCAATATCTTTTGTGATGAGGTACATATTTGCCTTATTCATCAAGGTCTCTTTATCTAATGGAAAGTCAACTAGGATTTCATCATAAAACGCCTCGGCTTCTGAGTATTTTTTTTCATTCACATATTGGTAACCATATCCTAATTTAATATATTTCCTTGAAACCAAAGCACCTGGGTTTGCAGCTGACAATTCTAGGGCTTTGTTTACGTTTGCTAATGCAGTAGGATATTCTTTCAAATTGGATAAAGTATTGGCAAAACCAAGATGCGCTACAAAATTGGTTGGATTTTTTTGAACAAGCTCGCTGTAGAATACTTTAGCTTCGTCAAACTTTTTGTTCCAAAGTAAAGATTCGGCATAATTTAATTCGATTTCTAAATCTCCAGGATATTCACTCTTTAATTGAATGAAATTTTCAAGTGCTGCTGGAGCTTGATTGTTTAAACCAATGGCCCTTGCATAGCATAGTCGGGCTGTTTTATTTTTTGGATAAAATTTAAGGATATCTTTAAAAAAAAGTTCTGCTTTTGCAAACTCTCCTTTTTCTAGATGGCTAAATCCCACATTCATGTCTTGTGCTTGCAGTGTAAAACTAAATATACTTATAAATACAAGCGCAATTTTTTGTAGTAAATTCATATTGGTTAGGTGTAAGATTCGTTATTGCAAGTTAAGTATTAAATCGTAATATTTCGTCTACACTTTCAGGTTATTCATCTAAGTATTAATGCTTGTTTTTAATAATGTACGATATTTGGTAACGAAACTAATTTTAACTTCAATATAAATAAGATGGCAGTACACATTACATACAATTCTGGAGTTTATGAAATTAAAGGATTGTTGAGTTCAGAAAACAGTATATATTTAGAGAATCATTTAAATAGTTTGCTCTCTACTTCAAATGGTATTGTAGTTTCATTTGAAAAAGTAGAAGCTATGGATGCATATACAACCAGAAATATTCTAGCTATATATGACAAAGCTCAAAAGGATGATAAATCATTTTTTATCATAGGTAGAAAAAATAAATGTATTTCGGCTTGTTTTGATGCACTTGGTTCAACTGATGTGTTACTTTAATATTGAATTAAAAATGTGTCTCAAATGAAATTACTTGCAAATATTACCTCAAAAATACCCAGAAAACTAGGTCCTGAGCAGCTTTTTATGTTGACCATATTATTGGTAAACGGAGGTAATTATTTGTACAATCTTATTTTGGGGAGGCTTTTAGGTCCCGAGGCATTTTCTGATGCGGCTATATTAATTACACTCTTACTGATACTTTCTTTTGTTGGGATGACTTTTCAAATAGTAGCTGCAAAATATGCTGTTCTTTTTCAGGAGAATCAGTTGTTGTTATTTCTTAAATTTATTTTGAAATATGCTGTCATACTTGGAATTATTCTAGGTTTAGGCATTGTGGTTTTTCACAAGGAACTTCAAATACTTTTTCATACCCAAACCGCCTCTATGTTTTATATTTTTGGTTTTGGTGTTCCCTTGTATTTTGTCATGAGTGTAAATAGGGGTTTGTATCAAGGTCAAAACAACCTTTCTCGATTAGCTACTACTTACCAAACCGAAATGGGGAGCAGGTTGTTATTTACAATTCCGTTCTTATTTCTTTTGCCTTCAATTCCTAGTTCTGTTGTAGTTGCTATAGGTATTTTACTGTCTTTTGTAGCTGGATTAGTTCCATTTCAAAAAACAATGTTTAGTAAAGTAGAGGCTAACAGCAACGCTGCTATCAATCACAAATCTATTGTGGTGTTTTTTGCGTTGACAGCGTTTTATGAGTGTACACAAATCATCATTAATAATAGTGATATTATACTTGTCAAGCATTTTTTTAGCAACAAAGATGCAGGTTTGTATGCATCACTTGCCTTAATAGGGCGCGTGGTATATTTTGTAGCTTGGATGTTTGTTATGCTTTTGCTACCTAAAGTGATTCAAATGAAAAAAGACAATAAGGATACGCTTCCTATTTTGCTTAAATATGTGAGTTATATTGTAGTTTTATCTTCGTTTATTGTTTTGTTTACTGCTATATTTCCAAATTTCGTAGTGCAAATCATGTTTGGTAAAGCTTATGTTTCTATCTCTTACTTACTTTGGAAGTATGCGCTTGCAACCTCACTTTTTGCTGTTGCAAATATTTTTGCCTATTACTATTTGTCTTTAAATCAATATATTCCTGTAGTAGTCTCGGCTGTTTTGGGATGTACACAAATTGTTTTAATTATTTTTTACCATAACTCTCTGGAACAAGTGGTTCACATGCAAATTATTGCCATGGTAACCTTGCTTTTTTTCCAATTGTTATATTTCTTTTACAAAAATCGTATTTCATTACAGTAAATAACCAATGCCTAAGTATTAAACCAAATTTAAAGCACATGAAAGTAGCCGTAATCACAGCTTTTCCGCCAAGTAAAGTAACTCTTAACGAATATGGGTATCATTTAGTTAAAAATTTTGCACAAAAAAATGAAATCTCAGAGGTGATTTTACTGTGTGATAAAACTCAAGATGCTAAGCAACTGGACTTTGAAAACAGTGATAAAGTAAAGGTGAGGGAATGCTGGTCATTTAATAGTTACACCAATATTATCTCAATAATGGATGCCATACGTGCTGAAAAACCGGATGCTGTTTTGATTAATCTGCAATTCATGAAATTTGGCGATAAAAAGGTTCCTGCAGCTTTAGGACTTATGATTCCTTCGGTTTTACGATTGAATTCTATCCCAACAGTTTCCTTGCTACACAACATCCTAGAGCAAGTTGACCTGGAGAGTGCTGGTTTTACAGATAATAAACTAGCGCAACGTTTCTATAATTTTGTAGGCACTTCATTGACCAAATTCATATTAAAGTCTGATGTCGTGGCAGTAACTATCAACAAATATGTAGAGGTACTGGTAAAGAAATACAAAGTAAATAATGTTATTGTAGTACCACATGGAACTTTTGATACCATTGACGAACCCTCGTTTGACTTAGTTCCTGGACCAAAACAAATTATGGCTTTTGGGAAATTTGGAACCTATAAAAAAGTCGAAATTTTGATAGAATCAGCTATAATCATTAGAAAACGTAGTTCAGAAGCCATAGAAGTAGTTGTCGCAGGTACTGATAGTCCTAATACGCCTGGCTATTTAGCGAGTGTTCAAGAAAAATACAAAGATATTCCTGGTATTCGATTTACAGGATATGTTGAGGAGAAAGATGTACCCGTAATTTTTGGAGACAGTACAGTTGTTGCTTTTCCGTACACTTCTACCACAGGGAGTTCTGGGGTGTTACATCAAGCAGGGAGTTATGGCAAAGCCGTAGTCATGCCAGATCTGGGAGATTTAGCCTTACTAGTAGAAGAAGAGGGGTATAAAGGCGAGTTTTTTAATCCTGAAAGTGCTGAATCACTTGCAACTGCAATAGAGAAAATAATTAATGATGATGCAAATCGAAAATCAATTGCTATGCAGAACTTTAAAGCAGCAAGCGCTTTATCTATGGCAACAATTACAGACATGTATTTGAAAACATTCCAAAAAATTATAAAATCTAAATTTTAATTCGAAATGTATTTGTACGCGGGTTTGTTTTTGCCTTTAACATCAATAAACCCAAATTGTTTTTGCCTGTTTTTTTGCCAAGGCCATTTTCCAGCAACTTGATCCGGTACTTTTGGAAAATCATACAATGTCCAGGACATAAATGAATAATTGTTTTTCTTGAAATACGCTTGCATTTTTTGGTGGTATTGGGCTTGATTTTCTAAACTACTTTCCCATAAATTCCAAATCCCGCCGTAAGAAGGAACTCCAAATTCTTGAATTACAACCGGTTTCTTAACTGTTTTGATTAAAGTATTGGTTTCATACTCAAGGTGCTTTATATCATTGTAAAAGTGATACGAAACAAAATCTACTTTATCAGCCAGTTGTGAAGCCGCCACAGAGTTTGACCAGCCAATTGTAATTAAGTGGTTTGGGTCATTTTCTCTAATTACCGTTACCATGTGGTCAAGCCATTGCAAAACATTTTCTTTACCTCTGTTTTCAAAATCTAAATTAGGCTCGTTTTTTAAATCCCAAGCTATGATTGCTTTATGATCTTTAAATGTAGATACTATTTGCTCTGCATGTCTGTGTGTTAGAGTCCAACTGTCTAGTGAGTAATCGCTGTAAAAATCAAATAAGGTTACCATAACTCCTAGATTTTTGGCTGCAGCCAAATCTAAAAGGGTTTTAAGCTTAGCCATTTTTTCGGGATTTATATTGGCTTTCCCAAAATCATCGTATTGAATAAAAACCCGTATAGAGTTTAAATTTGATTTTTTGATGATGTCAAAATCCTTTGCAATAGTATCCTTGTGAAATTGTTCCCCAAAGGTATCCCAAGCTGAATTTTTTGGGTAGTAATTAATACCTTTGATAACAAATTGTTTTTTGTTTTTAAGAATTTTATCCTCTTGAATACTGTATTCGGGCTCTGGTTGTATAGAGTCTTTAGCAAATGGAGAGGGTTCCATTTTTTGAAAATGACGCACACGCCAGTACCCATCCTCAAGCAGCATCATTACTTTGTATGTTGCGGTGTCTTGTACCGTGGTTAGCAACTTTTTATTGAGATAGATTTTTTGAAACTCAATTACGTTTTTATCTGTAAAAACAACTAGCTGCCCGTCTTCGCTGTAAAATTCTAATTCAGGAAAATGTTTTAGTGTGGTGTTTTCTATTGTAATTTCTTGGACTTTATTGTGTTGAATGACTTTGTATAGATTATCACGAGTGTTCATGGTATAATAATCGTCAATCCCTTTTGGAGTATTATTTTGCAAAGCTTTGTTTTTTATGTGCCAAGAAAAAAGGTAGTCCCGTTCAATTTTTCCTAGTGTGTTTTTCTCCATTTCACGCGCTGGATTTTCAAGTTCGGTCCAGGTTACTTTGGGTAAGTAGACATCCTCACTTTTTGTTTCAAGGTGTAACATGGCACTTCTGTCAGCACCAGTATTCAAGTAATCCAGAATTTTTGCCATACCAAATAGCGTAAAAATACTAATCACGATAAAGGATAGTATAAAGGCCGCTTTGTAAATATTTCGGTTATTGATAATTTTCATACGGTATGGTTTCGGTTTTCTTGGTGATGCCTAGAGTGGTAATTTCAAATTGATAAGCGGATTGTTTGTAAAAAGGAGGTAATAGTATAAATGTAGCTAATCCTTTGGCACTTTCAACAATTTTTGTTTCTATTAATTTATTTTTATGAAATATTTTTAGCTCTACTTTTATTCCATCAGGAACTATTTGATTCATGAAACTGGTTAATGGTCCTACCACAATTTTCCGATTTTTTTCAAGAAACTGATAAGGAAAATCTCTTATCAGTGCTTGATACGCAATTTGAATGGGTTTGCTTTCGGCCATGCCTGTCACATAGGCTTTTACTGTATAAATTTCTTGATGATCAGGATGCAATAACTGTGCAATAGCCACACCATTTATAGTGGCTGCAAATGTTTTTAGGAAATTATTATTTTTTGTAGTGACTTGAAATGTAACTAGGGTTCCGTCTCCTACTAAATTGCCAAATTGATCTTTAATAATCGAAGTTTTTAGTTTGGTAATTTGGTTTCCATCTGCAAATTGATGGTTCCTAGCATAATCAATAGTAAAGTTTGTGGCTATTGATGGCGTGATATCAGTTTCAAATTCCTTTGATAATGCCGTATTGCATTGTGTTGAAATGAGCATCTTTCCTGATATTGTTCTGGAGTAAATGTTTTTCCATGCTATAAAATCAGCCGTTTTCTTAGTGGTAACAGTAATGTCATCTAGGAATTGATCTTTTATAAACACAGTGGTGTTGTCTGTTTTTGGGTTGTCATAACTGTCCGTGGGGATTGCAACCATCATCGTGTAATGGTCTTGTCCTGTGAGAATGGTAGTTGGACCCAAATAATTTTCAATCAAAGTAGGCGTGACATCATTAGGAACAATTTCAAATTGTCCAGCCGCAATATTCTTTCTATCTTGGATAAGATACCAAGAAACGGTTCCTGTTTTTTTGGCATATAATTCGGGAATACTAAACCGCAATTTATTCTTGTCAACTTTTCCCTTAACGATTGTTTTTCCGTAAGAATGAATCAAAAATAAATCAGCGTTTTTAACCGCTTTTAGTGAAGAAAACTGAAGTAGTATTGGGGTTCCCGCAGTAAATTTTTTTTGGGATGTATCCAATGTAATTGTAGCTGCAGTGCTAGTTGTTTTTACAACTGCAAAAACAACTAGGCAACAGATACAAAGGAGTATGACTGCTATTTTTTTCATTATTTAGGATTACCAATATAGTTATTCAATTCAATTTTTACATAACCAAAACCTTTTCCATTTACTTTTTGTAAAAGTTCCTTTTCCATTACCTTGTTTCTATTGGGAACAATAGTTTGTGCCAGATCTTTATTGGGTAAACCATTTACAAAGCAATTTTCTAATGATGATAAAATAATTTTACAGTTCGTCAAGTCAAGGAGTTTATAATCAAAATATTGCTTGCGTTGCACCCGAACACCTTCCCGAACAAAATAATGATCAACATATAAAAGTTCTTTTTCTTTAGTGTAATAAGATACAATCAATTCTGGAACGGTTACTTCTTGAATCCCATAATTAAAAAGCGTTCCCTTTAGATGGTTATTTTCTACTACAAGGTCTGACAGGGCTACTTGTATATAAAAATCTGTTATGGCAACATTTCCTGCTGATTGAATATCAAAATTTGAAGGCGTTTCGGCAATATTTTTAGGGGTATATTCATTAGGGTTAAAAGTTGTAGGCTTGTTAGCCTCTTTTTTCAACCAAGACACCTCTTCAAAATTTACCTTAAAACTAGTCGTTTCTTTGGGTAAAATTTTATGTTTGATAACGTCTTTAGCATTGAATGTGGCTAATTCTTTATCGTACTTATTGTACAAAGTAGATTTGACAATAACATCAGCTGGACTATTGTCTATGTTTTGTAATTCTCCTATAATTACGTATTCTTTGTTGTACTTGATTAATTTTGCCGAAAGTATTTCAAGCTCAGGTTGCTTTAATACATCTTCATGAAAGGTTTGTTGGGTTGTAATTTTTCGTCGTCCTTGTTTGTAATACTCCGTTAAATTGCTAGATAAAAATTGATCTGGCGGTATGTCTAATGGTGTTTTTTGAGGAAGAATAAACCATTTTCCGTTGCGTTTGATAGTTTCGTGATAGTAATCTTTATTAATGATTTCTAAAGGTGTAATCCATTTTGTTTTGGCAACAAGCGTAGTTCTTTGATCGGTTTTCTTTACAATTTGAATTTCTATGGCATCAAGTTTAGCGTATGAATTTAAAATTCCGTCAGCTACTGATGTTTCCAGCATAAATTGTGATATAGAAAGTTTGCTCCTAGGGTCAATAAAAGAGTGGGCTTTTTCATAAAACTTAAAATCGAGCGCATCATAGTAGCTTTTTACCACATTTTCAGGGCTTATTTGGGTAGCATTGGCAACATAGGTTTTATATCCTCCAAAGGCCATAATGATAAACAATATAAGGACCCAAAGATGTAATACACTAATGAGTTTTAGAGGAAACCGAGTGTAAGAAACTTTAAACTTAAAAAAATCGGGTTTTGGTTCTTCCTTTAACTTCAACGCTTTGAAAAAAATACTTTGTACATTTACCATAAAGGCAATAATAATGGTAAGTATTGGTATAATACCCCACATTAGTTTAAGATAAACTGGAACTTCATCTTTAGGAAGTACTTTTGGTAACGGAGCAATATTAAGTCTTTCCCAAACCATAATGCCATTTTCTAACTGAGAAAGGCGGTGCCACCCACAAAAATATAGTATGGGATCATAAAATTTATCATTCGAAAACACATATTTTAAATTGTATTTTTCGGGTACGGTTAAAAATTGTTGTAAAGAACCAATTCCTTCCATACCTCGAAATTTAGAATTTTCAAGACGTTCTATCGCTCGTGAGGTAAGCTCGGGTAATCTTCTGGCTGAATGGTAATTTCCATCAACCGTTTTGGCATTGGTTTGTGAGGATAAAGTTGCCATTTGGTCCCCAAATCCCAGCGGCAAATAACGCCATTGATCATGCTGATCTTGATTTAAAAAGTTGACTAGCGGTAGTGTATTTATTTTTTGGGGTTGAAAAGGTCTAAAATAACCAAGAGTAATTGTAAAACTGGCAAAAAACAAAAAAGAACCCGCAAAGGCTGCGCCAAGAATTCGATGGTAAATATTCCCAAATTTATTTTGAATAGCCGTTTTTAAATCGCCTTCAATTAAGCGGTATACAAACTCTCCAGACATGGGTAAACTCATAATAGAAGCCCAAAGTGTAAAACGGTCAAGCGTAAGAATGTTAAACGCATTTTCTCCTAAAACCTTAAGCGGTATGGGTGTTGTACCTCCAGTTCCTAGTATGGTGAGCAAAGTGATTGACAATCCAAAACAAATGTATCTTTTGCTGAAATAACGGTAAAATACATAGGGTAAAATAAAAAATAAGATTCCCCAGGGTATGACAAAAAACATTAACCCAGATGAGGTTACTTCTAGAAAATTATCACGGCTGCCATGAGGTATGGGTACTTGCGTGATAGGATTAGCTTTGGAGTTGACCCAATACGGAAAAATACAAAATACAATAAGCACTAGTGAACCAGCTCCAAAAATGATAATCCTTTTTAAGAGTTTGAACAAGGTCTGTACAAATAATTTGAATCGTATTTCCTTATAGGAGTTTACCTTTTCCCGAGATACATCCATAACAACAGTACCTATCAAAGGGAAAATAAAGAAAACCATCCCGAAAATAGGGGTTACATGATGGGAGCATATGGTAACTGCAAGCAATGAAAATGCACTAAGAAGGTTCTTGATTTTTCCAGTTTTTATCCAAAGATAAATTTCTGGCATACAGTGCATTAATATTGAAACACCTACTATGCTGGGCAATTGCCCAAAAATATGCAAGGTCTCAACAAATGATGACGAGAATACGGCTACTAAAGCAGCATAACCAGCTACAGTTCTATCGGCAGTAATCAATAGGGTATAGCGGTAAACTCCTGTTATAAACAAAAGAATACCAATAATAGCCACAGTAAATAAACCAAACTTTAAACCACCTAATAGCGATAACAGCCCTATAGCTTGATGCACAAGCGGTGGATACCCCATAACGGTAAAACCGGTGTACCAACTGTAATTCCAGGGTTCAAACCAACTTGTAGCATAATGATTGGCAAAAAACATATGAATTAAAGCATCATACGTACTTTCTAGCGTGAAAAATATAGCGCTACCATGAAAAACCACTCCTATAAGAAGGGCTACAATTAAATATTTATTTGATTTTTCAGTAGACATCCAGTTTGTATTGATGTTTTTGTAAATGTATTAATAAAACTGTTAATTTAACGCTAGATGGCAGTCATTAGCAAAGATTTTATTGTATAATTCAAATCAAATTTGATATATTTACGATAACCAATCTATCTTAAACTCATACCTATGAAAATATTAATTATTGACGATCAGGAGTTAGTGATACTCTCTTTAGAAAAAAGCCTTGTTGATTTAGGTTACGAAGTATTTTCAGCCAATACCATTTCTGATGGAATTAAAAGCTATGATTTACACTTGCCCAATCTTGTTATAGCTGATATTAACATGCCTTATTCTAATGAAAAGGAAATCACTAAGGAAGAACTTAATATGTACAATGGTCTTGAAATTGCAAAACACATAAAAGTAGTTAGAGGGCATAATACTCCCGTTATGATTTTATCGGGTAATACAGAGGAGGATATTATTGTAAAAGGATTTGATTTAGGAGTTGATGATTACATGAAAAAACCACTCAGTCTAAGTGAGATAGGAGCGCGTGTAAAAAGGTTGATAGGTGTGGGCGGTAAGCCGGCTAAAATAACGCAAAAAAATCAAATCATTCAAAACAACTGTATTGGGGTTGTAATTCCATGTTATAATGAGGAACTTCGTTTGTTAGGGGACGACTTCAAAGCTTTTATTAATTCAAATTTAGGATACCATTTGTGTTTTGTAAATGATGGTAGTAAAGATAAAACCCTTGAAGTTCTTGAAAAATTAAGAGAAGGAAATGAAGATCACATTAGTATTTATGATTGTGAAAAAAATGGAGGCAAAGCCGAAGCAGTACGATTAGGGATGCTTCACCTAGCTAAACAAGATCAATTTGATTACATCGGTTTTTTAGATGCTGATTTATCTACAGATTTTGAAGATTTTCATGATTTGGTGACTACCATTTCAACGTCAAGTTTTAAATTTGTCGGGGGCTCTAGGATGGCTCGTATGGGTGCAGATATCACTAAGGAATCCGCTCGTGCTATCATTAGTAAAATCATTAATTTTATCATTCGAAGAACAATTGGAATGGAATTCAATGACACGCAATGTGGTGCTAAAATTATGAGCAAAGATGTGATTGAAAAAACCTTTCAAACCAAGTTTTTGACCAAGTGGTTGTTTGATGTAGAAATTTTAATGCGAATGAAACAAGTGTACGGGGATGAAGAAACTAAAAAGCTAGTATGTGAACAGCCCTTAAAAAGATGGATTCATGCTGATGGATCTAAACTTTCTTTTAAAGATTCCTTGAAAATTGTGTTCCAAATAGGCCAAATTGCCATTCACTATAGATAATTAACTAAAATTAAATTTTAAAATAAGGAAACAAAAATACACACCTTGAGTGCAGAAAAATAAAATTGGTATTACTTTTGACAGCGTATTAATACAAAGTCTAAAACCACTGTAAACACAATGATAGATCAAATTAAAAAATTTTTAAACGAAGACCAAGACCCAAAAGCAATAGAAAAAATTGCTGCTAAACTGAGTGATTTATTAATGAAAAACGAGGAAGTAGGTTATATAGCGGTTCAAAAAAAACCAGCTATTACAGTCTTACCAGACAGTATTGTCCTTACTAACAAGCGAATCATTATTTGTCAGCCTAAAAACCTTGGGCTATCTATGAATTTCATTGATTATACTTGGGATGAAATAGAGGGAACTTTTGTTAAGGAAAACATTTTAGGGTCAGAGTTTTCATTTACAACGCGCACTAATATGGAAGTGTCAATTGATTATATTCCAAAAATACAAGCCCGTAAAATTTTTACGTATGCCAAGGAGCAACTTGATATTTTAAAAACAGGCGCGGTAAGTGCTATAACTGTTGAGGAGGCACAATCAGCTGCAGTTGTTCCTGATGCTGAAATTATTGAGGAGATGGAAACTGAAGAAGTGACTAGTTTTGCCGAAATAATGCCAGTTGCTGTACTGCCAGCTTATAATTATGAAAATGAACAAGCGCAAGCAGTCCCAGAATCAAGTAAGGAAGCAGGACTTGCCAGTTTATCTCAAGACGAATTGTTTGAAAAACTACATAATTATAAAAAACTACTCGATAACGGCTTGATTTTACAAGGCGAATATGATGCTTTTAAGAAAGAAATCTTGAGTCACATGTAATAGTGTTGGAGTCTTAAAGTCAAAAGTCCTAAAGTCAAAAGATAATTTACTTTTGACTTTAGGACTTTTTTTATGTCTAATGGTTTTTTTTAAAGTGTTCTTTTCTGTTTTTCTACAAAATTATTAGATTGCAATTCTAGTAAATCAGTGGCGTTTTTGCGCTGTAAATCATACAGTTTTTTATCCTCGGCAATGTCATTGTAAACTTTGTCATGCATCGAAGCGTTGGTTTTTACCAGTAAAGAACGTTGGTATTTGTCTTGTTCAATGGTTGCTTTCAATGCGGTTTCGAGATCTTCTAATTTAAAATCGTATTCGCCTTTTGGAGCTAAAAGTTTTGCAATAATTGGCGAGGTTTCAATGGCTAAAAATAGCAACATGATAAAAAACGATGGCAACCAAGGCAGTTTGTTCAAAGCATTGATTCTGGCCATTAAACCATCAAATCCATCGATAATGGGTTGGGTTTCGGTAACCTTTTTGTCTAAATCAGCTTGTAAAGTTTTTGTGTTCTTTTCCATCTCAGCAATTTTGGCCAAGTTGTTTTTTTGCAGGGTATCTAATTCTTGTTTGGCCAAATCATGCTTGGCAATTTTTTCTTTAAAAACAGGACCTTTGCCTAACTTTTTGGTTCCTGCTGTTCCTTCGGCCTCTTTGATATAGGTTTCGTATAAAGTATTAACCTCTTTCTCTTTGGTAGTTATTTCTAATTTTAACTTGTCTATTTCGGCTTTGTTTTTGTCTAAATCGCTTTTGAAATACGTAGCTACTTCTTTTTTATTGGCTAGAGCCATCGCATTTTTCTCTTTCAATAAAACGGTGTTGATTTCTTTTTCGAAAATTTTAATTTCTAATGGTTTTGAAATAACAATTGCTATGATTACCGCCAAAATAATTCGGGGAGTAGCTTGTAAAAATTCAGCGCCAAACTGGTCTCTTTTTCGAATAGTAGAAACAATAAAACGATCCAAATTAAAAATAAGAAAAGCCCATACAACACCAAAAGCGACGGCGGGATATACGCTGTCAAATACGGTGAATAGGGCATAGGCACTGGCTAAAAAAGCCATAACAGCTGTAAAGAATACGGTGGCGCCTATCCCTACATATTTTGTTTGTTCTCCTTCTGAACACGTTTCTAGAAGGTCTTTGTCTGCGCCTGAGCATAGAATGAAAAATTGTTTTAACATGATTGTAGATTGTTTTGATTGATTTGTGTTTTTGTCACAAGGACGTTTTGATTACTTACAAATTTAACGCCAAAAAACGAATCGCATGCTAAAATGTTGATTTCTTTTGTCTTACCACATAAAAAAAGTAAAGCCGCTCTTTACGAACGGCTTTACAAGTGTTGAATTATAATTAACTTATGCTAGTGGAGCACCTGCCATAATCTCTGGATTGGCAAATTCTTCAAATTTCGCAAAATTTTCTTTGAATTTTTGAGCAAGTTCTAATGCTTTTTCATCGTAAAGCTCTGGGTTTTCCCAAGTATTTCTAGGATTCAAAATTTCACTAGGAACATTAGGACATGATTGTGGTTTTGCAATTCCAAAAACTTTGTGGTTTTCATAAGCAACATTATCAAGCTCACCGTTAAGTGCTGCTGTGATCATGGCTCTAGTGTATTTTAATTTCATACGGCTTCCTACTCCGTATGCACCACCAGTCCAACCTGTGTTGATTAACCAAACCGTTACATTAGCATCTTTCATTTTTTTGCTTAACATTTCAGCATATTTCGTTGGGTGCAAAGGCATAAATGGCGCTCCAAAACAAGCCGAAAAATTAGGCTGTGGTTCTGTTACTCCAGCTTCTGTTCCAGCAACTTTAGCGGTATAACCAGATATAAAGTGGTACGCTGCTTGACCTGGAGTCAATTTTGCAATAGGAGGCAAAATACCAAATGAATCAGCCGTCAAGAAAAATATGTTTTTAGGATTGTTACCTATAGATCCTGGTTGGATATTGTCTATATGTGTAATTGGGTAGCTTACGCGTGTGTTTTGAGTGATGCTTACATCTTCAAAATCTACTTCATTGGTACCTTCTTTAAAAACTACATTTTCAAGAATAGCTCCTTTTTTAATAGCTCTAAAAATGTCTGGTTCGTTTTCTTCGCTAAGATTAATTACCTTGGCGTAGCAACCTCCTTCAAAGTTGAAAACGGTATTTTCATTAGTCCATCCGTGCTCATCATCACCAATCAATTTACGATCTGGGTCAGCTGATAAAGTTGTTTTTCCAGTTCCAGATAAACCAAAGAATATAGCAGTATCTCCTTTTTCACCTACATTGGCACTGCAATGCATAGGCAATGTGTTTTTAAAAACAGGCAAAATGAAATTCAATGCAGAGAAAATTCCTTTTTTCATTTCTCCTGTATATCCTGTACCGCCTATTAAAACTACTTTTTTAGTAAAGTCTAATATGGCAAAATTACTTTGACGTGTACCATCTACAGCTGGATCAGCCATAAAACTTGGCACACAAAGTACCGTCCATTCTGGTGTAAAAGTAGCTATTTCTGATGCTTCAGGTCTTAAAAACATATTGTAACAAAACAAGTTTGCCCAAGGAGTTTCGGTTACCACACGCACATTCAACCTGTAATTTGGATCAGAACATACGTATGAATCACGTACATAAACTTCTTTATTAGATAAGTAAGCAGTTACTTTATTGTATAGTTTTTCAAAAGCAGCAGGCTCAAACGGAATGTTTACTTTACCCCACCAAACTTTATCTTCACTGATGCTGTCACGTACAATAAAACGATCTTGTGGAGAACGGCCTGTATATTCTCCTGTATTAACGGCTAAAGCTCCTGTAGAACTCTCAACTCCTTGACCTGATTGTATTGTAATATTGTGTAATTCTTCTGGAGATAACTGGTAATGAATGTTTACGTTTTCAATTCCTAAATCTGTTAACGAAATCGATTGCGAGAAATGCATAGTATTGTCCATAAATTTAGTGTGTATAGTTACATTTAATAGACTACAAAAGTAGAAATTAAATTTCAGTTAGCCTTTAATTCTGATGATTTTGTGATTTTTTATCAAATATTGATGCCAATAGCAGAAACCAAGCAATAATTAGTAGGAGACCGCCTATTGGCGTTACGAATCCTATAATTTTAAAATCGAAAGTAGTGAGGTTGTTGGTAGCCAAAAGATAGATAGATCCTGAGAATAATGTAACGCCCGAAAGCACTAAATAATAAATGGCTTTTTGCTTTTTTTGTGAAAGCGCATCATAGTTCCCTATGAAAAGTAAAAACAAAGCATGATACATTTGGTACCGAACTCCCGTTTCAAATGTTACCAATTGATCTATTGATAAAACTTTTTTCAAGGCATGCGCGCCAAAAGCGCCTAAAATTATAGCAATCATTCCTAAAACAGCACCGCTGGCTATGATTCTTTTTTTCATGGGTCTTGTATTTAGTACAAAAGTATTTGATCTCAAATGAAATTAAAAGTTTTTGAGGTCTTTGTTTTGGCGTACGCGTGTTAAAAAAAGAGCTGTATTTTTAGGTTCTAAATAAAATAATCACACTTCATTTGTTATAAATACAACAATTATGTATGTTTGTGTTATAAATATATAAAAATGAGAACAATTTTAATCATTGGCGCAGGAAGATCGGCCTCTTCTTTAATTCGGTATTTGCTTCAAAAATCGGAACAAGAGCAGTTGCATCTCGTTATTGGTGACTTGTCATTGGCTTTGGCCCAGAAAAAAACCAACAACCATCCTAATGCTACCGCAATCGCCCTTGATATCTTTGATGAAAAGCAACGGCAACAAGCCATTCAAAATGCCACCATTGTAATCTCAATGCTGCCCGCACATTTGCACATTCAAGTGGCCAAAGATTGTATCACGTACAAAAAACACTTGGTTACGGCCTCATACGTGAGTGATGCCATGCAAGAATTAGATGCTCAGGCTAAAGCAAACAATCTTATTTTCATGAACGAAATCGGACTTGATCCAGGAATTGATCACATGAGTGCCATGAAAGTGATTGATGAAATTAAGGAGAAAGGCGGCGAAATGATTTTGTTTGAGTCTTTTTGTGGCGGATTAGTCGCCCCAGAATCAGATACGAATTTGTGGAATTATAAATTTACTTGGGCGCCGCCCAATGTGGTGCTGGCAGGTCAAGGAGGCGCTGCTAAGTTTATTCAAGAAGGCACGTACAAGTACATACCCTATTGCAATTTGTTTCGTAGAACCGAGTTTTTACAAGTAGAAGGTTACGGACGTTTTGAGGCGTATTCTAACAGAGATTCTCTAAAATACCGCTCTGTGTATGGACTAGATGATGTACTCACCTTGTACCGAGGCACCATCCGTAGAGTTGGTTTTTCAAAAGCTTGGAACATGTTCGTACAACTTGGCATGACCGATGACAGTTACATCATGGAAAACTCAGAGAACATGAGCTACCGTGAATTTGTCAACTCGTTTCTGCCGTATCATCCTACCGATTCGGTTGAAATCAAGACTCGTTTGATTCTCAAGATTGATCAAGACGACATCATGTGGGACAAATTATTAGAACTCGATTTGTTCAATCCCAACAAAAAAGTAGGTTTAACAAACGCCACACCAGCCCAAATTTTAGAGAAAATATTAACCGATAGCTGGACCTTACAAGAAGAGGACAAAGACATGATTGTCATGTACCATAAATTTGGCTACGAAATAAACGGCAAAAAAGAACAAATTGATGCAAAAATGGTTTGCCTTGGAGACGATCAAACCTATACCGCCATGGCCAAAACCGTAGGTTTACCCGTTGCCATGGCCACATTATTAATCCTGAATGGCAAAATCACCACGCCAGGCGTACAATTACCCATTCGCAAGGAAGTATACGAGCCTATTTTAAAAGAGTTAGAAGAATACGGCGTAATCTTCAATGAAACCGCCATGCCGTATTTAGGATACAATCCAGATAAAGAGTTTAGTTAGTAGTTTTTTTTAGATTTATAGTTGGATGAATCCGCTCCTTTTCAGTAAGTAGCGGATTTGTTTTTTTAGTTGGTTTTATTTTCAGTTCCTGGGCGTGCCCCTCCGTGAAAAACTACGGGTCAGGCTGTACACTACAATCTTTGTGTTTTTAAAGAAAAAACACAAAGGATTTTCGCTGCCATCCTTCACGCGAGCCCAGTTTTCAGCTGTTGATTTTTTTAATAATTTGTAAGATAATTTTAATATATTTGGAAAATTTAAAATAGATAAACCTTCATCTATAACTATTTAGCGGTAGGTTTAAGAGCTAGATATTATCAATAACGATGGATTAAATGTTGGCTTTATGCACACTCGGCTCCTTAAGGTATTGGAAAAATAATTAAAAATTTTCAAGAGAATAAAGAAAATACAACTACTTTATATGAATTTAAAAATTGTTATTATCGATGATCATGAAATGGTTTCAGGTGCTTATAAAACTATTTTGACACAAGGTTTCAGAAACGATACTGAAATTATTACTTTGAATACTTTACAAGCAGCCTATGAATGTATAATTATGGATAATGATAATGACAACATTGATATTGTTGTTTTAGACATAAGTATGCCCGTGTTTTTAGAAAAAAACATTTATAGTGGCGAAGATTTGGCTCATTTGATACGATTAAAATATCCCAAGGTTAAAATTGTTTTTATTTCTGGTTACCATGATTTGCTTATTTTAAATAGAATCATTAATAGTATTGATCCTGAAGGGCTGATAGACAAAATCGATCTAAATGCGGGTAACTTAGTTAATATTTTTACATTAATCATAGCAGGTAATAAATATAAAAGTGAAACAATTAAAAATCGGATTGATGATCATTCAAATGTGAATTATTTTTTTGACAATATTGATATGAGGATTATAATTCTAATTGCACAAGGAATAAAAACAAAGAATTTATATAATTTCATACCCTTGACAACAAGTGCTATAGAAAAAAGAAAATCAAAAATTAAAATCAAGTTAGGTGTAAATGGAACCAGTGATGAAGACTTAATTCGAGAGGCAAAAAAAGCTTGTATTATTTAAAATTTAGTTTTTAAGGATGATTATTTTAACATTTTTTGAGGTTTTACCATAAGCCACACATTTAGAAAAAAGATAATTTTGAAATGTAAAAAAAATATTATTTTTAAATAGTCGCGAATATTTATGAAGTTGTATTCTTTTTTATTGGTGAATTATTGTTCACAGGCAGAATAAATATGTAAAACTGCAGAAATTTTCGACTGCCTAAATGAGCCAGAAGCTCTTGCGAAGATTGAAGCATAAAATTTAATCATTATGAAAAAAATATTTTTAGTACTTATTGTATTTGTTAGTGTTGGTGTTAATGCAAAAGAATGGAATGTTTCTACAACTTGCGGAGTAACAGGTTCAATAAACATTGCTGATAATGCATCTGTAGAACAAATTAGAGATGCTGTATCAATGTATAACTTTAATAATTGCGGAGTTTATCCGAAAAAAGTTACGATTACGATTGCCAATTAAAATTAATTAGGGCTATCTAATTATATTTAGGTAGCCTAATAAATATTATAATAATGAAATTAAGATGCATTAACCTTTTACTTGCTTTGTTTATTTTTACAACAGCAGTCTCTCAAAACATTAATACCGATTATGTTTTTTTGTATAATTTAAAATATACCCGAAATGACAGTTCTTCGGATAATGAACAATTTATTTTATTAGTTGAAAGTAAGAGTAATAAATCGGCCTTTTTAAGCAGTACCATATATTCCGCAAATTCCTTAAAAAAAACTAATCCAAACGATTATGCATCATATGGTTCAGAATTTCCTGAGATCGTATTTCAAAATAACAATCAGATTGATGTTTTTGAAGATATAAAAGAGTTTAAGTATAGATATATTGAGAACGAAAAACTCAATTGGGAAATAGTAAAGGAAAAAAAGAAAATTGGTAAAGTGAATGCTCAACTAGCTAAATGCAATGCATATGGTAGAACATGGTATGCATGGTTTACAGCTGAAATACCGCTTAATTATGGGCCATATAAATTCAAAGGTTTACCAGGTTTGATAGTAAATATGTACGACTCTGAAAAAAAAATAAATTTCACACTTGAGAGCTATAAAAAGAAAACGGAGACATACGCATTGCCAAGAATAAAAGATTATACTTTAATAGCAAAAGATAAATATTTTAAAAATAGATTTAAAATTTTAACTGCAGATGATGGTGTCGTACTATTTAAAACTTCTGAGGAAAGAAAAAAATGGTTTAACGGAGTAAAAAGAAGGTATAGAGGTCAAGTGCTCCTAGATGTTAAATATCCACAAGAATAAGTTGAAACAAGAAAAGGTTAAATTTTATTTGTGGAAAAAAATCGGCGCACTAATGATGAGAATGATAATTCTATTTATTTTGATAGGCAACTTTGGATACGCACAAACTACTATCAAAGGAAATATATACGACAAAAAAGGATATCCAATTGCTAACGCAAATATTTTAATCAATAATAAAGCTACCCAAGACATCATTTCGTATTCAACTTCAGATGAAAAGGGAATGTACAGTCTAAATTTCAATGTAGATCAAAAAGAAATAGATATTCAAATAAGTTCTATAGATTTTGAAACGGTTATTGAAACACTCAAAAATGAGAATCAAAAAAAAGATTTTGCATTACAAGACAAAGTATTTGAATTAAAAGAAGTTGTAATAAAGTCTTCTCCAATTACTCAAAGAGGAGATACTATCAATTATACTGTAAATTCATTTTCTAAAGAGCAAGATAGGAGTATTGCCGATGTTTTGAAAAGAATGCCTGGAATAGAGATATTATCAGATGGAAAAGTTTTATATCAAGGCAAGCCTATCAATAAATATTATATAGAAGGACTAGATTTATTAGAAGGGAAATACAATTTAGCTAATGATAACTTATCCTATAAAGCTGTTTCCCAAGTGCAAATCCTTGAGAATCATCAAGCGGTTAAGCTGCTGGACAGTTTAAAATTTTCTGATGATGCAGCATTAAATATTAAACTAAAAAAAGACTACACCTTTACCGGTCAAGCTAAACTAGGTGTAGGTACGGCTCCATTTTTATGGGATATCAATGTTACACCAATGCTCTTTACAAAAAAAAGACAAGTATTAGTATCCTATCAAGCTAATAACACGGGTAATAATATAGCTTCTCAACTCAAGACCTTAACTATTGACGATTTATTAAGTCAATTTGAAAGTAGTAACGAAAAAACAAATTGGTTATCCATTCAAAAATTATCAAATCCTAATTTTTCAGAGAAACGATGGTTAGACAATAACATTAATTTGCTCTCCATTAACTGTTTGCAAAAAATGAAAAACGATTATGAACTAAGGTTGAACTTCTCCTATTTAAACGACAATCAACGGCAGGAGGGATCAACTAATACTCGTTTTATAACACAAAATAATACCGTGAATCTTCTGGAAGAAAACAGCAATCTGTATGCTACAAATCTGGTACAAACTAACATTACGATACACAAAAATTCTAAAAAAAAATATTTTAAAAACAGTTTAGATTTTGAAGGGAACTGGGACCTCCAGCGAGGATTTATTGACGCTGGAAATCAAAATTTGACACAAAATGTAAGGAGTGAATATCTTAAAGTATCAAATAGTCATAAATCAATTTTCGGTATCGGAAATCAATTGTTAACTTTTAATTCTTATGTAGGTTATAATAAAACACCACAAAAATTAAAAGTAAATCCGGGACAGTTTGAAGAAATTTTAAACAATAGTAATCCTTATGAGCAAGTAACTCAAGCCGTAGATTTAAAAACGTTCTACACAAACAATTCTTTCAGTTTAACTAAAGGAATCTATCAATTTACATTTGAACCCAAAATAGGTTTTCAATTAGAAAATCAAAACTTGAATAGCCAGATAGTCACTACGAGTAATGTGCCTTTGGGAGGTGATTTGTCAAATAATTTAGATTGGATGCGATCAAAAATTTATTTTGATCTCCTAACACAGTATCAAAAAAACAAATGGCATTTAGACTTGACAACACCCATAAACATGCAAACTTATGCCATAAATGACAAACCTTTACAAAGAAAAAGCAACTTCAATACGGCAACATTTGAACCACGACTATCAATAGTTTATGATTTAAATTCCTATTGGAAAATCAACTCAACGGTAAGTTTTAACAATCAGTTTGGGACAATAAATCAATTGCATTATGCCTATATTTTGCAAAATTACAGAAGCATACAAAAAATTGATGCGCCATTGCCGCAAATTTTTAATCAGAATAAATCGCTCGGGTTTGGGTACAGAAACCCACTAAAAGCCTTGTTTTGGAATATTGCCTACACGAATACTAAAAGCACAAATAATTTGCAATATGACACACAAATTTTAGCTAATGGATCCACAGAGATAAAAGCGATCGAACAAAAAAACACTGTTTTTGGTCAAAATATTTCATCACGTATCAACAAACAATTCAATGAATTAAAAACTAATGTCACCCTTAATTTTGGGTACAGCTTAGCAGAAGCACAGCAAATATTAAATGCAAATACTACTACAATAAAAAACAAGAGTTGGAATCTAGGAAACAAAATTGATATTGATATCGTTAAAGGGATCAATATTGAATATGAATCTAGAATGAACTTTTCTAAAAATAAAATTCAAGAAACATATAATCCCTTAATTATACAGCAAAATCATTTGCTAAATTTAAATTGCAATAGGTTTGAAAATCAAATTTTTATCGTAAAATCAGAGTACATTAAAAACAATTTATTTTCCGAAGATTCAAAAAATGTATTCCTGGATTTTATTTATAGATACACCATAAAAAAGAAAAAAATTGATTTTGAATTTCAGGTTAATAACATATTCAACAACTCAACTTTTAAGACCGTTAGCATAAGCGATTTCAGTTACATTGAGACTAATTTTAATTTAAGGCCAAGACAAGCTCTTATCAAAGTTATCTTTGCTTTATAGCAATGAAATTGATGTTGTTACATTTTTGTTAGTAATTAACCCATGTATTCTCTACATAAAGAGCTAATTTATTTTTTTAACTATTTGGGCGTGCCCCTCCGTGAAAAACTTCGGGTCAGGCTGTACGCTGCAATCTTTATGTTTTTAAAGAAAAAACACAAAGGATTTCCGCTGCCATCCTTCACGCGAGCCCAGTTTTCAGTTGCTGATTTTTTTATTAAATAGTAAGAAAATTTATTTATATTTGAAAAACGCAAAGCGAAACAAAACTTATATTATTTGCACATGTTTGGTTGTGTATAAGAAGGTTTGTTTCGTTTATATTAAAGTTAGGTGTAATTTAATGACAGACATTCAAACCATATTGACGAGCAAATTTCCGAAGACAGAAGAACGGGTTGAGGGTCGACTTGTTTTTCTAGACCAACATGAAATTATTAGACTAGACAGTCCGAGACTTCAGGCAATTACAAAGCTCGACTTTTATAAGACGAAATTTTTTACTGGTTATCGCAAATTTACAATAATTGACACTGTAGTTGGACTCTCAAATGACAACGAAGTGTTTTTATTGACCAACCCACTTTTCTCAGACAAATATTCAGACCTTATCAAAATATTTGAGAACGTAAAATCCGCACACGTTGACAAAGGCTTCGTTTCTGACTTAGTTGACATGTATCGAGCGACCGGAGCAAAGATTACTGAGATTGGTGCTGACAAGTATCAAATTTGGTTTAGCGACAACAAGTGGAGAATACTAGATTTTGAAATAAACGGAACTTTGAAAATAAAAACTACACTTAACAGCACCTTGCCAAAAGGGGGCGTTCTTGGTGGCAAAAACTTCTCGGCTCCGAATAAACTTTAATCGTAGCTTGACAGATGGCGCTCCGAAAGCCCCGCCTTCGGCAAGCAGCAAAACGTTGTGTGTAATATTCCCAAAAAAAACTGAAAAACAGAAAATATGTTTAATTTCAAGAAAAGTAAATTAGAAAAACTTATTAAGTTTATTAAAAAATCTGACAATAAACTTTCAGTAGATGATAAAGAAAAAATCATCAAATTAATTAAACCTGCTATTGGAATACTAACAAAAAAAATGGAATCTGATAATTGGAAAATTGGAGGTTCGAAAATTGGAGGAAAACCAGATTTGCCTAAAGATGTTTTGTGGCCAAGAGTAAATGATTCTGATTTAGTTTTTTGTGCTCAATATAATTTTTCAGAAATTAAAAAATTTGATGTTGAAAATTTACTTCCTGAGAAAGGAATGTTGTATGTATTTATTGGAATTAATGGCGAATACAATGAATTTTCTATTGAACAAAAAGATTGCAAAATATTCTTTATAGAAAACCTTGAAGATTTAGAACGAAAAGAATATCCAACGACTTTAAAAACAGAAGGAAAAGTTGAGCCAGCAGAAATTCAATATTTTGAAAGTATAACTATTCCAGATGATGAAAATTATAAACTTATTTATTTTGATGAAAAATATGAAGATTTCTACTTCCATTTTTATCAAGATACAGAGGAATATATTGCGGAAGAATTAAATGGAATTGCAGACAATATGCATCAAATTCTTGGAGAGGATAAATCTATTCAGTCAAGTGTTGTTTATGAATACAGTAAAAATGAATTGAATATATCAGATGAAAAATATACAGAAAAGTGGAATGAAATTCTTGATAATTCTAAAACATTCAGTAATTTACTTCAACTGGATTGTATGGATTCAAATACAAATTTAGATAAATTTGGGGGAAGTGGTGTTTTCTATATTGGGTTAAAAACAAAAGAATTAGAAAATAAGAATTTTAACAATTTGATGATTTCATTTCAAACAACGTAAAAATACTCCGCACAACAACTAGGGTTTCGTTGCGTGCGAAGCACGAACAATGAAACTCGTGTTGAACGGAACCGGCAATTATCTTATAATATGGAGTTATCGAAAAGTGTAAATAAGGCTATTTGAGAAGTGTTTTTATTTCTATCACGGAATTATCAACAATAAATGGATAATCAATTAAGTAATACAAATATAAACTTCCTTATTCTATTCCAAAAAGTACAAAAAATAGTTTTTGATTTTTTTTTAATGGTTGTTTTTGAAAGGAATTTATTTTAAGGCTCGCAAGCTGCCGTAGGTTTAGTTCAACAGCTAGTAAGCAATAGTTGGGAATTAGGCTTAATCGAAAAGTAGTTTTGTATTTGAGATAATTTACTTCTTATATTCGCTATCGCTCTAATGGCAAATCAGAAAATAGAGCTTAATTTAGTCTCCAACCCGCCTTTGCAAAGCGACGAAAAGTTTGTGAAATTTTAGAATAATAATCGTGAGGAAAAATATCATATTAATAGTCATACTAGTATTTGCTTCTTGTTCAAGTTTGAGAAAACTTCCAAAAGAACATTACTATGAGTTTTTGTACTACTTCAATAGAGAAATCAAAAACGACACAATATCTTTCCACTTAAAAAATCCTCTAAAATGTCCCGTAAATGTTAAATTAGTAAAAGATTCTCTAAACCCAAATATCGAAAATTTGTTTGGTCATATTACATTAAGAGAATTACAAGACACTGTAATTAGTTTTAAATACCGCGATTTCAATCAAGCCAATGAAACAAAATATATTGTTAAATACGGAGATTTAAATAAAAAAATATTAAAAAATCAAGTTTCTTACCCTTTCCCAAAAGGCAAAGAGTATAAAATCATTCAAGGCTACAACGGGAATTTTACTCATAACACGCTTATTAGTCAATACGCAATAGACTTTGATTTAAAAATTGGAGATACAATAACAAGTGCTGATAGTGGTTATGTAGTTGGGTTAATTGAAGATTATAAAGATTATGGAACAAGCAAAAAATGGTTAAAAAATGACAAAAGTAATTATATAACCATGTACCACCCACAAAGCGGAATCTTCACTCAATATGTGCATTTAAACCACAAAGGCTCTCTAGTTAAGTTGGGAGATTTTGTAGTTAAAGGACAAGCAATTGCAATTAGCGGTATGACAGGCTTTACGACTACACCACATTTACATTTTAATGCAAAAAATACCAACAGTAGAACATGGATTAATATCAACAAAAATTGAATTTGAAAGTGGCGTTAAAGGAGAGGATTTAAAGAAAAAAGACCGCGTGAAATAGAAAAAATGCCTCCAAAAGCCCCTAACACAACGATTCATTACCAGCAATAAAATACAATGACAACAGAATTTCCAATATTAAGAACCGAAAGACTTTTACTGCGACAATTTGTTGATGACGACCTTGAGAATGTTTTCAAAGGACTTTCGCACCCATACATTATCAAATATTATGGAGTGAGTTTTCAAACATTGGAAGCAACGAAAGAACAAATGACTTTTTTTGCTGACCTTGAAAAAAATGAAACGGGAATTTGGTGGGCTGTTTGCTCAGCTGACAACAAGATATTTTACGGAGCAGGCGGACTCAACAGTTTAAGTAAAGAACATAAAAAAGCAGAAATAGGATTTTGGTTGATTTCAGACTTCTGGGGTAACGGAATTATGAAAGAAGCGATGCCACTACTTTGTGATTATGGCTTCGACAATTTAGGACTTCATAGAATTGAAGGATTTGTAGAGTCTGAAAATAAGAATTGTAAAAATGCAATGGCTAAACTAGATTTCCAACACGAAGGAACGATGAAAGAATGTGAAATTAAAAATGGCAAGTTTATAAGTCTTGACATTTATGCAAAACTGAAGTCAACTAAATCATAAGTGAACTAAAAAATCAACAAAAAAAGCCCTAATTTTAAGACTTATTAAAATTGATTTAGACAATCAGCTTAATCGAAAAATGATTTTGTATCGGGGAGATTTACGTTAATTGAATAAAATGAAAACAAAGATAGTTTACCCTAAAAACCCTTTATTGAAAAAATTTATTCAATATTTTTTATTCTTGACTAAAGGTGATACTGAGATGGTAAGTCAGTTGTGTTATCCAAATACGAATCATTGTCTTAGTTTAATTAAAGGAGGAGAAATGATTGCATTAAATGCAAACGAATATAGTATTTTACCTTCCACAAGAAACAGTAGTTACTTAACAGGTATTTACAAAGAACCTATTAAGATTATCGCAAAACAGCCATATCAAGAGCTATGCATAAACTTTAATCCATTGGGTTTAGAGGCTATTTTTGGCGAGCAACTTTCACAAAATATTTTTAAGAATAATATATTGAGTGAAAACAAAAATTGGAATCCGTTGTTTGAAATTGTTTTTAGTAATGATTCATTAGAACTGATTCAAAACGAAATTGAAAGTTTTTTTATTTCTATTTTACGAGATGAAATGCTATCCAATAGTTTATTGTTTAACGAAACCGTACGGGCAAATGAAATAGAGGATTTAAATGATTTGTTATGCAAAAGCTATCGTTCAACACACAGGTATTTTGTAAATCAATTACAAACTACTCCCAAAGAGTATTTACAGATAAAAAAAGTTAGAGAAGCGATGTCTCTCATTTTAAAAAATGTTCCGTTAATAGAAATTGCTTTTTTATTAAATTTCACAGATCAATCACATTTCATAAAAACATTTAAAAAATACACAAATATAACGCCCTCTCAATTTAAACAATCAAGTTCTCAGGTTGATAATACGTTGATTTGGAATTTGGAATAGCATTTAAAATATTTGGCAGATTTGTACAATTTTCATTTTTTAAAGAAATCTACTTTTGCATTTCACTGAAAAATATAAAAATGAAAATCTATCTTCGCCAGTTCTTCACTGTTATTTTAATATTGAGTTTTTCCAACATCAAAGCGCAAAATAGCCCGAAACTTCATAAATACCTTGAAAATACTCCGCAACTTACCCACTCACAGATGTTAACGGATTATGATTCGTTAGTGTCCTATATAAAGCAAGTAAGCCCAATTATTCAATTTAATAAAGAAGTAAGGAAAATTGACTTTGATAAGCATACTAATAACCTCAAAAGGAAAATCACCGCTAAAACAAGTATGGAGGATTATCTTTTTTTAGTACAAAAAACATTAAATGTAGCACAAGACGGGCACACTAGTAGACCAGGTAAATGGCTGTTGGATATCATAAAAAAGGATTGGATTCCAAAGGGTATTGCAGAATTAGATACACTAGACTTTCCTCATAATTATAAATATGACGATTTTTTAAATAAAAACTTTTATACTAAGACAAAATTAGAACTTGCTTACATCAATGGTGAATACTATAATTTATTGCCCTTTTCTTATCAAGGAATAAGTTATCCTGCCTCAATGAAGTTAGTAAGTTGTAATGGTAAAGAAATTCATCAATTTGTAAAGAGTATGGAAGAATTAATCTCTCCGCTAAGATGGGACAGGATTAATAATAAAGTCTATCATGAGAACTTTTATACAGTTGGAGAAATATATAAAAACAACCATTTAAAATTAACCTTCGTTGATACCAAGCAAAAAAGCAAAACAGTAACTATTACTAAAGATGATACGGTTACTTTTCTAGAACAGAAAAAAAATAATTTTGGTTACAATACTAATACAGATCCTGTTATTACACATTACTTTGAAAAAGAGCAACTCTTTTATGGAAAAATACCCACAATGGATGAAAAACTGGGGGATACTTTGATCAATCGATTTCAAAAAATTATAAATAAGTTTGCTGTAAAATCTATTGTATTAGATGTTCGAGGAAATGGAGGAGGTAGTGATAATACCTATGGTAAGTTTTTAGGAAAGATATTAAAGGATACCTTGAAGATGAATTTGACTATAGGATATATATTCAGCCCATTAAACGGATTAAAAAAAGACTCTATTATTAAATATGGTTTAACTTTTGACAAAGAAGGCCCAAAACTAAAAGATCTTGAAATGTTTTATAGTAAGATACCCAATTTTAGTTTTTTCTATCCATCGAAAGAATTAATTCCTTTTGAGGGTCCTATCTATGTATTACAAGATAGATTTATATTTTCTTCGGCAAGTAATTTATCTAGCTTAGCCTATAAAACTAAACGTATCATTAGTATAGGTGAAACACCAAATTTATTAGGAGGTGTTCAAGCAAGAACCTCCGTATTTAGTCTACCCTATAGCAAAGTAATTTTTAGATTAGAACCGCAAATTGATTTTACGGATTGTAAAACGGTTGCTGATATTTTTCAGAACCAAGTAGAACACTTTGTAACCTATCCTATTGATTTTTTGCATGATCGTGCAACAACAAATGAAGATATTTTAGGGAAAAACTTCTTAATGCAGAAAGACCCAATGTTTAAAAAAGTAATAGAACTTGAACTTCAATAATACTAAGAATGAAAGAAAAATTATTGGTTTATTTTTTAATACTATGCAGTAGTGTTTCGGCTCAACAAAAAATAACTAGTGAGCGTATTCCGTTTATAATCAACGAGCAAAATACAATTATTATCGAAGCCATTTTCAATGAAAAAGACACACTACATCTTAACTTTGATACAGGAACTACTGAATTGGTTTTGACAAATGATGCTCTAAAAAATAAGCTCAAATCCATTCCAAAACTGTATAATACGTTTTACAATTTAAAACTTGGAAACGAAACGTATAAAACCAAAGTTTATGACGCAGCATTATCAGGACACGGAACAGACGGGAGATTTGGTTGGGATTTATTTAAAGATAAAGTTGTTGAAATTAATTATGATAAAAAACTATTAATCATCCATGCAACATTACCAGATAGCATTGAAAAAAATAGAAAATTCACTAAACTTGCTATTGAATTTTATAAAGACCTTTTTTTAATTCAAAGTATGATAAAACAAAACGGCATTTCTAATAAGGACTTTTTTTTGTTTGATACAGGTTACCAAAGAACAGTAATGCTAGATAACGATTTGTTAAAACAAATTAAATTTCCAATTGAAAAAATGGAGGTTGTAAAAAAAGTCATCATGAAAGGAGCGCAAGGAAATGAAATTCCGGTTATTACCTCAATGTTAAAAGTTTTGAAAATTGGAAAGCATACCCTAAAAAACATTCCTATCCAGCAAATAACGACCAATAAGCCGTTGAAAAATAAAAGCATTCACATTTTGGGTAATGAAGTTTTGAAAAGGTTTACTGTGTTTTTGGACTTTCAAAACAATTTTGCATACCTAAAACCAAATCATTTATTTAAAGATCATTACACAGATCAAAAGGGAAATAGCCTATAATTGCCACTTGGCAAGATGAAGTTTTTGTCTTAATAATTATTCTGTACCAAGTAGATGTGGTAATTCCCAAAACAGTCCCTACTTAAAATGCCCTTGGTTTGAGTTCTTGGGCGTGCCCCTCCGTGAAAAACTTCGGGTCAGGCTGTACACTACAATCTTTGTGTTTTTAAAGAAAAAACACAAAGGATTTTCGCTGCCATCCTTCACGCGAGCCCAGTTTTCAGTTGCTGATTTTTATAAAATAGTAAGAAAATTTTAATATATTTGGAAGGTGCAAAGCGAAAAAAACTCTTGATTATCTGCACATGTTTGGTTGTGTATACGAAGGTTTGTTTTGCTTATATGCAAGTTGGCGGCAATTTTACGAACCGACGTAACCTCAAAACACAAATAAACGAACAAATATTTAATAATTTTCAGAACCTAAATGGAACAATTTTTTAGACTAATAATACTTGCAACAACAATTTTATTTGCAAGTTGCAATTTATCAGCACAACAAAAAGACAACTACTCCACAAAAATTGATAGTTTACTAACAACTAAAATTCCTAGAAGTTTTAACGGAGTAGTTTATATTCAACAAAACGGAGAATTTAAATATGCTAAAGCATACGGATTTGCTAATTTAAACAAAAAAATACCTCTGAAAATCGACGACAAATTCTCTACAATGTCGATAGCAAAACAATTTACGGCTACGCTTATCTTACAAGAAGTTGAAAAAGGAACAATTGATTTGCAGACTCCTATTCGTAAATATTTACCCGATTTAAAATATTCTTGGGCAGACACCGTTTCTGTTCATCAATTGCTTAACAACACTTCGGGTTTGTACAGCGAAAGCTTAGACAAGCCTTTAAAATCTAAGCCAGGTACTGCATTCAACTATTCAAATATTGGTTATTATGTGGCTGGAATGGTTTTGGAAAAGCAAAGTGGAAAAAGTTTCGAAACCTTAGTAACGGCACTATTTAAGAAATGTAAAATGAACAACAGCTATTATCCTAACGAAACCAATAGTAATTTTTTGACCAAAGGGCACCTTATAAAAAAAGAGGGAACAATAACGCAATTTGAAAAAATTAGCTTTACACCTGACCAGTATTGGGGAAGTCATTTGATTGTTACCGCACCAGATTTAGCTAAATGGAATGAGTGTTTGTATAATGGAAAGTTATTAAAAACAGCTACTTACAAACTGATGACCAATTATTCTATTACTAACACTCATACTCTTTTTGGCAAAAATCCTATTGGTTACGGTTATGGTTTGCGAATTAATGATAAAGCCGACATCTACGAAATTGGACATACAGGATTTCATCCAGCCGAAGGGTTTACTGCCGTAAATCTATATTACCCAATGACCAAAACAAGTATAATTGTAATGGAAAATCAAGCCCATGAAAACTTTGAAATTGCTTATTATTTTGAGCAGGAAATTAGAAAAATAGTTAAAGAAAGTAAACTTTTGAAATAAATCGCTTCAATGCAAAAAACACTATTGCTGTTTTGCAGTATAATCTCATTCATTGCAAATACACAAACAAATCACACTATTTACTCAAAAACGTATGGACAAAGTGGAAATCCTGCAATCCTATTTATTCACGGGGGACCGAGAGGAAATTCGACACTTTTTGAAGGAACAACTGCCCAAAAATTAGCCGAAAAAGGGTTTTATGTAATTGTTTATGACAGGCGTGGCGAAGGTCGTTCCATTGATAATACTGCGACATTTACTTATCAAGAAGCGATTAAAGATTTGATTGAACTTTATAAAAACTACAACATCAAAAAAGCAACTATTATTGCTCACAGTTTTGGTGGTTTAGTTGGAACGCTTTTTACGGAGCAAAATCCTGAAAAAGTAAATTCGCTAATTTTGGCAGGTGCTTTGTTTTCACAACAAGAAACGTATGACCATATTTTAAAAACCACTAAAGAAAATTATACAGAAAAAAAAGATAATTTAATGCTTTCTAAAATTTCTGAAATTGAGAAGCTTCCAAAAAATTCCGCTGAATACAGAAAACAATGTTACGAAATTGCAAGCCAAAACAATTATTTCAAAATGCCATTTCCAACAAAAGAAGCAAATCAAATTCGTGAAAATTATGAACTAAGTGAATTTGGTAAAAACAACATCAGAAATGACAATGCACCTATTTTATTCTACAAGAATGAAAGCAAAAATAATATAGACACAAAGCCAATTTTAAAAAACCTGAAAAAACAAGTAAAGTTATTTGCAATTTATGGACAAGAAGACGGCGTATTTTCAGAAAAACAATTGAATGATATAAAGAAAATAGTAAATAAACAAAACTTTAAAATCATTGAAAACTGTTCACATTATTTATTTGTTGATCAACAACAAATATTTATCAACACCATAGCAAAATGGTTAAAATAATAATTTTATTATGAAGAAAATAATATTCCTACTCTGTCTTTCCCTATTTTCGGTTCAACTATTTGCTCAAAATACAAATGAACTTCGGGAAGAACTGAACAAAATTATCTCCACAAAAAATGCAACCATTGGAGTTTCCATCAAAAGTATTGAAGACAAAGATACGTTGAGCATCAACGGAAAGTTGAATGCACCGTTGATGAGTGTTTTCAAATTTCATATTGCTTTGGCAACTTTAAACTTGGTAGACAAAGAAAAACTTACTTTAACACAGAAAATTTTTATAAAAAAACAAGATTTGCACGAAAATACTTGGAGCCCAATACGAGACGAGTTTCCCAACGGAAATATGTATTTGACAGTAGACCAATTATTGAAATATACCGTTTCACATAGTGACAACAATGGTTGTGATATTCTTTTAGACCTGATTGGTGGAACAGAAGCGGTTCAAAAATTTATCAATAATCAAGGAATAAAAGATTTTACAATAAAAGTAAATGAACAGGAAATGCGAACTTGGGAAAATCTTTATATAAACACAACAACGCCATTAGCTACAACAGAACTACTTGAAAAATTTTATAAAGGAAAAATCCTCAAAAAGAAATCAACAAACTATTTGCATCAAATTATGGTAGAATGTTCGAGAGGAAGTACTTGGATGAAAGCAGGACTTCCCGATGGAACCGAATTAGCACACCGAACAGGAATTTCTGGAACTAATGAAAATAATTTGAGAGCTGCAATGAACGATGTTGGAATTGTAAAACTTCCAAACGGAAAACATTTAATTATTTCAGTTTACTTGAAAAACATAACAGAAACAAAAGAAAATACTGAAAAAATAATTGCAGATATAACAAAAGCAACTTGGAATCACTACACGGAAAAATAAAAATTGCCACCAACACACTACAAGCAATGTGGGTTTTAGGCTTAATTTGAAATTGGTTTTGTATTTGGAATATTAGTGATAATCCGAAAATAGAGTTTAATTTAGGCCCAAACCAGCTTTAGTAACGGGACGTTATAGGGCAGTTGCACCGAAATCAAGCAAGTAATTCTAGTTCAAGATAACGATTTTAAAAACAAAAACGTGAAGTTTAATTTTCTTAGCAGAACAAAGCGTTGGATAATAACTAACCTAAAACAAACATATTGAAATCAATAATATTTTTTTTATTTTTTTGTATCACTGCAAGTGCACAAAACAAGCCAATTGGTAAATTTGAGCATAGATGGTTTTCAGATTACTGTGAAGATGGTTTAGGTTGTATTGGACAAATTTTCACTCTTCAATTAAATCAAGATAATAATTATGTTTTAGTCGAACATATTGAGAGCGATGGAATGGAAGAGCCCAAAATAATTGCTGGATTATATACTTATGATAAAAATATATTGACTTTACAAACACCAACTATTTGGGTATTTAAAGTAAATAGAAAAATGACAAAATTAAAAGCTATAGAAAAAACTAAAGCGTACGGAAAAAAAGTTAGGCAAATCTATAAAAAAAGCAAGTTGATTAAAACTTGAAAACGGAAACGTGGAAAGTTTGCTTTTAAATTATAATTTCGACAAAAATAACCAGCCCATAACAGCTAGTTAGAAATAGTCGGGAATCAGGCTTAATGGAAAAATGGTTTTGTATTTGTGATGATTTGGTAAATCCGTAGAAAAGGGCTTAATTTAGTCCGAAACCTGCTGTAGTGCCAAAACTTTAGCAGTAATTCCCCGTAGACTCCCGCCCTGACCCCGTAAGCTAACGACGGAAAAGTGGAAAAATGTAAGGAATAAATAAGAAAAAAATATTTTTGTAAATATTTGATTTACATAACAATATTAAAAAGTTAGTTAGAATTGTAAAGCAAGCACGTATAAACATGAGAAATAAACTAATTTTTGCTTACATATTTTTTTTAGCTGTTGAGTATTTATTAAGAACTTATGTAGAGCAATTTAAATATCATAGAATTGGTTTTTTGTTTGAATTTATACCAATAATGACTGCTACTCTTATAACGTCTTTCTTAAGCAGAAAAGTAACTATAAATAAATATTTTCACGAAGTCTATTTAAAATTCTCAATTGTCTCCATCCTAGGTTTTTTATCCACAAAAACAATTCTTTTTTATCAATGGTACTGGATATTGCACCCTGAATACAAGAATAATAAACTTGATATGAACGAAGGTTTAGCGTGGACGATAATTTTTTCATTCATTGGAATAATATACATTTTATTATCTTAATTAATTTTGTTCTTAACAACTAAAAGAAATTAAATTTAAGTATAACAACTACTGCCAACACACGCTAAAACAATTTGAGCATTTGGCTTAATGGAAAGTTGTTTTTGTATTTGAGATAATTTACTTCATCTTCGCTATCGCTCGAGTTCAAATCGGAAAACAGAGTTCAATTCAGGTCCAAACCATCTGTTATGCCAGGACGATAGGAGCAAGATAAAAAAATGAATATAACTTTAACTCAAAACACAATTACCGTTCAGAAAGTTAGTAACCTCAGTTTTTAAAGGAATTTAAATAAGTTACTTTTGATAGTATCAAATGATGCTATCAATGAAACCTTCTTACGACATAACTCCTCAAATTCCTAAGCAGATAGGTTCTATTTCGGAAAATATTGCAGAGGAAATACAAAATTATCCCATTACATATTCCTCTTGGTAAGGAACAAAAGACATTAAAATAAAATCGCCTTAACAATTTCGTGTTATAAAGGATTTCAACATCAAAAGCCAACAACATTTATAAAAAACAAATCCGCTTCAGGTCTAGGCTTGAAGCGGATTTGTTTTTAATTAGGATTTAGCTGATTGTATAGTTATTGGTAAACTGTATAGCACTCTCACTGGCGCGCCATCTACTTTACCCGGAATCCATTTTGGGCATAAGTTCATTACGCGTATTGCCTCGTCACCTGTACCGAAGCCAATATCGCGAATGTTTTTTACGTCACTAATACTACCGTCTTTTTCAATGATAAAAGTGATGTAAATTTTCCCTTTTAAATTGGGTTGTTCAGGAGTTTTGTAATTGTTACCTACGAATTTGTAAAAACTGTTCATACCGCCAGGAAAATCTGGTTTTTCCAGTATTTCTGAGGTGTTATAGAGGTCGTTTTCTCCTTTTTTTACAATCTTATTTTCAAGGCTGAACGGATCAATTTCCATAGTTTCAGGAGCGCCTTTGCTTAATTTGGTTAAAAGTTCCTCGTTGGTTGGGAGTCTTTCTTCTTTTGATAAAATCGATGGGATAGCTCTTTTTTCGGCAGGAGTTAAGTCGTTGTACTTTTTTTCGGCAGTAATTTTTCCCTTTTCATCTTTGACCTTAAAAGTGGTTTTGTTGTAATAGGTTTTAAACAAACTTTCCACTTTGTTGGGTTGCGCATTTTGTTTCGTAGCTGTTTGCTGAGCCACAACCTTGGTACATAATGAAAATAGTAGCGCTGTTATCGCAGGCAAAAGCAAGGCTTGCTTGGCAATGGCTTTTCTTTTTGATGTGGTTTTAGTCATCATGAGTAATCGTTTTTTAGTTATTAAATAGTTCAAATTACTGGCCAAGTAAAAAGTTGGGTTCGCGTTTGCCTTTGAGAGCAACAGGGATTGGTAAAACGGAACATTGTTATAAGAGTGCACAACTTTCTCATCGGCAAGAAATTCGTGGTTAAGTTGAATGGCTTTTTTGTAAAAAATAAAAATAGGGTTGAACCAAAAAACAGTTTTCAATACTTCGATAAATAAAATATCCAAAGTATGTTTTTGAGTCACATGCGTAAGCTCGTGGGTGTACAATTCGGCCTCAACTTCGCGGTTGTTGTATTCCGTTTCGTTGATGAAAATGGTATTCAAGAACGTGTGCGGTAGCGTTTTTTCAGGAACCAAAACCAATTGAGCATTCTGGTATGCGATGGCTGTATTTGATTTCATTTTTTTTGAAATCTGCACCACATTGCGCATGAATCTAAACCCCAAAACAAGAGTGACCAACCCATACAAACCCCAAAGCGCTATTGCTAAATAGTTTGTTTCTTCTACTACAACGGCGGTAACTGGTAAGATTTGGATATTTCCAGCTGTAACTGCAGGTTGTGCAATTTCCTGAATAACTTCAATAGTTATAAACGGAATCACCATCGAAAAAACCAAAGCGAACAACAAGTAAAACCTATTGAAACGGTACATTTTTTCCTTTTCTAGCAGAAAATGATGCACTCCTAAAAGCACCATAAGGCTGAGGGTTGATTTGATTAGAAAGTCGGTCATTTTTTCTTTTTTAGAATTTCACTATCAATTATATATTTCTTTGCACCTCTTTAATCAAAATTGGATTTGAAAATGTTCCTGCTTTTATTGTTTTTTCGATCACTTTAAAAGAAATACTTTTTCTACTTTTTTTTGTGATCATTTCACGTTCAGAGTTGGTGAATAGGGCATAATGATTGAGGTCAATATCGTAAGGTTTACCGTTCATTGATGGTTTGTAGAATCTTATATAACCAGCAATTTCTTGTATACTATGTTTTTTTAAATCAATATTATTCAATTTTTTTCCTTTAAATAGTCCTGAAAACTTAGAATCTTTGGTCCAACTGTCAAATTCTTTTTGTGTTGGTTTTTTCATTGAAGTTTCTGGTGGAACATTGCTAATATAGAAACGCTTTTCATTTGGAGTTAGTGCTTCATATTTTTTGTCTAATAGTACTTTTTTCGTATCATCCTTTACAATCAATCGAACTCCTTTGTAATAAACGTCTCTTTTTTTAATTTCAGACTGTACGGTAGCGTTGTTGTTTGTGCTGGTTTGTGCGATTGTTTGTATACACATTAAATTTACAAGTCCAGTAAATATCGGAATCAAAATCATTTTCTTTGCAATTGATTTTGAGTTTGATGTGGTTTTAGTCATCATAAGTAATCGTTTTTTAGTTATTAAATAGTTCAAATTACTGGCCAAGTAAAAAGTTGGGTTCGCGTTTGCCTTTGAGAGCAACAGGGATTGGTAAAACGGAACATTGTTATAAGAGTGCACAACTTTCTCATCGGCGAGAAATTCGTGGTTGAGTTGAATGGCTTTTTTGTAAAAAATAAAAATAGGGTTAAACCAAAAAACGGTTTTCAATACTTCGATAAACAAAATATCCAAAGTGTGTTTTTGAGTCACATGCGTAAGCTCGTGTGTGTACAATTCGGCTTCAACTTGACGGTTGTTGTATTCTGATTCGTTGATGAAAATGGTATTCAAAAACGTGTGCGGTAAGGTTTTTTCGGGAACCAAAACCAATTGAGCATTCTGGTATGCAATGGCTGTAGTGGACTTCATTTTTTTTGAAATCTGCATCACATTACACATGAATCGAAACCCCAAAACGACTGTGACAAACCCATACAAACTCCAAAGTGCTATGGCAAAATAGTTTGTCTCGTCCACTACAACCGTAGTTGCTGGTAGCATTTGAATATTTCCGGGTGTTACTGCAGGTTGTGCAATTTCTTGAACAACCTCAATAGTTATAAACGGAATCACCATCGAAAAAACCAAAGCAAACAACAAGTAAAACCTATTGAAACGGTGCATTTTTTCCTTTTCTAACAGTAAGTGATACACTCCTAAAAGCACCACGAGGCTGAGGGTCGATTTGATTAGAAAGTCGGTCATTTTTTCTTTTTTAGAATTTCACTGTCAATTATTTTCTTGAGTTCTTCCAGTTCTTTTTGCAACAAATTGGTTTCTTTGCTAAAGAAATAAGTATAAAGGTTTATCCAGAAAGGAGATAGAAGTTTAGTTTTTTTAGTCTATGTTCTTGTCTACTATTTAGTTCTGATTGGTCTTGTATTTTTATCTTTACAAATTGTAACTTCTAATTTTTCTCCACTGAATTTTTTGTGCGAGTTTTTTAAATTTTTATCGAAATAATTATGTGTGTAAAAATTATATTGGTAAGGCTGAGGGAATTTCTTGCTTCTTGCATTTTTATAAACGCTGCTACCTTGAAAAAAAGCAATTTCACTAGGTTTAAAATTGTTTAGTGATTTATTCGTTTGGTGAACATCATCTATCCAAATGGCGTATTTTTTAGGATCTTTAAAGTTTTCTAGTTCTTGAGTTGTTGGTGATTTTTTTTCGCGAGCAGTTGGCACATAGAATAAAGCTCTTTTCTTGTACTCTTCACTTAGATCTTCATATTTGGTGTCAATTTCCTTGTTTTTTACAAGATCATGAATGACCACTCTTACTCCTGCGTAGTATTCATCTTTTTTGGAATCGTTTGTTGCTATAAGTTTAGTTTTGGTGGTAACTTGTGCAATGTTTTTTACTTGAGCAATAGTTTTGAAACAAAACAAGAAAAATAGTCCAGATAGAACAGGTATCAAAATGATTTTCTTCGCAATTGATTTTGAGTTTGATGTGGTTTTAGTCATCATAAGTAATCGTTTTTTAGTTATTAAATAGTTCAAATTACTGGTCAAGTAAAAAGTTGGGTTCGCGTTTGCCTTTGAAAGCAACAAAGATTGGTAAAACGGAACATTGTTATAAGAGTGCACAACTTTCTCATCGGCGAGAAATTCGTGGTTGAGTTGAATGGCTTTTTTGTAAAAAATAAAAATAGGGTTAAACCAAAAAACGGTTTTCAATACTTCGATAAACAAAATATCCAAAGTGTGTTTTTGAGTCACATGCGTAAGCTCGTGTGTGTACAATTCGGCTTCAACTTGACGGTTGTTGTATTCTGATTCGTTGATGAAAATGGTATTCAAAAACGTGTGCGGTAAGGTTTTTTCGGGAACCAAAACCAATTGAGCATTCTGGTATGCAATGGCTGTAGTGGACTTCATTTTTTTTGAAATCTGCATCACATTACACATGAATCGAAACCCCAAAACGACTGTGACAAACCCATACAAACTCCAAAGTGCTATGGCAAAATAGTTTGTCTCGTCCACTACAACCGTAGTTGCTGGTAGCATTTGAATATTTCCGGGTGTTACTGCAGGTTGTGCAATTTCTTGAACAACCTCAATAGTTATAAACGGAATCACCATCGAAAAAACCAAAGCAAACAACAAGTAAAACCTATTGAAACGGTGCATTTTTTCCTTTTCTAACAGTAAGTGATACACTCCTAAAAGCACCACGAGGCTGAGGGTCGATTTGATTAGAAAGTCGGTCATTTTTTCTTTTTTAGAATTTCACTGTCAATTATTTTCTTGAGTTCTTCCAGTTCTTTTTGCAACAAATTGGTTTCTTTGCTAAAGAAATAAGTATAAAGGTTTATCCAGAAAGGAGATAGAAGTTTAGTTTTTTTAGTCTATGTTCTTGTCTACTATTTAGTTCTGATTGGTCTTGTATTTTTATCTTTACAAATTGTAACTTCTAATTTTTCTCCACTGAATTTTTTGTGCGAGTTTTTTAAATTTTTATCGAAATAATTATGTGTGTAAAAATTATATTGGTAAGGCTGAGGGAATTTCTTGCTTCTTGCATTTTTATAAACGCTGCTACCTTGAAAAAAAGCAATTTCACTAGGTTTAAAATTGTTTAGTGATTTATTCGTTTGGTGAACATCATCTATCCAAATGGCGTATTTTTTAGGATCTTTAAAGTTTTCTAGTTCTTGAGTTGTTGGTGATTTTTTTTCGCGAGCAGTTGGCACATAGAATAAAGCTCTTTTCTTGTACTCTTCACTTAGATCTTCATATTTGGTGTCAATTTCCTTGTTTTTTACAAGATCATGAATGACCACTCTTACTCCTGCGTAGTATTCATCTTTTTTGGAATCGTTTGTTGCTATAAGTTTAGTTTTGGTGGTAACTTGTGCAATGTTTTTTACTTGAGCAATAGTTTTGAAACAAAACAAGAAAAATAGTCCAGATAGAACAGGTATCAAAATGATTTTCTTCGCAATTGATTTTGAGTTTGATGTGGTTTTAGTCATCATAAGTAATCGTTTTTTAGTTATTAAATAGTTCAAATTACTGGTCAAGTAAAAAGTTGGGTTCGCGTTTGCCTTTGAAAGCAACAAAGATTGGTAAAACGGAACATTGTTATAAGAGTGCACAACTTTCTCATCGGCGAGAAATTCGTGGTTGAGTTGTATGGCTTTTTTGTAAAAAATAAAAACGGGGTTGAACCAAAAAACGGTTTTCAATACTTCGATAAACAAAATATCCAAAGTGTGTTTTTGAGTCACATGCGTAAGCTCGTGTGTGTACAATTCGGCTTCAACTTGACGGTTGTTGTATTCTGATTCGTTGATGAAAATGGTGTTTAAGAACGTGTGCGGTAGCGTTTTTTCGGGAACCAAAACCAATTGAGCATTCTGGTAGGCAATGGGAGTATTGGACTTCATTTTTTTTGAAATCTGCACCACATTGCGCATGAATCTAAACCCCAAAACAAGAGTGACTAAACCATACAAACCCCAAAGCGCTATTGCTACATAGTTTGTCTCTTCCACTACAACGGCAGTTGCTGGTAAGATTTGGATATTTCCGGGTGTTACTGTGGGTTGTGCAATTTCTTGAACAACTTCAATAGTTATAAACGGAATCACCAGCGAGAAAACTAAAGCAAACAACAAGTAAAACCTATTGAAATGGTGCATTTTTTCCTTTTCTAGCAGTAAGTGATACACTCCTAAAAGCACCACAAGGCTAAGGGTCGATTTGATTAGAAAGTCGGTCATTTTTTCTTTTTTAGAATTTCACTGTCAATTATTTTCTTGAGTTCTTCCAGTTCCGTTTGTGACAAATTGGTTTCTTTGGTAAAGAAAGAAGCAAATTGTGATGCCGAATTGTTGAAAAAATTACTAATCAATCCGTTAACGTGTTTCGAGAAATAGTCGGTTTTTTTGACCAAAGGATAATATTCTCTTGAGTTTCCATATTCGCGGTAGGCTACAAATTGCTTGTCAATCATGCGTTTTAGCAAAGTAGCAACCGTTGTGGTAGCAGGTTTTGGCTCTGGATAAGCTTCGAGTAAATCTTTCATGAAGGCTTTTTCGAGTTGCCAAAGGTGTTCCATGAGTTGTTCTTCGGCGTTGGTGAGCTGTTGCATGTGTGTTTTTTAATTGGTGTATGTTTCTTGAACGGGTATTCCTTTTTCGTAGATTTTGGTGCCTAGTAAAACTCCTTCTGAGTCATAAAATTCCCAATATCCGGTGGGCAGCCATTCTTCTTTTGAGTCGATTAGGTATTTTTTTGAAAATCCTATTTGCTGAATTCTTCCAGTGTTGTGGTATTTAATCACATGGCAACTGTTCTTTTTAAATTTTTCTTGCGATACTAATCTTTCCCCTAAGAAGTGCTTCCACGTTCCGGTTTTGTTCCCTTTACGGTAACGACCGATAGCACTAGATTCAATTTTCATAAACTCCTTGCTTTCTACCCATTTCCCGGTTTTGTAACCGTTTTTAGTTTGATTGATACTGCAACTTGCTAGGCTGATGTAGAGGCTTATAAGGATGATAAAATAGTAATTGCGGTTTTTCATATTCTACAGTTTGAAACATTGCTCTACAAATGTAGAGTAAAATTTGAAATAAACAAATGTTTTGTAAAAAAATTGTCCGTCAAGGATTTACAGGAGTAATTGAAATAGAGTTTTGCTAAAGCCATATATCGATTTAACAGTATACTCTATCTAGCCGTAAGAAATTTGTTTATATTTGAACAAGGAAAATCGAAACAGACCATCGAAAATGAATCTAGATTTAGGTATGTTTCAAATAAGTACAAGTTAGCAGTAATGAGCTGTTGGATAGTAATCAAATAAAAATCAAAATGAAACAGAAATATTATTTAATCGTTCTAGTTGCGCTATGCTTTTCTACTAATTCATTTGCGCAAACGCAATTAGAAATGAATAAAGCAGCAGATGCTAAATACAGAAAAGCTGATGCCGAACTCAATAAAGTGTACAAGCAATTAATTTCAATACTTAATCAAAGTGAAAAATTACTATTGATTCAAGCTGAAAAGGATTGGGTTAAATTTAGAGATTCAAGCTGTAAATTTGAATCTTCACAATATGAAGGCGGAAGTATAAAACCACTCATCTATTCAACTTGTTTAGAAGAATTAACAAGGAAAAGAATTTTAGAAATTAAAGTAAGTATAAAAGAAAGAGATAAATAACGCAATGCTTAAACTATCCAAATTAAGAACTTAATACTTCAAATTTTGCTTTATCAAGATCCAATCATAAGGATTTTAGCATCTAGTTTCTTTTGTATGTTATATCTAAATATTGGACTTAATGTATTCTAAATCCACTTTATTAGCGGAACTTCACCGCTAATCATTAAACACAAATAGTTATGAATAGAATTATTTTTTTAATAATCTTTTTCACGATTATTTCTTGCAAAAAAGACGAAACTAAAACTATAACTTTCAGAAATTGTAAAGTTGAATACATGAGTTTTGGTAATGGACAAAAAGAAATTGATGAAAATAATTCAATCTCAAACCAATGGGAATTTGAATCGGCAAAACGTGAATTAGCATTATGTTTGTGTGAGAGGTATTTGGAAAAACCTGATGCAGAAATTAAAGCTAAGATTTTGGAAATTTATAATACTGAAGAAGAATATTATGAGAATTCGATTAATTTAGAGTTTGACACAATTTTAAAAAATAGAAAAGAAGTTTTTGATCCAACAATTTTACTAGATTAAAATAAACACAGAACAAGATGACAACACTATACATCAATTGGGATTTTGATTCCGACATAATAAATATTTTTGGTTTCCCCTTAAAATATTACGGGCTTTTATTTGCCAGTGGCTTGCTTTTATGCATGTACATTCTTAAAGTAATTTATAGAAGAGAAAACTTAAAGGATAGCGCTCATGAAGCATTGTTTCTTTATGGAATTATAGGAATTTTTGCTGGAGCAAGATTGGGACATTGTTTGTTTTATGATTTTGACTATTATTCAAAAAACGTATTAGAAATCTTTTTACCCATTCAAAAAACGATAAACGGAGGATATAAATTTAGTGGTTATGCAGGTTTAGCCAGTCATGGTGGAACGGTTGGGTTGATTGTTTCACTTTTTTTATATTCAAAAAAATACGAAATAAAATACCTGAAAATACTAGATTTAATAGCTATTGTTGCACCATTAGGAGCAGCATTTATTAGGCTTGCCAACTTAATGAACTCAGAAATGATAGGCAACCCCACAACCTTGCCTTGGGCCTTTATTTTTGGTAAGATTGATAGTGTTCCTAGACATCCAGCCCAACTTTATGAAGCCATTGCGTATCTGCTCATTTTCGGGATTGTTTTTGCTATTTACAAAACGAAAAACATTACGCTAGGAAATGGATTTTTGTTTGGTCTGGCAATAACTTTAATTTTTACAATGCGCATTTTAATTGAGTTTGTCAAAATCAATCAAGTAGAATTTGAAGAGGGAATGCTATTGAATATGGGTCAATTGTTGAGCCTGCCTTTTATAGCAATTGGGATTTATTTTATGGGAAAGAATGTAGCAAGAAACCGTTTGTACTAAAAATCCAGAGCATTGAAGATTACATTAATGGTGTTGTGAATTGTCTTAATGGACAAATGATATTGAATCTAGGATGAAGTTATTCGCAATCATTCAGTTTACAACCGAATAATAAACATGATTTAAACTCGAAATGCTTGTAATGCTGGAACGATGTATAATATTTTATCCTAATAGAAATTAAATGAATAAATCTAAATTTAAGCTTTCAATTATTATTGTATTAGTTCTTGCATTTTCATATTATGTAATTTCTTTTTTTTCTACTTTTCATTTTTATGCGGCAGGAAGTTATCCTTATGCGGAAACATATTATCTCAATTACTCCGAAGAAAAAATCATCAAAGCAATTGATAAACTAAATCTTAAAAATACGGATTTAAAGGATAATGATTCTTCAGACTATTGGCATAATATTTATTTTGATTTAGAAGACAAAAAAATTCATTCATGGACAAGATCCTTTGGTGAAAACGAAACAAATATAGCTTTTGTTGCTGTTAAAAATAAAAATGAAAAATGGCAATTGGTCAATCAGGACTTAAGCTTATTTGAAAATATATTGATAAAAAGAGAGTTTGAAAAGATGGTTGTAGAAAGATTAAAAATCGAATTGAAAAAGTAAACAAGTAACAGTCATTTTTAAGTAACTTGAGTTATTTATTAGCACCTTTTTGTTTCAAGTTTTTGTTAAACGTAGATGTAATGATTATAAAATACAAAATTCTTAAAATATTGGAATGTAAGACCGTGAATAAATCTCTTAAAATTTATTGATATTGGGAATGCAGCGAAAAAAAAATCAAATATCAAACTTACAAGAGATTGATTTTGTTTTTTGTACAGGCTGATGTTATATGCATTGTTAAAAGAATAAGAGAAAAAAGATGCGAAACAGAATTTAGAAATCAAAGTATAAATGAAAAGCAAAATAAATTGGATTCTACAAAATCTACATCTAATAATATCGTTATCGATTGTAGTTCCAACAGCAATAATTTATGGTTCGCCGTCAATTCTGCCGGAGTATTTAAACATAAAAGTAAATACAGTTGACTTTTCCAATATGTTAAAAGCAATAACGTGTTTGTATCTCGGAATTTCATTCATTTGGATTTTGGGAATTTGGAGAACTGAATATTGGAAAACTGCTACGCAATTAAATGTTTTATTTATGCTCTCTCTTGCAACTGGACGAGCAATAAGTATGATAATGGACGGATTTCCTACAGGCGGTTATATTTTTGGAATTATTGCGGAATTTGTGCTCGGATTTTATTCGATTTTTCAATTAAAAAAATATAATAGGAGAGAATAAAATTTCATGAAAGTTAATAGTAAACAAATACTGCAAAAGTTTTTAGCAATTGGTTTCATGGACAAATGGTTTTGAATCTAGGATGATATTAGTCGAACTAGCTCGGTTGTAAATCTGAATACTATACTTAATTTTGTTTACCAACAAATCTGTTGTAGTCAGAGAAAGTAAGACCGTGAAAAATCCTCTTCAAATTCATAAAAATTTCAAACGCTATCAAAGAAAAATCTAAAAATTAGAAATTGTAAAAAATTGATTTTTATGCGGCACATGTTAAAGTTGCGCAGAATAAAATGATAAAATAAAAAGCAAATCTGAAATGAGTGAAAATTTGATTTTTCCAATTGTAATTCATCCAACGGCAACTAAATTGGAAAATTATTTGATTTTATTTTTAGTTGCATTTATCTTTCTTCCTTTTACTTACGGTGTTTTTACACAACAAGGAATCTATTGCTGGAGTTTAGTTATTGGTTTTTTTGGATTAATGACATTCAATTATTTTAGTGATTATAAATTCACAACCTTAAAAATAATTCAAAAAGATAAATTCATAGATTTTAGTGAACAAGAAGTCAAGATTTGGGAAAATAATAAATATGACTCTTATGATTGGAATGCATTAAAAAATATAGAAATATATTTAATTGCGTATAAAAATAAATGGGACGATGATGACAGTCAATATCAAGGAATTGAAAACTATGTATCATTCACTTTAAATGATGAAACTCATAAACATCTTTTTTATGTTCACACCTCTAAAGAATTTAATTTTTTATCTGATTATTTTGAAAAAATAATTTTACCCAACTTATATGAATCAAAGATAATTAAGGATGAAAGTGTTATTATAACAAAGCTAGATTATACCGAATTACAAAGATTTAAAGTAAAATACGATATCAATAGATATACGGATTATATACATTTCAACTAAAACATATTAAATGGTTACAGTTTTGGCAATAGTTTAGAATCTAACTTAGTGTCAAGTTGTTTTGTATCATCGCAGCATTTTATCTCTTCTAAAAAAAACTATCAACGAGCACTCTTTTGCGTTAAGGATGGAAGTGGAAATCCTTTTTAGGCGCCTTTTTTTGGCGGCTAAAAAGATTGAGAACGTACAGCCTGACCTTGTTGCTTGATGAATTGTGTTGTTCAAGAAGGATTTTATGCAACAAGGGAACGCCTAAAAAAAATCCGCCCTGTGGAGAGCGGATGATGTGGGTTTTACCAGAATTTATTTTGATAATTCTACAAAATACTTGTAAAACAACGGTATGGTTTCGATTCCTTTGAGGTAATTGAAGATCCCGAAGTGTTCGTTTGGCGAGTGAATGGCATCGCTGTCGAGACCAAATCCCATGAGGATGGTTTTTGATTTCAGTTCTTTTTCGAATAATGCTACAATAGGGATGCTGCCTCCGGAACGCACGGGAATGGCTGGTACACCAAAGGTTTCGGTATACGCCATGTTTGCGGCTTTGTAGCCAATGCTGTCTATTGGGGTTACGTAGCCTTGCCCGCCGTGATGTGGTTTTACCAAAACGGTAACGCCTGCAGGGGCAATGCTGTTGAAATGTTTGGTAAACAATTCCGTGATTTCTTCCCAGTCTTGATTAGGCACTAAACGCATAGATATTTTGGCGTATGCTTTGCTGGCGATTACCGTTTTGGCGCCTTCGCCGGTGTAGCCGCCCCAAATTCCGTTTACATCTAGCGTAGGTCGGATGGAGTTTCTTTCGTTGGTTACATAGCCTTTTTCACCGTAAACATCGTTGAGTTGCAAGGCGTTTTTGTATTTTTCTAAGCTAAAGGGCGCTTTGGCCATTTCGGCTCTTTCTTCAAGAGACAATTCCTCAACATTGTCATAAAAACCTGGAATGGTGATGTGGTTGTTTTCGTCGTGAAGCGAAGCAATCATTTTAGCCAACACGTTGATTGGGTTTGCTACGGCTCCACCGTACAAGCCAGAATGCAAGTCGCGGTTAGGACCTGTAACTTCCACTTCTACATAACTCAAACCGCGCAATCCGGTTGTGATAGACGGTTGCTGGTTAGAGATCATTCCGGTATCAGAAATTAAGATGACGTCGTTTTTAAGTTTTTCTTGGTTGCGTTCTACAAACCAGCTCAAGCTTTTGGAACCAATTTCTTCCTCGCCCTCAATCATGAACTTGACGTTGCAAGGCAAAGTGTTTGATTGTACCATGTATTCCAGCGCTTTTACGTGCATGTACATTTGGCCTTTGTCATCACAGGCTCCACGGGCAAAAATGGCGCCTTCAGGATGGATATCGGTTTTTTTAATTACGGGTTCAAATGGGGGAGACGTCCACAACTCCATTGGGTCTGGCGGCTGCACATCATAATGTCCGTAGACTAAAACGGTAGGTAAATTAGGGTCGATGATTTTTTCTCCATACACGATTGGGTAGCCTGGTGTGTCGCAAATTTCGACAAAATCGCAGCCGGCTTTCTCTAAACTGGCTTTTACGGCATCGGCAGTTTCAAAAACATCGTGCGAATAAGCGGTATCAGCACTTACAGAAGGAATTTTTAATAATTCGATTAACTCATTGATAAAGCGTTCTTTGTGTTCTTGAACGTATGCTTTTATGTTTTCCATTAGTTGAATGTTGTTTATATTTTCAAAAGTACAAAAAAGAGTATGAATATTTTTTATCAAAATTGTTTTGAATATTCGAAGTTAAGTGTATCTTTGCACCCACAATTGCATGCGGATATGGTGAAATTGGTAGACATGCCAGACTTAGGATCTGGTGCCGCAAGGCGTGTAGGTTCGAGTCCTATTATCCGCACAAAAGCCCAAACGAAAGTTTTGGGCTTTTTTTGTGGAATTAGGGCGAGAAGATTATCCCGATTTCATCGGGAAGGACTTTTATCCGCACAAAAAAAGCTTCTCAAATCGAGAAGCTTTTTTTTGGAATTTATTGATTGATCCAGCGTCTGAATTCAGCCGTTGATGAGGTGCTTGTAATGAAACGTTTTTTATAGTTTTTTAACTGAATTGCTAATCGGTCATTAAAGTAATTTTCTATTTTTAAAATACTATTGATATTAATAATCTCGCCACGATTGATTTGAAAAAACACTTTTGGATTCAACTCTTGTATCAATTCGCTTAAAGTATCCTTAAAGGCATGTTCTTTTCCTGAGGTGTCAATTGCAACACATTTGCCTGATTCTGCTACTATTGCTGCGATTTCATTTGTGTTCAGCATAGCCATTCCTTCATTATTTTTGATGATAATTCGCTCTTTGTATTTTTTCTCTTCGCGTTGTAATAGTGACAGCGCCATTTCGTGCCAGTTAACGGTGTTTTTCTCTTTCTTTTTTAGGTTGAGGAATTTTTGCATGGCTTCGTTAAAGCGATTGTAACTAATAGGTTTTAGTAAATATCCAATGCCATTTGTGTCAAAAGCTTCCTGATAAAAAGTATTGTAGGCTGTCGTAAAAATAATTGGAGCGCTAATAATATTATCTTTTAACGATAAAAAAACTGTTCCATCTAATAGCTCGATATCTGAAAAAACGACGTCTACAGTTTCCTTTTTTGTGGCCCAATTGCGCAACTCTTCATTGCTTTTAATTTGAGCAAGTATAGTAATGTTTGGGTCAAATTTATGAATGTGATTCCTAATGATTTCGGCATTATGATTTTCATCTTCAATGATTATACATTTCATATTTAGTAAATTAAAGGAATTGCTACACAATACTCATTTTCTGTTTTTGTGAAAATGACATCCAAGTTAAACATGAGTTTATAGTGTTTTTTGAGGTATTGGTTTCCTAGTTTAGAGCTGTTTAGCTGTTGTATTGCATTCAATTTGTTTTTTATGAATATCGTGTTTTCATTTCGATACAATTCAATAATCAGAGGATTTTCTTCGCTTCCCTTATTGTGTTTTATGGCATTTTCAATTCCTAATTGCAAAGTACAAGGCAATATAAATCCTGATGTGTCATTGATACTTGAAACAACTTTATAGGCGTTGTTGAATCTTTTTTCAATTAGATTTCGGTATCGTTTTGTAAATTCAAGCTCTTCAGATAGTGGTACGATTTCCTGTTCGTAATGGTCTAAAAAATAACGGTACACTCCCGAAAAATCGTCGATAAAGTTTTCTAAATTTTCTGGATTTTTATGAGTTAAACTAGAAAGCACGCTCAAATTGTTGAATAGAAAATGAGGTTCTAAGTTTTTTTGTAGCATTTTAGATTTAAAAATTTCTTTTTCTCGCTCTAATCGTGCTATGTCGAGTTCCAATTTTTTAGAATTATTAAAATAAAGGTAAATAAGCGTAAACCCGCAGGTGTACAAGTGATAAGTGGTGACGCCGAAAGCAATATTACCAATCAAAAGCCAGGTTGACGTAGCTAAGCCATGTACTAAATAGCGGTAAGAAATAAAAAATAAACTTGTAAAAACAGCGAATATTAATAAGGAGAGTGCAAATGAAAGTATGATTTTTTGGGTGTTTTTGAACTGCTTTTTAGAGATGATTTGCCATGATAAGTAGGAGCTAATCAAGGCCAGGAAACAAGTAGAGAGCCCAAAAACATGATCTTCGATTGCAAAAAAATTAATTGAACCAAACTTACGTGTTTGGTACAACGTATAAATCTGTGTAGTGTTGACAACAATTACCACTAGTATTGTGAAGAAAATATTTTTTAGGCTACTTTTTGTTTTCATTCCTGCTGTTTTTGCAAATATAATAAAACCTTGTAAGGAGTATCAGTTTACAAATCTTCAGTTATCACATTTTTCATTTCGCCTTTTGTGTTGAATGTTTGAATTTTAGGATTGCCTTTTTCGTCTACATAAATCATTAGTTTGGGCTTGCCTGTAGCGTCATTTAAAAACAAACCTTGCGAGTTTGCTCTAGTTTTCCCCAAGAACAAAAGATTGCGCTCACCATGTTGCTCGTATATTTCATTTATCTTTTTTTTGCGTGTTTCAGGATCGGTTATTTTTTCAGCTTGGGCAAAAAGTTCCATTCTTGTGGTAATATTACTTTCTGCAGGATAATCATTGATGTTAATGCCACGTTGCGACATGATTTTGCCATTAACAATTGATTCTTGATTGGATAATTGTAAAACTTGATCGTCTTTATAGCGGTCCATCGTGATTGACATTCCAGAAATAAAACCGTTCTTTGTTTGCTTTGTTTGATAAATAAGTCCACCACATTCATCGCCTTGATCGTTAAAGAAAATAAGTCCTGATGGTCTTTCTCGTTTTTCCCAATCTTTGCCATCCATTCTGCCTGAATGTTGCAATTCTTTATTGCTAAGTACCATTCTTAGAGTGCCATCGTTTTCGATAATATTGATTCTTTTTACGTTGATTTCTTCAAAATTTTCAATCTCTTTTAGTTTGTTAAAGGAGAATAAAAAAAAGCAAAGCATTAGTAAGGTTAAAAAAGTTGAGTAGCGCGTTAAAAATTTCAATTTTGCATCGGTTGTGTTCATGATATGTTGTCTTAAGGATTTCTATGTTGCTAAAGTAGAAGCTTTACGCTTGCCTTAAAACGGATTAATTCTCAATCAGGGGAAAATGAACTTGAAACAAGGGAAATTTGAAATGAACTATAAAAGTAAAAGTGATTTTTAAATTAAAAAGCTGAAGGTGCTTTTACCAATGTATATTAAGGTTGCATCAGTGAATTGTAGTTCAGTAAGGTTCAAAAAAAAGCTTCTCGTGGTGAGAAGCTTTTAACTTGCTTTTTAAGAACCTGAAATAAAACGTATCATATTCAGCATACTTTTTTCATCTTTGTGTGAATAATCATTCTTCTTGATGAAATCTGTAATTTCGGTTTTCTTTTCAGGAAAAGTTTCTAATAGCTCTTTTTTATTGCGTGGCGCTGGAAAAGCCATTTCACCATTTTTACTGATAAAAAACTCTTCATTTGCTTTTACATATCTGGCTGGTACAGCAGGAGAATAAGTGTTTAAAGCCTCTTTTCCTTTTTGTAAAATAACACGATCTCTTCTATACAAGGCAATTTTGTTAGAATTAAATAACTCCACTAAATAGCCATAAATTTCAGTTTCTTTGGTTTTGTAATTCAATAGTTTGATTTTATCCGTAAAAGGAATGATCGTTATCGTATTAAAAGGCTCTTTTTTCATCAATGAAAAGACTTCCTTCTTTGGAGTTTCTACTTCAATCATATCGGTCATTGCATTGTATCGCACCATGATTTGTTGTTTTATCCCAGCTACATCTGCTAGTCTAAACTCGTCTACTAAATAAGCTGACCCTTTGATTTCAGCCAAATCTTTCTTGTTCATTACATCGTTTCTAAACAAAGTGCCAGATGCGGTTGGGTCTAGCGCATCCATAAGAAGTTGCGCATTTGCCGAAAAAGCAAACATGCATAATACACTGTTTATTAATAATTTTTTCATAGTATTTATTTTTTGTCGTTAATCCACTCATTAATTTTTTGTTCCAATAAAGCCAATGGCATCACACCTGACTCCAATACTTTTTCATGGAATTTTTTAATATCAAATTTTGTACCCAATTTAGTTTCTGCTTTTTTGCGAAGTTCCATTATTTTCAATTGTCCAATTTTATAAGAGAGGGCTTGACCAGGAATAGCCATGTAGCGCTCTATTTCAGGAATAATACTCTCTTCACTTTCGGCTTCGTTTGCCAAGGAATATTTAATGGCTTGTTCTCTTGTCCAGCCTTTTGCGTGTAGTCCAGTATCAACTACCAAGCGTACCGCACGGTGCATTTCGTTACCCAACATCCCAAAATATTGATACGGATCTTGGTACAAACCTAGCTCTTTACCTAAACTTTCGGTGTACAAAGCCCAACCTTCACCATAAGCGCCAAACCAATTGAATTTTCTAAAATCTGGAAGACTTTTGTTTTCTTGCTGTAATGAAATTTGAAAATGATGTCCCGGAATGGCTTCGTGCAAAAACAAATCTTCGTCGCCATACATGTTGTATTCTTTTACATTCGGAATCGGAACATAAAAAATCCCTGGACGCGTTCCATCAGCCGTTCCTTGATTGTATTCGGCGCTAGCGGTTTGCTCTCTAAAAGCTTCGGTGCGTCTTACCTCGAATTTTGTTTTTGGCTGTAAAGCAAATAGCTTGTCAACATTAGGTTTAATTCGGGTGTAAATACTGTTAAAGTTAGCAATAACCTCTTCTGGTTTGGTAAAAGGTTTTAATTCTTTCTTGTTTCGTACTTCTTCAAAAAACTCAATCAAAGTACCTTTGAAACCAACTTGGGCTTTTACTTTTTCCATTTCGGCAGTCAGTCTTGCTACCTCTTTCAATCCCAATTCATGAATTTCCTCAGGAGTTTTATTGGTGGTAGTCCATTGTTTTACATAAGCTGCATATAGTTTTTTTCCAAAAGGTAAACTGCCTATTCCGCTCGTTGCTCTTGATGCTGGCAGGTATTCTTTGTTCAGAAAATCAGCCATTTTCTTGTACTGCGGAATCAATTTAGTGGTGATTGTAGCCGTATATTTTGCCGTTAAGTCTTTCTTGATGCTTTCAGGAAACGATGCTGGCATTAACTTTATCGAAGAATAAAACAAATTGTCTTCGATATTTGGAGTTTCCATCGAGGCAAATTGAGGAATTAATTTTACGGTCAACGCTTTTGGTAAAACCACTCCTTTGTCTAATCCTTTTTTCATGTACACCATTGCCGAATCAATCCAAACGGCATATTTGTCCATTCGTTTTAAAAAGTTGGTATAATCTTGTTCTGTTTTAAAAGGCTGTGCACCGGTTCCACCTGCAAACTGACCCATGGTTAAGTGTGTTCCCCAAAATTGATGAACCGGAATTAAATTAGTTGGCTGTTCTAACACTTCTTTTCCAACTTCTAATTCCCATTTGATGATTTCGTAACTGTTTTTTTCTTCTTCAGATAAATCGGCTACAGCAACATTTTGCAACTCTGTTTGGTATTTGTCAAAAAAAGCCGCTTGCGTTTTTCTGTAACTATCGGTCATTTCAAATTGCAACTGATCGTTGTACTCGTTTTGGCCACTTTGGGTTGCACCCAATGGATCTAGTGCATTCTTATCGTCAAAATAGCTTTTTGTTAAGCTAGTAAAATCTTGCTTTTTATCTTCAGATTTACAGTTTACTAACAGCAGGGCAGTAGTTAGTGTAAAAAGTAGAACGGTTATTTTTTTCATAATTTAGGTTTGTGATTTAAATAGCTAATGTATTGATTTTATTTCAATACTTAAATTATGATCTTGAAATCCTTTTAGAGAACTAGCTCTTTTTTATCATAAAATTAAGTTAAGGCAAAGCTGTGATTGGTGTATGAAAAGGATTTAGGTTAAATTTACGTTACTAATTAACAAATTGAAATGAGAAAGAAATCCCTTTTTCTGATGCTAGTCATCGGAAATATGCTCACCATCCAAGCACAAGAAAAAAAAGAAAACACTATTATGAATCCATTTTTTCAGGCTTATAACACGCCTTTCAATGTTCCGCCGTTTGACAAAATCAAAAACGAACATTTTAAACCTGCCATTTTAGAAGGAATAAGTAAGCATCAAGCGGAAATTGATGCTATTGCAAACAATACGCAACCTGCTACTTTTGACAATACCATCCTAGCGATGGAAAATGCAGGCGAATTATTATCGAATGTGAATACGGTTTTTTCTAATTTGAACTCTGCGAATACCAACAAGGAAATTCAAAATATTGCCAAAGAAACAGCACCTAATCTATCGGCGCACCGCGATAACATTTACTTGAACGAAAAATTATTTGCTAGAGTAAAGTCGCTTTGGAACCAAAAAGAAAGTTTGGGTTTGAATTTAGAACAAGCTAAAATTTTAGACAATGCCTACAAAGATTTTGTTCGAAGCGGCGCTAATTTGTCTAATTCAGATAAGGAAATATTACGCAAAATCAACGGTGATTTGTCCTTGACAAGTTTAAAATACGGTCAAAACATTTTGGCGCAGACCAATAGTTATGAATTGGTTATTGATTCTAAGAAAGATTTAGCTGGATTGCCTCAAGGACTTATTGATGCCTCTGCCGCAGATGCTAAAGCAAAGGGGAAAGAAGGCAAATGGGTTTTTACGCTTTCCAATTCTAGTGTGATGCCATTTTTACAATACAGTTCAAATAGAGAATTGCGCCAACAAATTTGGAATGCGTATCAAACTAGAGCCAACCATGACGATGCTTTTGACAATAAAGCTAATGCGGTTGCACTAGCTAATTTACGTGGACAAAAAGCACGATTATTAGGTTATAAATCACACTCTGATTATGTTTTGGAGGAATCAATGGCCAAGACACCCAAAAATGTGAACAAACTCTTGAATGATTTGTGGAAACCAGCTCTTGAAATTGCCAAAACAGAAGCCGCTGATATTCAAAAAATGATGGTGAAGGATGGCATTAAAGGTGCGGTTCAACCATACGATTGGCGATATTACACTGAAAAAATCAGAAAAGAACGTTTTGATCTTGACGAAGAAGAATTGAAACCTTATTTCAGTTTGGATAATGTGCGCAAAGGAGTTTTTCAAGTAACCGAAAAGTTATATGGGATTCAGTTTAAAGCCTTAACAGATGTACCAAAATACCATGAAGATGTAACGGTTTGGGAAGTTTTAGAAAAAGACGGAACGCACTTAGGAGTTTTATACATGGATTTTCATCCACGTGAGTCGAAACGTGGCGGCGCTTGGATGACATCCTACCGCAGCCAAAAAACGGTTGATGGCAAGCGTGTTGCTCCCGTAGTTTCTATTGTTTGTAATTTTACAAAACCCTCAGCAACTGCGCCAGCATTGTTAACTTTTGATGAGGTGACCACTTTCTTTCATGAATTCGGACATTCATTACACGGTTTATTGTCTAATGTAACGTACAGAAGTCTTGCAGGAACTAGTGTTCCAAGAGATTTTGTTGAACTTCCATCGCAAATTATGGAAAACTGGGCTGCAGAGCCTGAGGTTTTAAAAATGTATGCCAAACACTATCAAACTGGAGCAGTAATACCAGAAACGCTAGTAAACAAACTAAAAAAAGCAGGAACTTTTGATCAAGGTTTTACAACGACAGAATACCTAGCAGCTTCGCTATTGGATTTAGAATACCACTCACAAACCAAAGACATTACTGTTGATGCTAACGTTTTCGAAAAAGCAGCCATGACAAAAATTGGTTTAATTCCATCGATTATTCCTAGATACCGCAGTACGTATTTTAGTCATATTTTTTCTGGTGGCTATTCTTCTGGGTATTACAGTTATATTTGGTCAGGTGTTTTAGATACTGATGCTTTTGAAGCTTTTAAAACAACAACTCTTTTCAATCCAGAGAAAGCTAAATTATTCCGTGAAAATGTGTTAGAAAAAGGAGGAACTGAGGATCCAATGGTTTTGTACAAACGTTTCCGTGGAGCTGAGCCTAGCATTGAACCACTTTTAAGAAAACGTGGTCTGGACAAAAAACAAGAGCCAGTAAAGAAATTAAAAGGCTAGTCCTAGTTATTGCATACAAGAAAGCCCTATAACAGCAAAGTGCTGTTATAGGGCTTTTTTTTAATATCAAAAAGAGCTTACCCGTGGTATACGCGAGAAGCTATTATTTTATCGTCTTTAATTTCAAGGACCTCTGCAACAAGTAAATCTTCTTCGCCTACAACGGTACGGGTATATTCCATGAAAACACGGTCGCCATTTGCAGTAAGTGATTTTACTTTGTAATTCAAACTCGGTAATCGTTCAAAGGCATCTTGCCACCAAGCGCGCAACGCTTCTTTACCCGTTACAAAACCGTCACTTTCGGGTTTGTACATTTTTAATTTTGGACTATAATGTATGGCTTCATCATCATACAGAGATAGTAATTTTTCTAATTCTTTAGCATTGAAAGTTTCAAACCATTTAAAAGCAATAGATTGTAATTTTTCTGGAGTCATACGTGTTTGTTAGTGTATAAAAAAATCCCTTTTCGAAAAAACCGAAAGGGATTAAAATGAAATTTTGAAAAGCGTTTATACGTTTTTCAAATTGATAATTTCTTGTTCAGTAAGCAACCTCCAGTTTCCTCTTGGTAAATTCTTTTTGGTTAAACCAGCAAAAGCAACTCTATCGATTCGCAATACATCATAGTCAAAATGCTCAAAAATAGAACGAACTACTTTCACATTTGAAGAGCGCAATTGCAATCCAATTTCACTTTTTGCTTCGCCATCAATATAACTCACGTCTTCTACAAAAACACGGTGACCGTCTAGCGTTAATCCTTTTTGGATTTTTTCTAAATCTTCAAATTTTAGATTTTTGTCTAATGAAACTTGGTAAATCTTAGATGATTTTTGACTTGGCAACGTAAATTTACGAATCATATCTGTATCATTCGTGAACAATAACAAACCAGTTGTGTTTTTGTCCATTCTCCCAACCGCACCAATTTTTGCAGTCGTTGAACCTTTAACCAGTTCCAAAACGTTACGGTATTCCTGACCTTCGTCCATGGCTGTCGTAAAGTTTTTCGGTTTGTTCAACAAGATGTATACTTTTTTCTCTGGAGTCAATGTAGATCCATCAAAATTAACAACATCGCCTGGTTTTACCATGTATCCCATTTCGGTTACAGGAATTCCATTTACTTTTACCGTCCCAGATTGTATGTAAATATCGGCATCACGACGTGAACACGCACCAGAATTGGCAATATATTTATTCAAACGAATTTCGTCTTTTACTTTCGGTCTCTTTGGTGCTTGATTTGGTTTTTTCTCTACTTTATCAGTAGCAATATCGGCAACTTTAGTAGTAACTTTAACTTTTTTCGGCCCTTGGGCGCGCTTCTGCATGGCAGGTTTTGGCTTATTCGAACTTGGTCTTGAGCTGTTTGCTCTTGGACCACTTTTCTTATTATTGCCTTCCTTGTTATTCATAATATTCCAATAATTTATGCAAAGATACTATTTATATACTTGGCAATCAATAACCACCAATTATAAAAACGCTAACTGGCTAGTTAGTAAGCTAATTAATATATTTAAGTATCGTTTTTTTTGGAGCTAATTCCCGCTATCCGTTGCAATCTTTTCTTTTTTAAAGGAAAAAAGAAAAGGATTTTCACTGCAAACGAAGTTCACTGAATTCCGCTGAAAGTAGAAATATAGTGAAGTAATCGGGGCTATCTTCAATGAAACATTTGGTAGTCTTTTAGCGTATTTATGCAACCCTTTTATATTCTAGAACTAGAATAAATCTAAACCGTCATCAATAATTTTTTTCCGTGCCACAGTACACTCGGATTAATGAGTACAATACAAAAAACACCTGCAACAATAAGAAATTTCAAGACGTTGTGAAGCAATAAAAATTGAGATTTAGCATTGGATTTCCACAAGTAAAGCAAGAAAAAAATCAAAACAATAAGGCTGGAGTAAAAGTAAATATCCATGTACCCCACATCATAAATAGCAATCAAAAGATATACAGGCACTATAGTGAGTAGGGTTAGTAAAGTAATGACTTTTTTTGATTGTGATTCGCCATACACCACAGGAATAGTCTGGTAGTTATTGATTAAATCGCCTTTTAAGTTCTCTAAATCTTTGATCATTTCTCGTATGAGCAGTAGTAAAAATAAAAAGGATGCATGGGCAAAAATAACACCAAGTTGTTGTTTGTAATTTTCAATTTCTTCAAATGGAATCCGCGTATAAAAGTACAAGAGGATTGCAAAAAAAGGCATCACAGCTAGTAACGAAGCAGTAAGATTTCCTATGATAGGATATTTTTTTATTTTATGAGAATAAAACCAAATGAAAAAGATGTATCCTGAAAAGAATAAAAATACACGCCAAGATACAAATAACGCCATCAAGGCGACAATGAAATTCAACGCAAAATAAACGTTTAGTTTAGTTTTTTGACTCACCAAACGATCCAACATTGATTTAGTAGGCCTGTTGATTAAATCCTTTTGACTGTCGTAAAAATTATTGATGATGTAACCCGAAGCAATCGTAAGTGACGATGCAAATACCAATATAAAAAGATTGAAATTGAGAACAATATCCAGCGCTCTTTTTTCTGGTGCAAGAATAAAGATCGCAGATAGATATTGCGCGATAATGATAATGGGAATGTTATATCCTCGCACAACAGAGAACAAACTTGCAATTTTCATTATAAGAAGTTTGTGTTGTCTGCTTAACATTTTAAATTGGTTAAAGAGTATTGGAGTACGTGGTACAAATGAGTGTATTAAGAAACTCCCTGATGAATGGGTCAGGGAGTTTGTATTTTTTAAAACTGATAAACTACTTCTAGTTTGTAATCTTTAAGAGAAGCTTTTGCTTTTTCTAAGTCCTCGGTAAAACCAAGAATGTAGCCGCCACCGCCTGATCCGCAAAGTTTTAAGTAGTAATCGTTACTGTCAATACCTTGTTGCCAAATGCCGTGAAATTGCTCAGGAATCATTGGTTTGAAGTTGTTCAAAACTACTTTTGAAAGTTTCTTCGTATTCATGAAAAGTGATTTCATATCTCCGCCTAAGAAATTTTCAACGCAAGCATCGGTGTATTTTACAAATTGATTTTTCAACATGGTTCTAAAACCTTTGTCTTTCAGGTTTTCCATAAAAATGTTGACCATCGGAGCGGTTTCGCCCACAATACCTGAATCTAACAAAAATACAGCGCCTTTGCCATCAAAACTTTGAGTAGGAATTCCCGTTGCTTCAATATTATCTTTCGAATTAATCAAAATTGGAATACTCAAGTAACTATTTAAAGGATCTAAACCAGAACTTTTCCCGTGGAAAAAACTTTCCATTTGAGAAAATATATTTTTTAACTGCAATAATTTTTCACGAGTTAGATTTTCTAAAACCGTGATTTTATGGTGAGCGTATTTATCATAAATAGCTGCAACTAATGCACCACTACTTCCTACGCCGTAACCTTGGGGAATACTAGAGTCAAAATACATTCCCGTATTAACATCTTCTTTTAATAAGTCAAGGTCAAAAGTAACCAGTTCCGGTTGCTCCGTTTGCAAGGTTTCTAAATAAACAACAAATCGTTTTAAATGACCGTTTGATTTAATAGCCTCATCAGATGGATTTTCGTCTCTTTTTAAAGCGCCGTTGTAAAAGTTATAAGGAATAGAAAGCCCTTTTGAATCACGAATGATTCCGTATTCTCCAAAGAGTAATATTTTTGAATAAAATAATGGTCCTTTCATATGTATTTTTAAATTAACAATTTGGGGTTGGTAATTATACTGTATTTATTTTTTATAAATCCAATTGATCGCCTCGATTGTCTTCTTGGATTTTAATTTCAATTTGTTCTTGTTCTTCGGCTGACAAATCTGTCCAAATAGTTTGTTGTTGTGTTTCAAAAACGTTTCTAACGGCTACTAATAAAGATGCATCAGTAGTTGCAAGTAACATTTTGATCAATTCTATTTTTTCTGATTGAATATCCATCACGTTCTTTTTAAGAATGTTTAAAGATACACAAAAAAAGATTAAACAAGCGTTGCTCCGTTTCCTATTTGATCACAAATGTACTGCCCATTTTGACAATAGCCAACTAATTCGTCTTTAATAAATTGCAAAACTTTTTCGCTAACGTTTTCGGGATACAAAACATGTACATTGGCACCAGCATCTAGCGTGAAACAAACAGGTATTTTGGTCTCGTTTCTGAATTTCCAAATAGCATTAATGATTTGTAATGTGTTTGGTTTCATTAATATAAAGTAGGGCATGGAGGTCATCATCATGGCGTGCAACGTCAAGGCTTCACTTTCTACAATTTTGATAAACGCGTCTAAATCGCCACTTTTAAAAATAGTAATCATCGCATCTAAATTTTCATGTGCTTGTGCAAATCGCCTTTCGGCAAAAGGATGGTTGTGCATCAAGTCATGACCAACGGTGCTCGAGACTTGTTTTTCGCCTTTGTCAACCAGTAAAATGGTGTCTTGAAAATTCGAAAAACTAGGATGAATCGCATGCGGAAATTCCACTCCAAATAAGTCTGAACTTCTAGGAATGTTCACCTGATTGCCCCAAACCACGACTTGTCCTTTTACACTTCGGCAAGCACTTCCAGAACCCAAACGGGCAAGTAAAGACGCTTTTTGATAGAAATAATCTTCAGACATGGCTGGGTTTAACGCTTTTTCTAAACTCATCAAGTTCATGGCCAAAGCAGCCATTCCTGATGCTGATGACGCAATTCCGGAACTGTGCGGAAACGTATTTTCGGTATCAATCGTAAAATGATAGTCTTTTAAAAACGGCAAATAGATTTCTATTCGCTCCAAAAACTTTTGAATTTTTGGTTTGAAATCTTCTTTAGGTTGCCCTTCAAAAAGCAAATCAAAAGAAAAACAACCGTTGTTTTCTTTTTTGGTGAAAGCCAATTTGGTAATCGTTTTGCAATTATTCAACGTAAAACTCACCGATGGATTCGCTGGAATTTGATTTTCTTTTTTCCCCCAGTATTTTACAAGTGCAATATTACTAGGTGCGCTCCATTGAAAATTACCACTTTCAACAGTATTGGTATATGATGATGGAATAAAATCGTTTGCTGCAATCATAAAATTAAAAATTTACGCAAAGATACTTTTTTTTCGCCATCACTGATTCGTAGTTTTTTTAAATCGGTACCATTTTTTGAGTAAAACGGAATGGTTAACCCTTACAATCTGTTTTGCTCCTCATTCAGGTCGGCCTCTTTTACTTCTTTCTTTTTTGCTGTTCCAAAATTGTACGTAAGGGACAACGTTATTTTGCGAGTTTCCCAACGATTGACCCAATTAGTAGTTACGTTATCTTGTTTGGTGCTTTGTATCCATTGACTCTTTCTTAATACATTTTGAGCACTCAAGTTCAAACGAATTTTTTTGTCAAAAAAGTCTTTTCGCATGGTAAATGACATGTCGTAGTTTGGTTTGAAAGTGGTGTTTCCGTAAGCGCCATTTTGGCTATAAAAACTATTCCATGTGGCACTCCAATCTTTAGCCAGAGTAAATGATTGATTTAATGCTCCCGAAAATGAGACACCACTATCGTTAAATTTGTAACCTTCCAAATCAGAAGTTGCTTGACCATACGTAAGCTCGCTGCTCAATTGTGCTTCCCACCATTTTTTAACGGTGATACTTGTATTGAGTGACAATCCAATAGTTTTTGATTTTCCGATATTGTCATAGGACAAAGTAGTTATTTTGGTATCAGTATTATAATCAATAATTTGGTACATTTCATCTTTTGAAAAATTAGCAAAAAGTGAAAGTGACGTTTTTTGTTTTTTAATCCACACCACTTCAAAAGCATCTGTAAATTGAGGTGTTAAATTTGGATTTCCTACAGATACATTGTAGGTGTCAATATATTCAAAATAAGGATTTAAGTATAAGTAACGCGGTCTTTGAATACGGCGGCTGTATGAAAACTTGAATTGATCGTTTTTGAAATTCCCGTTAATACTGAATGAAGGGAAAAGCGATAAATAGTTGTCTTTGTTGGTGTTATTTGAGGTTAATGAGGTGGCATTGTAATTGATATATTCTGCTCTTAGTCCAGCTTGAATGTCAAAATTCCCTTTGGTGAAATTGGTAATGCCATAGCCCGATAGAATGGATTCTTTGTAAATTAATTGATTGCTTCTATTTGTGTTTGTAATGTATTCTCCTTGATCATTTCTATCTTTTAAAATGATCGTGTAGTCATTGTTTACGTAACTCAGTTTGCTACCGGTTTCAAAGTTGAATTTGTCATTGATCTTTTTTTCGAAGTCTACTCGAGCACTGATAATATTGAAATTTGTAGGGTTTTGATATTTAACATCTTCGGTGTTGCGATACATTTCATTCGTATCTGAGGTGAAGTAGGAGTTGGTCGTTATGCGGTCGCTATCATTTTTATAATTAGCATAATTAAGTTGAGCATCTATCTTGGTATCCAAACTATCGGATGCAAAATTGTAAAATACAGTTCCCGTTAGGGTATTGTTCACCAAGTCGTTTTGAGTGTTTAAGATCGTGTATCTTTTGTAAACCATATCATCAAATTCGTTGGTACGTCCTTTTGTAAATTCATCACTTTTGTACAAGGAATAATTAGCTGATGCACCCATGCTCGCATTTTTATTTATTTTATATCCTGCTCCAAAATTTCCTGAATAATTGTTTGAAACGGGTAGCCAATCATTTTTTTGTTGCAAAGTAGTTGTAATTGTTGGCGTTTCCACGGTTTGGTCTATCGTTCTGCGATTCACACTTTCTACGTAACCGTAATTCATGCCAAATTTAAGATTCCATTTTTCGGTATTATTGTACAGGTTTAATCCGTTGTTACTTTTGATAAATTCAGCATAGCCTACTGAGGTTCGTGCATTTCCAGTCAAACCGGTAGCAGCTGATTTTTTTAGAACGATATTAAAAATTCCGGCACTTCCTGAAGCATCATATTTTGCCGAAGGATTTGCTATTATTTCAACGGATTTAATGTTGGCGCCATCAACTGATTTAAGATACTGTTTCAACTCCTCACCTGATAAAAGGGATGGTTTTCCGTCAATCATAATTTGAAGGTTGGCGTTGCCTCTAAATACTACATTGTCATCTTTGTCTAATTGTACACCAGGCAATTTACTTAAGGTTTCCAGTCCGTCATTGCCATTGCCAAAACCTGCTTTATCAATATCTACAATCATCTTGTCTCTGCTGAGTTTTATAACACTCTTCTTTTGCAGCACAACTACTTCGTTTAGCGCTACCGAATCTTCCTCTAAGTCAAAATTTTGAGTTACATTTTTAGTAGTAGATGCAAAGGTTTTTGACTGTAAAGTTTTATAACCTAACAACTCGATTTTGATGTAGAATGCGGCAGAAGCAAGAGGAATTTCATACTTTCCATTTTCATCAGTTGTCGTGAATGAAATAAAAGAATTTTTATTGGCATCAAAAAGGGAAACAGTTGCAAAAGCTACTTTTTCGGTACTTTTTTTTGTAGTAACTACTCCTGTAATTTTTGGGCTTTGTGCAAACAGTAGGCTAATGTTGAAAAATAATAAAAAGGCGATTGTGGTTTTCATGTTGTTTGGTTTTGTTATCAGCAAATGTATAGGAGATACCCAAGGCAAAAAGTCGTTTTACACCAGAGTGGTTTTCTACTACATGAAACCTGAAAAAAGAATTTTTTTATTGTTTTGATTAAAAAAAAACCTGTTCGTACAGAGAAATTAGGCGTTCATCCAAAAAAAAATAATAAGTAAAACGAGAATGCGTAAATTCGATTTATGGAAATAAATAAAAAACAATGGTACTTTCATTTTGGGCTCTTGCTCATTATTGTATTAATGGATCTTTTTTCGGATTATGTTTATGGAGGTAGCAAAGGCTTTTTGAGGAATTTTCAACTCCCCTTAAATTACAATCAAATCATCATGTACACGGCAACATTTACAACGTATGCTGTTAATTATTACTTTGTAAGTCCCTACACTTTAGGAAAGAAACACTATTGGAGATTTGCTATTGGTGTGCTATTTTTGATTATTATTTTTGGACGTGTTCGATACTTGCTTGAGGAAGTAATTTTGTATCATTTTACAGGGAAACACAATTATTTTGAAGAATCCCGCAAGTTTTTATTCTACACTTTTGATAATTCGATTTTTGCTATAAAATCAATTTTGTATAGTACCGTAGTGTATTACTTTTTTGAATTTGCGGCCAATCAAAGTAGACTGCATAAGCTAGAACTCGACTACAACAAAGCAGAATTGAATTTGCTTAAATCACAAATCGAACCTCACTTTTTGTTCAATACGTTAAATACTTTTTATACTGATTTAATTGATGTACAACCCAAGGTGGCCAAAGATATTTATCGGTTGTCACAACTCCTGCGGTATGTAACGTATGAAGCTGGAAATGAATTTATGCCCCTCAGCAAAGAGATTAAATTCATAGAAGATTATATTTATTTGCACCGAAAACGATTTGAAGATACTTTATTTTTAGAGTACACCGTTGAAGGAATTGTTGGCGAGCAAAGAGTGCCTTCGCTTGTATTTATACATTTTGTAGAAAACATTTTCAAACATGGCATGATTAATAATGCGGCCTTTCCAGCAAAAATTAAAATACAAATTACGGAGCGAGAAGTGATTATTGAAACTTCAAATAGTATTTCTTCTTCAGAAAAGTATACCAACACAGGCATTGGAAAAGATAATTTAGAACGTAGATTGAGTGCGATTTATAAAGAGGATTTTGTTTTACTTTACACCAATTCAAATGATGTATTTACAACCTTGCTTCAATTGCCCTTTAAAATATAAATTATGAAAGTAATAAAATGCCTAATTGTTGATGATGAACCGCCTGCTATCCGATTGATAGAAAAATATTTGAGTAGAGTTCCCTTCTTGGAATTAGTTTCTTCGACTACCAGTGCACTTACAGCATTATCTCTTATCGAAGAAGGAGGTATTGACCTCGTTTTTATGGATATTCAAATGCCCGATTTAACAGGCTTGCAATTGTCTAAACTCGTGAAAGGCAAAACAAAAATTATTTTCACGACTGCTTATCCGCAGTTTGCCATACAAAGTTACGAAGTGGATGCCGTTGATTATTTATTAAAACCATTTGAATTTGAACGTTTTTACGAAGCGGTTTTAAAAGTGAAAAGTAGTTTTAAAACTGAGGTAAAAGAGGTTTCAAAAGAAGTGGATGATTTTATTTTTATCAAAACAGATGGTAAAAATAATTTTGAAAAAGTGCAAATTAATGAGATTTGCTTTATTGAAGGGCTTAAAAATTATGTTGCCATTCATTTAAAAGACAGACAAGTGATCACCAATAATACCCTAAAAAGTATCGAGGATTTTTTACCAACCAGTGACTTTGTTAAAACGCATAAATCATTTATTGTTTCGTTGCGTCATATCACGAAAACGGATTCTTTAAATGTTTTTATAAACGGAAAAAGCATTCCTATTGGCGATACCTACAAGAAAGAATTATTTGATATCATTCAACAAAAAAAATTATAGCATCTTCAAACTCTCTTGATATTCAAAGCGATTTTTTTGCAATTAATACTCTAGCAAATTTTTTGAAGTATTTTAAACTGTAATGTATTCCTTAAAATTAGTTCCAATTGTACTCCATTTTCCGGTCTAGCGAAAGCTTTTATTGTTTTATGAAATCCTACTGAATATTTGAGTAAATTTGACTTATATTAAATAAAATAAACATGAATAAAATCACCCGAATACTAGTCGCAGTTGTTATTTGTCTTGCTATTGGATATACATCAGGAATGGTGACCCGCTCTTCTATTACAACTTGGTACCCTACCTTGATAAAACCTAGTTTTAATCCGCCCAATTGGATTTTCGCACCAGTTTGGAGTACCTTGTATGCCATGATGGGTGTAGCTGCAGGATTGGTCTGGAACGAAATTAAAAGCAATGAAGAGGTCGTGAAAAAAGCCTTAATTTTCTTTTTGATACAACTCGGACTAAATGCTTTGTGGTCGTACTTGTTTTTTGGTTTGCATAACCCAATGCTCGCAGGATTAGAAATAATTGTACTGTGGTTGATGATTTACGAAACCTATGTTCAGTTTGCAAAGATTGACAAGATTGCGGGCTATTTGTTTATTCCTTATTTGGCTTGGGTGAGTTTTGCTGCGGTTTTGAACGGAAGTATTTGGTGGTTGAATAATAGTTAACAGTTTTCAGTCTGTTTAATCATTAAAATTTTATAGGCTTTTGAATTGCAATATTTTGCTACTCATAAATTCTTGCAGTGAAAGTATATTTTGCTGTGCAGCAATCGTTTTCGACTTGGGGTCTTTGTTGCAAAAGTCTAGAAAAGCAGCTATTTCTTCTTGACGAAGTTGCAAAGTATCGGTATAAAATTCGGTTTCGATTTGTGTTTTTGCTGCCTCTGTGAACGGTAATACAGGACTTTTTGTCTCAAGGTCGGTATTTTTGTTTTTGAATAATTTAGCAATCATTCCGCCAATCCTCATTATATCCATGCCGTTTTCAATGGTGCCATCGTAAACCCCTGGATTTTTTAGTTTGCTAGCATTTTTCTCTAATGTGTATTGATCTAGTTTGGCTTGTTCCCATTTGGCATCTTTACTTAATTTGATTGAAGGAGTGTTTTGTACCACTACTTCTTTTAGCTCTTCCACTTTGGCGACCAAAGTCATGTTTATGAAACCTTCTTTTAAAATTGCAGCTGTAACTTTCAATTCTTTTATTTCATGATTTTTGGCTACAAAAACCAATTGATCGTTCGCTTCGACTGTAATGGTAAATTTACCTTCAGTATCTGTTAAGGCGACATTTTTACTTGTAGCATTGATAACCTCTACTTTGTTTACCACAGTTTTATCAAAAACTATTTGCCCTTGAATGCGTTCTGTAACTTGCGAAAATCCACTTTGATAAAGCACAAAAAGAAGTAAAGCGAGTAATTTTGTTTTCATAAAGTTCTGATAATAGAATGGTAAAGTTATCAGAATCATCTTAAATAAAACTTACTGAAGTTTTAAACTCTTGTTAATTAAACTCAAATGGAGTTCGCCACAATAAACCCACCTGTCCACGCATTTTGAAAATTGAATCCGTCTGTGATAGCATTTACATCTAATTTATTGAGGAAAAAAAATAATTTATCTTTGGAGATTAAGAGGAGATCATTTGGTTAGATCTTACTGAACTGACTTTTATAATTATGAGTAATGACCCATTGCTGAAACAACATAAACAGTAACCGTACTTTCATGAACTTCATATATCAAGCGGTCTTTTTTATTAATTCTTCTTGACCAAAAACCTTTTAATTCATGTTTTAATTCTTCTGGTTTTCCGATCCCAGTGTATGGATGGTCCTGTAATTCGGTCAGTATTTTTATTATTTTTTTTATTGAAGCAACATCGCCCGATTTCTTATGTTTTACTAAATCTCTTTCAGCTGTTTGTTTGATAATTACTTGATATTGTCCCATAATTCCTCTGCACTATTCATAACTCTTCCTTTTTCCTTGCTTGCTTTTTTAATTTTTTTTACAAACTCTGGATTATAGGGGCTTTTATTATCTTCTTCAATGAGTACAATTTCTTTTGAGTTTTCAAAAAAGACACGAGCCATTTCTAAAAAAGCTTTGCCTTTTTTAGTATTTTCATTGATTTTCAAGGTTATCGTTGTCATAAATTACTTTTTTACAAATTTACAAAAAAATGTCGTATCGTAGATTTTGCTTGGTGTTGATTTTTAATGCGTTATGGGTTTAACCGATTGCATTCGCCACAATAAAACCGCTGGTCCAAGCATTTTGAAAATTGAAACCGCCTGTGATAGCATCAATATTCACAATTTCTCCGGCAAAATATAGGTTTTGATGCAACTTGCTTTCCATAGTTTTAAAGTTGATTTCTTTTAAATCAATTCCGCCAGCTGTTACAAACTCTTCTTTAAAAGTACTTTTTCCATTCACTTGAAAAGTCGCTTTTGTCAATTGATTCGCTAGATTTTGCAATTGCGTTTTGGACAAATCGGCCCATTTGGTCTCCACTTCAATTCCGGAAGCGAGTACCAAACTTTCCCATAACCTGTTGGTCAGTTCGAAAGGTGATTTTTTAGAAACTGATTTTTTCGCGTGCTCTTGTTTTAAGTCTTTTAGCTTTTTCTCAACTTCTGCTGTGTCTTCATCATTCAACCAATTCACGAAAATGGTAAACTGATAATTTTTTTCATTCAAGATTCGGGCTCCCCAAGCGGAGAGTTTCAAAATTGCCGGTCCGCTCATTCCCCAATGGGTAATTAACAACGGGCCTGTTGTGGTGAGTTTGGTGTCTTTCACTTTTACGGTTACTTGTGCAGCAACTCCGGGTAATTCTTTTATTCTGGGATCTTTAATGTTGAAAGTGAATAGAGAAGGAACTGGGCTGACTACAGCATGACCAAAATGTTGTAACATTTCCCAAACTTTTGGATTGCTGCCTGTTGCCAGAATTAACTTTTCGACAAGATAATTTTCAGTTTGGGTTTCTATCTTCCAAACGTTTTCTCCTGAAACTTCGGGATTGAAAATAGATTGTACGCTTTGTCCTGTAAGAACGGCGATTCCCAGTTTTTGTGTGGCTTTCAAAAAACAATCAATAATGGTTTGTGAGGAATTCGAAACTGGGAACATGCGTCCGTCCGCTTCAATTTTAAGTTCTACGCCATGTTTTTCGAACCATTCAATCGTATCGCCTGAACAAAACTGATGAAAAGGACCACGCAATTCTTTTTCGCCACGAGGATAAAACTTTACCAACTCGTTCGGTTCAAAGCAAGCGTGTGTTACATTGCAACGTCCACCGCCGGAAATACGTACTTTTTGTAATACTTCTGCACCGCGTTCTAAAATTGCGACTTTCAGTTTTGGATTTTTCTCCACAATATTAATTGCTGTAAAAAAACCAGCTGCGCCACCACCTACAATTATTATATCGAAATTTTGATTCATTTTTAAATATTTCTGGAATTGAGATGATTAGGTTTTTTGTGCAAATATAAATTCTTTGAAGCTTTAATCCGTTTTTTATTAATTATTGAATAAGCTTTTTTAACTATTAAGAGAGTTAAGTTAATTAAGTTTCGCACTTATTCAGATTCCTTAATGATCTTGATTTTCTTAATAGTTTAAATCAGTATATTTTTTGAACCATTAAGAGAGTTAAGTTAATTAAGTTTTGCGCTTATATAAATTGCTTAATGACCTTAATTTTCTTAATTGTTTAAATCAGTATATTTTTTGAACCATTAAGAGAGTTAAGTTAATAATTAAGTTTCGTACTTATATAAATTGCTTAATGACCTTAATTTTCTGAATTATTGAAAAAGCTTTTTTTATTTTTAAGTTATTCATCAGGTAGCCTTAAAAAATATTCATTAATTAATGGTTTGCACGATTTAGAAATATTAGTAGTATTGAAATTGATCAGCAATCCCTGAGGCATGCCTAATAATTTCATGTAAGTTAATAGTTTAGCTTCATCAATTGGGTGGAATTTTTCAACTGTTTTTAACTCAACAACAATACAATCATTTACTAATAAATCCAATCGTAAAGGATGTGCGAGTTCTAAATCATAGTAATCTATTTCAACATTTAATTGTTGTTTTACATTATACCCGTTTTTTTCTAGCTCATATTTCAAGCATTCTTCATAAATTTTTTCTAATAGTCCTGGTCCTAGTTTTTTGTGAACTTTTATGGCATAGCCAATAATTTCATAGGATAATTGCGTTATCTCTTTTTTTGTCATAAACAGAATTATTTACCTCGTTGCTTAATTGACTTAACTCACTTAATGGTTTAAAAATAAAATCTTATTTGGAAAAATGGTAGTAATAATTTCAAAATTTTGATTCATATTCTATCGGGGAAATCGGTTATGATTCCGTTTACGTTGAATGTTTTTATTTTTTGAATGTCTTCGACTTCATTGATAGTCCAAGGGAAAACCTGAAAACCTTTTTCCTGGATATGCGCTGTGTTTTTTATTGTCAATAAATGAAAATACGGATGAATGGATTTTGCTTGTGTCGTTTTGGCAAAAGCCAAAGCCAAGTCTAAATCGGTTTCTGTTAATACGCCGATGCCAATTTTATCATTTAACGATGCCACTCGCTGCAACGCATTCCAATCAAAACTAGAAACTAAAAACTGGTCGTATTTCCAGCTTTTTTCAATAACATACTCTTCAATTAGCTCAACCACTTTATCAGTTGCATCATGACTTTTGAGTTCTATATTGATTAAACACTTTTGGTTTGTCAAATCAAAAACTTCCTCGAGCGTGGGGATTTCGTGTTTTCCATCTATTAAAAAAGCCTTCAATTCCTGCAAAGATAATGTGTTTACAAAACCTTTTCCATCAGTTGTTCGGTCAATAGTTTCATCGTGAATTACGATTATTTCACCATCAGCACTCAAATGCACATCGAGTTCAATGCCATCTGCGTACAGGTCTAATGCTTTTTTAAAGGAAACCAAAGTATTTTCGGGTTCGTATCCTTTTGCGCCACGATGTCCAATTTTGAGCATTGTCTTTTAATTTTTGGTAAAGGTAAACATAAAAAAAACGCCTTTATTTCTAAAGGCGTTTGGATTTAAATTCTAAACTTAAATTCAGTTAAATTTTTTTTAGTTTCGTCTCCCTTTCCTTTGGATAGTCCCGAAGCGTCGGGAGGGGAGAGGTTTTTTTATTTTTTCAGCTCCAATAAAACAATGTCAAATTCAGTATCGATTGTCACTTTTCCATTAGCCACTACCGATTCTTTTCCAGAATAAGCATCTTTCACTTTGGTACCCTCAGCGAAAATTGTTCCCACTGAAAGTTCTTTAGTGTCAATTTTTAAATCCAATGCAACAACCACTTTATCTGTATAATCTTCTTTTGAGAAAGTTCTAGAAAAAGTATAAGGTTGAGCTGAAATTTGTTTGTGAATTCCCGCACCTATTGAAGGATGGTTTTTTCTGAATTGACCCAATTTTTGCCAATGCAACAGTGTTTTTTGAGTTTCAGGATTCGATTTAATAGCATCCCAATTCATAAAAGAACGTAAGGTTGCATCGCCTTGTGTTCCTTCAATTACTAATGAACGAGCACTTTCATCACCGTAATATACTTGTGAAACTCCTGGCGAAAGCAACAATTTGGTTCCCGTTTCCTTATTTTTAGTACGTTTCGCATCAAACGGTGCACCGTCGTCGTGCGATGACATATAATTTAAAACACTAAAGCCTTTCAAGTCATTATTTAGTTTATTGGAATATTTAGAGAAAATAAATTCGTAATCTTTTTGAGCATCCCACTTGAATTCGAAATTGATCATGTTGTTGAAACCATTTTTAAAATAGTTTACTTTTTTATCGCCAAAATCAAAATCTTGACCGCCACTGATGCCATAATTATAGACTTCAGCAATGGTATAAAAGGAGTTGTTATCCAATACTTTTGTTGGATTGTTTTTTTTCCAAGTTTCAAATGCGTAATCACATTGGATCTTGAAATCGGCCCAAACGGTTTCATCGGTGTGTTTTACGGTGTCGCCGCGGTATCCGTCAATTCCGTATTCAGTAATATAATCCGTCAACCATTTGATGATGTAATATTTTGGCGCTCTTGGATATCCTGTACGAGCAAAAAAACCATCTAGCTCTTTCATTTCTTGTTCGTAACGTCCTTCTTTTTTCCATTTTTCGATTAAAAAAGGAGGTAAAGCTACAGCTTGATTGCTTTCTGTTTTTATATCCGGAAGATTGGATACCAGGGTACAAGCGGTTGTGTTTTCAAATGATTTGTAATCGCAAGTTGGTCCTGTTCGTACCCAATCTTGCGGCCAAACGGTATCTTCAGCAGTAACCGGTCCGGTGTGATTGATTACGCCGTCAAGAATAATTCGGATTCCGTGTGCATGTGCTTTTTGAACTAATGCGGCTAACTCTTGTTTGGTTCCAAAGTTAGGGTCTAAAGCCGTCCAATCTCTAGCCCAATAGCCGTGAAAGCCATAACTCAAACCAGTTCCTTCGTCAACGCCCTCGTGAATTTGTTCCACTATTGGTGTAAACCAAATGGCATTAATTCCCAGTTTATCAAAATAGCCTTCATCAATTTTTTGAGAGATTCCTTTGATATCACCACCTTCAAATCCGCGCAGTTTTCCTGTGGTTTTATTTCTGTCAAAGTTTAAGTCGTTGGATGTGTCGCCATTATTAAAACGATCCGTCATCAAGAAGTACACATTAGCTCCTTCCCAAACGAAAGGAGTTTTATTACTTTGAACAACTTTTTGTGCATTAGAACAACTGCTTAAAACTATTATGGTAAAAAGCAAAAGGGAATATTTTTTCATTTTTTTTCTAGTAGTAATTGATGGTTTTTTTTGAAACATATAAGTTATATTAATTACTTTCAAATTTCTTAAATGACTAATATGGTTTACACTATTTCAATTCTAAAATCAAAACCGATTTAGCTTCGATTTTAATTTCATTGGTAACGTCAAAAGTAAGTTCAGAAATAACGTCTTTTCCTGATTTAAAGTTTTTAATGTTCTCTTTAAAACGATCGGTTTTTATCGTTTTGTTTTCGTTACTGTTGTTCATCACAACCATTACCGTTTGATCATTGTTGTATCTAAAATACACGTAAACATTGTTCTCCGGAATGTAATGCGTCATTTTTCCGTTATGAATAGCTGTTTTTGATTTCCTCCAATTTAATAACTTAGCCGTAAAATCAAAATATTGCTTTTGTTCCGCAGTTCGTCCTGCATCTGTAAAAGCATTGTTGGTATCGCCATTCCAACCGCCTGGAAAATCTTGACGAATATCAGCATCACCTTTGTTTTTATCACCGGCCATACCTATTTCGCTACCGTAATACAATTGAGGAATTCCGCGAACAGTTGCAAGAATCGTCATTGCCATTTTGTATTTCCTAATGTCTTTTCCGTAAGTTTCATTGATGCGATTCGTGTCATGATTCTCCGCAAAAACCAAAATATTGTTTGGGTTTGGATACAAGAAGTCATTTGCGAAATTGTCGTAAAACCTCATCAAGCCTTTGTCCCATCCTGCATCGTCTTCATTGAATGCTTTGGTCGTGGCTTCGTACAAGGTAAAATCCATCACACTTGGCAGGTTTGAGTTGTAATCTTGAATAGCTGCAATTTTACTGTCCTTTTGCCAATATGCCATTTGCGCCTGACTTTGCATCCAAACTTCGCCAACGATATTAAAATTTGGGTATTCATCGGTGATAGATTTTGTCCAAGTTGCAATTCCTGCTGGATCGGAATAGTTGTAGGTGTCTACTCTAAATCCATCTAAATCGGCAAATTCAATCCACCAAATGGCGTTTTGAATCAAGTATTTTAAAGTCAAAGGATTCTTTAAATTCAAATCAGGCATCGATGGTACGAACCAACCATCAGTAGCTACTTTTTTATCAATTTCAGAAGCATTGATATCATGAATGACCGTGCGTTTGTGATTGGTTTGAGTGTATTTTTCAAATTGGTTGATCCAATCTTTTGTGGGTAAATCTTTAATCATCCAGTGTTCAATTCCCCAATGGTTGATGACATAATCCATTACCAGTTTCATGTCTCTTTTATGCATTTCAGAAGCCAATCTAGCATAATCAGCATTAGTTCCATAACGCGGATCAATTTTATAGACATTAGATTGTCCGTAAGTATGATACGAAAATTTAGCATCGTTGTCTTCGCAAAGTGGCGTGCTCCAAATGGTCGTTGTGCCTAAGGACGAAATGTAATCTAAGTTTTTTATAATTCCTTCAATATCTCCACCGTGTCTTCCGCCAGGTAAATCTCTATTAAATTTTTCTTGAGTTGAATTTTCACTGTCGTTATTTGCGTTCCCATTCGCAAATCGGTCTGGCATTAATAAATACATCATATCCGATGAATCAAAGCTTTTGCGAAGCGCTGAGTTTTCTCTTCTTTTCCTTAAAGAATATGTCTGTGTAAACGTTTCTTTGTTTTTACTTTTAAAGGTAAATAGAAAATCAGAAGCGGGTACTTTTTTGGTATCAATGGTTACAAAAAGATAGTTTGGATTTTCTGTCTTTTGAACGGAGCTTATTTTTACCCCATTAGAAACCGTGACTTGATATTGAGAAATGTCTTTGCCATATAACAGAATCTGCAATTCTGGATTTTTCATTCCTGCGTACCAAAACGGAGGTTCCATCTTGTCTATTTGAGCATGTAACGTTACAGACATAAAAAAAAGGAATAAGGTTATCTTTTTAAAAAATTTCCTGTTAGCGAAAGGTAGAGAAATAATTTTGTCCATGGTCAATGATATAATTTTAAAAAGCGATGTTGAAATAATTGATGCTATTCCGAGGTGTATTCTACTATTAAATGTACTTAAGAATCATTATTATGTAAACAATCCCAATAAAAATTGGGATTGTTTTTTCCTAGTAAAGGACTTTGTAAATGATAGATTGTACTACAAGTTCTAACATTTTTTTATACTGCAAGTGCGTTTTCTGGAGAGACAATAACCTGCTCTCCGTTTACTACAATTGTCAATTCTGTATTGCCAACAATAGAGAAAGTAGTTTCTTTGTGATTGATATTCACTGTCAAAATTTGATTTCTGAAATTGATTTTAAACGAATATGCTATCCATTCTTTTGGAATTTTTGGCGAAAAATGAAGTGTATTTTCTTTCACGCGCATTCCTCCAAAACCTTCTACGATACTCATCCAAGTTCCGGCCATTGAGGTAATATGACAACCTTCTTCTACTTCTTTATTGTAATCATCAAGATCTAGGCGTGACGTTCTTAAATAGAACGTGTATGCCATATCCATTTTGTCCAATAAAGCCGCTTGAATCGAGTGTACGCAAGGCGAAAGTGAACTTTCATGAACCGTAAAGGATTCATAGAATTCAAAGTTATTTTTTAGTTCTTCCTTCGAAAAATGATCTTCAAAGAAATAAAAACATTGTAAAACATCGGCTTGCTTGATGTATGGCGAACGTAAAATGCGATCCCAAGACCATTTTTGATTGATAGGTCTTTGGCTTTTATCCAAATCAGCTACGCGAACCAAATCTTTCTCTAGGAAACCATCTTGCTGTAAGTATACATTATGTTCTTCCGAAAACGGAAAGTACATATTGTCCGAAACTTTTTTCCAAGATTGTAATTCTGCATCTGTGATGTTTACTTTTTCAGTAATTCTTTTGTGATCTGAAGGATATTCCAGGGACACTTTCTGAATTTGCTCGTATGTATATTCTAAACACCATTTTGCAATATAATTGGTATAAAAATTATTGTTTACGTTGTTCTCGTATTCGTTTGGACCCGTTACACCAAGAATTACATATTGGTTTAAATTAGTCGAGAAATTCGCTCGTTGATGCCAAAAACGTGCAATGCCAATAAGGACTTCAAGACCTTTTTCAGGAATGTAACTGTAATCTCCGGTGTATCTGTAAAAGTTATAAATGGCAAATGCTATGGCTCCATTTCTATGAATTTCTTCAAAAGTGATTTCCCATTCGTTATGACATTCTTCACCGTTCATAGTAACCATTGGGTATAAAGCTGCACCATTAGTAAATCCTAATTTAGTTGCATTTTCAATGGCTTTGTCTAATTGATTGTAGCGGTACGTCAACAAGTTTCGGGCTACCTCTTGGTCTTTGGTTGCCATGTAAAACGGAATGCAATACGCCTCGGTATCCCAATAGGTAGAACCACCATATTTTTCGCCAGTGAAACCTTTTGGTCCAATATTCAAACGAGAATCTTTACCAAGATAGGTTTGGTTCAATTGAAAAATATTGAAACGAATTCCTTGTTGTGCTTTGACATCGCCATCAATAGTAATATCTGACATATCCCAAATTTTTGCCCAAGCGTCAATCTGGTCTTGTAATAACTGCTCGTAGCCCAATGTTAAGGCAGATTGTATGACTTTTTCAGCAGCAGTAATGGTGTTTTCATGGTTTAAAGATACCGTATAACCTCCAATTTTTTGGATAGATGTTTTTTGGCCTTGAGCCACTATTACATCGTAGCTAAATTGGATTTTATCTGTAGTGGCATCAATATTTGATGGTGAAATTCCTGTTTTTTCACCATTAGTTAAAATGCTGTTGTGCATGAACGTGGTTGCCTTGAAATGGGTTTTGAAGGTTTGAGCTGTTACAAAAGCTTCATTTCCTGATTTTTTTACATCAGCCGTTTCCCAGAATTTTTCTTCCCAGTTTGCATCTTCATTAGTTACACCAGCATCAATATAAGGTTTGAATACAATTTTAGAATCCTTATTCAAAGGTGTAATTTCATAATTGATAACACCAATTTCATCCAAAACGATAGAAAGGAAACGACGAATATTTACCGAAATTTCAGTTCCATTTTTTAAAGTAGCTTCAAAAGAACGATGGTACCATCCTTCTTTCATGTTCAATTCTCGACGAAAGTTTTTGACATTAGTACACGCATTCAAATCGAATTTTTCACCGTTGATTTCAATGTCAATCCCAATCCAGTTTGGTGCATTTAAAACTTTGGCAAAATATTCTGGATATCCGTTTTTCCACCAGCCCACTTTTGTTTTATCTGGATAATAAATTCCAGCAATGTAGCTGCCTTGGAAGGTTTCGCCGCTATAATTTTCTTCAAAATTAGCGCGTTGTCCCATAGCACCGTTGCCAATACTAAACAAACTTTCGGATGATTTTACACGTTCAGCGTCAAAACCTTCTTCTATGATGGACCAATTGTCTGGTTTTATATAATCTTGATTCATTTTATTTTTTGTTTAAAGTTTTATTCCGCTGCGCTCCATACAATTTGGCAACACCTCGGGTAAGGTTTCAAGTAGTCTCGAAAACTTTAAAATATATTTCGTTTTATTGTATCAATGCTGCAATGAAAGCGGTATCAATTTCGGTAAAATCCTTAAAGATATATTTTGCCTCATGCAACGTAGATGCTTCTCCAATTCCGATGCTGGTCATATTCCCAATATTAGCCGCTTGAACTCCTGCTACTGAATCTTCAAACACGATGGAATTTTCCGGAGAGATGTTTAGCAATTTTGCAGCCATCAAGAAAACTTCCGGATCTGGTTTTGCATTGGTCACATCATTTCCATCTACGACTGCATCAAAATAGGGTAGCAGTCCTGTTTTTTCTAAAATGGGTCTAGCGTTTTTACTTGCTGAACCTAATGCTATAGGTTGTTTTTTTACTTTTAAAAATTGAAGTATTGGGAAAATTCCTGGAAGAATTTCGCTTTCATCCATGTCAACTATATAGGATAAATAATCTTCATTTTTTTGAACTAACCATCGGTCTTTATCTTCTTGCGAAGCGGTTACTTTTCCTAATTCTAATATGATATCAAGGGAGCGCACACGGCTTACTCCTTTTAATAATTCATTGTGTTCGAGTGTAAATTCGATATTTAATTCATTTGCAATTTTTTGCCATGCTAAAAAATGGTATTTAGCCGTGTCAACAATCACTCCGTCAAGGTCGAATATAAATGCTTTTTTAGTCATTACTATTATTTTATTACGTCATCAACATCTTTCACTTTTACTACTAATATTGCAGCAATCAAGAAGCTGACACCGCTGGTAACTAATGCAAATATGGCATTGTCATTGTATGCATATTTAACTAATGGTCCGCCAATTAAGGCATTGATAATTTGAGGTATAACAATAAAGAAATTGAAAATCCCCATGTAAACGCCCATTTTCATTGGAGAAATTGATCCCGCTAATATGGCGTACGGCATAGATAAAATACTTGCCCAAGCTATTCCCACACCAACCATGGAAAGAATTAACCAGTTTTCATTGGTTACAAAATAGATGGAAATTAGTCCAAGTCCTCCAATAATTAAGGAGATGGCGTGTGTTAATTTTCGGCCTATTTTTTTTGCGATGTAAGGCAAAGCAAAAGCATAAAAAGCAGATACTAAATTGTAAATACCAAAAAGAACTCCAACCCAGTCTCCCGCATTTTGATATGCTTCACTCTTGCTGTCTGAAATGGGTAAGCCATAAATATGATGGGCTATAGCTGGCGTGGTAAAAACCCACATTCCAAATAAACCAAACCACGAGAAAAATTGCACCCAGCTTAATTGTCGCATGGTGGTAGGCATTTTTCTAAAATCATCAAAAATGTCAAGTAAACTGGATTCTTTTGGATTTGCATCAGCTACCGTAGTTTGTTGATGTGCCATTTCGTCTTCAAATTGTGCTAATTCCTCAGGTGAATATTCTTTAGTTGTAAAGATGGAAACCAAAATAGAACCCACAAGAATTGCAGCTCCAATGATGAATGACAAGATTAAGTGCATTGGTACGCCACCATTTTCTTCACGGTTAGAAACGCCAAACCAATTGGTTAATACGTAAGGTAACCAAGATCCGATTACAGCACCAAACCCAATTAAGGCTGTTTGCACGCTAAATCCTAGCGTACGTTGGTCAGTACGTAAATTATCGCCCACCAAGGCACGAAAAGGTTCCATGGCAATGTTAAACGAAGCATCCATAATCATTAGCATTCCTGCTCCCACCCAAAGTGCAGGCAAAAACGAAATAAAGATTTCGGCTTGAGGCATTAATATGAGACCAATAGAAGCTAACAAGGCACCCACTAAAAAGAAAGGTTTTCGTCTTCCGAATTTTCCCCACGTTTTATCACTGTAATGGCCTATGATAGGCTGTACAATAAGTCCCATTAGCGGGGCAATAATCCAAAACCAGGAGAGTTCATGAACGTCAGCGCCAAAAATTTGGAGAATTCTGCTGGCGTTAGCATTTTGCAGTGCAAAACCCATTTGAATTCCTAAGAAACCGAAACTCATGTTCCAAATTTCCCAGAAACTTAATCTACGCTTTTCCATTATCGTAATTTAATTGTGATACGATAAGCGCTTTGCTTATCAAAACTTATCTTTTTTTTCGAAGTAAAAGTTAAAGCTTTGAGGGGTAAATATAAAAAGATATTTGGAACAATTGTTTTGCAAATAGAAATATCAGCAATCTTTTTTAACTACAAGGTTGTAGTAATGAATATAATACAAGAATTTTTAAAAAATCAATTCAGTTTTCAGCTGCAGTTTACAAAAAGGGACTAATAACTGCAGCTGAAAACTGCGATTTAAATCGGATAACTACTAATTTGTAGATTCTCTCTCAATCAAGTGGGTTTCTATAATTTCGGTTTTGTAGTTTTCATCCTCTTCATCTTCGGCTTCAAGTCGGTCAATTAGCATTTTTGCCGCTTTATTTCCCATTTTTACCCCACTTTGACTTACAGTGGTAATAGTAGGAGTAGAATATTTAGAAATGATACCATCTGTAAAAGCAATTACTGCTAGATCTTTGGGTACATTTAAACCTATTTTGTTAGCTGTTTTGATTATTGTTACGGCAAATAGTTCGTTTACAGCAAAAACCGCATCAATAGCCTTGTCTTCTAAGAGTTTACTAATGGTGATTTCACAGGTGTTTACGTCTTCAATTTTAATGATTAGATCTTCATTAAATGGAATTCCGTTATCCAATAGTGCTTTTGTATAACCATCAGTTCGTAACTTGCCCACACTAACGTAGTCTACAGTAGTTACTAGGGCTATTTTTTTTCGACCTTTATCAATTAAGCTTTGTACGGCTTCATAAGCTGCTGCTTGATCATCAATAATTACTTTATCACATAAAACATCATTGGTAACTCTGTCAAACATGACAACCGGCATTCCTTGATTGATGACTTCAGTAATGTGATGAAAATCTGCTTTAAATTGGGTTTCTTTTGATAACGATATGATAAAGCCATCAATGCTGCCGTTTGCGAGCATTTCCATGTTTAATACTTCTTTGTCGAAAGAATCATCAGAAAGACAAATGATTACGCTATACCCATGCTCATTTGCAACTTGTTCAACACCATTGATTACAGTGGAGAAAAAATGGTGCACTATCTCTGGGATTATGATACCTATGGCTTTAGTTTTTCGGTTTTTTAAACTTAGCGCAATGTTGTTGGGCTTGTAATTGTAAAATTTGGCGAAAGCCTGAACTTTAAGTCTTGTCTCTTCGCCTATTTCAAGACTATTTCTTAAGGACTTGGAAACGGTAGAAATGGAAACGTCTAATTCTTTTGCAATTTGTTTAAGCGTTATTTTCCTTTTCATGATAGCATTTGATATAATTTAATTCTCAATAAAGATAAAATTAAATTTTTAATATGGTAATTATACTCTCAAAATTTTCAATAAAACAGAAAGTTTTCAACACTATTACGTTTTCGTAACCTGATATTTTTTTTAGCTTGTTGTGTGTATTAAATTTTACATAAATTTAACATTCGAAGTAATTGTTAAAGCTATAACGCAACCAAAACAAAATTAAATTAAAATAAACAAAAAGTATGAAAACAATTTATAAAAAGTTGTTGATTTTAGTACTGCTACTCCCATTTAGTATTCTGGCTCAGAGTACAGTAGGTGGAACTGTTGTTGATAAAACCACAGGTCAACCTATTCCTGGAGTAAACGTCAACGTTCAAGGTATTAAAAATGGAGTATCTACTGATTACGAAGGGAAATACCTAATAAACAATGTGAAAACAGGAGATAAGATTGTTTATTCTTTTATAGGATATACAAGTGCTGTTTTAGAATTCCTAAGCCAAAAAACAATTAATGTGAGCTTGCAAGAAGATTCAAACCAGTTAAAAGAGGTAGTGGTGCAAGTAGGTTACGGAACTGTTAAGAAAAAAGACGCTACTGGTGCTGTAACTGTATTAGGTACGAAAGATTTTAATAAAGGAGCAAACGTAACTGCTGAGAATTTATTAAACGGTAGAGTAGCTGGTGTTACTGTGAATACTAGTGGTGCGCCAGGTTCTGGTTCTCAAATTAGAATTCGTGGTGGATCATCTTTATTTGCAAGTAATGATCCTTTAATTGTTATTGATGGATTGCCTATTGAGAATACAGCTGGAACAGGTTCAACTTCTATTTTAGCATCACTTAACCCAAGTACTATAGAGTCTATGACCGTATTAAAAGATGCTTCGGCAACTGCTATTTATGGTTCAAGAGCTTCTAATGGTGTGATTATTATTACAACAAAAAAAGGTAGTAAAAACTTAGCTGTTGATTATAATTTTCAATACGGAAGTGGATCACTTGATAAAACGATTCCAGTATTTAATGCAGACCAATTTAGAGCATTAATTGCAGATAAGCGTCCGAGCGATTTATCTAAACTAGGTACTGCAAACACGGATTGGCAAAAAGCAATTTATAGAAAAACTGATTTTGTTGATAATAACGTTTCTATAAGAGGGAACTTATTTAATACAATACCTACTCGTTTAACTGTAGGTAATACGTACCAAGAAGGATTGCGATTAACGAATACGTTTAACCGAAACACAGTTGGTTTAGCCTTAAACCCTTCCTTCTTGAAAGATCATTTAAGAATAAAATTGAATGCAAATTACTCTAATGAGAAAAATAGATTTGCAGATAATGTAGAAGGTTCAGCAATTCGATTTGATCCAACACAACCTATTTACAGCGCAGGGTCTATTTATGGTGGTTTCTTTGAATATTACAACCGTAATGACAATAAATTATTTCCTCAAACGCCAAGAAATCCTGTTGCTCAATTGTTACAAACATTTGATAAAGGAATTAATAATAGAGTTTTTGGTAATTTTGAGGTGGACTACAAATTTCATTTCATGCCAGCTTTACGAGCTGTAGTAAATGCAGGTTATGATCAAGCTGATGGAGAAAGATCAAGAGTTGCATCTTTATTTGCTGCAAGTAGCGGTTCAAATAATGATATTCCTTATGGGACTAAGGAATTTTCACGAAGCGAAAGAAAAAACAAATTACTAGATGCTTATTTAGTATACAACAACACATACAAAGATTTGGTGTATGATGTTACTGCAGGTTACTCGTATCAAAAATGGGATTCTTTTAATTATGTAACAGGAAATACAAACGATCCAAATTTACCAACTGGATTGACAGGTTTTCCACAAACAAATATTGATTTTGATAGAGTAAATGTTGGTTTCTTTGGGAGGTCTAACTTAAATTTCAAAGACAAATATTTGTTAACTTTGTCTTATAGAAGAGATGGATCGTCACGTTTTGACAAAGACAACAGATGGGCTAATTTCCCAGCTGCTGCATTTGCTTGGAAAATTAAAGAAGATTTATTGTCAAATAACACAACAGTATCTGACTTGAAACTTAGAGTAGGGTACGGTATTACTGGTCAACAAGAAATAGGTAATAATAATGATTACCTACAACAATATAATTTAGGAAGCGGAAGCTCTCAATACTATTTTGGAACTGTTGCCTTGCCTATTGCGGTTTCTGCAAGACAAAGTGCTAATCTTAAATGGGAAGAAACAACAACTTACAATGCAGGTTTAGATTTTGGATTGTATGGAAATAGAATCACAGGTAGTGTAGAGGTTTTTTACAAAGATTCTAAAGATTTATTAGCTGATGTTGCTACTGCTGATGGTAGTAATTTTTCAAACAGATCTTGGCAAAATATTGGAAGCTTTACTACAAAGGGAGCTGAATTGTCTTTAAGCGCTGATGTTATAAAAACAGAAGCTGTAAACTGGAATTTAAACTTTAATGCAACTACTTTTCAAAGAGAGATTACAAAATTAACAACAGATTTAATTGTAACAGGTGATCTTATTGCAGGTACAGGAAGTCAAGGGCAAGTACATCAAGTAGGTTTTGCACCAAACTCTTTTTTGTTGTACAAACAATTATTTGATACTTCAGGAAAACCAATTGAGAATGGATATCAAGATTTAAATAATGATGGTGTGATCAATGCTAATGATAAATATGTATACAGAAATCCAGATCCAAAAGCTACTTTTGGTTTTGCTTCAACATTAAATTATAAAAACCTTGATTTCTCTTTCAACTTAAGAGCGAGTTTAGGAAATAGAGTGCTTAACGCTGTTAATGCTGGAAGAGCTCAATATGATCAATTAGTAAGTGGTGCTACAGTAGGTAACATTCCTACATCAGTTTTAGATACTGATTTTAAAACAACATCAAATGTTGTTTTGTCTGATTTGTATGTAGAAAACGCATCGTTTTTAAGAATGGATAACATCACATTAGGGTACACTTTCCCAAAATGGTTAGAAGGCAAAGCTTCATTGCGTTTGTTTGCTGGAATGCAAAACGTTTTTGTAATTTCTGATTATTCAGGATTGGATCCAGAGGTTGCTAATAATGGTGTTGATAAAACAATTTATCCTAGACAACGTTCTATTTTAGGTGGGGTTAATGTTAAATTTTAATAATTAAATTATGAAAAAAATAAATTTTATTTACATACTATTTGCTTTCGCGACCTTACAATCGTGTACCGGTGATTTAGATGTTGTAGCTGAGGATTCTCGTGTGCTAACGCCTGCGGAGTTGTTTTCTACGCCTCAAGGGTACAAGCAAGCACTAGGAGGAGTTTACGGTAATTTAAGCTTGACAGGAACTGGTGATGCTGGTTCGTCTTTCTTACAAGGTATTGATGCCGGTACAAGCCAGTTTGGTCGTTGTATGTGGTATTTACAAAATTTAACTACTGATGAGGTAGTGTGGACTTATGAGAATGACGAAGGGACTGCTGAACTTCAGCGTAATATATGGTCATCTGCTAATCCTATTTTATTGGGAATGTTTAGTAGAACGATGGCTGAGGTTGCTCTAGCTAATGATTTCTTGAGACAATCTACTCCAGCTTTGCTTAGTTCAAGAGGAATTACAAGTCCAGCCGATGTTGCTGAGATCAATTTTTATAGAAATGAAGTACGTGTATTAAGAGCATTTGCTTATTATAACATGATGGACTTGTTTGGAAAAGCACCGTTTATTACTGAAAATGATCCTTTAGATTTTAAAGGACCACAATATAATAGACAGCAGCTTTTTACTTTTATTGAAAAAGAATTGAATGAGGTTATTCCTAATTTAAAAGCAGCTAGAACAAATGAGTACGGAAGGCTAGACAAAGCTATGGCTCAAATGATTTTGGCTAAGATGTATTTGAATGCTCAAGTTTACATTGGTACTCCAAAGTATGCTGAGTGTATGGCAAAATGTCAAGAGGTAATTGCTGGTGGATATACCTTAACTACAAAATACCTTGACAACTTTAAGGCAAATAACCACACTTCCTCTGAAATGATTTTTACTTTACAATCAGACGGGGTAAAAACTCAAAATTATGGTGCAACAACTGTTATGATTAACGGTCAAGTTGGTTCGGTTGAGTCTAATGGTGCTGAGTTTGCTGTAGGTGGTTGGGGTGGTGCCCTTAGACTTAGAAAACAATTTGTTGAAAAGTTTGATGGTTCTCAATTTAATAATGATGAGAGAAAAACGTATTCTGCAGGTTCTAGACCTATTGATATTGCCGATTTGACCAATGCTGGACAAGGTTACATTTTACGCAAATATTCTAATAAAACAACAACAGGTGTTGCTGGTGTAAACTCTACTTTTGTGGATACAGATTTTCCACTTTTTAGATTAGCTGATGCCTACTTGATGTATGCCGAAGCTCAAATGAGAAAAGATGGTGCTACAAACACTAACAATGCTACAACTGCAACTGCTCAGTCATTAACATATATTAATGCTTTAAGACAACGTGCAAATGGTGGAGCAACAATTGCAAATGTTACGCAATCACAAGTAAATCTTGATTTTATGATTGACGAAAGATCACGTGAATTGCATTGGGAAGGACACAGACGTCAAGATTTGATTCGTTTTAACAAATATGGTGGTGGATCTTACAATTGGGCTTGGAAAGGTAATATTGCAAATGGAACTTCTATTCCTTCTGAGTTGAATGTGTTTCCACTTCCTAGCGCTTCTATTACTGCAAATCCAAACTTAACTCAAAACACGGGTTACTAAATAATATTTAATTCAAAAAACATAAAAAATGAAAAATTTTAATAAAATAGTACTGGCTATGTTAAGTATAGTAGCCATTTCATGTACCGATGACATTCAAAATACGGATAGAGAGGCTGTAGCAGCAACTACTGCACCTGTATTATTGACACCAAAAGGAGATTTTAATATTGTTCTTTCTAAAGCTACCGAAAAAGATATTGCTACTACAATGGTATGGGATGATGCAGCTTATGCTGGAACTTCAACTGTTGTAAACTACAGTATTGAAATTGCAAAAGCAGGTACTAAATTTGCTACTCCAACAGTAGTAACTACAACTACAAGTCGTTTTAAAAGTATTACTGTTGCAGAGTTAAATGCTGCACTAAATAACGGAGGTTTTATAGACAAGCAAGAAAATCTAGTTGATATTCGTATTAAATCATCAGTGGGTGCTGCTGCAACTGCTGCTCAATTTTCTAATTCATTTACTATTAAAGTTACTCCTTACCGAGTACCACTAGCATCTTCACACTGGTTAGTTGGTGCTGCCACTCCAGGTGGATGGACATGGGATAACGATGCAGAAACTGAGTTTCCTCTTGTACCGGGTCAAACTAATGTGTACCAAGTATCCGTAGTATTAAAAAATGGTGAAGCGTTTCGTATCTTTTTAGGAAACAACTTTACAAGCAACGGAAATTGGGATTCAAGTAGAAACTATCCGTTTTATGCTAATGCTGGATATACTATTACTCCTGAATTAGTTAATGCAAATGATGGTGATAGTAATTTTAAATATACAGGTACAACAAGAGTAAGAGTCTTGAAGGTTGATGGTGTTGCTAAGACGATCACTTTAAATTAAATTTTTTTTTTGATAAAAAAGGGCTGTCATACAGATAGCCCTTTTTTTATTTCACTAAATCTAACTCTTTAAACCATGAAAAAAATTGTACTTTTTTTATTGTTTTTCTTTTCAATTGTCGCTTCAGCTCAACAACAAACAGTTAGCTATAGCATCAGTCCTCCTACTTTTGAAGAAACTAATTCTATAACCATTACCATCAATGGGAGTAGTGTAAATGAGTCTGCTTGGGGAGTAACTGGAAATGCACTATATATTTGGGCATGGTCTTTTGACATCAATGATGCAAATATTGTTGATTGTCCTACTAATGGTGCATGGACAGCATCTAATGAAGCGAACCGATTTACGTATGATTCGGGCTCAGATACCTACACAAAAACATTTACACCAAACACTTTTTATAACAGAAACGGAATAGGAAGAATTGGTTTTTTAGTAAAAGCTAAAGACGGTACGGGAGATAAAAAATCGCAGGATATAATCAATGAAGTAGGTTCGTTTCAAGTAACATTGACTGCTCCTTCAGAAAACAGCGCAACTATCATTTCTAGTGGCGGAAGTTTAAATATTTCAGCTTCAAATACGGGTGGTAGTGCGAGTTATGTGTTAAAAGCAAACGGAGTAACAGTAAACACAAACCCTGCTACTGCTAACTACAATTTTAATCAAATAGGAATTACTAGTAATCAAAATTACGAACTTCAAGTAACACAAGGAGCAACAACAATTAGTAAAAAATTCAGCGCTATTGTAAACCCAAATGCTGCTAGCCAAGCCATACCAATGGGGTTGTTAGATGGTATAAACTATAATAATGCGGATGCCTCAAAAGCAACACTTGTACTTGATGCGCCATTTAAAGACTTTGTTTACGTTGCAGGAAGTTTTAATAATTGGCAACCTACAGACGTTTATGCTATGAAAAAGGACCCGATCTCTGGGAAGTTTTGGTTAGAATTAACAGGCTTAACATCAGGAGTAAATTACACCTATCAATACTGGGTTGTTGATGCTACTCCAATTGCAGGTACACCTTCTTTAGTAAAAACTGCAGATCCGTATTCGACGCTTGTATTATCTCCTTTTGATGATGGTGGAATCTCAGCAGCAAAGTATCCAAACATGCCTGTATATCCAGTAGGGCAAGAACGTGAGGTTACTGTTTTGCAAACGGGTAAAGCTCCTTATAACTGGAGCAGTGCTACTACCAACTTTGTGAAGCCAGAAAAAGAAAAACTAGTTGTTTACGAATTATTAGTGCGTGACTTTGATGCTAATAGAAGCTATCAGGACTTAATTAATAAGATTGATTATTTCAAAAATTTGAAAATCAATGCAATTGAGTTAATGCCAGTGATGGAGTATGAAGGCAACGAAAGTTGGGGGTACAATACCTCATTTCACATGGCTTTAGATAAGTTTTATGGTACATCAGATAAACTAAAAGAATTTATTGATTTGTGCCATCAAAACGGGATAGCCGTAATTCTTGATGTGGCGTTAAATCATGCTTTTGGTCGTAATCCTATGGTTCGTATGTGGATGAATGATCCTGACGGTGATGGCTGGGGTTCACCTTCTACTGAGAATCCTTATTTTAATACAACAGCCATGCATAGTTACAGTGTGGGTGAAGATTTTAACCACCAGCAACCTAGAGCACAAAACTATGTGCAACGGGTCATTAAACAATGGGTTGAAGAATATAAAATTGATGGATTTAGATGGGATTTAACCAAAGGGTTTACCCAAAATTGTCCAGCTAATGTGGCTGGTGGTCAGGAAAATTGCACTGGTAATAGACAGCAAGATAGAGTAGAGGTATTGCAAAAATATGCCGATTATTCTTGGAGTTTAGATCCCAATCACTATGTTATTTTCGAACATTTAGGTGGAAATGACGAAGAACAGCAATGGGCAAATTACAGATTGAATGAAACTCCAAGTAAAGGAGTAATGATGTGGGGAATTTTGACGGGTCAATACAACAATCTTACAAAAGGATTTGCAGGAAACATATCAGGAATGAACGCTTCCAGTAGAGGGTTTACAGCGCATAGATTAATGGGTTATGCTGAAAGTCATGATGAAGAACGTTTGATGTACAATAACTTACAGACCGGTAACAGTTCTGAGGCGAATCATGATGTTAAAAACTTGAATATTGCATTATCCAGAATGTCTGCTTTAGGAGCCGTTTCATTATTGGTTCCTGGACCAAAAATGATTTGGCAATTTGGGGAGTTAGGTTGGGACAAATCTATATTTTCTTGTAATAATGGAACGGTAAATACATCGTCTGATGGTACTTCTGGCGATTGTAAATTGGATACAAAACCACAACCGCAATGGACGGGTAATTGGCTTGGAGATACAAATAGAAGTAAGATTTACGATGATTGGGCCAAAATGATTACCCTGAAAACAAAGGAACCGGTTTTTTCTGGTTCCGCAAGTATTGCAAACACGAGTTCGTTATACCCAAATATCAAAATTACCAATAGCGCTTTGGCTTCAAGCCAATTAAAAGACGTTTTAATCCTAGCTAATTTTAATGTAACCGCTCAAACAGTTCCATCTGGTTTTGCTTACACAGGTACGTGGTATAATTTGATGGATAACAGTGAAATTGTAATTTCAAGTACATCACAACCAATATCTTTACAGCCAGGAGAATTTAAAATCTACGGAAATAAAACAGCTTCTTTGGCAATCGCCGATTATGAAAAATCACCAACGATTGTGTTGTATCCAAACCCAGCATCTGATTATTTTACATTGAATGAAACTATTTCTAAAGTTCAAATTTTTTCTATCACGGGACAATTGGTTAAAAGTTTTGATGCTACTAAAACAGCAGGATCTCAATTTTTAGTTAGTGATTTGAATCAAGGACTTTATATTGTAAAAACATTCGATGAGAATAATGTCATGAAGGTATTGAAGCTATTGAAAAATTAATATTGCGTTGAATTAGTGAAAAACGGCTGTCCTTAAAAAGACAGCCGTTTTTGTATAAAAAAACTGCTCCAGAAATGAAGCAGTTTTTCAACAACAAATTAAAACTAAAAATTAAATTTTACCATCTTTGATTTCGTCCACAATTTCAGGATTCAACAAGGTTGAAGTATCTCCAAAATTAGAGTAATCCCCTTCGGCTATTTTACGTAGAATTCTACGCATGATTTTGCCAGATCTGGTTTTGGGTAAACCAGAGACAAACTGAATTTTATCCAACTTAGCAATTGGACCTATGTGATCTGATATGTGTTGATTAATTTCTTTACTCAGATTTTCTCTATCACGATATTCTCCAGTTTCTTTTAGAATTACAAAGCCATACAAAGCATTTCCTTTAATATCATGCGGGAAACCTACAATAGCACTTTCAGCAACCGCTGGATGTTCATTGATGGCATCTTCAATAGGGGCTGTTCCAAGGTTATGACCAGAAACAATTACAACATCGTCTACGCGGCCCGTGATTCTGTAATACCCAACTTCGTCACGCAAAGCGCCATCTCCAGTGAAATATTTGCCTGGAAAGGTAGAGAAATACGTGTCTTTATATCGTTGATGATCGCCCCAAATAGTTCTAGCAATTCCTGGCCAAGGGAATTTAATACACAAGCTTCCTGTAACTTGATTACCTTCAATTTCGTTGCGTTTTTCATCCATTAAAACAGGTTGGATTCCAGGTAATGGCAACGATGCATACGTAGGTTTAGTTGGTGTTACAAAAGCAATTGGCGAGATCATAATTCCTCCAGTTTCGGTTTGCCACCAAGTGTCCACTACAGGACATTTTTTATCGCCTACGTGATTGTTGTACCAGTGCCAAGCTTCCTCATTAATAGGTTCTCCCACGGATCCAATGACTTTTAAAGAGGTCAACTGGTATCGTTGTACAAATTCGATGCTTTCTTTCGCCAAAGCTCTAATTGCTGTTGGGGCGGTATAGAATTGAGTGACTTTATGTTTCTCAATAGTTTGCCAAAACCTACTGAAATCAGGATAGGAGGGAACGCCTTCGAAAATTACCGTCGTAGCTCCATTCAATAAAGGGCCGTACAAAATATAGGAGTGTCCAGTGATCCAACCAATATCAGCAGTGCACCAAAAAATATCATTTTCTTCGTAATTAAAAACATTCTTAAACGTATACGCGGTATACACCATATAGCCTGCAGTAGTATGAACCATTCCTTTTGGTTTTCCTGTAGAGCCAGAGGTGTACAAAATAAACAACGGATCTTCGGCATCCATAATTTCTGCCACGTTATTGTCTGAGGCAGCGTCTAGAAGTGGCTGTAACCATTGATCACGACCTTCTTTCATAGGTATCGTGGTATTAATTCTTTTTGCAACTAAAACCTTTTCTACGCAATCGCAACTCAATAAAGCTTCGTCAACGATACTTTTTAAATCAATTGTTTTATTGCCTCGATAACCACCATCTGAAGTGATGACCATTTTGCAGGAGCTGTCATTAATACGAGCTGCCACCGCCGATGCCGAGAATCCTGCAAAAACAACAGAGTGAATAGCACCAATTCTTGCACATGCTAGCGTAGCAATAGCGAGTTCTGGAATCATAGGCAAATAAATGCATACGCGATCTCCTTTTTGTATGCCTTGCTCTTGTAAAACATTAGCCATTTTGCACACACGCTCGTGTAGTTCGTTATAGGAAATGTGCAAAGCGGTTTCGGTTGGATCATTGGGCTCAAAAATGATGGCAGTTTTTGTTCCGTTTTTGGCTAAATGCCTGTCAATACAATTTTTAGTGATGTTTACTTTGGCTTCGGTAAACCATTTTATCTCGGCTTCGGCCATATTAAAATCAACCACTTTATCCCATTCTTGGTACCAAGTAAAGTTTTCGGAGGCTACTTTGTCCCAGAATTTTTTTGGTTCACGAACTGATTTTTTGTAATGTTTAAAATATTCTTCTAAAGTATTAATTTTATAGTAACTCATGATGTTTGATAAATTTTATAAATTATAACTACCTATTTTATGTTTTTGTACTGTTTGCGTAATTTCGTCAATAATGGCTTCGTCATCAATTGTAGATGGAATTTGAAAGGTTTCACCATCAACAATACTTCGCATTAGTTTTCTTAAGATTTTTCCGGATCGTGTTTTTGGCAAACGTTGCACTACAACTACATTTCGCAGTGAAGCAACCGCCCCAATTTGCTGCCGAACCAGTTTTATAATTTCTTGTTCTAATTGGTATTGTTCCATTTCGGTTCCTAGTTTAGTTACGACCAATGCCAGTGGAACTTGTCCTTTTAGCTCATCGTGAATGCCTATAACTGCACATTCTGCAACGCAGGGATGAGCAGCCACAACTTCTTCCATTTCTGCGGTTGACAACCTGTGTCCCGCTACATTAATAACATCATCGGTTCTTCCGGTAATAAAAATATAACCGTCTTCATCTTTATAACCACCGTCACCAGAAAGGTAATAGCCATCAAATTTGCTGAAGTAACTGGCTTTAAATCGGGCTTCATTTGCCCAAATTCCTAATAAGTTTCCGGGTGGCAATGGTAATTTTATGACCACAAGCCCTTCATCATTTGGACCTAGTTCTTGGCCGTTTTCATTGAAAATCTTAATGTCATAGCCACAAACTGCTTTTGTAGCCGAACCAGATTTGACAGGCATTTTTTCAATTCCAAGGGAGTTGGCAATCATGGGCCAACCAGATTCGGTTTGCCACCAATGGTCTATAACAGGAATCGGGATGTGTTCTTGATACCATTCTAAAGTAGCATTATCACAGCGTTCTCCTGCTAAAAATTGATTTTTTAAACAACTTAAATCGTATTGTTTGATGAATTCTCCGTTAGGATCTTCTTTTTTAATGGCTCTAATGGCAGTTGGTGCTGTAAACATGGTGCCTACTTTATGCTCTGAAATGATTCTCCAAAACGTACTGGCATCAGGTGTTTTGATGGGTTTGCCCTCAAATACAATGGTTGTATTTCGGTTTAATAATGGCCCGTACAAAATGTAGCTGTGTCCTACTGCCCAACCCATATCCGACGCTGCCCAAAAAACTTCGTCTTGATTTACGTTGTAAATATGTTTCATCGAGAATTTCAATGCAACGGCATAACCTCCCGTATCTCTTACAATTCCTTTTGGTTTTCCTGTAGTTCCAGATGTGTATAAAATATAAAGCGGATGATTAGAAGGTAAGGCAACACAGGCTGTCTCTTCGGAGCCGTACACTAAGGCGTCATAATCTACATCATACTTCTTAAACGGAATTCGGGCGCCTAATTTTCTATTGAAAACGATTACTTTTTTTGGTCGGTGACTCGCTAATGCAATGGCTTCATCAACTAATGGTTTGTAGGCAATTAATCGATCTACTTCTATTCCTGATGAAGCTGTAATAATGGCACGTGGTTTACAATCATCAATGCGGATAGCCAATTCATGTGGTGCAAAACCACCAAAAACAACCGAATGAATTACTCCAATGCGTGCGCAAGCTAACATAGCAAAGGCTGTTTGCGGAATCATAGGCATGTAAATAATGGCCGTATCGCCTTTTTTTAACCCTAATGCAAGCATGCCACCTGCTAGTTTTGCTACTTCAGTTTTTACCTCAGAGTAAGTGTATTTTTTTACGGTTTGTGTTACTGGAGAATCATATATAATGGCAACTTGGTCGCCGTATCCATCTTGAATGTGTTTGTCAAGTGCTAAATAACAAATATTTAATTCGCCATCTTTGTACCATTGCGGATATCCATTTTCATCTTTCGATAAAATTGTCGCGGGTTTATTGTACCACTCAATTGCATCAGCTTGTTGTGCCCAGAATTGTTCTGGTTGTGCAATACTGTCTTCGTAAATTTTGTTATAATTCATGGTATTGAATGTTTTTTAGGATAGTAAATCATGTACTTGCTCGACTAACTTTTTGATCGAAAATGGTTTCACGACATACAAGTTAGCACCTAATGAAAGCCCTTTTTCAATATCTTTTTCTTTATTTTTTGCCGAAAGGAAAATTACCTTGCAATGTTGCAAACGTTCTTCTTTTTTTATTTGTTCCAATGTTGCAAAACCATCTACCATGGGCATCATGACATCCAGAATAATAACGTCTGGGAGTTTAGTTTGCAAAATGTCCAATGCTTCTTGTCCGTCACGGGCTATAAAAACCTCAAAATTGTTTTTTTTGAAGGTATATTCTAATGACATTACAATGTTTGGTTCGTCATCTACAATTAAAATTTTTTTCATGTTTTAATTCGTTTCGCTTGTATTATAATTGGGTAATGTAAAAGTAAAAGTGGCGCCTTCAACCTCATTCTTTTCACTCCAAATAGTTCCTTTATGATGTTCTATAATTTGTTTGCAAATGGCTAATCCTAATCCGCTTCCTATTGGTTTTTTTATGTTTTGGTTCCGAGATTGATAGAATTTGTCAAAAATAGCTTCGGCATCTTCTTCTCTAATACTTTTGCCGTTATTATGAATTTTGACTGCTACATTTGTTTCATTCTCAAGGATAGAAATGGTTATTTTTCCATCAGTTTCTGAACAAAATTTTATGGCATTAGACAATAAGTTATGGATTACTTGTACTATGCGTTCTTCGTCATAAAAAGCCTTAATGACGTAATCAGCTTTGTCAAAGTCAATTGTGATTTTTTTGTTTTTAATTAATTGATTTAATGACGTTATCGTTGTTAAAATCGTTTTTGTAATGTTGTTTTTTGACAAGTAGATTTTCTGTTTTCCCGTTTCAAATTTTTCTAAATCCAATATTTTATCAATCAAACGGTTCAAACGATCCGATTCTGAAATGATGTTTTGCAAAAACTGCTTTTTTAATTCTTCGGGAATGGCGTCATCATCATGCAAGATTTCGCTTGCTGCGCGTATTGCTGTTATGGGCGTTCTCAATTCATGAGTAACCGTATCTAGAAATTCATCTTTTTGGATGTCTTTATTGACCAGTTCCTGATTCGCATTCTTGAGTTGTTCTGATATTTTTTTTAATTCGTTTGATGTGTCCGTCAACATCTTGTTGATGATAATGTTTTCTTTGGATTCCTCCAAAATTCGCAATACTTCGGGCAAGCTGATTTTGTCTTCTTTGACTACACTTGCAATTAATATTTTGGCGGAAGCCGTACCAATGTGACCTGTCAATAAATTCTCGGCAAACTTTATGAATCGGGCATCAGCAGTGGTTACGTTTTTATCAATGTTATATTTTAAATTGAAAATACTCAAAGCTCGTTTGGTGCGTTCTTCGCCAAGAAAGCGAAGCAATACTTTTTGAATATCAGAGATGTATGCTGTTCCTTTCCACACAAAAGCATTTTCGTGATTGGTGATGTATTGGTCAATATCCACAAACATTTCGGCATAATTGCGTTCTCTGTAATTTCCTTTGAAACTTACCGATACTGCGGCATAACTCATGATGTTAATTAATAAGCTCCAAAAAACAGCATGCGGAATAGGCTCTAAATAATCCAATCCAAAAAGTTGAAAAGGCTTTAAGAGTGAAATTCCCCAAGGTCCTTCGGTAACAAAATGACTGACTGAATTTGTCATGCCGGTTGCATACGGAATTAGTAAGGTATAAAAACAAACAGCAAATCCGAGAATGATTCCTGTTATAGCGCCTTTTTTTGATCCTCGACGCCAAAAGATAGCACCAAAAAAGGAGGGTGCTAATTGGGCGATGACTACAAAGGCTACTAAGCCTATTGAAACCAGTGAATAGTCTAGAATAAATAATCTGTAAATGGCATACGCCAAAATAATTAGAGAAAAAATTCCAATTTTACGGCTGTTTACGATGCGTTTGCTGTTTTTTTCTTGCGACGAATTTTCTAAGGAACCTATAAAGCCATACGGAATCAATAAGTTGTTGCTTAACATGGTGGCTAGAGATATAGACGAAACGATAATCATGGATATAGCTGCAGAAAATCCACCCAGAAACACCATTACCGTCAAGGTATCGTTGTCAAACAATTGCGGAATAAGCAAGGAATATGTATCTGAATTGTGTCCTTTACCTTCAAAAAGGATGTTGCCGCCCCAAGCAATTGGGAACACAAATATATTGAATAGTAGTAAATACAACGGGAATAGCCATATTGCGGTGCGTATATGAGTTTCTTTATTGTTTTCTACTATTGCCGTATGGAATTGTCGTGGTAAAAGGAATATGGCAAACATGGATAAAACACAAAGGAAAAACCAGTTCATAGCATCCGTAATGCCGCCAATGGTATTTTTTTTGTCAAAATCTTTTAGAGTTGCTGCCTGTTTATAAATATCATCAACACCATCAAACACAAAATAGGTTACATAAATCCCTATGATCAAAAAGAAAATCAACTTTAAGATCGACTCCATTGCCACAGCAGTAACAATACCTCTTCTTTTTTCAGATGCATCAACATATTTAGTTCCATAGTAAGAGGCAAAAAGAGCTAGAGCAAGACATACGTAGGTGGTAGTATCATTAAAAATATTTGAACTTGCTTGTGTTTTTGTTACAATATGAAAAGTATCTGATATCGATTTAAGTTGTAAGGAAATGTAGGGTAAAATTCCAGAAATACAAACTATGGTAACCAAGGCACCAAGAAATCTACTGTTTCCGTAGCGTAAAGAAATAAAATCTGCAATGCTGGAAATTTTATTTACTCTCGAAATTCGGATGATTTTCTTTAGGATAATCATCCATGTTGGGATGATTAATATGGGGCCAAGATAAATAGGTAAGTATCCTAAACCGGATTCTGCAGCTACGCCAATGCTGCCATAATAAGTCCAGGCAGTGCAATACACGGCTAACGAAAAAGAATAAATATAAGGGTTATTAGTCCATTTGGAGTGGCTTCTTTTTTCAGACCAATAGGCAATGTAAAAAAGAATAGACACATAGAGTACTAATATTAATAAAAGACCTATACTATTCATAATACCTTTTGATAATTAAATACGAGATTGCAATTGAAAAAAGCCATGCCGAGAAGATATAAACATAGATAATTGGAAATCCAAAAATGGGTTTTGAACTGTCAAATAAAAGTAAGAGTGGCATGTTCAAGGCCAATAGCATTAGCATTGAAAGAATAACGAGTTTTTGTTCATGTCTCTTTTTCATACAAAAGGGAATAGTCTAATTGATGCATGTTTTAATACGGAGTAATTGTTCCAGCACGTAAATGCAAATAGCTTTTCATTCAACGTTGCTTTAAATAAGCAATCCCTACAATTAATTGTAGAGATTGCCCAAAATAATGGTTTGCTTAATCGTTTCTTTCGTCATAATCACCAGCGAGAGCATAGTAACCAAAGGTTCCAAGTCCCGCCACGATTAACGGAGTGAGTACAAAAAGGATAATAATTCCAAATACTAAATCTTCTTGTTTTCCTGATGTAAATTTGGGCAACCCAAATTGGAAAATACAAAAATAGGCTGCAGCTGCTGCACATGCAATCCAAACGATTCCTAAAAGTCTTTTTAATTGATTCATAGCTGTGTTTTTTATACGTGAGCGTTTTTATCTTTATTTTTTATGTAAACCATTCCAATAGTAAAACTGATCGCAGCAATAACAATTGGGTACCATAATCCTTCTAAGTAATATTCAGGATGACCTAAATCTTTAGCATTGGTTACAAAGTAGGTTGATATTGCAGGCAGTAAGCCACCAAAAATTCCGTTACCTACATGATAAGGCAATGACATAGAAGTGTATCTAATTTTCACCGGGAACATTTCAACAAGGAAAGCAGCTATCGGACCGTAAACCATTGTAACAAATATCACTTGAATAAAAACTAAAAAGATTAGTGTCCACTTGTCACTAGAGTTAATTTTTATAGTGGTTTTGGTTTCAACTTTCGGTTTTCCGTCAACTATTTTTGCAATACCGTTTTCTAAAGATACTGTTTTTACTTCGACTAATGTTGTTCCATCTTCATACTCTTTGTTAGTGGTATAGATAGAGTCCATGGTTTGTTTCTTGTTTTCTTTTAATTCGGCAAGAATTTTAGTATTGGCAACCACTTCTGTTTTATTTTTCACATTAGTTGTTTCAAACATCTGCTTGTAGATTGGTCTGTACAATAGGATAGCAATTAGCATTCCTCCCATCATAATGTATTTTCTACCCACTTTATCACTCAACCATCCAAAAAATATGAAGAACGGAGTACCCATAATTAATGCAATCCCAAGTAAAGTATCTACTTGTGAGGAATCAATAGACATAACCGTTTTAAGGAAACTCATCGCGTAAAATTGTCCTGTGTACCAAACTACACCTTGTCCCATTGTTGCTCCAAATAACGCAAGCAATACAAATTTCAAGTTGTAACGGTTTCCAAAACTTTCTTTTAGTGGGTTAGTACTCGTTTTTCCTTCGCTTTTTGCTTTGGCAAAAACAGGAGATTCATCCATATTTTTACGAATCAAATACGAAACTCCTACCATAACAATAGATACCCAAAACGGAACTCTCCATCCCCACTCGTCAAATTGTTCTGGAGAAAGAAAGTTTCTCGTGGCTAAAATTACCATCAAGGAAATAAATAATCCCACTGTAGCAGTAGTTTGAATCCATGAAGTCCAATACCCTCTTTGTCCTACGGGTGCATGTTCCGCTACATAAGTTGCAGCTCCTCCATACTCACCCCCAAGCGCTAGTCCTTGAAGCAAACGAAGAATCAAAACTAATAATGGCGCCATAAACCCAATGGTTTCATAAGTGGGAATACATCCTATTAAAAATGTAGCTCCTCCCATCAAAAGGAGTGTAACCATAAAAGTATATTTTCTACCAATTAAATCTCCTAGTCTTCCAAAGAAAAGGGCTCCAAACGGGCGAACAACGAATCCAGCTGCAAATGTGGCTAAAGTAGATAAGAAAGCAGCAGTAGGATTGTCAGAAGGGAAAAATTTAGTTGAAATTACAACGGCTAAACTCCCAAAGATATAAAAGTCATACCATTCAATCATGGTACCCATTGAGGATGCAGAAATGACTTTCCAAATTCCTTTTGTTGATTTAGTGCTCATAAATTATGCTTTTAAAATTAGTTATAAATAAATTTGCAATTGTACTACGAAGTCTCCTAATGATCCAGATCGATTACTTGATGAGGTATAAACGGGTCTCGTTGAATACTGTGTCGTTATTTTTGCATGGTGCCCGTCTAAGAAAAAGTTAGATCCTACATCAAACTGTTTGCTGGACTGTGTTAAAGCATCAAAGTTTTTATACGTAACTGCTCCAAAGGGTTGAATTCTAATCTTCGGTTTTGTCTCTTTATTGGGTAATAAAATCCCGGCTTGTGTGTACCAGATCGTTCCAGAACCAATTGTAGGTTGCGCATTTCCAGGTCCCGAAATAGCTCTACTCCCAGTAAAATTAGGATCTACTGATCCAATATTCATAATGCTCACATTGCGTAAATAATTGGGTCCAAAATCATAATCATAAAGTACACTGTAACCGGTTACAGCCATTTTGTTTTCTTTTTTTCCAATAGGTAAATCTAGAAAAACGTCAGCAGATAAAAGTGTAATGTCGTGTTTGTTTACGGTGTTATTAACTAAAGATCTTGTAGCATCAGGAGCATTATAAAAACCAGCACCTACATTGAATACTTTCTTAGTTCCTAAATAACTACCTACTTTAAAGGGTAGTACATTTGCTTCTTGATCTAGAAATTGATATTCAAAATATCCAGCTTTCGACCATTTTGTCATACCACTGTTGTCAACCGCTACGGCGTTATCTGCGGTAGTAGTGTTTGTAGGAACTACATTAGTGGCGTAAGGTTTGTTGTAACTCAAGCGATATTCTAGTTTTCCATATTTACCCTTTGCAAACAGACCCATTTGTCTAGCAAATTGATCTGAGTTTTCAATCAAGGGCCAGTTAAATATAGGAGCATCAATAGTAAGGAAGTTAAGTGTAGATGCCATTGTTAATCTGGATAAACCCATGTAGTAATGCAATCCTGCACCCAGTGACATACTAAATTTTTTGTCTTTTTCTGGAAGTACAACCGCATATTCATTCCATGCATCGTGAAAGAATAAGCCTGGTTTTTTTCCTGCACCATAAGCTCCAGTTCCTGAAGATCCTGCTGCACCACCATTAGTAAAAGTTTGGTTGTTAATCCCAAAATGGGTCAAAATCATGTATCGTTTAGATACTTGTGCATAGGCTAGAAAACGCAAACGTCTGTTCCCTATATCGGTTCCAGTTGATGTTGCTTCGCCACCAATCATTGTACCGGGATTCATCTGAGAGGAACGCATCCAGATCTGGTTCCATGCAATGACACGCATGAATTTAGAACCGTCTTCGTTCAGGTTAAATTTCATGCCAGCACCGTAGTCAGTGGAGCCTTGAGAAAAACCTTGCAGTGATAGTAGGAGTACTGCCGCTGAAAACAATATTTTTTTCATAAATAAAATTTTGGTTAGTAAATGGTCGGTTAATAAAGTGCCAAATTCTATTTTTTTATTGTGAAAAAAAATTCAGATATATTTTTGTGTAAAGTCTATAGTTAATCCTTGAATCGTTCCCATTTAATTAGCATGAATTTATCTCCCAGTTCAGTGATAATCATTCCTGCACCAGATAATAACGCTTTGTTCTTTAAGTATTCAATTAGTTCTAAGTGACTTAAAATTTTGTAGGTAGGGTGGTAATTTGCATGAGATGGTTTTTTTATGTTAAATGATTTTACCCAATTACTAATGGTGACATGCGAAACGCCAATAATGCGTTCAATTTCTCGAAAACTCAATCCTTCCAAATAAAGTTGTAAGGCCTTAGTAACATAGTAATCATCAATCTTTTTACCCAATTTATTTACGGTAAAAAAGTAGCGGCATTTTTTACATAAATACCTTTGTTTATTGTTGATTACTCCGCTTTTTGTGATTTGGGTTCCTTGACATTTCGGGCAGGCTAAAAGCTCCATGTATATAAATTTTGCATAAATATACTAAATTAGCAACATTCTAAATTAGAATTATTTAAAAAAAATCAAATAAATATAGATACTGTTTATTTTTATCTATTATTTGTTGTGGTATTATCAGTAAAATAAGGTTTTGACTGTAAATTGACTTTGAAAACGGAAGATTTAGTATTGCAATAGTAAAATTGCTACAAATAGATTTCTGGTGTTGTGAAAAATAGTTGGTTGGTGTTGCAGAGTGTTTTAAAAAAAAGTAAAAACTAGTTTTTGATTTTTTGAGAAGTATAGATAAACAAAAAACCCGAATATTTCTATTCGGGTTTTGTGGTACCTCCAGGGATCGAACCAGGGACACATGGATTTTCAGTCCATTGCTCTACCATCTGAGCTAAGGTACCGTGCTAATGCGGGTGCAAATATAGAATCATTTTTTGTTTCTCCAAAACAAATTTAAAAAAAAATGAATTTGTATCTTCGTGATCGTAAATATTGAATTATGGTTTTAGTTATAGATGTGGGGAATACAAGGATTAAAGCAGCTGTCTTTGAGGAGAATATGCTTCTAGAGATTTTTGTATTTGTTAAAGAGGATGTTCAAATAAATATTGAAAATATTTTAAAAAAATTCCCATCGGTGGTTGATGTTGCAATTTCATCAGTGGGTTTTGTGGATGAAATTGCTTTTTTAGAACATCATTCAAAGTTAAAAGTACACTACGTTCGACGTGAGGATGAGTATCCTTTTACTAATAAATATGCTACACCCGAGACATTAGGAATTGATAGAATGGTTTTAGCGGCGGGTGCTGTATTGCAGTTTCCGGGGCAAAACAGGTTGGTGATAGATGCAGGTACTTGTGTGACCTATGATTTTATAGACGATCAAGATAATTATTTGGGTGGTGCTATTTCTCCTGGCTTAAGATTGAGATATGAATCTTTACACAATTTCACAGCAAAACTTCCTTTGCTTACTTTAGAAATGCCAAAAGACAGCATTGGCGATTCTACTAACAGTTCCATTCATTCAGGTGTTGTAAATGGATTGGTCCATGAAATCGATGGATTCATAGCGGATTACAAATTGAGATATCCAAATTTTATAATAATTTTAACGGGCGGTGATGCAGTTTTTTTGGCTAAACGATTAAAAAATACCATATTTGCCAATTCAAATTTCCTATTAGAGAGTTTGAATCGAAAATTCCATTATAATATCAAAAAATGATTAAAAAAATTTTAATAAGTTCTTGCTTGTTTTTTTCAGTAGCAACTTTCGCACAAGAAGGATCGGCATCTCCATATTCTTTTTACGGTATAGGACAAATAAGGTTTAGAGGAGCACATGAATACCGTTCTATGGCTGGTGTTGCAGTGGAGCAAGATAGTATACATATCAATTTACAAAACCCTGCAAGTTATGCTAATTTGAAATATACGAGTGTAGCGCTTGGAGGTACATATGGAACTACAACTTTGAAAAATGATTCGCAATCTGCAAATGCTAAAAGAACAACTATAGATTATCTAGCTGTTGGATTACCAATGGGTAAATTTGGTCTAGGTTTTGGTTTGATACCGTATTCTTCTGTTGGGTTTAAAATACAATCTACATCTGAGGATGCTGCTGCCACAAACAGACGTTTTGATGGAAAAGGTGGTTTGAATAAAGCTTTTTTAGGTCTTGGCTACAAAGTTACTCCTAAATTTAACATCGGTGCTGATGTAAGTTATAATTTTGGTAAAATTGAGACTAATAGTTTTGAGTACATTAATGATGTTTCAATAGGGACAAGGGAGTTAAACACTGCTGATTTATCGGGTGTTAATTTTAGTTTGGGAATGATGTTTGAAACTAAATTGTACAAAAAGATTAATGCATATAGCAGTTTGACCTATACCTTGCAGAGTAATTTGAAATCAAATAACTCTCGCAACATTGCAACTGCACTATACAATTCGGATTTTAATATCGCGGTTGTTGATGTTCTTGCAGATATCAATTCATCTAAAGATTTAAGTATGCCAAGTAAAATAGCGCTTGGTGGGGGTATTGGAGAAGCTAGAAAATGGCTTTTGGGAGGTACAATTGAGTACGGAAAAAACTCAGGTCAAGCCAATGAATACAATAACAGTGCTAATGTAGGTTATGGTAAATATGGTAGTGTTTCTCTAGGAGGATATTACATTCCAAAATACAATTCTTTTACTAGTTATGCTAAGCGAATTGTTTATAGAGGTGGTTTAAGATATGAAAAAACGGGTCTCGTTATTAATTCAGAATCTATAAATGACATGGGTCTTACGCTTGGTGTAGGTTTGCCGCTAAATGGAACATTCTCTAATGTAAACATTGGATTTGAAATGGGAAAAAGAGGTACTACAAAAGCTAATTTGATTCAGGAGAATTATGCTAATGTTAGTCTTGGGTTTTCATTAAATGAAAAATGGTTTGAAAGAAGAAAATTCTACTAGGACTTTTACAATTTGTGTTCTTAATAGCTGTATATGACAATTACGAAACGTTTTTTTTTAAAATTTGCAGCCATTAGCAGTTGTGCCTTAGCGCTTGGAAGTTGTGAAAGTAATTTTAAAAATATACAAAAAATTAATTTCTCGGAGTTTGTACCCAGTAGTGATGCTGATTTAGTAGACTTAAAATATACTGATTCGGGAAGAATTACCGCGGTTTTAGTAAGTCCAAAAATGCTAGATTATGCCACCGTTGATTTTCCATTTACTGAATTTCCAAAAGGTATTGATGTAACCTTGTATGACAAGAAAGGAAAAAAAACGTTTATTCAATCAAATTATGCAGTCTCTTACAAAGCTACAAATATGATTGATTTACAAGGTAATGTTAAAATTTTCACCGAACACGGTCAAAAATTAGAAACAGAGCAATTGTATTTTGATCAAAAAAACGAATGGTTTTTTACCGAAAGAAAATTTAAGCTTTCTGGGGCAAAAGGAGTTTCAAATGGGCAAGGAATAGATTTTAGTAAAGATTTCAAAGTGATCAATTCACAAAAAATAACGGGAGAAGTCCAAACAGAAGAATAAAACACATCATCATGAAATATTTTAAATATACACAATACATTTATTTACTTTTTGCAGCCTATCTTATTTTTGATGGGGTTAAAAAACTCAACAATCCAGCTCTTGGTGAAGCTTGGTTGAATTTTATAATAGCAGCTTTTGCAATATTTATGTTTTTCTTCAGAAGGAGGTTTACTAAAAAATTTGAGGAAAGAAATAAAAATATGAAACCATAAAAATACTTGGTTTGTTTATTTGACAAGATAGCTTTATTTGGTAAAAGTTGGGTTTTGTCTTCAATAAAACAAGTGTTTCTAGTTGATGAAACTTTAGTTTTAAATCATTTTTCAGATTTAATTCAAAGTTTATTTTAACGGTTCAATGACTATGAAAAAAGCTCTAAATAGTTTTTAATACCCTCAAAAATCATTGGTTTAAGCTAAATTAAAAATACTAAATAATGCTTCAAGGCTTTATTTTATTGGGAAAATAAATTTTCTTGCAAAATAAAAGGCTACTAGTATAATTATTAATTAGATAATTGTATTTTCGCAAACTGAATATAAAAATTAACAACAATAAAATGGCAGTTTTACAAAAAATTAGACAACGTTCACTTCTCTTGATACTCGTTATCGGGTTTTGTTTATTAGCATTTATCATAGGTGATATATTCAATAGCGGTGGTTTTAGCAGTACTTCAAAAGATGTAGGTAGTGTTGATGGAAAAGACATTTCATTTGAAGATTTTAGAGTTAAAGTTAGTAATGTTGAAAAAAGTGGTCAAGGTATTACTTCTACACAAGCTGCAAATAGAGTATGGGATCAAGAGGTTTCTGTTGCTTTATTAACATCTGAGTTTGAAAAACTAGGATTACGTGTAGGTGAGAAACATTTGTTAGAGATTTTTAAAGCGGATCAAAACATAGGTGGTAATCCATTGTTTTTAAATGCTGCTGGCGTTTTTGATGTTGCAAAATTCAAACAATATTTTAAATCAAACCCAGAACAAGCTCAGTTTTTGAAAGACAGAGAAAAAGATGCTGATTTGAATGCTAAGTTTCAATTGTACAATACGCTTATCAAAGCTTCAGTTTTTACAACGGATAGTGAAGGTAAGATGAAGTACGAAATGGAATCTAACAAAGTAAATTTTGCTTATGTTGCTGGTTTGTATTCAACAATTAAAGATAGTGAAGTTAAAATTTCTGATTCAGAAATTGTAGATTTCATGAGTAAAAACAAGAAAAAATACAAAGCTGACGAATCTCGTGAAGTAGAGTATGTATTAATTGAAGACAAAGCATCACCAGCTGATGAATCTGAAATTAAAACTAGAATAAACGGATTGTTATCTGGTAGTGTGGTATACAACCAAAAAACAGGTAAAAATGATACTTTACCAGGATTTAGAACTACAGCTAATGCAGTAGATTTCGTTAATTCTAATTCTGATATTCCTTATGACTCTACATACATAGCCAAAAAAGACTTACCAGCTGTAGATGCTGATAAATTGTTTAACCTTGCTCCTGGTGCTGTTTATGGTCCGTACATGTTTGGTAAATACATTTGTTTGTCAAAGTCTATGGGTAAAAAATTAGCAGTAAATGTTAAAGCAAGTCATATATTAATTGGGTATGAAGGTTCTCAAGTTCCTAATCAAAAAGAAAAAAGAACTAAGGAGGAAGCAAAAGCAAAAGCTGAAAGTATTTTAGCTCAGGTAACTGCAAATCCGGATAGTTTTATGATGTTGGCTTTTACAGCTTCTGATGACTCTTCTGCACAACAAGGTGGTGATTTAGGTTATTTTGGTCCAAACCAAATGGTAAAACCTTTTAATGATTTTGTTTTTAGTAATGGTATTGGTAAAGTAGGTTTAGTAGAAACTCAATTTGGTTTCCACGTAATTAAAGTTACTGATAAACAAGATGGAATTCGTTTAGCAACTGTAGCTCAAAAAGTGGAGGCTTCTGAGGCTACTGCTGATAAAATATTTGCTCAAGCTACAAAGTTAGAGATGGATGCAGCTGATAAAGATCTTAATTCGGTTGCAAAAACATTAGGTTTAAAAGTTGCACCTGCAGTATCTGTTAAAGGGTTAGATGAAAATTTCGGTACTCTTGGAAACCAAAGAACAATTGTTCGTTGGGCTTTTGAAAAAGGAGTAAAAGTAGGTGATGTAAAACGTTTTGAAGTAGCTAATGTTGGGCATGTTATTACTAAATTAAAAAGCATTGACGATTCTGGATTGATCGCCGTTTCAGTAGCAAGACCTTACGTAGAATCTATTTTGAAAAACAAAAAGAAAGCTGAATTAATCAAAGCTAAAATGAATGGTTCTTCTCTTGAAGCTATTGCAAAAGCAGTAGGTGGAACAGTTCAACAAGCAACAGGATTAACAATGGAGAACTCTATGTTACCAAATGTAGGTCCAGAACCAAAAGTTGTTGGAAACGCTTTTGCATTATCAGCTAACAAACTTTCTGCACCAATTGAAGGTAATACAGGAGTTTATGTGGTGAAAAATGTAGGTGTTGTAAAAGCGCCAGCTTTAAAAAGCCATGCTGCTTATGTTACAAAGTTGAAAGCTCAAAGTGCATCAGACGCGAATAGAGTTATTCCTGCTCTTAAAGAAAACGCAAAAATTGAAGATAACAGGATAGATTTTAATTACTAATCTACTCCGAATACTAAAAAAACCCGATACTGACAAAGTATCGGGTTTTTTTATGGATTAAAATGTACTACAAGATCATATCCTTATATGGAACTACAGTTTCATATCCTTTTGATTTAAAATAAGCGGTTGGATTATGTTCTGATACTGCCATTATAAAATCTCCGCCCCAAGCGCCAAGGCTTTTTAAAACGCCATCAAAGTCAGGAAATAAAGTGTCTTTCACTATTGTAGTTTCTAAAATGGAACTCAAGTGTGCTTCGTGTTGCGTTAATGCATATTTAAATGCTAAAAGAGTAGGAGCGTTGTAAACAGCTGTTGTCAATTGGTCATTTAAAGCTATGGATTCGGCTAGGTTGTTTTTTTTATTTTTTTGATAGGCTGTAATGGCAGTTTTACTATTTTGCTTTTTATTGAGATATACAAAATAGATATTTTTTTTAAACTCAGGATTGAATTCAATTTGTTTAACGGTTGGATTGCCATCTTTTATCTGAAAAAGAATGGGAGTGTTATTTTGTGCGCAAGCAATATCATATCCGCTACCTCCAAAGCTGTTTTTTAACAACGTAAAGGCATCAATTTGTAACCATTGGGCAATATTGTTGATTAAAGAGGATGACGTCCCTAAACCCCAATTTTTGGAAAAACTGAGTTCAGTGGTAATAATGTATCCATTAGCATTGAGAATGAATTCAGGATTCAATTTATAGGCTTCGTGTAAAATAGTGGTAAGTGTACTTTTTACAGATTCCGTTTGATCTTTAGTCTCATTAGTAATATCAGAAAATGAAAGAGTGTCTTGAAACCATATTTGACCATCAAAGTCATAACTTGTCCAAACGATTTCATTGTTTTTACTTGTTTCTACACAAAGGTTTTGTCCTTGTTTTGTAGGCAATGCAAAGGCTTGTGCGCCATCAAGAACAAGATACTCTCCAGTAATTAGAAGTTTACCATTGCTGTAAAATGTTTTTTTCATCAGTATTGTTTTAATCCAAATCAAGGTTTTTAATTTTGATTGGAAAATCAAAAATCAATCTTATTTTCTTAGGTTTTCAATAAAGGAAACTACGGCGCTATGAGAAACAGCATTCTTTTTGAAATGATTTTGAATCAAAAGACGTTCTTCATTACTGGCCTCAAATTGATTGATTATATTATTTAAGTGCATTTTCATGTGACCTTCTTGAATGCCGGTGGTAGTCAACGAACGCAAGGCTGCAAAATTTTGTGCTAAACCTGCAACTGCAACATATTGCATGAGTTCTTGTGCAGAGGGTTTTTCTAGCATTTCGAGAGAAAGTTTTACAAGAGGATGCAGCGATGTTAATCCTCCAACAGTTCCTAATGCTAACGGAATCTCCAACCAAAAAGAAAAAATTCCATTTTCTATTTTGGCATGGGAAAGACTAGAATAGGTTCCGTTACGGGAAGCATAGGCGTGAATTCCGGCTTCAACCGCACGGAAATCATTACCTGTAGCCAGTACAACGGCGTCCACTCCGTTCATGATTCCTTTATTGTGAGTAACGGCGCGGTATGGTTCTACTTCGGCAATTTGAACCGCTTGCACAAATTTCTCTGCAAATACCTGCGGGTTTGGAATTTGTTTTTCCTCTAAGTCAGCAATTGGACACGAAACTTCGGCTCTTACAATGCAATTTGGAACATAATTTGAAAGAATGCTCATTACTACTTCAATTTCTTTCTCTGATTTTGAGAATAAATCATAGTGTTGTGCTTCTTCTTTTAAGGTTTTGGAAAATTGTTCCAAACACGAATTTATAAAATTGGCACCCATGCTATCTTTAGTTTCAAAAGTAGCATGTAACTGATAATAGTTGGGTAATAAATCAGTTTTATCTTTTAAAATTATATCGGTAATTCCACCGCCGCGTTTTTGCATATTAGCGGTGATCGACTCGGTTTCAGAGAAAAATTTACTTTTGTTTTGAGCAAAAAATAGGCTTAGTTTAGATACATCACCTTTGAATATAAAATGAACTTGGCCGATTTTTTCAGTATTGATAACCGTGGTTTTAAAACCTCCTCGTGTAGCCCAGAATTTGGCAGCTTTTGATGCTGCTGCAACCACAGAGCTTTCCTCAATAGCCATTGGAATGGTGTGGTACCTGCCGTTTATCAAAAAATTGGGAGCAATTCCAAGGGGTATATAAAAATTTGTAATCGTGTTTTCTATAAATTCATCATGAAGTTGTTGAATTTTTTCATCGTTGTTCCAATAATTTTTAATTACCGCAATTGCTTCAGATGGATTGGAGAAATATTCTGTTGCAATCCATTTGATTTTTTCTTCTTTTGATAATTTTGAAAATCCACTTATGGTCTTGTTCATTCTCAATTGATTAGGGTGTACTATACTGCAAAGATACGTTATTAGCGGTTTTATTTGCAATCTAAATCATTTCAATAGGAGTGAGTTGTGATAACCTGTTTTTACATTTAACATAAAAAATAACTGATTATTGTAATTTTTTCACTAAAATTGACGGTTTTTTATCCTTAATTTAATAGTATGTATTCAAAAAATTATATCGCTTTATTTTTATTTATTTGTTTTTCGGTTATTGGACAACAAAAAATAACCATTGATGAAATGTACAACGGTACATTTCGAGCCAAAGGAATGGATGAATTGCAATCCTTAAAAAACACGAATCAATACACTGTTTTAAACGTAGATATGCAATCTAGGAGTATGCAAATTGATGTGTATGATTTTGCGACTTTAAAGAAAACGGCAACTTTAATTGATACTAAATCGCATCAAGAGCTGGCTAGCGGAATAGACAGTTATTCCTTTGATGCCTCAGAAAAAATGATATTGCTGGCTTGTAACTCTAATCAAATTTTTCGTCATTCATTTACAGCTGATTATTATTTGTACGATATAACTACAAAAAAGTTGAAAAAACTTTTTGATTTTCAAGTTCAAGAGCCAACCTTTTCACCTGATGGTAAAAAAATTGCTTATGCTAGAGAGAACAATCTCTATGTTTATGATCTAGCTACTACTAAATCTACTGCCATAACTACAGACGGACAAAAAAATAGTATCATAAACGGAATTACAGACTGGGTTTACGAAGAAGAATTTGCTTTTGTGAAAGCTTTTGACTGGAGTACTGATAGTAAAAAAGTAGCTTACATTCGTTTTGATGAAAGTAAGGTACCTGAATTCTCGATGTCTATGTTTGGCAAAGATTTATATCCTACAAATCAAACTTTTAAATATCCAAAAGCTGGCGAAAAGAACGCGGTTGTGTCTTTGCACGTTTATGATGTAGACGCAAATGCGGTGAAAAACATAAATCTAGGCAATTACAATGACTTTTATATTGCCAGGTTAAAATGGACAAATGACAGTAATCTTGTTTCAGCTCAGGTTTTAAACCGTCATCAAGACAATTTAGATTTAATTTTTGTTGATGCCACAGCTGGAACTACAAAAGTAGTTTTGAATGAAAAGGACAAAGCCTATGTAGACGTAACTGATAATTTGACTTTTCTTAAAGACAACAGTTTTATTTGGACGAGTGAAAAAAATGGTTTCAATCATATTTACTTGTATGACAAAAATGGAAGTTTGAAAAATCAGGTTACAAATGGAAATTGGGAAGTAACTAATTATTATGGTTATGATGAGAAAACTAATTCGGTTTTTTATCAATCTGTAGAAAATGGTTCCATCAATAGAGATGTATATAAAGTTTTGCTTAATGGCAAAGGAAAAGTACGACTTTCTCAAAACACAGGTACTAATGCAGCTACTTTTAGCCCAAATTTTCAATACTACATCAATACGTATTCTAGCGCTTCGCAGCCTACTACTTATACTTTAAATGAAGCCAAGGCTGGAAAACAAATTCAAGTAATAGAAAATAATGAGGCTCTTGCGGCCAAATTAAAGAAATATGATCTACCTGCCAAAGAGTTTTTTGTGTTAAAAACAGCAAAAGGAATAGAATTGAATGCATGGATTATAAAACCAAAAGATTTTGATCCAAACAAGAAATATCCAGTATTCATGTACCAATATTCTGGTCCTGGATCTCAACAAGTAAATAATGAATGGAACAGTACTGATGATTACTGGTTCATGATGTTGTCTCAACAAGGTTATATTGTAGCTTGTGTTGATGGACGAGGGACCGGTTTTAAAGGCGCCGATTTTAAAAAAGTGACTCAATTGCAGCTAGGTAAGTATGAGGTAGAGGATCAAATTGATGCTGCCAAAGTAATAGGGAATTATTCATTTGTAGATAAATCTAGAATTGGTATATTTGGCTGGTCTTATGGTGGTTTTATGGCCTCAAATTGTATTCTAAAAGGCAATGATGTTTTCAAGATGGCAATTGCTGTGGCACCTGTTACCAACTGGCGTTTTTACGATAGTGTATATACAGAGCGCTACATGACTACGCCACAAGAAAACGCTAGTGGATATGATGATAATTCCCCTATAAACCACGTGAATAAATTAAAAGGAAAGTACCTGTTGATTCATGGATCTGGAGATGACAATGTGCACGTGCAAAATACTATGCAAATGATGGAGGCTTTGATACAAGCAAATAAGCAATTTGATTCTCAGATATATCCTGATAATAACCACGGGATTTATGGTGGTAAAACTAGGGTTCAATTGTATACAAAGATGACAAATTTCATTAAAGAGAATTTATAAAAGCGATAATTAAAAACAAACCAAATTAATAAAAATGAGTGAAACAGCAGTAAAAACAGGACATCCAAAAGGACTTTGGGTGTTATTTGGAACCGAAATGTGGGAGCGATTCAATTTCTATGGAATGCGAGCTATCTTGACCTTGTTCTTGGTGAACTCACTGATGATGAAAGAAGAAGATGCCTCTTTAATTTATGGAGGATTCTTAGGACTTTGTTATTTAACTCCTATGTTAGGTGGTTTTATTGCCGATAGGTTTTTTGGAAACAGAAATTGTATTTTACTTGGCGGTTTGATGATGGCAATTGGACAATTCTTTTTATTCATAAGTGCTAGTGTATTTGGTACTAACATCAGTTTAGCAAGTACTCTAATGTGGTCAGCATTGGGAATTATAATTTTTGGAAATGGTTTTTTCAAGCCAAATATTTCTTCCATGGTTGGGAGTTTATATCCAAAGCAAGAAAAAAGCAAACTAGATACAGCCTTTACAATTTTCTACATGGGTATCAACTTAGGAGCTTTTTTAGGCCAGTTGATTTGCCCAATTGTAGGTGATGTTAAAACAGATGGAGTAAGAGACATACATGCCTTTAAATGGGGGTTTTTAGCAGCTTCTATTGCTATGTTAATAGGAACTGCAGTTTTCTACTTTCTTAAAAACAAATATGTAGTTACTCCAGAGGGAAAACCTTTAGGTGGTTTGCCTTCTAAAAATGATGCTTCTGACTATGAAGAGGGAGAATCTCAAAAAGCTGTTTTTTCGCAGAAAGCATTAATTGGTGCAGTAGTAGCATTCTTCGGATTGGGATTAATTTTCCATTTTGTATTCGGACAAAACTTTATATACTCTTTAATTTATGCTAGTGGTTTATCACTTGCGGGATTAATAATTTCAGATTCATCACTTACAAAAGTAGAGAGAGATAGAATTTTTGTAATTTATATTGTAGCTTTCTTTGTTATATTTTTCTGGGCTGCTTTTGAACAAGCTGGTTCATCCTTAACATTTATTGCCGATAATCAAACGGATAGAAACTTTTTCGGGTACAATATGCCGCCATCGATGGTTCAAATTTTTAACGGATTATTTGTTGTAGCATTTGCAGTACCATTCAGTATGTTGTGGGATTATTTAAGAAGCAAAGACAGAGAGCCAATTTCACCTGTAAAACAAGCAGTTGGTTTAGCGTTAATTGCATTGAGTTATTTTATTATTGCTTACAATGTTAAAGATTTAGGAAACAATGGTTTGCTTGCTATCAAATGGTTGATTCTTTTATATTTAATTCAAACTTGTGCGGAATTATGTTTGTCACCAATTGGACTGTCGTTAGTTGGTAAATTATCTCCGAAGCGTTTTTCTTCTTTATTATATGGAGTATTCTTTTTATCAAATGCTTCAGGTTATGCCTTGGCTGGAACATTAGGTTCTATTTTGCCTGCTACTGGAGATAAATTCAATAAAGCAAAAGAACTTGGAATAGATTTACAAGCGGTTTTAGATAAAAAAATCACTTTAACTGTAGAACAATTAGCAATCTTAGAGAAAAATCAAATCAGTCCAAACAATCCAGTTTTTGCCGGATTTGAGATTCATAATTTATTTGAATTTTTCATGGTATTCGTTATTCTTTGCGGATTGGCAGCTGTTATATTAATGGCATTAACTCCAAAATTGAAAAAAATGATGCACGGTGTGCGTTAACTAAATTTTAAAAATATTTTTATATCTTTCAAACCTACAAGAAATCCTTGTAGGTTTGTTTTTTAAACCAATATACTATGTGGAAAAGTCACCCTAAAGCATTGCCTTACTTATTTTTGTCCGAAATGTGGGAACGTTTTGGTTATTATTTAATGATCGGAATTTTTACCTTATATCTTAAAGATGTTGAGGCTGGATTTGCCATGACGGAGAAAGAAGCTTCTGATTTGTATGGAACTTTCATTGCTTTGGTATTTTTAACTCCATTTATTGGGGGATTAATTGCCGATAGATATTTAGGATATAAAAAGTCAATCGTAATTGGAGGATTGATGATGGGTGCAGGTTATCTCATGATGGGAATTCACAGTTTGCCGATGTTGTATTTTGCCATGACTTTGGTAATTATAGGAAACGGATTTTTCAAACCTAATATTTCAACACTGTTAGGTAATTTCTACAATGATGAACAGTATAAAGATAAAAAAGATGAAGGGTACAATATTTTCTACATGGGAATTAATGTTGGTGCTTTTATTTGTAATTTTTTTGGGGCTGCTCTGAAAATTCTTTTCGGTTGGCAAGAGGCTTTTATGGCTGCAGGGGTCGGAATGTTTATTGGTGTGATTGTATTTTTATTGGGAACCAAACATTACGGAGATAAAACCGATAAAAAAGGAGTACAAGAAGGAGACATGCCGTTTTATAAAATTGTATTGTATATTTTAGTGCCATCAGTTGTTTTTGGAGTTATAGGTTGGTTTTTGAAAGGTGTTCAGTCAGAAATGATTGTTGATAGTTCTGTTTTTGGATCTGATAGCACCGATGCTTTTATATTTGCCTGTATTCCAATTGTGTTTTTTTACGGAAGTTTATATTTCAAAGCTAAAGTTGAAGACAAAAGACCAATCGGTGCGTTGCTTTCAATTTTTGCAGTAGTGATTTTATTTTGGGCAGTGTTTAAATTGAATGGTTCTGCACTAAATAATTGGGGTGATAAATATACTGACAGAGAATTAACAGGGACTTCACAACAAATAGGATCTAAACTAAACCTTACCGATACGCTAACTTTTAAAAAAGATTCAGTTGCATTGTACGATGCGGCATTTAGAATTCAGAAAAAAGATGGCGAAGTTACAAAGGTTGTAGATTATCCATTGTATTTTAGAAATGTAGCGAAAGAGAAATTACCAAAAGAGGAAAGTCAAATATTTACATGGTCGGCAAATTTAAGTCAATCGATAAATCCAGGTTGGGTAATTATTTTAACACCTTTGGTTGTTGCTTTTTTTACTTTTTTACGAAGCAGGAAAAAAGAACCATCTACTCCAACTAAAATTGCTTTTGGATTATTAATTTCAGCCTTATCCGTTTTAGTGATGGTCGCTGCTGTTCACATTGGAAACAATGGAGCTGAAAAAGTATCCGTTTGGTGGCTTGTTGCTAATTACGGAATTATAACCATTGGAGAATTATTTCTCAGCCCGATGGGATTGTCAATTGTATCTAAATTGTCTCCTAAAAATATAACTGCTTTAATGATGGGTGGATGGTTTTTATCAACGTCTATTGGAAATAAATTATCTGGAGTTCTGGCAAGTATGTGGGATCAATATGACGATAAGGCCAATTTCTTTTGGGTGAATTTTGCTTTACTGATGTTTGCTACACTTTTAATGTTTGCTTTAGTTAAAAATTTAAACAAAGTAATGAAAGACCACGGAATTAATTAAGGTATGGAAATCAATCAATCATTAGAAGAAATTCAAAATTTCAAAGGAAAGTATCCAAAACAATTGTGGTATTTGTTTTTTAGCGAAATGTGGGAACGTTTTTGTTTCTATGGTATGCGAGGTATGCTCGTGGTTTTCATGGTGAATCATTTGGCTATGAATGAAACGGTAGCTAACCTGCAATATGGTGCCACTCAGGCTTGGGTGTACGCCTTTACATTTATCGGAGGATTATTTGCTGACAAAATTTTAGGTTTAAGAAAGTCACTTTTTTGGGGTGGAATTTTAATGATTATAGGAAGTGTCATTCTAGCCGTTGATCCTAAGAATTTTTTCTTTATTGGTTTGGGTTTTACAATTGTTGGAACAGGTTTTTTTAAACCCAACATCTCATCAATGGTGGGACAGTTATATAAAAATGACGATCCACGAAGAGATGCTGGTTTTTCATTCTTTTATATGGGTGTAAATCTTGGAGCATTAATTGGTGGTTATATTTGTATAGCTGTAGCTGAAGGTTCTATGTGGCAATCATTAGTACCGGAAAATTTAAGATGGAATGTTGGCTTCGGGTTTGCAGCAGTTGTAATGATTGTAAGTTTGCTAACCTTTACTCAAACTCAAAAAAGTTTAGGGCCAATAGGACTTTCACCCTTGATGGATATTGAAAAATCGAAGAAAAAAAATCTTGAAATTGCAACTTATATAGGTTCGCTTTGTATTATTCCGTTAATAATAATCATGGTTGCAAATACCCAGTATACCGATTATTTTATGATTTTTATTGGTCCTGCCTCTATATTGTATTTGTTCTATGAAATGAAGAATTTTTCTTTGGCAGAAAATAAAAAGCTTTTAGCTGCTTTAGTGTTTATCATTTTTTCTATTTTCTTTTGGGCGTTTTTCGAGCAAAGTGGCGGTTCGTTAAGCTTATTTGCTGCAAATAATTTAAATAATGATATTTTAGGAGTTGAATTAAGTCCAAATGGAGTAAACAATGCAGCCAATTCGTTTTTTGTTATAGGTTTTGCAGCATTGGTAGGATTAGTTTGGTTAGGAATGGCTAAAAGAAAAATTGAACCTAATACTGTTATTAAATTTGGTTTGGCATTTATATTTCTTGCTGGAGGTTTTTGGATATTTTATTACACTAAATTCTTTGCTGATCTAAACGGAAGAACCTCGTTAGGAGTTTTTACTTTAGGTTGGTTTATCATCACTTTTGGAGAATTGTGTTTATCACCAATAGGAATGTCAGCAATGACTAAACTATCCCCTCAAAAAACACAAGCCGTAATCATGGGGATGTGGTTTCTAGCTAGTGCGTATGGACAATATTTTGCTGGAATATTAGGGGCAAATATTGCAGAAGCATCTGAAAATGCATCCAATCTAGATAAACTTTACGTATATGCTGATGGGTATTACCAATTGGGGATTTATGCTTTAATTGCAGGGTTAGTTTTGATTTTAAGTTCGCCACTCATTAAAAAATTAATGCAGGAAGTAAAGTAACGACTCCTTTTTTGGTACTATTTTTGAATATATTTGTAAAAATTAAAACACAATGAAAAAAATTATAATTACGCTATTACTGATAACTTTTTCAGTTGCTACACAAGCACAAGAGTTGGTTTGGGAAACTAATATTAACAAGGCAATGGAAGTTTCGACCAAAACTAAAAAACCGATGTTGTTGTTTTTTACTGGAAGTGACTGGTGTGGTTGGTGTATCAGATTGCAAAAAGAAGTGCTAAAAACACCTGAATTTGCAAAATGGGCAAATGATAATGTAGTATTGGTTGAACTTGATTTCCCTAGAAAATCTACCCAAACAGAGGAAATTAAAAAGCAGAATAGTGAATTGCAAATGGCTTTTGGTATACAAGGTTTTCCAACGGTACATTTTGTAAATGCTAAAACAGTTGATGGTAAGATCAATTTTGAGGGTTTAGGCAGTACGGGATATGTTGCCGGAGGACCAGCAGCCTGGTTAACAGAAGCTAATAAGCTTTTAAAAAAGTAATTAGGTGAGATTTTGTTATTTTATAAAGATTAATTGAACATAAATCTACATTTTATTGTTGATTATTCTGTTTTTTTGTTATTTTTATAAAAACTTTTTAAGACCTAACTTATGATTAAGAATTTACTTTTTGTGTTTATACTATCGTATAGCTTTAATATGAATGCCCAATCCTTGAATTGGTTAACGGATGTAAATGCGGCTATTGAAATTAGTAATAAAGAAAATAAGCCATTATTGCTTTTATTTGCAGATAAAAATGCTTCAAATACCCTTTTGTATTCTCAAGTTTTAAATACACTTGATTTTGCTTTATGGTCTAGGGATAACGTTGTAATTGTTAAAATTGATCTTACCCAAGAAGACGGAAATGAGTATATTGATCGCAACTTAAACTTGAAAAAAGCTTTTGGTGTGGATGTTAATCCCTCAATATGTTTTGCTAGAGCGAGTTCAAGAAAAGGTAAGATAAATTACCAGTTAATAGGTAAGATGGCTTATAAACCTGGAGGTGTAAAAGCTTGGTTAGCTGATGCTAAAATACTTTTAACAGTAGCCGAAGAATAATTAAGTATAATTTATTTCATACTGTAAGATCCCTTTTCATGAGTCATGTGAAAAGGGATTTTCTGTTTATCACAACTCTTTTTCCAGGTTTGCTGTATGGACCTAAAGTTCGATCCATCTGCTACAACCATTTTGGGTTTTAACTCCATTAATACACGATCTAAATTAACTTTAGTTGATTGTGTTAATAGTAGAACATCGGGATTTATATTTGGAATAAGTTGTATCGCGCTGTCTAATACAAAAATTCTTTTTCCCTTGAAATAGATGAAGTTTTTTAAAGACTGTTTTCGTTGTATAATACCATTAGTGCTTAGTAAGTATGTGTTTAAGTTACTTTTTGCTTTGTTTTCTTTTGTAGTGATAGTGTTGCAATATACCTTGCAGTGAATCCCATGTTTTACAGTAATTAACGTCTCTTTTGGTAAATGAAAAACAATTAATTCACTAATGTTTGAGTCTTGCCAGGTCATGTAGATACATCCAGCTTGCATTACTATAATTGAGGTCAATACTCCAACTAATTTATTGAAACTTGGTTTTTTAATCCAAAACACCATACAAATTATAGATATATAAGCACTAACTAACATGAAAAAGTGGAAAGGTATATCTCTAATGATAAACTGTTCAAAGGAGGCAATACTATGAATGATTTTATTTAGAAAATAGATACTCCATTCAAACAATTGAGATAAAAATTGTGGTGTATCATATACAGCAGCGCAAAGCATTACCAGTACCCCAAGAACCATTATTACACCTAATAATGGTATTACTATTATATTGGATATAAAAAAGAGTCCAGGAAATTGATGAAAATAATAAATGCTTAATGGAAGGGTACCAATTTGTGCTGCAAATGATAAGGTTAAAATATCCCAAAAATATTTTGTTAATTTATTTTTGGGTTGGTATAGTAGGCTTAACATCGGCTGTAGCCAAATTATAAAAAAGAGCGCTAAATAGCTTAGTTGAAATCCTACGTCAAATAGAAATGAAGGTTCAATAAGTAGAATTATTAGAATTGAAACGATTAAGGTATGATATATATTTACGCTGCGTCTTAGATGATTCCCAATTGCAATAAAAGAGAACATAGTCACAGAACGTACCACTGATGGTGCTAGTCCAGCAAGTATACCAAATAAAATAAGTGAAGTTAGTATAATAAATAGCTTTATCCATGAACCTTTTTTATTGTTTGGTATAGGTTTTAAAACCAATGTCATAAACATTAGTATGAAACCTATATGAAGTCCTGAAACAGATAGGATATGTACAGCACCTGCATATTGATAGTCTTTAATAATAGTAGGCGAGATTTCTTGTTGCTGCCCAAGTATAAGTGCCATGGCAACTTGAAGTTCTTCATTGTTAAAATGATGATGTTGTAAGTTTTTTAAAATTCGTGTTCTTAATGCATCCGAGTAATGCCAAAGATCCTTTTTTAATTGTTTTGCAATTTTTATGTCGTCACTTGACGTGTACATTTGGCCATAAATATGTTTGTTTTCTAAATACTTTCCATAATCAAATTGATAAGGATTTTTGGGTGAAGTGTTGGGGTGTATTGAGGTTTTTAACTGAATTATATTTCCTACTTTTAATGTTTTTTGGATACTGTCATTATTAATGTTCAGGACTATTTTACCTGATTTAGTTTCATTGTTAATGTGAGTGACTATTGCTACATATCGATCACTAAATGAAGTTTTTTTTAATTTTTCTCTAATGATTAATGTATAGGTTTTTTCTTGTTCGAATATATTTTTAACTTGTAAGTAGTGACTCTTCTTGTAACTGTCAGAATGTGTGCGTTGGGTTGAAACTCCAACTAATCCCGCTAATAAAAGTATATTAATTCCAAGTAATAGTCCTGTATTTATATTTTTTTTGAGAAAGAAGTGCATTACTCCTAATCCAAAAACTGAAAGTAGTATTGCTACAAAAATATATTTTGTGGGGAAAAAGATATAATGAGACAAAACAAGTCCTATTATAAAACCAATTGTAATTTTTATCAGTGGGAAATGTAGTACTTTCATAACTCTAAAGTACACATTTTAAACAAGTAAGAACAGTTTTTTAGTAAGAAAATTGTAAAATTAAAAAAGTCTATTGGCTTGAACAAAACTCTTTTTATAGTAAGGCTCGTTGGTAGATGATACAATTACACCTTTTGAAGTAGAGGAGTGAATAAATTTAATTTCCTCATCAGAGGTATCAATTACAATGCCCACGTGGTCTATAGTCTTATTTTTGTTGTTTGAAAAAAATACTAAATCTCCTTTATTGACTTTGTCTTTTTTTGTGTTAATTACTAGTCCAGTTTTGGATAATTGGAGAGAATTATGAGGTAGAATAATATCTTGCTGTTTAAATATGGTAATAATTAATCCAGAGCAGTCAAAACCTTTTGAACTTGTTCCTCCATATTTGTAGGGAGCTCCTAGCTCTTTGTGAGCATTTTCTACCACCGATTTGGCTATTTTTTCTGTCTTTTTTTTATTTGTCGAAGATTCTATTTCTTTATAACCATGTTTTTTCGACGTTGAACTATAATTTTTAGGTGCACAACTGTAACCCAAAATCACAATAACAGCAACTGTTATACTGCGTTCTAGTACTTGTTTTATTAGTATGTATGAAGTTATGAAATTCAATTTAAAATAAATCTTTTACAATTAAAGTAGCTGTTTTTTCACTGGCACCACGACCACCTAATTTGTTTTCAAGAAGTATGTATTTTTCTAAAATAGTATTGCGTTTTTCGGTTTTCAAGATTTTGTACAACTCTTGTCTAATGCGTTTTGTATTGCATTCATCTTGAATAAGTTCTGTGACTACTTCTTCGTCCATAATGAGGTTGACTAGTGATATGTATTTTAATGTGATAATTCTTTTTGCAATTTGATAGGATATCCAGTTGCCTTTATAGCATACTACTTCTGGTACTTTAAATAAAGCCGTTTCAAGTGTAGCCGTGCCTGAGGTTACTAAAGCGGCTGTCGCATTTTGTAATAATTCATAGGTTTTGTTTGCTACAAACTGGATGTTACTTTGTGTTATAAATGGGGTGTAAAAAGAGAATTCCTGACTTGGAGCTCCAGCAATTACAAATTGATATTCAGGAAAGTCATTAGAAACACTCAGCATTATTTGCAGCATTTTTGTAATTTCTTGTTTTCTACTTCCTGGAAGTATTGCTATGATAGGTTTATCACTTAGGTTGTTTTCTTTTCTAAAATCTATTTCAGTAACATTCGATTTGTTGTGTATGGCATCTATTAGGGGATGTCCCACGAAATCAACAGGGTATTGGTGTTTTTCTTCGTAGAATTTTTTCTCAAAAGGTAATATAACATACATCTTATCAATGTCTCTTTTGATATCGGTAATTCTGCTTTCTTTCCAAGCCCATATTTGAGGAGAAATATAGTAATGTGTTTTGATTCCTAGTTTTTTAGCCCACTTTGCTATTCGGAGATTAAATCCAGGATAGTCTATAAAAATCAACACATCAGGTTGGAATTTCTGAATGTCCTTTTTACAAATGTTTATGTTGTTTAAAATCGTTTTTAAATTGAAGACTACCTCAATAAAACCCATAAATGCAAGCTCACGATAGTGTTTTACTAAGGTGCCACCTACATTCTCCATTAAATCACCTCCCCAAAAAAGAATTTCTGCATGTGGATCTTTTTTGAAAAGCTCTTTCATTAAGTTTGAGCCGTGTAAATCGCCAGAGGCTTCACCTGCAATTATGTAATATTTCATGGTTGTAAAAGCTAAATTTAAAAAACGAATTCTGTATTTATATTACTAAGGTTAAAATGGCTAAAGTAATTACTGAAAACACAATTCCCTGCGCGATTTTTTCTCTGTTTAATTTTAGAGCTACCCCAAATGCTCCTAGCGTTAAAATACAACCTAAGGTGATTATTTTTCCAAGATTTCCTTGAGATTGTAAGATTTGAATGCCCGCAATAAAATGGTAATCTGTAAAAAAATACATGAAAATAAAACTGCCTAAACCTGTAGTCAAAAGTCCTATTATAAATCCTATGAGTATATCTTTATTCTTCATTCCATGAAAAGGTGTTAAGTTGTTGAATGGCATGATGTGCTGTTAAGTCAAATTGTACTGGTACTACGGATATGTAACCGTTTTTTAGTGCCCACTCATCAGTGTCTTCTCCATGATCTTGATTTACAAATTCTCCAGCTAACCAGTAATAATCTCGGCCTTGAGGTGTTTTGCGCTTGTCAAATTTTTCTACCCAAATGGCTTTTGCTTGTCGGCATACTCGTATTCCTTTTATGTTTTCTTCTTGTAGTTTTGGGAAATTAACATTCAGTAATACACCTTCGGGTAAGCCATTTTCAAGAACTTGTAGCGCAATCTTACGAATAAAGGTTTTGATGGCATCAAAATTTGCATTCCAATCATAATCCAAAAGAGAAAATCCTATAGCGGGTATACCTTCAATTCCCGCCTCCATGGCAGCACTCATGGTGCCTGAGTAGATAACATTGATGGAAGAATTTGAACCATGATTTACTCCAGATACGCAAAGATCTGGTTTTCTTTCTAAGATTTCATTTACGGCAAGTTTAACACAATCTACTGGAGTTCCAGAACAACTGTATTCTAAAAAGGGGTCGGTATCTTTGGATATTTTATTTAGGTATAAAGTGCTGTTTATGGTAATGGCATGTCCCATAGCACTTTGAGGTTTATCTGGTGCAACAACAACAATTTCGCCAATTTCTTGCATTACAGCTATTAAAGCTCTCAACCCAGGTGCCGAAATGCCATCGTCGTTTGTAATAAGTATTAGTGGCTTGTTTTTTTTCATTTACTTAAAATTAAAAAAAAGAATATTAATTTATATTAATAACAAATGTACTGACTGAAATTGGTAAAAACTGAACTAAATGTAAAAATTTAATATCAATTGAACTTTCATTTCATTACAATAAAACATTTTATATCTTTAACAAAAATTTATGGCATCATGTCTTTATATGGCATGGTTTTTACCGTATCTTAGAACAAAAAAATTCATGAATACTATTCTTCACTTTATGAAAAGAAATTATAAATTATTAATTGTTGTCGCATGTATTTCGATGGCTTTATTTGCATTTAATATCAAAAGCTCAAAAAGTAATGATCCTGAAAAAGATAAATTACTGTTAGAATTATTGACATTTGTTATTGAGAAAGGACATTATAGCCCTGCTACAATTGATGATAATTTTTCCAAGGGCATTTACAAGGATTACATTGTAGCATTAGATCCTTCAAAACGTTTTTTCTTGCAATCAGATATTGATGAGTTTTCAAAATTTGAACTGCAGTTAGACGATCAATTATTGAACAAAGATTTAAGTTTTTTTAATCTTACCTACGATCGTTTGATCAAAAGAATGAACGAGAGTACTAAAATTTACAAATCAGTGCTTAGTAAACCGTTCAATTATGAAACTGACGAGAGTTTCAATGTTGACTATGAAAAAGCACCATATTCTAAAAATCTTACAGAGTTAAATGATAAATGGAGAAAACAAATCAAGTTATCAACCCTTTCTTCATTGGTTGACAAGCAAAGATTAGAAGAAGATAAGAAGAAAAATGACGCTAAGTATGTAGTGAAATCTTTTGAAGCATTAGAGAAAGAAACGAGAGAAAGTTCTTTAAAATCTCTTGATGAGTACTTCAGTTTTATAAAAGATTTAGATCGTAATGATTGGTTTTCAGTTTACATAAATGCAATCACAGGTCGTTTTGATCCTCATACTAATTATTTTGCTGCTGAAGAAAAAGAACGTTTTGACGTAAGTATTAGTGGAAAGTTAGAAGGTATTGGAGCAAGATTACAAAAGAAAAATGATCTTACTGAAATATCTGAACTTATATCTGGTGGGCCTGCTTGGAGAGGAAAACAATTAGAATCAGGTGATCTAATTATGAAAGTTGCTCAAGGTGATGGCGAGGCAGTTGATGTTGTAGGAATGCGTCTTGATGATGTGGTTAAAAAAATTAAAGGACCAAAAGGTTCTGAAGTGCGTCTTACGATTAAAAAAGTGGACGGAACTATTAAAATTGTTTCTATCATTCGTGATATCGTTGAAATTGAAGAAACATACGCGAAGTCAAGTGTAGTTGAGAAAAATGGATTAAAATATGGTGTTATTTATTTGCCGAAATTTTATATCGATTTTGAAAATCCAGATGGTAGAGATGCTGGTAAAGATATAGCTCTTGAAGTAGACCGTTTGAAAAATGCAGGTGTTAGCGGAATCGTATTAGATGTTAGAGATGATGGAGGTGGATCGCTATCTACGGTTGTTGATATTGCAGGATTATTTATTGAGCAAGGTCCAATTGTTCAAATTAAATCAGCTGGACGTAAAAAAGAGGTTTTGTATGATAAGGATCCTAAAATTGAATGGGATGGTCCTCTTGTAATTATGGTGAATAGCTTTTCTGCTTCGGCTTCTGAGATTCTTGCTGCTGCAATTCAAGATTACAAAAGAGGTATTGTAATAGGAAGTAAACAAACGTATGGAAAAGGTACTGTTCAAAATGTATATGATTTGAATACGCTTGTTCGTAATAGCGCAGTGGGAGATTTAGGAGCTATTAAAACTACTACTCAAAAATTTTATAGAATCAATGGAGGATCTACGCAACTAGAGGGTGTACATAGTGATATTGTAATGCCGGATCGCTATTCTTATTTAAAAATGGGTGAAAGGGATATTGACAACGCTATGCCTTGGGATAAAATTGACCAAACTAGTTATCAATTATGGAGTGATAATTCTAATTTTGGCCAAGTAATAATGAATAGTAAAAATAGAATTACTCAAAGCCCACAATTTCAATTGATCGAAGATAATGCAAAATGGATCGATGGCCGTAGTGAGGAAAATATTTATAGTTTAAATATTACTAAATTTAAAATTGCTCAAGCTCAAATTGAGGAAAAAGCAAAAAAGTATAAATCAATTGTTGATTATAAGAATGATTTAAGATTCAGTTCTTTACCACATGAAATAGAAGCTATGAATCAAGATAGTTCTTTGAAAGAAAAAAGAGCGAGATGGCATGAAGCATTGTCGAAAGATATCTATGTAGAAGAAGCTTTGAATGTATTAGATGATTTACAATCTAAAGCTTTTACTAACAAAGTGTTACCAGTTAAGGTAAAAAAAGATAAGCTTGTAAAGTCATAATTTGATGATAACCATTCCAAAACGCTCAAAAGTAATTTTGAGCGTTTTTTTTTATGTTCTCTTTTTAATATTTCCCTATCTTTATTTCAATAATTTTTTTAACGTTATCTAAGTTATATGAGTTTTAATAGAAGCAAAATAGTAGTAGGGTGTACTGTAATGATTGCAACACTTTTTTCTTGTAAAAAGGATATATCAAATACCCAAAAAGGTTTTGTGCCAATCGCAAATGAAAAGAGCGAATATGTAAACGGGAGTATACCTGAGGGTAGAAACCAAACAGAATTGCGTCTTACTACAAATGATTTATTACCAATATCGACGACAAATACAATTGTAAAGCACAATTATTATTCTCTTTCTTATAATGAAAATTATGAACAAGCTGAGTGGGTGGCTTATGAATTAAAGAAAGATTACATAAAGAACAATAACTTTAAACGCCCATATTTTATTGAGGATGCTAAGGTTATAACAGGTTCTGCTGATTGGAGGAATTACAAGAATTCTAATTATGATAAAGGGCATTTGTGCCCAGCAGGAGACATGGAATTCTCAATGTCAGCGTACAATGATACTTTTTTGACCTCAAATATAGCTCCTCAGGATAAGAAATTCAATAACGGTATTTGGAATAGATTAGAGCAAAAAGTTAGGTATTGGGCAGTGAAAGATAATGGTGTGTATGTAGTGACAGGAGGTGTTTTGAACAATTCCTTAAAAACTATTGGAAAAGAAAAGGTCGCTGTGCCTCAATATTTTTATAAAATATTAATGAATCGCTCTGGAAATAGAGTGAAAATGATTGGTTTTTTAATGCCTAATGAACCAAGTGATGAACCTTTATACAAATTTGTAGTATCTGTAGATGCAATAGAAAAACTCACGGGAATTAACTTCTTTCCTCAATTAGAAGATCGTTTAGAAAATCAATTAGAAGCTAACAAGTATTATAAAGATTGGAGTTTTAACTAAATCTACTACTACACATTCGATAAGGATTAAGCTAATAGTTTTAAACTTAAGCAACAATTACCATTCATTCACTTTATTCGCATCCATTTTGATGAAAATAAACAGTAGTATTGTAAAGCCCCATAGCCCTGATCCTCCGTAGGAGAAAAAAGGTAATGGTACACCAATTGTTGGGAATATTCCAGATACCATAGCAATGTTTACAAAGAAGTGCGTAAATAAAATACCCGCTACGCAATATCCATAAACCCTACTAAACTTGGTTTTTTGCCTTTCGGCCAAATATATAATTCTAAGAAATAATCCTGCAAATAGGGCTATTACTACTAGTGATCCTGCAAAACCCCATTCTTCACCAACTGTTGTGAAAATATAATCAGTATGTTGTTCTGGTACAAAGCCACCTTTTGTTTGTGTACCTTCTAGAAATCCTTTTCCCAGCCAACCACCAGAACCTATGGCTATTTCTGATTGATTGGTATTGTAACCTGATCCTTTTAAATCTACTGCTTTCCCTAGTAGAATATTAAAACGGTCTCTGTGATGTTGTTTAAAGACATTATTGAAGATATAATCAACAGAAAATACAAAACCGGAAATTAATACAAACAAGATACTGCTTAATAGGATATTTCTATCTGCTAATCTTGATCTATAATGAACTAAAACAATGACAAGTAAAGCTGCCAAAACAACGTAAATAGGTTGAATTACTAACGTAAGTACAAATAATAAAATGGTTATGAAACCCGTCCAAACATACCAGGATGGTAAACCTTCTCTATACAGTACAATAATAAAAATACTATATATTAAAGCGCTACCAGGATCTGGTTGCGGAAGTATAAGAAGTACAGGTAAAAGTATTATAGCTAGTGCTTGAATTTGTCTATTTGGATCTTTTAAATTTATTTGAGAATCACTTAAAAACTTTGCTAAGGCTAGTGAGGTAGCTGCTTTTGCAAACTCTGAGGGTTGAATTGTAAAACTTCCTATTGCATACCAACACCTTTGGCCAGCTATGGTTTTCCCAAATAAAAATAGACCAGCTAATGATAAAAGTGCTACAATAAAAATGATACTAGCATATTTTTCATAAAACTTACCATCAACAGAAACAACAATAAAGATTAATGGGATAGTAAATAAAATGAATATCAATTGCTTCTCATAAGTGTCTTGCATAGACGATAATGAGGAGGAATAAATATTCAACCAACCTAATAGTACTAGCACCGTATAAATAATGATGCTGATCCAGTCAATATTATTTGTTATACTTTGGTTTTTCATTAGATTGAGAAGCTAGTTTTTTTTCTTTAATGGTATCAGTAGTCAACGGAACTTTTTTAGGTGTTCCTGTCTTTAATTTTTGTAACGAATCTGCTATTTTTAATTGCAGTTTAACGGTTTCCGAAAGTCCACCTAATTTGGCGTAACGACCTTGTAAACTGGTTGCTAGAATTCTTTTTTCAAGATCTACACGGGTGATTTTATGTCTAAGGTATTTTTCAATCATCAAACTCGCAATCGGACCTGCAATAGTAGCACCATATCCTCCATTTTCTACCATTACTGCTATGGCAATTTTCGGGTTGTTCATTGGAGCAAATGCTACAAATATGGAATGGTCTTCCATTTTTACTTTTATACCGCCAATTCTAGTGGAGTTTTCCGCGGTACCTGTTTTTCCGCATATTTCAATTCCCTCCACTCGAAGTCCTCTCGCGGTACCTAGGTTATACACGTCAAATAAGCCACTAATAATAGGTTTGAAAAACTTCTTATCAATTGTTGTGGTATGTTTAGTAGTAAACTTACTTTCAATTGGGACACCCTCTATTTTTTTTATGATGTGAGGCGTGTAATAATAACCTTCATTAGCTACTGTTGCCATCATATTTGCTAGTTGAATAGGGGTCATCAATACTTCTCCTTGTCCAATAGCGTTGGATACAATTGCAGTACTTCTCCAGCCACCATTTGGGTACATGCGTTTGTATGTTTTTGAGGTTGGTACCAATCCTCTTTTGCCAATAGGTAAATCATATCCCATAAATTGGCCTAAACCAAAACTTTTAAGGTGATTGCTCCAAACGTCAACTGCATAGGCAGGTTTAGCATACTTATTGATGGTTTTCATATAAGCAGTTGCAAAATAAGAGTTGCAAGACTCAAAAATTCCTCTATGTAATTGAAGCGCGCCTCCATGACAGTGACATCCCATAAACCTACCTCTAGCATAGCTAAAACCTCGATTACAAAATACGGTCGTATTGTAGTCAATTACGCCTTCCTGTAAAGCAACAAGCCCTGTTAAAATCTTGAATGGCGAACCAGGGGGGTATTCAGCTAGTAAACCACGATCGTATAATGGTTTAGCAATTGAGTCTCGGTATAATTTTGTGTAATTTTTTGAGCGTTGTCTACCTACTAGAATTCCGGGATCGTAAGATGGAGCTGTTACAAGTGCCAAGATTTCACCAGATTTAGGTTCAATGGCAACAATTCCACCTCTTTTATTAATCATTAACTCTTCTCCGTATTTTTGGATTTCGGCATCAATGGTAAGGTTAATGTCTTGTCCTTGAACGGCTATAGTATCATACTTACCTGCTTTGTAGGATCCTATTTCACGGTTGTGCTTGTCTTTTTGAAGATATTTTACACCTTTAATACCACGTAATAAATCTTCATAACTTTGTTCTACGCCTTGTTTTCCAATTAAATCTCCGCTGTTGTAATACGGATTTTTTTCAATTAGTTTTTCATTTACTTGTGTGATAAAGCCAAAAATATTGGCGCCAAAATTTACTTCATAATCTCGAAGAGAACGTTTTTGAAAGTAAAAACCCTCGTACTTTCGTATCTTTTCTTGAAAAGCAGCAAACTCATTTTTATTTAATTGCGATAAAAAAACAGAAGGCAACCTCGGGCTGTAAACAGTTGCTTTTTCAATTTTTTTTATGAAATCTTCTTTTGTAATGTTCAGTAATTGGCAAAACTCTAGTGTATCAGTTTTCTTTACCTCTCTGGGAATAACCATAATGTCATAAGAGGCTTGGTTAGCTACAAGTAGTTTTCCGTTACGATCATAGATATAACCTCGTTCAGGATACTCGTATTTCTTTTTAATGGCGTTGTTTTCTGATTCTAATTTTAAGGTTTCATCAACTACTTGTAAATAAAAAATCCTTACAACCAATAATAGCGTAGCAATGGTTATTAGGCCGGGCAAAAGTGCTTTTCTCATCTTTTATTAGGCTTGATTAGATAAATAATTATGATGCAAATAATTATTGTAAAGATGGTACTCAATAACACAGTAAGTAATGTGTCTAAGATAAAACTCAATTGAAAGGCTTCTAATAAAAATAATGTAAAATGATGTATGACAACCGATAGTAAGATAAATGTAAAACGTTGTGGGGTAAGTACCTCATTTAATTTTATGGTTTGGTATTCATAACTTAATCCAAATGCAAATTTAAAAAGAGTAGGTCTTACGTAAGCTAGTAATATGCAAGCTGTGGCATGTGTTCCTCCAGAATTACTAAAAAGATCCATGATGATGCCCAATAAAAAACTAGATGCCAGCAAGGCAGATTTGTTTCCATTTACAGGATACAAAATGATAAACAATACATAAGGAAATGGACTAACATAGCCCAGTAAATTCATATTGTTGAACACAATTATCTGAAGTGCTAATAAGAGAATAAATCGAAATGTGTTGACAAACAAGGTGCTATTCATCTTTTTCTCTTTTTTCTAAATTAGTAATCTCTTCCTTGTCCTTACTTTTAATAATATATACATGACCTAGATTAGTCATGTCATTAAATAACTTTACGTCAAGTGTATAAAAGTTAGTTTGTGTGTCTCTGTAAATTTTTGAAATAGTACCAATATTTATATTCTCAGGAAAAATAACAGATTGACCACCAGTTACTATCGTATCGCCTATTTTTATCATTGCTAGTCTTGGTAGATCAGTCAGTTGAACAAATCCAGTACTTTTTCCGTTCCAATTTAACGACCCAAAGTGGTTTGACTTCTTAATCTTAGCATTAATTTGCGATCGTTTATTCAAGATAGAAATTACGGTCGCATAATTTTTTGAGGTGTTTTCTACAATTCCTACAATTCCTAAACTGTTGATCACGCCCATGTCAGGTTTTACTCCATCCAGCTCCCCAGAGTTTATAGTGAGGTAGTTTTCATATACATTATAAGAGTTGTGAATAACTTTAGAAACTAAAATGTCACTAGGTTTTACACCTTTCAAACTGTCCATTAATTTTACGCTAGCGGTGTCTTTTTTATTAAAGAGTAAGCTTTTAAGGGTTGCATTTTCTTGTGCCAATGCGTCATTTTGAGCTTTTAAATTCAAATATTCATTGACATTGTTTATTTTTTCATAAACGCCACCACTCAAAAAATTAGCAGAACTTATTATTTTACTTCTATGAAACGAGTGTGATTGAATAGTCAAGGAAAGTGATATACCCAAAAGCAGCAAAAACAGCAATCGGTTGCTGTTTTTAAAAATAAAATTAAAAATTTGCTGCATTTTCTTAAATGAATTATTTTAAAGTAAATTGAAACAAAAACTAAATCCTAATTATAAATTCAATTGGTAAACCTATCTAGGATTTAGTTTTAAATGTTTTAATTATTTAATAAGTATACTTTTAAATTTAACTATGTTTTTCAAAGCCATACCAGTACCTCTTACAACAGCTCTCAAAGGATCTTCTGCTATATAAACTGGTAAGTCTGTTTTTTGAGAAATTCTTTTGTCAAGACCTCGTAGCATTGATCCGCCACCCGCAAGATAAATACCTGTATTATAGATATCAGCTGCTAATTCTGGCGGTGTTTGAGATAAGGTTTCCATTACGGCATCCTCAATTCTTTGAATAGATTTGTCTAATGCTTTTGCAATTTCTCTATAAGACACTTCTACTTGTTTTGGTTTACCAGTTAATAAATCTCTTCCTTGAACAGACATATCCTCTGGAGGTGTTTCAAGATCTTCGATTGCGGCTCCAATTTGGATTTTTATTTTTTCGGCTGTACTTTCTCCCACAAATAAATTGTGTTGTGTACGCATGTAGTATACAATATCATTTGTAAAGACATCACCAGCAATTTTTACGGATTTGTCACATACAATTCCGCCAAGAGCGATAACTGCAATTTCAGTAGTACCACCACCTATATCAACAATCATGTTTCCTTTTGGTTGCATAATATCAATACCAATACCTATTGCGGCTGCCATTGGTTCGTGAATCAAGTATACTTCTTTACCATTTACGCGCTCACAAGATTCTTTTACAGCACGCATTTCCACCTCAGTAATTCCAGATGGTATACATACTACCATGCGAAGTGCTGGAGTAAACATTCGTTTTTTTAATGCAGGTATGCTTTTTATAAACATACTGATCATTTTCTCTGAAGCATCAAAATCAGCAATTACACCATCTTTCAAAGGTCTTATTGTCTTAATGTTTTCATGCGTTTTACCTTGCATCATATTGGCCTCTTTACCAACAGCAATGATTTTTCCAGAAATTCTATCGCGTGCTACTATCGAAGGGCTGTCAATTACTACTTTATCATTATGTATGATTAAAGTGTTTGCGGTACCAAGGTCTATCGCAATATCCTCGGTCATGAAATCAAAAAATCCCATAAGTTTTTTAAGGGTTAAAAGTTATATAAAAATGCCAGACAAAGTTAAACAAATTAATGTTTAAAATGACGCGTTCCTGTAAATACCATTGCAAGATTATTTTCATTGCAATAATTAATGCTTAATTCATCTTTAATAGATCCTCCAGGCTGAATAACGGCTGAAATACCGGCCTCTTTTGCTAATGCTACACAATCTGGAAACGGAAAAAAAGCATCACTCGCCATTGAGGCACCTTGTAAATCGAATCCGAAATTTTTAGCTTTTTCAACAGCTTGCATTAAAGCATCAACTCGAGAGGTTTGTCCTGTACCCGAAGCAATAAGCGTACCGTTTTTTGCAAATACAATTGTGTTTGATTTCGTGTTTTTACAAATTTTAGAAGCAAAAATTAAATCTTTAATTTCTTGCTCAGTAGGCGCAGTATTGGTAACGGTTTTTAGATCCTCTTTAGTATCTGTGATGTTGTTTCTTTCTTGAATTAATAATCCGTTTAAACATGTACGAACTTGTTTTTGAGGCAAAGCCATTTCGTTTTGGATTAAAATAATTCGGTTTTTCTTTTCCTGTAGAATGCTAAGTGCTTCATTATCATATTCAGGAGCTATTACCACCTCGCAAAATAAAGAGTTGATTTCTTGAGCGGTTGCTACATCTATTTTTGTATTCGAAATTAATACACCACCAAAAGCTGATGTTGGATCACATGCTAAAGCTGAAATATAGGCGTGATGTATTGTTGATCTAGTTGCCAGTCCACAAGCGTTATTGTGTTTTAAAATGGCAAAAGTTGGACCATCATTTTTGAATTCATGTATCAAATTAACGGCTGCATCTACATCTAGTAAATTGTTATAAGAAAGTTCTTTTCCATGAACTTTTTTAAACATCGCATCAAAATCACCGAAGAAAAATCCCTTTTGATGTGGGTTTTCCCCGTATCTTAATACTTGACCATCTGCAATACTCTCCTTGTAAATGGTTTCGTCAGTGTTGAAATAATTAAAAATTGCACCATCATAATGCGAAGATACGTGGAATGCTTTGGTAGCAAATAATTTACGATCCTCTAGTGTTGTAGCTCCGTTTTGTTTAGCGATGGTCTCTAAAAATAAACTGTATTGCTCCATTGACGAAACGATAACGGTATCTTTAAAATTTTTAGCTGCGGCGCGAATTAACGATATTCCGCCAATATCTATTTTTTCAATGATATCAGCTTCAGTAGCTCCTGAAGCTACGGTTTTTTCAAATGGGTACAAATCAACTATAACAAGGTCTATTTGTGGAATGTCAAATTCTTTCATTTGTTGCACATCACTCTCATTATCCTGACGGTTTAGTATCCCGCCAAAAACTTTTGGGTGTAATGTTTTTACTCTACCACCCAAAATAGAAGGGTATGAGGTCACGTCTTCTACAGGAATTACTGGGATTCCAAGATTTTTTATAAAATCTTCAGTTCCACCAGTAGAATAAATTGTAACATTTTGACTGTTTAGTTGTCTAACGATTGGCTCTAATCCTTCTTTGGAAAAGACAGAGATTAATGCTGATTGGATTGTTTTTGTTGTGCTCATTATGTAGTTATAGTTATGAGGTGCAAAAATAGTTTTTTAATGTTAAAATTAAGCCATTTGAAAATGAGATAATTTTAATTTGTAAATCTCTTTTTTGGAGTTTCTATTAAAATGATAGGATTCATGTAACGTTTCTTATTTTTATTAGGTTTTTGAATATTATTTATAGATTTTTACTTAACACAATACACATTATATGTTAGTTTACCTTAGATTGTTACGAGAAAGTTTTGGATTTGCGATGAGTGCCTTGCGCAACAATAAATTGAGAACCTTACTTTCGTTATTGGGGGTTACCATTGGAATTTTCTCAATCATTGCAATTCTAGCTGCGGTAGATTCTTTAGATAAAAAGATAAAAAAAGATTTAAGTAGTTTAGATAAAAATACGATTTATCTAATGCGTTTTTCTTTTGGTCCTTCCGAAATACCTCAATGGAAAAGAGAGCAATTTCCAGATGTGAAATATGATGAATACGAATATTTGAAAAGTTCGATGAATGATTTAGATCAAATGGCTTTTCAGTTTTTTGTTGGAAGAGAATCCTTAAAATTTGAATCGGAATCTGTAAGTGATGTTAATGTTGTCCCGGTATCTCATGAGTTTATTGATATACAAGGTCTTGAGTTTGATAAAGGAAGGTTTTACAACGAATCTGAATCTAATTCTGGAGCGGCAGTAATCGTTTTAGGGTATGATATTGCTCAGAGTCTTTTCGGTGAAAGCGAACCAATTGGAAAAAATTTACGATTGTATGGACAAAGATTTACCGTAATTGGTATGCTCAAAAAACAAGGTGCTGGAATGTTTGGGGACAGTAATGATACCTCCGTGTTTATACCGGTTAATTTTTTAAGACGTATGTATGGCGATAACAATAATGGGATGACTCCAGTAATCCTTGTAAAGCCAGAAAAAGGAGTTGATATGGATGCTTTTAAAGCTGAACTTGCTCAAAAACTTAGGAGTTTTAGAGGTATGAAAGTAGATGAAATGGATAACTTTTTTGTCAATGTACTATCTGGTTTTACAGATTTACTAGACGGAATCATTGGTGCAATGCGCGGTGGAGGAGTACTGATTAGCTTTTTCTCGTTTTTAGTAGGTGGATTTGGTGTGGCTAATATTATGTTTGTTTCTGTAAAAGAGCGTACCAATTTAATTGGGATTCAGAAATCATTAGGCGCCAAAAACAGATTTATACTTTTTCAATTTTTATTTGAAGCTATTATTCTATGCGTAATAGGAGGGACTATCGGTTTGATAATTGTGTGGTTGCTGTCTATATTACTGACAAATGTATTGGATTTTGAATTTGTTTTAAGTTTTTGGAATATTCTAATAGGTTCTGGATTATCCATTGTTGTTGGGGTAATTTCGGGAATTCTACCAGCTATCTCAGCTTCAAAATTAGATCCTGTTGAAGCTATTCGAACTGGTATGTAAAAGATTATTTTTAATTTTTAATGATTTGTCTAGTCCTGAAAAAGTGATACAGGATTAATAAAAAATAAAAGTACAATTTTAGACAGTAGCAAGCTCTGGTTTGCTACTGTTTTTTGTTTTATAGGTTCTCATTTTAATTTTGTTTTGGTGATGCATCTGATTTGGAGTAAGCATGTAATTAGAATAATGAGGTCTGATTTCATTATAGATATCAATAGCTTCTTTTACAATTTTTTGCATGATTTCTGCTTTTTGATTGTATTTGTCAATCCTAAATTCCTGTTTTAAAATACCATTGATCCTTTCTGCCACTGCATTTTCATAAGGGTCAGAGTTTTGTGTCATACTGCATAGAATTTTATTTTTATTAAGTTGCTTTTGGTAGTCATTAGCACAATATTGAATCCCTCTGTCTGAATGATGTATCAATGGTAAGTTTTTGTTGTTTCTGTGTTTAAGAGCCATTTTAAAAGCCTTCAAACTGCTTTCTGTGTTCATGTTATCGGCAACATAATATCCCATAATCTTTTTAGAATAAGCATCTGTGACTAAGCTTAAATAGCAAGGATTATCTCTTTTTCCTATATAGGTTATATCAGAGACCCAAACTTGCTCTGGTCTGTTAATTTCTAAATCTAGAATTCGATTTTGATGTTTATTAAATCGATGATGTGAGTTAGTCGTTACATGATAACTTCGTTTAGGATGTATCAATAAATGATTGGCTCTGAGTATATCAAAGAACTTATCTCTTCCAATTTTCATTAATTGAAGTTTATCAAACAAAAGATAATATAGTTTTCGAGTACCTATTCTAGGCATTGTCTTCCTGATATTATTCACCATCAAAATCACTTCTTTGGCTTTGTTTTGTTTGGATGCTATTCTTCTAGTCTTTCGATAATAAACCTGTCTGTCTATCCCGAACAAATAACAGGTAAACGCTACTGTTTTTTGTTCTTTTGCTCTAAAGCGGGCGATTGTTCGGGTGCAGAGTTTTTTCGGATATCGATATGATATTCTTTCTCAGCTAAATCAATCATCATGTCAAACAAGATTGCTTTTTTATCTGCAACGTAAGCTTGTCGTTCTAAAAGAGCCTTTTGTTTTTCTAATAGCTTGACTTGGGCTTCAAGTTCCATAATTTTTTGTTCGGGTGACTTTGCCATATTCAAAGGGGATTGGTTTTCCCAATCAAAGTTACCAAATTTTCGTAACCAGCCCAGAACTGTAGCATGGCTTTGAATGCCATATTGTTTTCTAATTTGGGTAATTGATGAACTACCTTGCTCAACTTCTCTAACGATTTGAAGTTTTAAGGACATGCTGTAATCTCGCTGGGTGCGCTTTACATAATTCGTGTATTCTTCCATAACGATTGTTTTTGTGTATCGCTATTTCAGGACGGGACAATTTATGGTAAAAAAAAGCAGCTTCCCAATTATGAGAAGCTGCTTTTTTTATTTTAATGAATCAAAAACGATTGAATAATATTCAGCCGATGCTTTGGATTTCAAATTATCGTACAGGATTGTTTTGAATCAAATCTATATACAAGTTAATCTTGTCTTTCAATTCTTTTCTTGGAGTAATAAAATCTAAGAATCCATGCTCAAGAAGAAATTCAGCAGTTTGAAAACCTTCTGGCAAATCTTTTCCAGTGGTGTCTCTTACAACTCTAGGACCTGCAAAACCTATCAATGCGCCTGGTTCAGCGATGTTAATGTCACCTAGCATAGCGTATGAAGCTGTAGTTCCTCCCGTAGTTGGATCGGTGCATAACGAGATATAAGGTAATTTTGCTTCAGCAAGTTGTGCTAATTTTACAGATGTTTTAGCTAATTGCATTAAAGAGTAAGCAGCTTCCATCATTCTGGCTCCACCTGATTTTGAAATCATCAAAAACGGCATTTTGTTTTTGATAGCGTGATCTATTCCTCTAGCAATTTTTTCGCCTACAACAGCTCCCATAGATCCACCAATAAAAGCAAAATCCATACAGCAAATTACTAAATCTTTACCTTTAGATTTCCCAACGCCTGTGCGTACGGCATCTTTAAGTTTGGTTTTATCCATGACATCTTTCAATCGATCGGCATACTTTTTTGTATCCACAAAATGAAGAGGGTCTTTTGAAGTCATGTTTTTGTCTAATTCAACAAATTCATTGTTGTCAAACAAAATTTGAAAATATTCAGCGCTACCTATTCTTACGTGAAAACCATCTTCGGGACTTACAAATAAGTTGCGAGCAAGCTCATCTGCATCAATAATTTTTCCCGTAGGAGATTTGTACCAAAGCCCTTTTGGGATGTCCATTTTGTCTTCAGTAGCTGTTGTAATCCCTTTTTCTTTTCTTTTAAACCAAGCCATATTTATTGTTTTTGTTGTTTCAGGTTTAAAGTTTTGAAACCTTAGACCTGAAACTTTAAACTTTTTATTATAATGTATTCACGTTGTTCAAGTCAGCAAATGCTTGCTCCAATCTTGTATTGAAAGTGATTTCGCTTTCACGCAACCATTTTCTTGGATCGTAATGTTTTTTATTTGGAGCGTCAGCCCCTTCTGGATTACCAATTTGTGTTTTTAGATAATCAATATTTTTAATCATATAATCACGAATGCCTTCTGTAAATGCAAATTGCAAATCAGTATCGATATTCATTTTGATAACACCATAGCTAATTCCTTCTCTAATTTCTTCAAGTGTAGATCCTGATCCACCGTGGAAAACAAAATCAACGGGGTTGTGACCTGTGTTGAATTTATTTTGAACAAAATCTTGAGAATTCTTTAAGATTTTTGGAGTTAATTTTACATTTCCTGGTTTGTATACTCCGTGTACATTTCCAAAAGCGGCTGCAATTGTAAAACGAGGACTTATTTTAGAAAGTTCCTCATAAGCATAAGCAACTTCTTCAGGTTGAGTGTATAATTTTGAGCTATCTACATCAGAGTTGTCTACACCGTCTTCTTCACCACCTGTAATACCTAGTTCAATTTCAAGAGTCATCCCCATTTTGCTCATTCGCTCTAAATAACCTTTGCAAATTTCGATGTTTTCTTCAATTGGCTCCTCAGATAAATCAATCATGTGTGATGAGTACAGAGGTTTTCCTGTTTTTTCAAAATGTGCTTCGGATGCGTCTAATAATCCATCAATCCAAGGCAATAATTTTTTTGCACAATGGTCAGTATGTAAAATTACCGTTGCACCATAGGCTTCCGCTAGTGTATGAATGTGCAAAGCACCAGCAATTCCACCAGCAATGGCTGCCTTTTCTCCAGCATTAGATAATCCTTTACCAGCATTAAACTGTGCTCCACCATTAGAAAACTGAATGATTACGGGAGCATTTAGTTTAGCGGCTGTTTCAAGAACGCTATTTATTGTATTTGAGCCAGTTACGTTTACTGCAGGCAATGCAAATCCTTTTTCTTTAGCATAGTTAAAGATTTCTTGAACTTGATCTCCTGTTGCTACTCCTGGTTTTATGTTGTGTGCCATAGTGTTAATATTAAGTAATTTTTTTAGTTTTTAGTTCTGCAAAAATAGGAATTAAATAGTATTAGAACGGATAATTTATACCAAAATTTAAAACGGAGTTCGTAAAGTTGTACTCTCTAAACCATCTTTTATTTGTTTCATTGGCTGGGTTATAGGTTTTAAAACCTAAATCAAAACGGATAACAAAAAAACTCAAGTCATATCTAAGTCCAAAGCCAGAGCCTATTGCGATGTCCTTAAAATCTCGGTAACTGGTAAACGTAGATTTCTCATCTTCAACATTATCTAGTACGTTCCAGATGTTTCCGGCATCTGCAAATAAAGCACCTTTTAAATCGCCAAGAACTTTAAATCGAAATTCACCGCTTATGGCAATTTTCATATTGGCTTCATTAAAATCATTTACTGCTCCGCTGCTTCCTGGTCCCAGTGCATAGGGTTGCCACGCTCTATTATCATTGGATCCTCCCGAAAAATAACTTCGTGAAAAAGGGATATTGTCAGAGTTGCCAAATGGAATAGCAATACCAAAAAAAGATCGAAATGCAATTACTTTATCTTTTGTAAGTTCCCAATGTTTGATGTAATCAAACTCAGTTTTAATGTATTCTGAATACTCTAGATTAAAGATTTCATAGTTGCCATTAGAATTTCTTTTTTGTTTTGTTGAAGATGCAAATGCAGACAATAATGTACCTGCAGATTCAATTTTGGTTTTAAATAAATAAAAGGTATTATCAGTTATATCTTTCTTAGTAGTTTTTGAAAAAGTGAAATTTGTAGCTAGAATAAAGTCATTTTCGGTTAATCTTTGTCTTCTTTCTTCAATGCTTTTTACAGATTGAAAATCAGTAGGTTCTATAGGTTTTAAAAATGTGCCACTATTGCTCAATACATCATTTGTAAATCCCGAAGTACCTCTTTCAATAAGAAGATTTTTTGATGTTGGGTTATCGTAATAAGTACTATTGGTGTTGTATTCTTTACTAATGTTATTTAAAGCATTATAGGATGATTTGTAAACATTGAAATAATTTTGAGAATTTAAATTTCGTACAAATTGTGTGTTGAGCAAATCAAATCGTGCTGTATTGTTTTTTTGTGGAGTCCAATTGTAAGATAGTGTACTCGTAAAGTTTTCTTTATCAAGTCCAATGTTTTGTTGCTTAGCAAAACCTACCGTAATCAATGTTGAAGGAATCATGCTTTTTGGGATGATTTTTTCGGTTCTGAAAGGCATAAAAATCCTTGGGATATTTAGTTTTAGATCTAAACCATATTCAGATACATTGAAAAAATTATTATTCGGATTAGCTAAATCTCGAGAGGAGCCAATGTTGCCGCGCACTGCCAGTTCTAATGTTTCGGCACCATTAAATACGTTGCGCACAGTTTCAGAGATACTAACCCCAACACCAAAATCTTGAATGTTAGAATGTGTCACATCAAGAGTGGTACCAAAACTATATTTTTTTCGTGGTGTCAAGAATACTTTAGCAATAAGAGAATGCGCAGTAGTATCTCTCTTATCAACCTCATATTGTATAGAGGGATAATTAAAGATTTTAAGATTGTTCAAATAGCGTGTTGTCAGTACGGTTTTATTATCGGCATACAATCCTCCTTTTGTTATAAAAAGTGCATTAGTTATGGCTTTTGGTTTGTATTTAAGTTTGTTTTGACTGTAAATTGTAAAGCCATTATACGTCACGCTGTCTTTGATTTGAAACGAATTCAAATTAGGGCTGTAATCCGAATATATTTTTACATCACTAATTTTATATAGCTTAAACGGTTCCGTTTTAGTGCTGTCATTCATTTGGTATGAATAATTTGCAACCAATAAATTGATGTTTGCTTTATTGACTTTTTTTATAGTATCTACATCAAATGTGATATAATTTGGCTGGAAATAATAAGCGCCATTGTTTCTAAAATGAGTTGTGATTCTGTTTTTTTCATTTTCAAAATCCACTGTCTTATACGTATTGCCAGCTTTAATGAAGCTTGCGCTTTTTATAGAAGTATATAAAGAATCTAGTGCAGGTGTTAATATTGTTGTTTTTATAGTGTCCAGAGTATATTCTGAACCAGACATAATATTGTATTTAATTTTCCCTTTTTTTTCTTTCAAGTGTGTCAATAACATATGATGCGTTTACATTGAAGAAACCATTATTAAAAAAATAATATTTCAATCTGAATAACGATTTATCTGCTTTTTCTTTGTCTAAAATAACGGGCGTCTCTCCGGTAGTTTTTAAAAAATCATGAATGCCATGGTACCAGAAAGATTTGCCTAATCGGTCAACCTGTTTTGCAGAAAGCCATTTTGATTTACGATTGTACTTGTTGGGATTATTGGTAAATTTAGCTTGATAAGTTGAATCAGGATTTAAATTTGCAATAGAGTATAAATTAAGTCTTAATCGGTATCCAAGTAAGGTGCTATTTGGTTTTTGATACAATTGATTGAAAATAGTTTCATCAGAAACATTTTTATCATTCACCGTTATTTCATTCTTTGTAAGCAATAATTTGCCCTCAGGAACTCTTTTTACAGCGTTACAGGCACAAATAAGTATTGCAATTAGAATAAATGCAGTTATTTTTGTAGAAATTTTTTTCAAGAGGTCTTAATATATTTAATTCAAAAGTACATTTTTTTATGGTTAGTAAAAACCAAATAAAACTTATAACGAGTTTACAGCAAAAAAAATATAGAATAGCCCATCAATTATTTTTTGCCGAAGGGGTAAAGGGTGTTCAAGAGCTAATAGATTCAAATTTTGAGTTAGTTCATTTGTATACTACCTTAAATGATTTTGAAACCGTTTCTCCCGCCATAAGAACGATGTTGCAAGATCAAGACTTGAAGAAAATCTCAGCGCTAGCTACTCCTAATTCTTGTTTAGCAGTATTTAAAATGCCCATAGAAAAAGAAATTAAAACCTCGGGTTTGACTCTTGCACTTGATGCAATTAGAGATCCAGGTAATCTAGGGACTATTTTAAGATTGTGTGATTGGTTTGGAATTCAACAAGTACTTTGTTCAAAAGAAACAGTTGATCTTTATAACCCAAAGGTGGTTCAAGCCACAATGGGATCTATTTCAAGAGTAAATGTGAATTATGTTGACTTGAATTTGTTCTTATCTCAAACTCAATTACCAGTTTACGGAACATTCATGAATGGCGAAAACATTTATCAAAGTGCCTTGCCTAAACAAGGTATCATAGTAATGGGTAATGAGGCCAATGGAATATCACAACAAATAGAATCTAAAATTACAAGTAGACTCACAATACCAAGATTTGGAGCTGTACAAAAAACAGAAAGTCTTAATGTAGCAACCGCTACAGCAATTGTTTTGAGTGAATTCTGTAGAGGCTAATAAGATATCTTTGAGCTTGACCTATTTTTTTTAATGAAATGTAAAATTGATTAAAATAGCTCGAGACTTTAAGGATTCAATATTACTAGTCCACGGGCTATTAGCGTCATTGTCTCTAATTAACTCATCATTGATTCCAAAAACACCTCGAATGGAAGGCGAGAAGATAAAGTATTCTGAAAATACATCAATCCCAAATCCTAATTCGTAATTTGTAGTCCAGCTTTTTACCCTAAACCTTTGCTGTAAGTTATCGTCCATTAATTTGGAATTGCTGGATAAGTTGAGTGTTGCAGATAACCCGCCGAGTGCATAAGGTCTAATGTTCCCTGTTCTTAAAGATGAGAATTTTAATAAAAGAGGGAAGTGTATGTATGTGCTGTTTACTTCTCTTAATGCATCACTTGGATTAGAAAAATTAGGGTAGTTTAAATCCCTTTTAGAATAATACAATCCTGGTTCAAAACGCAGATTGATATATTCATGTAGTTTATAATCCCCTACAATACCAACATTAAATCCTGTGGTCTTTTTTACAAGTATATCAGGAGTTTCTGTCTTATAGTCTATTTTAAAATCGAAAGTATTAAAACCCAAGAAAAATCCAAAATACACCTTTTTTTGTTGAAAATTTTCAAGATTTATAATGGGGTCTTTGCTGAAAATACCTTTTGAATTCTGTGCATTTCCAGTAATAATTCCAGTTAAAAATAGGGCAATAATTATTTTTTTCATATTATTTTTTAGATGCTGAATAAATGGTAGCAACCCCAAAAGTTTGTGGTAAAGCTACAACATCTATAAACCCAGTTTTTCTTAAAATATTGTTTAAGGCTTCGCCATATGGGAAAGCTGCTGCCGATTCTGATAAATAGCCGTATGCTACGTTGTCTTTTGAGAATAATTTTCCTATTAGTGGTAGTATGTTTTTACTGTAAAAGTTATAGCCTTGTTTATAGGGAGTTTTCACGGGAACCGAAGTTTCTAGAATAACAAAAACGCCGTTTGGTTTTAGTACCCTCAAAATCTCCGAAAGACCTTTCTCAAGATTTTCAAAGTTTCTTACTCCAAAAGCAACAGTTATGGCATCAAAATAATTGTCCTCAAAGGGCATGTTTTCTGAATCGCCTAAAACCATATCTATAGTTTTAGTCAAATTCTTATCAGCAATTTTACGTTCGCCCACCTCAAGCATTCCTGCAGATATGTCTAGGCCAATGATTTTTTCTGCCTTGGTTTGAGCCATTAGTATAGCAAGGTCTCCAGTTCCTGTTGCAATGTCTAAAATTGTATTAGGCTTAGATTTAGCAACAATTTGCAAAACTTTTTTGCGCCATTTGATGTCTATTCCAAAAGAGATAACACGGTTGAGGCTATCATAATTTCCAGAAATGGTGTCAAACATTTGCGCAACTTGTTCTTTTTTACCTAGAGAAGAATCCTTGTATGGAGTGATTTTTTGTGACATTTTTTTTGTTTGTACAAATATAATACAATCTAAATGAACTAGTAATGTGTTTCTAAAATTTGACTCAAGATTTATTTTTTTAACGTATTGAAAAAAGATTCTTTCATTTTTTTACAAAAAAATCAAAATATCACTAAAAGTGGGTATTGTGGAGGTGAATTTTAATCTACACATTTGTACCGAAGAAATAAGCATAATAAATGGTTAAAAGACAAATGGTGGACCAAAGCAAATGGATAGTTCTTGCGTTACTTATCTCGTTTGTTCTAGTTAGATTTTTTGAGCGTACTGTTCTACAAAGCAGTATAGAGGTTAAAACGCAACATACGTTCTTAGGATTAAATTTGTTTTTGGAAATTTTAATTTTTTTCGTCTTTAGTACCTTCGTGGTATTTGGTATTAAAGGCTACTTTGAGATGTACTCTCAAAGGTTTTCAAACATTATTATTGCCATATCTGGTATATTATTAATGTTTGTAATTTTTATTTTATGTTATCAAATACTCTTTCTAGAGTAGTTCACCACTTTTAACCAATTGCTAAAAAAAAACATCCTGAAAAGGATGTTTTTTTTTGTTTTAAATTCTAATGTATGTTTGATATGTGAATGCGTATTGGTGTTTTTCGTCGGGAGCATGATATTCGGTTGCACTTATTTTCCAGATGTTTAAATCTATTTCTGGAAAGTAAACATCTGCTTCAAAGTCATGATGTACTCTTGTAATGTCAAGTTGATTTGCGTATTGAAGTCCTAGTTTGTATATTTCTCCTCCACCAATAATATATTTGTCTGCATTTTCGGGGCAATGATCTAGTGCTTTTTCAAGACTATCTACAATAATACAGTCATTTGCTTCGTATTTTTTGTCTCGGGTAATAATGATGTGTTTTCTATTAGGTAATGGTTTAGGAAAACTTTCAAATGTTTTTCTACCCATTATAATATGATGACCTGATGTTAGCGCTTTAAATCTCTTAAAATCATCTGGTAAATGCCACATTAAATCGTTGTTTTTTCCTAAAGCATTGTTATCTGCAACGGCAGCAATCATTATGATCATAATGTTATCAGGTTATTATTATTCGTTATTATTAATTTGAGTTTGTAATTGGTCTATCTTCTTTTTTTGTAAGGCAACCAATCTGTCAATTTGTTCTCTTTCCCAACTTTTATTCATAAAACGATCTGTGATAAATATTTTTATAAAATGTAGCGTAAATAAAAATAACCATACTGTAATGATGTACAAGTACCAATTTGAAATAAAAGAATTCTCAAATAAATGTTTCAAAGTAAATAACAATAAACTACTTAGTACAAAGAGAACAAAATGAAAGTAAAGTCGTTTTTTTTGCTTGATTCTGCGTCTTGCATATTCGTATTGTTCGTGTATTTCTCGTTCCATTTTTTTATGCTTTTAATGTATAAAGATAAAGTTTATTTCTTAAAATGAATCAATTGGAAAACGTATAATTTTGAACGCAATCGATTCACGATTTTTGAATTCAAAATTTTATGCCTGTAAAAATATATAAAAGTTTAAAAATTAACACTGTTTGAAGCATTTTAGAAATTCTAATAATGAGCGTTTGTATGTTCGTTAATTTTCACTTACTTTGTTGTATAAATCTATAAATGAAATAGTTATGTCTGTTAAGAAACAATTTATTAAAGCGAAACCTGTCTGTAAAGTTACTTTTTCTTTCTCTGCTAAAACAGCTCAACAAGTGGCTGTTGTAGGTGATTTTAATAATTGGGATCCTACTCAAGGCAGTTTAAGTAAATTAAAGAGTGGTATCTTTAAGGGAGTCTTTGATTTGAATAAAGATGCTGATTATGAATTTAAATATCTAGTAGACGGAAACTATGTCAATGAGCCCGAAGCTGACTCCTACCGATGGAATGCCTTTGCTGGAAATGAAAACAGTGTTCTAGTTGTTTAAACCATAACGTTTTGGTGCTACATTAGGTTTGTACTAAATTAAGTTATATTTTCGGTTATGCCATTCGAACGATAGCGAATTGACGAAGTAAATCATCCCAAATACAAACCAATTTCCCATCAAGGTAATTGCTCAAATTCTATGTACCTGTTATTTCCGTTTATTTGGGCAGATGCCAAAAATCTATGTTGTTATCCTTTGAAGAAACAATTGCAAATTGTCCATCACTAGAAAATGTTGCGGCGGTATATTGTGTTTCAAATTTTTCTTCAAATGTCTTAATAAGTTTGCCTTTAATATTCCATAGTTTGGCAGTTCCGTCTTCACTACCTGTTAAAATATACTTGCCGTCTGAAGAAAACTCTACCTGATTTATTTCACCAGAATGTCCTTTTAAAATGATACTAGGCTTTCCGTTTAAATTCCAAATAACAGCTGTTTTGTCGAAGCTTGCTGTAAGTATATTTTTTCCGTCTGGTGAAAAACTCGCTGCACTTACTCCACTTTTATGCCATTTTAAAATCATAGATTTTTTTCCATTTATATTCCAAATCGATGCGGTATTGTCGCAACTTGCAAGTATTATTGATTTGTTATTTGGAGAAAAAGAGGCTTGGTAAATTGTGCATTTATGTCCTTTGAATGTTCTGATAAGTGTGCCATCTGCTGTCCATAATTTTGCAGTATTGTCACCACCACCACTTAAAATATATTTTCCGTCGTTTGAATAAACAACAGTTTTTACATATACTTTGTCTGCAGAAACTGTTTTTATTTCAGTTCCGTTTATGCTCCAAATTACAAATGTTCCTTCAGAGCCTCCTGTAATAAAACGTTTATTGTCTGGTGAAAAAGCTACATCGTTTACACTTTTCTTGTGTACGCTTATTGTGTCAATAATTTTACCGTATTCATCCCACATAAAAGCAAGATTATCGTCACTACCTGATAGAATATATTTTCCATTAGGGGATTGAGCAATTCCCAAAATCGCCTCTTTATGTCCAGTAAAACTTTTAGCTATTACACAAGATTGAGCATTCACTAAATTGTTGATTAGAAATGTGAGGGTCAGAATAAGAATTGTTTGTTTCATAACGTATGTATTTTAAATGGTTACTTATACTGTTCTTATTATACTGCGACACTACCTTTTATGATGTCATGTGGATCATAACCTTCAAGTGTAAAATCTTTATATTCAAATTCAAAAATATCTTTAATTTTAGGATTTAAGATCATACGTGGTAAAGCTCTTGGACTTCGGGTTAATTGCAGTTCCAATTGTTCAAAGTGGTTGTTGTATATGTGTGCATCGCCAAAAGTGTGAATGAATTCGCCTACTTCTAAATTACAAACTTGTGCAATCATCATTGTTAGAAGTGCATAAGAAGCTATATTGAAAGGAACCCCTAAGAAAATATCAGCACTGCGCTGGTATAATTGGCATGACAACTTTCCATCTGCTACATAAAATTGAAAAAAGGCATGACAAGGGGGTAATGCGGCTTTATTATTGGCAACATTATCATCAAATGATTTTGTAGTATCTGGTAGAACTGAGGGATTCCATGCTGAAACTAACATCCTACGACTGTTAGGATTTGCTTTTAATTCCTTTATCAAATCTGATATTTGATCAATTTCTTCATTATTCCAGTTACGCCATTGCCTGCCATATACTGGTCCAAGATCACCGTTGGCATCAGCCCAAGCATCCCAAATTTTCACTCCGTTTTCTTGAAGATATTTGATATTGGTATCTCCTTTTAAAAACCATAGCAACTCAAAAATAATCGATTTTAAATGAAGTTTTTTTGTGGTCACCATAGGGAAACCTTCGTTTAAGTCAAAACGCATTTGATACCCAAAAACACTTTTTGTACCCGTTCCCGTGCGATCTCCTTTTTGACAACCGTTTTCCATAACGTGTTGTACCAAGTCTAAATATTGTTTCATGTTTAGTGTTTCAAAACGTTAGTTTTTGTAAATTTTACCGTCTTTCATTACAAAAACTATTTTTTCAAGTGTTTTTATTGTTGTAATAGGGCTTTCATCAACAGCAATGATATCTGCAAGAAAATTTTCTTTTATTTGACCTACAGTATCAGCTATTCCTAATAAGGATGCATTTGTAATTGTGGCGGCTTGTATTGTTTCTAGCGCGGGCATTCCGGCTTCTACCATATAACCAAATTCTTTTGCATTGTTTCCGTGTGTAAAAACACCTGCATCAGTGCCAAAGGCAATTTTTACGCCCTTTTTATATGCTTTTGCAAAAGTTGCTTTCAGTTGTGGACCTACTTCTCTTGCTTTTGGGACTACAATTTCAGGATAGTATCCATTTATTTCAGCATTTTTCTCTACTTCTTTTCCCGCAGTTAAAGTAGGAACAAGATAAGCGTCGTATTTTTTCATCAACTCCATCGTTTCCTCACTCATAAAAGTACCATGTTCAATGGTTTTAATTCCGCCAATGATTGCTCTTTGCATACCTTCGTCACCATGAGCATGTGCAGCAGTTAGCATGTTATAATCCTTAGCTGTTGAGGTGATTGCTTTTATTTCTTCTAAAGTGAATTGAGGATTTTTGCCGCTTTTTGCAACGCTTAACACTCCGCCAGTTGCAGTTATTTTAATCACATCGGCACCTTCTTTATAGCGCTCTCTCACTGCTTTTACAGCCTCTTCGGGTGAGTTTATTACTCCTTCATGTGGTCCTGGATCACCTACTAGTTTACGATTACTACCGTTTGTTGGGTCGGCATGACCGCCTGTAGTAGCTATAGATTTTCCTGCTGTAAAAATACGTGGCCCTTTTACAATGCCTTTATTAATCGCGTTTCTAATAGAAATATTTACACCTGTACCGCCTAAGTCTCGTACTGTTGTAAACCCTGAAAGTAAGGTTACTTCGGCACAACGAACAGCTTGAAAAGCAATGTCTGCTTCGTTTTCTAGATACTTAGACATATAGCTTTTAGTGTCGTGTTCGCCCTCAATATGAACGTGAAGATCAATTAATCCTGGTAAAACGTACTTTTTCTTAAGGTCTATTTCGATATCATTTGGTTGAGATTTCGATACAAAACCTTCCTGAATCTTTATAATCTTATTTTTTGAAACAATTACGGTGTGGTTTACCAGTTCTTTTCCAGTTAAGGTGTTTAATATTTTTCCACAATGCAAATAGATGTCTTGGCAAAAAGCATCAGTACTGCATCCTAATACAAGTAGGAGTAAGGCAAGTTTTGTTTTCATAGTTTGATTTATAGGTAATTGCAATCAAATATAGGATTTAACAAAGCAGTTTTCAAATAAATGTTTCACAGTTTTAGTATTGCCAATTCTAAAAAATTAGGATCCTTTATGGATTTCTTGTTTTATCGTTTTGAAATTTCATCACGTATTTTTGCCGCTTTTTCGTAATCTTCATTTGTTACAGCTTGATCTAGTAAATCATGAAGCTCTGGCAAAGTATGTTTAGAATAGGTATCTCCGGCTTGATTAGATTCGTCCTCATGACCAAAAGTGTCTGGATTTGATAATACATCGTCTAGGTCTTGATTGTCTTTGTTGGGATCAAGTGGATTTGTTTTTAAGAAAATACCGGCTTTGTCTAAAATATTTTTATAAGTAAAAATAGGAGCTTTAAAACGCAGCGCCAAAGCTATAGCATCAGAAGTTCGAGCGTCAATTATCTCCTCAATTTTGTCTCTTTCACAAATAATACTAGAGTAGAAAACACCATCTACAAGTTTGTGAATGATTACTTGTTTTACTACAATATCAAAGCGTTCTGCAAAATTTTTGAATAAATCATGGGTCAAAGGACGTGGTGGTTTTATTTCTTTTTCTAATGCAATGGCAATGGATTGGGCTTCAAAAGCACCAATTACAATGGGTAGTTTTCTTTCGCCGTCAACCTCGTTCAAGATTAAAGCGTAGGCTCCGTTTTGAGTTTGACTGTATGAAATTCCTTTTATAGATAGTTTAACTAAGCTCATAATTGTGTTGATGGAAAAGTACAAAGTACTTTTTTTTTAATTAAAAGTAACTAGCGTTTCCCGTAAAAAGAAATGCTACTTAAAAGCAAAGATACAAATATCTTGATTTAAGTAGCATTTAAAATGTTGTAATGATTTCTTTTTCCTTATTAGTTTTGTGCTTTAAAGGCTTTGAATTTTTCAATTAATTGAGGTACAATTTCAAATGCATCACCTACAATTCCGTAATCAGCAACTTTAAAGAAAGGTGCTTCAGGATCGCTATTGATCACTACCTTAACTTTAGAAGAGTTAATTCCAGCAATATGTTGTATGGCACCTGAAATTCCAATAGCAATATATAAGTTAGTGGCTACCGGTTTTCCTGTTTGTCCTACGTGCTCTCCGTGAGGTCTCCATCCTAAATCAGAAACTGGTTTAGAACAAGCTGTTGCTGCTCCTAACGTTGTTGCTAGTTCTTCGATCATTCCCCAGTTCTCTGGACCTTTAAGTCCACGTCCTGCTGAAACTACAATGTCAGCATCAGCTATAGAAACTTTTCCAGAACCTTTTTCAACAGATTCTACTTTAACCCCAAAATCATTTTCACCGATTGTTGGATTAAAGTCTACTTCGGTTGCTGCGACTGGACTTTCAAAAATACCATACGAATTCTTAGCTAAGCCTAAGATCTTAACATCGGTATCAATTTGTGTGAAATTGAAAGCTTTGTTTGAAAAAGCCGTTCTTTTTACTTGAAAAGGGGTTGTAGAAACTGGTAAACCTACCACGTTTGAAGCAAATCCAGCCTCAAGTGCAACTGCAACTAGTGATGATAAGTAAATACTGTCTGTAGTGCTAGATAATAAAACTAGTTTTGAACCTTCTTGTTGTGCAGCTTGCTTAATAACGTCAGCATAAGCTTTTGCAGTAAAACCAGATAATTTATCATTGTTTACTTTAAGAACTTTGTCTACACCGTATTTTGCTAATTCAGATACATCACTTGCATTAACAGTAACAGCAGTAACCGTTGTGCCTAAAGTTTCAGCTACTTTTTTCGCATAAGAAGCTAGTTCGAATGCTACTTTTTTAAATTTTCCTTCTGCGTACTCCGCGTATATTAATATTGACATAATTTTTTATTTTAGTCTTAAAGTTTTAAAGTCTAAAGTCATAAAGGGAAGTTATTGTTACTTTCTTTCCTTTCGACTTTCGACATTCGACTTTATGACAGTTAGATTACTTTTGCTTCGTTGTGTAATAAGTTAATTAACTCATCTAAATTATCTGCAGATACCAGTTTCACAGCTGATTTAGGAGCAGGTTTTTCAAACTTAACTGCTTTTGTGTTTACAGTAGCGTCTACTGGTTCTAGGATAGTCAAAGCTTTTGTTCTTGCAGTCATAATTCCTCTCATGTTTGGGATACGCAAGTCTTTTTCTTCTACAAGTCCTTTTTGTCCACCAATAATTAATGGTAATGTAGTGGCAACAGTTTCTTTTCCACCATCAATTTCACGTACTGCTTTTACAGCAGTTCCATCAACTGTTAAGTTAGTACAAGAGTTTAGGAAATTATAACCTAAAATTCCAGCGATCATTCCAGGTACCATTCCGCCGTTATAGTCTAATGATTCTTTTCCAGCGATAACAATATCGTATCCTCCGTTTTTGATTACTTCGGCTAATTGTTTAGCCACAAAAAATCCGTCAGTAGGCGTTGCGTTAACACGAATAGCTTGGTTAGCACCAATTGCTAAAGCTTTTCTTAAAGTAGGTTCAGTATCAGGACCTCCAACATTTACAACAGTAACAGTAGCACCTTGTTGCTCTTGAAACCAGATAGCACGTGTTAGACCAAACTCGTCATTTGGGTTAATTACATATTGAACACCGTTTGTGTCAAATTCAGAATCTCCATTGACAAAGTTAATTTTTGATGTAGTATCAGGAACGTGACTGATGCAAACTAATATTTTCATACCTATATTTTTTATTAATCTTAATTTCTTTTACAAATTTAAAATATTAATTTGAATAATATACTATGCGTGCATAATATTTTTTTAAAATTACAACGTTTTCGTAGCCCGGATAGTAGCGGCATCCTTCTTGTGGCTCCTTTAGCCACAGGAAGATACAGCGTAGAGCCGGAAAAAGCTCCTAAAAATCATCCGTGTAAATCCTGAATTAATTTAGTATGTTTTATGCTTTTAAGTGATTTAAAATATTTATTTTTGCTTTTCGAAAATTAGATACATACAACATATAATATGAGAACGATACAATTTAGAGAGGCTATTTGCGAAGCGATGAGTGAAGAAATGCGTCGCGATGAGTCCATATACTTAATGGGTGAAGAGGTTGCTGAATACAATGGTGCTTACAAGGCGTCAAAAGGGATGCTTGCAGAATTTGGTGAAAAAAGAGTGATTGATACTCCTATTGCAGAGCTTGGTTTTTCAGGTATTGCAGTGGGATCAGCAATGAATGGTTGTAGACCAATTGTAGAATATATGACTTTCAACTTTTGCTTGGTTGGGGTTGATCAAATTATTAATAACGCTGCCAAAATGCGTCAAATGAGTGGTGGGCAATTTAATGTGCCTATTGTTTTTCGTGGGCCAACAGCTTCTGCTGGGCAATTAGGAGCAACACACTCTCAAGCTTTAGAAAACTGGTTTGCAAACACTCCAGGTCTTAAAGTTGTAGTTCCATCTACAGTTTATGATGCAAAGGGATTATTAAAAGCGGCTATTCGTGATAACGATCCTGTGATTTTCATGGAATCTGAGCAAATGTATGGTGACAAAGGTGAAGTGCCAGATGGAGAATATGTTATTCCGCTTGGAGTTGCTGATATTAAAAGAGAAGGTACTGATGTAACAATTGTTTCTTTTGGTAAAATTATCAAAGAGGCTCATATTGCTGCTGACGAATTAGCAAAAGAAGGAATTTCTTGTGAAATTATTGATTTAAGAACAGTACGTCCGATGGATTATGAAACGATTTTGACTTCGGTTAAAAAAACAAATCGTTTGGTAGTTCTTGAAGAGGCTTGGCCTTTTGCAAGTGTGGCTTCTGAGATTACGTATATTGTTCAAGAGCGTGCTTTTGATTTCTTAGACGCACCAATTCAACGTATCACAACGGCTGATACTCCTGCGCCTTACTCTCCGGTTTTATTGAAAGAATGGTTGCCTAATGCTGGTGACGTTGTGAAAGCGGTAAAGAAAGTAATGTATAAATAAAATGTAATGTACAACTCTTGTTGATGGAGTTGGTATTTATAATTTTTAACCTTAATAACTTCATCAATGGTTTCTATTGGTGAAGTTTTTTTTATTTGTTATGAAAAAGTATCTTTTAATTTTGACTTTGTTTTTTTGTGGTGTATTCCATAATGTCTTGGCGCAAACCAAAATAAGCGGTATTGTGGTGGACAAACAAAATCAGCCGATTCCGTTTGCCAATGTAGTTTTTAAAGGATCAAGTGAAGGAATCGTTACAAATGAAGACGGGAATTTTTATTTGGAATCCCAAAAGACGTATACCGTTGTGTTAGTTTCCTCAGTAGGTTTTTCGGAAAGAGAAATTACCTTAGAAAAAGCAGTTAACTATAATTTTAAAATCACTCTTAATGAGGCCGAAAGTTTAAATGAAGTTGTGGTTTTTGCTGGTAAGACTTCAAAGAAAAACAATCCTGCGCTGGATATTTTGAGAAAAATTTGGGAACGAAAACGTAAAAACGGTTTGTACCAGTTTGATCAATACCAAATGGAAAAGTACGAGAAAATAGAATTTGACATGAACTCCATTGATAGTGCTTTCATGAAAAATAAAATTTTCAAGGGCATGGAGTTTATCTTCAATCAAATGGATACTTCAAGAGTTACTGGTAAAACGTACTTGCCTATTTTTATTAATGAATCTCTTAATGATGTTTATGGAGATAATGTTTTAAAGAAAGTAAAAGATAAAATAAAAGCCAGCAAAACATCAGGATTTAATGGCAATCAGCAAATATTAGCTTTTGTTAAAGATTTATATTCGGATTATAACATTTACAACAATCACTTAACTTTTTTTGACAAAAGTTTTACGAGTCCATTGTCTAAAACAGGTATTGATGTGTATAATTATGTACTTCGTGATAGCGCTTATATTGATAAAAAATGGTGTTATAATATTGTTTTTTATCCAAGAAGAAAAAACGAGTTGACTTTTAAAGGTGATTTTTGGGTAAACGATTCTACTTATGCTATCAAGAAAATTAATATGGCAGTGACTAAAAGTGCTAATATTAACTGGGTAAAAGACATTTATATCGAACAAGAATTTGAGGTAGTTAGCGACTCCGTTTTTTTATTGACAAAGGATTATTTAATGTCTGACTTTGCTTTGAATAAAAAAGAAGATTCAAAAGGAGTCTATGGAAAACGAACTACTTATTTTAGAAATCATCAATTCAACAAACCCTTGCCGGCATCTTTTTACAAAGACGAAGTCAATTATATGGATGATGAAGTCTATAACAAATCAGAAGAATATTGGGACGATAACCGATTTGAGAATTTAAGTAAAGACGAGTTAGGGGTGTATAAAATGTTAGATACCCTACAAACAGTTAATAAATTCAAACGCTTGTACAACCTAGTTTCTATACTTGGTAGCGGCTACGTCGAATTTAAAAATTTTGATTTTGGTCCTGTTTTTTCATCCTTTGGATTCAATGAAGTTGAAGGAATACGATTGCGTGCAGGTGGTAGAACGTATTTTGGACCTAATGATCCTTGGCGACTTCAAGCTTATACTGCTTACGGTTTTGATGATAATAAATTTAAATACGGCGTTTCGGGAAAATGGATGGTCGATAAGAAAAACCGAATCATTATTTCGGGAGGAAACAGGCGTGACATTGAGCAAATAGGCGCGAGCTTAACCACAACCAATGATGTTTTGGGACGTAGTTTTGCTTCGTCAGCGGTTTTTTCATCAGGAAGTAATGGGAAGCTGACTAACATTAACTTAACTAATATTGCACTAGAGATAGAACCTATTAAAAACGTAGTGATTCAAGCTGGGGTTTCATATCGTACTCTTGAGTCGGCATCTTCTACTTTTAGTTTGGATTATTTTACAGATAGTGCAAATCAGGTGACCAAAAGTGATGTAAAGCAATCTGAAGCCAACCTTCAAATTGAGTTTTCTCCAAAACGTAAAACAATTGGTTTTGGCGTAGAGCGTAGTATTGTTGATAGTCCATATAGCCGCTTCTTTGTCAATTATAGCCATGGTTTTAAGGGACTTTTGGATAGTGATTTTAAATATGATAAGTTGCAATTGTATTACAAGCAGCCTATCATTATTGGTCCACTAGGAAGAACAAATTTAATCATGGAGGTAGGGAAGACTTTTGGAGAAATTCCGCTTGGTTTGTTGAGCGTAATTCCAGGAAATCAAACGTATTTTACTATCGAAAACACTTTTAGCAATCTTAATTTCTACGAGTTCGTTTCAGATGAGTACATAACCTTACAATGGAATCACAACTTTAATGGCCGTATTTTTTCTAGAATTCCGTTTATGCGCAAGCTCAATTGGAGAGAAATTATAGCAGTGCGTGGAGTATACGGTTCTGTTACTGATGGTAATAGAGCAATAAATGCATCCGGCTTGGTTTACAATGCGCCAGAAAGAGGTTACTGGGAATACAGCGCCGGTATTGGAAATATTTTTAAAGTATTCCGTATTGATTTTGCTTGGAGAGGTAATTATCTCAACACGCCAGGGGCCAATAATTTTACGGTAAAAGGCTCTTTTGGATTTAATTTCTAGGAGCTATTCCGGCTATTCGTTACAATCTTTTATCTCGTTAAAAAACGAGATAAAAGGATTTTCACTTCAAACGAAGTTCACTGAACTCCTATTAAAAATAGATGTTAAGTGAAGTAATCCGGGCTAAAAAATCAAATTATGCAAGAAGCCATTGACTACCTTTTAGAAAAAGATGCCATTTTCAAGTCAATTATTGAAAATTATGGATTGCCAACTGTTCCCAAAAGACCACAAGGTTTTGAGACTTTGGTATTGTTAATTTTGGAACAGCAAGTTTCTATTGATTCAGCGAAAGCCACTTTTTTGAAAATAAAAACTACTCTAAAAACGATGGCACCCGAAATTCTTCTTGATGTATCTGATGCCGATTTTAGGAATCTTGGCGTAAGCCGACAAAAAACGTCTTATATAAAAGCTTTGGCGACAGCGCTATTAAATAAAGAACTTGATCTAGAAAGTTTGCCAGCTAAAACCGCTCAGGAAGTTCGGGAAGAACTCATCAAAATCAAAGGCATTGGGAACTGGACAATAGATATTTATTTAATGTTTTGCTTGCAGGCACCAGATGTGTTGCCACTTGGTGATATAGCAGTTGTCAATACCTTAAAAGAATTACTGGACATTCATGACAAAGAACTCATGTATGCACACGCACAGCAATGGAGTCCATATAGGTCCTATGCGACTTATTTATTGTGGCATCATTACTTGAAGAAACGAAATAGAACCATTACGTATTAAAAGTAGGTTTTTTTAAAATTTATTGAAGAGATAACCTTTAATTTTCATTGCAAAAACGTATCGTTTGATTACTTTTGCAGGATAATTATAGATAAGAAAAACTAAAATGACTGCAGACAAATTAACAACTTTCGATGTCTTAATCGAAATACCAAGAGGAAGTAGAAATAAATACGAATATGATTTCGAAATAAAAAGAATGCGTTTTGATAGAATGTTATTCTCTTCAATGATGTATCCAGCTGATTATGGATTTATCCCTGAAACTTTAGCATTAGATGGAGATCCATTAGATGTATTAGTTTTGGTAAACGAGCCAACTTTTCCTGGTTGCGTAATGGAAGTAAAACCTATTGGTGTATTTCACATGGCAGACGATAAAGGACCAGATGAAAAAGTGATCTGTGTACCTGTTTCTGATCCAATCTGGAATTCATTAGAAAACCTTTCAGACATTAACCCTCACTTATTAAAAGAAATTGAGCACTTCTTTCAAGTGTACAAAGATCTTGAGAACAAAAAAGTAGATGTTGAAGGTTGGGGAGATGTAAATGAAGCATACGCAATCATCAAAGAATGTACAGAACGCTTTAATGCTATCGAAAACAAACCAGAAGGTTTATTTAGCATTAAGTAATAATTTAGCATAATAATTGTAAAAAAAGCAATATTCCGTTTGGAGTATTGCTTTTTTGCTTAAATTCGTTTGGTTACACAATAAGTATTAACTATAAACCAAACCAAAATTATGAATACAATTATGATTTATTTGCCAATCGCCATGGCATTCATTGGACTGGCATTTATGTTTACAAAACGAGCATGGGTTTTAAAACAAGATCCAGGTGACGGTAAGATGAAAGAGATTTCAGATTACATTTACGAAGGCGCTTTGGCTTTCCTCAAAGCAGAATATCGATTATTGACTTTCTTTGTTATTGGAGCCAGTATTGCATTGGCTGGTATTTCGTTTATTGTTCCCACAACACATATATTAATAGTAGTAGCTTTTATTTTTGGTGCATTCTTCTCTGCTTTGGCAGGAAATATGGGAATGAAAATAGCCACCAAAACAAATGTTAGAACTACACAGGCTGCTCGCACGAGTTTGCCGCAAGCTTTAAAAGTTTCTTTTGGTGGTGGAACCGTAATGGGGCTTGGTGTTGCAGGTTTAGCGGTATTAGGTTTGACTACTTTCTTTATATTTTTCTTTCATTTTTTTATGAATGGTGTCTGGACTTCAACAGAAGACATGACCATTGTTCTTGAAACATTAGCAGGTTTTTCACTTGGAGCGGAATCAATAGCATTATTTGCAAGAGTTGGTGGCGGTATTTACACTAAAGCCGCCGATGTAGGTGCTGATTTAGTAGGTAAAGTAGAAGCAGGAATCCCAGAAGATGATCCTCGTAATCCCGCTACAATTGCAGATAATGTTGGTGATAATGTGGGTGACGTTGCCGGAATGGGAGCCGATTTATTTGGCTCTTATGTAGCCACGGTTTTGGCAGCTATGGTGCTAGGGAATTATGTGATCAAAGATATGGGTGGAAGTATTCCAGATGCTTTTGGTGGTATTGGACCCATTTTATTACCAATGGCAATTGCCGGTTTTGGAATTTTATTTTCAATTATCGGAACCATGTTGGTTAAAATAACAGATGACAATGCCAAAGAAGCGCAAGTACAAAAGGCTTTGAATATTGGTAATTGGGTTTCGATAGGTTTGACTTTAGTATCTTGTTACTTTCTAGTGCAATACATGTTACCAGAAACCATGAAAATGGATTTCTTTGGAGAAGGAACTAAAGAAATTTCATCTATGCGTGTTTTTTACGCCACAATTGTAGGTTTGGTTGTAGGTGCGGTTATTTCATCGGTTACTGAATATTATACGGGCTTAGGTACAAAACCGGTTATGGCTATTGTACAAAAATCAAGTACGGGAGCGGGTACCAACGTAATTGCTGGATTAGCAACCGGAATGATTTCAACTTTCCCAACGGTTTTATTATTTGCAGCAGCGATTTGGTCTTCATATGCGTTTGCAGGATTTTATGGAGTGGCTTTGGCGGCATCAGCAATGATGGCAACCACAGCGATGCAATTAGCAATCGATGCTTTTGGACCTATATCTGATAATGCGGGCGGAATTGCAGAAATGAGCGAATTGCCTAAAGAAGTACGCACCAGAACCGATATTTTAGATTCGGTAGGGAATACAACAGCAGCAACAGGAAAAGGATTTGCTATTGCTTCGGCAGCATTGACATCACTAGCCTTATTCGCTGCGTATGTAACTTTTACAGGAATAGACGGAATCAATATTTTCAAAGCGCCAGTTTTAGCCATGCTATTTGTAGGTGGAATGATTCCGGTAGTTTTCTCTGCCCTAGCCATGAATTCAGTTGGAAAAGCAGCTATGGATATGGTGTACGAGGTACGCCGCCAGTTTAGAGAAATTCCAGGAATTATGGAAGGTACTGGAAAACCTGAATATGCTAAATGCGTTGATATTTCTACCAAAGCCGCTTTGCGCGAAATGATGTTACCAGGTGTTTTGACTATTGGTTTTCCAATTGCCATTGTACTTTTAGGCAAGTTAGTGTATTCAGATAACAACCAATTAATAGCAGAAATGCTTGGTGGTTATATGGCTGGAGTTACAGTTTCGGGTGTTTTGTGGGCTGTTTTCCAAAACAATGCTGGTGGTGCTTGGGACAATGCCAAAAAGTCTTTTGAAGCAGGAGTAATGATTAATGGTGAAATGACCTATAAAGGATCTGATGCGCACAAAGCAGCGGTTACTGGAGATACAGTTGGTGATCCTTTCAAAGATACTTCAGGACCTTCTATGAATATTTTGATCAAATTGACTTGTTTAATAGGTTTGGTTATTGCTCCCATTTTAGGAAATGGTAACTCAGATGTAGCTACAGTTAAGTCCTGTTGCGCTGCTCATTCAAAAACAGAAATGGTTTACAGTATGGGCAAATGTGACCCTTCAAAAATGGCTAACATGACTAAAACAGAATGTGAAGCGATGTGTAAAGAAAACGGATGTACACCTGAACAAACAGCAAAATGTTTGGCAAATTTTGATGCCAATGGTAAATATAAATATCAAAAAACACATTGTTTTGATACCAGTAAATACGAGAAAAAAACCGTGAACGTAAGTATCTCTTCTACAGATGGAAAGACTGTTGGGAAAGTAACAAAAATAGTAAACGGAAAAACAACAACAGAGGTTTTTGAAGGTACAGAAGCTGAAGTAAAAGCCAAAATCGATGTTGTGAAGTAAAACAGCATATTATATAATAAAAAAATGCCTTGCAATTTTGCGAGGCATTTATGTTTTATAATATTAGGTTATCTTTTTTTGTTATTCTAAAACAACCCATTCAATTCGGCATCAATACGGTTAAAAATGTTTCCTAAATCCTCTGGATTGTCCACAAAGTTGATATTGTCTACATCAATGATCAATAATTTTCCTTTGTCATAGGTTTGTATCCAGCCTTCGTATCGCTCGTTCAAACGGCTTAAGTACTCAATTGATATGGAGTTTTCGTATTCGCGGCCACGCTTGTGTATTTGTCCCACTAAATTAGGAATAGAACTTCTTAAATAAATCAGTAGATCGGGTGCTTTAACGGTTGACTCCATCAATTCAAATAAAGAAGAATAATTTTGAAAATCACGATTGGTCATTAAACCCATCGCATATAAGTTGGGAGCAAAAATGTGCGCATCCTCATAAATGGTTCTGTCCTGTATGATTTTTTTCCCGCTTTCGCGAATTTGCATCACTTGACGAAAACGACTGTTCAAGAAATAAATTTGTAAATTAAAGGACCAACGTTCCATTTGATGATAAAAATCATCTAGATAAGGATTGTCAACTACATCTTCAAAATGCGGTTCCCACTTAAACTGTTTCGCTAATAATCGGGTTAAAGTTGTTTTTCCTGAACCTATGTTTCCTGCTATTGCTATGTGCATTACGGTATTGTGATTTTATAATTGCTAATTCCTGAGGTTGTAAAAATAGATAAAATTTGGTCTTTGTAATGAAATTTGACAAACGTTTTTTCGGAAATTACCAATTGTATTTTTTGTTCTTTTGCTACATCAACAAAGTATAATTCTCCGCTTTTAGAATAAATGTATTGGGTGTCATATAAAAGGGCAATACAATCAAAATCAGGTGTGCTATGTATTTTTTTTATTTTTCCAAAAATATCACACGCGTACCAGTTGTTTGTCGCATCAATCCATTGGAACAAATTGAAATCAGTACTGTAAAATATAATGTTTTCACTTAAGGGTGTCGCAAGTGTTTTGTAATTTTGATTCAAATAATCGTACAAGCCTATTTGTTGATTCATGCTGTTATAAACCCAAATCTGGTTTTGAGAAGCTATACCTACTGCTGTTGCCACTATTGGTATTGGACTTTCTGAAAAATTTATTTTTTGTGTCTCATTCAATTGATTATCTAAAGTAATAACCGTATTAAAATTCTCGTAAAATAAAACTAATTTGAGAGGGTTTTGTAGATCGACTTTTGTGATTTTCCCCAAAGAAATGTTTTTGTAATCCAATCTTTCGCTCCCATTAATTTTTGAAAAAACATCATTTTTAAGGGTGTAATAAAAACCAAAGGAGTCGTATCCTAAAAAATCATCAGCATCAACAGCAATCGTGTTCAATCTTGTAACAGTTGGTTTCTGATTTTGACAAAAACCTATTGCTGAACAGTAAAATAGGGTCAAAAAAACTAATTTTTTCATAAAGTAAAAGTACAATTAAACCAAAAGCGTAATTGATTGTCTTAGTATTTATTTAACAGTATCGTTGTAACAAAAATACTAATATCTACTCTTATTTATTAAAAACCATCAAGATGCAAAGATTAATTTTAACATTGGTAATCGCAGTAGTTTCCTTTTTAGGGTTACAAGCGCAGGAATTTCAAGGAATGGCTGTTTATGAAAGTAAAACGAGTACTTCTGATTTTAAATCCAGAATGGAAGGCAACAAAAACATGACGCCTGACATGCAAAAAATGATTGAAGAACGAATGAAAAAAATGTTCGAAAAAACATTTATTCTCAACTTTAACAAAACGGCTTCCATTTATAAAGAAGAAGAAAAATTAGAGGCTTCAAATCAAGCAGGTGGCGGATTCCGAATGATGTCAAGCTTAGCAGGAGGTGGCGGAACGTATTATAAAAACGTAAAAGACAAGCAATACAGCAACGACAAAGAGTTTATGGGAAAAGAATTTATGGTAAAAGATTTCTTAACTAGTTTGAATTGGAAAATGGAAGCAGAAACTCGTGTGATTGGTGGCTATACTTGTTACAAAGCAACCGCTATCAAGAAACCAAGTGCTACCGATTTTAGAAATATGCGTCCTCGTAAAGATGATGCTGAAAAGAAAGAAGGAGTAAAACCTACTGAGGAGAAAAAAACCAATTTTTTGGATGCTGTTGAGGTGCCAAAAGAAATCGTAATCACTGCTTGGTATACTCCCGAAATCCCAGTGAGTCAAGGACCTGAAGGCTATTGGGGTTTGCCTGGATTAATTTTGGAAGTAAATGATGGACGCACCACTATTTTGTGTTCAAAAGTAGTTTTAAACCCAAAAGATAAAGTTGAGATTAAAGCGGTTGCAAAAGGAAAAGTAGTTTCGCAGAAAGAATATGACGAAGCCGTGATGAAAAAAATGGAAGAGTGGAGAGAGATGAATCAAGGCCGTGGAGGAAATGGCGGCATGCAAATGCGTTTTGGAAATTAATACCAACTCAGTAGTTATATACCCAATTAAAATGAGAAAAATTTTATTACTGATCGCCTTCATGACGGTCTCAATTTCTTTTGCACAAAATATTCGTTTGGAAGGATTGGTTCAGGACAAAACAAAACTACCGTTGGAAATGGCCAATGTGATGGCGGTGAACCAAACGACCAAAGCCATGGATGCGTACGCCATAACTACGGATAAAGGAAAGTACACCTTAAATCTTAAATCCAATACAACTTATGTAATCAAACTAAGTTATTTGGGAATGCAAAATAAAGAAGTCATTGTAACAACACTCGCCGAAAATATGGTTCAAAATATTACCATGGAAACAGGTGGTATTGAATTAGACGGTGTTGAAATTGTACGCGAAATGCCAGTTTCCATCAAAGGGGATACGATTGTTTATAATACAGATTCGTTTAAAACAGGTGAAGAACGTAAGTTAGAGGACGTATTCAAAAAGCTACCGGGCTTTGAAGTAATGGCTGATGGACAAGTACAAGTTGAGGGGAAAAAAGTGGCTAAGTTGTTTGTAAATGGCAAGCCTTTTATGGAAGGAGATACGAAACTAGGTTCTAAAAATATTCCGTCTGATGCGGTTGATAAAGTACAAGTACTGCGTAATTTCAACGAAGTATCGCAAATGAAAGGACTTGAAAACAACAACGATGATATTGCACTGAACATCAAACTTAAAAAAGGAAAAGATAAGTTTTGGTTTGGTGACGTGAGCGGAGGACTGGCTAATGATAAAGGATATCTCTTTAATCCAAAAGTATTTTACTACTCCCCAAAAACAAGTATCAACGCCATTGTGAATTTGAATAATATTGGTGAGGTATCATTGACTTCTGCTGATTTTTTCAGGATAACAGGTGGCGCCCGAAATACGATTGGTCGAAGTGGAACTTCTCTTACCTTAAACCGAAATTTCTTTGGACTTTCTGGTGGTGATAATGTAGCCAAGGCGAGTGACAAATTTGGGGCGTTAAATTTGAATCACTCCGTTTCAAAAAAATGGACTCTATCTAGTTTTGCAGCCTATTCTTCTACGTTTAATCAGTCTATTACGAATTCAGAACGTGGTATTTTTGAACCGAACACGACCAACATTGCTACTTTAGAAAACAGAAAAAACAGAACAGATTCCAAAAACAATGCTTTCATTGCCAAATTTGGTTCGAAGTACAAGGCCAATGATAATTTTCAATTGGATTATGACGCGTTCTTTAGAAAAAATGACCAGCAAGATGTAGACAACAGTCAAACTAATTTTACTTCTACTTCAAACGGAAATACAATAACTAATAATAATACGGTGATTGCTTTTCAAAAACAAGCACCAGCCTCTTTCAACCAGAGTTTGAATATGTTTTATACCCAAAATCCAAAATCGACTTGGGTGTTAGAAATGCAACATCAGTACGAGGATGAAGATCCATTTTACAATCCGCAACTTTCGGTAAATCCGTATCAAAATGCAAATTCAACAAATCCGAACGATCCAAGTGCTGTTTTTGTAAATGAAAATGCGCTGAATATCGAGCAATCTCGTTTTGTTAAAACCAATAAACTAGATGCTAAAATCGATTATTTTTATCAAATTTCGAACAAAAGTATATTGAATGTAACAGCGGGAAATACGAATGCTTTTCAATCGTATAATTCGAGTATCTTGCAAATTCTTCAAGATAATTCAGTAAATCCGGTAGAGCAAGCGGCCTATAATAATGATGTGCGTTATCATTTTAACGATGTTTTTTTAGGGTTGCATTATAAGTTTATTAGAGGTAAGTTTACCTTTAATCCTGGATTTTCTGTGCATCAATACAATACTTCTAATGAGCAATTTGAAAACCCTTTCAAGCTTAATTTCACTAGAGTATTACCAGATATGTTTGCCCGTTGGGATTTAAAAAAATCTGAAAATTTGACCTATAACTTCAATGTTCGAAACGGTTTTAACGATGTAAATGCCTTGGTTGAAGGTTTTATCTTTACCAATTTTAACAGTTTATCACGAGGAAATGCAAAATTAGAAAACTCACTTATTACCAGCCATCGATTGAATTATTCTAAGTATAACTTGTATAATTTTACTACGATTTTTGCAAACATCAGTTATACAACGACCAAAGATCCAGTAGTCAATGGAGTTTCTTTTCAAAGTATTTATTCTACATCAGACCGTTTGAATTTGGACGCTGAAAATGAAAACTTGAACGGAAATGTATTTTACTCTAAAAGTTTTCAAAAGTACTATAAGTTAACGGCAGGAGTTAATGCAAGTTGGAGTAAGAATTTTGTTTTGAACAGAAGGATTACTAGCGGAGCAACTCAGGAATTTATTCAAGGGATAGAAAATGTAAATCACGGATACAACCTAGCTTTTGCAACACAGTTTAAAAAATATCCTAATGTAGATTTGGGTTATCGTATTAATTTTTCGGAGCAAGCTGCCAATCGGTTTACAACTCAAACTCCTACAGTAAAATTAAATTATTATTTCTTGAATGGTTTAAATGTCAACTGGGATTATGCATTTAATCGTTTTAAAAATGAAACCAATGGCATTACAAACGATTTCAAAATCATGACGGCAAGTTTGAATTACATCAAAAAAGACTCGAAATTTGAATATCGAATTCAAGCAAACAATTTATTAAACACCAGATCTAGATTGAATAACTCTTTTAGTGTGAATGGATTTAATGCGAATGAAAGTAGAATTCTGCCTCGCTTTGTAACTTTCATAGTAAAGTACAATTTGTAAGCTTCATTTAGCTTAAAAAGCAAAGGGGATTTAGTTGTATCTAAATCCCCTTTTTTATATACTTTGTTTTGATTTTTTACAATCCAAAAGCAGTTTTTACTTGATCTACAAAATCTAATTTTTCCCAAGTAAACAATTCTACTTCAACTGTTTTTGTTAATCCACCTGGAGCAGAGAAAGTCTTCGTTACGGTTTCAGGAGTACGTCCCATGTGCCCGTAAGCAGCAGTTTCACTATAAATTGGGTTTCTTAATTTCAATCGTTGTTCGATGAAGTACGGACGCATATCAAAAATAGCTTCTACTTTTTTAGCGATTTCACCATTGGTCAAATTCACTTTCGCAGTTCCATAAGTATCAATAAAAATACCCATTGGCTTAGCCACACCAATAGCGTACGAAACTTGAACCAAAATCTCATCGGCAACACCAGCTGCAACTAAGTTTTTAGCAATATGACGTGTTGCATAAGCAGCAGAACGGTCTACTTTACTTGGGTCTTTTCCAGAGAAAGCACCACCACCGTGAGCTCCTTTTCCGCCGTAAGTATCTACAATGATTTTTCTTCCTGTAAGTCCAGTATCTCCGTGAGGTCCTCCAATTACGAATTTTCCTGTTGGGTTAATATGGTATTGAATTGCATCATTAAATAAATGAGCATGCTCAGGATTTTTAGTAATAATTCTTGGGATCAATATCTCAATAATGTCTTTTTTGATTTTAGCAAGCATAGTAGCTTCTTCGTCAAAATCATCGTGTTGTGTAGAGATAACAATCGCATCAATACGAGTTGGTTTGTTATCGTCGCTGTATTCTAAAGTTACTTGTGATTTAGCATCAGGACGCAAATACGTAATTTCATTGTTTTCACGTCTTAAAACAGCTAGTTCTTGCAATAATTTGTGAGACAAATCAAGTGCCAATGGCATGTAATTCTCCGTTTCATTGGTTGCATAACCAAACATCATTCCTTGGTCACCAGCGCCTTGCTCTTCTTTGCTTGCTCTGTCAACACCTTGATTGATATCAGCAGATTGTTCGTGAATAGCCGAAAGAATACCGCATGAATTGGCTTCAAACATGTATTCACTTTTGGTATAACCAATTTTTCGAATCACTTCACGTGCAATATTTTGCACATCTAAGTATGTATTTGATTTAACCTCACCAGCCAAAATAACTTGACCGGTAGTTACTAAAGTTTCACAAGCTACTTTTGATTCAGCATCAAATGCTAGAAAGTTATCAATTAATGCGTCTGAAATTTGATCTGCAATTTTATCTGGATGTCCTTCGCTCACAGATTCTGACGTAAATAAATAGGCCATAAGTTTTATTATTTTATAAAATTAAGCGAGAAAAAATAATTGCTGAAAAGGTCTAAAGGAGAGTTCCTGCTTTAGCATTTTTTTACTGAAAATTATTCAGTATTCACAATGAATTGATTTCATTATGAAGAGGTTGCAATCAGTTCAAATTTTTCCTCTTGTATTTGGGTGCAAAGGTATGAAACCATTTTGAATTGCATATTAATCTTAACTTTTTTTTACTGTTTTATCTTTCGGAAATATTTTTTAAATCAAAAACAAAATTAGCGACATAAAAATTTTGTACTTTAAAAAACATTTGCGATATTTGATAATCAAAATAAGTAATCATGAAATCATTTATTTGCAATATGTTAAAGGTCGCACAGGGAAATTCCTGAGGGTTGCTTATTGCATAATTTGAACTAAATTATATAGTAAAGCTTCCCAGTATTTGGGAAGCTTTTTTTTTTGAAATACCACTAAGAATAAAAATTTATGAATACACTAAAATGCCAACAAAAAATGTATGCAATAGCGCCTATTTGTGCTGTTGTACTATTTGATATATCGTGACCCCGAAAGGACAGGTTGATAAAACTAAACCCCTTTTGGATTCGTATCTAAAAGGGGTTTGTTGCTTTTAGCACTACTGCAATTTTTAGAGAATAAAAAAAATAGCATTTGATGAAAGTTTTTTTCAAGATTAGGAACAAAAAAGGATAAAAAAATACAATAAAAATTAAATCATAGTAAAAACTGGTATTGAAGTTGATACTAAAAAGGAAAAATAATCATTACACAATTAATAACTTAAAATGAACAACAATGAAAAACAACAATTATTTTAGTAAAGCAATCCTTTTAATAAGGCAAGGATTATGGGGGTCAAAAAAAAGTAACACTACTGCTCCAGTGGTAAATGAGCTAGTTCATCCTAGATTTGAGATGGCTACCAATGATGTTACAGCACTAAAGACAGTGCCTAATTCATTACTTTTTTTAATGTATTCCAAAGAAAATGATGTCCTTTTTATTTAGGGATTCCAAATGTATTTTAATCAGCGAGAAAATACATTTTAAATTAGGATTGCTGTTTTAACGGAGTTTTGGTCTAAAACGACATATTTCTTTGTTAAAACAGCTTGCTTTTTGCATACTTTTGCGAATACTGCAAAAGTAATTCAGACTAAACTTTGCATAAAAATTTGCTCAGAATAAAAATTAGTGCTTTATTTGCACTCACAAAGTTCACAACAGTATTGAAATGTTATAAAGAAAGGCAGAGGGATTAGACCCGATGAAGCCTTAGCAACCCTTCGATTTATCGGAGAAGGTGCTGCATTCTACCACGCCCATCGTGGAAAGATAACACTAAGAATTTGTCTAGATAACACCTAGCTTTCTTTCTAATATTTCCAAACACAAGTCCTAATTATAACAGATTTGAAATTGGAAAATAAACCAACAACAATTACATTACACAATTTCACCACGGAGGCAGGTGCAATTTATGCTACCCTAAACTTAAGTTATCAAGTTTTTGGCTTACCATTACATGCAGCTCCTATTGTTTTGGTCAATCATGCGCTAACCGGAAATTCACAGGTTGTGGGTGATAACGGTTGGTGGAATGAACTAATTGGCGCCAACAAAACTATCGATACTACAAAATATACCGTACTTGCTTTTAACGTTCCTGGAAATGGATTTGATGGAGCTGTAATTGAAAATTATCTTGATTTTACAGCAAGAGACATCGCTAAAATTTTTATAAAAGGCATTAAGTTGCTCGATGTTGCAAAACTCTACGCTATTATTGGAGGTTCTGTAGGTGGTGGAATTGCTTGGGAAATGGTTGCACTAGAACCAACAATAACCCAAAAATTAATTCCTATTGCGACCGATTGGAAAGCGACAGACTGGCTTATTGCCAATTGTTTTTTGCAAGAACAAATTCTTAATAATTCATCTAAACCCATTCAGGATGCCCGCGCACACGCCATGTTGTGTTATAGAACTCCAGAATCATTTGCGGCAAAATTTCAGCGAACAATTAATGAGCAGTTAGCCATTTTTAATGTGGAAAGTTGGTTGTTGCATCACGGCGAAAAATTACAGCAGCGTTTTCAATTGGCATCCTACAAAATGATGAATCAATTATTGAAAACCATTGATATTACTCGCAATAGGTCCTCGTTTGAAAATACAATCGAAGCTGTAACGGCAGAAATTCACATCATTGCCATCAATTCGGATTTGTTTTTTACGGCCAGTGAAAACAAAACCACTTTTGAGCAAATACAAATATTAAACAAAAAAGTCAGTTATCAAGAAATAGTTTCCATTCACGGACACGATGCTTTTTTGATAGAATACAAACAATTACACAATTTGCTTCAAGATTTATTCTAAGCTACAAACACACAACACAATGAAAATATTAAAATTTGGAGGTAAATCGTTATCAAATGGTGACGGATTAAATAAGGTGGTTGCCATAATAACAGACAAAGTAAATCAGGGAGAGAAAATTGCAATTGTAGTTTCGGCGCGTGGCAATGCAACTGATGAGTTGGAACAAATTTTAACTCTTGCTTCTCAAAACGGAGATTACAAGCCACTTTTTGAAGATTTTAAAAAATACCAGCAAGACGTTTATGATGCTGTTGATTTGTCTGAGGAGTTTACTATTTTAGAAAAATTGTTTGAAGGTGTAAGTCTGATTGGCGATTACAGCAAAAAAATCAAAGACCAAATTTTGTCTAAAGGCGAATTGCTTTCGGCAAAATTACTAACGGCGATCTTGATAGAAAAAGGAATTCATGCTCGTTTTACAGATACGCGTGAATTGATAAAAACCGATGCTAAATTTGGTGATGCACAACCCTTAGAACAACTTTCGAAGAAAAATGTGGTTGCTTTTTTTAAACAAAACACTGAAAATACAGTTAATATAATCACAGGTTTTATAGGTTCTACGACCAATAATGATACTACAACTTTGGGAAGAAACGGGAGTAATTACACCGCTTCGTTGATTGCGAATTATTTAAATGCCGACGAATTACAAAATTACACACATGTTGACGGAATTTATACTGCCAATCCTGATTTAGTTGTTGATGCTAAAAAAATTGACCATCTATCATTTAATGAGGCGAATGAGATTGCTAATTTTGGAGCAACTATTTTGCATGCCAAAACTATCATTCCGTTATTAGAAAAAAACATTCCGCTTCGAATTTTAAATACTTTCAATCATGAAAATAAAGGAACTTTAATTACTTCCAATTCTAATAAGGAAGGAATTAAAACGCTTTCGGTTCTTGAAAATGTGGCTTTGGTCAATCTTGAAGGTAGAGGTCTGCTGGGGAAAACTGGTGTCGATGCTCGAATTTTTAGAGTAATGGGCGACAATAATATCAGTGTGAGTATCATTTCCCAAGGTTCATCAGAGCGTGGAATAGGTTTGGTTGTGGCTGCCGACAAAGCTACTACGGCCATGATTGAATTGGAAAAAGAATTCGAAAATGATTTCTATTCAAAGGATGTCAATAAAATAACTGTTGCTGATGATGTAGCTGTCATCTCCATTATTGGTCAGGATTTAAGTACGTTTCACAAACCTTACACGGCTTTAATCAAGAATAAAATTGTTCCGATTCTGTTCAACAATACCGTGACGGGTAAGAATGTGAGTTTGGTTGTTAAAAAATCACAGTTGCACAAAGCTTTGAATGTGATTCACGGAGAGATTTTTGGCGTAGCCAAGAAAATAAATATCGCTGTTTTTGGTCATGGTTTGGTGGGTGGTACCTTGATTAATCAAATTTTAGAATCGGCAGCAGCCATTGAAAAAAGAAAAGACATCAAATTGAATGTCTTTGCGATTGCCAATTCTAAGAATGTGCTCTTGAATAAAAACGGAGTGACACCTAACTGGAAAAACGAGATTCAAACCAACGGATTCTCATATACTATTGATGATGTTATTGCCTATGCAAATGAGCATCATTTAGAGAATTTAATTGCCATTGATAATACCGCAAGTGCTGATTTTGTCAAGAATTACATTTCGTTAGTAGAAAATAGTTTCGATTTGATTTCGTCAAACAAAGTAGCCAATACGTTGAGTTATAGTTTTTATAAAAAATTGAGAAAAGTTCTGGTAGAAAACCAAAAGACGTATCTTTATGAAACCAATGTTGGAGCAGGATTACCTTTGATAGATACCATTAAATTGTTGCACCTTTCTGGCGAAAATATCACAAAGATTAAAGGGGTTTTCTCGGGAACATTGAGTTATTTGTTCAATAATTTTTCGGCCAAAGACGTGCCGTTTAGCGAGATTTTAAAAGAAGCCATCGATAATGGATATACCGAGCCAGATCCAAGAGAGGATTTATGTGGAAATGATGTAGGACGAAAATTATTGATTTTGGCTAGAGAACTAGACTTGCAAAATGAGTTTGAAGAAATTTCGATTCAAAATTTAATTCCAGAACATTTACGAAGTGGAGATGTAGGAGAGTTTTTGAATAAATTGACGGAGTTTGATCCTATTTATGCAAAAATAAAAGCCGATCAAAAACCGAATCACGTGTTGCGTTACATAGGCGAATTGTCAGGTGATTTGCAAAATGACAAAGGAAATCTCGAAGTAAAATTAGTTTCGGTGCCATCAGAAACAGCATTGGGCGGATTGAAAGGTTCAGATTCTTTCTTCGAAATTTACACTGAATCGTACGGTGACCGACCAATTGTAATTCAAGGCGCTGGCGCAGGATCAGCAGTAACAGCAAGAGGTGTGTTTGGTGATATTTTAAGGTTGTCTGATAAGGGGTAATTGAAGTGAAAAGTGAATAGTTTTTAGTAAACAGTGATCAGAAGAAAAAGCATTTAATATGGATATAATTATTATTCTACTTGGAATGAATGTTTCATTGATATTCTTGTTTGATAAAAGTAAATTAGATAGCAAGGAATGGTTTCTTAAACTATTAATTTTAAATGTAATATTGTTTTTAATTGCTTCGATAAGTCTATTGCTTGGTTTGGGAAAGAATACCGCTATTGATGCATTATTTGTACCACTGCTTGCACAGGTTGTCTATTATATTTTAAGCAATTTATTTTACTTAAAACAAAAAAGAAACACTGTTGATACTTTTTGGACAATGGATAGAGGATTATTTTTAGACGGTTGGTTCAATAGTATATTCTGGATAATTTCAATATTACTTTTTCTATTCGTGTTGTAATAAAATATAAATTATTAAAAAATGGACAGCCTCCAGTCGTGGCTACCTCTTCGCTGTGGCGAAAGGGTTGGGAGGAGAATATTATGAAAATAACATTAAACAGAGTAAACGACAATTTCCATTTCGAATTAAAAAACGAAAGAGGGCATTTGGTAAACGTAGATAGCCGTCCTGAATATGGAGGAAACGATATGGGCGCCAGTCCGATGGAATTAGTATTGATGGGAGTTGCAGGCTGTAGCGCAATTGATATGATTTCAATTTTGAAAAAACAACGTCAAGAAATCACGTCTTTCAAAGCTGAGGTTGAGGGCGAACGCGTACAAGTTGGAGAAGCAAAACCATTTAAAAACATCCATGTGGTGTTTTATCTAGAAGGTGATATCAAGGAAGACAAAGCCGCAAAAGCCGCCCAACTTTCTTTTGAAAAATACTGTTCGGTTTCCAAAACAATAGAGCCAACAGCAACCATACATTACAAAGTAGTTTTGAATGGAAGCCCCCTAACCCCCGAAGGGGGAACTAGCAACTAATAGTTGTTGGATAAATATTAAATTTAGTAACAAACAAATCAACCCCAACACAATTCCCCCTTTGGGGGTTAGGGGGCTTATTTATGAAAAATGATAATTTTGGTTTCGAAACCCAGGCCATACGCAATCAGTTAGAAAGAACACAATATTTAGAGCATTCGGTGCCGTTGTACCTCACGTCTAGTTTTGTATTTGAAGATGCTGAAGACATGCGTGCCTCATTTGCAGAGGAAAAAGACAGGAATATTTATAGCCGTTACAGCAACCCCAATAACAACGAATTTATTAGCAAAGTATGCGCTATGGAAGGTGCTGCAGCTGGTTTTGCCTTTTCATCTGGTATGGCTGCGGTGTATTCTACTATGGCTGCTCTATTAAGTTCAGGAGATCACATTGTTTCTTCGAGTAGTGTTTTTGGTGCCACGCATTCGTTGTTTATTAATTATTTTCCGAAATGGAACATTCAAACCTCGTATTTTGACATCAATCAACCCGAGACTATTGAAGGTTTGATTACGCCTGATACAAAAATTCTTTTCGCAGAGTCACCAACCAATCCTGCGGTTGATATTATTGATTTGGAATTGCTAGGAAATATTGCTAAAAAGCACAATTTAATTTTAATTATCGATAATTGTTTTGCAACGCCTTATTTGCAGCAACCAATAAAATGGGGCGCACATTTAGTGGTGCATTCGGCTACAAAATTAATGGATGGTCAAGGTCGCGTTTTGGGTGGAATAACTGTTGGTGATGCTGATTTGATTCAGAAAATCTATTTGTTTTCCCGACTTACAGGTCCAGCTTTATCGCCTTTTAATGCGTGGGTATTGTCTAAAAGTTTAGAAACATTAGCCATTCGATTAGATAGACATTGTGAAAACGCCTTGAAAGTAGCGGAGTTTTTAGAGAATCATCCTCAGGTGAATAAAGTGAAATATCCATTTTTGAAATCGCATCCTCAATATGAAATCGCACAAAAGCAGATGAAGCTGGGCGGAAATATTGTTGCTTTTGAAATAAAAGGAGGATTAGAAGCTGGAAGAGCTTTTTTAGATAAAATTAAATTGTGTTCGCTTTCGCCAAATTTAGGAGACACCAGAACTATTGTTACGCATCCAGCCTCTACAACGCACAGTAAATTATCTGTCGAAGAACGTTTGGCGGTGAGTATTACAGATGGTTTGGTGCGTGTTTCTGTAGGTTTGGAAACCGTAATTGATGTAATTGCCGATTTGGAGCAGGCGCTTTCGTAACTGATAGATTTGGGATTAACGATTTTAGATTGTAGTTTTGGTTCAAACAATGCAATGTTTCATAATTGCGAATCTTTTTAATACAATTCTAAAACATTAAAATGCTCTCAAAAAAAACAAAATACGGTATAAAAGCATTGACCTTTTTGGCGCGCCGAGAGGACCAAACGCCTGTTGCGATTGCGGATATTGCCAAATCTGAAAATATCTCACTCAAATTTTTAGAGAGTATTTTATTGTTGTTGCGTCATTCTGGTTTTTTGGGAGCCAAAAAAGGAAAAGGCGGCGGTTATTATTTGATTAAAGAACCGAAAGACATTAGCATGGCGAAAGTGTATCGTATTTTGGAAGGGCCTATCGCCTTATTGCCTTGTGCCAGTCATAATTTTTATGAGCCTTGTGACGATTGTACAGATGAAGCCACTTGTGCTGTTCGTAAATTAATGACGGAAGTGCGTGATAATACGCTTATGGTTTTGGAAAATAATAGTTTAGCTGATATTGCATTTTAAGTTTTAATTAGAAATAATGTTTCGTAATTAAAGTAAATATATTATTTTTGCACAATAATCTAGTAACCCGATAGGGTAAAAGTTTTTAAATTAAATTTTGTTGAATTGAAAGGAATGAATAAAGAATTAAAAGTGAATAATAATACCGAAAGCCCTGCAACAAGTTTTGTAGAGCGTTTATGGGTGCTCGTTCCTGCAATTTTGTTGATAGGATTATTGGCAACATTAGTGTACAACCACCATGATGAATTTTCAGTGGATGGCTTGATAGCTGGCTTTGATCAAGAGTTTTTAATTTTTTTCTGTATTGGCGTATTTGCACAATTAGTAGATGGAACGTTAGGAATGGGTTACGGAGCAACTTCAACTTCATTTTTATTAGCGTACGGAATTCCGCCTGCCATCAGTAGTACAGGTGTTCACGTGGCTGAAATGTTTACAACAGGAGCGTCGGCAATTTCGCATCATCGTTTTGGAAACATCAACAAAAAACTAGTAAGACATTTGTTAATTCCAGGTGTTTTGGGTTCTATTACTGGAGCCTATTTGTTGTCGGATGTGATTGATGGAGAAGTGATAAAACCATTTATCGCTTTGTACATGATCGGGTTGGCAGTCATCATTATTAGAAAAGCATTAAAAAAGAATCTGGTAAAAAAGAAAACTAAAAAACTAGGTATTCTGGCAACTTTTGGAGGTTTTATGGATGCTGTAGGAGGCGGAGGATGGGGACCGATAGTGACTTCTACTTTATTAGGAAATGGACGAAATCCCAGATATACAATTGGCTCAGTGAACGCAGCAGAGTTTGCAGTAGCTTTTTCAAGTGGAGTAACATTTATGCTTTTTGGAGGTATTCAAGGATGGCAAGTAATAATTGGATTGATTTTAGGAGGCGTAATGGCAGCTCCATTAGCCGCATTTTTAGTGAATAAAATTCCAAGGAAATCAATGATGATATTAGTAGGTGTTTTAATTATTCTTTTGAGTTTAAAAACCTTATCAAAACTGCTGTAAAACGAAATAAGATTATGAGTAAAGAATTAGTAGCGGCATTAGCAGAGCATACAAAAAACCTTAGTTTAGAGGAAACGTTTGTTTATTTAGCTGCAGAATATAAAGATAAAGTGGTTTTTTCAACTTCTTTTGGTCAAGAAGACCAAGTAATTACAGCAATGATTGCCAATAGCGGTGCTGGGGTTCAAATTTTCACATTAGATACAGGTCGATTGTTTCAAGAAACGTATGACGTTTTTCATAAAACCCAAAAAAAATACAATCAAAATATTAGAGTATTTTTTCCTGAGGCAGCAGCAGTAGAAAATTTATTGGAAACTAAAGGACCTAATAGTTTCTACGAATCAGTTGAGAATAGAAAAGAATGTTGCTCCATTCGAAAAGTAGTGCCTTTAAAAAAAGCATTAAAAGGAAATTCAATATGGATAACTGGTTTGAGAGCAGAGCAATCCGAAAACAGAAATGATTTGGCACTTTTTGAATACGATGCACATTTTGAAATTATTAAGTTCAATCCTCTGTTAAAATGGACCTTGCAAGAAGTAGAAGAGTATTTAGAAAAAAATAATGTACCACAAAGTGCATTGCACAAAAAAGGATTTGTAAGTATAGGTTGTGCGCCTTGTACGAGAGCCATCACTCCAGATGAAGACATCAGAGCTGGACGATGGTGGTGGGAATCCAGTCATAAAGAATGCGGATTGCACCAGAAGTAATTTTAAATTATGAATTATAAATTATAAATGATTGTTGGAATCTTTGAATTTTTCAATCATTTAAATCTTTACAATAAAAATATGAGTTCAGTATTAAAAACAAACGCTTTAGAAAGCGAAGCGATATACATTTTCAGAGAGGTAATTTCTCAGTTTGACAAACCTGTATTGCTTTTTTCTGGCGGAAAAGATTCGATTACGTTAGTTCGCTTGGCGCAAAAAGCTTTTTTTCCAGCTAAAATTCCGTTTCCATTGTTGCACGTAGACACAGGTCATAATTTTCCGGAAACCATTGAGTTCAGAGATAAATTGGTTGCTGAGCTAGGATTAGAACTAATTGTGCGCAATGTACAAGACGCCATTGATCAAGGAAAAGTGGTTGAAGAAACCGGAAAATATTCCAGCAGAAATAGCTTGCAAACCACAACACTTTTAGATGCTATCGAAGAATTCAAATTTGATGCGTGTATTGGTGGAGCACGTCGTGACGAGGAAAAAGCCAGAGCCAAAGAGCGTATATTTTCGGTGCGTGATGATTTTGGTCAATGGGACGAAAAAAATCAGCGTCCTGAATTGTTCGATTTGTTGAACGGAAAAATAGAGAACGGTCAAAACGTACGTGTTTTTCCAATTTCGAACTGGACCGAGCTAGATGTATGGAGTTACATCGAACAAGAGCAAATTGAAATTCCATCGATTTATTTTTCGCACAAGCGTAAAGTGTTCTTACGAGATGGAATGATTTGGTCCCACTCTCCATTTGTGTACCAAGAAGAAAATGAAGAAATTGTAGAACGTATTGTTCGTTTCAGAACGGTAGGTGACATGAGTTGTACGGCAGCAGTTGATTCATACGCTGCAACAATTTCTGAAGTAGTGGGTGAAATTAGATCTTCAACAATTTCAGAAAGAGGCGCTAGAATTGACGACAAACGTTCAGAAGCAGCGATGGAAAAAAGAAAACAACAGGGATATTTTTAGAATACCAATTGAAAGATTTAAGGATTTAAAAATTAAAAGATTTAAAGTAAGGAGTTTTTAAAACTTGAAACTTTAAACCTGAAACAAAAATATTAGAATGGAAGTTTTAAAAATAGCAACAGCAGGAAGTGTAGATGACGGTAAGAGTACCTTAATTGGGAGATTATTGTATGATACGCAATCGTTGACAACAGATAAATTAGAAGCAATAGAAAAAAGCAGCAAGCAAAAAGGATATGATTATTTAGATTTTTCTTTGGCTACGGACGGTTTAGTGGCCGAAAGAGAACAAGGAATTACCATTGATGTGGCGCATATTTATTTTTCGACAGCCAAAAAAAGTTACATCATTGCAGATACGCCTGGTCACGTAGAATATACGCGTAACATGGTTACCGGAGCTTCGACCTCGCAAGTTTCAATTATTTTAATTGATGCTCGTAAAGGCGTAATTGAGCAAACCTACCGCCACTTTTTTATCAATAATTTATTGAGAGTAAAAGAGGTCATTGTGGCGATCAACAAAATGGATTTGGTAGATTATTCGGAAGAAGTTTTTAATAAAATCAAAGCGGATTTTGAAGCTTTAAATGCTAAAAGCACGTTTAAAGAACAAAACGTAAGTTACATTCCGTTAAGTGCTTTGACAGGAGATAATGTAGTAGATTCATTAGGAGGAATGCCTTGGTACCAAGGACAAACCATTCTGGAGCATCTAGAAGCGTTAGAACCAGCTGATGTGTACGAAAAAGGAAAAGCGCGTTTCCCTGTTCAAACCGTTATCCGACCAAAAACAGAAGAATACCACGATTTTAGAGGTTATGCCGGAAAATTGTATGGGAATAATATTAAAGTGGGTGATGCAGTAACGGTGCTGCCTTCTTTAACAGAATCAGTGGTGACAAATATTCACTTTTTTGACAAGCAATTTGAGGAAGCAGCTGTGGGCTCTTCGATTACCATCGAATTAGAAAATGATATCAATGTAACTAGAGGCGACATGATTGTAAAATCATCTGAATTGCCAAAAGTAGAGAAAGACATTAACACCACCGTATGCTGGATGGACAGTAAAAAGTTAGTACCTGGTGCTAAGTATTATGTTCAACACAATACCAACAGAGTTTTGGCTAAGATTGACAGTGTGAAAAATGTGATTGCAACTGATTTCTCAGGAACTACAGAAGCCTCTCAACTAGCCATCAACGAAATTGGCGAAGTGAACATCAAGTTAAGCAAAGCCATTTATTTTGATGCGTACAACGATAATAAATCAAACGGGGCTTTCATCTTAATTGATGCTACAACCAACACAACAGCAGGAGTAGGATTTATAAAATAACATTTAGCTATTGGCTTTAAGCCTTCAGCAAAGATGTAAAATGAATTTCATAAACAGCTAACAGCCCAAAGCTAATAGCGAATAGCTTATAACAAATGGAAAGTTTTAGAACCGAAATTGAAGATCCGATTGTTCAAAAAGACATAATCGATTTAGAAAGAAAAATTGCTTTATTCCGTGACGGAAAAATTGACGACGAACGTTTTCGTAGTCTGCGTTTAGCACGTGGTGTTTACGGGCAGCGTCAAGAAGGCGTACAGATGATTCGTATCAAATTGCCTTTTGGTAAAGTAACTAGCGAGCAACTCGTGCGCATCACAAAAGTTTCTGATGAGTATTCAACAGGGCGTTTGCACATTACGACGCGTCAAGATATCCAAATTCATTATGTGAGTTTAGATAGAACACCGCAACTTTGGGCTGAGTTAGAAAAAGACGATGTTACCCTGAGAGAAGCTTGTGGAAACACAGTTCGAAATATTACCGCTAGCGAAACAGCAGGAATTGATCCAGAGGAACCTTTTGATGTGTCTCCGTATGCGCATGCGATGTTTCAATTTTTCTTGAGAAATCCGGTTTGTCAAGAAATGGGACGTAAATTCAAAATGTCGTTTTCGTCATCAGATAAAGATACCGGTTTGAGTTATTTACACGATTTAGGATTTATTCCAAAAATTGTAGACGGTGTAAAAGGTTTCAAAGTAATGTTAGGTGGAGGTTTAGGTTCACAACCGAGTCATGCTGAATTGCTGACAGAGTTTATTCCGGCCAATCAAATCATTCCAACTACCGAAGGAATTTTAAGAATTTTTGACCGCTACGGTGAAAGAGCCAAACGTTTAAAAGCACGTTTGAAATTTTTGTTGAAAGAAATAGGGAAAGACGAATTTTTACGATTGGTAGACGAAGAGAAAAAAGCCTTGTCTCACCAAACTGTTGAAATTGATACGACTGCTTTTGAGGGCCCTATTGCAGCGCCATTATTAGAAGTGCCAAAAGTCGAAATTGAAGATACAGCAGCTTTTGAAGCGTGGAAAAAAACAAATGTAATTACGCAAAAACAAGCGGGTTATGTGGCCATCGGAATCAAAGTACAATTAGGTGATTTTTATACTGATAAAGCTAGAGCATTAGCGCATTTGATCAAAAATTATGCAGCAAACGAATTGCGTTTAACGTTGCGTCAAGATATTTTAATTCGCCATGTAAAAGAGGAAAACCTTCCTTTCTTTTACCAAGAATTAGCCAAATTAGATTTTGTAACCACAGGCTACAACACGATTGCTGATATTACAGCTTGTCCGGGTACGGATACGTGTAACTTAGGAATTGCGAGCAGTACCGGAATCGCGGTAGAGTTAGAACGTGTTTTAACTACTGAATATCCGCAGTACAGTAACAACCGCGAAATTACTATTAAAATTAGTGGTTGTATGAACGCTTGCGGGCAACACAATATGGCCGAAATTGGATTTCAAGGAATGTCAATCAATGCGGGAAAATTAGTAGCCCCAGCCTTGCAAGTTTTATTAGGAGGAGGAAATTTAGGAAATGGAAACGGAAGATTCTCTGATAAAGTAATCAAAATCCCGAGCCGAAGAGGACCAGATGCTTTGCGATTGATTTTAAATGATTTCGAATCCAATGCCAACGGACAATCGTTCTTGAATTATTATGACGCTCAAGGCGAAAAATATTTCTACGAATTTTTGAAACCATTAGCTGATGTAACCAATCTAACCGAAGCGGATTTTGTTGACTGGGGAAATGCAGATAATTATGTAAAAGCAGTTGGAGTAGGAGAATGTGCTGGAGTTGTAATTGACTTGGTAGCTACTTTATTATTTGAAGCGAAAGAAAAATTGACTTTTGCACAAGAAGCTTTTGAAGATGCAAAATGGTCGGATGCAATTTATTTGGCGTACGCCGGATTTGTCAATGGAGCCAAGGCATTATTACTGGCTGAAAACCAAAAAACAAACCATCAAGCGGGAATAATCGATTTGTTTGATACCGTTTTTGTGGCTACAAATACAATTCAATTGCAATCTTCTTTACGAGAATTGGTATATCAAATTAACCAAAATGAACCTTCTGCTGAATTTGCTAAAAAGTACATTCAAGATGCCATTGTATTTTTTGATGCCATCGAAGCGTATAGAAATAAAGACTTAGCTGATGCTTAAAAAGAAACAACCCATCGTAACATTAGTTGGTGCGGGTCCTGGAGATCCGGATTTACTGACGATCAAAGGAGCCAAAGCATTAGCAGAAGCGGATGTGGTATTGTATGACGCCTTGGCCAACGAGGAGATTTTGACATATGCTCCCAAAAAATCCATTAAGATTTTTGTAGGCAAACGCAAAGGCTGTCATGAATATTCGCAAGATCAAATCAACCAATTGATTGTAGACAATGCCTTAACGTACGGGCATGTAGTTCGCTTAAAAGGAGGTGATCCATTTATTTTTGGACGTGGAAGTGAAGAAATTGACTTTATAGAAAGTTTTGGCATACCGACATCGGTGGTGCCTGGAATTTCATCCTCGATTGCTGTTCCGGCTTATCAAGGGATTTCATTGACCAAAAGAGGTGTTTCTGAGAGTTTTTGGGTAATTACGGGTACAACTTCTGACAGGAAATTGTCAAATGATGTGGCTTTGGCTGCACAATCATCAGCAACGGTGGTTATTTTGATGGGAATGAGCAAACTCTCTCAGATTATCGATTTGTTCCAAAAGGAATCTAAAGGTGAAACACCGGTTGCGATTATTCAAAACGGAACGACTGCTCAGGAGAAAATTGGGGTTGGAACCATCAACACCATTGAGCAAGTGGTGGCGCAACAACAATTAAGTTCACCTGCTATTATCGTCATTGGTGAGGTGGTTAAAGAGAGCAATAAATTAAAAGGCTTTTACGAAGAATTCATAGCCAAAGAATTGAAATAACTGTGGAAAGAAACGAATTATATCCTATTTTTTTAAAATTACACAACCTCAACGTGCTCATTGTGGGTGGCGGTAATGTGGGTTTAGAAAAACTATCGTTTCTGTTGAAATCCAGTCCCAATGCCAATGTTGAGGTAGTGGCACCTTGGTTTTTACCAGAGTTAGAAACCTTGGCGGCAAGCCATACAACAGTGAAGTTGACTTATAAAAAATTCAATCGCTGGATGCTCCGTAAACGCCACATGGTGATTGCCTGCACCGATGATTTGAAGGTGAACAAGAGGATTTATGATTTGTCTCGAAAAAGATATTTGATTTGCAACATTGCTGATACACCGCCTTTGTGTGATTATTATTTGGGCGGAATTGTAACCAAAGGGAATGTGAAAATTGCCATTTCAACCAACGGGAAATCACCCACTACAGCCAAACGATTGCGAGAGTTTTTTGAAGAAATAATTCCAGACGATATCAATAAAATGGTCGAAAACTTGAATGAATACCGAAAAACGCTGAAAGGAAATTTTGAGGAAAAAGTTCAAAAAATGAATGAAATCACAGAGACGCTCAAAGCAAAGTAAGCACAAGACAGAATCTTAAGTTCATAGAAAAAAGCTAAGATGTAATAGTTCTTAATAATCAGTTTCTGTTTTTTTAACTAAACAGAATGGTGATATTTGTACTCAATTTAAAATAAAAGTATTGAGCTCCTAGGTTCAATACAATAACATATAGAAACACAATTAACAATTTCCATTACAGCCTACAATTATAATTGGAAGCAACACAAAGGATACTAAATTAAATCAAAATGATTAAAACAGACATACTCATTATTGGCGCGGGGCCAACAGGTTTATTTGCAGTTTTTGAAGCAGGATTATTAAAATTAAAATGCCATATATTAGATGCTTTGCCACAAGCGGGTGGGCAGTTGTCAGAGTTATATCCTAAAAAGCCTATTTATGATATTCCTGGATTTCCAGAAGTATTGGCGGGTGATTTAGTAGATAATTTAATGGAGCAAATCAAGCAGTTCGAACCAGGGTTTACTTTGGGTGAACGTGCCGAAACTATCGAAAAACAAGAAGACGGAACATTTATTGTGACTTCAAATAAAGGTAAAAAATTCCATGCGCCAGTTATTGCTATTGCTGGTGGATTAGGTAGTTTTGAACCAAGAAAACCATTGATCGAGGACATCGAATTTTACGAAGACAAAGGAATTAAATACTTCATCAAAAATCCAGAAAAATTTCGTGACAAGCGTGTGGTTATCGCTGGAGGTGGTGATTCGGCTCTAGATTGGAGTATCTTTTTGTCAAATGTAGCTTCAGAAGTGACCTTGATTCACCGTCGCAACGAGTTTCGTGGAGCTTTAGACTCTGTAGAAAAAGTTCAAGAGCTTAAATCAGCCGGAAAAATTAAAATGATTACGCCAGGTGAAGTAGTAGGGTTAAAAGGAGCTGAACATCTTGAGGCTGTTGTAGTCGAGGAAAATGGAGCACAACGTACCATCGAAACCGATTATTTTATTCCGCTTTTTGGTCTTACGCCAAAGTTAGGTCCTATCGGCGACTGGGGATTAGAAATCGAAAAAAACGCCATCAAAGTAAACAACGCCTTAGATTACCAAACCAATATTCCGGGAATTTTCGCCATTGGTGACGTAAATACCTATCCAGGAAAATTAAAATTGATTTTGTGCGGATTCCATGAAGCCACTTTAATGTGTCAAGCAGCCTACCAAATCATTAATCCAGGCAAGCGTTATGTGTTAAAATACACTACCGTTTCTGGTGTAGATGGTTTTGACGGAACTCGTAAAGAAGCTCCAAAAGCGGTTGTAAAAGCAATCGTGTAAATAAAGTTGCTAAGTCACAAAGGTTCTGAGTTGCTAAGTTTATTGTAAAGCTTAGTAATTCAGAACCTTTTTTATTTTAAAGTTTTGCAACAAACTAAGCTACAATCTTTAAAAAAAATACTTGCAATTGTTAGCGCTATGTCGTTACTTTGCACTGTTCCTATATTTATTGAAAGTTATCACGAAAGGCGGAGGGAAAAGACCCAATGAAACCTTAGCAACCCTTTATTTTTAAAGAAGGTGCTACATTCTACTTTATACAACCAGTATCAAAGATAGATAACACAAGAATACTTCTACAGTATTTCTCAAACCTTTTCTTGACAACATATCGAATTTTTTAGAGCAGATTAATGGCGCTTTTCAGCCAATATCGTTCCTGCTGTACGCTATATCTTTTTATTCGCCGAAAAAAGGCGAATAAAAAGGATGCCGCTACCATCAGGGCTAAAAAGAAAAATAGTGAACTTTTGGAAATACTAATCAAAAGTAAAAATCACAATTTCAAATTGTGTTTTGTAAGAAATAAAAAGTTATGTCAAGCATTCACGAAGCCATTAAAAAAAACATCCTCATCCTTGATGGAGCTATGGGAACCATGTTGCAACGTTACAATTTCTCCGAAGAAGATTTTAGAGGAGAGCGTTTCAAAGATTTTCCGCATTCGTTAAAAGGAAACAACGATTTGTTGTCGCTCACTCAGCCACAAGCTATAAAAGACGTTCACGCCGCATATTTTGAAGCTGGAGCTGATATTGTTGAAACCAATACCTTCTCTGGAACCACCATCGGTATGGCCGATTACTATCTTGAAGAATATGTATATGAATTGAACTATGAGTCGGCAAAAATAGCCCGCGAAGTAGCCGATGAATTTACAGCCAAGAATCCAGACAAACCTCGTTTTGTTGCGGGTTCCATTGGACCAACAAATAGAACAGCAAGCATGTCTCCAGATGTAAACGATCCCGGTTACAGAGCCGTAACTTTTGATGATTTGCGCATTGCGTACAAGCAACAAGTAGAAGCGCTTATGGATGGTGGTTGCGATTTACTTTTGGTAGAAACTATTTTTGATACCTTAAATGCCAAAGCAGCGCTTTTTGCCATTGAAGAAGTAAAAGACGAACGCAATCTTGATATTCCTATTATGGTTTCAGGAACGATTACCGATGCGTCTGGAAGAACACTTTCGGGACAAACGGTTGAGGCTTTTTTAATTTCTGTTTCACACATACCTTTGTTGAGCGTAGGATTCAATTGCGCACTTGGTGCCGATTTGCTCAAGCCATATTTGCAAACTTTGTCACAAAACACATCGTTCAACGTATCGGCGCATCCAAATGCAGGTTTACCTAATGCCTTTGGAGAATACGATGAAACACCAGAACAGATGCAAGCTTTTATCAAAGAATATCTCGATGATAATTTGGTCAACATCATAGGGGGTTGTTGCGGAACAACACCAGCACACATCAAGTTAATTGCCGATATCGCCAAGGAATACAAACCGAGGGTTTCGACTGCGGTGATGTAATGTTAAAATAATTTAGGTTATTAAAAAATGGAGGAAAAGACTACTGATAATTTTAAGAATTTGAAATGGGTACTGCTATGTTCTCTTACCTTGGCAACAATATATATTTTATTTGATATCTCGAGAAAAACAAAGTTTAATACCTACAAAGAAACATTTAAGGGCGAAGCAGTTGGTTTAACAACGAAATTTAAAAAGGTCGGTAGACAAAGGTTATTAATCTATTGCTTTTATGTGGATGGTAAGTTTATCTCTCAGAGAAATACAATGGGAGGAGATGAAATTTTAAATAAGTTTTACAAAGTGAAGTATGACTTAAATAATCCGAAAGGGAATTATATTTTTTTAGATAAAGAATTGAAGCCCGATTCCCTTACTCTTGTTAAAAATGGTTTTACTTGGACTAAATATTATGTATACGATGGAAATGTAACTAGTCGATATCTAGAAAAATCAAAATGGCAGTGATCCCATAGCTGGCGCGAGCGTCCCGCTCGTGCACAAAATACAGTTAGGAAAAGATTTTTAATTAAAAAGAATAAGCACGAGCGTAACGCTCGCGCAAGCAGCAGAGCAACTTGTTTAGATTCTTCGTTCCTCAGAATGACAAAATTGAAGAATAAAGAAGCGGAAGAATCAATAAAAAAAGAAGTGTGTTGTTAGCACAATGCCCGCGTGAGGGATAGTAGTGGAAAGCCCGCAGATCAATGGAGTGTTAACGGAATTGATTGAGGACTTGTAACGAATAGCCCGACCCGACTTTTTTTGGAGGGACACGCCCAAAAATGAATTGAAATAAAATGGTAAGGTTTCGAAAACTTTGCAATAAATAAAAAAAAAAAACTCAGACTAGTTTTGTTAGCAATTGAGTAACTCAAAATAAAGAAATGGCAGAAAAAAGAAGAAACCTAGTATTAGCAGGATTGGAACCCTTAATCATTACGCCCGAAAGTGTATTTGTGAATGTAGGGGAAAGAACCAATGTGACGGGTTCGAGAAAATTTCTTCGATTGATTAAGGAAGAAAAATACGATGAGGCACTTGATATTGCGCGCCAGCAAGTAGAAGGCGGTGCACAAATCATCGATATTAATATGGATGAGGGAATGCTCGATGGCGCATATGCGATGACTAAATTCCTGAATTTGATTGCGGCTGAACCGGATATCTCGCGTGTGCCGATTATGATTGACAGCTCAAAATGGGAAATCATTGAGGCCGGATTGAAAGTTGTACAAGGGAAATGTGTTGTAAATTCGATTTCGTTGAAAGAAGGCGAAGAAGCTTTTGTTCACCATGCTAAACTGATAAAGCGTTACGGAGCGGCGGTAATCGTGATGGCTTTTGACGAAGTGGGTCAAGCGGATAATTACGAAAGGCGTGTTGAAATTTGTCAGCGTTCGTATGATATTTTGGTGGGAATTGGATTTCCGCCACAAGATATTATCTTCGATTTGAATATTTTCCCAGTAGCAACAGGAATGGAAGAGCACCGCTTGAATGCGTTGGATTTCTTTAGAGGAACCAAGTGGGTTCGTGAAAATTTACCGCACGCACACATCAGCGGTGGGGTGAGTAACGTTTCGTTTTCGTTCAGAGGAAACGACACGGTTCGTGAGGCGATGCACTCGGTTTTCTTGTACCATGCGATTCAAAACGGAATGACGATGGGGATTGTAAATCCTGAAATGTTGTCGATTTATGATGAGATTCCGAAAGATTTATTAGAGCATGTTGAAGATGTGATTCTGGACAGACGCGATGATGCGACAGAACGTTTGCTTGATTTTGCGGAGAATGTAAAAGGCGACGGATCTAAAACAAATGAAAAGGCAGTTTTAGAATGGCGTTCTGGAACGGTTCAAGAAAGAATCACGCACTCGTTAGTAAAAGGAGTGGATGCGTTTATAGAAGAAGATGTTGAAGAAGCGCGACAAGCTGCTACAAAACCCATTGAAGTAATCGAAATCAACTTGATGACGGGAATGAATGTCGTGGGTGATTTGTTTGGTTCGGGTAAAATGTTTTTGCCACAAGTGGTGAAATCGGCACGTGTAATGAAAAAAGCAGTAGCTTATCTTTTGCCTTTTATCGAAGCGGCAAAGCAAGTTGGGGATAAATCTGGGAACGGAAAAATCCTGATGGCAACCGTAAAAGGGGACGTTCATGATATTGGTAAAAATATAGTTTCGGTGGTATTGGCTTGTAACAATTATGAGATTGTCGATTTAGGTGTAATGGTGCCTCCAGAAAAAATTATTGCAGCAGCTATTGAACATGAAGTAGATATTATTGGATTGAGCGGATTGATCACGCCGTCTTTGGACGAAATGGTGTATCTCGCTAAGGAATTGGATAAAAGAGGACTGAAAATTCCAGTAATGATTGGTGGTGCAACAACTTCGCGTGCGCATACGGCCGTGAAAATTGCGCCTCAATACAGCCAAACGGTAATTCACGTCAACGATGCCTCGAGAGCGGTAACGGTAGCGGGTAATTTATTGGATCACAACCGAAAAATATATGCTAGTGATATTCGTGCCGAATACGATGCGTTTAGAGAAACGTTTTTGAATCGTTCCCGCGACAAGAACTTCTTGACTATTGAGCAAGCCCGTAAAAATAAATTACAATTGGATTGGGATAATTTCACTCCCGTGAAACCTAAAGTAATTGGCAAGCAAATCGTAGAAGTTGATTTAGAAACTTTGGTACCTTATATCGATTGGACGCCGTTTTTCAGAACTTGGGAATTGTTTGGGAAATATCCAGCGATTTTAACCGATGAGGTAGTGGGTGAACAAGCGACTTCGGTTTTTGCAGATGCACAAGCGATGTTAAAAGTTATTTTACAAGAGAAGAAATTAACTGCCAAAGGCATTTACGGCATTTTTCCGGCGAATCAAATCAATGATGATGATATTGAATTGAGAGACGAAAACGGAAAACAATTACAAACATTTTTGACTTTGCGCCAACAATCTCAGAAAACCAAAGGAGCGCCAAACATCGCTTTGTCTGATTTTATTGCTCCAAAAGAAAGTGGAAAAGTGGATTATATGGGAGCTTTTTGCGTAACTACTGGCTTTGGTGTGGACGAATGGGCGGCTGAATTCGAAAAGGATTTAGATGATTATAATTCGATTATGGTGAAAGCACTGGCTGATCGTTTTGCAGAAGCTTTTGCTGAATATCTGCACGAGAAAGTGCGTAAAGAAATTTGGGGTTATGCCGCTGATGAGAATTTATCTACCGAAGATATGATTGATGAGGTGTACAAAGGGATTCGACCAGCGCCAGGATATCCAGCTTGTCCAGATCATTTAGAGAAACCGACTATTTGGAAATTATTAAATGTTGCAGAAGAAATTGGAGTAACCTTAACCGAAAGTATGGCCATGTGGCCGGCTTCATCAGTATCTGGTTATTACTTTGGGAATCCAGAAAGTAACTATTTCGGACTTGGAAAGATCAAAGAAGATCAAGTAATTGACTATGCCAAAAGAAGAAATGTTTCCACTGATGTAGCCATGAAATGGTTGAATCCGAATATAGCAGACTAATTTAGTCATAAAGTCAAAAGTCATAAAGTCTAAAACAGACTTGGCTTTCGACTTTTGACTTTCAAACTTTAAGACTTAATATGAAAGTAACACAACATATAGAAAAAGCCAAAGGAGAAACTTTGTTTTCATTTGAAATTATTCCGCCTCAAAAAGGGAAAAGTATTCAAGAATTGTATGACAACATTGACCCTTTGATGGAGTTTAAACCACCATTTATTGATGTGACTACCTCACGTGAGGAGTTTATTTATGTTGATAAAGGCAATGGTTTATTAGATAAAAAACTAACCAGAATGCGACCAGGAACCCTTGGGATTTGCGCTTCGATAACGCATAAATACAACGTAGATACCGTACCTCATGTATTGTGTGGCGGTTTTACCAAAGAAGAAACAGAGTACTTACTAGTAGATTGTCATTATCTGGGAATCAATAATGTGATGGCGTTGCGTGGTGATGCGATGAAGGACGAGCAATCTTTTGTTCCAAAAGCGGGTGGAAATCACTTTGCTATTGATCTAGTGCAGCAAGTCAAATTGTTGAACGAAGGCAAGTATTTGCATGACGTTATGCATATTGATAATAAGGCTGATTTTTGTATTGGTGTGGCTGGATATCCTGAAAAACATTTGGAATCTCCATCGTTACTGTCCGATTTGAAAAGGTTAAAAGAAAAAGTGGACGCAGGTGCTGATTATGTGGTGACACAAATGTTTTTTGACAATGCCAAATATTTTGAATTTGTTGCCAAAGCCAGAGAAATGGGAATTACAGTACCTATTATTCCTGGCATCAAGCCATTGGCGGTACAAAGACATTTGCAAATTTTGCCGCAAATATTCCGAATTGATTTGCCAGAAGATTTAATTGATGCGGTAGACAAATGCAAAACAAATGCAGATGTGAAACAAGTGGGAATCGAATGGGCTATTCAGCAATCACGCGAATTAAAGGCTGCTGGAGTTCCTGTTTTGCATTATTATTCGATGGGTAAATCAGAAAATATCCGTCAAATTGCGAGCCAACTTTTCTAGCAATTTATTCTTTATATCCAAAGCTTCTAGCCTTCCAAAGGCTAGAAGCTTTTTTTAGGTGATTAAAAAGAGTTTGTTTTTTATTCGAAAACATAGCTGAACACTAAAAACGGAACACTGCCAACTATTTCGTAATCTCTCTAAACACCGCTTCTAAGTTTTTATTCTTTTGATTGAGTTGTAAGGTTTTCAAACCATTATTTTGAGCAAAATCAAAGACTACAGATCGCATGTCTTTATCTGATTTAAAAGTCAGTTCCCACATCATATCGTGAACATTTACATACGAAACAAGATTTTCAATTTTAGAAATCAATTGTTCCTCGACTTGAAAATCAAATTCCACTTCAATTACTTGTTCTTTATCTTCAGAAATTAAGTTATCCAGTTTTTTATCGGTAACAATTTTTCCATTGTTGATGATAATAACGCGATCACAAATAGCCTCAACCTCTTGCATAATGTGTGTTGAAAGAAAAACAGTCTTGTCTTTTCCGACGTTTTTAATTACGTTTCTAATCTCCATCAACTGATTCGGATCGAGTCCTGTTGTAGGCTCATCCAAAATTAAAACATCAGGATTGTGCAGTAGCGCATTTGCTAAACCTACACGCTGGCGATACCCTTTAGAGAGTTGGCCTATTTTTTTGTGGCTTTCGGTACTTAAACCGGTCAGTTGAATTACCTCTTCGATTCGAGATTTGGCAACTTTGTACACATCAGCGTTAAAGGCTAAATATTCACGAACATACAAATCCAAATACAACGGATTGTGCTCTGGCAAGTACCCAATAGAAAGTTGCACGGCTTTTGGATTGGTGTTTACATCCTGCCCGTTTACCGTGGCAGTTCCTTCATCAGCGGTAATGTAGGTAGTTAAAATTTTCATCAAAGTCGATTTTCCAGCTCCATTTGGACCTAAGAAACCAACAATCTCTCCTTTGTTAATTGAAAATGAAATGTTATCTAATGCTTTTTGAGCACCGTAGCTTTTGGAAATGTTATTTACTGCTATTGACATGATGAATTATTTGTTGCAAAAGTAAACAGAAAATGAATGGATTTGTTGTTCGATTGCCTACTAATTCACGAATAATTTTTTCACGAATAGTTGCGAGCACTTCTATTCGAAATGATAAAAAAGAAGCATTGTAATTGCACCGCTATCATTTAGATTTCTATATTTACTAAAAATAGTTCAAAAGACACATGAAATACATAGGATCAGGAGGTATCTTGAAAAATTATAAAAGCATTATGCTACTTCTTGGTGGTATCCTTGCAGGAAGTATATTAGGTTTGGTTTTTGGTAAAGAGGTGGAGGTTTTGAAACCTTTGGGAGACATTTTTCTAAATTTGTTGTTTACGGCCATCATTCCGTTAGTGTTTTTTACCATATCGGCATCAATTGCTACTTTAGAAAAAACCGAAAAACTAGGAAAGTTATTCTTAATCGTAATTGGAGTCTTTTTATTTACGGTTTTGGTCTCTGCAATCCTTATGGTGGTGGGAGTTTTGATTTTTCCAATCCATCAAGATATTATCATTTCTAAAATTCCGTTAGAAATTGTAGCCGAAAGCAGCACCGGTTCTCAGATTACACAATTGCTTACTGCGGGTGATTTTTATGAACTGTTATCCCGAAAAAACATGCTAGCACTCATTCTTTTTTCCTTTTTAGTAGGTTTTGCCAGCTTGCAATCTGGTGAAAAAGGCAATGATTTCAGTAGGTTTTTACGATCTGGTAACGAAGTAATGAAACAATTGCTTCACATTATCATGCAAACAGCGCCCGTAGGTTTGGGTGCCTATTTTGCTTATCAGGTGGGTATTTTTGGCCCGCAACTGTTTGGTGCTTATGCCAAGCCGTTAGGACTTTATTATGCTGTTTGTGCTTTTTACTTCATTGCATTTTTTAGTTTATATGCCTATATGGCGGGCGGCAAATTAGGGTTTAAAGTGTTTTGGAAAAACAACATAACACCTTCGTTAACAGCTATTGGTACATGCAGCAGTATTGCAACCATTCCCGCAAATCTTGAGGGTGCCGAAAAAATGAATATTCCTGCTCACATTAGGAATGTCGTTATTCCCTTGGGTGCACCTCTGCATAAGGATGGTTCGAGTATGTCATCCATTATTAAGATTGCCGTTATTTTTGCGATGTTTGGTAAGGATTTTACGGATCCAATTACGATTCTCACCGCTTTGGGAATTACAGTAGTAGTTTCTGTTGTTGAAGGTGGTATTCCTAATGGTGGTTACATAGGCGAAATCCTGGCGATAACCGTTTATGGTTTTCCAATGGAACAAGCCTTACCAGCAGCAATGATTATTGGAACTTTGGTTGATCCAATGGCAACTTTGTTAAATGCTAATGGAGATTTGATTTCGGCGATGCTAGTGGCAAGAATTGCCGAAGGAAAAAAGTGGCTTTCTGAAAAAGTACTAGTATAAATCACTTTCAATAGTGTGTGTTGCAGTATAACTGAGGGTTGTTTTTACTTTACAATGCAGGAATTTCGGTTGTATGAATGGTATTTTTAAAGCCTTTTTTTAAACATTACATAATTAATAACCAACTTTTTAGCGAATCCCTTTTTTGTGTCATAAAATCAACTTTTTTTTGGGTGCAGTAAAAAATTATGTATACATTCGCAAAGTAAAAAATACAAAAAATACAACAACATGTTGAGTAACCGATTTTATTTTAGCAACTCTTATTATTTCTTCTGGAAGGTAGAAAGGGATTGTTGCATGGTTATTTAATTCAAAAATTAAATTAATACTATAGATATACAATCCCGATGCAAATCGGGATTTTTTTTTGCTTAAAAGTGTGTAAAATGAATACAATAATAGGAATACAAGGCATTACGGGCTCGTTTCATCATCAAGTGGCACAAGAATATTTCAATCATGAATTTGTTCTTGACGAGTGTTTGTCTTTTGAGGAATTGGTAGACAGCTTGTTAGCAGGCAAGTCAGAGCAAGCAATTATGGCCATCGAAAACTCTATTGCGGGTCCAATTATTCCCAATTATGCCTTAATTGACAAGAATAATTTACACATAATTGGAGAGCATTATTTGAATATTCATCAAAATTTAATGGCGTTGAAAGGTCAAAAAATTGAAGATATTCTCGAAGTACATTCGCATCCGATGGCATTATTACAATGTATGGATTTTTTGAAAAAATATACTAATATCAAATTGGTTGAAGACAAAGATACCGCTGAAACAGCGCGAAGAATTCAAGAAAAACAACTGAAAGGAATAGCGGCAATTGCAAGCAAAACAGCTTCGGAAATGTATGATTTGGAGATTATTGCGCCAGAAATCCAAACGATCAAGAATAACATGACGCGCTTTGTGATTATCAAAAAAGAAAATTCATTTGTGCCCGAAAGTGAAATTAACAGAGCATCGATAAAATTTGAACTCGACCATAAACGCGGGAGTTTAGCAGCAGTTTTAAATGTAATGAGCGATTGTAAATTGAATTTAACTAAGATTCAATCTTTGCCCAAAATTGAAATGCCATGGAAATATTCCTTTTTTGTGGATGTCACTTTTGAGAAATACGAAGATTATGCAAAAGCAAAATCATTATTGAATATTATGGCCGAATATTTTAAAGTCTTGGGTGAGTACAAGAATACTAAAATATAAAGAGCCTCGAGTTACTAAATTACACAGATATAAAAATTAACACATGATTACCACAGCAAATCGTCTCCATATCATTGAAGAATACTATTTCTCCTCCAAATTGAGAGAAGTAAGGCAACTGGCAGCCGAAGGCAAACCCATCATTAATATGGGAATTGGGAGTCCAGATTTACAACCGGCGCCTGCAATTGTAGCTGCCATTGTAGCTGCGATGCAAGATGAAAACGCGCATCAATATCAGAGTTATCAAGGTTTACCAGAGTTGCGCGAGGGTATGGCTGATTTTTATGCCAAAAATTATGGTGTAGCACTCAACCCTGTAACAGAAATTTTGCCTTTGATGGGTTCCAAGGAAGGAATTATGCATATTTCGCTGGCTTTTTTGAATGAAGGAGATCACGTTTTGATTCCGAATCCGGGATATCCTACGTACACATCAGTGACCAATTTAGTAGGAGCGTTGCCAGTGTATTATGATTTGAAAGAAGGAAATCAGTGGGAGCCGGATTTTGAAGCTTTGGAGCAACTGGATTTAAGCAAAGTGAAAATCATGTGGATTGGTTATCCACACATGCCCACGGGAGCTCGAGGGAGCTTAGAATTGTTTGAAAAATTAGTCGCTTTTGCTGCAAAACATGAAATTTTATTGGTGAATGATAATCCGTATAGCTTTGTTTTGAATGACAATCCGTTGAGTTTGTTGCAAGTAGAAGGAGCAAAGGATGTGGCTTTAGAATTGAATTCTTTGAGTAAAACTTTTAACATGGCGGGTTGGAGAGTAGGAATGGTGTTAGGAAACGCCAATGCTATTGATGCGGTGTTGAAAGTAAAAAGTAATATGGATAGCGGCATGTTTTACGGAATTCAAAAAGGAGCTGTTGAAGCTTTAAAAAGTGATAAAGCGTGGTTTGATGCTATGAATGAAATCTACAGAAAAAGACGAATTGTAACAGAGGAACTCGCTGAAAAACTGGGTTGTAAAGTGTATAAAGAAGGTGTTGGTTTGTTTGTTTGGGCAAAATTACCCGATGGAGTTACATCTGCAGAGGCGTTTATTGATAGAATTTTGCATGAGAAATCAATTTTTATTACACCGGGAACTATTTTTGGGAGTAATGGAGAAGGGTACATTCGGTTTGCTTTGTGTGTTGAAGAAGAAAAAATTAGAGATGCAATCAGTCGATTTTAGCCCCCTGACCCCCAAAGGGGAATGAAATAGCAGAGAGATTTATTGTTATAAAATTGGTTTAATGAAAAAATAAATTTCTGTATAACGAGCTTTCCTAGCCCTGATAGTAGTGGAAATCCTTTGCTGCCGGGGTTCGGCAGGAAAGATTGCAACGGATAGCAGGATAAGCTTCGGATAAAAATAAAAAAATGAAAGTATTTGTAATAGGCATAGGCTTGATAGGTGGTTCGATGGTGTTGGATATTAAAGATTTGTATCCGAACGCCACGATTTATGGGATTGATACGAACGAGAAGCATTTGGAACAGGCAATTGAGTTGGGTGTTATTGATGAAATGGCAACATTTACAGACTTAATGCATGCTGATTTTGTGATTGTTTCGGTTCCTGTAGATGTAGCGCTTGCGGTTGTGCCCCAAGTTTTGGAGGCAATAGGTGACCAAACGATTGTATTTGAGGTTGGTTCGACAAAATTACCTATTTGTGAAAGTATTGCTAACCATGCCAAAAGGAGAAATTTTATAGCCACGCATCCTATTGCTGGAACGGAATTTTCGGGACCATCAGCAGCGATAAAAGGGTTGTTTCAAGGAAAAACAAATATTATTTGTGAGGTAGAGAAAACGACTTTTAAATTACAAGAACGCGCCTTGGCATTGTTTCAAGAAATGGGAATGCGCATTCGGTATATGGATCCGAAATCACATGATAAGCACATTGCGTATGTATCGCATTTGTCCCACATCAGCGCTTTTATGTTAGGGAAAACAGTCATTGACAAGGAAAAACACGAGCAGGATATTTTTGATATGGCAGGTTCTGGTTTTGAAAGTACTGTGCGTCTCGCTAAAAGTTCGCCCGCGATGTGGACACCCATTTTTAAACAAAATAGAAAGCAAGTCGTGAAAACTTTGAATGAATATATCTTGAATTTATCTAAATTTAAGGAGCTATTGGAGAACGAGGATTACGAGGCGATTTACAATGAAATGGAAAGCGTAAATAAGATAAAAGAAATATTGAATGGGATGAATGTTAAGAAGTGAGCAGTTTTTAGTCACAGTGAACAAGTTCTACAGAAAATATAAAAAAACAAAACTCAGAAAATAAAATTTAGAAAAGATGGAAAATAAGAAAGAAATGAGAAATTGGTTGGAGGCATTTAATTTGACTCACCCATTAGTGATAGCAGGGCCATGTAGCGCTGAAACCGAAGAGCAAGTATTGAAAATTGCACATGAGTTAAAGGATTCAGATGTAAGTGTTTTTAGAGCAGGAATCTGGAAACCAAGAACGCGTCCGGGAGGATTTGAAGGCGTGGGCGAAATAGGTTTGAAATGGTTGAAGAAAGCCAAAGAAGAAACAGGTTTGCTAATGGGAACTGAGGTAGCCAATGCTGCTCACGTAAAATTAGCTTTAGAATATGACATTGATGTGTTGTGGATAGGTGCTAGAACAACGGTAAACCCATTTGCAGTTCAGGAAATTGCTGATGCATTGGCTGGAACAAAGAAAATTGTTTTGGTGAAAAATCCTGTAAATCCAGATTTATCTTTGTGGTTAGGTGGAGTAGAACGTTTGTACAATGCAGGAATTGAGAAATTAGGAGTGATTCACAGAGGATTTTCTACGTATGAGAAAACCAAATACCGAAATATTCCGGAATGGCAAATTGCTATTGAATTGCAAAATAAATTTCCTGATTTACCATTAATTATTGACCCTTCGCACATTACAGGTGATCGCAAAATGATTCTTGAGGTTACGCAAGAAGCTTTAGATTTGAATTACGACGGAATGATTATTGAAACGCACATTGATCCAGATAATGCTTGGAGTGATGCAGCTCAGCAAGTAACACCTGATGCTTTGAAACAAATTTTTATTGATTTGAAAGTGAGAAAAACGGATGATGTATCAGATGAATTTACACAGAAAATGAAAAAATTAAGAGCTAACATTGACGTTTTAGATGCGACTTTGCTAGAGCTTTTAGGCAAACGTATGAAAGTAGCTGATGAAATTGGTTTGGTTAAAAAAGCGGCTAACGTTGCAGTCCTCCAAAACAACCGTTGGAATGAAATTTTAGGTAAAATGATTTTGGATGGAGAAACCAAAGGACTTTCAGAAGAGTTTGTTTTGAAATTATTCAAGGCTATTCACCAAGAAAGTATCAGCCATCAAGATAAGGTGTTGAATGCTTAACGAAAGACAATATTTAATTGGTAAGCAATAATGTAATAAAATCCCAAAGCCATTCGTTTTGGGATTTTTGTTTTAGTATGCTACAAAAAAACTCTAAACTTTAAACTTTAAACTTGAAACAAAATTTTACCTTTGCCCTATGACAGGAATCGTTTATAAATCTACAGGAAGTTGGTACACCGTAAAATCTGAACAAGGAGATTTTATAGAATGCCGTATGAAAGGGAAATTTCGGATTAAGGGAATAAAAAGTACCAATCCCATTGCAGTAGGCGATGTGGTAGATTATGAACTCGAGGAAACTTCAGATGCGGTTACGGGCACTATTTTTAATATTCATGACAGAAAAAATTACATCGTACGCAAGTCGGTTAATTTATCGCATCAAATGCATATTATCGCATCAAATATTGATCGTGTTTTTTTATTGATCACTGTGAACAATCCGCCAACAACATTTAACTTTATTGATCGATTTCTTGTAACTGCGGAGGCGTACGGAATAGAAACGGTTTTGGTGTTTAATAAAATCGACACTTTTGACGAAGCGACCTTAGACGAACAATTGTACATGCAGCATGTGTATCAGCAAATAGGATATACTTGTTTGCGCGCATCCTCAACCGAAATGAAAGGAATTGAGGAATTAAAAGCCTTGATGATAGGAAAAGTAAGCATGTTCTCTGGGCATTCAGGTGTGGGAAAATCTACATTGGTAAACGCTATGGAGCCTGCTTTGCATTTGAAAACAAAAACCATTTCAGACGCCAGTAAACAAGGACAGCATACCACAACTTTTGCTGAAATGTATGATTTATCTTTTGGCGCCAGCATTATAGATACGCCCGGAATCAAAGGATTTGGGATGGTAGATATGGAGCCGGCTGAAATTAGTGGTTATTTCCCCGAGTTTTTTAAATTGAAAGAGCAATGCAAGTTCAATAATTGTTTGCATAAAGAAGAGCCTAAGTGCGCCATAAAAGAAGCATTAGATCGAGATGAAATTGCTTGGTCACGCTACAACAGTTACCTTAAAATTTTAGAAGGTGACGATGAACATTACCGAACTGACATTCATAACGAAGATCGAATTATAAGCGATAAAACTAGAGAGTAATATTTTTAAAAGTCATAATTAACGAAAGATATAGATTTTTTTACTTTCGACTTTAAGACTTTGTAACTTTATGACTGATTAATGAAAGTAGTAATCCAAAGAGTTTCTCAAGCTTCAGTCACAATTGACAATCAAATTGTAGCTAATATTCAAAAAGGATTGTTGGTGCTGGTTGGTATCGAGGATGCGGATACGAATGAAGATAGCAGCTGGCTGAGTTCCAAAATTGTGAATCTTCGTATTTTTGGAGATGAAAATGACGTCATGAATCTTTCTGTTAAAGATATCAGTGGTGACATTATTGTGGTCTCTCAATTTACTCTTCAAGCCTTAACTAAAAAAGGCAATCGCCCATCTTATATTAAAGCATCAAAGCCAGAAATAGCAGTTCCTCTGTATGAACAATTTGTCTCCCAAATAGAACAAGATCTCGGCAAAAAAGTACAAACCGGAGTTTTTGGTGCCGATATGAAAGTGCAATTACTAAATGATGGACCTGTAACTATTATCATAGACAGTAAAAATAAAGAGTAATTACTTTGCTGCTTGTTAGATTTAATATATTTTTGAGCACCACGAATATTATTTTCAAAACCAATAGCAGACTTTTTTTGTAAAGGTCTCTTGTTTATTGCATCTTATCACTTCCCCAATATTTATTCATTACAATGAAAATATCAACATTTGTTTGTCTTTTATTTATTACATTAACATTTCAAGTTTCAGCTCAAAAAAGAGAGTATGTGTCCCTCATTATTTCAGATAGCTTAAAAGAAAATGCTAATGCCGTGATTCGCTTAAATCAAATAGACATTACTATTTCTTCACAAAAAAGCATGACTGTGAAAGAAAAAAGAGTTGTTACAGTTTTGAATCAAAATGGACTGAACTCAATAAATGCAATTGAAAGTTATGATAAAAGAAAAACGGTTAAAGCTATTGAGGCAGTTGTTTATGATGCTTTTGGAAATGAAATAAAAAAAATAAAACGTAAAGATTTTAAAGATCAAAGCGCATCAGGAGGCGGTACTCTTTTTTCTGACGGGAGGTATCTAACCATTGACTATACGCCTACTCAATACCCATTTACAATAGTCTATGAAAGTGAAACAGAGACATCAAATACTGCTTTTATTCCGTCATGGTTAGTATTGACTGATTTTTATGTAAGTGTTGAGAAAAGCATTCTTAACGTAACGTTCCCTGCCGGTCTTGGGTTTAAAAAGAAAGAATTTAATTTCGAAAAATTCAAGATCATTAAAGAGAAAGATACTGACACACAGTTAACCTATTCTGTTGAGAATGTTTTAGCTCAAAAATATGAAGACTACACACCTATTTCAAAAATATTCCCGAAAGTGATGATGGGATTAGAAAATTTTAACTTAGAAGGTGTTGATGGAACTGCAAAAAACTGGAATGAATATGGGAAATGGTTCTCTGAAAATATTTTGAAAGGAACTGAGATTCTCAATGACGATAGCAAGGCAAAGATTAAAACACTGGTAGGTAGCGAAACAGATCCTATTAAAAAGGCAAAAATAGTGTATAAATTTGTTCAAGAAAAATCAAGATATGTAAGTGTTCAAGTGGGAATAGGTGGGTTTAAACCAATGCCTGCCAATGATGTAGACCGTTTAGGATACGGAGATTGCAAAGCTCTGTCAAATTACACAAGGGCTTTACTTGACGTAGTTGGAGTGCCGTCTTACTATACTGAACTTTATGGAGATAGTAATATTCGAGACATTGAAGCAGATTTTTTCTCTATTCAAGGCAATCATGCAATTTTGTGTATTCCTAACGGCCCTGAAAATATATTTCTTGAATGTACAAGTCAAACAGATCCTTTTGGTTTTCAAGCTAATTTTACCGATGATAGAGACGTAGTAGTTATGAAACCAGATGGTGGTCACATCATTCATACTAAAAAATATCAAGATAAGGACAACAGTCAGATTTCTAAAGGAAGTTACAGTATAGATACTAATGGAGGTTTATCTGGCGATTTAAATATTAATTCTACAGGTTCACAGTACCATCAAAAGGCTAACTTAAAAACCATGCAGCCTGATGATAGAGATGCTCATTATAAAAAGTATTGGAGCGCACTGAATTCGCTTAAAGTTGAAAAAGTGAGTTTTATTAATGATAAAGAAAGTGTGCGTTTTGAGGAGTATGTGAAACTAAATGTAGCCAATTATGGAAGCAAGGTGGCTGAAAAAATAATTTTTGTGGTTAATGCTTTCAATCCCACATCAGGTAATGTAAAAAGGATTCGTAACCGAAAAAATCCTTTTGAAATTCAAAGAGGATATTATGATGTAGACGAAATTGAAATCAAATTGCCAACTGATTTTAAAATAGAAAATTTACCTGTTGATTTTGAAATCAATTCAAAGTTTGGTGAATACAAAACACAATTTATTAAGAATGATGCTAATTCGGTTAGTTATAAACGCGCTTTATGGATCAAAAAAGGTTTGTATACTAATAAAGAGTATGATGAATATCGTTTGTTCATTGAACAGATTTCAAGAAATGACAACGCCAAAATAATTTTAACTCCCAATTAAACCATTATGAATTTTAAAACATTTTCAATTTTATTTTTAGTATTTTCACTAAGTATTGTTAGTGCTCAAGAATTTAAATTAGGTAAAGTTTCTATTGAGGAACTTCTAGAGAAGCAACATCCTAAAGATTCTACTGCTGCTGCAGCGATACTTTTCGAAAAAGGTAAAGTTGATTTTGAATATACCCAAAATGATGGGTTTAAAATGATAACAGAGGTTACAACTCGAATTAAAATATATAAAAAGGAAGGGTATGAATGGGCCAATAAAGCAGTTGGGTATTATGTTGGGTCAAACTCTAAGGATGTTTTGAATTTCTCGGATGTTGTTACTTATAATTTGGTAGACGGTAAAGTTGAAAAAACAAAACTTAAAAGTGATGGGCAATTTGATGAAAAAGTTAATAAATACTGGAATCAAAAAAAAATCACATTGCCTAATGTAAAAGTTGGTTCTATAATAGAATACAAGTATACTTTAAGTTCCACTCGTTTTAACGAGCTAACAGAGTGGAGTTTTCAATCCAGTATCCCAGTGAATTATTCAGAGTTTAGAACTCTTATCCCTGAGTATTTTGTATATAATCCGAATTTAAAAGGATTTATTTTTCCAAAAATATCAAAAGAAAACACGAGTAAATCATTAAGCTATTCTTATAGACCGTCTACTATCGCAGGAAATGCAATTCAATCTACTACTCAAGAAAAATTAGAATTCATAGAAAATAGAACTACTTACGTAACAGAAAATCTTCCTGCTATGAAACAGGAAGCTTATGTAAACAATATTTCAAATTATACCACTAGCGTAACCCATGAATTATCAGTGGTGAAATTTCCTAATCAGCCATTCAAAACATTATCAACTGATTGGGCTTCTGTTACTAAAACAATATATGATTATGATGATTTTGGACCTGAACTAAATAAAACGGGATATTTTGAAGAGGATTTAAAAAGTGTTATTAATGGACTTAACACGGCCGAAGAAAAGATAGTTGCGGTGTACAACCATGTTAAAAAATCAGTAAAATGGAATGGGTATTATGGTTATTCTTGTAACGATGGAGTAAAAAAAGCATATAAAGATAAAACCGGAAATGTTGCCGAAATCAATTTGATGCTCACGGCAATGTTGCGTTATGCTAACTTAAATGCCAATCCAGTACTAGTAAGTACCCGCTCAAATGGCGTCTCTTTTTTTCCAAATAGGTCAGCATTTAATTATGTTATTGCTGCCATAGAAGTAGCAGATGGATTGATATTATTAGATGCTACAGAACCATTTTCTTCACCAAATATATTGCCTTTGCGTGTTTTGAATTGGGAAGGAAGATTGATTCGCAAAGATGGAAGTTCAACTGAAGTTGATTTAATGCCAAAAAAACCATCAACTGATGCTGTAAGTATGAAATACACTTTTGCATCAACAGGTACAGTTTCAGGAAAATTAAGCCGTAAAAGAACGGATTATAATGCTATGATTTTTAGAAATAGTGCGGAGAGCATTAAAGAAGAGGTTTATTTGGAGAAATATGAAAATGATAATAAAAAAATAGAAGTTTCTGAATATGAAAGAGTTATAGATAAAAATCTGAATGCACCGGTAATAGAAAACATTACTTTTACAGGCGGAAATTTTAGCGAAGTTATTAATGGGTCAATTTACATCAACCCAATGCTCTTTTTTACATTAGAACAAAATCCTTTCAAACAGGAAACTAGAGATTATCCTATTGACTATGGTTTCCCAATAGTAGAAAAATATAATATAACGATTGATATTCCAGAAGGATATATTGTAGATACGATGCCTGTCCCAATAGTACTCAATATGGAGGATAATTTAGGTCAGTTTAAATTTTTGATTAATAAATCAGATATTGCTATTCAGATGGCTGTGTCATTTCAAATAAACACTCCTATTGTCACCACGGATTATTATGAAGCTCTTAAGGGCTTTTACCAGCGAATGATTGAAAAGCAAAATGAAAAAATCGTTTTTAAAAAGGCACAGTAAATGAAGTTTAATCTTTTTTTTGCAGGTATGGTTGTATTGTTTTTTTCTACAATGAATGCTCAAAACTCAGAGCCGGGAAATGTTACGGTTGACCAGCTTTTAGAGAAGTTTCATCCGCTAGATTCTACAGCAAATGCCGCTATTTTAACCAAAAAAGGAAGGACTTTTTTTAAATACAACATAAAAGATGGTTTTGTACTCAACCATGAATACTTTTTTAGAATTAAAGTTTATAAAAAAGAAGGGTTAAGTTGGGCAAACTTTCAAGTGCCTTATTATGTAGGGTATGAAGATTTACACGATGAGTCGGTTAGGTTTTCTAATGCATGTACTTATAATCTTGAAAACGGTAAAATTGTTAATACAAAGCTAAATAGTGAGGGAAGCTTTAAGAAAAATGTAAACTCCTATTGGAGCATTGCTTCTATTTCATTGCCAAATGTGAAAGTTGGTTCCGTAATAGAATTCAAATACACCATTAAATCAGAGAATATTGTAAAATTTCCAGTATATGAAAATCAATACAGTATACCATTAAATTATTCAGAATATCATACTGAAGTGCCAGAATTTTTTATTTACAAAACACTTCAAATAGGTACTACTAAAATAGATTCCGACTCCAAATTAGATAGCGGGTCACAATCTTTTGATAATGTATATGGGCAAAGAAGTAATATGAAGTATAAACAAATCAATAGTACTTACTTGACCAAAAATATTCCTGCTATTAAGGATGAAGATTATGTTGATAATATAAAAAATTATACTTCTGCCATTCAAAATGAGCTAGAACGTACCCGCTATCCTGATGAACCCGTAAAAGAGTATACGGTTACATGGGAAGGAGTATCAAGAAATATTTTTGAAAATAAGTCTTTTGGACCCGAACTCAATGAAAGACAATATGTATTACAAGATGTACAAAGAATAATCGCTAATGTAGTAGGAGAGGAAGAAAAACTTGCAATCATTTTTAAATTTGTTCAAAGTAAAATGAATTGGAATAATGAAAATGGATACTTCACGGATAAAGGTGTAAAAAAAGCTTATTTGGATCAGACAGGAAATGTTGCCGAAATAAATTTTATACTAATTGCCATGATGAAATTGGCGGGTTTAAATGCTAATCCTGTTTTAATAAGTACTGTTGATAATGGTATACCCATTTTTCCTAATCGTATAGTGTTTAATTATATTATTGCAAGTGCAGAAATTGATGGAAAATATATTCTTTTAGATGCAACAAACAAGTACACTTCGCAAAATGTACTACCGCTAAAAGCATTAAATAGGATAGGAAGGCTCATAAGGGAAGACGGATCTTCGCAAGAAATTAGTTTGGATCCAACCACAGTATCAAAATTAAATTATTCTGTAGTGTCTACGATTACTGATACAGGTACAATTACAGGTAAAATTATAGTGCAAAGATCCATGCATGAGGCATTTAGATTTAGAGAGCAATATGCCAATAGTAATAAGGATAACTATGTTGAATTTTTAGAAAATAATCTAGGTAGTATACAAATCAAGGATTATACTATTGAAAATAAGGTTGGGGATTTATCGAAACCTGTTACAGAAATTTTTTCTTTCAGTGCCGATAATCATTGTGAAAAGATAGCTGGTAAAATTTATGTTGATCCATTATTGTTTTTCACCACCGATAAAAATCCATTCAAACAAGAAAAGAGGCAAATGCCATTATTTTTTGGCTACCCATTACAAGAAAAATATATTGTAAACATAGAAGTTCCAGAAGGCTATGAAGTAGAATCCTTACCAAAGCCTGTAAAAATCGTTCTTGATGATAATATCGTCGTTTTCTCGATTAACGCTTTAGCGCAACAAAATAAGATACAATTAATAGTTACAAAAGAATTGAATACAGTTTTATTGGCGGAGGATTTTTATGAAGATTTAAAAAACTTTTATCAAAGAACTATCGAAATTCAAAAACAAAAAATCGTTCTCAAAAAAATATAAACAATGAACATAAAAAACGCACAACTCGAAGTAGACACCTGGATCAAAGAACATGGTGTTCGTTACTTTAACGAATTAACTAATATGGCTCAACTTACCGAGGAAGTAGGTGAAGTAGCCCGTATTATTGCCCGCCGGTACGGTGAACAGTCTGAAAAAGAAAGTGATAAAAATAAAGATCTTGGCGAAGAATTAGCAGATGTGGTTTTTGTAGTCTTGTGTTTAGCCAATCAAACGGGGATTGACTTACAAACTGCTTTCGATAAAAAGATGGATTTAAAATCCGTTAGAGATAAAGACCGTCACAAAAACAACGAGAAACTGAAATAATTTGTGTTGCTTTAATTATGAATTATAAATGTGGAGTGGTAAATTGCGAACTCGAATTATACCACTCATAATTCCTAATTCACAACTCATAATTACAAAAATGAATTTAAAAGTAACTGCAAATTCACCTTTTACGATTGACGATGCACAATTAAACATAACAGGTTCCAAAAGTGAAACCAATCGCCTGCTATTGTTACAGGCTTTGTTTCCTACTATTACGCTCAACAACACCTCTAATTCTGATGATAGCGAGGTCATGCAAAAAGCCTTGAAAGGCAATGCAGAAATAGTTGATATTCATCATGCAGGAACGGCTATGCGTTTCTTGACTGCTTATTATGCAGTGCATGAAGGTCATGAGGTAATACTGACAGGTTCTCAACGCATGACGGAACGTCCGATACAAGTTTTGGTCGAAGCGCTACAACAATTAGGAGCCGTAATAGCATACGAGAAAGAAGTAGGTTATCCGCCCATCAAAATTAGTGGTCAAAAAATAACCGCCTCAAAAGTGTCTATCCCGGCTAATGTAAGTAGTCAGTATATTTCTGCTTTGTTATTGGTGGCGCCAAAACTAGAGAACGGAATCGAAATTACATTGGTAGGTGAAATTACCTCCGTTCCCTACATCAAAATGACATTAGCATTATTATATGATTTAGAAGTCAAAACAAAGTTCGAAGGCAATGTAATTACGGTTTATCCTAAGAAAGAAGTAGTTGCAAAGTCTATGACAGTGGAGTCTGATTGGAGTTCGGCTTCGTATTTTTTCAGTCTAGTAGCACTTTCTAGTAAAGCTTCAATAACCTTAAAAAGTTACAAACAAGATAGTCTTCAGGGCGATTCCGCTTTGGTCGAAATTTACAAAGAACTTGGGGTTGTTACTCATTTTATCGGGGACCAGATGACCTTGAGCAAGCAATCTGATTTTAAGCTGCCGGAACAAATCAGTTTTGAATTAAACAACACACCTGACATAGCTCAAACCATTGTGGTTACTTGCCTTGGTTTAGGAATTGGCTGTCACCTTACAGGACTTCATACTTTAAAAATTAAAGAAACAGATAGGCTAGAAGCACTGCGAATTGAATTAACAAAATTAGGAGCAACTATTTCAGTGACACACGATAGTTTAACGCTTATATCGACCAAGGATTGTATCCCAAATGTATCTATAGCCACTTATAATGATCACCGCATGGCAATGGCATTTGCACCGCTTGCCATAAAAGTTCCCATAATTATTGAAAATGCCGAAGTAGTTTCAAAATCATATCCTGATTTTTGGGATGATTTAAGAACCATTGGGTTGCAGTGTCAAGATGAAATAGCGCTCTAAGTGCCCGCTAAACAACGACTTTTAAAAATAAACCCTAAAACACTTGACAACGCCTCTCTCACAATCGTATATTTGCACACGATTTATATCCAGTATCATTTAAATAGGTACTTCATAAATCATAACATATAACTTTTTCAAATGAAATTATCACATTTTCAATTCGATTTACCAAAAGAACTTCTTGCAGAATATCCTGCCGAAAACAGAGACGAAGCACGTTTAATGGTTATTGACCGTAAAAAACAAACCATAGAACACAAAATGTTCAAAGATGTTATTGATTATTTTGACGAAGGCGATGTCTTAATTTTAAATAATACTAAAGTTTTTCCGGCTCGTTTATACGGAAATAAAGAAAAAACTGGAGCAAGAATCGAAGTGTTTTTATTGAGAGAATTAAACTCTGAGCAAAGACTTTGGGATGTTCTTGTTGATCCAGCGCGTAAAATTAGAATTGGAAACAAACTATATTTTGGTGACGATGACTCTCTAGTTGCTGAGGTTATTGACAATACTACTTCTCGTGGTAGAACCCTGCGTTTTTTATATGATGGTTCTTACGAGGAATTCCGTAATAAATTAACAGAACTTGGTGAAACTCCAATCCCTAAATACATTTCTAGAGATGTAACTCCTGAGGATGCAGAGCGTTACCAAACTATCTATGCTAAAGAGGAAGGTTCTGTTGCAGCACCTACAGCTGGTTTGCATTTCTCTAAACATTTATTGAAAAAACTAGAAATAAAAGGTATCAATTTTGCCGAGGTTACGCTTCACGTAGGCTTAGGAACATTTAATCCTGTTGAGGTTGAAGATTTATCGAAACACAAAATGGATTCTGAGGAATTAAAAATTACTCAAGGAGCCTGTGATATCGTAAACGCAGCTAAAGCTAAAAAGAAACGCATTTGTTGCGTAGGGACAACTTCTATGCGCGCTGTAGAAAGTTCTGTTTCATCTCAAAACACACTTAATCCGTTTGACGGATGGACAAATAAATTTGTTTTTCCACCGCACGATTTTGCTATCCCAACGTGTATGATCACTAATTTTCATACTCCAAAATCAACATTATTAATGATGATTTCTGCTTTTTGTGGACACGATTTAATGAAAAGAGCATATGCCGAAGCAATCGAGGAGAAATATAAGTTTTACTCTTACGGTGATGCCATGTTGATTCTATAATAGAACAAAATCACATCATAAATATTAAATCTCGTCATTCGTGGCGAGATTTTTTTTTGGTGTGACCCTCCCAAAAAAAGGTCGGGTCGGGCTATCCGCTCTATCTTTATTTTCTTAAAGAAAGAAAATAAAGGATGCCGCTGTTATCCCTCACACAAACTCGTCCGTCAATCTAGATCCTCTTCTATCAGGATTTTTAATGATAAAGCTCAGATCTATATCTCGTTTTTAGGATTTTAAGAAGTTCCTAATTCGTTTAAACACTTGCTACTATCGTTGCATTTTTTGTACATTTACGAATCTAAACTGAACGTATGAAATTTCAAAATACCCTTGAATTTGCAAGGCAACTAGATATTCAAGATCCTTTAAACAAATACCAAGACGAGTTTATATTTCCGCAAGTAAACGGAAAAAAAGTAATTTATTTTACTGGAAATTCACTTGGATTGCAACCCAAACGCACCAAAGCTTTTGTAGATGAAGTCATGGATGATTGGGCAAACCTAGCTGTAGAAGGACATTTTTATAGCGATAAACCGTGGTGGGATTACCACGAACGTTTTGCTAATCCGTTAAGTAAAATTGTTGGCGCACTTCCTTCAGAGGTAACCGTGATGAATACCTTGACCGTGAACCTTCATTTATTGATGGTTTCTTTTTACCAACCTACAAAAACCAGATTCAAAATTATTTGTGAGGAGAAAGCATTTCCTTCGGATCAATATATGTTTCAAAGCCAAGTTGATTTTCATTCAAGATCGGTAGGTTTTGATCCCCATGAAGCATTACTAGAAATTAAAAGACGCGAAGGGGAACACAACATCCGTCTTGAAGATGTGTTAGCAAAAATAGAAGAAGTAGGTGATGAGTTGGCTTTGGTTCTCATTGGCGGAGTCAATTATTACACCGGTCAAGTTTTTGACATGAAAACGATAACTGCTGCAGGGCACAAAGCAGGTGCTTACGTAGGATGGGATTTGGCACATGCTGCAGGAAATGTAAAGCTAGAATTGCACAATTGGAATGTAGACTTTGCTTCATGGTGCAGTTATAAGTACATGAATTCAGGACCAGGAAATGCATCTGGCTGTTTTATTCATGAAAAGCATCATAACAATAGTGAACTTCCAAGATTTGCAGGATGGTGGGGACATAATAAAGAACGTCGATTTAAGATGGAGCAAACTTTTGATCCCGTTCACGGTGCCGATGGTTGGCAAATAAGTAATTTACCTATATTGTCATTAGCTCCTTATTTGGCATCAGTAACTATGTTTGATGAAGTAGGAATGGATGCTCTAATTCAAAAAAGAGACAATATCACATCCTATTTAGAGTTTATTTTGCATGAAATCGATAAAGAAGTTGAGAGTACTTTTGAAATCATTACACCACAAAACCCTTTAGAAAGAGCTTCCCAACTTTCTGTCTTACTGCATGGTGAAGGCCGTAGTTTGTTTGATTATTTAATGAAAAATGGGGTAATTACGGATTGGCGTGAACCTAATGTGATTCGTTTGGCGCCTGTGCCTTTATATACCTCTTATGCAGATATGTATGAGTTTGGCCAAATTTTAAAAAAAGGAATTTTAGAGAAAGCGAGTCTATGAATTATGTAAATTAAACTTGGAATTAGATAATTGAACTAGGGTTTTTATGTTGTTACTTTGTTGTTTAACAATAAAATAAAAATAATTATGAAAATAGTATACTTTATGCTACTTGCTATGGCGGTAGTTTCTTGTCAAAATCAAGGTAAAATGGATGTTGCAAAAGCAAAAGCAGCAACAGTTGATTCTATGAAAGTAGAAATGGAAAAGCAAAGAGTAATTGACTCTATGCAGCAAGTAATGGTGAAAATGGAAGAGGCTAAAGTCGAAACCCAAAAAGAAGTTGTTGTAGTTAATCAGCAAGCTCCTCAAGGGACAACAACTACAACTACCACAACTAAAAAGAAAGGTTGGAGTAGCACTGCCAAAGGAGCAGTAATTGGTGCAGGAGTAGGAGCAGCAACCGGAGCAATTATCAGTAAGAAAAAAGTGCAAGGTGCTATTATTGGTGGTGTTGCAGGTGCAGGAGTTGGTGCTGGAACAGGTGCAATTATTGACGGTAGTAAGAAAAACTAAATTCGTTTTTAGAAATAAAAAAGCGTTTCAATTCTGTTAGGAGTTGAAGCGCTTTTCTGTTTTAATAAGAATCCATATTGTTTATAATATCATTTGCTTTAAGCTTGATCTTGTATAAATCTTCAGGATCAATTTTTTTAAGAAGGTTGAGCATCATTCCCATGCGCTGGTTTCCCTTAAAATATTCTTTCTTGTCGTCCAGAAAATTCCAGTACAGCGTATTAAATGGGCAGCCTTTATCTCCAAATTTTTCTTTTACATTGTAGTGGCATGTAGCACAGTTGTTACTCATTTTATTGATATAACTCCCTGAGGAAACGTAAGGTTTTGTTGCGATAATTCCTCCATCTGCATATTGTGACATACCTCTTGTATTGGGCATTTCTACCCATTCAATGGCATCTATGTATACGCCTAGATACCAATTGTCTACTTCGTCAGGATGAATTTGCGTTAACAGAGTAAAATTCCCAATCACCATGAGGCGCTGTATGTGATGTGCATATGCATCCTTCAAACTTTGATTTATGGCGTGACTCATGCAATTCATTTTAGTTTGACCGGTCCAGAAAAAATCCGGAAGTTTATTGGTGTTGTTTAGAACATTCATATTTGCATAGTTGGGCATTTCTTTCCAGTAAATTCCTCTGATGTATTCACGCCAACCCAAAATTTGCCGAACAAAACCTTCAACTTGTGAAATGGAAATGCTGGATTCATGTTCATGATAATGTGCAACTACAGTTTCAATCACTTCTTTTGGCGAAAGCATTTTGCTATTCATGGCAAACGATAAACGAGAATGAAACAAATATTTTTCATCCGTATGCATGGCGTCTTCGTAGTCACCAAAATGAAGTAGCAAATGATCACAAAAATAATCAAGTTGTTTTAGCGCTTGCCCTCGGCTGGTAGGCCAGTCAAAGTTTTTTGGGTCAATTGTACCAAATGTATTGATGCCAGCTTTTTCAATTTGAGAGAGAAGCGCTTCAACATCGGTCCCAAATTTTTTTGCTGCAGGAACTGGAACTTCTCCTTTGTATTTTTTTCGATTATCAGCATCAAAATTCCATTGATTACCAACTGGCTTTGAGCCATCCATCAAAACATGGTGCTTTTTACGCATGTGTCGGTAAAAATTTTCCATTAGCAATAACTTCTTACCTTCAAAAAAATCGGTCAACTCCTCTCGTTTGGTGTAAAAATGTTCCGTATCGAATGCTTGGGTCTCAATGGTAAGTTTTGAGCAAATCAATTTTAATTGCTGATCCAGACGGTATTCGTCAGGCAGTTGATATTCAAATTTGGCAATGCTATATTTTTCAATACAATTGGCAATCAATTGATCTAAATTTTGAGGATTGTCTGAGGCTGTAATTTCGAAATAGAGTACTTGATGACCTTTATCTTTAAGGTCTGTGTAAAAATGCCTCATTGATTGAAAGAATGCCACAACCTTCTGTATGTGGTGCTTGACATAATCTGTTTCTTGACGCATTTCAGCAAGCAAATAAATGGTATTATTATCTTTTTCTTGAAACCAAGAGTGAGTGGCATTCAATTGATCACCAAGGATTAACCGTAGTTTTTTCATGTTTATTTTTTGAAAAAGGAAGTTGTTGGGATTTCTTTTCGGGCATACTGGAAACGGTCCAATAATTTGGGTAAACAATACCCGTCTAAACCATTTATAGCCACAACATTTCCACGATCTATTTGCAACCAGCCATCTTTATGTTCTAATTCTTCTTTGTAAAAGATATGTTCAATTGATGCAATAACATGTATGGTGTCATTTTCTACAATATGATATTCATTAACATATTTACACAATAATTGTACTGGACTCCCCTTAACAAAAGGAGTAGGGATGCCTTCTTTGAATTCCTCTTCAAGTGTTGTTTTGTCAAACTCAGAAACTCCTAATTCATAATTGGCCGAGGTGTGATGTGCAGCCTCAATCATATCTGCTGTGATGTGATTTACGGTAAAGTAGCCAGTATCTTTAATGTTTTTGTATGTATCTCTAGGAACCGTAGTGGGGCGCATAATAAACCCAATCATTGCAGGATTACTCCCCAAGTGGGTTACGCTACTAAAAATGGCAACATTTGATTTTCCGTCTATAGATTTTGTTCCCAATAGATTTGCTGATTTATATCCCGTACACGAATTGATTAAGTTTAATCTTTCAATTTTTTCCATTTGAGAGATGATATCTCTTGAAATATGTTTCATAAGTTGTATTATTTTAAACAAAGATACTTTTTGTTTAATTAATCATGAAATAAATTAAACAAAATATAGAAATTATAAATTATTTAATGAGAGACTACTCCCTTCGTAATTATTTGTTTCATTTCACTTCCAAATCCTATATATTTGTTTTTCAATTTATCCCATGATGAAAACACTAAAAAAATCTCTTTTTATTTTACTTGTACTAGTTGCCGTTTTAGCAGGTTCTATTTTTATCTACGCGCTATACTCAAAGCCTACATATGAGGGTGAGCTAGCGTTAAAAAACATTCAAAAAAAAACAACCGTTCATTTTGATGAATTTGGTGTCCCTCATATCTATGCTGAAAATTCAAAAGATGCCATGGTCGCGCTAGGTTATGTACATGCACAAGATCGATTATGGCAAATGGAACTAATGCGCCGCATAGCACCAGGAAGGTTGTCAGAAATCTTCGGATCAGTAGCGTTAAAAAATGATATCTTTTTTGCCGGATTAGGGATTGAAGAAGCTTCAGCCAAAGCAATAGCAGCATTAGATAAAAACAGTCCAAGTTACCAATTGACAATGTCTTATCTTGATGGAATTAATCAGTATTTAGACGAGGGTAAAACGCCAATAGAGTTTAGTTTGATTGGAGTGAAGAAAGAAAAGTTTACGATAAAGGATGTCTATAATATTTTTGGTTACATGTCTTTTAGTTTTGCAATGGCCCAAAAATCAGATCCTTTGTTAACAGATATTCGCAATAAATATGGTGCCGAATACCTTAAGGATTTAGGAATAAATGGTGAATTTAATACTACCAAAATAAAAAACGCATCCGAAAATCCCCAAGAGTATGCAGCTATATCTAAATCTATTGCACAACTTTTAGACCAGTCGCCTGTGTCTCCTTTTATAGGAAGTAACAGTTGGGTTATTGCGCCAAAGAAAACTAAAAACGGAAAAGTTATTTTTGCTAATGATCCACATATTGGGTTTTCTCAACCGGGAACTTGGTATGAAGCTCATATTGTAGTGCCAGATTTTGAGTTATATGGTTGTTATCTAGCAGGAACACCTTATCCTTTATTAGGACACAATAGAGATTATGCTTATGGATTGACCATGTTTGAGAATGATGATATCGATTTGTATCAAGAACAATCCAATCCCAAGAATAATAAAGAGTATAAAACTCCTAGTGGTTATGGGACATATGAAATTAGAAAAAAAACAATAAAAATTAAAGACTCAACAGATTGTGTTTTGAATGTGAAATTAACACGTCATGGACCTATAATGAATGACTTAATGGATGGTTTAGAGCCTAATAAGCCCGTTGCCTTATCTTGGATTTATACCCAACAACCCATCAATATTCTAGATGCAGTTTATTTTCTTTCGCATGCAAAAAGCAAAGCTGATTTTAGAAAAGGGGTTGCATTAATAACTGCTCCAGGATTAAATGTAATGTACGGAGATGCTAAAGGAAATGTAGCATGGTGGGCTACTGGTAAATTGTACAAACATAATAAAGGAGTAAATCCAAACTTTATCTTAGATGGAGCTTCGGGTAAGGATGATATTGTTTCGTTTTTGGATTTTTCTAAAAATCCTTCGGCAGTAAACCCAAGATGGAATTACGTTTATTCAGCAAATAATCAGCCGGAACCTATAGATGGATTTAATTATCCTGGATATTATTTACCAGAGGATCGCGCCAAAAGAATTGCTCAATTATTAGATTCTAATTCCTCTTGGGATAAAGAAGCTGTTGGAAACATGATTTTTGATAATGTTTCATCGGTTGCACCAAATGTAGTCAAGGAGTTGATTGTAAATTGCAGTTCTAAAGCACTTTCGAGTACTCAAAAACAAGCAATTTCAATTTTAAAAGATTGGAAAGGCTCTAATAATCTGGATGATGTAGCTCCTACAATTTACAACAAATGGGTCTATCAATATATGAAAAACACTTTTGAAGACGAGTTAGGAAAGGAAAAGTTTGAAATGTTCTTGGGTACGCATGTCATGAAACAGACTATTGCGAATCAAATACAGAATGTAAATTCTGTTTGGTGGGATAACATCAATACTAAAAACATTAAAGAAAACAGAGCGAATATAGTATTACAGTCATTTAAGGAGGCTATAGTTGCGCTTGAAAAACAATTGGGACCAGATGTATTGGCTTGGACTTGGAATAGAGTGCATACTTTAGAGCACCAGCATCCTTTGAGTAAAGTTGCTGTTTTGAAAAACATTTTCAATGTAGGTCCTTTTGAGGTATCAGGTTCTAGCGAGGTTATTAATAATTTATTTTTCAGTTATAATAGCAGTGGGGTTTATGATGTAAAAGGCGGGCCTTCTACCCGAAGAGTTATAGATTTTTCGGATATTGAAAACAGTTTGAGCATTTTGCCTACTGGACAATCAGGGAATCCCATGAGTGCCCATTATGATGACCAAGCGGAGTTGTACAATACGGGTAAATTTAGGAGGATGCTTTTAAACAAGGAAGAAATTCAAAGGACTTCTACTAAATTAATTTTTACTCCTAGTAAATAATGTTTAATTTTTAAGAGCTTAAACTAATTAATGAGTAGTTTTGCTTAACATATCATCAAAAATAATGCAAACACCTCAAAAAATTGCTGTAGTTGGTTCAGGTTTAGTAGGGACTCTATTGGCAATATATTTAAAAAAATTAGGGCATACTGTTCATGTTTATGATAGAAGTCCGGATATACGCAATATTCAATTTTCTGGTCGATCTATCAACTTAGTAATGTCTAATAGAGGATGGAAAACATTAGAGGATATAGGTCTTGATGATGAAATACGTGCTATCGGTATTCCTGTAGACAAACGAGGAATACATTTACAAGACGGAAGTTATGTAACTCAAAATTATGGTAAGGAGGGAGAGGCCATTTTTTCACTTTCAAGAGGGATTTTAAACCGTAAAATGATAGATCTTGCCGAAAAGGAAGGGGTGGAATTCTTTTTTAATCAAAAAATATGGGACGTCACCTTAAATGATGCTACTTTACACATAGGTGAAACGGAGCGTGGTGAATGGACAGAAATTAAATTTGATAAAGTTTTTGGAGCTGATGGTGCTTTTTCACGCATTAGACACAAAATGCAACGTCAATCGATGTTCAATTATTCTCAAGAGTTCATGAAAATAGGATACAAGGAATTACATATTCCTGCAAATCCTGATGGTTCACATAAAATAGATGCCAACTCATTACACATTTGGCCAAGAGGAGATTTTATGTTAATGGGTTTATCTAATCTTGATGGTAGTTTTACATGTACTCTTTTTATGCCTTTTGAGGGAGATAATTCATTTGAAAAGCTAAAAACGGAGAAAGACTTGGTTGATTTTTTTGCTAAATTCTTCCCTGATACAAAAGCTGTAATCCCAAATCTGGTGGAAGATTTTTTTAAAAACCCAACCAGTTATTTAGTTAAAATGAAATGCTATCCTTGGACCTATGATGACAAAGTTGCTTTAATAGGTGATGCTGCTCATGCAATTGTACCTTTTTATGGACAAGGGATGAATGCAGGTTTTGAAGACATTACGATTTTACAAGACTGTATTGATAAACATGGGGACAACTGGCGAGCAATTTTCTTAGAATATGAGCAACTTCGCAAACCAAATGCGGATGCAATTGCAGAATTAGCAGAAAGAAACTTCATGGAAATGAGCTCAAAAACTGCCGATGAGAATTTTTTATTACAAAAGAAAATTGAAAAATGGTTCTCAGACAAACATCCTGAAAAATGGACGCCGCTTTATAGTTTGGTTACTTTTAGTCTTACGCCTTATGCCGAAGCGCTGGCTCTTGGTGAATACCAAAATAAAATTATGGAAGAAGTGTTAAAGATGGATAATATCACAGCAATTTGGGATTCCAAAAAAGTAGAAGATAAAATACTGGAACTTTTACAATAAAACAAAGGACTCTTTTTATAGTCCTTTGTTGTTTTTGTAGTTATTTTTTTGTGGCGGGTTTTAGTAACACACGCAACGTACTGTCATTATTAAAGTAACTAAACATCCAGTTTACAAAAATAGAGAGTTTATTCTTTACACTCAATATTAGCATGAGGTGAATAAACATCCAAGTGAACCAGGCCAATCGTCCTTGAAAACTAAATTTTGGTAAATCTACAACTGCTTTTCTTTTACCTACGGTAGCCATGGAGCCTTTGTCGTGGTATTCATATTCAATTCTTGACGTATTCTTTAAGTCTAATTTAAAATTTTTAGCGAGAATTTTAGCTTGTTCTATCGCTACACTTGCTACTTGTGGGTGGCCGTTGGGATATTTAGGTGTAGTCATAAACGCAATATCCCCTAGGGCATAAACAGAATTTAATCCAGTGATACCATTAAAACGGTCCACTAGAAAACGATTACCTCTTGTTAATGCACTTGTTGGTATTCCTTCTAGAGTATTTCCAGTAATACCTGCAGCCCATATTACATTTTTTGAACGGATGATTTCTCCATTTTGTAAGCTTACCGTTTCCCCGTCATAATGACTTACAAGGGTATTGGTCATTACAATTACTCCTAAATCCTCAAGATATTTCTTAGACATTTTTTGGGAGTCAACACTCATTGGATTCAAAACATTGGGTGAACCCTCCAGTAAATAAATGGTAAGTTTTGAAAAATCTTTATCAGGATAATCCTTTGGGAGTATGTTTTTTTTCATCTCAGCAAGAGCTCCAGCTAGCTCAACGCCAGTCGGTCCACCACCTACTACAATAAAATTCATTAAAGATTGTAATTCTTCAGCAGGTGCAATCAAGGCGTCCTCAAAGGTTTGCAAAATTTGGTTTCTCAATTGTATAGCTTCAGGTACTGATTTCATTGGGAATGCATGTTTCTCAATTTCAGTATTGCCAAAATAATTTGTGGTACAACCAAAAGCAACCACTAAGTAATCATAATCAAAATCAGCAATGGAGGTTTGGAGAGTTCTATTTTGAGTATCCACACTAATAACATCAGCAATTCGGATACGAACATTTTTTGAATGTTGAAATACTTTTCTCAACGGAAAAGAAATACTTGCAGGCTCCAGTCTAGCAGTGGCTACTTGATACATCAAAGGTTGAAATTGATGGTAATTGTTTTTATCAATCAATAAAACGTCGTAAGCAGTGTTTTCTAAGTCTTGCGCTAATCTTAAACCAGCGAAACCAGCTCCAATGATTACAATTTTTTTCTGATGTTCCATGTTTGTTTTCTTTTATACGTATAAAGATACCATTTATCTTTTGCTTACGCTTCTCTGTTAACTTTTTCTATCGAAAATGCAGGTTTGCAAATAGCGATATATTCACAAGGCTCGTCAAAGGGATTGGAATATTGCACTCGTGTATTTTTTTCAATTTTTATTGATTGACCCGCTTCAAGAATAACAACTTCGCCTTCTATTATGAATTGTTTTTTACCACTAATAATATAGGTATACTCCTCAAATTGGGGAGTTTGAAAAGGCTCACTCCACTTTGGGGGAGCAACCATGTGTGCAATTGAGATGTCGTTGTTTTGAGTTGCAATTAAGCCATGGTGTTCTTCAATCAATTTTCCGTCAGTGGTTGGGACTACAAAAGGGTTATTTTGAACTAAATATTTTTTCATATTTTGATTTTATAGCATTACTTTTTAAATATCTTAGTTAAAACTCCAAATACTCCTCGGATAAAAGTTGCACTCGTAAGTACTTTTAAAACAGATTTACCCACAACGCTAGCAGTGCTTGGCCCTTCATTTTTCTCTTTTTCAATTTTTTCTTCCTCAGTATTTTCAGCTACGCTTTCATTGACCTCGGTAATCTTTTTTTGCAGCATTTCATAGGCGCTTTCTCTGTCTACAACAGCGCCGTATTTTGAGACAAGTTTCGAAGAATTATTAATAGCGTCAATTTCACCTTCGGTTAAAATATCCATTCGACTCATAGGTGCTCTCATCATGGTTGCAGCAAGAGGAGTAGGGATACCCTTTTCATTTAATGCTGTAACAAGTGCTTCTCCAATACCTAGACTTGTAAGGACATCTTCAGTGGTATAATATTCAGAGGTAGGATAATTATCGGCAGTTTGTTTGATGGATTTTCGGTCATTGGCTGTAAAAGCCCTTAGTGCATGTTGTATTTTTAAACCTAATTGAGCAAGAACACCACTAGGGATGTCCATTGGGTTTTGAGTTATAAAATAAATCCCAATACCTTTTGATCGAACTAGTTTTACAATAGTTTCAATTTGTTCTAATAATGTTTTGCTAGCTTCGTTGAATATCAAATGCGCTTCGTCTATGAAAATGACTAGTTCAGGTTGTTCAGCATCTCCTTGTTCAGGCATCTGTTGGTAAATCTCTGCTAATAAACTCAACATAAAAGTCGAAAACAATTTCGGTTTGTCTTGAATATCTGTTAGGCGCAAGATATTCACGTATCCTTTGCCTTTTTCATCTATGCGCATCAAATCATTGATGTCAAATGACATTTCGCCAAAAAACAAATCGGCTCCTTGTTGTTCAAGTTCAATTATTTTTCGCAGGATAGTCCCCGTTGTAGCAGTTGATATCTTTCCATATAATTCTTCAATCTCTTCTTTACCTTCTTCTGTAATGTAGTTGATAACCTTTTTGATGTCTTTTAAATCGAGTAATGGCATTTTATTGTCATCACAATATTTAAAAATTACAGCTACAACTCCAGCTTGCGTATCATTTAAATTGAGAATCCTAGAAAAAAGTACTGGTCCAAATTCTGAAACAGTGGCTCGCAATCGCACTCCGTTTTGCTCAGACAAGGTTAATAGTTCAACTGGAAAACTTTCTGTATTGTAAGGAATGTTGATTTTGGCATGGCGGTCAGTTATAAAATCTTTTTCTTCTCCTTCTCTAGCAATTCCACTAAAATCACCTTTTATATCCATCATTAATACGGGAATACCAAAAGAGGAAAGCTGTTCAGAGAGTACTTGAATTGTTTTTGTTTTTCCAGTACCTGTAGCGCCAGCGATTAATCCGTGGCGGTTAAGTGTTTTTAACGGTATTTTTACATAAGTATTTGGTACAGCTTCTCCATCTAAAATAGCACCGCCTAGGGTTATACTTTCGCCTTTTGATTGAAAGCCTTGTGTTATATACGTGGTGAAATCATCTTTTTTGCTCATAATAGGTTTGAATTTAAATCGTATGCAAGTTATTATTTTTTTATAAAACCAACAATTTAAGTATTTCCTGCAGTGTTAAAGCTTTTTTGTTATAAAAAAGGTAAAATATATTTTTTTTACTGCATGTCTTGTTTTTGAAATATTATAATAAATTTTCTTAAAAAATTAAATTATTTTTCGTGAAAACATTCAATTATATGTGAATATGGATTGAAATGAAGATATTGGGCTTTAGAATGTGTTATTGAAATAAATTTAATTACAATTAAATAAAAAAAAGTTTTTTTATTTGAACTAAAAATATAAATTTGCCTAACTACAAGTTTAATATAACTAAGATAAATTTATTTAAAACTATTAAAATTAAAAAAAATGGCAAACGTTAAAAAAGAAAAAGCGGCGAACGGAGGAGGAATGATTTCAGGAATCATTATTGTAGCATGTATCTTTGTTGGATGGTTAATTTGGAATTTCATAATGGGTAACGGCGCTAATTTTGAAGGCGGAGTTAATACAGGTCACCCACTTCCAGGAAATATGTTGGCAATGGTATACAAAGGAGGTCCAATTGTACCAGTTTTGTTAGGGTTACTTTTAATGGTTGTTGTATTCTCATTTGAGCGTTATGCTGTAATTTCAAAAGCAGCTGGTAAAGGAAATCTTGATCAGTTCATGACTAACTTACAAAAAGATATTAAAGCTGGAAATATTGAAGGAGCTATTGCTGCTTGTGACAAACAAAAAGGTTCTGTTGCTAACCCAATCAAATCTGCTTTATTGAAATACCAAGAGGTTAAAAGAGAAGGTTTTGATAGTGAAGCTGCTGCTGAAACAATCCACAAAGAAATTGAAGAAGTTACTTCATTAGAAATGCCAATGTTAGAGAAGCACATGACTGTACTTTCTACAATGGTATCTTTAGGAACTCTTGCAGGATTGTTAGGAACTGTAACGGGGATGATTAAAGCATTTAGTGCATTATCTGCTGCAGGTACTCCTGATCAAGCTGCTCTTGCAAATGGTATCTCTGAGGCCTTGATCAACACGGCTACAGGTATCTCTACTTCTGCTTTAGCAATTATTGCTTACAACTTCTTTACTTCTAAAATTGATACTTTGACTTATTCTATTGATGAGGCTGGTAATACAATTGTGAACACATACAGACACTTCAGAAGTGCTCAAAAATAATTAATAATTTATTTTGCAAGAAAGTAGCTCAATTTTTGCTGCTGCTTTCTTGTAAATATTAAAAAATATATTAATGGCTATAAAAATGAAGAAAAAAGCAGGGTCTACGGACATGACTGCTATGTGTGATGTGGCTTTTTTATTGTTGTCATTTTTCGTAATGACTGCAACTGCAAAAATCCCTGAAGCATTGCCAGTTGATACCCCTGCATCAACAGTTCAGTCTAAATTGCCAGAAGATAATTTAGCAACCGTTACCATAGGTAAAGGAAAAGTATTTTATGATTTAAAAGGTAGAGAAGTTCGTAAAGAAGCTTTGCAATTAATGGGTCAAAAATATGGTGTTGAATTTACTGAAAGTGAAACAGAAACATTTGCTTTGATGGAAGGTATTGGAGTTCCAATCGCTAACCTGAAACAGCTTATTGCAATGAAAACTGCGGATAGAAACAAACCAGGTGTTCAGCCAGGTGTGCCTAAAGATTCTCTTGATAATCAATTGAAAGAATGGATTTACAATTCTAGAATTGCAAATATTAAAGTGAATGACAAAGAATTGCAAATAGCTATAAAAGGTGATTCAAAAGAAGAATATCCTGCTATTAAAAAAGTAATGGATATTTTACAAGAACAAAAAATCAATAACTTCAATTTGGTTACTGGTTTGAGAGCAACTGAGAAATAATTAAAAAAATACACTAAAATGGCTGAATTAAATACTGGCGACGGTGATGGCAAAAAAGGTGGTAAGGTAAGAAGTAAAAAATCCAACTCAAAAGTAGATTTAACTGCAATGGTGGATTTAGCTTTCTTGTTGATTACGTTCTTTATGTTGACTACTACTTTGTCAAAACCACAATCGATGCCTCTGGGTTTACCAGATAAAGATGAAGACCCAACTAAAAATAAAGATATTAAAGTTGATGAAAAACGTACTTTAACAGTGCTTTTGGGTGACAATAACAAAATAGTGTATTACATGGGTTTGTTGGATACACCTATTGCTGGTCCTAAGGATATAGCTTATGGTAAAGAAGGTATTCGTGCTGAATTATTAAAAAGAAAAAAATCAGTAGTTGAATATACAGGAGATAAAGACAAGGGTTTAATCGTTATTATTAAACCAGGAGTAAAATCAAACTACCGTAATCTAGTAGACATACTTGATGAAATGGCAATAGTAGGTGTTCCTACAAATGCTATTGTTAATGATTTCTCTCCAGAAGAATTAAAATTGTTAGAAAGTAATTAATATTTTCAATTACTCAATAACCTAATAATTAAGAAAAATGAAATTAGATATATTCACAAACCAATGGCTAGATATTGTTTTTGAAGGTCGTAACAAAGCATACGGTGCTTACGAACTTAGAAAAACGAATAACAGTACTGCCACTAAAGCACTGATAATAGGAGCTATAGTATTTGCTTTTGCGGTTAGTATGCCACTTATTTTAGGTTTACTACCTGATTCTTCTGATGGTGATGATACTTTAGATACTAAAATTGTTAGTATCAAGTTGCCTCCTAAAAAAGAAGAAGTAAAGAAAAACCTTCCACCGCCTCCACCACCTCCACCAAAAGTGGATCAAGTAAAGTTCGTTAAGCCAGTTGTTGCAAGAACAGAGGATGTAACAGAGGAGCCACCAAAAACGGAAGAAATTAAAGACAAAAAACTGGGTGCTGAAACTATTAAAGGAGATCCTGATGCTGTTCTTAGTGTAGAGCCTGTAGGTACAGGAACTGCTGCAGTAGTTGAGGAAGCTCCAGATAATACAGTATATAGTACTGCAGGTATCGAAGTTAAACCTGACTTTCCTGGTGGGATGGATAAGTTTTACAAATTTGTTGGTACAAATTACGTAACACCAGAAGAAGAAGGTTTAAAAGGTAAAGTTTTCGTTTCATTCGTTGTAGAGAAAGACGGATCTTTGACTGATATCAAAGTTATTAGAGATATTGGTTATGGAACTGGAAAAGAAGCAATTCGTGTATTGAAAAAATCACCAAGATGGTCTCCAGGTGTTCAAAATGGTAAGCCAGTAAGGGTTTTATATTCTTTACCTATTACTATTCAATCTGCAGAATAATGTTGAATAACATAGTAAACAATATTAAGAAGAAATCGCTTAGAGAGCGATTTCTTCTTGTTTTAGGAATTTTGTTTTTTCTACTTTATCTAATTTTGGGATTGTTTATAATATTCATGAATAACTTTCCGTTAGATATGGATAGGATCTATAGGGTTGCATTTGGAGTTATATTGATAGCGTATGCATCCTTTAGATTTTTTAGAATTATAAACAGCAACAATTAGTCTATGAAAAAATTATCTATCTTATTCTTGTCTCTAGCCGTTCTTGTAGCTGTGTTTTATTCTTGTAATAAGTCAAATAAAGAAGAGACTATTTTAAAGGGTAATGCTACAATTTATGTGGATGAAACATTAACTCCTATTGTTGAAGACCAAGTTGCTGTTTTTGAAAGTGAGTATGATGCAAAGATTAATTTGGTTTCAAAATCTGAAGCTGAAACTTTGAATACACTTTTCAAGAAAACTTCTACTATTGCAATTCTTTCAAGGAATCTTACTCCTGAAGAAATTAAGATATTTAAACAAAGGAAAATCAATCCTAAAATTACTCCCTTTGCTACTGATGCAATTGCTTTTATTTCAAATGCAAGTAATAAAGATTCTCTTGTAGCGTTACAAGATGTATTGCATTTTATGCAAGGTAAAACAGGGACTAAAATTAAGGGTTTGGTATTTGATAATTTAAATTCAAGTACGGTTAGGTATTTAAGCGATTTAGCAGGAATTAAATCAATTCCTGAAAATGGAGTTTTTTCATTTAAAACAAACGATGAAGTAATAAAACATGTTGCTTCAAATGATGGCTTAATAGGTGTTGTCGGTGTTAACTGGCTCAGTCAGCCTAAGCCTGCCATGGTTGATTTTATTGAAAAAGTGCGTATCCTTAGTGTAAAAGGATTAAAAGGGAATGGGTATTTTTACCCTTCTCAAAATGATATTGCAGAGAAGAAGTATCCTTTGGCACGTGATTTGTATATAATAAATTGTCAGGGATTCTCTGGTTTAGGTATGGGATTTGCATCCTTCGTTGGTGGAGATATTGGACAAAGAATAGTATTAAAATCAGGTTTGTTACCTGTACGTATTCCCACAAGGAAATTTACAATAACTAATAGTCAAAAAGATGAAAAATAAATTAACTACAATTAAGATGAATAAATTCTCAACATTGAGCGTGGCTATTTTAGCAACAGCTTTTACTACACAAGCTCAAGATATTAATCAAGCAAAAAAAGCTATCGATGCAGAGCAATTCGAAAGTGCTAAGTCTATCTTGAAGTCAATCATTAAAGCAAAACCAACTAATGGTTCTGCGTTTTTTACTCTTGGTAATGTATATTTAGAACAAAATATTCAAGATTCTGCAAAAATATTTTTTGACAAAGGATTAACAGCGTCAGAAGATGGAAGACTTAATAATATTGGTCTTGGCCAAATGGATTTGGATAAAAATGATTTAACTGCAGCGCAAGCAAAGTTTGCTCTTGCATTAAAGGACATGAAAAAGAAGGATATTCAAGAGTTTATTTATGTGGCAAGAGCATATATGAATGCTGAAAAACCAGATTATAAAACAGCTATTACAACTTTGACTAATCCTGCTATTAAAAATAATCAGGATGCACAATTGCAATTAGCTCTTGGAGATGCTTATTATGGTGATGGAAAACAAAATGAGGCTTATGTTGCTTACAGAAGTGCTTTTCAGTTAGATAATACACTATTAAAAGCAAAAATGCAGTTAGGTGTTTTGTTAAAAGGTGCGAAGTCATATGACGAGGCTTTAAAAGCGTATGATGAAGTAATTGCTTTAAACCCAAATTACGGTCCAGTTTACAGAGAATTAGCTGAAACGTATTATAAAATTGCACGTAATAAGCCATCACAAGCTGCTGCAAATTATAAAATTGCATTAGGTCACTATGATAAGTATATGTCATTGACAGATTATTCACTTAACTCAAGAATGCGTCGTGCGGATTTCTTAATCTTAATTGAGGATTATGCTGCACTTGAAGTGGAAGCAAATAAAATGAGTGAATTGGACAAAGTGAATCCAAGAATTTACCGTTATTTAGGTTATGCGGCTTATAAGAATGGTAATTTAGATGTTGCAATTAAAGCTTTAGAGGATTTTATTGGAACACCAGGTAATAAAATTATTGCTTTAGATTATTTGAATTTAGGTTTAAGTAGAATTAAAAAAGCAACTAGTGCTGACGGGCTTTCAGTTGATCCAGCAGGATATACTCAAGGTTTAGCCGATATTAAAAAAGGTGTTGAAATGGAACCGCTTGCTGTTCAAAGTTTAAGTGAAGTAGGTAAAAAAATGTTCTCTCAAAAATTGTATAATGAAGCTTCTGGTATCTTTGAGTTTGGAGCAAATACTAAAGAGTCTACTACTTATCTTGATGACAACGTGTATTATGGTTTAGCTATTTATTATGCAAACATCAACAAAGCAAAAGAAGGTAAAGCTGATGCTGCTGCATTACAAAAAGCTGATGCTGCATTTGAAAGAGTTTTAGCTGCTTCACCAACTTATTTGGAGGCTTACCTTTACAGAGCTAGAACAAACAGATTGCTTGAAAAAGATGATGTCATGGTTAAAAACTACGAAGACTATGTAGCTAAAACAACTGCTCTTGGTGATGCTGAACTTGCTAAGCCAGCTGTTAAGACTAAATTCATAGAAGCTTACAACAATATGGCTGCTAGTTTTGCAAACAGTGATAAAACTAAAGCTATTGAATATTTCAACAAAACATTAGCTCTTGATGCTGCAAATAGTTACGCATCTGAGTCTTTGAAAATTTTAAAATAATTTTTTCAAATTAAGTTATAAACCGGTAGTATGCGCTGCCGGTTTTTTTATGTCTATATGTTTGTGAATTAACAATGTTTAGGTTTCAGGAACTACAATTTATATTAGGTAATTGTTTTTAAAACTTCTCTTTTCAAATTCCCTATCTTTGCACTTTAAAAAATTAGAATGTTATCAAAAGAAATACAGTTAGAGGTTAATAAAGGGGCAATGCTCCCGTTGATGGAAGAATTTTACACCATTCAAGGAGAGGGCTATCATACAGGAACAGCTGCCTACTTTATACGTATAGGTGGTTGTGATGTAGGTTGTCATTGGTGTGATGTCAAAGAAAGTTGGAATGCAGAGTTGCACCCACCTACCTCAGTTGATTTAATTGTTAGTAATGCTAGTAAGTATGCCGAAACTGTTGTAGTTACAGGTGGTGAACCTTTAATGTGGGACATGACTTTATTGACGCAAAAATTGAGAGACAATAATAGAAAAGTTCATATTGAAACTTCTGGTGCGTATCCTTTAACAGGTTCTTGGGATTGGATTTGCTTATCGCCAAAGAAGAATAAACTACCTACTTCAACAGTCTATGAGGCTGCTCATGAGTTAAAAGTGATAATTTATAACAAGCATGATTTTATTTTTGCCGAAGAGCAAGCAGAAAAAGTGTCGGCTAATGCTATTTTATTTCTTCAACCAGAATGGAGTAAAAAAGAAGAAATGACTCCATTAATCGTAGATTATGTGATGCAAAATCCAAAATGGCGCGTTTCTTTGCAAACACACAAATATTTGAATATCCCATAAGAATCAGCATTTGATAATGCAGTTTTTTTTCATTTTGAATAGAAACTTTTTTGTTTTAAGGTAAATGTGTGAGTTTAGCTAGATAATCAAAATGTTCCCCTTCTTGAATGAATTCACAATGTAGCCCATTAGCATGAGCTGCATTTTGTAGCGTGTTGTAATCTAGATAGAGCCAAGGGAATGGGTTTTCTATCTCGTTTTTATATTTTATCTTAAATGTAATTTCGCCATAATAGCCGTTGCTAGGAATCCATTTCCCTCCGTCTTCATCGTTATCAAACATATAAATGATATCCGAAGAATCTATTAAAATTTGACCATTACTTTTTAGCAAACTTTTTAGTTTATGTAAATAGTTGGGAATCTCTTTTATTGTACCAAAAATCCCTGTACCATTCATTAATAATAAAATGGTGTCGTATTGTGTTTCATTTTCATTGATGTTCAACTCTAATATATTTTGAACACTTGCATTAAATAAACCTCTTAACTTGCATGCCTCAATGGCGTTATTTGAAATATCAATTGATTGTACATTTAGTTTACATTCGTTTTGTAAATACAAACTATGACTTCCGGCACCGCAGCCCACATCTAGTATCAAACCTTTGGATAATTGCATTGCTTTTTGTTCAATAAGAGGCATCTCATTATAAGAACGAAACAAGTAAGCAATATTCATTTCATCTTCTTCGGATATTGAAGTTTCCGTAATTAAATCTTCAGGTGAATTATTTGTAACATAATCAAGAATGGCTCTGCCAAAAAGGTCTTTCATCATTTTTTTAAATCTTTATCATTTTCAGATGTCAAGTTTGTTACTTTTGTAATTCAAATTATAAATCTGCAACTTGAAAAACATATTAATCAATCTTCCTAAAGAAGCCAAAGATAAGCATATCGAAAACAAAAAGTATTTTGATAAGTTAAAAAAGAAGATTCCAAAGAATTTAGATTATTTAATGCAAGACCTGCACAACGCTGAATTTAAAAAAACGGACTGTTTAAAATGTGCTAATTGCTGTAAAACCACTGGGCCATTATTTACAGATGCCGATATTGAACGAGTTTCAAAATATTTACGACAAAAACCACAACAGTTCATTGATCAATATCTGCGAATAGATGAGGATAAAGATTATGTTTTGCAAAGCGTTCCATGTACATTTTTAGATAATGATAATGCTTGTATGATTTATGATGTTCGTCCAAAAGCCTGCAGAGAGTTTCCGCATACTGATCGAAAAAAATTTCAGCAAATCACCGATCTTACTTTATTGAATGTAACTATTTGTCCAGCTGCTTTCAATATTGTAGAAGAGATGAAGAAAAAATTACCTTTATAGTATACTTTAAGATAATAATTTTATTCCAAACTAGTTTCTCAACCCATAAAAGTCCATTTTACTTTGAATTTAGAATATTTCATCGCTAAGCGCCTCGTTTCATCTAAGGATTATAAAAGTAGCATATCATCGCCTATCATAAAAATTGCTATTTCGGCAATTGCAATTGGTATGATCATGATGATTGTTTCTGTGGCTACAGGTATTGGATTGCAACAAAAAATCCGTGAGAAAGTAGCCGCTTTCAATGGTCATATCGTGATTTCTAATTATGATAGCAATCAATCAGATATGACTTTGGTGTCTATTACCAATAAACAAGATTTTTATCCAAATTTCTCAGCAGTTCCCGCTGTTACACACATTCAAGCTGTAGTAAGCAAAGCTGGAATCATTAGGACCGAGAGTGCTTTTGAGGGGATTATTTTCAAAGGAGTAGGAAAAGATTATAAGTGGGATAATATAAAAGAGTACTTGGTTCAAGGAAGAATACCAAACACAACCCAAAGCTTAAATGAAGAAGTTGTGATCTCTCAGTTTATAGCCAACCGTTTAAATTTAAAAGTAGGGGATTCTTTTAATACCTTTTTCATGAAGGACAATGGGTATAACGTACGGAACTTTAATATTGTTGGAATATTTAATTCAGGATTTCAGGAATTTGATGCCACTTATATTTTGGGAGACATAAGGCACATGCAAAGAATCAATAAATGGAAACCAAATCAAGTTGGTTCATTTGAAGTTTTTGTGGATGATTTTGATGCTATTGAAGCAATAGGGGAACAGGTTTACGAACAAACAGGTTCCACACTCGATTCAAAAACCATTACCGAGAAATACAGTTATATATTTGAATGGTTAAAATTGTTTGATTTTAATATCATTGTCATACTTATTGTCATGATTCTTGTTGCGACAATAAACATGGTTGTTGCTCTTTTAGTTTTAATTTTGGAGCGAACGCAAATGATAGGTATTCTTAAAGCGCTTGGAGCAAATAACTGGTCAGTTAGAAAAATATTTTTGTATAACGCTTCATATCTTATAGTAAAAGGGTTGTTTTGGGGTAATCTTATTGGTGTCTCATTACTTTTGGTCCAGCAGCAATTTGGAGTTATCCAGCTACCGCCCGAAAACTATTATGTAAATCAAGCGCCGGTTTATATTAACTGGACCTATATAATGGCTTTAAATTTTCTTACTGTCATAGTCTGCTTGGTAGTCCTTGTGATACCTTCCTATATAATTACAAAGATTTCTCCAGTACGTGCAATTCGCTATGATTGATCTAAGTATTTATTTTTAATCATATCAGGTGTGAAGTTTTGAAAAAAGGATTGCGTGTGGAAAAGAAATGCTTTCTTCAGTTGTTTTTAATCAAAGATCCACTTGATATCGATTATGAAAATGACACCATCGATGAAATTGTAGAAAAAGTAGAATATGCAATTGAGCAACATGCATCGTTCTTAAAAGTAATACCTGCTGAGATCATTCAAGAAGAAGAGGAGCTAAACAAAACCCGTAGGTGGGAATATTAAATTTTTTTGCTGGGCGTTCCCTTATCTAAAACAACAAGAGTAGCAGTTGATCCTGCTACTCTTATTGTTTTATATAAGGTCGGGCTCTTCGCTGCAAGTCCTCGTTCCTTCCTTTGGGTCGTCACTGTGGGCTTTTCGCTGCTATCCCTAACGCGGTTTATGAGTGTAGAAGACGTTTTTGTTAGAGAAGATAATCACTACCTATATATATAAAGGTTTATGATGTTGTTATTGTAGTAACGATACGACCTATATATAATAGTTAAGGATTCTATTATTGAATAGATATAACCAGAACATATTATATATAGTAATAAAACTATCAAATCCCCATCAATGCTATGATTTCACTGTAAAACTATACTAATTGTAATTAACTGAAAAAAAGTTTATGCTTTAAGAGTCGTTTAATCAGTGCTTTAGTTTAAAAGTTAAGAAAAGATTAAAAAAAGGCGAATAAAAAGCTTGTAAAAGCGAATAAAGGTTGTAGTTTTGCACCCGCAATGACGCAGACGTTCTTTAAAATACTGACAAGAAAAACAAAGTTAATAGAGATTTACTCTTTAGAAAAAACTTTAAAAAAAGCTTGTGAGATTTAAAAACGAAAGTTATCTTTGCACCCCGCAAAACAACGGAAGTTCTTTGAGAGATTGATAAGAGAAAGAGAAGCGAACGAGATAAAAATTATCTCAAAAAAACTTCAAATTTTTCTTGCCAGTTAAAAAAAGAATAACTACTTTTGCACCCGTTTTGAGAAACAAACGAAAGGCGAAAAAATAGTAAGACACGTTCCTAGACATATTGAATTGACAGCCGTTTTGTTCGCAAGAACAGAACAAAAGAATAAGAGTAATAGAATCGGAAGATTTGAAAAAACCACTAGAATTTAGTCGAATAATAATAGCTTGATTTATCAAGCAAACAATATACGATGAAGAGTTTGATCCTGGCTCAGGATGAACGCTAGCGGCAGGCTTAACACATGCAAGTCGAGGGGTATAGGTTTTCGGACCTAGAGACCGGCGCACGGGTGCGTAACGCGTATGCAATCTACCTTTCACAGAGGGATAGCCCAGAGAAATTTGGATTAATACCTCATAGTATAGCAGTTTCGCATGAAACCACTATTAAAGTCACAACGGTGAAAGATGAGCATGCGTCCCATTAGCTAGTTGGTAAGGTAACGGCTTACCAAGGCAACGATGGGTAGGGGTCCTGAGAGGGAGATCCCCCACACTGGTACTGAGACACGGACCAGACTCCTACGGGAGGCAGCAGTGAGGAATATTGGACAATGGGCGCAAGCCTGATCCAGCCATGCCGCGTGCAGGATGACGGTCCTATGGATTGTAAACTGCTTTTGTACAGGAAGAAACACCTCTACGTGTAGAGACTTGACGGTACTGTAAGAATAAGGATCGGCTAACTCCGTGCCAGCAGCCGCGGTAATACGGAGGATCCAAGCGTTATCCGGAATCATTGGGTTTAAAGGGTCCGTAGGCGGTCAGATAAGTCAGTGGTGAAAGCCCATCGCTCAACGGTGGAACGGCCATTGATACTGTCTGACTTGAATTATTAGGAAGTAACTAGAATATGTAGTGTAGCGGTGAAATGCTTAGAGATTACATGGAATACCAATTGCGAAGGCAGGTTACTACTAATGGATTGACGCTGATGGACGAAAGCGTGGGTAGCGAACAGGATTAGATACCCTGGTAGTCCACGCCGTAAACGATGGATACTAGCTGTTGGGAGCAATCTCAGTGGCTAAGCGAAAGTGATAAGTATCCCACCTGGGGAGTACGTTCGCAAGAATGAAACTCAAAGGAATTGACGGGGGCCCGCACAAGCGGTGGAGCATGTGGTTTAATTCGATGATACGCGAGGAACCTTACCAAGGCTTAAATGTAGATTGACCGGTTTGGAAACAGACTTTTCGCAAGACAATTTACAAGGTGCTGCATGGTTGTCGTCAGCTCGTGCCGTGAGGTGTCAGGTTAAGTCCTATAACGAGCGCAACCCCTGTTGTTAGTTGCCAGCGAGTCAAGTCGGGAACTCTAACAAGACTGCCAGTGCAAACTGTGAGGAAGGTGGGGATGACGTCAAATCATCACGGCCCTTACGCCTTGGGCTACACACGTGCTACAATGGCCGGTACAGAGAGCAGCCACTGGGCGACCAGGAGCGAATCTATAAAACCGGTCACAGTTCGGATCGGAGTCTGCAACTCGACTCCGTGAAGCTGGAATCGCTAGTAATCGGATATCAGCCATGATCCGGTGAATACGTTCCCGGGCCTTGTACACACCGCCCGTCAAGCCATGGAAGCTGGGGGTGCCTGAAGTCGGTGACCGCAAGGAGCTGCCTAGGGTAAAACTGGTAACTAGGGCTAAGTCGTAACAAGGTAGCCGTACCGGAAGGTGCGGCTGGAACACCTCCTTTCTAGAGCCTTAGTGTTAGTAGTAATACACGCTAGGGAAAGAAGACGAAAGTTCAAGTTGGAAACAGATACCAACATTTTATTACTCTTGCTGTTAATTTAAAAAAAAAGAATAAAAATTTAAGAATAAGAGTGTCTCGTAGCTCAGCTGGTTAGAGTACTACACTGATAATGTAGGGGTCGACAGTTCGAGTCTGTCCGAGACAACTATTTACTCTTAGAGAAGGAAATTTTAGAAGTTGAGAGATTAAGGATCAAGAAGTTCATAATTTTTAATTCGTAATTTTTAATTTTTAATTAAAAAGGGGGATTAGCTCAGCTGGCTAGAGCGCCTGCCTTGCACGCAGGAGGTCAACGGTTCGACTCCGTTATTCTCCACAAATTTAGTCGAAAGACTAAAGTCTAAAAGTCAAAAGTAAGACTTTATGACCTTAGACTTTATAACTTTCGAGCTAAATAAAGTTCATTGACATATTGAGATAAGAAATAATAAAAAGTAGAAAGCGTTTTTTACTATTTATAGTAAAAGACAAAAAAAACGGTCTTAATTAAATTTAAGATTGGTACAATAAGCAAAATAAGGGCGTATGGGGGATGCCTTGGCTCTCAGAGGCGATGAAAGGCGTGATAAGCTGCGAAAAGTTACGGGGAGCAGCACACATGCGTTGATCCGTAAATACCTGAATGGGGCAACCCACTATCTTGAAGAGATAGTACACCGATAGGTGGGCAAACCCGCTGAACTGAAACATCTAAGTAGGCGGAGGAGAAGAAAACAAAAGTGATTCCGTAAGTAGTGGCGAGCGAACGCGGATTAGCCCAAACCAATGTTGTTACGGCAATGTTGGGGTTGTAGGACCACGACATTTTATGTACAAGGAACCGGAAGTTACTGGAAAGTGACACCATAGAGGGTGATAGTCCCGTATGGGTAACGAGTATAATGAATAGTGGTATCCTGAGTAGGGCGGGGCACGTGAAACCCTGTCTGAATTTGGCGGGACCATCCGCTAAGGCTAAATACTCCTGAGAGACCGATAGTGAACCAGTACCGTGAGGGAAAGGTGAAAAGAACCGTGAATAACGGAGTGAAATAGATCCTGAAACCATACGCTTACAAGCGGTCGGAGCCCTTTCGTGGGGTGACGGCGTGCCTTTTGCATAATGAGCCTACGAGTTAACGTTGCTGGCAAGGATAAGTGGTTAAGCCACGGATCCGTAGCGAAAGCGAGTCTGAATAGGGCGCTTTAGTCAGTAGTGTTAGACGCGAAACCGTGTGATCTACCCATGGGCAGGATGAAGCGCTGGTAACACAGTGTGGAGGTCCGAACCGGTTGACGTTGAAAAGTCTTCGGATGACCTGTGGGTAGGGGTGAAAGGCCAATCAAACTCGGAAATAGCTCGTACTCCCCGAAATGCATTTAGGTGCAGCGCACGGCGTAAAGTTATATAGAGGTAGAGCTACTGATTGGATGCGGGGGCTTCACCGCCTACCAATTCCTGACAAACTCCGAATGCTATATAATGTTTCCGTGCAGTGAGGGCTTGGGTGCTAAGGTCCAAGTCCGAGAGGGAAAGAACCCAGACCATCAGCTAAGGTCCCCAAATATACGCTAAGTTGAAAGAACGAGGTTTGTCTGCCCAGACAGCTAGGATGTTGGCTTGGAAGCAGCCATTCATTTAAAGAGTGCGTAACAGCTCACTAGTCGAGCGGACGAGCATGGATAATAATCGGGCATAAGCGTATTACCGAAGCTATGGATTTCATATTAAATTATGGAGTGGTAGGGGAGCATTCTAACAGGGTTGAAGGTGTGTCGTAAGGCATGCTGGACTGGTTAGAAAAGAAAATGTAGGCATAAGTAACGATAATGCGGGCGAGAAACCCGCACACCGAAAGACTAAGGTTTCCACAGCTATGCTAATCAGCTGTGGGTTAGTCGGGACCTAAGGCGAACCCGAAAGGGACAGTCGATGGACAACGGGTTAATATTCCCGTACTAGTTATTACTGTGATGGGGTGACGGAGTGATGAAAGCGCCGCGAACTGACGGAATAGTTCGTTGAAGTACCTACCTATAAGACCCGCAGGCAAATCCACGGGTTTTGGGGAAATACGATAGTACTCGGATACTTCGGTAGAAGAGATAGTGCGCCTAAGGGCTTCCAAGAAAAACCTCTAAACTTCAGGTAATAAGTACCCGTACCGCAAACCGACACAGGTAGTCGAGGAGAGAATCCTAAGGTGCTCGAGAGATTCATGGCTAAGGAATTAGGCAAAATAGACCCGTAACTTCGGGAGAAGGGTCGCCAGCAGCAATGCTGGCCGCAGTGAAGAGGTCCAGGCGACTGTTTATCAAAAACACAGGGCTCTGCAAAATCGTAAGATGAAGTATAGGGCCTGACACCTGCCCGGTGCTGGAAGGTTAAGAGGAGATGTTATCTTCGGAGAAGCATTGAATTGAAGCCCCAGTAAACGGCGGCCGTAACTATAACGGTCCTAAGGTAGCGAAATTCCTTGTCGGGTAAGTTCCGACCTGCACGAATGGTGTAACGATCTGGACACTGTCTCAGCCATGAGCTCGGTGAAATTGTAGTAGCGGTGAAGATGCCGCTTACCCGCAGTGGGACGAAAAGACCCTGTGCACCTTTACTATAGCTTAGTATTGACCTTGGATAAATGATGTGTAGGATAGGTTGGAGACTGTGAAGTGGCGTCGCTAGGCGTTGTGGAGTCATTGTTGAAATACAACCCTTTGTTTATCTGAGGCCTAACCCCGCACAAGCGGGGGACATTGCTTGGTGGGTAGTTTGACTGGGGTGGTCGCCTCCAAAAGAGTAACGGAGGCTTCTAAAGGTTCCCTCAGTACGCTTGGTAACCGTGCGTAGAGTGCAATGGCATAAGGGAGCTTGACTGAGAGACATACAGGTCGATCAGGTACGAAAGTAGAGCATAGTGATCCGGTGGTTCCGCATGGAAGGGCCATCGCTCAAAGGATAAAAGGTACGCCGGGGATAACAGGCTGATCTCCCCCAAGAGCTCATATCGACGGGGGGGTTTGGCACCTCGATGTCGGCTCGTCACATCCTGGGGCTGGAGAAGGTCCCAAGGGTTGGGCTGTTCGCCCATTAAAGTGGCACGCGAGCTGGGTTCAGAACGTCGTGAGACAGTTCGGTCTCTATCTACTGTGGGCGCAAGAAATTTGAGTGGATCTGATTCTAGTACGAGAGGACCGAATTGGACAAACCTCTAGTGTATCTGTTGTCACGCCAGTGGCACCGCAGAGTAGCTACGTTTGGAAGGGATAAGCGCTGAAAGCATATAAGCGCGAAACCCACCACAAGATGAGATTTCTTTTAAGGGTCGTGGGAGATGACCACGTTGATAGGCTATAGATGTAAAGGCAGTAATGTCATAGTCGAGTAGTACTAATAACCCGTAAGCTTATGTACACCCTTTTCCCGAGTCGCAAGGCTCGGGGAGAAACTTTCTAATACACTTTTTATATTCTTTATCTCAGTATGTTAAGATATTATGTAATTGATGTTTATTATACAATGTAAACAACATTACAAAAATTGCCCAAAGCAATTATAACTTCTTAAGGTGGTTATTGCGGCGGGGCTCACCTCTTCCCATCCCGAACAGAGTAGTTAAGCCCGCCTGCGCAGATGGTACTGCAGTTATGTGGGAGAGTATGTCGTCGCCTTTCTTTGAAAAGCCTATCTGGAAAGATAGGCTTTTTTTTTGTTTTATAGTTTTGGAATTTCATTAGGTTAATGTATCAAATAATAATGGATGAAATCAAAAACCTATATACCTGATTAATTTATGCAAACAAATTTGTTAGTCTAAATAGGAAGAATTCTATAATTCTAATCCCTCTAAATTTGCTTCTAAACGCTTTAATCTTGGTATTAATGATGCAGCAGATGCGTTAGTACTTCGATTATAAAAATAGTTCAATATGGTTTGGTAATGATTCATGATAGATCTTGAGATAGTATTGAAAGACTTAAAGCCAGCTTGATTTACTATCTCATTTCATTTGGCTAGCCTTGAAAGACCAATAATTTTTAATTTTTTTTGTTTAAAGATGTTTCTTAAATCTTGCGCTAATTTGTAAGCTTTTCAATATCGGGATATTATTCAAATAATATAGAAGATTGTTCTATTTTGTTTTTAGACCATTTTTTTTTATTTAGAAATTAACAACTTCTAGTTAACAACTGCTTAAGAGTGTCAACATTGGTTAACACTTTTGATTAATTTTCTATTACCTTTTTAGCTTTTTTCTATAGCTTCATTTTCTATTTCTTGTAATGCTTCTAGTACTAGTTTTTGCACTTTAATCGTATCTATGTCGCAAGTTGCGTTTGAGAAACATTTCTTGGTAATGAAGCTCATATTTGCTGACATGTCTAGGGTTTATCAGTGATTTTTTTGCGCTGCTTGATTATTTTTTTTTAGTAATAGATACAACGATATCTGCTTTAGTTTTAGCAATTATTGCTACTATTATTCCTTTTTAACTTTTGCTGTTTTGTTAGTTAAAGTAGTATTGAGTTCGCCATTAGATAAGCAGGTTTTGTTTATTGATAATTGGTTTGCAATGTTTTCAGGAAAAAGTATCTATTCTTTAGTGTTTGGTTTTACATTCCATATTCAAAATCAATTAAGAAAGCTTTGTGTTGATATTGTAAGTTTTCATAACTAAAACTATAAAAAGAATAAATAGTATTGCAATCAGTAGGCTTTGAATCTATTAATTTCTTTTAAAAAAGAGTTAAACTTTTTATTTTAATCGAGTGGCTTTTGCTACCAAATCCCAATCTCTAATAACAACTTTATCAATAGTTATGTTTAGCAATCTTCTTCTCTTTAGATAAGATAAACTTTGGATTCTCTTTATGGCAAGTCGCGAATTTTCATAGGTTCAACAAACCTTTCGATTGCAATTTATTTTTCGAAAATTCTAAAAGAACTTTATTTAATTTTTCTAAACATAAGTGTAAAAATTTTATCTTGCTTATCTATTGATGTTAATTCAAAATAGTGAGCAAGATATTCTGCTAATAATAGCGTGATTAGTATGTTGATTGATGAATCCATTTCTTTAATTAATATTTTTACAAAGAAATAAATTGTAATTCCTCCATAACTTTTAGACTTGAGCCGAAAACATCAAGTATAATGATGAGGGGTTTTTTGTTTTCAAAAATCTTTAAATTTTGTTAGTATGGGAGTAATAAATGCATAAGAGTAAATATGATGTGTTATAGGATTACTGTTTTATAAGGTATCAATATTCTTTGTTAATAAAGGATAATTATCGGAGACATTGTCCTGGTTCACTCGAAACAGATTGTTTCAAGCTAGTGCTCTAGATTTGTAATCAATTTCTATAAACTAAAGATTTGTATTTCTTGTGATACTTTTAATAATTATATGACATTAATTAAAATTATTTGGATTGGAAGATTTAACACATTATTGCAAATGATACTATCTTTAAAAAATAATACATTAGCTAGTTTCGATTTATTTTAAAATAAGAAAATACTTTATTATAAATGTTTTTCTTAGTTTAAACAATGATTATTGTCTAACATTATGTTGTGGTGTGAAGGGTAATCGTCCAAGACAAGCAGCAGCGTGGGTAATAATTGCTAATTTTAATTGTGTTACTATGCGGGTAAAGATTTAATTAAAGGGTTGTAGATATTCATCTTCAAAAACTGATGTATTAGCATTAGACTTTACAAAGTGTAAGTTTTGTAGGTATTACCTCATTGCTAATATAAGTCGAAACAATGGTCGAATTACTTTAATGTGTTAATGATATAGTTTTCTGTTTTGGATGGTAAAAATCGCTGTCAAATCACATTTTATATGCATAAGATGGATTCCACTGATGATTAGTAATTTTCCTTTTTTATAATTTTTCTTCAGTTAACACCCCAGTATGCTTAGTAGAGTGAATTAAAAACGATATTTTTTAAAGGAAGTTTCTGTTTCTATGCCTGTATTATCTCCTTTAGAACGCGACTATGATATTAATGATATAGAGGATGAAATTTATTTTAAGTCTTAAAATAATCTAGTATTTATTCATCTAGTTTATGAAAATAGAAAAAGATATAAATAATATCCTTTTCTATTTTTTAAAGATAAAGCTTAAATTTATATTAAATCTAACGTTCGTTCTAATGCCATTCCTCGAGATCCTTTTATTAAAATGGAAGTATTTTTTAATTTTGTATTTAAAAAAGCGCTAGAAAAATTTTCAAATGTTTCATAAAACCAAAAATTTGTTTTGTCTATTTTTGTTTCATAAAATGCATTGCCTACAAAGTAACAATGCACATTATTAGTATTTGACAGCATTTTAACAATTCCTTCGTGTTCCTTCATGCTATCTGCACCTAGTTCAAACATGTCACCTAATACTAGAATTTTATTTGGGTTTTCTAACTGTAAAAAGTTTTCAATTGCTACCTTCATACTACTTGGATTAGCGTTATAAGCATCCAAAATAATCGAATTTGTATTCTTTGTAATCAATTGGGACCTATTGTTCTCAGGTATGTAATTTTCGAGTGCTACCTTAATTTGTGCATCTGTTATCTTAAAAAAGGTTCCAATTGTTAATGCTGCATTTATATTGTTAGCGTTATACAAACCTATTAATTGAGAATTTATAACCTTATTCTTATATACAACTGTAACTAGTGGATTTGCCGTAACTGCATCAATTGATACATTGGCTAGAGGGTTTTGTATTCCAAATGTATAATTTGTAATTGCGTGAGATTGTTTTACTTGAATAGTGTCATCAAGATTTACAAAAATAACTTTATTGTTCTTTCGTAAAAAATCATACATTTCGCTTTTACCTTTAATAACACCTTCGATACCGCCAAATCCTTCAAGATGGGCTTTCCCAAAATTTGTGATATAGCCGTAATCTGGTTTAGCTATCTCGCAAAGAAAAGCAATTTCTTGTTGATGATTTGCACCCATTTCAACAATACCTATTTCGGTTTTACTTGTAAATGAAAGTAAAGTTAGAGGTACTCCAATATGATTATTTAAGTTCCCAATTGTTGATTTTACATTAAATTTCATGGCAAGAACTTTTGATATAAGTTCTTTTGTAGTTGTTTTGCCATTACTTCCTGTAAGAGCAATAATGGGTAAGCCTAAAAAAGTTCTGTGGTATTGTGATAGTTGTTGTAGTGCTTTTAAACTTTCCGGAACTAGTATAGTTCTATTATCTATAAAGTAGTCAGAATTGTCAATTATGACAAATGCAGCGCCTTTCTGTAATGCTTCTTTAGTGAATGTATTAGCATCAAAACGATCTCCTTTTAAAGCTACAAACATGGAGTTTTTTTCAATTTTTCGAGTGTCAATTGAAATGGAACTGCATTTTAAAAACAAACTATGAATTTCCTGTATATCCATATGAAATAATTTAAAAAAATAATAGCCCTAAAAAGGGCTATTATTGTATATATTATAAAATGTGTTTATTTATTTCTAACAGATCTTTTCTTATCTGCTTTTGGTCCAACCCTTGACATAGCACATCTAAATCCGATATAATCAGTAGCCATATCTTGTGGGAAATAACGTCTTTGAGCTGGATCTAACCAATAAGCTCTGTCTCTCCAAGAACCGCCTTTGTATACTCTTGATTGATCGTTTATTAAAGTAGTTCTTTTGCTAGATTTGTCAAATTTACGAACCATTTTACCTAAACTGTCTGTAGTTACATTGTGTTTAGGAGAGTTGTACATTGTTCTTTCTGATTTTGCTTTGTCATCATCTGAGTCGCCAAAATCATAATATCTTGTTGACTGCTTATCTCCATCTCTGTAGTTGATGTTGTTGCTTTTATCAAAGTTTTGTCTCAAATAAGTTTCTTGTTCATCAACAGGAACTTGTGTAATTTGACCTGGTAAATTCCTAGCTACAATTTTACCATTACTTAAGGTGTCATATTTAATATTGTCTTTGGTTACAATAACTATTTTGCCATCGGCACCAATCATATTTTTGGTATATAAGTTACCTCTAAAGTAGTTGAAATCATTTGCTTCATTATCTACTATAGGTCTGTATACATCTTGTACCCATTCTGCAACGTTTCCGGCCATATCGTATAAACCAAAATCATTTGCTGGATATTTTTTAACCTCATTTGTTATATCAGCACCATCATCAGACCATCCTGCAATTCCGCCGTAATCTCCATTACCTTGTTTGAAATTAGCAAGTTGATCGCCTTTTGATTGTCTTTTTCCTGAACGGGTGTAACCACCAGACCATGGATATTTCTTTTGACCCTTGTAGATGTTGTACTCTCTTTGACCTGCATCTGCTGCAGCAGCATATTCCCATTCTGCTTCAGTTGGTAATCTGTATTCTGGTAGTAAAATTCCAGATGATCTTTGTGCATAAACATTTTTAGGTTCAATGGCTGCACCATTTTTACCACCTTTGGTTTGTTTTTTAGCATTTCTACCTTTAAGAACAATAGTCTCGTCTCCACCGTATGCAGAAGTTGGAGAGTTCAAATAAGTTTCAGTGTCGAAATTACTTTCGGCTGTTACGTCATTTGTCTTGGCATTTTTCTTTAAATACCCATTTTTCTCTAACAATGCTTCGTTTACACGTTGTGTTCTCCAGTTGCTAAATTCCACTGCTTGAATCCAATTTACACCTACTACTGGATATTCAGCATATGATGGGTGTCTCAAGTAGTTATTGGTCATAGTCTCATTATAACCTAATCTATTTCTCCATACTAATGTGTCAGGGGAAGCACCTTCGTATATGTTTTTGTAATTCTCTTCAGTTGGAGGGTATACACTTTTTAACCATTCTAGGTAATCAAGATACATAGAGTTTGTAACTTCGGTTTCGTCCATGTAAAATGACTGAACGTGTTGTTGTGTAGGTGAGTTGTTCCAGTCGTGCATTACGTCATCTTCAACTTTACCCATGGTAAAAGTACCTCCTTCAACAAAAACCAATCCTGGTCCAGCTTCTTGTTTCTTTTTGCTGGCTCCTTTCTTGCTATCCATGTTCCAACCGGTTGCTCTTGATGTGTTTTTAGAGCTGGATTTTTTACTACAACTAGAGAAACCCACAATCAACATGATTGAGAGTAACACTTGTAGGCCCATAATTCTGTTTGCTTTCATATTATTTAGTAGGTAATAATTTAGTGCTGCAATATATTTACTAATGATAAACAGCGTAAAAATTGTATTATAACGTAAAACTCAGTTTTAACATTAATTTATATATCACAACGCAAATTTATAATAATTATTATTTAAAACGATATGTTTTGATTTATTTTTACCAATAAATACTAGGAATAAACAAATCACGTTAAAAAAAGAATGAGAAAAATAATTTTGTTTTTTTTGGCCTTCATTCCGGCACTCAGTTTTTCACAACTAAGTGGTGAAATAAAATTGAATTGGTTTGAAAAAAAAGAGATGTACTACGGCGCAAATCAAATAGTAATTCCCTATTTTTCTGGAGATGAGTTTCATTATGATGATTCAAGTCAATCTATTAAGGCTTATTATGTCATACCAAATTATAGGGGTTATAAAGATGGGAATTTACAAGTTAGTTCTGTAGTTTATGAGTCTATATATAAAGAACAATTAGGAGATTTAAATCTTAAAAACATACCGACTGAAGCTGATTTTGATCTTGTACTTTCAACTGCAAGAGATTTAGTAACTGCTCAAATTATTTTTGCACCTATAATAAAGGATGATTTTGGTTTTAAGAAAATTATTTCTTTTAATTATTCTATTACTGCTAACACATCTGTTACCAACCGCAGTTTTAAAACTACAGTAGGTATTTCTAATTCTTTATTGGCTAAAGGGAATTGGTATAAATTTTATATTGAAAAATCTGGTATTTACAAATTGTCAAAAAGGTTTTTAGAGCAGCTGGGTATTGATTTTAAAAATGTAGACGCAAGGAAAATTAAAATATTCGGAAATGGTGGCAGGATGTTACCTTTAAGTAATAACATAGCATACCCAAATGATTTACTGGAAAATTCCATTCAAATTATTGGGGAAAATGATGGCACGTTTGATGACTCGGACTATGTGCTTTTTTATGGTGAAGGTACTGATACATGGAATGAAGAAAGTCGGACCAATATTAATTTATATGATTCCAAATCCTATTATTACGTCAATATTCAAGGTGAAAATGGTAAAAGAATTAGTCCCTTGGTACAACCCACAGCAACTCCTACATTATTATTAAATACATTTGATGATTATCAATTTTATGAAAAGGATATAACAAACATTGGTAAATTGGGCAGGCAATGGCTTGGGGAGTCATTTGAAATTAAAAACGAGCAAGAATTCGAATTTAATTTCCCAAATGTTGACAATTCAGTTCCTATAAAAATTATGCTGACTGCAGCGTCGGCTGCTTTTACAGCAACTTCATTTAGTGTGACTTCAAATGGAAGTGCTCTTGCAACACTTACTTTTCCTGCGCTTAGTAATACATCAAGTACGGAGTTTTTCGTTAGTAATTTGCCTAATAACACCACAATAAATGGTTCTGAAAATGTTAAAATAAAACTCAATTATAATAACAATGGTGTTCCTGGTTCTAAGGGATTTCTTGATCAAATTCGACTAATAGCAAAAAGGAAACTTCAGGGTTACGGGAAGCAATTCCGATTTCAATACGATGCTGGTAACGCCGCGAATGGAATTGTGAATTACACGGTTTCTAATGCAGCCGGTATTTCGCAGATTTGGGACGTAACGGATATTTATAACGTTAAAACGGTTGTGAATTCCAATCAAAATACAATTGATTTTAAAGCCAATTTAGGTGAAATTAGAAAATATGTTGCGCTTGTAGATGCAGATTTTTTTACGCCATTGAGAGATGCTCAAACACGAGTTTCTAATCAAAATTTAAAAGGAACACTTTTTACAAATAGAGCAGGTAATTTTCAGGATATTGACTATGTAATTATTTCGCCTACGGTACTTGTGTCGCAAGCAGAGACACTGGCTAATTTCCATCGCACTAATTCGGGCTTAAATGTAAAAGTAATTCCGCTGGAGTTAATTTATAACGAGTTTTCGTCGGGAAAGCAAGACATTGCGGCGATTAGAAATTGTATTAAATACATTTATCAAAATGCGTCAAGTCCTGACAAAAGACTTAAATACATTAATCTTTTTGGTGATTCTTCCTATGATTACAAGAATAGGATCGCAAATAATACTAATGTTGTACCTATATATCATGCCTTAAATAGTAGCAGTTCAGGAGAATCTTCTTATGCGTCGGATGATTTTTACGGCTTGATGGATGCTAACGAAGGTAATATTACTTCTTCTTTTGGAGGTATTGATATTGCTGTGGGAAGAATGCTTGTTAACGATGCGAAACAGGCTAATGAAATGATTAATAAAGTTTTGGAATATCACAACTCAGAATCGTTTGGTAGCTGGCGTAATAATTTCGTGCTCATTTCAGATGATTCAGATGTGTTATCCGATGCCAATTTGCAAAACAAACAAAATAATCTAGCGAATACGATAGCTACTGAGAAACCATTTTTTAATGTCAATAAAATTCTTTTGGATTCATACATTCAAGAGGCAGCTGCAGGCGGTGCTCGATATCCAAAAGCTAGAACAGATTTTTTTAATGCTTTTGAAAAAGGAGCGTTGGTTTTTAATTACTTAGGTCATGGTGGCGAGGACGGATTATCAGTTGAGCGTATTTGGGAAAAATCAGATGGTCAAAATTTAAGTAATCAATTCAAATATCCTTTATTCATAACTATCACTTGTGAGTTTTCAAGATTTGACAACCCTTCGCGGCCTACTGCGGGTGAATTTACGTATTGGAATCCAAAAGGCGGTGCCATAGCTATGATTACTACTATACGATCAATAGGGCAGTTTAGCGCTGAAACATTCAATGATACGTTTACAAAAAATTTGCTTTCTTACGGTTCTAGTCAATACACCTCTATAGCTGAGGCACTTCGTATTTCAAAAAATAGCAATCCAAACTCTGCTACAAATGTTGTATTTTACATTGGTGATCCAGCTTTAAAGCTCGCTATTCCAAGACCTAAAATTAGATTGACAAAAGTTAATGATGTTCCTGTAAGTCAGGCGATAGAAGATTTTAAGTCTTTGTCAAAAATAAAAATTACTGGTGAAGTTAGTGATGAAAACAACAATATTATTTCAAATTACAATGGTGAAGTTACCTCGATGATTTTTGATAAAATGCTCAACAGAACAACACTTAATAATGACGGCAATAGTCCACCCATTAACTTTAATGTATTGGGCGAAACTATTTTTCGCGGAAGCGCTAGTGTTGTAAATGGACAATTTGAATACAGTTTTATCGTGCCTAGAGATATTAGAATTCCTCTTGCAAACGGAAGAATTAGTTTTTACGCCAAAAAGAAAGACGCCTTGCAAAACGAAAATGGTTTTGATAGCAATATTAAAATAGGAGGGATTAATGAAAATGCGCCACTTGATAACACAAGTCCTAGAGTACAGTTGTATATGAACGATGAAAATTTTGTATCTGGCGGAAATACGAATGAATCTCCTTTTTTACTTGCAAAATTAAGTGATGAAAGCGGAATCAACACGGCAAGCGGAATAGGTCATGATATAGTTGCTGTTTTAGATGGTGATGTAAATAATCCTTTCATATTAAATGATTATTACCAAGCAGATTTGGACGATTTCACAAAAGGAACACTGCGTTTTCCACTTCGGAACCTTACGCCTGGTCTGCACACCATAAGCTTTAAAGCTTGGGATGTTTACAATAATCCTATAATTGCCGAAATACAATTTGTAGTTGTAGGTAATGATACGCTTACTTTGAGTAATGTACTTAACTATCCTAACCCATTTGTGAATTATACTGAGTTTTGGTTTACACATAACAAACCATTTGAACCGCTAGAAGTTCAAGTTCAAGTGATGACAGTGACTGGAAAAATTGTCTGGACAAAAAATCAAATTATAACAACGGACGGTTTCTTATCAAAAGAACTCACTTGGAATGGAAGAGATGATTTTGGAGATAAGCTAGGAAAAGGAGTTTATGTGTATAAACTAACTGTAAAATCAAATGCGTCTAATAAAAAAGCAGAAAAATTCGAAAAACTTGTAATACTTTAATAATATACTATATTTGTTTAATAAATAGAAGCCTCGTAATGAAAAACATAATACCAATTCTTGCATTGCTTTTTTGCATGAATATCACATCCGCACAAGACAGAACAATCAATCCTGGAGTACCATTTTTATTAGTCGCTGCTGATGCTAGAGCAGCTGGTATGGCTGATATGGGAGTAGCAACATCTGCTGATGCTTTCTCACAACAATGGAATCCTGCTAAGTATGCATTTTCTAAAGATGCTCAAGGATTCTCAGTAAGTTATACTCCTTATTTGACTGATTTAGTAAATGATATTTCATTAGGTCAGTTAACGTATTATAACAAACTAAATGAAAAAAGTGCGTTTGCTGGAAGCATTCGTTATTTTGGTCTTGGCGAAATTGAACTACGTGAAACTGGAGATCCTAATGAGGCTGCTCGTGTAGTTTCACCAAATGAATTTGCAGTGGATTTATCGTATTCCTTAAAATTGAGTGAGAAATTTTCGATGGCTGTAGGAGGACGATTTATCAATTCTAACTTAAAGGTAGCTTCAGATGCTAATGATGCAACGGCTGCAAGTACTTTTGCAGTAGACGTAGCAGGTTTTTTTCAATCTGAGGAAATTGCCTATTCTGATTTTAATGGACGTTGGAGAGCTGGATTTAATTTTCAAAATTTAGGTCCAAAAATTAGTTACGACAATGATGATGTTAATAATAATTTTATACCAGCTAATTTAAAGTTAGGTACTGGATTTGATTTTATATTGGACGATTTTAATAAAGTAGCACTTAATGTAGAATTCAATAAATTGCTAGTTCCTACTTTTCAAAAAAACGACTTGAATGGCGATGGAATTACTACACCTGAAGAAGCAAATCAAAATTTAGAAAATTACAGATCCATCGGATGGACTTCTGGCATTTTTAAATCATTTGGTGATGCGCCAGACGGAATGAGTGAAGAATTGAAAGAAGTAACCTATGCTGTAGGTGCTGAGTATTTGTATCAAGATTCATTTGCCATGCGAATGGGATATTTTCATGAAAGTCCTCAAAAAGGAGCACGACAATTTTTTTCATTAGGAGCAGGATTTAAGTACACTACTATCAAGGTAGATGTCTCTTATTTATTTTCGGCATCCAAGGTTAGGAACCCACTAGAAAATACATTACGATTCTCCTTGACATTTAATTTTGGAGATCAATACGATGAATATTAAAATTTAGATTAATTACTTATAGATAATCCAAATTGCACCTTTGTTAAAAGTGTAATTTGGATTTTTTTTCCCTTACAAATATGAAAGAAATAATAATTTCAACACAGTTTACCGTTTTCGAAGATGCACAAGATATGCCAACGGATGTTCAAGATTTAATGAAACAGGCTGTAGAGGTTCGTAAAAATGCATATGCACCCTATTCGAAATTTAGAGTTGGAGTAGCAATTTTATTAGATAATGGAGAGGTGATTGTAGGTTCAAATCAAGAAAATGCAGCTTATCCATCAGGATTGTGTGCTGAACGTGTAGCTATTTTTTATGCTGGTGCAAAGTATCCCGATGCAAAAGTTTTAAAAATGGCAATTACAGCAGCTTCAGATACCAATCAAACTACTGCGCCAATTCCGCCTTGTGGATCCTGCAGGCAATCAATTGCAGAATATGAAATCAAACAAGAAATGCCTATAGAAATCTATTTTATGGGTGAAATAGGTTTGGTTTACAAATCAGACTCCTTAAAAAATTTATTGCCATTTATGTTTGATAAAAAATTCCTTTAAAATTCCCAAAAACTAGCCATTATATTTTAGTTCTTACGCGGAATGTCTTATTTTTGCGTTTCGCAAATTTGTGGGAGGAAACTATTTTGCGTTATAGGTTCAAATTGATTCAACAATAACACTTAAGCAAAAGAAAAATTCAGATGAAAGAAGTTACAAGAGAAGTATATGTGAAATGGTATGAGGATATGCTATTTTGGAGAAAGTTTGAGGATAAACTGGCAGCATTATACATTCAACAAAAAGTTAGAGGTTTTTTACATTTATACAACGGTCAAGAAGCAGTATTAGCAGGAGCGCTTCACGCTATGGATTTGACTAAAGACAAAATGATTACCGCTTATAGAAATCACGTACAACCAATAGGTATGGGTGTGGATCCTAAGCGTGTAATGGCAGAATTACTTGGTAAAGTGACGGGTACTTCAAAAGGAATGGGTGGATCTATGCACATTTTCTCAAAAGAACACCGTTTTTATGGAGGTCACGGTATTGTAGGAGGTCAAATTCCAGTAGGTGCTGGTTTAGCATTTGCAGATAAATATTTTAATACTGGCGGTGTGACTATGACCTATTTTGGGGATGGAGCAGCACGTCAAGGTTCTTTACACGAAGCTTTTAATATGGCTATGCTATGGAAATTACCTGTAGTTTTTATTGTTGAAAACAATGGATACGCTATGGGAACCTCTGTAGAAAGAACTGCAAATCATACGGATATCTGGAAACTAGGTTTGGGATATGAAATGCCATGCGGACCTGTAGACGGAATGAATCCAGTAAAAGTTGCTGAAGCAATGACAGAGGCAATTGATAGAGCACGTCGTGGCGATGGACCAACGTTTTTAGAAATGAAAACATACCGTTATAGAGGTCACTCTATGTCGGATGCTCAATTATACCGTTCTAAAGAAGAAGTTGAAGAATACAAAAAAATAGATCCAATTACACAAGTTTTAGATGTAATTAAAGATCAAAACTACGCTACAAGCGAAGAAATAGAAGCTATAGATCAAAGAGTGAAAGATTTGGTTGAAGAGTGTGCTACATTTGCCGAAGAGTCGGAATACCCACCAATTCAACAATTATATGAAGTAGTCTACGAACAAGAAAACTATCCTTTTATACCTCATAAACTATAAATCAATTATGGCAACAATTATTACAATGCCTCGTTTGAGCGATACGATGACGGAAGGAACGGTAGCGACTTGGCTTAAAAAAGTGGGTGATAAAGTAAGCGAAGGAGATATTCTTGCCGAAATTGAAACCGATAAAGCAACAATGGAATTTGAGTCTTTCAACGAAGGTACTCTTTTACATATTGGTATACCTGCTGGTGAAACAGCAGCAGTAGACTCATTATTAGCCATCATAGGAAAAGAAGGCGAAGATATTTCAGCATTACTTGCAGGAAAACCGGCAGAGGCAACTCCAGCTGCAGACGAAGCAAAACCTGCTTCAGAAGCGGCGGCTGTTCCAGAAACTACTAAAGAGTCATCTGCAGTAGCGGCTTCTTTACCAAAAGGAGTAGTGGTAATAACAATGCCTCGTTTAAGTGATACGATGACCGAAGGAACTGTTGCAACCTGGTTGAAAAAAGTAGGAGATGCAGTTGCCGAAGGTGATATTCTTGCTGAAATTGAAACCGATAAAGCAACAATGGAGTTTGAGTCTTTCAATGCGGGTACATTATTATACGTAGGTATTGAAGAAGGAAATACAGCTCCGGTTGATAGTCTTTTAGCAATTATTGGTCCCGCAGGAACCGATGTTGCAGGAATTGCTATAAATTATAAAGCAGGCGGAGCAACGACAGCTGCTCCTACTGCAGAAGTTAAAGAAGAAGTTGCAACAACAACAGCAACTACTGAGCCAGTTGCTCAAGAAGCTGCAACTGATGGACAACGTATTTTGGCTTCGCCATTAGCAAAGAAAATTGCAAGTGATAAGGGAATTCAGTTGAATCAAGTTAAGGGTTCGGGTGAAAATGGTAGAATCGTAAAAAGCGATATCGAAAACTTTACACCAGCTGTTGCTAAACCAACTGCTGATGCACCGTCTGCAAAAGCAGAAACTGTTGTTGCACCTGCTGCACCAAAGGTATTTGTTCCAGCTGGAGAAATATTTACAGAGGAAATCAAGAATTCTCAAATGCGCAAGATTATTGCAAAACGATTGGCTGAATCTTTATTTACTGCTCCGCATTATAACTTAGTAATCGAAGTAGCTATGGATGATGCAATGGCTTCAAGAGCAGTGATTAATTCAATACCTGATACAAAAGTATCTTTTAACGATATGGTAATTAAAGCTTGTGCAATGGCTTTAAAAAAGCATCCAAAAATTAATTCACAGTGGAAAGATGATGCCATTACGATCAATCACCATGTGAATATTGGAGTTGCTGTAGCTGTTGAAGATGGTCTAGTAGTTCCTGTATTGAAATTTACAGATGCTATGAGTTTGTCTCAAATAGGAGGTAGTGTACGAGATCTTGCCGGAAGAGCAAAAAACAAAAAGCTATTACCTACAGAAATGGAAGGAAGTACTTTTACTGTTTCTAATTTAGGAATGTTTGGTATTGTTGAATTCAATTCAATTATCAATCAGCCTAATTCTGCAATCCTATCTGTTGGAGCAATTGTTGAGAAACCAGTTGTTAAAAATGGACAAATTGTAGTAGGAAACACTATGATGTTATCTCTTGCTTGTGACCACCGTACTATCGATGGAGCAACTGGAGCACAGTTCTTGCAAACACTAAAACAATACATTGAAAATCCAGTGACTATGCTTGCATAACTGCGGATTCAATCTAATAACAAAACCCATCACTTTTTTTTAAGATGATGGGTTTTGTGTTTTTGGGCATGTCCCTGCTTAAACTAGCGTTGCAGCACGGTCAGGCTATACGCTATATCTTTTATTTCGCTACCGCTTCATAAAAGGATGTCGCTCCTATCCTTCATGCGCACGAGATTTTAATAGAGAAAATTGCGTAGCAGTCTAATTATTTTTGAAAATGAAATACAAACAAAGTAGTTTTCACGTTGCGGTATCACTTGTTTAAAAAATGTTTTTATTAAAGGACTTTCAATAGATAAACTATTAATTTTGTATAGACTTAATATACTACAAAATGATTGAAAAGGAATACATTGATCCCAGTGAAGGTTTTTCGCAAACAGTACTGGTAAAAACGGGTGATTTTACAACTCTTTATATTTCAGGGCAAATTGGCATTGGGGATACACTAGAAGCTCAAGTAATTGCTACTTTTCAAAACTTAGAACAGCAATTGCGAAAATGCAATGCTACATTTAAGGATGTGGTTAAAATGAATACCTATATCGTAAATTTTAATCCAGAAACCGATTTGCCGATTTTTAGAAAAATTAGAAACGAATTTTTAGGAAATGAGAATTATCCAGCAAGCACCCTTGTTGGTGTTTCGGTATTGGGTAATAAAGATTGGCTCATTGAAATTGAAGCGATCGCTGTTATGGAATAAATACAGCTTGAAATAAATCAGTTTAGAAGTAAATTTCGTTCTAGTTTTTATTTTTCTCAGCAATCCATTTTGACATGTACATGGTACTTTTCAAGGTGTGATGCTGTAGCAATGCACCCATAAAATTGTCTAAACGGTGTTGTTCTAGATTTTTCTGTATGTTTTGCATTTGCTCATTGAAATCAGTTTCAAATAATGTTCTTGCATAACGTTGCTTGATTATTTCAAATCCATTTTCTTGAGCGGTTAGCCATGTTTTTTTATTTTGATACAGCAATACTGCTTGGTTGGCAAAAAGTTCGGGATTGTCCTGGATAAAACCATTCCATGGTAAATCACCATGCATTGATTCGGCACCAATTGAAGTAGTTACGCTAGGTGTACCGCATTGCATGGCTTCGAGTAATTTTCCTTTTATTCCTGCGCCAAAACGCAAGGGGGCTAGAACAACTCGGGCCTGTTTTACTACTTCTTGTGCATCCTCTGCGCGACCTAGAATTAAGAATCCTTCTTTTGTGTTGTTCAGTTGCAGCACTTTTTGGGAAGGATAGGCACCATAAATTTTGCAAACGGCCTCAGGTACTTGTTTTTTAATCAAGGGCCAAATGGTTTGTTTTAGATACTGAACCGCATTCCAATTGGGTTCGTGTAAAAAATTACCAATAAAAGTAAAGTCACTTCTGTTCTCAAAGGATGGTGTTGTAGTTGCATTTAAAATTGCCTCAGGCTCAAGTAAAAGAGGCAGGTAGAGTAGTAGTGACTGGTCAATTTTGAATGTAGTGGTTAGTATTTCAATTTCATATTGAGAAATCATTAAGGAGATATCGCATCGCAAAATACTAGCAATTTCTCTTTTGGCAACTTCTTCAACAAATAAGTCTTCGGTTGTGTATACTCTGTTTTCTTTGAAAGCTTTTTGTCTGGCAAGACGCAAACAGTGTAGGTCCTCGGTATCTAATATTCGGATTGCAGTAGGGCAATTTTCGGCAACGCGCCAGCCAAATTGTTCTTCAATCATAAAGCGATCAAAGAGCACTACAGCTGGATTTAGTTCTTTAATAAACGCATCAAAACTAGACGAGTTGAGAAGGATTGTTTTCTTGTCAACGTGCAGCGCTTCAAGATCAACACTAAAAGCGCTGTCTTGTGCAGGAGAGGCAAAGGTGATTTTAAATCCTTGTTTTTGATACAGCGAAATTAATTGTATCATTCTTCCGCCTGCTGCTGAGGAGTTGGGTTCAGGCCAAACAAAACCAATAATTAAGAGTGATTGCACTTTTTTGAGAGATGAAAATTACGGTTGCAAAATACTAATTTAATGTGGTATTGTAGCTTTAGAGACTTGTAAATTCTGATGAAAATAAAGGCTTGTATTTCAGGTTAAACGCGCGTGAGGGATAGTAGCGTATAGCCCGCAATTGCGTTGTAGCGTAGCAAAAACGCAATGAGGACTTGAAGCGGATAGCCCGACAGCAAAAAAATGGCTGAGTGGAATGGTGCTAGGCCATTTTTTTTGGTGGCACGCCCTAATTATTTTTGTTTTATTAAAGGTTCAATCTGATCTTGATTGATGTGTCTATGCAATAAATCACTAATTTTGTACTACATTAAATGATATTGAAATGTTAGGACTAAAATTAGTTACGGACCCAAGATGGGTAAATATAGTGGAGTCAAATATTGAAGAAATATTGACAGACCACGCTTGGTGTGAACAAAAAGCGGCATCGAACGCAATAAGTTTGATTACTCAAAATTCAGAAAAAGAAGAACTGGTAACTGAATTGATGATTATTGCTAGGGAAGAATTAGAGCATTTGCAAATGGTGCACGACTTGATAAAAAAGAAAGGGTTGTCGCTAGGGCGCGAGCGCAAGGATCATTATGTGAATGAATTGTTTAAGTTCATGAAAAAAGATGGGAGTAGGAATGATGCTTTGTGTGAGCGTTTGTTGTTTTCGGCTATGATTGAAGCAAGAAGTTGTGAGCGTTTCAAAGTGCTTTCGGAAAACATTGCTGATGCGGAATTAGCTAAATTTTATAGAGATTTAATGATTAGTGAAGCGGGACATTACACGACTTTTTTAGGATTTGCCAAAAAATATGCAGATCATGTAGATGTGGATAAACGCTGGAAGGAATGGATTGAATTTGAAACTTCGATAATTGTGAACTACGGCACAAGTGAAACCATTCACGGCTAAACCGAAAGTTAATGTTCAGGTTCGTGCAAAAAAAAACTTCTCCATTTCTTGAGAAGTTTTGTGGGCTGGATGAATTTCTTCATGAATCATTTTATTCAAGATGAAAAGAAATAACCGTTTGCAGGGTAAACTCCTTTGCATAATCGGGTTAATTTTTACAACTGATAAAACGAGCAGGTTTCAAAAGATATTGTTTACCGTTCTATTTTAATTACGATCGAAACATTTTGATGTCCCAAAAGTATCAAAATGGAAGTATCTAAAAAATCATTTGCCTGCGTTATGTGAAATTATCGAAAAACAGGATTTTCATGAAATTAAAACATCTTTAGAGATTCGTGTCAATCAGCAAGACACGCAAACATTTGTGATGCAGACGTCTAGAAGCGAAATTTACAATCGTGATTATTTAATTGTTTTACTGGCTTCAATTCAAAATGTAATTGAGAAAAAAGAAAAATAAGCTTGGGTCAATTTAATGAAAGTGATTTCACACGAGCTGTTGAATTCGATAACTCCCATTCGGTCACTTTCTCAAAATTTACAAGACCTAGTGCAGCAGGAAACCATTTCGGCAGAAGATTTAGACGATATGAAAAGTAGTATCACCACGATTTTGAGACGAAGTGACCACTTGCAGCAATTTGTAGAAAGTTACCGAAAACTGGCCATGTTTCCATCTCCCAAAAAACAAATAATGGAACTATCAAAATGGATTGACAACAGTTGTCAAATCATGAATCCGTTGTTTAAAAAGGAGCACATAGACCCGAAAAGAAGGAGCCGTAATTGGCTTAACCTTATCTCAAAGCATTGTAGAGGCTCACGGAGGCTACTTGGCGTATAGAAATGATGAAGAAATAACAACTTTTGTGATCTGTTTGGTTGAAAATTGATCCTTAATTTAGATATGCAAATAAAACTTACAGTTTAAGTTAAGCGTAGTAATTTATCAAGTACAAAAGTTCACTTTGCTTCATAAATACATTTCTCTATAAAATAACTCAGTACTTCAAAAACTGTTAGATTATTTAATTTAGATTGAAATAGGTATTTATTTATTTCAATAGCTGGCACCTATACTATTTCTTGGAACAGACAATGGCGACTCAGAAAAAAAGCCTATTATTAGTCAGTCAAATCCATCATTCATTAATGGCATCACTCTTTTCTCCTTTTGTTTAGGCAAAGAAATTTAACACACTTATTTTGTAGAACAATTATTTGCTGTTAAGACACTGTAATTTAATTACTTGTGACTAGTGAAGGATGACAAAGGAAAGTTCGTGGCATGACACAGGAAGTTCCACGACATGTAATGTACGGTCTATCCATGAACAGATTACAATAGACGATTTTTTTTAAAAATTAACTCTCAAGTGAAGGGCATTGCGAGGGTACGCCAAAAAAAAATAAAAAGCAGGTATTTATACGTTAAACTATATGCTTGGCTTGTCATATTTTTGGTTAAACAATTACTAACAAAAACTAATACTAAAGAAACCATTACTCCCCATGAAAAAAACAATTACCAAATTAAGTGTCGTAGCCTTCTTAGGGCTCACCATTTTTATAGCTTGTAAAACCCAAGAAAAAACAGAAGCTTCAAGCTACTTGCCAATCAATGTTTTACCTTCTTGTGTAGTCACTCCTTCTGAGTTTAAGACTTGGTTTGTGGGTGGTAATCCTACTGAGAACGGAGCTGTAGAACCTGCTAACAGTGTGACTTTTGGTCATGCAGACAATTGTGATTTTTACCGATGGTCTGAGCAAATGTTTTTGTGGATTACTTCGCCAAGCTCAGGTATTTATGGACAAAGTAAGACCGTTTTTGAATCACCTGTTTTCTTTACCGTTTCACCAGAATTTGGTGCCAATGAAAGAAAATTAATTCCGCATAAACCTGGTGTATTATTGAATGCACTCCCTAGTTTAGAAAAAAGTATAGGTGTTGACAGTGAAGAAGGACAAGCCACAGGAGATGCTTTGATGTCAAAAGATGGTGCCCTTCTCTATTATATTACGATGGTAAATGATGTATATGCACAGTTTATAGCGGCTGTAAATGCAGGCAAAATGAAAGGCAAGCAATTTCCAACCACACAAGCAGAACTAAATACTATTATAGCTTATGCTAAAACCCAAAATATTGTTTTACCAGACGCCAAGGCATTAGCCATCGAACTTAAAACTTCGTGGGTTGATGCCAGTACTGTGAAAGATCTGAGTAAATATATTACTATAGATGCACTTGTTCCTACTTATATTAAAACATCAAAAAAGTGGACTATCATTCCTAATAAAACTCAAAAAATAAAATTAGCCCTGTTGGGTGTGCACATTGTGGGAAGTACGGCTGGACATCCAGAGATGGTGTGGTCAACTTTTGAACATAAAAACAATGCCCCTAATTTAAGTTACACTTATTTAGATACCGCAATGAAGCAACAGAAGATTGCGGCAGATACTAAAGGCCTTTGGGTTTTGAATTCGGCACCAGCAGATACGACCAACATTAATATTTCTCACATGAAGTTTAAAAACGATACTATTTCTGCGAAGTGGAAGCTCAAAAACACTTCACCTCCTCCACCAAATAATACCATTAGCCCTAGTAATACTACTAGAACCAAGCCTTGGGGTGTGACGAATAAAGGAGTTCCAAACCCTGAGAATGCTACTGCAGCGGCTTCCAATAGTCAGATCATATCGATTAACAATTCGGTGCTATCCCAATTGGTTGGTAATGACATACGAAAAAATTATCTTTTTATAGGATCCACTTGGACGGATGGTGGCGCAGCACCTAATGGTCAAAGTTATTCAGCTACCAATACCACAAGCGGTGTGGCGATAGGTACAAGTCAGTTGGCAAATAGCACAATGGAAACCTATGATCAAAGTACGGCCTATAACCCAAATGGTTCTTGTTTTAGTTGTCATCATGATTATAAGTCGCCTACACCTACTTTAGACCCTAATTTTTTAAGTCACGTGTATGCTGATATTAGAAGAGGAGATTCTATCTCAGGAAAAAAGGTTAAGTTAATTCAGTAATAGATTGAAAAGAGTTTAAAAGTGTAAGGTTTCCATAGATCAATAGATTATGGACAGCCTTACACTTTTGGCTTATTCAAACCGGATGGGTAGAATTAAAAAACACATTTTAAATTGATTGTATCCATTACAATCAGAGCCAGGAGAGTGACAGTAGGTCGAAATAATGGGCTTGAAATCATAACTACACCCAACGGGCTACTTAACTTTTAAAACACATTAATTTCTAAAGAAAATATTAATTTTAAGAAATAACCAAGACACTGTCTTACAGCACCATAATTTATGAAGGGTATAAGATTAAATTTTATTAATCATTCAAATGATATGAATAATAGTAGCATTGTTATTTTTGCTAAAAATAGTGCTACAGATTTTGAAGAGCTGGCTATTGCTTGGAAAGTAATCGAAAATTGCGGTGTAGGAGATCATCATCCGTTGACTTACGATCTAAATGTGTATGTTTCGGCTGGGGATTCTTATGGGAATTATACCCCTGAATTATTAGCCCAGCACGGTCAGCAATTTGAGATGATTAAGAACACTTCTGGGGATATTTTACAATTGAGCGGAAAATCCGCTGTGAGCCCTACTGAAATAGAAATTGCTAATAATTTACCTACGGGTTCTATTAGCGGGAATGTATATCGTAGTGGTAGCTTATATGCTTCAACTCATAATATAGCGCCAAGTCAAAAAGCAGTGTTTTCATTTAAACCTACTATTTGGATTGGTGTTGTTTCTCAAATAACCGAAGGTGAAGTAATAAATTCAGCCATTATGTCGCAAATAAATACTGAGATTAGTTTGTTGGGGATCTCTAGTGCCGATATTGTGATGACTGGCGGCGGTCCTGGTTCTTCTTCTACCCCATTTACATTTAGCTTGCAAAATGTTCAAATGGCTTAAGGCTTAACTTTTTCAAAATATAGTCTAAGATATAATGAGATAATAATTGTTTAGTTTAAATTAAAAATTTGTTTAGACGGCTTCCAGTGGGTAGGAAGCCGTTTTTTTTGTTCCATACTTTAGTTTACTTTATGGTTGCGAGTTTGATGCTAAGGAATGTTCATTTGGGTTTAAAGGATGTGTGTGACTGATAAAAAAGGGTGTTTTCCCCCTAGTTATATTTATGAATAATTTTTACGTTTACATCTGAAAAACAGGTATTTATACTCATGTATCGCTTTTTAATAAAGATTAGATTTGGTAAATTTATTTGGTATTTATTACAATTTTGAACAACTCTAAAAACTAAAAACATGAAAAAACTATTACTCGCATTGTTACTCTTATTAGGGGTAAGTATTTATTCTCAAACTAATCCCGAGGATAAACAAACAACAAAGGAAGAATTGGAGAAAGAACTAAAGACTGAATTAAATAAAATTCCACAAGACTCAAAAAAAGTCGAAGGACTAATAAAGAAAATAGCAGTAATAAATAAAAAGAGCAATGTTCTAACTGTTATTTATGATTTTGAAACACAAGCTTATACTTCAAATCAATTAAAACCCAAACACAAACAACCAATTGTATTCAAAATAGATAACATCAATAAAATTGCAAACAAAGTAGAAATCACTTCAAATGATGTGAAAATAAACGATGATTTTTTAAATGGTGATGAAAAAAAAGTAGCTTCATTAATTGCAGAAGACAAGCCAAAAGAAGAAATTAAAGCAACTGCATTGAATGTTAATCTAGAGGTTTCAGATGAGGTTAAAAGAGGAAATAATGAAAAAAATATAAAGGAAAAATTTAATCCTGCAAGTGGCATAAAAGAAAAAAGTGATTACATTGTACAACTAAGTGGAGAAATTACAGCACTTGAAAATAAAATTCAATTAAATTCAAATCTTTTAGATCAAAAACAAAAAATATTAAATGACTATCAAATAAAGAAAGACGACGAACAGAAAAAAGGAGAACTTGCTGATAATCAAATAACCGCTAACTATTCCAGCACTATTATAACTATTGGAAATGAAATACTCACATTAAAAAATAACATTCTCGAAGAACAATCTACCCTTGTAAATATAAAAAATGAAAAGATAGATAAAAAAAATGAGCTGATAAAGCTTAGTGATGATTTAGGGAAATTTACAATTAAAACTAATTCTTTACTTTCTAAATATAATTATTTATACATACAAATTAAAGATATTAATAAAATAAATTCTGCTTATAATAACTTTATCGATTATATTATAAATCCCTCTTTAAACTTTAATCAGTACAATAATGATTCAGAAGGAATCTGCTCTATTTTAAAAACTGATAAGAGGAATGGATATTATTCTGTTGTCTCAATATTTGATGAAGCTTATGCTGATTTCATTCAAGAATACAACTTCTTTCATAATGATGAATTGTTTTATACAATAAATAAATTAGATGAAAGTTATGCAAAATTAGTAAAGACACAAATTGAGACATTAAAAAGAGATGTTGAAGCGCTTTATCTATTGGTAGATGTTACTGGATTGAGAAAAAAACTAAACAATGTAGAAATTATCAATAATGTTTTATCTAAAAAAAAAGCCTTTACTGTGGTATCAAATCCGGTACAACCGCTCGAAGATTACATAGAGTTTAAAGTAAAAATAAAGCAAAACAATGAACTAGGAAGCTCTATTATAAAAGAAAATGATAAAGATTTTACTTATATGGAATATGTAAGACAAGGCGTAAGATGGGATGTAAGTGTCGGTCCCGTATTTGATTTTGGTATTAAAAATCAAGAATACGAAATAAAAAAGGTTAAAGATGCTACATTTCAAATAGTTGAAAATAACACCTCTAAATATAAGCCAACAATTGCAGCAATGCTTCACACAAGTTTTAGAAGTAATAGTATGTTTGCCTTTGGGTTTTCGCTAGGCGTATCTATTAATGTGGTTGATTTAAATTTTAATTCTTTTTTTCCTGGTGTCAGTGCATTAATTGGCAAAAGAGAAAAAATAGTATTTACCGTTGGTCCAGCTTTTAAAAGAGTAAATCAAATTAAAAGTATTTATAAAAATGATGCAGATAGAATACTCGCTGCAGAAATTCAAATAAAGGATATAACCACTGAGCAATTTAGAATTGGCTATTTTTTTGGGATTACTTACAATTTAACTAGTAAGCAAGTAAGTAAGATCAAAAAAATATAGCTGTAAAATTTTTCACAAAAAAAACCGTAAAACTAATCCTTTTACGGTTTTTATATTTATAAAAGAGTAGAAATAGTAGGGGGATAAAATGTTAAGATTTGTTGAAAACCCAAATTAATAGCAAAGGATGAATAACCAAAATCCTAACGAAACTCATTTCGAACCTAAAGAAGCAATTCCTGTAGGCTATAACGAAAAAGTGCCTTTTGAGTTTTTTTGATTTTCTAGTCATTGACGAATGTCATAGAAGTATTTATAACCTTTGGAAACAAGTCTTGGATTATTATGATGTGTTTCAAATTGGTTTAACCGCAACGCCTGATAACAGAATGTTTGGTTATTTCAATCAGAATTAGGTGAAGAAAATAAGTTTTTCAAAAATAAACACCTACCGAGGTGAAGAAGACCCAAAAAGTGTCTTGCAACAATTTTGTAACGATTATTACCCGAGTGTTGCCGTTACCGTAGATATGGTTGCCACAGGCACCTTATATTCGGCCTCTAGAAGTATTGTGTTTTATGCGTGATGTAAAAAGCCTTTAGAAGTTAGTTTAGAGAGGTAAGGAAAATTGATTTCTTCTTATTCAGGATTGCCTAATCCCCAACTTTTGAACTTGATCCAATTGTATTAAGATATTTTACTAAAAAGCTGTTGATTTTTGTGCAAAAAAAAACTTCTCAATTTCTTGAGAAGTTTTGTGGGCGATGAGGGGTTCGAACCCCCGACCCCCTCGGTGTAAACGAGGTGCTCTGAACCAGCTGAGCTAATCGCCCTATTGCAATTCGATAATTTTCATTTCCTTATTGCGAGTGCAAATATAAGACTGTTTTTTGGATATGCAACTAAAAAATAAAAAAAATTACAAAATTTCTGCAACTACAAAGGTGCTGCCGCCAACGTAAATGAAGTCGGTCTCTATTGCATTTTGCAATGCTATTTGATAAGCTTCTGAAACAGAATTGTATACTTCGCCTTGAAGTACAAATGACGCAGCTTTTTGTTGTAAGATTGAAGCGTCTAGTCCACGAGGAATATTGGGCTTGCAAAAATAATATTTTGCATTTTTTGGAAACAAAGGCAAGATTTCTTCTAAATCTTTATCATTGACTACACCTAAAATAAGGTGTAGCGTGTCAAATTTCTCTTTTTGTATTTGCTTTAATACGATTTCAAGCCCGTTTTTATTATGAGCTGTATCGCAAATTACTTTTGGAGCCGTACGTATTTGCTGCCACCTGCCGTGAAGTCCAGTATTTTTTACTACAAGTAACAAACCAGCTTGCGTATTTTGAGGGGTAATTTTAAATTCAGTTTGCTTATTCAAAACCTGTATAGTTTGTATTACTGTCTTTTTATTGTACATTTGATAATCGCCAATCAAGTCTGAAGCATAGTTTTCTGAAATTAAATCAGAGGCAAAATAAATCTCCGAATTGCCTTCTTTGGCTTTAGTTATAAAAACGGGTTTTGTTTCAGAGGTGTATTCTCCAATAATCACGGGAACATTTGGTTTTATAATTCCTGCTTTCTCAAAAGCAATTGCATCAAGTGTATTTCCTAAAAACTGGGTGTGATCCAGTCCTATATTGGTCACAACCGAAACTAATGGGGTGATAATATTAGTAGCATCTAGTCTTCCGCCCATTCCTACTTCAATAATAGCAATGTCAACTTTTGAAGTGGCAAAATAGTCAAATGCTAACCCTACTGTCATTTCGAAAAAACTCATGTCATTTGCTTCAAAAAAAAGCTGATGCTCAGTTATGAAATCTTCAACAAATTTTTCAGATATTTCGATTCCGTTTATTTTAATACGTTCTCTAAAATCTTTTAAATGTGGAGACGTGTACAAACCTACTTTATATCCCGCTTCTTGTAAAACCGATGCTAGCATGTGTGATGTTGATCCTTTGCCATTGGTTCCTGCCACATGAATGCATTTTAAATGCTTCTCTGGATGATTAAGGTGTGCGGCAAGTTTATGGGCGTTAGTTAAATCTTTCTTGTAAGCTTGTGCTCCTTGAAGTTGGTACATTGGGAGTTGATTAAACATCCAGTTTATAGTGTCTTGATAATTCATTTTGATGGTAAATAGGAATTGTTTAAAATATTTTTCAATTTTTTTAGTTTAATATTACATCGAAAAGTATCTTTATTGCAAAATTGAAATAAATTTTAGAATTAATGATTAAAATACAATAATATTATATGTTTAGTTTTATACAATTACAGGCGGACACCCTTACTAATGCTGCATCAAATGTAGTTATTGAAAAAATTGCTCCTAATACTGAGGTTTCTACTTTAGGATTTTTATTAAAAGGAGGAATATGGCTAATTCCTATTGGGATTTTATTGTTTTATACCTTTTATCTCATTGTAGAACGCTATTTATATATCAGTAAAGCTTCAAAAATAGATTCATTACTCCTGCGTGATGTAAGGGATCAGCTGAATTCTGGAAACTTGGACTTAGCAAGATCTATTGCAGAACGAAGCAGCACTGGGTCTGGAAATATAATTAAAGAAGGTATTCTTGTTATTGGTAGGCCAATTAGTGAAATCGAATCGAATATGGATCGTGCAGCCGATATTGAAATTGGCGAAATGGAAAAGCACTTAGGCCATTTAGGGCTTATTGCAGGTATAGCGCCTACATTAGGTTTTATTGGGACAATTTCTGGAGTTATTAAAATATTTTATAGCATATCTGTTACTGAGAATATTAGTATCGGAAACATTTCTGGTGGATTGTACGAAAAAATGATTAGTAGTGGAGCGGGTTTAATAGTAGGAATTGTTGCCTACAGTGGATATCACTTGTTGAACGGAAAAATTGATAATTTTGCATTAAAAATCCAAAAACAAGTTCTTGAGTTTGTAAATATTATTCAAAGATCATAACATGTCTATAAAAAGAAAAAGAAGATTCCATGCTGAGGTCGCGACTTCTTCGTTAAGCGACATCATGTTTTTTTTATTGCTGTTTTTCTTGATTATTTCAACACTTGCTAATCCAAATGTAATCAAGATGACCTTGCCAAAGGCACAATCAAATGAAAAAACAAACAAGCAATACATCAGTTTATCCGTCACTGAGGACAAAAAATTTTACATTGACAAACAGCCTGTTTCATTCGAAGAACTCGAGACTACACTAATGTCGAAAATGGGTTCGGCAAAAGATCAAACCGTTATTGTTAGGATTCCATTTAACTTACAAGTACAAGATTTAGTCGATGTCTTGCAAATAGGAGTGAGAAACAATCTAAAATTTGTGATTGCTACCAGTCCTAAATAAATAATAGGTCACGTTTTTAAAAGTTTTTATTTTTGGGCGTGACCACAATAAATAAAAGGGGCTAATCAACTTTATAGTTATTAGCCCCTTTTTTTATTCTGGTCGGGCTATTCGCAGTACTTCGGTACTTGCTGCTATCCCTCACGCGGCCCAACGTGTATTTGAAGCCTATTTTTTAATGGAATGTTGGTGTAGGCTAAGCAATTAATTCAAATTAAAATTATAAACAATCTTTCCTACTTGTTTCTCAGGTGCATCACTGCTTGCGTCCCACTTGGTGTTCATAGCAGCAATTCTAGCTTGATCTAGCAAGCATTTTGCCGTATTTGTAGTTCCTTTTACGCCTGCAATGGCGCTCATTGTTCTACCGTTGCGGTCAACCGCTACCTCTACTACTACTTTGCCTTGTTCGTTGCACGTATATTTAGGAGCAGGCTTAGCAATCGCTTTTCTGTTTCTTAGGGAATAGCCAACGCCACCACCAGAACCATTTCCGGATCCGCCTCCACTTCCAGATCCATAGCCACTGCCAGTTCCTATACCAGTTCCAGTTCCGTTTCCTCCGCCTGTTCCACCGCCAGAACCTCCGGATCCATAATATTCTCCAGAGTTTAAGCTTCCGTTTGCTTTTCCTTTGTTTCCGGCTGTTTTGTCATCACCATCGCCTCCTTTGTTTGAACCTTTAAGGATACTAGATAATGCATCATTTGTAGTATTCGAAACTTTTGGTTTTACAACTACGGGTTTTGTTTCTTCTTTGACAACTACTGTAGGTTTCTTTGTTTTCTCTTTTATAGGAATAACAACACTTTCATCAGTACTGTTCTCTTGTGATAATATAGCTTCGTCAGGTGCAGTATTTACTGGAGTTTGCTTAGATTGGTTGGTTACCTCTAGTACTTCACTTTGATAATCAGCTCCAGACCCAAGATCACTATCTCCAAAATTGACTGTAACTCCACCACCGCCGCCACCGCCGGCAAGTTCATCTGCATTTGCAGGAGGCCAAAATCGGATAAAAAATAAAATCAACAACATTGTCGCATACAAAAGAGTAGTGATGATTAAAGATTTCTTTTGATTAGATGAAATGGTGGAACTCATTTTTGTTTTGTTTGTAAAAGTGTATGATTAAAAACGTTGAAAAGTACTAAAAATTGTTAAGAGTAAAAAGCGAGTGCTCAAATATAAATTGGAGCTTTTTAAAAGTAAAATGGGAATCAGTAGCTTTTATGACTACTAATTCCCATTTTAATAAGTATAATATGATTGCTTGTATTAAGTAAGCTGTTTTAGTGCAATTTCAAATGCAGTTGCGCTAATGTTAGTTTTGCTAGGATTAAGTTCATACGCTTTCTCGATAGCTTTTTTAATGATTTCAGAAGTATCTAAAAAGATAGCTTCGTCTGTCATTTGAACTTTCTTTTCCATGAAATAGGCAAATACGCGTGCCATACCACAATTAGAAATAAAGTCAGGAATTAAACTTACTTTATGATCTACATCTTCCATAATTGGACCAAAAAATATTTCTTTGTCAGCAAAAGGAACATTTGCGCCACATGAAATTACTTCAAGACCGTGAGAAATTAAACTATCAATTTGAGATTGAGTCACCAATCTTGATGCGGCACATGGAGTGAATATCTCAGCACCAATTGTCCAAATCTTTTGGTTGATTTCCTCAAAAGGGATCATGTTTTCGGCAACCAGTTTATTTCCGTCTTTAGCTAAAAACAAAGCTCTTATTTCTTCAAAAGAGAATCCTTCCTCATTGATCAATCCGCCATCTCTGTCAATAATACCAATTACTTTGGCACCCATTTCGGCCAAGTAAAAAGCTGCTGCAGAACCCACGTTACCAAAACCTTGAACAATAGCTTTTTTTCCTTTTACATCACCGCCATAAATGGCATAAAAGTTACGAACGGCTTCGGCTACACCGTAACCAGTAATCATATCAGCAACAGTATATTTTTTAGAAACATCTGGAGAGAATTTTGGGTTCTCAATTACTTTTACAACACCTTGACGCAACTGACCTATTCTGTTAATTTTATCAGCTTCAGTAGGTTTGAAATGACCGTTGAACACGCCTTCTTGCGGGTGCCAAACGCCACATTCCTCAGTCATAGGAATAACTTCGTGAATTTCATCTACATTCAAATCGCCACCTGTACCGTAATAACTTTTCAATAAAGGAGAAACGGCTTTGTACCAGCGTTGCAATACTCCTTTTTTTCTTGGGTCATTTGGGTCAAAATTTATTCCAGATTTTGCTCCACCAATAGCGGGTCCAGAAACCGAAAATTTAACTTCCATTGTTTTGGCAAGTGATAAAACCTCGTTCATGTCAAGGCCTTTTCTCATTCTTGTACCACCACCGGCAGCACCTCCGCGAAGAGAATTGATTACAGTCCAGCCTTCGGCTTCGGTTTCAGGATCTTTCCAGTTAAAAACAATTTCAGGCTCTTTATTTTCGAATTTCTTTAATAAATCTTTCATTTGTTGTGATATGTTTATATCTGCAAATATAAAAAAAGCAATTTTGCTAATTGTTTATTCTGCGAAAAAAAGAATAAAGATTTTTTTTAGTTATTCTTTTCCTAATAAATCTTCTTTCAGCGTTTTGTCAACCGGATTTTCAGATAACCAAATTCCGTAGAATGCTTTTTTGAATTCTAGTCCTTTAATTTTACCTCTGTAAATTTTATTCTTTGTAATCCATAATGATTCATCTTGTGGATTAAAAGTAAGTTCAAAAACATCACCAGATTTAGTCTCTTCGGTGCTTAATAAGTCTTCAAGTTCTTGAAGCTCTTTGGCAAATTTTAGAACTCCTGATTCTCCTACAGATTTTTCCATCCCTTTTGCAAGCGCTTTAGATAGTTTTTTTGAAGTGATCAATCCAGACGTGATGTGAAGTGCAACAGCCATTTCATTACCGCTTTCAAGAATCTGTTTAGCATCTTGATTAAACTTTGTCAAGTATAAAGCTTGAATGTATAAGTCAGTAAAAAATTTAGAGCGTTGTCCTACTCCATTAAGGGTAAGATTTACTCCTTTAAATTCAATTGTTCTAGGAATATTAACTCCGTTAACTGTAAAGTTTTTTTGTGCATTTACGGTATTAAATTGTAGTGCACTCATTAAGGCGAATACTATCAGTACTTTTTTCATAATGTGGTATTTAATTAAAAAAAATGGATTTAAAACAGTCTGCAAATATAGCTCAAAAAAAGGATTGTAATGGTATTGAGAATAATGTCCTTTTAAAATTATGATTTCTAGCCTGATTTGTCTTAAAATTAATGAAAAATATTTATTTATTCATAAATTTTTCCTGAACTATGATTCATTTTGGCTCCTGTCACACTTTTTAATACATTGATTTTGTTTTCTAATCGCAATATTCCAAGTATTCCAAAGATCAGTGCCTCTTTGAATTCGATAATATTAGGTGAAGGAATTATAATTGTAGCCAGTGGCAATTCATTTTGTATTGTTTCAATTAAAAAATTATGGTAAGCTCCGCCTCCGGTAATAAATAGTGTTCCAGTTTTGTTTGGCAACGCATTTGCTATTTGTATAGCAATATGATTTGTAAAGGTGTTAAGCTTATCTTCAATTGATAAGTCATATTGGTCTATCAATGGAATAATTATTTCTTTAACAAATTCAAAGCCCAGTGATTTAGGGTGTTTTTTTTGGTAATAGTCTAATGCGTTTAATTTTTGTAATAAGGTAGCATGGCATTCACCTTTTTTTGCAATAGCACCTTTGTCGTCATAAGCCAATCCTAGCGTATTAGAATAGTGATTTAACACCGTGTTTACAGGACAAATATCAAAAGCTATCCGTTCTTGATTTACTTCAAATGATAGGTTTGAAAACCCACCTAAATTCATGCAATAGTCATATTCACTAAATAAAATCCGATCTCCTATAGGTACAAGTGGTGCGCCTTGGCCCCCTAGTGCTACATCTTGAACTCTGTAATCACAAACTACTTTTTGTTTTACGATAGATGCTATATGTGGTAAATTTCCAATTTGTAAAGTGATACCCTTCTCTGGCTGATGTAAAATAGTATGCCCGTGGGAACAAACGGCATCAATAGACTTGAGCTTGTTTTTTAAAATGAAGTTCAAGATAACCTCACCTAGTAATTGTGTATAGGCTTCATTTAATTCAGCTAATTTTTCAGAAGAGAATGAAACGGCACTTTTTAATTTGTTTAACCAATCTGGTGAATATGAAACAGTTTCAGTTTCTAAGATTTCAAATTCCCATGTATTGTTTTTTGCAGTAAAAACAATGTTTGCCAAATCAATGCCATCTAGCGACGTGCCTGACATTACACCTATAATATTGTATTTTTCTTTAAACATTGGCTAAAATTGCGAAATCGTTTGAAATCTGATATTTAATAATTACTTTTGGGGGCAAATTTAAGAACAATTAATTTACAACAAAAATATGGATTTTAATCTAACCGAAGAGCATTTAATGATTCAGCAAGCTGCTAAAGATTTTGCTGCCGCTGAATTATTACCAGGAGTGATTGAGCGTGATGAACATTCAAAATTCCCTACTGAGCAAGTGAAGATGATGGCCGAATTGGGTTTCATGGGAATGATGGTAGATCCTAAGTATGGTGGATCAGGTTTAGATAGTATTTCATATGTATTGGCAATGACCGAAATAGCAAAAGTAGATGCGTCTGCGGCTGTTATTATGTCTGTTAACAACTCATTAGTTTGCGCTGGTATGGAAAAATATTGTTCAGAAGAACAAAAAATGAAATACTTAGTGCCACTTGCTAAAGGAGAAGTTATTGGTGCGTTTTGTTTGTCTGAGCCAGAAGCAGGAAGTGATGCAACTTCTCAAAAAACAACTGCAATTGATAAAGGCGACCATTATTTATTAAATGGTACTAAAAACTGGATTACAAATGGAAGTACAGCATCTACCTATTTAGTGATTGCGCAAACTGACGTTGAAAAAGGACATAAAGGTATTAATGCTTTTATTGTTGAAAAAGGTTGGGCTGGTTTTGATATTGGACCAAAAGAAAAGAAAATGGGAATTCGTGGTAGTGATACCCACTCTTTAATGTTTACAGATGTTAAGGTTCCTAAAGAAAATAGAATTGGTGAGGATGGTTTTGGGTTTGCTTTTGCCATGAATGTATTAAACGGAGGTAGAATTGGTATAGCATCTCAAGCATTAGGAATTGCTACAGGAGCTTATGAAATAGCTTTGAAATATTCAAAAGAAAGAAAAGCTTTTGGTAAAGAGATTTTTAATCATCAAGCGATTGCCTTTAAATTAGCTGACATGTACGTAAAAGTGACTGCTGCTAAATTATTAGTAATGAAAGCTGCTTGTGAAAAAGATGAAGGTAAAGATATTGCACACTCTGGTGCAATGGCAAAATTATATGCTTCAGAAATCGCTCTTGAAGTTGCTAATGAAGCAGTTCAAATTCATGGAGGAAATGGTTACGTGGCTGAATATCATGTAGAACGTATGATGCGTGACTCTAAAATCACGCAGATATATGAAGGAACTTCAGAGATTCAACGTATCGTGATTTCAAGAGGATTGGTTTCCTAAAAGTTATACAGATCTAGTTTAAACCCTTTTCAATTTCGATTGAAAAGGGTTTTTTTATGGTCTTAATTAGTATTTTAAGATTTTTTTAGATTTTTATTGTTTAAAAATGATTTCGGGACTCTTTTTAATTTGATACTAATTGCTTTTCTTTGTTGAGTTGTGATTTTGGATTTCTTTTTTTTTAACCATTGCAACACCCAACTAAAACATTTTTATGCTAATACCTTCTATACATAATAGTTTAAACGAACTGATAGATTTGCTAGGTCAATTGTCACAAAAAGAATATTCAAATTCTTGTGCAGAATTAAGCAATGCTACTATTGGAGAGCATACGAGACATATTATTGAAATGTTTCAATGTCTTGAAAATCAATATGATTTAGGAGTTGTGAACTATGATAAAAGAGAGCGTAACACCCTTATTCAAACGGATACTACATTTGCTATAGAAAATATTAGGGGTATTCAGAAAAATTTGGATAAGGAAAACAAAAACATAACATTACTGCAAATTATTGACGGCGAAGAAATCCGAATTGAAAGCAACTACAATAGAGAATTATTATATAATTTAGAACATTGCATTCACCACCAGGCACTTATAAAAGTTGCAATATTACAATGTGAAACCGTTACGATTGATCCAAATTTTGGTGTTGCAAGATCAACCATAGAATATAGAAATCAATGTGCACAGTAAGTTTTGTAGCAACAAATGATAGTATTATCATTACTTCGAACCGGGACGAAAAAACAATAAGGCCTAGCGCCATTCCTCCAAAAAGTTATACCGTAAATGGACAAAATCTTATTTTTCCAAAGGATCCAAAAGCAGGAGGAACTTGGTTTGTGACCAAAGATGATGGAACTGTTTTGGTATTGCTAAATGGTGCCGCAGAAAAACATGAAGTCCAATTACCATATCGAAAAAGTCGTGGCTTGATTGTTTTAGAAATGATTAGTAGTGCGTCGCCAAAAGATTTTTGGATTGAAATTGATTTAGAGTCGATAGAGCCATTTACGTTGGTGTTATTTCAAAATCAGGAGCTTTTTCAATTGCGTTGGGATGGGAATAATAAGCAAACGCTAACTTTAGATAGCAATAAAAATCACATTTGGTCTTCATCTACTTTGTATCCAGCTTTGGTGAGGGAACAACGAGCTGATTGGTTTTATACCTTTATGAGCGAAACCGATGTTGTTTCAAAAGAAAAACTATATGATTTTCATAGGCATACGCAGGAAGGAAATGAGGAAAACGGTTTAGTAATCAATCGAAACAACGAGATGAAAACCTTAAGTATTACTCAGGCTGTAGTACATCAAAATAAAGTTAGTATCTTACATTATGATTTGGTAGAGCAACTCGATTTTTCAACCTCATTTATCACCGTCTAAATACTACATTTTGAAATTATTTTTTCATAAAATTACCCATTGGGAATATTGGCCTTTTCAGATTGTATATATTCCCATTTATTTTTTGTGGTCTTACTATTCGATCAAGGCAAAATCTATTTTTTTCTTTAATGCTTCTAATCCCACTATAAAAAATGGTGGGTTTATGATGGAGTCTAAGAAAGAAATTTACGACTTGATACCGCAACAGTATTATCCCAAAACAGAATTAGTTTTGGAAGGAACCCCAGTAGAAAATGTTATAAAAATAGTTGAAAGCGCAGCAATAAAATATCCGTTTATTGCAAAACCAGATGTTGGACTACGAGGATCTGGAGTCAAAAAAATTAACACGGTTCAGGATTTAAAAGAATATGCTGAAAAAGCAAATTTCAATTACTTGGTTCAAGATTTAATACCTTTTTCAAATGAGGTTGGTATTTTTTATGTGCGCTATCCTAATGAAAAATTAGGTAGAATTACCGGAATAGTATCTAAAGAATTCTTGATTATTACTGGAGATGGTTTTTCAACCGTTCAAGAGTTAATCAAGCAGAATCCACGCTATGAACTTCAATTGAATGTCTTGAAAAAAGAGTACGGTAAAAAATTATTCGAAATTTTACCAAAAGGCGAGAAGTTAAATTTAGTTCCCTACGGCAATCATGCTCGCGGTGCAAAATTTATAGATGGTAGTCATTGGATAACTCCAAAATTGAACCAAACGATTAATGAAATGTGCTTGCAAATTCCCGGTTTTTATTTTGGTAGACTGGATGTCATGTACAATACCATCGAAGAATTAGAACTAGGAATTAATTTTGCAGTTGTAGAGTTAAACGGAGCTGGGAGTGAGCCAACTCATATTTATGACCCGAAACATTCACTATTTTTTGCTTGGAAAGAATTAGCTCGTCACATTACGTATATGTATGAAATAAGTGTGGCAAATCATAAAAATGGCGTTCCTTATTTAGAACATAAAGAGGGAATGAAGGAATATAGAATGCACCTACAGCAAAGTAAAAAAATTGTAAATTTCTGATTCCATGAGAGCCATAAAAAATATTTTTGTTGGTTTTTTGGTCAGCTTTATTGGTTCAATTCCACTGGGTTATTTAAATGTTATAGGATATGAAATTTTTTCAAAATTAGGACTTTATAATCTATTCCAATTTTTGTCAGGTGTTATTTGTATTGAAATGTTTGTTGTTTATTTTACATTGGTCTTTGCTACACCATTAGTAAATAATAAAAAGTTAATGAAAACTATTGATGTTTTTGCTGTTTTTTTTCTTTTGATTTTATCGTATTCGTTTTACGCTTCTACAAATAACAGTGTGGGGAATCAAAGTGTTCTTAAAAAGTACATGTCCTATTCTCCATTTTTGATTGGCGTACTCTTAAATTGTATTAATTTTTTGCAATTGCCGTTCTGGACAGGTTGGAATTTGTATTTGCTTAACGGCAAGTTTATCTCATTGGGAAGAAAGTATAAATTTTTTTATGTAGGCGGAACAATTATTGGTACTTTTATAGGAATGTTAAGTTTGATTTTGTTGTTAGATTCTGTTTCAAGTCAAAGTTTTCGTTTTTCTCAGTACATCATTCCTGTGTGTATACCTTTGTTTTTTGTAATCATGTCAGTTGTACAAATGGTAAAAGTATATCGTAAATATTATAAAAAAAGGAGTTTGTAATTTTCATGGATTGCTAAACATTGCCTTAGTAGTTTATTAAAAAAAAATATTAATTAATTTATTATCAATTAGAATTATGAAGAAAATTGTATGGACACTATCGTTTATGATAGGATGTATTAGCAGTATGATTGCGCAAAGCGATGAGTTGGTTGCGCAAACTCCCCTTAAATATGAGTATCAAGTTAAAGAAAGTGATGTGTCTAGTACGCTAAAGACTTTATCATCAAATGATCTTGAAGGTCGTGAAACGGGTCAGCCAGGTATGGTTAAGGCAGCTGATTTTTTAGAGAAAATTTTGAAAGACAATAATGTACAGCCTTATTTTAAAACCTATAAAGATACTTTGACCACGTTCAAAGGAACAGCGTTTAATGTTGTGGGTTTTGTTGAAGGAAATGACCCCGTATTAAAGAAAGAATTTATTATAATAAGTGCTCACTATGACCACATAGGTATTGATAAAAAAGGAGAAAATGGAGATTTTATAAACAACGGTGCAAATGATGATGCCTCCGGCTGTACTGCTGTTGCTGAAATGGCTAAGTATTTCAGTTTTCATAAAAATAATCAACGTAGTATTTTATTCGTGTTTTTTGCTGGGGAGGAAAAAGGGTTGTTAGGATCTAAACATTTGGCTAAAAAACTAAAAGCACAAAATTTCAACTTGTACACTCAATTTAATATTGAAATGATTGGCGTTCCTATGAAAAGAGATTATTTGGCCTACATTACTGGTTTTGATAAGTCTAACATGGCGGCTAAAATAAATGAATATACTGGAAAAAAAACCATTGGTTTTTTACCAAAAGAAGCTGAATACGAATTGTTTTATAGATCTGATAATTTTTCTTTTTATGATGTTTTTAAAGTGCCATGTCAATCTGTAAGTACATTTGATTTCGAAAATTTTGAATTCTATCACCATGTTTCCGATGATTTCAAAGCAATGGATGTTCTTCACATGACCTCGTTTATTCAAGAATTATTACCTGCTGTGACACAAATGGCAAATACGGCAACTCACGAAATTATCATGCTCAAATAAAGTTAAGAAAGAGCTTGATTCATATCATACGCAAGAATGTAATAGTCATTATTGTTGAATTGAAATTCGCTAATGATTGACCAATTCAGTTTTTGCGTATGTGCTTTTGTAGAAGGAATATTGATTTTGTTTATAAAAGTTAAGGCTAATGGATACTTTTGCGACATGTGTACGCGCATGTGTTCAAATAGTGGAAATATTAGTCCTTTTCCGCGGTAATCTTGATGAATTGAAATTGGTCCATATTGAAAACTATTGGATAGTGTAAAAGTATGATCTAAAAATTGTAATTCAGGAAGGAGTGAACTCATGTATTCAAAAATGGGCCATTGTTTGAAAAAATCCCAACTTCCGGCAAAAATATACCCAATAATTTCGCCACGGTCTTTAGCAATAAATAGTTCTTGTTTTTCTATAACTTCATTTAATTGTGAGATTGTAAAAGGAGTAGTGACAAATCCAGCAGCTTTTTCAGTTTCAGTTAAGTTTGCAACGAGGTATAATTCTTGTAAGGCCAGCACTCCGTCAATGTCACTTATTTGGGCTATTTCATAGGATAGATTCTGTGTCATATTTTGAGAATTTAAAGGTTCATGTTTTGATTTAAAACTACACGTAATAATACGAATTTTAATTTTTATTGAGATAACAATCTCCAAGTAAAGCAGTATTTTTTTTGCTGTTTTTGTTTATTTTTGTCCTATGAAAAATATCATTATTACGGGAACTAGCAGAGGAATTGGATTTGAATTGGCCTTGCAGTTTGCAACAGCAGGTAATCAAGTATTAGCAATTTCTAGAAACATTCCGCAAGCATTACTAGCAAACCAAAATATTACGTGTCTCTCAGTTGATTTGTCTGTTGAGTCTGAATTAAATAAAGTCAAAGAATTTCTTGACCAATCTTGGAAACAAGTAGATGCTGTGATTCATAACGCAGGGAGTTTATTGTTGAAACCTTTTGTTGAAACCACTCAAGAAGATTTTGAAAATATTTACAAAGTCAATGTTTTTGCAGTTGCTAATTTAACTCGCATTTGTTTGCCGTACTTGCATAAAGGGAGTCATGTTGTAACCATAAGTTCTATGGGAGGCATTCAAGGAAGCTTAAAATTTGCTGGCTTAGCCGCATATAGTTCGAGTAAAGGAGCGGTAATCACCTTGTCTGAATTATTAGCTGAGGAGTATAAAGAACAAGGAATATCTTTTAATGTTCTTGCACTGGGTTCTGTTCAAACTGAAATGCTTGAAGAAGCTTTTCCAGGATATCAAGCGCCTATTCAAGCAAATGAAATGGCAAATTATATTTTTGATTTTACTTTAAATGGCAATAAGTATTTTAACGGTAAAGTACTGCAAGTTTCTTCTACAAATCCATAATTCTGAATTATTTTGATAGAAACGCTTGCTAAATTTCTGCCTAACCACGCTGTAAAACCTGCATTTGAATTGATTGTGACACATGGTGTTCATCTAAAAATTGTGAATGAACGCGCAACACGTCATGGTGATTATAGGAAAGGGTTAAGTGGTAAACATGAAATAACAGTTAATGGGAGTTTAAATAAATATAGGTTCCTTATGACTCTTATTCATGAAATTGCTCATCTTGTAGCTTTTGAGAAATATGGTCGAAATATTAAACCGCATGGTCAAGAATGGAAACATACTTTTCAGCAATTGATGGTGCCTTATATTCGGCCTGAAATTTATCCCAATCATTTATTACCTTTGCTAGCAAGGCATTTTAGAAATCCAAGTGCTACAAGTGATACCGATACTACTTTGGCATTAGCCTTGAAACAGTACGACAATCAAAACGATAAAAATTATGTTTTTGAAATTCCATACGGAAGTGTTTTTCGAATCAAAAACGGAAAAATATTCAAGAAAATAGCTGTAAGAACGAAGCGTTTTGAATGTCTCGAAATAAGTTCTGGGAAACTCTACCTTTTTAATCCAAATGCTGAGGTTGAACTGCTACAATCATAATTGCTTATTCTTTCAAGTAGGCTTCTCTCACTTTTTTGAACAAGTTTGAGGAGTAAACAAATGCAACTACAGCTTCATTATCAGTTCTGAAAATTTCTTCTTTGCTGCCTTCCCAAGCTTTTAAACCATCTTTTAAGAACAAAATTTTCTCACCAATTTCCATAACTGAATTCATGTCATGTGTATTAATTACAGTAGTGATGTTGTATTCTTCGGTGATTTCTTTTATGAGGTTGTCAATCAAAATTGCCGTATTTGGATCTAATCCTGAGTTAGGTTCGTCACAAAACAAATATTTAGGATTGTTAACAATAGCACGAGCTATGGCAACACGTTTTTGCATTCCACCAGATATTTCAGATGGCAGTTTGTTATGAGCTTTAACCAATGCAACTCTGTCTAAAACAAAATCAACACGTTCCTTAATTTTTGCAGTATTGTCTTTGGTAAACATTCTCAAAGGGAATGCAACATTTTCGGCTACGGTCATAGAATCAAAAAGTGCACTTCCTTGAAAAACCATTCCAATTTCGGTACGCAATTCTCTTTTTTCATCAGCTTCAAGTTCAGAGTACACACGACCATCAAAACAAATTTGTCCAGTCTCGGGCGTATGAATCCCTAAAAGACTTTTCAATAAAACAGTTTTTCCAGATCCACTTTGTCCTATAATAAGGTTGGTCTTTCCTGTTTCAAAAACAGTCGATATCCCTTTTAGGATTTTATTTCCGTTAAATGATTTTTCTACGTTTTTTACTTCTATCATGACCCTAATAACAATTGTGTTAATATATAATTAATAAGTATGATACAAACAGATGTCCATACAAATGACACTGTACTTGCTTTTCCTACCTCTAGTGCTCCACCTTTCATATAATAGCCGTGAAAAGAGGGAATTGTAGCAAGTAACATAGCAAAAATTAAGGTTTTTATAAAAGCATACGTAATGTGAAACGGAATGAATTCCATTTGAGTTCCATTTATAAATTCGTCACTAGATATAAATCCGCCGTAAACACCAGCCATCCAACCGCCTAAAATACCTAAAAACATAGCAATTCCTATGACAAAAGGGTAAAGTAATAAGGCTATAATTTTTGGAAAAACAAGGTAATTTAAGGAATTTACACCCATTACCTCTAGCGCATCAATTTGTTCTGTAACACGCATTGTTCCTATACTTGATGTAATAAAGGAACCCATTTTTCCAGCCATAATAACAGATATGAAGGTAGGAGCAAACTCAAGAATCACAGATTGTCTTGTGGCAAAGCCAATAAGATATTTTGGAATTAATGGGTTTGTAAGGTTCAATGCAGTTTGAATAGCCACTACACCTCCCACGAAAAAGGAAATAAAAGCAACAATCCCAAGTGAGTCAATGACCAAGTCATCAATTTCTTTGAAGATCAATTTTTTCATTACAGACCATTTCGTCTGTTTGTTGAAAATTTCTTTAAGCATCAGGAAGTATCTTCCTATTTGCGTTATATATCGAATGAGCATCATAAGTTTACGAATATGGGCTAAATTACAAAATTGTAAGCATTTTGCGAGTCAAGTAAATTAATAGTTTCCTGCTGTAAAACTAAAACAGTTTTTCTTTCATTTTTTTCAATCGGTAATTGCGTATGAATTTTGCTTGTTCAGCAGTAACTAACAATGGAGTTTTTGATTTTTTTGCTTTCCAAAAACCGTTCATGTAATCTATAAAAAGAAGTGGTTTTTTTTTCATCATAGCTAGTTTTATCGAAGCTATCGCTGTGATGACAAAACCATAACCAAGTGTATAAAAAGCTTCGCCTTGCTTGTAACGTGCTTTTTGATTGTAGTTAGCTCCAGTTGGTTTTAAATGTTTAACGTGTAAACTTTCATCAGTGACTACTTTCCAATTGTAAAATTTACATAATAATTCATCTACAGTATCCCAACCCATGGCTGGTTTTAGTCCGCCAATTTGTTGAAAGGTTTCTTTTCTATAGGCTTTTAATGCGCCACGAATATGATCTTTGTCTGTTAAGTTTTCGAGTATCCATTCACCATTTTTTTCGATGTAGCAAAATCCACCTGCCATTCCAATTCTTTCATCGGACTGGAAATGTTTGATAATGGTTTCGAAATAATTAGCAGGAAATATTAGGTCGGCATCAATTTTTACAATTAAATCATAGTTTTTATCTAAAGTATTAAATCCTGTTTGAAAGGCTTGAATTACTTTACTTCCGGGTAAATGAACAGCATCTGAAGTTTTGTTAACCAATGAAATAAAAGGATGTTTATTGATAAATGAATTGACAACAACAGCTGTATTATCAGTAGAATTATCATTTACCACTACAATTTTAGCTGGTAAAACAGTTTGCTCCACTAAGGATTGAAGTGTCAAAGAAATCAATGCTTCTTCGTTATGTGATGGAATTACGATATAATATCTCATTAGAAAAATCTGTTTTCTTTATTCTATTATTTATTTTCTCTAACAGCGCAAACAATATAATATCTCGGGGTGAAATAGCGTAATAAAGGTCTAAAACCAATTTTTTTTACTGGATGTGTGAATTTTTCTCGAGCGGTGATTTTCCAACCCGTTTTTTCTAATAACCAATCTAATTGCCAATCTTCAAACTCATGGTAATGCCTGTCCCACATATCGGTTTTGCTGCGGTACGCTGGTGAAAACCAAAGGCGTAACGGAATAGAAATGACTAATTTATTGCAGTTTACATTTTCTAGAACAGTATATGGATTTAATAAATGCTCGAATATTTCGAAGGCAGTAAAAACAGAATAAGTTTCGGTTTGCAATGCCGTTTGGTCGTTATCTAAATCTTCTCCTTTGGTGTTTTTTACTTGGTATCCATTTTCTTCCATGATTTTAGAAAACGGATTAGGTACTCCTAAATCAAAGATGGTTTCTGATGTGGTAACGTGTTGTTTTAAAAATTCTAAGGTATGTTTGAATCTTTTATTAGGAAATGTTTTTTCGTACATGTTTTTTTGATTTTGCCACTGTGGCACGCAGGTACAAATATAGTAATAAATGTGTTTTGGGCACTGTTTTTTAGCCCGGATGGCAACGAAAATCCCGGAGATATAAAATGTAGTTTTTCAAGGGGCAAAAAGCGACTAACAGAAGCTTTATTGCCCCTTAGAAAAACAAGTTTTATAACGAGGAATTGCAGTGTACAGCCGGATTAGCTTCATGTACTCATGCAATTGTTGTAGTTAATATCTATAAATAAAGGCATTGATGTTCATTCCTGCACCTACAGAGGCAAAGAGAAGGATGTCCCCTTTTTGAATGGATTGATTTTCTATTTGACCGCGAATTAACAAATCAAAAAGAGTCGGTACGGTTGCAACGCTGCTGTTTCCTAATTCATGAATGCTCATGGGCATGATGTCCTTAGGTACAGTTTTGTCAAATAATTTATAGAAGCGGTGAATAATGGCTTCGTCCATTTTTTCGTTGGCTTGGTGAATCAAGATTTTTTTCACGTCGTCAATGCCTATTCCACTGGCATCAAGACAGTTTTTCATAGCCAAGGGAACATTGTTTAAAGCAAATTCATAGATTTTTCGACCGTACATTTTGATGTAGCGGGTATCTGGATCTAAATCAAGATTGTATGATTTGCCAAAAAACAAATAGTGCGACTCGTCAATGGAGTATGTGGCACTTTCATAGGCTAACATTCCAGTTTCATCATCCGAAGCTTCGATAATGGCAGCACCAGCTCCGTCTGAATAGATCATGGAATCTCTGTCATGAACGTCAACAACCCTTGAAAGTGTTTCGGAACCGACTACTAAACATCTTTTTGCCATTCCAGATTTGATGAATGCATTTGCTTGTAAAACGCCTTCAATCCAGCCTGGGCATCCAAAAAGGATGTCGTAAGCAACACATTTTGGATTCTTTATTTGCAGTTTATTTTTCACACGTGTGGCTAAGCTAGGTAGCATATCCGATTGGTTTGTGCCATATTTCACATCACCAAAATTGTGTGCAAAAATGATATAATCAATGGTTTCTGGATCGATTGATGCGTTTGCTATTGCTTTTTCACAAGCAAAAAAGGCTAAGTCTGATGAATTGAGATGATCTTCGGCATAGCGTCTGTGTTCTATCCCGGTAATGCCTTTAAATTTTTTAATAACAACTTGGTTAGGATAGCCAAAAGGAGTTCCATCTTCATTCAAAAATACATGTTCGCCAAAGTCAGTATTGCTTACTTTTTTCTCAGGAATATAGCTTCCTATTCCAGCTATTTTTATTTTCATTGTGTTAATTTTCCAAATTTGAGGCTAATTTAATCAATATTAATTTAGAACACTCACAAAATTTACTATGCGTGCATATAATTATGAAATAATAGATAATTGGCAAAAAAAATGATAATTCAATTGCAAATCAAGAAAATCGTTGAGATAATTATTTTGTAATTCTAGCAATTCGTAAACTTGCCTTTTATAGATTTATTAGTATCTTAAATGCCATAATGTGATTGCTTCTTTGTTATGGCTTTTTTGATGATAATAGTAATGGGGAATTACTTTCCTGATGTGTATGCAAAAAAATGAGCCACTATTAAGTGGCTCATTAGATATTATTTAATATTTAATTTTTCTAAATGTATATTTATTTCTTTTAATTTCTTGTCATATTCTAGTAATAAAACATTTCCAACTTTTGCGGGTAAAACTCTAAAATCAGAATTGTTTTTATCATTTGTTAGATATATTTTATCTTCGGATAATTGTCCATTATCATAAATGATAGTTTTAAAAGCACTTTTGTTTTTTTCTCCTTTTAATCTTTCGTAATCTATAAAACAAGCGTAGAAACGATCATTTTTTTTGTCTAGTTGAGTATATTCATAATCAAATGCGCCATATGCTTTTAATGCGTGTGCGTTTAATTGAGGGCTTCCAAAATCAGATAAGCTTGGAGCTCTTGATTTTCCTTTTTCAAATTCTTGAATTCCTGTAAGTTTGAAATCAGAATTGAACTTAAATACCACAGAATTTGTAATGGTTAGTTGTGTAACACTTGCGCCACCGCCGCCACCGCCTAATATAGACAATGTTGTTAATGCTATTCCTCCAGCACTTGCAGTTCTTTTATAGAATTCTCCAATGGCATAGTACTCATTGTTCTTTGTTCTGGCAATATTGTGGAAATAGATATAGCCTTTATCTTCAATATAATTCCCACTTACTTTTGCCATTTTAGCAACATCTTCTTTCCAGCTAGTGAAATTTTCTTTTAAAGTTTTTCCTGATAAGTTGATAACCTCAGTAAAAAGGCCTAAACTTTTATCATCAACAATATTATCACCTTCTTTAAAATATTCCCCCATTAGAACAACATTGTTGTCATTGTCAAGGAATGCATTATTGATCAGTCTTGGTTTACTGTTTTTATTATATTCTTTTTCGCATAATAAAAGTCCTGTATTCACATCAATAATTTTTGTCTTTAAAGTGATTTTTCTAGACAAAAGACTTGATTTTGATGATTCTAAAGCGACAATTACTTTATCATTTACTTCAATAGGATTTATTGACAACATTTCTTTTGAATCACTAGGAGAATTATATTCCCATGATTTTCCACCATCAGTTGGGTAGTATTTTAAAGAATATCCTATTTTTTTATTGTCTTCAAACTTGTTGAAAATGAATCCTTTATTTTCTACAGGAAATAGAATGTTAAAATCACCTGTTTGCTGCATGTATTGGATATAACGAATTTCTTTGCTTTCTAAAGGAATGTCAATAGTTGGTAATTGGTTAACTTTTTTATCGTAGCTAACTAGACTGATTTTTTTTTCTGTAAAATTAGCCATTACAAACATTATTCCTTGATTGTTAAAGCTACTTTTCATCAAAAAAGTTTTTTTATTATCAATGTATGTTTTCTTAGCAACTTCTACTAGATTTTTATCTAAAACTTGAATTGCAAACTCACGGTCGCCTTTTTTTAGTTTATCCAATTCATAAAAGAAATAATAACCATCAACATCTTTCTCTTTGTTAAGTATTGCTCCTGAATTCTTCACTATAAAGGTATTGACTTTGTCGATTTTTTTTTCTTGTGCAAAAGTCAAATTTGCCACAAAGGAGATTAAAAGTAAAGTAGAGATTCTTTTCATAATTGGTTTGTATTTAAAGTGTATTAATTTTTATTTAAAGTCTTGAAAAAAGTATAAGCATCTTGGAATTCAGTATCATCTTTGGATATCAATTCATTTTTTTGACAAAAATAATAACCTATTTTTCTAAGGTCTTTTAGTTCAAGATTGTTTAGAAATAGCCGTATTTCATTAATGTATTTTTCTTCTGAAAAAGAGTTTACTGGGCCAACATATTTTCCGAAAACATGTTTTTCTTTTAAGATGTAGACTTTTTTCAATAAGTAAGCAACATAACTATTAAAGGTTTTTCTATCCAATTCATTTTTTTTATGAAGAGATAATAATTGGTACAAAGCAAAGTCTAGTTTAGAATCGTCAAAAAAAGTTATAATACTATTTTCAGATGTTTTTTTCTGCACTAAATCTATTTCGTTTTTAGTTGCATTTGTTGAAGTGATAGTATGATTTTGAATTAAGTTTTCAATACGAAGTGGAATGTTTGGATGTGTTTTTAATGAATCTTTATCAACTTCTAAATCATTTGAACTTTCATTAGTATCAAACATTTTTTCTTCTTTTTCAATCCAAACTTCTTTAAATGGATATTCTTCAAAGTTGAAATTTTGCTTTAAATCGGTTAGATTATTAAAAATTATCCCGTCAGTCAAATCTAGTTTTTTTAGAATGTTTATGGAAGCCTGCTTGTTGTATTTAGTATTATTAAACATTATAAAACCAAGTGAGTCAGCTTGTGTCTCTGCACTTCTGCTTCGTTTCATAAAATTAAATTTTAAATCCTTTAATAATAAAGTTACAGCAGACCTTCGACCATATTTTTTATTGGAGGCGGTATTTAGTTGTTGTTTGAAGTCCTTAGAGTTGAATGTTTCGAGATGCTCTATAAGTGCTTTGTCATTATGTTTTAAGATGTAATGTGCTAATTCATGACAAATAATAAATGCCATTTCATCATTATTTTCAATAAGTGAAAATAGGCCTAAATTGATAGAGAATATACCGTTTCCATAACATCCAGCATTAGGTATTAAGGATTTGTTAATCAGAAAATAAAAATCTTTTGAATCAATTTGTGGATTAGATTGGTATACTTCGACAAGTATTTTTTTAAGAAATCCATTGATGGTTTTGTCAAAAATAAATGTGCTGTCTTTTATATCTTTTAAGAAAGATACTTTACGATCTGAAAGTATTTCTTTTGCCTTTTTTTGTTGAATAGAGCTGAACTCGTTTATTTTATTATTCGTTATTTTAGTAATGTAATTTTCCAGTGAATCAATTCTTTCAGGGTAATATTTAAATCCAGAATTCTGGGCTTGACATGTTCCAAAATAGGATAGCAATAAAAATAATAATAGGTTTGTTTTCAAAATCTAGTTGTAAGAATTATTTTCCAATACAATAGTAATAAAAATACCCCGATATATCGAGGTATTTTTATTATTTATATATTATTAGAAAATTAACTTTCCATGTACGCTTCAATTGGAGCGCAAGAGCATACTAGGTTTCTATCACCGTAAGCTTCATCAGCACGACGTACAGTTGGCCAAAATTTATTATCGGCAATGTATTCTAATGGGAATGCAGCTTGCTCACGTGTATAAGGATAAATCCAAGTGTCAGAAGTTACCATTGTCAATGTGTGCGGTGCATTTTTCAATACATTGTTTGGATTCTCCAATGTTGCTGCTTCAATTTCTTTACGAATAGAAATCATAGCATCACAAAAACGATCTAGTTCTTCTAAGTTTTCACTTTCAGTAGGTTCAATCATAAGTGTTCCTGCAACTGGGAACGAAACAGTAGGAGCATGGAAACCATAATCCATCAAACGTTTTGCAATATCAGTTACTTCAATTCCTTTTTCTTTAAACGGACGACACTCTAAAATCATTTCGTGTGCAGCGCGTCCCATTTCTCCAGAATATAACGTGTCAAAATGACCGTTTAGCTTTTCTTTAATGTAGTTTGCATTTAAAATAGCGTACTCAGTAGATTTTTTCAAGCCTTCAGCACCTAGCATGCAAATGTATCCGTACGAAATCAAGCAAACCAACGCAGAACCCCAAGGAGCAGCAGATATTGCTGTAATTGCATTTTCGCCACCTGTAGGTATTATTGGATTTGTAGGTAAAAATGGAACCAATTGTGGTGCAACGCAAATAGGACCTACACCAGGACCACCACCACCGTGAGGTATTGCAAACGTTTTGTGTAAATTTAAGTGGCAAACATCAGCACCAATGGTTGCAGGATTTGTCAATCCTACTTGTGCATTCATGTTAGCACCATCCATATATACTTGTCCACCATTATCGTGAATCAATTGGGTAATTTCTTTAATAGCACTTTCAAAAACACCATGCGTTGAAGGATAAGTAACCATCAAGCAAGACAGATTATCTTTATGAAGAATGGCTTTTTCACGTAAATCATCAATATCGATATTTCCGTTCTCAAGAGTTTTAGTAACTACTACTTTCATTCCCGCCATAGCTGCAGAAGCTGGGTTGGTACCGTGGGCTGATGATGGAATTAAAGCAATATTACGGTGGTGATCACCGCGAGATTGGTGGTAGGCACGAATAACCATTAAACCTGCATATTCTCCTTGAGCACCAGAATTTGGTTGCAATGTAGTTCCTGCAAATCCAGTTACTACATTAAGTTGTTGCTCTAGTTTAGCTAGCATTTCTTGGTATCCTTTTGCTTGATCTAATGGTGCAAACGGGTGAATGTTGTTCCATTGTGCCATACTTAAAGGCAACATTTCAGAGGCTGCATTCAATTTCATCGTGCAAGATCCTAATGAAATCATGGAATGGTTTAACGCTAAATCTTTACGCTCTAACATTTTAATGTAACGCATCAAAGCCGTTTCTGAATGGTGTTTATTGAAAACATCATGTGTTAAAAACGTAGATGTTCTTTCTAATTGAGACGGAATTTGATTTTCGGTTGCTAATTCTGAAATTGTTGTAGCTGGTTTTCCAGTAGCTTCAGCAAATATAGAAACGATGGTATTCAAATCAGCAATGCTAGTTGTTTCGTTTAAAGAAATTGAAACAGTATTTTCGTCAGCATAAAAGAAATTTACTTCTTTTGATTCTGCTATTTCTTTAATTTTTTGAGCGTTAGTTTTGATAACGATAGTGTCAAAAAACGAAGTGTTGGTTTGGTACAAGCCCAGTTTTTCTATTTCGTTTGCCAATGTTACTGCCGAAGCATGAACTTTATCAGCTATGTATTGTAATCCTTTTGGACCATGATAAACAGCGTACATTCCTGCCATCACAGACAATAATACTTGAGCAGTACAAATATTTGATGTTGCCTTGTCACGTTTTATATGTTGTTCTCTCGTTTGCAAAGCCATACGTAAAGCACGATTTCCGTCAGTATCAACAGTTACACCGATAATACGACCAGGCATGCTGCGTTTGTATTCTTCTTTAGTTGCAAAGTAAGCAGCGTGCGGTCCGCCGTATCCTAACGGAATTCCAAAACGTTGTGTAGTTCCTAGTACAACATCGGCTCCCATTTCTCCCGGTGGAGTCAGTTTTACCAAACTCAATATATCAGCAGCAACTGCAACTTTAATTTCATTTAGTTTTGCCTTAGCAATAAAACCAGCATAATCATTTACTTGACCAAATTTCCCTGGATATTGTAAAATTGCACCATAGAAATCTTTTGAGAAATCAAAATCTTCATGGTTTCCTACCACAAGCTCAACGCCAATAGGAGTAGAACGAGTTTGCAATACCGATAGGGTTTGTGGTAAAATTTCTTCAGAAACGAAGAATTTGTTGATGTTGTTTTTCTTTTGGTCACGAGAGCGAACGTCGAATAAAAGCGCCATTGCCTCGGCTGCAGCTGTACTTTCATCAAGTAAAGATGCGTTTGCAATTTCCATTCCCGTAAGTTCAATTACTGTAGTTTGGAAATTTAAAATAGCTTCTAAACGACCTTGAGCAATCTCTGCTTGGTAAGGTGTGTATGCCGTATACCATCCTGGATTTTCAAAGATATTTCTTTGAATAACCGCAGGAATAATAGCAGCGTTGTATCCTAAACCTATATATGATTTGAATACTTTATTTTTGTTTCCTAAGTTAAAAATGTGGTTTGCAAACTCGTACTCTGTCATGGCAGGTTCTAAGTCCAAATCAGCTTTTAATCGGATGTCACTCGGAATGGTTTCATCAATCAATTGATCTAGTGAGTCGGCACCAATTGTTTTTAACATGTGCGTTAAATCATTCTCTCTAGGTCCAATGTGTCTTAAAGCAAAAGCGTCTGTTTTCATTGTATGTCTAATGGGTTGTGTGTTTCTTAATTTAAGGCTGTAAAATTAAATATTAATATGCTATAAATAACCTTTTTTAAGTTGATTTTCTATGAATTTTTCAACTAAAAGCCTTTCTTATTAACACATTGATTAATTTTGTCTAATGCGATATTTTAAAAATATTTTTGAATTTTACATCAATAGCAGTATTCACGTGGCATTATCTTGTTTTGCGCTGGTTCATCTCACGTATATTATGTTCCACATTTCTTATAACACTAGCGTAGCTTTCTTCACTTTTTTTGGAACCATAGTGGGTTATAATTTTGTAAAATATGATGCTTTAGTTAGGAGAAGATCAGTGAAATTTAGTGCTCAACTTCAGTGGATTGCCTTTATTAGTTTTCTATCACTAATTGCCACGGGCTATTATTTTTTTCAATTAGAAAGGGTCACACAAATTATTGGTTCTGTTTTTCTAATCATCGTTTTGCTCTATACATTGCCTTTTTTTCCGAATAAGAAAAATGCCCGAAACTGGGCTGGAATTAAAATTTATATTGTGGCTTTATGTTGGGTAGGAGTGACGCTTTTTTTACCCATCATTAACAATAATGCAGAAGTCACAAGTTTTGTTTTTTTAGTCGCAATACAACGATATATCATGATTTTCGTTTTGATTTTAATTTTTGAAATAGTTGATTTAAAATTAGATGATCCAAATTTGAAAACCGTTCCGCAACAAATAGGTGTGCAACGTACCAAGCAAATAGGCGTTGTATTGATGGTTTTGTTTGTACTGTTAGAATTTTTATCAAATGATATTAGAATCGAATTTTTAGCTTTAAAAACAGGATTGGCAATCACTACCATCTTATTTTTAGTATATGCTAATGAGAATCGTTCGCGCTATTACGCTTCTTTTTGGGTGGAAAGTATCCCTGTTTTTTGGTGGTTATTTTTGATGTTTTTCAGCTAGTGTTTTGATAAAAGAATTCCTTTCAGAAATGAACGAGCTTAAATGGTTTTTTAATAATAACAGGTCAAACAGTTTTCCAAAAATACCATACGGTGTCTCATATTGGATTTTATCTTCCATGATAACAAATCCTTTTTTTTGAATAAAAGTATGCTGGTGTTTGAAGGATTTAAACTTGCCTTCAAGCATTTCATCCACAAAGTACGTTGGATTTTCCATTGCTGAAATTAAGCTTTTGTGTGTTAAGTAAACACCAAAATGCTTTCCACGCCAGGTTACGGTTTCGTTTAAATTTATTAAACCTGAAGTTACTCCATCAATAGCGGTTTCATTTGATTTCGCAGTGGATTGTTGATGAACATCTATGTTTCTGGATAAATCAAAAATGAGTTCAATTGGTGCGTTTATTCTAGTGGATAATTGTATGGTTGTCATTTCTTGGTTAAGTTTTTAAATGTTTTTTCTAAAGTTTCATATTCAAATGTAAAACCATTTTCCTGTAATCTTCTCGGAATTACATTGCGACTTTTTAAAACTAATTCTGTTTCTGTTCTGATGAAAAACGATCCAATTTCTAGCAATAGTTTATTTGTCGGTATGCCAAATGGAACGCCAATTATACAACGAAGAGTTTTCATAAAATCATAATTTCGGACTGGATTTGGAGAAACAATATTTACAACTCCTACTAGCTCTTTTTCGACAACAAATTTAATGGCTCTTGCAAAATCTTTTTCGTGAATCCAGCTTATAAATTGATTTCCTTTTCCTTGTTTTCCGCCAAGTCCAAATTGCGCAAGCATTTTTATCGGAACAAAAGCGCCTCCATTTTTTCCTAAAACTATCGAAGTTCGTATAGCAGTTTTCAAAGTTTTTGGAGTTTCAGTTTCAAAAAAAACTTTCTCCCAACTTTTTGCAATATTCATGGAAAAATCATCGCCAGTTTCACCAGTAACTTCATCCATTTGTTTATCTAATGAAAATCTATAAATTGTTGATGTTGATGAATTCAACCAGTTTTTTGGTGGATTTTTACAATTTAAAACCGCTTCATTCAATATTTTTGTGCTGTCAATTCTAGAATCGTAAATCTCTTTTTTGTTGGCTGCGGTATATCTGCAATCGACAGATTTTCCTGCAAGATTTATTAAAACGGAAGCGTTTTCTAGTTCATTCTCCCAACCAGAAAGCCTTTTGGCATCCCAATTTACATATTTTACTGAATCAATACTTTTAGATTTTCCTCGAGTTAGAATTACGATTTCATCAAATTTATCTTTAAAATGTGATACTAAAACTTGGCCTAAAAACCCCGTTCCTGCTGCAATGATTAGCTTTTTCATTAGTTTAATTTAAGATGATTGTTAAAGCAATTATTCGATAAATAACCCAAGTTATTGATAAATAAAAAGGCAATTCCAATAATTTGATTCTTCGTGAATGTTCTACAAACATTAGTAAAACTGTTATTCCAAACCAACCTAAGGTTAATGATTCTGAGATATTAAAAATTAAATTCAGAATCAACATCGGAAGTAATAATAAAGAACCCATTAACGACACCGTCATTAAGTTTCCAATGTAATTCAAGATTATTTTCTTGTCAAATTTCATCAAAAATAAACTTTGAAAAACTATTTGACCAAATGCAAGAATAAGTTCTCTCGCAATGGTTGATTTCGGCAAAATGGTTATAGAATTTGAAAATTTATACAGGACAATTGTTGTTATTGTCGTTGCAAACAAAATGTACAAAATTCGATACTGATAATTAAAATCAGGAATACACTGCAACTTTATTTCTTTTTTAATCTTACTCGGAATGATTACTTTTCGATTATAAGAAATGAAGGAATATAATTTTTTCAGAAAAAACTTTATTGGTTTTAGATTTCCGATTGTCTCCATCCACGGAAATGAAAATCCGATTACTTTTAGCAAACTGTCAATTCCATAAATTACAGTTTTGTTTTCGTTATCAACTAATGCGATTTCGTTTGATGCGCGTTGGACATCAATAAAGTTTTGTTCCTCATCTGATAATTGACAATATGGTTTTTTACCATTTTCGTCCAACATTCCAGCTTTTATAAATCCAGAAGTATACACGCGACAAAGCGGACAATCTTCATCATATAATAAGGTTTGGTTAGTTAAGGTTTTCATCGTATCGTTTTTTTACCTTCAATCGTTATTTTTGAACCAATTGCAAGAAATTCAGAGGTAGGTTTTAGGTCTTGTAAAAATTTAAAATTCTTGCCGTAAATACTCTCAAAATCGACATCAATTTTGGATTCAATTACTTGTAATTGTTCCCATCTTGGGTGCGAAACAGCATATTCAATTGATTTATCGTTATTGTAGTTGGTGTACCCAAAATAATGCTCAGAAATAAACTCGGCTTCTGAATTTAGTTCAATCGGAATCGGATTTTTTCCAGTAATCATGGAGATGGAATTCCATTTTGCATCCTTGAACCATTCGTATTGAAAAGATTTAGAAGTTTCGTTTTCAGTTCTTGAATGACGCATTTTCAAGGTTTGGTAATGTTCGTTGTATAAAGTATTTGCTACTATCGTAATAGCATGCTTCGGAACAATTTCTTTAACGAAAACTACGCCACGTTTCCAAATGCCATCTTCATATCTTTTTACATAAAAGCGTAAATTGACTTCCTCAAAATTGACATGAAACGGAACTTTAATTCCTAATACTTTCACGTTTTCAAACATAAATCCGATTAAACTAATATAGCATTTGCCGTTCCATACATCGAGTTCAGTTCCTTTTGGGACATAATTTTCTAAAATTTTTGGATCGATTTCGTAATTGAACATCGCTAAATCATTCCATTCTGCGGTTAAGAAGCTCATAATTTTTAGTTTTTGTGGATAATAAGTGAAAGGTAAAAAGCTAATGCAACTGGTAATGCAAAAAGTAAAAATATCAGTTTATCTGAATAATGATAATTTACGTTGATAAACCACAAGCCAAAAAATAATAAAACGATACCCAAATAAATTTGTAAGTGCTTGTTTCTAGGTTCTTGTACTAACAAATACAGAGAAATTAGTACTTGAATAAAACCAGTAACCATAGTTGATAATAGTGCAATTATTAACAAGTTTTCATTTAAAACTGCAAAGACACCTATTATGAAAGGCAATGCAATTGCGAAAGTATTTATCTTTTTTATCGTTTTCATATTGGTTTTATTTTTAAACTTTCAGAAAAAAATGAAAGTTTTGATTAAATTTTTTTACTCTATTTCATTATTTTTACAACCAATTTTGCCAACCAATTGTCTTTGTATTCCGTCATTTTGTCCAAGACATTATCTGCTTTTAGAACAAAATCATACAATTTAGTGGTTTGATCTACAAAATGTTTTTCTTCTGGAGTATTGTCTGATGTTATGGAGGAAACTTCTTTTAAAACCTTTAACGCAGGTTTGATTTCGCGTTTGCTTCTTTCTCTTGAAATTTTCACAGCCAATTCGTCTAAGTCTTTTTCAGCGGTGAAAAATTCGCGTCGTTCGCCCGCTTTGTATTCTTTGTAAACAATTCCCCAATCCATCAAAGCACGTAAATTCATAGATGCATTGCCGCGCGAAATTTGTAATTCCTCCATAATGTCTTCCATCGAAACGGCTTCGTGTGAAACCATCAAAAGCGCATGAATTTGGGCCATGGTTTTGTTAATTCCCCATTGACTGCCTAATGCACCCCAAGTTTGAACGAATTTATTTTTTGCTTCTTTGAATTTCATTTGTGGATTTTATTGTTTTTCAAACGGTCAAATGCAAATCGCATAAATGCTCATTGTCATAGTGTAAAGATAAATAATGTTTTCGAACTTTCAATAAAAAATGAAAGTTTATTTTCTTTTTTGGCGTTCCCTTTCAGGTCGGGCTTTTCGTTGCAAGTCCTCGTTTCGTCGTTCCTCCTTACTGTGAGCTTTTCACTGTAATCCCTAACGCAAATCCCATTAAAAAAGTCGAGATATTGCTACCTCGACTTGCTTTTATAACTTACTATGTGTTTTAATATTGATCTATAGCAATCCAGCACGTTTCAATAACGCATCTGCCTTTGGTTCTTGACCTCTGAATTTTTTATACAATTCCATTGGTAATTCGGTTCCACCTTTAGAAAGGACGTTGTCTTTGAATTTTGTGGCAACTTCTTTATTGAAAATTCCTTTTTCCTGAAAATAAGCAAAGGCATCCGCATCTAAAACTTCAGCCCATTTGTAACTGTAATATCCTGAAGAATATCCACCTTGAAAAATATGTGAAAACGAGGTGCTCATGCAATTCTCAGCAACATCAGGATATAAACTTGTGCCTGCCATTGCTTGTTTTTCAAAAGCTTTTACATCTTCAATTATTTGAGATTTGCCGTGATAGGTCATATCTAAAAGTCCAAAACTGATCTGTCTTACTGTTGCCATTCCTTCTAAGAAACTCGCACTTTCTTTTATTTTTTCTACGTATTCTTGAGGGATAACTTCCCCCGATTCATAATGTTTTGCAAACAATGCCAATGCTTCCGGTTCGTAGCACCAGTTTTCCATTACTTGGCTTGGCAATTCTACAAAATCCCAATAAACCGAAGTTCCAGACAAACTCGGATAAGTCGTATTGGCTAACATGCCGTGTAAGGCGTGACCAAATTCATGGAATAAGGTAGTTACTTCATTGAAAGTTAATAAAGATGGTTTAGTCTCTGTTGGCGGTGTAAAATTACAAACGATAGAAACGTGTGGTCTTTCATTGATTCCATTTTTTATAGCTTGCGATTTATATGATGTCATCCACGCGCCATTTCGTTTTCCTTTTCTTGGAAAAAAATCAGCATAGAAAACAGCAACTAATTGTCCTTCGGAATCCAACACTTCAAAAGTCTGAACATCTTCATGATATTTGTCAATATCAAAAACTTCTTTAAAAGTAATTCCGAATAGTTTTTCAGCAATAGTGAAAGCTCCATTTAAAACATTTTCCAATTTGAAATAAGGTTTTAAAATCTCATCATCAAAGTTGAATAATTTTTGTTTCAATTTTTCAGAATAATAAGCTCCATCCCATTTTTCTAATTGATCAATTCCGTCTATTTCTTTTGCGAAAGCGGTTAATTGAGTAAATTCTTTTTGAGCAGCAGGTTTTGCTTTTTCTAATAAATCATTCAAAAACGAAAGTACTTTTTCAGGATTTTGAGCCATTCGTTCTTCCAAAACAAAGTTAGAATGCGATTTGTATCCCAATAAATTAGCACGTTTATGACGTAGTTCAACAATACGTTTTACGTTCTCTTTATTGTCGAATTCGTTGTCTTGAAATGATTTTTTTCCGGCAGCAATGGCAATTTCTTTTCGTAATTCGCGATTGTCAACATACGTTACAAAAGGCAAGTAACTCGGGAAATCAAGAGTAAAAACCCATCCTTCGAGTTCTTTTGATTTAGCCAAACTTGCGGCCATTTCTTTGGCGCCATCAGGTAAGCCTTTTAAATCAACCTCGTTAGTAATATGCAATTGATAATTATTGGTTTCGGCCAAAACATTTTCGCCATACGTCAATTTAATTTTGGCCAGTTCGGTATCAATTTCGCGTAATTTTAATTTGTCTTCTTCATTCAATAAGGCTCCATTTCTAGAAAATCCTTTGAATTTTTTGTCTAATAAAGTAGCTTGTTCCGTAGTTAATATCAACGAATCTTTTTGATCATAAACGGATTTAACTCTTTTGAACAAATCTTCGTTTAAGGCAATATCATTACTAAATTCAGTCAACAACGGAGAAACCTCTTGAGCGATTTTTTGCATTTCGTCATTAGTTTCAGCTGAATTCAAATTGAAGAAAATCGAAGATAATCTATCCAATTGTTCACCTGCAAAATCTAAAGCAACAATCGTGTTTTCAAACGTTGGAGCATCAGAATTTGTAATGATGGCATCAATTTCAGCTTTTGCAGCAGCGATGTTTTCGATAAAAGAAGGTTTGTAATCTTCTAGTTTTATTCCTGAAAATGGTGCTGTATTGTGTTTGGTGTTGAATGTTGAGGTAAGTGTTTTCATAATTTTATTTGAAGGGACAAGTCGGGACTTGTCCTTACGTTTTAAAGTTTTAAATTTTCTAAATCTTGGTACTTATTCCAAAATCGGAGTAAATCGATGGTATCAGAATTTATTCTATAGTAAAGTGTTATTTGTTTCGTAACTACAACTTTGTTTACGCTTTTGTAATTTGTAGAAATAAATTCAATGTTGTTCTGTAATAATAAGGCAATTGAGTAATCTACTTTGTCTATAAAATTTACAACATCTTGAAATGACCATTCAGCTTCAAGATAATCAATGTTTTGCCAATAGTCTTTTTTAGCTTGTGGCGACCAAATAACGATCACTATTTGAAATATTTTGAATAGCGATTTCTGGTTTCCTCCATGACCATATCATGAGCAATCCCTTCCTTGTTTTCTAAAGAAAAAATGGCTTCATCGAAGGCTGTCTTTTGTTTTTCGGTTAAAGTAGATTTAGATTGAATCAAATGAATAATTTCTTCAATCAATTTTGGGTTTTCAATATCCAAAATAACTTTGGCTAACTCAATTTTTGAAGTGTGAATATTCATAGTTTTCTTTTTAATAAAGATAATTATTTTTTCAATTCAGATGCTGCTTTGTCAACGGCTTGTTTTAATCCTTCTTTATAAAAAATGATTTTGTCTAACACACATTGATCGTGACTTCCAATGATTTGTGCGGCAAGGATTCCTGCATTTTTGGCTCCATTAAGCGCAACTGTTGCTACAGGAACGCCACCAGGCATTTGAAGTATTGACAAAACCGAATCCCAACCGTCAATAGAATTACTCGATTTTACCGGAACGCCAATAACAGGAAGTGGCGACATAGAAGCAACCATTCCGGGTAAATGCGCTGCGCCTCCAGCACCAGCAATAATTACTGAGATACCGCGATTGTGTGCATTTTTACTAAAATCAAATAATTTTTCAGGTGTTCTATGTGCCGAAACGATATCAACTTCAGTTTCGATGTCAAATCCTTTTAATATGTCGATGGCTTCTTGCATTACTGGCATATCCGAAATGCTTCCCATTATTATTGCTACTTTGCTCATGTTTTAGTTTAATGTTGTTTATATGTTTTCTTCCATTCTTTAAATCCAAGAGTGTCTTTCCTAATTTCTTTTGTCCATTTTTTTCCGAACGTTTTATAAAGATAATCAAAAACTATAAAATTATAATTTTCAGAACAATGTGAACTTATACAACCCTCTTCAAAATAATGAATATCATATTTTTCTTCAAAATTTCCATCGTTATAAAATCTAACTGGAGCAATTCCACTTTGAAGGAAAAGAAAAATTGATTTATTATTTATATCTTTTTTAACCAAAGAATTTATGTTTTCACAATTAGTTTCCAATGTAACTGTAGAAATATTACTTTCTTTATACGCTTCTTCAAAAGATTTTGTTTGACAAAAGCTTAAGTTGAATATAAATATGAAAAAAAGATATTTCATTTATTTTTTAATGAACATTAAACACTAATCACTCTAATACTATTCTTAACTTCTTCCGCAATTCTTCTCGCTTCAATCATGTTTTCATTTACAATTGTAACATGGCCCATTTTCCGGAAAGGTCTTGTTTCTCTTTTGCCGTAAATGTGAGGTGTAACGCCATCAATTGCCATTATTTTTTCAATGTTTTCATAAACTACTGGACCCGAAAAACCTTCTTCGCCAACCAAATTTACCATAATTCCGGCAACTTTACTATCCGTATTTCCTAAAGGTAAGTCTAAAATGGCGCGTAAATGATTTTCAAATTGAGAGGTGTAACTTGCTTCAATAGAATAATGCCCGGAATTGTGTGGTCTTGGAGCGACTTCATTGACTAAAATTTCATCGTCTTCGGTTTGAAACATTTCTACAGCTAATAATCCAACGTGATCAAACGCTTCAGAAACTTTTAATGCTATTTCGATTGCTTTTTGGGCAACTCTCGAATCAATACGGGCGGGACAAATTACATATTCTACTTGATTGGCTTCGGGATGGAATTCCATTTCAACCACAGGATAGGTTTTTACTTCGCCCGAAGCAGAGCGAACAACAATAACTGCCAACTCATTTTTGAACGGAATCATTTGTTCAGCGATGCATTCAACATCTGGTAATTTTACTAAGTCTATTGCTGAACGGCACACTTTTACACCGTTTCCATCATAGCCAAATTGAGCACATTTCCATACAAAAGGAAATTCTAATTCGTCTTTTTCTAATGATTTTCTCAAATCATTTAAATCTACAAAACGTTGATGAGGTGAAGTTGGAATGTTATTTTCTACATAAAAATCTTTTTGACGACCTTTATTCTGAATCATTCGCAATGTTTTTGGCGATGGAAATATTGGTAAACCTTCCGATTCTAGTGCGTCTAAAGCATCTAAGTTTACATTTTCAATTTCAATAGTTAATAGATTTGCCATCTTTCCAAATTGATAAACGGTATCATAATCCATTAAACTTCCTTGGTAAAAAGCATTGCAACTGTATCTTGCAGGTGATTCTTCATTTGGTTCTAAAACCAAGGTTTGTATGTCAAACTTTCGGGTATCGGTCAATAGCATTTTGCCTAATTGTCCGCCTCCTAGAATTCCTAATTTAAAATCAGATGAAAAGTAGTTCATTGTGTTGTTGTTTTATTTCTTTAAAAATAACGTGTTGCGGTTATTTGTAAGTTGTAGTTGTATGTCCTGCAAAGATACTTGTTAATGGTCAAACCGAAAAATACTAAGCAATTTTCTTCATGATTTCTCTAGCAACTGCTTTGTAAGCAGATGAATATTTAGTGTAATCATCAGTTAGTATTCTGGCCAGATTAGCATGGATTTCTGTATTTTTTTTACCCATTTGGTAAAGTGTTCTTATGGCATAAGCCTTTGTGGCTACTTTTCCGTTAGGATCTATGAGCCAGTCATAGCTGCTTTCTATCAAGAATTTTTCTTGTTTTTCATTAAGGGAAGCATGTAGTGATAGAAACATGCAAATTTTTGATATGGATCTCAAGGCACTGTAGTTTGTATATAAAGGTAAGGTCTCGCAAAATTGATCTAAATAATTAAAAAGTAGATGCAAGTCTTTTTCTAAAATCATTTCTAAGATCCAACAAGCTTTGTGATGATTTTTGTCTGATGTTGAAAGAACAATTTTAAAAAAATCTGGCATCAAGTCTGGATTGCTCAAAATGTATTGAGAATTTTCGGCTTTACTAGCTACATGAGCCGTGCTTTCTTGTATTTTTTGATACAATTCTTGATTTACCATAAAAGATTTTTTTTAATTTTAAAGTATGGCTATTCTTGTAACAATTATTCTAAGATGTAAAGTGAGAAATTGCTATCTTTGCCCATTATTTTAAATACAAAAATAATGATACAACTTCACGATAAACAATTTGTTCCATTTATTTCGGCAAAAGAAATTGATTTTGCTATAGCTAAAATGGTATCACAAGTTGAGGCAGATTTTGCTGATGAAACGCCTATTTTTGTAGGAGTGCTTAACGGTGCTTTTATGGTAGTAGCTGATTTTGTAAAACAATATAAAAAACCATGTGAGGTTTCGTTTATAAAAATGGCTTCGTATGAGGGTACTTCAACAACGCATGAGGTAAAGCAATTGATAGGAATTAATCAAGATTTTACTGGTAGATCTGTTGTTATTATTGAGGATATAGTAGATACAGGAAATACTTTGGTTGAACTAAAAGAATTGTTTAAAAAACAAAATGTGAAACATTTTAAAATTGCCACACTTTTTTTTAAGCCTGAAGCATACCAGAAAGACATCAAAATTGATTACATCGGAATTCGAATTCCTAATAAATTTATTGTAGGATACGGTTTAGATTATGACGGACTTGGAAGAAACTTACCTGAAGTATATAAATTAAAAGAATAACTACAAAACAACATGATTAATATCGTTTTATTTGGCAAACCAGGAGCTGGAAAAGGAACTCAAGCTGAGTTTTTAAAAGAAAAATACAAGTTAACTCACATTTCAACAGGTGATGTTTTTAGATTTAATTTAAAAAATGATACGGAGTTAGGCAAACAAGCTCGTGTTTATATGGATGCAGGAGATCTTGTGCCTGATGAATTAACTACTAAAATGCTAATTGATGAAGTAAATAAACATCCAGATACAAACGGTGTTTTATTTGACGGGTATCCAAGAACACTTTCTCAAGCAGAAGCATTAGATGTTTTTTTAGAATCTATTGGGTCAAAAGTTGCAGCTACAGTAGCGCTAGAGGCTGACGATGAGATTTTAATTCAGCGTTTACTTGAAAGAGGAAAAACAAGCGGTAGAGTTGATGATCAAGACGAAGAAAAAATCAGAAATAGATACCAAGAGTACAATGAAAAAACCGCTCCTTTGATGGATTTTTATAAAAATCAAAACAAGTTTTTTATAGTAGACGGGATTGGTTCCATTGCTGAAATTACGGAAAGAGTAAGTGCAGTTATTGATAATTTATAATTTATAATTTCAAATACGCAGAACAAGAGATATAAACGAATCCATTAAAAAATTGGAAATACTAATAATATTTTTTCTGATATTACTAAACGGAGTGTTCTCAATGTCAGAAATAGCATTGATTTCAGCTCGAAAAAACCGATTAGAGACAGCAGCAAAAAAAGGCAATAAAAGCGCTAAAATAGCATTGGACCTTGCAAATTCTCCCAATAAATTTTTATCAACGGTACAAATAGGTATCACTCTGATTGGGATTTTAACGGGTATTTACAGTGGTGATAAGATTACTCAAGATGTAGAAATTTTTGTAAGTGGTTTTGAATTTTTAAAACCCTATGCACAGCCAGTTGCAGTAGGTTTAGTTGTGGTAGTATTGACTTTTTTCTCTTTGGTTTTAGGAGAATTGTTACCCAAACGAATAGGTCTGAATCATCCAGAAGGGATTGCTAAGGCAGTTGCTTTGCCAATGAAAATGGTATCAATTGTGACAGCTCCTTTTATTTGGCTTCTTACTACTTCTACAGATTTTTTATTAGATGTTTTGCAAATTAAACCAACAGCTGATGGAAAAGTAACCGAGGAAGAAATAAAAGCTATCATTAAGGAGGGAACTGAGGGCGGAGAAGTTCAAGAAATTGAACAAGATATTGTGGAGCGTGTTTTTCATATTGGTGACCGAAAAATCAATTCTTTAATGACACATCGCAAGTCGGTTGTTTTTTTACCACTTCATGCAGATAAGGAAAAGGTAAGAGAGTTTATGCTCAAGGAATTACACTCTATCTATCCTGTTTTTAATGAAAATTACGATGATATAGTAGGTGTTGTGAACCTTAAAAATATTTTTGCTCATTTTGAAAATGACGAATTCAATTTAGCATCAATCATGACTGAAGCTCCTTTTATGATGGAGCAGACTACTGCTTATGTGGCGTTAGAAAATTTCAAGAAATCAGGTATTCATTATGCATTTGTATCTGATGAATATGGTGTTTTTCAAGGGGTAATAACATTGAATGATATCCTTGAAGCATTGGTAGGTGATGCTTCTGATTTTTATAAGGATGATTTTCAATTGATAGAAAGAGAAGATGGTTCTTGGCTTGTAGATGGCCATTATTCGTTACATGACTTCTTGACTTATTTTGAATTAGACGAATTAATAAATGATTATGAAGTAACTACGCTAAGTGGTTTAATAATGACTGAACTGTCGCACATACCCAAACAAGGTGAGAAATTGATTTGGCAAAAATTTGAATTGGAGGTTATCGATATGGATGGTGTGAAGATTGATAAAGTAATGGTGAAAGCCTTAAAAGATTAAAATAGTTTTACGCTAGTTAGTTTATTACTATCTAAACTAGAATTGAAACTGAATACTAAAAAAAATGACTGAGGGAAATTTTGTAGATTACGTTAAAATATATGTTTCATCTGGAAAAGGTGGAAAAGGATCTACGCACTTGCATAGAGAAAAGTTCATACAATATGGTGGGCCAGATGGTGGTGATGGAGGAAGAGGTGGACATGTTTATCTAGTAGGTAATAAAGCATTATGGACGCTGTTTCATCTCAAATTTGCAAGACATATCAAAGCAGGTAATGGTGGAGATGGAAGTGGGGATAGGAGTACTGGAGCTGATGGAGATGATAAATACATAGAGGTGCCACTTGGTACTGTTGTAAAAGATAAGGAAACAGGAGAAATTTTATTTGAAATTACCGAAGAGGGAGAAAAACAGATACTTTCTCGCGGTGGAAAAGGAGGTTTAGGAAACTGGCATTTTAGAAGCTCAACCAATCAAACGCCACGATACTCTCAACCGGGTTTACCAGGAGTAGAAATGGATGTTATTTTGGAATTGAAGGTGCTTGCTGATGTAGGTTTAGTTGGTTTTCCTAATGCAGGTAAGTCAACTTTATTATCTGTTTTAACTTCGGCTAAGCCAAAAATTGCGGATTATCCTTTTACAACTTTAAAACCTAATTTAGGAATTGTGGCGTACAGAGATTTTCAATCTTTTGTTATTGCTGATATTCCTGGAATTATTGAAGGAGCTGCTGAGGGAAAAGGTTTAGGGCATTATTTTTTAAGACATATTGAGCGCAACTCTACATTGTTATTTTTAGTTCCTGTTGATACACCAGATATCAAGGGAGAATATGATATTCTTGTGAATGAGTTGACCAAGTACAACCCAGAAATGCTAGATAAAGAGCGTTTATTAGTGATTTCTAAATGCGACATGTTAGATGATGAGTTGAAAGCAGAACTGAAAACAGAATTAGATGAGTCTTTCAAAGATATTCCATACATGTTTATATCTTCTGTAGCGCAACAAGGGCTTACAGAATTAAAAGACAAATTGTGGAAAATGTTGAACGACTAATTTTTTACTTTTTAAAATAGTAAATCCGCTTCAAGAAATTGAAGCGGATTTTTTTGTGGTATTATTCATTTATTTTTTAACTTTTATACGAATCCCTTTGGTATGACTACTGAATTCTGGGGCGTACATACTTTGAATAGTTGTAATTCCATTTGAAAATGATCCTGCATTATTGACACGAATGTCATATTCTAATACGTAGGTTCCTTTGTTTATGGAGTCAAAAAAGAAATGCGTAGCAGCATCTTTTGTACTTTGATAAAACGCTAAACCTCCTTTATATTGGTATTCGGAGAGTACATTTACAGGTTCAAAACAAGAGGCTCTTAGGTCTTTTAAATGAACAAATTCCATGTCTTCCTTTGCCGTAATAATTAACCTCACGGTAACTAAATCACCAATTTGTAATGGAAGTGCTGCATTTATTTTTTGTAATATATCACCATTAGCTGTGTTTTTTTTGATAAATAATTCTTTTGCAACCGATAAAACACCTCCCGAATGATTTTTTATTTGATCTAATTCTTCAAAATATTGCCAATAAATCCCACCAAATCCAGAAACGTTTGATTTGTTTTGAATGCTAATAGTTCCCATTTCTTTTTTGATTTCATCTGATTTCCAGTTGAGTTTTACATAACCAGTTTCGGCCTCTTTTTCGTTTTCGGAGAGTTTTTTGGTAAGTATTTTTTCGTCGCCAATTTTGATCACAGTTTTGTCTTTTACACTCAACCAATCAGTTCCTTCCATTAGTAGTGCGTAGATAGCCTCGGTAGTTGCTTTTGTGGTAGGCCAGTTCTTAACTTGTTTGTTTTTTAGCAACCAAACTTTCATTTCGTCTACTGCTTTCTTGTCGTTTTTCACTTCGGCGAAAGCCTCAATGAGCAAAGCTTGCGTTTCAATAGGTGCTTGATGCCAATACCAGCCTGCTTTGTTAGCAATCCAGTACATGCCCCAATCTTCATTGTTAGAAGCTGTTTCTTTTAAGCTTTCGATTATTTTTTTGGCAGTATCTTTTTCACCAAATCGATTTAATGTTATGGCTGCCAAACCTTTTTCGTATAAGGAATAGGATAGCCAATCTTTTTTTGCAGTTTCTATATACCATTTTGTGGCTTTCTTTATTGTATCAGAAAGAGGTTGCTGCTCTACATAAAAGCTACGCGTATAGAGGTAATGCAATTCAGAGTACGGATTGTGCCAAATTATTTTTTCTGATGGAGTTGACGAACTTAATCTATTCTTATGTTGCTCTAAAAACTTTTGGTCTAAGAATGGAATACCTGTTTTAGCAATTTGTGCTATTTTTTCAGTACTGTTAATAGTTGTGCTTAATTTTGATAGATGCCCTAGACCTGCTAAGATATGTCTTGTAATGTATTCGCTTTCAGTTCCGCCGTCAAACCAGCCAAATCCTCCGGAAGGTTTTTGTTTCTGTTTTAATTTGGAAAAAGCAATTTCTTGCGCACTTTTCATTTTCTCCAAATCAAAAAGTAAAGCTAAGTTTTTCTTTTTTTCGGCATCACTTTTTGCATCATTGATCCATGGTGTTTCGGCTAGAATTATCGATTTCAATTCTTCATTCTCCTCCAGTTTGGAGTCATTTTTTTTATTTTCTGACCAAGTTTTAAAAAGACTTTCAATTTTTGGATTGCTTGAAATGATTTCTGACGCCAACGCATTCGAATAGAAACGTGCAAATGTTTGTTCAGCACATTCGTGTTCGTATTCCATTAAGTATGGCAAGGATTGAATGGCGAGCCATGTAGGATTTGAGGTGTACTCAAAGGTAAATTGATGGTTTTTTAAAGTAGTAGAGGTGTTGTTTTTTAAATTTTCAAGTGAATACTCTTTTTTAGAATTGTCTCTAACCCAAACTGGAATGCTCTCTGTGACAAGCATGCTATTCGTTAAAACTGGTACAATGTTTTCTTCACCATCTGAAAAGTCTCCAGCTTTTGCTACTATTTTATATTGAACTCCTTGTAAACCTTCAGGAATATAGATTTTCCAACTTACAGATGTGTTTCCAAATGCTGCAATAGTGAAGTTTTTGACGGTGTTGTTATTTGCCATTTTAACATCAACTGCTTGCATGGTAGTAGCATCAAAAAGTTGCAAAACGGCCATTCCTTTCTTAGTTTCATTGGTGATGTTTGCAATTTTGGCTGTAATCACGATTGAATCTTTTTCTCGAAAAAAACGAGGAAAATTTGGGGTAATCATCAGTTCTTTTTGAGTAACGGTCATTTTTTCTAAATACCCGGAAACAGCGGCTTTGTTATGCGCTAACAAACGGAGTTTCCAACTGGTTAATGCCTCTGGTGCACTAAAACTGAAACTCAGTTTCCCTTTGTTATCGGTTTTTAGATTTGGGTAAAAGAAAGCAGTTTCAGAAAGATTTTTTCTTGCTTTTACTTGTGTTAAGGCTTCAAGTGCTTTTTTGGTAGTGATGATGATAACACCATTTTTGCCCTTTTCTCCGTATAATGCAGTGGCTTTTTCGGCTTTTAGTACCTCTATCGAAAGAATATCTGATGGATTAATTAATTTTATTTGTGCATCATTCATAGGTTCTCCGTCTACTATGTATAAAGCACTATTTGCTTCAGATGAAGTGCTATTTCCCCGAATGACAATAGGTTTTGTGAATTTTACCATATCAACTTTTAGAGCAGTTTTATATACTACTTCTTCAAGTACGGCTGCTGTTCCTGTACCTATAGGCTCTGCAGTTAGCACTGCATCAGGATCTCCTTTAATCATTTCACTTCCAAGTTTTTTATCTTTTATCTCATAGAAAGACATTCCATTTCCATAAGTTGATTCATTAAAATTAAAGCCAAACCATTTTAGGAGGGTTATTTCATTTAGAAGATTTAATGGAATTGATTCTAAATTTAAATTCTGAAAATAGATATACGTTTTGTCAAATCCTAAACTTGTTTTGAAGTAAACATTATTTCTACTAAAGTCATTAAAACTTAATGTGTCCCACGACGTTTTGTTAAAGTGGTCTAGAGAACTGTCATACATGGAAGCCAAAATTTCAGCCTCCAAATTAGTATTAGAAGAATTCAATTTGAATGACCAATTTTCAATAGCTCCAGGCTGAATTTTATTTCTAAAACTTTCCACTGAAAATTCAATTTTAGGTTCCTCAGATTTTAATAGAACTTCTAGTTGTTCGGTGAATGTTTGGTTCTCAAACACACTTTGGAAACCAACTTTTAGAGACTTTTCGAAATCCTTTTGAAGTGGAATAGAAAATGTAGCTTGTTTGTTTTCTAAAAGAATGTCTTGTTCATAAAAAGTGCCGTTTTTATAATTGGCACTAGTATGAATATGTAAAGTGTCTAATGCCGAGCGGATCTCAAAAGTTACAAAACCATCTTTCTTAGGGTCTTTGTTGATTTGCTCAACAGTAAATAGTTTATTTGGGTTGTACTTGTCTTTGCTTTGTATGATTGAGAAATTAGAAACAGTTTCGATAGGGTTTTCAAAACTATCTTTTGCCGAAAATATAACTTTATAATTTCCAGATTGATAATCAGTAATGAAATCGAGTGCGATGTTTTTGTCCTTTTCAGTATCTATTTTTTTAGAAAACAGTAAGATTTCAGTTGGTTTTTTGGATGTTTCAGATTGGTTAACTTCGTAAGGAAATAATTTTTCAAAATCGGGATCCGAAATAGTAGCGATTTCGGGTTGTGTGAAAACTCTTGATTTGAATTTATTTTGAAACGGATTTACGAAATACAATTTAATTTCTCCTTTTGTAGCTTTAAATTCTCCATTTAAATTTGTGCTGCTCAGTGTAATTTCATTTTTGTTTTTCGTTTCTATGCTGTTTGCAGTAAAAGCATTCAATACCAAATCATGGTAGCCTACTTTAATAGTGGTAACGGCAGTATGTGTTTCTCCATTAATATCGGTAACGCTTGCGTTTATTCTATAATTGAAAATAGGAAGCTGTTCCTTAGTCGCATTTTTAGACGGTTGTGCAATGAAATCAATCACAAATTTGCCAGAAGCATCTGTTTTGGTTTCGCTACTAATTAAAGTTTCTTCGGGCTCGTTACTATAATAATTTCTGAAAGAATTCGTAAAACGAGTTATGGTGTAGGTTACTTTGGCATCCGAAATCGTGCTTCCAGCAAATGCTTTGGCAATTCCTTTTACGGTAACTGATTGATTCACCTGAAAGCTTTCTTTTTTAGACTCAAAACTCACCTCAAACTTCGGACGTTTGTATTCCTCAACTTTAAAATAAGTAGATGAGTTTTCTAAAGTAACATTGTCTAAAAAAGGTTGTTCGTCTTCTGTAATGTCATAAGAAACATTTTTTTTGTTATCTACAGTTTGTTTTGCTTGAATTCTAAAATCTCCTGTCAAGCCTGTTTTTGGTAAAATGAATTCACCAGAAAAAGAACCAAACTCATTTGTGGTAACTTCAAATTCTTTTAGGTTGTTGTAATTAGGATCTTGAATGCTTATTAGTAAAGAAGTATTGGGAACAACACTTGATTGGTCTTTATTTTTTTGAAATGCAATTCCTTTGAAATAAACTTGTTGTCCAGGTCTGTAAATAGCTCGGTCCAGGTAAAATTCTACTCTTCTTTTAATTTTTTTATCTATGGTTTTTGTATAATCATGTCTATTTGGTAAATTTCCTTTGTGGATGAATAGGGTGTCGTTTTTTGTTGAGAATTGTATAGGTTCGTAATCTTGATTGTAATTTTCTTTTTTATAGAAAGCGAGTCCATTTTTATCTGTTTTTAGGGTTTTATTTAGTATTTTTATAGTAACGTCTTCAAGTGGTTTTCCTGTTTTTCTGTCTAAAACAGTGTAATATTCATTACCATTTTGTGTATTTGCCAAGACTGAAATATTCGAAACTGTGATGGTTTCAAAACCAAATCCTTTTGTTTCATTGGAGTCAGTATCACATTCAAAATAAAGTAAATAACTACCAGTTTCCAATTGTGGCAAAAGTACTTCAGTGGTGTATTCAAAATAATCGTTTTTGTCAACAAGTTGGTAGCTTTTTGTTAGGAAAGGTTTTTTACTAGTCATAATTTGAGTAGCCAAACTGTCACGTTTTTGGTATGTATTGTGAAATTCTACAATTTTGCTATTACTTATTTTAAAATAGGAAATGGTTAGATTGTCAGTATTTTTATATCTAATAAAAGCTCTTGCGTGTTCGTTACTATATGTGTTTTTTTGAATTTCAACTAGAATGGTTTTTGAAAGTAGTTCTTCCTTGGCTTGTTGTGCCAGTTTGAACGTATTAGAATTATTGTTGGTGTTCAAAATGCTTTCTAATTCGGCTAACGCTTTATTGTTATAATCGGGATGTGTCTCTTTAGATGCTAATCTGCCGAAAATAGTAGATTTTTCTAATTGAATTTTTTGCAATTCAACAGTTTCATTTGTTACTTTTTCTATGTCAAGTAAAGCATTCAGTAAATCTTCATCAGATTTTATAAGATACTTAGAACAAAATAGTATGCGCTCTAATTTGTTTTCAACAGTTGGTGCATCAGCTTCTAGCTTTTGATACAAGGAAAGTACTTTTTTTAAATTTTCATCTTCAATCAATTCAAGGTTTAATTTTAAAAAGGCATCAGTATTTCCTAATAAATTATTTTTATAAGCTTCAAATTGTTTCGCTTCAAACTGCCATTCATTTATTTTTGATTTGTAAAAGACAATATTTTCTTTTAGCAAATAATCAAACAGGTTTTCTTTTTTTAATTTTTCTAAAGTAAAAAAATCAAAAATTGCCTCATAATTGGTTAGCGGAGTTGTTATTAAAACAGCCTCGTTTTCTAATGTTTTTTCGAATATTTTGTCAATGTCTTGTAAAGTATTATAGTCATTAACTGTTGCACTGTCAATCGTATCTTCGCTATTTTCATTTTCGATTGCAAATGTATCCACAACTGCTACTGCAATATTGTCATATTCTTCATTATAATCGCTCAAACACTTCGCATAAACTAAATTCAAAATTGCTTTTGAAGGTATCATTGCAGTATTTATTTCGGCTTTAAGATTGCGAATGATTTTACTTTTAGCATCTTCTTCAAGAACTTGCAGGTATTTTGACTTGTAAAAAAAACATTTAATGATTTGAACTTCATTATTCTCTTTTTTTGCTTTTTTGTAAATCGCATCAACAAGTTCAGTTGCGGATTTTATTTTGCCTTTATTTTCTTGGGCTAGGATTTGTGACCATTTCTTTTCATACTGCTGAGAGAAGGCGGTTACTGTCATAAAAAATAAAATTAAGATGTATTTTTTCATGGTAAATAGGTATGTCTATTGAAGTTCTATCTTGATTGAATTGCGCTACAAATTACACTTTTTTTGCATGCAATTTATAAAGAGTTGTGCTAGATTTTTTTTGGGACTGCTAGGCATAAAAAAAACAGCAACTTTATGGTTTTAAGTTGCTGTTTTGATGATATAAAATAGGAAAGTAGCTTTTTAGATTATTCTTATTTGGTGCTAAACACCGAGTGTATTACCCATGCTGGGCCAATTAACAAGAATTGTAGATCCTTGATAAAGGATGGTTTTTTACCTTCGATTTTGTGGCCATAAAATTGTCCAATCCATCCTACGGTGAATACAATTATAGAAAACCAAACTAACGGCACATATTGGGATACTAAATAATTTCCGATGAGACAAATAGCTGTAAAGAAGGTCATTTTTAAACCCATTACTAAGGAAAGTCTAAAGTAAAAAAACAAAACAAGTAGTAGCACTACAAAAGCCCAATTGGCAAGCGCTGGATTTAGGGAGGCTAGGGGAGATAAAACACCACTCGGGATGCTCATAAACAAACCAACCACCGAAAAAAAGATAAGTGGTACACAGATATAATGAATCTTTTTATTGGTCAGGTTTTTGTGGCTTACGCTATATTCCTCAAACCATTCTGCTAGTGTTTTCATAATTTATTTTTTACTAAAGTAATAAATAAATTAGATTTTGCTGAAATATTTTATTTTTTCAGTTTAGCTCTCGGATTGACTTAACTATTTAAAGCAGTGCTGAATGAGGGATAGAAAGGGAAATCCTTTTTTGCGTTTTCTTCGCAAAAAAGATTGTACTGTATAGCCCGACCCGCTTTTTTTTGCGGGGCATTCCCAAAAATTAATTTTTAATCTCGATAGGTATCAAAAAGGTATTGAAGCGTTTCAGGAATATTATTGGCTTGCATTTCAGGATACGTAATTTTCATGTTTAACCAGTTTGAGATTGTAATGTCAAATTCTTTATCCACAGTATATACCACGGGAACTCCAAGTTTTTTTAATGCTGCTGCGTTACATTCCTGCTCATAATGATTGCGTATAGGGATGCTAAGTACTTTCTTCTTGAGGTATAAGGCTTCGGCTGGAGTTTCAAAACCGCCGCCCGTAATAATTCCGTCACAAGTGATGAGGCTCTTATTGAATTGTTTTTGGTTAACGGGATAATAGGTTATGTTTTGAATGGTGTGTTTGTGAGTTACGCTACTAAGGAACCAATGAAAAGTGACATCGTGTAATTTGTGAAATGCTTTTTCGAGACAGTCTTGGTCAAAAGATGGTAAATAAACGGTGATGTGTTGTAAATTTTTGGGATTGGCCTCAATTATTTTGTCCTTGATCATGGGAGGCCTTATGAAGCTGTCGTAGTTTTCAAAGTGCAAGCCAATGTTCTTAGGAGCTTTAGCATAATGCTGTAAAATGAGCTCGCCCATGATATTTTTTTTATCGGGTCTGGGAGTGTTTTTAGAAAGGAAACTGGCTTGATGTCCTAATTGAACCGAATGGATGTTTTGCATTTTACAAGCTAGAGATGTGATGGCGTCAAAATCATTGATTACCACATCGTAGTCTTTAAGTGGTAGTGAATCAGCGTCTTTATAGATTTGGCGTGGTTTGATATTTTTTGCAATATTCCAGTAATCGAGTCCGCCACACTTACTGTAGTACAAACTGCAACCATTACTTTTATAGCGAATAGGTATTTTAAGATCTAAGCTAGCATTGTTGCCACTCAAGAAGAAATCCACTGTGCCGTATTGAAGTAAATAAGGGTATAATTGTGTGGCTCTACTGATGTGACCGTTTCCTGTGGCTTGAATGGCATAAAATATTTTCATATTGTTTTTTTGGTTGCGAAAAATAGAGTCTTTTTACTAATTCATTTATGCTAAGTTGACTTTGTGGCAAGAACTTTGTTTGTGAATTTGTAGTATGAATAACATTTCATTTAATGTCTAGCTAAAGTAATAACAGCATGTTATGGGAAAGTTTTTTTAAGTTTTCCATTTCATTATACTTTTAGTTGCAATGTTGGCACATAATCTTTTCACATCCTTATATAAATTTCTTATTTTTGAAAAATGAAACAAATTCTTTATTCTTTTTTATTGCTACCAATGATGATGTGGTCTCAATCCAATTTTGAAAAAGCAGAGAAACTTTTCAAGGAAGAAAAATACAGTCAGGCAGAAGTTCTTTTTGAAGGTATTTTGAAAACCAATCCTTCTGATACTAAGGTTATAGAATACTTGGGAGATATTGCGGGTCAATCTAAATCATGGGACAAAGCTATAGTATATTATAAAAAGCTCAAAGTGCTAAAGCCATCAGAGGCAGATTATTATTATAAATATGGTGGTGCGCTTGGTATGAAAGCCAAGACCGTGAATAAGTTTAAAGCGCTTGGAATGATTGATGAGGTTAAATCTTCATTTGAAAAAGCCATTGTATTAAACCCAAAGCATATTGACTCCCGATGGGCATTGATAGAATTGTATATTCAGTTGCCTGGAATTGTTGGCGGAAGCGAGTCTAAAGCGATTAAATATTCAAATGAATTAGCAAAATTATCACCTGTAGACGGCTACCTTTCAAGAGGGCATATTGATGAATATTTTGAACGATACGTTGCTGCAGAAAATCAGTATAAAAAAGCCATTCAGGCGGGTAGTACAAAAGTGGGTTCCCAAAAATTAGATAATTTATACAAACATAAATTAAAGAAAACATAATAATCTCACTCCGTTATTTGGCTGTGGCCAATGCGCAAATAAAATTCAGAAAAATATAAATATGGAAACTACACATCCAAATTCTAACCAATCAGTATTAAGTTCAAATACATCCAACCATCTTCATTTTATAGCAATAGGAGGTAGCGCCATGCATAACTTGGCACTTGCTTTGCACAACAAGGGATATAAAGTTACAGGTAGTGACGATGCAGTTTTTGAGCCTTCGAAATCAAGGTTAGAAAAAAAAGGATTACTTCCGCAAGAGATGGGTTGGTTTCCCGAAAAAATAACACAAGATATTGAAGCAATTATTTTGGGTATGCATGCCAAAGCTGATAATCCTGAATTACTACAAGCACAAGCTTTAGGGTTAAAAATATATTCTTATCCAGAATTTTTATACGAGCAGTCAAAAAACAAAACTCGCGTAGTGATAGGAGGTTCTCACGGAAAGACTACTATAACATCTATGATTTTGCACGTGATGCATTATCATAATATTGCTGTAGATTATATGGTAGGAGCGCAACTCGAAGGTTTTGATACGATGGTGCACTTGACCGAAGAAAATGATTTTATGGTACTTGAAGGGGATGAGTATTTGTCATCACCTATAGACAGGCGTCCTAAATTTCATTTGTATCAGCCTAATATTGCTCTAATTTCAGGTATAGCGTGGGATCACATAAATGTTTTCCCTACTTACGAAAATTACGTAGAGCAATTTGAAATTTTTATTGATAAAATTACAAACGGTGGAATATTAGTGTACAACGAAGACGATGCCGAAGTAAAGCGTGTTGCTGAGGCTGCTACAAACCCGATCAGGAAATTAGCATATGCAACGCCTCCATATACAGTTAGTGATGGAGTAACACTTTTAGAAACTCCAGAAGGGGATATGCCGATTGAAGTGTTTGGTGCGCACAATTTAAATAATTTGGCTGGTGCCAAATGGATTTGCCAAAACATGGGCGTTGATGAAGCCGATTTTTACGAGGCAATTGCTAGTTTTAAAGGTGCAAGTAAGCGTCTAGAGAAAATAGCCGAAGGAAAAGGAAAAGTAGCCTACAAAGATTTTGCACACTCACCAAGTAAAGTAGCAGCCACAACAAAAGCGGTAAAGGAGCAATACCCAAATCGTACATTAGTAGCCTGTTTAGAATTGCACACCTACAGTAGTTTGAATGCGGAGTTCTTAAAAGAATATGAAGGAGCGCTGGAATATGCTGATGTAGCAGTTGTTTTTTACTCGCCAGATGCTGTAAAAATTAAACAACTGGAAGAAGTAACTTATGATCAAATAGCAAAAGCTTTTAACAGAGAAGATTTGATTATTTATACCAATCCACAAGATTTTAAAAACTATTTGTTTAATCTTGATTTAGATAATTCAGCTTTGTTGTTGATGAGTTCCGGTAATTATGGTGGATTAAATTTTGATGAGGTCAAAAATCTAATGCAGTAATAAACTTTAAGGCGCCATTATTATGGCCCCTTTTATTTTTCATATTGATAGTGTCCTACTATTTTGTATTTAAATAAACAGTCTTCTAGTACTTGACCTGATCCTACGTTATGTACAAGTAGTGGACGCATGCCGTCACTCGTTTTTTTATGAGTGACAATACCTATGTGGGGTAGCTTTCCGTTAATTATCCAAGTTACAATTTCACCTGTTTTATAATCTTGAGCTTTATCGGTTACCAGTAGTTTTTTACCTTTTCTTTCAAAGAAAACCTCTAAGTTTGGAACTCTTCTGTGATCTATATTTGTATCAGTCCTTTTCATGCCCCATTTTTTAAGGTTGGGATATTTGGAAAAATTAGTTTTCATATCTTCATGTACTTCTTTTTGTAAATCAATATTTAATTTTCGGTAGGCTCTAATGATTACATCCGTACAAACTCCTTTGTTTTTAGATACATCTCCTTTAGGATAGGGTATGGATTTATACGTTGGATCATAAATGACATTGGGGTTTATAATGGATAAAGCCGCTTTTGAAAGTCGTGTTTCAAACGAAATATTTGGTCTGCCTTGCTGCGCCTTTGATTCATAAGGCATTAAAATGCTAATAATTAGTAAGAAATAAATTGCCTTCATTTTTTATCTTTAATAAAAATAACGCTATTTTTACTATTGTATTATGCTTAATTTTAAAAAGTTACGACTTGGAACAAACTAATTTTCCCATCACAAATTGGTCCGAAGATGATAGACCACGTGAAAAATTGATGCTCAAAGGTAAAAGTGCTCTTAGCGATGCGGAGTTAATAGCTATATTGATAGGATCAGGTAGTCGGAATGAATCAGCTGTTGATTTAAGCAAACGGATTTTGTCCAGTGTAGACAATAATTTGAATGCATTAGGGAAATTATCCTTAGCACAGTTAACCACTTTTAAAGGAATTGGTGAGGCAAAAGCAATTGCAATTATTGCGGCTCTTGAATTGGGTCGGCGTCGCAGAGCAGAGGATACTGTAGAGTTAAAAAAAGTAACCTCAAGTAAAGTGATTTTTGAAATCATGCAACCCATAATAGGAGAGTTGCCGCATGAGGAGTTTTGGATTATTTTTTTAAATAATTCTAATAAAATCATTGCTAAGTCACAATTAAGTAAGGGTGGTATTACGGGTACGCTTGTTGATGTAAGAATTGTTTTTAAAATAGCTCTTGAAAATGGTGCAACAGCTTTAATTTTATGCCATAACCATCCTTCAGGAACACTTGTGCCCAGTGATGCAGATAAACACATCACCAAAAAATTGAAACAAGCTGGAGAAAGTTTAGAAATTAAAGTCCTAGATCATCTTATAGTGACTGAAAACAGTTATTTTAGCTTTGCCGATGAAGGCATAATTTAATTACAAATTATGAAACAAAAATTAACGGATGTTTTTTTTGACCTAGACCATACATTATGGGACTTTGATAAAAATTCAGAACTTACTTTCAATACTATTTTTAAAAACAATCACCCTGATGTTGATGCTAAGCTATTTATTGATAAATATGTGCCTATAAATCAGGAATGTTGGAAATTATATCAGTTTGACAAAATTACTCATGAGGAATTGCGTTATAACAGACTGAAACATTCTTTTGATGCTATTGATTACTCTATTTCGGATGCTCAGATAAATAAAATTTCCGATGAGTACATCAGACTTTTACCGGATAACAATCATTTATTTGACGGAACATTTGAAATTTTGGAGTATTTAAAGCCAAAATATAACTTGCATATCATTACAAATGGCTTTGCCGACGTACAATCTAGAAAAATGTATAACGCAAAAATTGAAAGTTATTTTCAAACGATTACAAACTCTGAAATGGCTGGAGTAAAAAAACCTAATCCAGGTATTTTTAATTATGCGCTAACGCAAGCAAATGCAGCTTTTGCATCCAGTATCATGATTGGAGATAGTTATGAAGCGGATGTTCAAGGGGCTCTTAATGCTGGATTAGATGCTATTTTTTTTAATGAAAATAGTATGGAAGTCGATGGCAATGTTAAACAAATTAACCATTTATTAGAACTTAAAAATTTTTTATAAGATGAAAAAAATAGCAGTAAGCATTTTACTTTTATTCGTAACTATTTCTTTTGGACAAACGGTAAACAATTATAAAGCGGTAATTGTACCCGTAAAATATGAATGGTTAAAGATTGAAAATCAATACCGACTAAATACTTTAACAAAGTTCAATCTAGAGAAAGCTGGATTTACAGTTTTTTATAATAAAGAAACTCTACCTATTGAATATAGCAACAGGTGTGATTTACTCTTTGCAAATGTTGAAAAAGAAAATGGTTTTTTAATTTCTAAACTTTTTATAACACTAAAAGATTGTAATGACAGGCTTGTTTTTAAATCAGAAGTAGGTAAAAGCAGGGATAAAGATTATAAAGCAGCGTATAATGAAGCTTTAAATGAAGCTTTTAAATCGGTAAATGCTTTAAAATATAAATATAGTGGAGTTCTAGAAAAACAGGTAAATAACCAGACAAATTCAGTAACGGTGACTCAAAGCCAACAACAAACAATTGGAAACCAAGCCGCTTCAACTGTTGTTTCTAGCTTGCCAACATCTGTAGATACAGCTGATATTTTATATGCTCAACCTACTGCAACAGGATATCAATTGATTGACAAAACACCAAAAGTTGTTATGAAATTATTAAAAACCTCTCAGCAGAACGCATTTATTGCCATTAAGGGTGAGATTCAAGGTTCTTTAATTTTTAAAGAGAACCAATGGTACTTTGAATATTATAAAAATGATGTATTGGTTTCAGAAAAAATAAATGTAAAATTCTAGAAAATAAAAGTATTTCTTAATCATAGAAAAGCCTTGATTCGTCAAGGCTTTTCTATGATATTTAATATCCATATTTATCTTTCCAGCGGTTTTTTAAAAATTCCCTAATGGTATTTTCTCTTGAATTATTTCCCGGAACATAAATAGGTGTTTTTGTGATAGCATCTGGAAGAAATTCTTGTTCGGCAAAATTGTTAGCGTAATCATGTGCGTATTTGTATTCTTCTCCATAGCCAAGCTCTTTCATTAATTTGGTTGGTGCATTACGTAAATGAATCGGCACTGGTAAATCTCCGGTTTGTTTCACGAGTTGTTGCGCAGTACCTATAGCTAAGTAGGATGCATTACTCTTTGGAGATGTGGCAAGATACACTGCACATTGACTCAAAATGATTCGGCTTTCAGGATAACCTATTGTGGACACAGCTTGAAAAGTATTATTGGCCATGATAAAGGCTGTAGGATTTGCGTTCCCTATATCCTCACTACTTAATATCAGCATTCTTCTTGCAATAAATTTTACATCTTCGCCGCCTTCAATCATTCGGGCTAGCCAATACACAGCTCCATTAGGATCGCTACCACGAATCGATTTTATAAATGCCGATACAATATCATAGTGCTGTTCTCCTGTTTTGTCATAAAGCACCGTATTTTGTTGTACAACTTCAAATACACGATCGTTAGTAATGATAATTTTGTTATCAAGAGATGCATTTACCACAAGTTCAAAAACATTCAATAATTTCCTGCCATCACCGCCCGAAAGCCTTAATAAAGCTTCTGTTTCTTTGAGCTCAATATTTTTTTGAGACATCAGTAAGTCTTTCTTCATGGCACGTTCCAGCAAGGTCTCTAAATCTATTTTTGTAAACGGATTCAACACATAGACTTGACATCTTGACAGTAAGGCGGGAATTACCTCAAAACTGGGGTTTTCAGTTGTGGCGCCTATGAGGGTAATCCAGCCTTTCTCTACCGCAGCGAGTAAGGAATCCTGTTGCGATTTACTAAAGCGGTGAATCTCGTCAATAAATAAAATAGGATTTTTGGCCGTAAACAATCCGCCACTCTGTTTTGCTTTTTCAATAACTTCCCTGATGTCCTTAACTCCAGAATTAATAGCGCTTAAAATATAAAAAGGACGTTTAGATTCCTGAGCGATAATTTGTGATAATGTTGTTTTTCCAGTGCCTGGTGGTCCCCAAAAAATTAATGATGGGATTATTCCTTTAGCAATTTGCTGTGTCAATGATCCATTTGGCCCTACAAGATGAGACTGACTCACATAATCATCCAGTTTTTGAGGGCGTATTCGTTCTGCAAGTGGTGCTTCCATTTTCTTAATTTGGTTGGCTGTAACTAGCTCTTTATGGGTGTAAAATTACAGCTTTATTTGGAGCTTTTTCCAGCTGTACATTCTATCTTTTACATCTTGTAAAAAACAAGATATAAAAGGATGCCATTTCCATCTGGGCTAGGGCGTGTTGCTTTATGAAATAACAGCTTTATCATGACAAAATTACATCTTATGTTTTTTGGTTGCATTTTTGTACTTTGATCATATTCGTTAATATGAATTAGCTTTTTAGATCAATCGAGTCAACATCTATGGACAAACATTTCAAGTTTACAAACTCAGTTCTATTATTTCCATTTTTTAGTGTAGTACTATTGTGGTTTGTTTATTGGTTGCAAATAAAATTTGACTTTGATTTTTATCAAAATGGTATCTATCCCCGAACCTTTTCAGGACTTCAAGGTGTCTTTTTAAGTCCATTCATTCATGGTGATGTAGAGCATTTGTACAATAATAGTATACCGCTGTTTATCTTGCTTGCAGCTTTGCAATTTTTTTATGCAAAAGAGTCTGTTCCTGTTGTTGTATTCGGGATCCTTCTATCAGGAATGATAACATGGTGCATCGGTAGGGAAAGTTATCACATAGGTGCGAGCGGATTAATTTACGTGTTGTTTAGTTTTATTTTTTTCAAAGGAATCCAAACCAAAAACCAAAGACTTGTTGCCCTATCACTTACAGTCATTGTTATTTATGGTGGATTAGTATGGTATGTTTTTCCAAGTCCCGAGATTGTAACTGAAAAGTCAATTTCTTGGGAAGGTCATTTGGGTGGTCTTATTTCAGGAATTGTATTGTCTTTCCTTTATGATACCCCTCAGTTAAAGAAGCCTATAAAATACGATTGGGAACACCCGGATTATGATGCTTCGCAAGACAAATTCATGCAACGGTTTGATGAAAAAGGAAATTTCGTCAATTTACCCGTTGCGGTTCCTATTGAGCAATCTCCAATCTATGAGTATTATACGTCTAGTGTACCCGTGCAATATGAGTTGATTCCAAAAAAAAAATGAGTTAAAACTATAGTTTCAACTCATTTAAATTTTAAAAATATTTATTGCGTTAAGATCGTTGTCTAACAGCTTCATATAAAAAGGCACCACACGCTACGGAAACATTTAAGGAACCAATTGTCCCAAACATTGGTAGCTTTGCTTTTTCATCTACAATTTTCAACACAGATGGATTTACACCTCTGTCTTCTGATCCCATTATTATTGCAACAGGTTCGTTCAAAGAGATGTCATATATATTTTGCTCAGTCTTTTCAGTAGCAGCAACTGTTTTAATTCCATTTGCTTGCAATAAAAATATAGCATCCTTAATGTGTTCCACTTTACAAATAGGAATATTAAAAACTGCTCCGGCAGATGTTTTTACGGTATCTCCATTCACAGGTGCCGATCCGGCTTTTTGAACAATGATTCCATTTACTCCAGTACATTCAGCAGTTCTGATGATGGCTCCAAAATTTCTAGCATCTGAAATCTGATCCAAAATCAAAAACAATGGTTTTTTACCGTTTTCAAGTACCGTATCTATTAAACTTTCCAAATCAAAAAATGAAATAGGAGAGATAGTAGCCACAGCTCCTTGGTGGTTATTTGGGGTTAATCTATTTAGCTTTTCAACGGGTACGTATGAGAAATTGATGTTTCCACGTTTCATCACTTTCATCAAGTCTTTCATCAGTTCGCTACTTGCTTCCTTTTGAATATATACTTTGTCTACTGTTGCGCCAGATTGTATAGCTTCGATTATCGCTCTAATCCCAAATATTTGATGTTCTTTTTCCATAGTGCAAATATATAAAAAAAAACCACCCCAAAAAATGAGATGGTTTTCAATCTGGTAAAATGTAATAGTAATAATGTTGTAATATAATTAAAAAAGGCTGTCTTTTCAGACAGCCTTTTCTATAATCAAAAGATCTAATTACGGTACATACCAGAATGGACCTTGAGTTGTAATTTGAGCCGATGTTAAAATTGGCACATTACTAGAGTTAGCATTATACTCTGATAAAGGATAGATTAGTCTCTTTGGTCTACTTGGTTGTAAATTAAAACCATTAATAGAACCTGGAATCACAGGGAAACCTGTACGTGTATAGTTGATGTAATTTTCAACACCGTGTATTCCACTTAAAGCAATCCATTTTTGAGTTAAAATCGCTTGAATTTTATTCGTACTTGCAGTCCAACCAAAATTAGCTTTAGTATCAATGTCAGTCAAATAAGTTCCTATTGTAGCCCCTAAATATGTAAAAGAAGCTTGAACACCTTCATTAAATAAAGTTTGTGCTGAACCTGTTAAGAAACCTCTTTGTACAGCCTCTGCTTGAAGAAATTTACTTTCTGAAAGTAGCATGATTGCACCTGCTTTTGAAGAACCAGCTGCTGTTCTTTCAGCTGTATTAGCACCAACATAGTTGGTCAAACCTAATCCAAACCTTGAAGTAGGGTTTGTTGTGTTGTTTTGACCAGGAACTGGTTTTTGCCCTTGATCAGTCCCAACTACTTTACCACCTACTAGAGTCCATAGTCTTGATCTTCTTGGATCAATAACTCCTGCAGTTGGTCCGCCTATTTCTCCATTTAATACATCAGCAAAATGTTTTGAAGATGTGAATAAAGTGTTAGTTGTATTAGTTGTAGAACCTGCTGCATCTCTTACAAATGAACCAAAGAATGGACTTTGTTTATCATTGTTAGCAGAAGAATATCCTGGATTGATTAAAACATCGCTAGATACAAAATTGTTTAGAGTTTGCAATGTAGCATATTTTGAATTCAAATAAGTTACTGTAGCAGGATCTGTAAGTTTGCTTTGTCTTAGTAAAATTCTTAATTCAATTGTGTTTGCTAATTGTAACCACTTGCTCATGTTTCCGCTAAAAACAACATCTGTTGCAACACCTTCTGCTGTTGCTGATGGATTTTGGATTAAGGCACGTGCTTCTTCTAATTCTTTAATCAGCTCTTTGTAAATTACAGCATCATCTGTATAAGCTGGTGTCAAATTTTCTTGTCCTTTAAATGCTTCAAAGTATGGTGAGTCACCATATAAATCTACAATATATTGCACGTAATGTGCTTTCATAATTTTAGAGATAGCTATGAAATTTCCTTGATTAGGTAAATCAGTATCTATTATTTTTTGAAAGTTTCCTACGCTACGGTATAAACCATCCCATACAGCAGCATAAGTATTATTGTCAAAATTATACGAATATTCTACTTGTAGTGGGTTTGTAAATTGGTAAATATTACCACCCCAAGCGTTAGTCATAACGCTACCTAAACGGTTCATGTTTATTGCCTGCGTTCTGAACGCTTGTGCTTGTGCACCTGGTAAGATAAGTCTTGGTGGAAGTGCTGATTCCAACGGACTATTTACGTTAGTGTTGTCAGCTAAGTAATCACTACAAGATGTCAGTGATACAGCTGCTACTGCTAGTATAAAAAATATTTTTTTCATTTCTTTTAATTAAAAAGTTAAGTTCATGCTACCACCAAAAGTTCTAGTGTTTGGATATTGTCCTGTACCAGAATATCCTTGTCCATTACCATTGTTAGCTGTACTATCTGAAGCCTCAGGATCAGTATATCCTTTGTTACTTTTTGCTAATACAGTAAACGGATTTCTTGCATTTACACCGAATCTTAGTGATGTCAATCCAATTTTCTCAATAAACGATGAAGGAACTGAATAGCTTAAAGAAAGTTCTCTCACTTTGAATGCTGTAGCATCTATAACATTGTGTTCTCCAGCTCTACTTAATGTACCATAGTAATCAATAACACCATTTGCATTATGTCCTTTTGCAGAATATACAGATGTGTTAGGAGTGTAAATTCCAGATCCAGGTGCTGTTTCAATTACAGAATTTGGTAAAATGAATCCAACTTCTCTGTCGAAACTTGCAGACTCTTCTAAACGTCCTGGCCAAGTTAAGTCATATTTAGTTCCAGATACAATTTGATGACCTGTTCTATAATCCATAACAGCAGATAATGTGAATCCTTTGTATGTTACCGTGTTTGATAATCCTAATATATAATCTGGAGTTGCTTTTCCTAAGATAGAGTTAGATGAAGATCTTGTAGGTAAACCAAATTGATTAACAATAATACTTCCATTTGCGTCTCTTAAAAATGTAGTTCCTTTAATTAAAGGGAACTCTTGGCCAACTTGTGCAAAAATTCCTGTTCCAGTTGTTGCATCAGAAAAAAGGTTGATTTCATTTGCACCAGCTGCAAGTGAGTTAATTACAGATTTATTAGTAGCATAACTAGCTCTTAAGTTCCATGAAAATTTTTCTGATTTAAATGGTACTAATCCTAAGTCGATTTCAAGACCTTTAGTAGTCATGTCACCAATATTTGATTGAGAAGTTGCTAATCCAGAAGCTGAAGAAGCTGTAGCCGCAGTGATCAAATCTTTTGTATCAGAGATATAAGCAGATCCGTCAATTGTAATTCTGTTATTGAAAAGTCCAACACTAACTAAAGCTTCTTTAGTAGTTACAAATTCAGGTCGGATATTTTTATCAGTAGGTCTTTGATTAATAATATAAGAACCTAATTGACCATATGGGAATCCTGTTGGAAATACACCAATTTCTGAAGTTGCATATGGTTGAATAGATGATGAGTTACCAACTTTAACTATGTTAGCTGAAAGTTTTAAATAATTTAAAGTTTCACTTTTTAATCCTTCAAATGCTAATGTAGGAATAAATGAAACCCCAGCACTTGGATAGAAGAAGTTATTATTTTCTCTTGATAGTACTGATGACCAATCATTTCTTCCTGTTAAGTTAAGAAACAAGTAATCTTTATAACTTAAATCGATGTTTGCTAGTACAGATGCACGATTTGATTTTTGAGATCTATTGTCAAGCGTTGAAGGATTTGAAGGGCTTAAAACGTTATTGATATGATACCAACCAGGTATGTCAAGATTTTGACCTCCTTGTGATGTTATTCTGTAATTACGATCTTGCATGTTACTTCCAACTAAAGCTTTCAGGCTGAAGTCATCATTTAAATCATAATCAAAATTCACTAATAAATCTCCATAATAGGTTCTTAAAGAAGATTGACTTGCAAAAAATTCAGATGTTTGATTTCTATTTGCACCTGCTCCAGTTAATGCAGGAGTTTCTCTATATTCATTTATGTGAGATTGTGCATCTCTATTAGTGAATTGTAAATTACCTGTGTAACTAATATTGATGTTTTTGTTTATTTCGTATTTTAAAGCAGCAATAGTATTGATAAATGTTCTTCGTGCATCGTTACGATTGTTGTCAATAGTCCAGTAAGGATTTTTGAAATAAATGGTGTAATTCCCTTCGTTTCCTGAGTTTTTAAACATTTTCAAATCAACATTTCCTGCTGTTTGAATTAAATCGTCTAATAGATCAGATGATGTTTCTGATGATTTTTGGTAAGTATAATTTACGTTACCGTCTATACTAAATTTACCAATTTTTTTACCAGCTTTGAATAAGAAGCTATTTCTTTCTAATTGATCACCATTTACTACAAATTCAGTTTTTACTTTATTTGCAGAAAGTAAAGCGTATGAATCTTCGCTACCAGCATTGATAGAGAAACCATTTTGATACGTAGTACCTGTTTGGTAAAAAGCTTTAACATTATCCTTAATAAAAGAGTATGGTGCTTCAAATTCAAGTCCGTTTGCTTGAGGTAAACCTGTCGGTCTTACAACACCATCAAATGGAAGTCCCCAAGACCCGTTCTCTTCTGGAAAATGAACTCCGTCCCATCCTTGGCCATATTTATTTTGTGTTTTTGGCATGAATGAAATGCTCTCATAATCAATGGCTGAATTCACGTTTACTGTGATTTTTCCTTTTTGTTTTCCTTTTACAGTAGTTACAATAATTACACCATTAACCCCTTGCTCACCGTAAAGAGCAGCTCCTTGCATACCTTTTATAACGTTTACATTTTCAATTAATTCTGGTGGTAATTGTTGTAATGCCGCTGATGTAGATATAGAGTTGTCAATTACTACTAAAGCTTCATTGTTACCTGTTATGGATCTTGATCCTCTTAGTACAATTCTATTGGTTCCATTTACACCATTAGATGTTTTGTTGATTTGTAGACCCGATACTTTACCAACTAAAGATTGTACAACGTTAGGGTTAGCAGCTTGTGTTAACTCTTTTGATGCTACAACTTGTGTAGATGATGTCAATGCGTTTCTGTTTCGCTTTAATCCTAACGCACCTACAACTACACCCTCTAGTTGTATTGAGTCATCTGATAATTTTACATTTACAGTAGTTGAACTTGCAGCTACTTCTTGGGTTTTCATACCAATGTAGCTAAACACTAGTACTTGTGTTGGGCTAACTTTGATAGTGTAGGTTCCATCAAAATTACTCTGTGTTCCAGTTTTAGTTCCTTTCACTAATACACTCACACCTGGTAAAGGCATTCCTGCATTATCAGAAACAGTTCCCGAAACAGATCTTTCTTGGGCAAATGTAATTTGCGCCACTAATACTACAAGGAGTACTAGTAATCCATTAAACTTTAGTTTCATTTTTTAATATTTTGAATTAGTTTGACAAACATCTTAATATTTTCTTAACATTCCTAATGTAAAATCGTTTTAAAATGTTAAATTTAAAAATTGATGTTGTAACTTAAATGTAGGATTCCGTTCTCAGTTTTAATTTTTTGAGAATTTAAAGCGCCACTTGCCAGTGCAATGCGTAATAATCCGTTTTTTGTTTGTGCGCCAAAACCTACCCCTAGCCCTATTAGTTGATTGTTATTTAATGTGTTGGAAGGGTTAGTTTTAAAATAAGCAAGATCCGCTATGGTGTGAACGTAAAAGTTTCTATTCAATGCATAACGATATTCTGTTAAAAATGCAGATGTCCAAAAAGCTGCAAAACTATTTTCCTGAAAACCTCTTATGCTATTAAATCCTCCAAAACGATGCAATTCATTTTCTACATATTTTGGACTGGCCAGATAGTGGTTTTGATTGTTTATATAAAAGGAGTTTCTGGTGTTAATTTCAAAGACGAGAATTGTTTTTATCTCTATTTGATATTGTTTAGTCGGTTTTGGTTCCATTTCTGTGTCGGTAACTCTCTTGCCTGCTCCTAGTAAAGCATTAAAGCTAAATCGAGGTGTAAATCTATTTTTTCTGATGAAGGGATCTTTATTTTCATATCCTATTGTGACGAAATTGTTATTAAATCCTGTTATGTTGGAGTTGCTGTCTTGGATTACGCTGGACTGTGTGGAATGGTATCCTAACTTTATTTCAGAATTGTTTTTCAATCTACAATTTAACCCTAAAGTTGTTTTTGTATTTTGAAATGTAGTGTCTTGCCTGAAAATTTGTAAGTCTGTTTGGATTCCTATCGGAGAATTAAAAAGATAGGGTAAAGCTAAACTCGCTTTGAAAGTTTTTTGATCATTGCCGTCGCTTTTCCAAAAAATTTGTATTTGTTCTCCCTTAGTTAAAATGTTTTCAAGTTGAATGTCCAAGTAACCATTTATGGTAAAACGATTTTTATTATTGCTAAAGCCAATAAATCCATCAAATGTATTCGAATTTTTCTTTTCTAGATACACATATACCTTGGTCGTATCTTTGGTTACTAAAAATTCAGGGTATTTTATTTGATTGACAAAGTTGAGTTTATTAAAATCAGAATGGATTTGTTCAAGACTTTTTAAATTAAATAGTTTGTTTTTATATTTTCGGTTTATTTGAGTGAGATGACCTCTTGGGAATTTATTTTTTCCTTCCTGTTTTATGACTATTGCATTGATGTTTCGGGTGGAGTTTTTTTGAATGTCTAATTCTGCAAGTAAAAGAGATTGTTTTCTTTTTATACTGATGAGTTTTACTTTTGCAAAAGTATATCCGGTATCTTCTAGAAGGTGTAGTGTATGATCTAGAAACGTCTCGATTTCTGAATAAGGTATTTCAATTGTTTTTTTTTGTAGTTTTAATAGTGTCACTGTTTCTAGATCCGGAATGGTGACGATAATTTTTTTTATTTGTTGTCCTAAATCAATTTTATTTTGAAAAGTAGAGTCGTTAATTTTATTTAGTTGAAATGTTTTTACTTCAATATAACCTATAAAGGAAGCTTTTTTGAGAAAGCCTTCTACTTCATCATTTATAGAACTTACATTTTTATGTTTGGTTTGGTAATTTAAGGAGTCTATTATTTTGGTTTCTTCTTTTGAATTCCCAATGATTTGTAATCGAAACTCTTGAGCGTTACATGTGCTTTCTAATATTAGAAATAAAAATAAAAGAAGTGTTTTTTTTTTATTGCTCATTGTGCAAATTTAGTGATACAAATATGAGATCTTTGTAATGATTTTCAAAGTTCTAAATAATCTAATTGAAAATTAATAGTTTAACGTTTGTAGAGTAAAAAATATTTTCTACATTTGCAACCCCGTAAAAAGCGGGAATTTAATATAATAAGAAATTTTTAGTATTAATTATGCCAACAATTCAACAATTAGTAAGAACAGGAAGAACTCAGATAACTAAGAAGAGTAAATCGGTTGCTTTAGATTCTTGTCCTCAAAGAAGAGGGGTTTGTACGCGTGTTTACACTACAACACCAAAAAAACCAAACTCTGCAATGCGTAAAGTAGCGCGTGTACGTTTGACAAATGGTAACGAAGTGAATGCTTACATCCCTGGTGAAGGACACAATTTACAAGAGCACTCGATAGTATTAGTTAGGGGTGGAAGGGTAAAAGATTTACCAGGAGTTAGATATCACATCGTTCGTGGTGCACTTGATACGTCAGGAGTAGCAGGAAGAACGCAAAGAAGATCTAAGTACGGAGCTAAACGCCCAAAGGAAGCAAAAAAGTAATTTAAAAAGTTAATTGCTTGTAACTGAGTTAGAATTTTTAATTCTATATCTAAGTTATGTGTTAATGACAAAAAATTAAAAAAAAGACATGAGAAAAAGAGCGGCAAAGAAAAGACCACTTTTACCAGATCCAAGGTTTAATGACCAACTGGTAACACGTTTTGTAAACAACTTAATGTGGGATGGAAAAAAATCTACAGCGTTTAAAGTATTTTATGATGCAATTGACATTATTGAATCTAAAAAACAAGATGCTGAAAAACCATCATTAGAAATCTGGAAAGATGCGTTAACTAATGTTATGCCTCACGTAGAAGTACGTAGTCGTAGAGTAGGTGGAGCTACATTTCAAATTCCAATGCAAATTCGTCCAGATAGAAAAATTTCTATGGCGATGAAATGGTTAATTCTTTATTCAAGAAGAAGAAACGAAAAGTCAATGGCTCAAAGATTAGCATCAGAGTGTTTAGCTGCTGCTAAAGAAGAAGGAGCTGCTGTTAAGAAAAGAATGGATACTCACAAAATGGCTGAAGCTAACAAGGCTTTCTCTCACTTTAGATTTTAATCCGTAAGAAATGGCTAGAGAACTTAAATATACAAGAAACATAGGTATTGCTGCTCACATTGATGCTGGTAAAACAACAACAACTGAGCGTATATTATTCTATACAGGAAAATCACACAAAATTGGTGAAGTACACGATGGTGCTGCAACAATGGACTGGATGGCACAAGAGCAAGAAAGAGGTATTACTATTACGTCTGCAGCTACAACTTGTGAATGGAATTTTCCAACTACTCAAGGTAAAATTTTACCTGAGACCTTGCCTTATCACTTTAATATCATTGATACCCCAGGACACGTTGACTTTACAGTTGAAGTAAATCGTTCTTTGCGTGTACTTGATGGTTTAGTGTTCTTGTTTAGTGCTGTTGATGGTGTTGAACCTCAATCAGAAACAAACTGGAGATTAGCAGATCAATATAGAGTTCCTCGTATTGGTTTTGTTAATAAAATGGATAGACAAGGATCTAACTTTTTGATGGTATGTCAACAAGTAAGAGACATGCTAAAATCTAACGCTGTTGCGATTACTTTGCCAATTGGTGAAGAAAATGATTTCAAAGGTGTTGTGGATTTAGTAAGAAACCAAGCTATTGTTTGGGATGATGCTGGAATGGGAGCAACTTATGAAGTTGTTGATATTCCTGCTGATATGGTAGACGAAGTTAAAGAGTACAGAGACATTCTTATTGAGGCAGTTGCTGATTATGATGAAAACTTACTTGATAAGTATATGGAAGATCCAGATTCTATCACGGAAGAAGAAATCAACATCGCTTTAAGAGCAGCTGTAATGGATATGGCAATTATTCCTATGATTGCTGGTTCATCTTTCAAAAATAAAGGGGTTCAATTCATGTTAGATGCAGTATGTAAGTACTTGCCATCTCCAATGGACAAAGAAGGTATTGAAGGTATTCACCCTGATGATGCTGAACTTTTAGAAGAAGATCAAACTAAAATCTTGCGTAAGCCAGATGTTAAAGAGCCATTTGCGGCTTTAGCATTTAAAATTGCTACTGACCCATTCGTAGGTCGTTTAGCTTTCTTCCGTGCTTATTCAGGACGTTTAGATGCAGGTTCTTACGTTTTGAACACGCGTTCAGGTAATAAGGAAAGAATTTCTCGTATCTACCAAATGCATGCAAACAAACAAAACCCAATCGAGTATATCGAGGCAGGAGATATTGGAGCGGCAGTTGGATTTAAAGATATCAAAACTGGAGATACATTGTGTGATGAAAAACACCCAATTATTCTTGAGTCAATGAAATTTCCTGCGCCAGTAATTGGTATTGCTATTGAGCCTAAAACTAAGGCTGACGTAGATAAAATGGGTATGGCTTTAGCTAAATTAGCTGAAGAGGATCCAACGTTTACTGTTAGAACTGATGAAGCTTCTGGGCAAACGATTATTTCTGGTATGGGTGAGCTTCACTTAGATATCTTGGTAGATCGTATGAAACGTGAATTTAAAGTTGAAGTAAACCAAGGTGAGCCTCAAGTTGAATACAAAGAAGCGTTTACTAAAAAAGCACAACACAGAGAGACTTACAAAAAACAATCTGGAGGTCGTGGTAAATTCGGTGATATCGTATTTATTCTTGAGCCTGCTGATGAAGTTGATGGTAAAGCTCCAGTTGGATTACAGTTTGTTAATGCTGTGAAAGGTGGTAACGTTCCAAAAGAGTATATACCTTCAGTTGAAAAAGGTTTCCGTGAAGCAATGAAAACTGGTCCTTTAGCAGGATATCAAGTTGATAGTTTAAAGGTTACTTTATTAGACGGATCTTTCCACCCTGTTGATTCTGATGCGCTTTCTTTTGAGCTAGCAGCAAGAATGGGTTATAGAGAGGTGGCGAAAGCTGCTGGTGCTGTAATTTTAGAGCCAATCATGAAAATGGAGGTTATTACACCAGAAGAAAACATGGGAGATATCGTTGGTGATATTAACCGTCGTAGAGGTCAGGTGAGTGACATGGGAGATAGAAATGGTGCTAAAACTATTAAGGCTGATGTGCCTTTATCAGAGATGTTTGGATATGTTACAACATTAAGAACATTATCTTCTGGTAGAGCAACTTCTACAATGGAATTCTCTCATTATGCAGAGACACCTTCTAATATTTCAGAAGCAGTAATTAAAAAAGCAAAAGGAAACGCTTAATCTTTAAGAAAATGAGTCAAAAAATCAGAATAAAATTAAAATCTTACGATCACATGTTGGTAGACAAGTCTGCTGAAAAGATTGTAAAAACAGTAAAAACTACTGGTGCTGTTGTAACTGGTCCTATTCCGTTGCCAACTCACAAAAAATTGTTTACAGTATTGCGTTCACCGCACGTAAACAAGAAAGCTAGAGAGCAGTTTGAAGTAATGTCTTACAAGAGATTGATTGATATTTACTCTTCTTCTTCAAAAACTATTGATGCTTTGATGAAACTAGAATTGCCTAGTGGAGTAGAAGTTGAAATTAAAGTATAAATATATTTTTTTTATAAAGCGGAACATTTTGTTCCGCTTTTTTTTTGGAATAAAGTCAAATGTTTTGATTTATAGGGAATGAACGGATTATTTTGAAATTTTTTTTAGAATATTTTTTAGTATTTAATTCTTGAAATAGCATCAATCTACGTGTGTGTTGTATGGTGGGGCGATTGATTATTTAATTTTTAAAAGTTTGTTTTTTGATAATGAGTTATTTAATTTTTGTAACTGTTTGGTATATTCGATTTTAATGTATACTTTTGCACTCCCTGTTTGAGAACAGCTGTTGTTTTTTAAATTGAAGGGAGTTTTAGTAATTAATAATTAATATTTATGTCTGGGTTAATTGGTAGAAAAATCGGCATGACTAGTATTTTCGACGAAAACGGGAAGAATATTCCTTGTACGGTAATCGAAGCAGGTCCATGTGTTGTTACCCAAGTCAGAACCAAAGGTGTTGACGGGTACGAAGCGTTGCAACTAGGTTTCGATGACAAAAACGAGAAACATTCCACAAAAGCGGCTTTAGGTCACTTTAAAAAAGCTGGAACTGTAGCTAAGAAAAAAGTCGTTGAATTCCAAGATTTTGCAACTGAACAAAAATTAGGAGATCTTATTGATGTTTCTATTTTTGCTGAAGGTGAATTTGTAGATGTACAAGGTGTATCTAAAGGTAAAGGTTTCCAAGGGGTTGTAAAACGTCACGGTTTTGGTGGTGTTGGTCAAGCAACTCACGGTCAGCACAACCGTTTAAGAGCGCCAGGTTCTGTGGGAGCTTCTTCTTATCCATCTAGAGTATTCAAAGGAATGCGTATGGCTGGACGTATGGGAGGAGACAATGTAAAAGTTCAAAACCTTAGAGTTTTAAAAGTAGTGGCTGAAAAGAACCTACTTGTTATTAAAGGATGTGTTCCTGGTCATAACAACTCTTATGTAATCATTCAGAAGTAATGGAAGCAAAAGTATTAGATTTCAACGGAAAAGATACTGGAAGAAAAGTTCAACTTTCTGATTCAGTATTTGGTATAGAGCCAAACAATCACGCAGTATATCTTGATGTAAAGCAATATCTTGCTAATCAAAGACAAGGAACGCACAAAGCTAAAGAAAGAGCTGAAGTTGCGGGAAGTACTCGTAAGATAAAAAAGCAAAAAGGTACAGGTACAGCCCGTGCTGGTAGTGCTAAAAACCCTTTATTTAAAGGTGGAGGAACTGTTTTTGGTCCAAGACCAAGAAGTTATTCTTTCAAATTGAATAAAAACTTAAAGCGTTTAGCAAGAAAATCTGCTTTTTCTATCAAAGCTAAAGAGTCAAACATTATCGTTCTTGAAGACTTTAATTTTGAAACTCCAAACACTAAAAATTTCATCAACGTTTTGAAAGCTTTAGAGTTAGAGAATAAAAAATCCCTTTTTGTATTGGGTGATTCAAATAAAAATGTATATTTGTCGTCACGTAATTTAAAAAGCTCTAGCGTTGTAAGTAGCTTGGAATTAAGTACTTACGCTATATTAAACGCTAATAATTTAGTGCTTTTAGAGAGTTCTTTGGAGATAATTGAAGAAAATTTAAGTAAATAATAGGATATGAGCATCATTATTAAGCCTATAGTAACGGAAAAAGTAACCAAAGAAAGTGAAGTTTTAAACCGCTTCGGATTCGTTGTTGACAGAAAAGCAAACAAAGTACAAATTAAGAAAGCTGTTGAGGCTGCTTATGGTGTAACTATTGTTAGTGTTAATACAATGAATGTGAGACCAGATAGAACTACTAAATACACTAAAAGTGGTTTAATCAGTGGAAAGACAAATGCAATTAAAAAAGCGATTGTTCAAGTACAAGAAGGAGAAACAATTGATTTTTACAACAATATCTAAGATAAAATGTCAGTAAGAAAATTAAAACCTATTACCCCAGGTCAGCGATTTAGAGTTGTGAATGGTTATGACGCCATTACAACTGATAAGCCGGAACGCTCTTTGATAGCGCCGATAAAAAACTCTGGTGGTAGAAATAGTCAAGGAAAGATGACCATGCGTTATACGGGTGGTGGTCACAAGCAGAGATATCGTATTATTGATTTTAAACGTACTAAAGAAGGAATTCCAGCTACGGTTAAATCAATCGAATATGATCCAAACAGAACTGCATTTATCGCTTTATTAGCTTATGCTGATGGTGAGAAAACTTATATTATCGCTCAAAACGGATTGAAAGTTGGTCAGAAACTTGTTTCTGGTCCAGAATCTCAACCTGAGATTGGTAATACTTTACCTTTAAGTAGAGTTCCGCTAGGAACTGTAATTTCTTGTATTGAATTGAGACCAGGTCAAGGTGCAGTTATTGCACGTTCTGCTGGAACTTTTGCTCAATTAATGGCAAGAGATGGTAAATACGCTACAATTAAAATGCCTTCAGGTGAAACAAGATTGATCTTGTTAACTTGTTCTGCAACTATTGGAGCTGTATCTAACTCTGATCATCAATTAGTTGTTTCTGGTAAAGCTGGTAGAACTAGATGGTTAGGTAGAAGACCTAGAACAAGACCTGTAGCAATGAACCCTGTAGATCACCCAATGGGAGGTGGTGAAGGACGTTCTTCTGGTGGACATCCACGTTCAAGAAATGGAATACCAGCAAAAGGTTATAGAACACGTTCTAAGAAAAACCCGAGTAACAAGTATATCGTAGAACGTAGAAAGAAATAATAAGATATGGCACGTTCATTAAAAAAAGGACCTTTTGTTCATTATAAATTAGACAAGAAAGTTCAAGAAAATATTGCAGGTGGAAATAAAGGAGTGGTTAAGACTTGGTCTAGAGCTTCTATGATTACTCCAGATTTTGTTGGACAAACTATCGCAGTTCACAACGGTCGTCAATTTGTACCGGTTTATGTTACTGAAAACATGGTAGGTCACAAATTAGGAGAATTTTCACCAACGAGATCTTTTAGAGGTCATGCTGGAGCAAAAAATAAAGGTAAAAAATAAGAAGCAATGGGAGTTCGTAAAAGAGAAACAGCAGATGCAAGAAAAGAGGCAAATAAGTCTTTGGCCTTCGCAAAGTTAAATAACTGCCCTACTTCACCTAGAAAAATGCGCTTAGTAGCAGATCTAGTAAGAGGTCAGAAGGTAGAAAGAGCACTTAACATACTAAGATTTAGTTCTAAAGAAGCTTCAAGAAAATTAGAAAAATTGGTTTTATCTGTAATTGCTAACTGGCAAGCAAAAAACCCTGAAGCTAATATGGAAGAAGCTGGTTTATTTGTTAAGGAAATCCGTGTAGATGGTGGAATGATGTTGAAAAGACTTCGTCCAGCTCCACAAGGAAGAGCACATAGAATAAGAAAACGTTCTAATCACGTTACAATCGTGTTAGGGGCTATCAATAACACACAAAGCAATTCTTAAGCAGCATGGGACAAAAGACAAATCCAATTGGAAACAGACTTGGTATCATCAGAGGATGGGACTCAAACTGGTATGGTGGAAATGATTACGGTGATAAACTTGCCGAAGATCACAAAATCAGAAAGTATATCCATGCTCGTTTATCAAAAGCTAGTGTATCTAAAGTAATAATCGAGAGAACTTTAAAACTTGTAACCGTTACTATCACTACTGCTAGACCTGGTATTATTATCGGTAAAGGTGGACAAGAGGTAGACAAGTTGAAAGAAGAACTTAAGAAAATTACTGACAAAGAGGTTCAAATTAACATCTTTGAAATTAAAAGACCTGAACTTGACGCGTATCTAGTTGCTACAAGCATCTGTCGTCAAATCGAAAGCAGAATTTCTTACAGACGTGCAATCAAAATGGCTATTGCTGCTTCTATGCGTATGAACGCTGAAGGTATCAAAGTTTTGATTTCTGGTCGTTTGAATGGTGCTGAGATGGCTCGTTCAGAGGGTTTTAAAGAAGGTAGAATTCCTCTATCAACTTTCAGAGCTGATATTGATTATGCTTTGGCTGAAGCTCATACTACTTATGGTAGAATGGGTATCAAAGTATGGATCATGAAAGGTGAAGTTTATGGAAAGAGAGATCTTTCTCCACTAGCCGGAATGGACAAAAAACAATCTGGTGCTGGAGGTAAAGGTGGTGATTCTCCAAGAGGAGATAGAAAACCTTTTAACAAAGGTGGAAAACCAGACGCTCGTAAACGAAAGTAATTTTTAAATTAAAGAAAAATGTTACAGCCTAAAAGAACAAAATACCGTAAGGTACAGAAAGGTAAAATGAAAGGGAACTCTCAAAGAGGGCATGAACTTTCTAATGGAATGTTTGGTATTAAATCTGTACATGAAGATGGAATGTTTTTAACTTCTCGTCAAATAGAAGCAGCTCGTATTGCTGCTACTCGTTTCATGAAAAGAGAGGGACAATTATGGATCAAAATATTTCCAGACAAACCAATCACAAAGAAACCTCTTGAGGTACGTATGGGTAAAGGTAAAGGTGCAGTTGAATACTGGGCAGCCGTTGTTAAACCCGGAAGAATTATGTTTGAAGTTGGAGGAGTTCCTTTGTCAGTTGCTAAAGAGGCGTTACGTCTAGCAGCACAAAAGCTTCCAGTAAAAACTAAATTTGTTGTTGCAAGAGATTTCGAAGCATAATTTATACTATATTATGAAACAATCAGAAATAAAAAATCTTTCTGCAGCAGAGTTGCAAGAGAAACTTAGCCAGACTAAGAAAACATATGCTGATCTTAAAATGGCTCACGCTATTTCACCAATTGAGAATCCACTTCAAATTAGAGGTGTGAGAAGAACTGTTGCAAGATTAGCTACTGAACTTACTAAAAGACAATAACTGTAGTCTGCTGAAAGATGGAAGAAAAAAGAAATTTAAGAAAAGAGAGAATTGGTGTTGTAACTTCAGACAAAATGGATAAATCTATTGTTGTTGCTGAAGTTCGTAAAGTAAAACACCCATTATACGGTAAGTTCGTGTTGAAAACTAAAAAGTATCACGCACACGACGAAATGAACGACTGTAACGTTGGAGATACTGTAAGGATAAGCGAGACTCGTCCTTTAAGTAAAACAAAATGTTGGAGGTTAGTTGAAATCTTAGAAAGAGCTAAATAATTATGGTACAACAAGAATCAAGACTAAAAGTAGCAGATAACACTGGAGCAAAGGAAGTTTTAACTATCCGTGTTTTAGGAGGTACCAAAAGAAGGTATGCCTCTGTTGGTGACAAGATTGTAGTTTCTATCAAAGATACTGCTCCAAACGGAAGCGTTAAAAAAGGAGCTGTTTCAACTGCAGTTGTTGTACGTACCAAAAAAGAAGTAAGAAGAGCCGATGGTTCATACATTAGATTTGATGATAACGCTTGCGTATTATTGAATGCTGCTGGTGAAATGAGAGGAACTCGTGTTTTTGGTCCGGTAGCAAGAGAACTTCGTGAAAAACAATTCATGAAAATTGTATCATTAGCACCAGAAGTGCTTTAATTCGTTTTAAGATGATAAAGCTAAAAATAAAATCAGGTGACATCGTTAGAGTAATTGCTGGAGACCATAAAGGTGCTGAAGGTAAAGTAGTAAGCGTTGATCGTGAAAAGAACAAAGCAATTGTTGAAGGTGTTAATATGGTTTCTAAGCATACGAAACCAAGTGCAAAAAGCCCTCAAGGTGGTATTGTAAAGAAAGAAGCTCCAATACAAATATCTAACATCTCTTTAATTGATCCTAAAACTAAGGAAGCAACAAGAGTAGGTATTAGAGTAGAAGGAGATAAGAAAGTAAGATTTTCAAAAAAATCTAATCAAGTACTATAGTAATGGCGTATATACCTAGACTAAAAGAAGAATATAAGAGCAGAGTAATTGCTGCTCTTAAAGAGGAATTCGGATACGTAAACGTAATGCAAGTTCCTAAATTGGACAAAATCGTTTTAAGTAAAGGAGTTGGTGCAGCTGTATCTGATAAAAAACTTATTGACTATGCAGTTGATGAGTTGACAAAGATCACTGGGCAGAAAGCAGTTTCAACTATCTCTAAGAAAGACGTTGCGTCTTTTAAATTGAGAAAAGGAATGCCAATTGGTGCTAAAGTTACTTTGCGTGGAGAAAGAATGTATGAGTTTCTTGATAGACTTATTACTTCTGCGTTACCTCGCGTAAGAGATTTCAGCGGAATTAAGGCTACAGGTTTTGATGGTAGAGGAAATTATAACCTTGGTGTTTTAGAACAAATTATTTTTCCAGAAATTGATATTGATAAAGTTAATAAAATTTCTGGTATGGATATTACCTTCGTAACTACCGCAAAGACTGACAAAGAAGCTAAGTCGTTATTAACAGAATTAGGTTTACCTTTTAAAAAGAACTAAGACATGGCTAAAGAATCAATGAAAGCCCGTGAGGTTAAGAGAGAAAAAACGGTTGCAAAGTATGCAGAGAAAAGAAAAGCTTTGTTAGAAGCTGGAGATTTCGTAGGTTTGCAAAAGTTACCAAAAAATGCTTCGCCTGTTCGTTTACACAATCGTTGTAAATTAACTGGAAGACCAAGAGGTTATATGCGTCAATTTGGTATTTCACGTGTTACATTTCGTGAAATGGCAAATAATGGATTAATTCCTGGTGTGAAAAAAGCATCTTGGTAATAGCATAGTTTTGCTTTCAGATACAGACTTAACATATGTTTAGTCTGTATCTTTAATATTTATAAATTGGTTTAAGGTTCAATAAATCGTTTGTTGAAAACCAAGACCGCAAATTAATACACATGTATACAGATCCTATTGCTGATTATTTGACAAGAGTTCGTAACGCTGTGGCCGCAAACCACAAAGTTGTTGAAATTCCTGCATCTAATCTAAAAAAAGAAATAACTAAGATCTTATTTGATCAAGGTTATATTTTGAGTTACAAATTTGAAGACAACGCTGTTCAGGGGTCTATCAAAATCGCTTTGAAGTATGATAAAGATACTAAAGAGTCTGTAATCAAAGATATTCAGAGAATTAGTAAACCAGGTTTACGTAAATATTCAAGTTCTGCTAATATACCAAGAATCTTAAATGGTTTAGGTATTGCTATTGTTTCTACTTCAAAAGGTTTGATGACTGGTAAACAAGCAAAGCAATTGAATGTAGGTGGTGAAGTAATTTGTTACGTATACTAATTTAAAGACTATAATAAGATGTCAAGAATAGGTAAAAATCCTATAATAGTTCCTGCAGGTGTTACTGTTGAAGTAGCAAACGGAATTATTACAGTTAAGGGAAAAAACGGTCAACTAACTCAGGAGTTTTCGGACGTTACTGTAACAGTTGAAGATGGTCAAGTTCAAGTTGACAGGTCATCTGATCATAAAGATCAAAGAGCAAAACATGGTTTGTATCGTTCACTTATCAACAACATGATAGTTGGTGTTACAGATGGTTTTACTAAATCGTTAGAACTTGTTGGAGTTGGTTATAGAGCTTCAAATCAAGGTCAAAAATTAGATTTAGCTCTTGGTTTTTCACACAATATTATTTTAGAGATTGCTCCTGAAGTTACTTTAGAAACTATATCTGAGAAAGGTAAAAACCCAATTGTAAAGTTAACATCATTTGATAAACAACTTTTAGGTCAAGTAGCTGCGAAAATTAGAGGTTTTCGTAAGCCAGAGCCATACAAAGGAAAAGGAGTTAAATTCGTGGGTGAAGTATTAAGAAGAAAAGCAGGTAAATCAGCTTAAAAAATAAGATTATGTCATTAACAAAACCTGAAAGAAGACAAAGAATTAGATTCAGAATTAGAAAGACAATTAGTGGTACTGCTACTAATCCAAGACTATCTGTTTTTAGAAGTAATAAAGAAATTTACGCTCAATTAATTGATGACGTAAACGGAGTTACTTTGCTAGCAGCTTCTTCAAGAGAAAAAGAAATAGGTAAGGGTACGAATATTGAAGTTGCTACAGCAGTTGGGAAATTGGTTGCTGAAAAAGCTTTAAAAGCTGGGATAGAAGTTGTAACTTTTGATAGAGGAGGTTACTTATATCACGGGCGTATTAAATCATTAGCAGAAGGCGCGAGAGCGGCTGGACTTAAATTCTAATATAGTATGTCTAATAGTAAATACAAAAATGTAGAGTTGGTAAAACCTAGTGGTCTTGAATTAAAAGATCGTTTGGTGAGTGTAAATCGTGTTACTAAAGTTACAAAGGGTGGTAGAGCTTTTGGTTTTTCTGCTATTGTAGTTGTAGGTGATGAAAACGGTGTTGTTGGTCACGGTTTAGGTAAGTCTAAAGATGTTTCTGAGGCTATTGCTAAAGCAGTAGAAGATGCTAAGAAAAATCTAGTAAAGATCCCTTTAAATGGTCAATCTGTACCTCACGAACAAAAAGGTAAATTTGGTGGTGCACGCGTATTTTTAATTCCTGCATCTCATGGTACTGGAGTTATTGCTGGTGGAGCTGTTCGTTCAGTTTTAGAATCAGTTGGTATACATGATGTACTTTCAAAATCACAAGGATCTTCAAATCCACACAACGTGGTAAAAGCAACTTTTGATGCTTTATTACAAATGAGAAGTGCTTATACTGTTGCAAAACAAAGAGGTGTTTCTTTAGAGAAAGTTTTTAAAGGTTAATACAAGGAAATTATGGCTAAATTATTAGTAAAACAAGTTAGAAGCAAAATCAACTGTCCACTTTCACAAAAAAGAGGATTGGAAGCTTTAGGTCTACGTAAAATGGGACAAGTTGTAGCGCATGATTCAAATCCTACAATCCTTGGTATGATAAATAAAGTTAAACACTTAGTTTCTGTTGAAGAAGCTAAATAACAAATACTGTTATGAATTTAAGTAACTTACAACCTGCTGAAGGTTCTACGCACAATCAAAATAAAAGATTAGGTAGAGGAGAAGGTTCTGGAAAAGGTGGTACCTCTGCAAGAGGACATAAAGGAGCAAAATCTCGTTCTGGTTATTCTAAAAAGATTGGTTTTGAAGGAGGGCAAATGCCACTTCAAAGACGTGTACCTAAGTTTGGTTTTACAAACATCAATCGTAAAGATTACGAAGGTGTCAATCTTGATACTCTTCAACTTTTAGTTGAAAATGGTATCGTTCAAGATACTGTTGATATGTCAGTTTATGTTGCTAACCGTTTGGCTACCAAAAATGAAATCGTTAAGATTTTAGGTAGAGGTGAATTGAAAGCAAAATTAAAAGTAACCGCTCACAAATTTACTGCTACTGCAAAAGCTGCTATCGAAGCTGCTGGTGGAGAAGCTATAGTAATGTAATTTTCTGTATAATATGAAGAAATTTATTGAATCAATAGGTAATGTTTGGAAAATTGAAGAACTAAAAAATAGAATTCTAATTACTTTCGGTCTTCTTTTAGTTTATCGTTTTGGTGCTCAAGTGACCTTACCAGGTATTGATGCAACTCAATTGGCTAATTTAGCCGGACAGACCAAAGAAGGAATTGGTTCAATTCTTGACATGTTTACTGGTGGTGCATTTTCTCAAGCTTCTGTTTTTGCACTTGGGATTATGCCATACATTTCTGCATCTATTGTAGTCCAGCTTATGGGAATTGCGATTCCTTATTTGCAAAAGCTTCAAAGTGATGGAGAGAGTGGTAGAAAAAAAATAAATCAAATCACACGTTGGTTGACAATTGGAATTACTTTAGTTCAAGGACCTACCTACATCTATAACTTGTATAGAACTCTTCCTGGTAATGCTTTTTTATTAGGTTTTAATTCTTTTGAGTTTTTATTCTCTTCTGTTGTAATTCTTGTTACTGGTACCATTTTTGCAATGTGGCTTGGTGAAAAAATTACTGATAAAGGAATTGGAAATGGTATTTCATTATTGATTATGGTAGGAATACTTGCTAGATTGCCTCAGGCTTTTATGCAAGAATTCACTTCAAGAGTTTCAAATAACAATGGAGGACCAATGTTATTGGTTATTGAAATTATTCTTTGGTTGTTGGTAATTATTAGCTGTGTGCTTTTAGTGATGGCAGTAAGAAGAATTCCTGTTCAATATGCTAGACGCACAACGTCTGGAGATTTTGAACAAGATATGATGAATGGTAATAGACAGTGGATTCCTTTAAAGCTTAATGCTTCTGGGGTTATGCCAATTATTTTTGCTCAAGCAATTATGTTTATTCCTGCAGCACTAGCTGGTTTATCAGATTCAGATACTTCACAGTCAATAGTTGGAGCATTCAGTAATATGTTTGGTTTTTGGTATAATTTTGTATTTGCAACTTTAATCATTGTATTTACATTCTTTTACACGGCTATTACAGTTCCAACAAATAAAATGTCTGATGATTTAAAGAGAAGTGGTGGTTTTATTCCTGGTGTTAAGCCTGGTGTTGAAACTTCTGACTACCTTGATAAAGTGATGTCTTTAATTACATTCCCTGGATCAATATTTCTTGCTTTGATCGCTGTGTTCCCTGCGATAGTTGTAAGCTTGATGGATGTTCAACAATCATGGGCAATGTTTTTTGGAGGTACTTCATTAATTATTATGGTTGGTGTTGCCATTGACACTGTTCAACAAATCAATTCATACCTGTTGAATAAGCATTATGATGGATTAATGAAAAGTGGTAAAAATAGAAAAGCAGTAGCTTAATTTATGGCAAAACAATCAGCAATAGAACAAGACGGTTCAATCATTGAAGCATTATCAAATGCAATGTTCCGTGTAGAGTTAGAGAATGGACATATTGTAATTGCACATATTTCTGGTAAAATGCGTATGCATTACATTAAATTATTACCTGGTGATAAGGTTAAACTAGAAATGAGCCCTTACGATTTGTCAAAAGCGAGAATTACTTATAGATATTAAAGGATATTCAAAAATGAAAGTTAGAGCTTCAGTAAAAAAGAGAAGTCCCGAGTGCAAAATTGTACGAAGAAAAGGGAGATTGTACGTAATAAACAAAAAGAATCCTAGATTTAAACAAAGACAAGGATAATTATGGCAAGAATAGCAGGGGTAGATATCCCAAAAAATAAGAGAGGTGTTATTGCACTAACCTATATCTTTGGATTAGGTAGAAGTAGAGCTGTTGAGATTTTAGAAAAAGCTCAAGTTAGCCAAGACAAAAAAGTTCAAGATTGGAATGATGACGAGATCGGAGCAATTCGTGATGCTGTATCATCTTTCAAAATTGAAGGTGAATTACGTTCAGAAGTTTCTTTAAACATCAAACGTTTAATGGATATTGGATGTTATAGAGGTATTCGTCATAGAACTGGTCTTCCTTTAAGAGGACAAAGAACTAAGAACAACTCTAGAACAAGAAAAGGTAAAAGAAAAACTGTTGCTAACAAGAAAAAAGCAACTAAATAATAAGTAATATGGCTAAAGCAACAGCAAAAAAACGTAAAGTTATCGTTGAATCAACGGGTGAAGCTCATATTTCTGCTACCTTCAATAACATTATCATTTCTTTGACTAATAAAAAAGGTGAAGTTATTTCATGGTCTTCAGCTGGTAAAATGGGTTTCAGAGGTTCTAAAAAGAACACTCCGTACGCAGCTCAAATGGCAGCAGAAGATTGTAGTAAAGTAGCTCTTGAAGCTGGACTTAAAAAAGTTAAAGTTTATGTAAAAGGACCAGGAAACGGACGTGAGTCTGCTATTCGTTCTTTACACAATGGTGGTATTGAAGTTACTGAAATTATTGATGTTACTCCAATGCCTCACAACGGATGTCGTCCTCCTAAAAGACGTAGAGTATAATACTCAAAATATTAATTATAGTATAACCTAGATTGAATTTCGATTATCGAAGGATTTGACCTGAATTCATAATCTCAATCTTAAACAATTTAAAATGGCAAGATATACTGGTCCTAGTACAAGAATAGCTCGTAAATTTGGCGAAGCAATTTTCGGTGATGATAAAGCATTCGAAAAAAGAAATTACCCTCCTGGACAACACGGGATGGCTAAAAAAAGAGGAAAAAAGTCTGAGTATGCTGTTCAGTTAATGGAAAAGCAAAAAGCTAAATATTCTTATGGAATTTTAGAAAAACAATTCAGAAACTTATTCGAAAAAGCATCAGCTACTAAAGGAGTTACTGGTGAAGTTTTATTACAATTATGTGAAGCAAGATTAGATAACGTTGTTTTTAGAATGGGTATTGCTCCTTCTAGAAGAGGTGCTCGTCAAATAGTTTCTCACAGACACGTTACTGTAAATGGTGAAGTTGTAAATATTCCTTCTTACCACCTTAAGCCTGGTGATAAAGTTGCTGTTCGTGAAAAATCTAAATCATTAGAGGCTATCGAACGTTCTTTATCTAATTCAAGTCATGTTTATGAATGGATTACATGGAATAGTGATCTTAAAGAAGGTACTTTTGTATCTGTTCCTGCAAGACTTCAAATTCCAGAAAACATTAAAGAACAATTAATCGTAGAGTTGTACAACAAATAATAATTGACTTAGTCGAAATTTATGGCAATATTTAATTTTCAGAAGCCCGATAAAGTTATCATGATCGATTCAACCGATTTTGAAGGTAAATTTGAATTTAGACCTTTAGAACCAGGATATGGATTGACCGTTGGTAATGCACTTAGAAGAGTTTTGCTTTCTGCATTAGAAGGTTATGCAATTACATCTGTTCGCATTGAAGGTGTAGATCATGAGTTTTCTACTATTTCAGGAGTTGTTGAAGACGTTACCGAAATTATACTTAATCTTAAGCAAGTACGTTTCAAACGTCAAATAGAAGATATAGATAATGAATCAGTTACTATTTCTGTTTCAGGTAAAGATCAGTTAACTGCTGGTGATTTTCAAAAATTTATTTCAGGTTTTCAAGTTCTAAATCCAGATCTTGTAATTTGTAATTTAGATAGCAAAATCAAACTTAATTTCGATTTAACTATCGAAAAAGGTAGAGGTTATGTTCCAGCTGAAGAAAACAAGAAGCAGAATGCTGCAATAGGAACTATTTTTACAGACTCCATTTTTACGCCTGTTAAAAATGTTAAGTATGCTATTGAAAACTTCCGTGTAGAGCAAAAAACGGATTACGAAAAATTAGTTTTTGAAATTAAAACTGATGGTTCTATAAATCCTAAAGATGCGCTTACTGAAGCAGCTAAAGTTTTGATTCATCACTTTATGTTGTTTTCTGATGAAAGAATTACACTCGAGGCTGACGAAATTGCACAAACAGAATCTTATGATGAAGAGTCATTACACATGAGACAGTTGCTTAAAACTAAGCTTGTTGATATGGATCTTTCTGTTAGAGCATTAAATTGCTTGAAAGCGGCTGAAGTTGATACACTTGGTGATTTAGTATCTTTCAATAAAAATGATTTAATGAAATTCCGAAATTTTGGTAAAAAATCTTTAACTGAACTTGATGAACTTGTTGCAGTTAAAAATTTGAACTTCGGTATGGACTTAGCAAAATACAAATTAGATAAAGAATAAACCACTTCGTATTTTGCTCTCCAAAGAGGATTGTAGCAAGATGAAGGTTTAAAAAAAACACGTCATGAGACACGGAAAAAAATTCAATCACTTAAGCAGACAGACAGCTCATAGAAAATCTATGTTAGCTAATATGGCTTGTTCTCTTATTGAGCACAAACGTATTAATACTACTGTTGCTAAAGCAAAAGCGCTTAAACAATTTGTTGAGCCATTAATAACAAAATCTAAAGCGGATACGACTCACAATCGTCGTATTGTTTTTGCTTACTTACGTAGTAAATATGCTGTAACTGATTTATTCAGAGATGTAGCTGCTAAGGTAGGAGACCGTCCAGGTGGATACACACGTATCATTAAAGTTGGAAATCGTTTGGGAGATAATGCTGATATGGCAATGATCGAGCTTGTTGATTTTAATGAACTTTACAATGGTGGTAAAAAAGAAGTGAAAAAAGCTAAAAGCCGTCGTGGTGGAAAAGCTAAAAAAGCTGATGAGGCTACTGAAGCTCCTGTTGCTGAAACGGATTCTACTACTGAGACTGCTGAGTAATTATGAAAATAATGATTCAATAAAATCAAGGATAAACTATTTATAGTTTATCCTTTTTTTTTATCCTTTTTATAATTTTATAATTGATGTTATAAAGGGGTGAATAGTTGTACTTCTTCATGAAGTATTTATTATCAATACATGCTAACTTAGGTTAGTATATTACACAAACACTATACTAATGAAATACACAACACGACAATCTGCAATCCTTTTACTAAGTGATGGAACTATTTTTCATGGGAAATCAATCGGGATTAGCGGAACTACTTTTGGAGAAGTTTGCTTTAATACGGGCATGACTGGATATCAAGAGATTTTTACTGATCCATCATATTTTGGACAGTTAATGGTTACTACCAATGCTCACATTGGTAATTATGGTGTAAATGAAAACGAAGTAGAATCAGAATCTATTAAAATATCTGGTTTGATTTGCAAGAATTTCAGTTTCAACTATTCTCGAGCAGATGCTTCAGAAAGTTTGGAAGATTATTTCAAGAAGCAAAACCTGATTTGTATTTCGGATGTGGATACAAGAGCTTTAGTTAACTATATCAGAGATAATGGTGCCATGAATGCTGTCATTTGTACAGATGGAACAGCGGTTGAAGATTTAAAAGTAGCTTTGGCTAATGTCCCTGATATGAAAGGATTAGAGTTGGCTTCTAGAGTGTCTACTACTGTCCCTTACTTTTATGGAGACGAAAATTCAAAATATAAAATTGCTGCTTTAGATTTAGGTATTAAGAAAAATATTCTACGCAATTTTGCTAAAAGAGATTGCTATATCAAAGTGTTTCCATATGATGCCACTTTTGAGGATTTAAAGTCTTTCAATCCTGACGGTTATTTCCTTTCTAATGGACCTGGAGATCCGGAACCATTAGCAAGTGCTATTAAAGTTGCGAAAGATATTTTGGAGGCAAATGCTCCATTATTCGGGATATGTTTGGGACACCAAATAATTGGTTTAGCGAATGGGATTTCGACTTATAAAATGTTTAATGGGCATAGAGGGATCAATCATCCTGTTAAAAACTTAGTTACTGGAAAAGGTGAAATTACTTCGCAAAATCATGGTTTTGCAGTTAGTAAAGAAGATCTTGATGCTAACGATGCGCTTGAAATTACACATGTACATCTTAACGACGGAACAGTTGCAGGAATGCGTATGAGAAACAAAAATTGTTTTTCAGTTCAATACCATCCTGAGGCTAGCCCGGGACCACATGATTCTTCTTATTTATTTGATCAATTTATTGATAGCTTAAAGGGATAAATTTATTTTTATTTCGAATTAAGAAACGGGTTTGACATTTATAAAGTCAAACCCGTTTCTTGTTTCGTACTTTCAGTGAGAGATTAAAAATACAAGCAATTGACTTGACATGCTGTTTAAGTTGTTAAATTGATTCTTTGGAAATCAAATTATAACGTTTTCGTTAATAACATTCATTATTTTCATAAAATCATTCCAAAACTTAGAATATATTTGTAATGTAAAATTTAAAAAATTCAGTTTATGAGTATTATTATAAAAATTCACGCGAGACAAATTTTTGATTCAAGAGGGAACCCTACTATTGAGGTAGATGTAATTACAGATAATGGTGTATTGGGTAGAGCTGCAGTTCCATCAGGAGCTTCAACCGGAGAGCATGAAGCTGTTGAGTTACGAGATGGTGGTAAAGCGTATCTTGGAAAAGGAGTTATGAATGCAGTGAAGAATGTAAATACTGTAATTGCTGAAGAACTTGTTGGTGTATCTGTATTTGAACAAAATCAGATTGATCAAATGATGATTGACTTAGACGGAACTCCTAATAAATCTAGTTTGGGTGCCAATGCTATTCTTGGTGTTTCTTTGGCTGTAGCTAAAGCAGCGGCAAATGAACTTGGATTGCCATTATATCGTTACGTGGGTGGTGTTTCTGCGAATACTTTGCCGGTACCAATGATGAATATTATAAACGGTGGATCGCACTCTGATGCACCTATTGCGTTTCAAGAGTTTATGATTTTCCCGGTGAAAGCAACTACTTTCTCACAAGCCATGCAAATGGGAACGGAGATTTTTCATAGTTTGAAAAAAGTATTACATGACAGAGGTCTTTCAACAGCTGTAGGGGATGAAGGTGGTTTTGCACCAAATCTTGCTGGTGGAACAGAGGATGCTTTGGATACCATTAAAAAAGCAGTTGAAGCTGCGGGCTATTCTTTTGGCGATGAAATCATGATCGCTTTAGATTGTGCTGCTGCAGAATTTTATGTAAACGGAAAATACGATTACTCAAAGTTTGAAGGAGAGACTGGTAAAGTAAGAACATCTGCTGAACAAGTTGAATATTTAGCCGAATTGGTTGCTAAATATCCAATTATATCTATTGAAGATGGTATGGATGAAAACGACTGGGACGGTTGGAAATTGCTTACCGAAAAAATAGGCGACAAAGTGCAACTGGTAGGTGACGATTTGTTTGTTACCAATGTAGAGCGCTTGTCAACAGGTATTGAAAAAGGTATTGCGAATTCAATATTGATTAAAGTAAACCAAATTGGGACTTTAACAGAAACGATTGCTGCTGTAAATATGGCTAAGAATGCAGGATATACTTCGGTAATGTCACACCGTTCTGGAGAAACAGAGGATAATACTATTGCTGACTTAGCTGTAGCATTAAACTGTGGACAAATTAAAACAGGATCAGCCTCTAGGTCTGATCGTATGGCAAAGTACAATCAATTGTTGCGCATTGAAGAGGAATTGGGTACATCTGCTTATTTTCCTGGAAAGAATGCTTTTAAAATAAAATAATAGCTTTTTTTGCTAAATGATGGAAAGCCATTCACTTTTTGTGAGTGGCTTTTTGTATAATATTTAACAATTTCATTCTGGTATTCTCTTTTTAATTAGTGTTAAATTTCATAGATTTGGGAAATTATTATTTTAAAAGTTTATTTCCAATTATATTATGTCAAAAATAGCCACATTAGAAATTGATGGAAAAAAAATCGAACTTCCTGTTGTAGTTGGAAGTGAGAATGAAGTAGCCATTGATATTAACAAATTACGTGATTTATCTGGTATCATTACTATTGATCCAGGGTACAAAAATTCAGGATCTTGTAAAAGTGAAATTACTTTTCTTGATGGAGAATTAGGAATTCTTCGTTATAGAGGATATGCCATTGAAGATCTTGCAGATAAAGCTGATTTTCTAGAGGTATCTTATCTTTTAATTTTTGGAGAATTACCAAGTAAAGAACAGTTGGCTCAGTTTGAAACGGATATTAGAAAATATACCTTGGTAAACGAAGAGATGAAAAACATCATCGACGGTTTTCCAAAAACAGCTCACCCAATGGGCGTTTTATCTGCTTTAACTAGTGCTTTGACAGCATTTAACCCTAAATCGGTAAATGTTGATAATGAAAAAGAAATGTATGAAGCGGTTTGTAAAACCATGGGTAAATTCCTTGTGATTGCAACTTGGACGTACAGAAAAAGCATGGGCTATCCTTTGAATTATTATGATAATACGAAAGGATATGTTGAGAATTTCATGCGTTTGATGTTTGAATTGCCTACAGAGCCTTTCAAAGCAAATCCAATTGTTATTGATGCGTTAGACAAATTATTTATTCTTCACGGAGATCACGAGCAAAATTGTTCAACTTCTACGGTAAGAATGGTAGGTTCTTCTCATGCAGGATTGTTTGCTTCTATCTCAGCTGGAGTATCAGCATTATGGGGTCCGTTACATGGAGGGGCTAATCAAGCAGTACTTGAAATGCTAGAAGAAATTCATGCAACAGGTGGTGATGCAGATAAGTATATGGCTAAAGCCAAAGACAAAAATGATCCATTCCGTTTGATGGGATTTGGCCACAGAGTGTATAAAAACTTTGATCCAAGAGCTAAAATTATCAAAAAAGCAGCCAATGAAGTTTTAGCAACCTTAGGAGTTGAAGATCCAATTCTTGCTATTGCTAAAAAACTTGAAGAGGCAGCACTAGAAGATGAATATTTCAAATCTAGAAATTTATACCCTAACGTAGATTTCTATTCTGGAATTATTTATAGAGCTTTAGGTATTCCAACAGATATGTTCACGGTAATGTTTGCTATAGGGCGTTTACCAGGATGGATTGCACAATGGAAAGAAATGCGTGAAAATAAAGAACCTATTGGTAGACCAAGACAAGTATATACAGGTCATCCATTACGCGATTTTGTTACCGCAGATAAAAGATAAAAACACTTTAAAAGCTTCACTATTTAGTGAAGCTTTTTTTATATTTGCTAAAAAGGGAAAATACACATGTTAGCAATTAATGTTAAAAATGAAACAGCAAGACTTCGTGCAGTAGTACTGGGATCAGCACTTCACAATGGACCGACACCTACAGCAGAAGAGGCTTATGATCCAAAATCACTAGAGCATATTCTAGCTGGTACGTATCCACTAGAGCAGGATATGGTAAAGGAAATGGATGCTTTCAAGCTGGTACTGGAGAAGTATCACGTGCAAGTGTATCGACCTGATATGATTGAAAATTACAACCAAATTTTTACTAGAGATATTGGTTTTGTAATTGAAAATACCTTTGTCAAATCTAATATTTTACCAGACAGGGAGCGAGAGCTCGATGCAATTCAATATATTATTGATCAAATAAAACCTGAGAACGTAGTACGACCGCCAGAAGAAGTGCATATAGAAGGCGGAGACGTTGTGTTATGGGATGACTATATTTTTATTGGGACATACAAGGGTAGTGATTATAAAGATTACATTACGGCGCGTACCAATTTGTTAGGGGTGCAATACATCACAGAGCTATTTCCACATAAAAAAGTGAAAGCTTTTGATTTGGTAAAATCAAAAATTGAAGCTCGAGACAATGCCTTACATTTGGATTGTTGTTTTCAACTTTTGGGAAATAATAAAGGAATTATCTACAAAAACGGGTTTAGAGAAGAAGCCGATTATATGTTTCTTGTAGATCTTTTTGGTAAAGAAAATCTTTTTCATTTAACCCGAGAAGAAATGTATCACATGAATTCTAATGTTTTTTCAATTGATACTCATGTTGTGGTTTCGGAACGAAATTTTACGAGACTCAACAATTGGCTTCGAGAAAACGGTTTTACAGTAGAAGAGATTCCCTATGCCGAGATTGCAAAACAAGAAGGCTTGTTGCGATGCTCTACCTTACCTTTAATTAGAGAATAAATACTTGTTTAGAAGTTTAAAGTGGAACAGAATTTAATATTCAACTTTAAACAACTCAACTTTAAACTAAAAATACATGAAACAAACTACCAATTCCATCTTGATGATTAGGCCCGTAGCTTTTAGAATGAACGAGCAAACGGCTGTGAATAATTACTATCAAAAAGTGCTAGATGGCTTATTGCCTGCAACTGTAAATGCGAAAGCACAGCACGAATTTGATGATTTTGTAGCTAAATTGGTTGCTGCAGGTATAGATGTTACCGTAGAAAATGATACGCTAGATCCAGATACGCCAGATAGTATTTTTCCAAACAACTGGATTTCTTTTCATGAAAATGGAGATGTAGCATTATATCCAATGTTTGCTGAGAACAGACGTCAAGAACGCCGTGAGGACCTATTAGATTTGTTAGAAGATAAAGGTTTTGTCATACACAATATAGTAGATTACACATCAGCAGAAGAGGATGGGTTTTTCTTAGAAGGTACGGGTAGTATTCTTTTGGATAGAACCAATTCTAAAGCGTATTGTGCTTTATCACCTCGTGCAGATGAGGAGTTGTTTATCGAGTTCTGTGAAGATTTTGATTATGCTCCAGTTCTTTTTGAAGCGTTTCAGACTGTTGATGGCGAACGAAAATTGATTTACCATACCAATGTCATGATGTGTTTGGGTGAAACCTTCGCAGTGATTTGCGCGGATTGCATAGACGACAAAAAAGAGCGCAAAATGGTTCTAGATAATTTAAAAGAAAACAATAAAGAGGTTGTCTTAATAACCGAAGATCAAATGAATAGTTTTGCAGGAAACATGCTGGAAGTGCAAGGAACTGCTGGTAAAAGATTCTTGATTATGAGTGCTGCTGCTCATCAGGCGCTTACAGAGAAGCAAGTGGCGCAATTAGAAAAGCATGCTACAATACTGAGTTCAAGTCTAGATACCATTGAGGCTTGTGGTGGCGGAAGCGCCCGATGTATGATGGCTGAGATTTTCTTGCCAAGAAGCTAAAAAAAGTACTTGTCTAGTCCTGAAAAAGTGATACAGGATTAATAAAAAATAAAAGTACAATTTTAGACAGTAGCAAGCTCTGGTTTGCTACTGTTTTTTGTTTTATAGGTTCTCATTTTAATTTTGTTTTGGTGATGCATCTGATTTGGAGTAAGCATGTAATTAGAATAATGAGGTCTGATTTCATTATAGATATCAATAGCTTCTTTTACAATTTTTTGCATGATTTCTGCTTTTTGATTGTATTTGTCAATCCTAAATTCCTGTTTTAAAATACCATTGATCCTTTCTGCCACTGCATTTTCATAAGGGTCAGAGTTTTGTGTCATACTGCATAGAATTTTATTTTTATTAAGTTGCTTTTGGTAGTCATTAGCACAATATTGAATCCCTCTGTCTGAATGATGTATCAATGGTAAGTTTTTGTTGTTTCTGTGTTTAAGAGCCATTTTAAAAGCCTTCAAACTGCTTTCTGTGTTCATGTTATCGGCAACATAATATCCCATAATCTTTTTAGAATAAGCATCTGTGACTAAGCTTAAATAGCAAGGATTATCTCTTTTTCCTATATAGGTTATATCAGAGACCCAAACTTGCTCTGGTCTGTTAATTTCTAAATCTAGAATTCGATTTTGATGTTTATTAAATCGATGATGTGAGTTAGTCGTTACATGATAACTTCGTTTAGGATGTATCAATAAATGATTGGCTCTGAGTATATCAAAGAATTTATCTCTTCCAATTTTCATTAATTGAAGTTTATCCAACAAAAGATAATATAGTTTTCGAGTACCTATTCTAGGCATTGTCTTCCTGATATTATTCACCATCAAAATCACTTCTTTGGCTTTGTTTTGTTTGGATGCTATTCTTCTAGTCTTTCGATAATAAACCTGTCTGTCTATCCCGAACAAATAACAGGTAAACGCTACTGTTTTTTGTTCTTTTGCTCTAAAGCGGGCGATTGTTCGGGTGCAGAGTTTTTTCGGATATCGATATGATATTCTTTCTCAGCTAAATCAATCATCATGTCAAACAAGATTGCTTTTTTATCTGCAACGTAAGCTTGTCGTTCTAAAAGAGCCTTTTGTTTTTCTAATAGCTTGACTTGGGCTTCAAGTTCCATAATTTTTTGTTCGGGTGACTTTGCCATATTCAAAGGGGATTGGTTTTCCCAATCAAAGTTACCAAATTTTCGTAACCAGCCCAGAACTGTAGCATGGCTTTGAATGCCATATTGTTTTCTAATTTGGGTAATTGATGAACTACCTTGCTCAACTTCTCTAACGATTTGAAGTTTTAAGGACATGCTGTAATCTCGCTGGGTGCGCTTTACATAATTCGTGTATTCTTCCATAACGATTGTTTTTGTGTATCGCTATTTCAGGACGGGACAAAGATTTACTTTGATGATGTTAATGATGGCGCTTACAATGTATTGTATTCCAATTGCGATTACAATAAAGCCTACAATTCTGGAGATAGCAATAATTCCAGAAGCACCTAATATTTTGGCAAGATAATGGGCGCTGCGTAAAATGATAAAAATAGTTACTGCAATGGCTAAGATGGCTAGCGTAGAAATGATGATTTCTGTGGTGCTGTTGTGTTCTTGATAAAAAGCAATTAGGAGCGATATGGATCCTGGGCCAGCCAGCATTGGGATGGCAAGTGGGGTTAAGGCAATATCATTTCGCTGCTGCGCTTCCGTTTCTGCTTTTTTGTTGATTCCTCGTTTTTTGGTAAACTTACCAGATAGCAATGAAAATCCAGAACTCACAATGATAAGCCCTCCTGCAATTCGGAGTGCATCAATGCTAATTCCAAAAAACAACAAAACATATTGTCCTATAAAAAAGGAAACTATCAAGATAATGAAAACGTTTATGGCTGTCCATAAAGAAATGCGCGACCGTTCTTTTTTGGGATCATTTTGAGTCAGACCGACAAAAATAGGAACGGTACCTATAGGGTTCAATACAGAGAAAAGCGCGACAAAAAGATAAATAAAGAGATCCATAATTGTTATTTAATACTACAAAAATACTCATTTTTTGTTTGGGACTGTTAGCGCAATGTTTTTTTATTGCACCGTAACAATTACCATAATCACTACATAAGGTGAACCTTTTTGCTTACTTTTGTCACTCATAAAAGGATGATAAGGATGAAGAATAAAAAAACATTGGTACTGGGTGCCACGACCAAAACAGATCGTTATGCGTTCAAAGCAGTACAGCAGTTAGTTGAAAAAGGACATTCAGTACTAGCAGTAGGACAAAATGCAGGAGAAATAGCTGGAATTAAAATCCAAACGAAAGCCATTCCACTTAAAAACATAGACACTGTTACGTTATATCTTAACCCAACACGTCAACGCGATTATTACAATTATATAGTTGAGGCACAACCCAAACGTGTCATTTTTAATCCAGGAACAGAGAATCCCGAGTTTTACCAGTTGTTACAATTGAACAATATTAAGGTAGAGGTGGCTTGTACTCTAGTTTTATTAGCTACTAATCAGTATTAATATTCGTAAGTTTTGTTGATTTTGATTTTCTTAATTAGTTATTAAATCGCTCTTGATCAAAAAGATATATTATTAATACGCATTTCATAGCTTCAAGATTGTATTTTAAAGATTAGTCTATCAATACGAAACGCAATTAAGGTTGTTACAACAAGACTATTTCCAAGGAAAGTATGAAATAATCACTTGTAATGGATCTCCTTTTTTTGGGCTTTAAGCCAATGAGACACTGTCATTAAACTGTAAATAGTTGGATATTGACAAATGGAGTGTAAAGCAAGCTCTTATATTTTTTTAGTTTTTCGCTGTGTATTGATGCAAAATTAAAACCTTCAATATAGCTTGATCAATGTTTAGGAATTGGGAATAATGGCGCGGAACAAATAAACAAATTGCTACATTTGCAGGTATGGAATTTTCATCAAAACTTTTAGAAAAGGCAGTCAACGAAATGTCGCAACTTCCGGGAATTGGTAAGCGAACGGCATTGCGATTGGTCTTGCATTTGTTAAAACAGCCTAAGGAGCAAACTGGATTTTTGGCGCAAGCCCTACTTTCAATGAGGCAAGATATCAAATACTGTGTGAGTTGTAATAACATTTCGGATAGTGATCTGTGTGAGATTTGCTCTAATAGTAGTAGAAATCACCACGTGATTTGTGTGGTAGAGGACATTAGAGATGTTATGGCTATTGAAAACACGAATCAGTTTAGGGGTATTTATCATGTTTTGGGTGGAAAAATTTCTCCTATTGATGGTGTAGGTCCCAGCCAGTTGCACATTACAGCATTAGTTGAAAAAGTCAAATCGGGAGCAGTACAGGAAATTATATTTGCCTTGAGCTCTACTATGGAAGGGGATACAACCAATTTTTATATTTTCAAGCAAATTGCATCGAGCAATATTATAGTATCAACGATTGCTAGAGGGATAGCTGTGGGTGATGAGTTAGAATATGCTGATGAAGTGACGTTGGGACGCAGTATTTTACATCGAGTACCTTTTGAGAAATCATTAAAAAATAATTAATAAACGCAATCCCATAAGGAGGCTTTTTATATCGTAAATGAAAAGCTATATTTGTGGATAAAAATAGTAATAATGAACAAATTTGTAGGCTGTTTAATATTGTTAGTCAGTGTTTTGATGACGTCATGCATCTCTACGCAAGATTTAATTTATTTGCAAAAAAAAGACGGATCAGTAGAAGTTCCTATTGCTATGGTGGCTTCTAAACCGTACCGTTTACAAGTAAATGATGTATTGAGCATTTCTATAAAAACCATTGATCCAAAGCTAGCATCTATTTTTACGATTGCAAATGATGGGGGAAAACCAAGTCAGTCCGATACAGGCTTGTATTTTGATGGATTTACGGTAGATGACCATGGAAACATTCGTATCCCGGTTTTGGGAGAGCTAAATGTTATTGGGTACACCCTTGATGACATTCGACTTCGAATAGAGAAACAACTTTTATCCGACTATTTTACTAAAGAAGCTAATGTGTTTGTAACCGTAAAATTAGCAGGTTTGCGTTTTACTATGAATGGAGAAATAGGTGCTCCGGGTACCAAAATATTATTTCAAGAGCAGGTAAATATTATGGAAGCCATTGCTAATGCTGGGGATATTACCATAACGGGAGACAGGAAGGCTGTTACTGTAATCCGAAAAACGCCTACCGGAGTACAAATGGCTGATATTGATCTTACTGATATTAATGTCATGCAATCTCCTTATTTTTATTTGCAACCCAATGACTATATTTATGTCAAACCGCTCAAACAGAAAACCTGGGGTACCGGGAAAACAGGTATAGAATCCTTAGGGACAATCATAACCTTGTTGTCATTAGCAACAACTACTTTTTTATTGTTAAGAAATTAATTAGGTACAAGATACATGTTAGATATTAAGGATTTTTCAATTTTCGAAAACCAAGTCAGTTTTGATTTTAAAGGCTTTCTGATTAAAATTGGCAGTTATTGGCGTTGGTTTTTAATCAGTCTAGCCATCGCATTGACTATTGCTTATCAAGTCAACATTCGAAAAGAGAAAATCTATGGCATGGAAACCATGATTGCCATCAAAGAAGAAAGTAATCCTTTGTTTACCTCAAATACGAGTTTGGTATTTAATTGGGGAGGCACCTCAGATCAAGTACAAACCATTGCCACTACACTGCAATCAAGATCTCACAATGAGCTCGTTGTAGATCAATTGCAGTACTATATTAGTTATTTAGTTCAAGGAGAATATAATTTTACAGATGCCTACGGAGCAGTTCCTTTTTTTGTACGTATTGACAAAACCAAAGGACAACTGGCAGGTCAACGAATCGGTATTAAATTTTTGACTGAGAATGAATATGAAATCAAAATTCCTTTTGAAAACACAAGCGTAGGGGTTATTCAATACGATACCCACACGTATGGCAATACTAATGTAGTTGCGGGTGAGTTTGTAAAGCGATATAAAGTAGGACAAAAAGTAGTTTTGCCTTTCCTCAACTGGCAATTGGAACTAAATGAAAATCCAGGAATGTACAAGGGAAATGAATACTTTGTTCAATTCAATGATTTTGACGGAACAGTTTCTGCATACAAAGGAATTAACGTTCAAACCAATGAAAAAGCAGGGTCAATTATTACTTTGAGCATGCAAGGAACTAATAAAGTCCGCTTGGTTGAATATTTGAATGCTACAGTCAAGATGTTAATTAAAAGACAGTTGGATAGCAAAAATAAATTTGCAACCAATACAATTGCTTTCATCGACAGTACTTTGATAGCCATGGAGTCTCAACTGAAAGAAACAGGCAATGAGTTGAAATCATTTCGAAAAGGTAAAAATATTTACGATGTTGAGGATGGAGGGACTAAGTTTTCGGAACAAATTTTAGAATACGATGTTAGGAAGGATGAAATCAATCGTAAGATTGTTTATTACAATTCCCTTAAATCGTATTTAAATAGCAGTGTGAATTACGCAAAACTACCAGCACCATCTGTGGCAGGAATTGATGATCCTAACATAGTAGTAAATGTTTCCAAATTAATTGCTTTGTCTACACAAAGGTCTGAGATGGCCTATGCGGTAAAAAGCGAGAAGATTTTTCAAGAGTTTGATATCCAAATGGAAGCTATAAAAAAAGTACTGCTAGAAAATATTATCACAGCTAAATCTTCTTTACAATATGATTTGGCTTTAGTAAGCAGTAAGATCAATGCCACAGAAGGTACTATCAAAAAACTACCCGATGACCAACAAGAGCTTATAAAAATAAAAAGAAAGTATGACTTAAGTGATAACATATACAATACTTTTTTACAAAAACGTTCTGAGGCAGATATTGTAAAAGCAGCCAACTTATCAGACATTCATTTTATTGATCCTGCTAAAGATGTAGGTGGCGGATTAGTGGGTCCTAAAACATCTGTAAATTATATTTTGGCACTTTTCCTTGGAATCCTGATTCCGTTAATAGCCGTTTTTTTTATTTTCTTTATTAATGATGCAATTCAAAATAGCGATGATGTTAATAAGATGACTAAGATCCCATTGATAGGAGTGGTTGGGGTTAATAAAGAGAAATCTAACTTGGCAGTTTTTGACAAACCAAAATCAGCATTGTCAGAATCCTTTAGGGCCATTCGATCTTCTTTGCAGTTTTTGTACAAACAACAAAATGTAGATGGTGCTAAAACGTTGATGATTACCTCTTCCATAAGTGGTGAAGGAAAAACGTTTTGTTCCATAAACATCGCTACGGTTTTTGCTTTGAGCGAAAAAAAGACCGTTATAATTGGATTGGATTTACGTAAACCTAGACTTGCAACAGAGTTTAATTTGTCAAATGATGTAGGGGTAGTGAATTACATTATCAAACAAAAATCAATTCAAGAGATTGTCAATAAAACGCACATACCTTATTTAGATGTAATATTATCTGGACCAATACCGCCTAACCCTTCAGAAATGATCATAAGTCAGGGAATGGAGGACTTGATTAACGCCTTGAAGCAAGAATACGATTATATAATATTGGATACGCCACCAGTAGGATTAGTTTCGGATGCGCTTGAATTAGCACAATATTGTGATGTTACTTTATATATCGTTCGTCAAAATTACACTAAAAAAGACATGATTGCTTTATTGAATAACCGCATTAAGCGCGGGGAATTGAACAATACAAGTATCATCTTAAACGGTCAAGAAAACAAAGCTAAATACGGAACAGGCTATGGCTACGGTTATGGCTCTTATGATAAATCTTATTATGAAGAGGAAAAGCCAAAAAGTTGGTTCCAAAAAATAAAAGACATTGCCAAAAAGAACAACGTATAATAGCAGTGAAATAAAATATAGCATGGCAAACGAAGTGCAAAAAAAGATATTGGTTACCGGTGGAGCGGGTTTTATTGGATCTAACTTATGCGAGTATTTTTTAGATAAAAAGTACCAAGTAGTATGTTTGGACAATTTTGCCACGGGACACCTGCATAATTTAAAAAACTGTTTAAATAATCCTAGTTTTCAATTGATAGAAGGTGATATTCGTAACGCAACCACTTGTATGGAAGCCGTAAACGGAGTGGATTATGTGTTGCACCAAGCTGCTTTAGGCTCGGTACCAAGATCATTAAACGATCCTGTTACCAGTAATGAAGTAAATGTTTCTGGTTTTTTGAATATGTTAGTCGCTGCTCGAGATCATAAAGTAAAACGTTTTGTGTATGCAGCCAGCTCGTCTACCTATGGAGACTCAGAAGGCCTTCCAAAAGTAGAGGGAACTATCGGAAAGCCTTTGTCACCTTATGCCATTACTAAATATGTCAACGAATTGTATGCCGAAATATTTAGCAAATCATACAGTTTAGAAACGATAGGCTTGCGTTATTTCAATGTTTTTGGGAGGAAACAAGACCCTAATGGTGCTTACGCTGCTGTGATTCCTAAGTTTGTAATGCAGTTGATGCAACACGAAAGCCCTAAAATAAATGGGGATGGCAACTATTCTAGAGATTTCACGTATATTGATAATGTGATACAAATGAATGAGTTGGCCATGCTCACACAAAATCCAGAAGCCGTTAATACGGTATACAATACTGCTTTCGGGGATAGGAATACGTTGAATAATTTGGTCACTTATTTAAAACAGTATTTATCGGTGTATGATCCTGAAATCGAGAATATAGCAGTGGAATATGGTCCTAACCGCGCAGGAGATATTCCGCATTCTTTGGCCAGCATTGAAAAAGCACAACGATTATTGCACTACAATCCACAATTTTCATTGCAAAAAGGCTTGCAAGAGGCTGTGGGCTGGTATTGGGAACATCTAAAATAAGATGGAGTAGAGAAAATAGAATCTTCTCAAACTTCAAAAAAAAATAAAAAAGAAAATTAAAATAAGCGCTTAATAGATAAAGAATGGAAATTACAAAAATTTGTTGCATTGGAGCAGGGTATGTAGGTGGTCCTACCATGTCTGTAATTGCACAAAAATGTCCCCATATACAAGTAACCGTTGTGGATTTGAATGAAGATCGAATTGCCGCTTGGAACGACCCAAATACGGATAATATACCCATTTACGAACCTGGTTTGAGCGAAATAGTAGCTACCGCTCGAGGTAGAAATTTATTTTTTTCTACAGCAGTGGATCAAGCTATTGATGAAGCACAAATTATTTTCATCTCTGTAAACACGCCTACCAAAACCTATGGAAAAGGTAAGGGGATGGCTGCTGATTTGAAATACATTGAATTGTGTGCACGCCAAATTGCACGCGTAGCCAAAGACAATAAGATTGTTGTCGAAAAATCAACACTTCCGGTTCGAACGGCAGAGGCTATCAAAAGTATTTTAGATCATACTGGAAACGGTGTTCAATTTCAAATTCTTTCCAACCCTGAGTTTTTAGCGGAAGGTACGGCCGTGACTGATTTATTGCAGCCAGACCGCATCCTAATTGGGGGCGACGCTACTCCCGAAGGGAAAAAGGCAATGGAGGCACTGGTTCAAGTTTACTCTAATTGGGTGCCAACAGATAAAATATTAACGACAAATGTTTGGTCTTCTGAGCTGTCTAAGCTTACTGCCAATGCATTTTTGGCACAGCGAATCTCATCTGTAAATGCCATGTCTGAACTCTGTGAGAAAACAGGCGCTGATATTAATGAAGTGGCCAAAGCAATAGGAATGGACAGTAGAATTGGACCTAAATTCTTAAAAGCCTCAGTCGGATTTGGCGGTTCTTGTTTTCAAAAAGATATTTTGAATTTAGTGTACATTGCTAAATCATACGGATTGCATGAAGTAGCCGATTATTGGGAACAAGTAATCATCATGAACGACCATCAAAAAAGACGCTTTTCCAATGGTATTGTACAAACACTATACAATACGGTTTCTGATAAAAAAATTACTTTTTTGGGTTGGGCTTTCAAGAAAGATACTAATGATACCAGAGAATCGGCAGCAATATTTGTGGCCGATGATTTGATCAATGAGCATGCAAAAATAGCAGTATACGATCCAAAAGTGTCTTCTAAAAAAATACTAGAGGATCTTAATTATCTAGCAACACGCAGTCCGGAACACAACCAGGATAGTGTGACTTCTTATAGGGATCCCTATGAGGCTTGCTACAATGCGCACGCAATTGCCATACTTACCGAGTGGGATGAATTTGCGCATTACGACTGGCAAAAAATATTTGATGCCATGCAAAAACCAGCCTTTATTTTTGATGGACGCAATGTGCTGGATGCAGCACAACTTCGTGCCATTGGATTTGTGTACCAAGGAATCGGTTCGTAAAAAAGGGTTGGATATGGGAATTGCGCTTAAATCCGCCTTCTAGTGCGTCAACGAAGTAGAGTATCAAGAGCAATTTTAGCTATCTTTGTGCCGCATAGGGATCTAATGATTAGTAGTTCTCTATAGTTAATTTGTTTAGCACACCAAACGTATCTGCTGGCGAAAAAAAAACGTTCACTTAAATAGGATTTGAGCTTTTTTTCGCGAACATCTATAGGAGGTGTGTAAAAAGGCATTTCATAAAAATTAAATCAGTTTCAAATGACAACGCTCAAAAGCGTCATTTCAAATCATTAATAGTAAAAAATAAGTTGAGTGTACCTATAAAAATAGCAGTAATTGGGCTGGGATACGTTGGTCTTCCTTTGGCACGATTATTTGCTACCCAGTATCCTGTTGTAGGATTTGATATCAATCAGGCTCGAATAGCAGGTCTTGCCTCAGGAATCGATGCGACTCTTGAAGTAGATAATGCTACTTTACAGCGGGTGTTGCAAACAGCTCCTACTGATGAAAACGGCTTGTATTGCACAACCAATTTGGCTGAAATAGCCGATTGCAATTATTTTATTATCACCGTACCAACCCCCGTTGATAAAAACAACCGACCTGATTTAACGCCATTATTTAAATCTAGCGAAAGCGTGGGGTCAGTGCTTAAAAAAGGAGATATTGTCATTTATGAATCTACTGTATATCCGGGAGTGACCGAGGAAGAGTGTGTTCCTGTTCTAGAAAAGCAGTCGGGTTTGAAATTCAATGTGGACTTTTTTGCGGGGTACTCTCCAGAACGAATTAATCCAGGTGACAAAGAGCATACGGTTGAAAAAATACTAAAAGTGACATCAGGTTCTACTCCTGAAATTGGTCAAAAAGTGAATGAATTGTATCAATCGGTGATTACTGCTGGCACACATTTAGCCCCATCGATAAAAGTGGCTGAGGCGGCAAAAGTAATCGAGAATTCCCAGCGGGATATCAACATTGCATTTGTAAATGAATTAGCCAAAATTTTCAACTTGATGCAAATAGATACCCAAGCGGTACTAGACGCGGCGGGAACCAAATGGAATTTCTTACCCTTCAAACCTGGATTGGTAGGCGGACATTGCATTGGTGTTGATCCGTATTATTTGGCACAACGAGCACAAGAGTTTGGTTACCATCCCGAAATCATTTTGGCTGGACGCCGTTTGAATGACAGTATGGGAGACTATGTGGCCTCACAAGTGGTGAAGTTAATGATTAAAAAAGGAGTTATTGTCAATGGTGCTCGATTGTTAATGTTAGGCATCACTTTCAAAGAGAATTGTCCAGATGTGCGCAATACCAAGATTGTAGATGTTATAAAGGCTTTAGCCGATTATGGCATTCAAATCACGATTTATGATCCTTGGGCAAATCCAGTTGAGGTAGCAAGAGAATACAATTTAACCACTATAACAGAACTACCAGTAGAACGTTTTGACGCAGTGGTTTTGGGTGTAGCACATACTGTTTTTGTAGATTTGGATTTTTCTTCCTTGCAAAGTCAAAAAAGTTTGCTCTACGATGTGAAAGGCATTTTAGGAGATCGAGCTGATGGACGTTTGTAAGGGGTTAAAAATCTCTGTTAATGTGAAATGTTTGAAAGAATAAAGTTTAGTATTATTCGAAAAAAATAAAGATTACCAATTAAATATACTTTAACTATGAAAAATGCAAATTCAGTTACACATGTAATCCTTACAGGAGGAGTGGGAAGCAGGCTATGGCCTTTATCACGTAAAAGCCAACCCAAACAATATTTGGATTTGTTTGATGGTAAGTCTTTGTTTGAAATGACCGTAGATCGAAACCGGTCTTTGGCAGATAACGTAATGGTTGTTGGAAACACAGATAATTGTCATTTAAGTAAAAAAGTTTTAGATAAGTCAGGTACTTCATATATTGATATTATTGAAGCTACCCCAAGGAATACTTCTGCCGCAATTGCTTTTGCCGCATTTGCCTCAGAGCCTGACACAATTTTAATCGTTACCCCATCGGATCATATTATAGACGGGACGGAAGCCTATGAAATGGCTATTAACCAAGCGGTGGAAAAGGCATTACAAGGTCATATTGTAACTTTTGGCATAGTTCCAACTAAACCCGAAACAGGTTACGGCTATATAGAGCGCTCTGGAGATGATGTAATTTCGTTTAGAGAAAAACCCAATAAAGTGTCTGCTAAAGATTTCATCAAGAATGGTAACTTTTTATGGAACAGTGGAATGTTTTGTTTTAAAGCTGCTGTATTTTTAGAAGAGTTGAAATTGTATAATGCAGAAGTATATGAAAAATCCAAGCAGGTTTGGGAAGCCAACAAAGCAGGGCAATTAGATTTAGAATTGTCAATGGCTATTCCTTCTATTAGTGTGGATTATGCGGTGATGGAACGCAGTAAGAAAATTAAAGTGGTTTCGTCTGAGTTTAAATGGTCTGATTTAGGGTCTTTTGAATCTGTTTATGATTATTTGGTTTCAAAAGGACAGGTTGTTGATAGTAATGGGAATATGGTTATTGGAACAGATGTGTATACGGCTTTTGTGGGGTTGAAGAATGCAATTTTTGTACATACAGAGAATGCCAATTTGATTTTACAAAAAGAAAGCTCGCAAGAAGTAAAAAATATTTATACGGAATTAGAAAAAAGCAATTCTGATTTATTAGAGTAATTGTTTTCTCTTTATAAAAATGTACCGAAAAGACTTTTTTTAATAAGTTGTTTTCGGTACATTTTTTTAATACATGTTTATGGAATAATCAAGCGATTAAATTTTTCGTTTTGATTGTGGGGTTGTTTAGTTCTGGAGAGCTTTTGTCATGCTGAGGGACGAAGCATCTCTACATATTCTTCATTGTAGCAGACGATTTCATTTTTCGAGTTTATTCTTTTCTTTTGCCTTGATGCAAAAGAAACAAAAGATCAAGCCTAAAAATTAAAAACTTAAAAACTACCTCAAAACTACGTTCCGCAGCCCGAGCCGTTCGGCTTTCAGCCTCAACTCGCGGACTGCTGCCACTCCGTTTTTTCGTTGTTTTTTACATTTTTATTTTAAGGGCGCTTTTCCTGAATTCGTTTATGTAACAATTCTATTTTTAAATTGTCAACTATATACTGTAAACTGTAAACTGTGAATTGTAAACTGTGAACTGAAACTTGAAACTTGAAACTTGAAACTTGAAACTGAACATGCTGCACTAAGGACTATTTACTGAAAACTGAATACTGATGACTTTCAACTGTCAACTCTCCCCATTCTGTCATGCTGAGGAACGAAGCATCTCCACATATTTTTCATTTTAGCAGACGATTTCGTTTTTCGAGTTTATCCTTTTCTTTTGTCTTGATTGCTCACGAGTTATTAATTTATGGGTGTTCGTGAATTGACAATTCAAAAGAAACAAAAATTATTCACGGGTTAATATTGTTTTTTTTGTATTCATGAATCTTCGATTTCAAGCCTGAAAATTAAAAACTTAAAAAGTACCTCTAAAACTGCGTTCCGCAACCCGATCCGTTCGGCTTTCAGCATCAAATCGCGGACTGCTGCCAATTTGCTTTATCGTTGTTTTTTATGCTTTTTATTTAAGGGCGCTTTTTCCGAATTCGAATACGTAGCAATTCTATTTATAAGTTGTGAACTGTAAACTGTGAACTGAAACTTTAAACTTTAAACCTGAAACTGAACACGCTGCACTTAGGACTAATTACTGAAAACTGAAAACTTTTTACTTAAACCCCAGATGTATAAAGAGGTGTTCATAATCCCAGTTTTTTTCATCTTAAAAACCAACTACAACTGCTGTATTATCGCAATTGGAGTATTATATTTGTCCATTCTTGAATTGTACAATGAATATGGATGTAATGATGAATTGGTATGTACTGTATACCAAACCAAAATCGGAAAAAAAAGTAGCGGAACGTTTGACGGAAATGGGAGTTAATGCCTATTGTCCAATAATTACTAAAATCACGCAATGGTCTGATCGAAAAAAAAAGGTACAGCTACCCTTGTTCAATTCTTATATTTTTGTTCGACTTACAGAAAAAGAGCGAAATAGTGTTTTTGATGTTCCAGGTGTTGTGCGCTACTTGTTCTGGTTAGGGAAACCTGCTATTGTTAAAGACAAAGAGATTGAAACGATTCAGAACTGGCTTTCAGCCCCAGGTACATTTGATATTGTTATTGACACGTGGAGAAAAGGAGATAAAGTTGTTTTAGAGTCTGGGCCATTTATAGATCAAGAGGCTACTGTTCAAGAAGTCAAACAAAACCATTATTTGCTGGTTTTAGAGTCTTTGGGTTGTGTGCTGAAAGTAGAGAAGAAATAACTTTCTTAATTAAATGACAACAACATAAGACTAATCGCTTGTAGCATTTGACATGATATTTTTTATTCTGTCATGCTGAGGTACGAAGCATCTCTAGATATTCTTTATTGTAGCAGACGATTTCATTTTTCAAGTTTATTCTTTTCTTTTGCCTTGATGCAAAAGAAACAAAAGATCAAGCCTAAAAATTAAAAACTTAAAAACTACCTCAAAACTACGTTCCGCAGCCCGAGCCGTTCGGCTTTCAGCCTCAACTTGCGGACTGCTGCCACTTTGCTTTATCGTTGTTTTTTATGCTTTTAATTTAAGGGCGGTTTTTCCGAATTCGTATACGTAGTAGTTCTATTTATAAATTTTGAACTGTGAACTGAAACTCTAAACTTTAAACTGAACATGGTTTAATAAGGACTAATTACTGAACACTGAATACTGATGACTTTCGACTATTAACTCTCCATTCTGTCATGCTGAGGTACGAAGCATCTCCAAATGTCCTTCATTTTAGCAGACGATTTCATTTTTCGAGTTTATTCTTTTCTTTTGCCTTGATGCAAAAGAAACAAAAGATCAAGCCTAAAAATTCAAAACTTAAAAACTACCTCAAAACTACGTTCCGTGGCCCGAGCCGTTCGTCCTTCGTCCTCAACTCGCGGACTGCTGCCACTGCGTTTTTTCGTTGTTTTTTAAGTTTTTAATTTAAGGGCGTTTTTTCGAATTCGTTTAAGTAGCAGTTCTATTTGTGAACTGTAAACTGCAAACTGTTAACTGAAACTTTAAACCTTAAACTGAACACGCTGCACTAAGTACTGACCACTGCCAACTCTCTCCATTCTGTCATGCTGAGGTACGAAGCATCTCCACATGTCCTTCATTTTAGCAGACGATTTCGTTTTTCGAGTTTATTCTTTTCTTTTGCCTTGATGAACCCTTCGACTGCGCTCAGGATATGACTAACAAAAGATCAAGCCTGAAAATCAAAAGCGCAAAATCTACCTCAAAGCGCCGCTCCACAGCCCGAGCCGCTCGGACTACGTCCTCAACTCGCGGACTGCTGCCGCTTTGCTTTTTCGTTGTTTTTTATGCTTTTTATTTAAGGGCGGTTATACGAATTGTTAATCACAGGAGGTTAGTTTTTACTAAACGCAATGCGCTATTCATTCTTTACGATTCACCCCCAATTTTGTCATTCTGACGAAGGAAGAATCCCATCAACACGCTTTCATTGTAGCAGACGGCCTTTTTTTTCATGCCTATTCTTTTCTTTTGTCTTGATCAACCCTTCGACTGCGCTCAGGATCTGACTAACAAAAGATCAAGCCTGAAAATTCAAAACTTAAAAACTACTTCTAAAACTACGTTCCGCAGCCCGAGCCGTTCGGCTTTCAGCCTCAACTCGCGGACTGCTGCCGCTACGTTTTTTCGTTGTTTTTTTACGTTTTTAATTTAAGGGCGTCTTTTCCGAATTCGCTAATGTAGCAGGTCTATTTGTAAATTGTGAACTGTGAACTGTGAACTGTCAATTGTGAACTGTAAACTGTGAACTGTGATCTGAAACCTGAAACTTTAAACTGAACACGCTGCACTAAGGACTAATCTAGTAAACACGCTCTAAATGGTGATTGATAAATGACATTTGGGACATTTAGAAATCGTGGTGTAAAAACGTATAAAAGCTATTGTTTTTTTATGTAATATTTGAAACGTACAAGTATTTTACAAGAATCATCACGTGGTTCCGGTGGGGTCGCTAAAGTTCCTGTAGCAGGTTTTCAGTGTGTTTGAATACGTTTGATGCAAGTAGCTTAAAATGCTCTATATTTTTATGCTGTAAGTGGTAATGTCATTATGCTGTCTCAAATACGTTTCTTGATCGTCTTTTTGGGAAAACCTATGTTTTATAGAGCTTAACGAGTTTTTTTTGTAAAATTAAAATACTGTTGTTGAAGGCTTTGTATTTATTTACACATTTCTTTTAGTTGTTAAAAACAAGCCTCAATTGTGAATAAGTTTGGCTTTTACTTACAGTAAAAGTATATTATGTTTGTAAAGTCAGTTAGATACTTTAGTAGGTATACTAAGACAAACTTATTTATTAATTTAATACCAAAACGATGGCTATTAAATACAAAATTCTTCCAAGGAAGAACCCGAGAGACTTAGTGGCTCCGGAAAAATTTTATGCCGCTGCAGTTGCAGATGGCGATGTTGATTTCGAAAGACTAGCAGAGTTGATTTCGTATCAGAGTACCTTGACGGCTTCTGATTGTTACGCCGTGCTCGCTTCTCTAGAACACAACATCATTGGCGAACTGGGTCAAGGTCGCATTGTGAAGTTAGGCCGTTTAGGCAATTTTCAAGTGGGCATTAGCTCTGAAGGTAAAGATGTTGCTGATGAGGTATCAACAGCAGCCATCAAAAAAACGCGTGTGCTCTTCCGTCCTGGTAAGAAAATGCGCAGTATGTTAAAGGATTTATCTTTTAGAAAAGTGGGCTAGAACCCTGTTCAGTAGTAAAAGACTGAGTTTAAGACCTCGAATATTCCAGTATTCGAGGTTTTTTTATGCCCAATAATGTCAAAATAGCGTTCAAATCGTCTTGATGCAATAAAAAAATCGTCTTGACGAAGCAAAAAGTTCATCAAGACGATGTGAAAATACCGTCAAGATGATTTTTTAAAAAGCGTTTTAAAATATTTTTACGTCTTTTTAGGTCAAGAAAACGCTTAGTGGTGCCTGTATTTCTGCTGTATCCCGTAAAACAGGAAGATTTTACGTAAGATTATTCATTTGAATAAGGTCAAATGGATGGACTTTAGCCATAAAAAAAGCTCAAAAATACGGACTAGAACCCTGTTTTTTTGAGCAATGGAGTGAATTTAAGACCTCGAATAATTCCAGTTATTCGTTAAATCAGAGTTCAAATGTAGCGAAAAGTTTCAATATGTGGCGGTGTTTTCCATAAATTTAATATTAAAAGAGGTAGGGTTTTTTCGACCTAATTTGTGAAGTAGTTTTATTTTTTTTTAATTTAAAATTGTGAACTGTAAACTGAAACCTGAAACATTTTTGCAAACCACTAATTACTAAACACTATCAATTGAAACCTGATCATTCTTTACTAAGGACTACCTAATAAAGACTAATCAGTGAACATTGAACACTTAATACTGATGACTTTCGACTGTCAACTCTCCTTTCTGTCATGCTGAGGATCGAAGCATCTCCGCATATTCTCCATTTTAGCAGACGATTTCGTTTTCCATGTTTGTTCTTTTCTTTTGTCTTGATTACTCACGAGTTATTGATTTATTGGTGTTCGTGAATTGACATTTCAAAAGAAACAAAAGATCAAGCCTGAAAATTCAAAACTTAGAAACCACCTCTAAATTAAGTTCTACAGCACGGGCCGTTCGGCTTACAGCCTCAACTTGCGGACTGCTGCCATTCCGTTTTTTCGTTTTTTTTTTACGTTTTTAATTTAAGGGTAGTTTTTCAGAATTCGTTTTTGGAGGAGTGCTTTTTAAAACAGAAAGCTAATTACTAATGGCGAACTATTTCGAAAATTGACCGAGAATCTCAGTGACATGATACTTAGTGTCTTAGGTCCTTTGACTTTCGACTTTCCTTCTTCTTCCTAATATCTCGGACTGCTGCCACTCCTTTTTTTCGTTGTTTTTTACGTTTTTAATATAAGGGCAGTTTTTCGAATTCGTATTCGTAGCAGTTCTATTTATAAATTTTGAACTGTGAACTGAAGCTTTAAACCTTAAACTTTAAACTGAAAATTCTTTAATAAGGACTAATACTGAATACTGAACACTTTCCTCCCTTCAACTCGCGGACTGCTGCTACTCCTCTTTTTCGTTGTTTTTTGACGTTTTTAATTTAAGGGCAGTTTTTCCGAATTCGTTTTTTGAGGAGTGTTTTTTAAAACTGAAAGCTATTTACTAATGGTAAACTATTTAGAAATTTAACTAAGAATCTCAGTTCCTTATATATTTAGTGCCTTAGGCCCTTTGACCTTTTACGTTTAACTTTTTAACTGTGGTATTATTTGATTTTTTTAAAAAAAGGTCGGCTGTTTGTTTAGAAGTAATACTGAAGTGAAATCGTGCTTATGCTAACAATTAATTTAAAATATGCAAGAAAAAACATTGAAATTTATAACGTTAAATTTGTGTTGCTAAATTTAATTTTACGTTTTAAACGTCACTTTGTTGGATAATTTACTATAAATTTGCCGAAACTAGTACAAAAGCAATCTCAATTGGGGCTTGCAATGGCGAAGCCATGTTTACTAGTCGCGTTTTAGATTGTTTATTATTTTTTTTATGGGGAAGTAGCAGCACGTTATAAACAAATGCCAATAGATCTTATGAAAAATAGAATAGACCAATCCTCATACATGCAAATTTTAAGAGACATAAAAAGATTATATTTATAACGTTATGAAAATACTAATTACTGGAGGAGCAGGATTTATAGGATCGCATGTGGTACGCCGTTTTGTGACTAAATATCCTAAATACACGATCGTAAATCTAGATGCTTTGACGTATGCTGGGAATCTAGAAAACATCAAAGATATTGAGAACCATGCCAATTATACCTTTGTAAAAGGGGATATTGTAGATGCTACTTTTGTGGATAATTTGTTTCAACAGTATCAATTTGATGCAGTAGTCCATTTGGCAGCGGAGTCTCATGTGGACCGTTCCATTAAAGACCCTTTGTCGTTTGTGAAAACCAATGTAATTGGAACTATGAATCTCTTAAATGCTAGTAAAGAATTGTGGAAAAACAATAGCGAAGGCAAGCGTTTTTACCACATCAGTACCGATGAGGTATACGGTTCCTTAGGGGCAACGGGCTTGTTTACTGAAACAACAGCTTATGATCCTAATTCACCCTATTCGGCATCAAAAGCCAGTTCCGATCATTTTGTGCGTGCCTATGGTGAAACTTACGGATTACCGTATGTGTTAACTAATTGTTCGAACAACTACGGTCCGTTTCATTTTCCTGAAAAATTGATTCCGTTGTTTATTAACAACATCATCAACAACAAAGCGTTGCCGGTATACGGAGACGGTAATTACACCCGTGATTGGCTTTTTGTGGAAGATCATGCGGTTGCTATCGATTTGGTTTTTCACGAAGGTAAAAATCACGAAACCTATAACATAGGCGGTTTCAACGAATGGAAGAACATTGATTTAGTCAAATTGCTATGTCAGCAGATGGATCGTAAATTAGGGCGACCAGATGGCACTTCTGAAAAGCTGATTACATACGTGAAAGACCGTCCAGGTCATGATTTACGTTACGCTATAGATGCCTCTAAAATAAATTCGGAGTTGGGGTGGAAACCTTCCGTAACTTTTGAACAAGGATTGGAGCGCACCATAGATTGGTATTTGTCCAATGAAGAATGGCTGAAAAACGTGACTTCGGGCAATTATGCTACCTATTATCAAAAACAATACGAATAGTTGTGCATCGTAAAGCTTAAAAAGTAGCAAAACCATCACAAGCAGATTCATTTAAAAGAAGAAAAAAATATAATTTTACAAGAGCAAGAACAAGAACAAGTCTATAGTAATTAAATAATGACAGTTGAAACCACATTCATCAAAGACCTTTTAGTACTGACTCCAACTATTTTTGAGGACGAGAGAGGTTATTTTTTTGAATCGTATAGTGAGGCGTTGTTTGCGACGAATGGATTGAACATTCCCTTTATACAAGACAATCAATCATTATCAAAGAAAGGCGTGATCCGAGGACTGCACTTTCAGAAAGCACCTTATGCGCAAGCAAAGTTGGTACGGGTGCTGCAAGGCGAAATCTTAGATGTGGCGGTAGACCTTCGAAAGGATTCGGCAACCTATGGACAGCATTTTAGCATCCAATTGTCAGCCGAAAATAAAAAACAAGTCCTGGTTCCTAAAGGATTTGCACATGGCTTTTCGGTTTTAAGTTCGAATGCCATAGTCTCTTATAAAGTAGATGAAGTTTACCATAAAGAAAGTGAAAGCGGAATTCAGTATGATGACCCCACTTTAGCCATCAACTGGCAAGTAAATGCAGCTGAGGTTATAGTGTCTGATAAAGACCGTGTTTTAGGTGCTTTTAAGGATTTGAATAAAGGATGAAAAAGATACTCGTAACAGGAGGTACTGGACAATTAGGTAGTGAATTGAAGGTTTTGGCGATGGGGTTGTCCCAGTATGTATTTATATTTCCTGACCGCTCACAACTAAACTTAGAGCAGCCAGAAAGTATAGTGGCATTTCTTCAAGATATTAAACCCGATTGTATCATCAATTGCGCCGCCTATACCGCAGTTGACCAAGCGGAACAAGAGCCTAAAAAAGCCGATGTAATCAACTACTTAGCTGTTGGTGTTTTGGCAGAATGGAGTTTTGAGCATAAGGCGCAATTTTTGCATGTTTCCACAGATTATGTATTCGAGGGTACAGCAGCATTTCCTTTGAAAGAAGAAGATGCAACCAATCCGCAAAACGAGTACGGGAAATCAAAACTAAAAGGGGAACTAGCGGCAATAGACGCCAATCCAGAGACGATAATTATCAGAACCTCTTGGGTATACTCTCAATTTGGATCTAATTTTGTTAAAACCATGTTGCGCTTAATGCAAGATCGGGATCGTTTGAATGTGGTTCAAGACCAAATAGGAAGTCCTACCTACGCCAAAGATCTTGCCGAAGGGATACTGTATATTATCAATACTGAAGAATGGCAACCGGGAACCTATCATTATTCTAATGAAGGAATCATCAGTTGGTTTGAGTTTGCTATAGCCATCAAAGAAATAGCCGGAAGAAAATGTGAACTTTTTGGAATTTCATCAGCATCCTATCCCACACCAGCCAAAAGGCCAGCCTACTCTTTATTAAATACGGCAAAAATAAAAAATACCTTTGGTATCACCATACCTCATTATAGAGATAGTCTTGAAAAATGCATAGAGCAATTAATCAAGTAAATGTTATCTAATACTAAAAAAATATGAAAGGAATCATATTGGCAGGCGGGTCTGGAACCCGGTTGTATCCGTTAACGAAGTCGATATCCAAGCAGTTAATGCCCATCTATGACAAACCAATGGTGTATTATCCGTTATCAGTTTTGATGTTGGCGGGGATTACCGAAGTTTTGTTGATTTCCACCCCTCAGGATCTACCTCATTTTCAAAACCTCTTGGGAGATGGAAGTGATTTTGGGATTTCCATTCAGTATGCGGAACAACCTAGTCCAGATGGATTGGCACAAGCTTTTATTATAGGAGCTGATTTTATCGGTACCGATCCAGTTTGTTTGATTTTAGGAGACAATATTTTTTATGGCCAAGGGTTAACGGCTTTATTACAAACAGCGGTTGCTAATGTCACAGTTCACAAAAAAGCCACTGTTTTTGGATATTATGTACAAGATCCGGAGCGGTATGGGGTTGCTGAATTTGATTCCACTGGAACTGTGGTCAGTATTGAAGAAAAACCAAAAGTACCCAAAAGTAATTATGCTGTAGTAGGATTGTATTTTTATCCCAATTCTGTGGTGGGTATAGCAAAGACAATCAAACCTAGTGACCGAGGGGAGTTAGAAATTACTACTGTCAATCAAGTGTATTTGGCTTCACAAGATTTAAAAGTAAAGTTAATGGGGCGTGGGTATGCCTGGTTAGACACCGGTACTCATGAATCCTTACTTGAAGCGAGTAATTTTATACAAACCATAGAAAAAAGACAAGGGCTTAAAGTAGCATGTTTAGAAGAAATAGCTTTTGAAAAGGGCTATATCTCTAAAGAAAAGGTTGAAAAGCTAGCAACTCCATTACGAAAAAATGAGTATGGCCAGTATTTATTGCGATTAATAGCCAGAAAATAAACATAATTAGCTTAAAATGATATCAGCTGAGCCACAAATTTTACATTTTCCTAAGATTGTTGACCAACGTGGTAATCTTACCTTTTTGCAAAATCCAGATCAATTGCCTTTTCAAATTAAAAGAGCCTATTGGATTTATGATGTTCCTGGAGGCGAATTCAGAGGCGGCCATGCTTTTAAGGATCAATATGAAATAGTAATTGCAATATCCGGTAGTTTTGATGTTGTTATTAATGAAGATGAGAATCAAAACATTTTTTCGTTAAATCGCTCTTATCTTGGTTTATTAATTCCACCAGGACAATGGAGAAGTATGCAGAATTTCTCGACCAATTCCTTAGCACTAGTATTGGCATCTACACCATTTAATCCCTCTGATTATATTAGGTCTTATACTGATTATTTACAATTTAATTATACGACTAAAATTGCACAGTTATATTCGAATATTAAGGTTGAGCGCACAAAACCAGTGGTTGATGCTACTAAAAGTTCTGTAAATGATTGTGTGGTTTTGGATCTAGATAAAAAACATAGAGACAAAGGTAATATAACGGTAGTAGAAAATGGCATTGAAGTCCCATTCGATATCAATAGGGTGTATTATTTGTATGATGTCCCTGGGGGAGAGGAACGTGGTGGGCATGGTCATAAAGATTTATACCAGTTAATAGTTGCCGCTGGTGGTAGCTTTGATGTAGTTTTAAACGATGGTGTAAAACAATATACCGTTACTTTGAACCGACCGTATCAAGGTTTGTATGTAGTACCGGGTATTTGGAGAGAATTAAACAATTTTTCTTCAGGAAGTACCTGTTTGGTTATGGCATCCGATAGGTATGATGAAGAAGATTATATCAGAGATTTTGAAAAATTTAAACAATTTAAAAAAAACAATTGAAATGATTCATCAATTAGCCGAAGTTCAAGCCTACATACCTGAAAATACTAATGTTTGGCAATTTACTATAGTATTGCCTAATGCTAAAATTGGAGAAGTATGTAATATTTGCAGCCATTGTTTTATTGAAAATGATGTTGTTGTTGGTAATAATGTCACTGTAAAATGTGGAGTATATTTATGGGATGGTATTACTATAGAAGATAATGTACAAATAGGACCTAACGTAACGTTTACTAACGACAAATATCCACGTGCAAAACAAGCTTTTGAGCTGCAACGCACAATTATTAAAACAGGAGCTTCAATTGGCGCAGCTTCTACCATTTTAGGGGGAGTTACAATTGGAGAAAATGCTATGGTAGGAGCAGGTAGTTTGGTTACAAAAAGTGTACCAGCTAACGAGTTGTGGTATGGTAGTCCAGCTAAATTTATTAAAAAAATATAATGATGATTAAATTTTTAGACCTTCAAAAAATAAATCAAAAATACGCTGATGAGCTAAAAAAAGAAGCTAGCGATGTAATCGATTCGGGTTGGTTTCTTATGGGTGAAAAGTTAAATACTTTTGAAGCCAATTTTGCTAAATTTAATGGTGTTAAACATGCTATTGGAGTGGCAAATGGTTTAGATGCATTACGATTAATATTAAAAGCATACATTGATTTGGGTGTAATGCAAAAGGGTGATGAGATAATTGTACCTGCCAACACATATATAGCCTCATTATTGTCTATATCAGACAACAATTTAGTCCCAGTTTTGGTTGAACCAGATTTGGATTCATACAACCTAGACCTTACTTTGCTTGAGGCTAAAATTACAAAAAGAACGAAAGCAATTATGGTAGTTCATTTGTATGGGCGCGTTTGTTGGAGTGATGCTTTAGTAGCACTAGCTAATAAGTACAATTTGAAGATTATTGAAGATAATGCTCAAGCGGTAGGGGCAACATTTGAAGGAAAAAAAACAGGAAATCTAGGAGACGCCGCAGGTTTTAGTTTTTATCCTGGTAAAAACTTAGGGGCTTTAGGCGATTCCGGTGCTGTAACTACAAATGATGATGCGTTGGCACAACACATACGAGCCTTGGGTAATTATGGAAGTACTAAAAAATATGTAAATGATTTTCAAGGTCTAAACAGTCGATTAGATGAAATTCAAGCAGGGTTTTTAAGTGTAAAACTCAACTATATTGATGATGAAAATTCGCGCAGACAGGAAATAGCAGCTCGTTATATAGCCGAAATTAAAAATGATAAAATAATTTTGCCAGTAAATACGAATGATGTTAAAAATCATGTTTGGCATCTTTTTGTAGTGCGGACTGAAAACCGAATTCTTTTGCAAAATTATTTATTAGAAAAAGAAGTTCAAACATTGATTCATTATCCAATTCCGCCACATAAACAAGAGGCTTACAAAATGATGAATAACGAAAGTTATCCTATAACCGAAAAAATTCACAATGAAGTATTGAGTTTACCAATAAGTCCTGTGATGAGTGATGATCAAGTTGGTGTTGTAATAAATTGTATAAATCAATTTTGTATTTAGTGACCACAATTAATTTATTAAGTTGAATGCTCTTATAGTTTAATATTATTTTAATAATAATATTATATTTATGTTAAATATCAAATATATTATAGAGACACAAGAAATTTAATTTAGTCTAAATATGTTTATTTATTGTTAGAATAGATGATTTGATTTTATGATAATGGGTATATTCGCAGTAATTATACATTTTATAGATTGTGAGCCTATATAAATTAAAAAAAAAATAAAAATGAAAGTAGTTATTTTAGCTGGTGGTTTAGGTACCAGATTAATGGAAGAGACCGAAGCTCGACCAAAACCAATGGTTGAAATTGGCGGTAAGCCAATTTTGTGGCACATTATGAAAATTTATGAAACTTATGGTTTTAATGATTTTGTACTTTGTCTAGGATACAAGGCACAATCTATTAAAGAGTATTTTTTAAATTATTATTTGTACAATTCAGATGTAACAATAGAATTGGAAAAAAATAAAGTTGATGTACATTTCTCTAACTCTGAATCTTTTAAAGTTACTCTAGTAGATACCGGATTGATGACAAATACTGCGGGAAGAATCAAAAAGATTAAAAAGTATATAAATGATGAAACTTTTATGTTGACATATGGTGATGGAGTATCCGATGTAAATATTAATGAGTTGGTATCCTTTCACAAGTCTCATGGGAAATTAGCAACTTTAACGAGTATTCAGACTCCAGGTAGATTTGGAAATATTGAAATGGCCCATGATGGAAGTGTGGAATATTTCGTTGAAAAGCCACAAGGAGACGGTATGTGGATTAACGGAGGTTTTTTTGTGCTTGAACCTGGAATTTTCAAATATCTTGAAGGTGACATGGAAGATATACAATGGGAAAAGAAACCTCTTATGGATATTGCAAATGATTGTCAACTTTCTGCCTTCAAACACAAGGGGTTTTGGAAACCAATGGATGCGTTGAGAGACAGGATTGAGTTAGAGCAACTTTGGAATTCTGGTAATGCGAAATGGAAAATTTGGTAATATGTTTGAAAAATTAAAAGAAAATTACGAGGGTAAAAAAGTATTTATTACAGGTCATACAGGTTTTAAGGGGGCTTGGATGTTAAAGGTTTTATCAATGTTGGGTGCTACTGTTAAGGGTTATGCATTAGCACCGAAAAATTATAACGACTTATATAATTTAATTGATGGTGATAGTCTTTGCGATTCAGTTATTTCTGACTTGAGAGACAAAGATTGCTTATTGAGGGAAATTAGTGAATTCAAACCTGATTTTGTATTTCATTTAGCCGCACAGCCATTAGTTCGTTTATCTTATGAAATACCTGCTGAAACTTTTGAAGTTAATGCGCTAGGAACAGCATATGTTTTGGACGCTGTTAGATTATTAGATAATAAATGTTCAATTGTAATAATTACTACAGATAAAGTCTACCATAATAATGAATGGGTCTATCCATACAGAGAAACGGACAGATTAGGAGGATTTGATCCTTACAGTGCTAGTAAGGCATGTTCAGAATTAATAATTGATTCTTATCGTAACTCTTTTTTTAATATTGCAGATTATGTAAAACATCAAAAATCAATTGCTGTAGCAAGAGCTGGAAACGTTATCGGAGGTGGTGATTGGTCAAAGGACAGGATTATTCCGGACATTGTAAATTCAATTATTAATAACAAAGTTTTATCTGTAAGAAATCCTAAATCAATCCGACCTTGGCAACATGTACTTGAACCTGTTATGGGATATTTATTGTTAGGACTAAAAATTGATCAAGAACCGTTGAAATTTTCGGGAGCTTATAATTTTGGTCCTTTTGATGAAGATGCCTTTACGGTGGAGGATCTTGTAAAATTAGCAATTTCAGTATTTGGCAAAGGTTCTTATGAATGTCCTGTTTTAGAGAATGAACCACATGAAGCTAAATTATTGAGATTAGATATTTCAAAGTCAATACAATCATTAGGTTGGAAGCCTTTGCTATCTAGCAGTGAAGCCATCAGGCTCACGATGAATTGGTATAATGTTTTTATTTCTGGTGAACAAGATATTATATTATTGATAGAGGAAAATATTACAACTTACTTAAATCAAAAAAATGACTAAGACCGCAATTATTGGATCTACTTCCTTTTTGGCAAGTTATTTAATTGCTGAATTAGAAAATGATAATCATGAGCTGACACTTTTTTCAAGACAAAAGAGAAACGAAAAGCATCATTTTGTACCATTTTCTTATCCAGAATCTATACCTAACTTAGATGTTTTTTTAGAATTTGACATCGTAATATTTGCGGCTGCAGGTGGTGTTCAGTCTTCAAAAAAATACAGTTTAGATGAAATTTATCAGCTTAATGCTTTTTTACCGATTACGATTGCCAATTATTTAGACGCAAATAACTTCAAGGGAAAATTTATCACTTTTGGATCTTATTTTGAAATTGGAGCACAAGAATCACTTAGAAAGTTTAACGAAAAAGAAGTGGCGCTTTCGGATTACGATGTTCCAAATCACTACTGCCTTTCAAAAAGACTGTTGACGAGATTTGTTAATGATTCACTATCCAAAATAAACCATTTTCATGTAATCCTACCTTCCATTTACGGGAAAAATGAAAACCAAAATCGATTGATTCCATATCTTATTGAAAGGTTGGAACACAAAAAAGAACTCGAATTAACTGCCGGAACTCAAATTAGGCAATTTCTACATATTAAAGATGTCTGCTCATTTATAATGATACTTTGCAATAAAAATGTTGAAAATGGTATTTATAATTTAGCATCTGATACTCAAAATTTGGTTAAGGATGTTGTTGAATTGATATTTAAGTATTTTAATAAAGACCACAATAATGTACTTGGAAAAGCAAAAAGGCAAGATGAATCTATGCAGGTTATTTTGTTAGATAATAAAAAAGCTAAAGATTTGGGTTGGAAAGCAACAATTAGTTTGGAAGATGGAATTTTAGATTATTTTAATAAATAACATTATGAGCTTATCAAAAAAAATTTTTACTTACAAAAGAAATAAGATAGAAGACAGTCGAGGTTGGTTTCTAAAAGTTTTAACAGGAACAGAATTAAATTTGCCAAATAGAACAGGAGAAGTATATTTAACTATGGCTAAACCTGGAGAGATTAAGGGTGGACATTATCATCCAAAAGCAAACGAATGGTTTACATTAATAACAGGCGAATGTATATTGAGACTTGAAGACATGGAGAATCAGGAATTTATGGAAATTTTTTTGAATGCCGATGATCCGGTAACCGTTTATGTACCCTTTGGTATTGCACATGCATTCTACAATACTAGCAAAGAAGAAGAATTTATTTTAATGGCTTACTCCGACCAATTATTTGACCCAGCAGATACAATACCTTTTAATTTTAAAAATCTTAGTAGGTAGACTAAATTTGAATTTGACATCACTTTCAAAATAATTATCATTTAAAACTAATTTGCACATTTTCATGGCATTAATAGAAACAAAAAGTAATCCATTATTATCCCAAATTTTTCGTCGAACTTTTATTAAATCTTATCTTTCAATAAAGAAAATATCAAGATTAAAAAAATCGATAGAGCTTGAAGTTATTGATGATTCTCTTGTTAGTAGTATTATATTTTCTCTGAAGGAAAAAACCACTGAGGAGATTCCTTTAATGAAGGTTTTCAATCATATAAGTGGTGGCAAATTACTAGTTAATTCACCTGCGATATATTTAAGACAATATCATCAAGGTACAGTTTATCCTGGATCAGATTTTATACAAATAAATAATAAAGCCGTTTGGCACAAAACTCAATATCCACATTTTGGAAAACTATTACCTTTGGATTATCATTTAGTGAGGAAAAATGAAAATATTATAAATGTAGACAAAGTAAAAAAAATAATCAATGTAACTAACGGGTTTTCCCTATGTGGCGTCCATTCCAATGTATGGTCACATTTTTTAGTTCAATATTTACCTAAAATTGATTGTATAAAAAAAATTATAGAAATTACAGGAGAGAATTTAACAATAATTATTCCACCTTACCATGATCAGAATATTAGAGAGATTTTGAATGCGTTAATTTCAGATATTAAGCTTATAAATATACTTGAACTTAAAATAGATGAAATTGCTAAATGTGACAAGCTCTATTATGTAGAAAACACCAGTGTTTTAGCTGACCATGCAATATATCTTTCTCCCACAGACTGTGTAATTCCTCAATTTGTGATGTCTTATTTAAAAAATTCATTTTTGACTAATAAATTGCTATTTTCTTCTTTTGATGGACAGAAAATACCTCAATTCAGAAAATTATTTATAAAAAGAGTAGTTTCACCACTATCACCGCTGAGTAATTTAAGAATTTTGGAAAATGCTGTAGAGATTGAAAAATTTTTTGAAAGTGAAGGATTTGAATTTATTGCTCCTCACGAATATAGTTTAGAGGAAAAAAGAAAATTATTTAGTGAAGCTTCAATAATAGCAGGATCGTATTCTAGCGGATTTATGAATATGATATTTTGTCAGCCTGATACTAAATTCCTTGTTTTCATGAATTATCAAAGGATATATGAATTATATTTAGCCAAACTTTCTGAAGCTTTTAAAGTCAAGCTTTTAGCAGTAATAGGAATTGACAATCAACCTGAAAGCATTCATAGTTCATACACTATCCCACTAAAAGAAGTGATTAATTCATACCAAACGTTAATGAACGATAATGAATAAAGATGAAACATCATATAAGCAAATAGTTAAAGCTACATCAGTTTTTGGTGGCGTCCAGCTCTTACTAATTGTAGTTGCGATTATCAAATCTAAATTTGTTGCTATTTTATTAGGTCCTGCTGGTATTGGAATAGTTGGGCTTTTTACAACAACACTAGGTTTAATTGCGGGTCTTACAAATTTTGGTCTTAAAACTAGTTCAGTAAAAAATATTGCCGAGGCAAACGCATCAGGTGATTATAAGAAAGTTGCTTTTACAATTAATGTATTTAGAAAATTAGTTTGGGCTACGGGAATACTAGGCTCATTGGTAGTATTATTTTCAGCACAGATACTTAGTAAGTATACATTTGGCAATTCAGATTATACTTTATCTTTTATTTGGCTATCAATTACATTGCTACTAAATCAAATCTCTAGTGGGCAAATTGCTTTATTAGAAGGAATGAGACTACTAAAACCTTTAGCGAAAGCTAGTTTATTTGGTTCCATTGTTGGATTATTCTTTTCTGTGCCTATTTATTACATTTGTGGTATCAATGGAATTGTTCCTGTATTTATAATAACGTCATGTGTCTCCTTGTTCCTTTCATATTGGTTTACAAAAAACATTAAGATTGAAAAGGTTCAACTTTTAACAAAAGACATTGCCGTAGAAGGAAAATCCATGATTATTATGGGTTTCCTTATTGGTCTTACTTCTATTTTAGATAATTTAATTGAATATTTCACACGAATTTTTATAGCTAATCATGGAGATATTAGTATGGTTGGATTATTTACTGCTGGGTTTGCAATAGTGAACACTTATGTAGGCATGATTTTCTCAGCAATGCTGATAGATTATTATCCTCGATTATCTGCGGTAGCACATGATAATAAACGGAGTAATAATTTGATTAACGAGCAAGCTGAAGTTGCTGTCGTAGCTTTAGGTCCACTTGTTATCTTTTTTTTAGTTTTTATAAAGCTAATTATAAAAACTCTGTATTCAGATGAGTTCCTCTTAATAGATAAAATGATGTACTGGGCAATGTTAGGAATATTAATTAGAGCTGTAAATTGGTCTATTGGTATTATTTTTTTAGCAAAGGGTGCCAGTAAATTATATTTTTCAATTTATATCTTTGCTTTTATTGTTATTCTAACAACCAACATTGGTGGTTATTATTTTTTTGGACTCGAGGGTTTAGGTATTGCATTTATGGTTTCAAACATTTTACTAACAATTCTTGGATATGGAATAACAAGACACTTATATTCATTTTCATTCACTGTTGGATTTGTACGTGTTTTTTTAATACAAATGGTTCTTTCTCTACTATGCTTTCTTAATATTTTAATGATTGATAAACCGTGGAGCTACATTATTGGCATATGCCTTTTAATGATCTCTTTAACATATAGTTATATTCAATTAGATAGGCGAATTGATTTTAAAAGTGCAATTAATAATTTTAAAAACAAGAAAAATGGAAAGTAGATTATTAAATTTAAGTTCTTTTTTATTTGACGTTAAGTAAGAAATAAAAATATAAAAAATAATAATATCCTAAGTTTTTTAAATGAATATAAGCAATCCATTAATATCAGTTTTAATTATTACTTACAATCAAGAAGAGTATATCAGAGAAACTCTCGCAGGTGCGCTTTCTCAGAATTATTCTCCACTAGAAATAATAATATCAGACGATTGTTCCACCGATAGTAATTTTTCAATAATACAAGAAGTAGTTGCTGCATATGAAGGACCACATAAATTAATTGTTAATAGGAACAATACAAATTTAGGTATGGGACATCATATTAGTGAGGCTTTTAAGTTAACTAGGGGTGAATTAATAGTGATAATGGGAGGTGATGATATCTCTACTTCTGAACGAACTACAATAATTTATAAAGAATGGATTAACTCTGGAAAAAGTACAACTGCTTTTTTCTCTAACGTTCAATTAATAGACAAATATGGCACCGAGAAACAAGTGATGTTTCCATCTACTCCCTCTTACACTAGTGATATTTTAACTTTTTTAGAAAAGACTAAATCATCAATTTTCAATACAGAGCCATTGTGTTGGTTATTAGGTTGCTCAGCCGCTGTTGATAGAAAAGTATGGGATGTTTTTGGAGAAATTCATAATGATGTAATTCAAGAAGACGCTGTCCTAGCTTTTAGAGCCTTATTATTAGGAAATATAAAATATATTGACCAGCCGTTAGTAAAGTATAGAAGACATGATACTAATGTGTTTGAGCCTACAGATTTAAAAAGGGTATTGCATCTTTTACAAAGAGAGTACTATTATAAGTTACAATGGTATAATGATGGAGTAAAAATTAGTGAAGATAGAACCTTAATAAAAGTTTTAAAGTCAATTAAAATAAAAGCATATATATATCATAATTTTTTAAAAATTCCATTAGTAGGCATATCATACTTGAGATTGAAAAATATTTTAAAAAGGATTATTAGATAGTGTATTAATATTTGAATTAATTTAAATTATGATGTATTTAAAATACGTTAAGTATTATTACATTTCGTTAACTGTTTTTGCGTTAATATCACCGGTAACATTGGGTTTTATTGATTTTTTGCCTGCCTTGGTTTTAATGTGGATGGTATATTTCATATTTTCTATAACCATAAGACGCAATATGAATAAAACTTTATTAGATGTTAAACCTAGGATTCTTGAAAAATATTCATATTCAAAAGTGAGTATAATTATTATGCTTTATGCTATTGTTTTTGTACCACTTTACATCAAGTTTTATACGGGTGCAAATTTGGTTAGTAGTATTGCCTCTTTTTTATCTTTTAATGCCCTAGGTAGTGAAAGTACCTACGGGAGTTATCAAACATATTTTGAAGATGCTAATTTAAAAGAGTTTACAGTTGCTAAATTACCTTATATTTTAGGATCGGGTGTTTTGAAATTCCTATATTGGGGCTTGTTTATACGTACTTTAGCATTTAAAAGAAGGGCAACTTTTATCGAATATCTTTCAGTTTTTACAGTTACTATTTTATATGTTTTTTCGGGGATGGCTCGTGGAACCTCCTTCGAAAATTTTGAAATAATTATGTTAGTAATTTTTACAGTTTTGGTAAGAGAAAAACTTATAAATAATAGAAATTGGTTTGGTAGTAAAGCACAGTATTTAATTGCTATTTTTCTTTTACTTGGTGGTTTTTACTTCATGTTTAGTAAATCCTTGCGGAGTACAGGTGATATATTAGTAGTTGAAAGAGTTACTAATGAAATGGTCTATAATCCTGATGCATTAATTTCAGTTTACGCCCAAAAATTATCTTTAGCACTCCATGGTTTCAACGGATATTTTCTATTTGGAATTTATTTTTCTGGTGTTGCAATTAGTACAATTTGGTTTTCTTCATTCAAAGGATTTATTTCTATTTTGATACCAAAAGGTGCTTATCTTTTTGGAATTGGAGAATCCTATAATGAAATTATTTGTTCGAAAGTTATAGATTGCGGTGCAGCTTGGAGTCCAGATGTTACTAAATTAGTTGATAATTTGGGTTTAATACTTTTTATTTGCTTGATTGTAATAATAGCAAAGTTGTCTCTACGTTTTTATAACAGAATGCTTAAAGGATCAATATTGTCAACAGTTCTTCTTTATGTAATAGTTCTATTCTTTTTTTCTTTACCAGTTGGTAATTTTGTCAGTGCATCATCATCGATAATTATCGCAATTGTGTTATCAATATTAGTTAATAATCTAAAAGCATTAAAAGGTATTAATAAATATTTCAATAATTGATACAATGAAAGTACTAGTCATAAGCCATAATTCTTTTTCTAAATCCTCTAATAACGGTAAAACTTTGGAGGCTGTCTTTTCAAAATTTCCAAGAGATAGTATTTATCAGTTGTTTTTTAATGAAAGTGAAGAGCCTGATTGGGACTTTAGCTCAAAATATTTTAAAATAACTGATAAAGCAATAATTAATAGGCGTTTTATTTTCGGAAAAAAACCTGGTGAAATTGTCCAAAAGAAATTAGAAATAGAGTCTAAGGTTAGTTCATCTCATCTTAATTCAAATAATTACTCTAGAAACTTATTATTATCTATACGTGATGTACTTTGGTATTTAACAAATAGCAAACTGAATAAATTGTATTATTGGTTAAACAAAGAGCAAATTGATGTTGTTTTTTTTACAGGTGGCGACTCTATTTTTTCTCATAGGATTGCTATAAATATATCTAAGACTTTAAAAATTCCTCTCTGTGTATATTTTACAGATGATTATATTTTATATCCTCAACAAAAAACTATTTTAGATAAAATTAGACTGATATATTTGAAAAAACAATATAAAAATACCATAAGTAATGCTGTAACTTGTTTTGCTATAGGAGACTCAATGGCAACAGAATATCAAAATTATTTTAAGAAAAATTTTACTCCATTAATGAACTGTATCGATATCAGCGAGAAAAATTTTTTTAACTTAGACGATAATATTATTATTTCTTATTTTGGAGGATTACATTTAGATAGAGATTTAATGATATTAAGATTAGGGAAAATTCTGTTGAATATTTCTGAAAACTCAATTTTTAAATTTCAATTAAATATTTATTCTTCTCAACTTCCCTCAGATAGTATGTCAAAGAATTATCAAAATTATGGAATTAATTATTGTGGATTTGTTAACTCAAATGATTTAATAGATAAAATGAGAAAAACTGACTTTTTACTTCATGTTGAAAGCGATTCAGATTATTATAAATCATTAACTCGTCTATCTGTATCCACTAAAATACCAGAATATTTGATTTCTAGTAGACCAATTATAGCTTTTGGTCCTTTAGAAGTAGCTTCGTTTAAAGTTTTGATTGACAATAATTTGGCTACTATTATATCTTCTGAAATGAACGATACTTTAATTGCTGAAAATATTCTACAAGTTTTGAATAATAGAAACCTGCTTAGCAAACAAGTTGATAATGCATATAATTTTGCATTGGAAAATTTCAATAAAGAAAAAAATTCATCCATCTTACAACAAAAATTACAGCAAATAGTTTATGAAAATACAAAATAAAACACTTTTAATCACCGGTGGGACAGGATCATTTGGCCATGCCGTATTGAATCGTTTTTTACAAACGGATCATTTTAGTGAAATACGGATTTTTTCACGAGATGAAAAAAAGCAGGATGACATGCGAAACCAGTTAAAAAGCGATAAACTCAAATTTTATATTGGGGATGTTCGTGATTATGCTAGTATAGAGCGTGCTATGCGTGGAGTAGATTATGTGTTTCATGCTGCCGCATTAAAGCAAGTACCCTCTTGTGAATTTTTCCCTATGGAAGCGGTAAAAACCAATGTCATGGGGACGCAAAACGCTATTGATGCAGCCGTTGCGAATAAGGTATCTAAAATTATTTGTTTGAGTACGGATAAAGCGGCATATCCTATAAATGCTATGGGAATATCCAAAGCGATGATGGAAAAAGTGGCTGTGGCCGCTTCTAGAACCATCGCGAATAATACCACTACAGTGTGCCTCACGCGCTACGGTAACGTTATGGCTTCAAGAGGGTCTGTGATTCCTTTGTTCTTGAATCAAATAAAAACGGGACAAACCTTGACTATAACGGATCCTAATATGACTCGTTTCTTAATGTCTTTGGATGAAGCGGTAGAATTGGTTTTATTTGCATTTGAGCATGGCAATCAAGGTGATTTGTTTGTTAATAAAGCACCTGCAGGTACCATTGGTGATTTGGCGCAAGCTTTGAAAGAACTAAGCAATGCTACCAACGAAATTAAAGTAATTGGTACCCGACATGGTGAAAAGTTATACGAAACCTTGTGTACACGGGAAGAAATGATTAAAGCCGAAGATATGGGTGAATTCTACAGAGTTCCAGCAGATAATCGGGACTTAAACTATGCTCAGTACTTTTCGGAAGGAGAACAAGATATATCTAAAATCGAAGATTACCATTCGCACAATACCGAGCAATTGGGCGTGGAAGGAATGAAGAAATTGTTGGTACAATTGCCGCTCATTAAAAAAGAAATTTTTGGTGAAGATGTAGCTCAAATGCCAGGATAATTTAGTGTTCAGTTTTCAGTTGCAGTTTTCAGTGAATCGTAATTAGTTTATTTACAAATAGTTTTTTAATGCAATATAGTGACAATGCTTCCGCACCTAATTAAAGGAAATAGTTATACTGATGAGCGAGGGACTATACAGTTCAACAATGACTTTAATGCTCTTGGGATCAAGCGCCACTATACCATTCAAAATAGAGATACTGAATTTGTTCGCGGTTGGCAAGGACATAAAATAGAACAACGTTGGTTTTCGGTAGTACTAGGTTCATTTCAAATTAAACTTATTGCTATTGACGATTGGGTAAGGCCTTCGCTAAATTTAGAACAGTATCATTTTATACTGAATTCCCAAAATATGGATGTATTGCATGTTCCTGCAGGATATGTGTCGAGCATTCAAGCTTTAGAACCCTCTTCAAAATTGTTACTGATGTCAGATTATGCATTGGGGGAAATTGAGGATGAATACCGTTTTGATATCAATTATTTTACAACATAAAAAGGATTTTCCTTTTACAAGAATTAGAGTATGCTAAAAATAGGAATTACAGGACAAGCCGGATTTGTAGGCAAACATTTGTACAATACCTTGGCGCTGTTTCCCGAGGAGTTTGAAAGAGTTGATTTTCAAAAAGAATATTTTGAGGATGCAGCAAAACTGAACGATTTTGTCTCGCAATGTGATGTGATTGTTCATTTGGCAGCCATGAACCGTCATAATGACCCACAAGTGATTTATGATACTAATGTAGGTTTAGCAACTAAATTAGTGAACGCACTTGAAGCCACTGACAGTAAAGCCCATGTACTTTTTTCATCATCAACTCAAGAGGAGCGTGATAATTTGTACGGCAAGTCTAAAAAAGAAGCCAGATTAGTATTGGCTAATTGGTCAAATAAATCGCAAGGTAATTTCACAGGGTTGATCATCCCAAATGTTTTTGGACCTTTTGGGCATCCCAATTACAATTCGGTTATAGCTACTTTTAGCCATAAAATTGCCAGAAACGAAAAACCTACAATTGATGTTGACGGTGATTTAAAATTAATTTACGTTGGGGAATTAGTAAACGAAATTTTGAAAGAAATTCGTTCAGGAAAGAGTAAAGATGAAGTAGTAGTACCTCATACTTCTGAAGCTAAGGTTTCACAAATTCTTGCTTTTTTAGAAAAATACAAAATTGAATATCAAGATAGTGGAATTATTCCCACATTGAATAGTAAGTTTGAGGTAAATCTATTCAATACGTTTCGTTGCTATATGGATATTGCCAATCATTTTCCAGTAAAATTTACACAGCATACCGATCCAAGAGGTGCGTTTGTGGAAGTGATTCGATTGAATGTAGGCGGACAAGTTTCGTTCTCTACAACGGTTACAGGAATTACTAGAGGAAATCATTTTCATACTAGAAAAGTTGAACGTTTTGCAGTGATTAAAGGAAAAGCATTAATCCAGCTTCGACAAATAGGGACTCAAGATACTCATGATTTTTATTTGAACGGGGACGAACCTGCTTACGTAGACATGCCAGTATGGTATACGCACAACATAAAAAATGTGGGTGAAGAGGAGTTGTATACTATTTTCTGGATCAATGAGTTTTATGATGCTAATGATCCCGATACGTATTTTGAAAATGTGTAAAGACTACCATTATTATAGAACACAGATGAAACCGATTTAAGCAATAATCACGGATTTGTTAAATTTTTTTTGAAAAAATAGTATGCTACTCCACAATGAAATATCCGAGAAGATATTGAAAGCATTTTATAATGTTTATAATTCTTTGGGATATGGTTTTTTGGAAAAGGTATATGAGAATGCAATGATGATAGAATTACGAAAGTTGTGTATGAATGTTCAGCGACAGGTACCGATTAAAGTATTTTATGAGAAGCAATTGGTTGGAGAATACTTTGCTGATATAATCGTAGATGGAAAAGTAATCGTTGAACTTAAAGCTGCTGAAAGTTTATGTGAAGCACATGAATTTCCGCTTGTTAATTATTTAAAAGCCACAGAATTAGAGATTGGATTGTTGTTGAATTTTGGTAAGAAACCACAATTCAGAAGAAAAATATTTACAAATTAAAAAAATCAGCGGAAATCTGTATAATCAGTGTGATCCGCGTTCAAATACAATGTTTAAATGAAAGCACAATTAAAAGTAATGACGGTAGTAGGAACCCGTCCAGAAATAATACGTTTATCGAGAGTGATGGCCGCTTTAGACCATTCTGAAGCGATTGATCACATTATAGTACATACAGGACAAAATTATGACTACGAACTAAATCAAATCTTTTTTGATGATTTAGGAATTCGCAAACCTGATTTTTTCTTGAATGCTGCTGGCGCTACTGCTACAGAAACTGTTGGACAAATACTGATAAAAATTGATCCTTTATTGGAAACGGAAAAACCAGATGCTTTTTTAGTTCTTGGCGATACGAACAGTTGCCTTTGTGCCATTCCAGCCAAAAAACGTCATATTCCTATTTTTCATATGGAAGCAGGAAACCGTTGTTTTGACCAGCGTGTTCCTGAAGAAACCAATCGTAAAATTGTAGACCATGTTTCTGATATCAATTTAACATATAGTGACATCGCTAGAGAATATTTGCTTCGTGAGGGTTTACCAGCGGATAGAATAATCAAAACAGGTTCCCCGATGTTTGAGGTTTTGAATCATTACTTACCATCAATTGAATCTTCTGATGTATTAGAACGACTGGGTTTAGAAGAAGGTAAGTTTTTTGTTGTTTCTTCACACAGAGAAGAAAATATAAATAGCGAAAAAAACTTTCAGGGTTTAATGGACAGTTTGAATTTAATTGCCGAGAAATACAACTATCCTATCATAGTGAGTACGCACCCAAGGACGCGCAACATGATTGACAAAAAAAATATTGAAATGCATGAAAAGGTACAATTTTTAAAGCCAATGGGTTTTAACGATTACAATGCGTTGCAAATGCGCTCGTATGCAGTATTGTCTGATTCAGGAACCATCTCAGAAGAGTCATCGACCTTAAATTTTAGAGCTTTAAATATACGTGATGCGCATGAGCGTCCAGAAGCAATGGAAGAAGCTTCGGTTATGATGGTGGGATTAAATCCAGAGCGTATTATGCAAGGATTGGTTCAATTGCAAAATCAAAAAGTAGGACCAGAACGTAATTTCAGACCAGTTGCCGATTATTCGATGCCCAATGTGTCCGATAAAATGGTTCGTATTATCTTGAGTTATACAGATTATATTAAAAGAACCGTTTGGAGCGAAAATTAAAATGAAAGTACTTTTTTTAACGATGGTCAAAATTAATTCCTTTGATGATAGAGGAATTTACACGGATCTGCTTCGTAAATTTTATGAAGAAGGTCACGAGGTGTATGCGGTTTGTCCTTTAGAACGCCGTGAGAAAAAGCAAACCGAAGTTAGAAAAGAAACGCAGGGAACAATTTTAAATGTACAAACATTAAATCTTCAAAAAACCAACATCGTAGAAAAAGGTTTGGGGACATTAGCCATTGAATATCAATTTTTATCTGCTATTAAATCTCATTTTTCAAAAATAAAATTTGATCTAATTATTTATTCTACACCACCAATAACTTTTGCAAAAGTCATTCAGTTTATAAAAAAAAGAGATGGTGCCTATTCGTATTTATTGCTGAAGGATATCTTTCCTCAGAATGCAATTGATATGAAAATGATGAAAGAAAATGGTGTTTTGCATAAAATGTTTTTACGTAAAGAACGTAAATTATATGCGATTTCAGATACCATTGGTTGTATGTCTGAGGCAAATAAAGATTTTGTTTTAAAACACAATCCAAGTATTAATGCTGAAAAAGTAGAAATCAATCCCAATTCTATTGAACCTTTTATTTTTAATCAAACTCCAGAACAAAAAGAAGCCATAAAAGTAAAGTACAATCTGCCATTGAATAAAAAAATTTTTGTCTATGGAGGAAATTTGGGTAAGCCACAAGGCATCGATTTTTTGTTGGATACTATTGCAGCAACTAAAAATGAAACTGTTTTTTTTTTAATAGTTGGGACAGGTACCGAATACCAAAGAGTAGATAAATGGTTTCAAAATAACAAACCCATAAATGCTATCTTGCTGTCAGGATTGCCTAAGCAAGATTATGATGTATTGCTCAGAGCATGTGATGTAGGTTTAATTTTTTTGCACAAAGATTTTACCATTCCAAATTTTCCTTCTCGATTATTGTCGTATCTTGAAATGAAAATGCCTGTTATAGCTGCAACAGACTGCAATACTGATATTGGCGATGTTATCGAAAAAAACGGCTGTGGTTTCCAGGTTCTTTCAGGGGATCTTAATAAGATGTTGCATTGTATTACAGCAGTAATTGAAAATGCATCAAATTTAAAGGAGATGCAAGAAAAGGCATGGCAATTATTGCAAAACGAATACCTAGTAGGGCGATCATACACTTCTATAATTGACAAATTACATGTATAAGTTATTTTTTAAAAGCATTATCGACTTTTTTGGAGCATTATTGGGGTTACTTATATTTTGTCCGATTTTGGTTTTAGTTACTATAGGTTTATGGATTGCTAATAGCGGCAAACCTTTTTTCTTTCAGTTACGTCCAGGTAAAAATGAAAAGCTGTTTAAAATTGTTAAGTTCAAAACCATGAACGATAAAAAAGATGTAGAGGGTAATTTACTTTCAGACGAACTCAGGCTTACAAAAATTGGAAGCTTTGTTCGAAAAACTTCTTTAGACGAAATACCACAATTAATCAATGTTTTAAAGGGGGAAATGAGCCTTATAGGACCACGACCTCTTTTACCACAATATTTACCGCTTTACTCCGAAGAGCAAAAAAAGCGACACCAAGTTAAACCAGGGATAACCGGTTGGGCTCAAGTAAACGGGAGGAATGCAATCAGTTGGGAACAAAAATTTGAATATGATGTCTGGTATGTGTCACAGTGTTCTTTCGTATTGGATATTAAAATAGTATTCATCACAGTAAAAAAGGTTTTTGTGAAAGAAGGAATTAGTCAACATGGTCAAGCAACAATGGAAGCTTTTAAAGGATCATATTATGAAAAATAGTGTTTATATTTTTGGAGCAAGTGGTCATGCAAAGGTGGTAGTTGATGTAGTATCGTCTAATAGAACTTCAATTATAGCATTGGTTGATGATAATCCAAAAATAGAGCTGCTAATGAATATTCCAATAATTAAAACTTCGTTGTTTGAATATAAAAGTGAAATGAGTTTTATAATTGCTATTGGAAATAATGGAATCAGAAAAAAAATTGTATCGCACTATCAGTTTAAATACAGTAATGCAATTCACAAAATGGCATTCGTTTCAATTTTTTCAAAAATTGGAATTGGGAATGTTGTAATGGCTAATGCAGTAATAAATGCGGATGCTACAATTGGTAATCATTGTATAATTAATTCGAATTCAGTTGTCGAGCATGACTGTTTTTTGGAAGACTTTGTTCATATTTCTCCTGCGGCAGCCTTAGCAGGCAACGTTTTTGTAGGCGAAGGTGCGCAAGTTGGAATTGGAGCCTCGGTAAAACAAGGGATTAAAATTGGCAAATGGGCAACGATAGGAGCTGGGTCGGTAATTATAAATGACGTCCCAGATTTTGCTGTAATGGTAGGAAATCCAGGGAGGCTAATAAAGTATAATTCTAATGCGGATGAAACGAATCTTTGATCTGTTATTTTCTATTGTATGCCTTCTATTTTTGGGTTGGATGATTTTGTTCTCCTGGCTGATAGCTTCAATAGATACTTGTTCTTTTGGTGTTTTTACTCAAACTCGAATCGGGCAAAACGGAAAAAAATTCAAGATTTTCAAAATAAAATCCATGCTTGATGGTAATAAGTCTATTTCAAAGTGTGGTTATTTTTTACGAAAAAAGAAGCTGGATGAACTACCTCAATTATTCAATATCTTTCTCGGTCATATGAGTTTTGTGGGACCACGGCCGGATATAGCAGGATACTACAACTGCTTGCAAGGAGAAGAGCGACTGATTTTAAAGTTAAAACCAGGCTTGACGAGTGAGGCATCATTAAAATATTTTGACGAGGAATTTCTTTTACAACAACATGAAAACCCAAAGGAATACAATGACACCGTTATTTTTCCAGATAAAGTAAAACTCAATTTACACTATTATTACAACCATTCATTAGGGGGAGACCTAAAAATTATTTACAAAACACTATTGAAATATATAAAATGAACAATCAAAAAATATGGCTTTCCTCACCACACATGGGTGGAAACGAGCAAAATTATGTAAATGAGGCTTTTGATACCAACTGGGTTGCACCCTTAGGCCCTAATGTAAACGGTTTAGAACAAGATTTAGAGTCTTACTTAGGTCAAGACGCTGCTGTTGGAGCACTTAGTTCGGGTACGGCGGCTATTCATTTAGGTTTAATCTTATTAGGAGTTCAAGCAGGGGATGTGGTGTTGTGTCAAAGCATGACATTTTCAGCATCTGCCAATCCTATTTTGTATCAAGGCGCCATACCTGTTTTTATAGATAGTGAAATACAAACCTGGAACCTTTGCCCGATTGCTCTAGAGCAAGCTATTGTTAGTGAAATGGCCAAAGGCAAAAAACCAAAAGCTATTATTGCTGTGCACTTGTACGGGGTTCCGTATCAAATTGAAGCGGTACGCACAGTTGCTGATGCCTACCAAATCCCAATTTTGGAGGACAGTGCTGAGGCACTAGGCAGTGCTTACAAAGGACAAAAATGCGGTACTTTTGGAGATATTGGAGTGCTGTCTTTCAACGGTAATAAAATTATCACTACTTCTGGCGGTGGTGCTATAGTAACTCCTACCGCAGCACTAAAGCAAAAAGCTGTTTTCTATGCTACTCAATCTAGAGATGATTCACCTCATTACCAGCACAGTGCCATTGGGTACAACTACCGTATGAGTAATATTTGTGCCGGAATTGGAAGAGGGCAAATGGAGGTGCTAGATGATCACGTAGCCAAACGCAGAGCGATGCATGATTTTTATGCTGATTTCTTTCAGAATTATAAAGGGATTTCGGTTTTTACAGTACCCAATGATGATTATTTTGCAAATTATTGGTTGAGTGCTATTGTTGTAGATCCTCTTTTAGCGAATGGGTTAACACGTGAGAAGTTGCGTTTGGCATTAGAGGCTGAAAATATAGAATCAAGACCATTATGGAAACCGATGCATTTGCAACCTATTTTTGAGAAATATCCGTATTATGGAGGTTCTGTTTCTGAAAGCTTGTTTGATACTGGATTGTGTATGCCGTCAGGATCTAATTTATCCGATGGAGATCGAGAACGTATTGCTAAGGTATTGACTGCGATTTTAGAGGGTTTTTATAAGTGATAGCGGGTTACTGAGTAACGAAGCTTTTAAGTATTAGTTATCGACGACTTTAATCTTTAAAGATTTTCTTTTTCTTTTGTCTTGATTACTCACGAGTTATTCATTTATGGGTGTTCGTGAATTTACATTTCAAAAGAAACAAAAGATCAAGCCTGAAAATTAAAAACTTAAAAACTACCTCGAAACTACGTTCCTCAGCCCGAGCCGTTCGGCTTTAAGCTTCAACTCGCGGACTGCTGCCACTCCGTTTTTTACGTTTATAATTTAAGGGCGCTTCTTAAAAATTGATTTTCAGGGGATTTGTTGGCTAAATTTTCTATTAATTATTGATAACTGTCAACTAAATACTGAGAACTTTAAACTGAGCACTGAACACTGTAAACTAAAAACCGAAAACACATTTTTGAAGGAAACTTGTAAGAACAATATTTTCCTTATCTTTGATTTCAGAATACGAATTATAATAATACCATTTTTAAAAACTACGAATTTGAGTCTTCCATTAACAAAAAAAATTGCCGCATTGTTTAGGGAATATTATTCCAATTTGAATTTGCGTTTAAATATTCACAACTTGGGATACCTACCGCGATGGATTATTGTATCAATTGATTTGGTAGTACTCATTTTGTCGTTCTTTTTTACCTACCTGATTTTTAAAGGTACCGGTTTGGATTATGTGTTAACCAGTCATTCAGGATGGTACTTTGCTTCACTATTGTTGTGCAATATCTTTTTCTTTTGGCTTTTCCGAACGTATTCTGGTATCATTCGACATTCCTCCAATATTGATGCAGTAAAATTATTGTTTTCCCAAATATCCGTTTTAGTCATCTTCTTGATTGTTAATTTCTTTTTTGAATTTGCTCAAGGTGAAAAAGTTTTTTTGAATACGGCCTTATTCATTAATATAGTGCTGTCTTTTTGCGGGTTGTTTTTATATCGTGTGATTGTAAAACAAACTTTTGAGCTTTATTTTTCTGAAAATAAAAATACCAACTTGATTCGAACTGTCATTTACGGTACAGATGCCAATGCAATATCGGTAGCGAATGCTTTAAAATTTGAAACGCCAACGCGTTTTAAAATTGTGGGTTTCATTGACAAAAACAATCAAAACGCTTCCAAAAGGATGTTGGATTTACCCATTTTGGTTCAGAAAAAGAAATTACCTGCTATGATGCGTTCTGTTGGAGCAACCAGTGTGATTTTGGCGGACAAAGCTTTGACTAGAGAGGAGCAAATTGTGATTGTAGATCAGTGTTTGGAATACAATTTAAAAGTATTTACCGTGCCTTTGATTTCGGATTGGGAGAACCAACGCGAGATTTCTCAAAAGGTTAAAACCATTCAAATTGAAGATTTGCTAGAACGGAAACCAATTGTTTTGGACAATAAATCCATTTCCAAGCAATTGAAAGACAAGGTGGTTTTGATTAGTGGTGCTGCTGGCTCTATTGGTAGTGAAATTGTGAGACAAGTACTGACTTTTAATCCTAAAAAAGTAATTATACTGGACCAAGCTGAAACCCCTTTGCACCATTTGCAATTGGAAACGGATGCAATTAGTACCGACGCTAAAATCAGAACCGTTATAGCAGATATTAGAAATAGGGAAGCGATGGATGTGGTTTTTAAAACCTATAAGCCGCATGTTGTTTTTCATGCTGCTGCCTACAAACACGTTCCCTTGATGGAGGATAATCCGTGTCAAGCTATTTTTACCAATGTCAAAGGAACAAAAAATTTAGCGGATTTAGCGTGCGCTTATAACGTCAAAAAATTTGTAATGGTCTCAACAGACAAAGCGGTAAACCCAAGTAATGTAATGGGAGCCAGCAAACGCATTGCAGAGAAATACGTACAGTCCTTGCATTTGAAAAACCAACAAGAAAAAGGGGAGCAGGCTACCAAATTTATTACCACTCGTTTTGGAAATGTATTAGGTTCCAATGGTTCTGTAGTGCCACTTTTTACAAAACAAATTGCTGCGGGTGGCCCTGTGACCATAACCCACAAGGATATTATTCGGTATTTCATGACGATTCCTGAGGCATGCCAATTGGTTTTGGAAGCGGGAGCAATGGGTAAGGGTGGCGAGATTTATATATTCGATATGGGCAAGCCTGTAAAAATTATTGATTTGGCTCGAAAAATGATCAAGCTGGCTGGTTTTATACCGGAACGCGATATTAAGATACAGGTTGTGGGTTTGAGGCCTGGCGAAAAATTATACGAAGAATTGTTGAACGACACCTCGAAGTCCTTACCGACGTACCATTCTAAAATTATGATTGCCCAAGAATTGCAAGAGGAATACGAGACTTTGCATCAAGATGTGAGTGACTTGATTCATATTGCAGAAGGTTATACCAATGACGCCATGGTGGCACAGATGAAAAAGATAGTACCCGAGTTTAAAAGTATGAACTCTACTTTTGAAACGCTAGATACAGTAGAAGTACATCCTTAATAGTGTATTGATATACAAAGCAAACAAACACTCGAGCAGTCCATTTCGATAAAAGAAAAAGTCAATTCGAGTGTTTTTTTATGGTATACGTTCTGTGATGCTTCTTTGATTGATTTCTTTATAGTATTAAATTGCTAAATTTAAGGCGATTACGATATTATTACAACGATATAATAAAAGGTGTTAACAACTACGTTAGATAAACTCCAGTATTATTTGGAATGCGAAATCTGGAAGGCAATTTTATACCCTTTTTTGCGTTTTTGATGGTGATCAAGCTTAAAACTGTTGCATTCAAGCGTTTGTTTACGCAATGGTGTTGGTTTGTAGAAGATTTTAAATTAGTAGCATTAAAAGGGCGATTTAAGTAGTGTTTTCTTATATTTGTACCGTTAAAACCCAAATCATTGAAAATGAAATATTATTATTTACTCCAACGGGCCATACCTTTCCTCATTATAGGCTTGTTGTTTTCTTGTGCCCAAAGAAAAGACGTGGTTTACTACCAAGACATTGACGCTATGACGTCACAAAACAACAGTAGCTCGTATGAGATCAAGATTCAACAAGATGATTTGTTGTCTATTATTGTATCAGCAGAGGATCCTGAAATCGCTGCGCCTTTTAACTTGAGTGCTGTTAATACGCAACAAACCTCTAATTTAAATAATGCTGGAGGTCAAATGATTATGCAATTGTACTTAGTCGATACCAATGGAAATATTGAGTTTCCCGTTATTGGAAAGTTAAAAGTAAGTGGGCTGACCCGTACAGAAGTGATGCAAGTATTGCATGCTAGAATAGCAACTTACATAAAGAATCCAATCATCAACTTACGTATTGCTAATTTTAAAGTATCCATACAAGGTGAAGTAATGAATCCTGGCTCTTTTCCCGTAAACTCCGAGCGTATCACGCTTATTGAAGCACTCGCTTTGGCTGGGGATTTAACCATTTATGGAAAGAGAAACAACATCCTGATCATTAGAGAAACGAATGGAGTGAAATCATTTAATCGGGTGGATATTACCAATGCTGCCTTTTTGAATTCTCCTTTTTATTACTTAGCACAAAATGATGTGGTCTATGTAGAGCCTAATAAAAGCCGCATCAATGCAGCTGCTGTAGGACCTAATACAGGAGTAATCATCTCTATTTCTTCTTTACTAATTACTTTAATAACGCTTATCGTTTCAAGTTCAAATTAAACCCGAATGGAAAATAGTATTCAAACTGATAATACAGAACAAGATTTTAACATTAGAGACATTGTAGATCAATATGCGGCGCATTGGAGGTGGTTTTTGTTGGGTATGTTGATCAGTTTGTCAATTGCTTATGTGTATTTAAGGTACACCATACCCCAATACAAAGCGGCCACTACCATATTAGTTAAAGATGAAAAAAAAGGCGGGCTTTCCTCTGAGTTGTCAGCTTTTGCAGACATGGGAATTGGTGGAGCAAAAAACAATTTAGATAATGAAATTGAAATTTTAAAGTCACGTACCCTTGTAGAAAGTACGCTGAGGAAAATGAATCTTGCGGTTACCTTAGTGTCACAAGGAAAAATCATCAGCAGTGATTTGTATAAAAATGCACCCATTATTGTTACTTTTTTAAATAAGAAGCAAGATTTTGATGACAGGACCGCTGCCTTTGATTTTAAGGCAACTACATCCAATACATTTGAATTACAGGAGGAAGCAGAGAATAAAATGTTACTTGCATCCAAAAAGATGTACCGTTATGGAGAATCGATTCCTTCCAAGTTAGGGTCTTTTGTGATTAACAAATCACTGGTGAATCCGTTATCTCATGGAGAATCGGCTACAACGATCCAGATTGTCATTACGTCTCTGGAAAAAGTGGTAAACAGCTACAGGTCTAGGTTGACTGTAAATCCGTTAAGCAAGACAAGTAGTGTGGTAGAACTTTCTATTGTAGATCCAGTGGTTGAAAAAGCAGAAGATTTCTTAAATAATTTGGTTAAAAATTACAACGAAGACGCTGCAGCAGATAAAAATTTCATCTCAGAGAACACCTCTCGTTTTATAGCCAATCGTTTGGCTTTGATTACGGAAGAATTAGATGGAGTAGAGCAAAATGTTCAGGATTTCAAGAATTCCAACCGGTTAACGGATATTGAAACAGAAGCAAAGCTTTTTATAGAGGGATCTAGCGAGTACGATAAGAAAGGAGTTGAGGCCGATATACAGTTGAACATGATTGGTTCTATGCTTGATTTTATGAAAAAAAGCAAAAAGGCGGATCTGTTGCCGAATAACATTATCAGTGGTGATGCTACTGAGTTGATTGGCGAATACAACAAATTGGTATTAGACCGCAATAGAATTTTGAAATCAGCTACAGAGTCTAATCCTTCTGTGGTTAAACTTGATGCGCAAATTGAGTCTTTAAAGTCTAATGTATCGGCTAGTTTGACGCGAATGAAGTCCAATTTACAAATCCAAAAAAGAGATTTGAACGGCCAAGAAGGACTGTTAAATAGTAAAATTGGTAAAATACCAGTACAAGAACGTCAGTTTCGCGTAATAGCGAGACAGCAAAAAGTGAAGGAAGAATTGTATTTGTACTTGTTGCAAAAACGTGAAGAAACAGCTATTGCCATGGCCGCAACAGAGGCTATTGCGCGAGTGGTGGACGAGGCAAAAGGATCTGAAGTTCCTGTATCGCCTAAAAAGAGCATCATTTATTTGGCGGCTTTGTTGCTAGGACTCTTAGTTCCTTTTGGAGTGATATATGTGAACGATTTGTTAGATACCAAAATTAAAAGTCGTTTGGATTTGGAAGGCAAAACATTGATCCCTTTTATTGGTGATGTTCCTTCCTCTGATTCTCCAAACGAGTTGATTCGTTCCGAAAGCAGAACGAGTAGTGCCGAAGCATTGCGAATCATTAGAACCAACTTAGAGTTTATGCTAGGTCGTGTCCCTGATGGGCAAGCCAAAACGATATTTTTAACCTCGACTTTTCCTTCCGAAGGAAAAACGTTTGTATCTGTAAATCTGGCAGCCACTTTTGCGCTTTCTGGTAAAAAAGTGCTGTTGATAGGAATGGATATCAGAAGCCCGCGTCTAGACGATTATTTAACGATTCCAGATGATGGAGTAACAAACTATTTATCGTCTAAAGATTTAAAGGTAGAGGATTTTATTGTAAAGTATGACGGGTTTAAACATTTTGATATTCTTCCTGCAGGTATCGTTCCACCTAATCCAGCAGAACTTTTAATGAGCCAAAAAGTAGAAACGATGTTTGACCATCTTAAAAAAGTATACGATTATATCATTGTAGATACGGCTCCGGTAGCCTTGGTAACTGATACGATTTTAATTGCTAATAATGCAGATTGTTTTATTTACGTAGCACGTGCGAATGTCTTAGAAAAAAGAATGTTGAACATTCCAAACACTTTATATAAAGAACATAAATTACCTAACATGTGTTTGTTGTTAAATGATACCGATTCGTCTAAAGGTTATGGTTACGGCTATGGCTACGGTATGCAAGTGGAACAAAAAGCATGGTATAAAAGGCTGTTAAATATGAAGTAGTCAAAATATATATTGTCTAGTCCTGAAAAAGTGATACAGGATTAATAAAAAATAAAAGTACAATTTTAGACAGTAGCAAGCTCTGGTTTGCTACTGTTTTTTGTTTTATAGGTTCTCATTTTAATTTTGTTTTGGTGATGCATCTGATTTGGAGTAAGCATGTAATTAGAATAATGAGGTCTGATTTCATTATAGATATCAATAGCTTCTTTTACAATTTTTTGCATGATTTCTGCTTTTTGATTGTATTTGTCAATCCTAAATTCCTGTTTTAAAATACCATTGATCCTTTCTGCCACTGCATTTTCATAAGGGTCAGAGTTTTGTGTCATACTGCATAGAATTTTATTTTTATTAAGTTGCTTTTGGTAGTCATTAGCACAATATTGAATCCCTCTGTCTGAATGATGTATCAATGGTAAGTTTTTGTTGTTTCTGTGTTTAAGAGCCATTTTAAAAGCCTTCAAACTGCTTTCTGTGTTCATGTTATCGGCAACATAATATCCCATAATCTTTTTAGAATAAGCATCTGTGACTAAGCTTAAATAGCAAGGATTATCTCTTTTTCCTATATAGGTTATATCAGAGACCCAAACTTGCTCTGGTCTGTTAATTTCTAAATCTAGAATTCGATTTTGATGTTTATTAAATCGATGATGTGAGTTAGTCGTTACATGATAACTTCGTTTAGGATGTATCAATAAATGATTGGCTCTGAGTATATCAAAGAATTTATCTCTTCCAATTTTCATTAATTGAAGTTTATCCAACAAAAGATAATATAGTTTTCGAGTACCTATTCTAGGCATTGTCTTCCTGATATTATTCACCATCAAAATCACTTCTTTGGCTTTGTTTTGTTTGGATGCTATTCTTCTAGTCTTTCGATAATAAACCTGTCTGTCTATCCCGAACAAATAACAGGTAAACGCTACTGTTTTTTGTTCTTTTGCTCTAAAGCGGGCGATTGTTCGGGTGCAGAGTTTTTTCGGATATCGATATGATATTCTTTCTCAGCTAAATCAATCATCATGTCAAACAAGATTGCTTTTTTATCTGCAACGTAAGCTTGTCGTTCTAAAAGAGCCTTTTGTTTTTCTAATAGCTTGACTTGGGCTTCAAGTTCCATAATTTTTTGTTCGGGTGACTTTGCCATATTCAAAGGGGATTGGTTTTCCCAATCAAAGTTACCAAATTTTCGTAACCAGCCCAGAACTGTAGCATGGCTTTGAATGCCATATTGTTTTCTAATTTGGGTAATTGATGAACTACCTTGCTCAACTTCTCTAACGATTTGAAGTTTTAAGGACATGCTGTAATCTCGCTGGGTGCGCTTTACATAATTCGTGTATTCTTCCATAACGATTGTTTTTGTGTATCGCTATTTCAGGACGGGACATATCTTAAATAAAAAAAGCTTACTGAGTATCATGCTCAGTAAGCTTTTTTTATTTAGGCTAAGTAAGTAACAAAGAATAACCTTTAGGGATTAATTTTATTGTTTAAAAAATTGATTGTTGGCAATTGCTTCTTTTAAAGGTGCGCTGTCTTTAATTAAGATTTTTTGATCAAAAGAGGCAATGTGTTTGGCGTGATGCGCATCGGTACCCACATATGTATACATTCCTTTTTGAAGTAATTGTTCGGCAATTTGAGCAATACCTGTGCCGTAATAGCCTACAACTGATAATAAATTAAGCTGAAACAAACAGCCCGCTTTAATAAGTTTGTCGTATTCCTTCATGTTATTGTGATAGAAAAGATATCGTTCAGGATGTGCCAAAACGGGAATGTATCCAGCAACCTGCAAATCAAATAAAATACTATACAGTTGAATAGGGGCATTGATGTAAGACATCTCCACCAGCACGTAATTGTCTTTCAAGGTTAGTAAAGACTTTTCTTTAAAGAGTGTGACAAACTGGTCGTCCATCAGGTACTCCGCTGCAGCCTTAAAGGGTTGCGTGATGCCGTTCTCATGTAATAAGGATACCGTTTCCTTTTGTTTTTTGACGATTTGTTCGTGTGTGTTTTCCCAAACATGTTGAATAATGTGAGGGGTTGTGATAAACTCGGTAACCCCCATGTTTTGTAATGCAGTGGTTAGAGCAAGCGTGTCTTTGAACGTTTGGGCACCATCGTCAATACCTGGAAGCAAATGCGAATGGATGTCGATGTGGTTTTGCGGAATGAGCTCTCGTAATAGAGGCTTCGATTTAAAAAATGTAAACATGCTGCAAATATAAATAAAAGAGTTTTTAAAAGGAGCATGTCAAAAGAGAATGAATTTATAAACTAAAGTTAAATTTTACAATAGGAGTTGCTATAGCAGGGACGTATTGGATATAAAGGCTTGGTGCAATAAACGGGAGGTGCTTTATTTAGGTTGTCGTTGCTTATTGGGTGGTTTATTATTTTGTTGGTTGGGCAGTGCAAGAATAGCTGCAAACTGCAAACTGCAAAGATGTCTGTTGTGGCTTCATGTTGGTTTGAGCTGCAGGAATAGTTTAGGTAGAGTGTCCGGATGCAGATTAAGTTAGTACAGAGAAAAGGTTATACCTATATATTAAAGTTTATCCATCCAGCTTGATCCTATAGTTTATTTCCTAGGAGCTTTTTCCTGCTATCCGTTTCAATCTACCCCACCGTCCCGCTTGTTGCGGTACGGTGGGATAGGATTTTCACTACTATCAGGGCTAGGGGAGTAAGCGTTGATAGGGCTATCAGATATTTGATACTGATATATAAGGTATAGCCTATTGAATGCAATAGATGTATTGTTTAGTTCGCTATGAGTAGGACTCCCGAAGCAGGCTAGTAGCTTTTTAATAAGATGCGCATGTTGCTAAATGTGTTAAAGGCATGAGAAGATGGGGGCTTCTGATATCGGTAATTCCTATTTTTCAAAATAAAGAAATAGAGAGGCTGTTTTTAAACAAAACATTTTCAATTACTTATAATCTATTTTAAGAAAACTTTAAAAAAAGGCGATAAAAAAGCTTGTAAAAGCGAATAAAGGTTGTAGTTTTGCACCCGCAATGACGCAGACGTTCTTTAAAATACTGGCAAGAAAAACAAAGTGATTAGAGATTTACTCTTTAAAAAAACTTTAAAAAAAGCTTGTGAGATTTAAAAACGAAAGTTATCTTTGCACCCCGCAAAACAACGGAAGTTCTTTGAGAGATTGATAAGAGAAAGAGAAGCGAACGAGATAAAATTTATCTCAAAAAAATTTCAAATTTTTCTTGCCAGTTAAAAAAAGAATAACTACTTTTGCACCCGCTTTGAGAAACAAACGAAAAGCGAAAAGAAACTGAAATAAATTCAGTTTAAAATAGTAAGACACGTTCCTAGACATATTGAATTGACAGCCGTTTTGTTCGCAAGAACAGAACAAAAGAATAAGAGTAATAGAATCGGAAGATTTGAAAAAACCACTAGAATTTAGTCGAATAACAATAGTTCGCCACGGCGAACAAACAATATACGATGAAGAGTTTGATCCTGGCTCAGGATGAACGCTAGCGGCAGGCTTAACACATGCAAGTCGAGGGGTATAGGTTTTCGGACCTAGAGACCGGCGCACGGGTGCGTAACGCGTATGCAATCTACCTTTCACAGAGGGATAGCCCAGAGAAATTTGGATTAATACCTCATAGTATAGCAGTTTCGCATGAAACCACTATTAAAGTCACAACGGTGAAAGATGAGCATGCGTCCCATTAGCTAGTTGGTAAGGTAACGGCTTACCAAGGCAACGATGGGTAGGGGTCCTGAGAGGGAGATCCCCCACACTGGTACTGAGACACGGACCAGACTCCTACGGGAGGCAGCAGTGAGGAATATTGGACAATGGGCGCAAGCCTGATCCAGCCATGCCGCGTGCAGGATGACGGTCCTATGGATTGTAAACTGCTTTTGTACAGGAAGAAACACCTCTACGTGTAGAGACTTGACGGTACTGTAAGAATAAGGATCGGCTAACTCCGTGCCAGCAGCCGCGGTAATACGGAGGATCCAAGCGTTATCCGGAATCATTGGGTTTAAAGGGTCCGTAGGCGGTCAGATAAGTCAGTGGTGAAAGCCCATCGCTCAACGGTGGAACGGCCATTGATACTGTCTGACTTGAATTATTAGGAAGTAACTAGAATATGTAGTGTAGCGGTGAAATGCTTAGAGATTACATGGAATACCAATTGCGAAGGCAGGTTACTACTAATGGATTGACGCTGATGGACGAAAGCGTGGGTAGCGAACAGGATTAGATACCCTGGTAGTCCACGCCGTAAACGATGGATACTAGCTGTTGGGAGCAATCTCAGTGGCTAAGCGAAAGTGATAAGTATCCCACCTGGGGAGTACGTTCGCAAGAATGAAACTCAAAGGAATTGACGGGGGCCCGCACAAGCGGTGGAGCATGTGGTTTAATTCGATGATACGCGAGGAACCTTACCAAGGCTTAAATGTAGATTGACCGGTTTGGAAACAGACTTTTCGCAAGACAATTTACAAGGTGCTGCATGGTTGTCGTCAGCTCGTGCCGTGAGGTGTCAGGTTAAGTCCTATAACGAGCGCAACCCCTGTTGTTAGTTGCCAGCGAGTCAAGTCGGGAACTCTAACAAGACTGCCAGTGCAAACTGTGAGGAAGGTGGGGATGACGTCAAATCATCACGGCCCTTACGCCTTGGGCTACACACGTGCTACAATGGCCGGTACAGAGAGCAGCCACTGGGCGACCAGGAGCGAATCTATAAAACCGGTCACAGTTCGGATCGGAGTCTGCAACTCGACTCCGTGAAGCTGGAATCGCTAGTAATCGGATATCAGCCATGATCCGGTGAATACGTTCCCGGGCCTTGTACACACCGCCCGTCAAGCCATGGAAGCTGGGGGTGCCTGAAGTCGGTGACCGCAAGGAGCTGCCTAGGGTAAAACTGGTAACTAGGGCTAAGTCGTAACAAGGTAGCCGTACCGGAAGGTGCGGCTGGAACACCTCCTTTCTAGAGCCTTAGTGTTAGTAGTAATACACGCTAGGGAAAGAAGACGAAAGTTCAAGTTGGAAACAGATACCAACATTTTATTACTCTTGCTGTTAATTTAAAAAAAAAGAATAAAAATTTAAGAATAAGAGTGTCTCGTAGCTCAGCTGGTTAGAGTACTACACTGATAATGTAGGGGTCGACAGTTCGAGTCTGTCCGAGACAACTATTTACTCTTAGAGAAGGAAATTTTAGAAGAAGAGTGAAATCACGTTAAAGTGAGCACGTTATCCAACTGCGAACTGCGACTGATAACTGCCAACTAAAAACGGGGGATTAGCTCAGCTGGCTAGAGCGCCTGCCTTGCACGCAGGAGGTCAACGGTTCGACTCCGTTATTCTCCACAAATTTAGTCGAAAGACTAAAGTCTAAAAGTCAAAAGTAAGACTTTATGACCTTAGACTTTATAACTTTCGAGCTAAATAAAGTTCATTGACATATTGAGATAAGAAATAATAAAAAGTAGAAAGCGTTTTTTACTATTTATAGTAAAAGACAAAAAAAAACGGTCTTAATTAAATTTAAGATTGGTACAATAAGCAAAATAAGGGCGTATGGGGGATGCCTTGGCTCTCAGAGGCGATGAAAGGCGTGATAAGCTGCGAAAAGTTACGGGGAGCAGCACACATGCGTTGATCCGTAAATACCTGAATGGGGCAACCCACTATCTTGAAGAGATAGTACACCGATAGGTGGGCAAACCCGCTGAACTGAAACATCTAAGTAGGCGGAGGAGAAGAAAACAAAAGTGATTCCGTAAGTAGTGGCGAGCGAACGCGGATTAGCCCAAACCAATGTTGTTACGGCAATGTTGGGGTTGTAGGACCACGACATTTTATGTACAAGGAACCGGAAGTTACTGGAAAGTGACACCATAGAGGGTGATAGTCCCGTATGGGTAACGAGTATAATGAATAGTGGTATCCTGAGTAGGGCGGGGCACGTGAAACCCTGTCTGAATTTGGCGGGACCATCCGCTAAGGCTAAATACTCCTGAGAGACCGATAGTGAACCAGTACCGTGAGGGAAAGGTGAAAAGAACCGTGAATAACGGAGTGAAATAGATCCTGAAACCATACGCTTACAAGCGGTCGGAGCCCTTTCGTGGGGTGACGGCGTGCCTTTTGCATAATGAGCCTACGAGTTAACGTTGCTGGCAAGGATAAGTGGTTAAGCCACGGATCCGTAGCGAAAGCGAGTCTGAATAGGGCGCTTTAGTCAGTAGTGTTAGACGCGAAACCGTGTGATCTACCCATGGGCAGGATGAAGCGCTGGTAACACAGTGTGGAGGTCCGAACCGGTTGACGTTGAAAAGTCTTCGGATGACCTGTGGGTAGGGGTGAAAGGCCAATCAAACTCGGAAATAGCTCGTACTCCCCGAAATGCATTTAGGTGCAGCGCACGGCCATAAAGTTATATAGAGGTAGAGCTACTGATTGGATGCGGGGGCTTCACCGCCTACCAATTCCTGACAAACTCCGAATGCTATATAATGTTTCCGTGCAGTGAGGGCTTGGGTGCTAAGGTCCAAGTCCGAGAGGGAAAGAACCCAGACCATCAGCTAAGGTCCCCAAATATACGCTAAGTTGAAAGAACGAGGTTTGTCTGCCCAGACAGCTAGGATGTTGGCTTGGAAGCAGCCATTCATTTAAAGAGTGCGTAACAGCTCACTAGTCGAGCGGACGAGCATGGATAATAATCGGGCATAAGCGTATTACCGAAGCTATGGATTTCATATTAAATTATGGAGTGGTAGGGGAGCATTCTAACAGGGTTGAAGGTGTGTCGTAAGGCATGCTGGACTGGTTAGAAAAGAAAATGTAGGCATAAGTAACGATAATGCGGGCGAGAAACCCGCACACCGAAAGACTAAGGTTTCCACAGCTATGCTAATCAGCTGTGGGTTAGTCGGGACCTAAGGCGAACCCGAAAGGGACAGTCGATGGACAACGGGTTAATATTCCCGTACTAGTTATTACTGTGATGGGGTGACGGAGTGATGAAAGCGCCGCGAACTGACGGAATAGTTCGTTGAAGTACCTACCTATAAGACCCGCAGGCAAATCCACGGGTTTTGGGGAAATACGATAGTACTCGGATACTTCGGTAGAAGAGATAGTGCGCCTAAGGGCTTCCAAGAAAAACCTCTAAACTTCAGGTAATAAGTACCCGTACCGCAAACCGACACAGGTAGTCGAGGAGAGAATCCTAAGGTGCTCGAGAGATTCATGGCTAAGGAATTAGGCAAAATAGACCCGTAACTTCGGGAGAAGGGTCGCCAGCAGCAATGCTGGCCGCAGTGAAGAGGTCCAGGCGACTGTTTATCAAAAACACAGGGCTCTGCAAAATCGTAAGATGAAGTATAGGGCCTGACACCTGCCCGGTGCTGGAAGGTTAAGAGGAGATGTTATCTTCGGAGAAGCATTGAATTGAAGCCCCAGTAAACGGCGGCCGTAACTATAACGGTCCTAAGGTAGCGAAATTCCTTGTCGGGTAAGTTCCGACCTGCACGAATGGTGTAACGATCTGGACACTGTCTCAGCCATGAGCTCGGTGAAATTGTAGTAGCGGTGAAGATGCCGCTTACCCGCAGTGGGACGAAAAGACCCTGTGCACCTTTACTATAGCTTAGTATTGACCTTGGATAAATGATGTGTAGGATAGGTTGGAGACTGTGAAGTGGCGTCGCTAGGCGTTGTGGAGTCATTGTTGAAATACAACCCTTTGTTTATCTGAGGCCTAACCCCGCACAAGCGGGGGACATTGCTTGGTGGGTAGTTTGACTGGGGTGGTCGCCTCCAAAAGAGTAACGGAGGCTTCTAAAGGTTCCCTCAGTACGCTTGGTAACCGTGCGTAGAGTGCAATGGCATAAGGGAGCTTGACTGAGAGACATACAGGTCGATCAGGTACGAAAGTAGAGCATAGTGATCCGGTGGTTCCGCATGGAAGGGCCATCGCTCAAAGGATAAAAGGTACGCCGGGGATAACAGGCTGATCTCCCCCAAGAGCTCATATCGACGGGGGGGTTTGGCACCTCGATGTCGGCTCGTCACATCCTGGGGCTGGAGAAGGTCCCAAGGGTTGGGCTGTTCGCCCATTAAAGTGGCACGCGAGCTGGGTTCAGAACGTCGTGAGACAGTTCGGTCTCTATCTACTGTGGGCGCAAGAAATTTGAGTGGATCTGATTCTAGTACGAGAGGACCGAATTGGACAAACCTCTAGTGTATCTGTTGTCACGCCAGTGGCACCGCAGAGTAGCTACGTTTGGAAGGGATAAGCGCTGAAAGCATATAAGCGCGAAACCCACCACAAGATGAGATTTCTTTTAAGGGTCGTGGGAGATGACCACGTTGATAGGCTATAGATGTAAAGGCAGTAATGTCATAGTCGAGTAGTACTAATAACCCGTAAGCTTATGTACACCCTTTTCCCGAGTCGCAAGGCTCGGGGAGAAACTTTCTAATACACTTTTTATATTCTTTATCTCAGTATGTTAAGATATTATGTAATTGATGTTTATTATACAATGTAAACAACATTACAAAAATTGCCCAAAGCAATTATAACTTCTTAAGGTGGTTATTGCGGCGGGGCTCACCTCTTCCCATCCCGAACAGAGTAGTTAAGCCCGCCTGCGCAGATGGTACTGCAGTTATGTGGGAGAGTATGTCGTCGCCTTTCTTTGAAAAGCCTATCTGAAAAGATAGGCTTTTTTTTAATTTACTTCTTTTAAGTAAGGTACCTTAGCTCAGATGGTAGAGCAATGGACTGAAAATCCATGTGTCCCTGGTTCGATCCCTGGAGGTACCACAACATCGCTCGGATGGTGAAATTGGTAGACACGCTGGACTTAAAATCCAGTGAACAGCAATGTTCGTGCGGGTTCAAGTCCCGCTCTGAGTACTTTAAAAACTCCAACACAATCGTGTTGGATTTTTTTTGTTTAGAGGATATGGTATTAATTGATATCTTTTCCTTTTATATCCTTCTTTCTTTATTTTATTTGTATTTTAGCTAAGCTATTAAAAAAAAAACAAATTATTATGAAAAAATATATCATTGGGAGTTTTCTGTTTGCTTGTGTTGGTTTACAAAGCTGTCAAAAAACAATGTCTGAGAAGAAACTTATGAATGACGCAGCTAAACAAGAAAAACCTATTTCTGTTACCTGTTACAAGTCTATTTATGATAAAGATTCTATAACTTTACAACTGAACTCATTAAAAGATGGGAAGATTAGTGGGGATATGGTGATGAGTTTTAACAATGCTGCAGTAAAAAAAGGTACTGTATCTGGTAATACGAGTGGCGATACTATTTTTGTAAGTTATACTTTTATTGAAGGAGATAATACAAAAGTTACTTTTAAAAATCCAATGGCTTTTTTAAAACGTGGTGATTCGTTAGTGCTTGGTAATGGTAAAATGCAAACGACCATGGGTGCTACTTATTTTGTAAAAGGAGAGCCTATAGATTTTGATCGAGTTAAATTTAAATTTTCAGTTGTAGATTGTAAGTGATTTTTAATAGAGTTCACGTTTATTGATTTCTAATAGATGAGACTTGATTGAAATCATTATTTCTACATTTTTAATTTCCCTTTTTGTGAAGCTAGCACACTTTACAGGTTAAGTTTTATTCTTTTTTTTAATGGGAATTGATATTTTAATTATGATGTCATTACTCTTTTTTATAATTTTTGTCCCAATACATTTTTCCCTACTTTAATTCTTTGCCTACAATGAATTTGAAAGAATCAACCAATGCCACGTGGTTGTTTGAAATAACACCAAAAAATAAATTTTTCTCACTGCATCTCAAAGAAGTGTGGGTGTATCGTGATCTTTTGTTTCTCTTTGTAAAAAGAGATATTGTGACGGTTTATAAGCAAACTATTTTAGGGCCTTTATGGTATTTCATTCAGCCCTTGTTAACTAGTCTAACTTTTACTATTGTTTTTAATAATTTAGCAGGAATAAGTACTGGATCTGTTCCTCCATTTTTGTTTAATCTTGCTAGTATTACCGTTTGGAATTATTTTACAGCTTGCTTGAATGGTACTTCTAATACTTTTGCCTCAAATGCTGGAATTTTTGGCAAAGTTTATTTTCCTAGAATCATAGCTCCTTTGACTGTTGTCCTATCTAATTTGATTAAATTTTTTATCCAACTCTTTATTTTTCTTTGCTTTTTTATTTATTACTACAGTCAAGACGCTCTAGTATCTTTCAATTCATGGACCTTTTTTTTTCCTTTTGTCATTATTCTCTTGGGAATTTTAGGTTTGGGTTTTGGAATGATTATTTCTGCACTTGTCACTAAATACAGAGATTTAACGTATTTAATTGGTTTTGGAATCCAATTATTGATGTATATTTCTGCTGTTTTTTTTCCGCTGGATTTAATTGCTGTTAAAATGCCAAAATATGCTTGGCTTGTACAATATAATCCTTTGGCATATTGCATTGAGGCAACACGTTATATGCTTCTCAGTACAGGTGTTTTTCCTTTTTGGGGAATTGTGTATACGTTATTCTTTTCTATCGCAGCTTTATTTATTGGATTGTTATTGTTCAATCATACAGAGAAAAAGTTTATTGATACCGTATAAAGTGAATAGTGAGCAGTGAATAGTGAGCAGTGAATAGTGAGCAGTTTACAGTATACAGCCAGTAATAAGTATATAGTTAGAAAGATGAATCCGATAATAAGAATTAAATAGATAACAGTTAATAGTGGGCAAAGAAGGGTGAACTGTAAAAAGGAGAAGTAAATAGGGATCATTCATCATTTGCAATTCACCACATAAGATTTATCTCTGGAAAGAAAAATGAAAGACATTATATTAAAAGTAGAAAATATTTCAAAGCAATACCGTTTGGGTACTGTTGGAACGGGTTCATTGGTTCATGATTTGAATCGTTGGTGGCACCAAATTCGTGGTAAGGAAGATCCTTATTTGAAAATTGGGGATACCAATGACCGTTCGACCAAAGCAGAGAGTGATTATGTTTGGGCGCTACAAGATATTAATTTTGAGGTAGAACGTGGAGAAGTACTGGGAATCATTGGTAAAAATGGAGCGGGAAAATCGACTTTATTGAAAATACTGTCACGAGTTACGGCACCTACAACAGGGAGTATCAAGTTTGGCGGACGTGTAGCGTCATTATTGGAGGTTGGAACTGGTTTTAATGGCGAAATGACCGGACGAGAAAACATCTATTTGAATGGTGCTATTTTAGGTATGACTAAAAAAGAAATTACGGCTAAGCTCGACGAAATAATCGAATTTTCAGGCTGTCAGCGGTATATTGATACTCCGGTAAAACGTTACAGTAGTGGTATGTACGTACGTTTGGCATTTGCGGTAGCTGCATTTTTAGAGCCTGAAATATTGATTGTTGACGAGGTCTTAGCAGTAGGTGATGCCGAATTCCAAAAAAAAGCCATTGGAAAAATGCAAGACATATCCAAGACTGGGGGCAGAACGGTTTTGTTTGTGAGTCATAATATGTTGGCTGTAAAACAGTTGTGTTCAAGGGGTATTTTGTTAGAGAATGGAACAATAGTATTTGATGGAGGTATTGACCAAGCAGTGGAACGCTACAATAATGATAATGCTTTAATTGGTTCTTCCGTTTCGTGGCCAATTGCTGTTGCGCCTGGGAATTTAAACGCAAAAGTTACATCAATTGAATTGATTGCAGAAAATGATGAATTTGTAATTGAGAACGATTTTAAAATTGAAATAAAGTATGCCAACTTGCTAGATGCTCATACCTTAAATGTTTCGGTATCGATTATGAGTGATTCGGATCAATATGTGTTGGCAACGCCTCATTTGGAGCGAAGCGCTCAGGAGGTTGGTCATTATAAAAGTGTTTGTACGATTCCCGCAAATTTATTAAACACGGGAACGTACTATTTTACAGTGCTTTTGGTTGGAAATAATTTTGAAATAATTACACAATTGGATAAAATTGTTTCTGTTGAAATGGGGGAGAAGGGAATCTACCGAAAGAATTATTTTGGATATTGGGGAGGTATGGTTCGTCCTTACTTAAATTGGAGCAATCAAAAAATAGGATAGGCACAGTCATGAGATACGAAATTGAAAAGGCCATCAAGAAAATTTACAAATATTCGAAGTTGTTTTTTTTTACTAAGAAATCAGTACTATATAGAGGATTTCGTTCTGTTGATTTACTGATTTTTGATGATATATTTCCGCATCCCGTTTCTGGTTTTAGATTAGAAGAGTTTACGGTTTTACTTCAGCGTTTTGAAAAATCAAAGATAGTAGTTGCCCCTACTGCTTACGTTGTAGTAAATTCAAATATAAAGGATCATAATCGGGATTGTGCTTTATTTGTCAAGCAATTCCCAAATTTGAAATCAAAAGTTAGGATTAATAAGAAGTTTGTGAATATCAATACAAAACTTTTTTACTGTATTTTTATACATAACATTTTTAATAATTTACATTGGCTAGAAAAATATAAAATACCGTTTGTTTTTACCCTGTATCCTGGAGGAGGTTTTAAGTTGAATGATATTGAATGTGACTTTAAATTACGAAAAGTATTGAGTTCGCCCCAGTTTAGACAAGTAATTGTAACGCAAAAAATCACTCGTGATTATTTGGTTACTAATGGTTTTTGTAGTGAAGAAAACATAACGTTTGTTTTTGGTGGTGTGGTGCCTCAGCATTCTCTTGTAACTAATGTTGTTGAAACAAAAGAGGAGCATACAGAGCAAGATACGTTTAATGTATGTTTTTGTGCAGCGAAATACATGCCTAAAGGTTTAGACAAAGGGTATGACGTTTTTATAGAAGCCGCACTAAGTCTCAGCAAAAAATACAATAAAGTTCGATTTCATGTTATTGGTGGCTTTGATCTTGATGATCTTGATGTAACAAGAATAAAAGATAAAATTGTTTTTTATGGATATCAAAATCATGAATCTTTGAAAACTATTTTTGATAGGATGGATGTAATTGTGTCTCCAAACAAAGCATTTGTACTTCATAAAGGGGCTTTTGATGGTTTTCCATTGGGTACAGTTATAGAAGCAGCTTTGAATAATGTTGTGGTTTTAATGACCGATGAATTGGAGCAAAATGAAACATTTATTCCAGATGTAGATTTTATATTAATTCAAAGTACTGCTATATCTATTGTTGAAGCAGTAGAACGATTGATGACAAATGACGAACTTGCTCAACGTATTAAAGAAAATAGTTTACAAAAGTTTAGAACAGTATATTCTAACGAAACACAAATGAACCCAAGAATTGCAGTATTAAAAAAATACATTTAAAACCAGTAGATGATCAACGTAACCAAAACTTTCTTACCTCCAATTGCCGAATATACAGATTTGGTGCAACGTGCTTGGGACAATCAATGGTTGACCAATCGTGGGGAGTTAGTCCTGGAACTAGAACAAAAAATAAAAGAATATTTAGAAATTCCCTACGTTACTGCTATGACTAACGGTACTATCCCTTTACAGATTGCTTTAAAGATGATGGGTAAGGGTGGCGAAGTTATTACGACACCATTTTCATATGTAGCTACTACTGCATCTATTGTTTGGGAGCATTGCAAACCCGTATTTGTAGACATTCACCCGGAGTATTTGACTATTGATGAAACTCAAATTGAAGCTGTAATTACAGATAAAACAACCACTATTTTAGCTACTCATGTTTTTGGAAATCCATGTGCTACAGATGTTATTGAGGCTATAGCCAAAAAGTACAATTTAGCAGTTATTTATGACGGAGCACATTCCTTTGGGGTACGCTATAATAACCGTTCTATTTTTGAATATGGAGATTTGAGTACCTGTAGTTTTCATGCAACAAAGTTGTTTCATTCAGGCGAAGGAGGTGCTTTATTTACTACAAATTCAATAGTACAGCAGCAGTTGTTCTACCATCATAACTTTGGTCATAATGGTCCTTTGGATTTTCACGGCTTGGGGATCAATGGAAAAATGTCTGAGTTGCAGGCCGCAATGGGATTAGCAGTTTTTCCGTATTTAGAAACCATTATTACGGATCGAAAACGAGTGGTCGAATTTTACGATCAAAACTTGGATTTATTCCATATTCAAACGCTAAAAATACGAGCAAATACGGAGTGGAATTATAGTTATTATCCTGTGATCTTTAAATCTGAGGCTCAGTTGTTAGCCATTCAAAAAAAATTAAACGAGCATCAAATTTTTCCAAGAAGGTATTTTTATCCTTCGCTCAATACTTTGCCATATGTAGAAAGAATCGCTATGCCAGTATCAGAAAGTATTTCGGAACGAGTGTTATGCCTTCCCTTATATGTAGGTTTAAGTACTGAAGATTTGAGTTTAATTGTGTCACTAATTCATGAAAATATATGTTGATAGTAGGAGCTAAGGGATTTGCCAAAGAAGTTTTGGAAGTGATGCATGAAAACAATCAATTGCAAAATTTAGTTTTTTACGATGATATTAATTTGGATGCACCTGACTTACTTTTTGATACCTTTCGAGTTTTAAAGAGTCCTCAAGAAGCCAGTCATTATTTTAAAACAGTAGACAATCGTTTTACTATTGGTATTGGAAATCCTCATCTTCGAAAAAAAATGTTTGATACATGTAGCGCTTTAGGAGGAGAGTTAACTACAATTGTTAGTCCTCGAGCTACTGTAGGGAGTTATGATATAGTTATAGGCACAGGAAGTGTGGTATTACCTCAAGCAATTTTGTCAAATTCGGTCTCAATTGGCATAGGATGTATAGTATATTACGGTGCTATAATCACACACGATTGTGTTATTGGGGATTTTGTCGAAATATCACCAAATGCTATTTTACTTGGGCGAAGCATTGTAGGATCTTATTCTCGAATAGGGGCAAATGCAACAGTATTACCAGATATAAAAATTGGTCAAAATGTAACAGTAGGAGCTGGAGCGATTGTTACAAAAGATGTGCCCAATGATTGTGTAGTAGTTGGAAACCCAGCAAGAATAAGCAAACAACTAACACCACTACAATTCAATAAATGATGCAAAAACCCATTGTTAGTGTATGCATGATCACCTATGGTCACGAAATGTTTATTCGTCAAGCGATAGAAGGCGTGTTGATGCAGCAGTGTGCATTTGAAGTTGAATTTATAATCAGTAATGATTGTTCACCAGATGGAACTGATGACGTAATTAAAAATACAATCAATACGCATCCTAATGGGAGTTGGGTTAACTACATCAAGCATAAAAAAAACTTGGGAATGATGCCGAATTTCCTAGTTACGTTGCAAAAAGCACGAGGAAAATATGTTGCTTTGTGTGAAGGGGATGATTACTGGACAGATCCCCTAAAATTGCAAAAGCAAGTTGATTTTTTAGAGAATAATAAAGAATACAGCATTCATAGTGGTAAGGCAGAAATTATTAAAGATGGAGTAATCGAAGAATTAATTGGGGATCCATTGGCAAAACAGGATTATATACTTTCTGATTTTTTTACACAAAACAATTTGATTTCTTGTACGGTTTTGTTTAAAAACACGCCGCTTTTGCAAAAGTATTTTAAAAAGATAGTATTTGGAGATTGGATGCTTTATGTGCAAATAATATCTCAAAATACAAATACTATGGCTTATGTATCTTCGGATATTTATGCTAATTATAGGCTCCATCAAGGTGGGGTCATGCAAACGTTGGTAACCCAACAGGATCATTACTTAGCTCAACTCAATCAAATTGAAGCAATTCATAAATGTTTAAGATTGAGTTATAGTCCAGAAGATATTCTTAAAATTAATACTTATTGTTTATATGTTTTTAAATATTTTTTTAAACAAAAAAAATATAGCAATGCCTTTGTTTACGGTGTAAAAAATTTGATTTTGGTAAAAAAGCCAAGGCGTATTCGGGTGTACTTGAGTTTTATAAAGCAGCAGCTTAAAACTAGTTTATATGCAAAATAGTCTCATTTCAATTATCGTTCCTTGCTATAATCAGGCGCAATATCTTGATCAAGCGTTGCAATCAGTACTTGACCAAACCTATAGCAACTGGGAGTGCATTATTGTAAATGATGGTAGCTCAGATGAAACAGATACTATAAGTAAGAAATGGGTAGGCAAAGACTCTCGGTTTAAATATATTAATCAAGAAAATGGTGGTTTGAGTAGCGCAAGAAATGCAGGTTTGGATGTTTCTCGTGGTAGTTTCATACAATTTTTGGATGCTGATGATTTTTTAACGAATCAAAAACTAGAAAAGTCCATATTCACTTTTCAAACGCAAGATGCAACTCTTGTTCTTACTGATTTTAAAATGTTTGATTTAGATGTTTCTAAAACTAGTTCTCCTTTCTGTGTGTTGAAGTTGGACTATTTCAATTACAACAGTATACTTTTAAATTGGGATCATTTATTTTCAATACCAATTCATTGTGGACTATTTCAATCTGTTTTTTTTCAAGATTTTAGATTTCCCTTGGACTTAGTTGCCAAAGAAGATTGGATTATGTGGCTTTCATTATTTAAATTACAACCCAAAACTATTTTTATTCAGGAAGCTTTAGTTCTGTACCGTTTACATGAAATGAGTATGACTCAAAATCAAGACTTGATGAATGAAAATGTAGTTAATGCATTAGTTTATCTTAAAGAGGTATTGAGTAATGAAGATTATAAAGCTTTATTGGGTCATAAAATCAATCGGTTGCAAGCAAAAACAGTAACATTAGAGCAAGAAGTGGCTTTTGAAAAGAATAATTTTAGAAACATAAAGGATTCAAATACGTATAAGTTGGGATATACATTGAGATGTTTTTTAAAAAAAACTAAAACCTTGGGAATAGCCAAAAAGATATTAAAACTGAAGCAAAAATAATACTAGTTACTTTACACCGAAGGAACAGCACTACATTGTTAATTTAAGAGAATTGAAATGAAAATAAAACTACCCTTTGGCTATTTTATTCGGGTTACCCGAAAATTTAAATCAAAGAAAGTTATTATCCCAGTGGGATATGATTGCCATCCTGCTTATTTACTTCAAAAAACTACTTTGCGAAAGCAGAGTTTTCCTTTTGATTGGATGTTGACAGATCCTATTAAAGCTTTAGATTTTGCTTACTCAAATATTCAAAATGAATTTCAATATTTTATGCGTGATTTAGCGGTGGACCAAGCGAGAAATGTTTTTGAAAAAAAAATACTCTGAATCAGTATTTTCCATTATAAAGATTTGATAAAAAATGCTGCGTTACGGGAAAAATAAATATAAGATATAGTATTGCCATGCGCAACAGCTAATGAAAACCGGTTTCTTATTTATTGTTCCTTGTTTGCATGTGATTTCAGAAAAAGCAGTTCAAATGTATTTTCAATCCCTGCAGCATTTTCAACTATTTTGAAACCAACTCACAATTTGTTAGTCAATGGATGATTTGAAAATTCAGAAGAGGAGAATCAGCAATTTTGTTTCCAATTATTAGAGAAAATAAAAGTTTTATCTCAGGTACACGTCACCACTTTTGTATTAGAATCAGCGGTGTACTGCTTTTGGGAAACGAACAGAAATACCGTACTTTGCGAACTAATTTAAAAGTAGATTATTATCAAGTAGCGTCTAAGATCAAGCTTGAAAAAAATAAAAAATAGATTTTACTCATACCTTCTCCTTTATGCTGGCCATTGTCATACCATACTACAAACTCACTTTTTTTGAAGCTACTTTGCAATCATTAGCGTTGCAAACAAATCAATGTTTTAAAGTCTATGTGGGTGACGATGCTAGTCCCGAAGATCCTAGCATATTAATAGATCAGTACAAGTCTCAATTGAACATGATGTATCATCGTTTTGATGAAAATTATGGAGGTGTAGCACTTTCTAAACAGTGGGAACGATGTATAGCATTAACCCATGAAGAGCCATGGATTATGATTCTTGGAGATGATGATTACTTGACTCCTAATGTGGTTCAGGATTTTTTTGAGCATCTAGGAATAATCTCAAAGGAAAAAATTAAAGTAGTACGTTTTGCTACAAAAGTGGTCAACGCAAAAGGAGAGTCTAACAATATGATTTATACACATCCAGTTATTGAATTATCAACAAACGCATATTATAGACACTATAATTGTGAAACTAGAAGTTCACTTTCTGAATATATTTTTAGTAGAGAAAGTTTTGATGAGTTCAAATTTAAAAATTTTCCATTAGCTTGGCATGCTGATGATTTAGCTTGGTTAGAATTTTCAAATTGCGGATCCATTTATACAGTAAATCAATCTACTGTTATTATAAGGCTCTCTCATCTAAATATTTCAGGAAGGACCGATAATCAATTTTTAAAACAAAAAGCAAGATTTCTTTTTTTTAAAACTATAGTTTTAAATTCTAAATTTAAGTTCTTAAAGAAACATAAAATCCAATTCCTTTTTGAATTTGGAATTCTTATTACAGAACAAAACGCAGTAACATTAAAAAATGTTTTTCAAGTTTTTTTTCAATTTTTACAGATTGGAGAATTTTACAATGGAATGCGTTTTCTACGAAGGATGATATGTGCCAAACAAAATAAATAAAAAATGATAAACCCTTCAATATCGATAATCATTCCAGTTTATAATGCTGCTTTATACGTTGAAAAAGCTATCTTTTCGGCATTGCAACAACCTGAAGTTTTGGAAGTATTAGTTGTTAATGATGGTAGCACTGATGGCTCAGATGAAATTTTACAAAGTATAGCGTCTACTACAACTCGTGTTACTCTTCTGTTTCACCCTCAAAGAATTAACAAAGGAAGATCAGCCAGCAGGAATTTAGGATTGCAACACGCAAGGGGAACTTATATTGCTTTTTTAGATGCGGATGATTACTACCTTGAAAATCGTTTTTCAGGTGATTTGCCTATTTTTGAATCTCAACTAGATTGTGATGGTGTTTATAATGCTATTGGAGTTCATTTTTATAGAGATGCAACTCTGGAGCAACAACAAGAACTAGCTTTGTACACCATAACTGAGCGCATAAAACCACAAGACTTATTTGAAAATTTGTTGCTTGGAGGCAAGGGACATTTTTCAATTGATGGACTTACTTTAAAAAGAAGTTTAATTGACAAAGTTGGTTTTTTCAACACGCATTTAGTAGTTGGAGAAGATACAGATTATATGTGGCGTATGGCTCTTGTAGCCAATCTTTATGCGGGCTCTATTGAAAATCCAGTAGCTATTAGAGGGGTTCATGATGCAAATGTGTTTGACAAGCCTTTCTTATACCAAGAAAATAAATTACGTATTTTAGATTCTGTTTTGCGTTGGTCAGCTAATCACGGCGTGCGTACTACAAGATTGGATTTGATTTTAAAGCATATTTGGATTCTAAAACAAAAACAAGAAAACCCCTTAATGCAGGATATCTGGTACTGGTTCAATTTATTCTTGCCTCAGCACAAATTGATGTTCAGTTCGCTCAATATTAAATATTTTCCAATCATTAGGTATAGACAAAAGCTTTTCTCATTTTTGTATCGAAAATAGTGTACTTAATTTGCTTGAAAATCCCAAAATGAATTTCACGGTTTCAGTAGTTATACCAGCTTACAATGTTGCTGCTTTTGTATCCAAGGCTGTTTTTTCGGCTTTGCAGCAAACAGAAGTATTTGAAGTACTTATTGTTGATGACGGAAGTACCGACGAGACTTTGAAACTTGCACTGAATTTACAAAAAATGGATTCCCGAGTTAAAGTTTTTCAACATGACAAAGGGAAAAATTTAGGTAGGTCTGCCAGCAGAAATTTAGGAATACAAAGAGCGACCGGAAATTATATTGCCTTTCTAGATGCCGATGATTTTTATCTTGAAAAAAGATTTGAGAATGATAAAAGAATTTTTCAAGGAGCCTTAAAGTGCGACGGAGTATACAATGCTGTAGGATTTAGTTTTTACAGACCTGCAACTGCAACCGAACAAGTAAAGTATGTTTTGTGTACGGTTTCAAAAAGAATCCCACCTTCTGAACTTTTTGCAGGGATTGTTTCCAGTAAATATGGATTGCTGCATTTGAATGGCTTGACAGTTTTGAAGTCTGTCTTTGATGAAACAGGTCTCTTTAATCAGGAATTGGTAGTAGCTGAAGATTCTGATATTATTTTTAAAATGGCTTTAAAATGTGTATTAGAACCTGGAATCATAGATAGACCAGTTGCTAAGAGAGGAATTCATGAAAATAATATTTTTGACAAGGAAAATGTATACCAAACATATACTATCAAATTGTACGAATCATTATTTTTTTGGTCTTATACTGCACAAATTACAGTTGATAAAAAAGATTTGATTTTAAAATGGTTGTGGTTTTTTAAATTCAGACAAGGAAATTCATTGTTTAGAAATTGTGTTTATTGGTGTACTTTAGTAACTCGAGAACGTCAATTTTTATTATCAAAGTTAAGCATTAAATACTTTCCAATAATTAGGTATAGACAAATGCTTTTTCCATTTTTGTTTAAATAATTAAAAGCAATATAAAAAGATGAAACCATCTAGTACTGTTACCGTAATCATACCTTGTTTTAATGATGGGGCTTATATCATGGAGGCATTGCAATCTATATGGAATCAAACAGTAGTACCACATAACATCATTATTATTGATGATGGCTCAAATGAATCTACCAAAAAGGTTTTAAAAAAAATACAGCAAGATCGAGTAACCATAATACATCAGGAAAATCAAGGAGTAAGTGTCGCGCGTAACGAGGCTATCCGTTTAGCAGACACGCCATACATTCTGAACTTGGATGCCGATGATTATTACGAACCTACTTTTATTGAAAAAGCCATACAAATTTTAGATACTGATGTCACTATTGGAGTAGTTAGTTCTTCCTGTAGGACTTTTTCAGAAAAAAAAACAATCTCTATTGTAAGACCTTTAGGTGGAGGTGTTACTGATTTTTTGTTCATTAACAATGGTAGAGCAAGCGCTATGTTTAGAAAAGAATGCTGGGAAAAGGTGGGTGGATTTGATGAAAACATGAAAGCAGGTTATGAAGATTGGGAGTTTTGGCTTGCTATCACTAAAAATAATTGGCGTATGCACATTATTCCCGAAATATTGTCTCACTACCGAATTAAGAATACTTCGCGGGACCGCACTGCAATTGTACATCATGATTATGAGTTACGCATGTATATTTTTAATAAGCATAAAGAAATGTATCAGACTCATTTTGAATTTTATGCAAGTGCTTTGCTGCGTCAAAATTCAATTTTGCGAAATAGTTTGCGGAATGCCAAAGAGTCAAAAGAGTTTCAGCTAGGGAATTTATTGCTGGCTCCACTGCGGTTTTTTAAAAAAATAGTATCCAGATGAGTCTGTTAGTATCCATAATTGTCCCATGCTACCGTCAAGTTCATTTTTTAGGTGAGTCTTTACAATCCGTTTTAGATCAAACTTATATACATTGGGAGTGTATTATTGTTAATGATGGTAGTCCTGATAATACAGCAATTGTTGCACAAGAATGGTGTGCTAAAGATGCACGGTTTAGGTATGTATATCAAGAAAATGCGGGTTTGTCTAGTGCTCGTAACATTGGAATTAAACATAGCAAGGGAAAATTTATCTTACCGCTAGATGCTGATGATGTACTGCATCCAGACTATTTAAACAAAACAGTTCCCGTTTTGAGGGATCACCCAGCATTAGGAATAGTAAGTTGCTATAGTACTTTTTTCTCGGGTACTACAAATAACATTGTTAATCAATTAAAACCTATTGGAGATAATGTAACTTCATTACTGTTTGTCAATCAATTAGTAGCCACCTCTTTGTTCAGAAAAATGTGCTGGGAACAAGTAGGCGGATATGATGAAATAATGAAAAAAGGATTTGAAGATTGGGACTTTTGGCTAAGTTGTACCAAACAAGGATGGACGTACAAAATAATTCCTGAGTTTTTATTTTATTACCGAAAGGCTAAGAAGTCAATGCTGACTAATACAATCCAACATCATGCAGAAGAGGTGAAACATTTTTTATTTATCAAGCATAAAGAGTTGTACATCCGTAATTTTGAGAATTGTATGGAAGTGCTATTCTTTGAATTAAAAGTTCAACGTACAGGTCATGATACCTATAAAAATAGTCAAGAATATAAAATTGGGAAATTAATTTTACAACCTTACCGTTGGTTAACAAAATTGATCTTAAAATCAAAAAAGACATGAACATATCAGTAGTCATTAGAAATAAAAATCAAGCTCCTGCTTTGTCTTTTTTGTTAAAAAACTTAACAAATCGTTATGCCACGGATGTTAATGAGATTATTGTTGTAGATAATCTCTCGACTGATGATAGTGAAACAGTAGCAGCGCATTTTGGAGCTCGATTTGTGACGATTACCAATTTTAGTTTTGGCGGTAGCGCCAATATATGTGCTTCTGAAGCTAAAAATGATATCATTGTTATTTTTAGTGCGCATTCCTACCCTGTAAGTCCTGATTTTTTTAAGGTTATTCAAAATCAATTTGACCAAAATCCTAATTTAGCAGGAGTAAGATGTTTGCATCAACCCAATGATTATAGAAATTATATCAACGCCATCCCTGCCTCGGTTGATCCTAATAAGTCAGGATTAATTTTTGCAGGATCGGCTTTTAGCAAAGCGGTCTGGGAACAACATCCTTTTAGAGAAGATGTAGCTACTTTTGAGGATAAGGAATGGACCAAACGGGTTTTGAAAGCAGGCTATGACATTGAGTTTGCTCCTGTTGTTTTTGCCTATGAAATCAAACGAACACGCAAACAGTTGTTTTTTAGATTCCGAAATGATGTGGTTGGGAATTATCAATTGTGGGGAGAGGATGTTACATTTAAATCGATTTTTATAAGTTTTTTAGGGAGTCTGTGGTCTAGTGTCAGATTTTTTTTTCTAAATATAAAGTACACTTTTTTGAAGTTGTTTTTTTTATTGTGGTTCTGGAGTAATAAACCTAAAAAAATGGAGTGAATTGAAAGCAAACGTAAACAATTTTGATTTTCTACGATTTCTATTTGCCTTATTTGTAGTCATAACGCACTCTTACGCCTTATCAGGAACGCCAGAATCAGCAGAATGGATGTGGCAAATTAAGGCGGGACAACTGTCTTTTTCTCAAATAGGTTTAAGTGGTTTTTTTGTCATAAGTGGGTATTTTATTTTTATGAGTTTGCAGCGGGCTAGTAGCTTAAAAGTATATTTTAAAAACAGAATTCTACGTATTTTTCCCGGTTTGCTTGGCGTATTATGTGTTACACTGATCTTGATTCCGTTCTTTCATGTCAAAGGCTTTACGATATTTACACAATGGGATTATTATGCCTATGTCCCTAGAAACATGACGTTGTACGGTTTTCAATCTACAGTAAAAGGTGTTTTTGATACTAATTCTTACCACGCTATCAATGGTTCACTTTGGACCATACAATATGAGTTTAGTTTGTATGTATTGATTGCACTATTATTTTGTTTTCGAGCGCATCAAAAATTAATTTCAGTTATACTTGCGGTTGTAATGGTGCTACTGTATGTTGTTTATAATTTTTTTATAGAACGGGTGGCAGGGATGCAATTGTTATACCTACAAGGATATCATTTTTTAAATTTAGGAACTTTTTTTGTCATGGGGAGTTTGCTGGCTTCTATTCAATTTGAAAAAAAGGTTTCTGTTGCAATACTGTTTATCAGTATTGTAATATTATTTTTAGCCATTTACTTTGAGGTTTATAGCACTGTTAAACACATCGTCTTTCCGGTTGTAGTTTTATCGTTGGGATTTATTCCCTTCCGTTTTTTTAGTACATTTGGGAAATACGGAGACTGGTCTTATGGTATTTATATTTATAGCTTCCCGGTGCAGCAGGTCTTTGTGCATCTCTTTAAACCCAAAGTATATTCTTTAATGGCGTTTTCCCTTTTAATTTCAATTATTTTGGGATTTCTTTCTTGGCATTATATTGAGAAAAAGGCATTGCTGTTAAAAGGAAAACTTTAAATTCATCATGAATGAATTAAAATTAAGCTTTAAGTGATTAAATTTGCTACAATAGATTTTGTTTTAATCAAAAAAAATTAGTTTAATTACATGAAACCAATATTAAGTATAATTATTCCTTGTTACAATGCAGCAGTTACTTTAGAGGAAACGCTACAATCTATTTTTGTTCAGGATTTTCAAAAATGGGAAGCAATAATTGTGAATGATGGATCCACAGATTATACTGAAGATATTGCTTTGCAATGGGTTAAGAACGACAGTAGATTTCATTATTTTTCCAAACCCAACGAGGGTTTGGGTAAAACTAGAAATTATGGAATTACAAGAGCGCAAGGTAAATACATATTGCCTTTAGACGCAGACAATCTAGTGATGCCAGATTTTGCGAAAAATGCAGTTGCAATTCTAGAAGTACAAAACGTAATTGATGTGGTTCACGGAAATGCTTTATTCATTGGTGAAAAAACGGGTGTTTGGAACATTGGTGCCTATAATATTGAGAAAATGCTTTTGGATAATTATATTGATGCTTGTGCTATATTTAGAAAATCAACATGGGAGCAAGTAGGCGGTTATGAAGAGAACTTACCTTATGATGGACTCGAAGATTGGGATTTATGGTTGGCTTTTGGAACTATTCAGGCAAAGTTCTATTTTATAGATTCAATTACATTTCAATACCGTGTTTCAAAAAATTCAATGATTAAAAAGTTTACGGCTGAAATGAAATTGGCTTCTAGATCCTATATCGCTAAGAAATATAGTGATTTATATCAGTTTCAGTATTGCAAATTTGTTCGAGAGCATGATAATTTAGCAAGCAAATTAACTAATAAAAGGTTTGTGTTAAATGCCTTTTGCAAAACATTTTTTGGTTTTTCTATTCTAAAATCAACCAAGTAATGAAAGGTTACACCGTCAGTATTTTTATGCTCACCTATAATCAAGAAGCTTTTATAGGCCAGACTATTGAAAGTGTGTTGATGCAAAAAACAGATTTTACATACCAGCTGGTTCTTGGAGAGGATTATAGCACTGATAGTACTCGAGAAATTTGTGAGTACTACGCCAAAAAATTTCCTGATACTATTAAACTTTTACCAAGTTTAGGTTACAATCAAGGATTAATTGCTAATTATATGCGAACTGTTGCAGCCTGTGATGGTACCTATATTGCCATTTGTGATGGTGACGATTATTGGACTGATGCTTTCAAATTGCAAAAACAAGTTGATTTTCTTGAAGCAAATCCAGATTTTTCGATTGTTGCTACAAATTATGAGTTGCTGCATCCTAATGGCGATGTAGAGCAAGTTAAAAAACTACGCAATAAAATGGAGTTTACATTTGAGGATCTAGTGTATGATAATTTAATTACTTCTGCTACAGTGCTCTTTCGGAATTATTTAGAATTTGATCCATTACCTCAGTGGATCTTGCAATTTCCATACGGCGATTGGCCTACTTATTTATGGATTTTAAGAAACGGAGGTAAACTGTACTTTCTACAAGATTATACTGCCATGTACAGGCTTGGTATTGGAGTTTCGTCACCCATAATTGCCACAAGTAGTTCACTTCTTGAGGTTAACATAGGAATTTTAGAATGTATGGTACAGGATCACTCTTTTGCGTCACATCAAAAAACCATAGCAAACAGTTTGAGTCGCCTTAAAGTGAATCGCATGACGAGTTACAACATGGAGGGTAAATTTAGAAAAGGATTCATATGCTTCCTGAAAAATATTTTGCAGTTAAAATCGAATTGGCACGTGGTAAAAATGTATTTTTATTCCTTAAACAAACGTTGGAGTAAGCAATACTAATAAAATACTCCAACTTTTCATAAATAACGGATCTAAATTTACCTCATGAAAATACTCATGGTAGCCATTCCTAATCATCATTTTTTTCAATGGGTGAACCAATTGAAAGTTAGTGGGCATGACATATTTTGGTTTGATAGTACTGATGGCGGAGGTATAGTTGAGAAAATTCAATGGGTACACCAAATTAAAGGTTGGAAGTTGAGGTGGGATTTTCCGTTGAGACACTTCATCAAGTCTCGATTCCCGAAAGGGTATAGCCAAATTCAAAAAATTAACGAACGAAAGCTTGCTGAAGTTTTTGAAAAACAGTTGCAGCAAATCAAACCTGATGTAGTGCAGTGTTTTGAAATGCAACTTGCGGGAATACCTATTCTTGAAGTAATGGAAAAATATTCCCATATTCCCTTGATTTATAGTTCCTGGGGGAGTGATTTGTTTTATCATAAAGAAATGGGTCTGTCATCACAAAACGTGCATCGCTTTTTAAAACGAGTGGATTATTTAATCACGGATTGCCTTAGAGATTACACGCTTGCACTACAAAATCAGTTTCGAAATATTTTTCTAGGCGTTTATCCTGGAAATGGTGGAATTGCATATCCTAAAAAAGAAATATTGCCTTGGCACAAAAGAAACTGTATTATTGTAAAAGGATATGATGATGAGGTAGGGAAAGCACTAGAAATAGGGAAGGCACTAGAACTAGTTGATCCTGTGTTGCTTTCGGATAAAAAAATTATTGTTTTTAGTGCTGATGCTGTGGTGGAGGCGTTTTTTAAAAATTCAAAAAAACTCCAAAACTACGACGTTGAAATACAACCTAGGAATCAATTTGTGCCAAATGAAATGCTGTTGAAACAAATGGGGCAAAGCATATTGTACCTTGGTAACAGCTTATCTGATGGTATGCCCAATAGTTTACTTGAGGCTATGGGTATGGGGGCTTTTCCCATTCAGTCTAATCCTGGCGGAGCTACCTCTGAAATTATAGAGCATCAAAAAAATGGGCTTTTGATTGCAAATCCGTTGGATGTTACGGAGATTGCGGGTCATATAACAACAACTTTGCAGCACACTACCCTAAGGGAAATAGCACAAGAATACAATGTTGCCTTTTGTACTAAAAACTATGATAGAGCATTATTGCAATCACAAATAGTACATTTGTACGACTCAATTACGGTTTAGCTTTACTACATTATGGATGTCTCATTTTTAATTGTTACTAAAAACCGACCGGATGAATTGCGGTATACGCTATCTCGGTTGCAAAGTCTTGTGACAATTGATAAGCATGAAGTTTTAGTTTTTATTGATGGGTGTGTGGCTACGCAGGCATTGGTTACAGAATTTGATTGGGTCAAATGGACCGTTTGGGATCAAAGTATAAGTGCTTCTCCGGCAAGAGCTATTTTGTATCAAAAAGCGGTGGGTACTATATTCATTGGTCTTGATGATGATGCACATCCTATTAGTGCTGATTTTATTTCAAAGGTGCAACAGTATTTTGAGACTAATCCTCAACTGGGAATCTTGGCTTTTCAGGAAGTTAAAGGAATTTACCCAACAGATGATTTAGCTTTGCTTCAAGCAAAAAATAAAACATCGTTTTACACTAAAGATTTTGTAGGTTGTGGTTTTGCTATAGCCAAAAAAGTATACGCCATTACCAATGGGTTCCCTACGTGGATCGATATTTATGGGGAGGAACCTTGCGTGGCTTTTGAGGTTCTTGATACTGGCTATACTATATTTTTTGCACATGATATTGTAGTTAATCATAGAATTGACAGCGAAAAAAGAAAATTGCAAGGCAAGAATTACTTCCGATTTGAACGACAGTTCCGCAATAGTTTTAAACTCTATCTAGTCTATTATCCTAATCCTTTGCCTGTAATAGCACGCTTGCTTTTTCATAATTTTAAACGTTATGCTTGTACTGATTTTATTTTTTTTAAATTGTACTGGCGCGCTGTTGGACACATGATATTTACTTTATTTGATACCTTAAAATACAGATGTCCTATTCAAAATAGAACACTTAAAGCTATTCAAAAATTAAAAAATATGCCTTACTAATATGCTTTTTAACACCCTCATGTACGCCTTATTTGTACCCATAGTTTTTGTGGTGTATTGGTATGTTTTGGGTAAATCAAGCAAGGCTCAAAATATTTTTTTGTTGTTGTGTAGTTACTATTTTTATTCTTGTTGGGATGTGCGGTTTCTTGGATTGTTGTTGTTTTCAACTGCTTTAGATTATGTATCGGCGTTACAAATGCAAAATTCAAAATCAGAGCACATCAGAAAGATATGGTTCTGGACAAGCATCGGAATTAATATTTCTTTCCTCGGAATTTTTAAATATTATAACTTTTTTGCAGTTTCTATGCAGTCAGCACTGCAGGTGTTGGGTTTGGACATTGATTTGTACGTGTTGGAAATTATTTTACCAGTAGGCATTTCATTTTACACTTTTCACGGACTGTCTTACGTGATTGATGTTTACAAAAAACGACTGGTTCCAGAGCAAGACCCTATAGCATACGCCTTGTTTGTGTCATATTTTCCCCTTTTGGTTGCTGGTCCTATTGAGCGAGCCACCCATTTATTACCCCAACTCAAAAAAAACAGAACATTTTCATACCAGCAAGCAGTAAATGGATTGTACCAAATAGTGTGGGGATTGTTTAAAAAAATTGTGATTGCTGATCAATGTGCGCTTTACGCCAATGCAATTTTTAATAATGCACCACAAGAATCCGGAAGTACTTTATTTATGGGAGCTTTATTTTTTGCGTTACAAATTTATGGAGACTTTAGTGGCTACTCAGATATTGCATTAGGAACCTCAAAACTTTTTGGAATAGAGTTGCTTCAAAATTTTTCATTCCCCTATTTTTCCAGAGATATTGCTGAGTTTTGGCGTCGTTGGCACATATCATTATCCTCTTGGTTCAAAGATTATGTGTACATACCACTGGGAGGTAGTGCAGGCTCTCGTTTTTTAAAAATCCGAAATGTTTGTATCATTTTTTTATTGAGCGGTTTTTGGCATGGAGCCAATTGGACGTTTATCGTTTGGGGGCTTTTGCATGCCTTGTATTTTGTGCCTTTGTTGCTGGCGCAAAAAAATCGAAAACATATTGAGATAGTAGCTTTTTCAAATACATGGCCTAGTGCTAAGGAGGTTTTTCAAATGGGAAGTACTTTTTTAATGACAACTCTTGCGTGGGTTTTTTTTAGGGCCAATTCTTTGTCTGCTGCTATTGATTATATTTCGGGTATTTTTTCAATTTCTTTATTTACAATACCCAGTGTACGTCCAACAAATGTTTTAGTACTTATTTTATTTTGTATCACTGTAGAATGGTTTGGTCGTAGGAATGCATTTGCATTAGAAAACTTTAATTTACTTGGGATCAGAGTACTCAGTTGGTTTTTTATAAGTTTTGTTTTAATTCTCATTTTCGTGTTTAGTAGTCCTGTAGAACAACAATTCATCTATTTCCAATTTTAATATGCGGCGTTTTATCCTCCATAGTGTCTTTTTTTTAGCTACTTTTTTTGTGGTGGACAAGATGTTTTATTTTTTCTTACATCATGCGCCCACACTGGAGTACGACACGCGTTTAGAACAAGTATTAAAAGGAAAGATGAACAAAGAGATATTGATTATTGGGTCTTCTAGAGGTGCTAATAATATTTTGGCAGGACAAATAGAAAGCAAAACAAGGCACAGTACATACAATCTTTCCTATCCTGGATCAGATGTTAGGTTTCATTATTTTGTATTAAAATCAGTATTGAAATATAATAAAAAGCCAAAAATGGTAGTCTTAACCATTGATAATCCGCATGAATTTGTAAATGAAAAAACACTTAATTTTCGTTTTGATCGTTTGTATCCACTAGCTAAATACAATTATATCACACAAGAGTTGATCCGTCAAAAAGAAAAAAATGTGCTTTCTTGGTTTTTTTGTTTGGCGCGTCTCAATCGATCCAATTTTTCGGTATCAAAAGTAGCTCTTCCGCTTGACGGAAAAATTGATGCTTGGGGTTCCATGCCTTTTTATAACAGAAAAGCTTCTTTTATTGGTAAACAAAATCCGATTCATCAATACAATAGTGCCTTAGAAAATACAGAAAAACTCACCGCTTTTAAGGCGTTGCAACAATTGTGTTTGAAAAATAAAATACAAATAGTTTATGTTTTTCCTCCCAGTTATGGGGCTTTCGACAAACAATTTTACAAGCGTTTTTTGAAAATGGTGCCTACACAGGATGTTATGGTTTACGATACCTTTAATACGATTTATCAAAACGAAGCTAGTTTTCATGACGAATCCCATTTGCAGCAAAAAGCCGCTCAAGTTTTTACAAATGAAATAAGTACCTTTATACAAAATAAAATTACCTCAAATGAAAAAAATAGGTTTGATTCCGCTACGCAAAAACTCTAAAGGAATACCAGGAAAAAACAAGAAAAAAATGCTAGGGAGACCCTTGTTTTCTTGGGTTTTGAGTGAAGCTATTTTTTCAAATTTAGATGAGGTATATGTGTTTACAGATGATACAGAAATCATTCACTATATAGAAAAAGAATACCATTGGAGTGCAAAAGTAAAAGCACTCTTGCGAAGTGATGAGAATGCAACGGACACTGCCTCAACCGAAAGTGTTATGAATGAGTTTACTCAGCTTATTGTTCATGATTATGATGTTTTGTGCTTGCTTCAGGCAACGTCACCTTTAACGCAACGAGTAGCAATTAATACCGTTTTAGCCAAAGTAGAACAGGAATCTTATGATGCAGCTCTTACAGTGGTTAAAACACACCGTTTTATTTGGGATGCGTCGGGTCAACCACAAAATTATGACATCTACAACAGACCTAGACGCCAGGATTTTGAAGGACTTTTGGTTGAAAATGGAGCCATATATGCCACTACCAAAGCTGCATTTGTACGTTCAAAAAACAGAATAAGTGGCAACATAGGACTTGTAGAGATGGACGAAGAGTCCTATACGGAGATTGATTCAACTTCGGACTGGGAAATAGTAACCCACTTGCTAGCGCATCGCTTGCAAAAAAGTAAAAAGCATGATAAAATATCCTATTTGGTTCTGGATGTTGATGGTGTTTTTACCAATGGTGGTGTATACTATGGAGCTGATGGGGAATTGATGAAGTATTTTGACATGCGTGATGGGATGGGACTTGAAATAATCAGACAAAATCAAGTAGAAGTTGTAATTATGACCTCTGAAAACTCCGAATTGGTAAAAACCCGCATGAAAAAATTGCAGATAGAACATTGTTTTATGGGAGTCAAAGACAAATATTCATTTCTGGAACAATTTTTAATAACTAAGGGAGCCTCCTATTCTCAAGTAGCGTATGTAGGTGATGATGTGAATGACTTGGCCAACATTTGTAGTGTAGGTTGGTCTTTTTGTCCAGCTAATGGAACTGAAATAGTAAAACAACATGCGGATTATGTTTTGACCCAAGCATCTGCTCAAGGTGCCATAAGGGAAGTGTGTGAGCGCATTATGAAATACAACGTGCGCTACTCTTAAAAATAAGCATCTTCTCAAACGGTATTATGCTGCAATAGGAAAAGAAATACAAATAATGAGATGGCATTTGTAAATCCAGATGTTTTTGTAAGGTTCGATGTATGTTGCGAAAGCAATAGAGCTGAGGTGCTGTTTTTAGCCAAATATTAATACGGCAAAGTAATCGTTTTTAGGAAAAAAATAATTTTCTTTGCTTACTAAAATTAAAAAAATGAAGGCATACAAAGCACCTTATGTAATAGCTGAAATAGGATGTAACCATAAAGGAGATATGGTTATTGCAAAGGAATTGATTCATATTGCAAAGATTTTTTGTAACGTAGATGCCGTAAAATTTCAAAAACGAAACAACAAAGAATTACTTACTATAGAGCAGTACAATTCGCCTCATCCCAATAGAGACAATTCGTATGGCGATACATATGGAGCGCACCGAGAGTATCTAGAATTCACAGTGGAACAACATGCTGAGCTAAAAGAATATTGTGAATCAGTTGGATTAGTATATTCTACATCAGTTTGGGATGTAACATCGGCTCAAGAAATAGCTTCTTTAAAACCTGAATTCATAAAAATTCCATCGGCATGTAATAATAATTATGCCATGCTCGAATGGTTATGCGACCATTACAAAGGGGAAATTCATATTTCGACCGGAATGACAACGCAAGATGAAACGAAAGAGATTGTTGACTTTTTTGTAAAAAAAGAACGCAATCAAGATTTAGTTTTATACAATTGTACTTCAGGATACCCAGTTCCTTTTGACAGTGTTTGTTTGTTAGAAATTAATGCTTTGCAAAGTAAATATGGAGGACTAGTAAAACAAATTGGTTTTTCAGGTCATCATTTAGGCATTGCTGTGGATGTAGCGGCCTATACCTTAGGCGCCTCTATTATTGAACGCCATTATACTCTGGATAGAACTTGGAAAGGCACTGATCATGCCGCTTCTCTTGAGCCAATGGGTATGCGCAAGTTGACACGAGATTTAAAAGCAGTGTACCAAGCTCTGACAACGAAGGCAACGGATATTTTGCCAATTGAACAAGTACAAAGAGATAAATTGAAGAATAAAAAAGGATAAACAGTTTTGTTTTTAAATCGTGTGTTGGGTATGCATGCGTATGCCAAATCGCATTTTAAAGTTTGAATTTTTGAAGTAAATGGGTAACATGAATAAAAAAGTTTTTGTTTTTTTTCCAGATGGAGTAGGGTTGCGCAATTTTGCATTTACTCAGTTTAAGGAATTGGGAGAGGAACGCGGGAATACCATTGTGTACTGGAATAATACGGTATTTTCACTTGAAAATGAATTGGGTTATGAGGAATTACCACTCAAAAATCATAAAATACATCCATTAACTCCTTTGTACACTCGAGCTAGAAAGCATGTTGAACTCGATGTTTCACAGAAAAAATTCAAGGACCCGGTTTACGCCACTTATAAATTTCCATTTAGTTACAAAGGAATCAAAAATATTTTAAAGAGTGTCTTTACCCAAATACTCATTGGCTTGAACTCCTCTGAGGCAGGTATAATTCGCATTAGAAAACGAATCAATAGTTTAGAACGTTCCACAAAAAAATATCAGTATTGCAAAGCCCAGCTGCAAGCCCATAAACCAGATCTTGTTTTTTGTACCACACAGCGTGCCACACAATCTATAAGCGCATTGCTTGCTGCCCAAGATTTAGGAATTCCTACAGTAGGTTTTGTCTATTCTTGGGATAATGTTCCAAAGGCTATGCAGCTCATAGAAACAGATTTCTATTGTGTATGGAGTGATTTGATGAAAAAAGAAGTATTGACTTATTATCCGTTTATCAAAGAACATCAAGTTTTTGTAACTGGGACTCCACAGTTTGAACCTCATTTTGATACGAGTTTGGCACAAAGCAGAATGGATTTTTGTAACCAACATAATTTGGATTATCATAAAAAGTACATTTGTTTTTCGGGCGATGACGAAACTACCTCACCACTTGATCAGTTTTATTTAGAGGATTTGGCTCAAGCCGTACGAAGTTTAAATGGTAAAGGACATAATCTGGGAATAATTTACAGGAAATGCCCCGTGGATACTACCACGAGATATGAAAAAATAATACAGCAATACCAAGATATTATTGCTGTGATAGATCCTTTGTGGACCTCCAAAGGAACACAGTGGAATGAAATTTTACCCACAAAAGCTGATTTAGGTTTGTTATATAATGTGTGTGAACATTCAGACTTTGTGGCCAATGTGTGTTCCTCAACTGTTTTTGATTTTGTATTGCACAACAAATCCTGTTTGTATTTTAATTACGAGCAACCTCAATTGAAAAAAGGCATTCGGGATATAGGTCAAAACTATAACTATGTTCATTTTAGGAGTATGCCCAGCCCAGATGCTGCCGTTTTTTGTACCCATAAAAGGGATTTAGAATTCTTGGTTGAGCAAATTTTAGAACAAAAAGTATCCAATGTTTCAGTAGGAAAAAAGTGGTTTGATATTGTTGCGTCAAATCATCCATCAGTTGCGTCTAAAACTATTTGGGATACCATAGAAACTATTTTAAAAAACTAATATGTTTTTCAATTCACTTGCCTTTGCGGTATTTTTGCCCATTGTTTTTATCTTGTATTGGTTTGTTTGTAATAAAAACAAGTCCTATCAAAATGCACTTCTTATTATTGCGAGTTATTATTTTTATTCGTGTTGGGACTGGCGTTTTTTATTTTTACTGATTTTTTCCACGTTTTTAGATTATTACACGGGGATTCAAATAGAAAAAAGCAGTAATAAAACGTCTCGAAAATTTTGGTTTTGGCTCAGTATAGCAATCAATTTAGGATTTTTAGGGATATTTAAATATTACAATTTCTTTGCTGATTCGTTTTCTCAATTGGTAAATGGTTTTGGTTTTAAAACCAGTCCATTGTTACTCCATGTGGTGCTGCCAGTAGGGATTTCTTTTTACACCTTTCACGGCTTATCTTACGTAATTGATATTTATTACAAGCGCATCAAAGCCGAATATAATTTTGTAGATTATTCCTTATTTGTGAGTTACTTCCCTTTGCTTGTAGCTGGTCCTATTGAGAGAGCGACCCATTTATTACCGCAAGTAAAAGTGAAGCGCAGTTTTGATTATCAAAAAGCTAAAGAAGGTGTATTTCAGTTCGTGTGGGGATTAGTCAAAAAAGTGGTCATTGCGGATACTTGTGCAACTTATGCGAATGCTATTTTTGATAATTACCCATCTATGAATACCTTATCACTTGTTTTGGGTGCTGTGTATTTTGCGTTCCAAATCTACGGTGACTTTTCGGGCTACTCTGATATGGCTTTGGGAATGTCAAAATTGTTTGGGATTGATTTGTTACGGAATTTTAATTACCCCTATTTTTCAAGAGATATAGCTGAGTTTTGGAGGCGTTGGCACATTTCTCTTTCTTCTTGGTTCAAAGATTATTTGTACATTCCGCTAGGAGGTAGCTCAGGAGGTATGGCTATGAAAATTAGAAATACTTTTATAATTTTCTTGGTTAGTGGTTTTTGGCATGGAGCCAATTGGACTTTTGTCGCTTGGGGCTTTATCAATGCCTTGTACTTTTTGCCATTATTGATTTTAAATCTCAACCGTTCGAATATGGAGACGGTTGGTTTAAATTTGAATTTTAACGGGATTAAAGTATTCTTTAATATGCTTACCACTTTTGCTTTAACCTGTTTGGCTTGGATATTTTTTAGGTCCAAATCTATTGAGGCTGCCTATGAGTATATTGTACGAATGTTTTCGAATCGTATTTTTGAAATACAGTATTTAGAGAATCAAAGGTACAACTATGAAATTTTACTTCTAATATTAGCTTTTGTTCTTGTAGAATGGAAAAACCGTCAGCAAGTAGAACCTATTTCTGGAAAATACAGTTACTTAAAACTGAGTCTTTGTCTTGTTGCTATTGTAGCACTAGGCACTTACGCTGATTATAAAGAATTTATTTATTTTCAGTTTTAAAAATAAATAAGATAAGAAAACCTCAAATTCAACCTCGAAAAAACGAATAATGAAGCAGTTTTTAATTTTTATTGGCAAAACACTCTTGATACTCCTTTTGTTAGCAGTGATCCTGGATGTTTTGTATACCTCTGTTTATTTGCAATCCTCCACAAGAGGAAAGATAGAACAGGTTTATAACTCCAAATCTCAAAAATTTGATGTGGTTATTTTGGGATCCTCAAGAGCAAATAATCATTTTGTAACTCCATTATTTGAACAAAAAGGGTTGCGCGCTTTTAATTACGGAATGAGTGGTGGACATCTTTTTGAAGCCTCACTGCTATTAAAATTAATGATCGAAAGAAAGTATGTTATTAAAAATGTGGTATTAGAAGCTGATTTGAATCTCTCCAATGAAAAGCGTGACGAAGGAGTTTCATCACATTTTCTACCATTTTTGCATCAATCTCAAACTATAGCAAATCATTTTTCGAATGAAACTGATTTTGCATCCATGTATTATGTGCCATTTTACAGGTATGTGGCATTTGATGCAAAAATAGGTTTTAGAGAGTTATTTAATGTAGTGCAACAAAAGCCTACGACTTTACTAGATAATTCAGGGTATTATCCTTTATACAAAAATCCAAAGGCAAATATGAAGAATGATTTGACCAACTTAAAGCCTTTGCAAAACAAATACTTTGAAGAAATAAAACAGCTTTGTAAAGAGAATAACATTAACTTTATTGCTATCATGACGCCTATGTGTAGCAATACCAAAGGCATGAATTATTTTGAAAAAGTAAAGAAATTATATCCTGAAATTCATAATTATGAAAATGTGGTGATTGTAGATCAATATTTTTCATCTTGTGGCCATTTGAATGATGCAGGAGCTAGAAAGTTTACCTCAGTTATAATTAAGGATTTTTTTAAACAATAAAGAACACAAAATTAAATAGAGCAGAATAAAAAACGTCTATGGGTTAGAATAATACACTGGCCATTAAACTTATAATCCATACCTTATGCACATTGCTTTTCTTACTCCAGAATATCCTCATAAGCAAGTGGCTCACGCTGCGGGCATTGGCACAAGTATTAAAAACTTAGTTGTAGCTTTAACTAAACAAAAGATTAAGGTAACCGTGATTGTATATGGTCAGGCGGAAAATGCTCAACTTGACGAAAATGGAGTAGCGATACATATTTTAAAATCAAAAAAATATCGATTTTTAGGCTGGTACTTGCATAGAAAATACATTCAGGATTATGTAAATGATTTGATAATCACCGAAAAAATTGATCTTCTTGAAGCACCTGATTGGACAGGGATTACTGCTTTTATGAAACTAAAAGCGCCATTGGTAATTCGTTTTCATGGTAGTGATACCTATTTTTGTCATCTTGAAAAGCGCAAACAAAAATGGAAAAATTTTTGGTTCGAAAAGCAAGCTGTTAAAAAAGCCAAGACGTTTATAGCTCCCACAGCTTACGCTGGAAGAGTATCTAAAGAATTATTTGGAATTAAAAACAAAACTATAAAAACAATTCATTATGGGTTGGCATTAGAAGATTTTCAAAATCCAAATCCAACACAATTTGATAACGGACTGTTATTGTACATAGGCACCATTATTAGAAAAAAAGGAGTTCTGGAATTACCTGCTATTTTCAATATCGTGCGTACGAAATTCCCAGGGGCCAAACTGGTTTTGATAGGTGGAGATGCATCTGATATAGCAACGGGAGCAACATCTACTTGGGAGTTACTGCAGCAAAGTTTTGACAGTGAAGACGTAAAAAACGTAACTTACTTAGGGAAAATACCGTATCAAGAAATCCAAAAACACATAAAACAAGCACAAGTATGTATTTTTCCTAGCTATGCAGAGACCCTTGGAATGGTGACAATTGAGTCTATGGCTTTGCAGAAACCTGTGGTAAATACTAATATTGGTTGGGCGCAAGAATTGATGGTGGATGCTGATAGTGGTTTTCTAGTGCATCCTGCAGATCATCAACAATTTGCAAATCGTATTCTTACTGTTTTAGAGCAGCCGCAAATTGGTATTAAAATGGGTAAAAATGCTAGCATATATATACAAGAACATTTTGATATCGAAAAAATTGTAGAACAGAATATTCAATTTTATAAATCAATCTTCGCGAAGTGATTATAGTATATCATAGAGATAGTAAAGTTACTGCCGTTGATGGAGTTTCGCCTTTGTTTTTTTCAAAGTTAAATAGAAGCAATATTGCGCAAACATTATTTCTTATTGCTAGTGAAAATCCAAATGTAAAAATAGTTTGGTGTCATGAATCCGTGAAGAAAAAACTGAATCTAACAGCCTTAGATGCGCTTTCAAAGCATAAAAATGTGATGTTGAGTTACAAAGGAGCGTCAGATTTGCCTTTTCAAAATGTAGTAGGTTATATAGAGCAATCTCCCTTTATAAAAGTCAATCACACCGTTACCTATCCTACGTGGTGCATGAGTTCAACCGTGGGAGTGATACACGCCTCGGTACTAGAGCGCTATAAATCACAGCTTAAACCCGATGTGAATTTGGATTATTTTTTGTGTTCTATTGCAAAAATAGGAATGATTAAAGGCCTGTTTTGTTATGCTGCACCACAATTATTGTTTGATAATCAAGATGTAATTCATGAAAAGCCTATTAGTACCTTTGCAGCTTTTAAGTTTGTGAGTCAGCATTTTAAAAAGCAATGGGTGTTCTTTTTATTTTTTATGATGTTGGTTTATGAAAAACGATTGGCTTTTTTTCCTCTTTTAAAGGCCTTGTTTTTTAAAAGTCGCTTGTATATGGACCTTAATTTTGAGTCCTTAATGGCAGATGCTGCCCAAGATGCTCAAGAGTTGCCTTCTATTGATGTTATTATTCCAACTTTGGGAAGGAAAGTGTATTTATATGATGTACTTCTAGATTTGGCTGCCCAATCTCATTTGCCTGTACATGTAATTGTGATTGAGCAAAATCCTGTTCTTGATAGTATTTCAGAACTAGAATATTTGCAAGAAAAACACTGGCCTTTTGTTATAAAGCACATCTTTACACATCAAACGGGTGCTTGTAATGCCCGAAATCTAGCCTTAGATCTAGTGGAAAGTGATTGGGTATTTCTTGGGGATGATGACAACCGTTTTGGACAACATTTGATTCGGGATGTGTTACAAAACGCAACAAAGTATGGCTTAGAAGCTATAACTACTGCTTATTTGCAGCAGGGTGAAACTCAAATATTCAATACCATTCATCAATCGGGTATTTTTGGGTCGGGAAATAGTTTTGTAGCTGCGCCATCCTTAAAAAACATTCGATTTGATAAGGCATTAGAATTTGGTTATGGAGAGGATACTGATTTTGGTCTACAATTAAGAAATTCAGGTTGTGATATTATTTATTTTCCCAGTTTAAGAATCACGCATCTCAAAGCACCATCGGGAGGTTTTAGAACGCCACTACCTCAATTGTGGGAACAAGATTACCTCCAACCCAAACCATCACCTACTATATTGTATGTGTATTTAAAACATTTTACCTTAGAGCAATTAAAAGGTTTTAAACTCTTACTTTTTTTAAAGCTTCTTAAAAAAGAACCCATTTTAAAGAGTATTCTTTTTGTTAGTAATTTTAATAAAAAATGGGAAAGAAGCATTTTTTGGGCACAAAAATTAAAAATAGGACAACATGAGAATTAAATACACCTATACTAAATTACTCAAAAGATGGGATGATTTTAAGCAGCATCCATTAACAAAAGATACTGTTTGGAAAGCTTTTTTTAGATATGTTTCGTTCAATAGTATTCAAAGTTTACATCCTAAACCAAGACAGTATGATTGGATTGATGGTTTGAAGTTTTATGCTCAAAAAGGAGATGCAGGTATTGTGGCCAATATTTATTATAAACTATTTGACTACGAAGATTCTATGTTTTTGTTGCATCATTTAAAACCGAATGAGCTGTTTATTGATGTTGGAGCAAATGTGGGTCATTTTACTTTACTGGCTGCAGGAATATGTGAAGCAGATGTAATAGCTTTTGAACCAATACCATCCACGTTTGTAAAATTGACAAAAAATATAGACTTAAATAATCTATCGCAAAAAATCACAACATATAATATTGGAATAGGTGAAGAGGAATCCTTTTTGAATTTTACACAGCATAAGGGAGTCATGAATGCGGTTGCTTTAGAGCAGGAATCAGGATGTGTTACCGTTGAGGTAAAAAAACTCGACACAATTTTGGCTAATTTTGCCCCAACTTTTTTGAAAGTTGATGTTGAAGGTTATGAATATTTTGTTCTAAAAGGAGCAACAGAAATACTAAAGCGTGAAAGTCTTAAATATATTATTATAGAGTTAAACTCGTCTAATTTAAAATTTGGTCATACCAACCAACAAATATTTGAATTATTACTTTCTTTTAACTTTGTACCAATTCGATACGATGTGGAGAATAGAAAGTGTATTGAAACGGAGAGTTTTAACACGTTGACATTCAATACTATTTTTATTAAGAAAAGCAAATAATACAAATGCTGAAGATTTATACCAATCATCTGTTTATAACTCCTGAAAACCGGAAAGAAGTTTTTCCGTTGTTGTTTGATTTGTGTTATACGGAGAATAGTATTTTGCATACCCTTTACGAGTTCGTATCAACTCTTGAAGCGTGTGATGTAGCAATAGTTCCAGTAAATTTGCGACGGTTTGGTACCCGTAATGATTTAAATCAATTTATTTCTGAGGCTCAAAAAAGGCGTAAAATAGTTTGGCTGTATTCTGGTGGAGATTTTGGACTAACATTAGACTCGGCTGTTCAAGTATTTAGAAACGGCGGTTTTCATTCTAAGTTACCAAGGGCTACTTTTATTTTGCCGTCTTTTATCAATGATCCCTTTCAAAATAAAGATCAAGTAGTAGCTGCTATTCCTAAAACTGCGTTGCCTCAAATAGGGTTTGTGGGACATGCAGCTAATTCAATTACTAAACAGTTAAAAGAATTAATTGGGTATTGTAAAAATAATTTAGATATCATTTTAAAGCGGGAACAAGCTGATTTTCAAAAGTTTTATCCTTCTAGTACAAAACGCTATCATTTTTTAAAACAATTATCAAAAAGTGAAAAGGTAGGAACTAATTTTATTTTGAGAAAAAATTACAGTGCTGGCGCAAAAACAGTTCAGGACAAAGCCATTGCAAGGAAGGAATTTTTTTACAATATTGCTGCTAATCCGTATACGTTTTGCATGCGTGGAGCAGGAAATTTTTCGGTTAGGTTTTATGAAACGTTGGCCATGGGAAGGATTCCGGTCGTGGTAAACACGGATATTCGATTGCCTCTAGTCGATCAAATTGATTGGAGTAAACATTGCGTAATGGTATCTGAGGAAAACATGATACAAGAGTTGGTTGCTTTTCATAAGGCTATATCACCAGAAGGTTTTATTCAAATGCAAATTGCCAACCGTAATTTATGGTTGAATTTTTTAGAACGAGAAGCTTATTTTAGGACTATATACCGTGTTTTTAAAAATAGAATAAATGAAGTTTAGTCTCATTATATGTACTTACATGCGCCCACAAGCCGTGGTAAAATTGTTGCTCTCTGTTGCGAAGCAGTGCCTTTATCCAGATGAAATTCTAATCATTGATGGGAGTGAGAACCAAGATACGGAAAATGCTATTGCACAACATGATTTTGCTAAGGTGGCTTATTACAAAGTACATGCATCGGAACGAGGTTTAACAAAGCAAAGAAATTTTGGAATTCAAAAAAGAGATAAAAATTCTCAAGTAATTTGCTTCCTTGACGATGATACCGTTCTTACTCCTAATTATTGCTTGGAAATCATTAAAACATTCAAAGAGGATGAAGGCCTTGTAGGAGTGGGAGGTGTTGCAGTGAACGAAAATAAATGGCAAGAAAAAAAACCGAATATTTCTTATCATCCTCATTATTTTTATCAATGGGAAAATTATGTTTATCCCGAGGGATTGCGCAATGTAGTTCGCAATTATCTGGGTTTGTCCTCTCCATTGCATCCCGGAAAAATGCCTAATTTCTCTCATAGTCGTACTTGTGGTTATCCACTAACGGGCAAAACCTATGATGTAGATTTGTTAATTGGCATGTCAATGTCCTTTCGGGCAAGTGTTTTTAAGGAGTTGCAATTTTCTACTTATTTTGAAGGATATGGTTTATATGAAGATGCTGATTTCAGTTTGCGAGTCATGCAATATGGTAAAAATGTTATCAATACAAAGGCGCAATTACACCACTATCACGAACCTTATGGCCGACCAAATCAATATAAATATGGTAAAATGGTAGTTCGAAACGGTTGGTACGTATGGTGCGTGAAGAACCCAAATCCTAAAATCAAGGATAGGCTCAAATGGCATACAATTACCGTTTTGTTATTGTGCATCAGAGGTACAAATTCTTTGAGGGGCAATGATAAAAAAGCCGCATTTTTAGAAACAATAGGAAGAGTTGTGGGTTGGATATCGGTTTTATTTTCTCCGCCGCAAATACAAAATAAGGACTGTGGAGGCCTTTAAAAGGTTCGTTAAGAATTCCGTTGGCTTTTCGAATAAAAAAGCATTAAATTTGAATGCCACAATTTACCCTACTGTATGCAAAAACACATTATTCATCCTGATACACACGCTAAATTAGTATCATCTACAAAAGATTTTTTTCATTTTGACGATGGCAGTCAGTTGCCTGTTTTTAATGGGATTCCAGTTCTTTTTGGATCGGAATCTATGTTCTGTTACGAGGATATTTGCAAAGCCAAAGTGACTACTCAAAATGGGGCTCATTTAGACACCTCAAACCTGAAAAATTACATCCGTAGAAAAATGTTACCTGCTTTATGTGCTGATTTTAACATGGATAAGCGGTATGCTGAACTAGCAAAAAGGTTGGCTAAAGGTAGTAAAGTACTTATTGTAGGTGTGGGTGAAAAAGCTACTTATTATAAAAACATTTTCAGTGATTGCGAGGTTATAACCACTGATGTTCATGCTACTTTCAAACCAGATTACATTTTTGATGGGCATTACATCCCGTTTGAAAATGCTTGTTTTGATCTTGTTTTGGCGGCACAAGTTATAGAGCATACTTTGCATCCGTGGCTTTTTTGTGAAGAGTTACAAAGGGTCACCAAAATAAATGGTTTTTTGCAAATAGAAGCTCCACAATCATTTCCATATCATGCTGAACCCTATGATTTTTTTAGATTTACTTTTACTGGTATGCGAAGTTTGTTTCGGGAATGTGCCGTTGTTACTTCTGAAATAACTGAGGGGAACGCAGCAAATGTAGCGGTTACGGTATCTAATTTTTTCATCAATACATCTTCTACTAGATGGGTAAGAAGTGCGTGGTTGTTAGTCACTAGATTGACATTAGGATGGATGAAATACCTAGATCGCCCGAAAGCTAATCTTAACAGACGATCTGTTTCAATGCCAAAAGGATATGCTTTTACTTTTAAAAAAGATTCTCAGCCCCGATCTTCAAAAGACTTATTAACGGAGTTTTATCAATTAAAAAAATGAGACTTCTTGTTATCACTCATGTTCCTCATGTTCATAAAGACGGGCGTTATTATGCCTATGCTCCTTATGTTAACGAAATGAATTTGTGGTTAAAACATTGTGATACGGTAACTATTGTTGCTCCTTTACAAAATCAAGCTCATACAGTAATTGATGCTTTTTATGCACACAATAAATTACAATTTATACCTGTAGCACGTTTTGATGTGCTTCATTTTACGAGTACATTGCAGGCTTTTTTTAAAATTCCAAAAATTTGCATCCAGCTTTTTAAAGGAATGCAAAATGCAGATCATATTCATTTACGATGTCCTGGAAATATAGGAATGCTAGGCTGTATTGTTCAAATATTTTTTCCTAATACCCCAAAAACAGCTAAATATGCAGGCAATTGGGATCCTAATGCAAATCAACCTTGGACGTATAGGCTGCAAAAGTGGATTTTGAATTCTACTTTCTGGACCAAGAACATGAATATTTTGGTGTATGGTGAATGGAAAAACAACAGTTTAAATTGCAAACCTTTTTTTACGGCAAGTTATTCAGAAAGTGAAATAGTTCCACTTGCACCATGGAATCCAAATGCTGCCTTTACATTTGTCTTTGTGGGTGCATTGGTACCGGGGAAAAATCCTCTTTACGCCATAAAACTTATCGAAAAATTACTACATCAAGATTGTAGTGTTACTTTAAAAATCTATGGTGACGGACCTTTAAAAATTTCTTTAGACGAGTATATCAACAAGTATAATTTGTCTCAATGGATTACTGTAATGGGGAATCAAAGTAGTGAAGTGGTAAAAAAAGCCTATCAATCCAGTCATTTTGTAATTTTGCCATCAAATAGTGAGGGTTGGCCCAAAGCCATTGCCGAAGGGATGTTTTGGGGTTGTATTCCACTGGCAACTGCTGTGTCTTGCGTTCCAACTATGTTAGATTATGGCAAAAGAGGGGTTTTGCTTACCATGCAAATAGAGCAGGATAGTAGGAATATTTTTGACCTTTTACAGGATTCAACTAAGCAAGAAATACAATACAAAGCGGCAGCTGAGTGGTCCAGAGCCTATACAATAGAGTGTTTTGAAAACGAAATCCAATTGCTTTTACAACCATGAGAATCATACAACTCATAGATACACTTGCTGCTGGTGGTGCTGAACGAATGGCTGTGAATTATGCCAATGCACTAAACACAAGAATAGATTTTTCGGGGATTATATGTACGCGTCAGGAAGGACCATTGCGAGAGCATATTGAGTCTAAAACCGCTTATTTGTTTTTAAACAAAAAAAGAACCCTTGATTTTAAAGCTATTTGGGCTTTGCGCCAATATGTTGCTAAACATAATATTGAAGTTATTCATGCGCATAGTACCTCCTTCTTTTTAGCTTTTATGGTAAAACTGCTACGTCCTTCTTTACAATTAATTTGGCACGATCACTATGGAGATAGTGAGTTTTTACCGGCTAGACCCACATTGGCGTTACGGTTAACCTTGCCATTTTTTAGTGGGATTATTGCAGTAAACCAAAAATTAAAAAATTGGGCTGAAACTAAAGGGTTTAGTAATAATGTTATTTATTTAGAAAATTTTACTACGCCCCAAAAGCTCGAGCAAAGCATAAGTGAGTTAAATGGTGAAGTGGGAAAACGAATAGTATCTTTAGCTAATTTGCGGCTTCAAAAAAACCATGCTCTACTTTTAGAAGTTGCTGTATTAGTCAAGAATTCCCATCTTGACTGGACCTTTCATCTTGTAGGTAAAGATTTTAATGATAATTATTCGAATGATTTAAAAAAAAATATTGTAGCTCTTAATCTTGAGCAAACCGTTTTTATCTATGGAACGAGAAGTGATGTTTCAAATGTTTTACACCAAGCGACAATTGGGATATTGACTTCATCTTCAGAAGGGCTACCTCTTGCTTTGTTAGAATATGGTACCGCAGGTTTGGCTACTGTTGTTACTAATGTGGGGGAAAATGGAGCTGTAATTAAAGATGGTGAAAATGGGTATCTCGTAGCTCAAAATTCAAAAATATTCTATGAAAAACTGCTGATTTTGATGCAGGATGAAGTAAAACGAACTACATTTGGCTCAAAGCTGAAAAATACCGTTCATACGAACTTCTCAGAGGAGCATGTTATTTCGCGTTATTTAAGTTGGTTGGAAAAGCACAATAAATGAAAAAAGACGATAAGACCTATTTGTTTTTAATTCTCCTGCATGCCGTACTAGGTATGTTGGTTTTTATAGTTCCTTTTGTGGCCAAATTGTATGGATACGCTGTGTTTTTTTTAGGAATTTATTATATTGTTAAAAAACAAAATGCAAATAATGAATGCTTGCAAGTTGCTGCTTATGTAGTAGGTAGTGAAATAATTTTAAGAATGACCGGAGGGAATATATCCTATGAATTTTCAAAATATGAGGTCATTATTTTTTTGTTTTTGGGAATGTATTTTAAGGGGTTTTCTCGTTCTGCTTTCCCGTATTGGTTTTTTTTATTCCTTCTTATTCCCGGTATAATCATGTCTACTTTTGTACTGAATTTCAATACGAATATAAAAAATGCGATCGGATTTAATATTTCGGGACCTATTTGTTTGGCATTTGCTTCTTTGTATACCTATCGCAGAAGAATAAGTTTGGCTCAAATGAATTCAATCCTTCTTTGTGTTGGATTACCTATTGTGAGTTGCACTGTTTATCTTATTTTTTATACACCCAATGTTCGGGACGTTATAACAGGAACCCAATCCAGTTTTGAAACATCGGGGGGATTTGGGCCGAATCAAGTTGCTACTTTTTTAGGTTTAGGAATGTTTATCTTTTTTTCAAGAATTATTTTAGAATCAAAAAATACTTTTTTGGTTGTACTTAATTTGATAATTGCCTTGAATATTGGATATAGGGGAATGGTTACTTTTTCAAGAGGAGGTATGATTACTGGTTTTTTTATGATTGTTATGTTGTTATTGTTCTTATACTTCAAATCAAATAGTACAGGGAAAGTTAAATTAAGTTATATATTCATTATTATAGCATTCGCTATGATGGCCATTTGGTCTTACTCTTCTTATCAAACGGGTGGACTTATTGATAAACGTTATGCCAATCAAGATGCTGCGGGAAGAGCAAAACAAAGTCAGTTTACAGGAAGAGAAGATGTGGCTCAAAATGAAATCAATATGTTTTTTAAAAATCCGATTCTTGGCGTAGGTGTAGGAAAGGGAGTGGAGATTAGGGAGCAGGAAATAGGCATTAAAGTTGTATCTCATGATGAAATAACTAGAATGCTTGCTGAGCATGGATCCTTAGGACTCATAGGATTATTAATTTTGATTATCACACCCTTTGTTTTGTTTGTAGAAAACAAGTTTAACATGTATTTAATTTGTTTTGTAGTATTTTGGTTTCTGACCATTAATCACGCAGCCATGCGTACTGCCGCACCTGCGTTTATTTATTCTTTGGCACTGTTAAATGTGCAACTACGTCCTTCGTCAAGAGACGAAATACAATAAAGTGCGTGTTACATCATAGTTGCTATTTCATACTGTTCTTTAATGTTGTAGTATTATTTTGCTTTTTTTGAGTTACTATATTTGTTAAAAAAATACGGATTTTCTAAAATTATCTGCTCTTAAAAGTAGTATCTTGCAGTACCAATCATAAATACCACTTATGTTTTCCATTGGCAAAATACACTTTGAAATTTCGGAACGTAAGTTAATTTTACGACTTTTTGACGTTCTGTTTGTTTTAACAGCCTTATATCTATTGGGTCAGTTTTTGGTGTTTGATTATTTTAGTATTTCAACAACTAATTATTATTGGACAATAGTCCTTGCAGTGTACATCAATTTCTTTGGTACCATTTTCGAAATGTACAACTTGCAGATAGCAAGCAATCAATTTCAAGTTTTAAAAAGTACTTTAATTACCGCCTCTGTTACTGCGTTAGTATATCTGTTAACACCTTTTTTCTCGCCTGTTTTACCAAGTAGTAGGCTTCAAATCTTATTGTTTTTCAGTGTTACTTTCCTCTCTTTATATTCTTGGCGCATCTTGTATGTTATTTTTTTAGCCTCTACTAGATTTTATCAAAATGCAATTTTAATTTGTGACCAAAAACGAGTTCAAGAACTTATAGAGGGTCTTGAAGATATAGACCCGCATTATAAAATTTTAGGGTATGTCAATGTTTCACAACCTGATACAGAAAGTAAACATTACAACTATGTGCCTGAAATCACGGCGAATGATCTATTGCAATTTGTCAAAGAAAATAAAGTATCCGAAATTGTTGTGTCTACACATCATGAAGAGGGCATGGATCCTATCTTGTATCAAAATTTACTTCATGTTTTAGAGTCGGGAACAGTAATTAGAGAATACACTCAAGTTTACGAAAGTAAAACCCAGCGTATCCCTATTCAGTACATGGAAAAAGATTTTTACCGCTGTTTTCCTTTTAGTCGAAGCAACCATAACAAGTTGTATTTATTAATTGTGAGATTCTGTGAAATTGCAATTGCTTTGTTAGGTGTTTTTATTGGTTTGTGTTTGATTCCATTTTTATGGATAGGAAATAGTTTGGGCAATAAAGGGAGTTTGTTTTATTTTCAAGAACGAGTGGGCAAAAACGGTATTGTTTTTCAAATCTTGAAATTCCGTACGATGATTGAAAATGCCGAAAAAGACGGAGCCGTTTTCACTACCATAAATGATTGTCGAGTAACAGCTTTTGGAAAATTTTTAAGAAAAACAAGAATTGATGAATTTCCACAGTTTATCAACATTATCAAAGGCGATATGTCTGTAATAGGTCCGCGTCCAGAACGTCCTGTTTTTGTCAAAGAAATTGGGACTATCATGCCTTTCTATGATACTCGTCATATTATAAAACCTGGACTCACCGGCTGGGCACAGGTCAATTATTCTTATGGGGACACTATTTCAGATAGCGTTATAAAGTTGCAGTATGATTTGTATTACATCAAGCACCGTAGTATCTATCTTGATCTTAATATAGTTTTTAAAACCATTACAACCGTTTTGTTTTATCGCGGTCAGTAAATTATATTTGTGATTGAACACTTAGATAATAATTGGAATTCTACGTTTGTTTTGGATGGCAATTCTCACTAAAATGATTCCAGAAGTTACAAGTAATGGCAACACAAGAATAAGATGAACTTTGTTGATCATTATTATCAGATAAACAAATAAACAAAGTAGGTTAAAAAGAGCAAGTCTGTAAATTCCCTTTTTATTTTTTTTCCAAAAAAAGAATAAAAAGCCAAGCAGTGTAGGATTAAAAAGCAAAATATTATAATTATTTTCCAGTTCAAGATGCAAGGAATAAAACCATGCAAAAGTGAAAAAGAACCCAATGCAAGCCATTATACTCAAGAAAAATAAATTTATAAATCGCTTGTTGAGCAACACTATAAAAAAAAGTAAAGCGAAATAAGTGTAAGGATTGTTCCAGTAGGAAAACGGAGCTTCCTTGTTAAGTGAAAGCAGTGTTTTAGTTTCTGATACAATTGGGTTATTTTGATATTGAATTTTCTTCAAGCTTTCCAATAATTGAAAGGGTAAAAAAAGCTGTGTTCCTAATTGATCTACTTTGGTTCCAAAAATGATACTTGTTCCCAGTTTTTCATAAAAGTGATTTTGAAAATAGGGAAACAAAATAGCTCTGTATGTCTCGTCTTGGTGGGATTTATTTACAATTAGTTTCGTTTTGAGCGTTTTATTGATCATGTCAACCACCATTGAGGTGCAGTTCTTGTCTATGAATTTATAAGTATAATAACTAGATCCTGATGTAAGAGACTCGTTTAATGCATCAAACAAATCTTGTTTTTGGACGTTAGCAAGTTGTAATTCTTGTTCAAAAACAGCCCTTTCTTCATACTGATATTGAGATAAAAATTCGGGAAATGTATGGACTGCAGCAAAATATTGCAAGTCTCCTTTTACAAATTTCATAACAAAATTTGGGGTTTGAAAATCAAATGCACCATAGTTGTAAACCAAATCCAATGCGTTTGCAGGATCTTGTATTCTCAATGCTGTGTGACCAAAAAGGGAATACGATTCATTTCCTGTTCCACAAGTAATTATACTTACTTTAGAACTATTTGATAATAAAGTTTTTTGACTGAAAACCCATTGCGATACGATTAAAAAACAAAGTATAAGTGCATTTTTTTTAATCATTGATGCTAGCATGTTCATGTAGTTTAGTTGGATTTGTAGTAATGAAACAGAAAACAAATATAAAAATAATAAGCTTATTTTTGTTCAAAACAAACTTGAAAACCTTTTTAAAATTAATAATCTATCAAGAAATTTTAATTTCTAAAAATGCTTAAGTCAACCTTCAAGGAAAAGATATTAGAATATAACGCGGTACTTTGATTACCAATATCTGTCAAAGCATAATCTATTTGAATGCCTTTGTATTTGAATCCTAATCCCACATTAGGCTGAAAACCTACTTTTTCACTGCCGTCAAGTTGCATCACGTTTTGAAAATTCCCCATTCCAGTTCGGATAAAAACCAAATCGGTATAGCCAAATTCTAGTCCTACAGCAGGATCTATACTAATGCCATCTGTTGAAATCAAATCATTTGTTTTAGCAAACCGCAAGTTTATATTAACCGCGGCTTCAATACTGTAATCGTATCTAAATGTTACTTTTTTTGCAAGTCCTATTTGGACTTTTGGTGCAGTAATTTCGGCGCTTTCGGGCAATTCTTGGTTTTCACCTGGAATAGCATTCGCAATTTTTTGGTATTCTTTTTCATTGATATCCCATACGTTGTAGGTAGTGGTAATGTCTCTAACCATCAATCCAAATTGCCAATCGTTTTTTTCAAATTGTATTCCAGCATCAAAACCAAATCCCCAAGAATTGGCAAATTTCCCTATGATACGCCGAATTATTTTCGCATTAATCCCATATTGAAATCCGGGCACGGGTAGCTTTCGAGCATACGAAAAGGTAAAACCATAATCAGCTGTTGAAAATAAGCTGATTCTATTGTAGTCAATATTTCCTTCGCTATCAATAAGTTCAGTAGTGTTCAAAATATCATCCACCCCAAAACGGATCAATGAAATTCCCCATGCACTGCGTTCGTCAATAGGACTTGCGTAGGCTAGATAATCGTATTGAGCAATATTGGCAAAATAATTGGCATGCATAAATGAGACTTGATGGTCCTCAAGAGCCACAAGTCCCGCAGGATTCCAGTATCCAGAGTTTACATCTTTTGTAGAGGCTACGACCGTATTTGATCGGCCTAGTGCCGCAGCATCAACACCAATATTCATAAACTCGTTAGAATATTTTCGAACTGTTTGACCGCTAACAATGGCGCTTGTGCAAAGTACCAGCAGTAAAAGACTTTTTTTCAAGTATATGGTTTTTATGTAGTGCTATTTTTTATCAAAAATAGAATTTTTTAATGAGCTGCATGCTATATGTAATCTGAATTATAACGTTAATGCACTTGTAATAGTATGACAGGTATTGGTAAAATAATTTTAATAAATGTGTAGCGTTATTATTTATAGCTACTCTTTTAAAAAAAACATGTATTTCATAGACATATTGTACTAAATTTGTCCTAATAATTTATAACGCTTCACAGATGATGCTTAAAAAACACATTCCTAATATTATCACATTACTCAATCTTTTTTCTGGTTGTATTGCGCTTGTTTTTGCTTTTCATCAAGATTTTAAAATGGCTTTCTTTTTTGTTTGCCTAGGGATTTTTTTAGATTTTTTTGATGGTTTTTTTGCTCGTTTGTTCAAGGTATCGAGTCCATTAGGTTTACAGCTTGATTCATTGGCAGATATGGTTACGAGCGGTGTAGTTCCGGCAGTGGTTATGTATCACATGATGATTAGTAATTTAAGTACTGCGTCAGCTGCGCCATGGCAGTATTTCCCTTATTTAGGTTTTATAATTGCACTAGGTTCTTGCTATAGATTGGCTAATTTCAATATAGACACTCGTCAATCTGATTCTTTTATAGGACTTCCCACTCCAGCAAATGCACTTTTTATTTTAAGTTTACCTCTTGTATTAGCAAGTACTGATTCATTAATTGTAATTGAATTGATAACTAATGATTGGTTTTTATTAGTAATCACACTATTGAGTGCTTTTATGCTTAATGCTGAGATTCCACTGTTTTCATTGAAAATCAAAAAGTTTAGCTTTAGAGAGAATGCATTACAAATAGTATTTCTTGTAGTTTCACTTTGCCTTATGCTATTTTTCGGGTTTCTAGGAATTCCGTTGTTAATTACTTTTTATATCCTTCTTTCTGTAATTCAAAATAAATTTTTACAGAAGTAATTTTTGTAATGAAAAAAAAAGTCAGCACAAGAAAGCATTCGTACAATAGAACGACGACTAGAAAAACGAAGCGCTCTAAAAGCAATCTTTTTTGGTGGTTTTTAGTTGTTTGTTTTTTTTGTCTAATTTTATATCTGGGCTATCATTATAGAGGAGGTCTTGCGTATTATTTAGGATTTAAATCCAATAAAACAAATTCCCAAACTGCCGAAGAAAAGCGAATTTCTGACATAAGAAACGTTCAAGTTCTTGAAAAAAGTAACGGAAAAAGTGTAGGTATAGATGTTTCTGAATACCAAGGAAAAATAAGTTGGTCGTATGTTGATACGTTAGAGCAGCAATATCCTATTCAGTTTGTATTTATAAGAGCCACGGTGGGAAAAGATCGAAAGGATAGAAAATTTGATCAAAATTGGGCTGGCGCCAAAAAAAATAAAATGATTCGAGGAGCCTATCATTATTACCGTCCCAATGAAAATTCAATAGAGCAAGCCCGACTTTTTATAAAGACAGTTTCGCTACAAAAGGGAGATTTACCTCCAGTGGTTGACCTTGAAAAGCTTCCAAAAAATCAATCCATTCAAAATTTAAAACTTGGTTTGAGAAGGTGGTTACAGGCCGTAGAAGCGCATTATCAAGTAAAACCGATCATTTATACAGGAGAACGTTATTACGATGATTTTTTGAAAGAGGAATTTAGTGACTATCTTTTTTGGATAGCCAATTACAATTTTTATCGAGAAGAGATGAAAGACAATTGGTTGTTTTGGCAATTTACAGAGAAAGCTTCGGTACCGGGAATAAAAGGGAATGTAGACGTAAATATTTACAACGGAGATTTGCAACAATTACAACACATTACCCTAGAAGAGTAACAGTAAAGGCACACTAATTTTATTGCCGAAATTAAAATTCTAATTTTCTTTTTCTCAATTCAAAATTTTGTCCAAGATACACTCTGCGTACCATTTCATCCTCTACTAATTCTTCGGGAATTCCTGCTTTAAGAATACCACCTTCAAACATTAAGTAGGTTTTGTCAGTAATAGCAAGAGTCTCTTGTACGTTGTGGTCTGTGATTAAGATACCAATATTTTTGTTTTTCAATTGCGCCACAATCCTTTGAATATCTTCTACAGCTACAGGATCTACACCTGCAAAAGGCTCATCTAGTAATATAAACTTTGGATCGGTAGCTAAACAGCGTGCAATTTCTGTTCTACGTCGTTCTCCACCCGAAAGTAAATCACCACGGTTTGTACGAATGTGTTCTAGGCTGAACTCTTCAATTAAACTTTCCATTTTAGCTTCTTGTTCTACCTTAGAAAGTTTAGTCAATTGCAAAACACTGAGAATATTATCTTCAATACTTAGTTTTCTAAAAACGGATGCTTCTTGAGCAAGATATCCTATGCCTTGCTGTGCACGCTTGTACATAGGATAGTCAGTAATGTTCAAGTCATCTAGAAATATATTTCCCGAATTGGGTTTAACCAATCCTACTATCATGTAAAAAGATGTAGTTTTTCCAGCTCCATTGGGTCCTAGTAAGCCTACAATTTCTCCTTGATTTACCTCTACAGAAATCCCTTTTACAACACTTCTTCCTTTGTATGTTTTAATTAAATTTTCGGCTCTTAATTGCATTTAAGTTATCAGTTTAATGGGTTTGTAGTTTAATTTGAAATGTGCACTTTCAAATAATTGGGTACATTGATAGTTTTTTTTATTGATATAGAAACTTTTAGGTTCTGCTAATGCCTTTTATTTAGCATCATTTTCTTCAAGCGCTTCCCAAAATTCATAAGCTCTACGCAAATGAGGAACAACAATAGTACCACCCACAAGGGTAGCAATTCCCATAGCTTCCATCATTTCCTCTTTGGTTACACCTTCTTTGTGGCTTGTTTCTAAATGGTATTTAACGCAATCATCACAACGTAATACAGCTGATGCTACAAGACCTAAAAGCTCTTTCGTTTTTACATCTAATGCGCCAGCAGCATAAGCATTGGTGTCAAGATTGAAAATTCTTTTTACAATTTTATTGTTATCTGCTAGTAATTTTTCGTTCATTTTTGAACGGTACTCATTGAATTCTTGAATGATATCAGCCATTTTGTTTGTTTTGATTTTTTACTACTATTTTCGATATTAAAATACTTGCTTCATAAATGATTAGCATAGGTATGGTAACTATAATTTGACTTACAACATCTGGAGGTGTTACAATTGCTGCCACAACAAGAATGATAATGACGGCGTATTTCCAATATTTTCTTAAAAACTCAGGCGTTACAAGGCCTACCTTAGTTAAGAAATAAATTATTATGGGTAACTCAAAAAACAGGCCACAAGCTATGACACTTGTTTTTACCATGCCGATATAAGAATCTATGCTAAACTGATTTTTAACTACACTACTTATGGTGAAGGTAGCAAAGAAATTGACAGACATTGGAACTATTATGTAATACCCAAAAAGAACGCCCATGAAAAACAACATAGAGGATGAAAATATAAATATCTTTGCATGTTTTTTTTCTGATTCATACAAGGCTGGGCTTATGAATTTCCAAACTTCCCAAAGTATAAATGGAAAGGCGAGTATAAAACCGGCAGTGATACAAGACCAAATAAGTACATTTATTTGTCCCTCCATATTTGTGTTTTGGATAATAAAAGGCATTTCTTTAACACAAATCAAATCGGAATAGCCTAGCTGACTGGATAACTCACAAAAAAACCGATAGGTTACAAAATTAGCATTTGTAGGGCCAAAAATAATGACGTCAAATATATAATCACTAATTAAAAAAGCAACCGTAGCTAGTATTAATACTGCTATAGTACTGCGCACCAACAACCATCTCAATTCTTCTAGATGATCCAAAAACGACATTTCGTTTAGATTTTTTTTTGCCATTATACGATTCCTTCTTTTAAAATGTCATGTAAATGCAATACTCCTTTGTAGACTCCTTGATCAACTACTACGAGCTGGGTAATAGCAAAATCTTCCATGGTGTTTAATGCGTCTACTACCATAGCTTCGGATGTTGTAATTTTTGGATTTTTAGTCATGATGTCACTGGCCGTTAGTTCCGTAAAGGTATCCCTTTCGTTCAACATTCTACGTATGTCACCATCAGTAATTATTCCTATGACAATCTCATTCTCTACAACAGCTGTAACGCCCAAACGTTTTTCTGAAATTTCAAAAATAACTTTTTTTATAGAGGCATCTGCGGATACTGCTGGCTTTAAACTGTGTTCCAGCATGTCTTTTACACGCAGTAATAATTTTTTGCCTAGTGCACCTCCAGGATGGTAAACCGCAAAATCCTCCGGTTTAAAATTCCTAAATTCCATTAAGCATACCACAAGAGCATCTCCCATTACAAGTTGTGCGGTTGTGCTGTTTGTTGGGGCAAGATTATTAGGACAAGACTCGGAATCAATAGTGGTGTTTAATACAAAATCAGATCCTTTTGCTAAGAATGATGATGTATTTCCGGTGATTGCAATCAATGTGTTTCCAAAACGTTTTAATAACGGAACGAGTACTTTTATCTCGGGACTGTTGCCGCTTTTTGAAATACAAATAATCACATCTTCATGTTGTATCATGCCTAAATCTCCATGAATAGCCTCTGCAGCGTGTAAAAACAAAGAAGGTGTTCCTGTAGAATTGAATGAAGCTACCATTTTTTGAGCAATTATAGCGCTTTTCCCTATTCCAGTAACGACTAATCTCCCTTTTGAATTGTAGATTGAGTTTACAGCATTTACGAAGTTTTCGTCCAGATAATCAGTGAGTTTTGCTATTGATTGACTTTCAGATAAAATGGTTTTTTTGGCACTAGCCAATATATTTTCTTTTGAATTCAAAACAGAATAATTAAAATTTGTAAGTGTAAAAGAAATTTGTACCTTTAGATATTGCAAATTTATACAAAATACCACGTAATAAAGAATGAATTCAAACGAAATTGACATACACAAAGAATTAAAGAAGCATTTTGGCTTTAGCCAATTTAAGGGATTGCAAGAGCAAGTGATTAAGAGCATCCTAAATCAGCAAAATACATTTGTGATTATGCCTACTGGTGGAGGAAAGTCACTTTGTTACCAATTGCCAGCTTTAATTCAAGAGGGAACTGCAATCGTGGTTTCGCCTCTTATTGCATTAATGAAGAACCAAGTAGATGCAATACGAAGCCTTTCTTCAGAGAATGGTATTGCCCATGTTTTAAATTCATCATTAAATAAAACTGAGATTACTCAAGTTAAAAAAGACATTTCATCTGGTTTAACTAAACTTCTATATGTAGCTCCAGAATCTTTAACAAAAGAAGAATATGTGACTTTTTTAAAAAGCGTCACCATTTCATTTGTTGCCATTGATGAAGCGCACTGCATTTCAGAATGGGGTCATGATTTTAGACCAGAATACAGGAATCTAAAACACATCATCAAGCAATTGGGAGATGTACCTATTATAGGGCTTACGGCTACGGCTACGCCAAAAGTACAAGAGGATATCTTGAAAAACTTGGATATGTCTGATGCGACAACTTTTAAAGCCTCGTTCAACAGACCCAATTTATATTACGAAGTACGTACAAAGACAAAAAATATAGAGTCGGATATCATTCGATTTATAAAACAACACAAAGGAAAATCAGGTATTATTTATTGCTTAAGCCGTAAAAAAGTAGAGGCAATTGCGGAAGTTTTGCAGGTTAATGGTATATCAGCTGTTCCCTACCATGCGGGTCTAGATGCTAAAACTAGAGCCAAACACCAAGACATGTTTTTGATGGAAGATGTTGATGTAGTGGTGGCTACTATTGCTTTTGGGATGGGTATCGATAAGCCCGATGTTCGGTTTGTAATTCACCATGACATCCCTAAATCACTTGAAAGTTATTATCAAGAAACGGGTCGCGCGGGTCGTGATGGAGGAGAAGGACACTGCCTAGCCTACTATTCTTATAAAGATGTAGAAAAACTCGAGAAATTCATGTCTGGAAAACCTGTTGCTGAACAAGAGATAGGTTTTGCATTGTTGCAAGAAGTTGTGGCTTATGCTGAAACGTCTATGTCTAGACGTCGATTTTTATTACATTATTTTGGTGAAGAGTTTGATGATGTTACCGGAGAGGGCGCTGATATGGATGATAATGTCCGGAATCCTAAAACAAAAGTTGAAGCTAAAGATCAAGTAGTACAGCTATTGCAAGTAGTGCGAGATACCAAACATTTGTATAAATCAAAAGAAGTTGTTTTTACTTTAATAGGACGTGTTAACGCAGTAATTAAAGCACATAGAACAGATACGCAAGCTTTTTTTGGTTGTGGTGTAAATCACGACGAGAAATATTGGATGGCGTTGTTAAGACAAGTACTTGTTGCGGGTTTTTTATCAAAAGACATTGAAACCTACGGTATTGTAAAAGTCACAAACAACGGATTGAGCTATCTAGAAAATCCGCACTCTTTTATGATGTCTGAAGATCATGAATATAATGAAACGGTTGACGAAGCGATAGTAACAGCCGCAAAATCAACTGGTGTTGCTGATGAGGTTTTAATGGGGATGCTACGAGATTTACGTAAAAAAGTGGCCAAAAAAATTGGCGTACCACCATTTGTAGTATTTCAAGATCCTTCTCTAGAAGATATGGCTTTAAAGTATCCTATAACACAAGATGAGATGATAAACATTCATGGAGTGGGTGAGGGTAAAGCTAAAAAATACGGAAAAGATTTCTTAGAATTGATAAGTCGCTATGTTGAAGACAACGATATTGTAAGACCAGAAGATTTAGTAGTTAAATCAACCGGAGTAAACTCTGTAAATAAGTTATACATTATTCAAAACATAGATAGAAAATTATCCTTAGATGATATTGCCTCTGCCAAGGGGATAAATATGGATGCTTTATTAAAAGAAATGGAGCAGATTGTTTACTCAGGGACTAAGTTGAATATTAAGTATTGGATTGACGAAATGCTTGATGAGGATCAACAAGAGGAGATTCACGATTATTTTATGGAATCAGAATCAGATAATATTGAAGCTGCGCTAAAAGAATTTGATGGAGATTATGATTTGGATGAATTGCGATTAATGCGCATTAAATTTATTAGTGAAGTAGCTAATTAAATTCAGAAGACATGGCTCCAATTAATCTATATTCCTGATGTTAAGTATTGTTATTCCAACATTCAATGAAGCTCAAGTGATCGAAAGTACGATACAAATGCTGCATGAAAATTTGATTGGAAAGCAATATGAAATAATCATTTCTGACGGAGGCAGTTCAGATTATACGGTAACTTTAGCCACTAAAATGGGAGCTAAAGTTGTAGTTTCTCCCCAAAAAGGAAGAGCAGGTCAAATGAATTTTGGAGCAAGCCAAGCGTTAGGAGATATCTACTTTTTTCTTCATGCTGATTGTGTCCCTACGCCTAATTTTTATGATTTAATTAATCAGACAGTTTTACAAGGGTATAACTGCGGCAGTTTCCGCACCGAGTTTGATTGTTCGAATACCCTACTGAAAATCAATGCCTTTTTTACTCGTTTCAATTATTTATTTTTTCGCGGAGGTGATCAAGGTGTTTTTGTCACTAAACAACTTTGGAATACCGTGGGAACTTATAAAGAAGACATGTTTATCATGGAAGATTATGATTTTATTGCACGATTGTGGAAGCAAGGAAAGTTTAAATTGATTCCAAAAGCCACACTAGTATCTGCAAGAAAGTATGTTGAAAATTCATGGTTGAAAGTACAACTAGCAAATTTAAAAATTGTTCGAATGTATAAAAGAGGTGCTTCACAAATGGAGATGGTTACTACTTATAAACAACTTTTAAGCTACCGTAAAAATGCGTTTTGATTCAAAAATAGTATGGATTACCGGAGCTTCATCAGGTATCGGTAAAGAATTGGCAATCCAATTATCAAATCTTGGTGCTACTTTAATTTTGACTTCATCAAATGCCGTATTATTAGAGATTCTACGATCAGAATTACAATCGACCAAAGTACATGTTTTACCTTATGATTTATTCGATTTAGAGGGAATTCCAACTCTAGTTGAGCAAGCTTTAGCCTTTGAAGGATCAATTGATTACGTCATTCAAAGTGCGGGTATAAGTCAGCGTGCTATGGCAGAAGATACTGATATGAAGGTATACAAGAAATTGATGGACATCAATTATTTTGCTCCTTTGGCAATAACTCAAGCTATTTTGCCACATTTTAAAATGAAAAATAGTGGAAACATAACTGTGATTAGTAGTATTGCAGGACTTGTTGGTTTTCCATTGCGGACGGGTTATGCAGCATCAAAACATGCTGTTAAAGGCTACTTTGAAACCTTGCAATGCGAGTTGTATAAAACCAAAACTACCATTTCTATCGTATATCCAGGAAGGATAAATACCAATATTTCTAAAAATGCTTTAATCGGTAACGGACAGCAATTTGGCTTGACCGATGCCAATAATAAAGTGGGTATGGAAGTAGACGTTTGTGCTAAGAAAATTATTAAAGGTATTTACAAAGGCAAAAAGACAATAATTATTGTAAAGGCAGAACGAATTTTATTTTGGTTGTGGTGGTTTATACCATCGTTGTATTATAAAATAGCGCATGTTAAAGGCCAAGAAAATTAACAACATCACATATATGCATCAATTTTTGTCAGGAATTCAACAAGTGGGAATTGGTGTTTGTAATGCTACAAAGGCTATGCACACTTACAAACATCTTTTTGGGATGGATGTTTTAATTTTTGATGATGAGGCGAAAGCCAGTTTGATGACGCAGTACACAGGAAATGAAGTGCGGAAGCGTAGGGCTATCTTGACGATGAACTTACAAGGAGGCGGTGGATTTGAGATTTGGCAATTTCAAGATAGAGTGCCTCAAAAAGGGATTCAAGTACAACTTGGACACATAGGTATTAATGCCACGATATTAAAATCTCATAACATTTTGCAATCCCATAATCGTCTTTCAAAAATAGAAGGGTTGTTGGTTTCAAAAATGGAAATTGGACTTGACCAAAAGTCTTTTTTTTATGTTACCGATAGTGACGATAATATTTTTAAAATTATTCCGTCAGATAATTGGTTTCAAAAGAAAGAGTATGATTTAGGCGGTGTTGTAGGTGCTGTTGTAGGAGTACGTGATATGGATAAATCATTAGATTTTTACAAAAATATTCTTGGGATTGACACTGTGTTATATGATGGTGTACGTGTTGAAAACAATCAAAAGTATCATATAATCGGACTTTCTAAGAAAGCAACGGGTAAAGGTGCTTTCAATAAATTATTAGGAGATGTAACCTTAGAATTAGTGCAAATTTTAAATACAAAAGCACCTAAAATTTACGAAAATAGATTTTGGGGAGATTGTGGATTTATCCATCTTTGTTTTGATGTAGTAGCAATGGATGCTTTGAAAGCGCATGTCATAGAGCAGGGATTGCATTTTTCTGTAGACAGCAATAATACTTTTGCTATGGATAATGCATCGGGACGTTTTTGCTATATTGAAGATCCTGATGGAACACTAATTGAGCTGGTAGAAACACATAAAGTTCCCATTTTAAAGAAAGTAGGTTGGTACCTCGATCTTAGAAAGCGCAATCAAGAAAAACCCTTGCCAGATTGGATGATAAAAATGCTCGCTTTGAGTAAAGTTAAGTAATTATTAGCTTTTATAGCTTTTGTAAAACCAAGCACTTATTGGCATTACAAAGAAAAGGAGTAAACCCATTTGTAGGTTGAAGCAAAATGTTACTACTGCTGAAAGTAGAAATACAATTAAAGGATATAAAAGTAACAGCATTCCAAACAAAATGGAGTCATAGAATACAGAATTTTTTGTTTTTTTGACGGTGATTTTTTTTAAGATCCAATAGATCCAATAATTAGAGAGAAATCCAATTAAAGCTGGAAATGCTATTACAACTTTCAATAATCGTGAATGCCATTTTGAGTTCGGTTTTAATAATTTTATATCTGATAAATCTTCTTTTACAACCATATTATTTAAAATATTCTTCTTTAACAAGGTGTTGAATGTATTGTAAAAAATAGATTCTTTTGCTTGATCAATATGGTGTACTCCAAAACAAAGATTGAAATTGATTTCAACCTCTTTCGGATTTTTATGAAACGAAGAGTAATTGATATTGGTTGGTTGAATTCTTAAATTTAACAAGCCATCTTGCAGTGCCATGAAAGCTAATCGCGCCGTACCTTTTTTAAGAGGTCTTAAATTCCATTCGTTTATACAAATACCTTCTGAGAAAATTAAAATGGTTTTATTTTCGTGTAATAAATCGAGACAAGTTTTGAATGTATCTTGGTTTTTATTTAAATTTTCTTTGCCTTCGCTCAGTCTATAAATAGGGATTAGGTGTAAAGCGCGTAAAAAATTTGCAACAATTGGATTGTTAAAGGCATCACCACGTGCTAAAAAATAAATTGGTTCAGGATAATGAACCGCTATGATGATAGCATCAAAAAAAGAGTTGGGATGGTTGCTTGCAATAAGGGTTGGTTCCTTTTTACCTCTATTTCCTTGAAAATGGGCTACGGTCTTTTTGCAATATAATTTTAATGCTAAAGTTGCTGCTATTTTAAATAGTGTATACAAATTATTTTATTTCCAATGTTGAGGTAAATCTTTTTCCTCATCAATATCCGATAATTTATTCAAATTAGAAAACGATAGGTTTAGGTTTTTAAAATCTGTTAACGTATCAATATATACACTATCAGTGCTCCAAGTTTTATTCTTGAATACTGTTTCATGAAATTGGTTCATTCCCAATAAATAATAGCCGCCATCAAATGTGGGGCCTATAACGGTTTCATTCGTTTCTAATGCTAAAAACGCTTTGTCAATAATGTCAGAAGTAAGTTCGTAGCAATCACTCCCAATAATACAAACCGATTCATATCCTAAGCAAAAAATTTCTTGAAAAGCGTTTGCCATTCTAGCGCCTAAATCATCACCATGTTGTACTTTTTTGTAAAACGAACCCGCATTCCATTGGTCCTCTTCCGTAATCGAATCCGAATAGAATACAAATTTGTCAGCTCGAACAGGAGTAACAATTTCTTGGGTATGCACTAATAATTTTTTGTAAATGTCAAGAGCTTTTTCGTTGCCAATAGTCTTGGCAAGTCGTGTTTTGACTTTTCCTAGTTCAGGATTTTTAGTAAAGAGAATGATAGCTTTTTTGTTTTGCATATAAAGGTAATAAGTAAAGCTGCAGCATTAAGAATACTGCAGCTTTAGAGTTTTTAGCAACATCCGCCTCCGTTGTAGTGAAACGTTGATTCACTTATAAAAATATCGGCTCGGTTTAAATCGGCTAGTGCTTGTGCTGTTTTGTCACAAACTGCTAGAGGTTGATTTTTCATCAAGACATGTCCTTTTTTATCATCAAAATAGTCATCTTTGCCATAAAAAATAGCTGCCTTTCCTGTGAATACACATGGTCCATCGCTAGGCATAGGGTCTTTTATAGCGCAAACTTCAATACTCTCAATAAAAATTAATTCATCAGTAGCATAATTTTCAGGATCTAAAATTCGATACGGTCTTCGACCTCTAATTTCTATAGTTCCAAAACCTACATCTGTCAACATTTTAATATACTCCTTGATTGGGATGCTTCCGCTCAAACAAAGCGCTCTTAAATGGTCATCATTTCTAAGATTTTCGTTCATTTCTTGTTCACAAGTTGGGTCACTCATTACCAATCTTCCGTGAGGTTTGAGAACCCGATACATTTCTTCAAGTGCTTTTCTTAAATCATCAGTTTTAAAAATATTGAACAAGCAATTTTGAGCTGCAATATCAATACTTTCGTTTTCGATCGGTAGATTTAATGCATCTCCTTTTTTCAATTCGACAAATTCACTTTTGAACCAGTCGTTTTCTTGCTCTGCAATTTTAAAATTTTGTTTGGATGCTTCCAGCATTTCATCAACAACATCAACACCAATCACACCGCCTTTTTGACGCGAAAAATAAGAGAATTGAAGCAATTCCATACCACCACCTACGCCTACATATAATATTTTTGGATTGTTGATTAAGTCTTGAGCCGAAATGGTACTGCCACAACCATAATTCATTTCTTGCATTATTTTTGGAATTTCTAAGCCAGGAAATTTCCATATTGGTGTTGTTGTACAGCACAGTCCCACATCGGGAGTAAGTGCAGCATCTCGGTATAAATTTACTGTTGCGTCTAAATAATTTTCCATATTTGTTACTATTAGTTTTTTTCTTTTAAAATGGTATTCCATGTAATTGAGGCAAGAATAGTTGCTGTTATAGGTGCTACAATGTACAACCATTGTGAGTTCATATTACCAGAAATAAGCGCAGGTGCCAGAGATCTAATGGGATTCATAGAGGCGCCACATATAGGTCCAGCAAACATGGCTTCGAGTAATACAACGCCTCCAATGGAAATACCAGCAAAAGGAGCATGTTCTTTGTTTCCTAATGCTACTGTTAATATGACAAGCATTAAAATAAAGGTCAGAATGAATTCTAATACAAATGATTGACCGTCAGTACCGGATGGAATTGTTCCTCCCAATCCATTATTTTTTGGGAACAATAATTTGAGTGTTGTGCTGGCTGCTAATCCGCCTAAAATTTGAGAAATTATATAAAAAGGCAATTTTTTTATTGGAAGTATTTTCAAGAAAGCGAATGCAATACTTACGGCTGGATTCATGTGTGCTCCAGAGATTTGTCCGAAACCATAAATTAACCCCATTACAATTAACCCAAAAGTGATACAAATACCCACATGAGTAACGCTGCCATTTGTCTCTTGATTGATAATAATTGCACCAGTACCACAAAACACGAGTATGTAGGTACATAAAAATTCTGAAATATTTTCTCTCATAGTTTCGTTTTAGGCAACTGCTCCACCACAACTGCTACCAGAGCCTGCGGTACAGCCATAACAATGATTGTTTATAATAATCGTCCTGTTTAAAAGGGCATTAGAATCAAAATTACTAATGTGTTGCGCGTCTTTGCAAGTAACTTTTAACTCTAGCATTTGATTGAAATCGCAATCATAGATATAACCGTCCCAACCTATAGAGATGGTATTTCTACACATTACATTTTGAGCTGCCGAAGGATTAAAAGCGTCAATGAGTTTGGTCATGTAATCTTCATAATTACCTGACGAAATCAAATAATCTAAGTATCGGCTCACAGGCAGATTAGTTATAGCAAACAGATTGTTAAACTCAATTCCAAAATCCTTTTGCAAAGCTGTTTTGTATTCTTTTTCTAAAGCATTTTGGTCAGGTGGTAAAAAAGCTCCTGCTGGATTGTACACTAAATTTAGTTTTAAATCAGAATCAGGTTTGCCATAACCCACCGCATTGAGCATTTTTAGAGCTTTTATGGAGCTTTCAAAAACACCATCACCTCTTTGTTTGTCGGTTCTATTTTTAGAATAAAACGGTAATGATGAGATGACCTCTATTTGGTGTTGTTTAAAGAATTCTGGTAAGTCGTTGTATTTTTTATTAGCAGTGATGATAGTCAAGTTACAACGCACGTACATTTGAATTCCTAGTTTGCTAACTTCTTCTACAAACCATCTAAAATTAGGATTCATCTCGGGTGCACCACCGGTCATATCTACTATTTTAAAGTTAGTATTGACTTTCAAAACTTTCAGAATAACTTCCATCGTTTCTTTGGTCATAATTTCTTTTCGATCAGGACCAGCATCTACGTGACAATGGGTACAAACTTGGTTGCACATTTTACCCAAATTAATTTGAAAAATTTCCAAACTTGTAGGTTGTAGTGGGCTTAAGCCAATGGTTTGTAACTGCGTTTTGAAAGGGGTAAACACATCTGGATTTTGTTCTAAAACGGCTATTTGATGTGCTGCTTTAGAGAGTATATTTTCATTGGCCTTGAGGGACTTTAATTTAACTTTTACAAACTCGCTCATAAACTAATTTTCTTGACTTTATTCATCATTTGAACTCCATGTACTAAACTAGCTCCACCACGAATAGCTGCTGCAACATGAACTGCCTCCATCATTTGTCCTTCACTATATCCTTTTTCATAGGCGTCAGAACTGTAAGCATCAATACAATACGGACATTGAACGGCATGTGCTACTGCAAGTGCAATTAGAGATTTCTCTCTAGCTGTTAATTCACCTTCTTTGAATACTTCTCCATAATAGCCAAAGAATTTTTCGCCCATTTCTTTTTGAAATTCGACTATGTTACCAAATTTTTTTAAATCGTCTGAGTTGTAATAGTTTTTGTCCATTTGTGTTTTTTTAGTTTTTAAAGTTTTCTAGAAATAAACTCCAATCGTATTCGTTATACTCTAATTTAGGATTTACATTTTCGGGTATGATTTTTAAATCTTGGCAAATTTTTAAAATTCCTTTTTTGTCTCCAAAATCTCCACGGAACCAGCTCATCAAAACAGGAACTCGCAAGATATTTTTCTCTTTATCATAACTTGCGTCACCCGTTAAATAACTTTTTGTGGCAACATCAAGTTGCTGATTGATTTTTTTTGGATCGTAAAAAAATATAGGAGGACAGCTCTTGGCGCCACAATTTAAACTAAAATGGATTCGGTAATCTAGTTTGTCTACGCGGAATTTTTTTTCAAGTTTTGGCGGAAAAATTTTATTCAATTTCCCCACACTGTACTTAATACTTGATTTTCTTAAAAAACCATGTTCTATATCGTCAAGGCTCAATTCGTTTCCAGCAAGTACAAATTGCTTTGATGTGAAAAAAGCGCTACGACTCTTGTATTTTTCGGGATCTTTTTTCAAAGCGTAATTTGTAAATCCATTGTAAAGATTTATGAAGAATGCTTTTTTAAGATCGTCATTTGTAAGTTGATTAAGTAGGTCTGTTTCTTTTGCATTTGCAATTAGCGCTACAAATTCTTCGGTATTGCCTTCTCCAAATTTTGCTGCTTCAATAAAGTCTTGTGATATTTTTACGTAATCTTTAGGCTGTGCCATAAGTATTTGAGTGAAACAAAGTAATAATAATAGGTTTTTCATAGCTTGGGTTTTTGTAAATTTATTATTATTTACGAAATTTACCAACAATAGTTTTTTAAAACATGACATATTTAGCACAAATTTCTCAATCAGCTGATTTTTTAATTTCTAAAGGAATTTTAAATCCAGAGGTTGGAGTAGTCCTTGGAACAGGCTTAGGAAAATTTTTAGATTATTTGGTAGTAGAACAAGAAATTGATTATGCTGATATTCCGCATTTTCCAGTCTCTACTGTTGAGTTTCATAAAGGGAAGTTGCTCTTTGGATCTATTGGATCCAAAAAAGTAATTGCTATGCAAGGCCGCTTTCATTTATACGAAGGATACAGTTTACAGCAAGTAACTTTTCCTATTAGGGTTTTACAAAAATTAGGTATCCAGCATTTGTTGTTGAGCAATGCTGCAGGCGGAATCAATAAAGACTTCAAAAAAGGCGATTTGGTTTTGTTAGAGGATCACATTAATCTACAAGGTGGCAGTCCGCTTTCCGGCTTGAATAGTTTTGAATACGGTGGTATTTTTCCAGATATGAGTGCGCCTTATGACGAGAATCTAAATAATATCTTATTAACCGAAGCTAGCAAAATGGAGTTGTTACTAAAAAAAGGAGTGTATGCTTCAGTTTATGGGCCACAATTAGAAACTAGAGCAGAGTATCGTTATCTTGGTAGAATTGGTGCTGATATGGTTGGAATGAGTACAACGCCCGAGGTTATTGTAGCCAATCAATTAAAATTGCCTTGTGCTGCCGTAAGTGTAATTACTGATGAATGTGATCCGGATAATTTAAAACCTGTTGATATTGCTGAAATTATTGCAATAGCAGGTAAATCAGATGAAAAATTGAGTCAGTTGTTCTTTGAAACCATTCACAGTATTGTCTAGTATTATTCGGCATATAATTCTCCGCGATGTGGTTTTAAGGCATCACGAACTTGAATCATGTGCTCATCAGTAACCACCATAAATGCTATAGCTTGCATTTCACCCTGAATTTCGAATCCTGTGATTTGCAAAGGTAATTTTTCAATTGCAATATATTCTTTGAGATGAATTTCATGGTGTTCTGCAGTTTTTGCAGCACTAGGACCACGAAAATCCCAGATTAATTTTATTTTACGAGACATGTATTCTTTTTTTGAACTTATTTTGATGTCAAAGTTACGAAGTCTATTTCTAAAATGAATTTATTTTTTTATTTTCGAAATCATGGATAGTGCTTGCTTCTTGTCCTTTTGACTGTAAAAAAAATGTTACTTTTGTACCCTAATATTTTGGATGCTACTTCTATGTAACATCTAATGTTGATTTTAAAAAAATGCCTCAAGAACTCTCACTACAAGTCACCCCAGAAATAGCTGCAAATAATGATTTGCTCAAAAACCATTTGGCAAAGCAAATTAAAGTTGCAGCTGAAGATGTGCAACATGTTTCTATTTTAAAAAGATCTATTGATGCCCGACAAAAAGCAATAAAAATCAATCTCAAAGTAGAAATTTTTACAAAAGGGGAAGTAATTGACGAAAGAAGATTCACTATGCCTGATTTTCCTAATGTAGCAAATGCACAGGAAGTATTGGTTGTAGGAGCTGGTCCAGCAGGACTTTTTGCAGCTTTACACTTAGTAGAATTAGGACTAAAGCCTATTGTAATAGAAAGAGGGAAAGACGTTCGCGGAAGAAGAAGAGATTTAAAAGCTATCAATGTAGATCATATAGTTCATGAAGATTCTAATTATTGTTTTGGCGAAGGTGGCGCAGGAACCTATTCTGATGGTAAATTGTATACCAGATCTAAAAAGAGAGGTGATGTCAATAGAATATTAGAACTGTTTGTTGCTTTCGGGGCTTCTCATGACATACTTGTAGATGCGCACCCACACATCGGCACCAATAAACTTCCTCAAATTATTCAGGATATTCGTGAAAAAATCATTGAATGTGGAGGTCAAGTTTTGTTTGAAACTAGAGTTGCTGATATTTTGGTAAAAAACAATGAAGTTCAAGGGATTGTTACGCATAAAGGAGACACTATTCGTGCTAATAAATTGATATTAGCCACGGGACATTCAGCGCGTGATATCTTTGAGCTATTGGATAAAAAACAAATTTTTATAGAAGCTAAGCCTTTTGCTTTAGGTGTTCGTGCAGAACATCCTCAAACCTTAATTGATAGTATACAGTATAGTTGTGATTATAGAGGAGAACATTTACCACCAGCGCCGTACTCCATTGTAAAGCAAGTTGCTGGCCGCGGTATGTATTCTTTTTGTATGTGTCCAGGAGGCGTAATTGCTCCTTGCGCAACGAGTCCGGGCGAAGTTGTAACAAATGGTTGGTCACCCTCTAAAAGGGATCAAGCAACAGCAAATTCAGGTATTGTAATTGAGTTGCAGTTAGCAGATTTCAAGCCTTTTGCTAAGTTTGGAGCGCTAGCTGGAATGGAGTTTCAAAAAAGTATAGAACAACGTGCATGGCACCTTGCAGGAGAAAGTCAAAAAGTGCCAGCGCAACGTATGATTGATTTTACACAAAAAAAAGTATCGTCAGATATTCCTAAGACATCTTATGTACCTGGAACGACGTCTGTAGAATTGGGTCAAGTATTTCCAAGTAATTTGACGCACATTTTGCGAGAAGGTTTCTCTGAGTTTGGTAAATCAATGCGAGGTTATTTAACAAACGAGGCTATTCTTCACGCACCAGAATCCAGAACTTCATCGCCAGTGCGCATACCAAGAGATCCTATTACTTATGAACATGTAAAAATAAAAGGTTTGTACCCTTGTGGCGAAGGAGCGGGATATGCAGGAGGAATTATTTCGGCTGCAATAGATGGTGAAAAATGCGCACAAATGATTGCTCAAGTATTGAAAAATAAAGTTTGATTATAGTTCTAGAAAAACGCGTCAAAATTATTTTAGAATGAAACTTACTTAGATTGTTGAATTATTTTTTGGTTTTCATATCCATATAATCCAAAGTAAGATGTGCCATAGTGGTCATTCCAAGTACAAAACTCCCTTCGTCAATATAAAAGTCGGGTGTATGGTGTGAGGGCATATCACTCGGTTTTTTACCTTTTGGCATTCCTCCAATAAAATAATATAAACCCGGTATTTTTGCTTGGTAGAAAGAAAAATCTTCAGCTCCGGTTACCGCTTCGGTTAAAATAACATTCTCTTTTCCGGCAGCTTCTTGTAAAGTAGGAAGCATTTGCTCTGTAAGTGAGGGCTCGTTATAAGTGATTAAAGTTTTTTTGTAAATTGCAACTTCAGCCGAGCCACCTGCACTTGTAGCAATATTAGTAGCGATCGTTTTTATTTTACCATGAATGAAATCTTGCGTTTCTGCATCTAATGTTCTAATGGTACCGGTCATCGTTAGAGACTCTGGGATAATATTGCTTCTTACTCCGGCATTAATTTGGCCTACACTTACCACAGCAGCATTTTGAGTAAGGTTTACATTTCTACTAACTATAGTTTGTAAGCCCATAACAATTTGCGATGCGGTAACAATAGGATCAACAGACTGCCACGGATAGGCTCCATGTGATTGCTTGCCATTAACTTTTATGGTAAACCAGTCAGAGGAAGCCATGGTTCCTTTTGGGCGGTATTTGATTTGGCCCACTTCGGTTTGAGCATTAATGTGTAGCCCAAAAATAACATCCACTTTTGGGTTGTTCAAAACGCCTTCTTTAACCATCAATTCAGCTCCTCCTTCTTCCCCTTCTGGAGGTCCTTCTTCAGCGGGTTGAAAAATAAATTTTACAGTTCCTTTTATTTCACTTTTAATTGAAGCCAAAATTTCGGCAGTACCCATCAACATGGCTACGTGAGTGTCATGACCACAAGCATGCATCACGCCCACATTAGTTCCATTATATTCACCAGTAGCTTTTGAGGCAAAGGGTAAATTCACTCGTTCGCTTACAGGTAAGGCATCCATATCTGCTCGTAAAGCCACAACAGGTCCTGGTTTTCCTCCTTTTAAAATACCTACAACTCCGGTTTTGGCAATTCCAGTTTGAACTTCAATTCCTAAGCTTCGCAAATGGGTTGCTATTTTTTCGGCAGTTTTAAATTCGCGATTTCCTAATTCTGGATTTTGATGAAAATCTCTCCTCCAATCCACTACTTTCGACTCCATAACAGCTGCTTTTGTGGCGATTTTGCTTTTCAATGCGCTATTTTGGGCTTGTGTTCCAATTGAAAACAGTAGTAAACAAGGTAGTAAGTAATAGGTGTTCATTTTGTATAAATATTAGGTGTAAACCGCTTAAAGCAAATGAATTGAAGTGATCAAATTTAAAACGGATTTTTTCAAAAGTAATGAATATTTTTCAACTTGTTGGCTTTTTACTTCTCGTTGCCTAAAATAAAAAAACCAGCTTGAAAATATGTTTTCAAGCTGGTTTTTTTGAGGTTGTAAAGAATCTATATCGCTTTATTTTTCTCTCTATTTATTGTCAGGAATAAAGTCAAGAGCTATAGAGTTCATACAATATCTTTTACCTGTTGGCTCTGGACCATCATCAAAAAGGTGTCCTAAATGCCCATCACATCGTCCGCAAAGGGCTTCGATACGTTCCATTCCTAATGAATTATCATTTTTGTAAACTACGCTGTTCTTATTATCTTGTTCAAAAAAACTTGGCCAGCCGCAATTACTAGAAAATTTAGCACCAGATCGGAACAATTTATTCCCACAAGCAGCACAATAATACGTTCCTTTCTCATCAGTGTTCCAATATTTTCCTGTAAAAGGTCTTTCGGTGTCCGCATTTCGCGTAACGTCATAAACATCCGCGGGTAAAACTTTTTTCCATTCGGCATTACTAACATTGAGTTTTGCCGTATCGGTATTGGAATAATATGGATTTTCAGGTTTTGAAAGTACTGTTCCACTTGTAGTGGTTTTATTTAAAGGTTGTTTTTTGACTGTGTTTTGTGCACAGGCAGTAAACATAAAAAGCGGTATTGCGAACAGGACGCAAAAAAAAGTGACTGTATTTTTCATGATTTCTTTTTTACAAATATAAATTCATTTTAAGACTTAAGCGATCTTGTTTTTAACAAATTAACGCTTTTAAGAAGTTATTTAACTTTTGTTATTTACGTTAAAAAACAAAGTTTAGATTTTGAATTACAAAAGTTTTTCATGGAATAGGTATTTGATAGCATAGCAAGGTGATTTAATTGTACAACAGCTCCAATGACTTGTTTAATAAGGTTTTGTTCAATTTGTAAAAATGAAATAAAGTAGTTGATTTAGTATTGAAATTTTCTGTTAACTAAATTAAATAGAAATGTTTTCAAATGAGATTGAACAATTCGAAACAGAATGTTAAACACTTAATCCCATTATTTTTTTTCGTACTTTTGAAGTCATAATATACAAACATGCCAGAAGAAAATGTAATCTTAGTCAATGAACACGACGAACAAATTGGGCTTATGCCAAAACTAGAAGCGCATCAAAAAGCAGTTTTGCATCGCGCTTTTTCTGTTTTTGTTTTGAATAGTCAAAATGAAATCATGCTACAACAACGAGCACATCAAAAATACCATTCCCCATTATTGTGGACCAATACCTGTTGCAGTCATCAAAGAGAGGGAGAGACTAATATCCAAGCTGGAACAAGAAGATTGCATGAAGAAATGGGTTTTGTGACTGAGCTGAAAGAGTTGTTTCATTTTATATACAAAGCACCTTTTGATAATGGGTTAACAGAACACGAGCTGGATCATGTTATGATAGGGTATTACAATGAGGCTCCGGTAATTAATAGGGATGAGGTAGAGAGCTGGAAATGGATGAAAATTGAAGACGTGAAAAAAGACATGGTCGTTAATCCTGAATTGTATACCGTATGGTTCAAAATTATTTTTGACGAGTTTTATCATTATCTTGAGGAACATAAAAGCCCGTTAACTTCGCACAACATAAAAAACAACTAATTTCTATATAATATGAAAGTTACCATTTCCAGAAAAGCTCATTTTAATGCAGCACATAGATTGTATAGAAAGGATTGGACTTTCGAACAGAATGATGCCGTGTTTGGGAAGTGCAATAACCCCAATTTCCACGGACATAATTACGATTTAATAGTAAGTGTAACAGGTGAAATTGATCCAGAAACAGGCTATGTTATGGACGTAAAATTCTTAAGTGACATAATTAAAGAGGAAGTTGAAAATCAATTTGATCACAAAAACTTAAATTTAGATGTGCCAGATTTTAAAGATTTGAACCCCACAGCTGAGAATATTGTAGTTGTAATTTGGAATAAAATCAAAAAGAAAATCAAACCCGAATTTGATTTGGAAGTAGTATTGTATGAAACACCGCGTAACTTTGTAACCTATAAAGGACAATGAAAGAATTAAAAGTAGGAGATGTAATTCCGCATTTTACAGCTATTGATACAGATGGCAACACCTTTGACAGCGCAAGTGTTGTAGGGCATAAGCCTTTAGTGATTTATTTTTATCCAAAAGATAATACACCTGGATGTACTGCCCAAGCTTGCAGTTTTAGAGATCAATATGAAGATTTTAAAGATTTAGGAGCCGAAGTTATAGGGATAAGTAGTGACAGTACAGCGTCTCACCAGAAATTTTCTAAGCAATTTAAACTACCTTTTATATTGCTATCAGATAATGATAAAGCAATACGTAAAAGTTTTGGAGTACCTACTGGTCTTTTTGGTTTAGTACCAGGAAGAGTGACGTATGTGACAGATAAACAAGGTGTTGTGCAGATGGTTTTTGATAGTGTATTGGCAACAAAACACATACCTAAGGCATTACAGGCGATAAAAAAACTAGTTCCTTAACTATAGTTTTCTTATTTTTACATTTAAATAGGCTTTAGGAACAATTTCTAAAGCTTTTTTTGGCGTTGTTTTTAATAAGAACTAAACCCTTTCGTTATGCAGTTTTATCCTTTACAATTTGAACCCATACTCAAAGAAAGAATTTGGGGTGGTGAAAAGTTAAAAAACGTTTTAGGAAAATCTATTACGTCTACTATAACTGGTGAAAGTTGGGAACTATCAGCAGTTGCTGGTGATGTAAGTGTGGTTGCGAATGGATTTTGGAAAGGAAAATCGTTGATGGCATTATTAGAAGAGTTTCCTGAGGAAATTCTTGGAACACGAGTTTATGAAAAATTCGGACTTCAATTTCCGCTCCTTTTTAAATATTTAGATGCTCGAGAGGATCTGTCCATTCAGGTTCATCCTAATGACGCTTTAGCGCAAGATAGACATCAATCTTTTGGAAAAACAGAGATGTGGTATGTTATGCAGGCTGATGAAGACGCTAAAATTATTGTTGGTTTCAAAAATAATTCAAATGCAGGGGAATATGTCTCTAGCTTGAAAAATAAAACTTTGCTTTCTATTTTAGATCAAAAAAAGGTTTTTGTAGGTGATGTTTTCTTTTTAGAAACAGGGACTGTACATGCTATAGGAGCTGGAATGGTGGTTGCAGAGATACAGCAAACATCTGATATTACCTATCGCATCTATGATTTTGATAGGGTCGATGCTACTGGAAACACAAGAGAGCTTCATGTTGATTTAGCTTTGGATGCTATTAATTACAATAGGGTAGATACTCAAAGACACTATTTAAAAGAGGTTAACCTTTCTAATGAAATGGTTCAATGTCCTTATTTTACAACTAATTTTTTGCCGTTAGATGGTGAGGTTTCAATTAGTAAAACAAATGAATCCTTTACAGTATACATGTGTGTTGATGGCAATTTTAGTTTAGAACTAAATGAAAAAGTATACCAATATAAAAAAGGGGACACACTATTGATTCCTGCATACATAAGCGCTTTTGTAATCAGTGGAAAAGCTTCTATTTTAGAAATTTACATTTAATAGTCAGGAATAGAAAGATTATATGTACTTTTGCAAACGCAAATTAAAAATCAAATTTTAAAAAAATAAAAATGGCAAACGTTAAAAATTTAAAGAAAGACATCAATTACGTTTTAGGTGATATTATTGAAGCAGTTTATTTATATGAAATTTCTACAACAGGAAAACCTACTACAGAAACAAATAATTTAATTGATGAGGCTATTGCAGCTTTTGATGTTTTGATTACTAAAGTAAATGCTAAAAATGTTGAAAACAAAAAAGCACATTTCAAGCAAATCAATGTAGAATTAGAACAAACTGCAAATCAATTGATTACTAAAATCAACGAATTGTAGTCAAATTAATTGACAAAAAATTGCAAAATTATTTTGGATAAGTCAAATTCATCTCTATATTTGCACTCGAAATGAGACGCCAGCGTAGCTCAGTTGGCTAGAGCAGCTGATTTGTAATCAGCAGGTCGTGGGTTCGAGTCCCTCCGCCGGCTCATTGTAAAACCACCTTTTTAGGTGGTTTTTTTTTGGAATATAAATAAATGTCTAGGTTGCAGTAGGATGAAAGATATTTGAAATATATTTAAATAAAATATTTGTTTAATTAAAAAACAGCATTATATTTGCACTAGTAATGAGTCGCCAGCGTAGCTCAGTTGGCTAGAGCAGCTGATTTGTAATCAGCAGGTCGTGGGTTCGAGTCCCTCCGCCGGCTCTTCTATAAACCATCTAATTTTTATTAGGTGGTTTTTTTTATGGCAATAATTACTTACATAATATTCTTTTAAATTGATTGTTATTGTTATATTTGAAAACTAACACTAACATCTATTAATTATGGAAGAACAAACTACCGTTGAAAATTTCGATTTACAAATTACTACAACCGCCAAAGATTTATTAGCTGAAACTGCAAAATGGGCTTATTATTTGTCTATTCTAGGATTTATAGGCGTAGGGTTTATTGTCTTGATTGCTTTAATTCTAGGAATAACGTTTGCAGTTGTAGGTAGTACTAGTAATTCAATGGGGTTTTTAGAATCGTCAATGGGTTTAGGGGTTGCATTCGTTTATATTTTGATAGGAGCACTTTATTTTTTTCCGATCTATTACCTGAATAAATTTGCTTCAAATGCTAAAGTGGCCATAAAAAATAGTGACACGGCTGCTTTAACCCTTTCATTTAGATATTTGAAATCACACTATAAATATATTGGAATTATGACCTTGGTAGTTTTTTCATTATACGTATTGCTTCTTGTAGGAATGATGTTTATGGGGCTCTTCTCATCCTTTTAAGCACCCATTTTGCAATATTGTAGCTTGCATTATATTTTATGAATCAACTACAATTAAAGGCAGAACATTATCTTTAAATAACAGACATCACTTTTTTAAGAAACTTTAGTATTAAGTATTTACAAGTGAGGTTTTTTAAAACACATTTCAAGAAAAGCATAAAAAAACTGCCCAAAAAATATCTTCTTGGGCAGTTTAAAATGTTTCAAAACGGATTGTGTTTATTCTTGTTTTTTCAACGAGCTTACATATTTTGTTAGCTTTTTTCCATAAAGAGATTGTGCTACTTTAGGCGACATTGCTTTTTGGATGGTATCTAAGTATTTTAAGTTGATATCGTATATTTCAGATAAGGCAATGTAAGGAGCAACTTCATAATCTCTATTATTTAAAGCAAAATTTGTAGCAAATAAATACCTTCTTTTTAAATTAGAATCTTGCTTAGCACTTAAACTGTCAATTTTGTTGTTGTTTTTGGTTTTAATTGCGCTAAATTTCTTTTGGATTAACTCCAAGTTTTCTTCATTAAAACGAGTTTTTATTAATTTGTATTCTTCAAATACCTCATTGTTTTTTGACCCTGTAACTTTGGCATCCATCAAATAATTATCTAAGCTAGTGTTAATAGTCATCTTACCTGGTTCTGCAAAAAAAGAAAGGTTGTTGTCTAATGAATTACTTACACCTCTATCAAGGAATAAATACAGCATTTCTGGTGATTCTAAGTTGATATGACTTTCGAATGAAGCATTGCCATCGATATTTATGGTGTCTAAAGGAACTAATGTAGTATCTACGATTCTTTGCAGGTATAGAGTCCCTTTTTTTAAACCTTTGATGTTTCCTGTGATGTGTAGGTTGCCTTTTGCATCTTCTTTATTACAAGAGGATAATAATGCTAGTGTAACAAGAGCAAATATTGTTTTTTTCATGTTGATATTGATGTTGTGATTAAATAGTGCTGTTTATAAGCGTTGTACAGCGGTTTTGGTTTCATTGTTATTGTGGCGCAAAATAAAGAAAAATGTTGGAATGCTGTTGTGTTTTTTTTATTTTACAAAAAAATCCTAATTTATTTCTAAATTAGGATTCTGTTTATTGAGTTAAAATTATTATCCTTTTAACCATGCTTGTTTTAGTGTGGTTTTAGATACATCTGTAGCTTTGAGTTCTTCCTTGTCTTCGTAAGGAAGTTTTACTTTTCCTTTGATCACTTGTTCTACGCCGTTACGTTTAATTTTTACAGCAACTGAATCATCCTCTTTCCATTTTTGGCTATCAGTTATCATTTCGTAAATATTAGTAAGCGAGTAAGCTTTGTCATTGATGGCAAGAATGGTGTCACCTCCCACAAGTCCTAAAGTGCTGTAAAATACATTAAGTTCTATGTTTGGGATGATACTAATTTCCTTTGTTGCTTGGTCTACTGTAATGTACGGAACTTGACCTTTAAGGAATACATTTGCTGGAACTTTTTCAGATGTTTTTACAACTCCTACTTTAGCTAGAAAAGATTCATAAGGAATAGGAGTAGGGCCTGCTACATAAGTCTTTAAGAAATCACCTACTTCAGGATAAGTAAATGAAGTTATTTTGTCAAAAAGTTCTTTGTCATTAAATGGTTTTGAAACGCCATATTCCACAGATAATTTCTGCATTAAATCTAGAATACCTCTTTCACCATTACTTTTTTCTCTGATGATGATATCCAAACACATTCCTATAAGTGCTCCTTTTTCATATACGTTTAAGTATTGTGCTTTGTAAGGCTCTGTCAAAACATTGGCACTCATGGTTGTGAAAGGCATGGTGTCGTTTAGTTTTTTTGAGTTTTCAATTTTTTCAGCCATTCGCGTGTAAAATTCTTCCTCAGTAATCAACCCTTGATTGATTTGGAAAAGATTTGCGAAATATTCTGTAATTCCTTCATACATCCATAAATGTTCGGACATTTTTGGGCTATTAAAATCAAAATAGTGAATTTCTTTAGAGTGAATTGTTAACGGAGTTACAATGTGAAAAAATTCATGTGAAACTACATCTTTCATTGCATTTACGAGCTCAGCTTTAGGCATTGCTTCTGGCAGTACTACCGTGGTTGCTGTAGGATGTTCTAATGCGCCAAAACCTTTTGCATCTGTAGGGGTCATGCTTGATAAGTACAGCAATACAGTGTATTTTTTTGTAGCATTTATTTTCCCTAAAAATGTTTTTTGAGCAATCATCATGGTTTTCATATCCGGAGTAATACTTTCTGCGGTCACTTTTCCATTTGGTGAAAAAACACTAATCAATATTTCCATCCCATCAACAGTAAATGTAGTATAATCCGGTTTCGCATACATGATTGGGTTTTCTACAAGTTCTGAGTATCTAGGGGTGCTAAATACGTCTGTTGAGGTACTTACGTCAAGATCTTTCATGGATGTAGCGCCCCACAATGTTTCAGGATGTGAGACCGTAACGGTGTATGGTATGTCTTTTTTATTTTCAAAATAACCTACAAAACCGTGCATGTTCAGCATGAAGTTTTTACCGGCATCAATATTTGTTCCTGCTGGAGAGAAAACATCATTTTTACCAAAACCACCACCTTTTTCAGTGTCAAAAGTATCATTAACAAGGTATGTTATTTTACTTAATGTAGTTGCGTTTTGAATGTTCCAAGTGTTGTCATCTGTTTTAGTAACGGTAAGTTGTCCGCCTTTGCTATCAAATGCTTTGAAATCTTCCATGTATTTTCCATAATCATCTATGGAGTAGGTACCCGGAATTATTTTTGGGACACTGTATGTGATTTCGTTTGTTTTTATTTTTGGAGCAACAACAGTTACTAACACCTTGTCCTCTTTTACATTGTTAATGTCAATTGTTACATTAACTTCTTCTTTTACAGAAGACGTTGCTGTTGTGCTTGTTGTTTTACAACTCCACAGCATTGATACAACTGCTAAGGAATATAGTATTTTTTTCATGGAATAGATTTTATTTTAAAGTAAGTCGGCTTACAGCTGTATTTGTTACATATTTAAATTTTTAATAAAAGAAATTATTTCATCTAGTAGTTGAGATGAGTTGGGTAATTCAGGATTATTATAGGAAGCCTTGTTCGCTGAATCATCACCTGAAATGTCTTTAAATACATGAGTCATATTGTTTATGATTACGAGTTTAGCAGTTGGTTTAGCTTGCTGAAGCAGTTGTGCGTCTGCTACACTTACTTGTAAATCTTTGGTACCGTTGATGATTAATATGGGTATTTGTAGTTTTTTTATTTCTTCTTGTGGTTGGTACTTTAACCACGAAATCATGTAAGGTTGAACGCTAGGTCTAAAGATGGAAGCTAGCATTTGGTTTTTGAGTTCAAATGTTTTGCCTGTTTTTAGGATTTCTAAATTTTGCTTTACTTCGTCTTTTAATGAAGGTGCTTGTAGGGCTATTTGTTCCAGAAGTACAGCGTCAATACCCCGTCCTGCACCAGCTATTGAAATGTAGGCGTCTGTGTTTTGACTTGCAGCAACTAACCCGATTAATGCTCCTTCACTATGGCCGATGACAACTATTTTTTTATAGATTTTTTGATTTTTAAAAAACTGTACCACTTCTTTTGCATCAGTAATAAAGTCTTCAAAAGATAAGGACGCTTCGTTTAGGGTTCCTGCTTGAGCCATAGCAAACATCCTTTTGTCGTAGCTAAAAGCATGAATATCACGTGAGGCTATACCTTCACAAAGAAATTTCAGGGAATTATTGACAAGATTTCTTTGGTTGCCGTCTCTATCTGTTGGACCTGAACCTGCAATAACTATTACAAGAGTTTTCTTTTTTGAACTTTCATTAGGTGCATATAAAGTTCCCTTTAGCAACGGGTTGATAGCAACTTCTTTGGTTGTGAAGTTTTTATTTTGAGCATGACACCATGCCGTTAGCGTTATAAAAACAAAAGTGTAAATGATTTTCATTTAAGGTGTGTTTATTTGTTGTAGCACCGCTTCAGGATTTTCTACTTCAATGATTAATTTTTTGAAATAATGATCTCGTAAAGTGATAACAATGGCGTTTTTTTTATTGGATACATCCCAAAAATTCCTTCCGTTTTTATAAAAAGTACCCGCTGTAATTAATCTGGGAATTTCTGTTCCAGGCATTCTGAGACCTTTCCAAAATGTAAATTCTGATTCGTCTTGATACGCCTTTATTATTTTTTCTTTAGGGATACTTAATTTATTTTGGAACGACCAGATTTTGTGCCAACCCATGATTTCGAATGAAATGGTTTTGTTGATTGTTGTAACTGCTACCATATTTTTTGAATTGTAAGCAAACAAAAAAACTCCCGTAAATCAGGAGTTTCGTGTTTTAATCTAATTTGTTTTTTATATAATATTTACCATCCAAATCTTCGTCAAAATCATCAATTTTCAAAGGTTTTGGTTTTGGTTTATTTGCGACAGCTTTCTTTTTCCACATTTCGAATTTTTCAGCAGGCATTTTCTTTTTCATGATTTCGAGAATCTCTTTTTCTGCTAAGCCAAATTCTTTTTTAATGATTTCAAAAGGATTTTTTTCTTCTAAAGCCATTGTAACAAGTTTTTCTGTTTGCTCCCAGTTTAATTCTTTTCGGTTACTCTTTTTCATCACGTGAAAATTAATTCAAATAAGTTGTAAATGGTTAATAATGTAAATCTCTAATTTGTTATCAATATTAAGAAAAAAATCAATTGGATTTTATCAAAACTGCATTTTTTTTCTTGTTTCCTAAATATTTTTTTAAAGTATTATTTGTTGTTAGTTTTTTAATGTTATTTCAAGAGTAGTACAAAAACTTTGTACACCAGATCCGTAGTTACGTATTTCCTAAATCATCTCAAATTAGTACTACTAGAGTATAAAGAATTGCGTGATTCAAATGCATGAAATATAAGGAGTATAATACTTAGACAATTACCCTAAAAGTGAGGTTGATTCTAGGTTCTACAGGTTTTGCAGTTTTTGGAATTTGATGTTTCCAGAAATGTTGTGTACTTCCTTTCATGATCAGTAAACTCCCATGTTCTAGTAAAAGGTTTAGTTTTTGATCCTTTAAATGATTGTGCTTCATTTGGAAATTACGTGTAGCCCCAAAACTCAATGAGGCAATTATAGGATTGATTCCCAGTTCTTTTTCGTTATCTGCATGCCAGCCGTTACTGTCTTTTCCATCTCGATATTGATTTAAAAGAACGGTTGTGAAAATAGTATCAGCAGCAGCCTCTACTTGTTTTTTTAGTTTTTGTAACAGCGGATTCCATGGGTGTGGCTGCATGGTAATATTAGAATACTTATAAGGTTTTCCCTCATTGCCAAAAAGTGCAGTCAATCGTGGTTGTGGGTGAACTTTTCCGAAAACGCGAATGTCATCTTGCTGCCACGGGATATCTTGAACTAAGCTTTGGAATATTTCATTGGCTGTAGCCAAATCAAAAAAGGATGGGTAGTAGGAGATGTCAGCATCTGGAACTTGAAATTGTACCGGTTGTTCCTGGTTTTCAAACAAAGATGTCATACTATTACGTATATTGATATGCCCAAAAAATCAATGCAAACTGCAAAGGTAATCTTAGGAACAATACCCATTTTGGTAATCCCATGCTAGCTTTAGGATCAAAATACATGTAAATATGAGTAGGAAAAATGGCAATTAACAACGCAATTACACCCCATGCAGCTGCGTTTGAAAGTTGTGGTATGCATAATGCTATACCAAGAATAATCTCGGCAACGCCACTTATCGCATTAAGGGCTTTTGGGTTTGGGAAATAGGGAGGAATAATTTTTAAGTATAATCTAGGATTCCTAAAATGGTTTATTCCTGCAATAAAATATATAAAAGCCATTCCGTACAAATGCCAAGGTAAATTCATAGTAAAAGTATTTAGAACGAATTTAGAAAAAAAACCTCAAATAAAGCTCTTTAGAATCAAATAGTCTTTACAAAGTCTTTTTGAAGTTGATATTCATAATCACAATTGCAATTATAATCAGAATAATTCCAAACCATTGCAGGGTATTTACTGACTCACTCAACAAGAAATAGGCCATTAATACAGAGACAGGTAGTTCTAATGCTGATACAATACTGCCTAATCCAATACCTGTAAGTGGGAAACCAGCATTGAATAATAAAGGTGGAATTATAGTGCCAAAAAGCGCTAGTACAATTCCCCATTTAAGAAAAATATCAAAATTAAAGGGGCCAGTTTGTGTAGCTATTGCAAAACCAATCACGATTACCGCTCCGCCAAGCAGCATATAAAGACTGCGTTGCGCTGAAGAAATTTGAGTAGCTACTCTATTTGCAGTAAACATGGTTGTGGTGAAGGAAGTGGCTGCCAAGAGGCCTAAAACGATACCACGCCAGTCTAGGTCTACCGAACTTTCAATTAAATTTGTAGCCAAGGCGGTTCCTGCAAGAACTATTAAAACCGATATTATTTTTTGAGTTGATGGTGCTTTTTTTTCTAAAATCATTTCAAATATAACACCCATCCAAACGGTTTGCATCAATAGAACAATAGCAATTGATACCGGTATGTATTTTACAGCTAAATAATAAAATACACTTGTCATACCTAGTGAGGTTCCGGCAAGCATTAATTGGGTAATATTTTTTGTAGATGCTTTTACAACCTCAGACCCTTTTTTTGATTTTTGAAAAGCATTTATTAGTAGCATTCCTAAAATCCCATAGGTGAATTGAGCAATGGTTACCTCCGGAGTTGTAAAGCCTTCGCCGTAAGCAATTTTTACAAATGTAGCCAACATTCCGTAGCTAGTAGCACCAAGTCCCACAAGGAATACTCCCTTTAAAATACTATTTTTTATCATTTTTGTTCAATTTTTAAAAGCGGGCAAAGATAGTTTTTTAAAGTGATTTACAGCGTTTTTAAAAAAGACCTTTTAATTCGGGGTTTCGAATTCCAATTTTAACAGGATCAAACTCCATTTTTTGTTGTAAAAGTGAAGCATATACACTCCTAAAATCGATTTCATGTTTTAAATCTCCGCCATCTAAGTCTTGTAAATTAGGATTATTACCGATTATTTTTCCTTTATTGCTTCCGCCAATGATAAATAGAGGCGCAGCAGTTCCATGATCTGTTCCTTTACCATTGTCCTTGACGCGTCGGCCAAATTCAGAAAAAACTACTATAGTAACGTTCTCTAACAACTCCGCTTTCTTTAAGTCTTGGTAAAAACTAAATACAGCATCATTCAGTTCTGTAAGTTTGTTGTTGTGAATTATAAGTTGGTTATCATGTGTATCAAAACCGTTCAGTGAGGTATAATACACTTTTGAGTTTAGATTTCCTTTGATCAAGCGCGCCATCCATTCTAGATTTTTGGACAAACCAGTTTTAGGATACACCACTTCAGCGGGAGCACCTTTTTTTAGGGCATTTTGTATCTCATCGGCACCTTCAACTACAGAATTTGCTATTTTTCTAACAAAGTCTAATTGTGGATTTATAGCTAGTTTAGTGTTGACCTCCATTTTATTTCCAGCGAGAAATCGGTTTGGATCTTTTACCGTGATCGAATTAGGTTCGTCACCTTTGAGCGCTAAGTTGTCAATAGTATCAATGTTTATCCCTGCAGTAGGCTGGTGATCCTTACATTGTAAATCTAGGAAACGCCCTAGCCAACCGTCATTTAAAAACTCTTGATTTGTAGGAGCTGTTTGCCAAATTTCCTGACTTCTAAAATGAGATTTTACAGGATTTGGGTATCCAACATTTTGGATTACAGCTAAGTCTCCGCTTTGTTGCATTTGTGCAAAGTTTTTTAAAGCTGGATGAAAACCCATTCCTTGTGCTGACTGGAGTATTTCATTTTTTGAAATTGCAATTTTTGGACGAAAGTCATAATACATCATATCCTGATACGGAATAAACGTGTTAAGGCCGTCATTGCCGCCGTTGAGTTGAATAAAAACTACGCATTGCTCTCCAGTAATTATACTTTTTTGTTTCCCAAAAGAATATAAAAAATCAGGTAAAAGCAGAGTTCCTGCAGTAAGTGTACCTGTTAAGTTCAAAAAAATTCTTCTATTCATAATGCTAGCTTTAGATAAGTTGGAATTCTGGAGTTTTTATCATGAAATTTACTAATCGCAGCACTGCAAATTGTGAGCCTTCAAGAGAACCATCAAAATCATATTTCAATATTTTTTCAAAATCGGCCTTCATGACGTCATCAATCCGGAATATTAATCGGTTTTCAAATGCATTGATGATCGTTTTATTGGTATCCGTTTTATTCCATTTTAATTGGAGGTTAACCGTTTTATCAGCACTTTTATTTCCCTTCATTTCAGCATTAAAATTCCGGTTTAAATTTTTTCCGTTACAAAGTAAATCTGCTACATTATTGCGTTGTAAGTACACTTGGGATGTTAACCATGAATTTCCGCCATCCCATCCTTTTACATTGGGTTGGTCCATCAAATCCATTCCTTGTTGCTTACAAAAAAGTGCAATCATTTTTGTATTTGTCTTTTTGATTCCAAGTTCGTGAAATATTTGCAGGCTAAATTCTAGTGGGTTTTTTATTTTGGAGCCCGCCGTTTGTTTAGGATACTCTTCGGTAAAAATTTTTAAAAGTAAGGGCTGTATTTCAAAATTCATTTTTCTGAAATAGTCTCCATAATACGTAACTAAGTCTTCATTTGGGGTGTCATAAATAAACCATTTTAGAATTTTGCGAGTCAACAGATAAGGAATTTGAGGCTGTTCAAAAATAAGGTCTATCATCGCATCAATTTTAAAACTTCCTTTTTTGCCTAGATAGCTAAAAGCCTCATTATCTTCAAAAAAGGTTCGGTATATTGCTTGGTCTTCGCCCACACCAAGTCCAGCAAGTCCTTTAGCGCCACCTTTTATGTCTGTTTCAGTATAATTTCCAATGCCTAAGGTGAACAATTCTAGTAATTCCCGACTTAAATTTTCATTTATTTTGCCTTTTCTGTTGTCTACATTGTCAAGATAGCGCACCATGGCATTGCTTTGAATTATTGTTTTTGTTAAGGTTTTAAAATTTCCAAATGCATTTTCTCTAAGAATTTGATTGTGTTGAAAAACCCAATAATTGACCTTTACTTTTTGCAGTGTTGATACAAAATGATTGTGCCAAAAACAGGTCATTTTTTCGCGTAGCGGATAGGTTTCGTTTTCCATTTTATCAATCCACCAACTCTTCAATTCGAGTGAAGTTTGTGCTTCCTTTTTACGCAATTCCTTTATTTGTTCTGGACTGGCATCTTTAAGTTTTTTTCTATATTGTTGTAATTCGGTTATAGATTTTGGGCTGTCAACCATAAAATCAGGAACTTTATGATCATGGAACGTTGCAAACGAAGCCTCTAGAAATGAATTAATTCCCATATTTTGTATTTTTTCAGCTTGCTTTGAGGAAAAACCAAGTCGTAAAGACCAGAGTGTTTGTGTGTTCATATTGAGTTGTTTACAGTAGGACATGTTGTTCTAAAAAAGGTTTAACCGTACAACATTAATCTACTAATAAGAAAAATCAAATTGTCAATTTTGTAACATTTCCTTTATAAAGATGTCTTATGGGGTATCTGATATAAAAAACATGAAAAAGATACATTTTATTATTTTGTTGAGTTTGATTTGTGTGACGGGCAGTATGGCTCAAACAACTCCTGAGAAAACTCCTGAAACCGAAACAGAAAAAACTACAGAGTTGAAAGAAGTAACCATTGTAAAAACTAAAAAAGCAGTGGAGCAAAAAGCAGACCGAACCATTTTTAACTTTTCTGATCAACCAAGCTTAAATACGGGTTCTGTGCTAGAAGGAATTAAAAAATTACCAGGTTTAATAGCATCAGATATTGCCGGTATGATGTTTCAAGGGAAGCAACTGGATGTGTTTATGGATGGAAGGCCACTTAATATTTCGACCAATGAACTAAATGCTTTCCTAGAGGGAATGCCAGCAAATGCTATTGAAAAAATTGAAATTATTACACAGCCAGGAGCTGAGTTTCCGGCTACTTCAGGTGGAGCTATCCTTAACATTATTACCAACAAAAACGCGAAAAATTATTTGAGTGCTACATATACTAACAGCAGCAGTTTTACCAGTTATGATGATGTGCGCTGGAGAATGAACAATAGCGTGTTATTGAGTGCCAAGAATAAATATTTTGGATGGCAATTAAACTTGGGTCAAAATTATAGAGAAAGTGCTTTATGGACTTCCTTAAAAAATGAAGAAAACGGAGGTAGTGCTTTACTAACAGCAACAGAAGCTGATCGTGTGGGGAGAAATAATTATGTAAAATCAGCGCTTACTTTTGATATTGGTAAAGATAGATTACTCCTTAATTATGATTTGACGCACAATAATAATAACAGTCAAACGCTTTCAAATGGTCCTGGTTTCACTACAGATGATGCTTCAATGAGCGGTGGTTTTCGTCATGATGCAGTAGTTACCTATCAAAAAAAGTTTGATAATGCAGCCAAAAAACTGGAGTTTAAATTCAACTATAACAGCAATTCAAATGAATTTCAATTGGCTCCAGCCGGTTCCACAACTCCATTATTAGACAATGCTTCACAACAAGAGTTGTTGAATGCAAAAGTAGATTACTCTCAACCGATTGCTTTCTCTGATGAAGGTAAACTGAATGTAGGAGCCTTGTATGAAGAGCTTTTGTTTGATGCTTCAAATAGAGGTGTAACCAACTTAGATTACAAGCGTAGAACCGCTTCAACTTACTTAGAATTTCAAACTAAATTTGATAAAGTTAATTTTATTCTAGGTGGTAGAGCCGAAGATTATAAAATTACTGGAAATACTGATGTTTCAAAACTAGCAGAATTTAATCAGTTCAGGTTTTTCCCCAATGCAAGTGCGCAGTACAATTTTAGTAATGCCATTAATTTTAATATGAACTATAACAAAAAAATTACGTTACCAAGCACATCGGCATTGAACCCCAATAATACTAATTATCAAAACCCTAATGTTGCATATTCTGGTAACCCTAACTTGCAGCCTACCATTTTTGATAATTATGAAGTTAAATTGAGTGCTTTTGATTACGCATTTATAAGCTACAACATGAGTGTGGCAAAAAACCAAGTGATCAACAGGGTTTTGCTAACGAATAATCGTGTAGTCAATACAAATGAAAATATTCCAGAAGTTAAGATTCATAATTTTAGTGTAGGAATGCCTATTCCTTATATGTTGTTTACCAAAGGCCTAGCCGAAACTATGAAAATGAATGTCAATCCTGATACCATGAATTTTTTATACGTGTATGCAGGGTATCAATACCATCAAATTCCTAAAGTAGATACAAATGGTTTTTGGATGTTTAATTTTATGTCTCAGATACTTTTACCCAAAAAAGTAAAATTTGTTGCCAATTATAATTACGTTATTCCAAGAGGAAATTATTTTTACTTTATAGCAGTTGAGCCCCTTAGAAATTCATTAGACTTTACTTTTTCGAAAAAATTCTTAAAAGATCAGTTGACAGTATCTCTTTTTGCTGATGATATTTTGAACACCAATAGAAACGCATTCAATTCCTTTGAGACGCCTTTACTCATAAGCAGTAAGCAAGACACGAGAAAATTTGGTTTTAGTTTGAATTACAAAATCCCAACTAAAAACAAATTGGCAAAAGAAAATCCGAGTTTATTAAACAACGAGAAAAAAGAAGAAGGCGGTTTAATCAACCAGTAAACAATTTCTAAAAAGCTGTACATCATGTTACAGCTTTTTTTATGGAGTTTCTTTTTGAACCAAATCACTTAAATGCAAGCGCAAAGCATTCACAGAAATACTGATTTCCCAAAATGATAAAGCCAAGGATACCAGTAAACCTAGCAAGCTAAGGCCAAACAGGTAAATACCTGCTGTTTGTTGTTGTAAAAACAACAGCAACATAGCAAATACACTCAAAAAAAGACTTAAAACACCAGCCATTTGCATGTTTCTAATTAAGGTAAGGCGCAAGTTGAGGTTTTTTATTTCCAGTAAAATCAAGTTGTTTTCTTTTTCTTTATAGGTTTTCTTTAGTCCGCGAACAATAGTTGCAATGGTCAAAAACCGATTTGTGTACGCTAGTAATATTAATGATGTTGCACCAAAAAGGAGTGCAGGAGTTTCTATTTGTAAAATCATTTGAGCTTACTGTTTGAAAGAGGTTTAAAAATGCAAATATGGATTCTTAAAAAAACTCATGCTTTTATTTTAGCATTAATTCTTTTTACAAAATTACTAAAATTACCAGCCATCAGGATTTATATCATCATTTATATTAATTTTACTTTCTTAATAATAAGGTATGCCGCAAACATTAAAATACAAGTTAAAAAACATATTGATTCACCAACTAAAAGATTTAGGTACTTTTCTAGGAGTTTTATATGCAGTAGTTATAGGTTCGGCTGTAATGATTTTAGAATATTCAGTAGATTTTGGGACTATTTTTAATATTGATATTTTAGATACTTACACTAGGCTCATCTCTGTGACGAATGTGTTGATTTCGATTCTAATAGGTATATCGCTCACTACATTTTCGGTCATTTTTGTAGTCATGCAACTGGCTTCATCACAATTTTCGCCACGCATTTTAAGACATTTTTTGATTAATGATTTTAAAATGCAAAAATTTATAGGTCTTTTTGTGGGAACCATTTCACTGTGTATTTTGCCGCAATTTGCTTCTGTTTTTTGCCCGAATACTCCATTTTTGGTAACACTTTCTGTGGGGACTTTATTGGCTTTTTACGGTTTGTCTTGGTCTTACCCTAACATGATTACCTATTTGAGTATCAATATGAATGTATCCAGTATTACCAATAGGATCAAAGTGGATATGATTGAGGAAATTAATAGTCTATACCAAGAGAACTGGTGTTTAGGAAAAAATCTGTTGTATAAACGGGCCATAATTTATCCAGACAAATTCAAGGTATCTGTTGTGAGTCCTTTTGATTCTGGGTATTTAGATAGCGTTAATTATGGTAAACTCAAAAAGGTTACGGAGTATGTATTGCAATCGGAAGTAGGATTTTGTTTTGAAAATGCATACCAAAAACCTATCGTTGGGGAGTTTATTATGAAAGGGACAACTACCTTGTTAACATTAGTTTTTGACCAAAATCTTACTCCAGCTCAAGTTCAAGAGTTGCAAAAAGAAGTAGGCGCCATTGTGAAAAACGCATTTAAGGTAGAACAATTTAGAAGCCACACGCAAGACATCAATTTTGGTGTTCGAAAACTAGTTGATATAGCCATAAAAGCCATTTCACCAGCGGTAAATGATCCCACAACCTGCCTGAATTGTATAGACCAAATTGGGGAAATTGCAAAGGAGTTAGCAATGAAAGAGTTTCCATCAACTGATGCTAAGTCACTTAAATCGGAGCATATACAAGTAAATGAATTCAACTTTGAGGAGTTTATCGATTTTTGTTACGATCAAATTTTTCAATGGGGCAAGGAAGATCCCACTGTAATCAAACGAATCATTCGATCCATACGAATCATACTTCCATTAGTTGAAAATCCCTTCCATTTAAAAATTTTAATTCAACAAGTGGAGGAAATGGAACTGTCAGATATTTATAACTTAACCAATCATGCTAACGGTACGCTGAAAATATCAAAGGAAAAGCTATTCACAATTGAGAATGAGTTATCCCAATTTAGAAAAAAAGCAAAACAGCAAATATTGAGATTAAAACAAAAAGAGATTTTATCCTTTTATGAGACTAATTGCGTTAGTGATAATAAAGTAATTGCTTCGGTTCAATCAGATGCTATTGCCTATTTAAACGCCTATGATTACTAAGGTTTTAAAACTAGTATTAAATTGTCTGCATATTTTTCTATAAAAAGTATAACTCTAAAATAGATTGGCGCAATTGGTTTTCAATTTATGCTGCTTCCTTGTACCGTTTACCCAAATTTTTCACTTTTTTTCTGTAGAATTTATTGTTTTTAAAACTTCTATATTTAATTTCTATCCAATTATCACCTGCTAATTTGTAAAATTTTCAATCGAAAATCAATTCTCTATGATTTTCACCACCATTCATGTTTATATTCATTAATTTATTTTATGAATATCATTATAAATATAAATAAAAATTTATAACATAACCATGATACATTTGCAGCACCAAACAAATGTGTCTGTATGAGAACTAAATTTAAAATTAACGGAAGTTTACTTGTTGCTGCGCTCTGGTTGTTGACAGGTTTTTTGCTGAACCTCGTAGCGCCTCAAAATGTATTTTTTATTTTGATTTTAGGTTTAGGAATAGTGTACAGCGTGTACATTTTATCAAAACAAAATAATTTAGAATAATCATGAAAAAAGAGTATCAATTTAAATTAGTCGAAGGTCAATTTGAGCCAACGGAAGCCGGAAAAGTATTGTTCTCGTTGATTAATAGTAAAATCAATTACCACAACTTAGAGCAATTTAGCAATGAAATTAGGTTTGACCAAGACCATTTGCATTCTAAGAGAAGGAAAGAAACATTACAAGAAGCCTCTGATTATATTAAAGAACTGATTAAAGAAGCCGATGCAAAAAATATGGAATTATGTGTAAACGGTGTAATTCAAATTGAAATGCAACCTAGACTCAAACAAGAGGCGGATGTTTAATGGCAGAACGTTACTAATTGCCACAAAACACCACAAGGAAAGGGTCATTGCACCCATTCTTGAAAATGGATTAGGCGTTTCTTGTTTTGTGCCTTCTAATTTTGATACGGATGTTTTTGGTACTTTTTCAGGAGAAATTAAGCGAAAGGAATCGGCTGTGGCAACTGTTCGGGAAAAATGTCTAGCCGCGATGGAAGCTTTTGATTGTGATTTAGGTCTTGCTAGCGAAGGATCTTTTGGTCCTCATCCGTCTTTGTTTTTTGCACAAGCGGATGAAGAATTTCTGATTTTCATAGATAAAAAAAATGATCTTGAAATAATCGTTAGAGAACTCAGTTTAGATACTAATTTTTACGGTGAGGCTGTTGCAAGTTATGAGGCACTGACTGCATTTGCCCATAAAGTTCATTTCCCATCACATGCAATTATTTTGCGAAGTATTGCCGATGATGATAAAGCAGTCATTAAAGGTATAACAACTGAAGACGATTTAAAAAAATATTACAACTATATCATGGAGGTGTATGGTACGATATACGCCGAAACAGATATGCGTGCCCATTACAATCCCACACGGATGAAAGTTATTGAGATCGCTACCCAAAAATTGTTGCAATCCATACAATCTATATGTCCTGAGTGCATGACCCCAGGTTTTGTTGTGACCAGTGTTAATCCCGGTTTGCCATGTTCTTGGTGTGCCAATCCTACTCAGTCTACTTTGAGCCATATATATTCTTGCAAAAAATGCCAATATACGCACGAAATCAATTTTCCGTATCAAAAAATGACCGAAGAACCTACTTTTTGTGATTACTGTAACCCCTAAATAATGAGTATAATAAACAATTCCATTCAAAAAGCTGTTGCTTTATTAAATCAAGATGAAGTGATAGCGATTCCTACTGAAACGGTATACGGATTAGCAGGAAATATTTTTAGTCCAAAAGCAATAGCATCTATTTTCAGTATAAAAGAAAGACCTTCTTTCAATCCGCTTATTGTTCATATAAAATCTATTGAAAGTTTACCATCTATAGCTAGAGAAATTCCCGAAAAAGCGATGCTACTAGCAAATGCCTTTTGGCCTGGACCTCTAACTATGGTATTAAAAAAGCAACCTCAAATTCCAGATTCGGTTACTGCCGGCAAGGATACAGTAGCAGTTAGGGTTCCTAATCATAAGGTTACTTTATCACTTTTAGAGCAACTGGATTTTCCATTGGCAGCACCCAGCGCAAATCCTTTTGGATCTATAAGTCCTACTCAAGCCGTTCATGTTGCGCATTATTTTGAAAATAAATTACCTATGATTTTAGACGGTGGTAGTTGTGAAAGAGGAATTGAATCTACAATTATAGGGTTTGAAGATGGTGAACCCATTCTGTATCGTTTGGGATCACTAGCAATTGAGGAAATAGAAGCCATCATTGGTCCACTTAAAACAATAGTGCATGATGATAAAGCACCGCCTGCACCAGGAATGTTGTCACGTCATTACGCACCTAATACTACCACGTACCTTACAGATACGATAAGTGCAGATGTAGCCAAATTTGCAAATCAAAGAGTGGGAGTCTTGACTTTTAAACAAGAGATAAAAGATCTATCAATTTGTGCCCAAGAAGTTTTGTCAATTTCGGGTTCAATGTTAGAGGCCGCTTCAGGATTATATGCTGCACTACATAGATTGGATGAAAAAAATCTAGATGTCATTCTAGCAGAGCGTTTCCCAGATAGCGGACTCGGTAAAGCCATTAACGACAGATTACAACGCGCTACCAAAAAGTAATTTTTATAACACTAATAAACAATTATATCAATTCGATTGCATGATAATTCATGTAATTATAAAACAACTAACTCATGAATTTAAATTTATTAATTGATAATTTAACAAATCCAGCATTGTTATTTTTTGTACTTGGAATCATAGCGGTATTGGTCAAAAGTGATTTGCAAATCCCTGAGGGAAGTTCCAAGTTTATTTCTTTATACCTGCTATTTGCCATTGGTTTTAAAGGCGGTCAAGAGCTAGCTCACAGTCATTTTACTATTGATATTGTATGGTCCATATTTTTTGGGGTCTCAATTGCTTTAATCATACCTTTGTATTCTTTTTTTATTTTAAAGAAAAAATACAGCATTGAGAATGCGGGAGCCATAGCTGCAACTTATGGATCTGTAAGTGCAGTAACTTTTGTAACTGCGGTTTCCTTTTTAGAATTACAAAATTACACCTTTAGTGGTCATATGGTTGCTGTGATGGCATTGATGGAAGCTCCGGCTATTATTGTTGGTGTCATCTTAATTAGATTGTTTAGTACCGAGAACGTTTTAAAAACTAAGATGTCAACTATTATCACCCATTCTTTTACAAACGGAAGTGTGTTGTTAATTTTAGGGAGTTTGTTCATCGGTTTTTTGGCGAGTGAGCAACAAGCTTTAGGTATTAAACCCTTTACCACCGATATTTTCAAAGGATTTTTAGCTTTGTTTCTGCTTGATATGGGAATTGTAAGTGGTCGTAAATTGGGGGATTTCTTTAAAAGTGGCTGGTTCAGTTTTGCCTTTGCTGTTGTGATACCAATAATCAATGGAAGTGTTGTAGCCTATCTAAGTCACTTTGTAACAGAGGATGTTGGTAACCGTTTCATCTTTGCTGTACTTGCGGCAAGCGCGTCGTACATTGCTGTTCCAGCGGCCATGAAAATTGCTGTTCCTAAAGCAAACCCAGGAATATTTTTACCGATGGCTTTAGCAGTAACATTCCCTTTTAACATCACTTTTGGGATGCCAATATATTTTGCTATTATTCAATGTTAATTTCGGTCCCAATTATTGAGTAAAAAAAAGAGGTAGCTTTTTGAGCTACCTCTTTTTTTTGGTTCTACTATATTCTCATTTTTTTCAATGAAATTACCTTCTAGGAACAGAATGATTACTTAATCGTTTTAAGCATTTCTTCAACAGCTCTTTCTAATTGTTTGTCTTGTCCGTTCAAATAATCTTCGTATTTCAATGCAACTGGAATATCTGGATTGACTTGTAAGTTTTCAGTAGGTCTGTTTTCTTTTCCGATAGTAGCTACCATTGGAATTCCGAAAACTAAAGAAGGATCAATTTGTGTTTCCCACCAAACTGCGGTTCCCGTTCCTGGTACTCCCATTCCAATTAACTTCCCGATTCCGTTTTGCTTGTACACGTATGGGAAAATGAAAGCGTCTGAATAATTGCCTTCACCCATCAATACACAGCTTGGTTTAGTCCATCTTCCTAATGGTTCCGCATCTTTCAAGCGGTTGCCTTGTGGGGCAAATTCAAGGTAGCGTTTGCCACTCAATAATGTATTCAAATCATCGTGTAACCAGCCACCACCATTAAAACGAGTGTCAACAATCAAAGCTTCTTTTTCGAAATTTTTACCCATTACTTGGTCAAAAACTTCTCTAAAACTACCGTCATTCATACCTTGTACGTGCACGTAGCCTACTTTACCATTACTCAATTTTTCCGTAATCTGATTCATTTTGCGAATCCAACGATTGTACATTAAACCCGATTCTTCACCAAATGAAATCGGTTTTACCGATTCTTGAAACGGTACACCATTAGCATCTACACCTGAAATTAGGATTAGTTTACCCGTTCTTCTGTTCAAAAATTTAGCCCAATCTGTAGTTGCAGTAATCGGTTCGTTGTCAATTTTATTGATAGTCGCACCTGCTTTTAGCTTTGATCCCGTTTTATCAAAAGGTCCGCCTACAATAACCTCTGTAACTTTTAAACCATCAGCGGCATTTTTTTCATCGTACAATAAACCCAAACAAGCCGTTACATCCATATTAGGGAAACTAGCACTGTAACGACCACCAGTGTGCGAGGCGTTCAGTTCTCCTAAAATTTCACTTAATAATTCTTGGAAATCATAGTTGTTATTGATGTGTGGTAAAAATTTAGCATACGTATCTTTGTACATTTTCCAATCTACGCCATGTAATTTTGGATCGTAAAATTTCTTGGCGGTTTGTCTCCACATGTGATTGAAAATGTAGTTGCGTTCTTGCTCTGTATTTAAAACCATCTCTGCCGATACAGGGATTCCAGTAATTTTCCCGCCTTCCGTATCAATTTTCGATAAACCTCCTTCGTTTCTAACAAACAATGTTTTGTTGTCTTTGCTCAAAAATAAAGTACTTGGCGATGATCCTAGTTTGGCTAAAATCTTAGTTTCTTTGGTTTTAGTATCGGTTACCCAAAGGTCGAATCCTTTTTCAAAAGACGCTAAATAGAACAGTTTACTTCCGTCATCATTAAATACAAAATCAGCGATAGATGAGCTGTTAATCGTAACACGAACTTTTCTGGTTTCAAGATCAGTCAAATCTGGATTCCAAACTACAACTTCCTCTTTTTTAGGTGTGTCTTTCTTGTTTTTATCAGTGCTAGCAGCTGTTTTTTTATCTTCGGCTTCTTTTTCTTTATCTTTTATTTCTTTTACAAGAGCCGCTTCTTCTTTGGATAATTTAAAATTTTCAAAGTCTTTTTTATCGAAAAATACGGCATACACGTCAAGTTCTCTGCTGCCTTGATTGGCCAATGATTTACGACCTTCTTTACTGCTCAGCCACGCTAATGCCTTGCCTTTCATTTGTTGTTTGGCTGCATCTTCGCCAAAACCACTCATAATTGGGTATTTAGTTTCAGAACCATCAGCTTTGATCATCGCGGTATGAGTTGCATTAAAATTACCCATGCTATCATCTACAAAAAGCCATTTGCTATCATCACTCCAGTTGAAACCAAAATCGCCATCAGAATAACTGTGGTTTCTACCTTCTGGTAAAATAGTTCTTGAGGTTTTGCTCGCCAAATTATACACACGAACAATGTTGCGTTCTTCAACAAAAGCAATTTCTTTTCCGTCTGGGCTAAATTTAGGCAGGAACTCTTCTTTGTCAGACGCAATTAACTTTTCTTCTTTGATCAAAGTAGCTGCGTAAAAATAAGATTCCTCTTTTCGTTCTACTTTTGCCGTAAATAAATCCCAACTATCACCACGCTCTGAGGCATAAATAAGGGTTTTGCTATCAGGTGACCATTGCACATGGCGTTCTTGCTCTGGTGTGTTGGTAATTCTTTTGGTACTTCCACCGTCGGCATTGGTTACAAATATTTCACCTCTAGAAACAATTGCAATTTCTTTTCCGTTCGGGCTAGGCACAAACTCTGAAATAGAACCTGCAATAGGTACGTTTTTCTCCACATTGCCTTTACCATCATTTTGAATCGTAATTTTTATTTTTTGTGGACTTTGGCCTTCTTTCAAAGTATAAATTTCTCCGTCTTGCGAAAAGCACAAAGTATTGTCTTGTGCTACGCTTAAATGGCGTACCGGATTGTTTTTGAAAGTAGTTATGGCCGTTGCTGTTTTAGCAGATAGGTTTTGCTTGAAAATATTTTGATTGCTGCCGTCTGCTTCGCTCAAAAAGAAAATATTTTGATTGTCGTTGCTGTACACCGGCTCGCGGTCTTCACCTTCGTAAGTACTTAACTGCGTGTACGTTTTTTTGTTGACATCAAATACCCAAATATCACGCGTTACGCTACTAGTGTGGTGTTTACGTAAGGCATCTTCATATCCTTTGCGGTCTTGAAAAACAATTTGATTTCCTGCTGCATTGTAGCGAGCATATTCTATTCCGCCCTCAGTAACCAAAACCGGTTTTCCGCCAGTTGCTGCAACTGTGTAAAGGTTTTGGAACAAACGCGGCGAGTAAAAATGGATGTTGTTGTTACTCGTTTGGCGGCTAGAACCAAATAACACATTTTTGCTATCATGTGAAAAATCATACGGATAATCAGCGGCTGAGTTAAAAGTTAGTCGGGTAGGAGTTCCTCCAGTTACGGGTAGCGTAAATACATCAAAATTTCCGTAGCGGTCACTAGCAAAAGCAATTTGCTTGCCATCTTTGCTCCACACAGGCATCATGTCGTGTCCTTCATGAATGGTAATAGGAACTGCAGTGCCACCTTGGGCATTGACTACATAAATATCGCCTTTGTAGCCAAAAGCAATGTTTTTACCATCAGGAGAAAGCGCGGGATGGCGCAACCAGAGGGCATCTTGTGCGAATGATACTGAGCTTGCTACTAACAACAAGCCACAATATAGAGATGATTTTAAATTCATAGTTAATAAGAGTTTGGTTCTTTATTTAGTAGCTTATTTTGAGATTTTGTTACAGGTTTACATTGTTTTTTTGAGATTTGAAAAAGAAAAAAAAGAGCAGACAGTTTTAAGTTTAATTCTCGTTTATTGGTCAGCTTTGTAAAGCTAGATAAGTTTAAAAGTGAAGATGTTAGGGGGAAAGAAACGGATAAAACATAAAAAAAGAGGACGTTACATCCTCTTTTTTTATGTTTTATAAATTACGAAAAGCGCATATTATTTATAAAAAGTACTTACTGTCTGCAATGTTACATTTAAACTGAGTTTTATTATTTGTGCTAAAAACAACTGAAATTTAAGTATTTTTTTAAAGTGTAGCTAAAATTTTAGTGGGTACGAATTACAAATCAAAGTTATTGTCCATAACAACACTTCCTTGCGATCATGATTTTTTACTCACTTTTCACTCTAGTAGAATGCAGCATATCAAACTTCCAGCCTTTATCGGTTAAAATGGCCGTGGCGCTTTCTAACCAATGTGCTTTTCTAATAATTTTATCCTCAACAGAAAAGGTTGCATAGTTGTGGTAGGCCACCCAAGCCGTTTTGTTGGTAACTTTGATATCAATAATTTCAATTGTGTTTACTCGTTTTGGCATGGGTAATTTGAGTTTGGCTTTGTTAAAATGTGTTGCAATGGTATCGTTATTCCACACTTCGCCGTGTTCTAAAAGCAGGAAATCCTTGGTGTAATATTTCTCAATGTTTTTAGGTTCTAATTTGGACCAGATTTCATCAAACGATTCGAGAACTAAACTTTGAATCAGTTTTTTGTGGGTTTCATTTGAAACTTGACCGAATGCTATCGAATTAAAAAACAGTGTCAATATTATGGTGTTACGTCTTTTCATTTTTACTTAATTAACTGCTGGATTAAAAACTAAATTAAGATATTTTTTCTGGTTTTTGCAATCTTCAAAGTTGGCCGAGTTACATACTCCACGATATTTTTTATAACAAGTAAGCAATAAGTGCAATCGAGAATCAGTGGAGATAGCAGAAATATTTTTATAAATTGAGATGTAAATTTATGGATGTAGTATTAGTAACGATTTTTGCAATAAGTGACATTATGACTACAATTTCAAAAAACAGAAGTGTATAAAACACAATTATTCTCCACATAAACCCTATCATGGAATACCTTTTATAGGCCGCATTGAAATACACCCAAAAAGGAAACAAAACAATCAAGAAAAAATATACAATTTTTAAAATATCTACAAAGGATTTAATGTCCTCAAAGACTCTCAAAAGTGACAACAAGTTGGCAAATAAACACAAAACCAATATTCCCAACAAATTTATTCCTGCAATGATAAAATGCTCCGCTAGGTTGATTTTCAATCTTTTGAAAATCAGAAAAGCATTAACCGCAATTAACGGGACGAATCCAAATAGAATCAATTTTACATTATTCGATAAGAAGTTCATTAATTGGATTCCCTCATTTGTATTTTTAGAAACTGATGGAGGATTCAGGTCATGATAATAATGCACCGTTAGAATATTCAAAGCGATTATTATTAAAGTGAGTGCAAAAACATTGTAGTAGTTTACTCTTTTGCCATGAATGTAATCCAAAGCTGCTTGCCCAGGTCTTGTAAATGTTTCTTTTAAAGTAAATAAGATTCCTTTTTCTAAATGGAACACACCGTGTATGATATCGTGGGCAAAAAAATGCTTTAAGGTTATGGCGTGTGTATTGCTTTTTTGACCGCAATTCTGACAATAATTACCAGAAACATCTTGTTCACAGTTTAGGCATTGTTTGTTCTCCATGGGTTACTATTTTGCTTTTTAGAATAGGTTATATTTTGTAAGTAAAAGTAATAATTTATTGTATCTAAATAAAAAAGCTTTCAAAAATATTACCTGAGAGATTTACTAAAATTATTTTGTCTAGTCCTGAAATAGCGATACATAAAAAGTACTGTTATGGAAAATCATCAAGAAAGATCAGTGATTGCAAAACAATAAATTATTTAAAAATTAACGAAATATACTTCTAATCCTATCAAAGATATTTCGTTTGCGGACAATAATGACCTCTCCCAGTAGCATTTCACTTGGAGTCAGTTCTATTTTTAGATTGTTTGCTGCTTTCAGTACTTCGATTTCTTTACTTTCCATTCCGATAAAATGAACTAATAGCAACTTAGATTTTGAAAAATCTTGGAACGGTATCTTAACTGTAAATTTCCCGTTGAAATCTGTTGTTACGCTTGTTTTAGATTGTTTATGTTCAATCACTGCTCCGGGAAGTGGTATACTTTTTTTAGCATCAGCGGTTAATTTTTCTAAAACAATACCTGAAACGGTTACAAAAGTACTGTCTGTTTGTTCAACAGTAGAAGAGCTCGATTTCGACTCAATAATTTCTATTTTCGCTTTTTCTTTTTGAGCTAATACCGGTATTGCCGTTAATAGAGAAGTAAAACTAAAAAGTACTCCCCAAAAAGGTGTTGGTGTAGGCTTTGAATTTGTAAACTCTGAATTAATTTGATTTTTAGATAATCTACCGCAAACGGATGTGTTATTCGAAATTTCACTCAAAATTTGAGCATTAGTGTATAACTCAAAATTGATGACTTCTTTTTTACAACTTGCGCAAAATTTACCTTGATTTGTAGCACTCATGGAATTCCAATCTGCGTGGCATGGTTTGGGTATTTCTAGTTTGTATTTCATCTTATACTACAAAGTTTAAAATTCAACAATTTGACGGTTTGACTTCTTAGTTCTACTTGTTGCTTTGCCAATGCCTCTGACTTCGCATCGCAAGGTATATCATATAGCTGAAGAGATTCATACAGCAGCGCTTTATTGATATAGTTTTGGTGCTGTCATTCCTTGTTTTAAATAATAATCTTTATTCATTTCAAAGTGACTTGTCGTCATTTCATTATAATATTCTTTAAATGAAGATAAATTATATTTTAATCTCAGATTATCAATATTTAATGAATCAAGTAATCCGTTTTTTGGAATAGCTTGTCCTACTTTATTGTATGTAACTTGCGAACCAAATCTCTGCTTTTGGTTTAGGTTAATTCCAATTCTGTCCTCAAGCATTGCGTAATTAGATTTTTCGGCATTATTTTTCTCAATTTCTTTTGCTAATGCTTTAAGCATTTTCTGCTGGAACTTAATATCATTGTCTGCGTGTTGGATAGTAATCCAGAATTTTTTCGAGTATTCTTGACCAATCTTATCATATCCTAAATAACCATATTCTGAATATATTTTTTTAATTTTTTTTTGATTATCAATACCAACACTATCACTTTTCATCTCAAAAATTTTCCACGCTTCATTTTTTCCAAATTTTTTAAGGAGTTCTTCAGAAGGAGTTGCAAAACTATATTTTTGGTCAATAGTAAATATGTAATCTAGTTCAGCAGTTATTTTTTCTTTATCAGAATTCGACATTTCTTTAGTTGATTTACAACTAATTATAACTAAAATTAAAAATAATAATGATTTTTTCATCTAATTCGATTTTTTTGGGCAACATGGTCTATAAATTGTATATAATTAAAAAAACTTCCCAAAAACTAAACAGTCTAGGCAGAGACATTCGAACAGCATCCTCGAGTTTTAAGAATGTTTTTTAGAACACTTCAAGCAGCTGGATTTAAGAGTTAGTATTAGGGAGGATTTGATCATCTAAATAAATTTTAAAGTTAAGCTGTATCAATTTACGAGCCTCAGTTACAGTTTTTCCAGACGAAGGTTCGTACGATTTTATTATCTGTTCTAATTGGTTAATTATATCAAAAACAGGTTTATCGATAACTGTGCTCATGTAAATTACATAAAATACTTTTTGTTCACTAGCAGTTATACTTCCTTTTAATTTTTCATATTCTTTTTTTACAAGGAAATACTTGATTATCATATCTGGACAAGATTCCAAATTAAAAGTATCACTGAGGAATAATTCATCATAATATTTCTCAAAAATGAATTTTTTCTGATTGGTTGCTCTTTCTGGCATTCCTTGAAAAGACATTAAGATTTGTCCAAACCTTTCCATACTAATTTTATGTAAATATTTCTTAGTAATATCTAAACCTGTATCCCCAGTTTTTCTTGAATATATAATATTATGCTCGTCAAGGAATTGTTCTATTTGCAGTTGTTCGCTTCGTAAAGACTTCAAATCTACATTGGAAATAGAATTTTGACTATTTGTGTATTCAGCGATTTTATTGTTCAAATCAGAGTCTTTTGAAGTTTTAAAAATTCTTACTAACACTTCACCTTTTGAAAGATAATCTTCTAAATGTTTAGGGTCTTCACTGTTAAATTGATGCATTGTTCTAAGAGATTGACCACCATTTAATACTTGGAGCGAATCTATTGATAAACGTATTTTCTTATTAGCATTAACTGGTTCCGCTTTAATGTCATTTGCGGTTAGTGTTAAACCATTGTTGTACATGAAAAATTTAGTAGGATCATTTTTTAAACTAAATGATATATTCTTATTGTATTTGGATTTCACTACTAGACCACGGACATTATCAAATAGCACAGAATAGTCTATATTTACCTTTGTTAAAGGTTCGAGAACTTCAATCCCATAATTTTTTCTTAAATCACTATCAGCACATGTTATTCTAATTATTTCTGACAATGGCAATCTAATAATATAGGATTTTGATGACGAAATCGAACTTTCAGAAAACGACATTATTGCATCATTATCAACAATTAATTCTGCATTTACTGGGTTTGGCCTTAATGAAACAAATTGGCTAATTTGTTCTAATCCAACTAGTATTACCTCTAAACCGTAAACTTTCTCCATTTGTTCAAGATGATGATCTTTTGAAGTAAGCTCAATATCTTCATTACTTACTACAAATAATGAGATTTTCCATTCCTCATTACTGTTCAATTTATCAACGATCTCTTTTGCACCTTTTTTGGTCTTACCTTCTAATTGTGATAAATCTTCATTAATAATGGCATTAATAAATTTACTTGATAAAATAGTTTCATTAAGGCTTTGTTTACCAATATTAAATTTAGTTCTATACTTAAAATTATACAATTGAATATGATGCTCTTCTTCATCCAAAATAATTGCATCTATACCGCAATCATCGAATCTCTCCTTATACAGTAAAGAATTGAATTCTGTATCTGTCACTAAATCAGATATATCTAGAATATCAGAGTGATTTGACAAATGCTCGATTATGAACAAATAAAATCCAAGTCTTTCAATTTGTTTTTCATCCAAAGAAGAATAATTAAAGTCTAACTCAGTCGCTAACAACTCAAAGTACTTTTTACTTTTCTTGCCAATTATTTTGTAATCATTTAATCCAGCCATTTTTTTGTTTATTTCGACAAATATTGTTGTCAATTACTGTTTGTTGTTTTGTGAATTATCAATTCTTAACAAAACTACCCCGACACCACCCAATCTAGTAGGATAATAGAAGTTTCATTTGAATTTATTCATCCCTCAAATATATTAAAATAATCTTACAAATTGTGTTTTAAAAAAACGACTTTGTAAAAATTATCCGTCTCAAATAGCCCCGATAGCAGCGAAAATCCTTTGCGATGGCGATAGCCAAAAGCAAAGATTACAGCGTATAGCGGGAGTACACACCTGCTGAAAACGGCTGATCTGCTCCAAAAAAAACCTGCAAGTCCCGATACTTCGGTGTCGCTTGCAGGTTTACTCTAAAAATCTAACGATCTAAAAATATAATATTTACTTAATCAGCTCGAAACTTCTTTTTACAAATGCGGTTAAGGCTTCGCCTTTTAGCAAGTTTTGAGATAGTTTAGCTAAGTCTAGCGCTTGTTTTACCAGGCTTTCTTGAGCGTCTTTGTCTTTGTTGTTTAGGATGCTGCTGGCCAATTCAGAGTTGGTGTTTACTACTAAATTGTACATTTCTGGCATGTTACCCATCCCGAACATTCCGCCACCACCGCTTTGGCTCATTTCTTTCATACGGCGCATGAATTCTGGCTGTGTGATGATAAATGGTGCCGAGTTGCTGTCTAGCGCTTCTAGTTGTACGCTGTACGTTTGTTTTGGCACGATGGTTTCTAGAACGGTTTTTAGGCTTGTTTGTTCTTCATCTGAAAGTTTAGAAATGGTAGTTTCGTCTTTCTTGATTAAGTTGTCAATATGATCCGAGTCTACACGTACAAAAGTCAGGTTGCTGTTGTCGCCTTCAATTTTCTGGATTAAGTGCGAGATAATTGGAGAGTCTAGCAACAATACTTCGTATCCTTTGTCTTTGGCTGTAGCAATGTATGAGTGCTGCGCATCCTTGTTTCCTGCGTACAAGATTACTAGTTTACCATCTTTATCGGTTTGTGTGGCAGCTAGTTTTTCTTTTAATTCTTCGAGCGTGTGGAATTTGCCATCTACGGTTGGGTAAAGTACAAAGGCACCTGCTTTTTCGTAAAACTTGTCTTCGGATAACATTCCGTATTCCAAGACAATTTTAATGTCGTTCCATTTTTGTTCAAAATCTTCACGGTTTTCTGTGAACAATGATTTTAATTTATCGGCAACTTTACGCGTGATGTAATTAGAGATTTTTTTAACGGCAGCGTCAGCTTGCAATCCTGAACGAGACACGTTCAACGGAATGTCTGGCGAGTCTACCACACCTTTTAACATCATTAAAAATTCAGGTACAATTCCCTCTACGTTATCGGTAACATACACTTGGTTTTGGTACAACTGAATTTTGTCTTTCTGAATTTGCAAATCAGATCCTAGTTTTGGGAAATACAAAATACCAGTTAAGTTGAACGGATAATCTACATTTAAATGAATGTGGAATAACGGTTCGTCAAACTGCATTGGATACAACTCATGGTAGAAGGTTTTGTAATCCTCAGCAGCCAATTCTGTTGGTTGCTTGGTCCAAGCTGGATTTGGGTTGTTGATGATGTTGTCTACGGTAATGGTTTCGGCAACGGCATCTTCTGGAGCATCTTCTTGCTTAGGAAGTGTTTGTGTTTTAGTTCCAAATTTAATTGGAATAGGCATGAATTTGTTGTACTTGTTCAACAATTCTTTGATTTTGGCGTCTTCTAAAAATTCTAAAGAATCTTCAGCAACGTGCAAAATAATTTCAGTACCACGTGTAGTTTTATCCGCTGGTTCCAAAGTGAATTCTGGGCTACCATCACAAGTCCAGTGCGCAGCAGGCTCGTCTTTGAATGATTTAGTGATGATTTCTACTTTCTCGGCTACCATGAAAGCAGAGTAAAAACCAAGACCAAAATGTCCGATAATTCCAGAATCTTTAGCGGAGTCTTTGTACTTGTCCAAGAACTCTTCGGCTCCTGAAAAAGCTACTTGATTGATGTATTTTTCAACCTCATCAGCAGTCATACCTAAACCTTGATCGATGATGTGGATTTTCTTTCCTTCTTTGTCAATTTTTACCTCGATCATTGGGTTGCCGTATTCTACTTTGGCTTCGCCAATACTGATCAGATGCTTTAATTTTAAGGTGGCATCGGTACCGTTCGAAATTAATTCTCTCAAGAAAATTTCGTGGTCGCTGTATAAAAATTTCTTGATTAAGGGAAAGATGTTTTCTACTGAAACATTAATTTTACCTGTTGTCATATTTTTTAAATTTTAAAATTAAATTGGTTACCAATCAAGCTTTCAAATAGAATACCAATTGTACAAGAGGTGACAAAATGGCGTAAGCGTTAATTATGATACAAAATGTTAAAATTGTGAAACATAATTTCAAAAATGCATAGTATCTTTGTGTAAGTATTAATTCATTAAATGTATCAAAATGAAAAAAATTATTTTAGTGTGCGCTATAGCCGTTTTGATGTTTGCTTGCAAGTCAACATCAGCTACGAGTACCAAAACAGATAGAAAATCGCAAGTTGCCATCAAAGGAGACTGGGTTATTAGCTCAGTAACATATCCAGGATCTCAATATGTAAAAGTAAATAGCTTTCAGTTGGCTGACTCGGAATGTTTTGTAGGTAGTACCTGGAAATTTGTATCGAACAATAACAAAGGAACTATGGCTTTGACCAAAGCAAATTGTGTTGCCTTTAGTTCTCCAATTACTTGGTTTGTAAACAATGAAGGTCAGTTTGTTTTAAAAGTTTTAGACGCTGGCGAAAAAGCAAGAAAAGTGAGAGATGGTTATATTTTAGGTCTTGCTAATCAAACGGAAACTTCGTTTCAACTAGTAGATAAAATAGATGTAGCAGGAAAAATGACTGATGTAATATATCAGTTTCAAAAAACTAACTAAAAAATAAGATAACATGAAAAAGATTTCAGTAGTTGCTATAGCAACAATAATGGTTATAGGTTCAATTTTTACAAGCTGTGAGGCTGTGAAAAACACAAACAAAACTCAAAGAGGAGCAGGAATAGGTGCTGTTGCAGGTGCTGTTCTAGGTGGAGTTCTAGGTAACAATTTAGGAAAAGGTGGTAATGGTGCTATGGGTGCTGTATTAGGAGGAGTTATTGGTGGTGTTGCAGGTGGCGCTATTGGTAATAAAATGGACAAGCAAGCACGAGAAATTGATGCTGTTCTTCCAGGTGCTGAGGTAGTACGTGTAGGAGAAGGAATTAAATTGGTTTTGAATGAAAATGCAGTGCGTTTTGATACGAACAAATCTACTTTGACTGCTGCTGCAAAAACTAATCTAGATAAATTAGTTCCTGTTTTTGGAGAATATCCAGATACTAACATTACTATCTACGGATACACAGATAGTACAGGTCCAGCAGATTATAACTTGAAACTTTCAGGGGATAGAGCTGCGGCGGTACGTAATTACTTGTCAAGCAAAGGGGTTTCTTCTGCTAGATTTAAAGTAACAGGAATGGGTATTGCTGATCCTATAGCTTCTAATGAAACTAATGAAGGTAGAAGCCAAAACCGTCGTGTAGAGTTTGCTATTACGGCTAACGAAAAAATGATCAAAGATGCTGAAGCTGAAGTGAAAAAATAAGCTTAAAGTACTTTAAAAACAAGAGCTGTTTCTTTTTAGAAGCAGCTTTTTTTGTGCTTAAAATTGATTTAAAGATTGTAAATTTGCACTTTAATTTTTGATGATGCTAGAAATAAAAAATATACACTTTTCTTATAGTGATAAGCCTGTAATAACAGATATTAATTTTACTATTGAGAAAGGGCAAAACATTGCTATTATTGGGGAAAGCGGTTGCGGAAAAAGTACCCTGCTCAAACTTATTTATGGTTTATTAGATCTCAATAGTGGATCAATTAGTTACAACGAAAAACCTATTTTAGGTCCAAAATACAACTTGATTCCGGGCGTTGATTATATTAAATACTTGGCTCAAGATTTTGATTTAATGCCGTACACTACTGTAGAGGAAAATGTGGGTAAGTTTTTGTCGAGCGCTTTTTTACCTCTAAAAAAACTCCGAATTCAAGAGCTACTCGAAATGGTAGAGATGACGGATTTTGCCAAAGTAAAAGCTAAAGATTTAAGTGGTGGGCAACAACAACGGGTAGCCTTGGCCAAAGCTTTGGCCCTCGAGCCAGAAATTTTATTGCTAGACGAGCCCTTCAGTCATATTGATAATTTCAGAAAGAATGCTTTAAGACGCAACTTGTTTGCCTATTTAAAGAAAAAAGGAATTACTTGTATCATAGCCACACATGATAGTGTGGATTCCTTGTCATTTGCAGATGAAACTATTGTGTTGCAGCAAGGACAAGTAGTGATCAAAGGTGCTTCAAGAGCTTTGTATGAACTTCCAGCCAATAAATATGTAGCGTCTCTTTTTGGTGAAGTCAATGAGTTTATGCTGTCACAAATTATAGACATTGATCCCGCTGATGATGAATATTTGCTTTTGTATCCACATCAATTAAAAGTAGTAGACAATGCAAAAATGACAGCGGTTGTCAAGCAATGCTATTTTAGAGGCGGTCATTTTTTAGTTAAAGCTGCTTTTGATAGAAGAGCCATTTTCTTTGAGCATGACACGGAGTTAGACTTTAATCAAGAAGTCAATTTGATGTTAGCGTAAAGCTAAATTTTTTTCCTTTTGATATAAAAAAACAATCCCCGAAACCAGATTTGATTTCGGGGATTTTTGTGTTTAAAAACTGGGCTTGATCAAGCTGCGTTTAGTTTTTCAAATGTTTTTCTAAAAACTGATCTTGTTCCCACAATAGGTGTAGGATGTTTTCTTTAGCTACATATCCGTGCGCTTCTTTTGGTAAAATCACCATTCGTGCTGGAGCTCCAAGTCCTTTCAGAGCTTGAAAGTAGCGTTCGGTTTGCAAGGTGAAAGTTCCAGGATTGTTATCCGCTTCACCGTGTACAAGCAACATTGGTGTTTTCATTTTTCCAGCATTCATAAAAGGAGACATCGCAGTGTACACTTCTGGACTTTCCCAGTAATTGCGTTGCTCACTCTGAAAACCAAAAGGAGTTAATGTTCTATTATAAGCACCACTACGTGCAATTCCACACGCAAAAAGATTAGAATGTGTTAGTAAATTAGCTGTCATAAAGGCACCGTATGAATGTCCGCCTACAGCTACTTTTTTACGGTTAATGTATCCTAAAGCATCAACTGCATTAATAGCAGCCTCTGCATTATCAACAAGTTGTGTAATAAAATTGTCATTTGGTTCTGTAGTTCCTTCACCAATGATTGGGAAAGCAGCATCATCCAGCACCACATAACCTTTGGTTACCCAGTACACAAACGAACCGTAATTAGGAAATGTGAATTCATTTGGGTTTTGCGTGCTTTGACCTGCTGAATTTTTGTCCTTGTATTCTGCTGGGTAAGCCCAAATCAACAAGGGCATTTTTTCTTTTTTAACCTTGTCATATCCTACAGGTAAATATAAGGTTCCAGATAATTGAACACCATCTTTACGAGTGTATTTGATAACTTCTTTACTTACGTTTTTAATACTTTCAAAAGGATTTTGAAAAGTGGTGATAGGTGTTAGTTTATTTTTTTGCTTGATGTTTCTCAAGTAATAGTTTGGATATTCGTTTTTAGACTGAATTTGGACCAAAACTGTACCTTCTTTTAAGTTTTCAATTTCAAGAATATCTTCTTTTTTGTCCGTGTACGATGAGGTGTATAGCCTCTTAGTTTGCAATGTTTTTAAATCCATTTCACTAATAAAAGGGAATTGTCCATTTTTTGTAAAACCAGCACCTATTAAAAAAGTTTTGTTGTTTTCTATAGCTAGTACATACCTGTTGAATTCGTTTTTGCGAGTTTCAAAATTTCCAGGATCTGCATAGACATCTTGAGAATTTCGGTCAAAAATAACTTTTGGCGATTGTTCAGGAGCTGCAGGATTGATGAGGTATGTTTTTGTATTTCTGGTATCATACCATTCATCCATAAGTACCGCTACATTTTCAGTACCCCACATGATGCCACTAAAACGTTGTGGTGTTTTTACAAGCGTTGTTGCAGGAGTGGTAAAAGGTGCGTTCCACAGCAGGACTTCATCTCTAAAATCAACTTTATTCGCTGGGTCACCACCATCAAGAGCTTCTACATAAACTAGTGTAGCTGGTTTATCTGCTCTCCAGCTCATGTTGCGTTTTCCTTTTCTCACAGCCATAAAACCTTTCGGGATAATTTCGGTCAAGGGTACTTCATTAACTGTTTTAACTTCATTTCCGTCTTTGTCAAACACCACTGATTTTGATGGGAAACGGCTCAACGGAACTATATAAGAAAACGGTTTTTGAATGGTTGTTAACATTAAGTAATTCCCATCAGGCGAGAAACTTTCACCCGCGTACATGGCTGCTTTTTTAAATAGAGTAGCTGTACCATCAAGATTTATTTTGTATAATTCTGATGTCATAATGTTCTCAAAATTGATCTCATCATTCATGTTTTTTAACATATCAGGATAGGTTCTGTTTTGAGATTTAGATCCATCAGCGTTAGAAATAATTGGTCCGGTAGGTAAATCTTTTTTAGAATCTAGCAAGGCTGCTCTGTTTTTAGGGAGCATTTTTACAAGAAGCGTATTGTTATCTTTCATCCATACAAACGGACTTCCAATATTGGCGTTTAAGGTAGCCTCAGTTACTTTTTTGGCTGTAGCCAATGCCACATCGATAGTCCATAACTCAACACCAGTTGCGGCAGTATTCGTAAATGCAATTTTTGAATCATTAGGTGACCAAGAAATATTACTGATACGAGGGTTTTGAGGAAGACCAGCAACTTGCACTTCATTTTGATCCTTTACTTTTCTAATTTTTAAGTTGTTCACATAGGTAACCGTACTTGAAATGTTTGTAGTAGGATTGATGCGCAAACCTCCTAGTCTAAGTTCGTCTTGATTTAAATCATCAAGGGACTTATAGGTATTGCGATAAGATAATAAAAGGTATTCTTTTTTAGTATCCATTGATACAGATGGAGCTCTTTCATAATCAGCAAGAGTCAAGATAGAAGAAGATGGTTTTTGGTAGGTTACGTTTTCCTGTGCAAAAGTCTGTAAACTCATGCCAAGGAAAAGGAGTAAGGACATTTTTAATTTCATAATTTTAATGATTTTAAATTAGCTTGAATAGTATCTATTTTTAGTCTGCTTAACTGTTTTGTTGTTACATTTGTTGTGTTAAACTTTATAAAAAACTTCTTTTTTTTCATAGCTACTGTCATTTTTTATTTCATTTATGACAATTGAGTTATCGGTTTACAAGGCCTCAAAATCCTTAAAACTTGTAATTTGCTAAAAAAGTGGTATTTTAGCACCCTGAATTTTAGAGTTAGTTCTAAATTTGCAATCTGATTTTAATAAAACAACAATAATATGTATCATTCAAAAATAGCAGGATTGGGTTATTATGTACCTGAAAACGTGGTTACAAATGACGATTTATCCAAAATCATGGATACCAACGATGAATGGATTCAAGAGCGTACCGGTATTGAGGAGAGACGCCACATTATAAAAGGTGAGGACACAACCACATCAATGGGGGTTAAAGCAGCTGAAATAGCAATTGAACGTGCTGGTGTTGCTAAGGAAGATATTGACTTTGTAGTTTTTGCAACATTAAGTCCTGATTATTATTTTCCTGGTCCAGGTGTTCTTGTACAGCGTGATTTAGGATTAAAAACAGTTGGTGCTCTTGATGTTCGTAATCAATGTTCGGGGTTTATATATGCTTTATCTGTTGCAGATCAATATATTAAAACAGGAATGTATAAAAACATTTTGGTAATTGGTTCTGAAGTACATTCTACTGGATTAGACATGACTACGCGTGGTCGTGGCGTTTCGGTAATTTTTGGAGACGGAGCTGGTGCCGCTGTATTAAGTAGAGAAGAGGATGAAACCAAAGGTATTTTGTCTACACACTTACATTCTGAAGGACAACATGCTGAAGAATTAGTCGTAAAAGCTCCAGGAATGGGTGGCCGCTGGGTAACTGATATTTTGGCAGATAATGATCCAGACGACGAAAGTTATTTCCCTTACATGAACGGACAATTTGTATTTAAAAATGCTGTAGTTCGTTTTAGCGAAGTGATTAATGAAGGATTGCAAGCGAATAACTTGCAAGTTTCTGATATTGATATGCTGATTCCTCATCAAGCAAATTTGAGAATCTCTCAATTCATTCAAAAGAAATTTGACCTGTCTGATGACCAAGTTTACAACAACATTCAAAAATACGGAAATACAACTGCAGCTTCTATTCCAATTGCTTTAACTGAAGCTTGGGAAAAAGGTAAAATAAAATCAGGAGATACCGTTGTTTTAGCGGCTTTTGGTAGTGGTTTTACGTGGGCTAGTGCAATTATCAAATGGTAAACGAAACCCAAGATTAATGTGGGTAATCAAAAATAAGATAAAGAAGTCTGTGCAATTTGTACAGACTTTTTTTTTGGAAAATAAAAGCTATTTTTATACACCAGTTATGTCAACTACTAAACCTATTTAATTATGGCAAACCGCAGAAATTTTTTAAAAACAACAGCTCTTGCCTCAGCAGCTTTTGCGTTGCAAGCCTTCAAAGGTAAAACGGAAACAGAAAATACAACAGAACCCAAGAAAATCAACAAACCAATTGTGCTTTCAACTTGGAATTTCGGTATGCAAGCGAATGTGGCTGCTTGGGAGGTTTTAAAAAATAATGGGAAAGCGCTGGATGCTGTTGAGGCTGGCGTGAAAATTCCCGAAGCTGATCCAAAAGAGCGAAGCGTAGGTTATGGCGGTAGACCAGATCGCGATGGCCGAGTTACTCTTGATGCTTGTATCATGGATGAAAATGCTAATATTGGATCTGTGGCGTGTTTAGAGTTTATAAAGCATCCCATTTCTGTGGCACGAGCAGTAATGGAAAAAACGCCTCACGTAATGCTCGTTGGAGATGGCGCGCTTCAATTTGCTGTTTCGCAAGGGTTTGTTAAGGAAAATTTACTAGTTGAAGACTCAGAACGGGAGTGGAAAGAATGGCTTAAAACCAGTGATTACAAACCTATTGCTAATATTGAAAATCATGATACTATAGGAATGATTGCGCTTGACGCAAATGGAGATTTATCTGGAGCTTGCACTACAAGTGGCATGGCGTTTAAAATGCATGGTCGTTTAGGAGATTCGCCCATCATAGGCGCAGGTCTCTACGTAGATAACGAAATTGGCGCTGCCACTGCTACAGGTCATGGGGAAGAAGTAATACGTATTACAGGTTGTCACTTGGTGGTAGAACTCATGAGACAAGGGAAGTCTCCACAAAAAGCATGTGAAGAGGCAGTCATGCGCATTGTAAATTTAACCCAAAAAAGAAATAAAAATCTAAAATATATTCAAGTTGGTTTTATAGCCTTGAACAAAAAAGGGGAGTACGGATCGTATTGTATTCAAGGTGGTTTTAACTATGCGGTACATGATGCAACAGGAAATCGCTTAATTGATGCTTCTTATTTTTTGCAATAATAAAACTTGCTGAAAATAAAAAATTCGGAGTGGCATACTCCGAATTTTTTGGGGAACAAACTATTAAAACTAACTTTTTAGTATTGGGAAAGCATTTTTGAATTCAAAAAAAAATTAGACAATTGAGTTGATAAAATAGGCAACTGACTCATCATGTTTTTTATATGCTATCAAAATTTAAAATTTTGTAACACTATTTTTTTCTAGAACAGACCTCCACCTTGTTTGGTATTGTCTTCTCTTTGTTTGCGCTGCAGGTTTTTAGTTTTACCTCCGCCAAAAGCATAATTGAAACCTACAAATACGGATTGACTTTCCCATCTAAATTGACCTCTTTGTGGATACGGATTTTCACCGTCAAAACCTGCTTTCATAGTGTTGAAAATATCATTGAAACGGATGCTTAATGTAGCTTTGTCTTTCAAGAAAGAGTAGCGTCCACCAGCGTCAATTTTGTACATTTCTTTGTTGTTAAATTGAACACCGTCAACTCCAGATCTATAAAAACCAAATAATAGAAAACGTAGGCTTTTACTAGCTTTAAAATTGCTATTAAAACGAGCATTAAATGCTGCTGCGGCAACTTCTTTGGTAACCAAATCGAATGAGTTTGTAGCAGTGTTTATTTGAGATACAAGTCCTTTCTGGTTGATGTTTGAATAATCTATTGCAGGTTGAATATCCCACCAACTATTAATTTTATAATTCATAGAAACTTCAAATCCATAGGCGGTGTTGTTGTCAAAGTTGTCAAAACTTAAAATTTGTTGGTCTTGATTTTGAGGATCTGGATAAATGATTCGGTTGATTTCGTTTTGAATGCTTCTTACAAACAATCCGGTGGTTAAAGAACCCTTTGAAAGTGTCTTCGTGTAATTAAATTCTATTGAGTTTGTAAATTGTGGGTCCAATTCCGGATTTCCGATAGAGGTTAATCTAGGCGAACTAAATTCTCTCAGGGGTTTTGTTTGATCTATTCCAGGTCTGTCTACACGTCTGCTAAAACTAATTTGGAGTTGGTTTTTTTCAGATGGTGAGTACGTCATAGACGCTGATGGATACACGGTGAAGTAATCATCTTTGTAAGCAACGGTGCCGTTTAGCATTGCTTTTACATGATAGCTTTCAAAACGTGCTCCCAATTGGTAACCAATTTTCTTGAATTTTTGTCCATAGGTTGCATAAGCCGAATAAATGTCTAAATCATACGTGTATTTTGAATTTGTCAAAGCGGCGTTGTTTGTAGCATAATCGTTATCGGTGCGTAAATTTCTGCTTTCTGCACCAAGCTCTAATTTTGTTTTTTCGTCAAGCGGATTTGTGTAATCAAGATTTACAATCGTGCTTTTTCTTTTTTCGCCAAGGGAATCATCATAAGCGCTGCTTGGTATGCTAGGATTAGTATAGGTGTTGCGAAAACGTGCTATTTGATCTTCAGAGAAAATACTGTGATTTACTTCTAAGTCAAGTGTTTCTCCTTCTTTGCTTGTTAGATGTTTGAACGCTACGTTATACGTTCCATCTGTGTTGTCAGTGAGGTATTTTGAATTTAGAAGTATATTTTGAGAAGGGTTAGGATTAACGACATTAATATCAATTATACCATCACTCTTAAAAATATTTTGGTTGGTATAACCAGACACGGTGTTTTTATCATTGATATAATAATCCATTCCAAATTTTACAAGGTGTGACTTATTATCATTTTCGACATCAAAAATTTGATTGGAATTATCATCTAATCGTGATATCATACCTTCATTAAATCGGATGCCAAAATTATTTCCATAAGTCGAGAAAAAATTCACTTTTCCTGTTCTGTAGTTCATGTTCAGAGTGTTGGAAATCTTTGGAGTTTGGGCAAATGTTAATCCAGAATTGATGCTGGCATTCAGACCATTGTTGGTATTTTTATGTAAAACAATGTTAATGATCCCAGACATTCCCTCAGGATTGTATTTTGCACTTGGGTTTGTAATCAGTTCAATTTTTTTGATAGAGGCTGATGGGATTTGTTTTAATAATTGCGAAGCCTCAATGTTACTGGGTCTTCCGTCAACTAAAACACGCACATTTTCATTTCCTCTCAAGGAAATTTTACCATCTTGATCTACATTTACAGAGGGGATGTTACTCATAATCTCTGATGCTGTGGCTCCTGCGGTAGTAAGGTCTTTACCTACATTAATCACTTTTCGATCTATTTTTTGTTCAATGGTTGAGCGTTCTGCTATAATTTCTACTCCTTTAAGTTGTATAGCGTCTTCTTCTAGAATTATGGTATTGAGATTGGCCGATTTTTGATCTATAGAAAGTACAACTGGTTTAGAAACAGTTTTGTATCCCATAAATTGAATTTCAACGGTATACTTTTTTAGAGGTAAATTTTTAATGCTAAAAAGTCCTTTATCTGAGGTAATTTCGCCGGTCAGCACTTTACCGTCTTCTTTTACAACTACATTTACATATCCAAGCGGTTCATTAGTTTGCTTGTCGATTATTTTTCCGGTGATTAGTCCAGAGTTTTCAAGTGGCGAGGTTTTACTTGAAGTTTGTGCTTGTACAGTAAACAGCGTTACCATAAAGCAGATAATTGATAGTTTCAATTTCATGATTGATTTGATTTGATTGATTTGATTGATTAGGCAAATGTATTCTTTTAAATAATACTATGTTAAACATAATACTGTTTTATGTATTATTTAACATTTAATTAATATTTGGAACACAGTAACCTTAATAATAGACTGTTTTGAAGTATAATTGTTACATTAATTTCAATGTAATTTTGATTTGTTTTGTATTTTAATGTATGGGTCTGATTGTGAGTTGTAAATTATGTGAGTATCCCATTTTCAATTTCCTTGATTATGACTATATTTGCTATCTCAAAAAAAATATAAAATGACTTTACCACAAGTTCTTACACCCGCAATAGAAAACGCAATAAAAATCTTGTTTGACGTGACCATTGAAAAGGTGGAGTTTCAAACCACTCGTAAAGAGTTTGAGGGAGATATTACCATGGTTATTTTTCCATTGTTGAAACTAGTAAAGAGTAATCCTGTAGAATTAGGAAATAAAATTGGAAATTATTTAGTAGAAAACGTAGCTGAAGTAAGCCGTTTCAATGTAGTTTCGGGTTTCTTGAATATTGTAATTGCCGATCAATATTACCTAAACCTATTTGCAGGAATAAAAGATAATGCCACCTACGGTTTTGTGACGCCTTCGGCAAATGATAAAGCCGTTATGGTCGAGTATTCCTCTCCAAATACTAATAAGCCTTTGCATTTAGGACACGTTCGTAATAATTTGTTAGGATATTCAGTAGCTGAAATCATCAAAGCTTCGGGTAAAAAAGTATATAAAACTCAAATTATTAATGATAGAGGTATTCATATTTGCAAGTCCATGTTGGCTTGGCAAAAATTTGGTGAAAATCAAACTCCTGAAACATCAGGCTTAAAAGGAGATAAGTTAGTTGGTAACTTTTATGTGGCATTTGATAAGGCCTATAAAGAAGAAATTAATCAACTAATGCAAGCAGGTAAAACAGAAGAAGAAGCTAAAAAACAAGCTCCGATTATTCTTGAAGCCCAAGAAATGCTCCAAAAATGGGAAGCTGGTGATGCTGAAGTGAAAGCTTTGTGGGCTAAAATGAACCAATGGGTGTACGATGGTTTTGCCATTACATACAAGAATTTAGGAGTCGATTTTGATCGTTATTACTATGAGAGTGATACCTATTTATTGGGTAAGGATGTTGTCCAAATTGGTTTAGAAAAAGGAATTTTCGAAAAAGATCCAGACGGTTCTGTTTGGATTGACTTAACAGATGAAGGTCTTGATCGTAAAATTGTGTTGCGTTCAGATGGTACGGCAGTGTATATGACTCAGGATATTGGTACGGCAATTCAACGTGTGAAAGACATGCAAGATGTTGGCGGAATGGTATATACTGTAGGAAATGAGCAAGATTACCATTTTAAAGTGTTGTTTTTGATTCTGAAAAAATTAGGTTTTGATTGGGCAAAAAACTTATACCACTTGTCATACGGAATGGTAGATTTACCATCAGGAAAGATGAAATCTCGTGAAGGTACTGTTGTGGATGCCGATGATTTGATGCAAGAAATGACCGCTACGGCTCAAAAAATAGCAGAGGATTTAGGAAAGTTAGAAACGTATTCACCGGAAGAAAAAGCTAATTTGTATAGTACCATCGGTTTAGGAGCATTGAAATATTATATTTTGAAAGTAGATCCTAAGAAACGAATCCTTTTCAATCCAGAAGAGTCAGTTGATTTTGCTGGAAATACGGGACCGTTTATTCAATATACCTATGCCAGGATTCAATCTATAATTCGTAAAGCAAATTTTGATTACGCAAATAATGCGCAAATAGATATTTTACATGAAAAAGAGAAAGAATTGGTCAAACAATTAGAGCTTTTTCCTGAAGTAATTCAAAATGCAGCCCAGCATCACAGTCCGGCGCTTTTGGCAAATTTCACCTATGATTTGGTAAGAGAGTACAATTCGTTTTACCAAGCCGTTCCTATTTTAGGGGAAGAGGATTTAGAAAAGAAAAAATTCAGAGTACAACTGTCTAAAAAAGTAGCCGAGGTTATTGCTTCATCATTTAAGTTACTGGGAATTAATGTTCCTGACAGAATGTAAATTTAAAACTTTAGATAAAAAAAAATCCGAATCAGTTAAGATTCGGAATTTTTTTTTGGGCGAAAGCCAATTTTTAAATAGTTATTGCAAACCTAAATATAATGTAAACTATGCATTATAATTTTTTTAAGATTTAATTACAAAGGAATCTATGATAGCATCAATTTCTGCTTGACTTGCAGTAGGTTTTAGGTCAAATAGAAGAGAAAAAAGAGACTTCTTTTCTACTTTTTTGTGCAAGTTGATGTCTTTTTTTGAAGCATAAACGCTATTCCATTTATTTCTAATTTTGAGCCAGATGTCCTCGTTTTTCTTCCACCAGTTTTGGGCCACTTTACAGTTAGCATCAGGAACTTTAGTATAGATATCAAAACCTTTTTCTTGAGCCAACAAGATGTCTTTTTGATTTAAATTCCGAATCAATTTGTCGTTATCTTGTTCATGAACCCAGCCCGTTGCCGTTATTTCATGTATGTTTCTTCTTTTTAATACATTGTAGTCATCTCTTTTTGTATGCTCTCTTCTAGGTAGAGGTGCGTCTGTGGTATTTTTCCAATAGTGACTTCCATCAACATGAACCCAACTAGATGAGCCTTCATATCTAGGACTGTCGTCTACCTGATATACTTTTTGTGTCCATTGTCCTTTTACATTTTTTGCAGGTGTTGCGCTGTGTTTCCAAGTCAAATCTTTTTGAAAGTTAAGAAAATCGGTGTTTTCAAATAGCCAGTCTTGTCTCCAGTGTTTTACAATATCATTTTCATTAGGCCCCACTATTAATAAATGTTGCATGCTTATTTTATTAGATGAGTCTTCAATAAGCTGAACCCATTCTAAAGCTTTTTCATGTTTTGTTTCAGATGGTTTATAGGTTAATGAATCTTTGGGATAACTAAAAGTTTCTGCAAAGTTGAATTGAACTTCATAGCAACCGCACATAGACTTGATGGCTGCGATGTCATTTTGTCTAGCATCTGTTTGACTGTTGCTTAATAAGCTTGTAGTTAATGCAATGGAGGTAATGAAAACTTTTGATCTCATATAAATAATTTTTAAGGAATAAATAATTTCGACAAAAATACTATATTTATTTAGATTAAATAAAAATAATATTTACATTTGCTGAAAATTATTAAGAATGCTTCTAAATAGAATATTAAAAATAGGCTTTCCTTTACTCTCATTAGCGTGTTACTCTCAAGGTCAACAGTCAATTGATTCTTTAAAACAGGAACATTTAGAGGAAGTTGTTGTAACAGCAACACGAACAAAAAGATTGATTGCTACTTTGCCACTTCCTACACATATTATATCTGCGGCTACTATAGAAAAGGCTGGCGTAACACGATTGGATGAAATTTTAGCACAACAAACTGGACTTCATCTAACATCAGATTTTGGCGGAGTCGAAGGATTACAAATGCAAGGTCTTGATGCAGCATATATTTTAATTTTAATGGATGGGGTTCCTCTTGTAGGAAGGAGTGCAGGAACATTTGATTTGTCTCGAATAAGTGTGGGAAATATTGATCGAATAGAAATTGTAAAAGGAGCTTCTTCGTCTTTATATGGATCTGAAGCTTTAGCGGGTGTAATTAACATCATAACTAAAAAGCCAACACGTAATAATGCTTCGGGAAATGGATCCTTTAGATACGCTAGTTGGAATACGAATGATGTAAATCTGAATTTTAATTGGAAAAAAGAAAAAATTTCGGCAACACTTTTTACCAATTATTTCTCCTCAAATGGCTATGATTTAGATCCAAAAACGGAATTAAAAACAGTAGAGCCTTATCAAAACACCACCATACAACCCAGAGTGTTTTGGGATTTTTCAAAAAATGTAAAATTTACCTTTGGGACACGTTTTTACAATCAATTGCAAGAATATAAAACGATCATAAATGCCATTAATTATGCTGGTAATGCAACAATTTTAGAATGGGATTTACATTCAAAATTAGAACAAAAATGGGGTTCTAATGTACAAGTAGATTATGAATTGTATGCCACAAATTACAAAAATAATTCTTTCTTGAATAGTCCTGAAAATATACTTTTTGAACAAAATTATTACAATCAATGGTTGTATCGTCCAGAAATTAGAGCCTTGTTTAATTGGAAAAAAAATAAAATAATAGCAGGTGCGGGTTTTAATCATGAATCTTTAGATCGAACTTATTTTGCTACAAAAGTGGCCGTTCAATCTCAATATGTTTTTTCACAATTGGATTTTAATCCAACGGACAAAGTCAATTTTTTGCTAGGAATTCGGTATGACAATAATAGCCAGTTTGCCTCTCAATGGAGCCCTAAATTTGCTGTAAATTACAAAGTCAATCCTAGTTTATCTTTCAAAACATCTGTAGGTTATGGTTTTAAAGCGCCTGATTTTCGACAATTGTATTTTGATTTTACAAATTCCTCAGTAGGATATACTGTGCTGGGATATAATGTAGCAGAATCACAATTAAATGTTTTAGAAAAGCAAGGACAGCTGCTGAACAGAATACCTGGAATTAGTTTTGAAAATCCATTAGAGCCAGAAAGTTCCGTAAATCTAAATTTGGGGAGCTTTTATCAAAAGGAAAAATTAAAAGTCGAGACCAATTTTTTTTACAATTCGATATCAAATCTCATCGATACAAGAGTTGCCGCACAAAAGAATAATGGACAAAACGTATTTAGTTACTTTAATGTTGACCAAATTTTTACCTATGGTCTTGAATTCAATTCTACTTATAGTTATTCTAAGCAATTTAATGTTTCTATTGGTTACCAATACTTAATTGCTAAAGATGAGTCGGTAATCAAATCTATTGAAAAAGGCACAGTTTACGCCCGAGATCCTGTAACATTAGAATCTTTCCAAATTAAAAAAGTCGATTATTTTGGGTTATTCAATCGTTCGAAAAATACGGCAAATTTAAAGTTTTATTATGCTGTGCCAAAGTTAAAAACCGATTTCAATTTACAAGTTTTTTATAAAAGTAAGTATGGTTTATGGGATTCTAATAACAATCAAGTTTTAGATAAATACGATGATTTTGTAAATGCTTTTACAACGATTAATATTTCCGCTTCAAAAAAAATGCTACAAAAGTTTACGCTACAAGCAGGTGTCAACAATCTTTTTGATTTTACAAATCCACAAGAAATTAGCACACTTTCGGGACGTTTATTTTTTACAAGATTACAATTTAATTTTTAACACTTTTAATATTTTTATTATGAAAAACAAATTTTCAACCTCTTTTTTTACGATCGCAGTTGTGGCAATCTTTGCAACCTTTATTTCATGTGATAAGGATGATGCTCCACAAAAAGTAGTAGTACTTGAGACAAAAACAGTTTCAAATTTACCAGCTCCACAAACAGGTGGTCAAGGACAACCAGAAGGAGGGCCGTTCACCAAATTTAGTTTTTCTCAAAATGCAGTTGTTACAAATGATGTTTGGGATATCGCTTTTAGAGGGACAAAAATAATTGTTAACGGAGGATCGTTAATTGGTCTTAACGAAGAGCCAGCTAGAAAAGGTGTTGCAGCTGTAAGTATTGTAACGGGGTCATTGAGCAGTGTTACAGCTATTCCAGCTGCAAATACATTTGTTCAAGATGGTGATAAAACCTATTCCTTTCCTACCTCGGGTATTAATTCATGGTATGATTATAATGCTACATCGCATATTATTTCTGCCAAAGCAGGTAAAGTATACGTAGTAAAAACACACGATGGTAAATATGCTAAATTCGAAATTTTAAGTTATTATAAAGATGCACCCTTATCTCCTGATGCGACTTCAATATCTCGATTTTATACCTTTAAATTCGTTTATCAAAACAACAGTTCAACCTCTTTCTAGAGGTAAAACTGTTTACTTTGAATTCATTTTTAGTTGATTTTTTTTTTTTTTTGAATTAAAGAGGCTGATTATTTCAGCCTCTTTTTGTTTTATTCAGATAATTTTAAAAACATTCCTTTTTTTATTACTAATACCTTTTCAACTTCAATACCAAATCATTAATTTTACACCTTAATTAAAGAGAAAAAGAATTATGTTCGATAATTTAAGCGAAAAACTAGATAAAGCCTTCCATATATTAAAAGGTCACGGAAAAATAACCGAAGTAAACGTAGCAGATACTTTAAAAGAAGTTCGACGTGCTTTACTTGACGCCGATGTTAACTTTAAAATTGCCAAAGATTTTACTACCAAAGTAAAAGAAAAAGCAATAGGTCAGGACGTACTAACAACGCTTCAACCAGGGCAATTATTAGTTAAGTTAGTCAAAGATGAATTGACTGAATTAATGGGTGGCGATGTAGCCGGAATTAATTTATCGGGTAATCCATCTGTTATTTTGATGTCTGGATTACAAGGTTCTGGAAAAACTACTTTCTCTGGAAAATTAGCCAATTATCTTTTGACTAAGAAAAACAAAAAACCATTATTGGTTGCCTGTGATATTTACCGTCCTGCGGCTATTCAACAATTGTATGTTGTTGGAGATTCTATTGGTGTTGAGGTATATTCAGAACCAGAAAATAAAAATCCAGTTGAAATTGCTCAAAACGCAATCAAACATGCTAAAGCAAATGGGTTTAATGTTGTCATTGTGGATACCGCTGGTCGTTTGGCTGTTGATGAAGAAATGATGAACGAGATTGAACGCGTGCATAAAGCGATTCAACCACAAGAAACCTTGTTTGTAGTTGATGCTATGACAGGTCAAGATGCCGTAAATACAGCAAAAGCATTCAACGACAGATTGAATTTTGATGGTGTTATCTTAACAAAATTAGATGGAGATACTCGTGGTGGAGCTGCTTTGTCTATTAAAACAGTTGTAAATAAGCCTATTAAGTTTGTAGGTACTGGAGAGAAAATGGAGGCTATTGATGTTTTCTATCCTGTACGTATGGCGGAGCGAATTTTAGGAATGGGTGACGTTGTTTCCCTTGTGGAGAGAGCTCAGGAGCAATTTGATGAAGAAGAAGCAAGAAAAATCCAAAAGAAAATTGCTAAAAATGAATTTGGTTTTGATGATTTCCTTTCTCAAATTCAGCAAGTAAAGAAAATGGGTAACATGAAAGACTTGGTAGGAATGATACCAGGTGCTTCAAAAGCGATGAAGGATGTTGAAATTGAAGATAACGCTTTCAAACACATTGAAGCTATTATTTACTCGATGACTCCAATCGAAAGAAGTAAACCAGCTGTGATTGATGTAAAACGAAAAGCAAGAATTGCAAAAGGTTCAGGAACCAAAATTGAGCAAGTAAATCAGCTGATGAAACAGTTTGACCAAATGAGTAAAATGATGAAAATGATGCAAGGTCCGGGCGGAAAAAACCTAATGAAAATGATGGGCGGAATGAAAGGCGGAATGCCGGGAATGCCAGGAATGAAATAAAGAATTTAAAAATAGAGTCTTAAAGTCGTTATGATTTTAAGACTTTTGTCTTTACTATATTAAACAAAACAACAATGCAACTACTAGACGGAAAAAAAACAGCAGAAGACATCAAAAGCGAAATTGCTGTTGAAGTACAAAAAATGAAAGCCAATGGAGAGAAAGTTCCTCACTTGGCAGCCCTAATCGTAGGGAATGATGGCGCAAGTTTAACTTATGTGGGTAGCAAGGTAAAAGCCTGCGAGCGAGTAGGATTTGAGTCTACTTTGATTAAAATGCCCAACACCACCACAGAAATTGAATTGCTTAAAAAGATCAAAGAATTAAATGAAGACGAGCAAATTGACGGTTTTATTGTGCAATTGCCACTTCCTAAACAAATTGACGAGCAAAAAGTTTTAATGGCGGTTGACCCAAGTAAAGATGTTGATGGTTTTCATCCGGAGAACTTTGGGAAAATGGCATTGGATATGACAACTTTCATTCCTGCAACACCATTTGGTATTCTAGAATTGTTAGATCGCTATGGAGTAGAAACAAAAGGAAAGCATACTGTTGTTATTGGCCGCAGCCATATTGTGGGTAGACCAATGAGTATTTTGATGGGACGCAAAGGTTTTCCAGGGAACTCAACAGTGACACTTACGCATAGTTACACCAAAAATATAGAAGAAATTACCATTCAGGCTGATATTATAATCACAGCTTTGGGTGTTCCCAATTATTTAAAAGCGGATATGGTGAAGGATGGAGCAGTTGTTATTGATGTGGGTATTACCCGCGTTCCTGACGAAAACCACGAGAAAGGATACGTAATCACCGGTGATGTAGATTTTGATCAAGTAAGCAAAAAAGCATCTTTTATTACCCCAGTTCCTGGTGGAGTAGGACCAATGACCATTGCTATGTTATTAAAAAACACACTCTTGGCAAGGGAAATGAAGAGAAACAAATAAAAATTTTTACATAGAAAGCCTCAAATTTATTTTTGGGGCTTTTTTTTGTCTTAAGATGCTCCTAAATTATAACTAGCAAAAGCTTAGAATCTAAATTTAAAGAATACTTTTGCAACACTTAAAAAAAAAGGTAATGGACGATTATTATTCGGAAATGTTAAACTAAGATAGCACTTGAACAATTTTCAAGAGGCTATACATAAACCTATAGGATTTTGAAATGAGAGCTTTTTACAAAAACAATAACGGATTAAGTGCCACTACTAATTGGACTCCAAACTGCTGGATCAATATTGAATGTCCTACCGAAATAGAAAAAAAATATTTACTCGAAGAATTACAAATTCCCGAAGCATTTTATAACGACATTGAAGATATTGACGAAAGACCAAGGATAGAAATTGAAAATGATTGGACTTTGATTATCATGCGAATTCCTGTGAAAAGCAACGATGTGAAATTGCCTTTTCATACGATTCCTGTTGGTGTTGTTTTCAAAAGTGAAGTTTGTATCACCATTAGTTTTCATAAAACAGAAATGCTTTCTGATTTTGTGATTTACACCCAACGTAAAAAAATCGATATTAAGGACAACTTTGATTTGGTGCTCAAGCTATTGTTATCCTCCAGTGTTTGGTTTTTAAAATACTTGAAACAAGTCAATCAAAAGATAAAATTAGCCGAGGATAATTTAGAGAAATCAATCAAAAACGAAGAATTACAGGCTTTACTCCAAATAGAAAAATGTTTGGTTTTCTTTATGACTTCCTTGAAAGGCAATGATATTTTGCTGCATCGAATCAAGAATATCAAATCTCAAAAAGAGCATTTTGATTTAGAATTATTGGAAGATGTAGAGATAGAATTGCGCCAAGCCCAAGAAACTACCAATATATATAGTGACATCTTAACCGGTACAATGGATGCATACGCCTCTGTGATATCAAATAATATGAATACGATTATGAAGCAAATGACTTCAATTTCGATTATTTTGATGATTCCCACCTTGATTGCCAGTTTATACGGTATGAATGTTCCCAACGATTTAGAGAATAACCGCTATGGCATCTGGATTGTAATTGCAGTATCTATTATGCTTTCGTGCTTTGGAGTATTTTTATTCAAAAAGAAAAGATGGTTTTAAGAAACATTATTTAAAAAAAAAAATATTTTTTCTTCTTCCTTTTCTTGGATTATACATTAAAAACAATAACTTTGTAATTCAAAGTACTTTTATTATGAGTCACAATATTCAAGAAGATTTAGTTCACATTCGTTCCATGATGGAACGTTCTTCAAGGTTTCTTTCCCTTAGCGGATTGTCAGGTGTTTTTGCAGGAGTCTTTGCGCTACTTGGTGCGGGTTATGCTGCTTTTTTGTTTGAGTCAAATGAGATGTCTTATTTTGATGGATTGGAGAAAGTGTACAGTGTTGATTTGATTTATAAACTAATTGTAGTGGGGATTGTAATTTTAGTTCTTGCTCTTCTTTCTGGATTTCTATTCACTTTTAAAAAGAGTAAAAAAAATAATTTGCTAATCTGGACTTCTACCACAAAAGTGATGCTTTTGCAATTAGCAATTCCTTTAGCAGTCGGAGGCGTCTTTTGTCTAGCTTTAATATATCATGGTCTTTTCGCTTTTTTAGCGCCAGCTACTTTACTTTTTTACGGATTAGCATTGGTAAATGCGGGTAAGTATACGTATTCAGATATTCAGTATTTAGGATACTTTCAATTATTTCTTGGGGGTGTATCTTTATTTTTTCTAGGATATGGATTGATTTTTTGGGCCCTTGGTTTTGGAATTCTACACATAGTTTACGGAACGATCATGTTTAAAAAATACAGATAATCATGGGTATTATCGATAAATTAAATAAAGATTTCGAAAGTCGAATCCGATTAGGATTAATGTCTGTATTGATGGTAAACGATTGGATCGATTTTACTGAAATGAAGGCATTATTAAATACTACTGATGGAAACTTAGCGAGTCACTCTTCTTCTTTAGAGAAATCAGGCTATATCGAAATCAAAAAAGAATTTGTGGGTAAAAAACCAAAAACCTCTTATCGAGTTACCAATATGGGGAGAGCTGCTTTTGTTTCCCACTTAAATAGTCTTGAAAAATTATTCAAATCTAAATAAACCTTTTTTTAACTTTTTACTTTGAAATACAAAGTACTTTTAAATTTATAATTATGAAAAAACTACATTTTATTTTAGCAAGCAGTTTGGTTTTTACATTGCTTTTTTACAACGAAGATTTGGGGCTTAATTGGGCTATTTTTGGGATTGTACAAATCGGATTAATATGCTATTTTTTCCAAGAGAAGTTTACCAGTAGGATGCATTTGCTGTTAGTGGTTGCATCGGTTTTGTCTTGTTTTGCGTTTGCTTGGTATGGCGATTTTCCGTCGTTTTGTGCCATGTCTTTATCAATTATCTTTTTACAATTCAAAACTCAAGAACCTAAACTGAAATTGTTACAAGCTTTTCCTTTGGTTTTGTTCAATGGAATTACCTCTTTAGGCCGTATATTCATGTTTAGTCAATACCTTCCTAAGCGCAGAATCAATAATGGTTTTATAAAAAAACTGATAGCTTACTTTGTTATTCCACTTCTATTTCTTGGATTGTTTTTAGTAGTATACTCATTTGCAAGTGATCATTTTTTGTCTCTGTTTACCGGTTATTATTTAGACATCGATGTTTGGCAAGCAATTGTAATTTCTGCTTTAGGATTTTTTATTTCATTCACTTTCTGGAATTATTGGATACCAGAGATTTGCTACGAAAAGAATAGTTTATTAGATAATGATTTTGATGAAGTCGACAAGATTCAAAATAAAAACTCATTTTCGTTTTTGGATATTGATTTCGAAAGAAGAAGTGGAGAGATTACGTTCTTTCTTTTGAATGCATTGCTATTGGTTTTCATTGTAACTTATAACTATGAGCAGTTTTTTGAAGTGGTTAAAAAATCAAATTTAAGTTCGGATACACATGAACGAGTAAATGCTGTAATTTTATCAATTATCATGGCAGTTGGTGTAATCTTGTTTTACTTCAAAGGTGGCTTTAATTTTGATGAAAAAGCGATATATCTTAAAAAATTAGCCAAGATTTGGATTGTTTTAAATGGAATTTTAATACTTTCTACCATAATCAAAAACACTGAGTATATTTCATTTTATGGATTGACCTACAAGAGATTAGGTGTGTACGCTTTCTTAATTTTAGCAATAATAGGATTGATTATTTCGTACCTGAAAATTACAAAGCAAAAAACAAATGCTTTTCTTTTCAATCAAATGATGTGGGGTTTTTATGGGATAGTTTTATTAACCAGTTTTGTTAATTGGGGCGCTATAATTACTTATTATAATATTGAAGTTAATAAAGGGGTTGAACCTGTATTTTTATCAGGCTTAAATTTTAATGATGAAATGCGTAGAAAATTTATTCAAGAAAACAAATTAGATGGTCAATACAATGAAATAATTAGGGAAAAGGAAATTCTAAAAAATCAAGAATGCTCTTTTCTATCGAAAGCTTTTTATTATGAGTTTTTAAATAAAGAGTAAATAGTGAATAAAGCATTAAAAAATCTTCATAAAAATTATTGCTGTTTTTATGAAGATTTTTTTTATTAATAACCTTGCTTTTTACGTGTCAATATGAGATATTTGCTTCACTATTTGGTTAAATTTAATATAACACTTAACCCAAAAAAAACTATGAAAAAAATTACAATGGTACTCTTTTTAACTTTAGTTAGCTTCTCTGGTTTTGCCCAGCGAGTGGCTGATCAAGTTATTAAAATGAATTCAAAAATTGAAGATTTAACCCAAAATGCAATCACAGGAATTATAGTGGTTAAGGAAGGTAATGTGGTTAGAGGTATAAGTCCTGAAACTAAAGCTGAAGTTTGGAGCTTTGATGCGGATAAAGCTGTTGGAAGCGTTTCTGCGCTAGAAACATTAAGTAACGTTGATGCTGATAATTTATTTGCGAGTAAACGTATTTTAAAGCCAATCGAGGGAACTGTTTATGTTGAGGCTTTGGTTAATTTTAAAACAATATTGATTAATACTGAAGATGGTAAAGTTGTTTATAATTCAGCGAACTATAAATACACGGTTTTTAATAGCCAATTTTTATATAAAGATAATGAGTATTTAGTAAAAGGAGTTGAGAACGGTAAAGTTATAGCGTCTTTGATCGATTTAAATACTGGAGATGTGAAATGGAAAACAGAACAAGGAGAAGCAAAAAGTATGCTTTCTTCTATGTTTACATTTAAAGCAAATACATCTAATGAAGCACAAGTTAGTAGCAACATGATTTACTCCCTTTATTATGGGAAATTATCTGCTATTGATAGAACAAATGGTAATTTAAAATGGGTTGGAGATCTTGAATATACTAAAGTTTTTCCAACTCAAAACAATACAAACTTAGTAGTAATCAATAGTAAAGGATTGTTGTCTGCAAAGCAATATTTAAATGTATTGGATGCTCAAACAGGTAAACCAATTTGGGAAGATGCGATTAAAACAAAATATATTGTTTATCTGGAAGATTGGGGGACTAAAATTTTAGTAGCTCACAACAGCGGATTCAACTTTTTCAACTTAAATGATGGGTCTAAAGTTTGGAAAAAAGATGCTCGTGGTGAGGGATTGAAAAAAATAATTCCAATTGACGGAGATTATTTATATGTTGCTGAAAACGAGATGATGCTTATCGATAAAGACGGACAAAAAAAATGGAAAAGCTTTATCGAAATCTCTGACAATAAAGAAGATGCAATTAATTATTTAGGAAAAGTTGATGATAAAGTTTTATACTTAACAGCAACGTATGGAAATTTAGTGGATTACAAAAGCGGAAAAAAATTATGGAGAGGAAATTTAAAATTTAACGAAAACCGTCCATTATTGAATGTATTTGATGAGGAAAACAATCAGTTTTTAGTATATAATGATGAAAAACTTTTCAAATTTGATTCAAAAGGATCAGACAAACCAGATGCTTTTGCTAAAGTAAATGTGAAGAAAGAAAAAGAGTTAAACTCTATTGAATTATTTTCTTGGGGAGTTGCACTTTCTGGACCTACAGAAGTTATGGGGGTAAGCAAAGATGGTAAAGTTTTATACCAAAACATTTACACACAACCTGGAGACGGTGGTAGGGCTTGGGGATCAGCGCTTGCAACTGCAGGATCAATTGGTTTAGGTGTTGCTTCTTTTGGCAATGCTGTAATGGGAAGTGAGTGGACCATGACGACTATTGACCCGGCAACAGGAAAAGAAACTACATCTGTTGTAAAAGAAAAAGATGAAGCACTGTTGAAAAAATCTGCTAATCAAGCTGCTGGAGCTGCTTTTTTAGGTGATGTGTCAAAAAGATTTGGACAACGTTATCAGGCAATGAAACAAAATCGTGATTATTCATACATTTTTGCTAAAGACGAAGCAACAAGTAAAAAGGTATTAGTAAAAGTAAAAAAAGAAGATGGTAAAGAATTAGATAAAATCATTTTTGAAAACATACGTCCGATTTACGAAATTGATCCGGGAACGCAATCAATTTATTATATATTCGAAAATGAATTAAGAATTTTTAATAAGAAAATATAATTCAAGTTGTGAAATAAAAAAAGGCTTATTGAATCATTTCAATAAGCCTTTTTTAGTTTAATATGATATGAAAAAAACGGGTTAATAATCCCCACGTTTCTTAAACCTAGGGTCATCTCTTTTTATAAACTCAGTTCTTTTTCTTGGTGTTTCTACTTTTGGTAAACTAGCTTCTTCTGTTTTGCTGGATGGCTCAATAAGTGCGTTGAGTTCTTTTATTTCGGCATCAGTCAAATCACGGTAACGTCCAACTGGAACATCCAGTGAAATATTGATAATCCGAATGCGTTTTAAGGCGGTTACGTCATAGCCTAGATATTCAGTCATTCGACGGATTTGACGGTTCAAACCTTGTGTTAAGATGATTTTGAAAGTGAATTTACTAATTTGTTCCACCTTACATTTTCTTGTAACAGTGTCTAGAATAGGAACTCCATTTCCCATTCTTTCTATAAAACGATCGGTGATGGGTTTGTTTACGGTAACGGTATATTCTTTTTCATGATTGTTGCGCGCACGTAATATTTTATTAACAATGTCGCCGTCATTTGTCATGAAAATCAAGCCTTCACTGGCTTTGTCTAAACGCCCAATTGGGAATATTCGCTTTGGATAATTAATATAATCTACAATATTGTTGTGTACATCAAGGTTTGTGGTACACTCTATCCCTACTGGTTTGTAAAAGGCAAGATATACTGATTTTTCTGTTTTTTCACGAATTAATTTGCCGTCAATGCGTACTTCGTCATGAGGTGCTACTTTGGTCCCTAATTCGGGTACAACACCATTGATGGTCACTCGTCCTTCTTCGATGATTTTATCAGCTTCGCGGCGGCTGCAAAAACCTGTTTCGCCAATGAATTTATTGAGGCGTTTTAATTGATCTTCCATCTTGCAAAAGTAATCAATTTGCAAATTATAATAGCTATTGATTTTGAGATTGCTTGTAAAACGAACTTATCAACTTTACGACGGATTTGCGTGAAGGATAGCAGCGAAAATCCTTTTTTAGGGCTTTTTTTGCCCAAAAAAAGATTGTAGCGAATAGCCTGGTCGCCGCGGCGGCAAGCCCTAATTTTGAATGAACTGACTAATTTTTTCGTATAAATTGTGGTCGTGCATGCTGTGGCCGAGTCCAGTTGTGGTGATGAAAGTAGCGTTTTTCCAGGTTGCGGCGATTTTGTTGCCTTCATGAATGAGCACTACTTGGTCTTGCTCATCATGGGCAAGAAAGCCTTGGGTTAGTATGTTTTTTGCAAAATGTTGTCCTGCAAACTCATCTGTATCGAGTTGAAAAACATCACGATAATATTTTTTTAGGCCAGTTAAAATTCTAGAATTGAGGCTTAGCAGCGCGATATAATTGTCTAATATTATTTTGAAATCGCTTGGTGCGCCAAGGATAACCATTTTTTTTAAGTCGTCGCTTTGGTAAACGGACTGGTAGTACAAGCAGGTTTTGCCGCCTAGAGAGTGTCCGATCAAAGTTTGTGGTTGAAAATGCTGTACCACTTGGTGTAAAAATTCGGCATAATGCGGAATATTAAATGTGGTGCCACTGGAGAGTCCATGGGCGGGTCCGTCAAGTGCTACGATGGTACTACCGGTTTTTGCGAGGTAAGGCAAGAGTTTTTCCCAACGCGAAGCGTTGCTCTCCCAACCGTGTACTAATAAAATCACATGACTGTTGCCAGGCCAAGTATAGGTTTGTATTTTTTGATCTTGAAAAGAGAGTGTTTGGGTTTGGGCTTGTTGCAGTACTTTGGGTAATCGGTCAACTTGTAGCTTTCCATCGCGAGGTTTACTGAATAAGTTGTATGCGAGTTGTATCGCTTTTGTTGGGGCAAGGTAGCTGAGTAGGTTGATGTAGGTACCCACTGACTTGGTAAAAAGAGTATAGAATATCTGTTTGATCATAAAAAAAGTCCCGATAACATCGGGACTTTAAAGGTATTATATTTTTGAGAACAATTGTTCCATTTTCTCTTTTTCTTCTTCTGCAAGAACGCTATCTACTAGTATTCTTCCAGAGTGCTCATCAGTAATGATTTTTTTTCTAGAAGCAATTTCAACTTGCGTTTGAGGTGGAATAGTAAAGAAAGAACCAGCTGATGCACCTCTTTCTATTGAAACTACTGCTAAACCATTACGAACGCTTCCTCTTATTCTTTTGTAAGCATTTAACAAACGCTCCTCGATTAAGTTTTGGAATTCGATAGATTTTTCAGATAAGAACGCTTCTTCTTTTGCTGTTTCAGCTAAGATTGCATCTAATTCTGATTTTTTATGTTTTAAATGATTCGATTTAGATTCTAATCTTTCTTTTGAGCCTGCAATTACTTCTTTCTTATGCTCAATTGAAGCTTTCATTTCTTTGATTTGCTTTTCAGCCAATTGAATTTCAAGTTCTTGAAACTCTACTTCCTTTGTCAAAGAGTTAAATTCTCTATTATTACGAACCGTTTCCTGTTGTTTTGTATATTTTTTGATAGACTCTTTGTGCTCATCAATAGCTATTTTTTTAGCTTTGATAAGGTCTTCAATAACTTCAAGTTCTCCTTTTAATTTTTCTGAACGTGTGCTTAAACCAGCCACTTCATCTTCAAGATCTTCTACCTCTAAAGGCAATTCACCTCTTACGTTTCTGATTTCGTCAATTCTAGAGTCAATAAGTTGTAAATCGTAAATTGCTCTTAACTTGTCCTCAACACTTAATTCTTTTGTATTCGCCATATTCTATAAGTACTTAACTGGATTTGAATTTTCTTCTGATAAAATAACTGCAAAATTAAGGATTTTTTTTCGAAGATACTCTACAATATAATTTTTTGTATAGCGTTCGCTTTCAAAATGTCCTATATCTGCTAAAAGGAGCTTATTTTCCGCTTCGTAAAACTGATGGTATTTCAAATCAGCTGTTAAATAGGCATCTGCTCCAGCTTGAATTGCATTTGAGATAGCAAAACTTCCAGCTCCGCCAAGAACGGCAACTTTTTTTATTTTATTACCTGTAAAGCTAGAATGTCTGATGCCACCACACTGCATTTTGTCTTTTACGTATTCTAAAAATTCTTTTTCTGGCAAGGGATTAGGAAGTTCACCAATCATACCTAAACCAATGTTTTGATGCTTATTGTTTAAATTATAGATTTCATGTGCAACTTCTTCATAAATGTGGCTGTTAAATAGAGCAGTAAGTATTTTGCGTTCCAAATGTTTCTCATAAGTCACTTCTATTTTGACTTCAGTGGTTTGAACAAGTTCATAGCGTTCTCCTAGTACGGGATTACTGTTTTGATTGCCTCTGAAAGTTCCTGTTCCTGTAGAGCTAAAACTACAGTTGTCATAATTACCAATGTTGCCAGCGCCAGCTGCAAATAAAGCATTTCGAACGATTTCGGCATTGTCAAGCGGGGCGTAAGTCACTAGTTTTCGAATAAATTGCTCTTTAGGAATCAGGATTTTTGTATTGATTAGCCCTAGAGCATCACTAAAAATTTTATTGACACCTTCTTGATGGTTGTCTAGAGCAGTATGAACGGCATATATAGCGATATCATTTTTTATAGCTTTGATAACAGCACGCTCTACATAATTTTTTCCGGTTATCTTTTTTAATCCAGAAAATAAAATGGGATGAAAACACACTACAAGATTGCATTTTTTTGCAATAGCTTCATCGATAATAGTCTCGAGAGCATCATGACAAACCAATATTCCGCTGGCTTCAGTCTCTTGATCACCTACAAGTAATCCTACATTATCAAAATCCTCGGCATAAGCAGTGGGAGCCATTTCTTCGAGTACGTAAATTATTTCTTTGATTTTCATGTTTTTGACAAAGATTGGCACAGATTTTATTGACACAAAAATTAAAGGAATATTTTATAATTGCTGAAATCTGTACTAGATTTTTAATTCAAAGATAATTTATTCTACTTTCGTAAAATGAAATTACTGAGAAAAATACTGTTTCCGTTTGCTGTTTTGTATGGCTTGGTCACCAGTATTCGTAACTTTTTATATGATATTGGAGTACTTAAGGCTACTTTTTTTGATGTGCCAGTTATTGCTGTTGGGAATTTAAGTGTTGGAGGTACTGGAAAATCACCTCAAATAGAATATTTAATCCGTTTACTTAGTAATAATTATAAGGTAGCTACATTGAGTAGAGGATATAAGAGACAGACCTCAGGATACATTTTGGCGCAAGCCGGAACTACTGCAAAAATTTTGGGTGATGAACCGTATCAATTTTTTAGTAAATTCCCAGCAATTCAAGTGGCTGTAGATGCCGATAGAAAAAACGGAATAGAGCAGTTAATACAATCATCTCAAAAGCCCGATGTTATTTTGTTAGATGATGCTTACCAACATCGAAAGGTAAAAGCGGGGTTTTATATTTTACTAACAGCCTACGGAGATTTGTATGCTGATGATTGTATGTTGCCCACAGGGAATTTAAGAGAACTAAAAGTTGGTGCGAAAAGAGCATCCATAGTAATTGTTACAAAATGTCCTGAAAACTTGAGTTTAGAGGAACAAAGTAGATTGCGAACTAGACTTAAAGTTAATGATCATCAAGAATTATTTTTCACTTATATTAACTATGATTTTTATTTTTTGGGTCATAATTATAAAATCAATAGAAATAAGTTAAAAGGTGTAAAGAAAGTTTTAATTGCTGGTATTGCAAAGCCTGATTCATTTTTTGATGCCATTAAAGAAGAGGGTGATGTTTGCTTAGCATACCCTGACCATCATGATTTTACAGATAGTGAAGTTTTAGAAATAAAAAAAATAGCGCAAAACAATAAAATTATTACCACCGAAAAGGATTATGTGCGTTTGAAGGAACACTTCTCAGGGGAACAGCTGTTTTACTTGGGTATAGCATGTTCATTTATATCAGGTGGTGATAATTTTAATAAAACAATTTTAGATTATGTGGGAAGAAGTACAAGAAACAGTTAGTTTCATACAAGAGAGAGTTAATTTCACTCCAGAATACGGTGTTATTCTAGGTTCAGGATTAGGAAGTTTTACTAGTGATATGCAGGTTGATTTTACTTTACCGTATCATGAAATTCCTAATTTTCCTGTTTCAACTGTTCAAGGTCATAAAGGGGCTCTTGTTTTTGGGACTATTGGGAGTAAAAAAGTAGTCGCCATGCAAGGCCGTTTTCATTATTACGAAGGCTATTCTATGACCGAAGTTACTTTTCCGGTACGTGTAATGAAGTTCTTGGGTGTTGATAAGCTTATTGTATCTAATGCATCAGGAGGAGTGAACCCGAGTTATAAAGTAGGATCTATTGTGATGATTACGGATCATATTAACATGACTCCAGAGCATCCTTTGAGAGGGAAAAATGACGAACGTTTTGGCCCTCGTTTTGTTAATATGAGTGAGCCTTATTCCCGCAAAATGATTGCAAAAGCAACCGAAATAGCTAAAGAATTGAATATTGTAACACATGAAGGCATTTACCTTGGTTTGCAAGGACCTACATTTGAAACTCTAGCAGAATATAAAATGGTAAAAATTTTAGGTGCTGATTGTGTTGGGATGTCTACTGTTCCAGAGGTTATTGTGGCTAGACACATGGATTTAGAAACTTTTGGGATTTCTGTTATTACAGATATGGGTGATGCTGAAAGTATAGGAACGATTTCTCATGATGAAGTTCTAGAAGCAGCAAAAGAAGCTGAACCACAAGTTCGTAGTTTAATAAAAGAACTGATTTTGAATTATTAATTACTTCAAGTGATCAGCAATTATAGAATAAAAAACTTCGGGTATGAACGGTTTAGTAATAACATCGTTCATGCCAAAAGACAATAGCATTTCCCGGTTTTCATCAAGAGAGATAGCAGTAAGGGCTATAATGGGTGTAATATTGTCAAATTTTCTAATCGTTTCTGTTGCTATCGTACCATTAATTCCGGGTAAATGAACATCCATTAAAATCAAGTCAAATTTTGAAATTTTTAAAAGTTCAATAGCTTCTTCGCCATTGTCAATCACTTCGCAAATTACTTTTTTATTAAAAAGCATTTTTGTGGTGATCATTTGGTTGATTTTATTGTCCTCTACTAGTAATATTTTCTTATTGATAAGTTTGGATTCATAATTTTGCTTGCTTGTAGAAACGATATCTATGGGTTTTGTTCCTATTTCAAATTTTAATTGAAATGAGAATGTAGATCCTTTATTTACAGTACTTTTAAGGTGTATTTCACCTCCTAGAATGGTTATTAATTTTTTTACAATTGTTAGACCAAGTCCAGTACCTCCATATTTTCTATTAACTTCAATAGAGCCTTGTGAAAAACTATCAAAAACACTTTCTAGTTTTTCTGCTGGTATGCCTATTCCAGTATCAATAATTTCAAAATGTAATGTGGCATGCTTATCTTCTAGATTATTGAGTTTTGCTACCACATTTACTACTCCATTTTTTGTAAATTTTAGCGCATTATTAATCAGGTTTAAAATGATTTGAGAGAGTTTAGTTGGGTCTCCAATGAGAAAATCTGGAATGGTATAGTCAACATCTAATTTGAAATCATTGTTATTTACGATGGCTAACTCCTTGAGAGATTGCTTGATGTTGATGAGTAGTTGTTTTAAGTTAAAGGGAATTTCTTCTATTTCCGTTTTGTTAGATTCTATTTTGTTAATTTCTAAAATTTCATTGATAAACTTAGTCAGGTAATCACCAGAAAATTTTAAGGAGGAAAGGTAATCTATTTGGTTTTTTTTAGGATCTTCTTCAAGAAGTAAATGGGTGATTCCATTGATTGCATTGAGCGGAGTTCTGAGTTCATGACTTACCGTAGAAAGGAACTCAGATCTGGCTTGAGATGCTTTTTCAACTTTGTTTTTAGCAATCTCTAGTTCTTTGTTTTTATCCTTTAAGAGCTGGTTTGATTTGGTTCTAATTTTATTGTTTTTGTAAAGAGAAAGGCTTAATAATGATAAGATAGTAATTAAAGCAATAGCAAGTATACTAATGATTTTTGATATTTTTTTGGATTTTAGTTCTTCTTCTTTTTGAATTTTGAATTGATTTTGTTCTTTTAGACGTTCCGCTTCTTTAAATTTAGCGTAATCATCAACTCCAAGTCTTTTATTGTTGAGAAAAGTTAACTCTTCTTTTAGTTTTAAATATTGTTTTAAATATTGGTATGCTAAATTTTTATCTAATGTTTTGTCATAAAGCGTACTTAGCGCTAGTACTATAGATGTCTTTAGTTCAATATTATTGATATTATTATTAGCGTTAAGAGCCTTTTTTAGATAGGCTATTGCCAAATTATTTCTATTGTATTGTGATTCTATAGTCCCTATTTGATACAAAGTCTTTGCTTGTAAATCCTCTAAAATAGAAGATTCTGGCATATAAATAATAGATTTAAAAATAGTCATAGCCTCTTGAGTTTTTCCAGTGAACCGATTAATAAGTCCTTTTTGGAGTTTTACTTCAAGAATTTTATTTGTGGTTTTTAAATCTTTGTATAAATTTTCGGCTTTGTTAAAATAGGGGGATGCTTCTTTATAATTCTCCTTGGCCATGTAACAAAGGCCAATATGGTAGTAACTTTCGGCTTTCGCTTTATTCGAAATAGAAGTATTGTTGAGTGCGGCACTTTTTAAAAAACTAACTAGCGCATCATCATATTTTTTTAAATCATAAAGAATTTTACCTAAATTGAATTCATGAAGAGCTTGCTCTATGTTTTTGTTGTTTTTTTTTGCAAATTGTATTGCTTTTTGTGTAAAAAACAAAGCATTTCTATAATTATCGTCCTTGATGTTTTGATTGCTGAGCGTGTAATAATAGGTTAGGCTATCTGCCGTCACTTTGGAGTGTGAGGCAAGTATACCAGTAAAAAACAATACAGAAAAGAAAAAACATTTCATTTGCCATGTTTTTTTTGAAAAATTACTATTTTGATGTTAAAAGAATCAAATCAATAAGCCTTGATGAATATCCTATTTCATTATCATACCAACCTACTACTTTTACCATTTTATCAATTACAGAAGTAAGTTGTGCATCAAATATACATGAATTTTTATTCCCTATTACATCTACAGATACAATTGGGTCCTCCGTATAATCTAATATTCCTTTTAAAGTGTTTTTAGAAGCGTGTTTAAAGGCTTCGTTTATTTGATTGATACTGACGGCTTTTTTCACATTAAAGGTAATATCAGTTAAAGATCCATCTGGAACAGGAACTCTTATGCCACATCCGCCTATCTTCCCTTCAAATTCTGGGAATATTTTTGTTAATGCTTTTGCTGCTCCCGTTGTTGTAGGAACTATAGATTGACTTGCGCCGCGAGCTCTTCTTAAATCTTTATGAGGTTGATCGTGTAAGCTTTGATCTGTTGTGTAAGAGTGAATTGTGGTAATGTAAGCTTGTTCTATGCCGCAAAGATCATTGATTACTTTGATCATTGGGGCAGCATTATTTGTAGTACAACTTGCATTCGAAATTATTGTTTCAGTACCGTCAAGAATTTCTTCATTAACTCCTAATACAACGGTTTTTATTGCATCAGTTTCTGAAGGTGCAGATAAAATTACTTTTTTGGCACCAGCCAGAATATGCGTGTGTAATTCCTTAAAAGTCTTGTATTTTCCTGTTGATTCAATAACATAATCAATGGAACAACTTTTCCAGTCTAGGTTTTTTAAATTTTTTTCGTGAAAAAAAAGAAAATGAGATTCGCCAACTAGTATACCTGTTTCATTATAGCTAACGGCATGCGGTAACACACCGTGTATGCTATCATACTTTACCAGATGTGCCATAGTTTTTTTGTCGGCTATATCATTTATGGCAACAACTTCAATTGTTGGGTGGTTTAAAAGTAAGCGGAAAAGATTCCTTCCAATTCTTCCAAAACCGTTTATCGCAATTCTAGTTTTCAATATTTTTTTGTTTAAAGTTTCAAATTTCAGTTTTAAAATGAAATTTTGTTGTACCAATACCTTGTTACAATTTTAAAGAATGTGTTTCTGAGCTTTATAAGAAGAGCGAACAAGAGGTCCACTTTCTACATGACGAAAACCTAATGACAAACCATATTCCTCATATTTTGCAAACTGATCAGGAGTTATGAATTCTTTAACAGGTAAATGTTTTTTACTCGGTTGAAGGTATTGTCCTATGGTGACTACATCTACATTTGCCTCTCTCAGGTCTCTTAATGTTTGATATACTTCTTCTTCAAGTTCACCTAAACCTAACATGATACCAGATTTAGTTCTGTTGATGCCTTTTTCTTTTAAATAACGCAATACTTCAAGTGTACGATCGTATTTTGCTTGTATGCGCACCTCTCTAGTCAAGCGTCTCACTGTTTCTACATTATGCGAAACAACTTCGGGATTAGCAGCAACTATTCGATCTAAATGGGTTTCGTTTCCTTGAAAATCAGGAATTAATGTCTCAAGTGTAGTATTTGGATTCATTCTTCGAATGGCTTTCACAGTTTCAATCCAAATGATTGAGCCACCATCTTTCAAATCATCACGATCAACACTTGTGATTACTGCGTGTTTGATATTCATGATCTTTATGGATCTCGCTACTTTTTCTGGTTCTTCCCAGTCAACAGTTTCTGGTCTACCTGTTTTTACACCGCAAAATCCGCAAGAGCGCGTGCAAATATTTCCCAAAATCATAAAGGTAGCAGTACCCTCGCCCCAGCATTCTCCCATATTAGGACAACTTCCAGATGTGCAAATAGTGTTTAAACTGTATTTGTCAACTAATCCTCTAAGTTCTGTATATTTTTGACCAATGGGTAGTTTCACTTTTAACCATTTTGGTTTTCCAGTGATGTGTTCTACCTTGGTTTCGGTTTTTTCTAGTAAATTGTTTTCTACAACGTTTTCCATATCTCAATTTTCTGAGTGCAAAGATAACTAAAGTTGAATTATAAAAGGGTAAAACCAAATCGTGAATTAGACTTATACAAAGCATAAAATTTTACTTAACATATTTTTTAGAGGATATTGTTTGGGTTGGAAATTATAAAATAATTCTTTGGTATTGTCTTTGTAAGAGATGATGAAGTATCTCAACGTTTAAAAAAACAATGTTGATGTGTTTTATTTTTTTTAACATAAATTAGTACATTTGTTTAAAATTAGAAATCATGAAAAATAAATCAATAATTTTAGGAGCTTTGTTCGTTTTACTAGGAGTTTCAACCGCTAACGCACAAATAAATTTTGGAGAGAAAGCTCTTGGAGCTGTTCAAAAAGGGGTGGCAGGTTTTACATTTAGTGATGCTGATGCAGCTTCATTATCAAAAGCAGCAGTAGATAAAATGGATGCTGAGCATGTTATTACAGGTGCTAAAGATCCGTATACTCTTCGTTTAAATAAGCTTTTTGGAAAACATAAGACTACAGAAGGAGTTGCACTTAATTATAAAGTATATAAATTAAACGAGGTAAATGCATTTGCTACCGCAGACGGAAGTGTTCGTGTCTATTCTGGATTAATGGACATTATGGATGATAATGAGTTGCTAGCAGTAATAGGGCATGAAATAGGTCACGTGGTTAATACTGATTCAAGAGATGCTATTAAGGCTGCTTATAAAAAAGAAGCTGCTTTAGGTTTAATAGCATCTCAATCTGATAAAGTTGCAGCTATAACTGACAGTCAGTTAGCTAAAGTGGGTAGCCAAATGATTGATAGTAAACACAGCAGAAAACAAGAGTCTGAGGCTGATGAGTTCTCATATAATTTCATGAAAAACAATGGTTATAATGTTAATGCGGTTTCTTCAGCCTTTGGTATCTTAGCTAAAATGAGTGAAGGAGCTGAATCTTCTTTCTTGGAGAAAATGATGAGTTCTCATCCTGATCCAAAAGAAAGAGCAGAAAACGCCAAATTAAGAGCAGAAAAAGACGGTTTGTATAAGCCTTATGTGAAGCAAAAGCCAGTTGTTGCAAAAAAAGCACCTGTTAAAAAGAAAAAATAATTTTTAATACTAAAAAAGGCAGAACTCTATGTTCTGCCTTTTTTTTATATTGAAGTTTTAGTTCATTTGAACCGTAATAGGTAAGGTGTAGGCGGTACGTACTGGTTTTCCGCTTATCATGCCTGGAGCCCACTTGGTTCGTAAAGATTTCAAAACTCTAACCGCTTCTTTTCCTAGTCCGTAACCAGGATCTCTTCTAACTTGTATGTCAGTCATGCTACCATCTCTTTCTATTACAAAAGAAACAAAGATTTTTACTGTTCCATTGAGTTCAGTTTCTTGTTTTTCAAAATTATTACCTACATACGTGTAAAACTTGTTGATACCTCCTGGAAATTCTGGAAGTTTATCTAGCGCTAGACTGTTAATGATGGCGTTTCCAGTTTCAGGTGTTTCCACTGTGTTTTGAACAGTTGTACTTGGACCTGCGTTAACAGCCACTACGCCAGTTCCATCAGATGGCGTTGTATTTACAACTGGTAGATCAGTGTTTTTAGCAATATTTTGCTCTGCTTGTTCAGTAGATACAATAATAGGATTTATTAATGCTTTACTTTTTACTGGATTAGCAATACTTTTTGTTTTTAAGGGAGGTAATGCTTTTTGAGGTTGTGTTTTATTTGGATAGACATCGGTTATTTGGACAATTTTATCTGTCAAATCTGGCTCAATAGGGGTAAAGGTTGTCTCAGGATTAAAAATTGAGACTAGTGTAGGAATGCTAATGGCACCCACTAATAATGTTACTCCCATGAAAAGTGCTGTAAGTGACGTTTTTGTGCTCTCTTGACGAAGTTTGTACGCACCATACTCTTTATTTCTGTTTTGAAAAACAAGTTCAATCCAGCCGGTCTCGTAAATGCTTAATTTAGACATAATATGTGGTTTTTATGGTTAAGTACATTTACATCATAAGCAAGGTTATTTTTTATTAATAACGAACCTATTGTGTTATTATTGTAATTAATTTTTTAAATTTTTAAAAATTGATTGAATTATATTTTATTATTTAACTAAATTAATTTTATTAAAATACTGCGCAAAAAAAAGCGCATCACTGTATCAGGATGCGCTTGTATTTTTGTAAAAAAGAATTACTTAGAATGCATATTTAAAACCTATCTGAATTTGAAATGGATTACCAGATAAAGCAGGTAAACCAGCATTGTTTACACGGTAGTTAAACTGTTGTCTAGTACTATCAAATCCTGGAACTGCAGCATTACCGCCAGATGCAGGTGTTCCTAGTGCATAGAGAGACTGGCTATTCAATGATTTATTAACTCCCCTTTCTTTGTTTAGTAAATTCGCAACATTAAAAATATCAACAGTAAATTCTATGAATTGCTTTTTGGGAATACTGATTTTTTTATTAATTCTAATGTCAACAAGACCATAAAACTCATTTATACCACCGTTACGCTCTGCAATTTTACCAGAGTAAGAGTTGATATAATTTTTTAAGCTTGAACTTGCTGCAGGATTATTTAAAATAGTTTGTAAACCAGTTTTGATATTTTGTGGAACGGTTGGGCTGTTGATATCAAAAATGTACGCTAAATCATTTGAAGCTGTTACAAAATCTCCATTTGTATTTCCTCCAGATAATAAACTATATCGTGTACCACCAATTCCTGAATAGCGAACTCCTACACTAAACCCGTAAAAAGTGGGTAATGATCCATAAAGCACCACCTTGTGTCGAAAATGATTATCAGAATATGTCATTTTACTTAAATTTCTAGGATCATCCTCTACTGGTAATACAAGTGTAGCTGTGTTAGCCACATTTCCGTTGAAAGAAGTGTTGTCTTTGGTGTCATTTAGGGTGTAACTAGCCGTAATTTCTCCATCCTTAAAATATTTGTAAGTAGCATCAACAACTAGCGCAAATTGATTTACTTTTCCTTCACTGTTAAGTTCTAAAACTCTCCCTAATTTATTACTTATTCTACCTTGCATCCAGTCTGCAGCTCCATTTGCAGGTATTGAACTTGCTGGTACAAATACGCCGCGATTTCCTTCGTTTGCCAAATTAAAAAACGGATTGCTAACCATATTTCTATCTACATACACATAATTATTACGTCCTAGAGTAGCATAACCAGCAATTCCCATTTTTAAATGATCTGTAAAAAAATGTGCGTAAGATACATTAGCTTTATAAACCAAAGGTACTTTAGCATCGGTGCCAGTATAATTTATAGTTGGTAATTGAAAAGCATCTAGCGTAGGTATGCTAGAAAAGTTGTTTCGGTAACCTATGAAGTCAGGTACAGGAACATTTGGTGCTCTAACATCTACAGTTGCAGTTTTCTTTCCGTCAAAATATAAATTGTTAATGATGGCATAGTTATTTAAATCTGATGCAAAAATTCCTGCTCCTGCGCGTATGTAATCTTTGTGGTTTTCATTTACATCCCATGTCAATTGAACCCTTGGCTGTAAAATAGCCGATTGTAATTTGTTATCGGTTCTAATGCCTAATTCATCAAAAACCATTTGGTTGAAAGTTGCAGTTGGATACTTTGCATAATCAAAACGTAATCCTAAAGTTAGGTCAACACCCAGTGCTACTTTTGTTTGTAATTGTCCATATATCCCTGCATTTAATATATTCGAATTAACAGTAGGATCAGCCACTAATGGTACTTCTCTAAAGTAACGATAAGGAGTACCATTGTCAAAATTTGCAACGCTATTAAAATGAAAACGACCGTTTACTTCGCTACCATACACTGATTTTGAATTGGTTTGCATAATGTCAAATCCAAAAGTGTATTTTATTTTATCGGTATTGTAGTATAGATTGTCTACAATTTGAAAAACATTATTGGTGAATTTTTCTTGTGCAAATCGGTGTCCTCCTATTTGAATATTGGTAGTTCTCACAGCACCATTAATTGTGGAGGCTACATTTTCTACAATGGCTCTAGGAATGTTATAAGAAGGCAATTGATCACCAGGGTTACTGTCTTGAAAAGTGTAAAGATGTTGCACTTTTAATTCGTTTGTGATTTTAGGATTTACAGTTGTTCTCAATGAAGCTAAAATACTGTTATCAATATTATAGTCATCACCAAAAGACTCATATAAATTAATTGCTGTATTGTCTTGCAATCCCAGTTTATTGTCATCAAACGTAAAGTTGTTTCGAATTGTAAGTAGGTTTTTACTATTTAATTGCCAATCCAAACGAGCAAATGCTGCATCCGAATTTCTTTTTTTATCAAATGATCCATATTGAGGTGAACTTGAAACGCCATATTTATTTCTAGCAATGGTTACAAAGTTATCCAGCGTTGCTTTGGTTACATTAAACCTAAGCTCATCCTCTGGCGATTGAACATCTGCAATAATCAATGGTCTAGAATCTTGTTGATGATCCCATGCTACAAAAAAGTGTAGTTTGTCTTTGATAATAGGTCCGCCCAAGGTAAAACCATATTGAGTCGTTGTAAAATCATTTTGACGTCTGTTTCCTCTAATGTCATAAGCACTAGAAAGCCAATCAGCTCTATTGTAAGCAAACATACTTCCAGAAAAATCATTCGTTCCAGACTTAGTAACGGCACTTACAGTTCCACCACCACTACGACCATAACCTACATCATATTGATTTGTTACTACTTTAAATTCTCTTACAGCCTCAATAGAGATGGAGTAGGGTGCGCCACTTCTGCTGGTGGTAGCTCCTGCCGAAGTTGGGTTTTTTGCATTCATACCATCTAATGTATAATTGGTAGACGATGCTAGTTGTCCTGAGATGTTTCCGCCACGTGTTAATGGAGACAAATCCATTAAGTTGGTAAAATTTCTTCCGTTTACGGGTAAAGAATTAATGAGTTTGGCTGTAATTGCAGTTGCCGCACCTAGATTTCCTGTTTTATTTTTTAATCCTCGGCCTACCACTTCTACGACCTCTAGAGTTTGCATATCGGTTTGCATTTCGATGTTAATCGTAATTAAATCACCTTGATTAAGCGTGTATCCAGATCGTTGTTGTTCTCCATATCCAGATGTTTTTACAGTAATAGTGTAAGGACCACCTAGAGGCAATTCTTTAAAAGTATAAACGCCTTTATAGTTAGTAAGTGTAGTAGTTTTAAATCCAGTAGATTCATTTTTTAAGCTAACATTTGCCTCTTTTATAGTCTCATTATTTGTGCCTGATATGGTTCCGGAAATAGAGGCTTGTGTGGTTTGTGCATGACTTGTAGTGCTTATAACGATAATCCAAAGCATCGTAAATAAGAACATTTTAAGATTTTTCATGAGTTTAGTGTTTAGTTTCATGCCTGCAAAGGAATCTAGAAATGGAAAAAAAGGTGTTACATTAATACTATTAGAAAAATAATTTTAGGTAACCAAAGTTTTGATTTTCGCCCTTTTTTTACTGCTTATTTCTATTTTTAGGTAAACTTTATGAAACATTGCATCACAAAAAGTAGCTTTAATTTAGTTTATTCGTAATGATTAGGTAATGGTATTTGACGAGTTTAAATATAATTTTATGAAAAATATATAAGGTATTTATGAAAGCAAAAACGATAACTATTGCGACTGCATTGTCGCTACTTTTTTTAAGTTGTAGTTCAAATAAATTTATTGTTTGCGGCCACAGAGGTGCAATGGGACATGAAACCGAAAATACAATAGCCTCCATAAAAAAAGGAATTGATCTCAAAGCTGATATGCTTGAGATAGATGTGTTTAAAATAAAAACAGGTGAAATTGTAGTTTTTCACGATGATGATTTAGACCGATTGACAAATGCTAAAGGAAAGATTGAGAGTTACACTTTTGACGAATTAAGAAAAGTACTTGTTGCTGGAAAACATCAAATTCCAACTCTTGAGGAGGTCATTATAACTATGAATAGAAAAGCAGTGCTCAACATTGAATTGAAAGGAGAAAATACGGCGGCAGATACCTACGCCATTATGGAAAACTTTAAAAAGCGTGGCTGGAGCAATAAAGATTTTTTTGTATCTAGTTTTAAAGTAAATGAATTAAGAAAAATGAGAAGTTTGAGTAAAGACGTAGCTATTGGATTACTGACTTACAAAGATCCTATTGAAACTGTGATTCAGTTAGGAAAAGAATTAAATGCGCAAGCAATAAACCCCTATTTTAAAACTTTGACGTCAGAAAATGTTGCGATCATGAAAACTAATAATTTCAAGATTCTTCCTTGGACAGCAAACGAGCCTGCTGATATCAAGATGCTACAAGATTTAAAAGTAAGTGGAATCATTACTGATTTTCCCGAAAGGATTGTACGTTAAACTGAAATTTATAAATGTAAAATAAAGTCTGTTTTTTCAGACTTTTTTTTGTGCCCATTCAAAACAGATAAAGGAATTATTTTTTCTGAATTATTTCGGCTAGCAACTTCTTGGCGCGTAAAAGTTTAATTTTTACATTACTTAGTGGTTCATTCATTTTTAAAGCTATTTCTTGATAGCTCATTTCTTGAAAATAACGCAGCTGAATTACCTCTTGGTAATGAGGTTTTAATTCTTTAATACATTGTAATAAACGGGATAAGTTTTGTTCAGTGATCAATACATCCTCAGCAGACGGTGTAGTGTCAGCAATATTGTAAGCTTGATGATTTTCGTCTTCTGTAATTTCCACAAAAAGACTTAGTTTTTTCTTTCGTAATAAATCAATATGCACATTTTTTGCAATAGCTATTAACCAAGTATTGAATTGAAATTCAGTATTATAAGTGGCTATTTTGTCAAATGCTTTAGAAAATGTTTCAATGGTAATATCCTCGGCAGTTGCTTCGTTTTCGGTTCTTTTTAACATGAACCCATACACCTCGTTCCAGTAGTGATTCAATAGAAAAGTAAAGGCAACTTGATCACCTTGTTTTGCTTTTTCTATTTGATTGTTTATTTCCACTGTGCTGGTTTTGAGAATAGATTAATGATAAAGATATTGATTTGGATTAATATTAAGACAATTTCAACAATTGGAAACCAAAATTTTAAATCATGCTCATCAAGTTTCCTTGCAGATGAACCTATCATAATCCATGCCACGAGATAACGAAAGGCTATTAAACTGGTGACAATAATCCATTCAAATTGAAACGCAAGCAAAACAGCTGGTAATAAGATGAATAATAATTGTGAACTATAAAAAACACCCAGTTGAAATTGATCAAAAAAAGTATAATGGTTAGCAGTTGCAACATGCCTCCTTTTTTGTGATACCCAATCATTAAAGGAAGTTTTAGGTTTAGAAAGCGTAAAACTATCTGGCTCAAAAGCTATTGTAGTGTTTTTTGCTGTTGCAGCTTGATTTACAAATAAATCATCATCTCCTGAGCGAATGCGCATGTGCTCAATAAATCCGTTTACTTTAAAGAATTCATCTTTTTTATACGCTAAATTTCTACCAACTCCCATGTACGGCTTGCCTAACTTTGCCCATGAAAAATATTGAACTGCTGTTAAAAGAGTTTCGTATCGAATTATTTTATTCAGAAAGGAATTTGATATTCGTTCGTATTTTCCATAGCCCAAAACGATAGTTTTTTGCATGGTAAATTGTGCTGTCATGGTAGCTATCCAGTTTGTTGAGGTAGGATAACAATCCGCATCTGTAAATAATAAATAGTCTTTTGAAGCTGCTTTGATTCCTAAAGTTAATGCGTATTTTTTATTTCCCCAAAAAGCCTCGTTATTTTCCACTTTTACAAGTCGAATGTTTGAATATTGCTTTTCAAATTCTTCAAAAATATCTAGTGTTTTATCACTTGATGCATCATCAATTAGAACTATTTCAAAGTCAGGGTATTCTTGTGCTGCTAATAAGGGTATAAATTGTGCTACGTTTTCTTCTTCATTTTTAGCACAAACTATTACAGATACTGGAATTTTTTTTGGAGTACTCTTTTGATCTTTGGCGAAAGCAAAAACCCTGAAAACCCCTAAATAATAGAGTATTTGAACGGCTACAATAAAAATAAAAAAGTAAAATAGTAATATAAGCATTTGTGTTTTATGAGTATTAATATTCGTTACAAGGCGTGTATAAATATGGCTGCAAAGGTATGAATAGAATCTCTAAATGTTAAATACTAATTGTAATTTTCCAAAGAAATTAAATAGGACATTTTTTCATTTCAGTTGCAGTTGCAATGGCTTGTGGAGTATTTACTTTTTCTAACGCTTCAATAATGTTTTGATAATTTTTTTGGTCTCTATTTTGAGACATTTTCTTCGTTGCATTAATTTCTATAATTTCAATCTCGAAGGCTACAATTCCCTTTGCTTGTTGCATTGTTTTTGCTGATAAATCTTCAATTCGAATTGGGTTTTCTGAACCTTTTTCATATTTGTTTACTAATTTTTTTAAGGATTCTACAGCTGCTTCGTGATCAATTATTTTGATTTTCCCATGTATTTGAACTGCAATATAATTCCAAGTTGGCACATTTTCATGATCGTACCACGAAGAAGATATGTAACTGTGAGGTCCTGAAAATACTGCTAAAACTTCGTCATTTTCTAAGAATCCTTTCCATTGTAGATTCTCTTTTGAAATATGACCGCACAAAATTTCTTTTCCTTCACTGTTAGTTTCTAGCTCTAATGGAATATGAGTAGCACACAGTTTACTATTAGACTGATTGATGAGTATACCAAAACTGTTTTCGTAAAGAAATTTTTTTATTTCTTCTGCATTTTCGTTTCTGTAAATATCAGGAATATACATGGATTGATTTTATTTTATAGTTGATACTAATAAAGGAATTCGTGTATCATATAATGTTAACTTCTGCTTCAATACGAATTCCAAAAAGTTTAAACACGGTATCTTGAATTTCATGCGCTACATTTAATATCTCTTTTCCTGTAGCATTGCCATAATTTACAAGAACTAAAGCCTGGTTTTTATGTACACCCGCATCACCAAAACGTTTGCCTTTAAAACCTGCTTGCTCAATCAGCCAACCCGCGGGAACTTTAACCTCAGTATCTGAAATTTCATAGAATTTCATTTCTGGAAAGCGTTGGTGTATTTTTTCAAAATCAGATTTTAAAACTATTGGGTTTTTAAAAAAACTACCGCTGTTGCCCAATTCTTTAGGGTCGGGTAGTTTACTTTTTCGGATCGTAATAACTGCATTACTAACGTCTACAAGAGTAGGATTTGTGATGTTTTTTTTGGCTAATTCACCTGAAATATCTCCGTATGAGATGTTTATTTTATGGTTTTTCTTGGTGAGTTTAAAAACTACGGATGTAATTACGAATTGATTTTTCACCTCATGTTTAAAAATACTTTCTCGATAACCAAAGTTACATTCATCCTTAGTGAACGTTTTAATTTCTTGGTTTTCAATGTTCATTGCCTCGCAATAAGCAAAAGTATCTTTTATCTCGGCACCATAAGCCCCAATATTCTGAACTGGAGTTGTGCCTACATTTCCTGGAATAAGGGACATGTTTTCTAATCCTCCAAAATCTTGATTGATAGTCCATAGTACAAATTCATGCCAGTTTTCACCTGCTTGACTTTCAACCCACACAAAGTCATCATTTTCTTTGATGATTTTTTTGCCTTTTAAATCCACATGAATTACCAGAGCGTCAATATCTTGTGTTAATAGCATGTTGCTGCCACCACCTAAAATAAATAGTTCAGTATTTTGATTCTGGTTTAATACTATTTCTAATTCTGCGACGGTATGTACGGCTATAAATTTTTTTGCGAAAGCATCAATGCCAAAAGTGTTGTGTTTTTTTAGTGAAAAGTGGGGTAGTATGTTCATGATGGTATGCTTTTTTCAAATATTGTAACGAATGTCAAAAGTAAGTATTAAAATTTAGATGTGTATGTTCTCATCCAGATATGCATCATAAAAAGCGGCATAACATATGGAGTTATTCTCATATCTCCTTTTTGTAAATTAGTAATCAATTTTTGAATATTGATGTGATTAAAATAAGGCATTTGAAAGAGGTCACTTTTAGAAAAAAGTTCTATTTCTTCCTTAAAAGCATCACTGCTAGCCATGTATTTACCCCAAGGTGCACTTAAACCTACTTTTTTAAAGTTTAGTATTTCTTGTGGTAATTTTTTTTCCATAGATTTTTTTAAAATGAATTTCCATTTTTTTCCTGAAAACAACCATTTATCCTCTAATGAACCTAATCCAATGATGAGTCTAGGATCTAAAAAAGGTTCTCTACATTCAATTGATTCGCCCATTGTACAGCGGTCATTTCGATCCAATAGAGAGCACAAATAAGTATGCTGGTCAAAATAGAGTGCCTGTCTTCGGAGATTATTAGGGTAAATTGATTTTGCTTCCTCAAATATTTTCATTCGATATTCATTTATTGGAGGATTTTTTATGCCGAAATTTTTTGCAATGTCATTTGGATATATATTTGATCCATTGAAAATAACTAAATCTGAATTTGTATTAATTTGAGAATATCGACCGAGTTTTTCCAGTCTTGGTTTGTTATTAAAAAGCTCAAAATTGCTAATCATTGATATTGCATTTAACAAGGATGGATATTTTAAAGTTTTATAGCGTACGTAACCTCCCATTAGTTCATCTGCTCCTTCACCAGATAAAAGTACTTTTACCTTGGGTTTTGCCATTTTAGACAGCGCTAAAATATGAGGTTCACTCAAATGTACATTGGGCTCATCTTGGTAATATGTAGCTTTAATAAGGTTTTCATATAGATTTTCATCTTTTAATTTCATCGTGTGAAATTCATAATCAAACTTTGAGGCTAAACTTTTGGCTAGATGGGACTCGTTATGCTCTGCTTCTTCAAAACCCATATTAAAGGTTTGTATTTTTTGATATTTTTGATCGTGTAAAGAAGCTAAAATGGATGATGAGTCTAGACCTCCACTTAATAATACACCTACGGGTACATCACTCACCATTCTTAAATTTATAGAATCGTTAAATGTTTCTTGAAACCATTCTATAGGTTTTTTAATTTGGTCTTGATTCTGAATTTCTGTCTTCAAGTCCCACCATTTTAAAATCTCTTTCTTACCGTTTTGATGTATAGTTAAGGAGTGACCTGGTAAAACTTTGTTCACATTCTGGTATAAGGTATTTTCACCCGCTACAAAACGATTGAATATATATTCCTCTAATCCGTCCGAAGCAATTTTAAGTGGTACACCAGCAGTAAACAATGCTTTTTGTTCTGATGCAAAATATAATGATTCATTATGAAACGAATAGTATAGCGGTTTTACGCCTATCCTGTCTCGTGCAAGTGTCAATTTTTTTTCTAATTTATCCCAAATAGCGAAGGCAAATATACCATTGAGTTTATTCAGCATTTTCAAGCCATGCAACTGAAATAGTTTCATTAACACCTCTGTGTCTGATGTGTTTTTTATAATAAGCCCATTGTTTTTTAATTCGCTATAAAAGGATTTGTAATTATAAATTTCGCCGTTATAAACCATTATGTATCTTCCGTCTTCGGAGATGTAGGGTTGGTGTCCTGCGATAGTTAAATCTATAATGGATAATCTTCTATGTCCTAATCCGATATTTTTATCAATAAAAATTCCTTTGTCATCAGGTCCTCTATGTTCTAGTGAGTCTCTCATTTTAAGTAAGAGACGTTCATCTACCTTTTTTTGATTTTGTAAATGAAAGATTCCATTAATTCCACACATAATGAGTTATTTCTTGGCGTTTATTAGAGTATGGTATTTATTGGCAATTTCCTTCATATTTATTTTGTAATTAGCTTTTTGAGAGCAAAAATTGTAATTAATTTCGGTAGCGTTTTTAATGCTATTTGTGTTGTTGATGGTCCATAGAATTTCTTGAGCAAGCTTTTTATAATCCCCCACAGGTACTAGTTGTCCATTTTCTTTATTTTCAATATAACTTTTATTTCCAGGAATATCACTTACAATAGGATAGCAACGTGTGGCCATTGCTTCAAAAAGTGATGCTGAAACTCCTTCTGTAACAGGCATGCTAATATACAGATTCGCTTTTTTAAGGTAGTTAGGTAACTGAGTATTTAAAATCCTTCCAGTAAAATGTACTTTAGGAGCTATATTTAAATTTTGAGCTAGTTTTTTTAAATTTAAAAGCTCTTTGCCGTCACCTACAAATGTCAATTCAAAATCTATTTCTTTTTTATGTAAGATTCCAAAAGCTTTCAAAATGACATCATGCCCATACTCAGGACATAAGGAACGGGTGACAATAGCATTTATTTTGCCAGAAAAGGTTTTTTGTGGACAATTGAACTTTTCGAGATCAATACCCTTTGGTAAAACCAAAACTTTTTGCATGTCAATATTTGCTTTTTGCATGGATTGTGACATCACAGGACCCCAAGCATGGATTAAAGTTGCATGTTTAAACGCGTATTTTTGCATTCTTTTTTTTATAGGGTACAAGATGGAATTTTTTGGCCATAAATCAGTGTAACCTTGTTGCGCAATTGCTACGGGTTTAATCCCGCATAAAACAGCCAAAAAACCATAGCTAGTAGTTCTTTCAGCAATAATCATATCTGGTTTTTCAAGACGAATAATTTTTTTTACCTGTGGTAGTGCACAAGTGTATTCTAAAAGTCTTAGTAGTCTGTTTTTTATATTGTTACTAGGTTTTTTTAATTCCCAAGTAATGATTTCAAAGTCGCCAAATTCTTGTAGACCTCTAATCCAAGTGATAGCATCTGCGCGGTAGGTTTCACCTAAAAAAAGGATCTTTCGCTTTTTCATTTTATTCGGTCGTTAAGGCACGATTGATAAAATCATTTAGCGGTTTCAAAAGAATTAATTTTTGACAAATGGTTTCGGTAAAGTTCTCTTTTGCAGCGTCATCATAATCAATTTTATGTGATGATTCAAAACTTTTGAGTTTTAATAAATCAATTGCAGGATGGTCTTTATCATATCCACGTGGCGGATTTTTTAACAGGTCTTTTTCATTCCTGTCAAGGTCACCAAATTCTTTTTTGAATTTTTTCTCGGCCAGTATGGCTTCTAAATCTTCATGAAAAAATGCAATTTCTCTTCGTATTTTTTTGACATCTTCAGCCTCTGGGCAGTACAAGCCTCCTGCTATAAAGCTACCGCTTTTTTCTAGATGAATGTAATAACCGGATCTATTATGACCTTTGGCACCAGATGAAATCCAGATGCCTAAATGGGATTTATAAGGTGTTTTGTCTTTAGAAAAACGAATGTCTCTATTGATTCTAAAAGTGCAATTTTTAACTTCAAGTAGTTCTAGACTTGGGTCTAATGGTTTTAGAGTGTCTAGCAAGTCAGCAACAAATCTTTTATAATCTGTCTTAAAAGCTTCGTATCGTTTTTTTTGATCCAAAAACCAATCTCTGTTATTATTGGCCTTTAAATCTTCTAGAAATTGAAGTGATTCTTTTGTGAGCATATACGTTATTGTATTTGTTTTTTTAGATCAACTTCCGTTATGTAGCCTGATTGTTGCCATTTTATTTTGGTTCCTTCATATAACAATAAAGTAGGGAGCTCACTAATTTTCAATTCACTCATTAGTGTTTTGTTTTTATCCGCGTCCAGCCTAATTATGGTAACGTTATTAGCAAGTTCAGTTTGCATAGTTTTAATATATGGCTCCATTTTTTTACATGGAGCGCACCACTCAGCATAGAAATTTATGAGTACTTTTTTATCACTTTTGGTGATTTTGTTGTACTCATCTCTAGTCATGCCTATCGCTTTATTACTTGTTTTTGCAAGTCCAGCGGCTTCCCATTTTAAGATCCCACCTTTCATTTCGTAGACTGTTGTAAATCCTAACTCATTTAGTTTTTCATGAGCACTTTGACTTCGACCTCCAGATTTGCAATAAATAAAAACAGGTTTTTTAGGGTCTAAGTTGGCTACTTCTTTTTCAAAACTGGTGCCAAGCCAGTCAATGTTGATGGCATTATCTAAATGATAAGATGAAAACTCTTCGGGTGTGCGTACATCTATAATTTGAGCATTTGGCGTTTGTATTATTTTCTCACTAAAAATTTGAGCTTCAATGGTTTTTGTTTTAATAGCTTCTTGTCCGTTGCAAGAGGTAATTAATGTGGTACATGCCAGAATTACTAGGGTTTTAAATAGATTCATTTTATTTGGGGTAATTTGTGTTCTTCAAAAATACTTAATTTCTATTGGTTTTTGGGCTTTCGTAGCTATATTTTATAGTTTACCATGCACCAGATTTTTAAAATGAATAGGACATGATTTAATGATTCATAAAAGAATTGTATTACTTATTTAAAAGTGTATGAATTTTAAAAAATAGTTCTTCCTTGTTTATTGGTTTTATCAAAATGTCATCTATTTGAAGCTCTTTCAGGTTTTCAGTATTCATATAGGAGTCACCTGTAATCACTAGGATTGGTACTTCGGCATTTTTATTAGGTATTTTTTTGATGTCTTCTACAAAATCAAATCCAGAATATTCACTTATTTGTAAATCGGTAAGAATTAAGTCAGCTTCATTTGTTTTTAAATACGTTTTTGCCGACTCTACATCTTGAAAAGTGGTAGCTTTAAAGTGTATTTTTTCTATTAACTTTTTCAAAAGCAGCAATGTCATTGGGTCATCATCAACTACAACAACTTCTGTAGTTTTGTCTTTAAATTGGTTTAATAGTTTTGTTTCGCTAGTTTCTTGCTCCTCATTTGATGGTTCTAGCATCAGGAAGAACGAAATTTCAGTTCCAATATTTAGTTCGCTTTTTACTGATATTTCTCCCTTAAAGAGGGAAATAATATTTTTGCAAAGTGTGAGTCCAAGACCTGCTCCAAAACTTATTTGCTCTTGATGGGCTTTACTTTGGTAAAACTTATCAAAAATTTTATCTACTTCTTCAGCGGGAATTCCAGCTCCTGTGTCGGTAATTTTTACATCAAATCTATAATTTTCACCTATTTTTTGGAGGGCTGTAACTACTGTAATAGAACCTTTTTTGGTAAACTTTATTGCATTACCTATAATATTGTAAAACAACTGGTGAATTTTAACATTATCTGCCCAAACACTTTCGTCTAGCTCTGTAGGAATGGAATATTTAATTTCGAGTTGCTTCAATTCAGCCAGCGCTTTTAAAGATTCTAAAATAGCACTGACCTCTGTTTTTAAGTTCATCTTGGTATTATACAGGAGTAATGTATTGTTTTCATTTTTAAAAAAATCCAAAATTTGACTTACTGTTATTTGCAAGGAGTTAGCAGTAAAATACAAGGAGTCAATTGGTGAGTTTAATGAAGGGTCTGTGTTTGAATTTTTAATTTTTCTAGAAAAGTTTGAAATAATATTCAATGGTGCTCTCATTTCATGGCTAATCATTCCAATTAGTTGATTCTTTTTGTCTAGATTAATTTCGGCATTTTGTCTTAGGATGTTCAAATTCTTTTCAAGTATGAAAGAGTAGATGGTGTACAATAGCAGTAGAAAAGTGATGATGCTTATGGCAATTAATAAGTTAAAAATAAATTGTTTCTTTTCAACTAGTTTAGAATTGTATTCCTTTATGTTCTGCAAGTATTCTATTTTATTCAACTCTTGAGCTGAACTAGAATAAATCAAGACGATTTCTTGACTTTTTGTTAATATGTTTTTATTAATTTTAATGAGTTCGTTGTCTTTTTCTTTGAGTGCAAAATGAACTTTTTGCAATTTAGACACTTCGTTTTTGTAATAATTCTCAGTAACCTGAAAAATATTTTTCAATTGCTCTTCAAAGGAACCTGCTTTTTCTTGGTTATTAAAAACCATTTTTATCACAGATTTCACTTCCTCTTTGTCAACATCATTTTTACCAGCAATAGCATTTCCAAGTCTGCCAAAAAAACCTTTCTTTTTTGTTACAACGGCTGTTTTTGTAGTATCGTAACTGATTGAACTTAGAACTTTTTCATAATTGTATGATTTTAATTTGAAGTTTAAATCATTTGGAGATGTTTTATTAAGATTTGAATTCATGATGGCGTCAAACTCATTACTCAGTTTGCCCATATCACTTTCTAATCCTAATTTTGATTTAATGATGGTTTTGAAAGCAACATTTTTTTGAGTCAAGTTGCTTAGCTTTTCAAGATCATTAATCATCTTTTTTATCGCTTCTTGATATTTTATATACCGTTCCGTTGAATTGGTATTTAAATATTCATTGAAGGTATTATTAGCTTCAAAATAACTTTTTATAGCTTCATTAGACAAGGTCAAAGCTTCATTGGGCTTTGCAAGAGCATCAATTGAGTTGTAAATATTATTTTGAATTTTTGTTTCAGAATACCAAAAATTAAATGCTACAATTTGCAAAGCAATGATAGAAATAAAAAGAAATATGTGGACTATTTTTCTATTTTTAATAGGAATCATTTCGTTTGATTTTGGTTCGTAATAAGTTTATAGATTAAAAATTTTATAAGACTGATGCGTAGACTTTACAATGGCCTCTGTACGGTCTGAATGTGTGTCTGTTATGAATAATTGTCCAAAAGTAGCACTATTTACCATTTCGATAATTTTACTAACTCTACTTTCATCAAGTTTGTCAAAAATATCATCAAAAAGTAAAATGGGTTTCACACCACTTTGTTTTTTTAAAAATTCAAATTGAGCCAGTTTTAGGGCAATCAAAAATGATTTTTGCTGTCCTTGTGAACCAAATTTTTTAATGGGATGCTCGTCAATTTGAAAAACTAAATCGTCTTTATGGATGCCCACACTAGTATATTGTAGTGCTCGGTCTTTTGTAATGTTTTCTTCTAGCAAGGATAAAAAACCTTTTTGGGATAAGTGACTTTCATAGAGTAACTTAACGGTTTCCTCTGATCCAGTAATTGCTTTGTGATGAGCAATAAAAATAGGTAGAAATTGAGCTACAAAATCTTTTCGTTTTTCAAAAATCGAATTCCCTAATCCAGTCAATTGTTCATTATATATAGAAAGGGTATCTGCATCGTAGACATGATTGAGAGCAAAATATTTAAGCAAAGCATTGCGTTGGCTTATTACCTTATTATAATGTATTAATTCCTGAAGGTAGTGCGCATCCAGTTGAGATATGACACTATCCATAAACTTTCTTCTAGTTTCACTTCCTTCAACAATCAAATCTCTATCCGCTGGCGAAATGATAACAAGTGGTATAAAACCGATGTGGTCTGAAAATTTATCGTAATTCTTACCGTTGCGTTTAAGGATTTTTTTTTGCCCTTTTTTTAGGCTACAAACTATCTGCTCCGTTCTTTCATTTTTTTCAAATTCAGCATCAATGACAAAAAATTCCTCACCGTGTTTGATATTTTGAACCGCTAGTGGGTTAAAATAACTTTTGCCATACGACAAATGATAAATTGCATCCAGAACATTGGTTTTGCCAATGCCGTTTTTACCTACAAAACAATTTATTTTATGGTCAAAATCAAAGCTGGCCTCTGAGAAATTTTTATAATTGAAGAGCGAAATTTTTTTTAAATACATGAGAAAGTCTTGCTACAAAGGCGATCAAGGTTTTTGGAAAGGAGTTTTTTATAAGGGTGCAAATTATTGAAAAATATCCACATAACCCGCTTTTGTAGTTTTTCAATTTTGAAATATTTTATCAAAAGTGAAGCGTACCATTACAACTTTATTTTTTTTTAATATTAAATCCTTTTTTTTATGTGGGTTTGAATAAAAATTTTATTTTTGCGATTCACTAAATTAAATTTAAATGGCAACTTATAATAAAAGAGGATATAAAGCACCAAAAGAAAAAGAAGTAAAAGAAGAAGCGGTAGAAGCAGTAGTTATTGATGAAAAAGACAGTACCACTGCCGAAGTATTTTCTAAATTAGATGAAACCGCATCAAGAACTGAAGACTTTGTTGCTAAAAATCAAAAAGTTATTATAGGACTAGTTGCTGCCGCTGCACTTGCAACGCTTAGTTATTTAGCATACCAACGTTTTATTGCTGCTCCTGCGCAAGAAGAAGCTGCCAATGAAATGTTTGTGGCGCAACAAAATTTTCAAAAAGCTACAGATGGAGTTTCAAGTGACTCGTTATATAAATTGTCTTTAAACGGATCTGAAGGGAAATTTGGTTTCCTAAAAATTGCTGACGAATATTCTGGTACTGATGCTGGAAATCTAGCTAATTACTATGCAGGTATTGCTTATTTAAATACTGGGAAATACACTGAAGCAATTGATTATTTATCAAAATTCAAATCAGAGGATATCATGTTAAGCGCTCTTGCAAAAGGTGCTATTGGTGATGCTTATGCTCAAAAAAACCAACCAAAAGAGGCTCTTGAAAATTACATCAACGCAGCTGGAACTAACAAAAACGATTTTACAACTCCTCGTTTTTTATTAAAAGCTGGTAAAGTAGCACTTTCATTAGGTAATAAAGCTGATGCACTGAAATATTTTACAGATATCAAAGAAAATTACGAATCATCTCCAGAGGCTGCATCTGTTGATGTTTTAATTGGTCTGTCTCAATAAAAATAAAAAGTACACAGGTTGCAGGATACCGTTTTGAGAAACTGTATATTGCAACTTAATACTGAAATCTAAAATAAGATGGCTACCGAGAATAAAAATTTATCTGAATACGACAAAAACGCGATACCAGATGCGAAAAATTTTCGTTTTGGAATTGTTGTCGCAGAATGGAATGAGAACATAACTGAGGGATTATTCAATGGAGCTTACACTGCTTTACTTGAAAATGAGGTTCCAGAGACTAGTATCATTAGATGGAATGTTCCAGGAAGTTTTGAACTCATTTATGGTTCAAAAAAAATGTTACAAACACAAAATGTGGATGCAGTAATTGCAATAGGATGTGTTATTCAAGGGCAAACCAAGCATTTTGATTTTGTTTGCGAAGGGGTTACTCAAGGAATCAAAGACTTAAATATTCAAACTGATATTCCTGTGATATTTTGTGTGCTTACGGATAATACCATGCAACAATCTATTGATAGAAGCGGTGGTATTCACGGAAACAAAGGCACAGAAGCTGCTATTGCTGCTATCAAAATGGCATACATTCGTCAGCAAGCATCATTAAATAGTACTTTTAATCACCAACAATTGTTGTCATCAGGTACTTTACAAATAGAAAATGTACCACTAGGATTAACAGAATAAAGAAGCAATAATGTTTTCAAAAAAAAAGCCTATACTTTAATAATTGTATAGGTTTTTTTAGTTTAATTTATGAGTGTTTTTGCTGTATTACCTTTGTAAAATCACTAAATTTGTACATCTTGGTTTGAACCAAAAACCATTTTTTAAATCTAATTTTTTTTAATGTCGAGTATTATACAATTGCTGCCTGATCATGTTGCAAATCAAATTGCAGCGGGAGAGGTTGTTCAACGTCCTGCATCAGTAGTAAAAGAACTTTTGGAAAATGCAGTAGATGCACGGGCTACAGATATCAAGTTAATCATTAAAGATGCTGGTAAAGCACTTGTACAAGTGATTGATAACGGTTTAGGAATGAATGTAACTGATGCGCGCTTGTGTTTTGAACGTCATGCTACTTCAAAAATACGTCAAGCCGAAGATTTATTCTCCTTATTTACCAAAGGTTTTAGAGGTGAAGCATTAGCATCTATTGCTGCTATTGCTCATGTTGAAATGAAAACACGTCAAGAACAAGATGAGTTAGGACACCACATTATTATTGAAGGAAGTAAGTTTGTAGCACAAGAGCTTGCTGTTTTGCCACAAGGAACTTCATTTGCAATCAAAAACTTGTTTTTTAATATTCCGGCTAGGAGAAATTTTTTGAAATCAGATACTGTGGAATACCGCCATATCGTTGATGAATTTCAACGAGTAGCATTGGCTCACCCTAACATTCAATTTACATTTTACCACAACGGAAGCGAAATGTTTAATTTGCCTCCAGCTACTTTAAGACAACGTATTGTGTCTATATTTTCGGGGAAAACAAATGAAAAATTGGTTCCCGTTCAAGAAGAAACAGATATTGTTACTATTCAAGGATTTGTAAGTAAGCCTGAATTTGCAAAAAAGAGTAGGGGCGAGCAGTTTTTCTTTGTTAATGATCGTTTTATAAAAAGCGGATACTTACATCATGCAGTTATGGCTGCCTATGACGGAATCTTGAGAGACGGAGCTCAACCGAGTTATTTTTTATATCTTTCCGTACCGCCAAACACAATTGATATTAACATTCATCCTACTAAAACTGAAATTAAATTTGATGATGAGCATGCTTTATACGCTATTCTTCGTGCTTCTATAAAACACAGTTTAGGACAATTTAATGTAGCTCCAGTTTTGGATTTTGATAGAGATTCAAATTTAGATACGCCTTATCATTACAAAGATTTATCTGGCGAAGTTCCATCAATTCAAGTCGACGGCACTTTTAATCCGTTTTCTAACGAAACTCCTAGCAAACAATTTTCTAGTTATAAAAAACCAGAAAGCACCTCAAAATGGGACAGTTTATATGTCGGTTTAAAACAGGATGTTTTTGATGTAGAGCAAGTAACTTTTGAAAATGAGGAAGTGACATCGTCACTTTTTAACGATGAAGAAGTGGAGCATGCGGTGCACAAAACCTATCAAATTCATAAAAAGTACATTGTATCTTCCATCAAATCTGGAATGGTAATTGTTGATCAACAGCGTGCACACCAACGCGTTTTGTATGAGCAGTTTTTGGTAAATATGACGGTACAACAAGCTTCAAGTCAGCAACTATTGTTTCCTTTAAATTTGTTTTATTCGTCTAGCGAAATGGAAATTATCACTGAGTTGCAACAAGCGTTAAAAAACACCGGTTTTGTTTTTGAAGATAACAATACAGATCATATTGTAATTTCTGGAATACCCGTAAACATCACCGAGAGTGAAGTTTCTATAGTGTTAGAGCAATTAATAAGTGATCTTCAAGATGGAATTCCTGAGAGTAGTTTTAGTCAAAACGATACAATTGCCAAGTCAATGGCTAAAAGTTTAGCCGTAAAAACAGGAACGCATCTTACAGAGAAAGAGCAGGAAAATTTAGTTAATGGACTTTTTGCGTGCAAAGATCCTAATGTGTCGCCATTTCATAAACCCACTTTCATCACCATGCGTGTGGAAGATTTAGATAAAAGATTTGCAGTATGAGAAACGTAACCGAAGTTGTTAAGCAATTAATTATTGTTAACATTCTATTTTTTATAGGGACATACCTTTTAGGAGATGTAGTTTATAAAGTCTTGGCTTTATTTTTTCCGGAGAATCCTAATTTCCAGTATTGGCAACTGCTATCTCATATGTTTATGCACGGAGGTGTAATGCACATTTTTTTCAATATGTTTGCTTTGTATTCTTTTGGATCAGCTTTGGAGCAAATATGGGGCGGGAAAAAGTTTTTGTTTTTTTATATTTCTTGTGGTTTAGGGGCGGCTTTGTTACATACGGGTGTAAACTATTATTATTTTAACGATGCTATTACTACCTTGACAGCAAATGGCTTTAATAAGCAAGATATTTTACAGCTTTTAAATGAAGGTAAAATAGATACTCGTTGGCAGCAATTTATAAACGCCTCTGATTTTTCTAATTTTACTAGCGCTTATGCTGGGACTGCTGTGGGAGCTTCCGGAGCAATTTACGGAATTATAGTAGCTTTTGCGTTTATGTTTCCTAATGCTGAACTGGCGCTTATGTTTATTCCAGTACCTATTAAAGCTAAATATTTTGTTCCCGGATTGGTTCTTGTAGATTTATACTTGGGAATCTCAGGTAAATCTATTTTTGGCGGCGGAGGAATAGCGCATTTTGCGCATGTGGGTGGAGCACTCTTTGGTTTTTTAATGATGTGGTATTGGAAAAAAAACCAGTTTAATAAAAACCGCTGGAATTAATACAATACAGATCGAGTACATTTTTAATAGGTATAAAAGAATTGGTATATGAATGTTATTGATGATTTGAAATTGCAATACAAAATGGGAGGAATTGTTATTCGTCTTATTATTTGGAATATCGCTTTATTTGTGATTCCTTTTTTAGTTTTTTCCCTTTTATCTTTAATGGGTATTACTATTGACTACCTTCAATATGTAAGCTTATCATCAAACCCCACTGTTTTTATAAGCCAACCTTGGACTATTTTGAGTTATGCTTTTTTCCATACAGGAATCATGCATATTCTTTTTAATTTAATTGTACTGAATTTTGCAGGTAGGTTATTCATGACTTATTTTACAGGCAAGCAGTTGTTTGGGTTGTATGTTTTGGGAGCTATTTTTGCTGGAATAGTGTATGTTTTAGTTTTTTATATCTTGGCAATTGATGCGCCTATTGTTGGAGCATCTGCTGCTATAATGGCTATTTTGGTTGCAGTTGCAACATACAATCCATTGCTGGAGCTCCGTTTGTTGATATTTGGAACTGTAAAGCTTTGGCACGTAACAGCTGTTATTCTGTTTATTGATTTAATGCAATTGCGTTCCGGTAATATGGGTGGGCATATTTCACATCTTGCAGGAGCTTTATTTGGTTTTTTATTCATTAAATTACTTGAAAATGGCACTGATTTAAGTAAGATAATCACAGGTATTGTCAATTTTTTCCAAAATCTGTTCCAAAAAAGTAACGCTACTCCTTTTAAAAAAGTGTATAAATCGCATCAAAAACTGGCACCAAAAACAGTTTCTAAAATTGTTGTAAAAGATAATAATCAGCAGCAAATAGATCAAATATTGGATAAAATAAGCCAATCTGGTTATGATAGTTTATCTCAAAACGAAAAAGAATTCCTTTTTAAAGTAGGAAAATAATCTGAATTTAATTGTATATTGTAACTAGTATTTAAAAGTGTAAGTATGAGAAATCTTTCTTGGTTTAATAAAGGTATGTTTCTACTCAATATAGTCCTAACAGTCGTGACTTTTATTGCTTATAGTTTACCTTTCTTGGCCCCGAAATCTTTCCCGTTATTATCAGTTCTTACTTTATTCATGCCTTTGTTCTTTGTTTTTAACACCTTGTTTTTTTTGTATTGGACCTTACAATTTAAAAAACAACTGATTGTTTCTGGAATTGTATTATTAATTGGGATTACCTTTATCAATAAGTTTTATAAATTTTCAAGTGTTGAATTGCCTAAAGTAGAACAAGATTTCACCATCATGAGTTACAATGTTAGACTCTTAAATGTTTTTAAATGGATCGAACGTGATGATGTACCTGGTGATATTTTGAATTTTATAAATGAAAAAAACCCTGATATATTGTGTATTCAAGAGTTCTCATCAACTGCTGGAATAGATTTAAAGGTATATCCACACCGCTATATTTTTACCGAAGGAAACCAAATCAAAACGGGTCAAGCTATTTTTTCGAAGTTTCCTATAATAGATCATGGCAATATTATATTTCCTAAATCCAGTAATAACGTTATTTACGCAGATATCAAGAAGGGAAAAGATATTATTAGGGTATATAACATGCATTTACAATCTATTAAAATTTCTCCTGACGTAAATGAAATCGATGAAAATATAGATGCTATTAATCAGAATAAATCTCAAAAACTTTTTATTCGAATCAGTAAGGCATTTAAACAACAACAGCAACAAGCTGAGCAGTTTCGAGAGCATAAGTTAAAGTGTACTTATCCAGTAATCATTTGTGGTGATATGAATAATAGTGCATTTTCTTATGTGTATAGGAGTATAAAAGGGAAAATGAAAGACAGTTTTGAAGAGGCAGGTCAGGGTTTTGGTGAAACCTATAAGTTTAGATATTATCCAGCAAGGATTGACTATATTTTTGCTGATGAAAGAATGCAAGTGAAAAAATTCGAAAACTTTTCTAATTTTATAAATTCAGATCATTTCCCTATCATGGCACGTTTATCCTATGAATAGATTATGTTTGGTATTAAACGAATTTTTTTTGGGATGTTCGTGGTAACAGATTATAATGTCTGATTTCTCAAATAATCCACAGTAAACTTACCTTCATTGAATAGTAAATCTAAAATGCTTAAATTATTCAAAAAGCCATGTTTGTCATCAAAAACTTGTTGATAAGGTTCAAATTGCGATTGGTCTTTTTTTCCGTTTACTAATGTTCTGTAATCTAAAATAAGTTCTGGATTGGTCTCCAGTAAATAACTTGTTGTTTTTGAATAATCCATTTTCATGCGCATACACTTGGATAATAATTCCAACACTTCAAAGTTTAAATCCATCAGGAAATCATGCTTTTTTTCGAAAACGGGTTGTAAATCATCTTCAAAAAACTCAAAAAAAGGAGAGCTTCTATATGCTGCCTCTAAGGATTTGAAATGCTGTTTTTGCCAATCAAAATCATTTTCTATTCGAATGTCTTTTGTTTTTTGATGGCTTATTTTAGTATGTTTTATAGGGATATTCAAAAGTTGAATTCCATTTGGACTATAAATGTACGTTCTATTTCTGTTGGTTTGCTTTTGAAAATTATCTTCTACCTCATAAAGTACTGATTCAGCTTTTACAATGGCTACAAAATGGCTTATGGATGGGAAATAGGTGGGGTGTATGATAATATTCATGATGTTGTAATATACTAGCGTTTAGAGTTTTTAGTGCTACTAAACGCTAGTTTTTTTATTTAAACTTTGTTTGTTTTTCTTTTTTTCCAAAAGTAATCTCCTATGAAAAATACAACAAGTCCTATTAGGAATAGTTGAAAATAAGATTGAGGTTGTCCTTCACCACTCACGGTTGTGAAAACTCTATCCCAACGGATTTTATTAATTCCTTTACCGTTAGGATCTATACTTAACCATATAAATATTGGTTTACCTACAATATGATTTTCTGGAACAAATCCCCAGTATCTACTATCTTCAGAGTTGTTTCGGTTATCTCCCATCATCCAGTAATAATTTTGCTTAAAAGTATACTCTTTAGCAATTTTACCATTGATACGAATTTCTGTGCCGTTTACTTGCAACTGATTGTTCTCGTAATCGTCAATAATCGTTTTGTAGAAAGGTAGGTTTTCAATATTTAAAGCAACAGTTTTTCCTTGTTCCGGAATGTAAATAGGTCCGTAATTGTCACTATTCCATTTTTTGAGGTGAGGAAAAACTCCTTTGCCAAAATTAGCTTGGTCAACTCCAGTCGCAATTTGTTTGATAACCGCTGTTATACCTGGAGTGTTTTTTAAAACTTGTGCACCAGCATCGGTCAATGCACTTAGGTATATGGTATCTCTCTTAGCTTCGTTAGTAAAAAAGGCTCTATCTGTAATGTCTAGTTCTTTGAAAAGATATTCAAGATCAATTGGCGTCTTTCCATCAAGCGCTACTTTGTATGAAAATTGCGGTTTTGCTCTTTCAGGAAGCTGAAGTAGTTTACCGTCTATGTACACGTCACCATTTACAATAGATAGGTTATCGCCAGGAACACCTACGCATCTTTTTACATAATTTGATTTTTTATCAATTGGTTTGTAGGCTCTTCTTTTTGATGTATCAAAAAATTTATAAACGGTGTCAACTGGCCAGTTAAAAACTACAATATCAGTTCGTTTGATATTTTGTATCCCGGGTAATCTCAAGTATGGCAATTGTGGCCATGACAAGTATGATTTTTTGTGTGTTAATGGTATAGAGTCATGAACCATAGGTAATGCTACTGTGGTCATAGGTACTCTTGCACCATAGTTCATTTTACTTACAAAAAGAAAATCACCTACTAACAATGATTTTTCTAATGACGGAGTGGGAATAGTATAAGGCTGGATTGCATACGTATGAACTAATGTTGCTACTACCACAGCAAATAATATAGAGCTTATAGTATCAGCTGTTTTGTTTTGAGGCAGTACACTTCTATCAGCTATATATTCTAGTTTTTGAGCATAATTAATATAATAGATGTAAAAACCTAATGTGATTATCCCTAAGAAAGTATCTAATGAAGATTTTTTACCAAAACTTCTCAGGGTTTCAATCCAAATTACTGGGAATAAGATTAAGTTGATTATCGGGATAAAGAGTAAAACGGTCCACCATGTAGGTCTACCTATTATTTTCATTAATACGATTGCGTTATAAACAGGAATAGCTGCTTCCCATTTTTTTCGTCCTGCACTTTCATATAATTTCCAAGTTCCTAAAAAGTGAATTATTTGTACCAGTAAGAAAAATACAAACCATTGATATACTGTCATAGTCTTTTAATTTTGTTTAATTATTGTGATGCAATTTCACAAAGAGAATAATGTTTGTTTTTATTTTAGATCTAATACATCTTTCATAGAGAAAATCCCTTGTTTTCCTACAATCCATTCCGCTGCGATAACTGCTCCAAGTGCAAATCCATCTCTATTGTGTGCCGTGTGTTTTATTTCGATGCTATCAACTGTAGAATTATATTGTACGGTGTGCGTTCCTGGAACGGTTCCTATTCTTTTAGCATCAATGTGTATTTCACCTTGATTAGGATTATCTAAAGTCCATTTAGTGTATGAGCTATTCTCCATAATTCCTTTGGCTAAAGAAATAGCGGTACCACTTGGTGCGTCTAGTTTTTGGGTATGGTGAATTTCTTCCATGCTTACTTGGTAGCTGTCAAATTTCGACATCATTTTGGCTAGGTATTCGTTTAACTCAAAAAAGATGTTTACTCCTAAACTAAAATTAGAACTAGAAATCAAGGCGCCTTTAGTTTCAAGGCAAAGTGCTTCAATTGTACTGTAATGTTCTAGCCATCCTGTGGTTCCTGAAATTACAGGAACATTGGTGTGAAAACAAGTCGAAATATTTTCAACAGCAGCTGACGGTACACTAAAATCAATGGCTACATCAGCAGTTGAAAGTCCTTCAAAAGTACTTGTTTCCTCTTTTCTTAATACGATTTCATGACCTCGTTCCAAAGCAATTTTTTCAATCACTTGACCCATTTTTCCGTATCCTAGTAATGCAATTTTCATTGTAATATTTTATAATTTAAAGCCAAATGAACTTTGACAATTTTATTTTTTGCTTGCGCTAATAACTTAGTTTAATTCAATTACTAATTATTTGTAACACAAGTAGTCTTGATTTTTTTATTGATTTAAAATCAAACCAATTCTCCCTTTTAAAAAGTATAATTAATAGTTAGTCCTGCATTTGTCTTGAACGTTACATCATTTTGATAAATAGCGGGGCGTAGTGATAAGTTTTCATCAACATTAAACTGCAATAAAGCCGCATCAACATTGGCATCAATAATGTTTAAGGCATAAAATGCAAGTGTTACTAATGCAGATAAATCTCTATTACGTTGGTAAAGTTTTTGCGCAACAATCAATCTATTATTGTCAAATCTTTTTAAATCTTCGGTTACGATCCCTTCCAGACGACTTTTATAAGCATTTCTAAATTGTCTGTATTTTTTATTATTGTCTACATAAAAGTATATGCTTGTTCCCATGGCTCCGTACACCAATGGAATTTTCCAGTATTTTTTATTGTAAGCTTGACCTAAACCAGGCAATACTGCCGAGAAAAAAGCAGCTTTTGCAGGTGTAAGTGGATCAATATTTGACGTTTTCAAGGTATCCTTCGCTATGAGTTCAGTATTGTTTTTGGTTTGTGCAAAAACAGAGCTGAAATTCATTAACATGAGAATGAAGATAATGAAAAATGATTTAAACACTAGTCGTTTATTAATTTAATGATTCTTTTAAAATCTTCTTCAGAGTGAAAAGGAATGGTTATTTTACCTTTTCCGCCGCCTGTTACTTTCACGTCTACTTTGGTACCAAAATAATTAGTAAAGGTATTTTTATGAGCATCCTCAACCTCAAACGAAGTAGCTTTTGGTTTTCCTTCAGGTTTTGGTTTTAGGCTTTCTTGATAATTTTTTACTAATGCCTCGGTATCACGTACCGATAAATTTTGGCTAACAATTTTTTGATAAATATCAGCTTGAATATCTTGGTTTTCAATATTGATGATGGCTCTACCATGACCCATACTTATGAATCCATCTCTAATTCCTGTTTGAATGATAGGATCAAGTTTCAACAAGCGTAAATAATTAGCAATAGTAGATCTTTTTTTACCCACACGGTCACTCATTTGTTCTTGTGTAAGTTGGATTTCATCTATCAATCTTTGGTAAGACAAGGCAATTTCTATAGGATCTAAGTCATGACGTTGAATGTTTTCAACCAGTGCCATAACCAGTGATTCATTATCGTTTGCAATACGAATGTAAGCAGGAACTGTAGTAAGTCCTACAAGTGTAGAAGCTCTAAGACGACGCTCTCCAGATATAAGCTGGAATTTATTAAAATCTAGTTTACGTACAGTAATAGGCTGTATAACACCCAGTTCTTTTATAGAAGTAGCCAGTTCTCTTAATGATTCCTCATTAAAATTACTTCGGGGTTGAAACGGATTTATTTCGATTGCAGCAATTTCAAGCTCAATAATATTCCCAACAACCTTATCGGCATTTTTATCATCAACAGATTTGATATCGTTTTCTGGATCTTTCAATAACGCGGATAATCCTCTTCCTAAGGCTTGTTTTTTAATTGCTTGTGCCATAAAATTATTTACTATTTTTCTTTATGATTTCTTGTGCAAGGTGAAGGTAGTTTACAGCACCTTTACTTGTTGCATCATAATTAATTATGCTTTCGCCAAAACTAGGCGCTTCACTCAATTTTACATTTCTTTGAATGATGGTTTCAAAAACCATATCGTTAAAATGTTTTTGAACTTCTTCAACAACTTGGTTAGATAAACGCAAACGAGAATCAAACATGGTTAACAAAAGCCCCTCAATATCTAAATCTGGGTTGTGTATTTTTTGAATACTTTTTATAGTATTTAATAATTTCCCCAGTCCTTCTAGTGCAAAATATTCACATTGAATAGGAATAACAACAGAGTCTGATGCCGTCAAAGCATTAAGAGTTAACAATCCTAATGATGGTGCACAGTCAATGATAATGAAATCGTATTCATCTTTTACGCTAGCCAATGCTTTTTTAAGCATGTATTCTCTATTTTCTTTATCAACTAGTTCTATTTCTATAGCAACAAGGTCAATGTGAGATGGAATAACGTCAACATTGGGAGCAGAGCATTTAATAACTGCTTCTTGCGGAGTATGGCTGTGCTCTAAGATTTGATACGTTCCTATTTCTACTGATTCAACATCAATCCCAAGTCCTGATGATGCATTAGCTTGAGGATCAGCATCAATAAGTAGAACCTTTTTTTCTAATACACCTAATGCAGCTGCAAGATTAACTGATGTTGTAGTTTTGCCAACTCCTCCTTTTTGATTAGCAATCGCGATGATTTTGCCCATTTGTTTTTCTAAATTTTGAACCGTAAAAATACGATTATTTATGGTTTTTGAAAATCTATTTTGTTAACAATCGTCAAACAATAATTTGTATGATGTTACTTGTGTTTAAATTTTTAGTTTAATTTTTTCATTTAAAAGCTATTCCAGCTGTTCGCTACAAGGTCTTGCTGTTGCCTATGCTTTTTTACAGCCCTAAAAGGAGCTTCTTTTAGTCACTCTTTTAGGACAAAAAAATCAAGATGCACCTAGCGCAACGCTTTTCGCTACCATCTGGGCTAGGGCTTGTGTATAAGGTAGAAAACACTATTAAGTAAAACTCGTTTTATCGGCAACAGATAATTGCAGTTGCATATTTATCAAAAATATTTGCGTAAGCCAAAAAGAGTTGTATATTTGCACCCGCTTTCGGGGTGTAGCGTAGCTCGGTTATCGCGCCTGCTTTGGGAGCAGGAGGCCGCAGGTTCGAATCCTGCCACCCCGACAAAGCCGAACGATATCGTTCGGCTTTTTTTATTTTCAAAAGTTGAGTTTTAAGTTAATATCCTATTTTTCGAAAACTCAAGAAATGTATTATGTTGGTTATAATTCTATATTTTTAGAAGTAAGACTCGGATAAACCATTTTCTATTGTTTGCAACAAATGTCAACTTAATATTTAATAATATCTCTAAGTACTTGAAAAATATTTAGTTAAGATAAAGTTTTTAGTTTTAGTTTATTTTCTTCTTATTTGCACTAGAAGGATTTTTTTATTATCAAATAATTAAAACTGATATAGTACTTTATTACGTACTGTAATAAAAGCTTATTTTTGTACCAGAAAATTTTAATAATCACACCATGTCAGATACGATCGAAAAAATTAAATGCCTTATTATAGGTTCAGGACCTGCAGGATATACAGCAGCAATTTATGCAGCAAGAGCAAATATGAATCCGGTATTGTACCAAGGAATGCAACCAGGCGGACAGTTAACAACTACAAACGAAGTAGAGAACTGGCCAGGGAATCCAGAAGGAATTACAGGGCCAGAAATGATGGTAGGTTTACAAGCTCAAGCGCAACGTTTTGGAACTGATGTTCGTGACGGTTGGGCTACAAGAGTTGATTTCTCTGGAGATATTCACAAAGTTTGGATTAATGAAACTAAAGAATTACACTGCGAAACCGTAATCATTTCAACTGGTGCTTCGGCTAAATATTTAGGTTTACCATCAGAGCAACATTACTTGAAAATGGGTGGTGGAGTTTCTGCATGTGCTGTTTGTGACGGCTTTTTCTACAGAAACCAAGAGGTAGTAATAGTAGGAGCTGGAGATTCAGCTTGTGAAGAGGCGCACTATTTGTCTAAACTTTGTAAAAAAGTAACTATGTTAGTGCGTAGCGAAAAATTTAGAGCTTCAAAAATCATGGAGGAGCGCGTACGCAAAACAGAAAATATCACCATTTTGATGAACCACGATACTGTAGAAGTACTCGGGGATGAACAAGTAGTTACGGGTGTAAAAGCGTTAAACAAAACTACAGGTGAAACTTTTGAAATTCCAGCAACTGGATTTTTCGTTGCCATTGGTCACAAGCCGAATACAGATATTTTTAAAGAGTTTATTACACTTGACGAAACAGGTTATATTGTTAACACGCCAGGTTCTGCACTTACAAATGTTGCAGGTGTTTTTGTAGCTGGTGATGCTGCAGATCATGTATACCGTCAGGCTATAACAGCAGCAGGAACTGGTTGTATGGCTGCATTGGATGCTGAAAGATATTTGGCAGCAAGAGAATAACAACTATCGACCAGTCAAAAAAAAGTCTCTTTTATTTCAAAAGAGACTTTTTTTTTTGAATCAATTTTCTGTTTAAAATCTGGATCATTTTAGCTATTCAGTCTATCGTTAACTTGCACAAGGTGTTACAGACCTAACAGGTTTTAAAACCTGTTAGGTCTCAAACGATGACCCGCTGCCTTGGTTTCTCCAAATTCTTTGGTACTCGATTCGATTGAATTCGTACTTCGTTAGAAAAATAGAACAATGTATTCGCAACACGTGAAAGTAAGATCAAGCAACTTGTAAACAGGTAAACTTCCCGATTGGGCATCCACAAAAAAATAAATCACACAAAAAAACAGGCAATTGCCTGTTTTTTTGTTTTTAGTAAAGTTACTGTTACTTCAACTTCTTGATTAATTTAGTCTCATCAGCAAATTTTTTGATGGTTATTTTAGGGTTTCCTATTAGCTGGATTTCAGTTTTATTTGCCGCATCAATACTTAATGTTGTGCTTGTATTTATGGCGCAAGTAGAATATCCTTCAATGGTTAGTTCCGTATTTTTCAGCGTTAATTTATTGGCTGTTAAGCTAGAGTTGTTGTCTAAACGCAAGATAGCATTCGAGGCATCACCTTCAATAGTAGCATCAGCTTTTTGGTACAAATCTGTTTTTAAATCAACGGTTGTAACCAGCGCTTTTAAACTAGAATTTTTACTCATTTCAATAGTAGCTTTTTCTGCTTTGATATTAAGCTCGCCTTTTGCTTTGTCATCAGCTTGGTAAACCACTGATTTAGAGTTGATGTTTAAAAATAATTTAGAGGTGCCGCTTGCTTTTAGGATTACGCTATCTAATAGTAATTCTTGAATGGCATTTAAAGTAGTTTCGTCTTTGGCTTGAATTGTTTTTAAATTCTCCGTATAGGTTACTCGAACAATCAATTTTTTATAAGCTGTAGCTTTTTTATTGGTGTAAATACGTAATGTTTTTTCGTTTTCGTCAAGTGCCACTACGTCCTGTAAATTATCGTCCGTTTCAACTTTTATGCCTGCTTTTTCTCCTCTTTCTAGATGTACTTCTAGATTGTTTTCAATTTGTAAGGTTTCAAAGTCTGCAATTTTTCGTTCTACAATCGTAACAATTTTGGAACCTTTTACTTTATCAGATTTTTGTGCAAATGCTACACTTGCTGTTGCTATAAGTAGCACTAAGAGGAAATTTTTTTTCATGTCTTGATATTTATTACTTACAAATATAAAAAAAAATCATCCACTAGTAAGGGATGATTTTTTTGTTTGAAGTCTTTTATTCAGCATCAACGCTGCCGCCTGAACTAGTATTTTTTTGGATAGACTTAGGTTGTATGTCATAATGAATTACACCACCGCTAGAGGCCTCTGCATTTAAACTCACAATAGGATGCACATTGATACTCGCACCGCTGGAAACATCAGCCCTAACGGCATTTGTTAGCAAGTCATAAGCGTTGATTTCACTTCCGCTTGAAGCTGTATTTTTCGTCTCTAGCGCTTTTCCGTTTACTTTTATTTCACTACCACTACTAGTGTCACAGCTTACAACATCAGCTTCTATGCTAAGGTCCATGGTTGCTGCACTTGAGGTATTAAGTCTAATGTTTTCTCCTTTTAAGGTGTTCTTACTCACAATAGTTGCTCCGCTTGTGGCCTCAAGTTCATCAATAACTGGCATTCTTACGATTACCTTTTTAACATCGGCATCATTCATTAAATTTTTGTCAAAGGTTATTACAAGCGTACCATTTTCAACTTCAGTGGTCAAATATTCTTGTAAGTTTTCGTCCGTTTCTACAATGACTTCAACCTTGTCTGATTGTTCTATTTCAACATCAATGCCGCTATTTACTTCGATACTTTTAAAACGCTCTGTAATTTTTCGGTTTTCTGTGGTTACATTTCCATTTCCTTCAACAGCGTCAAAATTGAAATGGCAAGAGGTGCATAATAAGGCAATAAGTACACCTACAATAAACTTAGTAATGAGTGTGATAATTTTTAGCATGATTATTTATTTTTTACAATTATTCCGTCTTTGTTTATTGATAACCCTTTTCCAGAGCCTTTTTTAGTATCGGTTGTGTTTTCTACACTGCTCTCTACTGAAGTACTGTCAACTTCACTTGAATATTCAGAATTGTATACCTCTTCCTCTTGAGTTTCTGAATCATTATATTCATTTTCATCAGCAGGGCAATTTAAACATTTTATTTTATCTGTTGTAACTTTGTAAACGTAATTATCTGAGCTGTAGTGTAAATTAAAGAATTCATCGTCAGATCTATCGTAGTTTTGTACAGATGAATCAGGCTTAATATAAGTGCCTACTGGAACAAATAGGGTGATATCTACACTTTGATCACGGTATTTATTTTTTAATTCAGTAATCATGTAATTGTCTAAAACAATTTGATTTCCATTGATGGTATACGCATATTTAATTTGCTGAGCTCTTTTTTTAGCTTCGGATAATGATACACCTCTAGCTTCTTTTTCTATTTGAAGGTAAGGCAGTTTTTCATCTGTTTTTTCAATTTTAAAACGCACATCATTAGAGTAAATAATGTTAGTTCCAGTAGAGTCTTGAGTTACTTCAAAATTTCTATTGTCATCTACATTCTTGGCAAAATAATCGTTGTATCTAAATTTGATGTACAATGTATCTGTAGGTTTCAAATTAATGGTTTCTTTTTTTACATCTCTACCGTCTACTGCAAATGCACTAGCTTGTTTAATCCCAATTGAGATAGCAATTGAAACTGCAATAATCCAAATAGCAAGCAAAGTATATTTTACAATGTTTCCTATTGATTTCATGTTTGGAGCTAGTAATTTAAACCCTAGCAACGTTAAGAAAAAGAACGGAATCCCAACTGCAAAAAACATAAGTAATCCAAAAGACCACACAGGATAATCAGTAAAATTGCCTGCTTCAATAAAATTTTGCCAAGGAAAATCGATAAACAATCCAGAACCCAATGTAAAAATACCAATCAACAAGAAGAATAAAACGGTGATTCCAGACAAGATCAATAATATGCCTAAGAATTTTGCAAAAACTTTAAAAACGGTCATGATAAAATCTCCAAACGAGCTTCCTATTTTGTTTGCTCCTGTTTTAATATGGATACCGTATTTGTCATAATCTACATTTTTTAGCTTTCCAGAAACGTTCTCAAACTCTTCTCTAACTTTTTTTTCAATGTTTGATATATTAACGGGTTCTCCAGTCATTTCAAGTTTTTCAGAGGTTGTTACGGCCTCTGGTGTTACAATCCATAAAATGATATACGCTAAAATACCAGTTCCAAAACCAGCAAAAACAAGCAATACTAGTACTATTCTGATCCACACGGCATCAACCCCAAAATAGTAACCCAATCCTTGTGCTACACCACCTAGCATCCCTTTTTCTTTATCACGATACAGTTTTTTAGTTCTTCTGCTCGTGTTTTGGTATGGTTTTGCTTCGGCGTTTTCGTCTTCAATGATATAGTCTTCAGGTTGTCCCATAACCGCAATCATTTCATCAACTTCTTTCAACCCTATAACATGCTTGTCGCTTATTTGTTTTTCATTCAACAATTCAGACACGCGCATTTCAATGTCTTTTAATATTTCATCGTGTCCAGAGGAATTTGATAAAGAGCGCTTAATAGCATCAAAGTATCGAGTCAATTTTTGGTATGCATTTTCATCTATATGAAAAACCATTCCGCCTAGGTTTATATTTACAGTCTTGTTCATGATTATTATTTTTGGTTGGTTATAAGGTTTACAGCATCTGATAATTCAGTCCAGGTGCCACTAAGTTCTTTTAAAAAAGTTTGTCCTATTTCGGTCAAGCCATAATACTTTCTTGGTGGTCCTGATGTAGACTCTTCCCAACGATAATTGAGCAAACCGTCATTTTTTAATCGAGTCAATAAAGGGTAAATAGTGCCCTCAACAACTAGTAATTTTGCGTTTTTTAAAGTGTCTAATATTTCTGATGTGTATGCGTCTTTCTCTTTTAGTACTGATAGGATGCAAAACTCAAGAACACCTTTGCGCATTTGTGCTTTTGTGTTTTCAATGTTCATAATTTCATTTTTTTGATTTTGTGTGATTAAAACTGTTCATTCTTTGATTGATTTTCTGGATTTTGCTCCAGCGTGATTGATTATTAGGATGATTTTTTAGGAGCAGTCAACTCCTGTTTTTTCAAGAACTTTTATTCCTGCTTTTCACTCTATCTTTTCTGGTCTCTAAAAAACGAGACCATAAAAGGATGCCTTTGCAATCAGGGCTATACAGAACTTCTAGTGCTTTCATGTCTATTTTAAAAACGGAATAGTAAGCGGGTATTTATATGCTATGCCATTAGATGTTTGCATCGAAGCGTAAATAATGTAAAAGAACTCAACAACTTTTAAAATTAAAAAGAGTAAAAGACTCACAATTCCTATGGTCAAAAATCCAGCATTGTCACTAAAATTAAAATCAGACAATATAAAATTGTGATTCTCATGCAAGGTATTCAACGGGATGTTTTTAAAAACAGTGATTAAAAAACAAGGAATTGCTATCATTAACAAAACTAATGAATAGAGTAATAAACTCAATTGAAAATTAATAGCTTGCTTCCCGTGGTGATCCACAAATTCCGATTCTCCTTTTTTAGTACTCCACAATACAATTGGAAAAATGTAATTCCCAAAAGGAATAAAATATTGAGTTAGTGTACTCAAGTGTGTAAATGTGGCAATGTTTTTTTCTGTAGATGATTCCATTTTTTTTGATTTTTTTAGAGTTTTGATGATGATTGAAACTGATTTGATTTTTTGATTAATTAGGCTACCTAGTAATTTCTTATGCAAATATATGTTTAAAAAACAGTATCTTGTTTCGCATAGTACCAAATATTAACATAAAATTAACAAATAAATTTAATAGGCGTGCATAGTATTTTTTTGTATTTTAGCCAAATATCTAATGACAATACCCCTGACAGCCCATGTATTACCATTTATAATTACAATTCATAAACTAGAAAGCCTATGTTACTTACTGCATCAAAACTTAATAAATTTTTACTTTTCAAATTACCATCGGCTTTTATTTGCGGAGTTCGCGTAAAAAACATTGACGAAAAAAAATGTGTTGTATCCGTAAAACACCGTTGGGTCAATCAAAATCCATTTAACTCGATGTATTTTGCCGTACAAGCAATGGCAGCAGAACTGACCACGGGTGCACTTGTGATGTTTCAAATTCAAAAAAGTGGTCGTAAAATATCAATGTTAGTTGCAAATAACAAAGGAAACTTTACCAAAAAAGCAACGGGTCGCATTACTTTTACGTGCAATGACGGTCATTTAATCGAGAAAGCAATTCAGGAAACTATTGCTACAGGAGAGGGGCAAACTTTTTGGATGAAATCTATTGGCACGGATGAAAAAGGAGTGCAAGTTTCAGAAATGGACTTTGAGTGGAGTGTGAGAGTAAAATAATTACCTACTTATATAAAAGTAAAACGCCTCTAGAAAGAGGCGTTTTTTGTATAATACATATCGGTTTTTAGCATTTTTTTCCGGCACTTGATGCATCGCATTTTTTCCCTTTGGCTTTGCATGCTACCATACATTTTTCAATTTCAGCAGCTGACATGGCTGCTTTCCCACCTTTTTTAGAACAACAAGCCTCTTTTTTTGCTTTTTCTTTGGCTACTGCTTTAACTTCTTGTGCATTCATTTGAAGTGTAAAAAAAGCAATTACAGCTAGGGATACTATTTTTTTCATAAGTTTTGATTTTTGATTGTTTGTATTTCAAATATAAAGATTTTATGTAATGTTGAATCGCTTCTTGTGAAAAAATTAGTCTTTATGCCGCCACTTTAACATATAAAAATAGTTTAAGAAGCTATTATAGTCATTTTTTGTATGAACTGGTTTCAATATCTAAAATGATATAAACGAGTTAATAATACATTCTAAAATCAAGCAATTTACACAAAGCATACTGTTTTTGATGCAGTTCTTCAACAATTTCAAAAATATCATCTTGCTCTTCAAACAGTCCAAAAAACAAACGGTCTAGCGCGGTACTACTCACATTAGGAAGGAATGCACCATAGCCCGAGACAGCTTTTGCACCAGTAACATCAATAAAATATTGTGCCTCATCTGGTGATAAGTCAAGAATTTTTGAATTCGCAAAATGAACAATTTTCCCTCTCATTTTCCCTTCAAATAATTCGGCTATTTCTTCAAGGCTGTAAAAATATTCGTTGATGCAAATCGTATTGGCTTCGCCAGGCATTACCAGATAAATGATTTCATAATTGGTAAAATTATGATCGTCATATAGTAACGTGTTTAAGCTTTCTTCTAGTCCTTCTATGGTGTCACATGTTTTATAAATACTAGTCAATCCTTGATCTGAAGCTAGTTTTTCTAGATGTTTGACAACTTCGGTATCTAGATTTTCCTCTACATCGGCTACAGCCTCAAGGCAGAAAATAAAAGTATCGGTTTCCATTATATTCGATTTAGATGATGTAAAAAATAAAGAATTCCAAATAGCACTATACCTGATTTAAAATATCTCTTGTAAACAAAAATAAGGTTCTACGGCTAAATTCTTGCCTAAACGAGTGTGAAGTTATTGCAAAAAAAGTGTTGTGAGTACCGTTTTTTTGTAAGACTAGTATTTAATTTAGATGTTTTTTTACGACTAAAGATTTTTTATAAAACCCAACTAAGAATTATCGGTATCTTTTTTTGAGTACGATTAAGGCTAATACTTTGGCCTCTAATACAATATATTTGAGAAGTAAAATTGGGTCGATTGTTCGCAATGCTATTTCCATTTCATGATGAATCATGTTTAAAATGGCCTTGTTTTCTTCGGTAGTGGTATTCATTTTTAATGCATGGTTTACAATTTTATATGTAGACCGGTTGTATTTTCGCGTTTTTGAATTCAATCTTCTAAAACGGTAGGTACTCAAGGAATTTTTTAATTCTCTTTTTTGTAACAGAATTTGGTCTATGTAATCAAAGTTGTAGCTGCGCGCTGCTCGTATCCAGAAATCATAATCTTCATAATGTAAGTTTTCGTTATAGCCGTTTAGTTTTTCATAAACTTCTCTTTTTGCCATTGCCGAAACAGAACAAACATTATTGTCTAAACGCAATAATCCTAAATAAATGTCGCCTGTAGGTTGGCTTTGTATTCGTTTTTTATTTTGGTCTACCTCAAAAAAATATCTAAAATGCGTGTTGTCTTCAAAGATCATTTCGGCATTACCATATACAATTCCAAGATTAGGGTAAGTGCTGTTTTGAAACTTCTCCAGTTGCGTGGCTATACAATCGGGATGTAGTAAATCATCGGTTGCAAAATCAATAATATAGGAGCCAGTGGAGCGCTTGAAGGCGGTATTAAAAGATTTTGTATTCCCTTGGTTTACACGATTGGAAATAAAAATAACATTGGGATAGTTAACGAGCCATTTTTCAATTTCAGCCACAGAATTATCTGTGCTACAGTCATCTACAATAATAATTTCAATGTTTTTATGTGTTTGATTTACAATAGATTCTAGTCCTTCTTGAACAAATTTTTCATGATTGTAACAAAGACAGATAACGGAAACTATTGGATTGTAATTCATTTGAACAAAGAAGTGTTTATATTTGAAGCTAAATTAGTAAATTAAAAATGATTCCGAAAAAAACAACAATTGCTCTTGTGGGCGATTCACTGGGTGGCGGTGGTGCAGAACGTGTCCATGCCGTGCTATCTTGTTTTTTTGAAAGTAAAGGAATCGCGGTTCACAACATTATTTTTGTTGACGATATAGTTTATGATTACAAAGGAGTTGTGCTTAACTTGGGTAAAAAAAATACCGCAACAACCTTTAAAAAGCTACAGCGATTATACGAGTTACGAAGTTATTTTAAAGAACATCATTTTGATTTTGTACTTGATTTTCGCTATCGGGTGAATACAATAAATGAATTTTTGATGGCATATTATGTATATCAAACGAGTGTTATTTATACCATTCATAGCGGGATTTTACACAATTACATTTCAAAGAAACCCTGGATTGCCCGTTTTATTTATGGAAAACATAATTTTGTCACTGTAAGTAAAGCACTCGAAAAGGCGTTGCTCCAGCAATATAATATTAAAGCTCAAACCATTTACAATCCTTTTGAAATTGAAAAGATTCAAGAATTAGCTCTGGCTAGTATGCCAATGGATGGTACCTATATTATTGCTGTGGGTCGAATGAACGAAAAGGTAAAACAATTTGATGTTTTGATAGAGGCGTATTCCAAAACGGTATTGCCACAAAATGGAATAAAATTAAAAATTATTGGTTCTGGAGTCTATCTTGAGGATTTAAAAAGGCTTGTTGCTGAAAAAAATATAGGTGATTTAGTAGAGTTTTTGGGTTATCAAAAAAATCCTTTTTGTTACCAAAAAAACGCACTTTTTACAGTAGTTACAAGTGAATATGAAGGACTTTCAAATGTGATTATAGAAAGTTTGTTAGTAGGAACTCCTGCCATTTCCTATGATTGTTTTGCTGGGCCAAGTGAAATTATTACAGACCGATTCAATGGTTTACTGGTTGAAAATCAAAATAAGGAGCAACTGGTTGAGGCCATAGATTTACTTTATACGGATACTGAATTGAGAGCATTTTGCAAAGCGAATAGTGTACCAAGTACACTTCTGTTTTCAGTAGAAAAAATTGGAAATGAATGGCTTGATTATTTAAATACGAAGAGTTAAGATGCAAATAGAAATTATAGACATACCCAAGATTGAAAATGTGCTTGGGAACATTGCAGTCATAGAAAATGAGGTGATTCCGTTTGAAATTAAGCGTGTGTATTATTTATTTGATATTCCTAGTACCTCAAAAAGAGGCGGGCATTCTCATAAAAAGCTACAACAAGTTTTAATTGCCATTTCAGGAAGTTTTGATGTAGTTTTAAAAGATGGTATTACAGAAAAAACCATTACCTTAAATAAACCTGACAAGGGATTATTGATTAAAAATGATACGTGGCGCGAACTTGAAAATTTTTCATCAGGTGCCGTTTGTCTTGTCTTGGCATCAGCCACTTTTGATGAGGAGGATTACATCAGGGATTTTGATACTTTCATCAACTCAAAAAAATGAAACTACTTTATATAGTTCCAAATATCAATAATGAAGGAGGGGTTGCAAGAATCTTATCCTTGAAAATGAATTATTTTATTACACAATGCGGTTATGAAGTTCATATTTTAACTCAGAATAAGGGGAATACTCCCTTGTTTTATTCTTTTCATGAGGATATTGTGTTTCATGACATGCAATTAAAAGGTGCTGCTCCTTTGTTTGCTTTTCAATATTATAAGGCGTTAAATCAATATATTTCTCTCATTAAACCAAATTGTATTCTGGTTTGCGATAATGGATTAAAAGCTTTTTTGTTGCCTTTTTTTATTCGCTGCAAAATTCCACTTTTGTTAGAAATTCACAGTTCAATTTATGTACAGGAACATCCTTCGTCGCATGCTGTATTCAATTCTTTGAAACAGAATTTGCAATATCACTTCAAAAAGTATGCTGCTCAAAAGTATACTAAAGTTGTATTTTTATCCAATGAAAGTGCTCTTGAATGGAATGTTAGGAAGAAAGCAATAATTCCTAATCCATTATGGTTTGCCGTAAATTCTGTTGCGCCGCTTTCATCGAGAAAGGTGATTGCTGTAGCTAGAAATACTTATGAAAAAGGGCTTGACAGGTTGTTGCCTATTTGGAAAGAAGTCGTAGCATTATATTCATCTTGGAAATTAGAATTATACTGTGGCAACTACCAAGATCTTGAAGTGTTAGCTCGAGAGTTAGGAATACAAGATTCGGTCGTTTTTTTAGACCCAACCAAAACGATTCAAGAGGTGTATTTACAAGCAGCTATTTATGTTATGACGTCTCGGTACGAGTGTTTTCCTATGGTTTTACTGGAGGCAATGGCTGCTGGAGTTCCTTGTGTTGCTTATGATTGTCCTTGTAGTCCAAGAGCAATTATCGATCATGGTGTTGATGGATTGCTCGTTGAAGATGGCAATCAAGATGAATTTATAAAACAATTGCAATTATTGATAAGCAATGAAACACTTCGATTAGAAATGGGCAAAAAAGCGCAAGCTACAAGTAATGCTTACCAGATAGAGCACATAATGCCTGAATGGCAAAAATTAATCAAGTCCTTAAGATAAAGACTTTGGCTTTGAAATAGAACACAAATAGCCCAATCTAAAACAATTAAAAAAGAATAATTTTGGATTGTTACTTTTTAAATTTTGTTCTAAAGCTTCCGAAAATATTTTGAAAAACACAGCTATACCGTATTGAAGTTTACTACGAACTAAAAAATCATATAGAGAAAGCAATTTGACAAACTTAAAATCAATTGTTTTTGTTTGATACAATTGCTGCAAATTTTCCAGAGATTGCTTGGTTTTACTTAAATAATCACAGTTTGTGTCAATATCACCATGTTCTACAGGATTTTCAAGATGCTTTAAAGAAAAAAGTTTGAGACTCAAGCGATAGGAAAGTTGGGTATCGTCATGACCGTATTTTGTAGTGTTCGTGTCAAATCTTACCGTGTCAAAACACTTTTTTTTGATGAGTGTATTGTTAAAAAGCAGTGCAGAATACCCTTTTTTTTCTCGTTCAGGGGCACTTTGGTCTTCCATATAGCGACCGTATTTCCAGCGCAGTTTTTGATTATTTGAAGGGCACTTTTCAGGATGTAATCGGCCACCATAAACAATATCGAAAGTGTTTATTTGTTTGATGTAGTGGTGAATAAAGTTTTTGTTGGTTATAATCGAATCGCCATCTAAAAACAGCAACCAATCGTATTTTGATTGTGCTGCTAGATTATTCCTGTTTTCTCGGTGGCTAATATTATTTTTTAAGGAAACAAAGCTACTATTATATAAGTCGTTTATTTTTTCATTAAAACGATTCAAATCAGATTCTGAAGCATCATCTTGACAAATAATTTCGAATGGTATTTCTTGTTCTACACATTGTCTATGCAGTTCTTGAACGGCAGGAAATGCATTGAAATTATAAATAGGAACAAGAATAGAAAGCATTACGAATTGCGTTGCTGTATCACTTCGAATATTTTAGAATCCTCACATTTTAATGTTTTGGATGGGAATTTCATCAATAAAGCATAATCATGGGTAGCCATAATGATTGTTTTTCCTATAGCGTTAATCTTTTTTAGTACTTCAAGAACTTCGGCACTGGTTTGAGGATCAAGATTTCCCGTAGGTTCATCAGCAAGGATTAGCTCTGGATCATTTAGCAATGCACGAGCAATAGCCACTCGCTGTTGTTCTCCACCAGATAATTGATGTGGCATTTTTTTGCCAAATTCACCCATCCCTACTTTATTTAAAACTTCCTCAATTTTAGCTTCCATTTCACTGTTATCTGTCCAGCCTGTAGCTTTAAGCACAAATAACATGTTGTCATTTACGGTGCGATCTGGTAGTAACTTAAAATCTTGAAAAACAATTCCTATTTTTCGACGTAAAAATGGAATGTCATCTTCTTTTAAAGTTGCTAAATCAAAGTCAACAATTGTTCCTTCTCCCTCTGTCAAAGCCAAATCAGCGTAAAGTGTTTTCATTAAACTACTTTTACCAGAACCTGTTTTACCAATGATGTAAAGAAATTCGCCATGCTTTACCTCCAAATTTACATCAGATAAAATCGATTTGTTTTCTTGATAAATAGTTACATTTTTTAAAGATAGTACGGATTGTGACATGTTTTACATTTGTTTATGGGGTAAAAGTAAGAAGTTAACGCAACGATTCAAAATAAATTCTGTTGTAATGCTTAGAATTCGATAAAAAATTAAAGAACAAAATCAAAGCCACTGTTTATAAAAATAATCCTAGAACGGTATGTGAACCAACAGCAATTGTAAAAAAATCATAATAAATACCGTATTCAATTCGTTATAGACTCAGAATATAATACATTTGAATTATTAAAATAAAAGTACAATGCGTAAACTTTCTCAATGTTTTATAGGTAGCCTTTTTATCTATGCCACTAGTCTTAGTGCACAAAAAACAGCAATATATACTCATGACTCCAGAGAATTTGACAAAGCAGTTTCATTATTCAAAGATGATCAATATGCATCTGCCCAAATAATTTTTAATAAAGTAAAAGAAACAGCCACCACCGAGGAGCTAAAATCAGATTGTACTTATTATGCCGCAAACTGCGCCATTAGAACCAACCAGTCTAATGCAGATGAGTTGATGGAACAGTTTGTTACAGATTATCCCACGAGTGTAAAACAAAATCAAGCATATATAGAGGTAGCGCAATTTCACTTTAAACAAGGCAATTATCCTCAAGCTTTGCAATGGTTCGATAAAGTAGACGAGTCTAGTTTGAGTAGAAATGATCAAGATAAGTTTAATTTTCAAAAAGGATATGGGAATTTCAATGCTAAGAAACGCAAGGAGGCAACTGCATATTTTAACAAAGTAATTAACTCACAAGAATATGGTTCACAAGCTAAATACTACCTAGGATTTATGGCTTATGAGGGCGATGATTATAAGCAAGCAACTAAATATTTTGATGAAGTTTCGGGCGAGGAGAAGTACAAAGAAAAATTGTCGTATTACCAAGCCGATATGAATTTTAAACTAGGTAATTTTCAAAAAGCTATCGATTTAGGACAAAGAGCAATGGCTGGTTCAAATGCTTTAGAAAAATCAGAGCTGAATAAAATCATTGGCGAAAGCTACTTTAATCTAAAACAATACAGCAACGCAATTCCTTTTTTAGAGGCTTATAAAGGCAAAAAAGGGAAGTGGACAAATACAGATTTTTACCAATTAGGTTATGCGCATTACAAGCAAAAAGATTTTGAAAATGCAATCAGTCAGTTTAATAAAATAATAGGAGGAAAAGATTTTGTGGCACAAAATGCCTACTATCATTTAGGTGAAAGTTACTTGAATACAGATAAGAAACAACAAGCATTAAACGCTTTCAAGAATGCATCTGAAATGGATTTTGATCTCGCCATTCAAGAAGATGCGAGTTTAAATTATGCTAAATTGAGTTATGAACTAGGCAATTCCTATCAAAGTGTCCCCGCTGTTTTACAAGCTTTTTTAAAGAAATATCCAGAGAATGCGAATAAAACTGAAATCGAGAAATTATTAATAGACTCCTATATTTCTTCTAAAAATTACAAGGAAGCGCTCGTATTATTAGAAAAAAATAAGTCACCCGAAAATAAAGTGGCGTACCAAAAAGTTCTTTTTTACCGAGGATTAGAATTGTACACCGACGCAAATTTTAATGAAGCTTTGAAAATGTTTACTAAGGCTTTAACGGAACAAAAAGATCCTGTTTTTACTGCCAGAACCATTTTTTGGAAAGCAGAAACAGAATATGTTTTAAATGATTTTAAAGAGGCTTTACTCACTTTCAAACAGTTTACAAATGCGGCTCAGGCAAACACGGTTCCGGAGTTTAAAAATCACAATTACAATATAGCATACACGTACTTTAAGTTGAAAGAATACGAACAAGCTGGAAATTATTTTCAAAAACAAATTGATAACGCTGCCGCAGATAAAATTCGTTTTCAAGATTCTTATTTAAGACTTGCAGATTGTCGATTTGTAACTTCAAAATATGCGGAGGCCTTACAAGCGTATTCAAAAGTGGTAGACTCAAAAAGTGTAGATGCTGATTATGCTTATTTTCAAAGAGCTATTTCGTATGGTTTTATGGGTAAAAATGATAAAAAAATTAATGATTTAAATTCATTTTTAGAGGCCTATCAAAAATCTGATTTTAGAGATGATGCGTTGTTTGAACTAGCAAATACTTATGTTGCTGAGAACGAAAATGACAAAGGAATTAAGACCTACGACAGATTGAATACCGAGTTTAAAAACGGAACATTTACTTCTAGATCCATTTTGCGTCAAGGTTTAATTTTTTACAATAATGATAAAGACGATCAAGCATTAGTCAAATTTAAAAAAGTTGCTGCTGATTTCCCTAGAACTCCTGAGGCACTAGAAGCTGTAGCAACAGCTAGATTGATTTATGTAGACACGGGACGAGTAAATGAATATGCAACCTGGGTTAAAACACTTGACTTTGTTGCTGTTACAGATGCAGAATTAGACAATGACAGTTATGAGGCAGCCGAAAAGCAATTTCAGCAAAACAATACAAAGCAAGCTATTGCTGGATTTGCAAGTTATGTAAGTCAGTTTCCAAGAGGACTTCATGCTTTACCAGCTAACTATTATTTAGCGCAACTTTATTTTACCGATGGAGCCGAGAACAAAACTATTCCGCATTATGAGTACGTAGTGGCTCAACCTCGAAATGAATTTACAGAGCAGTCTTTGTCTCGATTGTCTCAAATTTATCTTAAAAATAAAGATTCAGAGAAAGCAATTGCAATGCTAACCAGATTGGAAAACGAAGCAGAAACGTCTCAAAACAAAACTTTTGCTCAGTCTAATTTGATGAAATTGTATTACGAGAAAAAAGATTATCCTAATTCGGGTGTTTATGCCGAAAAAGTATTGTTAAATCCTAAAACGGATAATGGAGTAAAAAGCGATGCTCAAATTATCATTGCACGCGCTGCAATCGTTAACGGAGACGAAGTAAAAGCGAAAAGCGCTTATGCAAAATTAATGACTACAGCCAAAGGAGAACTGGCAGCCGAAGCCTTGTATTATGATGCCTATTTTAAAAACAAAGAGGCTAATTATGAAGCTTCGAATGCAGCGGTACAAAAATTAGCTAAAAGTTATGCTAGTTATAAATATTTTGGTGCTAAAGGATTGGTGCTAATGGCTAAGAATTTTTATGGATTGAAAGATAGTTTTCAAGCCACTTATATTTTAGAGAATGTTATTCAGAATTTCACTGATTTCCCAGATGTTGTTGCTGATGCTCAAAAAGAATTAGATATAATCAAAACCGAAGAGTCCAAAACAAACTCATCTGTAACTAAATAATTGCTTCACAGAATTGTTTGGAAATGATTTTTGATTTTTAATAAAACAGAAAAATGAATTTAGATTTTTATATAGTAGATGTTTTTACGGATGCTAAGTATGCAGGCAATCAACTTGCTGTTTTTTTTGGTGCCGAAAGCCTGAGCAAAGAGAAAATGCAACAAATTGCAAAGGAAATAAACTTTGCCGAAAGTACTTTTATTACCCATATCAATACGGAAACAAATACTGCCGAAATTAAAATTTTCACCCCTGAACATGAAATGCAGTTTGCAGGGCATCCCATCATTGGTACATCATGGGTTTTAATGAATAAAATTTTCAATAACAATCCATCAACTATTACAATGCAGGTTCCTGTGGGAGTAATTCCTGTTACCTCACAGGATGGATTTATATGGCTTCAGGCAGCACAACCTACTTTTTTAGATGTTTATTTGAAAGATGATTTTTCTTCATTTAGTACTTTGTCACAAGATGATTTTGATACAAATTTTCCTATTCAAGAGGTGACTACTGGTAGCGCATTTGTGATGGTACCAGTAAAAAATGAAGAGGTGCTGGGTAAGATTGTTTTGGATAAAAATAAAGCAGAACAATGGTTGCGCCAAAATTGTAAAACACCACATAGGGCTTTTTATTTTTTTTGTTTAGAAAATGAAAAGTTATCTAGCAGGATGATGTGTATAGAGAACAATCAATTAATTGAAGATGCAGCTACAGGTAGCGCCAGTACATGCTTGCAAGCATTTTTATTACAATACCACAATCCAAAAATAAAACTTGTCAATCACCAAGGGCATTTTATACAAAGGCCATCTCAAATTTATTTTGACGGAATAAAAAGTGGTGAAAATTATGAAATTAAAATAGGAGGGAAGTCTCAGTTTCTTGCAAAAGGAGTTTGGGAAGTATAAGCTTGCGTAAAAAAGCATTAAAAAATAAGAAGTAAACACAACAGAAATGACATTGAATCCATCCATTATAAACGTACAGAATCATAGCAAAACAGGAATTTTAAAGCCGTTAGTATTGGGCTTTTTGTTTATGGGTATAATTCCAATTTCTTGGTCACAAAAAAAAGAGCAAATAGGGACAGAAACGGTAAACGTAGTCAAGCCATTTACTCCTAAAATTTCAGATGCCTTTAAAGTCAAAGAAGTTCCTGAACTTGAGGAAGAGGCTAATTCGAAAAAAGAAACGGTGAAATATGCTATTTTTTCATTTCCAGTAGCATCAACTTTTACACCTTCAAAGGGAAAAGCACAAGGAGTTGAAAAGGAAAAACAACCTCATGTTTTTAAAAATTATGCCACATTTGGTGCGGGTAATTATGGAACACTTGTAGGAGAACTGTTTGTGAATCATGATTTAAATGCTACTGATTATGTGGGTGGAATGTTCAGGCACCACTCCTCGCAAGGCGGGATTAACACGATAGATTTAGATAATAGTTTTTATGATACAGCATTCGATATTATGTACGGTTCAAATCAAAAAACGCTTTCGTATAATCTTGATTTGGGTTACAATAACCAAGTCTACAATTGGTATGGGTTGCCTTTAAATTTTGGAAATTCCTTAACTAATTCTGATAAAGGAGTTTTACTTGCTAGTATTGATCCTAAACAATCGTACAATACTTTGTCTTTCTCAGGAAATGTAGTGCTTACCGAGGGGATATTAGATAAGGCAACTGTCAAGTTCAATAGATTTACAGATTTTTATAAATCAGCCGAAAATCGTTTTGTAGTAAAGCCCACACTTGAACTTCAAGTAATGGATTATGCCGTAAAAACGGATGTTATTGTGGATTATGTAGGCGGAAATTTTGTCACTAATAACAGCAATACAGCAGCCATTGATTATGGTTTTACAAATTTTGGACTGTCGCCAAGTTTTGTGATGCAAGAGAAAGATTGGACTTTAAACCTTGGTGCTACTATTTATTATAGTTTGGATACCAAGAATAGCAATAGCTCTTTATATATCTATCCAAAATTTACTGCGTCCTACAAAGTGGTGGGCGATTTGATGATATTTTATGCTGGTGCCGAAGGGAATTTAAACCAAAATTCCTATCAAGATTTTGTGACCGAAAACCCATTTTTGTCTCCTACCTTGTTGATTAACCCTACCGATAATCAATATGAAATCTATGCAGGTCTTAAAGGAAAGTTGAGCAATACTGTGAGTTATACCCTGAGAGGTTCGTATAACAATGAGCGCAACAAGGCTTTGTTTAAAAGCAATGATTATAGTGAGAGCAGTACTAATATGAACTATGGTTTTGGGAACTCATTTCAAGTGGTGTATGATGATATGCGTACCCTTCGTTTTTTCGGAGAACTTAAAGCTGATTTTTCAAAGGATGTTTCTTTTGGAATAAACGGAAGCTTTAGCAGTTTTACAAATGATTTTCAACAAGAGGCTTGGAACTTACCAGCAATTCAGTTTAAAGCAAATCTTGACGTGGATATCACAGAGAAATGGTATGCTGGCGCAAATGTATTTTATGTAGGAGAACGTAAAGATCTTCAAAACAGTACTGCTTTTTTACCATCAACTACTCCGATTATATTAGAAGGATATTTTGATTTGAATGCAAATGTGGGTTACAAATATAATGATCAATTAACGGGTTTTATAAAATTAAACAATCTAACCAATAACAACTATCAAAAATGGTTGAATTTCCCAGTGCAAGGTTTTCAATTTTTAGTGGGAGCCAATTATAAGTTTGATTTTTAATTTTTTTACCGAAGCACACGGTTCATAACGAATGCACAGATACCACAGAAAATATAATTAAAATACTTCGTGAACATTGCGCTTTCTTTATGAACTTTGTGGTTAAATTTTAAATTATGACTTTTAAACAAAAAATCCACACTCATTATTTACAATTGGTTCAAGACCGAATAGATATCTTCAAAGACATGATTACGGCACTTACTGAAGATTCTAAAAATGATGCCAAAGGTTCCGCAGGCGATAAACACGAAACGGCTTTATCGATGATGCACCTTGAGCAAGAAAAACTCAATCATAAATTGAAAGAAGTATTGGGTCAAAAAGCTATTTTAGATAAAATTGATTCCAGTTCAAGTGCTAAAACTATTATTGTGGGAAGTTTGGTCAAAGCCAATGGAATTTATTTGTATTTAAGTGCAGCACTTCCTAAAATTGCTGTTGATGGTATCAATGTGATTGCACTTTCTCCGCAATCACCATTGGGCTCGAAGTTAATGGGAAACCAAGAAGGATTTACTTTTGAGATTAATGGTTCAAAGTATATCATTCAATCAATTCAATAAAAATTTTATGCTATTTACACTTTACAAGTAGACTCTGTTTTTTATTTGCATTTTAATTCCTAATTTGTAGTATTTAGTTTTTTTTAGTTTAAAAATGTAACTGAATATCGATTTTATGTTTTACATATGAAACTATAACTACATCTTTGCTTTATCAAAATAAATAAATTCATTTATAAAATATAGCATTATGTGTGGAATAGTATGTGCCTTCGACCTGAAACAAAAAGCAGAAGTTTTAAGACCTAAGGTTTTAGAAATGTCAAAAATAATTCGCCATCGTGGACCAGACTGGAGTGGAATCTTCAGCAACGAAAAAGCCATTTTATCGCATGAACGTTTAGCAATTGTGGACCCAGCTTCAGGAAAACAACCTTTATTTAGCGAAGACAAACAACTTATCTTAGCTGCCAATGGTGAGATTTACAACCACAGAATATTGCGCAAACAATTTGAAGACAAATATAACTTTCAAACAGAAAGTGATTGCGAAATTATTTTGGCACTTTACAAAGAAAAAGGACCTCATTTTATAGATGAAATGAACGGAATTTTTGGCTTTGCCATTTATGATGTCGAGAAAAATGAATACTTCATTGCAAGGGATCACATGGGAATTATTCCATTATACATCGGTTGGGATGAGCACGGTACGTTTTATGTTGCTTCTGAATTGAAAGCTTTAGAAGGATATTGTACTAAAATACAATTGTTTCCTCCTGGACATTATATGACGAGCAAAGACGGCGAATTTGTACAATGGTATAAAAGAGATTGGACTGATTATGATGCTGTAAAAGATAACGAAACAAACATTCAAGATATAAAAGTAGCATTAGAAGCAGCCGTTCACAGACAATTAATGAGTGATGTACCTTATGGTGTTTTACTTTCTGGCGGTTTGGATTCATCGATAACGTCTGCTGTCGCCAAAAAATTTGCACAAAAACGAATTGAGTCTGGTGATACTACCGATGCTTGGTATCCGCAATTGCACTCATTTTCAGTAGGATTAGAAGGTTCGCCAGATCTTGCAGCAGCCCAAATTGTAGCAGACCACATAGGAACCATTCATCACGAAATTAAATTCACTATTCAAGAAGGTTTAGATGCGGTCAAAGATGTCATTTACAACCTAGAAACTTATGATGTGACTACCATTAGAGCATCAACACCTATGTGGTTGATGGCGAGAGTTATTAAGTCAATGGGTATAAAAATGGTACTTTCTGGTGAGGGAGCTGATGAACTTTTTGGAGGCTATCTATACTTTCACAAAGCGCCAAATGCAAGAGAATTTCACGAAGAGAATGTGCGTAAACTAAGTAAACTGCACATGTACGATTGTTTGCGTGCGAATAAGAGTTTGGCCGCGTGGGGAATCGAAGGCCGTGTGCCTTTCCTTGACAAAGAGTTTATGGATGTTGCCATGCGCATCAACCCGCAAGATAAAATGATTAACAAAGAACATCCTATAGAAAAATGGGTGGTTCGTAAAGCATTCGAAGATATGTTGCCCCCAAGTGTGGCATGGAGACAAAAAGAGCAATTTAGTGATGGTGTAGGGTACGGCTGGATTGATACTTTAAAAGAAGTTGTTGATGTTGAGGTTTCTGACGAACAATTGGCAAATGCCAAATATAAGTTTCCGTTGCAAACGCCTACGTCAAAAGAGGAATATTATTACCGTTCTATCTTTCACGACCATTTTCCTAGTGATGCTGCTGCCTTGTGTGTTCCTCAAGAAGCGAGCGTCGCCTGTAGTACAAAAATAGCTTTGGAGTGGGATGAAGCTTTCAAGAACATGAATGATCCATCGGGTAGGGCTGTAGCAAGTGTTCATGATGATGCTTACGAAAAAGTGTAACAGAATATCTTACTAATTAGGACAATAAACGCACCCGAAAGGAGTGCGTTTTTTTATGTATAAAAATAACATTAAACCTTAAAATGGTTTTAATTCTAAATTAATGCACTCTATTTCAGGACAGTTTTTTATATTAGCGTGACTAAATTATAACTTATGAGAGCTTTCGCTTTACTTCTTTCTACACTATTTTTATTTTCATGCAACCAAAACGAAAAAATTATGGTGGATGCCATTATTACAGATGCTACCATTTACACCGTAAACAATACTTTTGAGAAAGCTACAGCTATGGCAATTGATAAAGGTAAAATTGTTGCAATTGGGTCAGATACTGATATTGAAAAAAAATACCATTCTAATAACACTACAAAGGCTGATGGTAAATTCATTTATCCAGGATTAATAGATGCACACTGTCATTTTTACACGTACGGTTTGAGTTTGCAAGAGGTCGATTTGCGTGGAACAACCAGTATGGCTGACATCATAAGTCGTTTAAAAGTTTTTCAAAAAGAAAAAAATCCTGCGTTTATTGTTGGTAATGGTTGGGATCAAAACGATTGGGAAGTAAAAAAATATCCGACAAAGGCTGATCTTGATGTTGCATTTCCTGATATCCCAGTAGTTTTAAACCGAGTAGACAGTCACGCCATTATTGTAAATAGTAAAGCTTTATCACTTGCAGGAATTACAAAAGATACGAATGCCGAAGGTGGTCAAATAGAAATTGTAAACGGTGAGCCTACAGGAATTTTAGTAGACAATCCGATGGAATTGATTTTTAAAATTATACCTAAACCAACTCGTAAAATTCAAATAGCAGCTTTATTAGATGCTGAAAAAGTAATGTTTGATTATGGTTTAACAACCGTAAATGATGCTGGACTTGATCCAGATATTATTCACTTGATGGATAGTTTACAAAAAGCAAAACTGATGAAGCTTAATGTGTATGCTATGGTTACAGCCAATCAAAAAAACATTGATATTTACCTTAAAAAAGGAATTTACAAAACAGATCAACTTAATGTAAGATCTTTTAAAATGTATGGTGACGGAGCTTTAGGTTCGCGCGGCGCGTGTATGCACAAACCGTATTCGGATAAGCCGGGTCAATATGGAGCCCTACTAGCGCCTGTTGTAGGGCTTAAATCGGTTGCGAAACAAATTGCGAATTCAAATTTTCAATTGAATACACATGCTATTGGCGATTCTGCAAATACAGTAATTTTAAAAATTTACAAAGAGGTTTTGGCTGGAACCAAAGACAGACGATGGAAAATAGAACATGCTCAAGTGTTGCGTGAAGCCGATTTTGATTATTTCAAATTTGGCATTATTCCATCTGTTCAACCCACGCACGCTACATCAGATATGTATTGGGCCGAAGAACGCCTTGGAAAACAAAGATTAAAAAACGCTTATGCTTTTAAAAAACTCCTTCAAAAAGCTGGGACGGTTGCTTTAGGAACAGATTTTCCTGTGGAGGAAGTGAACCCAATGCTTACTTTTCATGCTGCCGTAACTCGTAAGGATGTTAAGGATTTTCCAAAAGGTGGTTTTCAAATGGAAAATGCACTTACTCGTGCCGAAACATTGAGAGGAATGACGCTCTGGGCCGCTTATTCTAATTTTGAAGAAAAAGAAAAAGGAAGTTTAGAAGTAGGCAAATGGGCTGATTTTGTTATTTATGACGAAGATTTAATGAAAGTGAAAGAAAACATGATGGTCAAAATGAAACCTAGTGGTACTTTTATTAAAGGACAAAAAGTAAAGTAATAAGTAAACGGTGCTTGTACGAGGTTTTATTTAGAAAACTACGATTTTAATAATTTAAGTTTCATTTTTAATTTAATAATGAATTTTTACTTTCGAATAGAAATTAAAAATGTTGTTTGTGTTTTAAATATGTAGTCGGCAATGCATATTTGCAGTTCCCGTTTGTTTAACAATTAAATAGAATAAGTATGTGTGGAATATTGGCTATCATTGGTAAAGGAAAAGAAGAGCAATTGGTTAGAGATCTCTCTAGTCGAATGTCACATCGTGGACCTGATGAACGGGATTTGTATGCCATGCCTAATGGTCATTATTTAAGCCATGAGCGACTTTCTATAATTGACTTGTATTCAGGAAAACAACCTATTCAAGGGACAGTTACTGCTTACATGGTTCATAATGGTGAAATATATAATTACTTGGAATTAAAGCAAGAATATTTGAGTAACCATGTATTTCGTACCCAATCAGATTCGGAAGTAATTGTCCATTTGTATGAAGAGTTTGGATATAATTTTTGTGATAAATTAGACGGAGATTTTGCTTTTGTAATCATTGATGGGGATGATTATATAGCCGCTAGAGATCCGTTGGGAGTAAAACCCTTGTATTACGGTTTAGATGAAAGAGGTAGGATGTACTTTGCTTCAGAAATGAAAGCTATTGCAGATCAATGTAAAACTTTTTCAACTTTTCCGCCAGGACATTATTATACAGCAAAAACAGGTTTTGTAAAATATTACAAGCCAGAATATGAGTCTTTTGTAAATGAATACCAAGATGTAGATTATCAATTACTCCGTGAATATTTGACTACTGCTACTCAAAAAAGGTTAATGGCAGATGTTCCATTAGGGGTTTTGTTATCAGGTGGTTTAGATTCGTCATTAACAACAGCAATAGCTTCCCGTTTACTTAAAAATCAATCAGAACCCTTGCACTCTTTTGCAATAGGAATAGATGAAAATGCTCCAGATATTGTTGCAGCCAGAAAAGTGGCTAATTTTTTAGGAACACAACATCATGAAGTTTTTTTTACTGTACAGCAAGGTATTGAAGTGCTTGAAAAAATAATTTACCAAATAGAAACATATGATGTAATCTCAGTGAGAGCAAGTGTTCCAATGTATTTTTTGTCTAAAGTTATTGTTGGAAAAGGGATTAAAGTAGTTTTATCTGGCGAAGGTGCTGATGAAATTTTTGGAGGATATTTGTATTTTGCAAATGCTCCTTCAGTAGCTGATTTTCAACGCGAAACAATAGAGAGAGTACAAAAAATATTTACTGCCGATTTGTTGAGAGCTGATAAAGCAACAATGGCTCACGGTCTTGAAGTTAGATTACCTTTTTTAGATCAAGCTTTTTTGGATCTTGCTATTCGGGTTAATCCAGAGCAAAAACTACCTAAAACATTTGGGGGTAAAGAAAAATATATTTTACGAAAAGCATTTGACACTCCTGACGATCCCTATTTACCGGATGATATTTTGTGGAGGCAAAAAGAACAATTTTCAGATGGAGTAGGTTACAGTTGGGTGGATCAATTAATTGCTTATTGTGCGACTCAAGTTACTGATGAACAATTGGCTACAGCGTCTACAACTTTTCCATATAATTCGCCTACAACAAAAGAAGCCTATCTTTATCGTTCTATTTTTCAAAAGCATTTCCCGCAATTGAGCGCTGCCCAAACAGTAAGAAAGTGGATTCCAAAGTGGCAAGAAAATTTAGATCCTAGTGGAAGGGCTAATGCTGCTCACGAAGAATCAGCATACGCTGGAAAAGCGTAAATTTTAAATACGATATTCATTATTTTATCTTGAAAGATTTTCAAAACCACCTATAAACAGTGGATTTTGAAAGTCTTTTTTTGTGCTTCCTAATTTTTTATTTTGTGATTCATACGGAATGAGTGAGACGACCCATTTTTCAATCTATTTTTATAAACAAATGTTAATAACTTAAAGCCTTTAAAACTGATTTTAACGGTAATATAATTTGCGTTTTTATATATTTGCGTGTTATACAAAAATTACATTTTTAGAATAAAGATATGAGCGAAGAAATCAAGAAGGACAATTATTCAGCGGATAGTATTCAAGCATTAGAGGGAATGGAGCACGTAAGGATGCGTCCATCAATGTATATAGGTGATGTAGGTGTAAGAGGTTTGCACCACTTGGTATATGAAGTAGTAGATAACTCTATTGATGAGGCTATGGGTGGCCATTGCGATACCATTAGGGTAGATATCAACGAAGATGGTTCGATTTCTGTTGAAGATAATGGTCGTGGAATTCCTGTTGGTATTCACAAAAAAGAAGGTGTATCTGCGCTTGAAGTTGTAATGACAAAAATTGGTGCAGGAGGAAAATTCGATAAAGATTCTTATAAAGTATCTGGAGGTTTACACGGTGTGGGTGTATCTGTAGTAAATGCATTATCAAACCATTTAAGAGCAACTGTTCATAGCAGTGACGGTAAAATATACGAGCAAGAATACGAAAAAGGGAAAGCGTTATATCCAGTAAAACAAATTGGAGAAACGACAAAGAGAGGTACGATTGTAACTTTTTACCCAGATCCAACTATTTTTACTCAAACTATTGAGTATTCTTATGATACACTTTCGGCACGTATGCGTGAATTGTCTTTCTTGAATAAAGGAATTACAATCACTTTTACTGATAAAAGAGAATTAGATAAAGATGGGAATTTTGTTTCTGAAGTTTTTCATTCAGATGAAGGATTAAAAGAATATATCCGTTATTTAGATGGTAATAGAGAACCTATTATTGCGCATGTAATATCAATGGACCACGAAAAGGGAGAAATTCCAGTTGAGGTGGCTTTGATTTATAACACCAGTTATACCGAAAATATTTTTTCATACGTAAATAATATCAATACGCATGAAGGTGGAACGCACTTGCAAGGTTTTAGAACGGGTCTAACACGATCTTTGAAAAAATATGCTGATGCATCTGGAATGTTAGATAAATTAAAGTTTGATATTTCTGGTGATGATTTCCGTGAAGGTCTTACGGCAATTATTTCTGTTAAGGTTGCTGAACCACAGTTTGAGGGTCAGACTAAAACGAAACTTGGAAACAGAGAAGTTGTTTCTCCAGTAAGTCAAGCGGTGAGTGAAATGATTGAAAATTATTTGGAAGAAAATCCAAATGATGCTCGAATTATAGTTCAAAAAGTAATACTTGCAGCTCAAGCCCGTCACGCAGCTAAAAAAGCACGTGAAATGGTACAGCGTAAAACTGTAATGGGTGGAGGCGGATTGCCAGGTAAACTTTCAGACTGTTCTGAGCAAGATCCTGCAAAATGCGAAGTATATCTTGTCGAGGGAGATTCGGCAGGAGGAACCGCTAAACAAGGACGTGATCGTGCATTTCAAGCAATTTTGCCTTTACGAGGGAAAATTTTGAACGTTGAAAAAGCCATGCACCACAAAGTTTTTGAAAACGAAGAGATCCGAAATATCTTTACAGCACTTGGTGTTACAATTGGAACCGAAGAAGACAGTAAAGCATTAAATATATCAAAGTTACGTTACCATAAAGTAATTATTATGTGTGATGCCGATGTCGATGGTAGTCACATTTCTACGCTAATCTTAACGTTTTTCTTCCGTTTTATGAAAGAGTTAATAGAGGAAGGTCACGTATACATTGCAGCGCCACCTTTATATTTAGTTAAAAAAGGAAATAAAAAGGAATATGCTTGGAACGATGTACAACGCGATCAGGCGAATGAAAGAATGGGCGGAAGCGCAGGAATTCAACGTTATAAAGGTCTTGGAGAGATGAATGCAGAGCAGTTGTGGGAAACTACAATGGATCCAAACTTTAGAACATTACGTCAGGTAACTATTGACAGTTTAGCTGAGGCTGATAGAGTTTTTTCTATGTTAATGGGTGATGAGGTGCCGCCAAGAAGAGAATTTATAGAGAAAAATGCAGTGTATGCTAATATTGATGCCTAATTTTAAAATTGAATATGAACTAATTAATATCAAATAACCAAAATAACAATTAACCGAATAAACTTAATAATATGAAAGTTACCATTGTAGGTGCAGGAAATGTAGGTGCGACATGTGCTGATGTGATTTCTTATAGAGGAATTGCTAGCGAAGTAGTTTTGCTGGACATAAAAGAAGGTTTTGCCGAAGGTAAAGCCCTTGATATTATGCAATGTGCAACAAATACAGGTTTTAATACCAAAGTGTCTGGTGTTACAAATGATTATGCAAAAACTGCTGGCAGTGATGTAGTGGTAATTACATCTGGAATACCAAGAAAACCAGGTATGACACGCGAGGAGTTAATAGGTATAAATGCAGGAATTGTGAAAACGGTTGCTGAAAATGTGTTGAAACATTCTCCGGATACCATAATAGTTGTAGTTTCAAATCCTATGGATACAATGACTTATTTAGCATTGAAATCTACAGGATTGCCAAAAAATAGAATTATAGGAATGGGTGGGGCTTTAGATAGTTCTCGCTTTAGAACGTATTTGTCTTTGGCTTTAGATAAGCCAGCTAACGATATTTCAGCAATGGTTATTGGTGGGCATGGAGATACAACCATGATTCCATTAACACGATTGGCTTCTTATAATGGGATACCCGTATCTCAATTTTTATCAGAAGAAGAGTTGCAAAAAGTGGCTGCCGATACAATGGTGGGTGGTGCTACACTGACGGGTTTACTAGGTACATCTGCTTGGTACGCTCCAGGTGCTTCTGTTGCTTTTTTAGTAGATAGTATTTTGAACGATCAAAAGAAAATGATTGCGTGTTCTGTTTTTGTTGAAGGTGAGTATGGGCAAGAAGATATTTGTATTGGAGTGCCATGTATCATTGGTAAAAATGGTGTAGAAGAAATACTAAATATTGAATTGAATGATTCTGAAAAGGCTTTGTTTGCAAAAAGCGCTGATGCTGTGCGACAAATGAACGATGCCTTAAAGGACATTTTATAGAAATATCAAATATATAAGAAATCAAAGACTGCTAGTTGCATAGCAGTCTTTTTCTTGATATTAATCAATAAATAAATTGGTTAATCATAACCTTAATTATATATTTGCTCGGTTTAGAAAAAATACTACAGTACAAAATCGATTTTTTTCTTGTTTATGATGATTAAAAAACTGATTTTCAATACTTAAGTTGAAATTATAATATAAAATAATTAATTTTTAGTAATAATGCAGAATAAAGGACTTATTAAATTTTTCGCAATTCTATTTGCATTGGTAAGTATTTACCAACTTTCTTTCACTTTTTTGGCCAATAACATCAAAAGTGATGCTAAAGTTTTTGCAGGAGATAATCCTGATAAAGAGTTAAAGTATTTAGATTCTATTGGTAAAGAAAAAATATTAAACCTTGGATTTACTGATTTTACTTATGATGAAGTAAAAAACAAACAAATCAACAAAGGTCTTGACTTAGAAGGAGGAATTAACGTAATTCTTCAAATTTCTATCAAAGATGTTTTGAGAGGTTTATCAAACAACTCTAAAAACCCAGTCTTTAATAAGTCGCTAGCTGATGCTTCGGCTAATTTTGAAGGAAACAAAACATATTTAGATAAATTTTACGAGGCTTTTGATGCCAATTCAAAAGGAACTGTAAAATTAGCTTCTCCAGATATTTTTGCAAACAGATCTTTGCAAGGTGAAGGTGGTGTGAGTTTTCAAATGACTGATGCTGAGGTTCAAAAAGTTATCAAGAGAAAAGTAGACGAATCTATTGAAAGTGCTTTTAAAGTACTAAGAGAGCGTATTGACAAATTTGGAGTAACGCAACCTAACATTCAAAAATTAGGAGAAACAGGAAGAATTCTTGTGGAACTTCCTGGTGCTAAGGATGTTGATAGAATTAAAAAATTATTAGGAGGTAAAGCACAACTTGAATTTTGGGAAACGTACAAAATTGAAGAAGTTGGTAATTTCTTAATGGCTGCTAATGAAGCATTGAAAAAAACTGAAATCAAAACAAATGTTGTAAAGCCAGTTGTAAAAGATTCATTGAGCGCGTTATTAACTGATACAAAAGATTCAACAGCTGCAAAAAAAGGACAAAATCCTTTGTTTGATAAAATAGTAAGTCAAGGAGGCGGGCCGGTTTTAGGTTTGTTTTCTCCTAAAGATACTGCTACTATTAATACGTATTTTAAAAGACAGGATATAAAAATTTTATTACCTGCAACATTGACTTACGCTAAATTTGTTTGGGGTAAACCTCTTAATATTACTGATGATAAGCAAAAGCAAATTGAAGTAGTAGAATTATACGCTTTACGCGGTAACAGAGATAACAACCCAGCAATGGTTGGCGCTGTTGTAACGGATGCAAAAGATACTTTTGATCAGTTAGGAAAACCTGCTGTTTCAATGCAAATGAATTCTCAAGGTGCTAAAGGTTGGGAAGAATTAACAGGTAGAGCATTTACTCAAAAAAGTAATATAGCCATTGTTTTAGATAATGTAGTGTATTCTGCTCCAGGAGTAACTAGTGGACCTATTTCAGGTGGAAGATCTGAAATTTCTGGTGCATTTGACGTAACAGAAACTAAGGATTTAGCTAACGTACTTAATGCGGGTAAATTACCAGCTTCGGCTGATATTATTCAGTCAACTGTAGTAGGTCCTTCATTAGGTCAGGCTTCTATTGACGCTGGATTGACATCATCAATCATTGGTTTTTTACTAGTTTGTTTCTGGATGGTTTTTTATTACGGAAAAGCAGGTTGGTATGCTAACTTAGCCTTATTATTAAACTTATTGTTTTTATTCGGTATTATGGCAAGTTTTGGTTTTGTATTGACATTGCCAGGTATTGCAGGTATTGTATTGACTTTAGGAACAGCGGTAGATGCGAACATCATTATATACGAAAGGGCTAAAGAGGAATTACGTGATGGTAAATCTTTATCAGAGGCTGTATCTTCGGCCTACGGATGGCATGGTGCAATGCGTTCTATCATTGATGCAAACGTTACACACGTATTAACTGGTGCAATCTTGTTTATTTTTGGAACAGGTCCAATTAAAGGTTTTGCACTAACATTACTTATAGGTATAGCAACATCATTATTTACATCAATTTTTATAGCAAGAATTTTTATTGATAAAAATATAGCTGGAAAAGCTGATTTAACGTTCTGTACCAATATGACTAAAAATTGGTTTACAAACTTTAACTATGACTTTATCAAAATCAAAAAATTTACTTACATCTTCTCTTCAGTTGTTGTAGTTGTAAGTTTGATTTCTATTTTCTTTGTTAATGGTTTAGATCAAGGAGTTGATTTTGTGGGAGGTAGAACTTTTCAAGTTAAATTTGAAAAATCAATAGATGCTTCTGTAGTTTCAGAAGAATTATCAACGGCATTTGGTACTCCAGTAGAAGCTAAAGTTCTAGGTGATGATGATCAATTGAAAATCACTACTAAGTATAAAATTAAAGAAGATGGTATTGCAGTAGATAAAGAGGTGAATGAAAAATTATACAATGCACTAGCTAAGTATTTTCCAAACACATCTTATGATAAATTTACCAATACTTTTGACGGTAAGAAAGTTGGAGTGTTACAAGCTTCTAAAGTTGGTGCTTCTATCTCTGAGGACATCAAAACAAATTCTTACTGGGCTGTTTTAGGTGCTCTTGCAGTTATCTTTTTATACCTTATGATCTCTTTCCGTAAGTGGCAGTATTCATTAGGTGCGATTGCAGCCGTAGCGCATGACGTTATTTTTGTATTAGGAATTTACTCTTTATGTTATAAATTCATGCCTTTCCACATGGAAATGGACCAACACTTTATTGCTGCTATTCTTACTGTAATTGGGTATTCAATGAATGATACCGTAATTGTATTTGACAGAATTAGAGAGTTTATTTTAGGAAAAAGAAAAGGAAGTTTTGAGAGTATTGTAAATGCATCGATTAACACTACTTTATCAAGAACTTTAAATACTTCATTGACAATGATTTTAGTACTATTGACTATGTTCCTTTTTGGAGGTGAGTCAATCAGAGGATTTATTTTTGCAATGTTAGTAGGTATTATTGTGGGTACATATTCATCTTTATTTATTGCTACCCCAGTTGTAGTAGATACTTTTACTAAAGAGGATAAAAGCACAATTGAAAAAGAACATGCTGCAGAATAATTTATAGTAGTATTGCTATTAAAAAAAAAGGTTCAACGTAAGTTGAACCTTTTTTTATTATTATTGTACCTTAATATTTAATCTCTTTGCATGAAATCGTATTTGTTTTTTATTTCAACCTATTGGATGATTGCTTTTTCCTTTGTGAGTTATGCTCAGGAGATTCAGGATGATACAAAAATTGGTTTTTCCATAGGATATGGTAGTGAGTTTAAAAATAGAAATTATACCTATTCAAATCAATATTTAAAGTTACAATTTTTGACCACTTTTAAAAAGACTAAAAAATTTAGCTATGATTTGGTTCTGCAACCTGAGTATAATAGAGGTACACATCAACTTTTAAATCTCTACTTTGTTAAACCTGAAGAGGAAAATTATATTGAAAAAAGAGAAAAGTATACGAAATTAAAGACTTGTAATGAATATGTTCTGAATGTAGGATTGTTGTTGCGTTTTTCTTTTTCAAAGAGATCTAATTTGTATATGCTGGGAAGTGTAGGTCCAATGTATATTGATACGGCGACTGAGCGATTATCAAAAGGTTTTGCTTTTGCAGATGTTTTAGCTTTAGGTTTTAATTATAAAGTGGGCCAGTTTATACTGGATGTAAGACCTAATTTAAGGCATACTTCTAATGCAGGGCTTCAAAGTAATAATTCTGGTTTTAATACTAGAAATTTGGAGTTTGGCATTCTTTTTATGCCAAAAAAAAGCGTTAAATCTCTATTGAATTAACGCTTTTTGTATAAGAAATATGTTTGTCTAATTTTTTTTGGCTCTGATAACAAAATACAATCCAATTATTACAAAGGGTATACTAAGCCATTGTCCTGTTGAAAATAATCCGAGTGCATTTTCAAATCCTCCTTGGCTTTCCTTAACAGATTCAACGATGAATCGAACTGTAAATAAAAGGACTAAGAACATCCCGAATATATAACCACTATAATTTCTTTTTTCAGTTTTCCAATACAAGAAAAATAATGCAGCAAATACAAAAATATAAGCAAAAGCTTCGTACAACTGAGTTGGGTGTTTAACCGGTACTTGTTCCAGTAGTGTTGCAAACTTTGGGTCATTAGCAATAGCATTATACGCATCGTTAGGATTGGCTATTTGCGTGCTACTAACAGCATCTTGCGGGCTAAAATGATCTCTTAAAAACTTGATTCCAAAAGGTGAATTAGTAACGTTTCCTATAATTTCGGAGTTAAAGAAGTTTCCTAAACGTACAAAAATAGCGCCACTAGCAACCGGAATAACAACACGATCTAAAATCCATAATTGAGGCCTTTTTAAAATATTTTTGCTGTAAAAATACATGGCAATGATGATAGAAATAGCAGCACCATGACTAGCCAATCCTTGAAATCCTGTAAATTCCCATCCTTGAATAATATTAAATAGTGATTCGTTTGGGTTTTCTTTTACTGGTAATAAAATTTCTGCTAAATGGTTGCGATAATATTCCCAATCGTAAAAAAAGACATGGCCCAAACGAGCTCCTGCTAATGTGGCAAGGACAGTCCAAATGAACAAAGAATCTAGTTTTTCAATAGATTCTCCTTCTCTTTCAAATATGTGTTTCATGATATACCAGCCTAAACCAAAGGCTACAACAAACATTAAACTGTAAAATCTAATCATGAAAAAACCTAAATCAATTCCTTCTGATGGGTTCCAAACTAAGTTTAATGCGTGTGTCATGTGTTTTTTTTAATTTTGTATCGTAAAAATAGTGATTATTATAAGAGAAGATATTAACTCTTTGTTGTTTTTTTGGGTACTGGATCATAACCCGTTTTTCCCCAAGGATGACAGCTCAAAATACGTTTTACACCAAGAAAAGTTCCGTAGAATAAACCATGTACTTGCAAAGATTCAATCATATAGTGTGAACACGTAGGTTCAAAACGGCACGCTGCTGGTGTAAATGGAGAAATTGCGACTTGATAAAACCGTACTAAAAAGACAAGCGGAAAAATTAAAACTTTTTTGATCATGTTTTTTGCTTGTCTTTTGTAAACTAGTTAATGCTAAACGTAGTTCCCTCTTTACCGTCTTTTAATTGAATTCCAAGTGCAATTAATTGATCTCGAATTTGATCAGACAAAGCAAAGTTTTTATTTTCTCTTGCTTGTTTTCTCATTTCGATAAGCATGTTTACGGTGCCTTCTAATTTATTATTTGTAGTATCTGATATTTTTTCATCTTCTAATCCTAAAACATCAAATACAAAACCTTGCATTGTTGTTGTAAAAAGCTCTAAATCCTCTTGATGTAGCGTTTCTTTATTGTCTTTTAAAAGATTTACGAATCGAACTCCTTCAAATAATTGTGCAATTAAGATAGGGGTATTAAAATCATCGTTCATAGCATCGTAACATGATTGTATCCAGGCAGGAATGTCTAGCGTACTTGCATTTGAAACAGTAATTTCTGAAATTGAATTCATAGCTTCCATAAGTCTTTTAAATCCTTTTTCGGCTGCTACAATTGCATCATCAGAGAAATCAAGAATACTTCTGTAATGTGCTTGTAGCATAAAAAAACGTGCCACAGATGCTGAGAAGGCCTTACTTAAGATCGTGTTTTCACCGGTCAAAATCTCTCGGGGTAAAATATTATTACCGGTAGATTTTGCCATTTTTTTACCATTTAGTGTTAGCATATTTGCATGCAACCAATAGTTCACAGGAGTTTGTCCTGTGCAAGCCTCATTTTGTGCAATTTCACATTCGTGATGTGGAAACTTTAAATCCATCCCTCCACCGTGAATGTCAAAATGATTTCCTAAATATTTAGTACTCATTGCGGTACATTCTAAATGCCATCCTGGGAAACCATCACTCCATGGTGAAGGCCAGCGCATGATATGTTGTGTTTCTGCTTTTTTCCAAAGCGCAAAATCTTGAGGATTTCTTTTATCACTTTGCCCATCAAGATCACGTGTATTAGCAAGCATATCTTCAATGTTACGACCACTTAATTTTCCGTAATTGTTTGTTTCGTTAAATTTAACTACATCAAAATATACAGAACCATTCGCTTCATAACCTATTCCTGAAGCAATTATTTTTTTTACAATTTCAATTTGTTCAATGATGTGTCCTGTGGCAGTAGGTTCGATACTTGGAGGTAAAAAATTAAAGTCACTCAAAATATCATGAAAATCTACGGTGTAGCGTTGAACTACTTCCATAGGTTCTAGTTGTTCTAGACGCGCTTTTTTTGCAATTTTATCTTCACCTTCATCTACATCATCTACAATATGACCAACATCCGTAATGTTACGCACGTAGCGAACTTTATAATCTAAATGCAAGAAGTATCTAAAAATCATATCAAAAGACATGAATGTTCGTACGTTTCCTAAATGGACATTGCTATATACCGTTGGACCACACACGTACATGCCTACATTTCCCTCAATTATAGGTTCAAAAAGTTCTTTTTCTCCAGATAATGAATTGTAAATTCTGAGTTTTTGGTTGCTGTATAATGGCATTTCGACTTATTGTTTTTCTCATTTAATCCCACCTTTTATGTATGGGCTAAAAATGTGAATGAATAATTAATAATTACTTATTGCGTTCTTGTACTTTTGATATTTATTCTTGAATAAGTGAGTACAGTTTTAGAATTTGGTTTCTAATTTAATGTAGTCTAAGAACTCTCTTCTAGTAACTGCATCTTTGAATTTTCCTCCAAATTCGGATGTTACAGTACTGCTTTCAATATCACTAATACCTCTAGAGTTTACGCAAAGGTGTTTTGCATCTATCACACAAGCTACATCTTCAGTTCCAAGCGCTACCTGTAATTCTTGCACAATTTGCATGGTTAAACGCTCTTGAACTTGAGGTCTTTTTGCATAATATTCTACGATACGATTCATTTTGGATAAACCAATAACTGTTCCGTTTGAGATATAGGCTACATGAGCTCTACCTATTATTGGTAATAAATGATGTTCACAAGTAGAATACACGATAATATTCTTCTCCACCAACATTTCTCCATATTTGTAATTGTTGTCGAACGTAGATGCTTTTGGTTTTCTATTAGGATTTAATCCACCAAAAATTTCTTTCACAAACATTTTTGCTACTCTATTTGGTGTTCCTTTAAGACTATCATCCGTTAAATCCATTCCTAAAGTAAGGAGTATGTTTTCAACATCTTTTTTTATTTTTTCAATTTTATCATCGTCAGAGATGTCAAATGCATCTTTTCTAATTGGATTATTTGCGGACAAACTCATGTGATTGTCACCTATTTCGTCTTGAAATTCTTCGTTTTTTATCATTAAAAGAAACTATTATAGTGGGAATATTTATTCAAGCGGTAAAGATAATAATAAATAACAAAGTTTTTCAATGACGCTTACTATTTAAGAGTACTTTATGGCTTTGCCATTTGTTTTTTACTGTTTTATTCTAAAAAAAAGAAAGGCAAATCTACTGTAGATTTGCCTTTCTTTTTATAGATAAAATTTTTTTATAACGCGTTGTAAGCAGGAATTGCAGCTTTTAAAATGGCAACTGCTTTTATTAAATCTTCTTTCTTTAAGACATACGCTATTCTAACTTGATTTAGTCCCATTCCTGGAGTTGAGTAAAAACCAGCAGCTGGTGCAACCATTACAGTTTCTCCATTCAAATCAAAACTTTCTAGTAACCACTGTGCAAAAGCATCAGCGTTATCTATTGGCAATTGTGCGATACAGTAAAAAGCACCTTTTGGCTTGCTAATCACAACACCATCTATTTTGTTTAATTCTTCAATTAGGGTATCACGTCTTTCTCTATATTCTGATATAACTTCGTCAAAATAAGATTGTGGTGTGTCTAGAGCTGCTTCGCTAGCAATTTGTTCAATAGTGGGAGGACTCAAACGTGCTTGTGCAAATTTCATAGCCGCTTCCATCACTTCTTTGTTTTTTGATGTGATACAGCCTATTCTTGCGCCACACATACTGTAACGTTTTGATACAGAATCAATCATTATGGCGTGCTCCTCAAGTCCAGGAATACTCATTACAGAATAATGTACATCACCATCATATGTAAACTCGCGGTAAACTTCATCAGATATTAAGAATAAATCATGCTTTTTTACAAGTTCTGCCAGTTGCAAAATTTCTTCTTTTGAGTATAAATAACCTGTTGGATTTCCAGGATTACAAATTAAAATTGCCTTTGTTTTTGGTGTAATTAATTTTTCAAAGTCGGCTATGGCAGGTAATGCAAAACCGTTTTCGATATTTGATATTACTGGAACAACGGTAACACCTGAAGCAGTTGAAAAACCATTGTAATTAGCATAAAAAGGTTCAGGGATAATAATTTCATCCCCTTGATCCATGGTACTTCCCATTGCAAATAGCAATGCCTCAGAACCTCCAGTGGTAATGATGATATTTTCTGTAGATACATCAATACCTTGCTGAGTATAATAATGTGATAATTTTTTACGATACGATTCATTTCCAGCAGAATGACTGTATTCTAAGATGGTTAAGTCAATATTTTTTACAGCTTGCATTGCAACTTCAGGAGTTTTTATGTCCGGTTGTCCAATGTTCAAGTGGTATACTTTATGACCTTTCTTTTTTGCAATTTCAGAGAATGGGACCAATTTACGTATTGGTGATTCAGGCATTTGTTTGCCTTTGTTCGATATAGTTGGCATAATTTTGAATTATTGATGTACAAAATTGCGATTTTTTTTCGAAAGTAAATGCAATAAAAAGGTTTATCAATTGTTAAATCTTTCTTTTTAAATTATTAATTCATTAATTTTATGACAAATAAAAATAATGAAACAAATTTTACTTTTCTTTTTTTTGTGTTTAACATTCCTAGCTTATTCTCAAAATGGTTTTCAGTTTCAAGGTAAAGCGACTAAAACGGTAGTTCCTTTTCAGTTGATTAATAATTTAGTTTTTGTTCCTATAAAAGTGAACGGAATAGAACTTAATTTTTTATTGGATACCGGTGTTGCTGAAACTATTCTTTTTAGCCTGGAAGATAAAAAAGAGTTCCGTTTTCTAAATACAGAGAAAATTACTTTAAGAGGTTTGGGTAGTCAAAAGGCAGTTGAAGGATTAAAATCAACTAATAACACTCTTGTTTTTGGAAATCTAATTAATAAAAGTCATTTGTTATATATTGTATTAGATCCTGAATTTAATTTTTCCTCTCATGTGGGTATTCCAGTCAATGGAATTATTGGATATCAATTTTTTAGAAATAATCTCATTGAAATTGATTACCAAAACAAGCAAATTATAGTTTATAAAGACAATAAAGAAAACCGAGCAAAAGTGTCAAAAAAAGCAACGGTTATATCTATTGTCATAGAAAAATCCAAACCTTACATAAATGGGAATGTGAGTATTTCAAGTACTTTGATTCCTGTAAAATTATTGATAGACATTGGTAATAGTGACGCTGTATGGCTGTTTAAAAACAATAGGAATGATTTCCAAATTCCGTCTAAGAATTTTGATGACTTTCTAGGAAGGGGTTTTAGCGGCGATATTGAAGGTAAAAAAGCTCGGATAGCTCGTTTTGAGTTGGGATCGTTTCAATTTGATGGCCCTATTGCAGCATTTCCTGATAGCATTTCTACTAAAAATGTGTCTATGGTCCAAGACAGAATGGGATCTGTAGGTGGCGAAATTATGCGTCGATTTAAAGTAGTTTTTGACTATACTAACCAAAAACTTTTTTTAAGAAAAAACAGATATTACAAAAGTGCATTCAGTTATAATAAAAGTGGTATTGAGATTGAACACAACGGTCTTGAGTGGGTTCAAGAAACAGTGAAAATGGAAACCGTACCGTCAAACTTTGGTTATAATAAAGGAGCAGGAGGAGTTGCAGTTTATCCTAATGATTTTAAATATAAGTTTCAGCTCAAACCAATTTACCAAATAGCGCATGTTAGAAAAAATTCAGCAGCAGCAAAGTCTGGATTAAAAAGTGGCGATGTGATAATTAAAATTAATAAAAACAATCCTTTTGATATGTCTTTGCAAGATATTAATACAATGTTAAAATCAGAATATAGCAAGTGGATTTCTTTGGAGGTGGAGCGCAATAATGTACCCCTAAAATTTCAATTTCAACTGGATGACATTTTGTAGTTTATCATCCAGAGAAATAAAGAATTAGTTTGTAATGACTTCACCTTTTATTTTTAGAGCAATTCTACCTCCTTCATAATTGACGGCATTAGATTCAACAGTTATTGTTTTTCTAATAGGACCTGGAGCCATGTTGTATTTTACACTTATTTTTCCAGTTTTTCCCGGCATTATTGGCTCGTTTGGTTTGGTTGGAACAGTACATCCGCAGGTAGATAACACATTTGTAATTATCAATGGAGCGTTTCCGGTATTTGTAAAAATAAAATCCCGAACTCCATTTTCTGTGTTTTTAACTTTTCCGTAGTCAATGGTATTGTCAGGAGCTTCAAAATCAATTTTGGGTCCGTTTTGGGCAAAGCCGATACTTGAAAATAGAATTAATGTCAATAGTGTAATAGTTTTTTTCATTGTAGTTCTTGATTGGGTTAGGTAAATATACCGTGTTTATAATTATAGAACAAAATTTTATTTCTCTTTTTATAGTCTACTTAATTATTTACTTTTGTTCACTATATATAAATACAAATATCAGACCAAAGACTACAGCTGCATTTTTTGGAATGTTCAACTGTCTTAAAACTCTAAATAAAATGACTATTCCTGCACGATTTGACGCTAAAACCATTGAAAATAAGTGGTATGATTACTGGATGAAAAATAATTATTTCCATTCTGAACCCGATCATAGAACGCCATATACCATAGTAATTCCACCACCAAATGTAACGGGAGTTTTGCACATGGGTCATATGCTTAACAACACCATTCAGGATGTATTGATAAGAAGAGCACGTCTTAAAGGATTTAATGCATGTTGGGTTCCTGGTACAGATCACGCATCTATAGCAACAGAGGCGAAGGTTGTAGCCAAGTTGAAAGCAGAAGGGATAAATAAAAATGATTTGACTCGTGAGGAATTCTTATCGCATGCGTGGGAATGGACAGATAAATATGGTGGTGTAATTCTGGATCAATTAAAAAAGCTTGGTGCTTCATGTGATTGGGAAAGAACTAAATTTACTATGGATCCAGATATGTCTGCATCAGTAATTAAATCTTTTGTTGATTTATACAACAAGGGTTTGATTTATCGTGGATATCGAATGGTAAACTGGGATCCTGAAGCTAAAACAACTTTGTCTGATGAAGAAGTTATTTATGAAGAACAACAAGGAAAACTCTTTTTTCTTAAATATAAAATTGAAGGGACTGAAGATTTTCTAACAATTGCTACAACACGTCCCGAAACTATTTTTGGAGATACTGCAATTTGTATCAATCCTAACGATGAGCGGTTTGCTCATTTGAAGGGGAAAAAAGCAATTGTTCCTATTTGCGGAAGAGTAATTCCAATCATTGAAGATGAGTATGTTGATATCGAATTTGGAACAGGTTGTTTAAAAGTGACTCCTGCTCACGATATGAATGACAAAACCTTGGGAGAAAAGCACAATCTGGAGATTATAGATATTTTTAATGAGGATGCAACCTTAAATAGTTTTGGATTACACTATCAAGGGCAAGATCGTTTTGCGGTTCGTGAGGCTATTGCTATAGAATTGCAAACAATAGGTGCTTTAGCAAAAACAGAAACGCATCTTAATAAAGTAGGAACTTCGGAAAGAACCAAAGCCGTTATCGAACCACGATTGTCTGATCAGTGGTTCTTAAAAATGGAAGAATTAGTTAAACCAGCAATCAAATCAGTGCTTGAGGATGGTGACATTAAATTGCATCCAGCTCGTTTCAATAATACCTATGCACATTGGCTAAACAACATTCGCGATTGGAATATTTCACGTCAATTGTGGTGGGGACAACAAATCCCTGCTTATTTTTATGGTGATGGAAAAGAGGATTTTGTAGTTGCAGAGAATATTGATGATGCCTTAAAGTTAGCAAGAGAGAAAACTTTAAACCTTAAACTTGAAACAAAAGATTTAAAACAAGATGTGGATGCATTAGACACTTGGTTTTCTTCTTGGCTTTGGCCAATGTCTGTTTTTGGAGGAATTATGGATCCTGAAAGTGAAGATTTTAAATATTATTATCCAACGAATGATTTGGTTACAGGTCCAGATATTTTGTTTTTCTGGGTAGCCCGAATGATTATTGCAGGGTATGAATACACGGGACAGAAGCCATTTACGAACGTATATCTGACTGGTTTAGTTCGGGACAAACAAAGACGCAAAATGTCTAAATCTTTAGGGAATTCTCCTGAGCCTTTAGAATTGATTGAAAAATTTGGTGCCGATGGAGTTCGTGTAGGGTTGCTTTTGAGTGCTTCTGCTGGAAATGACATTATGTTCGATGAAGAGTTGTGTAACCAAGGGAAAGCGTTTACCAATAAAATTTGGAATGCTTTCAAACTCATAAAAGGTTGGGAAGTTTCAGATTCTATTGACCAACCAGAATCATCAAAAGTGGCAATCGAATGGTATCAAGCAAAATTGCAACAAACATTAGTAGACATTGAAGATAATTTTGAGAAATACAGAATTTCAGATGCTTTGATGGGGATTTACAAATTAGTTTGGGACGACTTCTGTTCTTGGTTTTTAGAAATGATAAAACCAGCGTATCAACAACCTATTGACAGCGTAACTTTTGCGAAAGCGATTGAAATGCTTGAAAACAACCTTAAATTATTGCATCCTTTTATGCCTTTCTTAACCGAGGAAATTTGGCATTTAATAGCAGAGAGAACGGCTGATGAAGCTTTAATAATTTCGAATTGGCCAGAATTAACATCTTTTGATTCACAATTAATTACAAGTTTCGAATCTACTATAGAAGTAATTTCAGGAATTAGAACAATTCGTAAAGATAAAAACATACCATTTAAGGATGCTATTGACTTTAGAGTCGTAAACAATGAAAATGCGTCAACTTATTTTGACAGTGTTATTGTTAAATTAGGAAACATAAAAAACTTAGAATACGTATCAGATAAAGTAGAGGGAGCGCTTTCTTTCCGTGTGAATTCTAACGAATATTTTATTCCAATCACTGGAAATATTGATGTAGCTGCCGAAATTGCAAAATTAACAGAGGAACTCAACTACATTAAAGGTTTCTTGAAATCAGTTCAAGTAAAATTGTCAAATGAAAAGTTTGTTGCCAATGCTAAACCAGAGGTAATCGAAAACGAGCGAAAAAAAGAGGCGGATGCTCTATCAAAAATTGAAACTATTGAACACAGTTTAGCTGGACTTCAATAAGTTTTTACATTTTATTTATTTCAAACCCATTTCAACGACAAATTGAAATGGGTTTTTTATTTTAAGTATTATTTTTAAATTAAAATCCTTGTAAAACATCGATGAAAGACATCCTGACTGCTATTTAAAGAGTATTTTATCCTTTAATCGATATTAAATTGAGTTGCTGTTTTTTGTGTGTAATTTTGGAGGATAATTGTATAAATACCACATTTACAAATACATGAGAAAAATATTTAGTATTGCTTATAAGCAAGATTATAATAAAGGATACGCTATTGGACTAAATCCTTTTTTAGAATACAATAGCAACATGCAAAACGATGCTTGTATAGCAGGATTTAATGCAGGAAGGTCTGATTATGAGCGAATGAATGGATTTATAAGAGACGGAATTCCTAGTAGAGTTGTTACTGAAAAAGTTTTAGAAGATTTTTTAATTGCGGGATTATTAGGATTACCCATAGATGATTCAGGATATACTTCTTATCAACTAGGAATTATTGCAGAATGGTACCAAAGCGGTACTGAGAAATATGAACCAGATTATAGCGTTTCCTTATTAAATGTTTTAGACAGTATAGGTATAGAGATGGGATAGACTAGAGAAATTAAAATAAAAAAACACCTCCAAAGCAATTGCTTTGGAGGTGTTTTTTTATCGGGTTATAATGAAATTAAGATTCAGAATTACAATTTATACTTTAAAATTGCCATTATTTGTCTAGGAGCAATTGGATTTGTACTGTAATTTTCGTGAACTGTATAATTCAATTCATTAGTAATGTTAGAAAGTTTACACAAAAGTGAAATTTTATTCCATTCATAACCTAGTGATGCATCAACTGTAATATATCCTTTTAATGGGATGTCTCTGTCTTCAATTTTTACCGTGTACGTTTTTGGTGTTGTAGCAGGAGTAACCTCTGTCCAAACGTATCTGTCGTTCCATCCTCCTAAACGATTTCCTATATAATTACCCATAGCTCCTATTGTGAATCCCTTTAATTTTCCAGAAGGTACTTTGTAAAAGAAACTTAAGTTTGCCGTATTTTTTGGAGTTCTCACAAATAAATCACCTACTACAAAACTACCACTGGTACCAGATGATTTTGAAATCTTAGTTTCATTAAAACTATATCCAGCATTAATGTTCAATCCTTCTATAGGTTTAGCAATAATATCAATTTCTAATCCCTTTCCTTTAGTCGCTCCTACTAACTCGCGTCTATTAGTATCTACATTTGGGGTAACACCGTCTGCACCAAATTGAGCTGTTTGTGCAAGATTATTATTTTCTATTTGGTAAACAGTAACATTTGTACTTAAAATTCCTTTCCAAAAATCTTTTTTTATACCCACTTCGTATTGATCAATAATTGAAGGATCAAGTGGTTTTAAGTCAACAGTTGTTCCTGTATTTGGTGTAAATGAGTTGGAATAACTTGCAAAAAAAGAAACCTCTTTATTGGGTTGAAATACTATACCTGCTTTTGGAGAGAATGCTCTGTTAACTGTTTTACCAGAAGTTACAGGTTTTGCATTTTCATAAGTGGTAGTAATAGTGTTGACATTATTGATACGTTCAATAACTTCTCTAGTGGTAGTGGCGTCATTTTGCTGCCATGACCATCTAATCCCCGCAAGAACCTTAAAATAATCATTTATCGAAATTAAATCTTGTGCAAAAACTCCAAAGCGTTGTGTACTTGTATTTGCAAGTTGTGTTACTCTGCTAGGAAATGGTACATCAAGACTTTGTGTATTGTAATTGTAGTTTAACAAGTTTATGGCAGTTGTTTCGGTAGTTATTAGGTCTGCTGGTTTTGCTGAAGCAAAAAATCCGAAAGTATAACTAGGTGCCGAAGAGTCTTCGTAGTCAACACCTGTAAACAATTGATGTTTTATTTTCCCAGTAGTGAAAGTACCTTGTAAGCTTAATTGATCTGCAAAAATCTTCTCCGCAGCATCAGCTTGTGTTAAACCTCTTTTCCAGTTTATTTGTTGAACACCATTAGTAGTAGTATATGCTAAATTAGATAATTGCGCTGTTGATTTTTGTGTTCTATTGTAGGATTGAAAAGAAGTGTTAAAACCTAATTTCCAATCGTCATTAATAGCATGATTTACAAGAATAGATGCACTAGAAGATTTTGTATTTCCTCTTGACCATAAGGCTCCAAAATTTATGTTTCGGGGAGTATTGAGTATTTCTTTTCCAACAATTCCTGTCCCAAAATCAGGTGTCCAATCAGCGCTTAAATAATCACCTTGTACGGTGATTTGAGTTTTATCAGAAATATAGAATAATAACGAAGGATTAATATAAATTCTATCATTTTTTACAAAGTTTCTAAAGCTTTCTGATTTTTCGTAAGAAGCATTCACACGATAAGCAATGCTTTTACTCAAAGGACCATAAAAATCTATTGATGGTTTGTAATAAGAAAAACTTCCCATTTGCATGGATAATTCTCCACCAGCTGTAAACTTTGGAGTTTTTGTTACCAAGTTCAAAATACCTCCTGGAGCCACATTTCCATATAATAAAGCCGATCCACCTTTTAAAAATTCTACTTTTTCTAAACCAGAAACCTCAGGAATAGAACCCCCGTTGTATCTAAACCCATTTTTAAACATATTGTTACCTGACATGTCATAACCTCTTGAGAAGAATGATTCCTGTGCGCCACCTCTTGCGGAACCCACATAAATACCGTTGGCGTTTTTAATTACATCACTCAATCTAATAGATTGCTGTTGACTAATAATTTCAGATCCTATTACTTGTAAACTTTGTGGGGTATCCATTGGTTTTAAGCCAGAACGCAAAGCAGATATTGTTTTTTTCTCTTTGTTGCTTGAAACCACAACTTCTTTTAATATTTGTCCTTTTTTATTTTTTACAGTGTCTGCTGCAGTTTCCATGTAAGCTTCAATTTCTTTGGTCTCTGTAGTGTTTAGTCCAGTTTGCGAAAAACTAGAAAGACTCATAAAAAATGCAGCTACGGGTAAAAAAATATATTTCATTTGTATTTATTTAGAATAATTAAAAATAACTTTGCAAATATAAAACCCATCTTTTAAACTGCAAAGCTTATTTAGATTAAATATTAATAAAATACTAATAAAAATTTAGCACATTGATTTGTAGTGAATTAAAATAGTTTTTGTAAAAGAATAAAAGTCTAACTTAACTTTTTGAGTCTTAATTACACCCTTGAAGTGGTAAAAAAAGGTTTCAAAATCGACAAGATTTGACTTCTAAATGACGCTTCTTAAAAATAAGAGGTAAGGCAATCTGCAAAAGTGATTTTCGAAAGCGTATTAATGAGTTTATTTTCCAGAATCATAAAACGAGATGTCTGTATTACTTCAATTGTAAAAATGAATTCTTTTTCATTTTTTTAAAATTACTCGTCTTAACGGTTTTTCCGGTATCTAATATCAAAATACCCGAATAGTCCGGATATCTTTTTAACAACTGCAATCCATCCTTTTGACCAAGTACCATAATAGAGGTGCTTAATCCATTGGCTGTTTCAGCATTTGGACCTATAATTGTTACGCTACACAATCCCGTTGCAGGGTATCCCGTCAAAGGGTTTATAATATGAGAATAGCGTTTGCCATCAAGAATTACAAATTTTTCATAACTTCCAGATGTGGTAATAGCACCGTAATAAATAGGGATAATAGTCATGACTTTTTCAGGATTAAATGGATTTGTAACACCTATTTTCCAAGATTCTCCATTGGGCTGTTTTCCCCACAAACTCATATCTCCAGATCCATTAATGATGCCAGCAATTATACCTTTAGATTTCATTATGGTTCGGCATTTATCGGTTGCATATCCTTCGCCTAAAGCGCCAAAACCTATTTTCATCCCTTTTACTTTGAGGAAAATGGTAGACTCTAAACTGTCCAAAATGATATTTTCATAACCCACCTTTTCAACTGATTTTTGAATAGCTTCTGCTGTGGGCATTTCGGTCATGGATCCATCAAATTTCCAAATTCGATCCATTGCCGCAAAACTGATGTCAAACCTGCCCTGTGTTTCTTTTGATAATTGAATGGCTCTTTGCGTAAGTTCAAAAACTTCATGATCTACTTTTACAGCTTTAATACCCGCATTTTGATTCACGGCTGACACCTGCGAAGTAGGCCTCCAGTCCGAAATCAAATTTTCTATTCTTGTAATTTCAGCAACAACTTCATCAATACTTTGCACAGCTGTTGTAGTATCTTGAGCCACTATAGAAATGTCAAAACGACCACCCATCAATAATGTGGTTCTCTTTTTAAGAACTTGTGCCTCCAGGTTTTGGCCTAATAAGAAGGTTACTAGCAATAAAAATAAACGAAATGGAATCATTACTTATTAATTTTGTTAGGGCGTGACCCTCAGTTTCTTTCCAAAGGACGAAACTGAGGGTCGTGCTGTTCGTTCCCGCTTTTATAGAAAAGCCCCAAAAAAGGCTTTTCTATAAAGAGCTCCACTGCCATCACTCACGCAAAGCACATGCGTATAGCAAGGTATTTTTTTTAATAGCAGTCAGACAGAATTTGATTTTTATTTTTATAGAAGGCAATTCCAACTCCAGAATGTGCAAGACAAATAGTATCTAAAACACGTTCTACATCTTGCTGCATGGCTAGTGAACCACAAATCATGACTACTCCGCCAGAACTTAGTAAATCTATAAAAAAGGAAGCATCACGCTGAATTAAATCCATGACATACATAGCATTTTCTTCACGAGATAGCGCTACATGAAATTCTGTTAGCCTCTTTTTTTCTATCATTTCATTTAGGAAAAATTCATACCCTTGTACGGTTTCGGTTTTTTTCCTAAAACCACAGTATAAATAGGTAGGGACTTTTGTTTTATTTTGGTCAACCATTCCTAAAAACGGAGCAATTCCTGTTCCATTTGAGATCATTGCAATTTTTGTAGCCTGTACAGGAAAATAAAAGGACGGATTAGGTAATATTCTGCCCTCAAAGACATCTCCTTTTTTTAAGTGATACAAATATCGAGAACCCAAACCATACGGATGTAATTTCACTACAAGTTGCATAGTGTCTTGTAGTATACCTATTGAGTACAGTCGTTCTTGATTGTCGTTTGCAGGATAAATGGCAAGCAAATCACCTGATTTTATTTTGTTTCTTTTGGCATATCCTAGATTCATAATAAAAGTTTGGTCTTTAGGAGTGACTTCTGTTTTATCAAGTACAATAAGTTTTTTTAATCCCTTTGGTACAGCATTGTATAAAGATGGGGTAGTAGCCAGCGGGATTCCTGTTTTGGCATTCCACAAGCGTACCCATTCTATAAATTCAGTAACTGATTTGTCATTAACAGTTTGTAAATCGAGTAATCGTACAGCCCAGTCTTGCTCCTCTAAAATACGATCAACTGTAGATGCAAATTCACAAAAGTCAGGATAAGCACGAGATCCAAAACCCAATACTGAAAAATTTATCTTTTGGTTTTGACTGTTTTGATTTACTAGTGATGTAAACTTAGCAGCATTTGCAGGTGCATCACCTAAGCCATGCGTTGCAGTAAAAACTAAGATATGTTCTGCTTGAGGATAGGTTTGATATGAGTTGAGTTCCGTTATAAAGACTTTATTTCCTGCCGCAATAAGTTGTTTTTGAATCGCATTTGCAAAAACGAGTGTGCTGCCATTCTCTGATCCTACTAAAATAATGATGTTGCTTTCGTCTTTTTTGAATTTGTTTTTTATTCTGCTTGATCTACGTTTGAGTGTCATGGCAAACCCAGAATAGATAAAAAACAATATGTTGATACTTGCAAACCCCAGTATTAATACCCATAAAACACTAGTTCTGCCTGTGTGTAAATTAAGACTCCAGCTAGAAATAAGCGTTTGTAATGGAAAAGGTGTTTCGCGCACTACCGTTGCAGTTACTTGATTTACTTCAATTTCTTTGTCACTTAAAGTTATGATATAATTTTCCTCAGGATCATCAGAAAACGGAAATTCAATTTTTTGAATTTCGCTCAGTAAGGTGTTTTTAAAAAAGGATTGAGCTGTTTTTTTTGTTGGAGTATGAGTTATAGTAGTTGTATTTTTAGTTTCTGTTTCAGCAGAATCCATAAAAAAATTGAACTTCTCTAGTGTCAAAAAAGTTCCTGTAATGGCAAGTATTAGAATCGGAATTAAAGACCATCTTCCTAAAACAATATGGTAGTACTGCGCAAAGTTTTCCTTGACAATTTTTGAAAATAAACCACGGAAACTTTGTTGTCTTTTGATCAGCAGTGCTAATCCTGAAATACTGATTAAAACCAGTAAGAAGGAGATAAAACCAACGATGAATCTTCCGGTTTCTTTTAAAAATAAAGACCTATGAAGGGCAGTTGTCCATAGGATAAATTCGTTTTTTTTCTCGGGTTTCCCAAGGATTTTCCCAGTTTTAGGATCTATGTATGCGTTGATATCTTGATCTTGACCGTCTATTCCCTCTAAAATTACAAACTGATTGTGATCTACACGTACCGAAGTTATTTCTGGGTAAACGTTTCTAACTGCTGTAATAGTTTTGTCTAACGTGAGGGTATCAAAATTAGCAACTTTGTAAGGTGGAGTTTTTTCCTGAATAGCATCAACAGCAAGAATCACTCCTGTAACTGATGCTAATATTAAAAACAACGCCGAGAATAAAGCTAGAGCTAAATGTGATAATCGCCAAAAAGAGAGAGTCATAATATGAAAATAGTTACTTATCCGTTCTAATTATATCTTAGACATTGGATTAAAGTATGTGATTTATTTAAAAATGACCCTTGCATTCATTTAAAAAGCAAGGGTCAATTAGTTTGAATTGAAGTATTATAGGAGTACTAAATTTTATTTAAACGCACATATCTGATGTAATTATTACCTTCAGTTTTAGCGGCAATTCCTTCAGTAGTAAGTGGAATTTCAATATCGGTGGTGTGGTATTTATGATCTTCTACAGCTGTTTCAAAACGCAATTTAAATCCTTTATTGATTTTAGCATCTTCAATTTCGATAGTCGTGATGCTACGGTCGCCTCCTGTTACAGATGCGCCTGTTTTAGCACTTAAATTTTCAGGTTTTTTAGCATAAAATTTGTGCCATTCCTTTAATGTTTTGTACCATTTTTTATCATCGCCCATTACATAAAGCGTTTTTACGTATTCTCCTTTTGCATTCACTAGTGAAACTACAATGTACGCTCCTTCGCCCATATAGTTTGACATTTGTAACATGCATTTGTATTTACTACTTTGAGCAGTTGCTTGATTTGTTGTAAAACACAATAATAATAGGGTTAACGATATTTTAAGTATGGATTTCATATTTTTATTTTAAAAATTCTAGATCAATTTTGTTTGTGGTAAGCGTCTCATTTTCTTTAGCCAAAGAGTATGCCGTTTCATCAAATTCAGTAGTAATATCTTTTTTTACTCCTATACTTAATAAATATTTTAACATAACATCATCCTTTGCAATCATGGCGGCTTTGTGAAGTGCCGTTAATCCATCTTTGTTTTTTGAATTTAAGTCTATTGGCAAAGAAGACAATTTTTTTACCAAACCCAAATCATTTTTTGCAACTGCAAAATGGATTAAAGTACTGCCGTCTTTTTGAGTTGCATTTAAATCTAGTCCTTTTTCTTGTAAAAGTTTCATCTTCAAATCAAATGGATCTTGAACGGCACCGTTTGCGTTTTCTGGTTTACCGGCCATTGGCCTGTAGGATTGAATTAAATAGTACCCTAAATTGTTTTGATCTTTGTCTAATACTTTTGGATTTGCACCTTTGTTTAGTAGTACTGTAACTGCTTCGGGAGTTCCCGATTTCACAGCAAGCGTCAATGCCGATTCTCCTTTTTCATTTTGAGCATTGATATTTGAAACAAGTGGTAACAATAATTCTAATGCAGCTATGTCTCGGGCTGCTGCCGCCACCATGAGCGGAGTATTTCCTTCATTATTACTAGTGTTTACAGGAACACCTTTTGCCAGAAAATAATTGATTACTTCAATTTGGTTTGGCTTTCCTGCTAAAAAATGCAAAACCGTTTCTCCGTTTTTATTGGCAGTAGTAGGTTTAAGTTTTAAATCTTCTACTAAATATTTATAGGTCTCTATTGAAGTTACCTCTCTTCTTGATCCTTGAGCAGCAAAAAGTAATGCGTTGTTGGTATATTTTACTCCTTTTTCAATAAGTGATTTTAGCAAGGCTATATTTCCTGATCTTGCAGCATAATCAAAAGCGGTGTTTCCATCAGCATCAGTATCTTTTAAAGACATTCCTTTTGAAGTGAAATAATTTATAAGTGCTAAACTTTTATCACCAGCAATAGCCATGTGCATCAAGTTTACTCCATCTCTATATTTTTTCTTAGGATCTGTCCCTGCTTTAAAAAAAGCTTCGTAAAGTGCCGTGTTGCTTTGGGCTCCAATTGCGGCAAAAGTAAGTGGGGTTTCGCCTTTACTATCTTCCAGATTAATGTCAGACCCTTTTGCAATTAAAAGCTCTACAATTGCCGTATTCCCTTTGTTTGCTGCCCAATGTAAGTAAATACGATTGTCATGTGTCAATTTACTGACTTCATTGCCAGGTTGTTCTAAAAGGTATTTTATAGTCGCTTCTGGAGCATCATTGTTAATGGCCATTACGGTAACATCAAAAGCATTTGCTGTGGATGCTGATGGGCTATTGCCTTTGTCAATTTCAGCTTTTACAATATTCACATCTGGTTTTGTTTTCCAAAAAGTGGATTCTAATAAGGTATTTTTTTGCTGTGCACTTACTAACATTGTTGTTACAAAGGCCAACGAAACAAAAAGTTTATTTTTCATGTCAATAGTATTTGAATTTCTATTTTTAGCTACTTATTTAGATTAAATAAAAATAATATGTTGCAAATATAGAAACCCTTTTTGAAGAATTAAAATTATTTAGAATAAATATGAATAGTAAAGTAAAAAATTATCAAATTTCTTAGGGCTGTATCATACAAAAAATTAATTTACAGAGTTTTAACTGAAATTAGATTCTAACTACTTTTTCAAAACAAACTGTTCAGACGAAGGTTTTCCTTGCTGGATTCCGCTTATTTTGGCAATTATAGATTGGGATGACACTTGTTGGTAGGTAATAGTTCTAGGATAATCGTTTTTCGGGTTTTCAAAAACCATTGATTTTTCTGTTGCGCTATTTAAAGTAAAAACAACAGGTTGATCATTATGTTGTCCTTTTATTGTAGCCGTGTAAGTTAGATTATCACCCTTTTGTTGCAGTACAATTGTTTCATGGTGTATAGTATCCTTATCTTGTATGTAAAATGAGGTACCTAGTAAAGTACTATCATTGCCTTTTGTCCAGTTCTCAGTAAGAGTTCCGGTTGCTGTTTTGTATTTCCAGTTCCCAATGATCCATTGGGCTGCTTTAATTTTTTCTTTTTCGCTAGTTTTGCTTTTGTTACAACTAAAAATACATATTACGGACAAGATAATTAGGGCTGATTTTTTCATGGAATGTATTTAAGGATGAATATTTTGTGCCTTACAAATTTATAAAAAAGATGTGATTTCTGTTGAAATATTTATTCTTCAATTATAGTTTACTTGTTGTTCCTAGCCCAGATAGAAGCGGCATCCTTTTTATGATTTTTTTAAATCATAAAAAGATATAGCGGATAGCTGGATTAAGCTCCAGAAAACTAACTATTGCTTTTAAGAATTTGGTGTACAAGATCTTTTGTGGCAGCGACTCCGTTTAACTGCTCCCGAACCTTAATAAAACTAACGTTAAAGGTACAGCCTACTTTATACTGGCTGCATCCATAGGCTAGTTTTCCTTTTAATACGGTTCCTTTTTTGCATTTTGGGCAAGTTAATTCGTCGGGAACGGCTTTCGCCAAAGTCTTCTTTTGTTCAAGTATAAGTTGGAAATTTTCGTCTAAACGTAATAAACCTTCTACTGTACCGGCTTGTGTTTTAAAATCTTTCAAGTTTACGGTAGATCCTTTTTGCAATAAGCGCAAGTATTGATTTTCTGAAATCTTTTTTTCGGCATAAACATAAGGTAATAAAAAAGTACATCCAGATTGATACGCACTGCAACCGTAGGCTGTTTTTCCTTTTAGTAAAGATCCTTGTTTGCATTTCGGACATTTTTGTTGTGCAATTCCGTCAGGTGATTTTTTTACGGGTTTTGCAATTTTCTTTTCCTCATGCAGTGGTGTTGCATGTATGGCACGACGGGTTTCTAGACGAACTTCATCAACAAGTGTTCCTACCATTTGTTTCATATTATTAATGAATGAAGCAGCAGAATACGTTCCTTTTTCAATATCCCGAAGTTGTTTTTCCCAAGAACCCGTGAGTTCTGCTGATTTTACCATATCATTTTGAATGGTGTCAATCAGTTGAATGCCGGTTGCAGTGGGTAATACCTGTTTCTTATTACGAATAATATATTGCCTCTTGAATAAGGTTTCAATAATGTTAGCTCGGGTTGATGGTCTGCCAATACCATTTTCTTTCATAAGTTCGCGCAGGTCATCATCTTCAACTTGTTTTCCGGCGGTTTCCATGGCTCTTAATAAGGTAGCCTCGGTGAACTGATTGGGCGCTTTCGTTTCTTTTTCTAAAAAAGAAGGTTCATGAGGGCCGCTTTCGCCAATGGTGAATAAGGGTAAAAGATCGGTTTCTTTTTCCTTGGCATTTGGATCTTCAAAAACAACTCTCCATCCTTTTTTTAAAATTATTTTACCGGTTGTTTTAAAAACTACATCGGCGGCTTTACCCAGTACCGTAGTATTTGCCACAAGACAATCGTCATAAAAAACAGCAATAAAGCGTTTGGTTATAATATCGTATACTTGCTGGTGATTGTAGGACAAGTTATTTTGTACACCTGTGGGGATAATTGCATGGTGATCTGTTACCTTACTGTCATTAAAAACCTTACTTGATTTTTTTATTTTTTTATTCAATAAAGGAGCGGTCAATTGTGCGTAAGCCGTTATTTTTTGTAAAATACCAGGCACTTTTGGGTACACATCATTGGGCAAAAAAGTGGTGTCTACTCTAGGGTAGGTAATTACTTTTTGTTCGTATAACAGCTGTGCAATTTTTAAAGTTTCATCTGCTGAGAAACCAAATTTAGTGTTGCAATACACCTGTAATCCAGTAAGGTCAAATAATTTTGGAGCATACTCATTGCCGTTTTTCTTGTCAACAGCAATAATTTCAAACGGACTTTCTTTTACTTTTTGAGCCAGAATTTCACCTTCTTCTTTCTTTAAAAACCTACCTTCTTCATAATTAAAAAGAGTTTCACGGTACATGGTTTGTAATTCCCAGTAAGGTTGTGGCTTGAAATTCATAATTTCTTTATACCGTTCTACAACCATAGCAAGAGTAGGGGTTTGTACCCTACCTATAGATAACACTTGCTTGTATCCACCATGTTTTACAGTGTACAGTCGAGTGGCATTCATACCCAGCAACCAGTCACCAATAGCCCTAGAGAAACCAGCATAGAACAAGTTGTCGTATTGACTGGACGGTTTTAAGTTTTGGAAACCTTCTTTAATAGCCTCTGTAGTCAAAGAGGAAATCCAAAGTCGCATCACCACTCCTTTATAGTGTGCCTGGTTCATCACCCAGCGCTGAATGAGTTCTCCTTCTTGGCCCGCATCACCACAATTAATAACCATTTCTGCTTGGTCAAACAATTGTTTTACAATTTTAAACTGTTTTTGGATTCCTGAATTTTCCACCACTTTGGTTTCAAATTTCTCAGGAAGCATGGGTAAGTTATTCAAATCCCAACTTTTCCAGTGGGGTTTGTAATCATTAGGCTCTTTAAGCGTGCACAAATGTCCAAAAGTGTAGGTAACCGCATAACCATTCCCTTCATAATATCCATCTCGTTTAGTGTTGGCACCCAGTACTGTTGCAATTTCTCTTGCCACACTAGGTTTTTCGGCAATACATACCTTCATCTTCATATACATTTAAGGGCGCAAATTAGCAATTTAGAAAGGATATCAAAAAACAATTCACACAGAGTTTTAAAAAGCTTTTTTAGGAGCAGTACTTCTTTCTTAGTAAGTAAAACTCCTCCTGCTATCCGCTATATCTTTCATCCCGAAAAAATCGGGATAAAAGGATGCCGCTGCTATCAGGGCTAAATAGAATATATTCTTTTTCAATAGGAGTAAAGTGTAACACAAGAATGCTAAACTTAAATTTTTAGGGAAACTCTAGCGCATATATAATCCTATAACAGATTCAAATTGTTCTCATGAAAATGGTCAAGTATTCTTATTTATGGGATTTGCCAAGCATTAGATCCAAAAATAAAATGGAACTCTAAACTTTTTGACAAACTAAGTATATTAATATTTTCTTGGCTATCCGGGAATTAACCAGATAGCGAAGAAAAATTTAAAAACAACTCAAGGAAGGTTTTGAGTTGTTTTTAAATAGATACGACTACTCATTAAAATAAGAATACGTATCGTTGTTTTTTAATTGAAGTAAGGTTTTGTAAATAAGCTGTATCACATTTTCTACATCCGAGCGATCAACCATTTCCACTGTAGTGTGCATGTAACGTAGCGGTAAAGAGATCAAAGCCGATGCTACACCTCCGTTACTGTAGGCAAATGCATCAGTATCTGTGCCCGTTACTCTTGACGAAGCTAATCTTTGAAACGGAATCTCATTTTCAATGGCTGTATCAAGAATTATTTCGCGCAGTGTATTGTGTACAGCTGGCGCATAGGTAATTACTGGTCCTTTACCTATTTTGGTATCGCCTTCTATTTTTTTATCAATCATCGGCGTGGTTGAGTCATGACATACATCGGTTACAATAGCAACATTTGGTCGTATGGTTTTGGTAATCATTTCTGCGCCACGCAAGCCCACTTCCTCTTGCACAGAATTGGTAATATAAAGACCAAACGGTAGTGTGATTTTATTTTCGTGCAACATTCTAGCTACCTCGGCAATCATAAAACCACCCATTCGATTGTCAATGGCTCTGCAAACAAATTTGTTTTCATTTAAAATCATGAATTCGTCTGGATACGTAATTACACAGCCTACATGAACACCCATAGCTTCCACCTGCTCTTTGGTTTCACAACCTATATCAATAAAAATATTCTCAACTTTGGCAGTCTCTTCTTTTCCTCTGCTTCTTGTATGTATGGCTGGCCAGCCAAATACCCCTTTTACAATACCTTTTTTAGTATGAATATCCACTCTCTTTGATGGAGCAATTTGATGGTCAGATCCGCCGTTGCGTATCACATACAGTAATCCATCTTCAGTAATGTAATTTACATACCATGAAATTTCATCGGCATGTCCTTCAATAACTACTTTATATGGAGCATCAGGGTTTATAACTCCTACAGCAGTTCCATAGGTATCCGTAATAAAGGTATCTACATATGGGCGTAAATAATCCATCCATATTTTCTGACCTTCGCTTTCGTAGCCCGTAGGAGAGGCGTTGTTTAAGTATTTTTCTAAAAAGGCTAAGGAAGTTGTATTTAATAGTGTTGTTGTACTCATAAAATATTTTTTTTGCTAAATTAAAAATTTGGCATCACACTTGTACATATATTGTATAATTTTGATTTTAAAAATTCGAAACATGAAACCATTGCTTATAGCGTTATTAATTATTTTTTGTGTTCACTTCTCAAATGCACAGACAACACCTCAAGACACTACAAAAATAGGTTACGAACTTGGTGAAGATGAAAATGAAATAAATGACACCATACAACTACCAGAAATATTAATTTCAAAAGAGAAACTAGATCTAGAAGCTAGAAAGCAATTTCTATTGCTACAAAGCAGGGTGTATAGAGTCTATCCGTATGCAAAAGTAGCGTCAGAGCGATTGACTAATCTTAACAAAGGCATGGCGAATTTAAAAACCAATAAAGAGAAGAAAAAATATTTTAAGATAGTCGAAGGTTATTTGAGCAATGAATTCGAAGCCAAACTCAAAAAACTATCCCGCAAGCAAGGCCAAATATTAGTAAAGCTTATTCACAGGCAAACAGGTACTACTACTTATGAGCTTGTAAAAACCCTCAAGAGCGGTTGGAAAGCATTTTGGTCAAATACCGCAGCAAGTTTATTTGATATAAATCTTAAAACAAAATATGCTCCATATACCGTAAACGAAGACTATTTAATAGAAACTATATTATTTAGAGCGTTTGAAGCTGGAAGACTTCAAAACCAAAAACCAGCAATTGTTATAGATTATGATATTTTAAACGATTCCTGGGTAAAACGAGCTGAGAATTTAAAAAAATAATCAACTATTTACTTTCTATCAAATAAGAGATATGATAAGGGTAAGTGTTAATTGAGTCCTATTAGAATATCTGTATGCTCTATTTTATTGTTCTTCAAAAAAATCACCATTATATACATGTAATTTTTCCGCTCAAGGTTTGAGGAGCTTAAATACAGAGTATTCAATAGTGAGAACCCAACAGAGCAGATCATTTGAGGTTTACCTTATATATAGTATAGAAAACAATACTACCTAGATATATAGTAATAAAACTATCAAATCCCCATCAATGCTATGATTTCACTGTAAAACTATACTAATTGTAATTAACTGAAAAAAAGTTTATGCTTTAAGAGTCGTTTAATCAGTGCTTTAGTTTAAAAGTTAAGAAAAGATTAAAAAAAGGCGAATAAAAAGCTTGTAAAAGCGAATAAAGGTTGTAGTTTTGCACCCGCAATGACGCAGACGTTCTTTAAAATACTGACAAGAAAAACAAAGTTAATAGAGATTTACTCTTTAGAAAAAACTTTAAAAAAAGCTTGTGAGATTTAAAAACGAAAGTTATCTTTGCACCCCGCAAAACAACGGAAGTTCTTTGAGAGATTGATAAGAGAAAGAGAAGCGAACGAGATAAAAATTATCTCAAAAAAACTTCAAATTTTTCTTGCCAGTTAAAAAAAGAATAACTACTTTTGCACCCGTTTTGAGAAACAAACGAAAGGCGAAAAAATAGTAAGACACGTTCCTAGACATATTGAATTGACAGCCGTTTTGTTCGCAAGAACAGAACAAAAGAATAAGAGTAATAGAATCGGAAGATTTGAAAAAACCACTAGAATTTAGTCGAATAATAATAGCTTGATTTATCAAGCAAACAATATACGATGAAGAGTTTGATCCTGGCTCAGGATGAACGCTAGCGGCAGGCTTAACACATGCAAGTCGAGGGGTATAGGTTTTCGGACCTAGAGACCGGCGCACGGGTGCGTAACGCGTATGCAATCTACCTTTCACAGAGGGATAGCCCAGAGAAATTTGGATTAATACCTCATAGTATAGCAGTTTCGCATGAAACCACTATTAAAGTCACAACGGTGAAAGATGAGCATGCGTCCCATTAGCTAGTTGGTAAGGTAACGGCTTACCAAGGCAACGATGGGTAGGGGTCCTGAGAGGGAGATCCCCCACACTGGTACTGAGACACGGACCAGACTCCTACGGGAGGCAGCAGTGAGGAATATTGGACAATGGGCGCAAGCCTGATCCAGCCATGCCGCGTGCAGGATGACGGTCCTATGGATTGTAAACTGCTTTTGTACAGGAAGAAACACCTCTACGTGTAGAGACTTGACGGTACTGTAAGAATAAGGATCGGCTAACTCCGTGCCAGCAGCCGCGGTAATACGGAGGATCCAAGCGTTATCCGGAATCATTGGGTTTAAAGGGTCCGTAGGCGGTCAGATAAGTCAGTGGTGAAAGCCCATCGCTCAACGGTGGAACGGCCATTGATACTGTCTGACTTGAATTATTAGGAAGTAACTAGAATATGTAGTGTAGCGGTGAAATGCTTAGAGATTACATGGAATACCAATTGCGAAGGCAGGTTACTACTAATGGATTGACGCTGATGGACGAAAGCGTGGGTAGCGAACAGGATTAGATACCCTGGTAGTCCACGCCGTAAACGATGGATACTAGCTGTTGGGAGCAATCTCAGTGGCTAAGCGAAAGTGATAAGTATCCCACCTGGGGAGTACGTTCGCAAGAATGAAACTCAAAGGAATTGACGGGGGCCCGCACAAGCGGTGGAGCATGTGGTTTAATTCGATGATACGCGAGGAACCTTACCAAGGCTTAAATGTAGATTGACCGGTTTGGAAACAGACTTTTCGCAAGACAATTTACAAGGTGCTGCATGGTTGTCGTCAGCTCGTGCCGTGAGGTGTCAGGTTAAGTCCTATAACGAGCGCAACCCCTGTTGTTAGTTGCCAGCGAGTCAAGTCGGGAACTCTAACAAGACTGCCAGTGCAAACTGTGAGGAAGGTGGGGATGACGTCAAATCATCACGGCCCTTACGCCTTGGGCTACACACGTGCTACAATGGCCGGTACAGAGAGCAGCCACTGGGCGACCAGGAGCGAATCTATAAAACCGGTCACAGTTCGGATCGGAGTCTGCAACTCGACTCCGTGAAGCTGGAATCGCTAGTAATCGGATATCAGCCATGATCCGGTGAATACGTTCCCGGGCCTTGTACACACCGCCCGTCAAGCCATGGAAGCTGGGGGTGCCTGAAGTCGGTGACCGCAAGGAGCTGCCTAGGGTAAAACTGGTAACTAGGGCTAAGTCGTAACAAGGTAGCCGTACCGGAAGGTGCGGCTGGAACACCTCCTTTCTAGAGCCTTAGTGTTAGTAGTAATACACGCTAGGGAAAGAAGACGAAAGTTCAAGTTGGAAACAGATACCAACATTTTATTACTCTTGCTGTTAATTTAAAAAAAAAGAATAAAAATTTAAGAATAAGAGTGTCTCGTAGCTCAGCTGGTTAGAGTACTACACTGATAATGTAGGGGTCGACAGTTCGAGTCTGTCCGAGACAACTATTTACTCTTAGAGAAGGAAATTTTAGAAGTTGAGAGATTAAGGATCAAGAAGTTCATAATTTTTAATTCGTAATTTTTAATTTTTAATTAAAAAGGGGGATTAGCTCAGCTGGCTAGAGCGCCTGCCTTGCACGCAGGAGGTCAACGGTTCGACTCCGTTATTCTCCACAAATTTAGTCGAAAGACTAAAGTCTAAAAGTCAAAAGTAAGACTTTATGACCTTAGACTTTATAACTTTCGAGCTAAATAAAGTTCATTGACATATTGAGATAAGAAATAATAAAAAGTAGAAAGCGTTTTTTACTATTTATAGTAAAAGACAAAAAAAACGGTCTTAATTAAATTTAAGATTGGTACAATAAGCAAAATAAGGGCGTATGGGGGATGCCTTGGCTCTCAGAGGCGATGAAAGGCGTGATAAGCTGCGAAAAGTTACGGGGAGCAGCACACATGCGTTGATCCGTAAATACCTGAATGGGGCAACCCACTATCTTGAAGAGATAGTACACCGATAGGTGGGCAAACCCGCTGAACTGAAACATCTAAGTAGGCGGAGGAGAAGAAAACAAAAGTGATTCCGTAAGTAGTGGCGAGCGAACGCGGATTAGCCCAAACCAATGTTGTTACGGCAATGTTGGGGTTGTAGGACCACGACATTTTATGTACAAGGAACCGGAAGTTACTGGAAAGTGACACCATAGAGGGTGATAGTCCCGTATGGGTAACGAGTATAATGAATAGTGGTATCCTGAGTAGGGCGGGGCACGTGAAACCCTGTCTGAATTTGGCGGGACCATCCGCTAAGGCTAAATACTCCTGAGAGACCGATAGTGAACCAGTACCGTGAGGGAAAGGTGAAAAGAACCGTGAATAACGGAGTGAAATAGATCCTGAAACCATACGCTTACAAGCGGTCGGAGCCCTTTCGTGGGGTGACGGCGTGCCTTTTGCATAATGAGCCTACGAGTTAACGTTGCTGGCAAGGATAAGTGGTTAAGCCACGGATCCGTAGCGAAAGCGAGTCTGAATAGGGCGCTTTAGTCAGTAGTGTTAGACGCGAAACCGTGTGATCTACCCATGGGCAGGATGAAGCGCTGGTAACACAGTGTGGAGGTCCGAACCGGTTGACGTTGAAAAGTCTTCGGATGACCTGTGGGTAGGGGTGAAAGGCCAATCAAACTCGGAAATAGCTCGTACTCCCCGAAATGCATTTAGGTGCAGCGCACGGCCATAAAGTTATATAGAGGTAGAGCTACTGATTGGATGCGGGGGCTTCACCGCCTACCAATTCCTGACAAACTCCGAATGCTATATAATGTTTCCGTGCAGTGAGGGCTTGGGTGCTAAGGTCCAAGTCCGAGAGGGAAAGAACCCAGACCATCAGCTAAGGTCCCCAAATATACGCTAAGTTGAAAGAACGAGGTTTGTCTGCCCAGACAGCTAGGATGTTGGCTTGGAAGCAGCCATTCATTTAAAGAGTGCGTAACAGCTCACTAGTCGAGCGGACGAGCATGGATAATAATCGGGCATAAGCGTATTACCGAAGCTATGGATTTCATATTAAATTATGGAGTGGTAGGGGAGCATTCTAACAGGGTTGAAGGTGTGTCGTAAGGCATGCTGGACTGGTTAGAAAAGAAAATGTAGGCATAAGTAACGATAATGCGGGCGAGAAACCCGCACACCGAAAGACTAAGGTTTCCACAGCTATGCTAATCAGCTGTGGGTTAGTCGGGACCTAAGGCGAACCCGAAAGGGACAGTCGATGGACAACGGGTTAATATTCCCGTACTAGTTATTACTGTGATGGGGTGACGGAGTGATGAAAGCGCCGCGAACTGACGGAATAGTTCGTTGAAGTACCTACCTATAAGACCCGCAGGCAAATCCACGGGTTTTGGGGAAATACGATAGTACTCGGATACTTCGGTAGAAGAGATAGTGCGCCTAAGGGCTTCCAAGAAAAACCTCTAAACTTCAGGTAATAAGTACCCGTACCGCAAACCGACACAGGTAGTCGAGGAGAGAATCCTAAGGTGCTCGAGAGATTCATGGCTAAGGAATTAGGCAAAATAGACCCGTAACTTCGGGAGAAGGGTCGCCAGCAGCAATGCTGGCCGCAGTGAAGAGGTCCAGGCGACTGTTTATCAAAAACACAGGGCTCTGCAAAATCGTAAGATGAAGTATAGGGCCTGACACCTGCCCGGTGCTGGAAGGTTAAGAGGAGATGTTATCTTCGGAGAAGCATTGAATTGAAGCCCCAGTAAACGGCGGCCGTAACTATAACGGTCCTAAGGTAGCGAAATTCCTTGTCGGGTAAGTTCCGACCTGCACGAATGGTGTAACGATCTGGACACTGTCTCAGCCATGAGCTCGGTGAAATTGTAGTAGCGGTGAAGATGCCGCTTACCCGCAGTGGGACGAAAAGACCCTGTGCACCTTTACTATAGCTTAGTATTGACCTTGGATAAATGATGTGTAGGATAGGTTGGAGACTGTGAAGTGGCGTCGCTAGGCGTTGTGGAGTCATTGTTGAAATACAACCCTTTGTTTATCTGAGGCCTAACCCCGCACAAGCGGGGGACATTGCTTGGTGGGTAGTTTGACTGGGGTGGTCGCCTCCAAAAGAGTAACGGAGGCTTCTAAAGGTTCCCTCAGTACGCTTGGTAACCGTGCGTAGAGTGCAATGGCATAAGGGAGCTTGACTGAGAGACATACAGGTCGATCAGGTACGAAAGTAGAGCATAGTGATCCGGTGGTTCCGCATGGAAGGGCCATCGCTCAAAGGATAAAAGGTACGCCGGGGATAACAGGCTGATCTCCCCCAAGAGCTCATATCGACGGGGGGGTTTGGCACCTCGATGTCGGCTCGTCACATCCTGGGGCTGGAGAAGGTCCCAAGGGTTGGGCTGTTCGCCCATTAAAGTGGCACGCGAGCTGGGTTCAGAACGTCGTGAGACAGTTCGGTCTCTATCTACTGTGGGCGCAAGAAATTTGAGTGGATCTGATTCTAGTACGAGAGGACCGAATTGGACAAACCTCTAGTGTATCTGTTGTCACGCCAGTGGCACCGCAGAGTAGCTACGTTTGGAAGGGATAAGCGCTGAAAGCATATAAGCGCGAAACCCACCACAAGATGAGATTTCTTTTAAGGGTCGTGGGAGATGACCACGTTGATAGGCTATAGATGTAAAGGCAGTAATGTCATAGTCGAGTAGTACTAATAACCCGTAAGCTTATGTACACCCTTTTCCCGAGTCGCAAGGCTCGGGGAGAAACTTTCTAATACACTTTTTATATTCTTTATCTCAGTATGTTAAGATATTATGTAATTGATGTTTATTATACAATGTAAACAACATTACAAAAATTGCCCAAAGCAATTATAACTTCTTAAGGTGGTTATTGCGGCGGGGCTCACCTCTTCCCATCCCGAACAGAGTAGTTAAGCCCGCCTGCGCAGATGGTACTGCAGTTATGTGGGAGAGTATGTCGTCGCCTTTCTTTGAAAAGCCTATCTGAAAAGATAGGCTTTTTTTTAATTTACTTCTTTTAAGTAAGGTACCTTAGCTCAGATGGTAGAGCAATGGACTGAAAATCCATGTGTCCCTGGTTCGATCCCTGGAGGTACCACAACATCGCTCGGATGGTGAAATTGGTAGACACGCTGGACTTAAAATCCAGTGAACAGCAATGTTCGTGCGGGTTCAAGTCCCGCTCTGAGTACAAAATCCTTGTAAACTCCCTATTTTTTAGGGAGTTTTTTGCGTTTATATTGCACGATATTAGAATTTTGATACTTTGAAAAAAGATAATTGATTCTAAATATGAATAATCTATTTTTTCTCGTATTATTTATAAACGATTTTATTTTTCCTTTTTCAGTTTATATTTTTTTTTATTTAAACTCAATATTTTAATTTTTGTTAGGGTTAACAATTTATTAATTTAGTATCATGAGGTAGTTGTGAAGAGTGGGTTTGAACTTTATGTTGTATTTTTGTCTAAAATATAAATATATAATATGAAGAGAATTATTTTGTTTTTGACAGTTATTTTGTCTTTAAACTCACAAGCTCAGCAACGCCCTAAATTGGTAGTGGGTATAGTAGTAGATCAAATGAAAATGGAGTACTTATATCGTTTTTCAGATGATTTTTCTGCAAATGGATTTAAAAGATTAATGAATAATGGATATACTTTTCATAATATGCATTATAATTATGTGCCAACTTATACTGCGCCTGGTCATGCCAGTATTTATACTGGAGCAACTCCATCAACGCATGGTATTGTTGGAAATGATTGGTTCAATAAAGCGACTGGAAAAAATATGTATTGTACCGATGACGCATCCGTTAAGATGGTGGGAGAAGGTACTGAAAAAGAGGGTGCGATGTCACCAAGAAATCTTTTAAGTACCACAATTACTGATGAGTTGAGAATGGCAACCAATTTTAAAAGTAAAGTTATTGGATTAAGTATTAAAGACCGTGGTGCTATTTTGCCAGCAGGACATTTTGCAAATTGGGCATTTTGGTATAGCTCAACAGGTTCATTTATTTCAAGTACGTTTTATGGTGCAAGTTTGCCAAATTGGGTAACTGAATTCAACCAAGAAAAAAGGTATATGAACTATATCAATAAAGGTTGGAATTTATTGAAGCCATTATCTACTTACAATGAAAGTTTAGCGGATGATAATCCATACGAGGGGAAATTGGATAAAGCAAATGGTCCTGTTTTTCCTTATGATTTGGCTAAAATCTACAAAGAAAAAGGTGCTGATGTTTTGCGAACTACACCCTTTGGTAATGATATTTTGGCAGATTTAGCGATGAAAGCTATTGAAAAAGAGGAGTTAGGAAAAGACGATATCACTGATTTTCTAACAGTTAGTTTTTCTTCGACTGATTATGTTGGTCATACTTTTGGACCTCGTTCTATAGAATTACAAGATACCTATTTACGTCTTGATCAAAATTTAGAACAGTTTTTAAATTACTTAGACAAAACAGTTGGAAAGGATAATTATTTAGTTTTTTTGACTGCTGATCATGCTGGTGCAGAAAATCCAAATTATTTAAAGGATAATAAATACAATGTAAAAAATGTTCCTACTAAAGGTTTTGTGGAATCCTTAAAGAAATTTTCAAATGAAACTTTTGGAGTTGATCTTATCTTGGACTATTCTAATTTCAATGTATTTTTCAATTTGGACTTGGTAAAACAAAAAGGTTTAGAATTGACAAAAGTAAAAGAGAGCTTTAGAGGATTTTTGATGACACAAGAGCATATCAAAAGAGTGTATACTGAGGAAGAAATTTTAGCTTCTTCAGGTGATGATTACTTCTTAAGTTTTATAGCTAAAGGTTATGATCCTAAACAGAATGGTGAGTTAGTGATTTTAGATAAGACTGGCTATATGGAATATCAAGCTACAGGAACAACACATGGATCTCCAAATAGTTATGATACTCATGTGCCGCTTCTTTTTTATGGATGGCATGTACCGAAAGGAGAGTTACACGCAAAAACGTACATAACTCAAATTGTACCTACGTTGTCTCAAATGTTAAAAATTCCGTTTACGAATGGCACTGAGTCAGAAGTTTTAGAAACTTTACTTGATAAGTAATAATATTTAGAATTGAAAAAATCCCATTTACAACTGCTTGACAGTGTAAATGGGATTTTCTATTTTAAACCGCTGCTATTGCTTGTGGTAACGGAATTTGATTTTTTAACAAATCTTCAAAGGTTTCGTGGGCTCTGATTAAATGTCCTTCGCCGTTCATCCATAAAACTTCGGCTGGTTTGTATCTGGAGTTATAGTTTGATGCCATAGAGAAACAATAGGCTCCTGCATTTCTAAAAGAGAGTATATCACCTTCTTTGATTTCGGCAATTCTTCTGTTGTTTGCAAATGTATCCGTTTCGCAGATATATCCTACTACAGAGTAAAAACGCTCTTTCCCTTTTGGATTTGAGATGTTTTCTATGTGGTGTTGTGAGCCATATAACATTGGACGAATTAAGTGATTGAAACCACTGTCAATTCCAGCAAAAACAGTTGATGTTGTTTGTTTAACGACATTAACTTTTGCTAAGAAATATCCAGCTTCACTTACAAGGAATTTTCCAGGTTCGAAAATCAATGTTAATTCTTTTCCGTACTCATCACAGAAGGCATTAAATCGTTTCGATAATTTTTTACCCAATTCTTCAATATCTGTTTCGATATCGTCTTTTTTGTAAGGTACTTTAAATCCACTTCCAAAATCTAAGAATTCTAAGTTTTTGAAATTTCTAGCTGCATCAAATAATATTTCAGCCGCATATAAAAATACTTCAATATCTAAAATATCCGAACCAGTGTGCATGTGTATACCTACAATGTTCATTTTTGTATTTTCGACAATTCGAACTAAATGAGGTAACTGATGAACTGAAATTCCAAATTTACTGTCGATATGACCTACAGATATATTGGCGTTTCCTCCTGCCATAACGTGCGGATTGATTCGGATGCAAACTGGTACATTTGGATATTTTGTTCCAAATTGTTCCAAAATTGAAAGATTATCAATGTTTACTTGCACTCCCATTGCTGCAACTTCTTCTATTTCTTCAAGCGATACACCGTTTGGAGTATAAAATATTTTTTCAGGTTCATATCCTGCGTGTAAGCCTAATTGTACTTCTTGTATAGAAACCGTATCTAAACCTGAACCCATTTCTCGTAACAATTGAAGTATCGCCACGTTTGATAAGGCTTTCATTGCATAATTGATGCGCAACTGTTTTACTTTAGAAAAAGCTTTGGATAATCTGTTGTATTGAGATTGTATTTTTTCGGCATCATATACATATAATGGACTACCAAATTGTTCTGCTAATTGTACTAAGTCTTTTGATTGCATAATTATTAATTTTGAGCAAATTTATTACTCTTTATTTAGTCCTACAAGGGAAGATATGAATTCTAACAAATTGTAACAAAAAGTTATATTTTAAACAAATTAGTGTTTTAGATACGAATTTTCAATTTGGGTGAGGGATGGCAGCGGATAGCCCACAGTTTCGTCTTTTTAGACGAGACGAGGACTTGAAGCGAACAGCCCGACGCTACCGAAACGATAGTGGAGGTAGGGGCACCTCCTAAAAAATAAAATGACTGCCCATAAAGGAATTGGCAGTCATTTTTTGATTGTTTAAAACTATTTATAGGCTAGGCAAATCACCATTTCCTTTGGTTGGTAAATTGGTATAACCCATCAAGTATTTATCTACTTCTCTGGCGGCTTCGCGACCTTCAGAAATTGCCCAAACAATTAATGATTGTCCTCTACGCATGTCACCTGCGGTAAATATATGTGGAATATTGGTTTGGTAATTGGTAGCTTGATAGTTGTTTCGGGTATCAATTTTGATGCCTAACTGCTCGCTTAATGTTTTCTCGGGACCTGTAAAACCGAGTGCTAACAAAGCCAAGTCACAAGGCCAGATTTTTTCGGAACCTTCTTTTTCAATTAATTCAGGTCGCTGACCAGGTGTCATTTTCCAAGCTACTTCAACGGTTTTTAATCCAACCAACTCTCCAGCTTCATTGGCTATAAATTCCTTCGTATTGATGAGCCAGTTTCTATCGCAACCCTCTTCGTGAGAGCTAGATGTTTTTAGTTGCAAAGGCCAAAAAGGCCATGGAGTGGACTCGCTTCGGCTTACCGGAGGTTTTGGTAAAATTTCAAAATTAGTGACTGATTTGGCACCATGGCGGTTTGAAGTTCCTACACAGTCTGAACCGGTATCTCCACCACCAATAACGATAACATTTTTATCAGTTGCTTTGATTTGATTTTGAATTGATTCACCGTATAATGCTTTGGTTTGTTGTGTTAAAAAGTCCATAGCCTGCACCACGCCTTTGCTTTCAATTCCTTTTGTTGGTAAACTGCGACGCTCTGTAGCACCACCGCATAATACAACTGAATCGAAATTATTGAGTTCTGAAATTTCATAATTTACTCCTACATTGACATTGGTTTTAAAAGTAATTCCCTCCGCTTCTAAAACTTTTGTACGTCTGTCGATTATTGCTTTTTCGAGTTTGAAATTTGGAATTCCATAACGCAATAATCCACCAATGGCATTGTCTCTTTCAAAGACGGTAACAGTATGCCCAGCACGATTTAATTGTTGTGCTGCTGCAAGACCAGCAGGACCAGAGCCAATTACGGCGACTGTTTTTCCGGTTCTAACCTCTGGAGGTTGTGGTTTGATCCAACCTTCGGCAAAGCCTCTTTCTATAATATTTTTTTCAATATTTTCGATAGCAACTGGCTCGCTAATGATTCCTAGAACACATGATTTTTCGCAAGGAGCTGGGCAAAGTCTTCCTGTAAATTCAGGAAAATTATTGGTGGATTGTAATATTTTCAGTGCACTTTCCCATTCCTCCTGATGCACCATATCGTTAAAATCAGGAATTAAGTTTCCTAACGGACATGAGCTGTGGCAGAATGGAATGCCGCAATCCATACACCTGGAGCCTTGTTCTTTGATTTTATCTTTGGTTAACGGAATTGTAAATTCATTATAATTTGAAACTCTTTCTGGAATTGCAACATTACTTTCGTCGGTTCTAGAATATTCTTTAAATCCTCCTATTTTTCCCATGACTATGATGCTATAAGTTCTTTGATTTCTTTAATTTGTTTTTCCTCTGCCAAGCGTTGTAATGCTTTTTTGTAGTCCGTAGGCATTACTTTTACAAAATGGTGCTGTTGATTTTCCCAATCTTCTAAAATTCTTTTGGCAAGAGGACTGCTGGTATAGAGCGAGTGATTTTTAATCAAACGACGTAGTTTGGTGAAGTCGTCCTCTTCTAAAGATTCCAAGCCAACCATTTCCATGTTGCAAACTCGTGCATCAAATTTTTTGTTGGGATCGAAAACATACGCAATTCCACCGCTCATACCGGCTGCAAAATTTCTTCCAGTTTTTCCTAAAACTACGACAGTTCCCCCAGTCATATATTCGCAACCATGATCTCCAATTCCTTCTACAACGGCAGTTGCTCCAGAATTTCGAACACAAAAACGTTCTCCTGCCATACCATTAATGTAGGCTTCGCCAGTAATAGCACCATAGAGGGCCACGTTACCTATAATGATATTTTCTTCGGGTTTGAAAGTTGCAGTAGGAGGAACTTTAATGATTAGTTTTCCGCCAGAAAGCCCTTTGCCTAGATAGTCATTGCAGTTACCATGAATTTTAAATGATAAACCATTTGTTGCAAAAGCACCAAAACTTTGCCCAGCGGATCCTGTAAAATCAACTAAAATAGTATCTTCGGGTAATCCTTGTGCGCCATAAATTTTTGAGATTTCGTTACTCAATATGGCTCCTACAGAACGATCGGTATTTTTGATATCGAAGGTAACTCTTGTTTTTTCTTTTCTGTAAATTGATGGAATCGCAGCTTTGATAATATCAAAATCCAAAACGTGCTCTAAAGCATGATCTTGAGTAGTTTTATTGTGATTGGGAACTTCTTTTGCTTTTTCAGGCTTGTATAAAATGGAAGACAAATCTAGTCCACTTGCTTTGTAATGCTTGATGGCTTTATTTACATTCAGTTTTTGTGATTGTCCAACCATTTCTTTCAAGGTTCTAAAGCCTAATTGAGCCATGATTTCTCGCAACTCTTCGGCAATAAAATACATGAAGTTGATAATGTGCTCTGGCGTTCCTTTGAAATTTTTTCTCAATTCAGGATCTTGTGTTGCAATTCCTACAGGACATGTATTCAAGTGACACGCTCGCATCATGATGCAACCTGAAGCTACTAATGGCGCTGTTGCAAAACCAAATTCCTCCGCTCCAAGTAAGGCTGCAATAGCCACATCGCGACCCGTTTTTAATTGGCCATCACATTCTAAAACGATACGGCTTCGTAAATCGTTTAAAATCAATGTTTGTTGCGCTTCTGCAAGTCCAAGTTCCCAAGGAATTCCGGTATGAGTTAATGAAGTCAATGGAGCAGCTCCAGTTCCTCCGTCGTATCCTGAAATTAAAATCACATCTGCTTTTGCCTTTGCAACTCCAGCGGCAATTGTTCCAACACCAACTTCAGAAACTAATTTGACATTGATTCTAGCTTCGCGGTTGGCATTTTTTAAGTCAAAAATCAACTGCGATAAATCTTCAATTGAATAAATATCATGGTGAGGTGGTGGCGAAATTAGTCCAACATATGGTGTTGAATTTCGAGTTTCGGCAATCCAAGGCACTACTTTTTCACCAGGTAATTGGCCGCCTTCACCTGGTTTTGCTCCTTGTGCCATTTTGATTTGAATTTCGCGAGCGTTGGTCAAATAGTTAATCGAAACTCCAAAACGTCCTGAAGCAACTTGTTTGATAGCGCTATTTCTAGAGTCTCCATTTAAGTCTTTTTGAAAACGTTTTGGGTCTTCTCCGCCTTCTCCTGAATTGCTTTTTCCACCAATTCGGTTCATGGCAATCGCCAGGTTTTCATGTGCTTCTTGGCTGATAGATCCATATGACATGGCACCTGTTTTGAATTTTTTTACAATTTCAGTCCAAGGTTCCACTTCATCCAAAGGGATAGGATCTAAGTTGTTGAATTCAAATAAACCTCTTATGGTCATCAAATTTTCACTTTGATCATTGACCATTTTTGAATACTTCTTATAACTTTCAGGACTGTTTAAGCGAACAGCTTGTTGTAATTTAGAGATTGTTGTTGGATTAAACATGTGCTTTTCGCCTGATCTTCTCCATCTGTAAACACCACCAATTTCGAGTGGAAGTAAATTACTGACTTTGGAATTTGGAAAGGCTTTTTGATATCTTTTTTTGACTTCTTTTTCAATTTCCATCAAACCGATTCCTTCAATTCGTGATGGCGTGTAAGGGAAATATTTAGAAGTAAATGTTTTGTTTAGTCCTAAGATTTCGAAAATTTGTGCCGCTCTATACGAATGCAAAGTCGAAATTCCGATTTTATTCATGATTTTCAGAATCCCTTTTGCAATGGCTTTGTTGTAATTTTTGATGGCATAATCCGCTTTTACACCAGTGATAAATCCTGCATTTACTTGGTTGTGAATAATTTCATTAACCATGTACGGGTTTATGGCACTTGCTCCGTAACCAAATAATAGCGCAAAATGATGTGGTTCACGTGGTTCTGCCGATTCAATAAGGATACCAAATTTTGATCGAACTTTTAAAATGTTTAGCGAATGATGAATGTATGAACACGCCAATAACATTGGAATAGGTGCCATTTTTTCGCTAACACCTCTGTCTGACAAAATCACAATATTACAACCTTCTGCAACTGCTTTGTAGGTAGCTTGTACTGCTTTTTCAAGTGCGCGCTCTAAGCCGTTTACTCCTTTTTTGATTTCGTATAACATTGAAATAGTGACTGACTTGAAATCGGCATGATCGATGTTTCTTATTTTGTCCAAATCTTCGTTGGAGATAACAGGATTTTGGATTTTTAGTTTTTTACAATGTTTGGGAACAATGTCAAAAATATTATAATCGCCACCAATTGCCAAGCTAATATCCGTAATGATTTCCTCGCGAATACCATCGAGTGGAGGGTTAGTTACTTGTGCAAAAAGTTGTTTGAAATAATTATACAACAATTGAGGCTGATCAGACAAAACAGCAAGCGGAGTGTCATTCCCCATTGAACTTAGTGCTTCGGCTCCTTCGGCACCCATTGGGTTGATGATGGTTTTTAAATCTTCAATCGTATATCCAAATAAGCGCTGTCTGGTTTCAAAATCAATATTTTCAACTGGAATAGGATTATCCGTGTACGGAATTTGAGCTAGCGAAAGTAAATTTTCGTCAAGCCATTGTTTATAAGGACGCTTGGTGACAATTGCATTTTTGATTTCATCATCTTCTATAATTCGGCCTTCATTCATGTCAACCAAAAACATTTTCCCCGGTTCTAATCGTCCGTGCTGAATTACATCTTCTGGTTTGATATCCAATACTCCAATTTCAGAGGACATAATTACGAAACCACTTTTGGTTAAAGTGTATCGAGAAGGACGCAATCCATTTCTATCTAATAAAGCACCAATAACGTTACCATCTGTAAAAGGAATAGAGGCTGGACCATCCCAAGGTTCCATAATACAAGCGTTGTATTCGTAAAAGGCTTTTTTATCTTCTGACATCGTTTGGTGTTTCTCCCAAGCTTCCGGAACCACCATCATCATAGCTTCGGGCAAGGAACGACCTGTCATCAGTAACAATTCAATAACCATGTCCATCGATGCCGAATCTGATTTTCCTTCCAAAATAATTGGGAAAAGCTTTTTGATGTCTTCGCCAAAAACATCACTTTTCATCAATTCTTCACGGGCTCGCATGCGGCTGATGTTACCACGAAGGGTATTTATTTCTCCGTTGTGACACATGTAGCGAAAGGGTTGGGCTAGTTCCCAAGATGGAAAAGTATTGGTCGAAAATCGTTGGTGAACCAATGCCAATCGGGTTACTAAATCATCATCGAGTAAATCGGTGTAATATCTGCTAATATCTTCTGGCATTAGCAAACCTTTATAAATTATAGTAGTGGTAGAAAAACTAGAAAAATAAAACATATGACTTTCGGAAATTCTTGAGTTCCGAATTGTGTGCTCTGCTATTTTTCTGGCGGCAAACATTTTGGCATTAAATTGTTGCTCTGTCAAATCCAAACCTTTTTTACCTACAAAGACTTGCTTTACAGTAGGTTCTTTTTCTCCAGCTATTTGGCCTAAATTTGATGCGTCAACGGGAACGTCTCTCCATCCTAAAATTTCTAGATTTTGATCATGAATAGCATTTTCAAACGCAGTTTTACAAAAAACAACTTGATTTTTGCTCTTTGGCATAAAAACCATTCCAACAGCATATTCTTTAGCATTTGGAAGTTCAAAATCACATACTTTTTTAAAAAAATCATGCGGGATATCAAATAAGATACCAGCTCCATCTCCAGTTCTACCATCAGAACTTACAGCGCCTCGATGCTCTAGTTTTATAAGAATATCTAATGCTTTGTGTATAATATCATTTGACTTAATTCCGTTTAGATTGCAAATGAATCCCGCACCACAATTGTCGTGTTCAAATTCGGGTAAATAAAGTCCTTGTTCTTTAACTGTCATTTTTGAATTTTTTTATGTAAAATTAAACAATCGTTATGATATAAAAGGTATATGGGTTAAAACAGAGTGTTTTTTACAATTGTAATAGAAAAGTATTGAATAAAAATTAATATTGATATTTTGAACGAGCTGTTTTGTTTTTTTAATAAAAAGTAAAAGGATTTATTTTTAAAATTGGGTCTGAAACAGCCTAAATACGTTTGTTTTTAATATTGAAATGAAATTCTAACAAAATTGTTTGAAAAATTGATATTTTTTAGAATCGTACCAATGTGAAATGGGCTTAAATACCTGCTGAAAAATTGAATAATAATTTATTTAAAAAAAATAACAGTTACATTAAATTTTGCTATTTTTGTGGCACTTTATTTCTGGAAGAAATTCAGAAGCCAGTCAAATTCTATATTATGAACATACACGAATATCAAGGAAAAGAAATTCTAGCAAGTTACGGAGTACGCATTCAACGCGGAATTGTAGCAAATAGTCCAGCTGAAGCTGTTGAAGCTGCGAAACAATTAACTGCCGAAACGGGTACAGGATGGCATGTTATTAAAGCACAAGTTCATGCAGGTGGACGTGGTAAAGGTGGAGGAGTAAAACTTGCCAAAAATTTACAACAAGTAGAAGAAATTGCAGGTCAAATCATAGGGATGCAATTGATTACACCTCAAACATCAGCTGAAGGAAAAAAAGTAAGTACTATATTAGTTGCTGAAGATGTTTACTATCCTGGAGAAAGTGAAACATCAGAGTTTTATGTATCTGTATTATTAAATAGAGCTACTGGTCGTAACATGATCATGTATTCTACCGAAGGTGGAATGGATATTGAAGAAGTTGCTGAGCACACACCACATTTAATCTTTACTGAAGAAATTGATCCTTCTGTAGGTTTACAAGGTTTTCAAGCAAGAAGAATTGCTTTTAACTTAGGACTTTCAGGAAATGCGTTCAAAGAAATGGTGAAATTCATCGATTCTTTATACAATGCATACATCGGATCTGATGCTTCAATGTTTGAAATCAACCCGGTTTTAAAAACATCTGATGATAAAATTATGGCTGTTGATGCAAAAGTTAACATTGATGACAATGCATTATACAGACAAAAAGCATATGCTGACATGCGTGACGTTCGTGAGGAAAACCCAATCGAAGTTGAAGCTAAAGAAGTTGGTTTGAACTATGTAGATCTTGACGGAACTGTAGGATGTATGGTAAACGGAGCAGGTCTTGCAATGGCAACTATGGATTTAATTAAGTATGCTGGTTTTGAGCCTGCAAACTTCCTTGACGTAGGTGGAACTGCTGATGCAAAACGTGTTGAAACTGCTTTCCGTATTATCTTAAAAGATCAAAACGTAAAAGCTATTTTGATTAATATTTTTGGTGGTATCGTTCGTTGTGACCGTGTGGCACAAGGAGTTGTTGACGCTTACAAAAATATGGGAGATGCTATTAAAGTGCCAATCATTGTTCGTTTACAAGGTACCAATGCAGCTATTGCAAAAGAATTAATTGATAATTCAGGAATGCCAATTTTATCTGCTGTTGAATTTCAAGAAGCAGCTGATCAAGTACAAGCGGCACTTTCTTAATTAGAAAATTGTTATATATTAGAAACCTGTTTGCTTTAGTAAACAGGTTTTTTTATGCCAAATAATTAGTGGAAAGTAAACAATTCATAATATTATTGGAAAGTACAAAACAGTATCGCACGGATCAATTACCTTTGTTTTTTTAAATTTGATATCATGAAACTTCATATAAAAAATAACTTCACATCTGAATTACCGGCAGATCTTGACCTTGAAAATACTCCAAGGCAAGTTGAAAAAGCGTGTTTTTCTTATGTAACGCCAGTAAAACCAAGTAATCCTGAATTAATTCATGCTTCTGCTGAAGTGGCCAATACTTTCGGACTTAATGAAGAAGATCTTGCATCAACTGCATTTTTAAATACGTTTTCAGGTACTACCATTTATCCTGAAACTAAGCCTTATGCCTTGTGTTATGCAGGTCACCAGTTTGGGAATTGGGCTGGACAACTAGGTGATGGGCGTGCCATAAATTTAACCGAAGTTCAACATAACAATGAATCGTATACGTTACAACTAAAAGGTGCTGGACCTACACCATATTCTAGAAATGCAGATGGATTTGCGGTTTTGCGCTCTTCCATTAGAGAATACATATGTGCCGAGGCCATGCATTATTTAGGAGTTCCCACAACTCGTTCGCTTTCGTTAATGTTATCTGGAGATCCCGTTCTACGCGATGTTTTGTACAATGGAAATCCTGCTTATGAGAAAGGCGCTATTGTAGCAAGAGTGGCTCCATCTTTTATTCGTTTTGGAAGTTTCGAAATTTTTGCCGCGCGTGAAGATCACGAAAATTTAAAATTACTGACAGATTTTACTATTAAACATCATTTTCCACAAATTCAAAAAGAAGGAATCGAAAAATACTTAGCCTTTTTTCAAGAAGTTACTCAAACCACGCTCAATATGATTGTCAACTGGCAGCGCGTTGGTTTTGTGCATGGTGTAATGAATACGGATAATATGTCTATTCACGGGATTACAATTGATTATGGTCCTTACGGTTGGTTAGAAGATTTTGATCCTGGATGGACTCCTAATACCACTGACAGGCAGCATAAAAGGTACCGTTATGGCAATCAACCTGAAATGGCATTGTGGAATTTATACCAATTAGCAAATGCATTGTATCCTTTAATTCAAGATGCTAAGCCGCTGGAAGCTATTCTTGAGGCATTCAGTACCAATTACGAAAAGGAGTATTTGAGAATGATGCAAAATAAGTTGGGCTTCCAAATCAAAAAAGAAGAGGATGTAGTCTTGATTCAAAGTTTGATTGAATTACTTCAACGAGTAGAAACCGATATGACTATTTTCTTTAGGAGTCTAAGCAATGTTACCAAAGTAGCTACTTCGAAAGATGCTTTCAATACTGTTAAAGCTGCTTTTTACAATGAAAAGGATTTAGATGAAGCCATCTTGAGTGAATGGTACGATTGGTTTGAAAAGTACAGTATTCGAATTAATGAAGAGGTTATTTCTGATTTGGAAAGAAAACAACAAATGGATAAAGTAAATCCCAAGTATGTATTGCGAAATTACATGGCGCAACTGTGTATTGATGATGCGGATAAAGGAGATTACGGTTTGCTAAATGAATTATTTGAAATGCTCCAAAAACCTTATGATGAGCAACCTAATTTCCAAAAATGGTTTGCCAAAAGACCGGATTGGGCCAGAGATAAAGTAGGCTGTAGTATGTTAAGTTGTAGTTCTTAAAATGGGATTTAGAATTATTTAATAGCAATAATATCTTCTCTTTTAATTAAGATTTTGTTTTTATTTTTCAGGAAAATTAAAAATACCTAACTAAATCCCGAACTCTCATTCAGGATTTAGTTAGGTATTAATTTCCTATTTCTTGAATCACATCCGATTCGTAAATATGAAAACCTTTTGTATTTTTTTGCGCTATGCGAAAAAGTGCTTTCGCAACTGTATTTCCATGTATGGCTTTGTATTTTTTTAGTTTTCCAACGAATACAAATGATACTAATTTCATGACAAATGCACCAGCTTTTTCTGCAAATCTAAATTCATTTCGATCACCCAATAGTAGGGAAGGTTGCAGAATGGAAACGCTTTCAAAATTACAAGTTTTAAGAAAATCTTGAATTTCGCCTTTTGTCTTTAAATAAAAATTTGAAGACGTGGCATTGGCATCCAGTGAAGAGATCAATAAATAATTTTTCACTTTATTCTCTTGCGCAAAAAGGGCGAATTGTTTAGGATATTCAAAGTCTACTTTTTTAAATGCTTGTTGGCTACCAGCTTTTTTTATGGTAGTGCCAATGGTGCAAAAGAAATCATCGCCCACAACCCATTCTTTATAGCTTTCGGGCTTGTCAAAGTCAATGACGTGTTGGGTTAATTTGGGGTTTTGTATTCCCGTATCTCTTTTTACAAAGGTTACAACGCTTGTATATTCAGGATTGTCTAAAAGTATTTGGAGTAATTCAGATCCAATAAGACCTGTGCTGCCAATAATCAAGGCTGTTTTCACAATTATGATTTTTTATTTTTCCCGAAATTATATTTCACTTTCTCCACCACTTGCACTTTTGGGGTTCCTTTTGCAAATGTTTTCTTGAAAGGTTTTTTAGCGGCAGGTTTTGTCTTTGATGGTGCTTCGTCACCTCTTGCTCTTTCAGAATCTTTTGCTTTAGCTTTGAATTCTGTTCTTTCACCTGCGCCTTCTTTCACTGGAATTTGGGCTTTGTGTTTGGCCAAAACATCATTTGGATTTTTTGGATTTTCCTTAGTTCCACGCAAGTGAATCACTAGTCCGTTCAAGAAATTACGCAATACTTGGTCACCACATTCCATGTAATTTTCATGTTTTTCATCACGAAAAAAAGCACCCAACTCCGATTTTGTAATTCTAAAATCTACTAATTCTAATATTTCAACTATTTGGTCGTCACGTAGCATAAGTGCCACACGAAGTTTTTTAAAGATATCGTTATTTGTCATCATATTCTAATTTTATACAAAGGTACGGTTTAAAAGCATTTACAAAGCATTATTTGATTTAGAAATAGTGTAGTACGACATATTTTACAAGAGCGCTACACCCGTTCCTGGGAGTTCAGAATAGATTGTTTTTCCAAAATCTAATCGAATACCGGTTGCTATGTCTTCTTTTAAAAGCAAAGCACCGTCCATATCTACATAATCTAATTGAGGTAACAATTGAGCAATAGCTGAGATTCCCACAGTAGATTCGGTCATGCAACCCGCCATTGTCCTCATTCCTAATTCTCTAGCTTGTACAAGCATACGTCTCGCAGGAGTTAATCCTCCACACTTGGTCAGTTTAATATTTACACCATGAAAGTGCTGGTGACACTTGAGTACATCTGTTTCGATAATACAACTTTCATCGGCTATAATGGGCAAAACAGCATGTTTGAAAACTTCTTTGTGTCCATGCCAATCATCTGCTGGTAGTGGTTGCTCTAAGAATTCTACTCCTAGTTTTTTTAGTTCGACAGCATTTTGTATTGTTTCGTCAACGCTCCATCCGCAATTGGCATCAATCCTGAAAGTGGCCATTGTATGTTTTCTTAATGCTTTTACAATAGCAATATCGTCAGATGTACCTAATTTGATTTTATAAATTGGCCATGGAAGTTCATTCATTTTGGCCACCATTTTTTCAATAGAATCAATGCCAATAGTATAATCTGTAAGCGGGTTTTTGTCAATATTATAGTTCCATAATTCGTATAGTTTCACTACTTTTTTTCGAGCATACCAATCGTTGTATGCATTATCTATAGCACACAAAGCAAAGGAGTTGTGACGTAATGTTTGCTGCATTTTCATCCAGAATTCCTCTGGAGTTTCTTCCAAAGTTTGTTCAAGAAGTGGTTTGATTTTTTCTAAATCAGCCATCATCATGGGAACGGTACTATTATAGTATGGATTTGCAGTAGCTTCCCCGTAGCCTGAAATGCCATCACTCTTTAATTCAACAATTAAGGTAGGTTGCACGTCAATCGATTTCCGCGAAATGGTGAAAGTGTGCTTTAATTTTAGGTCGTATTCCCTTAAGATAAGCTCCATTATGAGATTGTTTTAAGTTGTTCTGATTAATATCCGAGCCATAAAAGAGCATCCACAAAACCGTCACGCCAAAGTTTTTCATTGTGTTGTCCGCCTTTTACTATTTTTTTTTCATTCAAATTCAAACAATAGCATCTATTGGAATTCAGTAGGTATTCCATTTTGTTCAGGTCAGAAACCATATCTGCACTTTCGTTGTCGCCACACAGGAAATAAATTTTAGCCTTCGTCTTTTTAGCCTGTTCCATCGTATTGTAAATGTCTTTGGAAAACCAAAAGGATGGCGAAAATACGCCTGCCTTTCCAAATACCTCGGGGTATTTTAAAACGGCATAAAAGGAATTCAATCCGCCTAACGAACTACCCATAATTAACGTATGATTTTTATCGGTCTTCGTTTTATAGTTTTTGTCTACAAACGGTTTTAATGTTTTAACAATGAATTCTAAATAAGCATTGGCTTGGCCACCGCCGTATGTGTCATTTTTAAAAGGGGTTAATTCTTCGAGTCGTTTTTCATTGCCATGTTCAATACCAATTACTATAATTGGTGCATTTAAACTATCTAATTTTTCATCTACATTCCACTCGCCAGCGAAAGAAGTTTTTGCATCAAATAGATTTTGAGCATCATGCATATATAGGACTGAGAATTTCTTTTTTGAAGTCACATAATTTTTAGGCAAATAAACCCATATTTTCTTTGTGCTATTCAATTGAGGAGCATTAATTGTAAAACTATCAACCTCCTTTTTAGCAGTATTCTGTAAATTCTTTAGAGCTTGTTGCGCATTGATGTTTGTTGTTGTGAAAAAGAGTAGCAGCAATAGCATAGTAAATCTAATCATTGTTAGTTTTTGTGTTTTAAATTAAAAACAATATTTTAGCTAAAAATAATAATTTGATGCATACGTTCGAAGAAAAGAGGAGTTTACTTTTAGAGATGATAGCTTTTTCAACAGTAGATGGAAAATTACACAAGCGTGAATATGAATTTCTAGCAATAGTAGCACAAGCTTTAGGAATAGAAAAAGATGTTTTTAATGATTTATTTCATCAAGAAGTTCCTCAATTGCCTATTAAAACTGAGTTTCTGAGAATTCAACAATTTTATAGATTGGCTTTGTTAATGTATAGTGATGGTGTGATACATGAAAAAGAAACTATTGCCATAAAGCAAATAGCTATTGACATGGGATTGAATCCTAATGCTACCAAACGAATATTAAAATTAATGAGTGAATCACCTAATGCTATAATTGACGGGGCGGTTTTATTGAATGTTTTTCAGGAACAGCATAATTAAGGCAATTGACCTTGCAAGGCTTTGATCTCATCTCTAAGTTTTGCGGCTTGCATAAAATCTAATTCTTTTGCCGCTTTTTCCATGGATTTTCTCTTCTCTCGAATGAGTTTCTCCAGTTCAGGTTTAGTCAGATAAAGGTTTTCAGGCTCTGCTGCAGTGTTTAAAGTAGCACCTAATTCATAATCTACAAGAGGATTTTTGGTAAAGGCGCTTTCTATTTTTTTGTTCAACGCCATTGGAACCTCATTATGTTGGGTATTGTAATTGATTTGTTTAGTTCTTCTGTATGAAGTTTCGTCGATGGTTTTTTGCATGCTAGCCGTAATTTTATCGGCATACATAATCGCTTTTCCATTTAGGTTTCTCGCTGCACGACCAATTGTTTGCGTAAGCGATCGATGGCTTCTTAAAAAGCCTTCTTTATCAGCATCTAATATTGCTACAAGAGAAACTTCGGGTAAATCTAATCCTTCACGAAGTAAGTTGACACCTATTAGAACATCAAAAATTCCTTTTCTAAGGTCTTGCATGATTTCAATTCGTTCCAAAGTATCCACTTCTGAATGGATATAACGACAACGGATATGAACTTTGGTTAAATATTTAGCTAGTTCTTCGGCCATTCTTTTGGTTAAAGTAGTGACTAGAACACGCTCGTCTATTTCGGCTCGAACTTGAATTTCTTCGATTAAATCATCAATTTGGTTCAAGCTAGGTCTTATTTCAATAATAGGATCGAGTAATCCCGTGGGACGGATCACTTGTTCTACCACAACGCCATCTGTTTTTTGTAACTCATAATCAGCAGGTGTTGCTGAAACGTAAATAACTTGATTTTGCATGGCTTCGAATTCCTCAAATTTCAAAGGACGGTTGTCCATTGCCGCAGGAAGTCTAAATCCGTATTCAACCAAGTTCTCTTTACGGCTGCGATCACCACCATACATTGCACTAACTTGTGAAAGTGTTACGTGACTTTCATCCACGACCATCAAGTAATCTTTTGGGAAATAGTCTAGCAAGCAAAAAGGTCTTGTACCTGGCAAACGCCCATCTAAGTAACGAGAGTAATTTTCGATACCGGAACAATATCCTAGTTCCCGAATCATTTCTAAGTCGAAATTGGTTCGTTCTTCCAGCCTTTTAGCTTCAAGATGCTTGCCTATTTCTTTAAAATAATCAACTTGTTTTACCAAGTCTTGTTGAATTTCCCAAATGGCATTTTGCAATACATCTGGCGAAGTCACAAACATATTAGCAGGATAAATCGTTAGCCTATCAAATTTTTCAAGAACTTGAGAATTTTTAGTGTCAAAGCTTTCTATTTCTTCAATTTCATCCCCAAAGAAGTGAATTCTATAGGCTTCATCAGCATAGCTCGGATACACATCAACGGTATCACCTTTTATTCTGAAACTTCCGGGATTAAAATCAGCTTCGGTTCTAGAATACAAACTTTGCACCAATTGATGTAATAATTTGGTCCGAGAAATAACTTGTCCTTTCTCTATTGGGATTAGGTTTTTTTGAAATTCAATTGGGTTACCAATACCATACAAACACGAAACGGATGCGACAACCAGAATATCTCTACGTCCAGAAAGTAATGACGCAGTGGTTGACATTCGCATTTTTTCTAGCTCTTCATTGATGGATAAATCCTTTTCAATGAATACGCCAGTAACAGGCATGAAGGCTTCGGGCTGGTAATAATCGTAGTAAGAAACAAAATATTCTACGGCGTTATTCGGGAAAAATTGTTTGAATTCCGAGTACAATTGAGCAGCTAATGTTTTGTTGTGTGCCAAAACTAGTGTAGGGCGTTGCACTTCTTGAATAACATTGGCCACTGTAAAAGTTTTACCAGAACCAGTAACTCCTAAAAGCGTTTGGAATTGATCTCCATCTACAATGCCTTGCGCTAATTTTGCAATAGCTTGGGGTTGGTCACCTTTGGGCTGGTAATCGGATACTACTTGAAAATTCATGTCTTGGAATTACTTCATACAAAGATACGACTCAATTCAAGAAAATATGTTTTTAAAAACTTAAAACTTCCACGCTTTTTGTTGTGCTGAACTCAAGAAAGTCCAAGCTAAAATACGGCTTGTTTTTTGGCCCTGAGCCATATCAATAGTTTTGATTTCGACAGCGCTAACTTTGTTTAGTGTTTTGTATAAACTGGAAAGATTTTCTTTTTTGGACACTAAAGTCGTGAACCAAAGACACTGCATCGGATATTTTGCACTTTCGTAAATCATTTGGGTGACAAACCCAAGTTCTCCGCCTTCGCAAAATAATTCGGCATTGTGACCTCCAAAGTTTAAAACAGGCTTTGTAGTTTTACTTGTACTGCTATTAGATTGTAAATTGTTTATTTTTCTTAAGGTACTTTTGGTTGCCTCATCTTGTGATGCGTGAAAAGGTGGATTGCAGATTGTAAAGGTGAATTTATCCTCAGGCGTTATAATATTTTTAAATATAAAACGTGATTCCGTTTGTTGTTGTAAGCTAATTAAATCAATGAGTTTCGGGTTGTTTTCAATGATAGCACTACAGTTTTGAATTGCTTTTGTATCAATATCAGTTCCAACAAAACTCCAGCCGTAAACAGAACAACCTATAAGCGGATAGATGCAATTGGCACCCACACCAATATCTAATCCTTGAACAGTTTCGCCCTCAGGAATGACTCCGTTGTTGCTAGAGGCTAATAAATCTGCTAAATAATGAATGTAATCAGCTCTACCAGGAATAGGCGGGCACAAATAATTGTTAGGAATGTCCCAATTTTGAATGTCAAAGTGCTGCATCAAAAGCGCTTTGTTCAAAGCTTTTACCGCTTCAGGATCGCTGAAATCGATGGTTTCAGTTCCGTGCTCATTGGTTTTAACAAATTCACTTAGGGATGGATATGTAGTAATTAATTCTTTAAAATCATACCCTGTCCTGTCCAGATTCCTTGGGTGTAAATTTGTTTTTTCAGTACTCATTTTAAATCGTTCGTTCTTATTTTGGGTGCAAAGATAACCATAAGTAGTTTGCTAATGTAAAGTTAATGTGATTAAACAGCTGGAAAAGAAATCATAAAATTTAATTGAGACTTTTTTTGAAGCTTAAAAACGGCTACTTTTATGAAAAAAATGAATTTTATAGTAGCTCGATTCGTTTTCAAGAAGCGTTATATAGTAATTTTAGGAATAGTACTTTACTTGTTTTTGTGTCAAGCTTGTATGACTATGCGGTTTACTCCTAAAGAAACGACTTCATTTTTTTCAAAATCTCATACGACGTATCAAGACACGACCTTTCAAAGTGGTGGTTTTAAGTTGCATTATGTAGCCACTGGATCAGATTTAAACCCAGTATTGTTTTTTGTTCATGGTTCGCCAGGGAGTTGGAATGCTTTCAAAGAGTATTTAGTAGATCCAGACTTGCTAAAAAAATACCGAATGATTGCTATTGATCGTCCTGGATTTGGGTACAGTGATTTTGGGGATGCTCAAAATTTAGCAACACAATCACAGTTAATATCCACATTTATCAAATCTCAAAATTTTAAAAAGCCAGTTACGTTGGTAGGGCATTCGTTAGGCGGTCCGCTTGTTGCGCAACTTGCAGTGGATCATCCCGAGTGGTATCACAGGCTGGTAGTTTTAGCAGGATCTCTTGATCCAAAAGCCGAAAAACCAGAAAAATGGCGCACTGTAATTAAGATAATTCCGTTGCGATATTTAATTCCAGGAGCATTGAAACCCTCAAACGATGAATTGTGGTGGTTGAAAAAAGACTTGGTAACCTTAGAAAACCAACTTTATAAAATTGATTGCGAAGTGACAATTGTACATGGCACTAAGGATGTTCTAGTACCTTACAGCAATGTGGATTACATGAAAAAGAAGTTTGTAAACGCTAAGAAATTGACTGTAAAAACCATTCCCGAAGCCAATCATTTTATTCCATGGAGTCATTACGCTATAGTTAAAAACGTTATTTTAGACGAAGAAACAAAGAATTAATCCAGACATTCCATAAGTAGCAAATCACCTTCTTCATGTAGTATGGTAACTAAGCCGTCTTGAGCCACGTGATTACTACTACCAGTTCGATAACCTATAGTTAAAGTATCGTTTTGGAGTGGATAAAATAAATTATCAGAGTGTATTCCTGTTACTTGTCCTATTGGGATTAAGGAAATAGGAGTTTGTGCAGTATACCATTTTTCGAATTTTCTAGGCAACAAAAAGACTTTAGAGTGATCGTCTAGAATCACAATTTTCAATAGATTTCTGTATTTTGGGATGTTGGTTAGGTTCGTAATCGTATGGTCGGCTCTTTTTCCTGTTGCCCAAACCACATTTACAGCAGGTATTTTTCTATTGATTAAATAATCAAAAGCTTTCTCAAGATCTGTTTTGTTTTGGTCCGGTGTGTGAACAATTTCAAGCGGATATTGAGAAGTTTTATAGATTTCAGGATCAAAACCACGGTCAAAATCACCCAAGAGTACATCTACTTTTATATCTAGTTCCATAACTCGTACCATAGCCGAATCTAGTACAATTACTAGCGGTGACCACTCTAGCAATTGACCTAGAAGTTCAGGATTACAGGATGCGCCATTTGCAATTATTAAGGCAGGCTCTTGATCGTCCCGAACGATATGATGTGATGACATGTTTACTGATTTTGGTTTGGAGTACAAATATACTTATTCGACTGTATAATTTCTTACCTCTGTCTCGCTTAATGAAAAATACCCAAGTGGATAGTTTTCTGGTGTGGTCGAGTTGATGATATTTCCTCTTACTGTTGCTGGCGGAGCTTGAAATGGCCCACCTCCATTGTTACCAGCAATGCTTACTAGAACACTCATATAATTGTAATAGGCTTTTGAAATTCCGATATGAGTTACCTCTATTAGATCACCTTTCTTAAGTTCGTCGTTTTGAGAAATACTAAAAAATTCATTTCCATTGAAAAACTCATCTTGATCCACATAATAATCTGCTTTTACTTGATTAGAATAGCTGTATTTGTAGAGGTAATAATTGGCAGTTCCTGCTGGATCTTGGTAAAAAGTTTTTATTTCTTTATTGTTTCCGGTAAAGCCACCTTTGTCATTTTGAACAATTTTGGTAATAGTAGCAACAGGTTTTAATGTTTCTGTGGCAGTGTAAGTGGCGCCTTTGTTAATGATATTTAGCGTGTATGTCTCATTAAGAACTGGATTGAAATTGGTGCAAACATATTCTCCAGGTGTTCCTGTTTCAGTAAAAACAAAAATTGTGTTGGCACTATTTTTTATAGTCACAGTAGCTCCAGAAACTTTTGGAATTTTAGTGTCATAAAAACCAGTAGTTGTTGATAGTTTAATGGTTTGTACTGTACCACTTGTTCCTTTTTTCCAGTTTATTGCCGCTTCAATCACTAGTTTTGGCGCAGCATTATTCAAGTCAACATTTATTACATCCTCACAACTAGTGGTAATGCAAGCGCTAATTAGGATAAAGAGAAGGATTGCTTTTTTCATCATCTGAAATTTTAAAAATATTTTAAGTACTAAAATTTAAAGTTGTAACTCACTGCTGGAACCATCCCAAAAATAGAGGTTCTTACGGCTTCATTATTGCCTGTGTCTGCGTTTTGTCTAAAATTGATTGATGCAGCATTACGACGGTTGTATACATTATAAATACTAAAAACCCATTCGCCTTTCCATTGTCTATTTTTATTTTTTGTAGGAGTTAAGGTAGCTGCTAGATCTAAGTGGTGGTAGGCTGGTAATCTATTTTCATTGCGCAATCCATAGCTAGGAACAACTATGCCCAAATACTCGTATTGCCCAGTTGGGTAGGTTACTGGTTGACCTGTTTGAAGTGCAAAGTTAGCGCCAAAAGACCATTTGTCATTTAAATTATAGGATGAGGTTACAGCAATATTATGCAACTTGTCATATACAGAGTTGTACCACTGACCATTGTTTATTCCTGTTTCTAGCGGAGTTCTTCCTGGTGTTTGTTGCTCTGATCTTGACAATGTGTACGAAATCCAACCGTTTAATCGACCTTCGTTTTTACGGAAAAGTATTTCCAAACCGTAGGATCGTAATTGACCATTTAAAATAATTTGTTCAATAGCTTTATTTGCAATTAAATCGGCTCCGTCAATATAGTCCAATCGGTTTTGAACCTCTTTGTAATAAGTTTCTACCTCAAGAGAATACATGTCATCTTTAAAATTTTTAAAATAGCCTAATGCAACTTGATCTGCAATTTGAGGTTTGATAAAATTGTCACTCGGTGTCCACACGTCTAGTGGAGTAGGAGATGAGGTGTTTGAGATTAATTGTAAATACTGTACCATCCTGTTGTAACTGGCTTTTACAGATTGTTCTTCATTAATTTGGTACGCAATGGACAAGCGTGGCTCAAGATAATTATAGTTCTTAATGACCTTGTTTTTACCATAAAATTGAGAACTTATGGGTGTAGCTTTTTCATAAATTTGCAACTCAGGATCAAAAAGGACTGGATTGTTGTTCTCATAAATATTTACTGTAGATTGCCCTAATCTATAAAACATACTGTAACGAAGTCCGTAAGAAAGCGCTATTTTATTAGATATTTCATGATCTGCATTTAAGTAAAGCGCTGGTTCAAAAGCGTATTTTTTATCTAGCTGGTCAAAGTTAATTCCAGAATTTTCATTGCTAGGTTTTATGGTGCCGGGATTGAATTCATAGTAAATGGCGTTCAGTCCATAATTTAATTTGAACTTATTTGAAATGTAGTTTTTAAAGTCGTATTTGACATTGTAGTTTTTAATACCAGAATCCCATTTGAAACCTACAAAATCCAAATCCAAACCATAGTAATAGTCACTGTAGATTAGTGATAAGTTTGAAAATAATTTTTCTGAAAATAAGTGATTCCATCTAAGGTTTAAAGTAGCATTCCCGTAAATATTGGTAAAACTTTCGTTAAGACTAAAAACATCTCGACCAAAATACCCCGACAAGTATAAATTGTTATTCGGGTTTAATTTATAGCTTAATTTGGTATTCAAGTCATAAAAATAAGCAGAGTTATCTTTTTGCTCTTCAGAAAGTTTCAAGAACAAATGTGCATAAGAGCTGCGACCGCCTATTAAGAAAGATCCTTTGTCTTTTACTAATGGTCCTTCGGCCAAAATTCTACTGGATATTAACCCAATTCCACCGTTTACATGAAATTCTTTACTATTACCATCTTTTTGATAAATGTCCAAAACTGATGATGCTCTTCCGCCATATCGCGCTGGAATTCCACCTTTATACAATTTTAAATCTTTGATAGCATCAGGATTAAAAACAGAGAAAAATCCAAAAACGTGTGACGAATTGAAAATGGTTGCTTCATCTAATAAAATTAAGTTTTGATCAGCTCCACCACCTCGCACATTAAATCCGGAGGCACCTTCGCCAGCATTGGTAACACCAGGCAATAGTAAAATAGATTTTAAAACATCAACTTCTCCCAATACAACGGGCATTTTTTTGATTGCAGAAATGGAGAGTTTATTCACGCTCATCTCTGGTTTTTTGATGTCAATTTTGGTTTTATTATCGGTGATAATTACTTCCTTTAAAATGGTTTCATTACCCACTAGTTTGAAATTTCGAATCGTATTTTGGTTCAAATCAATAGATTCCTCAAGGGTTTGAAAACCCAAGTAACTTACCTGTACGGTGTAAATTCCCTTGGGAACTGTGATTGAAAAAAATCCATACTCATTAGTAGTAACACCAGTTTTTAAACTAGGTAAAACAACATTTACACCTATTAAAGACTCGTTACTGCTTGCATCGATTATAGTCCCACTAAGGGTGAATTTTTCCTGAGCAAAAGAGCAAAATGACGTTAGTACAACTATAAAGTACAGAATGTATTTTTTTGAGTTCATTGTTTTGTTTTTATCAGAATGAAAGTACAAATTACCTCAAATAGTTTGGTAATTTGCATATAACACATGTTAAGGTATTGCTAAGATAAAAAAAAGACAACTTTTTACAGTTGTCTTCTTTTTTTGTGTCACTATTGTTATTCTACTTATGCAATTTTTGCTAAAATGGCATTGAATGTTGCACTAGGACGCATGGCTTTGCTTGTCAACTCTGGATTAGGTTGATAATGTCCATTAATATGTTGAGGTTGGCCTTGAGCTGCAATAAGTTCAGTATTAATGCTTGCTTCATTAGCTAACAACTCAGTTGCAATAGGAGTAAAAATCGCTTTTAATGAAGGTTCTTTATCTTGTGCTGCAAGAGCCTCTGCCCAATACATAGCCAAGTAAAACTGTGATCCACGATTGTCAATTCCGCCCACTTTACGTGCAGGTGATTTGTCATTTGCTAAGAATTTTTCGGTAGCTACATCAAGCGTTTCAGCAAGAACAATTGCTTTACTATTGTGTAATGTTTGTCCTAAATGCTCTAATGAAGCCCCAAGTGCTAGGAATTCTCCAAGAGAGTCCCAACGCAAGTATCCTTCTTCTGTAAATTGCTCAACGTGTTTAGGAGCTGATCCACCTGCACCAGTTTCAAACAAACCACCACCATTCATCAAAGGAACGATAGAAAGCATTTTGGCAGATGTTCCTACTTCTAGAATTGGGAATAAATCAGTTAAATAATCACGCAATACATTTCCTGTTACAGAGATTGTATCCTGTCCTTTAATGATGCGCTCTAAGGTAAAGTTAGTAGCCTCGATAGGGTTTAAAATCTGAATGTCTAATCCAGTAGTGTCAAAATCTTTCAAGTAATGATTTACTTTTAAGATCAATTCTCTATCATGTGCTCTGTTGTTATCTAGCCAGAAAATCGCTGGAGTATTAGACAAACGAGCTCTGTTTACAGCTAGTTTTACCCAGTCTTGAATAGGAGCGTCTTTGGCTTGACACATTCTAAAAATATCATTTGCTTCAACAGCTTGTTCCATTAAAATAGTTCCATTGGTATCTACTACTCGAACTACACCATCCGTTGCAATTTGGAAAGTCTTGTCGTGAGATCCGTATTCTTCTGCTTTTTGTGCCATCAAACCTACGTTTGGTACACTTCCCATTGTTGTAGGGTCAAAAGCGCCGTGTTTTTTACAAAAATCAATAGTTGCTGTGTACACACCTGCATAACTGCGGTCTGGAATCATGGCAACAGTATCTTGTTGCTTGCCTTCTTTGTTGTACATCTGACCCGAAGTACGAATCATTGCAGGCATAGATGCATCTACAATCACATCCGAAGGTACGTGTAAATTCGTAATTCCTTTGTCAGAATTCACCATTGCTAAGGCTGGTCCGTTTGCGATAGCTTCAGTCAAAGCTGTTTCAACTTCGGCTTGCATTGGGTTGCCCGCTATTTTTGCGTACACATCACCTAAACCATTGCGGGTGTCTATGTTTAACTCTTGGAATAAAGTAGCGTATTTTTCGAATACTGATGCAAAATATACTTCTACGATAGCGCCAAAAATGATGGGATCCGAAACTTTCATCATCGTAGCTTTCAAGTGAACCGAAAGTAAAACGTTTAATTGTTTTGCTTCGGCAATAGTTTTAGCTACAAATGTTTTTAGTGCATGTAAGTTCAGTACAGCGCTGTCAATAATCTCTCCAGCTTTTAGCGGAGTGCTTGCTTTTAAAACAGTTGTTGTTCCGTCTTTGGCTACTAATTCAATTTTTACATCTGTAGCTTCAGTCAAGGTAACTGACTTTTCACTACCGTAAAAATCGCCACTTTCCATAGAGGCAACGTATGTTTTAGAGTCTGCAGTCCAAGCTCCCATTGAATGTGGGTTGGCTTTAGCATAATTCTTAACCGCTTTTGGTGCTCTTCTATCTGAATTTCCTTCACGCAATACAGGATTTACAGCAGACCCTAATATTTTAGAATATTTTGCTTTGATAGCAGTCTCTGCATCGTTTTGTGGCTCTTCAGGAAAGTTTGGTAATTGGTATCCATGAGATTGTAGTTCAGCGATAGCTGCTTTCAATTGCGGAACAGATGCAGATACGTTTGGTAATTTTATAATATTGGCTTCAGGAGTAGTAGCTAATTGTCCAAGTTCAAGTAAGGAATCAGCTGTTTTTTGATCCTCAGTCAAAAACTCCGGAAAGTTAGATAAGATTCTACCCGCTAATGAAATGTCTCTAGTTTCAATTTCAATGTCAGAAGTTCTTGTAAATGCTTGTACAATAGGTAAAAATGAATAAGTGGCCAGTAATGGCGCTTCATCAGTAAGCGTGTAAAAAATTTTTGATTTCTGTGTCATTTTTTTATTTTTATAATCGAATCACGTTAAATGTAGCTTATTCAAGGAATTTTTCTTGAAATAAGACGCACAAATATATGAAAATCAGATGTAATTGAGGGACGATTTGAGAGAGAAAAACTCGAATTTTAGGATTACTAACGTACTATTCTCAAATTGTTATATTTCAGGTTACAATCCTATTAAATTCTAAATTTATAAGGAAGTTATAAGCAAAAAAAAAGTCCCAAACATGTTGGGACTTTTATTATAAAGAGATATTTGACTATCTTCTTTTGTCTTTAATCTTAGCTTTTTTACCAGTAAGTTCTCTGAAGTAGAAAATTCTAGCTCTACGAACTGCACCTTTTTTGTTGATCTCAATTTTTTGTAATGCAGGTAAGTTCACTGGGAAAATACGCTCTACACCAATTGCACCAGACATTTTACGGATTGTAAAAGTTTCAGTATTAGCCGAACCTCTTCTTTGAATTACAACTCCTTTAAAGAACTGAGTTCTTGTTTTTTCACCCTCTCTAATTTCATAGAAAACAGTGATAGTATCTCCAGCTGCAAAAACTGGGAAATCTTTTCTTGTTACAAACTCGTCTTGAACGAATTTCATTAAATCTGCCATGATTGTATTTTATTATGGTTTAATTTAGGTCAACATTCACGGATCTCGCCAGAGGTTAACTTAATGTGGGCGCAAAAGTAAAGAAAAATGTTTAAAGTTTAAAGTTTTTCTTGTTTAAAGTTTCGAAGTTCTTGAATCACAACTTTAAACCTGAGACTTTAAACTAATTTTTAATCCTGCAGCAAATCTGGTCTTCTATTTTTAGTATGTTCATAGGCCATATCCTCGCGCCATTGGTCAATTTTGGCAAAGTTACCACTTGTTAAAACCTCTGGAACTTTCCATCCTTTGTAGTCTGCAGGTCGTGTGTAAATAGGTCCTGAAAGTAAGCCATCTTGAAAACTATCAGTCAAAGCCGAAGTTTCATCACTCAACACTCCAGGAATCAACCTGATTAAAGCATCCGATAATACGAGAGCACCGAGTTCACCACCAGATAAAACATAATCTCCAATAGAAATTTCTTTGGTAATAAAATGATCGCGCACACGCTGGTCTACGCCTTTGTAGTGCCCACACAAAATAATAATGTTTTCATACAAGGACATCGTATTGGCCATTTTTTGGTTGAGCGTTTCACCGTCGGGCGACATGTAAATCACCTCGTCGTAGGTACGTTCGCTTTTTAAGTGCGTGATGCAAGCATCAATAGGTTGCACCGTCATCACCATTCCAGCGCCGCCACCGTATGGATAATCGTCAACACTTTTTTGTCTGTTTGTAGTGTAATCACGTAGGTTATGAAAATGAACCTCCACCAAACCTTTATCAATAGCACGTTTCATAATCGAAGCTTCAAACGGGCTTCTCAACAACTCAGGCAAAACGGTAACAATATCAATGCGCATAATTTCTTTTATAAGTTATAATCCCGAGGATTCGGGAACAAAGATACAAAGATGCTAAGGTTTTCTAATAATCAAATATCCATTTCAACTATTAAACTTTTCTTTAGGAGCTTGATCCAACTATACGTTGCAATCTTATACGCCATCCCGAGGTTTCGGGACTGGCGCATAAGGATTTCCACTGCTATCTGGGCTAGGGCGTGCGTATTTCAAGATAGTTTTGCGGTTCTACAAGTACGAAAAATATTCATTTGCTGTAAAGATAGTTTCGTGATTTGTAACTAATTATTTATATATTTGGGAATAAATATAGTATAACGTTTGCCAAACATCGTTACCTAATTGAGGGATAATAGGTCTGGTATTGTCAGAACTGTATAAGTCAGTAGCTAGTTTTTGAGACCGCACCCAAATCCAACATTGACAATATGAATTTATACTTCATAATTATAGTTTTAATTCTGCTTTCAGTAGTTTCTCTTTTTGTTTATTTCAAATTTAAAGATAGAGAATTGCTGAAAACAGTTACTAATCTAAATAGAGGAACAAAGTCTGAACGGAAAATGGTTTTAAAAATTCTAAAATCAGGAATTAAATCAACAGCGATTTTCCACGACATATATTTAAGTAATGGAAATGGAAAATATAGCCAAATTGATTTAGTGGTTGCAACGAATGTTGGAATTGTAGTTTTTGAAATTAAAGAATATCGAGGTTGGATTTTTGGAAATGAAAATCAAATAAATTGGACACAAATATTAGCATACGGTAAAAAAAAGTATAAATTTTATAATCCAATATTGCAGAATAAAAAACACGTAGAAGATTTGAAAAAGTTGTATCATTTTGACGGCATTCCTATTTTTTCAGTAATAGTTTTTTTTGGAGATTGTGAATTAAAAAATTCAATTAATTTACCAAGTCGAACCTTTTTGACTAAATCTAATAAGGTTATGAATAGATTTAATGAAATTTTAGAAAGCAATCAACTAGTAAATTTTGAAAACAAATGGGAAATTGTTAATTTGCTTGAACAAGCCGTTAAGAATGGTGAAAACTCAATAATACGAACAAAACATATTGAGGATATAAAAAAATTAAAGATGAGAAAAAGATTTTATTAATTAAACCAGCTACTAATAGGCTTATGGTATAATATTATGTGTAATGCACAAATAAAAACAGAAAAACAAAAAAACAGAAAATAATGAATGACGTAAAAGATACTAAATCCTTTTCAATAAATGACATACTTTCTTGGGAAGAAAATGGAGAGCTTGTTGTTTCTCCAAAATACCAAAGAAATAAAGTTTGGAATTTAAATGCAAAATCTTATTTAATAGATACAATAATTAAAGGATACCCAATTCCACAAATATTTATTCGACAACAAATAGATATTGCTTCAAGAAAAACTCTTAGAGAAGTGATTGATGGTCAGCAACGTATAACTGCTATTATCGAATTTACTGAAGGATTGTTTAAAATTCAAAAATCTCATAATAAAGAATTAGGTGGTTTTGTCTATGAAGATTTACCAAATGAAATCAAAGAAAATATTCTAAACTATAATATTAGTTTTGAAATTATTAAGTTAAAAGATGATGGCAAAATTTATGAAATGTTTGCAAGGTTAAACACTAATAATGTGGCACTTAATAAGCAAGAGTTGAGAAACGCGCAATTTTGGGGAGAATTCAAAGTTTTTATTTTAAGAAAAACTTCTGATTTTAAAAATATTTTTATTGACAAAAAAATATTTAAGGATAAAGATTTAAGTAGAATGGCTGATGTCGAGTTTATGAATTCATTAGTTATACATTTAATTGATGGAATTATTACAGACAGTAACCAGAAAACAGATTCATATTATAAAAAATTTGACAAGGAATTTGAAATAAGTGAGGAAATTGAAGAACGTCTGAATAGAATATTTTTCATCATTGAGGATATTTTTTATAATAATTTATTCAATACCAAAATATTTTATCGTAAAAACTATTTTTGGACACTTTTCACAACTTTAAATCATCAATTATTTGGTAATCTTGATGCAGATATTTCTAGAAATACAAATTATGACAACTATTCAGTAGATAGTAATATTCAATCATTAATATCAAAATTGTCTTTATTTGAATCTGAGTTTTTAAATTATGAATATGATGATGAAGATATAGTTCGTCAACAAATTGTTGATTTCGATAAATTTCACAGAACAAGAACAACCAGCAAAGATGAAAGAAAAATGAGGATTAAGATTTTATCTGAAAATTTAATTTAATAAAATGGATAACCAAGATTTAATAGATGAGATAAATAAATGGAATGTTATCTTTTCATCATCATCTACAATTGACCAATCTTTGTATGAATTAGCATTCTTTAAAATTTTTATAAAATTTGAAAAATTTTTATCCGATTGTTTTGAAAATTATGCAATTGGAATAAATAGCAATTCAGGTTACTGTCCTACAAGAAGATTAAATTTCGATGATTTAGAACATCTTAACAAAGTTATAAAAAAGGAAAATAGATCCTTTGTGAATCATTTTGATGTAATTAAAAACATTTCAGATTGTTTTTTTATCGATAATCCATTTGAAATTATCAAAACAGACCCAACATACACAACAATTATAAGTCATATGAAAATCATAAGAGACTATATTGCCCACGAAAGTACTTCAGCAAAGAACAAATATGTTGTTACAATTTTAAATAACAGACCATTCATTGAACCACATCAACATTTATTACTTAGAAAAAGAGGAAGCACGAATTCATTCTATAGCTATTATATAAATTCAATACAAAACATTAGCAATTTCATAATAAATGCACCTATAGTACCATAAAGCACTACACATAATAGACACTACATGCGATTTAGGTATTAAACTTAAAGTGGAAATGTTTTTGTACTTGTATAAATTGTAATAACCCAAATACTGGGCTTTATTTTTTACCAAACTTGCTGAAGTCCCAAAACGCTAGCTGAACGTGTTCAAACTGACAATAAATAAAAACAGAAAAATGACAAAAAAAGATTTAATAAAACGGTTGAAGTGGTATCAGCCATTGGAACGGTCGCACGCATTTATTACTTTCCCGTTAATTGGGATCTATTTGCTCTTTACTAATTCATTTCTTGATATACTGTTTATTTTATATGGCTTAGTGCTGTGTATTTGCATATTGTTTCAAGGGCAACTTTACTGGAAACTAAAACTGGATAGGCTTACAGGAAAGGCATTTGACCAAAACAAGAATCTAATGTTTTTTAGAAAATCAAAAAAAAACAATCTTTTTATGATAGGTTTAATCCCGTTGGTATTTATTATCCAGCTCTATTTTTTTAATTGGGAAGTAAAAACAGAGAATTTGATGTTGTGGGCAATCATAGCAAACGTTTTTGGCATTCTTGAACACATCAATTATTATAATAGACAATTGATGATAGACAACACATCTGATTTAAACTATGTAATTAGAAACCGAAAACTTAAAATTGCAAGTTTGGCTAAGGACTTGTTGGAAAATAAAATTTAAAAAACCACGAGCAAACAAGTTTTTATATGTTAGGGAATCAGGCTTAATGGAAAAATGTTTTGTATTTGGCAGTTTAGTGATAACCGAAAAATAAATCTTAATTTAAAACCCAAACCCGCTGTATTACTAGAATTTTAACGGCAAGCAATCTAAAACAGAACTAAAAACAGAAAAATGAAATTTGATTTTAAAGAAAAATACATTTTAGAAAACGAATATGTAAAATTGCAACCACTAGAAAATATAGATTTTGATAATTTATTAGAGTATTCTGAAAATGAACCTGAGATTTGGGAATTTAATTCGGGTGGAGCAAACGGAAAAGAAAATCTTAAAAAATATATTGCAAACGCAATTAAAAATAGAGAAAGTGAAAAGGAGTATCCATTTATTGTTTTTGACAAAAAAAGTGGAAAATTTGTGGGGAGCACAAGATTTTATGGCATATTCTTAGAAATGAAAACCATTGAAATTGGTTACACTTGGTACGGAAAAAAATATCAAGGAAGTGGCATAAATAAAAATTGTAAGTACCTAATGTTAGAATTTGCATTTGACAAATTAGAAATGGAACGAGTTGCGTTTGCTGCAAACTCAAAAAATGAAAGAAGTCTAAATGCAATGAAAAGTATTGGTTGTGTAGTTGAAGGAGTTTTGAGGAATTGTAGTACTGATGCAAAAGGAGAAAGAATTGATGCAACAAGATTGAGTATCATCAAAACAGAATGGAATGAAAATGTAAAAAATAATCTTAAAAAACAAACGGAAAATTTTGCCAGCCGTTAACAGTAGTTTGCAAAAATGGCGTATTTTGGACTTAATTTGAAGTTGGTTTTGTAGTTGAAAATTCAGTCTTTAGTCTAAAATTCAGTCTTCCTTAATCTGCCACTTCTGCAACCTACAAAGCCTTATTGCCAATGGACGACAACTGTAACAATAAAGAAATATGGGACTAACAGATGTAAAAAAGGAATTAAAAAAACTCGACAAGGACAAACTCATTGACCTTATTGCTGACCTGTATAAAAAGAACAAGTCCGTTAAGGAGTTTTTTGACTTTTATGTAAATCCAAACGAAAGAGAACTTTTTGAGAAATACCGTGACAAAATTTTTGAAGCGTTTTATCCAAAACGTGGTAACATCTACAAACTCAAAGACGGAAAACAAGCAATCAGCGACTTCAAAAAAATGGGATCTTCAGCTGATTTACTCGCTGACCTAATGCTTTTTTATGTGGAAACTGGAGTACGTTTTACAAATAACTATGGTGATATAAACGAGCCGTTTTACAAGAGTTTGGCAACAACCTTCTATGAAAGTTTAACCTTAATGGAAAATGAAAATCTTTTGGAGAAATTTGAAGAACGTGTTGATAAAGTTGTTGACGATACAAGAGGAATTGGCTGGGGCTTTCACGACTATTTAGTAGAAGTTTGGATTTCCTTTTATCCAGCTGAAGAAGAAGAAAACGAAACAGAAGAAAAATAAAAAATAATTAAACAAGGTAAACAATGATGAAAAGGACTAGAATTATTGATTGTTTGTTCTCAGCCAAGTACATGCAAATGTAATTTTACAAGATATATATTTTAAGTGCACTTAGATATTTTCTAATAATCAAATACCCAATTCAATCAATTAACTTTTCTTTAGGAGCTTGATCCAGCTATACGTTACAATCTTATACGCCATCCCGAGGTTTCGGGACCGGCGCATAAGGATTTCCCCTGCTATCTGGGCTAGGGCGTGCGTATTTCAAGATAGTTTCCGTTTATACAAGTACGAAAACTATTCTTTTTTGCAAAGTGTGTTTACTGCTTTGTAACTAATTATTTATATATTTGAAGAATAATAAAATCTGAAAGTTATAGATCGTAACTGCTTGAAAAATTGGTTTTTAGCAATTTTAATATTCAAATTCAGGAGTTAGCTGAATATTTTAGAAGATCTATAAATATAAGAATTATAAACAAAATACAATTAACTTAAGCAAATTGAAAAAATGAAAAAAAGTTTATTAATTATTGGTTTATCGGTTGTCCTATTTTCGTGCAGTCCAACTTTAAAAGTTAAAGAATTAAATGCAAAAACTGGAAAATTACCAACTGAAACGGTTTTAAACCAAGAAGAAATTCTCGTGGAAAAAAGTGTGAATCTAAAAGAATATTCTCAGTTTTTATTTGTTAAAAAAAGCGGCTTGAATATGGAAAAATATGAAAACTATATTTTAGGAACGTTAAAGACTATTGGAGGATTTGAAAAGTATTATACGCAAAACGATTTAGAACAATATGTTATTCAAAATAATTTGACGGACAAAGTTACCAGTATTTCTGATAATATAGGTTTGTTAAATTTAAGTAAAAGTGCAGGTAAATTTCTTATTTGTGAAAGTAACGTTGAGTATAAAGGAGGGTATGATTTTGCCTTTGAATATAAAGTTATTAATCCAACAAATGCTGAAATTTTATTGCATATAAAACATAATGCTTTTAACTGGGGAGGTTTAGACAGACCTTTATTTAATCCTGTTTTCAATAAATATATTGATTGGATCAAAACTAATAGCAAATAGTATTTCAAATCAAAGTTGAAAGCTTTAAGATAAAATACAACTGATTTAATCATATCAGTATGGATATATGGCGGGTTTTGGGTTTAATTTGAAGTTGGTTTAGTACTTGCAAAGTCAGTATTTAACCGAAAAATTAGGCTTCCTTAATCCGCCACATCTCAAAGCAGTCTAACCCAGGCAACAATCTAAAAGAAAAACAAAAGAATGAAATTCGACAGAAATGATAAAATAGAAATTTTTGAAAATGCAATTAGTTGGATTGTAGTATTTGCAATGTTTGTTTATGGGGGAGGTAAAATAGTTCAATTTGATGGAGCTGCTGAAATTGACAAAACTGTTTCAGAAATGACTGGTATGGAATTGATGTGGGCTTTTTATGGTTACTCAAAAGCATATGCAATAACTTTAGGATTTTTTGAAATAATTGGAGGAACATTGATTTTGATAAAAAGAACCAGAATTATTGGTTGTTTGTTCATATCTACCATACTTGTAAATGTGATTTTACAAGACATATATTTTCAAGTGCATAATGGAGCTCTAAAAGCAGCGATTCTATACCAATTATTAATTTTAATAATTCTATGGTTGAATAAAGATAAAGTTATTCAAAGCATCAAGAGTTTAATCAATTTTAGTACATCTCAGCAACCAAGATTTAAATTTATAATCAAATTAGTAATTGCTTTTATTTGTTTTGTAATACTGAGAATAGCAGAATACTTTATAACAATGAAATTGTAGAGCCAGTAGATAAAGGTTATTACAACGTATTTGGGCAATAGGCTTAATAGGTAGTTGGTTTTGTAGTTGGGATAATTTACTACGTCTATTCGCTATTGCTCGGGTAGCAACATGAATAATGGGCTCAATTTAGTCCCTAACCCACTGTTATAGCTAGACGTTATGTATCAGAAAAAAACTTAACGGAAAATAGAAAAATTAAAAAATGGCATTATTTCACCTTGTATTTGAACTATTAAAAATATCGATTTTAAGTTGTATTTATGCAAGCTTAATACTAGTAGTTTTTAAAATAATTGCTAATCATAATCCAAATTCTTGGTTTGATAAAGTTTCAAAGAAAAAGTTTAAACTTTGGTTTTTAAGTGGACTTTACATCTCTATTTTTCTTTTCTTTTTTATGTTTTCTCATTTTGGTGACCACGGACTTGGTGACAGTGCAAGAATTCCAATCGGACACGGGAAAGCAATTCAAGAAGTCGATGGAATGCAAGCATATATCCAAGATGAAGGGCCAATAAATATGATTGAAATAGATAGTTTTAAAATAACAGCTGATTTCGTATATGGTTATATTAGCAAGGGAAATGAAAATTACGAAGGCAGCTATTTCGTTTACGACTTGGCCAATAATTCTGTCGAAACTTTTGAAAAAGAGAGTGATTTTATAAACTTATTGAAAACGCATGACCTTGATGAAAATACAGATTATAAAGATTTTAATTATTATTATGGTCAACATTGGAATGGTTGGAGATTCTGGCTTTTACCGTAAACAAATTGGAAAAAAAGCCGAAAGTATAACGGCTACTGCAACGAATTTTGCACTTAGCTTAATCTGAAATTAGTTTTGTATTTGAGGTGATTTTATTTTTTAGTAAACAAAAAACAACATGATAAAGTCCATAAAAATAATCGTTCTCTACCTGCTTTTTGTTTGTCATGTTTCGTGTACACAACATCAATTAGAAGGGAAAATAACTAAAGTCAATACCAGTGATCTTACGGGTGCCACTACACACGGACCTTTAGGTATTACTAGAAATATCATTCAGGATAAAAAAGGGATGATGTGGATGGCATCGTTTCGCGGTGTTTATAAATATGATGGAACGTTTTTTACTAACATGACTAAATCCTTAACGACATCACGTTTTTATTCTATTTTAGAGGATACGAAAGGCAATTTGTGGTTTGGTACTGTTGGCACTGATGCGTCTGGAGTGTATCGGTATGACGGAAAATCTTTCGAAAATTTCACAACTGCGCAAGGACTTCTTAATAATGAAGTGAGTAGTATTTATGAGGATAAAAACGGTACTTTCTGGTTTGGCGTTTCAGGTGGGTTTAGTTTTTTTGATGGTAGTTCTTTTCAAAATTTTATCATCGACGAAAAGGGCATTCATGAAGATAAAACTGGAAAAATATTTGTAAAAAGGCAATCTTTTAAACATACCGTCAATTCCATTTTGAAAGATGGTAAAGGTGTTTTATGGATTGCCACAGGGGACAAAACGTACCAATACAATAAACAAAAAGCAACTGTAATGACTCATGATGAGACACCTTTTTATAACGTTCGTGTCCTTATGAAAGACTCAAATGGATCTATATGGCTGGGCGGTCCCCACGGTTTATGGCGTTACAAGAACAATGCTTTTAGTAATTTTTCTAAAACTATCGTGTCTAGCATAGTCGAAGATGCTAACGGTGCTATATGGATGGGCTCTGCAAAAAATGGAATGACGCCCAAGTGGGATCTTTCTCAATTAAGTTCAAATGCTTTACGTACTGAATATGCCAAAGGAGTCACAATTCCCAATTTACCAATGATTTTTGGACTTAATGCTTCAAGCGATGGGAATATTTGGTTGGCTACCTTTGATGGCGTTTTTCGCTATGATGGTAAAACAATGAAAAGTTTTAATGAAGCGAAATAATTTAAGTAACAATTGATTAAGTGACGAATACATTAGAGTGGGAGTGAAGGTGTGACTTTGATATTAGAGGTCAACTTTCGTAATTATGTTATTCTTGATCCATTTTTTTTCCGTTAAATTCGTTTACTACATCAAACCATTATTTCATTATGGACCATTTCTAAATCAACGAATCTCCAAATTCCCTTTTTAAAATTATTTTTGTAAATTTGCCATTCAATAAAAATTAAACAACAATGGAAAACGGAATATATGCTAAATTCAACACCACAAAAGGTGCTATTTTAGTAAAACTTACACACGATTTAACACCAGGAACAGTAGGTAACTTTGTAGCTTTAGCCGAAGGAAACCTTGAAAACAAAGTAAAACCACAAGGAGTTAAGTTTTATGACGGTTTGAAATTTCATAGAGTAATTCCTGATTTTATGATTCAAGGTGGTTGTCCACAAGGAACAGGAACAGGAGATCCAGGGTACAAATTTGATGATGAATTTCACCCAAGTTTAAAACACAACCGTCCGGGAGTTTTGGCAATGGCTAATTCAGGACCAGGAACAAATGGTTCTCAGTTTTACATTACACACGTTCCTACAGATTGGTTGGATAACAAGCATACTGTTTTTGGACATGTTGTTGAGGGGCAAGACATTGTTGATGCTGTGGCTCAAGGAGATGTATTAGAATCTTTAGAAATCATAAGAGAAGGTGAAGAGGCTAAAAACTGGAACGCAATTGAGGCTTTTATCACTTTTAAAGGAGCTAGAAACAAGCGTGACGCTGCCTTAAAAGCAGAAGCTGAAGCAGCTATGGAAAAATTAGCAGCTGGATTTGAAAAAACAGAAAGTGGATTGCGTTACCAATTCATCCAAAGAGGTGAAGGTAAAAAAGCAGAAAGCGGTAAAACAGTTGCGGTACACTATGAAGGTTCATTAGAAAACGGAAAAGTTTTTGATTCATCATACCCAAGAAAAAAACCAATCGAATTTAAATTGGGTCAAGGTCAAGTAATCGAAGGATGGGACGAAGGTATTGCACTTTTAAAAGTAGGTGACAAAGCTCGTTTTGTAATTCCATCTGATTTAGGATACGGTCCAAGAGGAGCTGGAGGAGTTATTCCACCAAATGCTACTCTAATTTTTGATGTAGAATTAATGGATGTAAAATAAGCTTTAGCTTAACTTGCATATTTAATTTATCCCATTGGCCTTAGCGGCTAATGGGATTTTTTTTTAGGTATAACAAAGAAAATTTATGTATTTAAAAACTGAATTAAATCAGCATTTAGTCTTTCTTTTTCTATATAAAACAATCCATGAGGCGCTCCTTCATATATAAGAAAGGTGTTGTCAGGGATAAGTTTAGCCGCAATTTCTGAGGTTATTTCTATGGGAACGGTTTTGTCCTCATCTCCGTGAATGATAAGGGTTGGTACTGTCACGGTTTTCATCTCGTTTCGGAAATCTGTCGACGAAAATGATTTGGCACATGCCAAAGTTGCCTGTGGCGAAGCAAAAGAACATAGCATGCGATAGTAGTGCAGCAAAGCAGAGCTTATGGGTTTACTGATAAAGCTTACACCAAAAAATGTTTTTCCAAAGTTATCTAGAAAGCTAATGCGATCTTCCTTAATCTGGCTTGCCATTACATCGTATTTTTCTTGTGGTACACCATTAGGATTTGAATCGGTTTGCAATTGAAATGGGGTTATAGATGCAATAAGGACAGCTTTTGTAATTCCTTTTCCGCCGTGACGGCTAAAATAGCGCACTACTTCGCCACCACCCATTGAAAAACCTACAAGAGCTACATTTTCCAGATTCAAATACTCAATAATGGCTTTCAAATCGTCAGCTAAAGTATCATAATCATAACCATCCCAAGGCTGTGAGGATTTACCAAAACCACGACGGTCATAGGCAATCACTCTAAAGTTGTTTTGAATCAAAGCCTCCATTTGGTATTCCCACATTTCATTAGATAATGGCCAGCCATGAATTAGAATTACGGGTTTTCCTTCTCCATAATCTTTCACGTACAATTGCACATTTGGCGCTGTTTGTATGTATTGGTCAATGCCAATTGTTTCTTTTTTTCTGGCTTCGTTGTTGTTCTTTTGACTCATTTCCATAATAGTTATAATTTAAAAGATGAATTTAGTATTCGTCTTTTGTAAATCTAGAACTGTTTTACAAAAAAAGTTTTACAGAATTAGTTTAAATAGTTGTAAATTTTATAGGTTTGTTATTCAGTATTTTAAAAAATAAATAATTATGGAAGACCTTAACTGGAGCGAATTTGAAAGAGTAGAAATGCGTGTGGGTACCATTTTAGAAGTTCATGATTTTCCCGAAGCTAGAAAACCGGCCTATCAATTAATAATAGATTTTGGGACTGAAATTGGAATTAAAAAATCGTCTGCACAAATCACTAAGCGATACCAAAAAAAAGATTTATTACACCGACAAATTGTTGCGGTTGTCAATTTTCCTAGAAAACAAATTGGGAAGTTTTTTAGCGAATGTTTGGTTTTAGGATCAGTAGGAGCTGAGGGCGATATTGTTTTGCTCGCACCAGATTTTAAGGTTGAAAATGGGTTACGAATAGGTTAATTTATTCATTAAATGAAGTTTGAACCTTAGCATCAAGCGTTTCATACTTGTTGTGAATGGCTAATATAATTACTCCAAATAATACTGCCGAGACAATTAAAATAGTGTTTAGAAATCCCTCAGTGCCAAAAGAAAGTTTGATCAATATTGTTGAAATGATAAAGCCAGAGTTGCGAATGACTTTGTTAAACTTATCCGATAAGAAAAATGAAAACAACAACAATAGCACCTCAATCAAAATCAAGATGGTGAAAAAATCATCAAAGAAAATTTTATTAATGTCTTTCATTTTTGTTACAATTTCTGCAATCGAAAAGAAATTTTCATAAATCCAATGTCCCAAGCTGTACATGGATAAACTTAAAAAGACAGGGATTAATATGATAGCAAAAATGTTCTTTAATTTGATAAACGAAGCAATTGCGGTAGTTTTTTGAATTTTAGATTGGTTGATTTCATTCTCCTTACTTAACTTGTAAAAGAAAAAAAGCAATAAGAAAAGCATTATGGTAGCCAGAATGTCTAATGTGAAATTTACATTGGCAGCAGAGTCAAACCAGTTGTCTTTAAAGTCGAGTTTAGTCAAATCTTTAAAGATACGTCTGATGATAATAAGCGTAATGATTTCATATTGTTTACCAATGTATATAGTGGTTGATTTTGGCAAATAATAAATTAAAAGATAGACCTCATAGATCAAAATAAATGAAAATGGCGTGTAAATTGCAGCTATAGGATTACTCAATAGCTTAGAATATTTTGGGGTATCGATCCAGCCTAGATCAATAATGACAATGATACTAAGATGTATCAAGAAAAAAATAATGGCCATGGAAACAAAAAACTTTTCAGCTCTTTTTTTAGTTTCTTCGGATAAAAGCAAGCGATACAAAAACTGAAAAATAGTGTAAGATTGTTTCATGATAGTAATTAAGAATTAAAAGTAGTAAATAAACATTTTAAAAATATTGATTTTCAGTTAATTAACCTTTGTTTAAAGGGGGTTGAAACATTGATTTATAAAATTGCTATATATTCTTTTTTAAACCCCATTCAGTCCAAGAGCCATCATAAACAGAGCAATTGTCACTTTCAATCAAAGCATACGCTAAAACGATTATGCAAGCGGTAACCCCAGATCCACAATAAACTATAATTGGCTTAGAGCTTGGTTTTAGAATGGCTTTAAGTTTTTCTGGTTGTAAAAAAGTGTAGTTGTTTAACACGCTTGTGTAGGGAATGTTTATCGCTTTTGGAATATGTCCGCTTTGTAAACCAACTCTAGTTTCTTTAACAGTACCATTAAAGCGATTTTCAATACGGGCGTCAACTACAAGATATTTTTGGTCAATAATGTTTCTTTCAACTTGATGTTTGGTTTTTACCAGTTCTTGTTGAAAATCAACTTTAAAATTACCAAGATTATATATTTCATTCCCTGGAATGGCCTCTACAGTATAATTGTGTTTAATCCATTGTGGTAAACCGCCATCAAGCACTGCTACATTGTTAAATCCCATAACTTTAAATAACCACCAAACTCTTGGGCTCGAGTATATTCCTAAATTGTCATATACTACCAGAATACTGTTTTTTGAGATGCCAAGTTTTGTGGCCTCTTGTTCAAATTGACTCGGACTCGGTAGGGAATTGGGTAACGGATTATTTTGATCGCTAAATGCTGTTTTTAAATCAAAGAATCGAGCTTTTGGGATTCTCAGATTATCAAAATCAGTTATGGCTTTAGCCTGATTTTCTTTAAGACTAGCGTCTAAGATTATTAGATTGGGTAAATCAAGATTATTGTATAGCCAATCTACCGATACTATTGTTGAGGTCATGTTTTTTATTTTGACAAAGAAATAAAACTTCTTGGTTTTTAAGATAAAAAAAAGTCCAAAAACGTATAGTTTTTGGACTTTCTTGGGGTAAGTAAGGAACTAAAAATTAAATATCATCAAAATCTATATCTGTAAATGTTGATGTTTGTGGTAAGCTATCGTCGTCTTGTTTCTCTAATGTATATTCTTTTTTGAAATCTTTTTGGTGTCTTTCAGAGATTACTTCTTCACCTTTGTGATTTAATACATAAGAAGTCATTTCGTCAAGAATTTCTGCAAAAGCAGCAAAATCCTCTTTATACAAGTAGATTTTATGTTTTTTAAAGTGAAACGATCCGTCTTCTTCTGTAAATTTTTTACTCTCGGTAATGGTAATGTAGTAATCATCAGCCTTAGTAGCGCGCACATCAAAGAAATAAGTTCTTCTTCCAGCTCTTAAAACTTTAGAAAATATTTCTTCTTTTTCTAACATGTCATGTTCTCTCATATTCCTTTCAGTCAATTTATGGTTGTTAACTAGCATTCAAAAATCTACAAAAAATATGTATTATACAACAATTAAAGCATTTCTTTTTCTGAAAGTTGTTTCAAGTGTAAGTCGGCATAATACCCGTTTTGATTTATCAATTGATTATGAGAACCTTGTTGGATAATTTGTCCGTTGTCTATAATAATTATGTTATCGGCATTTTTTGCTGATGAAATTCTATGGCTAACAATAATTGTTGTTTTGTCTTTACAAATAGCATTTAGATTGTTTAAGATGGCCTCTTCGGTTTCGGTATCCACAGCAGATAGGCAATCATCAAACAATAAAATAGGCGAGTTTTTTATGATAGCTCTTGCAATAGAAACACGTTGTTTTTGACCTCCAGAAAGTGTGATACCGCGTTCTCCTAGTACAGTTTCATATTGTTTGTTGAATCCCATAATATTGTCATGAACAACGGCACTTTTGGCGGCAGCCTGTACTTCTTGATCCGTTGCGTTTTCTTTACCAAACTTGATGTTGTTTTTAATACTGTCCGAGAATAAAAAAGCATCTTGAGGAACAATACCGATGTTGTTACGAAGGTCAAACAGATTTAGAGTACTAATTTCAGCTGAATCAATTGTGACTTGACCACTTGATACATCATACATACGAGAAATTAATGATAAAATAGTTGATTTACCAGATCCCGTTTTGCCTAAAATGGCCAATGTTTCTCCTTTTTTAACGGTAAATGAAATGTCTTTTAAGGCTTGAATATTGGTGTCTTCATAGGTGTAACTCACGTTATGAAATGAAATACTGCCTTCAATAACAGATTTGTTAGGATTGTTGTTTTTAATCTCGGGTTCTATTTTAAGAAATTCATTAAGTCTCTTTTGAGACGCTTCTGCTTCTTGAACCATTGATGAAACCCAACCCAGTGAGGCAACTGGCCATGTAAGCATGTTTACGTATAAGATAAATTCAGCAATAGTACCGATATGTTTTATAGTGCCGTTGATGTACATGAGACCACCAAAATAAATAACCACCAAGTTACTGATGCCAATTAAAGCCATCATTAAAGGACCAAATAAGGATTGTACTTTGGCTAGGTTTAAGCTTTTGCTTTTACTTTCCTCGGCCAGGTTTACCATATTTTGTTGGTGTTGCTGTTCAAGAGAGTAGGCTTTTATAACTCTAATTCCAGAGAAAATCTCTTGGGAGAAACTAGAAATTTTTGATAAATACTGCTGGAAAATGGTACTTCTAGAATTTATTTCAGAGCTCAATTTAAAGATGGCGTAAGATAGAATAGGCAGCGGTAATAAGGTGTACAAAGTTAATATTGGAGATACGTTGTACATATACACAATTACTATTGCAAACCTAATTATTGTGTTTATAGTATACATTACAGCGGGGCCTACATACATACGCACTTTAGAAACGTCCTCGCTAATGCGGTTCATTAAATCTCCCGTTCGGTTTTGTTTGTAAAAATTTTGAGTTAAGTTTTCATATTGTCTAAATACTTCATTTTTTAAATCAAATTCAATATGCCTAGACATTACAATAAGCGTCTGTCTCATCAAGAAGGTCAAAAAACCGGCTATTATTGTAGTTGCAATAATCAGTAATATATTAGATATCAATTCGTCTTTAATAACGGATTTAGCAACTGATGTATCTTTGGCGAAAGCCTCAATTACCATAAAAGATTGACTGATCAACTTAGGGGTAAATAGCATGAAAATTTGCGCAATGATGGTGAACACAATTCCAAGTAAAAAGCTGTATTTGTATTTAACGAAATATTTATTTAAATAACGTAATTCTTTCATTTTTAGTAAGGTATTCTGTGTTTTGTAACTTTTTTATAATGTTTTGCTAACTTTTTACAAGATTATATTGCTGAATATCAAGTGAAAGTTATTGATAAATTAATGATTTTTTCCAGAAATGCTATTGCATATTTAAATTTTATGTAGATTTGGCTAGTCTTTTTGACAAATTCATAAATGTCTCACTATTAAAACTTACACAATGAAAGCAGATTTTACAACTGGAAAAGAACTTCAAAAAATGGATCCTGTTTTTGGTCAATTATCATTTGATGATCACGAGCAAATAGTATTTTGTAATGACAAAGATACGGGTTTAAAAGCAATTATTGGTATTCATAATTCGGTAATGGGACCTGCATTAGGAGGTACAAGGATGTTTAATTATGCTAATGAGTGGGAAGCACTAAATGATGTTTTGCGTCTTTCACGCGGGATGACCTACAAAGCAGCTATTACTGGACTTAATATTGGTGGTGGTAAAGCAGTTATTATAGGGGATGCCAAAACTCAAAAAAATCCAGCATTAATGCGTAAATTTGGAGAGTTTGTACATTCATTAAGTGGGCGTTACATTACTGCAGAAGATGTAGGAATGGAAACGGCAGATATGGATATTGTAAGAGATGTAACTCCTTATGTCACTGGGATTTCTGAATCTAGAGGTGGTGCTGGAAATCCATCTCCAGTTACAGCTTACGGGGTGTATTTGGGAATGAAAGCGGCTGCTAAACAACAATTTGGTACCGATGTATTAAGTGGTAAGAAAGTATTAGTTCAAGGTATAGGACACGTTGGAGAAACATTGGTTGACTATTTAACCAAAGAAGGAGCCATTGTTACTATTGCTGATATAAATGAAGAAAAACTAGTAGAAGTAGGAGCAAAGTACAATGCTGAAATTTACAGAGGTGAAGATCTTTACACTGCTGATGTAGATATTTACGCGCCATGTGCTATGGGTGCGACTTTAAATGATAGTACTATTTCAAAACTAAAAGCAAAAGTTGTTGCTGGTGCAGCAAACAACCAGCTTGCAGATGAGAATATTCATGGAGCTTTATTGCAACAAAAAGGAATTTTGTATGCTCCAGATTTCTTGATTAATGCAGGTGGAATTATTAACGTTTATGCAGAGTTAGCTCATTATGATAAAGCAGAAATCATGCGTAAAACCGAAAATATTTATAACACTACGCTAGAAATATTTGATTATGCTATTGCCAATAATTGTACAACACATCAAGCGGCACTTACTATTGCGCAAAATAGAATTGATCAAAGAAAATTAGAGAACAGTAAAAAGTAGTTTTCATACTCAGCTGCCAGTATTTAGTGATGTATTATTTGATATCACTAAATACTGATTGCTGAATACTTCAAAATAAGCGATTATATATTTTATTTTAAAAAATGAAATCCTTATTTTTGCACCCTAATAAATTTAAAGTTCTTACAAGGTGGTAAATAGAAGACACATACGCGTAAAGGTCATGCAATCCATTTATGCAATGCATCAAAGCGGTTCAGATAGTTTGGAAAAAGAGGAAAAATTCCTTTATTATAGTATAGATAGTATCCAAGATTTGTACCTTATAATGCTCTCTTCATTGATTGAAATTTGTAAGACTGAAACTGTTTATTTGCATAAATCAAGCTTAAAACATTTAGCTACTCCAGAAGAACGTAATCCAAACGAAAAATTTATTAAAAATAAAATTTTTCAAATCCTCTCTGATAATAATTCATTAAGCATAGCACTTGAGAATCGTAAAATTAACAATTGGTCATTAAATGATGATTATATTGTTTTGCTACTTAACGAAATTAAAGCTAGTAAGCTATATCTGGATTACATGCAAAGTGGTATAAACACATTTGAAGAAGATCGACAATTTATTGTGGACTTATTCATGCAAGTGATTGTTCCAAATGAAAAACTGTATGATTACCTTGAAGATGATAAATTAACATGGGTTGATGATATTCCGCTGGTGAACACGCATATTATTAAGCAGTTAAAAACAATCAAAGCTGGTGAAGATGACAATTTTAGAGTTCCAAAATTGTATAAGGATAATGAAGATAGAGATTATGTAAAAGAGTTGTTTCGTAAAACAGTTTTAAACGAAAAAGAACTAGCCAAAGAGTATTTGGATAAAACACCTAATTGGGATAGTGAAAGAATAGCAGAAATTGACACGATAATCTTGAAAATGGCAATTTGTGAGTTTCTAAAATTCCCATCTATACCGGTAAAAGTGACATTGAATGAATATCTTGAAATTGCCAAAGAATATTCTACTCCAAAAAGTAGTATATTTATAAATGGTATTCTAGACAACCTAGTAAAAGAACTAAATACAAATAATAGAATTATCAAAGCCGGTCGCGGTTTGATGTAATAAAAAAATAAAAAAAAACATGGAACAATTACAGCAGTTTGCCCCTTTCATTTTAATGTTTGTTGTTATCTATTTCTTTATGATTAGACCACAACAAAAAAGAGCTAAAAATGAGAAGACATTTGAAAGCAGCTTAAAAGTGGGAGATAAAATCATTACCAAAAGTGGATTGCACGGAAAAGTTGCTGAACTAGCAGAAACTACAGTGGTAATTGAGACTATGTCTGGTAAATTAAAAATGGAGCGTTCAGCAATTTCAATGGAAATGAGCGCAGCGTTAGTGAAAAAATAGTAGTAAACAACACAAATAAAAAGTCCCAAATTAGATTCTAATTTGGGACTTTTTTATTTTTGCAAGTAGCCTTTATTTTTTATTCTTTTTATTCTTTTTTGCTTTTTTTGATTTAGCTTTAGCTTTTTTTGCTTTCAGTTTTGCTTTTACTTTAGCTTTTTTGGCTTTGTCTTTTTTAGTTTTCTTTGCTTTTTTAGCTTTAGCTTTAGCTTTTTCTTTGGCATTCGCCTTTGCTACTTTTTTCTTTTCTTTATCTTTCATTTTTACTTTGTTTTTATTCTTTTCTTTTTTGTCTTTCTTTTCCTTTTTATCCTTGTCTTTAAATACTTCCTCAACTGAAGAAGTGATAACTTCTTCTTCTGATGCTGGTGTTTCAATATCAGTAGGTTCAGTATCTAGTGATGGGTTTTCTGTTGTGTCTTCAGTCTCTACAGAAGTAGCTGTTTTTTTTGCTGCAGGAGCGCGTCTTGCTCTAACGGGTTTAGTAGTCTCAGGTGTAGATTCTGGTGTGAGGTTTGTTTCCTCTTCGTGTGATGTCATAAAAAAAGTAGTTTATAGTTGTTTGATGTTATAATAAATCACAATATTAATAAATTGTTATTTTTACGTTAGTAAATGTAGTGATTTTATTCATTGCTCAATGTTAAGCTTTTGTTTTAGGAGTTTTTTTTTACAAGCATATGTTTGCAGATCACAATTCATTCTGTTGTTGATTTATATTCAAAAAAAAAGTCTCCTATCAGAGATGGAGACTTTTGAATTATGAAATAAATGTTTCGTTATAGTTTTGTTGTCAATTCGGCTATTTTAACAATTACGTCAACAGCTTTTTGCATACTTTCTACTGGTACATATTCGTATTTCCCATGAAAATTATGACCTCCAGCAAAAATATTAGGACATGGAAGTCCTTTGTATGAAAGTTGTGATCCATCAGTTCCACCTCGAATAGGTTTGATCAATGGTTTTATATTCAATTCTCTCATTGCTTGCTCGGCAATATCAACAATGTATTTTACGGGCAATACTTTTTCTTTCATATTGTAATACTGATCTTTTATTTCTGTAATTACAATATCCTCTCCAAATTGCCTAGCGTATTTTTTATTGATTTTAGCGGTTATTTTTTCAATGAGTTCTTTTCTTTTCTCAAATTTTTTCTTGTTATGATCTCTGATTATCAATTCTAAAACTGTTTCTTCGATATTTCCAGAAAGGTGGTGAACATGAAAAAAACCTTCATAGCCTTTTGTTTGCTCAGGAGTTTCATCAGATGGTAATTGATTGATAAAATCATTGGCAATTAGCATGGAGTTGATCATTTTTCCTTTGGCATATCCAGGATGAACACTTTTTCCTTTGAAAGTTATTTTAGCTCCAGCCGCATTGAAATTCTCATATTCGAGTTCGCCTACTTGGCTTCCGTCCATAGTGTATGCCCATGCTGCTCCAAATTTTTCAACGTCAAAATGATGAGCACCACGACCTATTTCTTCATCTGGTGTAAAACCAACTCTGATTTTCCCGTGTTTGATTTCAGGATTGTTGATTAAGAATTCCATTGCCGTTACAATTTCAGTGATTCCAGCTTTGTCATCGGCTCCTAATAAAGTGGTTCCATCGGTTGTTATTAAGGTTTGCCCTTTATATTGTAATAGGTCTTTAAAATAATCTGGGGATAAAATGATGTTTTTTTCAGCGTTTAAAACAATGTCTTTGCCATCATAATTGGGAACTATTTGCGGTTTTACATTGGCACCACAAAAATCTGGTGAGGTGTCAAAGTGTGATATAAAACCTATTGTAGGTACTTCATGATCTACATTGCTAGGTAACGTGGCCATGATATATGCTTTGTCATCAATAGTCACATCTTGCATTCCAATATTTTTTAGCTCTTCAACCAGTTTGTTAGCTAAATCCCATTGTTTTGGAGTACTTGGCGTGGTTGGTGAGTTGGCATCAGATTCTGTATCAATTATAACATAACTGATGAAGCGGTCAATGATATGTTGCATGGTTTAATTTGTTTTATGCAAATATAATTTTTTCCACATGGATTTTGATTTTCATTAAGAACATTTTTTGATTTTTATTTGAACATTATAGCTTTAGCAATATTACTTTGTCACAAAAAAAAACCACTCGAAAGTGGTTTTACGTTTAATCTCTTACTTTACTCAATTTTTTTTCTGCTTTTGCAACATCTTCTTTTAAATTGTTGATTTTGATTTGTTGCTTGCTAATTTTAATATTTTCTTTTTCTATTTGAGTAGGATCTAGTTTTCGATTGTCTTTTTTCTTTTCGAATTTTTCCATGTTATCTAGCAATTTTTTCTCGGTAGAAGCGAGCTTTTCTTTGCTTTTTTGAACCGACTTTTCAGCAGCAAGTATCCTACTTTGTTTTAAAGCAAAATCCCTTTGTTCTTTATCTGCTTTGTGTTTTTCTTTTTCTGTTTCTTCGGCTTGGTTAAGTGCTTTTTTATCATTTTTCAGTCTTTCTTTGAGCATTTTTTCTTCGGCTTTTAAAGCTTTATTTGCTGCTTGAGTAGCTTTTTTTATGCTGTCATTTTGAGTAGCTTCTACAGAGGATTTAGTGTTTGGTAATTGCGTGTCTTTTTTGACATCTTGCGCAAAGAATACTTGAACAGTGCAAAGCAATATTGCTGTTGTTATTATTTTAATTTTCATAGATTTTAATTTAAGTTGTTATTCATCCATTTGTTAGGGATATTTTCAATTTGCTAAAATTATGCCATTTTAAGTAAATAACAAGTTAAATAAGACTAAAAGTTAACAAATAGAGCTTTTATTTTATGTTTTTGTTGAGAAATAAATTTGTCGTTTTATCTTTTCAAGACTTCCATTTTGTTCCATATTACCAATGATTCAAGTAACATCGTTATATTTTTTTTCTAAAAATTTATTTATCGCTGAGATAGTTATATTTTTGCATGACACAACAACACAATCATGTATAAATTGCTTTTACGTCCTATTCTTTTTTGGTTTGATCCGGAAGAGGTTCATTATTTTACTTTTTCTTGCATTCGATTTTTATCAAAAGTACCTGGTTTTCCTTTATTGTTTAGGTCACTTTATCTAGTAGACAATCCAAAATTAGAAACAGAAGTTTTTGGATTAAAATTTAAAAATCCCGTGGGACTTGCTGCAGGCTTTGATAAAGACGCTAAGTTGTATAAAGAACTCTCTAATTTTGGTTTTGGTTTTATTGAAATTGGAACCTTAACGCCCAAAGGGCAAGAGGGAAATCCTAAGAAAAGATTATTTCGTTTAAAAGAAGACAGTGCCATTATCAATCGAATGGGTTTTAATAATGGTGGAGTTCATGAAGCGGTTAATCGATTAAAAAGCAATGAGAAGGTTTTAATTGGTGGAAATATTGGTAAAAATAAAATTACATCAAATGAAGATGCTGCGCTAGATTATGAATTATGTTTTGATGCTTTGTATGATTATGTAGATTATTTTGTTGTCAATGTAAGTTCTCCTAATACCCCTAATTTAAGGGCCCTCCAGGACAAAGAACCGTTAACACTGTTGTTGCAAACCTTACAGAACAAGAATTTGGCTAAGCCAAAGCAAAAACCAATTTTACTTAAAATTGCTCCGGATCTTACTGATGATCAATTGTTTGATATTATAGATATTATAAGTATAACCGGTATTGCGGGAGTAATAGCAACCAATACCACTATTTCTCGCGAAGGTTTACAATCAGAGAATCGTATTGAAATGGGTGGGCTTTCAGGGAAACCACTTTCAAAACGCTCTACAGAAGTGATTCGATTCCTTTCAGAAAAAAGTAATAAAGCTTTTCCAATAATAGGTGTAGGGGGGATTCACTCCGCTGCCGATGCTCTTGAAAAACTAGATGCTGGAGCCAGTTTGATTCAGCTATACACTGGTTTTATATATGAAGGTCCAGCACTTGTTGTTGCAATTAACAAAGCCTTGTTAAAAAGAAAGTCAAAATCCTAACTAAAAAAAAGCCCACAAGCGTAGCTTTTTTTGTAATAGTCATTTAAGAAAAATGTGATTGATTACTGCTAATTTTCGGAATTTTTAAATTTTGCGTTAAACAGAAAAAACGATTTCGTAAAAACAATTACTTTAGTATCTTTGACTTTATATGGAGCCAATAAAAATTATAGAATGCCCGCGCGATGCCATGCAAGGCATAAAACCATTTATTCCTACAGCCAGAAAGGTAGCTTACATTCAATCTTTATTAAGAGTGGGGTTTGATAGTATTGATTTTGGAAGTTTTGTTTCTCCAAAAGCAATTCCACAAATGCAGGACACAGCCGAAGTGCTGGATCAATTGGATTTATCTCAAACTAAAAGCAAACTTCTTGCAATAATTGCCAATACACTGGGTGCTTCGCAGGCTGCAAGTCATGCAGCAATACAGTATCTTGGTTTTCCTTTTTCTATTTCTGAAAATTTTCAGATGCGTAATACACACAAAACCATTGCTGAATCTCTAGTAACTTTACAGGAAATTCTTGAAATTGCTGACAAATCAAATAAAGAGGTAGTTGCTTATTTATCAATGGGTTTTGGGAATCCATACGGTGATCCATGGGATGTGAGTATTGTGGGTGAATGGACTCAAAAATTAGCCGCAATGGGTGTTAAAATTTTATCCCTTTCAGACACAGTAGGAAGTTCAACGCCAGATGTGATTTCGTATTTGTTTTCAAATTTAATACCACAATACCCAGATATAGAGTTTGGAGCACATTTGCATACTACTCCTGATAAATGGTTTGAAAAAATTGATGCTGCTTATCTTGCGGGTTGTAGGCGTTTTGATGGTGCTATCCAAGGATTTGGAGGTTGTCCTATGGCAACCGATAATTTAACAGGAAACATGCCTACAGAAAAATTACTCTCTTATTTTACAGCAAAAAAAGAATATGCGGGCATGAGTCCTATGAGTTTTGAAAGTGCATATAATGAGGCATCAAAATTATTTGGAGAATTTCATTAAAAAAGCAATTGTATGCTTGTTTGTTGAAACTACATACTAGAGTTAATTTAATTTCGTTTTTTTAATAAAAAGTATGTATTTTTATATCAATCAAATTACTAATTCCAAATGAAAAAATCGCTCATAACATTCGTTTCTAGTTGCGTCTCTATCATATTTCTTTTTTCTTCATGTGCTAGTGATGTTGATTTTGATCAAGTGAACAATTTGAAATTGGAGCCTGTTTTTATAGCTAATTTAGCTTATTTCGAGGTTCCCGCTCCAGATTTTGTTACTAATGGCCAAGAGCAAAGCTTAGTTTTTGATGTGCCTGCAGTGGATGTTTTTTCAGATAAATTTTTCAGAGATAATCTAAAAAAAGCCTCTATTTTTACCGAAATGGAAAATACCATAAACAGAGCTTATGAAGTAGAACTTTTATTTTTAGACAAAGACAATATTACAGTTTACACAGCTAATTTTAATGTGGCAGCATATTCAGGAACCGTAAACAAAGTAAATAGGACGGATGTTTTTGAAAATGTGCAACTTGACTTGCTTAAAAGAACAACCAAAATAGCTTTCATATTGCGCATGTTACCAGGCCAACCATTGACCGAAACTAGTTCAGGGAAATTAATATTACGTTCAGGTGTAACGGCTTATCTTGTTGTAGAATGAAAAAAATAATTCACATTTTAACATTGCTCGTTGCATTTTGTAGTTGGTCACAAAACAAGCAAATTTTGTATAATTTCACGGCAATCCCACAATCATTGATGACAAACCCTGGTGCTGATTTTAAGTACAAATGGTATGCGGGTGTTCCATTATTATCTGGTGTTTCTGCAAATGTAGGTTCAAGTGGTTTTAGTACCTATGATCTTTTTGCAAACGATGGTATTGATTTTAATACAAAGTTGCGAAACGTAGTTTTGGCAACCAATCGAAATGATAAACTGGTTGTAAATCAGCAAATGGAAATCTTTAATGGCGGGTTTAGAATTTCGGGTGCGAACCGTGATGATTCTGATACGTATGTTTCTTTTGGAATGTATCAAGAGTTTGATATGATGAGTTATATGCCTAAGGATTTAGCCATTCTTGCAATTGATGGCAATAGTAATTACTTAGGTAAAATATTTGACTTAGGAGATTTAAGTATGAAAGCGGAGTTATTATCAGTATGGCATATTGGAGTACATAAAAATATTAGTAAAAATTTTATTGTAGGTGTTCGAGGAAAGATTTACTCCAGTATTTATAACGCTAATTCTACGAAAAACTCGGGTTATATTTATACAGGACCATCAAATATAGGTGTTTACGATCAAAGTATTTATTCGAATATGCAACTCAATACTTCAGGACTGGCAAAGTATGATGATGAAAATAATGAATCGGATGTAGTTAAGGACATTACAAATGGAGCTCTTTTAGGTGGTAATTTAGGTTTAGGTTTTGATGCAGGTTTTACTTATTATCCGTTACAAAACATACAAATAACAGGAAGTATTCTTGATGTAGGATTTATAAACCACACTAAGGACGTTGAAAGTTACACCTTAAAGGGAAGGTACAACTATCGTGGTATTGTACCTAGTTTTAGTTCAGGAGCTTCTGCCGAAAATATTTACAAAGAATTTCAAGAAGCCATTCCATTAGATACTATAAATTCAAAATACACAACATGGCGTCCTATTAAATTGAATTCTTCTTTCGAATATTCTTTTGATGAGGATAGTGAGGACGATTGTAATTGTAAAGGTAATGGAAACGAAGCAGTTTATAAAAGTGCAGTAGGAGCGCAATTATTTGTCATGTCTACTCCTAGAATGCCTATGTTTGCTTTTACAACTTATTTTTCGAGAAAAATCCTAAAAGGGTTACAGGCTAAGGCCACCTATACATTAGATACCTATTCTAGTAAAAATATAGGTTTGGGTTTGTCAACTACTGCAGGGCCTATAAATTTCTATCTAATGGCTGATAATTTGTTAGAATATAAGGATCTAACAAAAGCGAACAGCCTTTCTTTTCAGTTAGGATTCAATGTGATTGTAAAATAATTTGTAAACAATTGAAACAATTATTTCAAGAGAGTTTATAAACAGTACCAAGTTATATTTTTTTTAAATTTTAAAAAGCCCGTTTGTCTAAACGATTAAGATTGAGGTATTAAAATCAAGTATTCTTTTTAATAGAAATTGTTATTGAAGTAGTTTACTTTATTGATTTATCATTTTTATGTTCTTTTTCTGTGAAAAAAAATGTATATTTGCACGCAATTAAACTCCAACTACAATTGCAATGATCGCACACAACTCTAAGATTATCGGTGAAGGATTAACTTACGATGATGTTTTATTAGTTCCAAACTATTCTAACGTTCTTCCGCGTGAAGTAAGTATCCAATCAAAATTTTCAAGAAATATAACTCTTAATGTCCCTATTGTATCTGCAGCTATGGATACTGTTACCGAAAGTGCTATGGCTATTGCAATGGCACAAGAAGGAGGAATAGGTGTTTTGCATAAAAACATGACTATCGAGCAGCAAGCAACTAAAGTTCGTAAGGTAAAACGTGCTGAATCAGGTATGATTATCGATCCAGTAACTTTGCCACTGAGTTCTACCGTTGCTGATGCAAAAAATGTTATGAAAGAATTTGGTATTGGCGGTATCCCTATCGTTGATGAAAATAAAATTTTAAAAGGAATTGTTACTAACAGAGATTTGCGTTTTGAAAAAAATAATGCAAGACCTATTGTTGAAGTAATGACTAGCGAAAATCTAGTTACTGTTGCCGAAGGAACTTCATTAGAACAAGCTGAAGTAGTTTTACAAGGATATAAAATTGAAAAATTACCTGTTGTAAATGCAGATTATAAATTGGTAGGTTTAATCACTTTTAGAGACATTACCAAATTAACTCAAAAACCGATCGCCAACAAAGATGTATATGGACGTTTGCGCGTTGCTGCAGCGATTGGGGTTACGGGCGATGCCATACAAAGGGCTGAAGCTTTAGTAAATGCGGGTGTGGATGCAATCATTATCGATACTGCTCACGGACACACACAAGGCGTGCTGAATACCTTGAAAGAAGTTAAATCTAAATTTCCTCAAATTGATGTTATCGTGGGTAACATTGCAACTCCTGAAGCAGCTAAATTTTTAGTTGAAAACGGCGCTGATGGTGTAAAAGTAGGTATCGGTCCAGGTTCTATCTGTACGACTCGTATTGTTGCAGGTGTTGGTTTTCCTCAGTTTTCTGCAGTGCTTGAAGTAGCTGCTGCCTTAAAAGGAACCGGTGTTCCTGTAATTGCTGATGGTGGAATTCGTTATACAGGTGATATCCCTAAAGCTTTAGCCGCTGGTGCCGATTGTGTAATGTTAGGTTCACTTCTTGCAGGTACCAAAGAATCTCCAGGTGAAACCATTATTTTCGAAGGTAGAAAATTTAAGTCATACAGAGGAATGGGTTCTGTTGAAGCTATGGAAACGGGTTCTAAAGACCGTTACTTTCAGGATGTTGAAGATGATGTAAAAAAATTAGTTCCAGAAGGAATTGTTGGTCGCGTACCTTACAAAGGAGAACTAAACGAAAGTATGTTACAATTCATTGGTGGTCTTCGTGCTGGAATGGGATACTGTGGTGCAAAAGACATTCCTACGCTACAAGAAACGGGACGTTTTGTTCGCATTACTGCCAGTGGTATCAATGAAAGTCACCCACATAATGTGACTATAACAAAAGAAGCTCCTAATTATTCAAGATAGTTGTTGAGCGAATTTCAGATGGATATTTGAAATAGCTTTAGGATTACAATAAATTAAAGCCATTAAGAAAATTACATAAGCGTTCAATTGCTGTTGAAACTTAATTTTCTTAATGGTTTTTTTTATGGAAAAAAGGCTAAGATCTTAAAAAGGCAGCAATTTTTTTCTTCTCGCCTGCAATCCATAAAATATCGCTTTCCTCTAATACTAGGTGAGATTCAGGATTTAAGGTTCGTTTTCCATTGCGTTCAATACCAACAATAATACCATGGGTGTTTTCTCTTATCTGCGATTCGCGAATACTTTTGCCTATATAAATTCGATTTTTTAATTCCAGTTTTTGAAGAATAATATCAGTCTCAACCACTTTTTCGGCAACATCAATTTCGTTTTTATCTAAGTAGATTTTGAATTCCTTAACTTGTTTATCCGTTCCTATAACACTTATTTCATCTCCAGGAAACAATCTTTCGGTTCGCAAAGGAATATTTATAACTACTTCTCCGCGTCTTATAGAGGCAATATTGATTTCAAATTGTTCTCTAATTTTTAATTCTTCAAGAGTTTTTCCAGCTAAATTAGATTCTTTGGCAATGTCAAATTCGGTCATGTGTCCGTCCCAAGGAGAGAGTGTATTTTGTCGTTTATTTTCTTTTCTAATTTCTCGGTCATTGTAGTTGCTCATAAAATGATCTTCAATTTTGTGATAAACAGCATGTAATCTTTTTGGGAATAAGATGTAAGCACCTATGGCAATTAAAAAAGCTATTGCAGCAATTCCTGCTGAGAAAAAAGTATTTAAAATAAAGCCAACATAAAATAGAGAAAGCGCTATTCTAAAAAGTACTAGCATGATAATTGGTCCATAATGCTTTTTCTGTTCCAATAAGATTTGAACTTGTTTGACTGCTACTCTTCTTAATGATAGCGCCCACAAAAATGGTGATAAAATTATGAGCGTGATCAATGCCGCAATAGCATTTCCAAATTTTGAATTTTCTACTAACGGAAGTATAAAATTTGACGAAAGTAAAATAATAGCAACAATAATGATAGAGTGAAGCACCACTTGTGTGAGATAACTTCTCATTACAATTTGCCAATTGCTTAATAATTTTATTTCTTCGGTGTTAGAGCTGTAGAGTTTAATTCTTTTCACCCATCTTTTAGGAAGTTTCTTTTCGACAAAAACAGCAAACGGTTCTGCAAACTTGACCATAAACGGAGTTGTAAAAGTGGTAATTGCGGATACCGCTACAACAATAGGATATAAAAAATCGCTTGTTACTTTTAGGGTGGTTCCCAATGTAGCGATGATAAATGAAAATTCTCCAATTTGAGATAAACTCATACCGGATTGTATGGACTGTTTAAGTGGCTGCCCTGATAACAAAGAACCTATTGTAGAACTTATGGATTGACCAAAGATTACAATCAATGTTAAAACAGCGACAGGGAAAGCATATTCTAGCAGTGTATTCGGATCAATTAACATTCCAACGGATACAAAGAAAACAGCGCCAAATAAGTCTTTTACAGGTTTTACAAGATGTTCTATGTGTTCCGCTTGAGTGGTTTCGGCAATGATAGATCCCATAATAAAGGCGCCAAGAGCAGGTGAAAATCCAACGTTTGCTGCAAAAATCACCATTAGTAAACACAAGGCTAACGAAATGATCAACATCATTTCATCGGTTAATAAATGTTTGGCTTTTTTTAATAATGTTGGTATAAAAAAGATACCTACTACAAACCAGATGGTCAAAAAGAAAATCAGTTTTAAAACGGATTGCACCAATTCCATTCCAGAAAACTGCTGACTCACCGCAACTGTTGAGAGCAAAACCATCATTAAAATGGCAATAATATCTTGAACAATAAGAGAGCCAATTACGTTTCCAGCAAATTTTTGAGATTTTACGCCCAGTTCATCAAAGGTTTTTAAAATTATGGTCGTGGAAGAAATGGATAATATTACGCCAAGAAAAATACTGTTCATTTTACTCCATCCCAAAAATTGACCGGTAAAAAATCCCAGGGTTACTAATGTAATTATTTGTGTAAACGCAGTGATAGAAGCCGTACCGCCCACTTTTACCAATTTTTTAAAACTGAATTCGAGTCCTAAACTGAATAGCAAAAAAATAACGCCGATCTCAGCCCAAACTTTCACACTGTTAACATCTTTTACTGTTGGGAAAAAATCAAATTCAGAACTTGCTAAAAATCCTGCAACCAAATACCCTAAAACCAAAGGCTGTTTCATAATTCGAAATAACAACACAGCTATGGCAGCAGTGATTAGGATTAAACCTAAATCAGTTATTAAATCGGGTAAATGAACTACTGAAGTTGCTAAAAAGGGAAACATAAATTTTGAATTTTTACTAAAATAACAAAAAAATCTGCTTTTATCAAGTGACAAAAGCAGATTTGAGAAAAGTATAACAAAATTTAGGCTTAGATTCCTAAGAAATTGCTTGGAGTAATTTGCATTAATTCAGCTTTTATCAATTCAGATACATCCAGTGTTGCAATAAAACCATGAATGGCGTTTTTATCAATCGCTTCATTGGTTCTAGTCAATCCTTTCAAGGCTTCGTAAGGATTTGGATATCCTTCACGACGTAAAATAGTCTGAATAGCCTCCGCTACAACAGCCCAGTTTTTCTCTAAATCTTCGTGAAATTTAGGTTCGTTCAAGAGTAATTTATTCAAGCCTTTCAAAGTAGCTTCAAATCCTATGATGGTATGACCGATTGGTACGCCCACATTTCTTAAAACAGTACTATCTGTTAAATCACGTTGCAATCTTGACAGCGGTAATTTTGCCGAAAGGTGTTCAAAAATAGCATTGGCAATCCCTAAGTTTCCTTCTGAGTTTTCAAAGTCAATTGGGTTTACTTTATGCGGCATGGCTGACGATCCTATTTCGCCTGCTTTTATCTTTTGCTTAAAATACTCCATTGAAACATACGTCCATATGTCTCTATCCAAGTCAATAATGATGGTGTTTATTCTTTTTAACGCATCAAAAAACGCTGCAAAATGATCGTAATGTTCTATTTGTGTGGTTGGGAAGGAGTGGTGTAATCCTAAAATATCTTCGACAAATTTCCCTCCAAATTGTTTCCAATCAATTTGTGGGTAAGCTACATGGTGGGCATTGTAATTTCCAGTAGCACCGCCAAATTTAGCTGCAAAAGGGATATTGAATAACAAACGCATTTGCTCCTCTAGTCGTTCTACAAAAACGCCAATTTCTTTACCCAATCGAGTAGGTGAGGCAGGCTGTCCGTGTGTGCGTGCTAGCATAGGCACGTCTTTCCATTCCACGCTCAATTCTTTCAACTTTGCTGTCAAAGCGATTAACGACGGCATGTATACTTTTTCAAAAGCCTCTTTAGTCGATAACGGAATCGCGGTATTATTAATGTCTTGGGAAGTTAACCCAAAATGAATGAACTCTTTGTATTGTGATAAACCTAGTTTTTCAAAAGCATCTTTGATAAAGTATTCTACCGCTTTTACATCGTGGTTGGTTACTTTTTCTGTTTCTTTAATCCAAAGTGCATCTTCTGTCGAAAAGTTTTGGTAAATGTTGCGTAAACTTTCAAATAAATCCGAATTCACCCCAGCAAGTTGTGGCAAAGGCACTTCGCACAAAGCAATGAAATATTCAATTTCAACCAGTACGCGGTATTTAATTAAAGCTTCTTCTGAGAAAAATGGAGCTAAAGAAAGGGTTTTACTTCTATATCTTCCATCAATTGGAGAAATAGCATTCAATTCGTTTAAAGTAGTCATTGTTGTGTTATTTGTTGTAAAAGCACAAATATAAACCTTTAAAGGCAATTTATAAAAGGAATATTTTTTTAAATATCCCTCAAGAGTGTGGCTTTTAATTGTTGCATTCCCTTTGTTGCAATTTCAGGAATCACTTGCAGTTGATTTCTCAAGTTCGGAATTTTAATCGGTTTGGGGTCAATGTAAAATAGTGGTGTTGTCACTTTGGTAAAATCAATCAAACCTGCCGCCGGATACACTTGTAACGAGGTGCCTATCACTGCAAAATAATCAGCAGTTTCTGTAATCGAAACCGCTTCTTCAAGTGCAGGAACTTCTTCGCCAAACCATACAATGTGTGGACGCAATTGATTTTGATTTTCATCAAAGTCGCCAAAATTCAAATCTTCGGTCCAGTTCAAAATATAATCATGGATGCGTGTACTGCGCACTTTTAACAATTCCCCATGCAGGTGCAGTACTTGTGTGCTGCCAGCACGTTCGTGCAAATCGTCTACATTTTGAGTGATGATATGTACATTGAATTCCGACTCCAATTCTGCTAAAATATAATGAGCTGCGTTAGGAGTAACCTCTTTGAGCTGTCGACGCCTTTGGTTGTAAAAATCAAGTACCAAAGCAGGATTTTTATGCCAACCTTCGGGCGTGGCCACATCTTGAACATTATGCCCTTCCCAAAGTCCGTCACTATCTCGAAACGTTTTAATACCGCTTTCAGCACTAATTCCAGCGCCAGTCAAAACTACTAATTTCTTTTTCATGTTCTATTTTTTTGGGCGTGTTCGCCGCGGCGACCGGGCTTTCTGCTCTATCTTTATGGGCAAAAAAAGCCCAAAAAGGATGCCGCGTCAATCCCTCACGCAAATCCCGTAAATGTACTTCGTTTAACTTTCAAAGCACAATTCGTAATAGATCAATACTAGCTGTTCTTTAAAAGATAAAACTAGTCTTTTTTACTATTTTTGCCAAAAAATAATCCCACATGATCGATTTAAAATTTCTCGAGTTTCTTGAAAATATCCTCACAGATAATCGCAAAGAGAAATTCTTGAAAGTATTGCAAAACAGAACCAAACATTTTACAATAGCTGTTGAAGATGTATTTCAAATGCACAATACGAGTGCTGTTATGCGCAGTTGCGAAGTTTTTGGTATTCAAGAACTGAACGTAATTGAACAGCGCTACGGAAAAAGTATCGATAAAGAAATTGCCATGGGCGCCCAAAAATGGGTTGACATTAACACTTTCGATAGTGTAACAACTTGTGTTGACACTTTAAAAAATAAAGGTTACCAAATTATCGCTACCACGCCACACGACAACGATTGTTTGATGGAAGATTTTGATATATCTAAACCCAGCGCCTTATTTTTTGGCACCGAACGCGATGGTTTATCTGAGGAAATCTTGCAACGTGCCGATGGTTTTTTAAAAATCCCCATGGTAGGTTTCACCGAAAGTTTGAATATTTCCGTTTCTGCAGCGATCATCATTCAAAACCTAACTAATAGATTGCGAAGTTCTAATATTGATTGGCACTTAACCGAAAACGAAATCCTAGAAAAACGTTTGGCTTGGGCCAAAAATTCTATTAAAGATATTAAAAGAATTGAAAAACGGTATTTTGAGGAAAACCCAAAGTAGTGTAAAAAAAAACTTTAATTATATTGTAAAGATTTGCTGCGGCATAGGGAGGAGCGAAGCACACAAATTAGATTCGTATTTTGATGATGTGATCATTGATATCACGGATTAAAAATTCGTCAGGTCGGGAATGTTTTTAAACAGTTCGAAGTTCTGTTAATTGATGTCTTCAACCTCCAGAATTACATCTCTATTCAAATTTTATACTCGCATATCCTACCCAGTGTTGTTGAGTTGCTATAGCTGTAGTTCCCATACCTAAATCTTCTACTTTTATAAGTTCATGATCAATACTTGATGCGTAACCTAAAAAAGTTCCTGTCAAAGGTTTGTTGTACAATGCCTGATTTAATTTATTGGCGAAACTTACTCCAAATGGCACCGAATAACGGCCACACCAAACCCAATTGTATTCTTTGTAATTTGTGTTTTTTACGGTGTATTCGGTAAAGTTTTTTACTTTTTCAGTATTCATTTCGTTTACTAAACATTTTTCAATAATTTCCATATCCAAAGCCCTAGCTTTTTTGGTGCCTTCATCATCAACTCCAAAAGGAGCTAAATCGCCACTCCATTCTTCATTGCCATAATGTACCGCATCATTGGAAATTACTACTGCCACGTCCTTTCCATATATAAGATGCTTTTGTTTTAAAATTTTTGCTACCACATCAGAGAAAACATTGCTAATGCTATCAATTGTTTCGTAATTGATATAAGGCACCAGTATTGGAATAATTTGTAGGTTCTTGTTTTTGCGATGTAAAAAAGGTACTATAGCTTCTAATGAATGTTCTAACTCTTGCATGTCGTTATGAACTAGATAAGTTGATTTTGGCAGTTGCGCCATAATTTCAGCATTTAAATCAGACACTTTTAAATCACCATAAGGCGATTGCCAATGTGTGAAATCTCCAAAGATGATTTTGTCTTGAAGTTTAAAGTTTCGAGCGCGATGTGCAACACCAATTAAAATAATCGTGTTGGCGTTAATGCCTTTAAGCGATTCGTAATACAACCGTCCGGCGTATTTATAATCGTCATGCGGACTTATAGCTGCTTTCCATTGCATTTTATTTTTAGAATCCTTAATCCCTAAACGGTTATAAATAGAATCTAACTGCCAATTGTATTTTGTAAAACCAATTGTATCATGCACAGGCCTAACTCTCTTTTCTAGTGCTAAGACTTGTGCTGGATTTTTGACATTTTTTTTACTTGTACAACTGAAACAACACAAACAAATCAAAATAAATAGTAATCGCATATCAAATTTTATTTTAAGCAATTTACGTTAAAAAACGCTAGCATATAGCGGTCGCAATTTTCAGATCCATTTTTGCTTTTTGGATGTTTTTTAGTCCCTTTCTAGTGCTTGCTAACAACATTTATAATGATATAAAAAAATGTTTTGGAGTTTCATTCCCAATATTTTTTTTACAGTTTGCCCAAAAGGATACGCTACTCATTTGGTTTCAATTGCATGAGGAGATTTAAATATCTTTCAATTAAACATTTCTAGACTTTATTTCAGTTTTTATGGAATTGTATATTACAAACATGGGTAGCAAAGTAAGAGGAAAAATGAAGCATGGCATAAATAAAACAGGGTTAAATGGCTTATTTGCATAAAGACTCATCATTGTTCCAATAGCTATAATAAATAGGATTCCAAAACCAATAATTACTCCTTTTATTGTGTTTTTTCTTTTTAGTAAATCTGAATCATTCATTTCTTGTAAAGTATTTTTTTTCATAGGTTTAGTTTTAATTTAAGTACAAATTAGTCTGAACTAATTTTATACTTTAAAAGTATTTTCAGATGAATTTACAATCAGATTTGGTTGATATTTAAGACGATAAGGTTCATATGATTTTAGTAAAAATTTCCTGCTTAGTTGTTTTCGCCCAAGAAGATTCTTGTGAAAATAGCGTCTGTAAACAGTTTGTCATTTTTACAATTGTTTATAGAAGTAAAGTTTTTAAAACGCTTAAGTCCTGCTTTTTTGATTAGGAAAACGGTATACATTAAGCATACTACTCCGTGTAGAAAAATTAGATAGACTGCAGTTACTCTTTAATACATCGCACTCCTACACCAATATTAATGATGTTTTCTGAATAGGAGATAGTATTTTGGTCGTGTACCAAGTTAATCACTATTCTGAAAAAACCATCTGAAGTTTTAGTTGTTGTAGCCCAATTAGAAATTATTTCACTGGCTTTTGGTGTACCAAGAACATCAACATATCCATTTGCTAATCCATTAAAGCCAATGGCATCAGTGCCAAATCCTGAGTGAATCCATCCTGTTTTTGACTTTAAAGCTTTCCCTTCATTACCACTGTGTCCATTTGTTTTGAGGTAATTTTCTAAAATTTCGAAATCTTTTTTACTAGGTATTCTCCATCCAGTTGGAGCGAGTTTTCCACTATCTAATACAAGATCGCTGTACATTGCGCCATAGTAATCTGAAGGTAATTCTTCGGAAAACACATTGTTTAAATCATTTGTATTGGCCCATTGGTAGTGAGCAATACTATTCCATTTATCTGAAAAAGCATATTTAGGAATTGGTGTTCCATCATTATATTTCGTTGTTTTTAAGTTTTCTAACATCCATGTTTGAGTACCTATTTTTAAAGTTTTATAGGTGTTGCCATCACGATCAACTAATTTTCCGAATGCGTTGTTGGTGTCACTTTCTTCATTTTTCGAACAAGAGATAATTATTAAAAACAGAAGTGGAAGTAGTTTTTTCATATATGAATGGTTTTATGTTAATTTTTATAATTATCTATTTAAAAAAAGCTTTAAGGAACTAAAATAATAAAATTATTTCAACTACAGCTGTCTCGTCAGGATAATATTATTGCTGGAGCTGGTCGTGGGAATAAATTGCATTAGCTATTATTCTTTAGGTTCTCATAAATAGATAGAACCAAAGGAAAAGTTACAAAGACAATCCAAATTGCAATATGCTTTGGAACAATTTCGAAGTAAAAATTGAAATAAAAAATACCTATCGTGAAGCAAATACAGCACACAGAATGTAAAATTTCAATTTGATTCTTTATCAAAAACAATTTGAAAGTGTTAGCAACCGAATAAACGTAAATATACAAGACTTACGTAAAAAAAAACTACTTTCTACAAAGTCGTTTTATCTATTACTCAAAAGAGAAAATTAAAAATTTGTTTCGCTCTCTAGTTGTATGTCTTTAATATCGTTCGGATTCATTTTATAGCGGTAAACCCCTTTGTTCCCAATTGCAAATAAAGTATTGTCTCGTATAATTACGTCAAAACAATTTTTGTCGATTGAGTGTACCAAAACAGGTTCTACAGGATTTTCAATGTTAAATATTTTGAGAACATCGTCGCAAACCAGAAGGTATTTTGCAGTGTAAAAACCAATTCCCTTGGGTTGCATGAGATTTCGACTGTGAATTAATTTGGGGTTTTTAAGATCCTTAGTGTCGTAAACTTGCAAAACGTTGATGTTATTGCCACAGGTAGTATTTGAATTCAAGGTTACATAAGAATGTGTGCTGTTTGCAATAACAGGGTCGCAAGCGGTAAAGTGTCGTACGCTTGATAATTTGGTTGGGTTTTCAGGATTACTAATCGAATAAATAAACATCCCGTTTCTAGAGCCAATAAACAAGTTATCTCCATAAGCGAACAGCGTTTCGATGTCAAAGCCAATAGGAATATCGTTCACTTTAACGGGTTTTTCGCCGTCTATTAACGAAAATACATTTAATTTCATATGGTCTACGCTATATAGATAATTGCCTTTTAAGGCAAAAATAGCAAGTGAACCGCCTTGTCCGACACTATCGTTTGATGCGCTATCATTGTTAGAACAACCGATTGTAATTATCAAAAGGAAGAAGAATATAATTTTTTTCATGATTATTTTTTTAAATTCCAGTCAATTATAATTTCATTGTCTTTTGTGTAGCCAAATGTCCCGTTTGGAGCTTGCTTTTGCGGAAAAACATTTTTATTTCGGTTGGTAACCTTAAAAATTTTTGTTGTCGGATCGAACGTGGCGGTGACTAAATCTACAGCTTGATTGATGTACACCGTATTGCCTTTGATGGCTAAATCAGTGGCTCCTGGCGCCTTTATAAAATAGAGTCGTTCTGGTTTACTTGGATTTGCATAATCGTAAACATGAAATCCTTTGTTAACATCATTAATAAACATTAAATCTCCTTTAACGTAAATTTTTCCTGATTTAACAATGGGCTGTGTGTTTTGAAAAACGATTGAAGTTTCTAGGACGCTACGAGTAATGATTACAGGTTGGTATTCTTGTCTCTGAAAGTCATTGGGATCGGTTGTTGGCCAGCAGGAAACAAACAAAATTGAAACCAGCAATAGAAGTACTGTTTTTTTCATAGTCTAATGTTTCCTTAAAGATAACTAAAGGTTTTTTTGGTTGCGTTACCTTTTGGTTAAATTTAGATTCACAAGGAATTAGCAATCAGAAATCTATTGGTTTAATTCAAAGAGGTTTTCTAAAAAAGCGATTTTTTCTTTTTCTTCCCACAGTTTGGTGTAAATAAGCAAGTTCAAGAATTCGGTTTTACTGGCGCCAAACAGAAAAATAGTATCTAATTTCTTGTCATTGTATTTCCAAATGATATAACCAAGTGTTGCATTTTCCTTTATTTTCGACACGTTAAATTTTTGTTCTTTGTAGTAATCTGAATCCCATTGGTAAAAAAGACTAACCTGTTCAAATGCAGTTGCAGTATTCTTGTAAAAAGGGTAGGCTTTCATTAGATTTCTTGCAACAGCAATGACTACACCGTCATTATTTTTTAAATAGGTCTGCCCTGAATCTGCTGTGGTATTTAATATTTGCCATTTCCCTGGTATTTTTACAGCTTCGGTAGCGGTTTTTACGGTCGTGAAATCATTGCTTTCTTGGCACAGTGCTTTGTATGGTAAAGCCATAAGAAGTAGAATGATCAGTTGTAGAAATTGACTGTTTTTTGAAGGTTTCATAGGTGATTTTAAATTGGTTTTTGCTAAGGATTAGTGTTTGGCAGAATTTTAATTTTTCAGAAAATTCTTTTTTGGCAACTAAAATACGATTTCTTTTCTTCCAAAATTTATAATGTTTGGTCAACAAAAATCACATTAACGATGTTGTCGCATATACTAGTTATTGCTGTTTGTTTTTCGTGAAAATTTCATTTATGCCTCCTTTTGTGACCACAATCGAATTGTAATTGCCATTTTTGTCTGCTAAAAATTCAACTGTTCTATCATTGTCATCTGATCTAAAAAATTTTGTTTTTGATTCAGGGATAAGTTCAAGTTCCATACTGTTGTAATAGAGTTTGGTGCCCATTTTTATGATTTGAATTGTTCCAAATTTCCCTTTGTACTGATCATAAATGGATGGGTTTACCTTTATTTTTTTGTGTTTGTATGGCATTGTAACTTCTTTTTTAAAAACCAGTGCCGAAAGTCCGTAGGCAATGATATGTGAAAGAGATTCATTATTGGAAAGCACAGTGACCAAAAGGCGATCTTTTGTAAACCGATTGAAGGATGTTATGGCTCCAAAAAAGCCTCCATCATGCGCAATCAGTTCATGACCGTGATTGTAAAATGGATTGATTACAAAACCATATCCCCAATTTTGTGTATTATAAGGTGTGAACATTAGTTGTTTCATTTTTTCGGATAAAAGGGTTGTGCCATAAAGCGCTTTGTCCCAAAGAGCCAAATCTTCAACAGTTGCGTACACACCATCATGACCATAGTTGATGTCCCAATTGATATAAGGGTTACTAACATAGTGATTGTGCTCTTTGATATAATTTTTAGCTTTTTTAGGAATCAATGCGTCATTAGTAATTACACCTGAGTTGTACATACCTGCTTTTTCAAATACATGTTTTTGAAGATAGGTGCTGTACTTTTCGCCAGAAACTGATTCTATAATTTTAGCTAACAAATAATAGCCAATATTACTGTAGGCTGTGTTTGTGCCGGGTTCAAATTCATAGGGCATTTTTTTAATTTCGTTGTAGGCTGAATCACCAGACATGGTACTTGTTGCAATGTTTTTGAAACCCATGGCTAGTCCAGACGAATGGGACAACAGCATGTGTATGGTAACCTGATCTGCTTTGGGGTAATCAGGAATGAAACGACTTAGAGGATCATTCAGAGATAATTTTCCTTCCTGCACCAATTGAAGGATTGCCGCCGCAGTAAATTGTTTAGTAACCGATGCCAATTGAAATTTAGTGTCAATCGTATTTTTAATCTTTTGTTCGTAATCAGCAAAACCATAGGCTTTTTTGAAGAGTACAGTATCGTTTTTTGATACTAAAACAGTACCGCTAAATTGATTGATATCATGTTGTGCTTGCATGTATTTTTCAATAGCTGCGGATGTGTTTTTTTGACAAAGAAGAACCGTTGGCAAAATTGTGAATAGGAGTACTGCGAGACTTACACTAGTTTGATTTCTATTTTTCATGATCCGTTTTACAGTTGATAAGTACTTTAGTTAATAGTTGGTCCAGAAGAATTATTTCATTTTCAGACAATTCGGCTAGAGCATCTGTTCTGTTTTTTTGTATAGTGGGAGTGAGTAAAGCAATGGTTTCAATTCCTTTTTTTGTGATTTCAAGATTAAATTTGCGTCTGTCAGTCTCATGAATTTTCCGACTGATATAGTCCTTTTTCACCATCAAATCAATAATTCTTGTTACAGAAGCATTGTCTTTAAAAATCATTTCTGCTACTTCTTTTTGGGAATACTGAGGATTTTTGTGAAGAATTATGAGCACCAAACATTGGTCAACGGTGATATCATGTACAATGGAGCTTATATTTTTTTGAGCCATTTTTCGGTATTCTTTTATTGTTTGCTCTAAGGTGTAAAGTACCGTGCCTGTGGGATTTGTATTTTTCATTTTTTATTATTTGATACAAATATAATTGATATATCAATTAAAAATACATTTTTAATGAAAAGTATTTTTTTTAAATTTTAAAGAGGTTTGCGCCCTTATGTTATTATAATGAGGTGATTGGCTGGTTTGAAACGTGTTCTGAAACAGTTAGCAATTGTAAGTTGGAGTAGGCTGTCCCAATCGAAAACTTAGCTTTGGAAAACTTGCAAAACATTATTTCGTCTAGTTTAAGTTTTATGCGGCACTTCTTTTTTCGCATCAAGTCCTAAGAGCTTGCTTTGTAATAATCGAGTAAGTGTTAACAGGGCCAATAGCGCATAAATAAACGCAAACGAAAGAGTTAGTTTGGTTTGTTTTACAACATAGAATGATAGCGGTGGTCGAATTTGTAAAGTATGCATTCCGATTAAATGGGACACTCTCAAGTAACAAACATCTTTGCTCCAACTAATGATGAACCAATTTGAATTATCATTAAATGCACCAGTGCTATGGTTTAATCGTGACCCCATTGCAAAAGCTTCAAATGATAAAATAACGAAAATAAGAATGTCCAATCAAATAGCCCAAAATAGTAGTCAGGTAAAGAATATATAAATTTAGGAAATACTAAATTTGAACTTAAATATTTTTTTCTGTTATTAAAAAAATATCACGCTAAAAGCTGTTTGGGAATAAATTAAGCCCATTCCCTATATTTGTCATCCGAGTGATAAGGAATAAATAAAGTAAATCATTACAAATATAAAACCAACTTTACATTAATTTTTACACCTTAGTTTATTATAATCTTTGAGGATAGAGATATTATTTTTCATCATTTTTTAATGTTATAATATCATCAATCAATTGCTCCATTTCTAGTTGTAGTGTCCCGTTGTAAATACCTCTAATTCTTTTATTTTTGTCGACTAAAATAAAATGTTCTGTATGCAAAAACTCTGAACTGTCTTTACTAAAACCAATATCTTCTTCGGCAAAATACGATTGACGTGCCAGACTATATATTGTTGCTTTTTTTCCCGTAAGGAAGTGCCAGTTTTTATTAGTAATTCCATAATTCGATTTAAATTTCTTTAATACACTTGGGTTGTCAATCCATGGAGTTACAGAATAGGATAAGAAAACGATGTCTTTATTATCTTGTAAACTATCTGAGACTATTTTTAAATTCTTAGTCATTGCTGGACAAATACTTCCGCAACTTGTAAAAATAAAATTTGCTACATGAATTTTATTTTTAAAAACATTTTGATTTATTACGATGCTATCTTGATTTAGAAACGAAAAATTAGCAATAGTATGACTTATATTCCTTTTAATTGCTACTTTGTTTTTAAAAATATAGGTGTAAAATTAGGCTCATTGTAATAAGGCAACGCAATGGAATTATCTTCCTTCTTAGAACAACTGAAGAGAATTAAACTACTTACTATTAAAAATACTATCCGATACATTTTTACAATTTTTAGTTCCTAATAAACCATATCTTTTACCGTTAATTATAACATAATTTGCTTTAATCTTTCCGTTTTCATAATACAATTGTTGACTACCATTCTCTTGACCATCTTTATAATGAAAATCTTTAAGTAATAATCCATTGCTATTCCATTCTTTAAATTCATTGGTATATTCATCATTAGATACTGAAAATTCAAATTTTCTCTTCCCATTTTCCCACCAACCTTTATGAACACCTTCCTTTTTTCCATCAATATACAAACGTTCTTCTGCTAGTTGTTTGTTAGCGTACCATTTTTTGGTGATGCCTTCTTCTAAACCATTTAAATAGGGTTTAATAAAAGCCGTATCTCCTTGTTTATATAAAGAGTATTGGATTCCAGAAAATTTTTTATTGTTAAAGTAAATAGTATCCTGATGCATTTGAAATAAATAATTTGAAGCATCTTTGTAAACTAATGGAACTTTTTTTAATGGTTTAGAAAAAACAATTTTCTTCTCTTCATTTTTACAAGAAAAGAAGAAAATTATTGTAAAGAGTACAATTTTTTTCATTATTGCGTAACTGTTCCAGGTGTACCATAAAATCCGTTGCCATTTATGTACGGAGCAGTATTCGAAATATGATAATGATACATTCCAGAAGGAAAATCAACAGTAGCATGTGTATGACCATGATAAACATCAAGATTAGAAGGGTCTGTATTGTTTTCTTCTTTAGGACCATAGACAGGAAATCCATCTAATAAGAAACCCAATAAACCCCATTTAGTTGCACCAGATTTGACCGTTGTTAAATAGTAAGGTTCAACATGGTAATGGTACATACCTGATGCTTGTGGATGCCCCCAAGCTTGGTCAAAACCATTTACTTCTCCACCCAGCGAAACACCTCCAGCAGCATATTGATTAAAAAAAGGAACGCCATCTAGCGCCACACCCATAACACCCATTGGTGTGGCGCTATGTGTTGTTGCTACTTTAGGATTTAAAGGTATTTTTAAGGTAATTGTTTGTGCAGTAATATTATTTGGAGCCCTGATAAATGCGCCACCAGTAAACGATGGACTAGTTGCAGATGGAGTGAAGGCTTCATACAAAGAATTAGTATTAGTCCAATAAGCACTTTTGTGGTTTGGTTGATCACTGGTTTTAATGGTAATAAAAGTACCATCAGAAGTAATACTTGTAGCTCCATATATTTTTGAATAAACAGATGGAATTGCAGTTGATTGCGTAGTGGGTGTAGGTGTATCATCATCTTTAGAACAACTAAAAATGGTTAAGGCAATTGTTAAAATACTTACAGTAAAAAAATGCTTTTTTGATTTCATACTATTTAATTTATTAATTTGACTTTCCTTTTTTGAAATGGTTTAACGATTTCGTAATCAATACTTCAATTCAACGCTGCTATTTATTTTCTTGTTATCCAAATATACTACTTTATTAATTATTTGCTGAATAAACATTTTAGCTTTTTTAATTAGCAAAAGATTTTTCATAATATGTTCGATAGCAGATTTACCTTTGCTGTTTTAATGGATATTTGCAATGATTTAAATAAATGCATTCCAAATAAAAAAATCTGAACGGAATTTTTTTATATTATAAAAGTAAAGTCAGTCTGTGAAAAAACTTCCGTTTGCTTGTGAGTAAATATTGCAAATAAAGTCACACAAAAAACAGGAATTATTTGTTATAAATTTAAAGGTTTTTTCGTTAAAACTCCTTTAAAAGTGAGCCGTTTTATGATGCTTTACTTTAATTACCATTTATAAAAAATGCTTAAAGCCAGAGACATTTGCGCTGCAAGTTGGTTTGTTTTGGTTCCGTTGATGAATTTCATACTTAAATGTACAAAAAAACAGCAATGAGTTATACAAATTATTTGAACGATTTTTAACACAATAAAATTAACCGTATAAATAGAGGTTATTAGACAGTCTGACGTTTCGAGGCTTTGCTGGGTTGCGAACTTCATAACCGATTATTTTCTGTTAAAGATAAAAATTCTTGCGAAACGTGAACTAACTACAAAATTAGCAATCTTGCAAAACCGCTGTCAGCGGATAGTTCCTTTATTTATTCAAATATTCTACGTTTAAATAATTCTTTCATTTTTTCAAAATTCTGTTTTGGCTTTTTGCAAATATATATTCTCTGATACAATTCTTCTTCGTTGTCCGCATAAGGATTATAAATGCTTTTCACAAGAGTTATTTCTTCAAAATAAGGATTAAAAAAATCTCCAACTTGATAACTTAATGCAATTATCGTTTTTGGCATTACTTCATTAGGTGACCAACTATAAAAACTTCCGTGATAAGAAAATGTTTTTGGCAAATTATATTCTTTACCTAATAGATTAACTGCTCCTGCTTGACCATAATGTTTTCCCCAAATTAGGCAGTTATGTTTTTCCTTTACGGGCAAACTGTCATAAACTTTTTTCAGTTCAGTCATTGTTACTTTCCACTTTTCTTTCGTATAATATTCATCATATTTCACAGCATATTTTCCACCATCAATATCTTTCTTTTCATATTTGTAAATGGATTGCAAATAATGATTTAAAGTATAAACTGGCATTCCGAATGGAATTAATATTGAACCTAAAAACAACAGAATGCTAATAGGAAATATAATCCATTTATGGTTTTGAATTATGTTTTGTTCCCAAAATATTGCTCCAAAAGGTAAGATTGTTAAAATTATTGGGAAAAAATAATATGATTTTCCGTTACAGAATACCAATAAAAAAAACGATAAAATAATTGAAAATCCTAATACTTTATAGAGTTCGGTTTTGTTAGATTTGAACATATAAACTATTGCAGGAAAAATCAAAATAAGCGAAATTGGATTGGTTGCAAGAATCAAATTTTTCAAATTATCTAATCTCGAAAGTTTATCTAATTGCGTTTCGTATAATCTGCTAAACATTTGTAGTGCAGGAAAACTATTTACATATTGCCAATAAATATTTGGAAGAATTACTAAAAAAGCAATTACAACATGTAATCCGATATTCTGCTTAAATAATCTTTCTCTAGTTTTATTAAAAAAGAATAATGACGATAATCCAAAAATAAAAAATAAAACATCATACTTGAATAAAAAACCAATTACTGAAATAATGGCTAAATAGGTTACATATTTTTTGTTAAGATATTTTGTATAACGAACTAATTGGTAAAAACCCAAAACCCAAAAAAGTTGCCCAAAAACAACAGGTTGAAAAAGTTGTTGCGAACGCCCAAATGCTGGTGCAATAATTATACATAATAAAGTTAAAAATAGTGCTTTGTTTTTTCCGCCTAATTCTAAAGTGATTTTTGCAACATAAATAATTATTAAAATGCTAGATATATGAGAAAATAAATGATGAATATATAAAGAATTAGAATTAAAAAGATTTTGAATATAGGCTAAAACTCCAATTAATGGAGGGAATTCCATATAACCAAATGCCAAATGATTTCCTGTTTCGATATGTAATAATTCATCGCCTTGAAAACCTGAATGATAATCAGCAATTAGATGAAGTGATAATTTTATTATGCAAAAAAATACAATTATTAGTTTATTCTGTTTTGTCATTAGATTCTATTTTTTAGCGTCGCTCGGGCATTTCCGCTAATGTCATTCTGTAAAAAAAAAAACTAAAATCAACCTCTTGATAAATACATATTTGAGTTTATTCTTTGGTAAACCTTCGAATATTTTCTAGATTTGAAGAGGTTTTTTCACAGCCTTACGTCCCGCTACTACAGCGGGTTTGGGACTAAATTAAGCCCTATTTTCGGATTTGCCAAATCATTCAAATACAAAACCATTTTTCCCATTAAGCCTAATGCCCAAATCCGTTGTAGTAGCTGTTAGCTGTAGCCATTATCGGTATTCATATTTTACAATTTCCAAACGGAACTCCTTGAGTAATTTGTTGTAATTTTCAAGATTTTTTTTATCACTGTCGTAAACATCAATAACTAGGGTTGAATCAGTTTTAATCGCACCAAAATTCTTTCCAGCATTTCCAGGAAAATCTTCTTTAATCTTACTTTTAATAAGCTGTGATAAGTAAATATAAATTGCTTTTTTCTGTTTGTCGGCTAATTTTATTTCTTTGATTATATACGGTTGTTGAAATTCTGGCTTTCCATATAACTCTCCAATTTTACTACAATCTACTTTTGTTCTTTTATAATTTGCGTAGAATTGCTTGTCTTCTTTAGAGAATATTTCAAAACTTTCTTTATGTCCGCCCCATTCTCCACATTCATCAAAATTCGCGTAAAGAATTAATCTCGTTTTCGACCCAGACGCACCAAGATCGGCTGGTCGAAAAAAATCTACATTGTCATTTTGGTTTAGTTTTACAGTACCATCTTTTTCCGTTTTCTTATTACAAGAAATCATCATAATTGTAAATAGTAACAAAAGGATATTTTTCATTTTAGTTTCTTGATTTGTGGATGGTTACAGCTAACGTCAGTCTGTGAAAAAACTTCGGTTTACTTACAAACAAATATAGCAAAAAAGTTGCGTAAAGACAGGATTTTTCGTATTTTTAATAATGCAACATATCCTAGGTATTTCTCGTCAACAACTGCGTTTTACAAGTTTAGAAGATACAATAAGTCCCGATAATCAGGTGCGATTTATAGATGCCTTTGTCGAATCTATAAACCTCTCTAAGCTTGGGTTTTCGGTAAAAACGCTCAAAACTGAAGGTCGCCCAAGTTTTAATAGTAAAGTGTTTCTAAAGATCTATTTATATGGGTATCTCAACAGAGTCAGAAGTGCTCGAGATCTAGAAAAGGAATGTTCGAGAAACATGGAAATGCAATGGCTTTTAGAAGCTATTATTCCAAATTACCACAGCATATCCGATTTTAGAAGAAACAATCCTATTGCCTTGAAAAAGCTATTCAAGCTCTATGTTCTTTTTTTAAAAGATGCCGATTTGATAGGTTGCGAAACCATTGCTATCGATGGTACCAAAAGCCGAGCCCACAATAGCAAGAAAGCCAATTTCAATCAAAAGAAAATCGACAAACATGTAGATTATATTGAAGTAAAAACCCAAGAATACTTAGATGCTTTGGAAGAAAATGACGCCAAAGATAACTCCGCTATAATTCATGCCTTGCCGGCAGGCAGGCAAAATATCCAAAAAAAGATAGACCACAGCATCCACAAAGAACACTATGATCGAATGCACCAAAAACTGACTCAAAACGCACGCTATGCCAAGCAAATGGTGCGAGTGAGAAGTAAAACCGTAGAGCCAGTAATAGGAACATTGGTCAATTTTACCAATATGAAATGCGAAGCATTCACGAACACCATTTAAAATCAATAAAAACTTGTGAGTAATCGCGTAAACACAAGAGGAATCAAGCAAGCCAACAAACACGTTTTAATGGCAGCATTGACCTATAATCGTAAGAAATACTTGAAGTTTATCACCAAAAAAACAAAAACAAAAGCCAGAGTTGTAAGTTAAATATAAGCAAAAGCACCAACTTCTCTAAAAACAGCTTTCATTGACTTGAATGCCGACTTTTTAAGGCTTTTTATTTTTACAAACTACAACCTAAAACCAAAAATAAACCTCGCTTAAAAATCCTTAAACGAGGTTGTTTTTTATCCTTATCTTGAAATTTTACTTTTTTTAGAGAGTTGCGCAACAGCTACGTGTGTTGTGTGCTGTTTTTATTTTGAAATTGAATTTGACTTGAATGAATTTATTATTGGTGCCATTCGACCTATAAGTTTATCTTTGTACGCTAGGTTTGTCCACGACATTATTTGATAAAGATTTTTTTCGTCCTCTAGAATAGCGTATCTGTAAAACACCTCTTTTCCTTCTTCTAAATGCTTACCGCTCATTGAGAAAACAATAGCATTACACGAATTTATTTTGGTAAAACCATAATCGGAGGTTTCAAAATTGTCTGTAATTTCATCAAAATGATTAGTAATTACTTTGTAATACCCAAACAAGCTCGGAGATACTTTATGAACGCCCATTTTTATTCCATTTTGAAAACCTTCTTTTGTTTCTTCTAGCACGATAAAATGCAAATCTTCTTTGGATTTTCGAAACTGAACTTTAGCTAATTCATTCATTTCATTAGTTCTTTCAAAATCTGAAGGAGCTTCTATTGAGTAATTTTCTGTAAAGATTCTTTCATTTTTATTTTCGTTTTTGTTACACGAGAAAATAGAAATTAAAAATGTCAATAAGATAAATTTTTTTAAGTGCATTTAGTTTATATTTTTTTACTTGTCAATTTAGCAGTTCTGTTCCTCTAAAATAGCACACAACGTTCTGGTAATACAGCGGGTTTGGGTTCTAAATCAAGATTTATTTTTCGGTTATCGCTAAACTGCCAAAAACAAAACCATTTTTCCCATTAAGCCAAATGCCCAAATCCGTTGTAGTAGCTGTTGTATGCTGTTTACTTACGTCCAATAGTTTTATGTCTCCAAACTTCATACAGATAACAATCTGCGTGATGTTCTTCGGGATTGTTTTTAATGAGTTCTATTTGAACTTTTTTTGCTTTATCGTAATCTGTAATTAGTCCGTATTGATTTAGTTCTTGAGGTAAAAATGTTTCATTAAAACCGCCACAATTTGTTAGTGCACTAATATCTCCATCCTTTTCTATCAAATCATAACCTATAAAATCATATTCAGAATTCAAATTAGCATTCTCGCTTTTTGGTTCTTTAATTACAGCTAATAAATTAAAATATTTTAGGTCTTTTACTTTTTCCAAAACGTAATCAAGAGAATTAAAAAAAACTGTCACCACATTTTGGTCAGTTACAATATATTTCCATTCAGTTTCAGAATCAAAATCTGGGGTGAAGGACAAATCATTTAAAATTCCATCTAAAGAAACTAATTCTTTCAGATGAAAAATTTTAGACCATTCCAAATATTCTTGCCAACTGAATCCTGAATTATATTCTGAATCGTATGTATTTCTTGCAGTAAATAAAATTTCTCTTTCCATTCAGGTTCTCATAAATAGCATACAACGTCCCGGCGCTTGGCGAGGTTGCGAACTTCGGAACCGATTATTTTCTGTTAAAGATAAAATTTCTTGCGAGAAATAAACGTGAATTTACTACAAAATTCGCAATCTTGCCAAACGCCTGTTAGCAAATGTTATTATTTTTTCTTTTTAATTACTAAATTGTAAATTGCCTCTGATATTTCGTAAACATTATTCGTATTCTGATTAGTCAAGATTATTATAGTAATATTTTCCAAATTAAACCTTCTTGCAATACATTTAAAATTTCCAAAACTTCCATCGTGAGTATGTTCTGTAACTGAAATTTCTCTTGATGTTATTTGTTTTGTAGTATATAGTTTTCCAAAAGGACTTTGCATGGATTTATCGGATAAAATATTTGCAGTTTTACCGAGAAATAATTTTGATTTTTCACTTATTAAAGAATTTTCATCAATTCTCTTAAACCAATCGTACAAACCATAAGAATTACTAACAAACAAAAATGGAATTTCTAATTTAAAATTGTCAGGAACAAATTCATTATTAAATGATACTGCTAAATTGTCCTTTTCTATATATGGATATTGTGTTTTTATGTTAATATTTTCGGAGTTAAAAAGGAAAATTTTCGAGTATTCATTAAATGTTTTGCCACTTACATTTTCTACAATTTTCATTAGTAAAAGGGGACTATAATTGGTGTACAAATAATCAGTTCCAGGTTTATAAATTAAGTTTGGAATATTTAAAAGATCATTAAAAATATCTTTAGTGGTGATAATTTTATCTTGTGGATATTTTTTGGTTTGAATATCTGGTAGCCCAGCTGAATATTGCAGTAAATATTTTATTGATATATCTTTAGACCACGAAGGCAATCCAGGAATATATTTGTCGATATTGTCTTCTACGTTGATTAACCCTTTTTCGCTTAATTGCATTATTGCTACAGCTGGAAACTCTTTGTAAATTGAACCGATTAAAAATTTAGATTCTTTATTCAATTTTATTTTTCGATTTGGTTCCGCAAAACCAAATGATTTTTCATATAAAACTTCACTATTTTGAATAACTAATACATTACCATTTATGGTGTTATTTTGGTTATTATTCGTTAATAACGAATCAATTTGCCTAAGTAATTCTTGATTCGTTTGGCTTATTCCTTTTGCGCCCAAAAGTAAAGTAATTATGATTGCGATTTTAGATATTATTTTCATTTGTAAAGTTTCTTGGTAATATAATATTTGCTAACGTTCACTCGCTACAAGCAGTTTGGGATTAAATTAAGCCTTATTTTCGGATTTGCCAAATCTTCCAAATACAAAACCAATTTCAAATTAAGCCTAAAACCCAAATTGCTTGTAGCGTGTGTGCTTGTTGCACAACTCGAACAAATATATCAAAAAAAACTTGCAAAAAAGTAAAAGAAATTGTATTTTTAACTATGCAAGGAAGAAAAGAACTCACACCAAAAATGCTCTATCAAGTTCATTTACAGGACCTGATTCCTGAGCATAATTTTTATCGATTGCTTGATACAGCTATTGATTTTCATTTTTTATATAAAGCTACTGCAAAGTATTATGGAGACGAAGGACAGGAGAGCATTGATCCCGTTGTGTTTTTCAAAATCTGTTTGGTTGGCTATTTAAACAACATAAATTCGGACAGGAAACTCATCGAATATTGCTCAAATTGTTTAGATGTTCGCCTTTTTATTCGGTATGACATTGACGAAGCATTGCCTTGGCACAGCACCATTAGTCGCACGCGTCAGTTATATGGTGAAGAAGTGTTTTTAAGTTTGTTTAAAGCCGTTTTAAAGCTGTGTGTTTCTAAAGGTATGATTCGCGGCAAGCGTCAAGCCGTGGGCAGTGTTTTTATCAAAGCCAATGCCTCTATGGATAGTTTGGTAGAGAAAGAAGTATTGGAAGATGCCAGTGCCTTTGTAGATGAATTAGAAGAAAACAGCGAATTTAAAACTACCAGCACCAGAAAGAAATTAGTAGAACAACACCACAATTGGAAAAAAGAAGCTTATAAGAGCCAACCCAATCCCAACTTCAACCTTGATAAAGTAGATGAACACGGCAATTCAATACGTCCGAGATTTGTATCGAATCATACGCATTATTCTCCCACAGATTCTGATGCTAGGGTAAGTGTAAAACCAGGCAAAGCAAGGCAGTTAAACTATTTTGGACAAATAGCTGTAGACGATGCGCATCATGTAATAACTGGAGCCTGTTCTGATTTTGCAGACAAACGCGATAGTCAAATCGACGAAGGAGATTCATCGAATACCTATGAAAATAAAATCATAATGAGATAATGCGTGCAAAAAATAGTAGAATTAACAGAGGAAAATCTAAATGAAAATGGCATTGAATTAGAAGAACTTTTAGCCGATGGAGGTTACAGTAGTGGAGAAGCTTTAAAGTATTTGAACCAAAAAAACATCGATGCCTATATTCCAAACTTCGGACAGTACAAACCCGAGCGAGAAGGTTTTATTTTCAACAAAGAACTGAACCAATATGAATGTATCAAAGAAGGTTCCAACAAAGCCATTTTACTCTTTAAAGGCGAAAAGAACGATAGCAAAAGCTACACCAAATACAGTTATCGAAGTAGTGAGCGCGATTGCAAAAACTGTCCACTACGAGAACAATGCTGCGGAAAAAGCACTAAGTATAAAAAGATAGACCACAGCATCCACAAAGAACACTATGATCGAATGCACCAAAAACTGACTCAAAACGCACGCTATGCCAAGCAAATGGTGCGAGTGAGAAGTAAAACCGTAGAACCAGTAATAGGAACATTGGTCAATTTCACCAATATGAAGCGCCTAAACACACGAGGAATCAAGCAAGCCAACAAACACGTTTTAATGGCAGCATTAACCTATAATCTCAAGAAATACTTGAAGTTTATCACCAAAAAAACAAAAACAAAAGCCGGAGTTGTAAGTGAAATACAAGCAAAAGTACCAACTTCTCTAAAAATAGCTTTCATAGACTTGAAAACCGACTTTTTAAGGCATTTTATTTTTACAAACTACAACCTAAAACCAAAAATAAACCTCGCTTAAAAATCCTTAAACGAGGTTGTTTTTTACGCTTATCTTGAAATTTTACTTTTTTAAGAGAGTTGCGCAACAGCTACGGCTGTTGGCGGTAGTTTTTTTACATATTTATATTTTCTAAAAACTTTTTCAAGTTCTTTTCGACTGTACTTTTACCCGAGATTGAATCTTCATAAAATAAAGTTCTGAATCCTGAAATGTCAAATGGCAGTTTCTCTCTTTTTTTTCTTTCACAAAGCAGTATTGTAGGTTTATTTATTGCATGTGCATATCCGACTTCATAATATACATTAGCATTGTCAGGAGTTATTTCTGCAATTATAAGTGATGAATTCACAATTGATCTTATAACGTCTGCAATAATTGGTGTAGTTGTATAAAATTCATCAGCTCTTTCTACTTCTAAACCAAAATTTTCACAAACTGGTTTGATGACTTCTTTATATAGTTGGTTATATTCTTCAGTAAACTGCATCACAATAAAGGCTTTTGGTTTCATTGTATTGACCTGCATATTGGATATTACAATTTCAGATTCGCCTGATAAATAAAACTTAATTTGTCCTCTTTTAACGTCTTGGATTGATTCGGTAATTTTAATTCCATTTACGAATAATGTTATAACAGAACCATTTACTTCAACAGTATAATTGTAAATATTTTCAGGAATGTATGTCTCATAAAATCCAGCTCCTTCTGGATTCTCATAACGTTGATTGTCTTTATCATATTTCGTTACGCCAAATAATACACCCATTGTATTCATTCCAATGTTTATACTTCCGCCTTTTTCAGAGGATAGAACAAGTTGTGCTAATGCTAATTTGTCTTTAGTTTGTACTGAGAAATTTATTTTACCATTTTCAAATTCAATGTTACTACTAACTATTGAAATGTAATTGAATTCAGTCCCATCTTCTCTTTTTCCTTTTTGTGGAATATATATAATTTTTCCATCTTCAAATTTTGCATTTCCAACTGTAACTAACCAATTTTCCATTTTCTTAATTGTTTATTTGATTTATAAAAAAGGGTTCTATAAAATTACCGCCAACGTTTCGCGCATAACCGTCAGTTGCGAAAATAGGAGCAGAGTATTTTCTGCCACGTGAGACAAACTTAGCGAAAATAATGTTTCAATTTACCTAAAAGCCAGTAATTGCGGTTATGCGCTGTTGTGAGCAGTGCCTATTCAATCTTTGGCACACCAAATATGCCACCAATCAAACTGCCAATACTGCGAGAAATATTTCCATCATTTTCAGCGTCAACTTTTGCCCACGCAGCGAGTTGCTTTCCGCACCACTTTATTAATACTGCAAACGTTGATGACCATCTTTCTTTTAAATCCTTATTAGTCATTCTTGGTAAGTTCTCTTTTATATATTCAAGTTCAATCAAAGAAGTATTTAAATCTTGGAATTTTTCGGATGAAGTATCTTCAATTTCATTTAGTTGTTTTTCAACGAAGGTTTGCTGTTCTTTAATTAGTTCAATGACTTTCAGCTGCTTGGCCATAGACAAGGGAAAATAATCCATCTCTGAATTTCCGCCGACAAAATCTATTATTTCAGCAGAATAAGATTCTATGAATGTGTCCTTGAAAAAGTCTAAAGGATCTTTCAAATTAACCAACTCAACTAAGTTGTTTTTCCACACTTCCATATTTCTTTCAAGCTCTTCTAACATTTTCTGGTCGTAAGCATGTCGCGCTGTCTTTTTGGTTTTACTAGATGCTATGTCGTTGGGATAATAGTTATAAGATAGGTAATCAACCACTGGGTTAAATACTATAGTAAAAAACGACGTGCTTTCTTTTAATGAATATCGTATCGTTATTTCTTTCGTATGCGCTCCATTTAAAGTGACTTTTGATTCTGTTGAGTCTATTTCTAAAACATCTCTGTAGTCAGCAAGCAAGCGGTTGAATGAATTTAAAGATTTAATTAGACTAATCGGCAGATATTTCGTAATTGATTTCATATTATATGTTTAGTTCAATCTTTATGTTTAGTTTGGCATTGCTCACAACTAGTATAAATGCGAAACAAACTTTCGTGTATACACCCAAATTTAGGTAGATTGGCGAAGGTTTGTTTCGCTTTTTTGTTTTATCAAATATAGTAAATTTCTCTTATAAATTGTTTAGTTGATTTTTTAATAATTACAACCTTTTCTTATGTATTTAATTGTTTTCGGTATTTACTTGGATGTGAAAGCCATTTCGATTTTTTGAGGATTAGTTTGCTTTTGGATGATTCTTTTTTCTTTTTGGTTAGTTTTAGGGTATAGCCCTGACAGCAGCGTAAAGCCTATGCAGGTTGAAAACCACTTTTTATAGCGCTGGCAGAGCGACCGCAGGAAGCTCCTGAAAGTGCCTAGAAAAAGGGTTTGAAACCAAATAGCTTGCAGCGTATGGCGGGAATAGCTCCCGAAAAAATAGCATAAAAAAAACTCCACTACTTGCGCAGTGGAGTTTTATGAATCTTGAAATAAAAGGCTTTAGTTCACTAATACCCATTGTCCTGAGGCGATTAGGCTTTCGGCTTTTTTGTATTTCATTTCTTGTGTTTGACCGTTGGCCACGTTTTGAATGGTTACGTTGTCATTGCGATTGATTTTTGGCATGTCTCGAGTGATGGTCTCTGTAACTTGACGTTGCTGTGTTTGCATGGCTTCTTGATTTGCACTTTCGCTGCTTACAATTTCATCTTTTGAAGTGGTGTAGTCCTTAACGGGAGTTACATCAATGGCTTCTTGAATGCGTTGGTTTTCTTGTGCTGGCAAATCTCCTTTGAAAAGGAATGAAATTACTTCTTTGTTTACGTTGTCAATCATGGCTCTAAACAAGTTGAAGGCCTCTAGTTTGTAAATTAGCAACGGATCTTTTTGTTCGTGCACGGCTAGTTGAACAGATTGTTTTAGCTCGTCCATTTTGCGCAAGTGTTTTTTCCACGCTTCGTCTACAATGGCTAGTGTGATGTTTTTCTCGAAATCAGCAACTAGTTGTGCTCCTTGAGAATCGTAAGCCATTTTTAAGTCGGTAACAACATTCAAAGATTTAATTCCGTCCGTAAATGGAACTACAATGCGCTCAAACTGGTTGTTTTGATCTTCATAAACGCTTTTGATTATCGGGAATGCTTCACGGGCACTACGTGCTGTTTTTTCTGTATAATAATCTAATGTAGCTTTGTATACTTTTCCGGTAAGATCCATTGGGTTCATTTTAGCGAACTCACTTTCGGTTACTGGTGATGTGATCGAGAAATAGCGTATTAATTCAAACTCAAAGTTTTTGAAATCATTTATTGCTTTGTTTTGATCAATGATTAACTCGCAGGTGTCATACAGCATGTTTGCAATATCCAGCTTTAAGCGTTCGCCAAACAAGGCGTGACGACGACGTTTGTAGACTACTTCACGCTGTGCATTCATTACATCATCATATTCTAACAAACGCTTACGTACTCCAAAGTTGTTTTCTTCTACTTTCTTTTGAGCGCGTTCAATAGATTTAGTCATCATAGAGTGCTGAATCACTTCGCCTTCTTGTAATCCCATTCGGTCCATTACTTTGGCCACACGTTCAGATCCAAACAAACGCATTAAGTTGTCCTCAAGCGATACATAAAACTGAGAACTTCCTGGATCTCCTTGACGTCCTGCACGACCACGCAATTGACGGTCAACACGACGCGAGTCATGACGCTCTGTACCTACAATGGCAAGTCCGCCAGCAGCTTTTACTTCTGGAGATAATTTGATATCGGTACCACGACCAGCCATGTTTGTGGCAATGGTTACTACACCTGGTTTTCCAGCTTCCTCCACAATTTGTGCTTCTTGTTTGTGCATTTTTGCATTCAAGACATTGTGTGCTACGCCACGCATTTTCAACATTCGGCTTAGTAATTCTGAAATTTCAACCGATGTTGTTCCAATAAGAACTGGTCTTCCGGCTTTAGACAATTCGGTTACATCTTCAATAACAGCGTTGAATTTTTCACGAGTTGTTTTGTAGATAAAATCTTCTTTGTCTTTTCTAGAAATGCCTCTGTTAGTAGGGATTTCTACTACATCAAGCTTGTATATTTGCCATAACTCACCCGCTTCTGTAACTGCAGTTCCAGTCATTCCGCCTAGCTTGTTGTACATTCTGAAATAGTTTTGCAAAGTAACCGTTGCAAAAGTTTGTGTAGCAGCTTCGATTTTTACATTTTCTTTGGCTTCGATGGCTTGGTGCAATCCGTCAGAATAACGGCGACCGTCCATGATACGACCTGTTTGCTCGTCTACAATCATGATTTTGTTATCCATGATTACATACTCTACATCTTTTTCGAATAAAGCGTAGGCTTTTAAAAGCTGTGTTAATGTATGGATACGCTCACTTTTGATCCCGAAGTCTTGAAATAATTTTTCTTTCTCTTCGGCTTCAAGGTCTTTCTCTAGTTTTTTCTTTTCAATATTGGCAATTTCAGTTCCAATGTCTGGTAGGATAAAAAAGTCAGCATCTGTATCGCCAGATAGGTACTGGATTCCATTATCTGTTAATTCTACTTGATTGTTTTTTTCTTCGATAACAAAATACAATGCCTCATCAATTTTGTGCATTTCTCTTTTGTTGTCTTGCATGTATTGATTTTCGGTTTTTTGAAGCAGTTGTTTGATACCTTCTTCACTCAAAAATTTAATCAATGCTTTATTCTTAGGCAAACTTCTGTAAGCTCTTAGCAATTGAAATCCACCATCTTTAGTATTTCCTTCTTTGATTAGTTTTTTAGCTTCAGATAAGAATCCGTTTGCTAATTGACGTTGAAGACTTACTAGGTTTTCAATTTTTGGTTTTAATTCATTGAATTCGTGACGATCTCCTTGTGGAACTGGTCCAGAGATAATTAAAGGAGTTCTAGCATCATCAATCAATACGGAATCGACCTCATCTACAATTGCGTAATTGTGTTTTCTTTGTACAAGGTCATCAGGAGAATGAGCCATGTTATCTCTTAAATAATCAAAACCAAATTCATTATTGGTACCATACGTGATATCCGCATCGTAGGCTTTTTTACGACCTTCAGAGCTTGGCTGGTAATTGTCAATACATTCCACAGTCATACCGTGAAATTCAAACAAAGGTGCTTTCCAGGTACTATCTCTTTTTGCAAGATAATCATTCACCGTTACAAGGTGAACTCCGTTTCCAGTCAAGGCATTTAAGTAAAGTGGCAATGTAGCTACTAATGTCTTTCCCTCACCGGTTTGCATTTCGGCAACTTTACCTTCGTGCAATACCATTCCGCCTATTAACTGAACGTCATAGTGAATCATGTCCCAGGTGATTTCTTTACCTGCAGCGCTCCAAGAATTAGCCCAAATAGCTTTATCTCCATCTAAGGTAATATATGTTTTTGTGGCAGATAGTTCACGGTCTTTTGGGGTAGCAGTTACCTCAATTTGGGTGTTGTCTTTAAAACGTCTAGCTGTTTCTTTTACCACTGCAAAAGCCTCAGGAAGGATTTGCATTAATGTTTTTTCTGAAATTTCGTAAGCTTCTTTTTCAAGGGCATCGATGGCCACGTAAATATCCTCTCTCTTGTCAATATCTACAATGTTTTCAACTTCCAGTTTTAGTGCTGCTATTTTAGCATCTTTGTCAGCTCGTTCTTGTTTGATTTTGTCCTTAAAAAAAAGAGTTCTGCCTCTTAGCTCATCATGAGACAAAGCTTTAAGGGGTTCCTCGAATGTTTTTATTTTAGTGAGATAGGGTTGTAGCGCTTTGACGTCTTTTTGTGACTTGTCGCCCACAAAAACCTTGATAATGCTGTTTATGAAACTCATAATATTTTTATATTTCTAATTGTGTATTTGCGTAAATTTAAACCAAAAAAAAGCCTCTTTTGAGACTTTTTAATTGGTTTGTTTTTTAATATTCATCCTCATTCCAAAGATAATCTTCGTCTGTGGGATAATCTGGCCATATTTCTTCCATTGATTCATATATTTCGCCTTCATCCTCAATAGATTGAAGGTTTTCTACTACCTCTAATGGAGCTCCAGCTCTAATAGCGTAGTCAATAAGTTCGTCTTTGTTAGCAGGCCATGGTGCATCACTTAAATAGGATGCTAATTCTAATGTCCAATACATCTGTTGTCGATTTAGTTTTGTGCAAAAATAAATTTTTTACTGAAAAATACAAGTAAAAAACGATTTATTTTTAGTTAAAGTTAAGAACGTTTTTTTTAGTTTAAAGTTTCAGGTTTAAAGTTTGAAGTTTTTATGAAAAAACTGCGACTGTAAACTGAATATTACTTTCTTGGAATCCATTGAACTTCATCCGCTTTTAAGTCGTAGGACAACTTTCGTGCCAACACAAAAAGGTAGTCAGAAAGTCGGTTTAAGTACTTAATTGCGATTTCAATCACGGGTTCGTCATGACTTAAATGAACGGCTAGGCGCTCTGCTCTTCGGCATACACAGCGTGCAATATGACAATATGACACAGTGGTATGACCACCGGGCAATACAAAATGTGTCATTGGCGGTAGCGCTTCTTCCATGGCATCTATTTCATTTTCTAATAATTCAATGTCGGTTTCAATGATGCCTAAGTTTTGCAAACGCAGTTCGCCGTTTTTCTTTACCTCTTTTTCTGGAGGCGTTGCAAGAATGGCACCTACCGTAAAGAGGCGGTCTTGAATTTCTATTAAAATATCTTTGTAATGGGCATTCATGTCTTGGTCCCGAATAAGACCAATATGAGAGTTCAACTCGTCAACAGTTCCGTAACTTTCTATACGAGCATGGTCTTTGGCTACTCGTGTACCGCCAAAAAGGGCTGTAGTACCTTTATCGCCAGTTTTTGTATATACTTTCATTAATGAGATCTTAGTTTTATAAAAAAAACAAATTTAAGCTATTAATTTTATTAATGCTGCAACAAATTGGTCTAATGAATTAGCACTTAAGTTAAAATACAAATCTGGTTCAATGCATTCTATTTCCATCAAATAAAGTTCGTCTTCAATGACAATTCCATCTACACGAGCGTACAACAAATCCTCTTGAAAAGTATTGACCACTTTTTGTGCTTTTTGGATGAGTTCAGCTGATGGTTCTACCAGCGTATACTTTCCGCCATAGAGTGATTGTACTCTAAAATCTCCAGAAACGGGTTTTTTATTCACAGCATGAGAGAATTTCTTATCAAAAAAAATGAATGATGTTTCACCCAATGTTTGAATCTCTGGCATGAATTCCTGAAGGAGTAATTCTTTATCTGCAGCTATAGATTGATATTGATTGTTTATCGCTTGAATTTGTGTTCGGTCAAACACTTCGGTGAGATAAGATCCTGCCGAAAAAGCGGGTTTTATGACTGCTTTATTCCAGTGATTTGGTATTAGTTTGTTTAAATCCAGCTGTTGGGTTTTGTCAATAAATAGGGTTTTAATGATGGGAATTCCCTTTTGCTCTAGCTCTTTTAAATAAAATTTATGGATGTTATTTTTTACCGTATCAATGTGGTTTAGTGTTTTAACGCCTAATTTTTTGATGTGGTCAAGCCAAAGGGTAAATGCTTGTTCTTTTTCAAAATAGTCCCAAGTATTTCTAAACACCAAGCAGTCAAATTGTGACCAATTGATGCTAGCATCATCCCAAACTGCAGCTACAGCCTGAATGTTATATTTTGCCAGTGCAGGAATTAGTTTTTGATCTTCAGGATTTAAATCAGGAAGTTTTTCGCAGGTAAGTAAAGCGATATTCATGTATGGAAAAGTTTATACGGTGCTTTAGAAAAGAGATCGAAATTATATTTTTCTACTCTAGAATAGCTCTCGTCAGGGTAGTTTTAATTCGTTTTACTTAGTTGTATTTAAGTTTTTTTCTAAAAATTACAGTCATTATAATACTTGAGTATTATTTGGTATAGACCTTCTTTTTAATGAATAAAACTGTCAACTGCGACTGAACACTGATTACTTTGAAATATCACTTTCTATGAGGCCATCACGCAAACGAATAACACGGTGCGCATAAGCAGCAATTTCCTCTTCGTGAGTAACTAATATTACGGTGTTTCCTTGGGCATGAATATCACCAAAAAGCTTCATGATTTCTACAGAGGTTTTACTATCTAAGTTTCCTGTAGGCTCATCAGCAAGGATAATAGAAGGTTTGTTTACCAATGCTCTAGCAATGGCAACACGTTGTCTTTGACCTCCAGAAAGTTGATTGGGTTGGTGGTCCATTCTGTCAGAAAGGTTTACTTGTTCTAGTACTTCGGTGGCACGCTTGTTTCTTTCTGATTTTGAATAACCAGCATAAATCATAGGCAAGGCCACATTGTCTAAGGCAGTCGTTCTTGGTAATAGGTTAAAGGTTTGAAACACAAAACCTATTTCTTTATTTCTAATTTCTGCCAACTCATCATCACGCATTTGGCTCACATCTTTTCCATTAAGAATATAATTTCCAGATGTAGGAGTGTCAAGACAGCCTAATAAATTCATTAAGGTAGATTTACCTGATCCTGAAGGTCCCATTAATGCTACATATTCCCCTTTATTGATCTCTAAATTAATTCCTTTAAGTACATATACAATTTCATTTCCTAGAACAAAATTTCGCTTAATATCGGTGATCTGAATTAGTGGGTTTGCCATTCTTTAATAAATTTTATTCTTTCGTTTCTTGAAAGATGCTGTTAAGTTATGATATAAAGGTATAAAAGTTTTATTTGAATAATAAGTAGCACTTTTTTTTATTTGTTACACGAATTGATTCAGTAATTTGGTTTGATGTTAGTTTTCATAAATTATGAAGTATCAATACGGGAGTCAGTATCCTATTCATAAACATGAAATCCTGAGGTACCGCTGTAATAGCCAATCTTCTATTCCGACTGTTTGTGTAGTATTCTCATGGTTTTAGTCGGTTTTGCACAATTATATTAATTAGTTGTATAATTTTTTGTTTTAAATTGAAAATGAAAGCTTTGCCTATACATTTGTCACGTATTAACCAATAAAAGATAAAAACATGAAAAATACAAAACTAGTATTAGGACTTGCCTTAATTGCAATAGGATTTACAGCTTGTAAAGATGAAAAAACAGAACAAGCTAAAATTAAAGTAGACAATTACGTAATGTATGTGGATTCATTAAGTAATGTAGCTGCTGAGGACACTAAGGATAACTGGATGGAAATAGAATCTGAGTTTAAATTGAAAAGCGCAGAGGCTGAGGTTGCTCTTGCCGATATGGCAGATGATGCTGAAGCAAAAGCTCGTTTAGAAGCAAGTAGAGCTAAGTACGAAACGATGAGAGCTAATCTTGAAAAAATGAGAGCAGAGGAACTTGCGGTATTGCCAGCAAATCCAAAACAACAAATGCGTAATGCACTTTTTGGAGAAGGAAAAGTAGGTGAGGACATGAGTTTTGTATGGGTTAATAAAAACAATATTTTGAGTGTTTACCAACAATTTGTGGATACTGTTGAAAACAATAAAGATGCTTACACACGTGAGGATTGGGACGAAATTAAATTGATGTATGAAGCACTTGACAGTCGTAAAAACACCGTTGAAAAAGAAGGTCTTACAAGTGATGATAACAGAAAAATTGCAGGTTTGAAATTGAAATTTGCACCAATGTATACCGTTAATCGTATGGGTGCAAAATCAGGTGAAATGAAAAGAGCAAAAGAATAAGGAATAATTAATTCAATGTTGAAAATGACAGTCAGTAATGGCTGTCATTTTTTTTGCTTTATACTCTAATTATAAAATGCTCTTTCGGTTGCTCTCTTCTAAAAAACACCAATCCCCATTGAAAAGTATCAATTGTTACCGTTACTTTTGGATGGTTTTTTATGATTTGCCAAGCCTCTTCCATTTCTGGCGACCAATGAATATCATCGAATATCCAAAGCGTATCATTTGTTATAGTTGGAAGCAAGGCTTCAAAATAATCTAAAGTTGCTTTCTTAGAGTGATTGCCGTCGAAATAAATGAGTTTAAAGTCGAAATTCGAAGGTTGAAAGTCACTTAAATAATTACTAAATTCTGCAACGATTGGATTTACATTGTCAAAATGGAATGCTTGAAATTGACTTTTTGCAAGTGCCATTGTATTTGGACAACCTTCCACAGTTGTTATTTTTGCTTTTTTATGGCCTAAAGCAAGTGCCGAAGTCGCTAATCCTAATGAAGTTCCGATTTCTAGAATAGTTTCCGGTTGAAAATAAGCGGTTATACGAAATAATAATTCGGCTCGATTTGAAGAAATACCCGCCGTTTTTGCAATCTTAGCAATCTCTCTTGTATTCGATTTGAAAACTTTCGAACCTGCGCCAAAATCAGTTACTTCAATTGAATTACTATTTGCTAAAAGCGTTTTTCTGTATTTTCTGAAAACAGCATATTCTGGTTTTAATTTTTTATCATAAAAACATTTGGTCAATAAACTAAATACAAATGGAGAATGCACTGCATGCTCATTTTTGGAGTGCCAAAGGAATTGTAAATATGATTTGATTTGATACAGCATAGAACTTTTTTTTACACATTGATTGGCAAAGATAAAACTCAAAAGGACGCAGTTTTTCTGAAATTTTGTGTCTCTTTGCGGTGCTTCGTGTCTCTTTGTGAAAGAACATTGTAGGTGCGAAGATAGTAAGATAAAAGCCGAAACCCAAAATGCAAAACTTCTTCCTAGCACTTGCATTATAGACGGTATTACCTTGAAGTTTTCCGACTTTAAAAAGGCTATATTTGCGCCCTTGAAATTTGCACAAGAATAATATCCCTTTTTTACGATGATGATGGAACAAATAAAACATAAAACTGCCATAAGCTCAGAAGAAATTGACCGATGTATCGCTATTTTAGCGCAATTAAATACTGATACCGACCAAATATTTGACATTCCAAAAGAACAACGAACGGCTTTAATTAAAGCTGCAGGTCAATTTTCTCGCCCAGATCGTGATGAGTTTTCCCGACGTAAAAAAGATGGAAAATTAGTAGCCAAACGTAAAAAAGAAAAGCAAGATAGAACCGCAAGGAAAGAGACCGGAATCCGTCATGCTCGAGAAGCCAGTGTGTTTATGGCGCCCAAATTATTGGCGTACAATGATCTCGTAAACAAAGAACAATTGGAACTGGAAACGCCAAGAAATTGTTACGTATGTAAAACGGAGTTTACTAAAATGCACCATTTTTATGATACCATGTGTACGGATTGTGGAGATTTTAATTATGCTAAACGTTTCCAAACCGCCGATGTAAAGGGGCAAGTTGCTGTAATTACTGGTTCTCGCTTAAAAATAGGCTATCACATTACGTTGATGCTTTTACGAGGAGGTGCAACCGTTATCGCTACCACTCGTTTTCCAGTTGATTCGGCTTTGCGTTTTTCTAAGGAAGACGATTTCATGGAGTGGGGACATCGTTTGAAAATTCACGGATTGGATTTACGACATATTCCGAGTGTGGAGATTTTCTGTAATTTCATAGAGCAAAAATACGAGCGTTTGGATATTCTAATTAATAATGCGGCGCAAACCGTAAGACGTCCTGCAGGATTTTATACGCATCTAATGGAAAATGAGGAACTTTCCATCGACACTTTACCGCAACAGGCGCAGGAATTATTGCTGGATCATATCAATTGTTTGTATGAATTGAAAGTGCTGACTACTGGTTTTTCATCTAATGAAAATATGCCCGTAACTTGGCACGGGCCAGAACCTGGAATTGGGTTGCGGGCTTCCGCCAAATTATCGCAGATTCCGTATTCGTTTGATAATGCGCTCGTGGCAAATGAAGTTTTTCCGGAAGGAGAACTCGATGCCGATTTGCAACAAGTTGATTTGCGAAAAACCAATAGCTGGCGCTTGCGATTGGGACAAATAGAAACTACCGAAATGATCGAAGTGCAGCTGGTGAATTCCGTAGCGCCTTTTGTATTATGTAACCGCCTCTCGGAAGTGATGAAGAAAGACAATACGGGTAAAAAACACATCATCAATGTATCGGCTATGGAAGGGAAATTCCACCGTTTTTTTAAGGAAGACCGACATCCGCATACGAACATGGCAAAAGCCGCTTTGAATATGTTGACGCACACTTCCTCTGGAACTTTGGCAAAAGCCGGAATTTTTATGAATGCAGTAGATACCGGTTGGGTCACCGATGAGGATCCCGCTGAATTGGCCAAAAGAAAACAGGAAGAACAAGATTTTCAACCTCCTCTAGACATTGTAGATGGCGCGGCTCGAGTGATGGATCCGCTATTTGACGGCATCAATACAGGAAAACATTGGTGTGGTAAGTTTTTAAAAGATTACAATCCTATTCCTTGGTAGATAGTGGTTTACGTATTTTTTTTGAATGGTCTATAGAAATAGACCATTCATCGATAGTTACTCCATCATATATCTAAATATTTATTTTCTTGTAGTACATTGAATTAATTTTACAATGTTGATTATTTAAAAGGAAATAGATATGATTAAAATTTTACATTGTCAAGGACCAAGAGCATTTTTGTTTTTTTTACTATTTTTAACCACTACATCAGGTGCACAAGACATACCCTTTAATTGTGATTTCAATGCGTATTTGATTCAAAATAATGATGTGTTTGCTATTGATTTGGCTTCTGGAAATTCTATTTCAGTTGCTCAAAATATCACAGCTGGAAACATCAACGGTGCAGGTTACAATGCTAAAGATGGATATATTTGGGGTTATTTAACTTCTCCATCTAAATCTATTGTAAGAATAGGTAAAAATTTCAATACTACTATTTACACTATTCCTGCTTTGCCTGACGGGAGTAGGTATGTGGGTGATGTGAGTCCAGAAGGAATTTATTTTTTTAAATCAGGAGGTAGTACGTATTACAAAATAGATTTAGATCCAGCCTCACCATCTTATTTACAGTATTTAGGTTCTTTTGAATTGTCACAAAGTATTAATGTTCACGATTGGGCTTTTAATGCAGCAGATGGAAATTTGTACACCGTTGAACAAGCTACTAATATTCTCTACAGAGTGAATCCATTAAATGGAGTTGTTACAAATTTAGGAGTTGTACCAGCAATGTTAGGTAATAATTATACCTATGGAGCTGTATATTTTGATTTAGCAGGAAGTTTTTACGTATCTGCCAATCAAACAGGAACCGTTTATGTGATACGTGATGTAAAAGATTTGAATGGTTTAATTGGGATGAATTCTAATTTATTTGCCTTTGGTCCGTCAAGTTCTAGCAATGATGGAGCACGTTGTCCTACAGCGCCTGTTCCTCAAGAAATTTGTGATAATGGGATTGATGATGATGGCGATAATTTAATTGATTGTGATGACCCATCTTGTTCAGGATATGCTAGTTGTCCTGTTTATAACGCTTCAATTTCTGGAGCTAATGAGGGCGGTCTAGAGAGTAACAATAGATTATCAGAACAAATTAACAAACGAAATTTTTATAGAGTAAAAACAGCGTACAAGTTTGATGTTGCCACAGCAAGAAAAGTAACAAAACCAAGTTTATATTCTAGAAAAGCATCGGGTACAGTACTTAAAGATTTTATTCCATTTGGAATCATTAACGAGCAATCAGTTGTAGAATCTACACCTACAGATTTACTTTCTATTACCAATGCATCCGAAGTATACTCAGTAGATTATATAAAAAACAATAAAACAATTGCTTCTATTTTGGCTTTGAAAACAGATAATGGCGTTTATGAGCATACTAAATTTATTTGTGATCGTTTATTAGGTGCGCAAATTATATCAGTTTCAACTATTGAAATTAACGAGCAGCCTTTTATCAAAACCATCATAAAAAATGCAGATAATAGTATTGAATATGTATTGAGTTTCTCTGCTAAGAAAGTAAATGCAGATGCGAATTATGCGCTAGAAAGTCATTGGAATCTTGATAAATATCAAAAAAATATTGGTTTTTATAATTTTCAAATTTGGACAAACTCAATAGATGATTTGTTCAAAATAGGGCAAGAGGTTGTGAGTTTAATTCAAAAGCAAAAACCAATTTCTGGATATAGTTTGTCTGAGCCACCAACAGTTTTTGTTAAAAAAGGAAAATATGTTAATGGAAACTTAGAATTGCAAATTATCAATACAAATGCTACAAGCACCGTAACTTTTGACGGAGGTTTGAGAAAAACAGAAACTAGTACTGAGCAAAAAATGAACAGTAGAATTGATTTGAATAAAAAATATATAACGGATATTGTGGTGCCAACGGGTAATTTGTTTGACATTGGATTTAGAATAGGAGATGGAGTTGCCACTCCAGATGATTTATTCTTATCTGATGGGCCTTGGGGAATTGACGCTCCAGCTAGTACAACAACTGTTACTAATTATAATGTAGGCGTAAATACACGAGAGTATGATGCTGGAAGTTTTCCTGTAGAGCGCAATATAAGCCTTACAGCTACCACAACAGATTATGTGGCTGCATACAGAGCCCTAACACCAAGGTTTAAAGCAGTAGATTTGTCAACCTACAAAAGTTTACATTTGCGTGGCAAAGGGACAGGTATTCTAGAAATAGTTTTTATTAAAAATAGTATTTCAAACTGGGAACAACAGTACAAAACAACAATTACTCTTACAGGAGATTTACAGGATTTTGCCATACCATTTACAGCATTTGTTTCTAGTACAGGAAATCCGTTAGTGTTGAATGACATAAAAACAATTGTGTTTAAGATGACTGCTCTTGATGGAAAACCAACAGTAAAAGAGATGGATTTACAAACCATTCAATTTTCTAAGAATCTCACATTGGACACAGCAGAATTTGATTTGGCATCACAAGGAACTAAAGTTTCAATATCGCCAAACCCAATAGATGATAATTCAAAACTGCGTTTTACAGCAACGCATGCAGAAAGAGTTGCAATTGAAATTTATAATATAAATGGAAAGTTAGTTTCCACCATTTACCACGATACTCAAGTAGGAAATAATGAAGTTCAGATTGCTAAATCAATGTTGACTTCAGGTATCTATTTTAGTAAAATAATCAGCTCTACTTCAACCTACGAAGTTGTAAAAATAATTGTTAAGTGATTTTGTTAAATAGTTTTTAGTTAATTGTTTTTTTTTTTTAGTTAGTTAGTAAAATGGCTGTATTGTTGTACAGCCATTTTATTTTTAAAATTATTTTTGTTAGAGCATAATAACAAAAAGTTGCATGATGTAAATTAATCTTTTACTCTGAATCGCTTTAATTCTGCTAATGGTTCAATAGCATGGTAGCCTTTCCATATTTTAGGATCGTATGATTTTATAGCTACAAGTTTGAATTCATTTTCAACAACTTTAGTAACATCAATATCTGTTACAAGGGAATGCGATAGATTTAAAAATTCAGTTTTAGTAGTAGCGTTTCCTTCAAATTTTATGTCTAATGATAGAATGTCTTTGTCTTCTTTGGTGATTTCAATAAATTTCAAAGGTCGGTTTACATAAAAATAATTGCCATTTTCTTCAGAGGCATAGTGTAGGTAATAGTTCTTTTCATCTGATTTTTTTCGATACATTAAAATTCCTTTGTTATTATTTTGGGCTACTTTAATGCCTAAAAGCCATTTTAAATTTACATTGTTTAGTTTTTCTCCTTCATCAAGTTGGTATTCAGCTCTAAGAACGGCATAATCAGACTCATTGATATAGAGTTTACCGGTGTATTTAGCTTTGCTTTTTTTGGGTGAAAATGTTAGTACAAATGCATAATCGTTATCTTCAGTAAAAGTAGTTCCTTCAAATTTATAACGGTACAAATCTGGATTATTTATAAAATCATGTTCGGAAGATGTACCTAAATTATTGTTCTGGATGAATTGCGTTAAATTGTATTTGGTGGTTGTTAAGAGCGTACTTTTATCTGATGATTTAGATTTTATTTTCTTTTTGTTGAAATCTTTTCTTAAAGAAATAGTATCTCGAGAACCGATGAGTCCACTTTTAATGCGGTAATACTTTGTAGAATCTAAGTGTTTTAGCATTGTTTTTATACCTATTTGTTTCAACTCTTCTGATGAGGTTGCACTTCCTTCATTTTTGAGAACCGTTGCTTTGAGAACGTTCATTTTATGCGATACAAATGACTTATTGTCTTTTTTAATAGTATTGGTATACAAATTACACAACATGTCTGTATACTCTTTTGGGGGTGATGCAATTAAAGTGTTTGTAAAAGATTGAATATCATTGTTTACTTTTTTTAGTGCTTGTTTTGAAAAACCTGTGGATTGGTTTACATCAACTACAATTTCATTAGGATATGTCGCAGTTGATTTTCTCACAAATAGCATGTCTTTTGTTGGACTGTTTTTACTACCATAATTCACAGCTAAGTTGGCTTTTACCGTAGCCATGATTGAATAAGGATTGGGTTTCTCACCATTTACTTGTACATCATCTAATTCAAAAATAGTAGGAGTGAGTGCTATGATATAATCTAGTTTTGATAATTGACTTACTTTAACTTCAAGATTTTTATAGCCTAGATAGGTAATGATTAATGTATTGTCATCTTGAAGGGCAGTTTCTGGAAGATTGAAAAAACCTTCAGCATTTGAGATTAAATGTTCTTTTTTGTCAATATTGATTGTGGCGTAGGGGATAACCTCTTTAGTTGTTGCATCAATTATTTTCACTGAAATATTTTGTGACCAAGAATATTGAAAAAACATAATCGTACTCAACAAGAGCAGGTATGGTATAAATTTAGATTTTTTTTTGATGGGTGTGTTTGTAGAGTTTACTTTCATTTGAGTTGATTTACAGATTGATGATTGAAATTGATTGTCAAATGTATACGTTATTTCAATACTCAAGTAGTGTAATTGTGCTAATTTTCTGTTAATGTATTCATACGAAAAACCCCATACCAAGTTACGATTATGAACTTGGGGTGGGGTTTGTAGTGTTTTTTTTTGACTATGATTGAAGGCGAAAAGTTGGATATTTGCGTAGTCTAAGGAAGAACTATTTCGTCTCCGAATTGAGGATGCTCTTTGTTGTGGTGATATAGTACGATGCTGAACGATCTGCTTATGAGATCATTTTTAAATCCGCAACATCAGGTTTTAACTGCTAGTAGATGTGTTTATTATTTTGATAGGTGGTATATAATTCTATTGGCGGAATAATTTGTTAAAATCGTATTTTTTATTGTATAGCTTTAATAAATTTTTTCATTTCGTCCATTTTACCCACTGTAATTCTTGTCCATTTACCTTGCTCTTCATATATTCTTCCTCCTTCAATATTATTATCTTCTAATTGCTTGAAATAATCCTTGTTGTATTTTGCAAGTGAAAAATAGATAAAATTTGTGTTAGAGGAAATGCACTCACAGTTTAATTTTTGTAGTTCGTTAATGGTATATTGTCTTACATTTTCATTTAACGAGTAACAATTTGAAACAAATTTATCATCTTTCAACGAAGCTATAGCAGCAAGTTTTGATAAAACACTAACGCTATTATTTGTATTGGATTGCGAATTTGCCAGATTATCAATTATCGTTTTGTTCGCAATTGCATACCCAATTCGTGCTCCAGCCAAACCATAGATTTTGGAAAATGTTTTGACTATAATAATATTTTTGTGGTCATTTATGAGATTGCTAAGGGATTGCTGTTTAGTAAAGTCCAAATAGGCCTCATCAATTAATACAATTGTATTTTGTGAAATCTTGGTTACACATTCTACTAATGCTTCTCTTTCACAAATTGTTCCTGTTGGGTTATTTGGATTACAAATATAAACAAGTTTAGTATCTTGGTTTACGGCTTCCAACATAGCTTGTAAATTAATTTTCTTATCGGTTGTAAGTGGTACTTTGTTTTTAGTTAAACCTAAAGTATCTAAAGTAACTGTCCAATAATCATAGCTTGGGTCTGCAATTACATAATTACCTTTCTTTACTGACACAAATTTTGCAACCAAATCTAAAATTTCAGTTGAACCAGCACCCAACATTATGTTTTCGTCTTTAACAATATTCTTTTTTGCAAGATCAGAAATTATTTGTACTTCTATATCCCAATTATATCGATTACTAATATTCGAATTATCAACAAATGCTTTCCTTGCTAATGGAGATGGACCATAAGGGTTTTCATTTGAGCGTAAAAAAATTAAATTAGCATCATTCTCAAAACTATCAATTAAATTTTCAGATACAAGGGGAGAAGCAAATGAATTGAAGTTTGTAAGTCCAATACCAGCTATTCCAATTCCAATTTTTTTCAGCCAAAGTCTTCTGTCCGTTTCCATATTTCTTTTTCTTTAATTAGACATTTAAAAAATATTTTGTTACAATCGCAGATTTATAAAATTGCTACCAAAGTTGTTGTATTACAGTGGATTTGTCTCTCCAGCTATAGCGATCAGTCGAAGCAAGTCATCCAAGATACAAAAACACTTTTTCATCAAGTCTAATGCCCAGATCCTTAGTAGCGAATGTAGTTTCCGGGTTTTTCTTTTGAAATAATCATTAAGCCCGAAATTTTTCGCGTTCTGTCGGCAAAATCTAGCCTTCACGGTTCTACTGTCATGTGCAAGTTTCGGTTTTTGGTAATCTAAATAGATGCAAATTTAATTGTTGACTTGCGAATTATAACTCACATTTCAAAAGCTTTTTTTGATGCATGAAACCTGCAATATAGGCATCTGTAAACCCAGTTCCCATTTTTTTTGGTAATCTTGTTTCAAACTCAGCCAAATTACTCATGATGTTTTTACAGTTTGAAAAATGCTTTTTAACAACTTCTATAGCACTTTTTTGAACTTTTATTTTTTTTCTTATCCCACTTTCGCAAAACATACCAGCCTCGACAATAGTGCTAGTATTCTTGTCTACTATCCTATACTGATACCATAAATAGTATTCTGGAGCGTACGAAGGTTGAATAGCAGGTGGATAAAAGGCTAATAACAATATTTTATCGTCAGATTCTGCAACAACTTTGTATAGCATTAAGTCTTTATTTCTTTTTTCACTTTCTTTAAATGGTATGTAAGTTATGTCGCCTGTAACTAATTTTTCTATTTCATCTAATTCAATTCCTTTTTCAAACTGTATACCCTTTATGTCTGAAAAGTAGCAACGTAGTTTTCCAAAAGTAGAATGATGGTAGACTTCATTTCTTATTAGAATTTTAGTCCCGTCTTTTTTTATGACATAGTCATCTTGAGCTGACGCACACATTGAACACAAAAGAATGCTGGCAATAAATAATTTTTTCATTTTTTTTATTTTAGTTTTTATAATTTTCTAAGCGTTGCAATTAATGCGATTACACTAATTATTAAGGTAAAAATATTTAGTAAATCAATTTGAGTATTCAAAATGCATAGCATAGAAATTTCTATATGGTCAATTTTTGCGCATTATGCCTAATTTATATTTAGATCTAATGAAATCAATGTAATCTTCTATAATGTGGTATCTTAGTCTGACAAAAATCAAAAAATAAATTTCTCAAAAATATATAAAATAAACTACAAAACACCGATCGGGCTTTTAATTCAATGTAATTTTTCTTACCAGTCAAAAATTGGTTTTATGCAAAAAAAATCCTCAACAAAATCAAAATTTTGTTGAGGATCTAATCCTAAATAGTAATAATGTACCAGGCTGCAAACTGCAACTGAGTCCTAATTTTATCCTTCCATTTTGGCGCTTAATTCAAACCAACGTTCTTCTTTAAGTTCTATCTTTTGGATGAGGTTTTGCAATTCATTTCCTTTTTTTTCAATATCAGCATCAGTAATTTTTCCGTCTGAAAAAAGTTGCTCAATAGCTACTTTTTGAATCTCTAAATCTTTGATTTCTCGTTCTATTTTCTGGAATTCTTTTTGCTCATTGAACGTTAAATTTCCAGTTGGATTGTTTTGTTTCCAGTCTTTCTTTTCGGCTTTGTTTTCCTCTTTTTGAGCTACATCAGCGCTATCTTCATAGGCTCTAAAATCAGAGTAGTTTCCTGGAAAATCTTCCACAACACCGTTCCCTCTAAAAATGAATAAGTGATCTACAATTTTGTCCATAAAGTACCTGTCGTGAGAAACCACTAAAAGACAGCCCGGATAATCTAGTAAAAAACTCTCTAGTACATTAAGTGTTACAATATCTAAATCATTGGTAGGCTCATCCAGAATCAAGAAGTTTGGATTCTGAATCAAAACCGTACACAGGTACAAACGTTTTAACTCACCACCGCTCAATCGGTCTACAAAATCGTATTGTTTTTTGGCATCAAATAAAAATCGTTCTAATAATTGTGATGCCGAAATCAATTTTCCTTTCATTAAAGGGATAAATTCCCCGTATTCCTTAATGACATCTATAACGCGCTGTCCCGGTTTTGGGTTGATTCCGCTTTGCGTATAGTACCCTACTTTTATGGTTTCACCTACCACTACTTTTCCGCCATCAAGAGGTAAAGTACCGGTCAATAAATTCAAGAAAGTCGATTTCCCTGTTCCGTTTTTACCAATGATTCCAATGCGTTCGCCACGTTGAAAATCAAAACTAAAGTTATCCATGATCACATGGTCCTTGAATTTTTTAGAAATTTTGTGAAGCTCAATAATCTTGCTTCCCATGCGTTCCATGTTGATTTCAAGCTCTACTTTGTTTTCACGACGCCTGCTTTGTGCTTTTTCTTTGATTTCATAAAAATCATCCTGACGCGATTTTGATTTTGTCGTTCTCGCTTTGGGCTGACGGCGCATCCATTCTAATTCTTTCACAAAAAGATTCTGTGCTTTATCAACACTAGAATTTTCAGAGGCAATGCGTTCCTCTTTTTTCTCTAAATAATACGAGTAATTTCCTTTGTATTGGTATAATTTTCCGTTGTCTAGTTCTATGATTTCATTACACACACGCTCTAAGAAAAAACGGTCGTGTGTCACCATGAAAAGGGTAATATTTTCTTTGGCAAAGTAACTTTCGAGCCATTCAATCATTTCCAAATCCAAGTGATTCGTAGGTTCATCAAGAATTAACAAATCGGGACGATTAATCAAAATGATGGCTAGTGATAGACGCTTTTTTTGTCCACCCGAGAGGTTTTTTACTTTAAGCTTGAAATTTTCCAATTTCAATTTAAACAAAATTTGCTTGTATTGTGTTTCGAAATCCCAAGCATTATGCTGATCCATACCATCAAAAGCTTTTTGGTACGCCTCTTCATCTTCGGGATTTTCAAGAGCTTTTTCGTAGGCTTCAATAACTTTTAAAGTTTCATTATCAGAAGCAAAAATGCTTTCTTCAATAGTCAATTCGTCTTGCAAATTATTGTTTTGGGACAAAAACGCCATTTTGATCCCTTTTCTAAGCACTACTTGGCCAGAATCTGCTTCTTCTAGACCATTGATAATGCTCATGATTGTGGTTTTTCCAGAACCATTTTTGGCAATGAAAGCAATTTTTTGGTCTTTATTTATCCCGAAAGAAATGTCTTTAAACAAGGTTCTTTCTCCAAATGATTTCGATATGTTTTCTACTGAAAGGTAATTCACAAGTGTATTTTTTTTGCAAAAGTACATTATTAAATGCCCATTTACCAATTGTTTAATGCAATCCTATGGCTTAACGAAGTAAGATTCTTTAATTGGATTGGTATTGTAGTCTCTTAAGTTTAGGAAGTGGCTGTTTCAATAGGAATTGTTTTAGAGAATGCTTCTTGATCAAGACACAATTATTGCCTGGTCATCAGTTATATTTTAAAATTAAAATAGTTTGTGGAGATCAAAAGCCTTGGTAAAGAAACTCTTTTTGTGGAAAGGAATACTTGCGAGCAATAGCACTTGACAATTTACTAGAGGTTGAGGTACTCTAAAATATCTTTGTATATTTGGAATCAAACAGTCAATACATTACAATGAACATACCACAATCTTCTTTACCCAGAGTTGTCATCATAGGTGGCGGATTTGCGGGAATAGCCTTGGCAAAAAAATTAAAGAATAAAAAAGTGCAAGTAGTGTTACTAGACAAGCACAACTACCATACGTTTCAGCCCTTACTGTATCAAGTGGCTACAGGTGGATTAGAGGCAGGATCTATTGCATATCCCATTCGGAAAGTGATTCAAGAATATGATGATTTTTATTTTAGATTGACCAATGTTCAAGAAATTGACACCAAAAATCAAAAAGTAATTGCCGAAATTGGAGAATTAAACTATGATTATCTGGTTATTGCTACGGGTTCCAAAACGAATTATTTTGGAAATAAAGAAATAGAACGCAACAGTATGGCCATGAAAACCATACCGCAGTCACTCAATATAAGAAGTCTCATCTTAGAGAATTTTGAACAAGCAGTACTTAGTAAGGATGTTTCGGAACAAAATAGTCTCATTAATTTTGTTTTGGTAGGAGGCGGGCCAACAGGAGTAGAGCTTGCAGGTGCTCTTGCCGAGATGAAAAAAGCCATTCTCCAAAAAGATTATCCGGATATGGATATTGCTAAAATGGAAATCAACTTAATTCAAAGTGGTGATCGAATTTTAAATACCATGAGCGAAGCATCATCTCAAGCTGCTGAGAAATTTCTAACAAGTTTAGGAGTTAAGATTTGGAAAAACGTTCGTGTGACCAATTATGATGGACGTACCATTACAACCAATTCTGATTTGACTTTTGATACCGCTACCGTAATCTGGACAGCTGGTGTTCAAGGTGCATTAGTTGCCGGTTTAGATGGAAAATCCTTGGTTGAAAAAGTAGCGCGAATTAAAGTCAATGAATACAGTCAGGTTCATGGCTACCAAAATATATTTGCTATTGGCGATATTGCTTCCATGGTATCAGTTGCCTATCCAGAAGGGCATCCTATGATGGCACAACCTGCTTTGCAACAAGGCGAAGTATTAGGCAGCAATATAATACGATTACTTAAAAAGGAACCCTTGGAAGCATTTGAATACAATGACAAAGGCTCTATGGCTACCATTGGCAGGAATAAAGCGGTGGTCGATTTGCCAAAATATCATTTTAATGGTGTCTTTGCTTGGTTCGTTTGGATGTTTGTCCATTTATTTTCGCTAATTGGTTTTAAGAACAAAGCCGTTGTATTTCTAAACTGGGTCTACAATTACATTCGTTTTGATCGTGAGGGCAGGCTCATCATTAGACCTTTTAAAAAGAAAAGCTTTACTACTTTTACTAGTGACGAGGTGTAGGCTCATTTTTGACTTTAAAATAATTATAATAATTTAAAAATTCAAAAATTGGTTTTTAAATCCTGTACTAGTTTGGCTATATTGGTAAACAAGTCTAGACCTTGTTTTTGAGAGATTTTGTGTGTAAATTTTTTTTGAATTCGAATAGAAAAGCTATCCATTAAACCCAAATTAGGTGGCTTCAACTGATGATAATTTAGCGGAAAAATTTAGAAAATTTACTAGTCTGAATACCAGTAATGGTACTAGTTTTTGGGTTGAAGGCAATGTTTAAAATTATTTATTACCAATATTTCTTAGACTGTCTTTAATGACGGTCTTTTTTTTTGATCCATTTTAATTGCTGTTAGTAGTAAGTATTGATAAAATTTAATTCTACAAAATAGGAATTTGTTTTGTTTGAATGAATTTAGTTTTTATTGGTTATTAAATACAAGATTATTTTAAGTATTTAGTTTTGGTATAGATTTCTTTTCATCTACACTTTTGCGTCATTCATCGTTTTAGAATATTTTTTTTTTGAATTAAATTTTAAATTTATAAAGAGTTTTTTTAGGCTTTTCATGAGCGTAGGATTTTTTTAAGTGGAATAGTTATGGCTCCATATTTTGGGTGTTTTTTATATTAATTCATGTATTTAGAGATCCATTTTTTTATTGATCAGTGTTGATTATCTATTAAAAATGCTTTTAATCTACTTTTTATCATCTGATTAGTTAATTTTTAAAATATATTTTAGTTTTACAGTTTTAAAGAAAATTGTTAACAAGATTTTAACGTATTTGTATCACAAGGTTACTTTTAATTTTTTTAGAGGCAATTGGTATTAAGTTTAATTTTTGTAATTGAATACAATTTTGATTTAAATCATAAATTTTTAAAAGATTTTTTTAATAATTTTAAGCTAGGATTTCATATAGTTAGTATAAATTAACAAAGTGAATTATTATGAATATACAATTACCTTCATTTATTTTTAAAGTACCCATATTTTTATTCTTATTATGTTTCTTGTATACGGTAAATAGTAGTGCTCAGGTTACTGCAAATACTAACCCTACCAATGCGCAAATTAACCTCGCCCTACAGGGTCCAGGTATTGTCATTACTGGGGGTACCTTGGTTGGTGCTCAAACAAATGGAGCTACTTTAAGATCAAACCAAGTGGCTACTTTTACAAATGGTATTACAGGTGCAGGTCTTGGTTTTCCTAGTGGTGCCTATTTCAGTACAGGAAATACAACATTAGAGTTGACAAACAGGAATACTGTTACCCAGCAATCTGCTTTTCCAGCTGCAGGCGCTACTCTTTCAGATGCCAATTTATCTACAATTGATCCAACGGCTACTCGAGATCTAGTGGCTTATACTTTTACGATTACCTTAGGGCCTACCATAACTGGTTTAAGAATTGGGTATCATTTTGGGTCCGAAGAATATCCGGATTATGTAGGTACAAATTTTGATGATGCGTTTGGTTTTTTTATTTCGGGGCCTGGTATTACAGGTACTCGAAATTTAGCCACTACTCCAGCCGGCAGTCCTACATCTATCAACAAAATAAACGCTGGTCTTCCTGGTGTTATAGCAGGAGCGACTCCTGTGGCGGCTTATGATGGTACACAATCTGCCTTATACATAAATAACGGACATACCACTGCTGTTTCAGGAGGGGCGTTTGTAGCTAACACTGATCCTCAACCAGGACCTTTTCCTATTTTCAGTGAGTTTAATGGTATTACAAGGTTTATAACAAGAACTGTTAATAATTTAACTCCTGGTGGGACTTATACCTTTAAGGTTGTTATTGCTGATGCAGGTGATGCTTTCTTAGATTCAGGTGTATTTTTGAATTTAATTGAGGGGTTGACAAATGCTAATTTGCAAATTAGTAAAACGGTTAATAACCCTACGCCAATTGTGGGCAGCAATGTTACCTTTACTTTAACGGCAAGTAATTTGGGATCAGGAGCAGCAACAGGTGTTAATGTTACAGATATTTTACCAGCAGGTTATACTTTTGATAGCGCTTTACCTTCAGTAGGCACTTACGACAACACTACAGGCCTTTGGTCAATAGGTGATTTAGCCAACGGTGGAAATGCAACTCTATCTATAGTGGCTAGAGTAAATGCTTCAGGAAGTTATATTAACACAGCAACTATTGCTGGAAATGAAACAGACCCTGTATTAGGGAATAATACATCTACAGTTAGTATTGCTATTCAACCAGATAGCGACAATGATGGAGTTGGGAATTTTGTAGATTTAGATGATGATAATGATGGAATTCGTGATATTGTTGAAGATTGCCAAGGATATTTGGCTCAAAACTCTAATGGTGTTTGGAAAGGGAGCACTGCTTCAAATGTTACTTACACGTTTCCAAGTGCTGTCATTCAAACTAATGTTGCTACTCTTACAGATAATCAAACAAATTTTTACGTAAATATTTCAGGTGGAGAGCAACGCTACGCTAAAAGCGGAAGCGCTAATTTCACAGTTAATTTTAGTACTCCAGTACCTGCCAATCAAATTGCTTTTAATATTGGTGATGTTGATGGTTTAACGGCCTCAAGTAATGCTGCTTCCTATACTTTCAGTGTAAATGGAGGTGCTGCAAATAATAACTTTAGATTAGTAACTCTAGCTAGTGTTAATCCTGATCTAAATTATAATGCTTTATCTGGTGCAATTACTTCTGTTGGAGCTATTGATGATCAAAGGATAATGCTTGCTGGTGTAGGGACCAATTTAATCAGTTCTATAAATGTAACGGGTTCTAATATTGGATCAGGAGATCTTGTAGCTTATTCTTTCTTCGCAAGAGTAGAATGTGATACGGATTTAGATACTATTCCTAATAATTTAGATCTAGATTCAGATAATGACGGTTGTTCAGATTCTAATGAGTACTATAACAATACTACAAGTGCAGCTACGGGACAGCAATTTGGTCAAACCGGAGGTTCAGTAGCGCCTGTAAATGCTAATGGTACAGTTAATTTACCAGCAGCTACTTATACAGGATCTTATGCTAATGTAATTAACAGTACAGTGTTTACTGCTTGTCAAATCATTGCAGGAAACGATACTTTAGGTACACCAGCAGCACCATTAGCTTCAGGTACTACACCAGTAGCAGCAGGAAGTGTTTTAGGAAACGACACCTTAAGCGGAGTTGCCGTAACTACAACAAACACGAATGTTACGCCAATCACTACAGGACCAATTTTAGTAGATGCAGACGGAAACGTAACCATTGCAGCGAATACCCCAACGGGACCTTACACGGTTACCTATACGATCTGTGAATCAAATACGACAACAGGAGTGAATGTAAGCCCATCGAATTGTACTACAGCTACGCTAACCGTAAACGTAGTGGGTCAAATCATTGCAGGAAACGATACTTTAGGAACACCAGCAGCACCATTAGCTTCAGGTACTACACCAGTAGCAGCAGGAAGTGTATTAGGAAACGATACCTTAAATGGAGTTGCCGTAACTACAACAAACACGAATGTTACGCCAATCACTACGGGACCAATATTAGTAGATGCAGACGGAAATGTAACCATTGCAGCGAATACCCCAACGGGAGCTTACACGGTTACCTATACCATCTGTGAATCAGATACGACCACAGGAGTGAATGTAAGCCCATCGAATTGTACTACAGCTACGCTAACCGTAAACGTAGTGGGTCAAATCATAGCAGGAAACGATACTTTAGGAACACCAGCAGCACCATTAGCTTCGGGTACTACAGCAGTAGCAGCAGGAAGTGTATTAGGAAACGATACCTTAAATGGAGTTGCCGTAACTACAACAAACACGAATGTTACGCCAATCACTACGGGAGCAATTTTAGTAGATGCAAACGGAAATGTAACCATTGCAGCGAACACCCCAACGGGAGCTTACACGGTTACCTATACCATCTGTGAGTCAGATACGACCACAGGAGTTAATGTAAGCCCATCGAATTGTACTACAGCTACGGTAACCGTAAACGTAGTGGGTCAAATCATTGCAGCAAACGATACTTTAGGCACACCAGCAGCACCATTAGCTTCAGGTACTACAGCAGTAGCCGCAGGAAGTGTTTTAGGAAACGATACCTTAAATGGAGTTGCCGTAACTACAACAAACACGAATGTTACGCCAATCACTACAGGACCAATTTTAGTAGATGCAGACGGAAATGTAACCATTGCAGCGAACACCCCAACGGGACCTTACACGGTTACCTATACCATCTGTGAGTCAGATACGACCACAGGAGTGAATGTAAGCCCATCGAATTGTACTACAGCTACGCTAACCGTAAACGTAGTGGGTCAAATCATTGCAGGAAACGATACTTTAGGAACACCAGCAGCACCATTAGCTTCGGGTACTACACCAGTAGCAGCAGGAAGTGTATTAGGAAACGATACCTTAAATGGAGTTGCCGTAACTACAACAAACACGAATGTTACGCCAATCACTACGGGACCAATATTAGTAGATGCAGACGGAAATGTAACCATTGCAGCGAACACCCCAACGGGAGCTTACACGGTTACCTATACCATCTGTGAATCAGATACGACCACAGGAGTGAATGTAAGCCCATCGAATTGTACTACAGCTACGCTAACCGTAAACGTAGTGGGTCAAATCATAGCAGGAAACGATACTTTAGGAACACCAGCAGCACCATTAGCTTCGGGTACTACAGCAGTAGCAGCAGGAAGTGTATTAGGAAACGATACCTTAAATGGAGTTGCCGTAACTACAACAAACACGAATGTTACGCCAATCACTACGGGAGCAATTTTAGTAGATGCAAACGGAAATGTAACCATTGCAGCGAACACCCCAACGGGAGCTTACACGGTTACCTATACCATCTGTGAGTCAGATACGACCACAGGAGTTAATGTAAGCCCATCGAATTGTACTACAGCTACGGTAACCGTAAACGTAGTGGGTCAAATCATTGCAGCAAACGATACTTTAGGCACACCAGCAGCACCATTAGCTTCAGGTACTACAGCAGTAGCCGCAGGAAGTGTTTTAGGAAACGATACCTTAAATGGAGTTGCCGTAACTACAACAAACACGAATGTTACGCCAATCACTACAGGACCAATTTTAGTAGATGCAGACGGAAATGTAACCATTGCAGCGAACACCCCAACGGGACCTTACACGGTTACCTATACCATCTGTGAGTCAGATACGACCACAGGAGTTAATGTAAGCCCATCGAATTGTACTACAGCTACGCTAACCGTAAACGTAGTGGGTCAAATCATTGCAGGAAACGATACTTTAGGAACACCAGCAGCACCATTAGCTTCGGGTACTACACCAGTAGCAGCAGGAAGTGTATTAGGAAACGATACCTTAAATGGAGTTGCCGTAACTACAACAAACACGAATGTTACGCCAATCACTACGGGACCAATATTAGTAGATGCAGACGGAAATGTAACCATTGCAGCGAACACCCCAACGGGACCTTACACGGTTACCTATACCATCTGTGAGTCCGATACGACCACAGGAGTGAATGTAAGCCCATCGAATTGTACTACAGCTACGCTAACCGTAAACGTAGTGGGTCAAATCATTGCAGGAAACGATACTTTAGGAACACCAGCAGCACCATTAGCTTCGGGTACTACACCAGTAGCAGCAGGAAGTGTATTAGGAAACGATACCTTAAATGGAGTTGCCGTAACCACGACAAACACGAATGTTACACCAATCACTACGGGACCAATATTAGTAGATGCAGACGGAAATGTAACCATTGCAGCGAACACCCCAACGGGACCTTACACGGTTACCTATACCATCTGTGAGTCAGATACGACCACAGGAGTTAATGTAAGCCCATCGAATTGTACTACAGCTACGCTAACCGTAAACGTAGTGGGTCAAATCATTGCCGCAAACGATACTTTAGGCACACCAGCAGCACCATTAGCTTCAGGTACTACAGCAGTAGCCGCAGGAAGTGTTTTAGGAAACGATACCTTAAATGGAGTTGCCGTAACCACGACAAACACGAATGTTACGCCAATCACTACGGGACCAATATTAGTAGATGCAGACGGAAATGTAACCATTGCAGCGAACACCCCAACGGGACCTTACACGGTTACCTATACCATCTGTGAGTCAGATACGACCACAGGAGTTAATGTAAGCCCATCGAATTGTACTACAGCTACGGTAACCGTAAACGTAGTGGGTCAAATCATTGCAGCAAACGATACTTTAGGCACACCAGCAGCACCATTAGCTTCAGGTACTACAGCAGTAGCCGCAGGAAGTGTTTTAGGAAACGATACCTTAAATGGAGTTGCCGTAACCACGACAAACACGAATGTTACGCCAATCACTACGGGAGCAATTTTAGTAGATGCAAACGGAAATGTAACCATTGCAGCGAACACCCCAACGGGACCTTACACGGTTACCTATACCATCTGTGAATCAGATACGACCACAGGAGTGAATGTAAGTCCATCGAATTGTACTACAGCTACGCTAACCGTAAACGTAGTGGGTCAAATCATAGCAGGAAACGATACTTTAGGAACACCAGCAGCACCATTAGCTTCGGGTACTACACCAGTAGCAGCAGGAAGTGTATTAGGAAACGACACCTTAAATGGAGTTGCCGTAACCACGACAAACACGAATGTTACGCCAATCACTACAGGACCAATTTTAGTAGATGCAAACGGAAATGTAACCATTGCAGCGAACACCCCAACGGGACCTTACACGGTTACCTATACCATCTGTGAATCAGATACGACCACAGGAGTGAATGTAAGTCCATCGAATTGTACTACAGCTACGCTAACCGTAAACGTAGTGGGTCAAATCATAGCAGGAAACGATACTTTAGGAACACCAGCAGCACCATTAGCTTCGGGTACTACACCAGTAGCAGCAGGAAGTGTATTAGGAAACGACACCTTAAATGGAGTTGCCGTAACCACGACAAACACGAATGTTACGCCAATCACTACAGGACCAATTTTAGTAGATGCAAACGGAAATGTAACCATTGCAGCGAATACCCCAACGGGAGCTTACACGGTTACCTATACCATCTGTGAGTCCGATACGACCACAGGAGTTAATGTAAGCCCATCGAATTGTACTACAGCTACGCTAACCGTAAACGTAGTGGGTCAAATCATTGCAGGAAACGATACTTTAGGAACACCAGCAGCACCATTAGCTTCGGGTACTACACCAGTAGCAGCAGGAAGTGTATTAGGAAACGACACCTTAAATGGAGTTGCCGTAACCACGACAAACACGAATGTTACGCCAATCACTACAGGACCAATTTTAGTAGATGCAAACGGAAATGTAACCATTGCAGCGAATACCCCAACGGGAGCTTACACGGTTACCTATACCATCTGTGAGTCAGATACGACCACAGGAGTTAATGTAAGCCCATCGAATTGTACTACAGCTACGCTAACCGTAAACGTAGTGGGTCAAATCATTGCAGGAAACGATACTTTAGGAACACCAGCAGCACCATTAGCTTCGGGTACTACACCAGTAGCAGCAGGAAGTGTATTAGGAAACGATACCTTAAGCGGAGTTGCCGTAACCACGACAAACACGAATGTTACGCCAATCACTACGGGACCAATTTTAGTAGATGCAAACGGAAATGTAACCATTGCAGCGAATACCCCAACGGGAGCTTACACGGTTACCTATACCATCTGTGAGTCAGATACGACCACAGGAGTTAATGTAAGCCCATCGAATTGTACTACAGCTACTATAACGGTTGTAATATACAACCCAATCATAGCTAACGAAGATACAATTCCATCTGCAGGAGGAAATGTTACAGCAAACGATACTTTAAATGGAGTACCGGTAACTATAGTTAATACTGATGTAACTCCAGTAACAAATGGACCATTGAGTATTGATGCAGATGGAAATTTAACAGTAGCGCCAAATACACCAAATGGTACGTACACCATCACGTATGAAATTTGTGAAGCAGGAGCGGTACCAGTAAATTGTACCACAGCTACGGTTACTGTTAATTATGTAAATCCATTAGTTGCTAGTAATGATACTTTTACAGCAGCAGGAGGGAATGTGTTAGGAAATGATAGTGTAAATGGAGCACCGGCAACCATGACAAATATTGTTGTGACACCAGTAAATAATGGTCCATTAAGTATAGATACTGCTGGAAATGTAACATTGGCGCCAAATACACCAAGTGGTACCTACACTATCGTTTATGAAATTTGTCAAACAGGAATGACACCTGCAAACTGTACCACAGCTACAGTAACGGTTGTAGTAAACAATATCATTGTTGCCAATAACATTACATTTCCACCAACAGGCGGTAATGTAACATTAAATGATACTGTTAATGGCGTACCATCCACACCATCTAATACCGATGTAACACCAGTAACAAGTGGTCCATTGAGTATAGATGCTAATGGAAACTTGACAGTAGCTCCTAACACACCATCAGGAACATACACAGTAGTATATGAAATCTGTGAAGTAGGAGCAACACCATCAAATTGTTCACGAGCTACTGCAACAGTAGTTGTAGCAAACCCAATTTTAGCCAATAACAATACATTCCCATCTACTGGAGGAAATGTAACAGGTAACGATACGTTAAACGGAGTACCGGTAACTACAGCTAATACTGATGTAACTCCAGTAACAAATGGACCATTGAGTATAGATACAAATGGTAATTTAACAGTAGCACCAAATACCCCAAGTGGCACATATACGATAACGTATCAAATCTGTGAAGTAGGTGCAACACCAGCAAATTGCACCACAGCTACCGCAACGGTGGTGGTAAACAATGTTATTGTAGCCAATAATGATACACTACCAGCCACGGGAGGAAATGTTCTAGCAAATGATACCATTAACGGAGTGCCGGTTACAGCTGCCAATACCGATGTGACGCCAGTAACAAGTGGTCCATTGAGTATAGATGCTAATGGAAACTTAACCGTAGCGCCAAATACAATAGCAGGAACGTATACCATTACGTATCAAGTATGTGAAACGGGCTCTAATCCGTTGAATTGTACCACAGCCACAGTTACAGTTGTTATTGCAGAAACGCCAATGATTGCCATTGTTAAAACAGCCGTATTCAATGACGAAAATGGAGATGGTTTTGCACAAGCAGGAGAGACCATTACCTACAGTTTTGCGGTAAGCAATACAGGAAACACGCCATTAAACAATGTAACGGTTACCGATGTTTTACCAGGTTTGATACTATCGGGTAATAGCATATCTTTATTGCCAGTAGGAGCGACAAACAATACAGCCTATCAAGGAGTGTATCGCTTGAAACAATCCGACATCAATTTAGGAAGCGTAACCAACCAAGCAACCGCAACAGGAGTTACGCCTCTAGGATTAGTAGTAAGTGATTTATCAGATGATTCTAGTGCTTTAAGTGATAGACCAACTGTACTTGCTATTCAAGGATGCGTGATCGAAGTGTTTAATGCAGTAGCACCAAATGGAAATGGAGACAACAAAGTGTTCCGCATTAGAGGACTTGAATGTTACAGCGACAATACGGTAGAGATATACAACCGTTGGGGAGTTTTAGTATTTGAAAGAACAGGATACAACAATGATGATAGAGCCTTTAGAGGCGTTTCAGAAGGAAGAGTAACCATCAAACAATCCGAAGAGTTACCAGAGGGAACGTATTATTACATCTTGAGATATAAGGACAGTGCAGCCACTAGTTTTGAAAAAGCAGGATACTTATACATCAACAGATAATAAATAAAGCTCATAAGTTTAAAAATGGAAGCAATATGAAGACAAAATTAGTAGTAGTAATGGTACTCTTACTCTCGGGTATAGTAAATGCCCAGCAAGATGCTCAGTTTACACAGTACATGTACAATTCGATCAATATAAATCCAGCCTATGCAGGTTCGCGTCAGTCCATGAACATCTTTGCCCTACACCGCACCCAGTGGGTAGGGCTAGATGGGGCACCAGTAACGAATACTGCCTCTATTAATACTCCTATCAATGATACTAAAGTAGGTTTAGGAGTGTCGATCATAAATGATAGGATAGGGCCATCTGATGAGAGCAATCTAGCAGTTGATTTTTCATACTACATCAATACCTCAGAAGACTTCAAACTCTCCTTTGGATTAAAAGCCTCAGCAAATCTATTGAATGTCAATTTTGATAAGTTGAATCAGTATGATCCTAATGATTATAGTTTTGAGAACAATATAGACAATAAGTTTTCACCTAATATTGGAATAGGTCTTTATTTGTATTCTGATAAAAGCTATATCGGGCTTTCTGTGCCTAATTTACTTGAGACAAAGCATTTTGATAAGTACGCAGGGGTAGGAGCTAGTTCTTACATAGCCCGAGAACGCGTAAACTTCTACTTAACAGCAGGTCACGTATTTGATTTAGATTACAATTTAAAGTTCAAACCCGCCATGATGACTAAGATGGTTCAAGGCGCACCCTTACAGGTAGATTTATCGGCTAACTTCTTGTTTAATGACAAGTTTACAGTAGGAGCTGCCTACCGCTGGAGTGCTGCATTGAGTGCCATGGTAGGCTTTCAGGTATCAGATTCTTGGTTTATTGGGTATGCATACGATATGGAAACCACACGATTGGCTAATTACAATTCTGGATCACATGAAATATTTCTTCGTTACGAAATATTCAAAACTTATAATAAAATTACATCACCTAGATTCTTTTAATTTAATATAACGTTATGAAATTAAGCGCCAAACATTTCGGATGCTGTGTAGTTTTTTTAGTATCAACAGTAATGGGGTATACACAAAAAAAAGGAGTGGCAACCGCAGATAAAAACTTCGAAAATTATTCTTACGTTGATGCTATAGCTACTTATGAGAAAGTAGCAGATAAAGGCTACAAGGACGAGAAAATGTTTCAAAAGCTAGGAGACTCCTATTTCTTTATAGCCGATTTGATCAAGGCAGAGAAGTGGTACACTGCACTTTTTGAGATGAATCCCACTCAAGAGCCAGAGTACTATTACAGATATTCTCAATCATTAAAAGCCGTAGGGAATTATGCTAAGGCCGATAAAATGTTAGAGCAATTCATAGCAAAATCAGCCACAGACCAGCGAGGGAAACTATTTGCAAGTCAGCGCGATTACTTAAAAGACATCAAGGAAAATTCAGGAAAATATGAAATTTTTGATGCAGGAATCAACTCTTCGTACTCAGATTACGGTAGTGCTTACTACAACAACACCTTACTTTTTGCCTCGGCGCGAGATACAGGTGGAGTAACAAAGAAAGTGTTCAAGTGGAACAATGAATCTTTCACCAACTTGTACAGCTCCCAGATAAGTACAGATGGTAGTATGGGTAAACCAGAGGTGTTTAATAAAAACATCAACAGTAGATTTCATGAGTCAACACCTGTTTTTACCAAAGATGGTCAAACCATGTATTTCACGCGTAATAATTACCTAAACGGGAAAAAGCAAAAAGACAGCAGACGTATTATATTATTAAAACTCTACAAGGCCACGAACGAAAATGGAAAATGGGTCAATGTACAAGAGCTACCTTTTAACAGTAATGAGTACAGTGTAGCGCATCCAGCGCTGAGTGTAGACGAGAAAACTTTGTATTTTGCATCAGACATGCCAGGTACCAAGGGATTGTCAGATCTTTTTAAAGTAAGCGTCAATGCTAATGGCACCTACGGGACACCAGAGAATTTAGGATTGCCTATCAACACAGAGGCAAGAGAAACCTTTCCGTATATCTCAGCAGATAACAAAATGTACTTTGCCAGTGATGGCCACCCAGGACTAGGTGGGTTAGATGTGTTTGTGATGGATTTATCCTCAAAAACTCCTGGTAGTACCATTGAAAACTTAGGGACACCTATAAACAGTACTCAAGACGATTTTTCATTTGTGATTGATGCAGAGAATAAAAAAGGATTTGTAACCTCTAATAGAGAGGGTGGATTAGGATCTGATGACATCTATAGATTCAATAAATTTCCTGTTCCTGTTTGTAATCAAGTACTTCAAGGAATAATAAAGGATCAAGATACAGATTTAGTCTTGGCCAATGCCAAGGTAAGTTTGTTTGACGCGAATTTTAATTTGATTAAAGAAATCACCACTCCATTATCAGGAGCCTACAGCTTTGAGGTAACATGCGGAACCACATATTATTTACGTGGCGAAAAGCCAGAGTATGAAACCAAAGAGAATAAGATTGTAATAGCAAAAGTATCTGGAGCAACAAAAGGTCCATTGGCCTTAGAGCCAAGAAAAAAAGTTATTGAAGTGGGTACAGACTTAGCTAAGACCTTGGATATTCCAATACTTTATTTTGATTTAGACAAGTCATTTATTAGAAAAGATGCGGCATTTGAGCTAGAAAAAGTATTAGCAGTGATGCAACAATACCCAAAGATGACCATCGATATTAGATCCCATACAGATTGCAGACAAACCGCAGCATACAACCAAGCACTATCTGATAGAAGAGCTAAATCAACTAAGGCATGGTTGGTAAAAAACGGTATAGCTGCTAGTAGATTAACCGCTAAAGGATACGGTGAATCACAACTTGTAAACGATTGTGGATGTGAACCAACGAACAAATCAAACTGTACAGAGGCACAACACCAAGCCAATAGAAGAAGTGAGTTTATTATTGTATCTATGCAATAAATCTTCTCAAAACAATAAAAATCTAAAAAGGCTATCCTTAACGGGATAGCCTTTTTTGTTGGTTGAAGAATTAGATAAATGAATGATAGAGTAGGAGTCTATTCAATATAATATTAGTAGTTTCTCTCGAATTTTATAGCGTATGTGTTTTACTGTAATTCACCATTAAATTCACAAACTTACTATAGCTTTCCATGCCGTCTTTTTGTTGATTGATCTTCAAGAATTGGTCATAGAAAGCATGAAAACCTTTGTCAATAAAGGTGTCGTATTGCTTCCAGAATTGCTCACTTTCTTTGTAGTTTTTTAAAACACCGGGATGTATGGTTTTTATTAATTGTTTGTAAATGCCTTCATCGCGTATTTGCCAATTTCCTAGACAATAGCGTAAAGCCATACTGTAGCCGGAATATTGGATATACGTATCTTCATTTTCAACAGAAGCTAGGAATCCAATGAAATTACATTCACTTTCGCTGGCATAACCCATTTGGTGAGCCATCTCGTGATTTACAGTCATAGGAAAACCATACAGCGGTACGAGATCATTTACCTGAGCCTCATTTGTAAAAGGATTTAAATAACCTCCAAATCCCATGTAGGTCAAGGGTAGACTAAATAATGATTTTTTGGTGCTAAGAGTGTTGAATTTAAAAAAAGAATGCTTTTTTGCAATGGCATGATAACCGTTCAAGCTCTTTTTAAAAATTTGTTCTTGTGTGTACGGAATGGAAACTTTTAAAGCTTTGCCAGTGGTAATGTTATATTGAAGGGCATTTGTTTTTGAAATAATCATTTTTGTAAAAACGAGTAAATCGTCATCAGTGTATTCGTTTTTAATTTTCATTTTTTCAAAAAGCGGTTCACGGTAGTAGTTGAGAGCCCAGAGCGCATGAAACAAAAAGTAAAGCACAGATGTAAAACTTAGGATCCTTAAAAGTGTGTTTTTCCACTGAGATCTCCAAGTTTTTCGGTTGTTCCAAAACCATCTCAAAACGCAAAGAATCAAAACAAAATAAAGACAATCACCAATTGAAAAAGGAATCCTTCCTAAAATTGTACGCAAGAACTGAGATAATACAGGAAACATGCCATTACTGTACCAGCGCTCTATTTGTTCTGGATAAAAAGGAGCAATTTGGAGCAATATAATTTGGATGAAGAAAAAAATCGGGAGAAAATATTTTGTTTTCAAGATAAAAAATTTGAGTTGTAAATATAATTACAATATTAATTAGTGCCTATTGGAATTTAAACTTTGTAACTTTGTATTGTAAAATTAAAACATCAATTACTAATATGAGTCAAGAAATAAGAAATCTAGAGCCAAAAGCACTTTGGAATAAGTTTGCGGATTTAAATGCGGTGCCAAGGCCTTCTAAGAAAGAGGATCGCGTGATTGCTTTCATGAAAAATTTTGGCGAAAGCCTAGGACTTGAAACTTTTGAAGATGAAATTCGAAATGTAATCATAAGAAAACCGGCTACTCCAGGTATGGAAAACCGTAAAGCAATTGTGCTTCAAGGACATTTAGATATGGTGCATCAAAAAAATGGAGAAACTGTTTTTGATTTTGATACACAAGGAATTGATATGTATGTTGATGGTGACTGGGTTCGTGCTCAAGGTACTACTTTAGGTGCTGACAACGGTTTGGGAGTTGCTGCTATCATGGCTGTTCTAGAAAGTAAAGACATTCCTCATCCAGCTATTGAGGCCTTGTTTACTATAGATGAAGAAACAGGAATGACTGGAGCTCTTAATTTAAAAGGTGGAGTTTTGCAAGGGCAAATCTTACTGAATTTAGATACGGAAGAAGACGATGAAATTGATATCGGTTGTGCTGGTGGAATAGATGTTACAGCTACTGCAGAATATGATGAAGAGGAAACTCCTGAAGGTTCTGTGGGGTACACCATTACCGTGAAAGGCTTGCAAGGAGGACATTCTGGTATGGATATTCATAAAGGTTTGGGCAATGCCAATAAAATAATGAACCGTTTATTGTTTGATGGTTTTGATAATTTTGGGTTGCAAATATCTGAAATTAAAGGAGGAAGTTTGCGCAATGCAATTCCAAGAGAAAGTGTAGCGAAAGTAATCATTGCCGAGGTGTATGACGAAGCATTTGTGTTTGACATGCAGCAAATTGTAAACGAAATAAAAACCGAACTAAAAACTACGGAGCCAAATCTAGAAGTTGTTTTTGAAAAATTAGAAACAACACCTGTTAAGGTTATGCCGTCAATTGCTCAGTTTTATTTTGTGAGAGCCATGTATACTGCTCATAACGGAGTGTACAGCATGAGCGCTGATTTTGAAAATCTAGTTGAAACTTCAAATAATATTGCAAAAGTAGTTTTAGGAGATGGGCAACTTTCGGTACAATGTTTAACGCGATCTTCTGTAGAGACGTCAAAATTTGATTTGGCAAATGGGTTGCGTTCTGCATTTGAATTGATGGGTTGCGAAGTTGAATTTTCAGGTTCTTACCCTGGATGGACTCCAAATTCTAAATCGGAAATTTTAGATGTTTTAGTTCCTCTTTATGAAAAGCAAAACGGTGAAAAACCTAGAGTGGTTGCTTGTCATGCGGGACTTGAGTGTGGAATTTTAGGGACTAATTATCCTGAGATGGATATGATATCTTTTGGCCCAACTATTCATGGTGCTCATTCACCTGATGAGAGAGCTAGTGTTTCATCATCACAAAAATTCTGGAATTTTTTTGTAGAAATTTTAGCAAATATTCCAGTTAAATAATCTTAGTATTCAGGAACAGTCTCAGTATTCAGTTTCAAAGAACTGCAAACTGAGACTGTAAACTGAGTATTAATCTCTTTTAGGAGCATTTTTCTTTTCTCTTTTTTCTTCTTTCTTTTCTTTAGCGGTTTTTAAAGGCTCTTTTTTCGCAGTCTTTTTCGCATCCTGACTTTTTGCCATGATAATATATTTAGTGGTTAATGTTCAATTTAGTAAATGTATGTAATATTTTGATTTATTACCTATTTAATTAAAAAATCCCCAATTTTTTTGAATTGAGGATTGATTTGTATTATTTAAGAAATGTTGAAATTTATTTTTTCTTCAAGATCTTATATTCTTCATAACAGCCACTAATAGCATCCATTATTTGTAGATCGTTAGCCGTTTTAATAAATGATTCAGAGTAATTACAACGTTGTAAAATTTCAGGAATTTCATCTTTGTCAATGCCTAAAAGTACAGCGATAGTTTCTCTATCATATTTTGATTCTAATAATTTTCGTACCGTGTCATCCTTTTTCATTTCTTTTAACTTCTTCAGCTCTTTTGGATTTTTACCAAAAAAATTATAGAGCATATCAGCTGGATTGAATATGGAACCCAAAACTTTTCCAAAAGCATTTGGAGAGTACTGTCCTGCTTCATATCCTTGTGTTAATCCAGAAATACTATAGCGGTAATTCTCTCTTACGGGGATAATTTTTGTATCTACTTCAAGATATCCTGTTAGGTTAAAGGGTCTTATGATAACCTCTTCAAGCGCAATGGCTTTCTCTGTAAGTTGAATTTTTGTACTTCGGTTTTTGATCCAGTCATTTGTGACGCGCACACGCAAGGATTGGAAACCTAAACTCGTTATGTGCAATGTATCATTAACTTGAACATCAATCTCAAAATGTCCGCTTTCATCAGTTGTGGCACCACGCACTTTGTTGATGTTGATGATATTTACACTTGATAAAGGTTGTTTAGTTGTATTACTAAGAATAATTCCATCTACTTTTTGAGAAGGTTCTTTGACTTGAGATTGTGCTGTAATTGAGAATACAGTAAATAAAAAAACTACAAAATATTTCATACTCTAATTTAAGACTTTAAAAGTAATAAATCAGGATTAAATATTTTGTAGTTCCAGTATAATTATAAGAATATTAACTAAACTTTAGTCTCTTCTTGGTCTTCTTGGTCTTGGTGCATCACCAAAGCTTTCAGAACGTCTAGGTGCTCTATCAGATGATCCTTCAGTTCTAGGTCGATCAGATGAAAAACCACCTTCTCTTCTTGGAGCTGCTCCTCTGTCGCTTCTAAATCCACCTTCTCTTGGTGCTGAACTTCTATCGCTTCTAAATCCGCCAGAACCTTCTCTTCTTGGAGCAAAACTTCCTTCTCTTCTAGGAGCTGAACTTCTTCCGCCGCCAAAACCTCCACCCGAACTTCTTCCGTTGTGGTCACGTCTTCCGCCACCGTCATTTTTAGAAATCTCAACATTGATTCTACGTCCTTCTAATTGAACGTTATTCAATATTTCCATTACTTTATCAGTATGCTCAGGATCAGTATTAAAGAAAGAAAAACCTTCTTTTACATCTACTTTGAAAACGTCATCACGACCTAAGTCTAATGTCTCTTTCAAGTAATCTTTAAGTGACATCCAATCAAAGTTGTCTCTAGAACCAATGTTTACAAAATAACGAGTTGCTCCGCCATTATTGTTTTCTCTTGGAGCACCATCTCGATCGTCACTTCTTTCGCGTCTTTCACCTGATTGAGTTGAAATATCTCTGTTTTTCTTGTAGTAATTGATAAAACGGTTGAATTCTACCGATACCATTTTCTTGATCAACTCTTCTTTTGTTAAGCCTTCAAGTACGCTATTAATTGCTGGAAGGTATGTATCAATTTCGTGATCAACCTCAGTATCTTTAATTTTGTTAGCTAGGTGTAGTAATTGAATCTCGCAAATTTCTATTCCAGATGGAATTGATTTTTCTTCAAATTTTTGCTTGATGATTCTTTCAATAGATGAAATTTTACGCAATTCACTTTTGGTAACAATTACAATCGATGTTCCTAAACGACCTGCACGACCAGTACGGCCAGAACGGTGGTTGTATGTTTCAATTTCGTCAGGTAATTGGTAGTTTACTACGTGAGTAATGTTATCCACATCAATTCCACGAGCAGCTACATCAGTAGCAACAAGCATTTGTATTTGACGACCACGGAAAGATTTCATAACTCCATCACGCTGTGCTTGTGATAAATCACCGTGTAATGCAGCAGCACTATATCCATCTTCAATTAATTTTTCGGCTACAGCTTGTGTATCTCTTTTGGTACGACAAAAAACCACAGAGAAAATGTCTGGGTTTGAATCAGCCAAACGTTTCAAAGCTTCGTAACGGTCACGTGCATTTACCAGGTAAAATTCGTGAGAAACAGTAGCAGAACCTGAATTTTTAGCTCCAACTGTAATTTCAATAGGGTCAGTCATGAATTGTTTTCCAATACGCGCTACTTCAGCAGGCATTGTTGCAGAAAACAACCATGTGTTTTTGTCATCTGGTGTAGTTGAAAGGATGTTTACGATATCTTCGTAGAAACCCATATTCAACATTTCGTCAGCTTCGTCAAGAATACAATAGTTAATTCCAGTAATGTTTACTAGACCTCTATTTATCATATCTTGCATTCTTCCTGGAGTTGCTACAATAATTTGTGCTCCTCTTTTAATGTCTCTCGCTTGTTCTGTGATGCTAGCTCCTCCGTAAACAGCTACTACATTAATACCTTTTTCGTATTTAGAGTAGTTTTTAAGTTCGTTGGTAATCTGCAAACACAATTCGCGTGTTGGAGATAAAATTAATGCTTGTGTGTTTCTGTTGTTAGCATCAATTTTTTGGATAACTGGAAAACCAAAAGCTGCCGTTTTCCCTGTCCCTGTCTGAGCCAACGCAACCATATCTGTATCTTTTTCCAATAATAGGGGAATCGCTTTCTCCTGTACTTCGCTCGGATTTTCAAATCCTAGATCTAAAACCGCCTTCAGTAACGATTCACTCAATCCTAATTGTTCAAATTTGTTCATATGTATTTTTAAAATAGGGTGCAAAATTACTCTAAATTATTCATATAAACTAATGCTATTTCAAGAATTAATGATTTATTATAATTTGATTATCAGAAAGTTATGATTTGTTGTTCAATTTGGGGCTATTTTTGATACAAAAAATATAGCTTTGCAACTATGTTTTTCAAGTAAATTTTTATTGTTTTTGCTTAACTTTTGTTTTTTAGATGCGCTAATAGTTGTTTTGTTGCCTTACCTCTATGGCTAATTTCATTTTTTAGTTCTAATGGTAGTTGAGCAAAAGTTTCGATATATCCTTCTGGTTGGAATATGGGATCGTAACCAAATCCCTGATTACCAATTTTTTCTAACGTAATTTCTCCTTTGGCAATACCAGTAAATAAATGTTGTTCGCCGTTTAAATTTAAAGCGATTACAGTTTTAAATTGTGCTGCTCTAGTTTCTTTATCTGTTAAATTTTTTAATAAGAGGTTCATATTGTCTTCAGGGTTACGTTGCTCACCGGCATATCTGGCGCTGTAAACTCCTGGTGCTCCATCAAGCGCTAATACCTCAAGACCTGTATCATCTGCAAAACAGTCGTAGCCGTATTTTTGAGTTACATAATTTGCTTTTAAAATGGCATTCCCTTCAATTGTTGATGCTGTTTCTGGAATTTCTTCATGGCAACCTATGCTTTCAAGGCTCAGTATAGTTACGCTTACTGGAAGCATGCTTTGAAGTTCTATAATTTTATTTTTGTTATTGGATGCAAAAACTATTTTCATGATTTTAGTTGAGGAATTTATATCTACTATATTTTTTTAGTTCAGAACTCGATTCAAATTATCTGGGAAATACAAATCAGATAATTTTGTAAACTCATCACCACGCATAAAAATGCTACTGTCAACATCTTGAAAACTAGATTTTCCTGACGCTGCCAAAAGTTCGTTGGCGGCATGTAACGTATTGTGGTGAAAATGATAAACCCTTTCAGACTTGTCGGTTACCACTAATCCTTTCATGAGCATTTTATCCTGAGTGGCTACTCCTGTTGGGCAAGTATTATTGTTGCATTTCAAGGCTTGAATACATCCTAGTGAGAACATAAATCCTCTAGCTGTATTGCAAATGTCTGCTCCCATGGCAATGGCTCTTAAAATGGCATGACCAGTTATTATTTTACCGCTAGAGATAATTTTTATTTTATCTTTTATGTTGAACTGGGTTAATGTTCTATTTACAAAAATAAGTGCTGGTTCTAATGGCATGCCTACTCCGTCAGAAAATTCCAGAGGTGCAGCACCCGTTCCGCCTTCTGCACCATCAACCGTTATAAAGTCTGGAAAACAATTTTGCGCTATCATTTCTTGACAAATGGCTTCAAATTCTTCGGTTATTCCAATGCACAGTTTAAATCCAATGGGTTTTCCATTTGATGCTGTTCTAAGTGTGTTTATGAATTGTATCAAACCACTAGCATCATGAAAAGCAGAGTGGCTCGGTGGTGATAGAATAGTAGTATGCGGTTCTACGCCGCGTATCTTTGCTATTAAAGGAGTGTTTTTACTTGCAGGAAGTACACCTCCATGACCAGGTTTAGCACCTTGTGATAGTTTAATTTCTATCATTTTTACAGATGAGAGATTTGCTTTTTCTGTAAATTTTTGAACATCAAATGCTCCATGCTTATCTCTACATCCAAAATATCCAGTTCCTATTTGCCAAACAATTGCTCCGCCTTGAAGATGGAATTCCGTTAAACCTCCTTCGCCTGTGTTATGATAAAAGTCGCCTTTCTTTGCGCCATTATTAAGTGCAATGATTGCGTTCTCGCTTAAAGAACCAAAACTCATCGCGGATATATTGAGTAAAGAAGCTGAGTATGGTTGTTTGCAATCTGGTCCTCCTACAACTACTCGGGGTAGCTCTTCATTGACTTTTACAGGAAATATGGAGTGCTTGATGCCTTCGTAATCGGGTTGGTTAAGATGTAATTGTGTTCCAAAAGCCGTTGTAGCGCTTAAGTTTTTTGCTCTTTGGTAGACTAATGACCTTTCATTTCTTGAAAAAGGCTTGCCATCTGTATTTCTTTCTATGAAGTATTGTTGTATTTCTGGAGCAATACTTTCAAATAAATACCTAAAGTATCCTAAAACGGGGAAGTTTCTTAATATGGTATGCTTGGTTTGTACGCTGTTGTAAACTCCAACAATTAATGTTAGGAATAAAATGAAACTAAGGAAGTACGCTTTTTGAAAATAGATGTTTATGATCACGCTTACTATCAAAGAAAGGAAACCAAAAAGGAAAAATTTTGTTCTCATATATTAAATTTCAATTTGAAAATGGCTTTATATTCAAAATGGATAAGTTCTTGTTAAAAATGTTTTTAATTTTGGAAACCAAAGATAGAAAAGATATTAGCTAAATCGTAAACGTACATAAACGTGTTTGATTCCTTTTTTATCTGAGTCGCGCTCATCTATTTCAAGAATATCTGTTAAGGATTTCAACATCGGAGTTAGTTTTGAAAAACCATAATTCCTTGGATCAAACTCGGGTTTCTTTTTTACAATTAAATTTCCAACATCACCTAGAAAAGCCCATCCGCTATCATCACCAATATCTTCAATGGTAGATTCAATTAATTCTATAGTTTGAAGGTCTACTTTATTTAAGCTTTTAGGAGATGGTTTTTTCGGATCAGCTGCTGTTCTTTTTGGTTCTTTCTTTTTGATTGCTCCGTCCAAGACTTCAATGTACACAAATCGGTCACAGGCTACAATGAATGAATTGGGGGTTTTTTGTTCGCCAATTCCTATGACCTTCATTCCAGATTCTCGCAATCGAATGGCAAGTCTTGTGAAATCAGAGTCACTGGATACAATACAAAAACCATCTACTTTATCGGAATAGAGTAAATCCATGGCATCAATAATCATGGCTGAATCTGAGGAATTTTTGCCTACCGTATAGCTGTATTGTTGTATAGGAGTAATGGCATGTTCTAATAATACACTTTTCCAACCGCTAGCATTTGGTTTAGTCCAATCGGCATAGATGCGTTTTGTAGTAGGCGTACCAAACTTAGCAATCTCTTCCATCATTCCTTTTACATTACTGTAGGGAACGTTGTCAGCATCAATAAGTACTGCTAGTTTTAATTCCTTTGTATTGTTAGACATAAATTTAAATTTATTTTAGTAAGTCAAATATACAAAGTTTATTGTGTTATACTTAGTATGTTTAGCATTTGATTTGCTTAAAACTGCACTGTAAAAAGGGATTCTTGGAGTTTTTGTGTCACTTTGTTTAAATTTTAGGGTTTGAATATCTGAATTTTCGTAGGATTAGATTGCTTGAAAAATAAATTTACTTTCAAGTCCTTTATAAAATTTAAATAATTATTTTTGCAACTTCTTAAAATTAAAATTATTACTTTACGTATTATGGTAAAAGATTTATTCGAAAGAATTCAAAACAATAAAGGTCCTTTAGGGAAATGGGCTTCACAAGCTGAAGGGTATTTTGTTTTTCCAAAATTAGAAGGTGAGTTGGGACCAAGAATGCAGTTTGGAGGTAAAAATATTTTGAATTGGAGTTTGAATGACTATTTAGGTCTAGCCAATCATCCTGAAGTTCGTCAGGCTGATACAGATGCCGCTGCACAGTATGGAGCCGCATATCCTATGGGAGCTAGAATGATGAGTGGTCACACTAAATATCATGAGCAATTAGAGAATGAGTTAGCCGCTTTTGTTATGAAAGAATCAGCTTACTTGTTGAATTTTGGATACCAAGGAATTATGTCCACTATTGATGCTTTAGTGACACGTAACGACATTATTGTATATGACGTAGACGCACATGCATGTATTATAGATGGAGTACGTTTACACAGTGGAAAAAGATATACTTACAAGCACAATGATCTTGAAAGTATGGAGAAAAACCTGCAACGTGCAACTAAAATGGCTACTGAAACAGGTGGTGGGATTTTGTTTATTACCGAAGGTGTTTTTGGTATGCGAGGACAACAAGGTAAATTGAAAGAAATTGTTGCTTTAAAAGAAAAGTACAATTTCCGTTTGCTAGTTGATGATGCACACGGTTTTGGAACCTTAGGTAAAACAGGAGCTGGAGCAGGTGAGGAGCAAGGTTGTCAAGATGGTATCGATGTTTACTTCTCGACATTTGCAAAATCGATGGCTAATATTGGTGCTTTTGTAGCCGCTGATAAAGATATTATTGATTATTTAAAATACAATTTACGTTCTCAAATGTTTGCCAAAGCATTGCCAATGATTCAAACTATTGGTTCTTTAAAAAGATTGGAATTGTTGCGTAACAACCCAGGATTGAAAGATAAACTTTGGGAAAATGTAAACGCATTACAAAACGGATTAAAAGAGAGAAACTTTAATATTGGTGATACTAATACGTGTGTTACTCCAGTTTATCTTGAAGGAAGTGTTCCAGAAGCTATGGTGATGGTAAATGATTTAAGAGAAAATTATGGTATCTTTTTAAGTATTGTAATCTATCCTGTAATTCCAAAAGGAATTATTTTATTGCGTATGATACCTACAACTTCACATACTATTGATGATGTTAATGAAACATTGACAGCATTTGAAGCTATACGTGAAAAACTAGAAAATGGTACTTATAAAGAAATTGCAAGTAGAACTACTGTTGATTTAGACGCTTAAAATCTTATTCTAAAATTATAAAAACCATCTGTTACTTTTAAACAGATGGTTTTTTTATGTCTGGATTTTTACAATTCAACTCTAAAAGTACAACGCTTTTTGTGTACTTGAGGGTCAAAATGTTTCCACAGATTTTGAATGGCAACATTATCCGCAAGTTCAGGAGTTCTAAAGCAGTTTAAGATCCCTTTTTCTTTAAAGGTTTCATAACATTCCTTGAATAAAATGGCAGTTACAGCTTTGTTTTGGTATTCGGGTAGTACACCAATCAGATAAAAAATCACATTTTTACTTTGTTTTCTAGCCTTGAGCATGTGTAAAAAACCAAACGGAAACAACTTCCCTTTGGATTTTTGTAAAGCCTCAGCAAAATCAGGCATTACGATACTAAAAGCGACAATGTTATGATCTTTATCTTCTACAAACTTTATAAATTCAGGATTGATAAAGCTGATGTATTTTTTCTTAAAATACTCTTTTTGTGTGTCAGAAATAGCTACAAAAGAGGATAGGGAAGCGTAGGATTTATTGAATAAATCAAACATTTTATCCACGTGCGGCATTACTTCTTTTGTGGTTTTAAAGTTCAACGGACTCAATTGATATCTTTTTTTTACCAAATCATTTGCCTTTTCAAAAAACTCAAGTTTTACATTTTCAAAAGGAAATTTACTCTCTAAATATTCTTTCTCAACTTTAAATCCTAGTTCTCTAAAATGGTTTGCGTAATAAGGATTGTTGTACCACGTGATCATGGTACCAATTTCATTAAAACCTTCGGTCATTACCCCAACTTTATCAAGATTTGAAAATCCCATAGGTCCCTCTATATGATCTAAATTGTTTTTTTTGCCAAGTTCGTAAACTTTTTCTAATAGAGCTTTTGTTACTTCGATGTCATCAATTACATCAAACCAGCCAAAACGGACTTTTAATTTCTGTTGGTTTTTTACTTCGCTCCAATTTATGATTGCTGTAATTCGGCCAACGATTTCATTGTTTTTTTTGGCTACATAAAAATAGGCTTCTGCATTTTCAAAAGCTGGATTTTTTGTTTTATCAAATGTTTCGAGCTCATCTGCAATAAGCGGCGGAACCCAGTAGGGATTATTTTTGTAAAGGGAAAAAGGAAATTTAATGAACGCTGTTAATTCTTTTTTTGATACGGCTTCGTGTATTGTAATCATGTTGTGTATTAGAATGTTTTTATTATCCTTTTTTAATTTTTTTAGCTACTTTTTTTGCTTTAGCTTCTTTTTTATCAGGTTCTACATCAATGCGAACTTCTTTGTATTTGCCATCATATCGCCATGAAAAACCGATTCCACCAAATAAAGCGGATGGAGTTTCTTTTAAACTAGTACCTACAGAAGCGTCTACTTGCATGTTTTTGTTTAGTAAATAAGCTGCTCCACCTCTCACAATGGCATCTGCGTACAAGTCACTTTTTATGCCTTGATTTTCTACAAAACCAGACCATTTATTATTAAAACCACGTGTTAAGGTAACGGCATAGCTATAACTAGGAAATTCAGTACCTATATAATCAGCAATGATGTTTGAAACTAAAACCCATCTTCCGTCACCAAGATTGTTTTGCGTAATCAACATTGCTTTTGGCGAGAATTGAGCAGGGTATCTACTTTCGGTTGGGTTTCTGTTTGAAAACGCATACGGATTATTCTCTGCCGAATAATTTACACCTACAAAACCTGAAACAGCAGGGATTAATTGACGCCAGTGAAACGCCTTGTTTGCTTTCCAGCTATATAGGTTTACTTTTTTCTTATAATTTTTATTAGGGTCGTAAATTAAATATTTAGCTCCTAATACAAGTTGTTTAAAATCAGCAATAGCGGTTTTGCTGAACAAAGAAGTATACGTTTCATTTTGATATTGAATATCAGCTATCAACTCTAAACGTTCCAGAAACAAACCCCAGCGCAATGTGGCGTCAAGGCCAAAACCATTTGCTTCATACCCCAATAAATTGTGTTTTTGATTGATTCCGTAAACCCCTGTTTCAACCTGAATCACTGATTTTCCCACGGCAAATGCAGACATGGTTTCTCCGGGTCTATTAGAGTTTATTTCATCGGTATACTGTGCATATTGAATACTTGGAATTGCAAAAAGCGCCGCTACAAGGAATGATTTGAATTTTCGCATGATTATTTTTTTGTTTTTGTCTAACATAGCTTTTCAAAAGTACTATAATTTATCATTTAATTAAGAATGATATCTTAATTTTGTCCCCAAATATAGTTCTGAATTTATTATTTTTGGAAAAAATTACCTTTATGCAAACAGCTTCTTTTAAAAGTGTTTTAAATACAATTTTATTTATCATTGCATTTTACTACATATTCAAATTTTTAGCAAAACTATTTTTGCCATTAATTATAAAAAAAGTAGTAGAAAAAGCAGGTCAAAACATGCAACAACAGCAGTATCAGCAAAAATCTTGGAACAATACACAGCAACAGCAGCAACAAGATGAAATAATTTATAGCACAGAAAACGTAAAAAAACCTCGCGAAACTAAAAAAGTAGGGGATTACGTGGACTATGAAGAAATAGATTAAACCGTTTTGCTTGAACCACATCAATACATTTATTAAATCCAATACATTATAAATTGAAAATAATTAATAAGTTTTACCCACACGCTCTTGCCATTTTTGGTTTTGTTCTTGTTTCCTTGATTTACTTTTATCCAGTTTTGCAAGGCAAACAAATTTTCCAATCGGATATTGTTCAATATACAGGCATGGCCAAGGAGCAAAACGATTTTAGAGCCGCAAATGATGTAGAACCGTATTGGACTAATTCAGCCTTTGGAGGTATGCCTACGTATCAATTAGGTGCCAAGTATTCGCATGATTATATTGGTGCTCTGGATGATGCATTGCGATTTTTACCTCGTCCTGCTGATTATTTATTTCTTTACTTTTTAGGTTTTTATGCATTATTATTAGTGCTGAAAATAGATCCTCTAAAGGCCTTCTTCGGAGCCTTGGCTTTTGGATTTTCCACTTATTTGATTGTTATTTTGGGTGTAGGGCATAATGCAAAAGCACATGCAATTGGGTACATGCCACTTGTTGTTGCGGGATTTATTTTGGTTTTCCAAAAAAAATACGTGTTGGGTGGTTTGATAACACTTTTCGCGACAGCATTAGAGATCAATGCGAATCACTTTCAAATGACGTATTACCTCTTGATTTTCCTTTTAATACTTTCGGGGTATTTTATTTATAAGCACGTAAGAGAAAAGGAATATAAGGCATTACTATATTCTTTTGGAGCTTTAGCAGTAGCTTGTATTTTTGCGCTTGGTGCCAATGCAACTAACTTGTTGGCTACTTCTGAATATACTAATTTCAGTATCAGAGGGAAAAGTGAGCTTACATTTAACCCTGATGGGACTAAAAACCAGACTACTTCATCCATGTCTAAAGATTATATTACTGAATATAGTTATGGTGTAATGGAAAGCTTTAACCTTATTGCTCCTCGTCTTTTAGGAGGTTCAAATAATGAAAAAGTAGGCAAGGATAGCCACATGTTTGAATTCATGATAGGACAAGGAGTTCCAGAGGATCAAGCAACTGATTTTGTCTCAGGGATGCCTACTTATTGGGGAGATCAACCCATCGTGGCAGCACCGGCTTACATAGGAATTGTAGTTTTCTTTTTGGCAGTGATGGCTTTGTTTTTAGATCAAAGAAAAATTAAATACGTTTTCTTAGCAGGTGCATTTGTTTCCTTACTGCTTTCTTGGGGAAAAAATTTCCCTTTATTAACTGATTTTTTTATTGAATTTATTCCGTTGTATGATAAGTTTAGAGCAGTGTCCTCTATTCAGGTAGTTTTAGAAATGTGCTTCCCAGTACTTGCAATAATGGGATTACAATCATATTTCAAATCGGATAAAAAAACGCAGTGGAAATCGTTGTATGAAACAACAATTCTTTCACTTGGCATACTTCTTATTTTGTTTTTAAGTAAAAGCATGTTTAGTTTTTCGGGTGGTAACGATGCGTATTTTCGAGAAAGTTACGGACCTGATTTTGTAAGCGCTTTAAAGGAAGATAGAATGAGTTTGTTTAGTGCAGATTTGCTTCGCTCTGCTTTCTTTATAATATTGGTAGCTGGAGTTTTGTGGCTGTCTTTAAAGGAGAGATTTGCACAAAATACTGCTATCATAATTGTAGGTTTATTGATGGTTTCTGACTTGTTTTTTGTTGCTAAAAATTATGTTTCAGGTAAAGATTTTGTGAGCAAGTTTCAAGTAGAAGCTCCTTTCCAAGAATCTCCATCAGATGCGGAAATTTTAAAAGATACTTCAAATTATCGTGTTTTTGAGGTTGGGGATATTATGGGGGCGAGAGCGTCTTATTTTCATAAATCTATTGGTGGTTACAGTGCTGTGCGACCAAGAAGGATGCAGCAATTACTAGATTATCAAATTGTAAAAAACAATATCGAAGTGCTGAACATGCTTAATGTGAAGTATTTGATACAGAAAGATAAAGAAGGTAAAGAATTTCCGGTTGCTAACCCTGATGCCAATGGAAATGCTTGGTTTGTGAGTCAGGTGAAACAAGTAAATACTCCCGATGCCGAAATGAAAGCTTTGGATAAATTAGATTCTAAAAATACGGTTGTCATTAATACAAAGGAGTTTCAAGTTAAAAATACGGCTTTCGCCAAAGATAGCGCGGCTACAATATCTTTAGTTACGTATAAACCAAATTACATCAAGTATACTGCTACCAATAAGAATGAAGGCTTCGCTGTGTTCTCTGAGGCTTATTATGGCAATGGGTGGAATGCTTACATTGACGATAAAAAAGTGGATCATTTGAGAGTTGATTATCTTTTAAGAGGATTGCCAATACCGGCAGGAAAACATAAAATCGAATTTAAGTTTGAGCCTCAAGTTGTAAAAACGGGTAGTACGATTACGCTGATAAGTGCAGTTGGAATATTGTTACTGCTGATTGGGGGAATTTATTACGAAAAAAAGAAGAACCCGAAGAACGTTGATTAATTAATGTTGTTTTATATTTTCGGAGTAGTTGTCAGGAATTTTTTAATTCAACAGGAATAAATTGAAAAATAATAAAATTTTAATAATTACCTATTATTGGCCACCAGCTGGAGGACCAGGAGTGCAGCGTTGGCTTAAGTTTGTAAAGTATTTGCCAGATTTTGGCGTTCAGCCTTTTGTTTATATTCCGGAGAATCCTACCTATCCTATTGTGGATCAAAACCTTGTAAGTGAGGTGTCAGATCAAGCAATTATTGTCAAGCATAGGATTTTTGAGCCTTATCAATTGGCCTCTTTTTTATCCAAGAATAAAACTCAAAAAATGAATTCGGGGATTATTCCCAATCAAAAAAAGCAATCTTTTTTAGATAAAACTTTTCTTTGGATTAGAGGCAATCTTTTTATTCCAGATGCTCGCGTTTTTTGGGTAAAACCATCAGTATCATTTTTAGAAAAATACATTTTAGAAAATGATATTGATACCATTATAACTTCGGGTCCGCCACACAGTTTGCATCTTATTGGATTAGAATTAAAACAAAAATTAAATCTAAAATGGTTTGCTGATTTTAGAGATCCGTGGACTACAATAGGCTATCATAAATCCTTTCGGTTATCAAGTTTTGCCGCCAAGAAACATAAAGCTTTAGAGCATCAAGTTTTGAATGCAGCTGATACGGTTATTGTCACTAGTAAAACTACTAAAACAGAATTTCAAGCGATTACAAATAAACCAATTTCGGTAATTACCAATGGTTATGATACAGAGCAAATTGAAAAACAAGTATTGGATTCTAAATTCTCAATGGCACACATTGGTTCTTTTCTTTCTGAGAGAAATCCAAAGATGTTATGGGAAGTGCTGCTGGAACTGCTAGAGGAAATCCCTAGTTTTAAATTGAATTTAGAAATAAAACTAATAGGCGCGGTCAGTCAAGAAGTTTTAGAAACTATTTCTCAATTCGGGTTAAATTCATATTTGAATAATTTGGGTTATGTTTCACATGCAGAAGCTATTGCGCACCAAAGACGGTCACAGGTTTTGTTGCTAATCGAAATCAACTCTGAAGATACTAAAAGCATTATCCCGGGAAAACTTTTTGAATACATGGTTTCCAATAGGCCTATTATTGCAATTGGGCCTCAAGATTCTGATTTTGCTGAAATTATTACCAATACCAACACAGGTGTATTTTTTGACTATTCTGAGAAAATGAAACTTAAAAGAGTAATTTTGGACTTTTATGATCAATTTTTAGAAGGAAGGTTGCAATCCAATGGAGTTGGTTTACAAAACTATTCTAGAAAAAACCTTACTAAAGAATTAGTTCAATTGCTTAACAAAATATAGTAAAGTAAAGCCTGTTTGTGTTTTACAATCATTAAATAATGGGAATAGTATTAAATCAATCATTAAAGAATACCATAATTACCTACGCCGGTTTTGGAATAGGAGCAGTGAATACACTTTATTTATATCCTATTTTTTTAGGTGCTACGTATTATGCTCTAGCTAATTATATTTTATCTGTTGCCAATGTGATTATGCCTTTGTTTGCAATAGGGATGCAAAACACATTAGTCAAGTTTTATTCTCAATATAAAACGGATGAGGAGAAAGCTCAGTTTTTATCCTTTACGGTATTATTTCCGCTATTGTTATCGATTCCCTTAATCTTTATTGGGTTTTTATTTTTTGATGATATTTTATTTTTTGTTTCCAAAAAAAATCCAATTGTAAAAGATTTTATCTGGTTGATACCGTTTATTGGGTTGTCAATGGCTTATTTCGAAATATTTTATGCTTGGGCACGAGTGCATATGCACTCCGTTTTTGGTAATTTTATTAAAGAGGTTGGGCTTAGATTGTTGTCATTACTAGCATTAGTAGGAGTCTATTATAAGTGGATTACCATTGTTGATTTTATATATATTACAGCAGGGATTTACTTTTTGGCACTTGTAGTCACTATGGCTTATGCTTTTTATATCAAGATGCCTAGTTTTCAAATTGCGGTGCCTAAAAACGTTAAAGATATTTTAGAGTATACTTTTTATATCATTTTATCAGGTAGCGTTGCCAATTTACTTTTGGATGGAGATAAAATTATGCTTAACCAATACATGGTTATTGATAATATTGCGTATTACTCTATTGCAACCTTTATAGCGTTAGTGATATCCGTTCCTAGTCGAGCCATGCATCAAATTGTTTATCCGATTACTGCAAAATTAATGCACGATAACAAACTCACGGAGTTGAATGTATTGTATAAAAAAACATCTATAAATCTGCAAGTTGTTGGTGGTTTTGTAATGCTAGGTATTTTTGTTAATATTAATCAGTTGTATGAAATTGTTCCGAAGGAATATAGTGGTGGAATATTAGTGGTTTTTATGATTGGAATTTCTAAGTATTTTGATTTGATTCTTGGGAATAATAATGCTATCATTTTTAATACAAAATACTATCGTGCCGTTTTATTTTTAGGTGTATTTTTAGTAGTGGTAGCCATTGGTTTAAATGCTATTTTTATTCCTCTTTACGGGATTATGGGTTCTGCATTTGCTACATTGGTTTCTATAACATTGTATAGTATCGCTAAGTTGCTTTTTGTTGTCAAAAGATTGCACTTATATCCTTTTACAAAGCAAACTTTACATTCACTAGCAATTACATTTTTGTTGTTTCTTGTGTTTTATTTTTGGGATTTTCCTTTTAATCCTATTTTAAATATTTTACTGAAATCAATCTTGATTACAGTATTGTATGTGTATGTTAATTACAAATTTGTTGTATCAAATGAGATCAATGATGCTATAAATGTGGTTCTCAAAAAAATAAAGCTTTTATAAAGAATTATCGCAACTGTAAAGCCTAATTTTAAAGGTATATTAGTCTATTTCTTGTTATTAAATTCTCTTGGATTTCTAGTTTGAATTTTTCATTAAAAATAATTAAAATATCACTAAAAGTGGGTATTGTTGGTGTGTGATTAAGATGGTAATTTTGTGGTGCATTATAAAATAATATAAAGTACAAAAGGACTCATTTAAATGGTACATACAACGTCACAAGCAGAAAGCATAAATGCTAACTTGGTTAAATTTTCAACTCTTTTGAAAGGAAAAACTAAAGAAGGATTTGTAGTCGTGGAACGCAATGATAAACTTCCTTATGCGGTATTATTGAAAAAGAAAAAGAAAGTAAACCACATCTATAATTTTGCAATTTTTTGTGCAACTTTAGGGTTATGGTCTTTTGTATGGATTTACATTACGCAAGTTTCATCAAAAGCTAAAAAAATTCTAATAGCTATAGATGAGGATGGAAATCCATTTGAGGAAAAATGCTACATGGGATAATTTTTCTTATTTTTGAAATCAATATTCAAATATTTTAATAGACTCATTATGAAATGTAAATTACTTATCCTTGCAGCTGTGCTGTTTAACATTAGTATTGCTGTTGCACAATCTCCTGGAGAAATTGATAGTAAAGAACGTATCACTATCAGTGATGATGTAGATTCTCCAAAAAAGAACAACTTTAAAATCAGTTTAACCAGCTTAATTTTTGGAAACTATCAGTTGCAATACGAAAGAAGTCTTACTAAGCGCATTGGACTTGTTGTAGGGTATAGTTTTATTCCAAAAGGAGCTGTGCCATTTAGAACACAACTAAATGACTTAACAGCTGATAATGCAGATACACAAGGTATATTTGAAAATGCAGAATTGGGTTACAAAGCTTTTACTCCAGAGATTAGATTTTACTTAGGAAAAGGGTATGGAAAAGGATTTTATGTAGCTCCTTTTTATAGAAATGTACAGTATGATATTAACAATGTAAATTTTACTTTTAGCAGTGACGTTGCAGGTGTAACAGAGCAAAATCTAGCTATGGGTGGTAAGCTTTCGGCTAATTCTTTTGGGTTGCAATTAGGTGCTCAATTTAATTTAGGCAAACATATCATACTTGATTGGTGGATTGTAGGTCCTCATTATGGTACTTCAAAAGGTGATTTTGTGGGAATAACTGACAGAAACTTAACTACTTTTGAACAACAAGAGTTGAAAAAAGAACTGGATAATATTGAACTTCCATTATCTGATATAAAAACAGAGGTCAATGCTCGTGGTGCTAAGATTAATGTGAGTGGTCCTTGGGGTGGTGTAAGAAGCGGAATTAGCTTAGGATACCGATTCTAAATAACTTATTACAAATATTAAAAGCCGATATACTTGAAAAAGTATATCGGCTTTTTTGTTATTTTAGAACTGCTTTTAAATAGGTTCCAGTAATAGATTCTTTATTTTTTACCACCTGCTCTGGAGTACCAACCGCTAATAATTTCCCTCCATTTTCTCCTCCTTCGGGACCAAGATCAATTAACCAGTCGGCACATTTTATTAAGTCTAGATTGTGTTCAATTACAATAATGGAGTGTCCTTTTTCTATTAAAGCATCAAAAGACGCCAATAGTTTCTTAATATCATGAAAATGTAAACCGGTTGTGGGTTCGTCAAAAACAAATAAGGCTTTGTCTTTTGTGGCTCCTTTTACTAAAAATGAAGCCAGTTTTATACGCTGTGCTTCTCCGCCAGAAAGAGTAGAGGACGATTGTCCTAGTTGAACATAACCCAAACCTACATCTTGAAGAGGTTGTAGTTTTTGAGTTATTTTTGTTTGTTTCTGAGCTGTAAAAAAAGCTATTGCATCATCTATAGTCAAGGTTAGAATTTCATGAATGTTTTTCCCTTCAAAAGCTACCTCTAATACTTCTTTTTTAAATCGTTTTCCGTGGCAGGTTTCACATGGTAATTGCACATCAGCCATGAACACCATCTCTACGTTGATAGACCCTTCTCCTTTGCAAGTTTCGCAGCGCCCACCATCAACATTAAATGAAAAATGTTTGGCTTGGTATCCTCTAACTTTTGAAAGTTTTTCTTTGGCATACAAATCACGAATGTCGTCATATGCTTTGATATACGTTACCGGATTTGAACGTGAGCTTCTACCTATTGGGTTTTGATCTACATATTCGATATGTTTTATTTGCGAAAACGAACCTGATATTTCTGAGAATTGACCTGCTTTTTCACCAATATTTTCTAGCTTTTTTTGCATAGCTGGAAAAAGAATTTTCTTTACCAATGTACTTTTTCCACTTCCCGAAACTCCAGTAATGACCGTTAACACATCTAGCGGAAATGTAACATCAATATTTTGTAAGTTATTTTCTCGAGCTCCTTTAATTTCTATGAAGTTCTTAAACTGTCGGCGTTTTTTTGGTACCGAAATTTCTAAATCACCATTCAGATATTTTGCTGTAAGAGAAGTAGATTTTAATATTTCGTCAAATGTTCCTTGAGCCACTAAATTTCCACCAAGACTACCAGCTTCGGGGCCAATGTCAATGATCATATCTGCTGCTTTCATGATATCCTCGTCATGCTCTACAACAATAACAGTATTTCCTAAATCTCGTAAAGACAGTAGTACTTTTATTAGTCTTTCAGTATCTTTAGGGTGTAACCCGATGCTTGGCTCATCCAAGATATACATAGATCCTACCAAGCTACTGCCAAGTGAAGTAGCTAAGTTAATACGTTGTGATTCACCACCGGACAGTGTTGCTGAATTTCTATTGAGTGTTAAGTAATCAAGACCTACCTCGGTTAAAAAAGATAACCTGTTGTTGATTTCAATTAGCAATCTATTGGCTATTTGTTTTTCATAAGAATTTAATTCTAAGTTTTTGAAAAAAGTAACCAAGTGTTTTATTGGTAAATCAACCAAATCAGAAACTGTTTTTTGATTGATCTTAACATAAGAAGCTTCTACACGCAGCCTTTTTCCTTTACATGAGGTACACTTTGTCTTGCCTCGATAGCGAGAAAGCATTACTCTGTTTTGGATTTTATAGTTTTTTTCTTCAAGCTCTTTGAAAAAATCATTTAGACCTTGAAAATATCCATTTCCTGTCCAAAGAACTTCTTTTTGTTCTTCAGTAAGTTGATAAAAAGGTTTGTGAATGGGAAAATCAAATTTGTAAGCTTTGTTAACTAACTCGTCACGATACCAACTCATACTATCACCACGCCATGGAAAAATGGCATTTTCAAAAACAGATAAAGTAGTATTGGGAACAACTAGTTCAGCATCTATACCAATAACGTTTCCGTAGCCTTCGCACACTGGACAGGCACCATAAGGATTGTTAAAACTAAACAAATGTACATTTGGTTCTAAAAAAGTTATACCATCTAGTTCAAAATTATTTGAAAAAGTATGTTTAATATGGGTGTTTAATTCTTGTAAATAGCAAACGCCTTTCCCTTCAAAAAAAGCAGTTTGAACAGCATCTGCTAGGCGGTTGTAAAATTCTTCTTCAACTTCGGGATCTTGGTTAACCACAATACGGTCAACTATTAAATAAACTTCCTTTTCATTTATTTCATCTGGAATGGTATCCAGCCTAATCATTTCATTGTTTACAAGGATTCTTGCAAAACCTTGTTGCAAAAGAACATTAAGTTTGTCTTGTAGTTTGCGTCCGGGTTCTAAATGAATAGGAGCTAGTAATAGCCACTTACTGTTTTGCTCTAATTTTTTGACCGCATTTACAACATCAGTTACTGTATTTTTTTTGACTTCAACACCAGAAACTGGGGAATAAGTGCGTCCTATTCTGGCAAAAAGTAATTTTATATAATCATAGATTTCTGTAGAAGTACCAACAGTTGAACGTGCATTTGTAGTATTTACCTTTTGTTCAATAGCAATAGCTGGAGCAATACCTTTAATATATTCTACCTTTGGTTTATCGAGTCTGCCAAGAAATTGACGGGCATAAGAGGATAAGCTTTCTACATACCTACGCTGTCCCTCGGCGTACAAAGTATCAAATGCTAAGCTTGATTTTCCAGATCCTGAAAGACCTGTAATAACCACTAGTTTATTTCTAGGTATAGCAACATCCACGTTTTTTAAATTGTGTACTTGCGCTCCTTTTATAATAATATTTTTCTTTGGGTCTAGTTTAGAAAGGTCAACTTGCATAAAAATGATAATTTTTACAAAAGTAATCAATTTTGAACAGAGATTTTAGGATGAACAACTCACAAATAATGATTAAAACTGAGGTTTAAAAGTCAATTTTGGCCTTGTATGGTATTTATGTTTTCCATCCGATAAATAAGTACTATTTTTAGATTTATTTTTGACAAAACAAACGAATGCAACCATTGAAAACAAAGTTATACCTTATTCTTTTTTTATGCTGTTTTTGTGCCTTTTCACAAGAGCTGCCGCCTATTGTAAAATATAGTTCTGCAACGTATGGCGCAGGAAATCAAAACTGGATGATTTCACAGGATAAAAAGCAATTTATTTATCTAGCAAATAATGAAGGACTTCTAGAATTTAATGGTGCTAACTGGGAATTGTATCCGTCTCCAAACGAAACTATTATACGATCTGTAAAGGTTATAGGGAATAAAATTTATTCTGGTGCCTACATGGAATTTGGTTTTTGGAAACGAATATCCAACGGGAAACTTAAATACTATTCCTTAAGTAAAAAAATAAAAAACAAAATTCTTGATGATGAACAGTTTTGGAATGTTTTAGATTTTGAACAATGGGTTGTTTTTCAGTCTTTAAATAGAATGTATATTTATGATACTAAGACCGATACTTTTAACATAATTAGTCCAAAAAATAACATTACTAAATCTTTTCGTACTAAAGATGCAATTTATTTTCAAATAGCAAATGAAGGTCTTTTTGAAATAGAAAGTGGTACGTATCGTCTTGTAACCAATGATCAAATTGTATTGCAAAATAAGTTGGTAAATATTTTTGCTGATGATGATGGACTCCTTTTACAAACGCAACAAAATGGTTTTTTTAAACTTATTGATGAACGTTTGAAAAAAATTAAAACAGATGTAGACGATGAATTTGCAACAGGAAATGTGTATTGCAGTCAAAGGTTAAGTGATGGAAGTTTTGCCTTGGGAACTATTTCAAATGGTGTTTTTATACTTGATACAGCAGGTAAATTGAAATTTCATATCACTCAAAATAAAGGTTTGAGTAATAATACTGTTTTATCACTCTATGAAGATGTTGATCAAAATGTATGGTTGGGCCTTGACAATGGTATCAATTGTATCAATTTGCGTTCGCCCATTCAAAATTATAGTGATGATACAGGAATATTGGGGACTGTTTACACCTCTTTAAAATGTAACGGGAACTTATATGTAGGAACAAATCAAGGATTGTTTTTTAAAAAGGATTCTGTACAGGAGGAATTTCGTTTTGTGAGTGGTACTAAAGGTCAAGTTTGGTCTTTATTTGAAATTGATGGAACTCTTTTTTGTGGTCATGATTCAGGGACATTTATTGTTGAGAATGGGATGGCTAAGAATATTTTCTCGGCCTCTGGAACTTGGAAATTTGAAAAGGTAAAAAATAATAAAACAGTACTATTACAGGGCAATTATTTCGGTATTTCAGTTTTAGAAAAAAGAAATAATCAATGGATTTTTAGAAATAAAATCACAGGTTTTGATTATTCGTCTAAGTATTTTGAGATTTCAAAAAATTCAGATATATATGTAAGTCATGAATATAAAGGGATTTATAGACTGGAACTTGATAAAGATCTATTGAAAGTACAACGAGTTCAGGCTTATAAAACACCTCAAAAAGGGAAAAATGCAAGCTTAACTACCTTTAATAATGAAATTTATTATGCTAATAAAGCAGGTATTTTTAAACTGAATCAAAAATCTAAACAGTTTGTAAAAGATACTATACTGAGTGCTGTTTTTGAAAAAGATGAATACACATCTGGAAAATTAATTGTTGACAATTCTAATAAGATTTGGTTGTTTTCAAAGAATTACATACATTATTTTTCGCTGAGTAAATTTAGCAAGCAACTTACTCAAAATTTAATTCCCATACCAGCAGCTTTGACAAACTCTATGTTGGGATATGAAAATATAACTCAAATTTCTCACTCTAATTATTTAATAGGAACAACGGATGGATATTATATTTTAAATTTAAATGAATTAGGTTTAAAGAATTACAACGTTTCATTATCAGGAATAACTACAAATAAACAAAACGAATCGTTTCAAAATCAAAGTATTCTAAGTGAGGGAAGTTTTGATCATGATGAAAATAACATTTCAGTTTTTTATGCTGTACCCGAGTTCAATAAGTATATAAATGTAGAGTTTCAGTACTTACTCGAAGGGTTTCAAGAGGAATGGAGTGAATGGAGTGCAAAGTCATCCGTTAATTTTAAGAATCTACCTCCTGGGTATTACACCTTAAAAGTTAGAGCAAAATATGCTAATTCCACTTTAGATAGTACGATATCCTATTCGTTTAGAATAAACAAACCTTGGTACTTTACTCATGTCGCGCTTTTGATTTATTTAATTGTGCTAGTCTGTGCAGCAAGATTTATACACAAGGCTTACAAACGCTATTATGAACAATTAGAAAAAAAATTAATAGAGGAGAACAATCTGTTATTAGAAATAAAAGAGTTGGAGAACGAGCAAGAGGTTATGCGAATTAAAAACGAACAACTTTCTCAAGTGGTTGATTCAAAAAATAAAGAATTGGCTGCATCTACAATGAGTTTGAATAGTAAAAATGAGTTGTTGGCTTTTATCAAAGAAGATTTGAAAAAAACAACTGAGGATGGCAATAAAAGTATAAAATCTGTAATTTCTACCATAAATAAAAATATCAATCAAGGAGACAGTTGGAGTATTTTTAAAGAGGCATTTGATAGTACCGATAAAGATTTCTTGAAAAAAATGAAGGCGGCGCATCCTACATTAACTCCTAATGATTTAAGATTATGTGCTTATTTAAGACTTAATCTATCCTCCAAAGAAGTAGCACCTTTATTGAACATATCTGTACGAAGTGTAGAGATAAAACGATATCGTTTGCGTAAAAAAATGGAATTATCGCATGAACAAGGACTTGTAGAGTACATTTTGGCTGTATAGGTCATCACTTTTTAGGTCTAAAAAACTATACATTACCACAACATTAACGTTATTGTTGTGTATTTCTTGAGATTTAAGATTTTATTAAGAGTTAAGTTTCACTGTAAATTATGAAGTAATTTGAGAAATATTCAGTGATATTAGTTTTTTTTTGCTTTGTATGTTTTTTGTTGTGGTTCTAATTTACAAATTAGCAGTCTTTAGGTGTTAATTTTATAATTCACAAAAAACATAAATTATGAAGTCAAACTATCTATTAATCTTTTTTCTATTCATAACCACTTTGGGTTTTTCTCAAGGGTATGATGTAGGAGGTGTTGTCAAAGAGGCAAGTTCTGGTTTACCAATACCAGGGGTAAATATTCAAGTAAAAAATTCTTCATCAGGAACCACAACAGATTTTGATGGCCGTTTTTATGTAAAAGGTGTTTCGCCTAATTCCGTTTTAATATTCTCTTTCGTAGGTTTTAAAAGTGTAGAATATAAGGTTACACAAGCCACACAAAACCTATCAATCGTTTTAAAAGAAGATGCAAATACATTAGACGAAATTGTTGTCATTGGTTACGGATCACAAAAAAAGCGAGAAGTAACAGGAGCGGTTTCTGTTGTAGATAGCAAAACGCTTGAGGTTTTAAAACCAGTTAGAGTAGAACAAGCGTTGCAAGGAACGGTGTCTGGAGTAAATGTAACCTCCACATCTGGAGCACCTGGAGCAGCTTTAGATATAAGAATTAGAGGTATTGCTACAAATGGAGAAAATAAACCGACTACTATTATAGATGGTTATGTAGGGGAGTTAGGCTTACTAAATCCTAATGATATAGAAACTATTACGGTTTTAAAAGATGCTCAAGCTGCCATTTATGGTACTATTGGTGCAAATGGTATTATCTTGATTACAACCAAATCAGGTAAAAAGAATACCAAATCTAAAATTAGTTACAATGCTTATACTGGTTTTCAAGAAACTTCAAGAAAATTACCGACTCTTAATGCCACTGAATATGCATTATTACTAAATGAAAGTTATGCCAATGGAGGTAACACAATTCCTTTTCCAAATGTATCAGGTTTGGGTAAAGGAACAGACTGGCAGAATGAAATTTTTAGTACTTCAGTTCCATTAATCAATCATGATATTTCTTTCTCTGGAGGATCTGATAAAATTACGTATGCAGTGAGTGGTTCTCACATTGATCAAGAAGGGATCATTGGAGAAAAAAAATCAGGCTTTTTAAGAAATACTGCAAGAATTGCACTTGGTGCTGATGTTACTGATAGATTGAAATTAAAAACGAATGTTATTTACACTTATTTTACTAGAAATACACTTAATGAAGGTGGTTTAGGTTCAGTGTTATTTAATGCGTTGAATATGCCGTCTACACTAAAACCGTATGATGCTAATGGTGACTTTACACTTGCAGGTACAGGTCTTGGTAACGAAATAATAAATCCTTTAGCTCAAATTGCAAATACCTATAACGATTATAACTTCAAGAAGTTAAATGGAAATTTTGGGTTAGATTATAAACTCTTTAAAGATTTTGTGATTACTAGTTCACTAGGATTTAATACGTCTAATAGCGAGTCGAAAACATTTTCTAAACAAATCAGTTATGGAGGAAAAGTTTTTGATGTACAAAGAAGTTCTGTAACTCAAGGTGCCATAAACGACAATAATTATTCATTTGATATTTACGGTACCTATACTAAAAAAATTGCCGATGCTCATAATATCACAGCAACTATAGGGAATACCATTTTTAAAGAGTACGGTAATGGTTTGTTTGCTACCGGTTTTGATGTTCCTTATAATTCATGGGAATTTGCTGATATTGCTTTAACTAGAGGAATAGCAACGGTTGTAACAAACAGTTCGTATAATTATGATGAACGTAGACTTTCTTATTTTGCAAGAGGGCAGTATGATTATAAAGGGAAATATCTTTTCTCGGCAATGATTCGTCGTGATGCTTCTACAAAATTTGGACCTGGCAACAAAGTGGGATACTTCCCTTCATTTACAGCTGGTTGGGTAGTATCTGATGAGAGTTTCTTTGGTCAAGATAAGTTTGTTAATTTCATGAAATTTAGAGGAAGTTACGGAACTTTAGGAAACGATCAAATCCCTAACAATGGATATATTTCTCAATTAAATGGAGAGGCTACTTACGTTTTTAATGATGTGTTAGTAAATGGTTTTGCTGTTGGCCAAATTCCAAATTCTAATTTAAAATGGGAAGAAGCCCGCAAGTTTGATGTAGGATTGGATTTAAGATTCCTTCAAAACAAAATATCATTTGTTGCAGATTATTTTATTGATACAAGAGCTGACTTGTTAATCCCATTTATTCCTGTTTCTGGAATTAATGGTGCTGCTGCACCTGGTTCTAATGCACCTACAATTAATGCTGGTACGGTTAGAAATACCGGTTTAGAGCTAGCTTTAGATTATAAAAATAAGTTTTCGGATTCCTTTTCTTTAAGCGTGGGTTACAATATTACTTTCTTGAAAAATGAAGTGCTAGAGGTAAACAATGGTATTGGTTATCTGGAGGGAGGATCCTTTGGAGTTGGTCAACAACCACCATCAAGAATGGAAGTAGGTAGACCAATTGGTTATTTCTACGGCTATAAAACAGATGGTATTTTTCAGAATCAAGCCGAAGTAAGTGCGCATCCATCTCAATTATCATTAGGAGCAGAGGCAAGTCCGGGTGATTTAAGATTTGTTGATGTAAATGGTGATGGTGTTTTAAATGCCAGTGATAGAACTAATATTGGTGATCCAATTCCTTCTGCAACAATGGGTTTCAATGTTCAAATGAACTACAAAAACTTTGATTTTGCCATGTATACTTTTGCCTCTGTAGGCAATGATATGGTTCGAAATTATGAACGAAATCTAACAGATGTTAACAGACTGAATTATGTTTTAGACCGTTGGACAGGTGAAGGAAGTACAAATTCAACTCCGAGAGTAACAACAGGCGCTACAGGAAATTCAAACTTTTCAAGTTTTTTTGTTGAAGATGCTTCGTATGCAAGAATTCAAAACATACAGTTAGGATACGCACTTGAAAATAAGTTTATTGAAAAAGCAGGTCTTTCAAAAGTACGTTTGTATGCCGGTGTAAACAACTTATACACTTTTACAAAATACAAAGGTTTTGATCCCGGAGCATCAAGTGGAGCTCCATTGGGTGGAGGTATTGACAATGGTTTTTACCCTATTCCAAGAACGTACCTGTTAGGTTTGAACATTAATTTTTAATCTGAATTAAAATGAAAAAATATCTTTTTAGTACCGTAATGATAGCAGCTATAGCCACAACTATCATTTCATGCAGTGATGAATTTGTGGATAGACCAGTGGAATATTCTATTGATTCTGAAAATTATTTCAACTCAAAAGAGGACTATGATAATGCCTTGATTGCTGCTTATGATTTGTTGCAAACCACGTATCTTAATTCACTTTTAGGAGAAATAGCTTCAGATAATACCCTTGCTGGTGGCGAGAGTCAATCAGACACTCCAGGTTTTCAGCAAATAGATGACATGATTCACACTCCTGTGAATAGCAATTTAAAAAATCTCTGGGATTGGATGTTTGCAGGTGTTCAAAGAGCCAACTATATCTTAGAATTTAAAAATAAAACAGATTTTCAAGGCAAAAACCAAATTATTGCCGAAACTCGATTTCTAAGAGCTTACTATCATTTTGAATTAGTAAAATGGTTTGGTGGTATCCCGATGAAAGGAGACGCAAGGTTTGTGCCAGGTGATGAGAAAAAAATCCCTCGTTCTTCAAAAGCAGAAGTTTATGCATCTATAGAAGCCGATTTAATTTTTGCCTCCGAAAATTTACCTGTAACAACAACTCAAAAAGGGAGAGCAACTCGTGGAGCAGCACTTGCTTTGTTAGGAAAAGCCTATTTGTATCAAAACAAATTTGCACCAGCTGCTACAACTTTTGATAAGTTGATAACGTCAGGGGCGTATTCATTAGTTCCAAATTATAATTCAATTTTTGAAAATGAAGGCGAAAATGGAGCAGAATCTGTTTTTGAGGTACAATATACTGATGTTGAAGGTGCCGGTTTTGGATGTCTCCAATGTAGTGAAGGGAATGTTGCTGTTGGTTTTAGTGGTCCTCGTAGTTATAGTGGCACTTTGTTTTCATCAGGTTTTAGTTTTAATGTGCCTACGCAAAAAATTGTAAACGCTTTTGAGGCTGGTGACAATCGCAAAGCAGTAGCCATCCTAGATATTGAGGCTTGGGCTACTAGCACAGGAGCAACTTTTGGAAAAGGATACGAGCATACTGGGTTTTTTAACAGAAAGTACATTCCTAGAAAAAGAAGCACAACTGCTCAAGGTGATTTAAACTTGACAAATCCTAACAACTACCGCGCTATTCGATATGCTGATGTATTATTAATGGCAGCAGAGGCTTTCAACCGTGGTGGAATAGACGATGTAAAAGCAAGAGGATACCTAAATTTAGTTCGCAGACGTGCTTTTGGGGACTTAAATCATGATATCGCTTCTTCGGGCGCAGCACTAACTGATTTTATTTTAGCCGAAAGAAGAGTAGAATTAGTAGGAGAGGGACATCGTTTCTTTGATTTAGTTCGTACTGGTAAAGCTGCACAAGAAATCCCAGGTTTTACAGCTAATAAACACGAATTATTTCCTATCCCTATCGAGGAAATTCAGTTTTCTAATGGGAATTGGAAACAAAATCAAGGGTATTAAAAAATTAACATAATTTAGATATGAAAAAGTTACAATTAATTCTAAGTATTTTCATTCTGACCCTTTCTTTTGGGTGTACGGAGGAAAATAATGATGTAGATTTAGAAACTATAAGTGCGCCAAAAAACGTGTCGGCACTCACAACCATTACACAAGATAATTCCGGTAATGTTACTTTTTTGCCAAAAGGTGAAGGAGTAACTCAATTTGAAATCTTTTTTGGTGATGCTACTACCAAGTCTGTAATAGTTAATCCTGGCGGGACATACACCCACAAATACCGAGAGGGAGTATTTAAAGCAAAAATCATTGGGATAACCCTAAATGGCAAAAAAACCGAAACCATTCAAGATGTAACAGTTTCATTTTTAGCACCTAAAAACTTAGTAACGACTGTTGGTATTGGTAGTAATTTAAGCGTAAATGTTTCTGCAGAAGCAGAATTAGAGACTTTTTTTCAAGTTTATTTTGGTGATGTCCCTAACGAAGTTCCGGTAGATTTCATGCAAGGTCAAGTAATTACGCACACCTACAAAACCCCTGGAACCTACAATGTACGTGTTGTAGCATTGAGTGGTGGTGCAGCAACTACTCAAAAAATAACTCCAGTAACGGTTACAAATTTATTTGCTGCTCCAGCTCCAACTGTTCCTGCTGCAAATGTTATCTCTATGTTTAGTGATAGCTACACTAATGTTGCAGTTGATACCTGGAGAACTTCTTGGTCACAAGCAACTTTAGAAGACATTGATATCAGTGGAAACAAAGCAAAAAAATACAGCGCATTAAATTTTGTGGGAATAGAGGCTACTTCTTCTCCTATAAACGCATCGGCTATGACATTTTTTCATATTGATATTTGGTCATCAGATGTAACCGAATTCAAAGTAAAACTAGTTGATTTTGGTGCAAACGGAACTTTTGACGGTGGTGATGATAGAGAACACGAAATAACCATTGCCAATCCTAAAAAAGAGGAATGGGTAAGTTTAGACATTCCATTAAGTGATTTTACAGGATTAACTACACGTTCGCACATTGCGCAATTAATTTTAGTAGGAGCTCCAGCAGGAAGTAATACAGTTTATGTAGACAATGTGTTTTTCTACAACACAGCAGGCTCTGTTACTGCAGCGCCAACACCTACGCGTACTGCATCAAGTGTGATTTCTATGTTTAGTGATGCATATACAAATGTAGCTGTCGATACTTGGAGAACTTCTTGGTCTAGTGCGACATTAACTGATTTGAGTATAAGCGGAAATGCAACTAAAAAATATAGCGCCCTAAATTTTGTGGGTATTGAGGCTACTTCAACTCCTATAAATGCAACGGCTATGACTCACTTTCATACTGATGTTTGGTCTTCTGATTTTACACAATTCAAGATTAAACTAGTTGATTTTGGTGCCGATGGGGCTTTTAGTGGAGGCGATGATGTAGAACATGAAATAACAGTAAATTCTCCAGCCCAAGGATCATGGGTTAGTATTGACATTCCATTGAGTCAATTTACAGGTTTAACTACAAGAGCGCATATTGCACAATTAATTTATGTAGGATCGCCATCTGGTAATAATACGGTCTATATTGATAATGTTTACTTTCACAACTAATTAGGGTTTTAACTTTTAAAACTAGCATTAATAGTTAGTGTGCATTATTACAATTTGAATTTTAAAAAAATAATAAAATGAAAAAAATACTAATCAAAATAGTTTCTGTTTTTATCCTGCTTTTAATGGTGAATTGTCAGGAGGATAATCTAGGATTTGGAGCCATAGAAGCTCCCTCAAATCTAAAAGTAACTGCTGAAATTATTGGAAAATCAGCTGCATTTCCAAATGGAGATGGATCAGGAAAAGTAAAATTTGTAAGTACCGCCGAAAATGCAATTTCATACAAATATATTTTCAGTGATGGCACAAGCAAAAATCAACCAAGCGGAATTCTTGAATATCCATTCGCTACGCCTGGTACCAATACATATACTGTAACCATCATAGCATCGGGTGCCGGAGGAGTTACTTCTAGCACAACAATAGAGGTTACTGTGTTTAGTAACTTTAAAGATGAAGCTGCAGTTCAATTTTTAACTGGTGGAACTAGTAAAAAATGGTATTGGGCACAAAGTGAACCAGAACATTTGGGTGTAGGTCCTAATGTAGCTTGGTCTGATCCTACTTTTGGAACACAAAATTATTACCCCTCTTTTTATAGGGCTGCTGCCAATGAAAAAGCTGCAACTTGTTTGTATAAAAGTGTAATGACCTTCTCGTTAGTGGGACAACAAATGAAATTTGAATTGGATAACAAAGGACAAACGTATTATAACGCTGCTCTCAAGGGCGTTAATGAAGATGCATGTTTTGACTTGGTTACTACAGGATTAAAAATAGTTACTCTTAGTAAATCAGATTCTTTTGTTTCTAAAAATCCAGGAGCTGCCACTCAAACTAGGGGAACTGTTTTAAATATTGCCGATGGAGGTTTTATGGGGTATTTTGTTGGTTCAAGTTCTTATGAAATACTTTCTTTAACGGATAACAGAATGAGAGTAAGAGTAATTCAAGCAGGAAATCCATTTCTAGCTTGGTACCACACCTTTACTACTACAGCACCTGGAGCAGCAGTTACACCACCATCTGCGAATTATAATGTATTGAAATTTAGCGATGAATTCAATACTGACGGAGCACCAGATCCTACTAAATGGGGTTATGACTTAGGTGCAGGAGGTTGGGGTAATAATGAATCTCAGTCTTATACAAGCGCTAGTGATAATGTAGTTGTAGCCGGTGGGAACCTAAAAATTACTGCTAAAAAAGTAGGTTCAGGTTATACTTCTGCTCGATTGAAGTCTGAAAACAAGTTTGAATTTACCTATGGAAGGGTTGAGGTGAGAGCTAAATTGACAACTGGGGCGGGTACTTGGCCAGCAATATGGATGCTAGGCGAGAATTATGCCACTAATGCTTGGCCTGCCTGCGGAGAAATTGATATCATGGAATTCAAAGGCAGTCAACCTACTACTATATATGGCACCTTACATTATCCCGGAAATTCAGGAGGTAATGGTAATGGAAGTTCAACTACAATAGCTAATGCTGCTTCTGAATTTCATATTTACAAAACCATTTGGAGCCCAGAATCAGTAAAAATATATGTTGATGATGTATTGTTTCACACGGTTGCAAATACAAGTGCGTTGCCATTTAACAAAGATTTCTTTTTGATTTTAAATGTTGCAATGGGAGGAACCTTTGGAGGTGCTATTGATACAGCCTTTAGTCAGTCCTCAATGGAGATTGATTATGTAAGAGTCTATCAATAAGCATATTTGAAATAGCAATAATAGTAAAAGGTAGGTTTTTTTACCTGCCTTTTGCTTTAATAAACATACCACAAATGAAGTATTCATTTCTACTTATAATAAGCAGCCTATTTATTGTAGTTGCTTGTAGTAAAAAAATCACACAACCATTAACTCCTTTGGTGCAAAAAAACGCATTAGATAGAAAGGTTGATTCGGTTCTTCAATTGATGACTTTAGAGGAAAAAGTTGGACAACTCAATCAATACAATGGTTTTTGGGATATTACGGGACCCACTCCAAAAGAAGGCCAAGCCGCAAAAAAATACGAAGACCTTAAAAAAGGCTTAGTTGGATCTATGCTTAACGTAAAAGGGGTAAAGGATGTTCGCGCTTTGCAAAAAATAGCTGTGGAACAAACCCGTCTCAAAATTCCTTTGCTTTTTGGCTTTGATGTAATTCACGGGTATAAAACAATTAGCCCTATTCCACTTGCCGAAGCTGCAAGTTGGGATTTACAAGCCATACAAAAATCTGCGGCTATTGCTGCCGAAGAAGCTTCGGCAGAGGGATTAAATTGGACTTTTGCTCCCATGGTTGATGTGGCTCGTGATGCACGCTGGGGTCGTGTTATGGAAGGAGCTGGCGAAGATCCATACCTTGGAAGTAAAATTGCGGTGGCTCGCGTACAAGGTTTTCAAGGAAATGATTTGGCTGCGACCAATACTATTTTGGCTTGTGCCAAACATTTTGCTGGTTATGGTTTTGCTGAATCAGGAAGAGATTATAATACCGTAGATGTAAGCGAAAATACGTTGCAAAACACCATTTTCCCTCCTTTTAAGGCAGCGGTTGATGCTGGTGTGCGTACTTTTATGAATTCCTTCAATGAATTGAATGGCATACCTGCTACTGGTAATGCGTTTTTACAGAGGGATATTTTAAAGAAAGAGTGGAATTTTGATGGTTTTGTAGTTTCAGATTGGGGTTCTATAAACGAAATGATAGCTCATGGATATGCAAAAGATAGTAAACATGCCGCTGAGATTGCAATGAATGCAGGATCAGACATGGATATGGAATCAAGCGCTTATGTAGAGCATTTGGTAGCATTAGTCAAAGAGGGTAAAGTAAAAGAAAGCTTTATTAATGATGCTGCAAGACGTATCTTAAGAGTCAAATTTGAATTGGGCCTTTTTGATGATCCCTATAAATATTGTGATGAAAAAAGAGAGCAAGCCACAGTAGGTAAACCCGAGTTTCATGAAGGTGTTTTAGACATGGCAAAAAAATCTATTGTGCTTTTAAAAAATGATAATAATATTTTACCATTAAAAAAATCGGGGCAAAAAATAGCATTAATTGGTGCTTTGGCAAATGATAAAACAAGTCCATTAGGAAGCTGGCGAATTGCAGCTGAAGACAATACGGCGGTTTCAGTTTTAGAAGGATTGCAAAAATACTCTGGAAATCAACTGACTTTTTCAAAAGGTGCCGATGTTGCAGTGGGACGCACTCAATTTATTTGGGAAACTAAAATCAACACTACTGATAAAACCGGATTTGATGAAGCTATTGCAAATGCAAAACAGGCAGATGTTGTGATTATGGTTTTAGGGGAACACGGTTTGCAATCTGGAGAAGGTAGAAGTAGAACCGAGATAGATTTACCAGGTGTACAGCAAGAATTACTAGAGGCAGTGTATAAAGTGAATCCTAATATTGTTTTGGTTTTAAATAATGGTAGGCCTCTTGCTATTCCGTGGGCTGCAGAAAAAATTCCTGCAATTTTAGAGGGATGGCAGTTAGGTACACAAAGCGGTAACGCCATAGCACAAGTACTATATGGAGATTACAATCCAAGTGGAAAACTTCCAATGTCTTTTCCGCGCAATGTGGGGCAATTGCCTTTGTATTATAATTATAAAAATACGGGAAGACCTGTAATGAATGAACCAGAAAGTGTTTTTTGGTCTCATTATATTGACGAGAAAAACACGCCTCAATTCCCATTCGGACATGGTTTAAGTTACTCTAAATTCGAATATTCAGGTTTTGAATTGTCTTCTAATGGTTTCGCCAAAGGTGGATCTATTCAAGTATCGGTCAATGTTAAAAATACAAGTAATGTAATAGGTAAAGAAGTAGTGCAGTTGTATATTAGAGATTTGATCGCCAGCGTTACGCGCCCCGTAAAAGAACTTAAAGGTTTTGAATTAATAGAGTTACAACCTAATGAAACTAAGAAAGTCGTGTTTAATATTGATGAAAAAACGATTGAGTTTTTTACCGCGAATAAAAAGTGGGAAGCCGAAGCAGGAGACTTTAAAGTCTTTGTTGGAGGCAGTTCTGTAACGCAATTCCAAAAAGATTTTCAATTTAAAAACTAAGCATTTATGAAAAATATATTGGTTTGTTTCCTAATTTTCAATTGTTCATTCGCACAAGTGGGTACACGCAAATTAGTTTGGGAAGAACATTTTGATGAAAAATCATTAAATGAAAAAACTTGGAACATCGAGTTGGGTGACGGTTGTCCAAATTGTGGTTGGGGTAATAATGAAAGACAGTTATATACGGCTGATAATCATAAAATTGAAAAAAGTTGTTTGGTAATTACTGCAAAAAAAGAAGCAGACAATAAATACACATCAACTAGAATTACTACCAAAGGGAAAAAAGAATTTCAATACGGAAGATTTGAAGCAAGAGCAAAACTTCCCGTAGGGCAGGGGATTTGGCCTGCTTTTTGGATGTTAGGTTCTAATATTGATCAAGTTGGGTGGCCCATGTGTGGAGAAATTGATATCCTTGAATATGTGGGCAAGGAGCCAGATATGGTTTTTACATCGTTACATACTCAGGACAGTCATGGAAATACAATTAACACTAAAAAAACAAAAATAGAGTCTATTGAAGAGGGTTTTCACTTGTATACCATAGAGTGGACACCTGACAAAATAGAATTTTTTGTAGATGCTAAGTTAGTGTATACTTTTCAGCCTGAATCAAAAACCCAAGCTGTTTGGCCATACAACCAGCCATTTTATTTTATTATAAACATGGCTATAGGAGGTAATTTTGGAGGGCCCGAAGTTGACGATGCTATTTTCCCTCAAAAATTTTATATTGATTACATAAAAGTGTATCAATAATGAGCAAATTATTTTAAACTCTAGACACTAAAAAAGCCAGGTTTTTGGGCTTTTTAGTGTTTTTTGTTGAAAGTTTATAATTTCATTTATAATTTCACCAGATTCTAAATTTATTAATATAATTTTTATTCTTTTTTTTGCATTTAAATGCAATATTTTGTTAAATTTGAATTAAAATTAACCACGAAAACCAAAAGCCTATTACATAAAATTACTTTTTTGAGAAATCATACCCCAATTAATTAAATTAAAAAAGTACTATTATGGTTAATATACAACTCAACGATGCACTTTTAGTAAAAGAATATGTGTCTGGAAACGAGGATGCATTAGCAAAACTAATTAAAAGGCACGAGTCTAAAATCTACGGTTTTATTTACTCTAAAATACCGGATAGAGATATCACGAATGATATTTTTCAAGATACTTTTATTAAAGTAATTAATACTCTAAAGTCTAATTCCTATAATGAGGAAGGTAAGTTTTTGCCATGGGTAATGCGAATTGCTCACAATTTGATTGTAGATCATTTTAGAAAATCAAAAAAAATGCCTTTGTATAGAGAAACGGAGGAGTTTTCTATTTTTTCAATCATGTCTGATGATTCACTATCTATTGAAAATAAAATAATCGCAGATCAAGTACAAATTGATATAAAAAAAATTATTGAAGAGCTACCTGCTGATCAAAAAGAGGTATTAATTATGCGCATGTATCAAGATATGAGTTTCAAGGAAATATCCGAGATAACTGGTGTTAGCATCAATACTGCCCTTGGAAGAATGCGTTATGCTTTACTTAATTTGAGAAAAGTTATAGACAAATATCAAATTGTTTTAACTACGTAATACTATACCTCTAATTCTTACGTTATTATTTAAAATAAAAGCGTGGAATTTATGGCAAAATTATACTCAAAAAAGGCAAATGCCTTACCTTTAATGAAACCTAAAAAAGAAATTATTTCTTTTTTGCTTAGTTATTCAAAAGCTCTCACTGTCATTAAGATAGACAATAGGAGCTATGAAATTGTATCTAATTAATTGTAGATTTAATGTAAGTTTTAAAAAGTAAAACCACTAATTTATAGTGGTTTTACTTTTTTTTGATATTCGTTGATTACCTTTTTTCTACCAATAGTTTTGGTGATAATATCTTTTTCTAAATCCCAACCTCTTGCTGGCGAGTATTCTCTTCCGTACCAAATAATTTGTAGGTGCAGGTCGTTCCATGTTTCTTCAGGAAAGATACGTTTCGCATCTTTTTCTGTTTGCACTACATTTTTACCATTCGTTAAATTCCAGCGGTACATTAACCTATGAATGTGCGTATCTACAGGAAATGCAGGTACTCCAAAAGCTTGAGACATGACCACACTGGCCGTTTTGTGACCTACTGCAGGAAGTTCTTCTAGAAATTCAAAACTTTGCGGAACTTCGCCGTTGTGTTTTTCTATTAGAATTTGTGACAATCCGTGAATTCCTTTGGATTTCATTGGCGATAAACCGCAGGGTCTAATGATTTCTTTTATTTCTTCAACAGTCATTTTTACCATATCATACGGATTATCTGCTTTTGCAAAAAGTATTGGGGTTATTTGATTGACCCGCACATCAGTACATTGAGCAGATAATAAAACAGCTATCAATAAGGTATAAGGATCTTTATGATCTAGGGGTATGGGAATTGTAGGGTACAATTCTTTTAACGTATTTATAACAAAAGTTACGCGTTCCTGTTTGGTCATTATTCCTAAATTTGATTTGTAAAGAAAATCATTTCTAATTTCAAATGCAACTAACAAACCATTTCACTATTAAATATTATTACAATGACAACATTAACGAAAGGAGATAAAGCTCCAGATTTTATAGGTTTAGACCAAGAAGGTAAAAAACATCAATTAGCAGATTATGCAGGTAAAAAACTAGTCGTTTTTTTCTATCCAAAAGCAAGTACTCCTGGATGTACAGCTGAAGCTTGTGATTTGAGAGATAATTTTGAACGCTTTCAGGCTAATAATTACGCATTATTAGGAGTGAGTGCTGATAGTGCAAAGGCTCAAGCCAAGTTTAAAGACAAATATGAATTTCCTTTCCCTTTGCTTGCTGATGAAGATAAATCAGTTATTCAGGCTTTTGGTGTTTGGGGACCAAAAAAGTTTATGGGTAAAGAATACGATGGAATTCACAGAACTACTTTTGTAATTAACGAAGAAGGTTTTATTGATGAGGTTATATCTGATGTGAAAACCAAAGTACACGCCGCTCAAATCTTAAAATAATACAATTTAGGATTTACATAATTTCAACAAAATAAAAAATCCAGTATTCAAGATTGTATTCTTGTGTACTGGATTTTTATATATAGCTAAAAGTTAATTGCTTTCGTTTAAGACTTTTTGAGGTTCATAACCAAATAATTGGTGCTCTTTAATGATTTCGGCTATACCTGATGGCAACATACTTTCCCATCCTGGTTTACCGTGATTAATCATGTTGAGTACTTCACGAGAAAACACATTTAAGATTGTAGGATCATAATCATCAATATCAACTACTTTTCCATTGAATTTAAAGAATTTGTAGAGTTCTTTCATTCGTGGATGTACCTTCAAATTGTCAGAGTTAATTATTTCACCGTTTTCTCCTATCATTGGATACAAGAAAACTTTCATATCGCGATAGAATAATTTCCCAAAAGCTTCAAGAATTCCTCCGCTTAAATGGCGATAGTATTTTTCGTCAAAAATATCGATTAAGTTATTTACACCTAATGCTAGACCCATTCGAGCCTTAGTATAATTAGCAAAGTATTCTACAACTTTATAATATTCTTGAAAATTAGAGATCATAACGGTTTGCCCTAGTGAACATAAAAGCTCAGCACGATCCATGAAATCCCTTTCGTTAATCTCTCCATCAGAACGTAAATTAGATAAAGTAATTTCAAAAACAACTAGTGTATTGTCTTTATCTACTTTGTTTTCATTCAAAAACATTTTTAAAGACTTTTCATACATATCCATATTTACCTTGGTCACAGGACGAAAACTTCCTCTAAAAGCAAGTATGTTTTTCTTATATAAAATAGCTGCTGGAAGAATATTTTTACCATCTGGGTTGAACATCACGGCATCGGTCATGCCATTTTTAACAAGTTGTAAACTCATCAATCTGTTGTCTACATCCGCAAATCGAGGTCCAGAGAAATTTATGGTATCAATTTCAAGTTGGTCTTTATCAAGGTGATCGTATAAATAACGAAGTAATCTTTTAGGGTCATTGTATTTATAAAAAGCTCCGTAAATTAAATTTACACCTAAAATCCCTAAGGTTTCTTGTTGTAATCTTACATCTGTTTCTTTAAAACGAATGTGAAGTATAATTTCATTGTAATCTTCGTCAGGTTCAATTTGGTAGCTAATTCCTACCCATCCGTGGCCTTTAAATTGTTTAGCAAAATCTATTGTGGCAACCGTGTTGGCGTAACTAAAAAACATTTTATTAGGATGTTTTTCACGACTCAACCTTTGTTCGATAAGGTTTACTTCATGCGAAAGCATTTTTTTTAACCTACTCTCTGTTACATACCTACCGTCCGATTCTACACCGTAAACGGCATCACTAAAGTCTTTATCATAAGCAGACATGGCTTTTGCAATTGTTCCAGAAGAACCACCAGATCTAAAAAAATGTCTTACAGTTTCCTGTCCAGCTCCAATTTCAGCAAATGTCCCATAAATATTTTCGTTCAAATTGATACGAAGTGCTTTGTCTTTTATTGATGGGATTTGTTCGATGATTTTATCACCTTTTAATTTTATCTCTGTATCCATTTTTTTAATTCCTAATATGTTACAAAGTTAATGAAATAGCTTATTATAGAAAGATAATTAACCCTATTTTTGCAAATAAAATCTATTGAATTGAAAGTATATTTTTTAGGAACGGGAACCTCTCAAGGCATTCCCGTTATAGGTAGTAACCATCCGGTGTGTAAGAGTACTGATTTTAAAGACAAAAGGTTGCGAGTATCAGTTTGGATATCGTGGGATGACTATTCTTTCGTTATTGATTGTGGTCCTGACTTTAGGCAGCAAATGCTAGTGTCTAATTGTCAAAAAGTAGATGCTATTTTGTTTACTCACGAGCATGCAGATCATACATCAGGACTTGATGACATTAGACCTTTTAATTTTAAACAAGGAGAGATTCCTATTTATGCTCATACACGAGTAATTAATAATCTTAAGGAGCGTTTTGCTTATGTTTTTGAAACCATAAATAAATACCCAGGAGCACCTTCTGTAAAAACGATAGAGGTCATCAATAATCAGCCTTTTGAACTGGGTGAAAAAATGATCGTACCTGTTGATGTACTTCATGGGAGTTTGCAGGTTTTTGGTTATCGAATTGATGATTTTGCCTATTTAACAGATGTAAAAACAATCAGCAACGAGGAGGTTTTAAAATTGAAAAATTTGAAAGTTTTAGTGATCAATGCCTTGCGAGAAGAGCCGCATGATACACATTTCAATTTGAAAGAAGCTTTAGATTTCATAAATTTGGTGCAACCAGAAAAAGCATATCTCACACACATTAGTCATGTATTGGGCTTTCATGAAGAGGTAGAAAAACATCTTCCTGATAACGTGTGTCTTGCTTATGATAATTTGGAAATTATAATTTAATTAAACTAAAAATGAAAAAATCATTCTTATTGTATTTGACTATTCTCGCAGTTTTATTTTCTATTTTTACGTACATGTTCTTAAGTAAAGAGGTTACATTTGAACAAAAACGTTACGATAAAACGACTAAAAAATTGAGAGATAGCATTGCATTATTATCAAATGAGTTGCAAAATGCTAATTACTTTTCGTTAGAAAAAAATGAAAATGCACAAAATTATTTTGAATCTGGGTCGAATGATAAAATGATTCAATATGAAAAATTAATTCCATTTGTAACTGAAAAACTTTTGGACTTTAATGCTAACCCAAAAGGGAATCCTTATACCGGTCAAGATCAAATAGGGGCAAATAAGTTTATCATTAACAAAGTGAAAATTTTAAATCACCGATGGATTATTGCTGATTATAGCGATGGAGAAATGTGGGGAGAGGTTTTGCTGAAATACTTTGTGAATGATGATGAAAGTATTTCATTTGAAGTAAATCAATCATTCATATATCAGAAATAAAAAAAAGTCGCAGTTGAAATTAAATTTAACTGCGACTTTTTTATTTAATTTTCAAGTAACCAATTCTTGAAATCATAAAAGTTTTGTGGTGCTACACCGTGTCCCACCGGATATTCTTTGTATGTAGTGTTAATGCCTAAAGTTTCCATCACTGATGGTGTTTTTCTTGCCCAATCAATAGGTATTACTTGATCAACGGTTCCATGTGATGCAAATATTTTCAAAGTATCAAAATTGTTTTTTTGATAACCGTCTTTAATAATCTCTGCATTGAAATACCCGCTCATGGCAACGATTTTCTGGACTTTTTCGGGGTAGGATAAAGCAACAGCATAGCTTAAAATTGCTCCTTGGCTAAAGCCAATTAAGGCAATATTTTGCGCATCAATGGGATAAGTTGCGGTTAATTCGTCTATAAATTGAACAATAACATCTCTAGATATTATGGCTTGATTGTGATCTGAAAATTTATTCTCATCTGCATCAAAGTTGATAGCGTACCAAGCGTAGCTTCCGTATTGCATGTCATACGGAGCTCTAGCCGAAATTACATAATACTGCTCCGGAAGTTCTTCGGCAAATGAAAATAAATCAGCTTCATTACTTCCATAACCATGTAGGAGTAACAAAAGTGGGTTTTTGTCTAAAATTATTTTGGGTTCTCTTATTTTGTATTCAAGTGATAATGCCATTGTTTTTAAGATATATTTGAAAGCCATTTTTGATAATACGTACCTAACAGCGGTACCGGTCTTGTTTCTCCTTTTATTGCGCTTGTGATTCCGTATGACCACAATACAAATGTAAAGATCCACATGGGTGCTGAGATCATTAAACTATCAAAGTTACTTATGATCAAACCGAGTGAAATAAAAGTTAGTGTGATTCCTAATCCTTGCCTGATATGAAATGATGCAAATTCATTTTTATCTTCGGAATTCATGGACATGGCTATAAAAACGCCAATTCCTAAAATGTAGCTTGTTATAGCAGCTGTTTTACCAGATTCGGTTTGGTTTGAATTCATTTTTTTAAGCTAAAATTAATTGGTTTTGATTGATAATTCCGTAGACTTTTCCATTCAGTTCAGTCCCCAGAAATGCGGAGTTTTTTGATTTTGATAAAATGGATGATTTGCTAAAAACACTTTTAAAATTAGGGTTGAACAGTGTGAGATTTGCTTTTGCACCTTTTGCAATAATTTCTTCGGGTATACCAAAGGTTCTTTTACCAGAAGTTAATTTCTCAATAACTACTTCAAGTGGTAAAACGGTCATTAGGGCACCAAAACAACTTTCAAGACCAATAGTACCATTTTTTGCTCCATCAAATTCCATTTTTTTATGTTCAATATCTATCGGATTATGATCGGTAGTAATCATGTCTATTGTTCCATCAAGGACTCCATTGAGTAAAGCTTGACGGTCACTTTCGGTTCGTAATGGAGGTGAAACTTTAAATCTGGTGTCAAATTCTTGTAGTTTTTCGTCAGTGAGTACTAAGTGGTGTACAGCAACACTACAACTGACCTGAAGGCCTTTTGATTTAGCGGCCTTAACTAATGCTATAGATTTTTCAGTAGATAAAGTAGGTAGGTGTAATTTTCCTCCTGTGTACTCTAGTAAATATAAATTTCTAGCAGTGTGAATTTCTTCGGCTAGATTTGGTATGCCTTTTAACCCAAGTTGAGTTGATACAATTCCTTCATTTGCAACTCCATTACCTTTAATATGTTCATCCTGTGAAAAAGCAATTATCAATCCATCAAAGTCTTGAACGTATTGCAATGCAATTTTTAGTAAATTGGCATTTTCGGTACTTTTATTATAATCACCAAAGGCTACTGCACCAGCATTTTTCATGTCATATAATTCGGCAATATCTTTTCCTGCGCTATCTTTTGTCATAGCGCCTATGGGATAGAGTTGCGTTGCAGTCTGCGTTGCTTTGCTTTTTACAAAATGTATTTGGGATTGATTGTCAATTACAGGATAGGAGTTAGGTTGTAATGCAATGCTTGTAAATCCGCTTTTTGCCGCTACTTGTAGCCCGTTAAGTATGGTTTCTCGATCCTCAAATCCAGGTTCTCCAAGAGAGACACTGCTGTCAAACCAGCCTTGTGAGAGATGTAAATTATCTAGTTTAATTTCTTGAATTTTATCTGGATTTTCAAGATTAGTTCCTATTTCTTGAATGTATCCATCTACAATTAAAAGATCTGAAATGGTGTTATGAAATGAACTTTTTGGGTCAATAATTTTTGCATCTCGGATAATTAATTTCATATTTAAGGAACTTTTTTTATGATTTGACAAATTTGAGAATTGCCATTTCTAAGAGTAGAAATAGTAGTGCAAATATAACAAACCATTTCCAAATTTGGTTATCGGTTCGGTTTGTTTGTAAAGCATTAAAGAATGATGTAATAGATGATTCTTGGTTCAAATCAGCTAGTACGTTATCATTGTTTTTAATTAAATCACTCTCTGATCTTGCGTAGTTGAAACTGAGATTTTCGATCCAATCTTTTTTAGAGAAAACACTGAAATTTCCGGCTTGTTTTGGGTAACCATTAAAAGTCATTTTAACCTTAGTACTCAAGATTTGTTGAATGGGAATAAATTGCTCCTCGGTTCCTTTAATGGTTACAATAGCGTCTTTTTGTAAAGCTGCATCTGTAATGTGAGGTGAATTACTTCCTATGGTATATGCAATAACTCCGTTATTTTGATTGTTAATCACCATTTTATAAAACGTAGGTACAATCAATGGCGACTGCTGAAAATTAGAATTTTCAAGATTTAAAGGTGCTGCAAATACGGCTACTGTGGCTACCGAGTTTGTTATGGAGGTGAGAAAAGGACTCTGGTCTTCATAAGATAATGCTGCGGGACTCGAACTACTTAAAGGATAGGATATTTTGGTCTTTGGATATTGAAAATTGGTTATTTTTGATTCGAATACATTATTGAAAATGGGATGATTAAAGTTGATTTTAGTAATTTGCTTTTCGGTTTGTTCTAATGGACTGTATGAAAGTGTACCAAAATTTTTGAAAAATGCGTTGTACGTTTCGATTGAACTTTCTGATGACGGAATTACAACAACGTGTCCGCCCTTTGACACAAACGATTTTAAAGTAGTTGCTAAGGCTTGAGGTATTTCATTCAATTCATTTAAAACAATAGCATCCTGCTGCTCTATACTGTTGTAATCCAGTGTGCTTAAAGAATAGTTTTTATACACAAATTCATCAGGAGTGTAAATTCGGGTTAAGAAATTACTTTTTAATGGATCTCCTACACTAATTACATTTGCTTTTTTATTTTTCGAAATGCTAAAATAAAGGATGTTATCATAAGCAAGACCATTGTCTTGAATAGATATATATCCATGAAATGATTTTTTTGGGATGGTAAAAGTGATATTTTTTTTCTTGCTGTCTAGGTCAACAGTAGTTTTTGCAATTAATTTATTGTTGTCAAAAATGGAAATGGGAACACCAAGAAATTTATCGCCATAGCCAGTGACTTGCACCGTAATTTCATAGAAATTTTCGACCGTTTTACTTATGAACACGCTATCTACAGATGCGTTGTTTTTTTGTTCCGCTTCTGAAAGTATGAATAAAGGATTGATATTTTGATCGCTAGATTTTTCCTGTTTTTCGGTTATTGATAATCCATCTGTAAGGACTACAACATCTTTATTATACGGGGATTTATGAGCTTTTACCTTTGCTAGAATGTTATCTAAATTGAATGACTCAGAACTGTATTTTAAATTTTGCAAATTACTTCGAACTGATTTTATATCGGTGTTCCAAAAGTTTTCAGAATTTGTTAATAATGAAAATGTAGTATTTTCTGGTGTTTCTTCAAGCAGTTCTTGAACAGCTCTTTTTAATAGTTCGCCTTTCTTTCCTTTAGCCTGCATGCTGTAGGAATTATCTAAAATAATGAACAGTTCATTGTTTTTATTTTTACTGTCTTTTGAGGAAAAAAAAGGTTGAGCAAAAGCAATAATAATACATGTCAATAGTAATAATCTGCAGGTTAAAAGAAGCCACTTTTTTATTTTAGAGCTTTTTCTAGTTTGAATGGTGAGTGCCTTTAAAAAACGAACATTCGTAAAGAATTCAGTTTTAAACTTTCGCAATTGAAAAAGATGAACCAAAATAGGTATGAGCAAAAGGAATAAAAAATATAAAACTTCAGGGTGCTTAAAATGCATACTGTGATGGTATTGACTAGAATGTGTTAAAACTCCAATGGATTTCATTGTTGATAATGGAATCAAAAATACAAATTTGTTGACAGTTTATCAGCACGTTTGGTAAATTTTGAATAATAAATAATTTTACATTTGCGTGCATTTAATCTTTATTTTAGCCTTATTGCAAATTTTTACACAATGAAAAAATCTTTAGTTTTCTTGATACTCCTTGTTTTTAGTGTTACGGTCAAAGCGCAGAATAAGAAATTCAATTTATTAATTGGAACCTATACTCAAAATTGCGACAGTAAAGGTATTTATGTTTATGACTTTGATACTTCAAATGGAGATTTCAGTTACAAAAACGCAACTGATAAGACAGTTAATCCAAGTTTTTTAACCGTATCCAGTCAAAATAATTTCGTGTATTCTGTTAATGAATTTGGAAAAGAAAGTACAATTAGTGCTTTTAATTACAATACTTCTAGCGGCGCTATTCAGTTATTAAATAAGCAAAGTGCTATGGGTGCTGATCCTTGTTATATTATTAATGATGACAAAAACGTCATTGTAGCAAATTATTCTGGAGGTTCAATCAGTGTTTTGGAAAAAAATAGTGACGGTACGCTCCAAGAAGCCAAACAAGTCATTCAACATTACGGAAAAGGATTGAATCCCAAACGCCAAGAAGCGCCTCACGTGCACATGGTCTCTTTTTCACCTGATAAAAAATTTGTTTTGGCGAATGATATGGGAAATGACAAGATTTATACCTATTGTTACGATCCACTTGCAAAAACCGATGTACTGCAAATAAAAGATAGCATCTCCGTAACAGCAGGAAGTGGACCACGGCATTTAACTTTTAGTAAAAATGGCAAATTAGTTTACGTTCTGCAAGAGCTTAGTGGTATGATTACAGTGTACAGTTATAAAGAGGGTAAACTAGTTAAAAGAGATGAAACGTCTATATTAGCAGGAGGTTTCAAAGGAAATTTTACAGCTGCAGATATTCATTTTTCTCCTGATGGAAAGTTTTTATATGCTACTAATCGTGGCGATGCCAATACCATTTCAATATTTAAAGCCAATCTTAATGGTAATCTCAAATTAGTGGAGCATGTTTCAACATTAGGAAAAGGACCGCGTAATTTTGCAATAGATCCTACTGGAGCTTTTTTACTTATTGCGCATCAATATTCAAATGATGTAATTATTTTTAAAAGAAATAAAAAAACGGGCACGCTAACCAATACGGGCAAAAAAATAGAATTGTGTGCGCCTGTTTGTCTTGTTTTTACAGATAATAAGTAAATGTATTATACTAAAAAGGGCTGTTGTAGTAGCCCTTTTTAAGTAATTTATTTTTTATCTTTTCGTTTTTTATCTCTGGTCTTCAACATGTTTCTATTAACAGATCCGTGTGTTTTTTTCTTAGTAATTCCAGGTCCTCCAAGATTTACCTTTTTATTTTTCTTGCTTTTTTCCTGAAAAGCACCATCACCGGCTAGTTTTTGTTTTTTCATCAAAAACTTAATAGGTTGTCTTTCTTTCTCAGGCTCAATTAATTTTGAGGATACTTCAACAGTTTCTGGGAATGCTTCAATAGTAAGTTCCATATCCATCAGGAGTTCTATCTCAATTTTAAACTCCTCTTCGCGTGGAGCAATTAAACTGATTGCAGTACCTGTAGCATCTGCACGACCAGTTCTACCTATACGGTGCATGTACAATTCCGGCAATTCGGGTATTTCGAAATTGACCACATGTGTTATATTAGAGATATCTAAACCTCTAGCCATAATATCTGTGGTAATCAAACCTCTTAAATTTCCTTCTTGAAAAGAGGCCATGGTGCTCAAACGATAGTTTTGTGATTTATTAGAGTGAATGACACCAAACTGTCCATCAAAATCTTCTTCTATGCGATCATGTAGTAAATCGGATATTTTCTTGTTGTTCACAAAAACAAGAACGCGACTCATATCTGGTGTGGTAGATAATAAGTGTTTTAATAAATTAACTTTCGTGTTAAAATTAGGAACGTTGTAGGTGATTTGTGTAATGTTTTCTAACGGAGTTCCTGACGCAGATAGTGTAACTTCTTCTGGATAATCAAAGAAATCATTCAAAATAGCATCTACTTCATCAGTCATGGTGGCTGAAAAAAGAATGTTCTGACGTTTCTTTGGCATCATTGCCAAAATGGCGGTAAGTTGCGTTCTAAAACCTAGATTTAGCATTTCATCAAACTCATCAATTACGAGTTTTTGCATTTCCTCAAATCGGATTACGTTATCCAATGTTAAGTCCATTATTCGGCCGGGTGTTCCAACTAATATGTCGCAACCTTGGTAAACAGTTGTTTTTTGTGTATTGATGTTTACACCACCAAAAATACCAATAGTTCGAACCGACATGTATTTTGTCAATTTCTCAACCTCTTCCACCACTTGCACTACAAGTTCGCGCGTAGGTACTAGGATCACTATTTTAGGAGTATGTCCAGGAGTAAATTTGTATAATTTGAGTAAAGGAAGTAGGTAAGCAAATGTTTTACCTGTTCCCGTTTGCGCAATTCCCATCATATCTCTACCAGACATGATTACTGAGAACGTTTTTGCTTGAATAGGGGTAGGTGTTGTAAATCCTAAATCATCGATCGCTTTCTGTACGGATTTAGGAAGATTGAATTGCTCAAAAGTAGTCATTTGCTTAATTTTTTTGCAAAGATAGTCTTTTTGAAAGTAATCAAGCAAATGTGCTAATTTACAGTCTTTTTGTTACCGGTGAAGGTATACATGCGTTTTGGTAAACGTTTCAAAAACCTTCAAAAACTCCTAATCCAAACAAGGCAAAATCATACTTTACAGGATCTTGTGCATCAAATTCGCGAAGTTTAGCGTCTAATTCTACTAGAGCTTTTCCATCATTTTGTTTTCGAGTAAGCAATCCCAGTTTTCTAGCCACATTACCAGAGTGTACATCAAGCGGGCAAGATAGGGATGCCGTTGAGATGTTTTTCCAGATGCCCAGATCAACGCCAGTTTTGTCATTCCGAACCATCCACCTTAAATACATATTGATTCTTTTTGCTGCCGAATTGTTCAAAGGATCTGAAACGTGTTTTTGAGTTCGTGCGAGATGAGGGATAGAAAAAAATATTTTTTTAAATTTGGAAATACTATTTTGCATCGAATGAGGCTCTTGATTTTTGGCAAAAACCGTTTCTAGTCCACCGTGATGGGAATAGATGTTTTGTAAAGATTGGATGAATCCAATGAAATCTTGACCATTAAAAGTACGATGAACAAATGTATGTAACCGTTCTAAATCAGCGGGAGTGTGTGACATCACAAAATCATAAGGTGCATTGCCCATCAAGTCCAGCATGCGATGCGAATTTTGTATGATCATTTTACGATTCCCCCACGCAATGGTAGCACTTAGAAAACCAGCAATTTCAACATCTTCTTTTTGTGAATAAAGATGCGGAATTTGAACAGGATCACTTTCTATGAAATCTAAGGTGTTGTATTGTAAAACTTTGTCGTCTAGAAAATCTTTTAATTCTGTTGTAGTCATTATAAAGGAGGAAAGGTATAATAAGAAAGAGTGTGTTTGTAACGGCTGTTCATAGCCAAGATAGGAACGGCATCTCCCGATTTTAAAAAACAAGGCTTTTTCGGCCGTAGTTTTTATAATCGGGAATACAGTGGATAGCTGGAAAAAGCTCCTAATTACTAATCAAACCATCCACCATGACTAGTTTTCTATCGGCCATATTAGCGAGTTCTTCATTATGAGTTACGATCACAAATGTTTGTCCGAATTCATATCTTAGTTTAAAGAAAAGCTGATGTAAATTCTCTGCTGATGTGGTGTCAAGGTTTCCTGAGGGCTCATCTGCAAAAATAACCGCTGGTTTATTGATTAATGCTCTTGCCACGGCTACGCGCTGCTGCTCTCCACCCGAAAGTTCATTTGGTTTATGATTTATGCGGTGCGAAAGGCCCAAATAGTCTAATAATTTTTTTGCCTCTTGCTCTGTTTCGCCTTTTGGTTTGTTGGCAATAAAGGCTGGAATACAAACATTTTCAAGTGCAGTAAATTCAGGAAGTAGTTGGTGAAACTGAAATATGAATCCTAAATTTAAATTTCTGAAAGTAGATAAAACTTTGTCATTCATGGTCAAAATGTCTTGACCATTGATGAATAAGGAGGTAGTTGTTTTTTGAATATCTGTGTTGGGTAGCGAACTGGGTTTGTCTAAGGTACCTAAAATTTGTAAGAGTGTTGTTTTTCCTGCTCCCGATGACCCTACAATAGATACAATTTCTCCTTTTTTAATATGCAAATCAACTCCTTTGAGTACATGTAGTTTATCGTAGTATTTATGTATATTTTTGACTTCTATCATTTTATTCTGTTTTTACAAAGAAACAAAGATTTTAAGGATTATGAATTGGAAGTCACTAATTTTTCAGTTTGACAAACTATAAACTTTAGTTAAGAATAGGTCTAAGGTGTTTGATAATAAATAACTTTGATTAAAATTTGAAGTATGAAAAAAATAATTGGATTATTGATCGCCCTTTTGCCCTTTTCATTTTGTGCCAAAGAAAAAAATGTAATTGTACCTAAAAGTTTAGAAACAAAAAATATGGAAAAACAAGGAGATTTAGAGATTGCAACTTTTGCAGGAGGTTGTTTTTGGTGTACCGAGGCAGTATTTTTGCAGCTTGACGGAGTTAGTAAAGTAGTTTCAGGCTACATTGGTGGGAACACTGTAAATCCTACTTATAATGACATTTCTACCGGAGAAACGGGACATGCAGAGGCTATTGAAATAACTTTTGACCCAAAGAAAATAAGTTTTGGAGAATTATTAGAGATATTTTTTGCCACGCATGATCCTACAACGCTTAACCGTCAAGGTGCTGATGCAGGGACGCAATACCGTAGCGAAATTTTTTATCACAATGATAATCAAAAACAGTTGTCACAGGATTACATTGCCTTGATGACTCAAGAAAATACTTTTGGTAAACCTATTGTGACTAAAATATCAGCTGCCACAAAATTTTATGTTGCTGAAGACTACCATCAAAATTACTACAACCAAAACAAAACGCAAGGGTATTGTAGTTATGTAATTACTCCAAAAATTGATAAGTTGAAGAAAATGTATCAAGGAAAGCTTAAAAAATAATTGGCATTAGATTTGTATATTGTTCAATAAATATAAATTGAATACTTATGATACAACCTGTTGCTAATGATGAAGCAAATAACAAAACAAGAAATCTTTTGTTGGGAATATTGTTTGATGCTATTGGGATGCTTTCTTTTACCATTCCTCTTCTTGGAGAATTTTCAGATGTAGTTTGGGCACCTTTAGCAGGTTTTTTAATGACTTGGATGTACAAGGGTACAATTGGTAAAGTAGGAGGAGTAGTTGCTTTTTTAGAGGAAATTATACCTTTTACTGATTTTATTCCCACATTTACCTTAACGTGGATATACACGTATTTAATAAAAAATAAAAATGCCTCTTAACGAGGCATTTTTTATGATTTAAAAAGAAATCCGAGTCCTAATCTTTTGAGCATTTTTTTCTCAAATGCCCAAAAGAATTTGAATTGCCCAAATATAAAACCAATACAAACTAGCAGTACTTGGTAAATAGGGAATATTAAAATCAAACGTACAGGAATAATCCAATATCCCAAAGAATCTTTTGTTATACCAAGCCAAGTACAAAACGGTTTAGATAACCAAGCTGATGCTGATCCGGTGATAGCAAAAACAATTAAAATTATTATGAATTGGAAATTTGTTTCAATTCCCCAACGTTGTTTGAGTTTGTTCATTTTTATTTATAATGAATACAAATATAGTGAGATTATCTCAGGGGTACAAAACCAAAAAGTTTTTGTTTGTACGTGTTTTGGAAAAAAATCATGTAGTTGTATATCAAATAATTTACTTCATACCCGTAATTTATATTAGGGTCATAATTAATTGTCATTTCGTATAAATTAGGATTAAAACGCTGTGGTTGCAAAACACGATTGTTCCACTCGGATACATAAAACCTATTTTTAGTTTCTAGGAAAGCTTGAGAGTGATAATTTCTAGGTAAAGCGGTAGCATTAAGCCAAGAATTAAAGCCGGGTTCAATAATGATTACCTCGTACTCTAGCTCATCATTTGCAATACGAATGGTATCATTTGCTGATGTAGTAATTTTATCTTTTACGGTATTTACTGGGGATGCAGTAGCGCAACTGTAAACTATAATAACAAGAATTCCTAAAAGAAATAGATAACGTTTCATAATTGAAATTTTACATTAAATTTACAACTATATTCTCTTTTTTTAAAAGCATTTAACAAAAAAAAAATCACCTAAGTAGGTGATTTGTAATGTTTTTTATTTTCCAAATAGTTTTCCTAGAATTCCTCCTAGTCCACCACCTTTTCCAGATACGGCTGCCATTGCATCGCTAATATCAACTTTTCCATCAGCATTTTGATCTAAACCAAATTGTCCCCCATATTTTGAAATGGCATCCATAATTCCAGATCCTTGAGCTCCGCCTCCAGATATAGCTGCAATAATATCAGAGATTTGAAAACTACTATCATTAGGATCCTTTGCTTTGTTTACCAATGAGCCAAGGATTTGAGGAATCAAACTTCCTGCAACACCTGATGCTGCATCTGCATTGATACCAAATTTTTCTCCAAGACTTCCAGTAAGTTGTTCAGTAAGCTTTTGAACTACAGGATTTGAAGCGTTTTGAGCATTATCTCCTTGAAACAAAGAAGCCAATTGTTCTACACCGCCTTCTGAAGCAATTTTCTGTAAACCAGAAAAAATGGAGCTACTAGCTTCTTCAATAACTGCCTCATTTTGTTCGTTTGGAATGGCATTGTTTTTAACAACCGACTCGACTCCAAACTGTTGTGCTAATTGTGTTAATTGTTCTAACATAGGTTTTTGTTTTGTTTAGATATCAAATCTAATAAAAAAAAGGGATTTATTGCTGAAAATAAATCCCTTTTAATCATTTCATCACATTAAACCTTATCCCAAAATACTAATAATTTGTTGGGCTAGTTCAGTTCCTATTCTATCTTGTGCCTCACCTGTAGCTGCACCTATATGCGGTGTCAGTGAGATTTTGTGGTGCATTAAAACAGCCATTTCTGGAGTTGGTTCACTCTCAAAAACGTCCAATCCTGCAAACAATATTTTTCCGCTATCCAGTCCTTTAAGTAAAGCAACCTCGTCAATTACACCACCACGGGCACAATTTACAATTCCCACACCATCTTTCATGCTAGCAATTTCTTTATCACTAATAATGTAACCGTTTTGTGCAGGTACATGTAGCGTAATAAAATCAGCCTCTTTAAAAACTGATTCTAAAGATTGTGAAACGATAGTTGTGGTAATAGATTGACCGTCAAAAAAAGATACCGTGACATCTACTTGAGGAATAAAACTATCTGCAGCAATAACTTTCATTCCTAGTCCAAGCGCCATTTTTGCAGTAGCCTGACCAATACGGCCAATGCCCACAATTCCAAGCGTTTTTCCTCTCAATTCAATTCCGTTACCATACGCTTTCTTTAAACCATCAAAGTTGGTATCGCCTTCAAGTGGCATGTTTCTATTCGAGTCGTGCAAAAATCGAACCCCCGAAAATAAATGTGCAAAAACCAACTCTGCCACAGATTCTGATGATGAAGCAGGCGTATTAATCACTGCAATTCCTTTGCTTTTAGCATAATCCACATCAATATTATCCATTCCCACACCGCCTCGGCCTATAATTTTCAAGCCAGGACAAGCATCAATAATGTCTTTACGAACCTTAGTAGCGCTTCTTACTAAAACGACACTTACATTGTTTTCATTAACAAAATTAGCTACTTGTTCCTGTGCTACTTTTGTTGTTATAACTTCAAAACCACCTTTTTCTAAAGCTTGAATTCCACTTTTTGAAATTCCATCGTTGGCTAATACTTTCATTTTTATTTTATTTTTAAGGATTGAAAAATTTAAAGATTCAATCTATATTGTTTATTGTAGTGATTGATTAAAAATTGATTTTTTAAATCTTTAAATCTTTAAATCATTCAATATTTTAATTTTTAAATTGCCTTTTCCAAAGCCTGCATTACATCCACCAGTACTTGAACGCTCTCTAATGGTAATGCATTGTACATAGAAGCTCTGTAACCACCTGCTGAACGATGACCTGGTAATCCTGAAATTCCTGCAGCTTTCCACAAAGCGTCAAAGGTTGCGGCATGTGCTTCATCATTCAACAAGAACGTAGCATTCATATTAGAACGATCCTCCATAGCAGCAGCTCCTTTAAATAATGGATTTCTATCAATTTCGGCATACAATAAAGCCGCTTTAGCATTGTTTATTTTTTCAATGGCTGCAATTCCACCCAAGTTTTTTAACCATTGTAAAGTCAATAAAGAAGCATAAACAGGGAAAACAGGAGGTGTGTTGTACATACTTTCTGCTTTAATATGTTTGGTATAATCCAGCATACTAGGAATAGTTCTACCAGTTTTACCTAGAATTTCTTCTTTTACAACAATCAATGTGGTTCCTGCAGGTCCCATGTTTTTTTGAGCTCCAGCATAAATCAAGTCAAATTTTGAAAAATCCAATACTCTTGAAAAAATATCCGAACTCATGTCGCATACAAGTGGTATGCTAGTTTCTGGAAACTCTTTCATTTGGGTCCCAAAGATTGTATTATTACTCGTGCAGTGGAAATAATCAGCATCTTCTGGAATACTGTATCCTTTTGGAATATGATTGTAATTTTGTTCTTTTGAGGAACCAATGATGCTAGTTTCTCCAAAAAGTTGTGCCTCTTTTATCGCAGCGGCAGCCCATGTTCCTGTGTCCAGGTAAGCGGCTTTTCCATTTTCTTTCATCAAGTTGTACGGAACCATCAAAAATTCTAGACTAGCACCACCTGCAAGAAATAATGCTTGGTAGCCTTTGCCTTCAAGGCCTAATAATTCTAAAACAAGTGCTCGAGCCTCTTCCATTACGGCCACAAAATCTTTGCTTCTGTGAGACATTTCTAGAAGAGATAATCCAGAATCATTGAAATTTAATATCGCTTGTGCTGATTTTTCAAAAACTTCTTGGGGTAAAATGCAAGGTCCTGCGCTGTAGTTGTGTTTTTTCATGTGTGTAGTTATTTCCAAAAAAATTAAAATGCAAATTTCGACAATAGGAGCTTAAAAGTAGCTAATTAATCAAGAATAATTGCCCCCTATTTTAGGCTATATTTAGTAAAAATGAAATTGTATCTATGTTATCTGCATAATCCCATAATTGCGGATTTTGAGTTTGTCCAAACGAAATACTATTTTCAATGCAACCACCAGAAACGATACATTGAAGTAGTTCATTTTCAGAATCTAACTTTGTTTGTAGTGCAGGTAAGTCTTCGTAATATTCATAAAAAACACTAGAAATAGGTGAGGCATGGCTTTGATCTTCTTTTATAGTCAAAAAGCCATTGTCAAGCAACTTGAAATTACTCATCAAGAAAACCGCTTTGTTGTAATCGTAATTATTAGCGTATTTTTCATAATGAATGACATCTTGATATTCAAAAATGGCTTCAAAAAAGGCGTCGAAATTATATCCCTTTGGTACAAAAAGTTTAGATACATTACGACATCCTAAACCAAAATACCTAAAAATATCTTCTCCCAAAGCAGTTAGTTCCTCCTTATTTTCAGTACCAGTCAAAACCGCTACTGAATTTCTACTCTTTCTAATAATAGACGGTTTGTCTTTAAAATAATATTCGAAATACCTAGCTGTATTGTTACTGCCTGTGGCGATAACTGCATCAAAGTTTTCTAATTTACCCTCTACAAAACGAATAGTATTCGCTAATGGAGGAGCGACTGCAATCAAATATTTAGCTAAAAAAGGCAGTAAATGTTGGTCGTTTGATGATGTTTTTACAATCACATTGTTCCCAGTTATTACAACCGATAAAAAATCATGAAACCCAACTAGAGGAATGTTTCCTGCAAGTACTAATGCAATATTTTTTGGATTTTGATTCTCTAGAGTGTAGGCAGAAAGCCATTGATCAAGGTTTTCTGCTGTTAATGCGTTTGACCAAGATTGTATTGAAAAATATACATTTTCAGGAGTGTACCAGCCATTGTGTGATCGAGACAGGATAATAAGTTCTTGAAAAGCATCAAAAAATGTTTCGTTGTGCAAAACATTTGGGCTTTTTATAGTATTGTTTTCAGAAAATTGGCTTAAAAATTTCCCTAATTCAACAAAAACATTTTTTTTTGTTTCTAATGTCATAATGTTTGCTTATGAATAGTTTTGATTGTAATTTTGCACAAAAATAAGCTATAAAAAGTATAGTAAAAAGATTAAAAGACGAAAGATCATAGATTCTTATACTCAAAAATCTTATTTGCTTAATTCCTAAATTAAAAAGATGGCAATTATTATAACAGACGAATGTATCAATTGTGGAGCTTGTGAACCTGAGTGCCCAAATACTGCAATATATGAAGGAGCTGATGATTGGAGATACAAGGACGGAACAAAACTGAAAGGTAAAGTAATTTTGCCAGACGGTACTGAAATTGATTCTGACGAGGCACAAACACCAATATCTGACGAAGTGTATTATATCGTTCCTGGTAAATGTACGGAGTGTAAAGGATTTCATGACGAACCGCAATGTGCTGCAGTATGCCCAGTAGATTGTTGTATTCCAGATGATGCGCATGTAGAAAGTGATGAAACATTGCTAAACAGGCAAGCATTTTTACACAACGAATAAGTATTGATTTTAAATAAAAAAAACCTGAGATATCTCAGGTTTTTTTATGCAATACTATTTTTGTTATTCTTTGATCATTTCAAAAATTTCAGATGTAATTTTATCTGTTGCTGGATCATAAGATTCTAAAACTAAGTTTCCATCAGCATTAAAGTATCCAAAAGAGGTTTTGCTTTTAGTACTGTAAATATAATTATTATTTGAAGTTTTTCTTAATACAGCCGCCTTTTCCTTATTAGGCAGGTACATGTTATAACCTGTTTCTGCTAGACTAACTTGGTATTTTTGTCCGTTGTAGTTGTAATAAGCAGATCTGTCTACGTCTACAATATTTGTAACTCCATTTGCTGTTACCGCAGTAATGGCTGTAACCTGTACAGGAGTTTGTTTTATTTCTTTATTCAAAGCATTAGACTCAGCATCTTTCAATTCAATATTTTGAGTTTCTTTTACCTCTTGAGTTTTAACCAATTGTTTTTCTCCTTTTGAATCTTTTATTGTTGTAACCGTTGTTTTTACCTCGGATTTTACATTTTTGATTTGCGCTTGACTATTCATTGAAAATAATAGTGCAATAGCACCAATAAGTATCGTTTTCATAATTATTTATTTATAATATTAATATGAGGTAAAATTACAATGGCAACAGAGATAAGTTGTTATGGAATTTCCAGGATAAATTGTATAATTTACACTAGTTACTTTTTTCCTTTATGAAAATTTATTGATCGTTAATAGTATGTTTTGAAAATCAAAAAAGAAAATGATTCTTTCGAAACAATTTCGAATAAGTTTTAATTATGATGAGGTACGTAGGTAAGAGTTTTTGCCAAAAAAAAAGGACCATCTTTCGATAGTCCTTTATGAATTTATATTTGAAAATTAGAATTTATAGTTCAAAGATAAATTGAACATAGTTCCTAATTGACTGAAATGGTATCCATCATACGTCATTTGAGAATAACGTCCATTGAAAGTAACCAAATTGAATTGTTTTCTAGTTTGAGCTGGATCATTCAAAATTGCTGTTCCAGCTGCGTTTTCAGCTTTAAATTGCCATTCTGGTAAAACATTTAATATGTTATTTACATTAAGTGCTAATGTAAGTTTATCTGTTGCAGAGAATGTAACTCCTAAATCAGTAACCATTTTTGTCAAAAACTCTACTCTTAAGTCATTTGACATACCAGCATTTTTAAACTTTGTAGGCCCAAACAAGGTATTGTTTACTGTTAATCCAAATTTTCCAATTTCGTATTCTGCACCACCTATTACTTTGAATTCAGGTCTAGAAGTAAATAAAAGTGCTTCTTGGGTTGCATCTATTACAGATTGATTAACAGCTACAACACTTGCAGGATTTTTAACTGGGCCGTCAATTTTATTTGTAATGGTATAGTTACCAGATAAGTTAAAGCCCATTTTTCCAGATCCCACTATTAAATTTTTGTAGCCCGCTACAAGGTCAATCCCAGAGGTTCTTGAATCAATTCCGTTAACAAAAAACGCTGATGTATTAGTAGGGGAAAATGTGATAGGATTTCCAAGTACAATTCGGTCTTCTACCTTAATATCATAATAATCAATGGTAAGGTTGAAATTTTTGTTTGGTTTTAAACCTATTCCTGCTGTAAAGTTTGTTGAATTTTCAGAATCTAATTTTGGAACACCACTTGCTCTTGCTGCAGATGATACATTGTTAATTAAACCTTGTACAACGATTCCTTGTCCTGGAACAAAAGAGGATTGTGATTTTTGAGTGTATATTTGATGTAATGATGGTGCTCTGAATCCTGTTGATAAAGAAGCTCTTAGTGTTATTTTATCGTCAGAAAACTTATATCTAGTACTTGCTTTCCAGACAGTTGCACTACCAAAATCGCTGTAGTCTTCATATCTAACTGTCCCATTTATTAAAAAATCTTCTGTGACATCGTATGCTAAATCTAAATAGACACCCAAGTTATATCTATTAAATTTACCTGAATTTTCTGGAGTATTACCTTGAAATGAATCAGCACCACTTCTATTTCCAGTGTATGATGCAAGATCTCCTTCGAAAATTTCAAAATTTTCAGTTCTAAATTCAGATCCAAATCCTAAACTTAATTGATCATTTAAATTTTTAGAGATATCTATATTTCCAACATAGTGATTAAATGATGTTCCTCCTGGTTTGAAAGTGATTGGAGTGTTAATTCCATATAAAAAGTTTTCCCCAGGGTCTTTCGTGTCATTACCATTAGAGTCAATAAATGATCTGTTTTGTGAATTTGAAACGGTGTATATTTGAGTATTACCTCCTGTTGTTAAACTTACATCTGTATTCCATCCATTTTTGGTTGATTTGTAACCTATTGTTGCATTGTAATCGTTAAGATCACCTTCAAATGTTGGTACATAACCTTGGTAAGAAGCAGCAGTTCCATTACCGAACAATGTTGCTAGATATGGCATGTCAGCTACTGATCTCCAATACGGTGTTCTGTAATTAGCAAATGAATTCACTTTTTTATACACATAAGCGGCATTGTAATACATTTGATTATTTTCGTTGTAATCAACTCCACCATTCACTAAAAATTTTGCAGAGGCAGTTTCTGGTGATCCATTAACATTTCCAGCATCTGGTTTAAGAGCTAGGAAAGCATTTACGTCAGCAAGGTTAGCGCCAAAATCAGCAACTTCTCCATCTGCATTTACTTTTCCGGGTCTATTTGCTAATGCAACTTTTGAAAAATCTACAGTGTAATTGATAAATCCTTTTTCGCCAATAGTAGATCCATTGTTTAAACTTACTCCATACATTTCACCATCTCCTTCAGATGTTATTCCTGTTCTTAATGTAACTGATCCCAAAGAGGAATTCTTTTTTAAGATGATGTTCATTACACCAGCAATGGCGTCAGAACCGTATTGTGCTGAAGCTCCATCACGAAGTATTTCAACTCTTTCGATAGCATCAGTCGGTATAGCCGAGATATCTGATCCTGTTTCACCACGTCCCGGAGATGTTTGTGTGTACACTAGTGAACTCATGTTTTTTCTCTTTCCATTGATCAAAATTAACGTTCTACTAGGTCCCATATTTCTTATTTCGTAAGGATCTAGTAGGGAAGTAGCGTCATTTACAGGAGTTTGTACCGTGTTAAAAGACGGTATTTTGTATTGTAATGCTTTGTCAAAAGTTGCTTGTCCTGTTGAGGTAAGATCTTTTGAAGAAAGTACATCAATAGGAAGTGCTGATGTAGTGTTACTTCTAGGTGCAGTTCTTGTTCCTGTTACTACAACTTCATTTAAATTTTGTCCACCTTCTTCTGATAAAACTACATTGATTACAGCTTCTGTTGCTGCTCTTTCTACTTTGTTGAATCCAACATAACTAAATACTAATGTAGCTCCTTCATTTACTTTAATTTTGTAAGAACCATCACTGTCAGTAGAAACTCCATTCTTTGTTCCTTTTTCTACGATGTTAACTCCTGGTAACGAATTCCCAGAATTGTCTTTAACTACACCTGATATTTGCTTTTGCGCAAATACAAACGAGACGTTTAAGAGGATTAATAATAATGCGATTTTTTTCATAATAAGTTGTGTTTTATTTTTGGTTTGATTTTAAATAGACCGCAATATAATTTTTTTTTAACAAAATATTAGTACTATTTATATTTTTTTTGAAAAAATAATAGGTTGTCAGTAATGCTATCTTTTAATTATTGAAAACAGTATTAAAATGGTATATTTGCAAACTTTTAAAGCTAAATAGCTTTATCTAATAAGATTTAATGCTTGATAGCTCAAAATTTAAAACTCAAAAGAATCTTGTTTGCCATAAAATGTCTCACAGGTTTCTGGTAAAAAATAAAATAGTATTTACAGATGAAAGCAGGAATTGTAGGGTTACCTAATGTTGGAAAATCAACTTTGTTCAATTGTTTGTCAAACGCAAAAGCGCAAAGTGCTAACTTTCCTTTTTGTACCATAGAGCCAAATATTGGCGTTGTTAATGTACCAGATCCAAGAATTAATAAACTAGAGGAATTGGTAAAACCGGAGCGCGTACAAATGGCTACGGTGGATATTGTGGATATTGCAGGCTTAGTAAAAGGAGCTAGTAAAGGAGAAGGTTTAGGAAATCAATTTCTTGGAAACATTAGAGAGTGTAACGCTATTATTCACGTATTGCGTTGTTTTGATAATGATAATATCGTTCATGTTGATGGTAATGTAAATCCCATTCGCGACAAAGAAACGATTGATATCGAGTTGCAGTTAAAAGATTTAGAAACGGTTGAAAAACGTTTGGAGAAAGTAAATCGTGCTGCAAAAACGGGTAACAAAGAGGCGCAGACTGAAAAAGCGCTTTTGGATCGAATTAAAGATACTTTATTGCAAGCTAAATCAGCTAGAACTATCGTTCCACAAGGAAATGACGAGGAAGTTTTAATGGAATCGTTTCAATTGATTACAGCAAAACCAGTTTTGTATGTGTGTAATGTAGACGAAAACTCTGCCGTAAATGGAAACAAATATGTAGACCAAGTTCGCGAGTTAGTAAAAGATGAAGATGCAGAAGTAATTATCTTGTCTGTAGGAGCCGAAGCTGATATTACAGAGCTTGAAAGCTATGAAGAGCGTCAAGTTTTCCTTGAAGATATGGGATTGTCAGAGCCAGGAGCATCCGTTTTAATTCGTGCAGCGTATAAATTATTAAAACAACAAACCTATTTCACGGCAGGTGTAAAAGAAGTTCGTGCTTGGACCATCAATATTGGTTCTACCGCGCCACAAGCTGCGGGAGTAATTCATACTGATTTTGAAAAAGGGTTTATCCGTGCTGAAGTAATTGCTTACGAAGATTACGTGCAATACGGTTCTGAAGCTAAATGTAAAGAAGCAGGAAAATTTAAAGTAGAAGGTAAAGAATACGTTGTGAAAGACGGTGATGTAATGCACTTTAGATTCAACGTGTAATTTTTAAACGTAAAACGTAAAAAGTCGAAAGTTAGATATAGCTTTCGACTTTTTTTATGGACCTAATCCAGCTTTCTGCTTCAAGATTTTTCTATAAAGCCTTTTTTTCTAAGCCCTCAAAGGAGCTTCCTGTGGTCGCTCTTTTAGGTCAAGAAAAAATGTGGCTTTATAAAAAAATGCTTTCCGCTACAATCTGGGGTATTTGTATAGGTGTTTAAAGTTTGATTATAATTATCAGAAGGCGCATTGATAATTAACTTTGTCATAAAATCTATTTGTTGTACATTTAGAAAAACAATCTTATGAAAATAATAGCCTTTGGCGCAAGCAACAGTAAAAATTCTATTAATAAAAAACTGGCAACTTATGCAGCGCATCTTTTTGAAAATGCAAACGTAGAAGTTTTAGATTTAAACGATTTTCAAATGCCTTTGTTTTCTGTTGATTTGGAGGTTGAAATTGGTCAGCATGAGTTAGCGAAAGCATTTTTAGCTGCAATTGCAACAGCAGATGTGTTAGTGATTTCTATGACAGAACACAACGGTAATTATAGTGCTGCTTTCAAGAATATTTTCGATTGGAGTTCTAGAATCAACGGAAAAGTGTTTCAGGATAAACCCATGTTACTTTTGGCTACTTCGCCGGGAGCTAGAGGTGGAGCTAGTGTTTTAGAAATTGCAAAAACTGCTTTCCCGCGTTATGGCGCCAACGTAAAAGCAACTTTTTCGTTACCTAGTTTTGATGCTAATTTTGATATCCAAAAAGGAATTATAACTAACGGTGAATATGATATTAAGCTAAAGTCATTGATTGGCAGTTTTAGATCGTAAAGCAAAAAGAGCTTGTCAATATTATTCTTGATAACTTTGAGGCTTTGAATTTTTAAAATTTATCATATTACACTACATTAGCACATTCGAGAGCTTTGCGTAAAGTAAAGCCCAAACTGAACGAAGTTAAAATCCACAAATTTTAAAATGTCCGATCAAAATCAATATACCGAAGACAATATTCGGTCCTTAGACTGGAAAGAGCATATTCGCATGCGCCCCGGAATGTACATCGGGAAACTGGGTGACGGTTCTTCGCCAGATGATGGTATTTATATCCTGTTAAAAGAGGTTTTAGACAACTGTATCGATGAATTTGTTATGGGGTCCGGTAAAACCATTGAAGTGACCATCAAAGACAAAACGGTTTCGGTACGTGATTACGGGCGAGGTATTCCGTTGGGTAAAGTAGTTGATGTAGTTTCGAAAATGAATACGGGTGGTAAATACGACTCCAAAGCGTTTCAGAAATCAGTAGGTTTGAACGGTGTGGGTACCAAAGCTGTGAATGCACTTTCAAATTATTTCCGTGTAGAATCGGTGAGAGAGGAAAAGCAAAAAGCCGCTGAGTTTTCAGCTGGAAATTTGGTCCTTGAAGAAGATATTATTGATACTACGAAACGCAAAGGAACAAAAGTAACGTTTACGCCAGACGAAACCATTTTCAAAAATTACAAATTCCGAATGGAATATGTGATTAAAATGGTGAAGAATTATTGTTACTTAAACAATGGTTTGACGATCATTTTTAATGGTGAAAAATACATTTCAGAGAACGGACTTCGTGATTTACTAGAAGAAACAATAAGTGCTGATGATTTGGAATATCCAATTATTCACTTGAAAGAACATGATATAGAAATTGCGCTTACTCACAGCAAAACCCAATACAGTGAGGAGTATCACTCTTTTGTAAACGGACAAAATACCACACAAGGAGGGACGCACTTAGCAGCTTACAGAGAAGCTATTGTAAAAACCATTCGTGAGTTTTACAATAAAAACTTCGAAGCTTCAGATGTACGAAAATCTATTGTGAGTGCTATTAGTATCAAGGTGATGGAACCTGTTTTTGAGTCGCAGACGAAAACTAAATTAGGTTCGACAGATATGGGTTCTGATGATGGGAGTACACCAGTCTCGGTGCGTACTTTTGTTAATGATTTTATCAAAAATAAGTTAGATAACTATTTACATAAAAACCCACCAACAGCAGAAGCGTTATTGCGCAAAATTTTGCAGGCAGAGCGTGAGCGTAAAGAATTATCTGGAATTAGAAAACTAGCTACTGATCGTGCTAAAAAAGCCAATCTACACAATAAAAAATTAAGAGATTGCCGTGCTCACTTACCGGATACTAAAAACCCTAGAAACTTAGAGAGTACGCTTTTTATTACCGAGGGAGATTCGGCTTCGGGATCTATTACCAAGTCGCGTGATGTAAATACGCAAGCGGTATTTAGTTTACGTGGAAAGCCGCTGAACTCATACGGAATGAGTAAAAAAATTGTGTACGAAAACGAAGAATTCAACTTGCTGCAAGCCGCTTTGGACATTGAGGACGGTCTCGAAAAGTTGCGTTACAACAACATTGTAATCGCTACCGATGCCGATGTCGATGGAATGCACATTCGATTGTTGTTGATTACCTTCTTTTTACAATTTTTTCCAGAATTAATCAAAGAAGGTCATTTGTATATTTTGCAAACACCACTTTTTAGGGTTCGAAACAAGAAAGAAACCATTTATTGTTACTCTGAAGAAGAAAGAAGAGAGGCAATCGAAAAACTAAAACCAAAACCAGAAATAACTCGATTTAAAGGATTAGGAGAGATTTCACCAGATGAATTCAAGAATTTCATTGGAGAAACCATTCGCTTAGATCCTATTATGATGGATAAAAACACGTCGATTGAGCAGTTACTTTCTTTTTATATGGGCAAAAATACTCCCGATAGACAAGAGTTTATTATCAAGAACTTGAAGGTGGAGTTGGATGCTTTGGTTGAGGAGTGATATAGGTTTAAAGTAAGATTTAGAATTACTATTTAATACAACTATTTTAATTGTGAGAACTTTTAAATTTGAAATTGTGGAACATATTTCTGAGGAAAACTATTCTTTTTAGACATACACGATAAGAAAAATATACAAAACTATTATTCAATAGAATATATTTAATGAAAGACGAAGAAGACGAAAATACAATTCCTGAGGGAGAAGAAAATGAAGATGTAAGCAACGACGCCGGTTTCGAAGACATAAAAACCTCGAGTGGCATGCAACATTTTTACGAAAACAATAATGAAGAAGGCGATACCATAACCAAGGTTACGGGCATGTACAAAGACTGGTTTCTGGATTATGCTTCGTATGTAATATTGGAACGTGCTGTTCCGGCTATTGAGGACGGATTTAAACCTGTTCAACGCCGTATCATGCACTCGCTTAAAGAGTTGGATGATGGTCGTTACAACAAGGTGGCGAACGTCGTGGGACACACGATGCAATACCATCCGCACGGAGATCAAAGTATTGGTGATGCTATGGTGCAAATTGGTCAGAAAGAATTATTGATAGATTGCCAAGGAAACTGGGGAAATATCCTAACAGGTGATGGTGCTGCGGCTTCGCGTTACATTGAGGCGCGTTTGTCCAAGTTTGCTTTGGAAGTCTTGTATTCTCCAAAAATTACCGATTGGGGTGTTTCGTACGATGGTCGTCGTGCTGAGCCAAACAATCTGCCGGTAAAGTTTCCATTGCTTTTAGCACAAGGAGCAGAAGGAATTGCTGTAGGACTTTCCACGAAAGTGTTGCCGCACAATTTTAATGAGCTAATTGACGCTTCGATCAAAATATTAAAAGGAAAAGCGTTTACGTTGTATCCTGATTTCATGACGCAAGGTATTGCTGATGTATCAAATTACAATGACGGATTGCGTGGTGGTCGTGTACGCGTACGTGCCAAAATTGCCCAATTGGATAAAAACACGTTAGTCATCACTCAAATTCCGTTTTCGACTAATACGACCACTTTAATTGATAGTATTTTGAAAGCCAATGAAAAAGGCAAAATCAAAATCAAAAAAATTGAAGACAATACCGCTGCTGAGGTAGAGATATTGATTCACTTATTTCCAGGAGTTTCTCCAGACAAAACCATTGATGCTTTGTTTGCTTTTACAGCTTGCGAAACATCAGTTGCGCCTTTGGGTTGTGTGATTGAAGATAACAGACCTTTGTTTATTGGGGTTTCTGAAATGTTGCGCATTTCAACTGCAAGAACAGTTGATTTATTAAAACAAGAACTCGAAATTCAACTCGAAGAATTAAAAAACAAGTGGCACTTTTCAACGCTAGAGAAAATTTTCATTCGCGAAGAAATGTACATTGATTTTAAATTGTATGGTGATAGAGAAGCGCTGTATACCTATTTGTACAACCGATTTGAGCCTTTTACGAAATCTTTTGTTAGAGCCATTAATGATGACGATTTGCAGAAGCTCACGCAAATTCAAATGATTCGAATTACCCGTTTTGACTCGGATAAGGCTGATGACATGATTGCCAAGTTAGAGGACGAGATGAAGGAAGTAGAACATCATTTAGCTCATTTAACAGACTTTGCAATAGCGTATTTTACGAAATTAAAAGAGAAATACGGAAAAGGTCGCGAACGCCAAACCGAATTGCGTATTTTTGATGATATCGAAGCAACAAAAGTAGTCTTGCGCAACACCAAACTGTATGTAAATAGAGAAGAAGGTTTTGTAGGTACAAGTCTTAAAAAAGATGAGTATGTCACAGACTGTTCTGATATTGATGATGTCATTGTTTTTCTAAGAGATGGAAAAATGATGATTACAAAAGTGGATGCAAAAACCTTTGTGGGTAAAGATATTATTCACGTAGCTATTTTTGACAAAAGCGACAAGCGCACCATTTACAACTTGATTTATCGCGATGGAAAATCAGGGCCTTCTTATATAAAACGCTTTAACGTATCGGGAGTTACGCGTGATAAACCTTATGATTTAACAAATGAAACTGCGGGATCTCAAATCGTATACTTTTCATGTAATCCAAACGGTGAAGCTGAGGTAATTACCATTTTGTTGCGCCAAGTGGGAACTATCAAAAAATTGAAATTTGATATTGATTTTTCAAATCTTGCCATAAAAGGAAGAAGTTCTAAGGGGAATTTGGTAACGAAATATCCAATTAAGAAAATAGAATTAAAAGAGAAAGGGATTTCTACATTATTGCCTCGTAAAGTGTGGTTTGATGATACGGTACAACGATTGAACGTAGATGGACGTGGTGAATTGCTAGGTGAATTTAGACCAAGTGATAAAATTTTAATCATTGCACAATCTGGCAAGCTCAAAGTGATAACGCCCGAGTTGACAACACATTTCGACCAAGACATGGTTGTTTTAGAGAAATGGAATCCTAAAAAACCAATTTCGGCCATTTATTTTGATGGAGAAAAAGAGCGCTATTACATCAAACGCTTTTTGGTAGAAACCGAAAACAAAGAGGAAGCCTTTATCTCAGAGCATGCTAATTCGCATCTAGAAATTGTTTCAACAGATTATAGACCTATGGCCGAATTAGTTTTTGCAAAAGTAAAAGGAGTACAAAAAGAAAACCAAGTGGTAGATGTTGAGGCTTTTATAGCCGTAAAAGGATTCAAAGCCCAAGGAAATCAATTGACTGCAGATAAGTTAAAGCAGGTCAATCTGCTGGAATCACTCCCGTATGAGGAGCCTGTAGAGGAAATTCCAGTACCGATTGTTTTAAATGACGAAGAGACGGGACCAGTGCAATTAGATGACGATGGTCAAATAACCATGAGTTTAGATTAACAAAAAAGCTTCCAATTTCTTGGAAGCTTTCTTATTATTTACTAGTTATTCATAATTTATTTTTTACTCTTATTCATTTTCATATTCAGTACTTCTACTAATAATGAGAACGAAATAGCAAAGTACAAATAGCCCTTTGGTACTGGTGTTACGTGACTTCCAAAGATCAAAGCGTTCGATAGATGAGCACTTTCAGTAAGCAACATCATTCCAATTAAAATCAAAAATGAAAGTCCAAGTATTTGAATAGAAGGATGTTTGTTGACAAAATTCCCAACAGGAACCGCAAATTGCATCATAATAAGTACAGAGATTATTACTGCTGTAATCATAATGTATAAGGCACCTTCAACACCATTTGTCATTCCTACCGCTGTCAAAATACTATCAAAAGAAAAAACCAAATCAATCAAGATAATTTGAAAAATAACGTTTTGAAATGATTTTGTAGCCGCTTTTCCAAGTTCTTTTTCCTCATGTCCTTTCTCATCCACTTTTTCCCGAATTTCATTGGTACTTTTGTAAATCAAAAACAACCCACCACCCAGTAAAATTAGGCTTTGACCCGTAATTCCAGCCGAAAACCAACTCAACTCAATGTGAAACCATGGTTCTTTCATTTGAATTAATAAATTAATACCAAACAAAAGCGCAATTCTCATGAACATTGCCAGGAACATTCCTATTTTAGTGGCTCTTTTGCGTTGTTCGATCGGTAATTTTCCAGTAGCAATAGAGATGAAAATGATATTATCAATTCCTAAAACAATTTCAAGAAAAGTCAAGGTCAAAAGGGCAATCCACGCATCAGGGTTTAAAAATACTTCCATTATATTTAGTTAGGGTTGATATCTATTAATTGGCAAGCTTCGTCACGGTTCCGCGCTGTTTGGCATCAGATCCTACCATTCCAAATTCAAAGGTATACGAATTTTTTGATGTCGTCAAGATTTTCATGCCAATAGCTTTTTCTTCAGCCATATTTTTGGGATGTAATTTTTGTAAAATATATTCACAATCATTTACCCAACGAATACTTGCGGTATCTGTTTTCCCTTCAAAAGTCTCAATTTCTATGCTATCATTGCGTTCAAAGAAGGTGGTTTTTTTAACTCCATTCACTTCATATTCAAACTTGAATTTACCAATTTTAAAATCCTTACAATTTCTATCCGCATCATAACAAGACACGAGTGGTAGTAAGAATATGAATAGTACTATTTTTTTCATTTGTTGTTTTTTATAGTTTTTTTGAACCTAATCCAGCTGTTTGTTGCAACTCATAATACTGTAAATCTTTTTTTCTAGTGCCATAAAAGGAGCTTCCGTTGGTCGCTCTTTTAAGCCAAGAAAAAAATAGCTTTCCAGTCTCATGGGTTTTCACTTCCATCTGGGGTAAAATTAGTGTATTTTAATGTCATATTTGTCTAATAAACCACCAATTCCTTGCGTTGAAAACTTCGCTTTTTTCATCGGATTGTATTCTGGATCTATGATGTAATCTGTGGCTTTAGTAAAGTCACTTCCTGCTAATTGCGTGTTGTTAAATAGCGCTCCTTGTAGCGAACTCCCATCAAAAATGGAACCCGTTAAATTGGTTTCAGAAAAATTGACTTCTCGTAACGAACACGAAATAAACTTGGTTTTGGGCATCTTTTTATTGGTAAAAGAGGCATAATCCAAAACACATTCTTCAAACTCCACTTGGAATAAGAAATCATCACATTCATCAAACAAAATCCCTAATAGTTTACAGTTTTTAAATTGTACTCCTTTTAAACTAGCACTAGCTAATCTAGTCATAGAAAGATTACAGTCTTTAAATACACAATCCATAAAGGTAGCATTGGACAAAACCGCATTGGATATATCACAATTTAAAAAAATACATTCTTCAAATTCTTGATTGCTTATCGAGTTATCAAACGGATTGATTTTTTCAAATGTTTTTTGAAGGTGAATTGGGTTTTTCATTAGTCGTTAAATAAGCTTTTCATAATTGTCTTCAATCCTACATACATTAGGTACATGGCAATAAAACAAACAATCACCCCAACGCTTAATACCAGATAATGCCAAATGTTTTGCTTGTTCATAAAAGCATTATGAATTATTGTTGGTCCTAAAAATAATAGCGGTAAGGCCCCTGCTAAATACCTTATTCCTTTTGATAATAATTCTTTGTTAGTCGCCATTGTTTCTTTTAAAATTTAAGGTTTGAAGCTTTTGAAAATGCAAAGTAGGTACAAGTACTATCTTTATTGCGCTAGATAAAAATCAACAGCTTTTCTCACGCTTCCGTATTCTGTAAGTAATGCAGCACCTTCTTCGTAGGTAACCGGAATTTCGTCCATGATCATTTTTACACCGCGGTCAACAAGTTTACTATTGCTGAGTTGCATATCAACCATTTTGTTTCCTTTCACTTTCCCAAGTTGGATCATGGTAGCAGTTGAAATCATGTTGAGTACTAGTTTTTGTGCCGTTCCTGCTTTCATGCGGGAACTTCCTGTAACAAATTCAGGTCCTACAATTACTTCAATTGGGAATTTCGCTGTTTGTGACAAAGGACTTCCAGCATTACAAGAAATACTTCCTGTGGTTATGTTGTTCTCATTACAAGCGTGTAAACCTCCAATAACATATGGAGTAGTTCCCGAAGCTGCAATACCAATAACAACATCATTTTCATTCACTTCAAAGGCTTGCAAGTCAATCCAGGCTTGAGTTGGGTTGTCTTCGGCATTTTCAACAGCTTTACGAATGGCTGTATCACCACCAGCAATAATCCCTACAACTAAATCAAATGGAACGCCAAAAGTAGGCGGACATTCGGAGGCATCAACAATACCTAATCTTCCTGAGGTGCCCGCTCCTATGTAAAATAGACGACCGCCTAATTTCATTTTAGTGACAATTGCGGTTACTAAATTTTCAATTTGTGGCAATGCTTTTTCAACAGCAAGAGGAACTGTTTTGTCTTCTTGATTGATATTTGACAACAATTCCTGAACCGACATTTTTTCTAAATGTTCGTATTTTGAGGATTGTTCGGTAGTTTTTGTAAAAGTCATTTTTAGTATAATTGGACAAGTCCAAAATTAACCTTTTTTATCACATTCCCGAAATTTTCTATTTTTTGTTTCAAGTTTTAAAAGTTTCAGATTTGCTTGCTATTTGTACTAATTTACTAATTTTTACAATTTAATTTCTTCTGAATCGAAAGGAATTCAAATTGTTGGGACTTGATCTAAAATACTATATTTGTTTAAATATTATAAGTTAAATGGATAAATTAAGCTTACTGCAGGGCATTGGTCGGATCTCCGTTTTTGTTTCTTTATTTCTTGCATTTTTTTTAGTAACGGTTAAAACCAAAAATAAATTAGCAAATCGTTTATTTGCGTGTTTTTTTATTTTTTCAGCGATCGATCTTTCTGGTTTTTTTATTGATGCGGTTACTCGTATTGAGTTGAATTTAGAGATTTTTAGATCTACAGCCTGTTTGTTTGGAATGCCTTTATTTTATCTTTCGGTACTGGCAGTCTGTTATTCTGATTTTAGATTAAAGTGGAAGCACGCATTGCATTCAATTCCTTTTTTATTGGTCAATTTGGTTTTTATTCCAAGGATTTACCTTAGTAACTACATAGAAAGAGACACATTTGTTACAATACTTAATCAAATGCCAGAGATATACCTCATTCAGATTTTAATTGAATTTCAATATGTATTTTATATCGTCAGTGTTTTTATAATTTTAAAAAAGTATAGAGAAATCTATCTAGAAAATTACGCTGATTCGAGTACTGCTACTTATAAATGGCTATTTCAAATAACTTGTGTTTTTCTTATTGCACATTCAATTGTTGCATTAAAAAATATATTACGTTATACTGGGTTTAGAGAGATGTTTCTTTGGATAAATGTGCTTGTAGGTGCTGTTGCTTTGCTTATAACATGCTGGTTTATCATGAAAGCGCTCAACCATCCCGAACTTTTTAGAGGTGTTAATTCTAAATTGAAATTAGCAAAAGATATTCTGCCTGAAGTTGAAGAAAAAACAGAATGTAAAGATGTTCATAACAATGCTATTTCCAGTAAAATTTCGAAATTGAAACAGTATATGGATGATAAAGAGCCTTATCTTGATCAATCGCTTACAATTCAGGAGCTTGCCAATCAAATTAATATTCCAGTTCGCGATTTATCTGTTTTAATAAATCATCATATGAATCAACATTTTTTTGATTTTGTTAATGAATATCGCATCAAAAAAGCGATGGGTATTTTAAAAGATCACTCTAAAAGTCAGCTTACGGTTTTAGAAATTTTGTACGAAGTGGGTTTTAATTCGAAATCTTCTTTTAATACTTCTTTCAAAAAATATACGAATTTAACTCCTACTGCATACCGAAAAGCTTTGTAATAAGCACTTTGTAAAAAGTCGTACACTATGTCTAATAAAGTCGAACTGATTTCTTCACGAGAAATTGGTTCGACTTTTTTTTGTCGGTCGCATAACTAAAGTTTCTAAGGCAACTTTGCTTCATAGTAATCGAAACAAGTTTTTAAAAAATAGAAATCATGAAAAAAGCAAATTACCTTATCTTTTTATTAGTACCATTCTTTTGTTTAGCACAAGCATCATTTAAACTGAAAGGAAAAATCTCAAGTGAAACAACTCCATTAGAATGGGCAGATATTTCGGTATCCAATTCAGAAGGAAAAATTATTTACGGGACAACCTCAATGAAAGATGGTAGTTTTGAAATCAATCTTAAAAATGGGTTTTATAAAATTGGGGTTACCCTTAAAGGATTTAATGAATTTGAAAAGGAAATTTTGATAGAAAAAGATATTGATTTAGGAACAATCCTTTTAAAAGAAAGCGCAACCGGTTTGAAGGAGGTTATCATTCAATCTAACAAGAAAACGATCGAACAGAAAACAGATCGCCTAGTTTATAATTTTGAAAATAATGTTACAACGGTTGGCGGAGACGCTTTAAGTGCTATAAATACAGCACCTGGAGTTGTGGTACAAAATAATACAATCAATATTTTAGGAAAAGGAACTTCTCGCGTTATGATAGATGGACGCATGATTGAATTGATAGGAGAGGAACTGAATAACTATTTAAAATCGATCTCGGCAAGTGACATTAAAAATATTGAAATTATCAGCAATCCCCCATCAAAATATGAGGCGGAAGGAACTGGTGGATTAATTAATATTGTTATGAAAAAAGGAGTTCGTGATTCTTGGAAAAATACAACTACACTTTCTTATGATCAAAATAAATATGGTATTACAACTTTAAGAGATAACTTTTTTTACTATAAAAACAAGTTCAGATTTGCTGCTAGTGTGAATGTAAAATCAGGTTATTTAAATGATAAAGATGATTTTAAAATGTATTTTCCTGATGGACTTTCGCATTTAAAAAGTGAAACAAAGGTAAAAACCGAAAATTTTTCAGGTAAGGCAGCCCTAGATTATGAACTTTCAGAACGAACAACTATAGGATTTCAATTTTTACGTGATAGAAATAATCCAGATTTTAAATCGGATATTAGAATTGAGAATTACAATACCCAAAATGATTTGGATAATATTACACTGAATAAAAGTTTCACCGATAAAGGATCTCGAAATCAAACTTACAACGCACATTTAATTACCAAGTTGGATAACTTAAAACGAAAACTATCTTTTGATATTGATTATTTTGATTACGGTTCCAATTTTAACCGAAATTTTGTAGCTAAAAATTATATGCCAGACATGATATTTGTTGATGTGAATCAGTCAGGAAGAAATGTTTCAAATCAGGATATTAAAAACTGGAGTTTTAAGGCCGATATGGAACATCCACTTCAGGCAGTCAATTTATCTTACGGTGCGAAAATGAGTTTTACAAATAGTGAGAGTGATGTACTATACTACAATACAATTATAGGATTTCAAGAATTAGATCCGAACCAATCCAACCGATTTAGATACACCGAAAATAATCATGCGCTGTATGTTAATGCCAATAAAAATTTGGGAGAAAGTTGGAGTTTTCAAATGGGTGTTCGATTAGAAAATACTCATACAACTGGTTTTTCTGAAACTTTGAATCAGGAAAAAGTTAATGATTATTTGAAATTATTCCCAACTTTTTATGCTTCCTACAAGAAAAACGAAAGCAATACTTTTAGTTTAAATTATGGTAAAAGAATTAACAGACCACGTTTTGACTTATTGAATCCGTTCAGGATTTACATCAACAGCAATAGTTATTCCGAAGGAAATCCGTTTTTAATACCGTCATTTAGTGATAATTTTGAGTTTTCACATTCTTATAAAGAAATTTTGAGAACAAGTGTTTTTGTCAATTCAATTACAGATGGCTATGGTGTTTTGTTTACCTCAAATCCAGAGACCAATACACAGATTATAACCCGTGAAAATTATTTTAAAAGCTTAAATTATGGAATAGGGGAAAGTTACTCAGCAAGTTTTACAAATTGGTGGTCTAGTGAAAATTCATTATACTTTTTGGGAGCAAAAACTGAATTTATTAAAGACATCAATGCTAAACCATCAAACAGTTTACAAATTGATTTTTCGACAAATAACACTTTTTTATTAGGCAAAACAACAAAATTGCAAATCGATTTTATGTATACAACACCATTCAAAGAGGGTTTGTATAAAGTAGGGTATGCCTCGAGTTTTGATATTGGTTTCAAACAGGATTTGTTTAATAAAACCATGCAGATTGCTTTTTTAGCTAATGATATTTTTAACACCTCATATTTAAAAGATTTTACTTCGGTTGTTAACGGTGTAAAACAAGTGTATAGTCAAAACAGCAGTAGTAGATTCGTGCGATTATCTTTAGTTTATAATTTTGGAAACAAAAAGATGAATCTACAACAGCGTGATTTTGGAAATAAGGAGGAAAATAAAAGAACAGGAAGTAATTAGAAAGTTTAAAGTTAAGAAACAGAATCTAACCTATTTCTGTTTCTTAACTTAAAAAATTATATAAAATACGCCAATGCAATTCCTATCACAATCATTGAAACCTTAGCGATATTGAACTTGTGGCCTTCGCTGCTTTCAAAAATAATGGTAGATGAAATATGGAATAAAATCCCTATCACTATTGCTGTGATTTGGGTGGTATATTGGCTAATAAATGGCAAATAATCAGATGCGAGTGTGCCTAGTGGCGTCATGATGGCAAAGGTAATCATGAAGGCAAAAATTGCTTTTGGATTGAGATGTGAATTGATGAAAAACGTAGTCAAGATAATAGCAATAGGCAAGTGATGTATTGCAATACCAATGGCTAAATTATCATGTTGATGACCCACAGGAAAACCTTCTAAAAAAGCATGAATGCATAAGCTGATGAACAATAACCAAGGAATGTGATTCATGTTTTCATGTCCGTGTACGTGTCCATGCTCTGCGCCTTTGGAGAAAAACTCTAGTATGATTTGGAATAGAATTCCTAACATGATAAAGATTCCAATACTGCTTTGATTGCTTTCATAAACCTCAGGAAGCAGATGCATTACCGTCAACGACAATAAAAACGAACCACTAAAAGCTAAGAGTAGCTTTAAGTTGGTCTTGTTTTTTGGCTTTAATATTGAGGCAATGATATACCCTAAAAGTACAGAAAGTAAAGGTAAAAGGTAATTCATTGTTATTTAAAAATCATTATCAGTCGTTCACTATCTGTTTTATGGAATTTTTTCAGTTTGTAATCTCCAAAGATGTCCAAAAGATAAATTCCGGCTTGGTCCATTAATACTTCAAAATCTTTTAGCGTTAGTGCTTTTACTTTTTCGGTGAAATGAAATTTTTGACCTTTGTCCTCGAAGCTAATATCTTTATAAATATGACCTTCTTTTTCATACCTCGTGATGTGAAAATCAATTTCATCAACCGTTTTAGTTTCTTCTGGTACCAAAGTTTCGAGTACATGATTTACATTCATGAAATCAATCACTGCAAAACCATATTCTGACAAGCTTTCTTTGATGGCTATAAGTGTTGTCAAGTTGTCTTCGTCATTTTCAAAATAGCCAAAACTGGTGAATAAATTAAATATGGCATCAAATTTTTCCTCAAAAGGCTCACGCATGTCATGAACTTTGAATTGTAATTTTTCATTAGCATTTTTATTCGCTTCGGCGATACTATTTTCAGATAAATCGGCACCAAGTACGGTAAAACCCAATTGATTTAAATATATAGAATGACGGCCTTTGCCACACGCTAAATCAAGGACTTTAGCATTTTCTGGTAAATTCAGATAATGGGTAAGATTGTCCATAAAAACTTGAGCTTCCCTGTAATTTCTATCCTTATATAAAATGTGATAATAAGGAGTATCAAACCAAGAGGTGTACCAGTTTTCTGTTGATTTGGGTTGATTTTCAAGGGATGTATTTTGAGATGCAGACATTTATTCTTTTTCAATTAATTCGATTGATGCAAATTTAGTGTATTTTTGCAACGAATACTTGATTTTACAATGGAAAATAATTATAAAATGATTGCCAAAACCTTTTTTGGTTTTGAAGAAATACTAGCAAAAGAATTGCAAAACCTAGGCGCACAAAATGTAGAGCAAGGGGTACGAATGGTTAGTTTTAAAGGTGATAAAGGGTTTATGTACAAGGCTAATTTATCGTTGCGTACCGCTTTAAAAATTTTAAAACCCATTTATTTTTTTAAGGCCAATAATGAACAAGGATTATACAAAGGTATTGCGGGAGTAAACTGGTCTAAATTATTGAATGCGAACCAGACTTTTGTTATAGATACCACAGTACATTCAGAATATTTTAATCACTCTGAATTTGTTTCTCAAAAATGTAAAGATGCCATTGTAGATCAGTTTAGAGAAAGAACAGGTCAACGACCTAGTATTGATAAGGTTCACCCTGATTTAAGAATTAATATTCATATTGATAAAGACCAAGTTTCGGTAGCGCTAGATACATCTGGGAATGCATTGAACCAGCGTGGGTATAGAACTGCAACAAATATTGCACCTATAAACGAGGTTTTGGCCGCTGGAATTTTATTACTTTCAGGTTGGGATGGTCAAACAGATTTTTTAGATCCAATGTGTGGATCAGGTACTTTTTTAGCCGAAGCAGCCATGATTGCGTGTAATATTCCAGCTAATATCAACCGAAAAGAATTTGCTTTCGAAAAATGGAATGATTGGGATAATGATTTGTTTGATGCTATTACGGATAGTTTATTAAAACGTGTTCGCGAGTTTCATTATACCATAAAAGGATATGACAAAGCTCCAAGTGCGGTTCAAAAAGCGAAAGACAATATTAAAAATGCCAATCTTGACGAATACATTTCAATAGAAGATCAAAACTTTTTTGATTCAGAAAAAACTTCTGAAGGCAAATTGCATATCGTATTTAATCCACCTTATGACGAGCGTTTGGATATTCACATGGAGGAATTTTATAAGAATGTTGGCGATACTTTAAAGAAAAATTATCCAGGTACAAACGCTTGGATGATCACTGCAAACTTAGAAGCATTAAAACATGTAGGTTTAAAGCCTTCAAGAAAAATTAAACTTTTTAATGCAGGTCTTGAGGCGCGATTAGTAAAATATGAGATGTATGAAGGCAGTAAAAGAACAAAATTTGCTTCGTCCGTTAGATCAGAGGATTCAGATCAAGACACAACTGGTGCTGAATAAGTAATATCGAATTTTTTACTTTAAAACTTTAAGACTTATAAAAAATGACAAAAAAGCAAATACAAGCATTTGTATATCAACTAGCAAGCTTTGCGGTTTTATTTATCGCTGCAAGATATGCTATTGCTATGTACACTAATTTAACTGGTTTTTGGATTCCAATAACAGCATTTGTAATAGGAACTTTAGTAGCTCCAAAGTTTCAAGCCGTACAAACCAAAGATGGTGAAAAATTATATATGAAATGGATTTTCATTAAAGGATTCAAGGAAATAGGGTAGTATAAAATCCTATAAGTTTTATTTTTAAATATAAAACGCATATTCACTAATTACTTTGTTAAGTTCTAATAGTGAATATGCGTTTTTTTATACTACTTTTTTGGAATTACAGCTGGCTTTATTTTCTTTTTATAAATAGGAACAAAGTACGTTACCGTATAATTGAATCCTACTCCAAAACTCCCATCGTACGTTCTATTAAATCCCGGAATGTATAAGTTAGAGAAATTCTCGGGCTCTTTATTAGTTACCAATCGATTCAAACGAAGGCTGAAGCCCATAAAAACATTGTTAAATACTTTTGCTTTTATACCCGCAACAACTTCAATCCAACTTGCAGACAAACCATTAAATTTTTGTCCTGAGTTTATAATCGGTGTTTCCTGAAAGTACGGATTGGCATTATATATGCGGTAATTGTTTAACTGCTGATTGAACGTGCTAAAACCATAACGAAGACCAATTGAAATGATGTTTTCCATATCCAGCCAGTTTTCATATGCATTGTAATCAAAACCTGCTTTTATGTAACTTCCTTTTGTGGTGAAATTTACTCGGTCATCAGCTGTGGTTTTATTTTCGTTTCCAAGCTCTGCAGCTAAAAAGTACCTTTTTGTCAGTCTGTAATCACCCACAAGTTCTAATCCCTTATAATCTTTGTCATAAAGTGCACGAGTTACTTTATACAAATCTAAACCTACACGAATTCCATATCGATCAGTTTTAGCTGCAACTGAATCTTTTTTTTCGGTCTTAACATCAGTCGGGACTAGTTGTAAAGGCTCCTTTTTTGTCTGTTTTTCGAGTGTAGTTTTTTGCGGGGCAATAGGTTTTGGTACTGCTCCTTTGGGTGTTGTTTCTTGAGCTTGCATTACAGCAAACGATAAAACGAGAAAAAAACTAAAAAAAGATCTTAATATGTGTTTCATTTTCGTTTTCGATGTTATTTTTTTCAACTGATATGAACTTGATCCATTTTTGATTTGCAGCTGATGCATCAGTATGGGTATAGGGTGTTGTTGAGTCTAATGTAAAAATGCTTTTGTACCCGCATGCTCTTGAAACAAAAAGTTCCTGTGTTTTATAATTGAAACGGATAATATCTTCATCAACTAATGCTAGATTTGGATTTCCCGAGTTTAGTGTAAAACTAAAACTCGTTGAATTTCCTACCGTTTTTAGTGGAATTGCAATACTAGTACCGTTTGTGGTTTGGGTACCGTTAAATAAAATTCCATCAGTCTTGCCTTCACCTACCACTTTCAAATTAGTTACATTTTTCTTAATTGATGGGTTTTCAAAATCGAAAAATTCAATTATTAATCTTGGGGTTGTAGGGGTTTTTGGATCGCAGATATCGTCTTTTTCACAGCTTGAGAAAGAGAGTGCTAGAGCAAATACGAATAAAATTATTTTTTTCATTTACATTGTAATGTTTCCCCTTACCGGGTAAGGTGTCTATCTTCTTTCTAATAAAACCACATTTTCTACGTGATGCGTTTGTGGAAACATATCCACAGGACGTACACGAGTTACCTTGTATTTCTCATCCATTAAGGCTAAATCGCGTGCTTGGGTAGCCGAGTTACAACTTACATAAACCACTTTTTCTGGAGCAATTTTTAAGATTTGTTCAATAACATCTTTGTGCATACCATCTCGGGGTGGATCGGTAATAATGACATCTGGGTGACCATGTTGTGCTATAAACGCATCATTAAACACCACTTTCATGTCTCCAACAAAGAACTCACAATTCGTGATCTCATTTCGAACGGCATTAGCTTTTGCATCTTTTATAGCATCAGGAACACTTTCTACACCAATTACTTTTTTAGCTTTTTTAGAAACAAACTGGGCGATAGTTCCTGTTCCAGTATACAAGTCATACACTACTTCATTTCCTGTTAAACCTGCAAAATCTCTTGTGATTTTGTACAATTCGTAAGCTTGGTCTGAGTTGGTTTGGTAAAAAGATTTGGCATTAATGCTAAATTTCAACCCTTCCATTTCTTCTAGAATGTAATCTCTTCCTTTGTATAGCTTGATATCCGTATCATACAACGTATCGTTTGCTTTATTATTAACTACGTATTGCAACGATGTAATTTGCGGAAACTTTTCATAAAGATGATCTAAAATCAACTCTCTGTTGGCTTTATCATTTTCGAAAAATTGAATCAATACCATAATCTCACCCGTTGAGGCAGTTCGTAACATTAAGGTACGTAGCAAACCTTCGTGTGCTCTGGGGTTAAAAAAAGTTAATCCATTTGCATTTGCAAAATCTCTAACTTCATTACGAATGGCGTTTGAAGGATCTTCTTGTAAATGACATTTATTGATGTCAAGAATTTTGTCCCACATTTTAGGGATGTGAAAACCTAGAGCATTTCGGTTACCCAAATCTTCGGTGCTTTCAATTTCAGCTTCGGTTAACCAACGGCTATTTGAAAACGAAAATTCCATTTTATTTCTGTAAAAAAACTTTTTTTCTGAACCCAAAATTGATTCAAATTCCGGAAGTTCTATTTTTCCAATGCGTTGCAAGTGGTTTTTGACTTCGTTTTGTTTGAAAACCAATTGTTGATTGTAGTTCATGTTTTGCCATTTACACCCTCCACAAACACCAAAGTGCTCACAGATAGGATCTACACGATGCTCTGAAAACTCATGAAAATGAACTGCTTTACCCTCATAATACGCTTTGCGTTTCTTGAAAGTTTGCACATCAACTACATCTCCCGGAACTACATTCGGGATAAAAACTACTTTACCATCCGGTGCTTTTGCTACCGAAACGCCTTTTGCACCAGCATCAAGGACTTTTATTTGATGAAAGACAACTTTGTCTGTATTTTTCTTAGCCATAGCGCAAAAATAAGTGATTGAAAGGTTTTATAAATTCAATTTTACAAATATTTTTCAATTTTAGTCAATTAAAGCCAATGAATAAGAAAAGAGATGCCACTGTTGTGGTTTTTTTTTAATATTTTTTTTAAAAATGATACAAGTTTTTATAAATATTTATAGAAAAGAACAGCTCAGTTTTTAATTTATTTACCGAATTTTGCACTATCGATTACTTAAAATAGACGCCTATGAAGCTTTATGAAAAATTGAATGCGATTCCTTTTTTGAGAAAAAGATATGCGAGTAAATTTCTTTTTGTTGCTTTTTTAGGAATTCACATTCCATTAATAGGAGTTTCTATTTTTCTTCTTTTTGGAAACCAAGAATTGCAATCTACTATGGTTCTTGTAGTTACTTTAGTATTCACATTACTTGCAACATTGATAACTTTATTGGTGCTGAAAAAATTAATAAAGCCAATTGAGCTTGCCTCTAGCGCATTAGTAAATTATAGAAATAATAGAATCATACCTAATTTACCTACTCAATTTCAAGATGAAACAGGATTGTTATTGGCCAATATTCAATCCTCTATAGCAGATTATGAAGCTTATATTAATGATAAACAAGATTTAATCTATTTGTTATCACATGACTTACGGGGTTTTGCTGCTAATTCTCAAGGGCTTTCTACATTAATTTTAAATGAAAATCCCTCTGAATTAATAGCAGAGTATTCCAATTTAATCACATATTCGACTAATCAGCAACTTGCATTCATTGAAACTTTAATTACACTGATACGTGATGAAGACGAAATATCAAAAAAAGAATATTTTGTAAACCAAATAGATTTCAATACCGTTTTAAGTAAAGTTTCAGGCCAGTTAGCCGCAAAATTGATTTCTAAAAATTGTACTTTAGAATATGCAACACAGTTGCCTACTGCCTTAATTCATTTAGATGAGGATTTATTAGTGCGTGTTTTAATTAACCTTACTGATAATGCTATTAAGTTTTCGTTTCCAGACAGTATTATCAGAATCAATTTGATACAAGACGATAAAACTATTCTTATTCAAGTCACAGATACTGGTTTGGGATTTAAAAGCCAAGATATTGAGCATTTATTTGATAAGTTCACATCAAAAAGCCGTTTAGGGACAAATAATGAAGCCTCAACAGGAATAGGGTTGTATTTGTGTAAAAAAATCATAGAGAAATATAAAGGTCACATTTATGCAGAAAGCAATGGCATGAATCAAGGTTCTACTTTTTCTGTGAGGTTAGATCTCAAATGATTTTTTTTAGAAAAAGGCAATTTTAAGTTGTTCAAGTTCTAAAAAAACATATTGTTTATGACTCTTTATTTTCTTTGAATTCAATCAAATAGACTTCTTTTTTCTCCTTAGTTTTTACGACTTTTAAACCGTATTGAGATTCTAGCTGCTGGATCATCTTATCTAAACTCTGTGTTTTTAGAGTAATGTTGTACTTGTTTTTTGTGTTAGGAGTTTGATCGTTAAATAATATGTTTTTGTGGTTGCTAATGGCATATGCTAAAGTTGCTAAGGTTCCATTTTCGATACGAATTTCTTTAGAAGAGATTGTTGTAGCATTTGTAATTTTTGATTCAGTTGCCAAACTTTTTGCTAACAAAGCTGGATTTACAATGCTCATATTCCAACTTCCTTTTTCAATATTTTTTTTGATAATAGTGAAGCCTAAATGTTTTTTAAGTTGCTCAAGGGCTAGTTTTTTTGTTTGTAGCGTGTCTTTTGTTTTATTTTTAAAATGAAAATTGTAACTTTTTTTTGTTTCTAGTGAGTCGTTCTCATCTATTAATTGTTCACTAGTTTGTAACATATATGCTAGCAAAGGTTTGATTGTTGTATTAGTGTATGCTAAACTGTCTACATAGTTTTTATAAGATGCGTCAGAAAAAGCATCCTTGTTTTGCTCTATTTTAATGCTGTATTTAGGGGTGTTTTCATCAACATTAATCATCATACTATTCATTCCAAGGATTGAAATTCCTATAAAAATAGCATTATGAATGGCATGCATCATGTATCCTGCTAAAAAACCTTGTTTTACTCGCAAGAAACCGGTTATAAGTCCCATCATAATTTGTGGAGCTACTAAAAGTGGTGATAACAATAATACATTTACGGTTATTTCGAAATTGAAAATGTGAATAAAACCAAACAACAAGGCCGAGAAAAAGAAAACTGTAGCATAGTATTTTGTCCAAATGGTTTGCAGTTTGTCGTTTGTTTTTTGTCGCGCTGCTGTACCACCAAAAGAGGCAAATCCTAGGATAATTTGAATAACACTATTGAACTGATATCGTAAATACAACCTAAAAATTAATTCTTCAAAAAGTGGAATTATAAATACAGCTAAAATAAAAAACAATGGAATTGGTATTGTTTTCATCATTTCTTGAATCGAATGATTTTCAGTATCAATCCATTCAAGCTTCTCTAGTCCGCTAATTATGCCTATCATCAGTAGCAGAACAGGCATCTCAAGTATAATAAAAGCAAGTACGTTTTTAAGTCGTTCTAAAAAAGTTAGTTCGGCTCCTTTTTGATCTGTTGGATTTTTTAAAAAAGAAATAAAATTTTTTAAATTTTCATTAATGTTCTCGGAGAAAGAGTGGCTCATAGTTTTTTGGTTAACGGGTAATACCTGATCGATTTTAAACAAATCGTAAGATATTTAGTAAACAAACATACTCAAATAATATTTATTTTAGGGTGTCTTTCACAAATTTTATCCAAGACATTTTTCAGGAAGTTTTTTTACACTTTAGATACATGCCTAAAGTTACGTTAATTAATATTTTATTAGCAGGTACGTTTGTTTTGGTTTTGTAAATTTGGTAAAACACTAAAAAAAAGCTTTATGAAAAGATACGCAACAGCACACTGGGAAGGTTCACTTAAAGAAGGAAATGGTACACTAACTACTCAAACAACTACGCTTGATAAAACGCAGTATTCTTTTAAATCACGTTTTGAAGAAGGTGTGGGCACAAATCCTGAAGAATTGATAGCAGCCGCACATGCAGGTTGTTTTACGATGCAATTATCGGCTTACATAGGCGAGGAAGGATTTGCTATTGAAAATATTGAAACAAAATGTGACATTGATTTTGTAGATGGTGTCATTGCCACATCTCATCTTACGGTTAATGCAAAAATTGCAGACATAACAGCAGATGCTTTTCAAGAATTAGTTCAAAAAGCTGAAAAAAATTGTCCTGTTTCTAAGGTTCTAAATGCAAGAATATCAAGTACTGCAACACTATTGTAAACTGAAAATAGTTTCACAAAAAACTCGAGTTTGCAACTCGAGTTTTTTTATGGATTAAATTTCTAAAACTTTTTGAATTGCTTCTTCAACTAAAGGACCCATTACTTGATATCCTGCTAAGTTGGGATGTACTCCGTCTGGGCCATATTCTTTTTTGAGTCCATTTTTCTCATCTTTCATTTCGTCAAAATAATCAAGATAATATATACCGTTCTCTAATGCGTACTTTTTTATCAAAAGATTCAAGGCTATAATTTTTTCAGCAGGAAATTGATTGGGTCTCCAAGAAAAATCATAAGCAGGTAAAATAGAACATAAAATGACTTTTATTTTATTGGCTTGAGCCAAAGCTTCCATTTCAAAAATAGTTGAAGCAATCCTTTGGATCGTAGTTGGGCCAGTATTTCCAGCAATATCATTTACACCACCCAGTATGACAACAACAGCAGGGTTTAAATCTAAAACATCAGCTTTAAACCTTTTGAGCATTTGAGGTGTTGTTTGGCCACTAATTCCGCGGTTGATGTACGGTTTTAATTCAAAAAAACTCGGATTTATTCTGCTCCAAAATTCAGTAATGGAGTCACCCATAAATACAACTCTTTTTTCTCCAGCAGGAGTTGGTTTAAGTTGTAAATTTTGTTCTTGGTACTTTTTTAAATTGGCCCAGTCTTGAACTAGTGTTTTTTGCACCATGGTGTATTTTTCTACTATTAAGCCAAATGAAAAATTATGTGTGATTTAAAATAATAATTTTAAGACTAAATTTTTTTCATAGTACTGCATTGATCTTTAGAATTAATCAAATAAATCTGAAGATAAATAACGGTCACCACGATCGCAAATGATTGCTACAATAACACCAGATTCTATCTTTTCGGCAATTTTTATCGCAGCGGCCACTGATCCGCCACTACTCATTCCTGCAAAAATTCCTTCTTCAAGCGCTAAACGTTTGGTCATTGCTCTGGCTTCTTGCTCTGAAACTTCAATAACTGTGTCTACTTTTTTGGCATCAAAAATTTTAGGCAAATATTCCTGTGGCCATTTTCTAATGCCAGGTATTTGAGAACCGTCACTTGGTTGCGCCCCCACAATTTGAATGGCAGGATTTTTTTCTTTTAAATAGGTAGATGTGCCAATAATAGTGCCCGTTGTACCCATTGCTGATACAAAGTGGGTCACCGTTCCATCAGTATCATTCCATACTTCGGGACCTGTAGTATTGTAATGAGCTTTCCAGTTGTCATCATTTGCAAACTGATTGAGCATGATATAGCCACCTTCAGCAACTTTTTTATCAGCATAATCTCTTGATCCTATAATTCCGGTTGCCGCCGGAGTCAATATTACCGTTGCTCCATAAGCACGCATGGTTTGTGTACGCTCTATTGTAGAATCTTCGGGCAATATGAGCTCTATTTCAATATTGAATAACTGTGCAATCATGGCTAGCGCTATTCCAGTATTGCCGCTAGTTGCTTCTATTAGTTTGTCTCCTTTTTTTATGTCTCCTCGTTCTAATGCCGATTTGATCATGTTGTATGCCGCTCTATCTTTTACACTTCCACCAGGATTGTTACCCTCAAGTTTCAATAATAATTTTACATTTTTGTTGGCAATTAAGTTTGTAGATTCAACTAATGGCGTGTTACCTATTAAATCTAGTATTTTGTATGATTTCATGAGCTGTTTGCGATTATTAAAAAAGAAAGTTCCTGCACCAAAAGAGGAGCCTTCGATAAAATTTATTTCTTTTGTTCAAAAAAGTGGTGCAAAGATATTGAACTAAATTAAAATTATGCATTGGATTCAAGTAAACCTATTGTTGCAATTAGGAAACTTTGTTATAGAAGTAATGTTTTTTGACGGAGAAATTTAGTAATATTAAATTTTACTTCAATTCTATTTTACATCAAAAAGATACTTTCAAAATGTTTGAAATAATAACCTACAATCATAAAAACACCATTTATAATTCCCGTTGTTATAATTAGGTTACTATATTTTCTTTTTTTGTCCAAAAAACCTAGGGTACAGCAGGCAATAAAAAGTATGGAGGAATACACTGCGGGATACATTTTAAAAGCTTCTGTAAGATCACCTTGAATCAATAAAAGTAAAGCCCGCTGAAAGCCACAGCCCAAGCATTCAATTCCAAAGATTGTTTTACTTAAACAAGGGAGCATGTATTTTTCTAAATTCAATTTTTTTCTTTTTACAACTTTACAAATAAACAATAAACTTTTTACAAATTAAAAAGAGCAATTTAAAAATGATTACTTTTGAATATTAATATTAGAAAATGAAAAAATTTATAATTCCTATTATGATAGTAGCCATTGTAGTGGCTCTGTACGAGCAAGTAAGTGCTGATAAAAATATTTACATTATGGCTGTTGCTATAGTTATTTTTATGATGGGAATGATGCAGTTGAGCGCTAAAACACCAAGTAAGAATCAGGAAAATAAGGATGATAATGTTGAATAAAGGAGATAAAGTTTCGGTTCTTGATGACGCCATAAATGGTGTCGTTCTTTCTGTACAAGAGAATCGTGTTACAATAGAAACAGAAGATGGTTTTACAATGGCATTTCTTGCCAATGAATTGATTAAAGTAAGTGACAGTAGTAATTTATTGGATTCTATTAGAAGGATAGATGTTGCTGAAATTAAAAAAGAAAAAGAGATTCCTAAGCCACGTAGTTTTGTAAAAGAAAAAAAATCTAAACATGAAATTTCTGCACCAGAGTTTGATTTACATATTGAAAAATTAGTGCCTAATAAAAGAGGAATGTCTAATTATGATATTTTGACCTTACAAACCGAAACAGCCAAAAGACACATTGAATTTGCCATTAAAAACAGAATTCCAAAAATAGTTTTTATTCATGGAGTAGGAGAGGGAATCTTAAAAGCAGAACTTGATTTTCTACTTGGTCGTTACGATAATATTGCTTTTCAGGATGGTAATTATCAAAAATATGGTTTGGGCGCCACCGAAGTGTATATCAAGCAAAGTGCCATGTAAAATGATAAGTTGGTCATAAAAAGTAAAACCCAATTCTAAAAGTAATTTTATATACTGCTAGAATTGGGTTTTTTGTATCAAATAATATCTGCCTTATTTTGAAAACTAATTTGTAGTCTGTAACTCGCCGTAAATGTAATTGTCACCTAGACTAAAATCATTTGTTCCTTTTTTTAGTTTTACCTTTTTTAGAACAATTGTATGCTTAAACCCCGTTCCGAAAGTTGTTGTAGTAACCTCAATGGTACCGCTTGTATTAGCAACGCCAGGAATTCCTATCCATTCTTCGGTTACACTAGGAGTGGCAGGATAAGTGGTGTTGCAAAAATAACTGTCAGTTAACAACCCTCCAAACAGTCTGTAAGTGAGTTTGTTTACAGTATTGCCAATGAGTGCTACGCGAGGAGCATTTAACGCTGTACTTTCATTTTTAATCAAAGCTGGATCAATATCAAGTATCAAAGCTTCACTACTGTTTTTATCATGTAATTGCTTGGTGTTTGGACATTGTTTCAACACTTTAGTAAATGAAAAAGGGAGAGGTGTAGTGTTTAAAATATAATCACCAAAAGTAAAGGTATCATATACCTGAGTACCATTTCCTTTATCAAACGTTATATTTTTAAATGTAATGTTGTGGCTGTATCCAGTTATTCTGGTACTGTTATCAGTTTGGTTTAATGGTTTAACGGCTTTAGTTGTAATCACTATTTTTCCACCTGTTGCTATCCATTCATCTACAACAATAGGATTTGCAGGCGGTATTGTTTCACATAACGTTGCAGAGGTTACCGTTCCGTTATAAAAACGATAAATTACACGATTTGTAGTATTAATATCTATTTCTTGAGTGCTTTCCTCAGTAGGAAATTGAATTCCTGATGCATCAATAAGTAAGGCTTCGTTTTCTTTTACTTTATAGATAATGTTGGTGTTAGTACATTTTTGAGCTGTTACCGACTCAAAGTTGATGTTCTCTTGTGTTAAATCACCATCATCACAACTGTTTAAAATAACCGCTAAAAAGAATATGCTTAAAATTTTTTTCATCATCAAGAATTTGAAACAAAAATAGAATTTTTTAATGGGTTCTTGTTGTATTGTAATTTAAAAAACACATTTTTAACATGATATTAAGGGAGTTTTTTTTGAAAGGTGACACTTTGATTACCCAACTTGATTGGTTTTTAAGGCTGTATTACTTTGAGAAATGAGTATCTTTGTACCTCATTTTTTTATCAATGAGATTAAATAAATATTATTCGGCGGCCTTCCTTGCTTTTTTTATGTGGGGTTTTTTCAGTTTCGCACTTAAACCGTTACATCTTTATCCATCACTAGATATCTTGTTTTATCGTGTTTTTTTTAGTGTAATTACGATGGTGTTAATTAATGTTTTTTTTCGAAAAAAAATAATCTCTGAAAATTGGAATCGTTTTAAGCAATTAGCACCTAAGGAGCAAAAAAAAGTAGTTTGTCTTACTCTAGGCGGAGGCTTTTTTTTATCGTCAAACTGGTTTGTTTATATTTTTGTAATGAATCATGTAAGCGTAAATGCTGCTTCTTTGGCCTATTTAATATGTCCTATTGTGACCACAGTTTTAGCCTTTTTTATGCTCAAAGAAAAACTAAGTTATTGGCAATGGGTTGCAGTTGGAATTAGTTTTTTGAGTTGTATTTTGTTATCGTTTGATCATTTCCAAGACATCTTTTTTAGTTTAGTTACTGCTGCAACGTATGCCTTGTATTTAGTAAGCCAGCGAAAAAATAACGAAATAGATAAGTTTTTAGGATTAACCATTCAGTTGATTTTTACAGCGGTTATTTTACTGCCTTTTTATCCAGCATACAGCGGTCCAGTTCCTACAGAGCCTATTTTTTATACATGCATGTTTATGATTGTAGTTTTTTTTACAATCATTCCACTTTTCTTAAATCTATATGCCTTAAAAGGAATAAATTCTTCAGCGGTGGGAATTATGATTTATATTAATCCGATAATTAATTTTTTATTAGCTGTTTTTTACTACCAGGAACAAGTACGGAATATTCAATTATTTTCCTATTTCTTAATTTTATTGTCTATCGTAGTATTCAACAAAGAAGTATTATTTAAGAAAAACAAAAAATTATTTTCAACTACCAAAGGCGCCAAGTAACCTTTCAAATATAACAACTACAATGCAAAAAGTATATCTTGACAATGCCTCTACTACTGCACTTCGTCCCGAGGTGATTCAGGAAATGACACACGTTCTAGAACAAGAATACGGTAATCCGTCTTCTACGCACAGCTTTGGAAGAAGTTCCAAAAATGTTTTAGAATTGTCTCGAAAAGTTATTGCTAAAAATTTGAATGCTACTGCACAAGAAATCATCTTTACATCTTGTGGTACCGAGGCTAACAATTGGATTTTACAATCAGCAGTAAAAGATTTAAAGGTAGAACGAATTATTACCAGTAAAATTGAGCATCACGCGGTTTTATATACAGTATTAGCGCTACAGCAACAGTACGGAATTCAAGTAGATTATGTAGCTTTAAAACCAGATGGCGCTATAGATTTAACCCATTTAGTTACTCTTTTAGCAGATGATAAAAAGACTTTAGTTAGTTTAATGCATGTGAATAATGAAATAGGAACTGTACTAGATTTGAACCGTGTGGGTATCATTTGTAAAGAGCATAATGTGTTGTTTCACTCTGATACCGTACAATCCATTGGAAAAATGAATCTTGATTTACAAAATATCCCGGTTGATTTTATTGTGGCTAGTGCACATAAATTTCACGGTCCAAAAGGAGTAGGATTTGCTTTTATTCGAAAAAATTCAGGATTACAACCTTTATTCTTTGGTGGAGAACAAGAAAAGGGATTGCGCGCAGGAACCGAAGCCTTACATCAAATAGCGGGTATTGCAAAGGCTTTAGAACTTTCGTATTTAAATTTAGAAAAAGAGCAAAAGGACATTGAAGCTTTAAAAAAATATTTGTGGGATCAATTACAAGTTTATATTCCAGGTGTAAAATGTAACGGTGATCTTTCGGGTTTTTATAATGTTATAAATATTCTTTTACCTTTTGATAAAGAAAAAACAGCAATGATTTTGTTTCATTTAGATATGAAAGGTATTGCAGTTTCAAGAGGAAGTGCTTGTCAATCAGGAAGTATTAAACCATCACATGTTTTGGCAGAACTTTTAAGTGAATCGGATTTAGTATTACCAAGCTTGAGAGTTTCTTTTAGTCATTTTAACACTACACAAGATGTTGATACTTTTATTGCGGCTCTTGTAGCCATTCAAAATAGTTAATCGCATTAAAAATTAACTTACACAATCAGTTGTTTTAGTTCGTCAAGAGATATAGGCTTAACAATATAATTTGAGATTTCGTTATATTTTTTTGCTTTTTCAACATCAATGGGATCAATTGAACTAGTCATGATATAGATAGTTATTGATTTTTTGATTGGAATTTTGATAAACTCATCCAGAAATTGCCAACCATTCCAAATAGGCATGTTTATATCTAATAAAATTAAATCAGGGAGTTTCCCATCCGTATTTATTATTGTTTTTAGTTTATCAAATGCTTCTTTGCCGTCTCTAAAAATCATAAAACTATTGCAAAAATCTGCAATTTCCATAATTCTTTTAGCACCAAAAACAAAGATTGGGTCGTTATCAATAATACAAGCAATATCTATCTTAGGCATTTTGAAAATATAATTTAAAAGTGGTTCCTTTATCAACTTCACTAGTTACGGTAATTTTGCCGCCTATAGCTTCTATTTGGTTTTTTGTAATAAATAACCCAATCCCTCGAGCATCATCATTCATGTGAAAAGTTTTATACATTCCAAAAAGTTTATCTCCGTTTTGTTTTAAATCTATCCCTAGACCATTGTCTTCAATACTTAATACAATTTTATCATTTTCAACAGTAGCATTCAACTTAATATAGGCCTTCCTTTTGTCTGATTTATATTTTATAGAATTCGATAAAAAATTCAATAAAATACTTTCTACATAAGCAGGTATTCCTAAAATATATACATCTTTTTTTACTTCATTTAATATCTTTACCTGAGCATTTTTAGCTAGGATTTGTATATTATGGATACTGTTTTCAATTGCATTATTTAAATTTACGGGAGCAATATTCTCGGTTATGGTGGTATTCATAATTACCACTTCATTGAGGTGGCCTATAGTATCTTTTAAGTTTTTTGAGGCTAAATCTAGTAGTTGTATGATTTCGTTATCGGCATATGCAGGATTTTCATATAAAAGTAATTCTAACATCATGGCAATATTGCCGGAGTGGGATCTTAGGTTATGAGAAACTATATGTGCAAAATTTTTCAACCGTTCGTTTTGATCTTTTGTGACAAACAGTAATGATTGAATTTCATTTTCTACCTTTTTAATGCTACTAATATCTACAGCTATCATTAAATAACCTGTAATTTCATTATTCCTTTTTACTGCTGTAACTGTAAGCTGTACCGGAAATTGAGTTCCGTCTTTTTTTACATACGTCCATTCGCTGGTTTCAAATTTTCCTTTATGTAGCACATGAGTAAAGACTTCAAAACCTTTGCATTTAATATTTTTTTCAATTAATATTTTTTCTTCTTGTGCTTCAATTTCTTCTTGTAAATGAATGGTTTCAGGAGTTTTTAAATTTATAATCTCCTCTTTTTTGAAACCCAAAAGATTCTCGGCACCTGTATTAAATGTTGTAATAATGCCATCAAGATTAGTTTCTATTATAGCAACTTGTGTACTAGCATCTAGAATTCCTTGAAGTTTTGATACAGCTTGTTCAAGTTTATTTTCAGCATTTTTTTGGGATGTAATATCTATTATTTGGGATATGATGTACAAAGGGTTATTATCAGAATCCCTAACAATAGATGCTGCTAGAATAACATAAACAATTGTTTCGTCTTTACAAATATATTTTTTTTCAAGGTGATAAAAATTTATTTTACCCTCTACAAGTTCTTTTAGTAAAGCAAGATCTTCATCTAAATCATCTGGATGAGTAATGTCTTGAAAAGTGAGTTGCATTAACTCTTCATTAGTGTATCCTGTAATTTCGCATAAGTTTTTATTCACTTTTAGCCATTGCCCGTGTACATTGAGTAATGCCATACCTATAGCGGCACTCTCAAAATTCCCTCGAAAAGCCTCTTCACTTACTAACAGTTGTTCTTGAATTTTTTTTCTTTCAGTGATGTCTTCTGTGAGCATAATTAATCCACCTATCTTTTCTGAATCGGTGTACCAAGGTTTAACTACCCATCTTATCCACTGTGATGAACCATCTAGCCGAACAAATTTTTCTTCATCCCTTTTGTGAGTTTCACCAGTTAAACATTGTTGGTGTATTTTTTTCCATTCCTCACCTATTTCGGGGAAAACATCATAATGTGATAGGCCAATTATGTTTTGACCTTGTAAACGATAATCAGTAATCCACTTTTCAGACGAAGCAATGTATTTCACCCGTGTGTCAAACATTGCAATAGCTGTAGGGGTTTGTTCTATAAATAATTTATTTCTCTCAAATGTTTTTTTAGTTTCGGTAATATCAGTATGAGTACCATACATCATTAATGGAAGTCCTTCATCAGTCCAGTTTATTATTCTTCCGTGATCTAAAACCCAAACCCATTCCCCATTTTTATGTTTCATTCTACATTCACAATGATAAAAATCGCGCTCTTTATTATAGCATTCTTCAAGAATTTTTTGTGATTGGAGTAAATCATCAGGATGTGCGAAGTCAATCCAAGTTTGGATACTAATGGGTTGTAATTCCTCAAGTGTGTAACCTATAATTTCTGCCCAACGATTATTAAAAATTGCTTCCCCAGTTTGAATATTCCATTCCCATGTCCCTAAGTTGGTTCCTTCAAGTACACTTTGTAGCTTTTCTTTCTCTTTTATTAATTCAATTTTGGCATTCTTTTCAATAGTTATATCTTGAAAAGTTCCATAGACTTTGGTACATCTACCTTTTATAAATACTGTTTGGCCAATAGTTCTAATCCAGCGGTGATTTCCTTTTGCAGTAATTATTTGTAAGCGATAATCAAATGGTTCGTTATTTTTTATCGCATTAGATATTGCTATGTTAATTATATCTCTGTTATCACCCTCTTTATAAAAATGAATTGCCGTTTCTAGATTAGGGATATAGTTTTCACAAACTTCATGGATTTCCTTTGTGATTTTACTCCAATGGATTTGTTGAGCTAAAATGTCAAATTCCCAATACCCAATTCTCGCTGCTGAATTGCAGTTTTCAAGTAAAAGCTCTTGTTCTTTTTGGTATGTAATGTCAATATGAGCTCCCAGTAACCGTAAACCATTACCATTTGGATTTTGGATGATTTTGCCATAACATTTCATCCATATTGTTGTACCGTTTTGATGGGTAAATCTGAAAATTTGTTCGTAAACAAAATCAACGGTGCTTATATTTTTTCGAATTACTTCTTGCAGTAATTTTGCATCATCTTTGTTTACGATGATTTTCCACGAATTGTAATGGCTTGGTAAGTCGTTGTAATTGTAACCTAGTTTTGACCAAAACTTAGGATTCATATAACTATTTTCGGGATTTTCTATATCCCAATACGAAAGGCCATCTAATGCAGTTTCTTGAATAAAATCAAATATGGAGTTGTCTTGTTTGATTAATTCGTACAATTCGGTTTTCAGATAACTCATGGGTTACATAAAATTTAGAACCAAAAATAATTTATTTTTTTATTTACTACATGTTTAAATGCTAAAATTTTGTTTTAATTACAAATTCATAACGAATAAAAATTATAATTGTTATGATCATTCATTAAAAATTAAAAAAACCGTTGCAATTTTAACATTGCAACGGTTTTAAATCTGATTTGAATCAATAATTATTTAGGCATAACCACTGAGTCAATAGCGTGAATTACACCATTTGAAGCAGCCACATCAGCAAGAACAACAGTAGAAGTTGCTCCATTAGCATCCGTCAAAATTACTTTTCCATCTTTTAAGCTCAATTCGATTTTACCACCTTGAACAGTTGTAACGGTAAATTTACCATTATTTTTGTTGATTGCCTCAGTTACTGCTGCTGCGTCAAATTTTCCCGAAACTACATGATACGTTAAAACTGCTTTCAGTTTGTCAAGACTTTCTGGTTTCAATAGCCCATCAACTGTACCAGCAGGCAATTTATCAAAGGCTGCATTGTTTGGTGCAAAAACTGTAAATGGTCCTTCGCTACTTAATGTTTCTACTAATCCTGCCGCTTTTACAGCAGTTACTAATGTAGAAAAATCAGCATTTCCAGCTGCTACACCTACAATGTTTGGTGTTTCAACAACTGCTGCAGAGTCAACTGCAACTGTTGTTGTGTCAGCGGTTTCTGCTGTTTCAGCAGTTTTCTTTTCTCCACATGAAGTTGTAATAACTCCTAATAGTGCCATAGCACCGATTACTTTTACTAATTTCATTTTAAATATTTTAGTTTAATTAAATTAAGATATTCAAATATAGGCATTTAATGCATTTGTTTAATATATTTAACAAAAAATTAAACAAAATTAAAAGCAGATGGTTTTCAAGAGTTTAGCCAATCAGTTTTGAATTTAAAGTAATACTTTTTGAAATTGTAAAACACTTTTATTTTCTGTAATAATAATTCTATTTATTTGATAACAGCATTTATTTTGCTCCAAAGGGCATTGTCAAAACCAGAAACTGCAAAGTTAGGGTTTGATGGGTCAGAAGCATTTCCCATTCTAACAATTACCATTTTCTTACTCGGGATAACATAAATTCTTTGATCGCTGGCTCCCATTGCTGCATACATATCAGCAGGTGCATTAGGCACAAGTGAACCTTGAAATACGGTTTGTTCACCTGGTATCATTGCACTCGATTTACCGTTCAACCACCATAGGTAGCCGTAAGATGGATTAATATTTTGAGACGTATTTACACTCTCGTTAAAAAAGGATTCGTTTACAATTGTTTCATTATTCCATTTTCCTTTATTTAATGCTAATAGTCCAAATCGCGCCATGCTTTTTGTTGTACTATGGTATATTGTGAAAATAGTTCCAAAATTCCAAAAGCCATCCATACCAATTTTATTTTTTAATTTTTCATTAAAATAAGTTTCAAATGGTTTATTGCTAGCTTTTGCAATCACATCGGTTAATTTCTGAAAAACATTACTATAAGCCCATCGAGTATTGGCATCAGCAATGTAAGTTATATTTGATTTTATCATGAATTGTTTACTGTCATCATTTCCAGCTGTCATGGTCAATAAATTACGAACTTGGATAAGATCTTCTTTAGGTAATGGCATACTAGTCCATTCTGTACCTAGGTAATTAGATACTTTTGTGTTCAAGTTTACTATTCCTTCTTGCACTGCTATTCCGGTTGTAGTTGCTACAAGTGTTTTACCTGCGCTATTCCATTCCCATGTATCTGTTGCTGTGTGTCCGTTGAAATATTCCTCCATTACTATTCTTCCGTTTACAAGAATTAGAAAAGATTTTGTGTTTTTTTGGATTAAAAAATCTTTTAATGGCTGGATTGCACTTTGATTCCAATTTAAACTAGCGCTTGAAGTTGTTTCCCAGTTGGAACTTGTATTTAACGGAAAATACATTTCAGTTGAAGGAATTGGATCAACTACTTCATTATTATTGCTACAGCTGCTTACTAGTACAATACATAGTATTAAAATAAAATTTTTCATAATAGTTTTTTTTCTATGACTTCAGATTTTTAAAAAGGTTTAACTATTTATTATTTTCTTGGTTATAAATCTTTAAAAATTCGTCTTTAAGTATGAAATAAGTATATTTAATGTTAATTTTAACGATTGAAATTTATAAATTATAATAAAAAAACCGATTTACAAACGTAAATCGGTTTTTAGAATTTTATTTAAACAAATAAGCCTTCAATACTTAAATAATGTTCACCTGTGTCGTAACAAAAAGTTAGCACTTTTGCATTTTCAGGAATTTCAGGAAGTTTTTTAGCCACAGCTGCAAGTGATGCCCCTGATGATATTCCTATGAACATTCCTTCTTCTTTTGCGGCTCTTTGTGCATATAAAAATGCTTCGTCTTTACTAACTTGAATTGTTCCATCCAATAAATCAGTATGAAGATTTTTAGGAATAAATCCAGCACCTATGCCTTGAATAGGGTGTGGAGCAGGAGCACCACCACTTATTACTGGAGAAGCTTCTGGCTCAACTGCATAAACTTTAAGGTTTGGGAAATGTTGTTTTAGTACTTCGGCACAACCTGTAATATGTCCTCCCGTTCCTACACCAGTAATCAAGTAATCCAAGCCTTCAGGGAATGCTTTTATGATTTCTTGTGCAGTAGTTTTTTTATGAATTTCAATATTTGCAGGGTTTTCAAACTGAAGTGGAGACCAAGCATTAGCCGATTCAGCAACTAATTCTAGTGCTTTTTCTAGTGCTCCTTTCATTCCTTTTTCTCGGGGTGTAAGTACAAACTCAGCACCGTACAAGCTCATGAGTCTGCGTCTTTCAATTGACATCGATTCTGGCATTACCAATACTAATTTGTACCCTTTTACAGCTGCAACCATGGCAAGACCAATACCAGTATTACCAGATGTAGCTTCAATAATGGTTCCACCTGCTTTGAGTAACCCTTTTTCTTCGGCATCTTCAATCATGGCAAGTGCAATTCTATCCTTGATGCTTGCACCAGGATTAGCGCGTTCTAGTTTAATGTAAATATTATGGTTGTTGCGAAACAAACGATTGATTTTTACATGTGGTGTATTGCCTATTGTGTCGAGTATGTTGTTGAACTTTGTCATAATTTATATGGAGAAAAAATTAATATCTTTTGTTTCTAGTTGATTTAAAACTGTGTTTTTATTAGACTGCATGACAAATGAATACGGATTAACACTTTTGGTTATAAACGTATTTCCACCAATAATACTGTGATTACCAATTATTGTACTACCACCTAAGATGGTGGCATTAGCATAAATGATAACATGATCTTCAACGGTAGGGTGTCGTTTTTTTTCTTGCATACTTTTTTCTACTTGCAAAGCTCCTAGAGTTACACCTTGGTAAACACTCACATGTTTTCCTATCACTGTGGTTTCACCAATTACAATTCCTGTTCCATGATCAATTATAAACGGAACTCCAATTGTAGCATTGGGATGGATATCTACTCCTGTTTTACTGTGTGCATACTCCGTTAAAATTCGGGGCAGTAGGCAAGGGGTTCTTGTTGCAATGGCATTGGCTATACGATATACTTCAATTGCAAAAAAACCTGGGTAGGAATTAATGATTTCCTGAATGCAATCAGCAGCTGGATCTGTGTCAAGAATGGCTTGAGCATCTTGCTGCATGTTAGCGTATAAATGTGGTAAAGAAGTATAAAACGCTTCGGCATCATCAAGTATCACCTCTGTTGGTTTGTTCTTTACAATTTCGGATAAAATACTAATAAAATCGGCTTTGTTTTGATTTAAAAGTACTTCTATTTGAATGGTCTCTAAGGCTTTTTCAGGGAATAAAATTTTGAATAAGTCATCAATCCAATTGACAATTTTAGAGGAATCAATTGCTCGTACCCAATTATTATTTTGGTTTTCGCTTAAAAGTGTAGAAAATCGTTTGTTTTCAGGTGTCATTTTTATAAAATAAGTTCTAAATAATGTGGTCCTGCCCACGTTTTACAAAGATATAGGAGATTTGTTTAGAAAGTAGGGTACGTTTTGTAAATAATTGTTAATGTACAAAAAATATACAAATTAGCGTATTTCTGTGAGCATTGAAGCAAAAAAAATCCGATTGGCAAACGAGCCAATCGGATTTTATGAATTCAAAGAGTTTTATCTTACAAGTGAATTACTTCGCCATAAGCATCAGCAACAGCTTCCATTACTGCCTCACTCATAGTTGGGTGTGGGTGAATAGCTTTTAATATTTCATGTCCAGTAGTTTCTAGTTTGCGAGCTACAACTGCCTCAGCAATCATATCAGTAACACCAGCACCAATCATGTGACATCCTAACCATTCGCCGTATTTAGCATCAAAAATTACTTTTACAAAACCATCTGGTGTTCCAGAAGCTTTTGCTTTACCTGATGCTGAGAATGGGAATTTACCAATTTTTAATTCGTATCCTTTTTCTTTAGCTTGTTTTTCTGTTAATCCAACTGATGCAATTTCAGGAGTAGCATACGTACAACCTGGAACGTTTCCGTAATCAATAGGTTCTACGTGAAGACCAGCAATTTTTTCTACACAGTTAATACCTTCCGCAGATGCTACGTGAGCCAATGCTTGCCCAGGAGTAACATCACCAATTGCGTAGTAACCTGGAATATTGGTTGCATTGAAAGCGTCAACTAAAATTTTATCTCTATCAGTAGCAATTCCTACTTCTTCTAGTCCAATGTTTTCAATGTTGGTTTTGATTCCAACTGCTGAAAGTAAAATATCAGCTTCAAGAGCTTCTTCTCCTTTAGCTGTTTTTACAAATGCTTTTACACCACTACCAGTGGTATCAATGCGTTCTACAGAAGAGTTTGTCATGATTTTTACACCTGCTTTTTTCATAGAACGTTCCATTTGTTTAGAAATGTCTTCGTCTTCAACAGGAACAATGTTTGGCATAAATTCAACAATAGTCACCTCTGTTCCCATTGCGTTGTAAAAATGCGCAAACTCAACCCCAATTGCTCCAGAACCAACAATGATCATCGATTTAGGTTGTGTTGGCAATGTCATGGCTTGTCTGTAACCAATTACTTTTACACCATCTTGTGGTAAGTTTGGTAACTCACGAGAGCGAGCTCCGGTAGCTATAATAATATGATCTGCACTGTATTCTGTAACTTTATTGTCTTTGTCAGTAACATCAACTTTTTTGCCTGGTTTTAGTTTTCCAAAACCATCAATAACGTCAATTTTATTTTTCTTCATTAAGAATTGAACACCTTTGCTCATTCCATCTGCTACTGATCGGCTGCGTTGTACAACAGCTGGGAAATCTTTATCAAATGAGGATACTGTTAATCCGTAATCCGAAGCATGTTTTAAATAATCAAAAACTTGAGCCGATTTAAGTAAGGCTTTTGTTGGGATACATCCCCAGTTCAAACATACACCACCTAAGTTTTCTTTTTCTATTACGGCTACTTTAAAGCCCAATTGAGATGCTCTAATTGCAGTAACATAACCACCAGGACCACTTCCTAAAACTATAATATCGTATTTCATTGTAAAGTTTTTTTGTTTTTTTATTGATGAGAAAGTAGTACTTCTACTATTTTCATTTAAGACTTGTTTGAATCGCTTTTCGGATAGCAAAATTAAGGATTTATTTTAAAAAAAATTAACCGTTTTATAAGTTTATTAGCAATGGTGTTTGCACCAGATCAATCATTTCATATTTAAATAGGCTTCAACATAATTTGTGGTCGAAAAATACTCATCTCTAAGCTTTTTTAAATGGTTGGTAACAATTGCTAGTTCGGGATAATTTGGGTCGAGACAGTCCTTGATTTCTTTATCCCTAACCGAAATAATGATGTACCAAAAACCATTTCTAGAAGTATAATTGTCCTCGAAGATCGGATCATTCCTTTTGCTTTGTAAACCGGTATCAACGGCAATTGGAATTAAATTCAGCGTTTTTGTCACTCTTTCTCTTTCAAAAAAAGACATATAAAAAGTCTTGTTGTCAATAATAATGGGAACGTTTGAATCTACATTGCTGTGTTTTAAATTGTATTTGGTATTGATAAAGTTGTAAAATTCATCAGCCTTTTTTTTGTCTTCAAAGACAAATCCGTAGCAATTTGGAAGGTCTTTTTTGAATTTTTTGGCTTGTACAATTTTATCACCCTCAATATTTGGCGCAATTCGCAATGGGATGCACGAATATAAAAGTAGTATCAAGAAACCAATTCCTATTTTCTTCAATTGCTTGCAGGTTTAAATGTAACTATTAAAGGAGGTGAATTTAAACATTTTATTTTAATCAATTCGCCACCGAAAACTGCGAATCGTACAAATTCTTGTAAAAACCACTTTCACGATTAATTAGTTCTTGATGTGTACCTTGTTCAACAATTAGTCCTTTATCCATCACTACAATTTTGTCAGCGTTTACAATCGTTGCTAAACGATGTGCAATAACAATAGAGGTTCGGCCTTTAGTAATGGTTTCGGTAGCACGCTGAATCAATTCTTCAGAGTAGGTATCTATAGAAGATGTGGCTTCGTCAAGAATTAAAATACTTGGGTTACTCACATAAGCTCTCAAGAATGCAATTAATTGGCGCTGACCAGAGGATAGCATTACTCCGCGTTCTTTTACATCAAAGTCATAATTATCAGGCAAACTCATGATAAATTCATGCACTCCAATTTTTTTGGCTGCAGCCAATACTTGGTCGCGATCAATTTCAGGATTATTTAAGGTTATATTATTAAAAATAGTATCAGCAAAAAGGAAAACATCCTGTAATACTACCGCAATTTGCTTTCGTAAAGAACCTAAAGTATAATTTTCAATATTTTGATTATCAATATATATGGAGCCGCTATTGATTTCGTAAAAACGATTCAGTAAATTGATAATAGTAGATTTTCCTGCACCTGTAGAACCTACAATGGCAATAGTTTGTCCAGCGTTTACTTCTAAATCAATTCCTTTTATTACTTCTTCATCAGGAATATAACCAAAACGAACTTTATTAAATTCAATATTTCCTTTAAAAATTGGCGCCTCAAGAATACCTGTATCTTGTATTTGATCTTGGGTGTCTAAAATATCAAAAACACGATTAGCCGCAATCATTCCCAGTTGCATCTCATTGAATTTATCGGCTATTTGTCTTAGTGGATTGAACAACATTCCAATAAACATGGTGTATGAAAATAAATCTCCAAAAGTAGTGAAATTGTCTCCGTTTAATATTTTAATTCCTCCATACAATACAATAAAACCTAAAGTTAATGACGAAATAATATCAGCAATAGGGAAGAAGATGGAGTTGTATAAAATGGTTTTTATCCACGCTTTCTTGTGCTTGTCATTTATCTCTTTGAACTTTTCTGACTCAATATTTTCCCTATTAAAGAGTTGAACAATCTTCATGCCCGTGACACGCTCTTGTACAAAGGAATTCATATTGGCAATTTGAGTACGCACTTCCTCAAAAGCAACTTGCATTTTCTTTTGGAATATCCTCGTAACAAAAACCAGGATAGGCATGGCGACAATAACAATCCAAGTTAGGGTCCAGTTCATGTAAAACATAAAACCGAGCACCACAACCATTTTCATCAAGTCACTAATTATCATGAACAAACCTTGACTAAAAATTCTAGCAATAGATTCGATATCAGAAACCGAACGAGTCACCAATTGCCCCACAGGAACGTGGTCAAAATATTTCATTCTAAAACTCAAAATGTGCTGAAACAGTTTGGTACGAATGTCTTTTACAATGTCTTGACCCAACCAGTTGGCCCAAAAGACAAAGTAAAATTGTGAAAACACCTCTAATAAAAGTACAATCCCCATTAAGATTACATACATCAATAATCCTTTTTGATCTTGTGTAGCAATGTAACCATCAACGGTTTGTTTCAATAAATACGGGCGTAACGCTGCAAATATTGACAATGAAATAGCAAAAATAACTACTCCATTAAAACGCCATTTGTAAGGTTTTGTAAATTTTAATATACGCTTGAATAATCTAGTATCAAATGCTTTTGCTTTCATATTATTTTTTGGAGCTTTTCCTGCTATTCGTTGCAATCTTTTATGTTTTTAAAGGAAAAACATAAAAGGATTTCCTCTACTATCAGGGCCATTGCGTGATATAATCGTAATCTATTTTGGTTAAATACAAACCATGTGCTGGAACCGAAATTCCGGCCTTATCTCTGTTTTTACTAGCAATAATTGCTGTAAAATCCTCGAGTGTAATTTTATGCAACCCCACATTGATCAACGTTCCTACAATGGCACGCACCATATTGCGTAAAAACCTATTTGCCGAAACGGTAAAAACCAACGAATTGTTGTCTCTATGTGTCCACTGCGCTTCATAAATCGTACAATCAAATGTGTTTACATCAGTGTTTACTTTAGAAAAACATTGAAAATCAGTGTGTTCAAACAGTATTTGTGCTGCTTGATTCATGAGTTCAATATCCAACGTTTGATGAAAGTACCAACTCTTATCTTGTAAAAATACATCTTTAAAAGTATGAATGTGATATTCGTAAGTTCTTTTAGTAGCATCAAACCTAGTGTGTGCATCATCATGAACTGCTATTAGATCATAAATTACAATATCTTTAGGTAAATAAGCGTTGAGTTTGTGAATCAATTTTATTTCATCAAATGATTTTTCTATGTCAAAATGAGCATACATTTCTCTTGCGTGAACTCCTGTATCAGTCCTTCCAGCACCCATAAGATTTAAAGGTGTATTCAGCAATACCGAAAAGGCTTTGTTCATTGTTTCTTGAACAGAGGCTGCATTAGGCTGAAATTGCCATCCGTGGTAATGCGTGCCATTGTATGCAAATTTAACGAAATATCTCAACTGTTTTTTTTTGATGCGACAAAGATACTTATTAATTTTTGTGCAAGGAAATGACAAACTGCCAAAGTTTGTTAAGAATGAATTCGATTTCATTATTGAACCAAGAATGGCTATTTTTACCAAAATTTCTAGCCCAGATAGCAGCGGTATCTCCCGATTTTAAAAAACAAGGCTTTTTAGCCGTAGTTTTTTTGATCGGGAATTAAGCGAATAGCTGGAAAAAGCTCCTAAAAAAACTTAAATTGAAAAAAATCCTTTTACTTTCGGATACGCACAGTCATATAGACGATACCATTTTGAAATATGTGGACCAAGCCGATGAAGTCTGGCATGCGGGCGATATAGGTAATCTGATTGTTACTGATGCGCTACAAAAAGTAAAACCTTTGCGTGCTGTTTATGGTAATATAGATGATGCAAAGGCTCGAATGGAATTTCCATTACACAACCGATTTATGTGTGAAGGAGTTGATGTGTGGATCACACATATTGGTGGTTATCCGGGGAAGTACAATGCTAGTATTAGAGAAGAACTACTTGTAAATCCGCCGAAAATATTTATTTGCGGACACTCTCATATCCTAAAAGTTATGTTTGATAAGAAATTGAATCTTTTGCACCTTAATCCTGGAGCCGCTGGTATAAGTGGTTTTCATCAAGTACGCACTATGTTGCGATTTGTAATAGAAGGAGATAAAATTAAGGATATGGAAATTATTGAGTTGGGTAAACGGGGTTAGAATTCTTTTTATGGTAGTGTATGGGAACTTCAATACTTACAGTTGTACCCCAATTGAGTTTTGAATCAATATAAAATGTCCCTTTCAAGTTATTGATTCTAGATTTGATTTGGTTAATTCCAAAACCCTCAAGAATATGAAAATTAGAAGAATCAAAACCTTTTCCGTTATCAATAATTTTTATTTGCAACGTGTTATTATTTTCGTCCAATGAAACTATAGATTGGCAGGCTGTACTGTGTTTTATAGTATTGTTAATGAGTTCCATAATGATGAAATAGATTTTCATTTCAAAGTCTTCGTCATAACGGGTGTTTCGATCTACTGAATTGTTAAAGACAAAGTTCAGTAATGAGTTTGTGTTTTTTTCGCATAGATCTTCCAGAGCATCAAATAATCCAAAACGAACCAGTAACGAAGGCATTAATTCATGGGATAAATCCCGAACTTGGTCGTGTGCATTTTCAAGGATTTGTTTTGTTTTAGTAATTTCAGTGGGGAAATTTTGTGTTTGATTGGTAAAAGCTTGTAATTGCATTCCAGCAGATGACAATAGAGCACTTATGTTATCATGTAAAAAAGAAGCAATTTTTTTCCGTTCTAATTCTTGACCATTAATGGAGGCATTTAGTATGTTTTCTTGAACCTTGCTTTGTAAGTCTTTAATTTTGTTTTTGTGTTTTAACTTTGCGTTTAAAGTTAAAATATAAAAGACCAAAGAGAGTAATAGTAAGATTACGGCTACAACAATTACAATTTTTTTATTGCGGTATTGTTCTTCTAATAGTTCTATTTGTTTGGTTTTGAACTCACTCTCAATTTTGTCGATTTCACGTTTATATTCGTCGATTTCAAGATTTATTCCTGCAACATTTGCTTTTTTTATTTTTTCCTCGTCTTTTAATTCTTCGGTCAATCTAATGTAGGAGTCGAGGTAAGAGTATGCTTTTTTGTAATCTCCAGTTTTTGTTAAAAATTTAGAATACTCAAGATAAGAAAATGATAAATCTGATTTTTCTTCTCCTTGAATCCCAAGTTTAATAGCATTTTCAAAGTAGTAAGTAGCTTTGCTGTTATTGTTAATGCTAGAATTATACATTCCGTTAAGCATGTTTAGTGCTACAATTGTTGACGGATTTCCATGTTTTTTTTGATTTTTATTAATGTATTCTAAGTGAGGATATCCACTTTTGAAATCTTCAATGTCAAAATAAGCCCAAGTAATATTGAGATTTGTGAATAGAATTTGATAAACATCATTAATTTTAGTGCTGTATTCTAATGATTTTTTGTAGTAATAAATTCCTTTTTTATATTGTTTTTTGTCAAAACAGTAAATGTTTCCCAAATTGTTGTGCAACCAATTTTTTAAAGCATCATTATTCGTTCTGTTAGCATATGTTAAACCTTTATTATAGTAGTAAAATGCTTTATCAGGCTCGGATAATTGATCAAAATTTGCAGCAATAGTATTATAGCATCCTGCAATTAAATTGTCGTTTTTTAATTGAATAGCCATGCTAAGAGCAAATCGTGATTGTATTAATGATTTTTCATAATTGCCTTCTTTCATGAGCAAAATAGCCTTGTTTGAAAGTAGCGTAACATCTTTTACTGATAGATTTTTGTCGTTAGCAAATAGGGTTTTGGGTGAAAGTACTAAAATTAAAAAAAATAAAAGTGTAAATTGCCTATTTAACATGCTATTGTAGTTAGTTGTGAAATGAAAATTTAATCCAAGTGATGAATTTATGATTGGTTTGAAGCAAAATCACGATTTTATAAGCTTGTTTTTAAGGGCATATTTAACCAAACTAATGGAGTTTTTTGCGTCTAATTTTTTCATAATATTTTTACGATGCGTTTCTACAGTATTCATACTGATAAAGAGTTGATCGCTTATCTCTTTTCCGCTAAATTCAAGAGCAATTAATGTTATAATCTCAAGTTCTCTATCTGTTAAGATAAAATCTCCATTTTGATCGAGTTTGTTTAATTTTGGATTTTCTTTGGTAGCAGAATTAAATATTTTCTCTCTAACAGATCTACAAAAATATTCTTCCCCATTGTGCACAGCTTGAATGGCTTCAACAATATTTTCACCTGCACATTTCTTGGTCAAATAGCCGCTTGAACCTAATTTCATAACTTCTTTAATGATTCTTAAATCATCATGACTAGATAAAATTATAATCTTACAAGGAAATCCTTTTGATGCAAATTCTTTTATGACTTGTATGCCATCTTTTTCGGGCATGTTGATGTCCAGTACTAATATATCAGAATTGTTTTGAATAACTTCTTGATACAAATTAGATCCATTTACAGAAAAACCAACGACTTCAAAGTGAGGGTTTGTGTGGAGTAGCGTTTTAATACCATCGATTAATATTTGATGGTCATCTGCAAGGTGAATTCGGATTTTATCAGACATAAAGTTTTAATATAATCAAATATATAAAAAATAACAGACACTAATTTGATTTTGTATTTATTATTTCTTACAAAATTTTGAAATTTAATGTAATTGAAATATTTGTCAAATTGCAACAACGTATTATATTTATTTATCTTATCATTTTCAATAAATCACAAAAAAACCCGAAAATTAATTCGGGTTTTCTTCGCACTAATAAATAAAAAATTATAGTATTATCTCAATCTGTCCACAGATTTTACGAGATCTTCATCTTTCTTGATCGCCTTATTAGCCAAAACTAAAAACACGATAGCAAGAACAGGTAGAAACATCCCAATACCTTTCTCAGAAACAGCAGGTGTTTCTCCAGATAAATTTAGCGAACGATAGACAAACAATGCTAATAAAATCATATTTAATATGATATTCAATCTGCCCATAACAAATTGATTTTGTCTCTTTTTAAATGAAATGATACTCACTAGTGTCAGCATAGTACTGAGTCCAAGAATGATGGTATAGATTTGATTTTGCATAAAATAATATGCTTTTCCATCATTTAATGTCCAAAGTGGCAAGAAAAACAACAAAACACCAGTCATAATGAATACTAATGCTAGGTATACGGTTTGAATTCGTTGTATCATTTTTTATATTTGTTTTACAAAAATATATTTTCTTTTTTAAAAATACTATTGTATGCTAATTTTTTATTCGTATTATTGCATCATAATACCGTAATAACTTCATACTGCGGTCAGTTGATTTAAAAAATTACCACCTATCTTTTATAACATCTCCAACAAAATTAATTAAATTCCTAGAACATTCATGTTTGATATTTCTGCATTAAAAGAAATGAAGCTTTCTGAGCTTCAAGAAATTGCTAAATTAGCAAAAACCATAAAGTTTAACGGTGTAAAAAAAGAAACATTAATTGGGCTAATACTAGAGCAACAAGCACTTAGTAAAGCACCGGAGAATGTTGCAAAACCTAGTGAGAATCTTGAAGAGGAAAAAACAAAAAGAACAAGAATACTTCCTGTAAAAAAAGCACCCATTCAAAAAAACGAAAAAAGTACGCTTTTTGAAAATGATATATCCGTTACTCCAGAGGCAATTACTACTGTATCTCCTGATAACGAAACTGCAACAGATACAAAAACAGAGGACATTCCAGCGGTGTCCACGAATATTGAGGAAGATGGTGTTAAAAGGGGTAAAGCTATAAAATTTAATAAATCAGCATACGAGAAAAAGATAGCTTTAAAGAAAAATAAGGAAGAAGTTAAAACAGTAGAATCAGAGCCAGAAACGATAGTTGAAGATGCTCCTGCTGTAAAAAATGAATTACCACTTGCTATAAAAAAAATAAACCCGAATCAGCTCAATAAGCAAAACACTAACGGGAACGTAAATCAAAATCCGAATTTTAAGAACAAAAAAAGCAATTTTGCTGCTGCCGATTTTGAATTTGATGGAATCATTGAAAGTGAAGGAGTGCTAGAAATGATGCCTGATGGTTATGGTTTCTTGCGATCTTCAGATTACAATTACTTAGCTTCACCAGATGATATTTATTTATCTACTTCACAAATTAGACTTTTTGGATTAAAAACAGGAGACACGGTAAAAGGAGTTGTACGTCCACCAAAAGAAGGTGAGAAGTTTTTCCCATTAGTGCGCGTTTTAAAAATCAACGGACATGATCCACAAGTTGTTCGAGATAGAGTTTCATTTGAGCACTTAACACCAGTTTTTCCATCAGAGAAATTCAAATTGGCCGAAAAACAAAGCACTGTTTCTACTCGCATCATCGATTTGTTTTCACCAATAGGAAAAGGACAGCGTGGTATGATTGTAGCACAACCAAAAACGGGTAAAACCATGTTGCTTAAAGAAATTGCAAATGCAATTGCTGCCAATCATCCTGAAGTTTACTTGATCGTATTACTAATTGACGAGCGTCCAGAGGAAGTTACTGATATGCAACGCAGTGTGCGTGGTGAAGTAATTGCTTCTACCTTTGATAGAGAACCACAAGAACATGTAAAAATAGCTAACATTGTTCTTGAAAAAGCCAAGAGATTAGTAGAATGTGGTCATGATGTTGTTATTTTATTAGATTCCATTACCCGTTTGGCAAGAGCCTACAATACCGTTCAGCCTGCATCCGGTAAAGTTTTGAGTGGTGGTGTTGATGCGAATGCACTACAAAAACCAAAACGTTTTTTTGGTGCTGCTCGTAATGTAGAAAATGGAGGATCTCTAAGTATCATTGCAACTGCATTAACTGAAACAGGATCGAAAATGGATGAAGTGATTTTTGAAGAATTTAAGGGTACAGGAAATATGGAATTGCAGCTTGATAGAAAAATTGCTAACAAACGTATTTTCCCAGCTATTGATTTAACGTCTTCTAGCACAAGACGCGATGACTTATTGTTAGATCAAAAAACATTACAAAGAATGTGGATTATGAGAAAATACCTTTCTGATATGAATCCTATTGAAGCCATGGACTTTGTAAATGACCGATTTAAGAAAACTAAAAATAACGAGGAGTTTTTAATTTCCATGAATGATTAAATTTCATTTAAACATTTAATTCGTACTAAATACCAAACCCAAAAGTTTTTCTTTTGGGTTTTTTTATGTTTTTCTAAAACTGTAAAACCGATATAGAAAAGCTAAACTTAGTTTTAGAAACAGCAAACTATGTCTTTTTGCTTTTTGTTAATTAATTGTTAAAAGGTGTAATATAAATTAGTAAAGCTTGATTTACATTTATTTTTATAGCAAATAACCAATAAAACCTACTAAATGAAGAAATTTTTCATTTTTACAGCTATTGCTCTTACCAGTCTTGCACCTTTAGAAAATCAGGCCCAATCTAAAAAGGAAAAAGAAAAAAATACCGTTGTAGTGCCAGCTCCTGAAAAGAAACCGGAGACAACTATTAAGGAGTATAGCAAAGTAATTACAAAAGATGCTATAACCGATGAGGGTTTGTTTACAGTCCACAAAGTAGACAAAAAGTATTTTTTTGAAATCCCAAATAAGCTTTTAGATAAAGACATGTTGCTTGTCAGTAGGTTATCAAAACTTCCGTCAAATTTAGGTGGAGGATATGTAAATGCAGGTTCGGAAACGAATGAACAACTTATTGTTTGGCAACGTTTTCAAGATAAAATTTTAATAAAACTTAAATCGTTTAGTGCTGTTGCCGCTGATAGTTTGCCAATAAGCATTTCGGTTAAAGCTAATAATTACGAGCCTACTTTATTCGCTTTTGATATAGTAGCCTTTAGCAAAGACACCTTAAATACTGTAATTGATGTGACTAAGTTTTACAGTACAGATGTGCGCTCCATAAGTGGATTGTCTGCAGAAATGAGAGAAACTTACAAAGTGAGAGGTTTAGACGAGTCTCGAAGTTTTATCAATACCATGAAAAGTTTCCCTATGAACATTGAGGTAATTCAAGATTTTACCTATAATGCCTCAAAACCACCTTTACAAGTTGATGCTGAAACAATCAGTATTCAAATGAATCAATCGATGATTTTATTGCCAGAAAAGCCCATGCAACCCAGACTGGCCGATGATCGGGTAGGATGGTTTACGATGGATCAAATAGACTATGGCAGCGAAGCCTTGAAATCAGATAATAAAAGATATATACGCCGCTGGAGATTAGAGCCTAAAGATCCAGTTGCGTACGCCAAAGGAGAGCTTGTAGAGCCTATAAAACCAATAGTTTATTATCTTGATCCTGCTACTCCTGTTAAGCTTAGAAAGTACATCAAGCAAGGCATTGAAGATTGGCAAAAACCATTTGAAACAGCAGGTTTTAAAAATGCTATTATTGCCAAGGATGCTCCAAGCAAAGAAGAAGATCCTGATTTTAGCCCAGAAGATATTCGTTATTCTGTGATTCGTTACGTAGCAAGTACAACAAGAAATGCTGTTGGACCTAGTGTTTCTGATCCACGTACTGGAGAAATTATTGAGAGTGATGTAATTTGGTATCATAACCATTTACGTTCCTATAGAAATCGTTATCTATTAGAAACAGGAGCTGCAAATCCTTCAGCTCGAACATTGAATACTAGCGATGAAGAAATGGGCGAAATGATGCGAATGGTTATTGCGCATGAAGTAGGCCACGCACTCGGTTTTCCGCACAATATGGGTGCAAGTTGTGCTTACAATACAGAGAGCTATAGAGATGGAGCTTTCACTCAAAAAAACGGAATTGCAGCAAGTTTGATGGATTATGCTCGATACAATTATATTGCGCAGCCAGGAGATAAAAACATTCGTTTCATTCGACAAATGGGACCTTATGACCATTATGCCACTAACTGGGGGTATCGATACATACCAAACGCTAATTCTCCAGAGGCTGAAGTTCCAACTTTGGATAAGTGGATTATGGAAAAAGCAGGAGATATAACCTATAAGTTTGGAAGTCAAAGTAGTAGTTTTGATCCTACTTCACAAACAGAAGACATCGGTAATGATGCTATGAAAGCAAGTACTTATGGATTGAAAAATTTACAGTATGTTGCAACTCATTTACCTGAGTGGACAAGCGATGTGACTAATAATTACGAAGACCTTGATGAGTTATACAAAGAAATGCTAGATGTGTGGGGCAGGTATGTAGGGCATGTTGTTACTAATATAGGTGGAGTGTACGAAAGTTATAAAAAACCCAATCAAAAAGGAAGTGTATATAATGTTGTGCCAAAAGAAAAACAAATTGAAGCCATGCAGTGGTTGCAGGCTAATGCATTTGCTTCTCCTACATGGATTGTTAATGTAAATACCTTAAAAAATCTTGACTATGCTGGATATACAGAGCGTTTTAGAAACATACAAGCCCGTTTTTTAAATAGTGTTTTAAGTTTTGAACGTTTAGGCAGGTTACTAGATGCAGAAATCGTAGGTGCTACAAATTATAAGGCGTTAGATGCTTTCAGTGATATGCGTAAAGGTATTTGGAAAGAAGCTTCGGCTGGAGCCAATGTTACTATCTACAGACGAAATTTACAAAGAGCCTATATTGAACGAATGGCTTTTTTGATGAAAGAAGAAATTAAATCAGGACGTCCCTCAGATTATTATAATGTAGCACAATCTGATGTGAGAGCTCTTGTGCGCGGGGAATTAAATGTACTGAAAGCGCTTTTAACTACAGCGCGCTCTGGTGCTATTTCTGTTGAAACAAAATACCATTATGAGGATATTATAAAAAGAATAGATCTAATTTTGAATCCAAGATAAGTCTAGGTATCATTTTCTAATTTTAAAATTTGCCTCCATATGTTTTTTACATTTGGGGGCTTTTTTTTGAAACTAACTCTTTAAAATCTTTCTTGATATTTTCTTGTATTTAATTCAATTTTGGAGTTTAGTCGTGTTTTGAGACAGATTTTACGCAGTCTTTTAAGAAAAAAACAAATAATTTTCGGGTATTAGTGTTATAAATCCAGTTTTTTCTTTGTAAATTTCCAAGTAAATCAAAATCTTTTCAAATGAAAGTTTACCCTACGCCTGAAAATGAAATTGAACGCCTTAAAGTACTCCAGGAATACGCAATTTTAGATACTATTTCAGAGAAAGAATATGAGGCTATTACGCAACTTGCTTCTTATATATGTGGAGTTCCAATAGCTCTGGTGAGTTTAATTGATAAAGACAGACAATGGTTTAAAGCTAGTGTAGGGCTGGATGCAAGTGAAACATCTCGAGAAGATTCTTTTTGTCAATATACCATCATGAACAATCATGTTTTTGAGGTAGAAAATGCAACTGAGCATGAGCTTTTCTTTGACAATCCATTAGTGTTAGCTGATCCAAACATAAGGTTTTATGCGGGTGCTCCATTACTCAATAAAAACGGTTTTGTGATGGGCTCTCTTTGTGTTATTGATACAGAACCTAAAAAATTAAATGAAGAACAAAAAAATGCTTTACAACTTTTAGCAAATCAAGTGGTAGCATTATTAGATTCTAGAAAGACAAATTTAGAATATCTAGATTCTCAAAAAGAATTGCAAAACTTTATAGATCTCTCAAAGGATTTGGTTTGTATAGCAAATCTAAACGGCCTTTTTTATAAAGTAAACCCGGCATTTACAAAAGTTTTAGGATTTGAAAAACAAGAGCTAGAAGGAAAACCTTTTATAGATTTTGTTCATCCTGAGGATTTGCAATCAACACTTGATGAGGTAGGAAAACTTGCTGATTTAAAGCAGACAGTGAGTTTTGAAAATAGGTTTAGAACTAAAGATGGATCATATATAAATTTGAGTTGGAACACTTCACCAGATCCAGAAACAGGAAATTTATACGCAATTGCTAGAAATGTTCAAAAAGAAAAGCTTGCAGAACAGCATTTAAAAGAAGTGAACTATTTGCTGGAGGAGTCACAACAAATTGCTAAAATTGGCAGTTATAATTATAATTTTGTTACAAAAAATTTGATTTGGTCTGATGAGTATTATCGTATTTTTGAAATGGATAAGATGCCTACAGATGAGTTAGTTGCAAAAATTAGAACTTTAATCCATCAAGATGATTTAATAGTTTTGGATAATATTATGGGAGAGGTGTCCAAAACCGGTAAAAGGTTCAAAACAAATTATAGAATAGTTTTGCCAGACGGAAGAGTTAAATATATTTTAGCTATTGGTGAACCTGTAATGGATGCTCAAGGTTCCATAATTGCACTTAACGGTGTTGTACAAGACGTTACAGACATTACGGTTGCCGAACAAAATCTTTCCGAAAAATCTAAAGAAATCAAAGATATCAGAGCTGCACTCGATGAGGCTGCTATTGTATCAATATCTAATAGAAAAAGAAAACTAACGTATGTTAATGATAATTTTTGTACTGTTTCAAAATTTGATAGAGAAGAGTTAATAGGAAATGAACAACCAAATATGGCTGCTTTTTTCGAAACTGAAATAGGAAAGCAAATTTTAGAAAATATTAACAGCGGCATAATCTGGAAAGGTGAAGTACGACATAAAGCCAAAGACGGAACCTATTATTGGGAAAATAAAACAATAGTTCCATTTTTAGATAATAAAGGAATTCCATACCAATATATTTCAATAGGGACTGATATTACCGATAGAAAAAATGCTGAAGAAAATTTAATAGCTGCTCTTGATAGTTTAGAAAAGAAGAATAGAGAGCTAGATGAATATGCTCATGTAGTGTCTCATGATTTAAAGTCACCTTTAAGAGCTATTTATAACCTCTCTGAATGGATTGTTGAGGACATGCCTGACATGCCACAAAAAGTAAAAGGAAATTTTGATTTACTGCGTCGTAGAGTATCTAGGATGGAAAATTTAATTAATGGCGTTCTTGAATATTCAAAAATTGGTCGTTTGGAAATTGAAAAAGAAAGTATTGATATTAATGAGCTTTTAGAACAATTAATAGACTCAATAGTGCCAGATAATTTTGAAGTTACCATGGGGACAAACTTTCCTATTGTACTTGCTGAAAGGATTTTATTGCAACAAGTATTTACGAACTTAATTAGTAATGCTGTGAAATACAATGATAAACCAAAAGGGAAAATTCATTGCTCCTACAAATCTTTGAAGGATTATCATCAATTTACTGTAAAGGATAACGGACCTGGAATTGCAGAAGCTTATCAGCAAAAAGTATTCAAGGTGTTTCAAACTATAGAAGCCCGTGACGTAAAGGAAAGCACAGGAATAGGATTAGCAATTGTTAAAAAAATTGTGGAAGAAAAAGGCGGTGTCATATATATTGACAGCAAAGAAGGTGAGGGATGTAGCTTTATATTAACCATTCCTAAATGCCAACATGTTAGTTAAAACCAATTCAAGTTATCAATAAACACGAATTTTTTACAGTTTTGAAAATTGATTTTCAAAATGTGCAAAGCGTTTGTCAAGATCCATAAGCAATTGTTTTTTTACAGCCTCTTCTTTAATAAAACTAAAGTTAATGCTGTTGTAAACGTATTGCTTGATGTCTTTGTACGTAACTTGATTGTATCTTTTGGCTAATAAAACATATTGCTCAGTCATATTTGTACGCAAAATACCAGCATCATCTGTGCTAATTACTATTGGAACACCAAATTTTTTATATAAAATAAACGGATGACGCTCTTCTTTAACTTTTAAAATAAATTCATTACTCACTAAATTGATTTCTATAGGAATATTTTTAGAAGCCATGTATTGTAATAATTTATAAGAGTCTTTTTCATAAGCTATATCCACTCCGTGACCTATTCTTTGGGCGCCAGCAGTTTTAATTGCTGCTTCAATATGCCATGTTAATTCTTCGGGTTGTACAAGCCCAAGAGTAAGTTCACCGGCGTGCATGGTATATTTTACATTGGGAAAACGAGAACTACAATATTTAAACATCAACATGTGCAAGCCATAATCTTTCATAGAGGTTTCTCCGTCTTCCGGAGAGACAATATTTACACCTGCCATCAATTTGCTCTCGTTTGCAGAGATAAACGCAATTACAATATTTTTAAATAAATCAACAGGCTCCATAAATCGTAATACAAAATTTTGATAACGCATGGTAAACTGAGCATCGTCAATTTTAAGATCATTATGTAGTTTTGATACAAAATTTAGGTTGAAATTTTTAGCATACATTTCGGCATCTCTTTTCTGGAAAATAACATAGAGAGAATCTAATGTTTTAAGTATTGCCTTTTCATCTTTGGCTGCAGCCAATTGTCTTAATCTTGAATCGAATTTTACTAAATCATCGGTTTGTAGCGTATTGGGAATTGTGGACAATTGCGTTTCAATATAACTTACATTTTCAGTTATAGCTCTTTTTTTAAGCTCTAATAATCCTGCTGCAAAATTGCCTTGTATGGCGGGTTCAAATTTCATGAAAGACTCAAAAAATAATTTATCCGAAGGATAATCCACGTAGTTGTAATCTTTTATAGACCATTTTTGCATTATTTTTTGTTTGTATACATCCAGCGTACCATTTGCCTTGAGCGCAGAAAATAAGGACCAGTTTCCTGAATTTTCTTTTACTTTTCTCACGTCCATGGTTTCTGTGTTGAGGTAGAAATCCTCTTTTATGGCGTGTTGCAATAAAGGCTCTGCGTAAATAGATCCCGAAAAATGGTGGTGTAAATCTCCTCCTTTAGGCATTTGCGAAAGAAAAGCAGTGAGTTCTACTTCATTGTTTCTTATTTTTTCAAAGTAATTATCAGCGTTTTGTGCGTAAACAGTGTTTAAGAGAAATGCAACTAATAGAGTATATACTAATTTCATATTTTTTAATTAAAGCTTAGGTAATGTCCTGACTTCCTGAAAAAGAAAATGGTTGAAGAAAGCCGTTCTTAAAAATGTTTCTATTTTTAAGGGAATATAATAGTTTGCAAAAATAAGCATTTTCATTATCTGTTTTGGCTACTGATAAAAAAGTTTATTTTGATCACTTTTTTCATTTCAAAAACTAGTAGTTGTAAAAAGGTGTTGTTGAATTTTTTAGAATGATAACCCTTTTTCCTTGTTTCAATTTTGAAAATAATTTTTGTTGAATAGGATTGAATTTAATTAGATTTCATCATGGCTTCGGCTGATAGTCTACCTGTTTTCATGGCAGCATTTATAGAGCCATTGAGTAAGTTATCTCCACAAATAAATACATTTTCGGATAATGTAAGTTCTTGACTAGATATATCATTTCGAACCGATTCTTGGTTGGGCAATGCATATTCTATTTGGTATGATTTAATCATCTTCCAAGATTCAACTTGATCGCCATACCATTGTTTCAATTCTAGTTTCATGTTTTCCGCCAGAGTATTTTCGTCAACAGTAGGGATACCATTGTAAGAAACAGAAATTAATATCTTGCCTTGTGGGGCATAGGCCTTGGACACATTGGTCATCACGGTCATGTTATTGACCCATTTTTTAAGAGTAGAAGCGTTAAGAACAACAACTGCCTTGTTCGTGGGAGCTTTGTCAGCCACAAAGTACACATTGGTTACTTGCTGTAATTGCATTTTTTGATTAGGACAATGCGTTTGAGTTAGCACATTTGCATTTGTAGCCAATAAAATTTGATTGGCTTCAAATACTTTTCCATCATCAGTTGTTACTGTATTGCTATCTACTTTTGTTACTTTAGTATTGTATAATATACTGCCTTCAGGGAGCATTTTTACTAATTGTTTCGGAATTTCTTCCATTCCTAATTCAGGTACGGCAACATCACCATCAGAAAACATTTTCATCACAAAATCAAACATTCTGCTAGAAGTTTTTAATTCGTTTTCAAGAAAAATCCCGGATAGGAAGGGAGCATAAAATCGATTTATCATTTTTGAACTAAAACCATACTCTTTTAATTGTTGTAAAGTGGTTTGTTCCTTTTGTTCAAAAATTGCTTCAATAGTTTGTTTTTGTAGTTTGTTTTTGAGCCACAATGTATTCAGCTTATCTTTTATAGTTCCCACGGGAGCAAATAATGTTGCTAGTGTTGCTGATGGTCTTCTAAAAGGATCAGCAATTTCAAAGCTTCCCTTGTCGTAGAGTACAGTTGCGCCCGGAAGCATTTTTTTGAGATTCAAAGCTTTGTAATCTAGTAAAGCTCTCGTTTCTGGATAAGCAGTCAATAAAACCTGAAAACCTCGATCAAAAAGGAAACCGTCTATTGAATCTGTTTTTATTCTTCCTCCTGCGCGTTCACTACTTTCTAAAATTAGTACTTTTCTACCTTGGCGGTGCAGAGATACTGCTGCTGCTAATCCAGATAATCCAGCTCCTACAATAATAACGTCCTGTTTCATAGTATAAATTTAGACAAAAATAAATCATTTTTGTTGTTTTTTTGGCACTTCAATTTTGATGTTTTTTATTCGGAATAATCTAGGTCAGTGTCAAAAGTTTCTTTAAGTTTCCAAAGTGCTGTTAATGCAATAATTGAGAGTAATGTGCCAACAATCATTGCTGATTTTAAAATTTCACCATCAAATACGCTATCTCTAAATAAACTATAAATAAGTAATATAAGGGGTAGTGATCCTCTAACAAAGTTGGGTACTGTTGTAGTTACTGTTGCCCGAATATTAGTGCCAAACTGTTCTGCAGCAATTGTGACAAACAATACCCAGTATCCTACAGAGAAACCCATCAAAAAGCATAATGTGTAAAAAGTAATTGTTGTGATATTAAAAGCATTTAAGAAAATGAATACCATGATTAAATTTAAAAGTAAAAAAAGAGCCATTACTTTTTTTCTGCTTTTTAGCCATTGGCTTATTAATCCGCTGGCAATATCACCAAAAACGAGTCCGCCATAACACCAAGCAATAGCTTTACCAGCTGCAATTGTTTCGTAACCTTGTACTCCAAGTGCTTTTGCAAATTCTGGCGAAAAAGTAATTAGTACTCCTACCAAAAACCACAGCGGAACTCCAATAAGAATGCATTGTAAGTATTTGTAAAATCTAGTTTTATTCGAAAACAAAGACAGGAAATCACCTTTTTTCTCGGTACTTTTATGTGCATCCTGAAACATTTTTGATTCTGAAATTTTAATTCTTAAAAAAAGAAGTAACAATCCTAAAATTCCACCTGCATAATAGCACAAGCGCCAATCTTGAAAAACTTGGTACACTAAATATGCAGCTACAGCTCCAGAAACTCCCACGGCTGCTACAATCATAGTACCATATCCTCTTTTTTCTTTAGGCAAACTTTCAGTAACTAAGGTAATCCCAGCGCCTAGTTCACCTGCAAGACCTATTCCTGCTATTAATCTCCAAAAAGCATATCCATCTACTGTGGTGACCATACCATTAGCAATATTTGCAACAGAATACATGATTATAGAGCCAAATAAAACAGAAATCCGACCTTTTTTATCACCAAGAATGCCCCAAAGGATTCCTCCAAAAAGCATCCCAAACATTTGCATGCTTATCAAATATTCACCTTGGTTACGAATGGCATCTCCTGTAATTCCTAGATCAATAAGGCTATCTGTACGAACAATTCCAAAAAGTAATAAGTCATAAATGTCTACAAAATAACCTAGGGCAGCCACGATAACAGCTGCATTTAGTATTCGGGTTGGTTTTTCTGCTGCCATCATAATTATTTTAATTTCAATTGCATTAATAAGTCAGTTTGTTGTTCTTCACCCATTAAAAATAGGTGTTTGTCAAATTCAATAAATCCATTTTTTCTATAGAATTGCAATGCTCTATGATTTTCCTCCCAAACGCCTAACCAAATGTAATTGACTTGCTTTTCATGACCCATTTGTAATGCAAAATCAAATAATTGTTGGCCAATATTTTTTCCGTGATAGGATTGTAATACATAAATTCTGTGTATTTCAATCGCATCCGTATCTTGTGGCTCTGTTTGAGCCTCGCCAGTGTTTAACTTGAGATAACCCACAACTTCATTATTCAAAATAGCGATGAAAAATTCCGATGAGGGATGTTTTAACTCTTTTGCTAATTGTTCAACATTTAATTTTTCTGTAATGTAAGAATTAATATTTTCGGGGGTATTGACAGCTGCGAATGTTTCAGTAAAGGTTTGTATGCTTATCTTTTGTAACAGCGAAAGGTCTTGTAATGTGGCTTTTTTTATTTGGATATTGTGCATAGAAATGGTTCTGGTTTTTACCAAAAATAAATAAAATAACCATTGATTTTTATAATCTATGACACTATTCGACAAATCAATTTAAAGATTCTTGAAATCTAATTTTCAATTAGTACTTTTGGGATTACTAATAAAAAAGAGTTCGAGAAGAATATTGTGTATGAAAATTGTGATATCGCCAGCTAAATCCTTAGATTTTGAGAAGAAATTGCCCGTTGAAACGTTTACTAAGTCTATTTTTTTAAAAGAGTCAGCTGAAATTCATTCAGTTTTGAAAGAAAAAAAACCAGCTGATTTATCAGTATTAATGAGCATTTCAGATAAACTTGCTGATCTCAATTGGAAACGAAATCAAGAATGGAAAACTCCATTTACTCCTAAGAATGCTCGTCCAGCAGTATACACTTTTGATGGAGATGTGTACGTAGGATTGGATGTATTTACTCTTTCACCTTCAAAAATTGAAATTTTACAAGACAAATTACGCATACTATCTGGACTTTATGGCATATTAAAACCATTAGACTTAATGCAGGCGTATCGATTAGAAATGGGTACAAAATTACCTATTGGCGAAAGTAAAAATCTTTATGAGTTTTGGAAACCTTTCATTACTAAAGCTTTAAATAAGGAGCTAAAAGAAGGGGAGTTGTTTGTTAACTTAGCGAGTACCGAATACTTTTCGGCTGTTGATGTTAAGTCATTAAAAGTTCCGGTTATTACACCTGAGTTCAAAGATTATAAAAACGGCAAACTCAAGATTATTAGTTTTTTTGCTAAAAAAGCCCGCGGAATGATGGTTCGTTATATCATAGATACCAATGCAGAAACTATTGAGGATTTAAAAGGCTTTAATTATGATGGATATCAATTTGATGCCACAGAGTCAAAAGGAAATAACTTGGTTTTTACCAGATGTCTAGTCCTGAAAAAGTGATACAGGATTAATAAAAAATAAAAGTACAATTTTAGACAGTAGCAAGCTCTGGTTTGCTACTGTTTTTTGTTTTATAGGTTCTCATTTTAATTTTGTTTTGGTGATGCATCTGATTTGGAGTAAGCATGTAATTAGAATAATGAGGTCTGATTTCATTATAGATATCAATAGCTTCTTTTACAATTTTTTGCATGATTTCTGCTTTTTGATTGTATTTGTCAATCCTAAATTCCTGTTTTAAAATACCATTGATCCTTTCTGCCACTGCATTTTCATAAGGGTCAGAGTTTTGTGTCATACTGCATAGAATTTTATTTTTATTAAGTTGCTTTTGGTAGTCATTAGCACAATATTGAATCCCTCTGTCTGAATGATGTATCAATGGTAAGTTTTTGTTGTTTCTGTGTTTAAGAGCCATTTTAAAAGCCTTCAAACTGCTTTCTGTGTTCATGTTATCGGCAACATAATATCCCATAATCTTTTTAGAATAAGCATCTGTGACTAAGCTTAAATAGCAAGGATTATCTCTTTTTCCTATATAGGTTATATCAGAGACCCAAACTTGCTCTGGTCTGTTAATTTCTAAATCTAGAATTCGATTTTGATGTTTATTAAATCGATGATGTGAGTTAGTCGTTACATGATAACTTCGTTTAGGATGTATCAATAAATGATTGGCTCTGAGTATATCAAAGAATTTATCTCTTCCAATTTTCATTAATTGAAGTTTATCCAACAAAAGATAATATAGTTTTCGAGTACCTATTCTAGGCATTGTCTTCCTGATATTATTCACCATCAAAATCACTTCTTTGGCTTTGTTTTGTTTGGATGCTATTCTTCTAGTCTTTCGATAATAAACCTGTCTGTCTATCCCGAACAAATAACAGGTAAACGCTACTGTTTTTTGTTCTTTTGCTCTAAAGCGGGCGATTGTTCGGGTGCAGAGTTTTTTCGGATATCGATATGATATTCTTTCTCAGCTAAATCAATCATCATGTCAAACAAGATTGCTTTTTTATCTGCAACGTAAGCTTGTCGTTCTAAAAGAGCCTTTTGTTTTTCTAATAGCTTGACTTGGGCTTCAAGTTCCATAATTTTTTGTTCGGGTGACTTTGCCATATTCAAAGGGGATTGGTTTTCCCAATCAAAGTTACCAAATTTTCGTAACCAGCCCAGAACTGTAGCATGGCTTTGAATGCCATATTGTTTTCTAATTTGGGTAATTGATGAACTACCTTGCTCAACTTCTCTAACGATTTGAAGTTTTAAGGACATGCTGTAATCTCGCTGGGTGCGCTTTACATAATTCGTGTATTCTTCCATAACGATTGTTTTTGTGTATCGCTATTTCAGGACGGGACAAGATAGAAAATAAAAAAACCGTTAATATCGATTAACGGTTTTTTTTATGTTAATGCATAGCATCAGCAGGATTTATTTTATTTTTTCCCTTTTTAATCAAAAGGATAAATGGAATACATAACAAGAACAAAGCTCCTAAGTACAAGAAAATATCCATGTAAGATAGCACTGAACTTTGAACCATGACTTTATATTCTATTGCTTTATAGGCTTTTGCCAATGCTTCATTTTCGGGATAACCTTTTGACATGAATCCCAGTTTAAGCTGCTGTACTGTTTTTTGTACTTCAAATGATGTTTTGTCTAAGTGTGCTATTAAATTTACTCGATGTTCTTGATTGAATCGAGCAATAAACGTGGTTATAATTGCAATACCAAAAGATCCTCCTAGCTGGCGCATCATTCCTGTAAAAGCGGCCCCTTCACCAATGCTTTTTCCTTTTAAAGTAGATAGAGAAAGTGTAGATATGGGTACAAATAATAATCCTAAACCTATTCCTCTAAGAATTAGTGGCCAATACAGGTGTTCTTCCCCAGAGTCTGGAGTGATCACACTTTGCATCCAAAAAGTAAAAAAGAAAAACATTAAAAATCCGACAGCTACCATATAAGCTTGTGGAACTCCCCGCTGAATCATTTTACCAATGAACGGCATCATAATTCCTGTAGTTATAGAGCTTGGAATTAGTAATAGGCCCGCATCTAAAGCACTCCACCCTAAAACGGATTGTGTATAAATAGGGATTATAAAGGTAGAACCATACAAACCAAATCCTAAAATAAAGCACATAATTGTTCCCACCCTAAGATTAGTGTCTTTTAAAACTCTCAGGTTTACTATGGGGTGTTCATAAGTAAGCTCCCTCCATATAAAAAGAACTAACCCAAAAACAGTAACTACACTAAGGGTTATAATTGTAATATTATTGAACCAGTCATCTTGCTGCCCATGTTCAAGAACGTACTGTAAGGAACCTATAAAAGCGGTTAATAAAAAGATGCCCCACCAGTCTACCTGGCTTGCTTTTAATTTTTTACCGTATTTAGGACTTTTTACAAATGATAGTGTCAATAATGTAGCAATAATTCCTATCGGTATATTGATGTAAAAAATATACGGCCAAGAAAAATGATCAACAATATATCCACCAAGCGGCGGTCCTAGTGTAGGTCCTACAATGACGCCCATACCGTATATCGCTTGAGCCATTCCACGTTTTGCAACAGGATAACTTTCTGTAATGATGGTTTGTGCTGTAACTAATAAGGCACCTCCACCCAATCCTTGAATGAATCTAAAAGCAACGAGTTCCCATATATTACTGGCATTTCCACATAAAAAGGATGAAACCGTAAATATAATTATAGAAACTGCAAAATAATTTCTACGACCAAATTGCTGTGACAACCAGCTCGTCATCGGGATCACAATAACATTTGCAATTGCATAAGCCGTTATTACCCAAGCCACATCTGTAAGTGATGCACCTAAGCTTCCACGCATGTTGTTTAAAGCTACATTTACAATTGTGGTATCTACAATTTCCAGCATGGCACAAAGTACTGCTGTAATTGTTATAATGACACGCCTAAAACCGTATTCTACTAAATCATCTTCTCCCGATTCAACCATTTTATTACTAAGTGTAAACTATCATTAGAGTTAAAGTTTTTCGTTTTATAAGTTCAGATTAAGCATTTTAAGATGCTTAATCTATTCTAACATCAACATCTACATTCATACCAGGTCGTAATAATTTTATTTTCTCGGCATCATTTGTTGGGTCTAAACTGATTTTAACTGGTAATCTTTGAATTGTTTTTACAAAATTCCCTGTTGCATTATCTGGCGGAAGCAAAGAAAATCGTGAACCTGTAGCAGGTGAAAAGGAAGTTAAAGTCCCTTGGAAATCATAATCGGGATAAGCATCAACTTTTACAGTAACTTTTTGTCCCACTACCATTTTGTTAAGCTGAGTTTCTTTAAAATTTGCAACTACCCATGCTTCATTATTATTGATGATGTAAAATAAAGATTGTCCAGGTTGTACTAGTTGTCCTGGTTGAATGTCAATTTTTGATACTTGTCCATCAATTGCTGCCGTGATAACAGTGTAGGATAAGTTTAGCTTAGCTGCATCAACCAATGCTCTTGCACGCTTAATATTGGCAGCGGCTACTTCAGTTTGTTTATTAGAAACTTTTGATTTTGCTACGATTACTGATTTTTGAAAAGCACTAGCTCTTTCTTGTTGTTGTAAAACGCGTACTTGATTTTCGGCTTCAAGTTTTGCAGCAAGCGCTTGCTCGTATTGTTGTTTAGTAATGGAGTGGCTTTTATATAAGTTTTCATAACGAATGTAGTCACTGTTAACTCTTCCTAATCTAATTTTCGCCGTTTCTATATTTCCACCAGCAAATAATACATTGGCGTCTGATACAGATATACTTGCTAATGCACTACCAATATCTGCTTTTGAAACTTCAAAGTTGCCCTCTGCACCTACAAGTGCCGCTGTTGCTTCATCAATTTTTAATAAATAATCTCTTTTATCAATTGTAAAAAGGGTGTCTCCTTTTTTGACAAAATCGTTGTCTTTGATGTACACTTTATCCACATATCCTGAAACTCTAGGAATAATAGGATTCATCTTTTTCTCAATTTGGGCATCATCTGTTTCTTCATGTGCTAGTGAATGCATGTACTTGAAGGTACCGTATGTACCACCCAAAACTACCAATGCTACTAGGATAATTATAAATTTTGTATTTGTTTTTTTCTTTTCCATGGTAGTATTTTATTTATGAGCGAGATTGAATGATTGTGATAATTGACCTGTAACCGAGAGTAACTCGTAATATTTTTGAATGGTATTGGCTTTCGCCAAAGCTTTATTAATTTTTGAATTGAGTTGCTCTACATCAGCTTCTAGCAAATCATTTGTGTCAGATAGTCCGTTGTCGTATTTATCTTTGACAATCCGATAATTTTCTGTAGCTTGCTCTTGTGCTTCCTCATAAACTACAGTTTGTTTTAAAGCAAGATCATAGTCCTCTACCGCTTTTTTAACTTGTGTCCGAATGTAATCGGTTAAAATAGCTTCATTATTTTGTATTTCTATAACTTTATTTTCAGCAATTTTTACCAAGGTTCCGTTTTTCAAAAGCATACTTAAATCGTATGATATTCCTACGCCCACATTCATAGCATTTTGAACTGTTATAACATTGCTTAAGTCTAGTGCAGTATATCCTCCTACAAGTGCTATAGTTGGATAATAGGAGCCTTTTGATATTTTTACACCTGTTTCACTAGCTTTACCTTGATGCTGTAACGCTTTTAAATCTTTCCTGTTCTCTAAGGCTGGTAATTCATTAGTGGGCACATTTGTCATTTGAAAATCAGCAAAATCAGCTTCTCTAATTTCAAGTTGCGTTTCTGGATTTAATTTTAACAGCGTAGTTAAATAAAAATTGATCGTTTTTAAGTTGTTTGTGGTTTCATCTAGTGATAACTGAATTTTAGAAACTTGAAGTTTAGATTTCAACAAATCATTTCTCGGAATTATACCGTTTTTTTCAAGTTCAATAAAATCTTTAACTCTTTGTTTGGCACTTTTTTGATTTTCCTTTAAAATTTCAATTGTTTTTTGTGCTTTGTATAAACTTGCATAATACTCAATGACACGTAAAGCAATTTCCTCTTTGGTTTGTTCTGCATTTGCCATTTCTGCTTGGTACAAATAGTCCTGAGCTTTAATGCTATTTTGGAGTTTAAATCCTGCAAAAACTGGAACTGTAGCATTCAATTGTCCTACCATTAATTGGTTGACAACAGGCATTTGTTGTGGATCACTACTTTGATTTAACTTAAAATTGATACCTGCATTTGCTAAGCGTTGGTATTGTCCTGAAAGTTTTAAATCTGGATATTGGTTGTTTTTAGTGGCTTGTAACTCGAGTTTTTTTGTTTTGATCTTAGTGTTAGCTAAAGTAATCTCATTACTTTTACTCCAAGCCATGTCTATTGCTTCGGTAAGCGTAAGACTTGTTTTCTGTTGTGCTTCTACAGCTGAAATTCCGATGAAGAAAATCCCAAAGAGCATGAATTTACTAGCTTTCATATATTAGCAAGGCTTTTATTGTTTGTTGAATGTGATTAGTCAAATTGGTCTTGATATAATTGTTATATAAATCCTCTGTTTTTAAATTCAATAAATTTTCAAAAAAAGGTTTGTTCATGTGGAAATGAAAAAAAGTTCCTAAAATAGTTGGTGTTATAAGCGGTATAATAACATCTTTTCTAAAAATTCCTTTTTTTTGTCCTTCTTCGATAATCAGTTCTAGGGATTTTAAATTTCCTTTTCGCAATTCAGAGAACGCTTGAATGTTTTGCTCTCTTTTTTTGGAAGTAAACTCAAAATGCAAAATGCGATAAATTCCCTTATTTAGGTTAATCCTATCAATGTAAAGGGCTATTAATTTATTTATTTTTTCTAGAGGTTCTATTTCTTCTTGAAGGAGTTTGTCCAATTGGAGTTTTAAATCTGAAGTGCGATAGACAATTAAAGATTCAAGCAAACGCTCTTTGGAACCAAAATAATAGGAAACCATAGCCACATTGATTTGGGCTAGTTTAGCAATGTTCCGAATTGAGGTACCGTCAAATCCTTTTTCTGAGAATAGAGTTTCTGCAACTTCTAGGATTTGAATTTGTTTGTCATTAAAATTACTTTTCAAACGAATCTTTTTTTGATTTAGCAAAATTAAACATGTGTTTAATTTAAACAGTTGTTTAATTATTTTTTAACTTTTATTTAACAATATTCTTTAAATCTGTAAATTAACTATTAACTTAAATTTATGAACGTTCATTCTTTTTTTTGAATACTTTTGTACAATATTATAGTTCGAGTTGGTTTGAACAAGAAATAGAATATGGCACAGCTACAAAAAAGTATAGATAAACGTACGGCATTATTAAAAGCTACCTTGCAGCTTGTCAACAGTGGTGGTATTCAAGGAGCATCAATGGCTAAAATTGCGAAAGCTGCTTCCATATCTCCTGCAACCATTTATCTTTTTTTTAGTAGTAAACAGGAATTGTTAAACCAGTTGTATCTTTCTGTTAAGTCAAGTTTTACTCAAGCCGCTTTAGTCAATTATGCCGAGGATATCTCTTTAGAAAAAAGATTCAAAACGATTTGGCACCAAATGGTACATTATAAATTAGAACATCCAGAGGAAGCATCATTTTTGTCACAATGTGATAATACCCCTATGATTGATGATCAAACAAGGCAAGAGGGGTTGCTCTTTTTGGCTCCACTTTTTGATTTATGGAATGAAGGAATAAGTAAGGGAGTCATCAAGAATAGTTCGCCATACTTATTGTATGCACATTCCATATATCCTATGGCGTTCTTAATGAATGTAAATAGCAAAGATTTGTGTACTGCGGATGAAAATATTTTAAACGAAAGTTTCCAGATGGCCTGGGATAGCATCAAAGCTTAAAAAATAAATAAATTTAATATACTAAATATAACATGGAATTAATAGACAAATTAAAATGGAGATATGCTGCAAAAGCAATGAATGGTGAAAAGGTTTCACAAGAAAAATTAGATACTATTCTTGAAGCCGCAATTCTAGCACCTACATCAAGTGGTTTACAGCCTTTTGAGATTATGGTAGTTACTAATCAAGAGATTAAAGAAAAGATAAGAGTTATAGGATGGAACCAATCGGTGATTACAGATTGTTCAAATTTGCTTGTTTTTGCTGCTTGGGACACGTATACTGCAGAGCGTATCAATACCATGTTTGATCTCACAAATGAGGTTCGTGGTTTTAAAAATGAAGGATTTGAAAATTACAGACAAATGCTTTTAAGCAGTTATCCGCAAAAAGATCCAGAAGTTAACTTTCAACATGCAGCTAGACAAGCGTATATTGCTTTTTCTATGGCCATCGCAGCAGCTGCTTTTGAAGGGGTAGATACCACACCAATTGAAGGTTTTGATCCTGATGCTCTTGATGAAATTTTAGGTTTAAGAGAAAAAGGCTTAAGAAGTTGTGTTATACTTCCTGTAGGATACCGCGATGCTAAAAACGATTGGTTATCAGACTTAGTAAAAGTTAGAAAGAGTAAATCAGATTTGGTTACTTTTATTGACTAGTTCTAATAAAATAAATTTTTAAAAAATCTCTCCAAGTAGGAGAGTTTTTTTTTTGTTTAGGATGAAAATGATTTTTCAATTAGAATGTAATTTGTGAATATCTATTTGAAAAAAAAGGTTGTTTTTTTTCTTTAAAATTTATCTTTGGCATCCTAAAAAATAATTGAAATGAGTAATATTTGGTACGAATGTAAAGTAAAATATAGAAAAACAGACGAGACTGGTGGTCAAAAAATTACTACCGAGCCTTATCTTGTAGATGCTCTATCGTATACAGAAGCCGAAAGTAGAATTAATGAAGAAATGGCAGCATATATTAGTGAAGAATTTAAAATCACCAATATTAAAGTAGCCAATTATGCTGAAATTCACCCTTTTGAAAATGCAGACAGGTGGTTCCGTTCTAAAATTTCACTAATTGCTTATGATGAAGAGAGCGGAAAGGAACGCAAAACAAATATGTATGTCTTAGTGCAAGCCAATGATGTACGAGAAGCGTACGACAACACGATAACGATCATGAAAGGAACCATGGGGGATTACACCATTCCTGCTGTATCTGAGTCACCTATTATGGATGTTTTTCCTTATTTCAGTGGTGATGAAGGTGAACTTGAGCAATTAGAACGATTTAATGCCTTAAAAGCTTCAAAGCCTGATGTTACGCCAGAAATAGAAGATCACATGGAATTTGTAGACGAAGTAGAGGAAGAAACTATAGGTTAATTGAAAGCTTAGTTTTTTAAAGACAACAATACTTTTTAAACACGGTTTCCAAATCTCTTCTTTGCTATCAGAAACAACGTAAGGGATTTGTAAACCGTTTTTATTTTGCTAACGGATTAAGGTTTAAGTGTTTTTTCAAAAGCTTTTCGTGGACTTCCTCTAAAAAAAACTTCGCCGCAATACTGATATCCCAAACTTTCAAAAATACGCAACATAGGCAGGTTGTCATAGTTGGTATCTGCTTTTATACTATATATGTTTTCTTCAAGTGCAACTTGCTCTACATATTTTAAAATCAATTTTGCAAAACCCTTTCCAATTTGGCTTTCGCCAATGGCAATTCGGTGTACCACAACGAAGTTGTTATTTGTCAGCCATTTCCCTTGAATATTTTCATAAGCAGGCTCATCGTTGAAATAAATAGCTGTGTAACCAAGTATTTGATCTTCTTGTACTAAAACATATCCAGCGCCTTTTAAAATGTCGTTGTTTATAATTTCTGGATTTGGATAACCATCTTGCCATTGTGTGCTTCCGTCATTTTTTCTTCGCAAAATAGCGTGCTGTAAAATGGTCCAAATTGCAGCAGCATCGTTTTGATTTGCCTGTCTAAAATGAATGTCCATAGTAAAGGTATTTTTAATGGTTACTTTTATTAATTGGTGTTAAAATAAATCTTTGAACTATAATTCATTTACTCTTTTGTGTAAAAAACAGAAATGTATTTCAATAAAACTAAAGCATTAATTTTTAGAATTGTTGTTTCGCTCACTGTATTCAATCCAATTTTTTATCCTTTCAACATACATTTTGAGATAGTTTTCAGTAATTAAGTTATTGGACCAATCAAATCTTTGCGCTTGTATTCCTAAAAAAATATAAATAGATGCTCCCGCTTCTGGAATTCCATTAATTTCTTGAATGAAATTCTCTTTTTTATCTAAAATTGGAATTGATACCGAAAAAGAATTTTCTCTAAGTAAATTCAAAAGTTCTAATTCTTGCTCAATTTCTAATTTAGTTCGCCATTGATAGCAGTAAACCTCTAAAACAAATTTAGTTTTCTTTTACGAAATAAAGTACGTGTGATTTACACCTGTTCGTTACAATTCACAATTATAATCGTCTGTTAGTTCGTACCTTTTTTTGATAAAATCTCCTAATTCTTTTTCTGACAATGTTGAGGCTATTACTGGAAAAGTGGTCATCTAACGTTTTTTTAATAAATGAAATCAAATTAGGAGTCTAAACGTACTATTTTTAAACTAAAAATAGTTGGTTTTAATTCATTGTTGCGGATAAAATTATTAAAAATTACTCTTTATTTAATCGAATCATTACTATCATTTTAACTCTAAAAAAGGGCGTTTTCAAGAAAGTGAAAAATCTCCTGAATCTATTTTAAAAAATTTCTCAAATCATCATAGGTTTTAATTTTAACGCTCACTTTTTCTTTACCTAAAACACTCTCAATTTGTCTAGGAATAGATAGTTTTACATTTAATGTTGGTTCTACTGTATCTAAAAATTTAATTGGATGCGCAGTTTCTAAGAAAACACCTATTGCATTTGGATAATTTTCTAATTCTTTTTTTAATCCAAGATAGCCCACAGCTCCATGAGGTTCTGCAATATAACCGTTCGTGTCATAAATGGTTTTCATGGCTGTTAAAGTTTCTGCATCAGAGAACGTAAACGAAGAAAAATCTTCTTTGAATTGCTTCAAATCATTTTGGTACATTTCCTGAATTCGGATGAAATTACTTGGGTTTCCTACGTCCATCGCATTTGAAATGGTCGCTTTGGAAGGTTTTGGATCGTAAATTCCGTTTTCTAAAAATCTCGGAACCGTATCGTTTACATTCGTTGCAGCTACAAAATGTTCAATGGGTAATCCCATTTTTTTAGCAATAATCCCTGCGCAAATATTCCCAAAATTCCCACTTGGACAAGAGAAAATTAAAGGTTTATTATGTTTCTTTAATTCCTTGTATGCAAAGAAGAAATAAAACATTTGCGGCAACCAGCGCGCAATATTGATGGAGTTTGCTGATGTTAAGTTTTTATGTTGTAGGCTTTCGTCCAAAAACGCTTTTTTCACCATATCCTGACAATCATCAAAAAAGCCATCCACTTCAAGTGCTTTAATATTTTGTCCCAAAGTGGTCAATTGTCGTTCTTGAATATCACTCACTTTACCCGATGGATATAGTATAATGACTTCAACGCCTTTTACACCAAGGAAACCGCTGGCCACAGCACCACCTGTATCGCCAGAGGTGGCTACCAAAACCGTATTTTTATTATCGGCCTTATCTTTGTTGAAATACCCCAAACAACGAGACATGAATCGGGCGCCTACGTCTTTGAAAGCCATTGTTGGGCCATGAAACAATTCAAGAGAGTAAATGTTTTTTTCAATTTCGACAATAGGAAAATCAAAGCATAATGTTTCGGCGATGACTTGTTTTAAAGTGGTTTCTGGAATTGCATCACCTACAAATTGTTGAATCGCTTCAAAAGCAATTTCTTCGTTGCTTAAATTTTCGATGGTTTCAAAAAAAGCAGTTGCTAACGGGGTGATGGTTTCCGGAAAATACAATCCTTTATCAGATGCTAATCCTTGTATTACGGCTTCTTTGAAAGAAACTTTGGGTGCGTTATGGTTTAAACTGTAGTATTTCATTATGTTTAGTAATTATAGAATCTCCACCCCAACCCACCCCAGAGGGAAGGCAGACGAAACGGGATTCAGAATGTGTTCATTATAATTTTAAAATCACTATATTTTTCATTTATTCCCCCTCCGGGGGTTAGGGGGTTATTATTTTCATTCCTTCATCATTTACTTTTGAAACGTGAATTTCATACGGTAAATTCATTTCATCGTATACAACGCTCATGGCTTTTGCGATTTTATCAGCGGTTTCCTTTCCTTTGCTTAAAGCAAAAATAGAAGGACCGGAACCAGAAATACCAGAACCTAATGCTCCATTTTCGTAGGCTGTTTTTTTGATTAAATCAAAGCCGGGAATTAAAACACTACGCAAGGGTTCTATGATTTCGTCATGCAAGGACCTACCTATTAATTCATAATCTTGAGTGTATAAACCTGCTACTAATCCGCCTACATTTCCCCATTGTACAATGGCGCTCTTTAAGGAAATAGTTTGTTTTAATACGGAACGAGCATCTGATGTTTTCAACTCAATTTGAGGATGAACCACGGTGGCGTACAATTCAGATGGACTTTCTATTTTTATAATATCTAGTGGATTTGAACTTCGTACCAATGTAAAACCACCTAGTAGAGCAGGAGCAACGTTATCAGCATGGGCATTTCCACTGGCTAATTTTTCGCCTTGCATTGCAAATAAAACCAATTCTTTACGTTTAAATGGACGTCCCAATAATTCATTGATTCCAAAAACTGCACCTGCTGCACTCGCGGCACTACTTCCAATTCCGCTTCCGGCTTTGATGTTTTTGTAAATTTCGATTTCAAAACCAAATTCGGTTTCAACCTCTTCCAGCATCGCCAAAGCGGAGACTCCAGCAACATTTTTTTCGGTTTCAAAAGGCAGGTCGGCACCCACAATTTTAGTAATTCGAATTCCTTTTACATTTGATTTCCGAATAATCATTTCGTCACCCGCAGTTTCTAAGCAAAGTCCCAGGACATCAAAGCCACAGGAAAGATTAGCTATTGTAGCTGGGCAAAATATTTTTATTTCATTCATAATAGTAGTCTTAAAGTCTAATGTCTTAAAGTGATAAAGTCATTGAAATGTACATAAAATGAAGTCGGTAACTTGTAGACTTTATGACATTCGACTTTATGACTTATTTATATATTTCCAATTCGGATTACATCTGCAAAAATTCCTGAAGCTGTAACTGCAGCTCCGGCACCAGCTCCTTTTATCAATAGCGGTTGATCTATGTAACGGTCTGTGAAGAACAATACAATATTGTCTTTTCCTTCTAGATTATAAAAAGGATGGTCTTTGGGAATGAATCGCAATCCTACATTTGCTTTTCCGTTTTCAAATTGAGCTACATATTTCAAACGAGATTCTTTGCTTAATGCTTCTTTGTAAATGGATTCAAAATGTGCCGCATGTGTTTGTAAGGATTTGAAAAAGGCTTCATTATTAGTTGTCTCCAAACATTCAGCTGGCATGAACGATTCGTTTGTAATTTCTTCAATTTCCATTTTGTAACCGCTTTCGCGAATCAAGATTAATATCTTTCTGGCAACGTCAATTCCGCTCAAATCTATCTTTGGATCCGGTTCTGTAAATCCCTGTACACCAGCTTCTTTTACAACATCATGAAAAGTGTTATTTTCATCGAAATTATTAAAAATAAAGTTCAAACTACCAGATAAAACGGCTTGAATTTTATTGACTTTATCGCCCGAAGCAACTAGATTTTTTACCGTATCAATAATTGGTAATCCCGCTCCAACATTAGTTTCAAACAGAAAAGGAGCATTAAATTGTCTTGATAATTTTTTTAGCTTTTTATAATTGTCGTACTCTGATGCGCATGCAATTTTATTACAAGTCACTACGGCAATATTGTGTTTTAAATACTGTTCGTAAGTTTTAGAAACACTTTCATTTGCCGTGATATCTACAAAAATACTGTTGCGTAAATTGAGTTCTTTAACTTGTGTGATAAACTGCTCTTGGTTACAAGGTTCGCCTGTTTCTAAAGCAAATTGCCAATCTTTTAAGGAGATTCCATCTTCATCAAAATACATTTTTCTAGAATTTGACAAGGCTATTACGCGCAGGTTTATCTTCAATTTTTCTTTAAGGAATTTCTTTTGATGGTGAATTTGTTCTATGAATTTTTCTCCCACATTTCCTACTCCCATCACAAACAAGTTGAGTTGCTTGGTGTTTTCTTCAAAAAAGTTTTCATGCAGCGAATTCAATGCTTTCTTTACATCTCTTTCGTTGATTACAGCCGAAATATTTCTTTCCGAAGCTCCTTGAGCAATCGCGCGAATATTAACATTGTTTTTCCCCAAAGTGCTAAACATTCTACCGCTTAAACCTTGATGATTTTTCATGTTTTCGCCTACTATGGCTATGATGCATAAATTTTGTTCAACAATACATGGATTAACTTTATTTTGTAGAATTTCCACTTCGAATGCAGAATTGATTGCATCCTCGGCTACAGCGGTATCTGAATTTAAAATCCCGATACATATGGAATGTTCCGATGAGGCTTGAGTAATAAAAATCACGTTTATTTTATGATGTGATAATACTTCAAAAAGTCTTTTAGAAGACCCAGAAACACCAATCATTCCAGAACCTTCAAGTGTGATCAATGTGATTTTATCAATATGTGTGATTCCTTTTACGGGATTAGATGATGCTACAATTTGGTTCGAAATATAAGTTCCTTCGGCTTCTGGTTCGAAAGTATTTTTGATTAAAATAGGAATATTTTTTCTTAAAACAGGCTGTATAGTTGGCGGATACAGTACTTTAGCTCCAAAATGAGACAACTCCATCGCTTCCTGATAGGAAATGAATGCAATAGGTTTCGCTTGTTTTACAATTTTTGGATTGGCAGTAAACATTCCGTTGACATCAGTCCAAATTTCAAGTTCCTGTACATCAAGTGCCCCCGCAAGAATAGCTGCCGTATAGTCAGATCCTCCGCGTCCTAAGGTAGTATTGATTCCGTCTAATGAAGCAGCAATAAAACCCGGCATTACAACTACCTGTTTTTCATTAGATTCGAAAAATAGATTGATCTGTTTATTTGTTACTTCAAAATTTACCGTTGCTTTTCCAAAATCAGCATTGGTTTTAATTAATTCTCTACTGTCTTTGTAGCCACTATTTGGGATTATTTGCTGCATTCCTTCGGATATGATAAATGAAGAAAGCAACTCACCAAAACTTAAAATAGTATCTGAAGTTCTTGCGGATAATTCACCCAAAAGATAGCAGCCATCAAGTAAGGTTTCAAGATGATTGATAATTCTCTTAATTTGGCTAAGCAAACCGCTTTGATTTTGTACTGGTATAAGCTCTCTTAAAACTTCTAAGTGTTTTTTCTCAATTTCGGCAAGAATTGTTTTGTAATTTTCATCTCCAGCAGCCGCTTTTTGTGAAGCAAGTTGGAGCATATCAGTAACTTTACTAAAAGCAGATACCACTACAATTAATTGTTGGTTTAGGGATTGGTTCATGACAATTGACATTACCAATTTTATATTTTGTGCATTGGCCACAGAAGTGCCTCCAAATTTGAGTACTTTCATTTTGTTGTTGTTTAGTTTTTTATTAACAAGAGACCATGGTCGCTAGGTAAAATTATTGTGAAAAGAGAATTATTTGAGTTTTACTCAAGTTAAATTAACTTTAAATAAAGTATACGTATAGGATGATATGTAATTGTAGTACCCCTAAGGGGTTGTAGTAGTTGTAGTAGAGTAAGCAACAAAAGTTACCTCCCATAATAGGGTGGTGCTTGTAGTCTTATATGTTGCTTTATTGTTCTTCATCTGTTTTTCAAAAATACGTTATTTAGTTTAAAATGAGCATGTTTGTTTCATTTTTGTGAAATATGAATTTTGTAAAGCGTAAATTGTATATTTCTAAATTTGATGTGATGAAATGCATTGAAAATCATGATATCCATATTTTTTAAAGTTTTTTTGACTTTAAATCGATAAGAATTTAGTTTTTTATTTGATATATCTCTTTTTTGAATCTATAAAAGGCATTTTGATTTTCAGGGTTCTATCATTTTTTGAAATGTAATAAAGATTGTTTTAAGAGGATGTTCTATTTGTTTGAAATATCGTTAAGTTTCAAAATTAAATTTTGTTTAACCTAAAAATAGAAATTAGTATTAATTTATGTTGTGTACTAATAAAGAATTGATCAAATTTACTTTTCAAATAAGATACTGATGGATAATACACACTATATTAGCACTGAGTTGCTTAAGCTTGAATCTGTAGATAAGATTATTAAAGAGAATAAATATTTAGCCCTGTCAGATGAGGCGAAAATTAACATACAAAATTGTAGAGCGTATTTAGACAAAAAAATGGTGTCTCAAATAGAACCTATTTATGGGATAAACACGGGGTTTGGTTCGTTATGTAATGTGAAAATTTCTAATGAAAATTTATCTAAGCTTCAAGAAAACTTAGTGCAATCTCATGCTTGTGGAACAGGAGATGAAGTTCCAAAAGAAATTGTTAAGCTGATGCTATTATTAAAAATACAATCACTTAGTTATGGGAACTCTGGAATTCAACTAGAAACAGTGGAGAGGTTAGTGTCATTTTATAATAATAATATTTTACCCGTAATTTATACGCAAGGGTCACTTGGAGCCAGTGGTGACTTGGCGCCATTAGCGCATTTATCTTTACCAATCATTGGTCATGGTGAGGTTTATTACAAAGATCAAAAGGTTGAAGCAGCAGTAGTTTTAAAAGAATTTGATTGGGATCCAATTGTATTAAAATCAAAAGAAGGATTAGCATTATTGAATGGTACTCAATTTATGAGTGCTTATGGAGTTTATGTTTTACTTAAATCCAATACCTTATCTTATTTTGCAGATTTCATAAGTGCTGTATCCCTAGAGGGTTTTGATGGAAGGATAGAGCCTTTTAATGAGCTTATTCATTTTGTTAGACCTCATAAAGGGCAGATTATTACAGCGCAAAATATGGTTCATTTTCTGTCAGGCAGTGAAATTATAAAACAACCCAAAAATCACGTACAAGATCCTTACTCATTTAGATGTATTCCTCAAGTTCATGGGGCTTCAAAAGATGTTTTTGAGTATGTAAAAAAAATATTTACTACCGAGATTAATTCGGTAACCGATAATCCTAATATATTTATTGATGAGGATCAAATAATTTCTGGAGGTAATTTTCATGGTCAACCTCTTGCAATGGCTCTTGATTTTATGGCAATTGCCCTTTCAGAATTAGGCAGTATCTCTGAGCGTAGAACCTATCAATTAATTTCAGGTAATAGGGGATTGCCAGCTTTTTTGGTTGATAATCCAGGACTTAACTCAGGACTAATGATACCGCAATATGCGGCAGCTAGTATTGCAAGTCAAAACAAACAATTGGCTACTCCAGCCAGTGTTGATAATATTGTTTCGAGTAACGGTCAAGAAGATCATGTAAGTATGGGGGCAAATGCAGCTACAAAAGCACTTCGTGTTGTTGATAATGTAGAGCGCATTTTGGCTATTGAACTCCTCAATGCATCACAAGCACTTGCATATCGAAAACCTTTAAAGTCAAGTGTTTTAATCGAAAATTTTATAGATTCATATCGCTCTGCAGTGCCTTTGATCACTGAGGATAGGATTCTTCATTACGATATTTTAAAGACAGTAGCTTTTTTGAATACTTATCCGGTTGAGAATAATTTGTTAACAATGGCTTAACGTTAGCAATTAATAATGAAGTAATTTTGCCTGACTAAAATTAAATCAAATGAACATTAATAATTTTTTCCAATTTTTGGTTCCTAAAGACAAAAAATTTTTTCCACTTTTTGAAGAAGCATCTAGTAATTTAATTGAAATTGCAATTAATTTACATGAAGCAGTAAATTTACCTTTTAAAGAGCGTGAAATTCTTTTTCAAAAAATTGATGTTTTAGAACAAAAAGGGGAGGACATCACTCGTCAAACCAACCTTGAGTTGAGTAGAAATTTCATAACACCATTTGATAGAGAAGATATTCATTCCTTGATTACTTCAATTGATAATGTTGCCGATAATCTTCATGGAGCTGCAAGCAGAATACGCTTGTATCAAGTGGATAAAATTACAAAATCAATCCGAAAATTAACGGAGATTAACCTTGAGGCTTGTCAAAATATTGATGTTGCTATAAGAGAGTTAAGAGATTTAAAGAAAATGAAAAATATTACTGATGCATGTGTTCGCATCAATAAATTAGAAAATAAATCTGATAATGTTTACGATAAAGCCGTTCTTGACTTATTCGAAAATGAAACAGATGCTAAAAATATTATCAAATATAAGGAAGTGCTTTCTGTACTGGAAACAGCAACAGATAAGTGTAAAAGTGTAGCTGCAGTTCTAGAATCTATTTCTGTAAAACATTCTTAATTAATTCCTTTTTATCTGAAATAACTCTTATGGATTTCACCTTACTTATAGTTATCATTGTCTTAGCTTTAATCTTTGATTACATCAATGGTTTTCATGATGCTGCCAATGCAATAGCTACAGTTGTTGCAACAAAAGTCTTGTCGCCATTTCAAGCTGTAGTTTGGGCTGCTTTTTTTAACTTTTTGGCCTATTGGGTTTTTGGTTTTGGTGTGGCTGATACAGTTGCAAAAACAGCCAATACTCTCGAGATTGATCTTGTTGTAATTTTAGCAGGTGTTATAGCCGCAATTATTTGGAATTTATTTACTTGGTGGCAAGGTATTCCATCGAGTTCGTCACACACACTTATTGGTGGTTTTGCTGGTGCAGCCATTGCTCACGCGCTAGCAGTTCATGGTTTCTCAGGATATTCAGTAGGATCAGGTGCTGAGTTACATACCGCTTATTGGTATGATACTGTAAACTGGTACACAGCTGGTAAAGACGGAGGTTTTCCATCTGGAGTATTGGTAATCATTGCTTTTATTGTACTAGCGCCACTTTTGGGAGCTTTTATGTCTTATTTGATATCTATTTGGCTTTTAAATGCTTCTAAAAGAAGTATATATCCCAAGATTTTTACAGTTTGTTTGATGTTATTAACAATTTGGTTTGTAGAGTCTCAAATGGTTTATTTTGTGGATATTAAAAAACCGCGTTTCGATTCGCATTTTTGGAGTGTAGTTTTTGAATCTCATAATATTAAATGGTTTTTAGTTGCATTTATAATTTTGACCATTAGTGGTTTTAGTTTAATATTTAGCTCTTTAAACTTACATCAATCTACAGCATGGTTGAAAAAGATGCAATTGTTATCATCAGCAGCCTTTAGTCTTGGTCATGGAGGTAATGATTCACAAAAAGTTATGGGAATTATTGCAGCAGCAGTTACAGTTTATATCCAAACAAGCGGATTGAGTCAAGAAAGTCTTCCAGATTGGTTAGATGTAGTATTACCAAATGAAGAAGGCGTTTTTAAAATGCCAGAATGGATTCCTCTAGCATGTTATTCTGCAATAGCAGCGGGGACATTGAGTGGTGGTTGGAAAATTGTAAAAACAATGGGCTCAAAAATCACAAAAGTTACTTCTTTTGAAGGTGTTGCTGCAGAAACTGCAGGTGCACTTACTTTGTATTTTACAGAGCATTTTAAAGTTCCAGTAAGCACAACGCATACCATTACAGGTTCTATAATAGGTGTTGGATTAACAAAAAGAGTATCAGCTGTGCGATGGGGAATGACTGTAAGTCTTATTTGGGCTTGGGTACTAACTATTCCTATTTCTGCAATTTTAGCAGCTATCATATATTATATGTTTCGAATTTTTATATAATTAAAACATTAAAATATCGAATATAAAAAAACCATTCTTAACGGAATGGTTTTTTTATATTCGATATTTCCTACTTCTAAATATTATATTGATTTAAAAAATATAAACTGATTGCGATTTTGTCTTAAAAAAACAGAAAAAAATAATTTTCTTTAATGTGATTAAAAGTTTATAATTCAAACAGTAATTAGACTTCTTTTTATCCGTTTAGATTTTTATGATTATATTTTCGTTTGTGATAGGTCTGTTTTAATTGAATATTACCCGAAATAATACTAATGTTACCATCAATCTCTAACATGGCCAGTTTTACTTCATTAAAATGTTCTATACCATGTTCCCGCATTGATTCTTTTAATTCGTCTGAAGTGATGTTCAATTTACTTAGAGTTTTAAAGTCTAAATGGCCATTATGAATTAAGATTTCTGGCTTTTCTTGCATGAAATCACTAAATTTCGGAAATCTGAACATCAGTTTTTTTAAAATAAAATTAATGATAAAAAGGACTGATGCTGCTGCTAGGCCTCCCCATAGACTAGTATTGTTTCCTACCATTGCATTTTGAACGGAGTTGCTAATGAGTAAGATTAGAATAACATCAGCAGTATTCAATTGGGATAATTCTTTTTTGCCAAAAAGGCGCAGCGCAATTACCATAAAAAAATATACAGCACTACTTCGAACAATTATAATTAGATATTCGTTCATTTGTACTGTATATTTATTTAAAAGGTTCGTTAGACTCTGGCATCTTTCTATCTGTTGCTAAAGTCTATTTAAAAATTGGTTATTTCAAATCTGCTTTTTGATGAAAGTGTTTCTCAATAGCTTTAATCATTTCTCCTGCAATATCCTTGTTAGTCGCACCTTCTATTCCTTCAAGTCCTGGTGATGAGTTAACTTCTAATAGTAACGGACCTTTAGAAGAACGTATTATGTCAACACCTGCTACTTTTAGATCCATTGCTTTTGTTGCCTTAATAGCTATTCGTTTTTCCTCTGCTGTAACTTTAATTACGGATGCAGTTCCACCTAAATGAATATTTGCTCTAAATTCTCCAGGCATTGCTTCTCGCTGAATGGCAGCAACAACTTTTCCGTCTATTACAAAGCAACGAATATCTTTTCCATTAGCTTCTTTTATGAATTCTTGTACTAAAATATTTACATTTAAACTCTTAAAAGCATTAATTACGCTTTCGGCAGCTTTTTTTGTCTCAGCTAGAACAACTCCTTTACCTTGTGTACCTTCAAGTAACTTTACAATTAGTGGCGATCCACCTACCATCTTAATTAAATCGTCAGTGTCAAGTGGAGAGTTTGCAAAACCAGTTGTAGGAATTTCAACTCCATGATTCAATAGTAATTGTAAAGAGTACAATTTATCTCTTGACTGTGTAATTGCGTTTGAAGAGTTCAAGCAATACACTTTTAAAGCTTCAAATTGTCTTGTCAATGCACAACCATAAAAGGTAATACTAGGTCTAATTCTTGGGATAATAGCATCAAATTGGTTTAGGATTTTTCCTCCTCGATAATGAATTTCTGGGGTTTTTGCATCCAGTTTCATATAGCATTCCTTGATATTTAAAAAATGCATTTCATGACCACGCATTTCACCTGCTTCCATGATTCTTTTATTGCTGTACAATTCGGGATTACTGGCTAAAAGACCTATTCGCAATCCTGATGTTGCTTTTTCAGAGTTTTTATAAAGCTCTTTTAAAGTATCTGTTGTCGGTTGACCTAAAAGATATTTTTCTTCAGGATCAACAAGTACACGTCCACTCATTGCTTCACGTCCTAGAAGCATTCTAAAGCCCATTGAATCTCGATTTGTCAATGTCATCTCAATTGGCCATTGTGAACTTCCTATTTGTAAATTAGTTTGAATCACATAGCGTTGTTCTCTAAATCCGCTAGAACTTTTCACAATACGTTTATCAATCAAAGGAGCTTCGCAGTGAATCACCGTCATTTGATTGTTTTGTATGGGATTAATGTCAAATTTTACCCAGTTACTTTCATTTTTTATGAACGGAGCAATATTTATAGCGTGTAAAGCTGATGTTTTTGCTCCCGAATCTACGCGTGCTTTTATGGTAGGAATTCCTAGTTCTGGAAAAGAACACCATTCCTCACTACCTAAAATTACTTTATTATCTGACATACCTATTTTTTGATTAACCTTAATTTAAAGTCCAAATGTATATATTTGTTTTTAAAATTAAGGATGTTTTTTTGTAAACAATAAACCCGTTATGTTATGAAAACGTAACGGGTTTAAGCATACGAATCTATATGAGTTTATAAGTTTGAAGCTTCACCTGCTTTATGAACTTTTACTGTTAATTCCTGAGCACCTTCTTCAATATCCATAAAGATCTCATCACCCATGCTTATTTTTGAAGTAATGATTTCTTCGGCAAGTGTGTCTTCTACGTATTTTTGAATGGCTCTTTTTAGCGGTCGAGCACCAAATTGTTTATCAAAACCTTTATCAGCAATAAACGCCTTTGCTTTATCAGAAAGATTTAATTGATATCCTAATTCAGCAACACGTGCAAACAATTTTTTTAATTCAATTTCAATAATCAAATCAATATCATGTTTTTCTAAAGCATTGAAGACAATTACATCATCAATTCGGTTAAGGAATTCAGGAGCAAACGTTTTTTTCAATGCATTTTCAATGATACTTTTCGAATTATCATCAGCCTGTGATACTTTTGCAGCTGTACCGAAGCCTACTCCTTGTCCAAAATCTTTTAACTGTCTGGCACCCACATTTGATGTCATGATAATTATAGTGTTTTTGAAATCAATTTTTCGACCTAAACTGTCTGTCAAATACCCATCATCTAAGACTTGAAGTAACATATTGAAAACATCAGGATGTGCTTTTTCTATTTCATCTAACAGTACAACACAATACGGTTTTCTTCTTACTTTTTCAGTAAGCTGACCACCTTCTTCATAACCTACGTAGCCTGGAGGCGCACCAACTAAGCGTGAGATTGCAAATTTCTCCATGTATTCGCTCATGTCTATGCGTATCAAAGCATCCTCTGAGTCGAAAAGTTCTTTAGCTATAACTTTAGCTAATTGTGTTTTTCCAACTCCAGTTTGTCCCAAGAAAATAAAGGAACCAATAGGTCTATTAGGATCTTTCAATCCTGCACGATTTCTTTGAATAGAGCGTGCAATCTTCATTACAGCTTCTTTTTGACCTATAACTTTACCTTCAATAAGTTCTGGTAATTTAGCCAGTTTATTACTTTCGGTTTGAGCAATACGGTTTACGGGAATACCACTCATCATTGAAACAACATCGGCCACATTGTCCTCTGTAACTTCTATGCGATTGTTTTTAGCATCTTCTTCCCATTGTTCTTGGGCTATTGCTAAATCTTTTTCGATGCGTTTTTCATCATCTCTAAGTTTAGCAGCCTCTTCGTATTTTTGTTTTTTGACCACAACATTTTTTAGTTCTCTAACTTCTTCAAGTTGTCTTTCTAAATCTAAAATTTGTTTAGGAACCTCAATATTTGTGATATGCACTCTAGATCCAGCTTCGTCTAAAGCATCAATAGCTTTGTCTGGTAAAAAACGGTCAGACATGTAACGATCTGTAAGTTTTACACAAGCTTCAATTGCTTCCTGAGTAAAAGTTACATTGTGGTGGTCTTCATATTTATTCTTGATGTTATTCAAAATTGTGATTGTTTCAGATACCGATGTTGGTTCTACAATTATTTTTTGAAAACGTCTCTCTAATGCACCGTCTTTTTCTATATACTGTCTATATTCATCAAGAGTGGTAGCGCCGATACATTGAATTTCTCCTCTAGCTAGTGCTGGCTTGAACATATTTGATGCATCAAGAGAACCTGTAGCTCCACCAGCTCCTACAATGGTATGAATTTCATCAATGAATAAGATTATATCATCGTTTTTTTCTAATTCATTCATAACCGCTTTCATACGTTCCTCAAATTGTCCGCGGTATTTGGTACCGGCAACAAGGCTTGCAAGATCAAGTGTTACTACGCGTTTGTTGAACAATGTTCTAGAAACTTTTTTCTGAATGATGCGTAACGCTAAACCTTCAGCAATTGCTGATTTTCCAACTCCAGGTTCCCCTATTAATAAGGGATTGTTTTTTTTACGACGGCTCAAAATTTGAGAAACACGTTCAATCTCTTTTTCGCGTCCTACTACTGGATCTAGTTTTCCTTCTTCGGCCATTTCTGTTAAATCTCTACCAAAATTATCTAAAACAGGAGTCTTTGACTTCTTGTTAGACTTATTGGCTGGATTGTTGAAAGTTCCTTCTTTAAAACTGTCATCTTGTCCTGAATCGTCATTGTATGATTCGTTTCGGGGTAAATTTTCTGTAAAATCGTCTTCGCTTGGAGTCATATTTAAATACTGTTCTTTAGCTATATCGTAATCAATTTTAAGTTTATTCAATAGCTTAGTTGTGGGATCGTTTTCGTTTCTTAGAATGCATAATAAAAGATGAGCTGTACTAATAGATATACTTTGAAAAACCTTGGCTTCTAGAAAAGTAGTTTTTAGTGCACGTTCAGCTTGTCGCGTTAAATGCAAGTTTTTCTTTTCAGTATTTGTGTCTACTCCCGGAATTGCTGGGCTTAGTATTTCTACTTTTCTTCGTAAATGGTCTAAGTCTATATCTAGACTGTTTAAAATCTGGATTGCTTTTCCATTTCCATCTCTTAGTATTCCTAGCATTAAGTGTTCTGTGCCTATAAAATCGTGACCTAGTCGTAAAGCTTCTTCCTTACTGTAGGTGATAACGTCTTTTACTCTTGGTGAAAAATTATCATCCATAATATATATTTGATATCGTAAATTTAGTGAATTAAGTATTGAAAAACAAAAACCATTCCTATTCCAATCCCATGTCAGCTAAGTGACAAAATTTATCATGATTTTAAAGTTAAATTCCCCTTAAATTATTAACTAATTCGACACTGGATATTGTTAATAAATCTTGTAAATAACTCCTATAAAACTAGTGAAAAAAATTCAGAAAGCCGTATATTGGCACGTTTTGAATTTAATATAATTATTTAATATAACAACTTATGTCTGAAGGAGAAAAGTTAATTCCTATTAACATAGAAGATGAAATGAAATCAGCTTATATCGATTATTCGATGTCAGTAATTGTATCAAGAGCACTTCCAGATGTTAGAGATGGTTTAAAGCCTGTACATCGAAGAGTTCTTTATGGAATGTATGATTTAGGAGTTTTTTCAAATAAAGCCCATAAAAAATCCGCAAGAATTGTTGGAGAAGTTTTAGGTAAGTATCACCCACACGGTGATACATCTGTATATGATGCTATGGTACGTATGGCTCAAGAATGGAGTATGCGTTACTTATTAATTGATGGTCAAGGTAACTTTGGTTCTGTAGATGGAGATAGTCCAGCTGCAATGCGTTATACTGAGGCTAGAATGCGTAAAATTTCAGAAGAAATAATGGCTGATATCGAAAAGGAAACAGTTGATTTTCAATTGAACTTTGATGATACCTTGTATGAGCCAAAAGTAATGCCTACTCGTGTTCCAACTTTGTTAATAAACGGTGCTACTGGTATTGCTGTTGGTATGGCTACTAATATGCCACCACACAACTTAACCGAAGTTATCAATGGTACACTTGCTTTTATTGATAATAATGAAATTGAGATTGATGAGTTGATGAATCATATTAAGGCACCAGATTTCCCTACTGGTGGTATTATATATGGTTACGAAGGTGTTCGTGAAGCCTTTAAAACAGGTAGAGGTCGTATTGTTATGCGTGCCAAAGTAGGTTTTGAAGAGGTAGACGGTAGAGAATCTATTATTGTTACCGAAATTCCGTATCAAGTTAATAAAGCAGACATGATCAAGCGTACTGCTGACTTGGTAAATGATAAAAAAATAGAGGGAATTGCAAATATTCGTGACGAATCGGATCGAAATGGGATGCGAATTGTATACATATTAAAGAGAGATGCAACTCCTAATGTAGTTTTGAACACTTTATATAAGTACACACAACTGCAATCTTCTTTCAGTGTAAATAATATTGCATTGGTAAAAGGACGTCCACAAATGTTGAATCTAAAAGACATGATTCACTATTTTGTAGAGCACCGTCATGATGTAGTGATTCGTAGAACGCAATTTGATTTAAGAAAAGCTGAAGAAAGAGCGCATATTTTAGAAGGATTAATTATAGCTTCGGATAATATTGACGAGGTTATTGCGTTAATCAAAGCATCTAAAAATACGGAAGAAGCAAGAACTAAATTAATAGAACGATTTAATCTATCCGATATTCAGTCTAGAGCTATCGTAGAAATGCGATTGAGACAATTAACGGGTCTTGAACAAGATAAGCTAAGAGCGGAATATGAAGAAATCATGAAATTGATTGATCACTTAAGAGCTTTACTTGCTGATGTAAATTTAAGAACTGCATTAATCAAAGAGGAACTTGAAGAAATAAGAGATAAATATGGTGATGCTCGTCGTTCTACCATTGAATACTCAGGAGGTGATGTAAGTATTGAGGATTTAATTGCTGACGAAAATGTGGTTATAACCATTTCTCATGCGGGTTATATCAAACGTACAAACTTAACAGAGTATAAAACTCAAAATAGAGGTGGAGTTGGTCAAAAAAGTGCCGGTACAAGAGATCAAGATTTCTTAGAACACATGTTTGTTGCTACAAATCACCAATATATGATGTTCTTTACTCAAAAAGGGAAGTGTTTCTGGATGCGTGTTTATGAAATTCCAGAGGGTAGTAAAACAGCAAAAGGAAGGGCAATACAAAACTTGGTAAACATAGAAAGTGATGATAAAGTAAAAGCTTTCATTTGTACTCAAGATTTAAAAGATAAAGATTATATCAATAGTCATAACCTTGTTATGGTTACTAAGCAAGGACAGGTTAAGAAAACATCTCTTGAAAAATATTCTAAACCAAGAGTTAATGGTGTTGCTGCTATTACTATTAAAGAAGGTGACGAATTACTTGAAGCTAAATTGACAAATGGGGAAAGCCAAATTATATTAGCTGTTAAATCAGGTAAATTGGTTCGTTTTGAAGAAACTAAAACAAGGCCAATGGGTAGAACCGCTTCAGGAGTCCGAGGAATTACTTTAAAAGACGATACTGATGAAGTAATTGGCATGGTTACTGTGGATAAAAATGATATAAACGATTCTCAAATTCTTGTTGTAACCGAAAATGGTTATGGTAAACGTACGAAACTTGTTGATGATGATGGTGAGGATGTGTACAGAATTACAAATCGTGGTGGAAAAGGAGTTAAAACATTAAACATCACTGAAAAAACAGGTCAATTAATCTCGATCAATGCCGTTACTGATGCTGATGATTTGATGATTATTAACAAATCTGGTTTAACGATTAGAATGGCTATTGAAGATTTAAGAGTAATGGGAAGAGCAACGCAAGGAGTTCGACTTATAAATCTTAAAGGAAAAGACTCAATTGCAGCAGTTACTAAAGTTATGAAAGATGATGTAAATGAAGTTGTTGTTGATGAAGATGGTAATGTAATTGAAACAGCTGTAATTGAACGAGTAAAACCTGATCTTGAAGTCCTTGAAGATGATGGAGTTGTTGAGGATGATGACGATGACGACGAGGTAGTTGAAGAAGAAGAAGATGTAAACGAAGATTCTGATGAAGACGAATCGGAAGAATAATAATGCAAACCCAATTAAGAATAATTATTAAACAAACAGAGAATATTATGAATAGTAAATATGTAATACTAGCATCAACTTTATTGGTATCAGTAGCTACTTTTGCTCAAAAAGATCAAATTAAAGCAGCCGAAAAGGCATTAAAAAGCGGAAAAAGTCAAGAAGCTGTAACGTTACTTGCTGAGGCTGAGTCGTTGATATCAAATGCTCCAGACGCAGAAAAAGCACAATTTTATTTTATAAAAGGAAATACATTTTTGGATCTAGCAAATAAAAGTGTTGACACAGATAAAAACTTGTCACTAGCAGCTACTGCTTATCAAGATTTAATTGCTGCTGAAAAAGCTTCTGGTAAATTAAAATTTACTACGCAAGCTGTAACCTCAATTACAGATATTAAATACAAATTTATAAACAGTGCCATTGCTGATTCTAAAGTGGAGAAACATGCGGATAGTGCAAGAAAATTATTTGATGCATACCAATTGGATAAAAAAGATACTATTAACTTGTATTACGCTGCATCAACTTATGTAAATGCAAAAGATTATGATAAAGCCTTAGAGTTGTATAGTAACTTAAAAACTTTAAATTACTCTGGTAAAGGAACTAGTTATTATGCTGTAAATAAACTTACTTCTCAAGAAGATTATTTTACTTCTCTTCAAGAAAGAGATAAAATGGTAAAAATGGGAACGCATGAAAAGCCAAGAACAGAAGTTGTTCCATCAAAAAGAGGGGAAATTTATAAAAATTTGGCCTTAATTTTAGTTGAAAAAGGTAAAATTGACGAAGCAAAAAAAGCAATTGCTGATGCGAGAGTTGCAAATCCTGAAGATGGTACTCTTTTATTGACTGAGGCTAACTTGTACCTTGAAACAAAAGATTTTGACACATACAAAAAATTAATAGCTGAGGTTTTAGAAAAAAATCCAAATGATGCGGATTTAATTTTTAACCTAGGCGTAATTAGTGCAAATGCTAAGAATTTTGTGGATGCTGAAAAGTATTACAAGAGAGTTATTGAGATTAATCCTAAATATCTTAATGGTTATATTAACTTAGCAGCAATGAAACTGGATAATGAGAAAGAAATCATTGACGAAATGAACAAACTTGGCACAACACCAAAAGAGCAAAAACGTTATGATGAATTGAAAAAGAAAAGAGAAGATATTTTCCGTTCAGCAATACCATTCTTAGAAAAAGGAGTAGAGTTAGATCCTAAAAATACAGATGTTTCTAAAACTTTATTAGGAGTTTACAACGCTCTTGAAATGACTGCAGAAGCTAAAGTATTGAAGGCTAAGATGTAATAATATATGTTTTAGTTTAAAAAAAGCCTGTTTATTTAGACAGGCTTTTTTTATATAATCTTTTTGATAACTCTCAACTTGTGTGTGTGTTTATTTGTTTCGGTATTAAATATACCTAAATGGTCAATCCTATCAATTCTAACTTTGCCGCTAGCATGAATAATATAATTGTCATCCATAATTATTCCTACGTGAATGATAGATCCTTCGTCATTATCAAAAAACGCTAAGTCCCCAGGCTCGCTCTCTTCAATAAAACTTAAAGCTTCACCTTGTGTAGCTTGCTGTGATGCATCACGTAATAAATGATATCCGTTAAGTTTATAAACCATTTGTGTAAAACCAGAACAATCAATACCAAAAGGTGTTTTTCCGCCCCATAAATAAGGAGCATTCAGATACATGAATGAGGTTTTGATAAGGTTGTCTTTGTTTTTTTTACCACTAGTCTTAGTTCCTTCAAATTCAAAATTATCTTTGTTAATATCAAGGTGGTTTAAAAAAGATAATGAGGCACCAAGTGGTATCGGAAGCATCAAGTTATTTGTTCCGGTTATGTATTCTAGTAAATCAGCGTTTAATATTATAGTGTCATCAGTAAGATTTTGATAGCTGTTTTCAGAGATTAGTTGCATTTGTTTGCTATCAATCCAGCCCTCGTAATTATCGTACTGCAATTTTATTTTAAACCATTGATTGTTTTTTTCTAAAATTTCAAAATGTTCTCCAAATAAAACTTGAGAAACTATTTCGCTTTTATCACTTGCTTCATGACGAAGCGGAATGACAGCAAGATTACAAATTCCGAACATTTAGGTTGTTTTAAGAGTTAAAAAGAGCAAATTATTTTAAATAATTTGCTCTTTTTTTTGAATTAGATTCTTTCTATTACAATTGCAGATGCGCCACCGCCGCCATTGCAAATAGCAGCAGCACCTATTTTTGCGTTATTTTGCTCTAGAACATTTAATAAAGTAACAATAATACGCACTCCAGAACATCCTAGCGGGTGTCCTAGTGATACGGCACCACCGTTTACGTTAACTTTCGTATTGTCAAGTCCTAGTATTTTAGAATTGGCTAATCCTACTACAGAGAAGGCTTCGTTAAATTCAAAGTATTCAACAGCATCAAGAGCTATTCCGGCTTTGTCTAGTGCTTTTGGCAAAGCCTTAGCGGGGCTAGTAGTAAACCATTTTGGTTCTTGGGCAGCATCAGCATAGCCTTTAATGTATGCTAACGGTTTTAAACCTAATGCAAGTGCTTTTTCTTCACTCATCATGATTACCGCAGCAGCACCGTCATTGATAGTTGATGCGTTAGCAGCTGTTACAGTTCCGTCTTTAGTAAAAACAGGACTTAATGAAGGTATTTTGTCTAGTTTTACATTAGTGTATTCTTCATCTTTGATTACCATGATGGGGTCACCTTTGCGTTGTGGTACAGCAACAGGTACTACTTCATTGTTAAATTTTCCGGTATTCCATGCGGTAGCACTTCTTTCATAGGATTGAATAGCATACGCATCTTGATCTTCACGAGAAAAATTATATTCGCTCGCACACAAATCAGCGCAAACTCCCATTGCACTGTTGTCATAAGCGTCTGTAAGGCCATCTTTTTGCATTCCGTCAAGCATGGTCGATGGACCAAATTTTGTTCCGTTTCTTAGATTCATGTAATGTGGAATCAAACTCATGTTTTCCATACCACCTGCTACAACAATTTCGGCATCGCCACACTGAATAGCTTGAGCAGCCATCATAACGGCCTTCATACCTGATGCACATACTTTGTTAATAGTAGTACAGGCAACTGTATTAGGTAATCCTGCAAACAGAGCGGCTTGTCTAGCTGGAGCTTGACCTACGCCTGCTTGTACTACGTTACCCATATATACTTCGTCAATTAAGTTTGGGTCTAAATTTATTTTGTCTAAAGCACCTTTTATAGCAGCAGCTCCTAATTTTGGTGCAGTTACTGTAGATAATGCTCCCATAAAACTTCCGATAGGTGTTCTTACGGCAGAAACGATAACAACTCTTTTGTTCATGTCTTTCATAATGTTAGTTTATGAAGCAAATTTAATCTTTTTTAAGTAAATTTATATTTCGAATAGGATTTAATAATTCCGATAAATTTTTAATCTTCTATGTGTTTGACTGTGAAGTATTTTTAAAATTTTTTAAAAAAAATATTAAAAAAACATCAAAAAAAGTTGTGAGAAGTCTAAAGAAGTAGTAAGTTTGCAACCGCAAAACAGAACACGTTTCTTGAGCTTGGAGGGGTGCCAGAGTGGTAATGGAGCAGTTTGCTAAACTGTCATCGAGTGATCGGTGCCAGGGTTCGAGTCCCTGTCCCTCCGCTTTAAGTTTTTGTTTTCGGGGTGTAGCGTAGCTCGGTTATCGCGCCTGCTTTGGGAGCAGGAGGCCGCAGGTTCGAATCCTGCCACCCCGACTAGATTTTTTTACATGAGCAATGGAGGCATAGCTCAGCTGGATAGAGCACCTGCCTTCTAAGCAGGCGGTCGAAGGTTCGAATCCTTCTGCCTTCACTTAAACCCCCCTTATAAACATCTGATTACCAGTGTTTTAAGGGGTTTTTTTATTTGCTTTATCTCCGAAAAATCGACTTTTTCATAGTGTTTTTTAAGTAATTTGAAGACTTTTGACACACATATGGCACAATACCATTTTGTGTGTCAAATTTTCATGAAATTATTCTTATATTAATAAGGCATGAGAGTTTTGCTTTCAGTAAAAATGATTAATCTTTTAGAAGCTCTTGTTAAAGCGACATATAGATGTTTTGAACATTCAAACTTATGAGCATTTAATATTACTACTGTATCAAACTCTAAGCCTTTAGTTAAAAGAGTTGTTCCTATGGATTTTCCGTATATTTTTCTCCCAACTCTACGAGTTAAATTTCTTTTTTTAGTCATTGCTTCTAAAACTGACATATTAGAATATTCAGCATCCTCGAGGGCCGTACAAAATGAGCTGAATAGTTCCTTTCTGTAACATTTTATTCCCGATAGTTCTTTTATGTCTTTTAAAATTTCTGAAAGCAATGAAAATGAAATTTTTTCATCTAAAGAATTAATTTTATTCATTATTTGGGATATTAAAATCTTATCAATTTCTTTTGCCTTCCGTTTAAAGCCTTTCTCATTAAACCAATTATCAAGACCGGATTTGTTAAATAATTCATAGCTAATTGAAATTAAGTATTGATAAATATTTTCTTTGGTAATCGAGTCTGCATCTTTTGATGTTTTATAAAAAGTCTTGTCATCAATGGATTCAATTAAGGTAATTCTATTGTTAAATAATTTTATAAACTTTAATCTTGGATTTATACTTGTAGAATCTGGATGAAGAATAAGTAAATCTTTTTCGTCCAATAAATTTCTTATTTGCCTGTTATAATCTTTTTTAAAATCATATAAATCAAATTCTTTGATAAGTTTAGTTTCTATTGAGGGATATTTACTTAAATCTATTTCTTCTTTTTGTATTAAACTATTCCGAATGTCTTTTAAATTTTCACCCAATAAAGCATTGTTTCCATTTAACCATCTTTGTGGTTGGTCTAATTCATAATAAGATTTTTGAAATGCTTTCATTTCAGTTTTGCTTTCAAGATTTACTAGACTTTCCCCATTAAATCCAAAGATACCTTGTAAAAAGTCACCAAGTATGCGAGTAGGTAGTAATTCTGAAAGTATAAGAATCAGTTCATGTTGTTTTATCGTACAATCTTGATATTCGTCAACAAAAAGGCCATTATACGTATTAGAAATTATTTCTCTGATAGGTTTTATTTTCAATAAAGTAATTGATTTTTCAATTATAAAAGGATAATAATTTTTGGAATTCTCTTGTTCTGGAATTTCAGTTCCGATATAAAAGGATAAAACATATTTTTGAGCAAAGCTGGATATTGTTTCAATGGAATAGCTAGAACTTGAAATACCTTCCCTTTTAATTTTTTCCTTTATTGCTGCAACTCCTGCATGTGTATGAGTTAGTATAAGTTGTCTACCTTTTGCTTGTGTATGTTTAAGGCATTCTACAATGGTATGCGTTTTGCCATAGCCAGCCGGTGCAATTAGCATGCTCTTTTCATTTGAGATAAATTCCTTATAATTAATCATTATCTATCCATTTAGATAATTCTTGAATTTGATTTCCTAGCTTCTCAGATTTAATATCTTCAAGATTATTACAGATTACTCCTCCAACAAATTCACCATGGTCGGTTCTTTTAAACCATTCATTCTTTTTTGAAATAGATGATTTGTAAAGAGCATCTCTCATTATAGGGGAATCTGAATTTTTCCAGTCTAAAGGAAATTGGCCAATATATTTTGAAGCTATGGATTGTTTTACACTTTCTTCATCTTTTTCTTTTATTCTATATTCTATTAATTCCTTTAGTGCTTTCCAAGGAAGATCTTCAAATATATGTGCTTCAATTGATTTATTAGCTGCACAATCTACAATTGATATTCCTTGTATTTTTAAATCTTCTTTTTGTTTATTAATGTTTTCGTCGTCTGAATCGCAAAATAAGCATACCTTAAATCCTGCTCTTAAAAAGCCTAAGGCATATTCAACTTGACTTGTTCCATTACCATTGGCAAATCTTACTCCCAATAAGGAAATATTATCTTCACCTTTTTCCATTCTGAAATTATTTAGCCCTCTACAAATCCCTATTTCAGTTGGGCCTTCACATACCAATACTCGATCAGAAAAAAAGGCTTCGGGATTACTTCTAATAGTTGATTGTAATGAATTATCAAATGGATATAAGCTAGGGTAATTTTTTTTTACTTTAAATAAATCATTAGCATTTAATTCAACTAACACATCTCTGGAGTGAGTAGTGATAAAAATTTGACCTTTGTTGGTGTTTTTTAAAATTTTTGCTAAATGTTGAGCTCTATCCGGTTCAAGTCCTTGTTCAATTTCATCAATTAGCAATATACCTCCGGTTTTCGCCAACTCTGTTTGGATTGCAATAGAAATTAGTCTTTTAGAACCTTTTCCTTTTTGTCTAAAGGGTATTTTATCTTCATGTAAACAAATTCTACCGTCCTTAATTGAAAAATCTTTAAAATCTATAGTTGTAGTTGTGTTTGAAATATTTACACCAAAATTTGAAGCTGATGTCTTAATTTTTTCAACGATATTGTCTAAGTGATTAAAAGGACTAGAATCAATTTTCTCTTTTGCTTCTCTTAATGCCTCAATAATTACATTATTTTTTTCGTCATGAGTTTTTTCTTGTTTTAATAATGAATAGAGAGGGTTTCCTTTATTCCAAGAAAAGTGTCGGTCAATATAATCAGATACTAAAAAAACATTAAGATTTGCTCTGTCACTAGCTCTTATTTCAACAGGGTCTTGTTGTTCTCTATTATTGACAACAAACCATTTTGGTTCTAAATCTTTTTCTACAATTAGTTTTAATGTCAAAATAGTTTCATGATCATCTAGTACATCGTCAAATATTATATCTGTGGATTTATCAAGACCTCTAATAAAAAGTCCATATTTATTTTCTTGAATTAAATCTTTAGGCAAATCATACATCGAAACTTCTATTTCAATTGGAACTTCAATGTCTCCATTAAAAAAATCAGTGTCATAAAAGGTTAAATTCCAACTTGGAGATAAGGCTGCTGAAATTGCTTCCAGAATTGTTGTTTTCCCCGAGTCACCTCTTCCAATTAAGCATATGAAATCAGTAATACCAAAAACTTGTTCAAGTTTTTGGATTCCTTTAAAGTTAGATATTTTAAGTGAGTGAATTTTCGCCATGTCATTTTTTTTGAATACTTGTAAATGTAAGAAAGATAGTTGTATATAAAATATTTTGACTTTTAAATTAGCAGTATTTTTTTAACACATCGAATCATATATGATTTGATATTTATAATTGTTTTTCTCTTTATTTAGTTTGCTATATTTGACATGAAATTTCTATTACAAACAAGTTAATTCTAAGAGAGAACCAAAAAAATTGGCACAAATTTGCCACAACAAATAAAACTATTCAACAATAACGTGCGCTACGAGTTGTTTCAGTAATCCTTCTGCCTTCACAAAACCCACCAATTTGGTGGGTTTTTTGTTTTTAATCCAATTCATTTAGGATGATTTTAAAAAAAATATAAAATTTAAATAGTCTTAATCTCAAAATGACTAGTTAAATAAATAGAGCATCCCGATTTTTAATCGGGGCGGTCGAAGGTTCAAATCCTTCTACCTTCACAAAACCCACTGTTTACGGTGGTTTTTTTGTTTTATATACTTGTTATGTACTATTATTCTCTATATTTACTACCATTAAACACCACTTTTCACAACATTTTCACGAACAAATCACGAACATGAAAATAGAATTTAAACTTTTTCTTAATTTAAAGAGTGTAATTAGTAGTTCATGATATTCAACAATAATTTCCTATTTTTTTAATAAAAGTATGGATTATTAAAAGCTCTTTCGAAATCACATATTTTATTGTTATATATTTTTCACCCTTTTTTTAGTACTCAATTTTTTTAGAGTCATTTATTGATTGAATGTACTAATTTTATAGAGTTAGGCTAGTAGTGCAATTTGTTAAAGAAAATAATCAGGATAAAATATTTAAAAACCTTATTTTTCTTTTGGCTAAATACTGTTTGTTTCTTTATATACAAATGTATTTATATTAATTATTTTTATAATTATCATATAAAGTATAAATAAAAATTTATGAATTAAAAGTTTCAATTTTGTATAGTTAAATTTTAAAACTCAAAAAATGATACAACAAGTAATCAAAACTGCGACATTTGTGATTTTATTGCATACAATAGAAAGCTGCGATTCAGGTTCTAAAAACGAAAGTTCTCAAATAAGTCTAGATTTGCAAAAGAGGGATTTAGTTATAGATCATGTTTTAACAAAAACAGAACGCGATGCACTTACACCAGAGCAGGTTTTAAAAGAGTTTATTGCTGGAAACGATCGTTTTAATTCAGGGAATATTACCCAACGTAAACATTCGGAAGAAATTAGGAAAGCTGCAACTGATGGTCAATATCCAAAAGCAATGGTTTTAAGTTGTTTAGATAGTAGAGTGCCAGTGGAAGATGTTTTTAATCAAGGTATAGGAGATGTATTTGTAGGCAGAGTAGCTGGAAATTTTGTAAATACGGATTTATTAGGAAGTATGGAGTTTGCCTGTAAAGTTGCCGGTGCTAAATTGATTGTTGTTATGGGGCATCAACACTGTGGAGCTATTAAGGGAGCTATAGATGATGTGCATTTAGGTAATATAACCTCAATGCTCACTAATATTAAACCTGCTGTACAAATTAGCGAAGATTTTAAAGGAGAAAAGTCTTCTAAGAATGAAGCATTTGTTAAATTTGTAGCTAAAAACAATATAAAAAATACAATATCTCAAATTAGGTTAAAAAGTAAAATTTTGAAAAAGATGGAAAGTAAAGGCGAAATTAAAATTGTAGGTGTATTTTATACGTTACGAACAGGTAAATTAGAGTTTGTTGAATGAATACGGATATTCGATTTATTAACCTTAATAACATAGAAGTTTAAGTTTAATTATATAGTATTTACCACATAAACTTTACACCCTTTTCGGGTCATTTTAATAAATTAATACTAAAAAAATAAACATCATAATAATGAAATTGTTTTTACCCCTATTACTATTTTCCTTTTTAACTTCTACTGTGGCACAATCCTCTTTAGCTACTTCACATAATGCTAAAAATGACAAAGTGAATGACACAACTTTTGTGAATTTAAAAAGTTATAGTGATGCGTTTATATACGACATGAAGTATGCTACTGATGATAATTTTTTAAAAGCTAAGGTGTATGATTGCTCAGAGTGTTTTTTGCGTTTAAAAACGGTTAAAGCATTGATTAAGGCCAATACTAAATTAACTCAAAAAGGGTATACAATAAAGATTTACGACTGCTACAGACCTTTGGATATCCAAAAAAAAATGTGGGAAATAGTTCCTAATCCTAAATATGTGGCTAACCCTAAAACGGGTTCTATTCACAATAGGGGTGGAGCCGTAGATATCTCCCTTGTAACGCTTCAAGGCGAAGCAGTTGATATGGGTACTGATTTTGATTTTTTTGGCGAGAAAGCAAGCCATTTACATCAGGATTTACCTAAAGATGTATTGCAAAACCGAAAACTATTAAAATCAGTAATGATTAGTGCTGGTTTTAATTCATTTGATTCAGAATGGTGGCATTACAATTTGAAAGCGGGCTTGAAAAATCCCGTTTCTAATGTAAAATGGGAATGTGAATAATAGCTATTCTACACATTTTAAATAATTGATAAAATAGTTTTCTGGATTGTAGATTTCGTTATTGAGTTCTGATATGAATTCTTTTTTTACTATATGGTCTTCAGTTTCAGTTAAGTATTTAATTCGCATTAAAGTAATTGGCACAGTTTTAAGATCTTCAAAATTTTCTTTGGCAAACATAAAAATGCCTGAGTTAATTCTGTTGTCAAATTGTTTGTCATCTCTTAATATAGTACCACAATTTTCTTGTTCAACATGAATTAGCGTTACAATTTTACCGTTGTTTAATTGTAAGTAAATTCTAGAATTTTTATCGAAACAATTTGCTTTAATAAAATCTTTGCTTTTTTGAATGGTTTGAACGTTTAAGGTAGGTAACCCATCTGTAACAGCAAGAGAGAAAAAGATGTAACTTTTATTTGTTCCAAAATTTTTCTCACTAATCATATATTCTTTTGTTATTTTATATGAACCAATAGAATCTGTAATATTTTCACTGAATTCACAAGGATTTTGGCTGAATACTGCAGTATTAATTAGTACAAAAAAGAGTAGTGTTAGGTATTTCATTTCAATTATATTTTGTCGCAAAGTAAAACAATTTTGTCATTATTTTCATTAATTGTAAAAAAACAATAAGTGTCACCACCATCTTTAATGTTCCATTTTTTTCTTATTTTTTCTACTGTATCTGGAAAGTTTCGTGTTGTTATGTTTGCTTTTTTATTTTCAAGTTGTATTTTCATTTCGTTTTTTGAGTATGGAAATGATTTTCTTATGTGAAACGTTCTCCCTGGAAAAGGAATTTGTTCTGTTGATGTGTATAAATGAGAGTGCTTGTGTAATTTGTCCACTTTATAAAAAGCACTTACGGCATCAAACCCTCCAGATTTCATTATGGAACTATTTGCTTCATACAGGTATTTTTGAGGTTCGCTGTAAGTTGCAATTTGGCTATTATCGTTCCAAATAAAATCAAACTTTTCGATTTCATTTTTTGTTAAGTTGACTGATTTTATCGTGGTAGCTCCAGAGTATTCTTTATGCAATTCCCATAGGAGTTCTTTTACCTCATTTTCTAAAGCAATGATATGAATATTTTTAACGCATTTAAGTTCTGAAAGTCCAGCGGTAATATCCAGTAAAGGTGCTGTTTTTATCAAAATTGAATTGGATTTTTGAAAGTAAAAATCTAAGTTTTCAGGAACGTTTGGTAAACAATCCTTTAGCATAAAAACTTTGCCTTTAGCATCATTTCTTCTGGAGGGGTCAATGTATATCCAGTTCCATTCTTTATTTATATTTTTAAGCGTATCATTACTATCTCCGGGATAACATGTGATTGAATTGCAATTGAGTTGACTAAAGTTGTGTTTAGCTATTTGAGATAATTCAGTATTAATTTCGCAATGAGCTACATCTTTAATTTTTTTAGAGAAATAATAGTCATCAACCCCAAAACCACCTGTTAAATCTATTATTGATGACCCATGTATTAGCGATGCTTTGTAGGCTGCCGTTTTTTCTGAAGACGTTTGTTCTACAGAAATTTTGGTAGGATATATAATTAATGCTGTAGAAAACCAAGTTGGAAGTTTTTCTTTAGCCTTTGTTTTAGCTTCAATTTGGTTCAAAATTGTTATCCATTCAATATTTTCAAAAGGATTTTTTTGTAACGCTAGTTGTGATATATTTTTGCCAATGTTGTTGTTTATAAACAACTGTATGTCATGATCTAATAATTTTGTTTCCAACTTTAAATATCTTTTGTTAACAGCATGATAATTTTATTTTCTGGAAAAAACTCTTTTCCTATGACTTTGATGATCGTGTAAATAGGCACAGCGATTACCATTCCTAAAATTCCAGAAAGGAATCCGGCAATAAGGATAACTAGAAAAATTTCAAGGGGATGAGAGCTTACACTTTTTGAAAAAATTAGCGGTTGTGATACATTGTTGTCTATTACTTGTACGATCCAAAAACCTATGAGTACATATATAGTTACTGGTAAAATTTCAGATTGAAAGTTGCTTTCTAAATTACTTAACATAGTCAAAATTGCTGCTAAAACCGACGCAATAAGTGGTCCTATATAAGGTATAATATTAAGTACTGCACAAAGAAATGCAATAACCACAGCATTTGGCACACCAAAGATCAAGAGGACAATAACGTACAATATAAAAACAATAAAAAGCTGTAAAAGCAATCCAATAAAATATCGAGATAATAAGCCGTTAATTTTATCAAATGAGTTTAAAACTTGTTCTTCATGGCTAAAAGGTATTAATTTTTTGACGCTAAGTATGAAAATTAGTCGGTCTTTTAAAAAGAAAAAAGTGATAAATAAAACAGAGCCTAGTCCTACGCCAAAGCTACTGATTGTGTTTAAAATTGAATTTAAAAAATTTGGTAGAAAATTCAAATTCAGTTTAGAAGTAATATTTGAATCTTTTAATAGTTTAGCCGAATCAATATTGTGATCGTTTAAAAAAACACTAATTTGATCTATTAATTGAATAATGTCTTTCTCAATTTGTGCAGTATTAAGCAAGGAAAGATTCTCGCCTTGAGAAAGAATTAAAGGTATAAATAGCATAATCAAACCAAATAAAATCCCAATAAAAAAAAGCAAAGTTACAATTGTAGCAACAAGATGATTAAACTTTAGTTTATGTTTGAAAAAATTTAAAATAGGATTACCAATAAGCGTAAGTATCAATGAAATTATGATATAAATTATAATAGACTGAATTTGGTAAACAAAAAATAGAAGTAATCCACAGCAGATTACAGTAAAAAGTGCTCTTAAAATACCGTTTGAAATAATTTTTGAGGTAATCATAATTTACATTTAGATTGTAAATATAAAAAAACTCGCTAACAAGTAGCGAGTTTTCAATATTAATAAAGGCTGAAATTATATTCCAAAACTTGCTCTTGATCCACCAGAAACAAATAAAGCAGCCATTCTAGATTTTTGACCATTAGAGAACATGTACATTCCTCTATCATCTGTGTAATCCATGTAGTTCATTGTCATTTCTACTGGAGTACCTGTACAAGTACTGTAGTGAGGATATGCAGGAACACCATAGTTAGCATCATTATGAGTAGGTGTATCAGATACTAAATCGCTTCCACAAGTTGCATCACCCCAAATATGGCGTAAGTTCATCCAGTGACCCACCTCGTGAGTAGCAGTTCTTCCCAAGTTGAAAGGAGCGGCTACCGTTCCAGTAGTTCCAAACGCGTTGTTATCAATAACTACTCCATCAGTTGATGAAGCTCCACCAGGAAACTGTGCATAGCCTAAGATTCCACCACCTAAATTACAAGACCACATGTTTAGTACAGTTGTAGGTGTTGTAGGGGCAATTCCAGTTGATGCTTTTTTCATAGCATCATTTGTAGAAAAAGATGTAGTAGTTGTAGCTTTTCTAACTACACTTTGCAATACAAATGAAATTCCAACATTAGCTTTAACTCCAGAGAACAAAGCAGGAACTGAATTAAAATCAGAATTCGTTGCATTAAAATCTTTGTTTAAAACATCAATTTGAGATTGAATTTGTGCTAATGAAATGTTTTCTGCTGTTGTTCTATACAATACATTTACAACAACAGGAATCTGTACTTTACCATTAACTAATCTTCCATTAAGCATGGCGTTTTTAGTAAATTCTTCAATTTTGTTCATTCTTAATGCAAGAGTAGGATCTGCTTTCATTTGAGCATCAAGAACTTCTTGAGACGCACAACCTCTTCTAAGAGATGCAGATGTATTTTGCGCTGTAGTTTCGGTAGTGTCATTTTGACAAGAAAAAAGCATCATAAATGCTAAAGCAGGTAACATAATCTTTTTCATAATAAATTTGTTGTTAATTAATAGTTTTTGGTTAAAATATATAAAATTTAAAGTAATATTTTAGGTGTAATATTTTTTTTAATAAGTTAAAATTATTCTTTTAGAGTTAAAACTTTAAATTGGTAATTTTAATATTTTCGAACAGAGTCAAAATTTTTAAATAAAAAAGAGGTGACTTTTTAAGAAGCCTCTTTGATTAAGTTTGAATTAAAATTATATTCCGAAACTTGCTCTTGCTCCACCTGCAACAAAAATTGCAGCTATTCTAGATTTTTGACCATTAGAGAACATGTACATTCCTCTATCATCTGTGTAATCCATGTAGTTCATTGTCATTTCTACCGGAGTACCTGTACAAGTACTGTAGTGAGGATATGCAGGAACACCATAGTTAGCATCATTATGAGTAGGAGTATCAGAAACTAAATCGCTTCCACAAGTTGCATCACCCCAAATGTGGCGTAAGTTCATCCAGTGACCAACTTCGTGAGTTGCAGTTCTTCCTAAGTTATAAGGATAAGCACCTGAACCAGATAAACCAAAATATTTAGAATCGATTACAACGCCATCAGTAGTAGAAGCTCCCCCAGGAAATTGAGCATATCCTAAGATTCCACCACCAATTGTACAAGCCCACATGTTAAGTTTTGTTGTAGGTGAAGTAGGATCTAAACCTCCTTGTTTTGTTTTTTTCATTGCATCTCTAGTTCCCCAAGATGTTTTAGAAGTAGATTTTCTGTTTACTGTTTCTAAAACGAAAGTGATTCCAACATTAGCTGCAACTCCAGAAAATAAAGCAGGGGTACTGCTGAAATCTGCATTAGTTGCATTAAAATCTGCATTTAATACATCAATTTGAGATTGAATTTGTGCCAATGAAATATTTTCGGCTGCAGAATTATACAATACATTCACTACAACAGGAATTTCAATTTTACCATTAACTAATCTTCCTTTTGTCATGGCATTTTTTGTAAACTCTTCAATTTTGTTCATTCTTAGCGCAAGAGTAGGATCTGCTTTCATTTGAGCAGCTAATACTTCTTGTGATGCACAACCTCTTCTAATAGATGCAGACGCATTTTGCGCTGTTGTTTCTGTTGTGTCATTTTGACAAGAAAAAAGCATCATACATACTAATGCAGATAAAATAATTTTTTTCATAGGACGTTTGTTAAATATTGATAGTTTTGGTTAATTATTTAACAATTTTATAACATTATTTTGTAAAAAAAAATTATTTCAAAAAAATATTAAAAAAAAAATCTTAATCCTTTGTTTTACAAGCGTTCGTATATTTTAATTTTTTTTAAAATCATGAATTTTCTGATATCAAATTCTTTAAAAAATGTGAAAAATTAATTTAAATCTAAGAATACGAAAGCAATTTAGGAAGTAAAATATCATATTGGTTAAATATTCATTAATTTAATAAGAAATATCTAATTTGTTATTTAGAAGGCATGAAATTTAGGGATCTTTTTTACACAAAAAAGTTCTTGTTGTGTTATAGACTGTGCAGCAAGTATATAAAGGAGTGTATTTTGATTTATGAATACACAATAGGCATCTAAATTAAGATAGATATTTAATTTAGATGCCTATTATGAATTCCATGTATTTTGCCCTAATTAATAAAAAACAGGATTAATTATTAAAAATGTAATGAATGATATTGGCGCCCATTTTTAGCGCCTTTTCGCGTACTTCTTTTGGATCGTTGTTTACCTCAGGATCTTCCCATCCGTCACCTAGGTCACTTTCATAGGTGTACAATAGAACAAGTTTATTTTCAATAAATATTCCAAAAGCTTGTGGTCTTTTGCCGTCATGCTCATGAATTTTGGGTAATCCATTCGGGAAAGTAAATGGTTTTTGAAAAATGGGATGTGTGGCTGGTATTTCTACTAAATTTGTATTTGGGAAAATTTTCTTTATTTCTTTTTTAATGTATTGATCCATTCCGTAGTTGTCATCAATGTGCAAAAAACCACCTGCTACTAAATAATTTCTAAGATTACTGACTTCGGTATCATTAAAAACTACATTTCCATGCCCTGTTAAATGAATATAAGGATATGACAATAAATCAGGGCTTGATGTTTCAACAGTAGCTGGTTTTTGTTTAATGCGGGTATTGATATTGCTGTTGCAAAATTTAATTAAATTAGGCAATGAAGTTGGATTTGCATACCAATCTCCACCGCCGCTGTATTTTACTAATGCAATTTCCTGCGCAAACAAGCTGGAGCTAAAAAGGATTATGAAATAAAAAAAATGTTTCATGGAATTGATCTTAGTTTTCATTTGTGAAAATAACACTGTGACAGGCAACAATGGCAGCAGTTTCAGTTCTCAATCGCTTTTCGCCAAGCATCACAGGAGTGTATTCGTTTTCGAGTGCTAGTTGAATTTCTTTTTCTGAAAAATCTCCTTCTGGACCTATTAAAATGGTATAATCTACGTTTTTTTGTAAAATATTTTTCAATGATTTTTTTTCGGTTTCCTCGCAATGTGCTATGATTTTTACACCTGAAGAATTGAGTTTTATAAAATCTTTGAAAGATATTGCATCATTTATTTTTGGTAAAAAAACGGCATTTGATTGCTTCATAGCGGTTAACACTATTTTTTCAAAACGTTCTTTATTACAATTTTTTCGTTCTGATCGATCACAAAAAACAGGTGTGATTTCATGAACTCCAATTTCGGTTGCTTTTTCAAGGAACCATTCGTAACGGTCGTTCATTTTGGTTGGAGCAACTGCAAGATGAAGTTTAAAAGTTGAAGGTGCTATTTGTATAAACGAAATAATATCAACATTGCATTTATTGTCTGATGCTAATGTTATTTGTGTTGTAAATAATAAACCATTACCATTAGTAACATGAAGAATATCTGCATCTTTCTTGCGTAAAACTTTTATTATGTGTTTGCTTTCTTCTTTGTCAAATGAAAAATTTTGAGTGTTTTCATCTATTGTAGGGTTGTAAAATAATTGCATAGTTTTTTTAAAATTGTATTCTAGCTTTTGAAACTACATTAGAGTTTTCAAATGTTTGTGATAAATATTTTTGATATCCTACAATTCCTATCATTGCAGCGTTATCGGTTGTGTATTCAAATTTTGGTATATAGGTTTTCCAACCGTATTTTTTTTCCGTTTCCTTTAAAGTAGTTCTTATTCCTGAGTTAGCAGATACGCCACCACCAATTGCAATTTGTTTAATACCTGTTTCTTTTACAGCAAGTTTAATTTTATCCATTAAAATTTCTATAATAGTATGCTGTATTGATGCGCAAATATCGTTTAGGCTTTCAGTTACAAAATTTGGATTTTCGGCTGTTTTCTTTTGAATAAAATAGAGAATTGCCGTCTTTAATCCCGAAAAACTAAAATCTAATCCAGCCACCTTAGGTTTGGTAAATGGAAATGCTTTTGGGTTTCCTAGCTGAGCATATTTATCTATTAAAGGACCGCCAGGATAGGGCAGACCAAGGATTTTGGCACTTTTATCAAATGCTTCGCCTACAGCATCATCAGTCGTTTCGCCAATTATGGTCATGTTAAAATAATCTTCGACCTTTATAATTTGAGTATGACCTCCACTAATCGTTAATGCTAAAAATGGAAAGCTTGGTTTTTCAAATCCTTCTTCATCAATAAAATGCGCTAAAACATGAGCTTGCATGTGATTTATTGCAAGAAGCGGAATGTTTAAGGCTAGAGCCAATGATTTTGCAAAAGAACTTCCTACCAGTAAGGAGCCCATAAGGCCAGGACCTTGTGTGAATGCAATTGCAGATAGCTGTTCTTTTTGTATATTTGCTTTTTTAAGTGCAGCATCTACTACAGGAACAATGTTTTGTTGATGAGCTCTAGAGGCAAGTTCAGGAACTACACCCCCGTACTGATTGTGAATAAGTTGGTTTGCTACAACATTTGATAGTACTTTGTCGTTTTTTAAAACTGCAGCGGCGGTATCATCGCAAGAACTTTCTATTGCAAGTATAAAAACCTCAGGATTTTGCATAAATGGGTATGAATTTTGAGTTACAATTTGTACGCGTCGTACGGATCACATTTGTAATTTTCAAAATTAGAGAATTTTTAGCAAAGGAAGTTGTGTTTGCAAAAGCAAAATTAAATTTTAAATGAATAAATTCAATTAAGTATCAAAAAAGTAATTAAAATAGTTTTTAGAGTGTTGCTTGGGCTACTAGTTCTGCTGCTTGTTGCGGGTATTGCTCTAACTATGCCTGCCGTACAAACTAGGATAGCACGTTATTTTACGGATACTGTGAATAAAGATTATGGTACAAATATAAATGTTGAAGGTGTTTCAATTTCAGTTTTTGGAGGAGTTAAATTTAAAAATGTATTAATAAGAGACCACCGAAAGGATACTTTGATATATTCGGAGCGTATTGCTACCACTATTCTTGAAGGCAAAAAAATGCTGAATGGAGATCTTATTTTTGATAATCTGGATGTTTACGGATTACTTTTTAACCTAAAAACATACAAGGGTGAAAAAGAGACGAACATGGATAAGTTTATTAAATCATTTGAGACTGGAAAACGTTCCAATCGAAAATTTTTAATGAAAGCCAATACCTTACAAATTTACGATGGAAGATTTATATTAATTGATGAAAACAGAGAAACACCAAAAAATGTAGATTTTACAAAATTGAATGCATCGGTTACTGATTTTTTAATTTTTGGACCAGAAGTTTCTACCAGTATTAATATGATGTCCTTTCTAGATTTTAGAGGATTGTATGTTAAAAATCTGAAATCGAAATTTTCATATTCCAAAAAAAATATCAAACTTGAAAAACTAGATTTGCAAACCAAGGAATCCTCACTCAAAGGAGAAGTTATTCTTAAATACAAAATTGAAGATTTTTCTAATTTTAATGATAAAGTAGTATTTGATATTCAATTAGATGCAGCTAATATTGCATCAAATGATATTCGATATTTTTATAAAGAATTAGGTAAAAACCAGCGATTTACTTTAAAATCAAAGATCAAGGGAACGCTAAATGATTTACAGTTTTCTAAGTTAAATTTAATTGATGAGCGAAAAACACAGTTAATAGGTGACATCAATTTCAAGAATTTATTTGCTAGAAAAGGACAACAATTTTCAATGTTTTCTAAGTTTGATAAATTGACTTCTACTTATGATGATTTAGTTGTAATTCTGCCGAACATTTTAGGCAATAAACTGCCTACTTCTTTACAAAAATTAGGACGTTTTAGTACTGAAGGGACTGCATCTGTTACAACTACAGCCGTTGAAGCTGATTTTTCTATGATAACAGCATTAGGGAAAGTAACTTCAAATTTGTACATCAATAACATTAACGAAATTGATAAAGCATCCTACATTGGTACTGTAATCTTAGATAATTTTGATTTAGGTACCATGATTGATCAGAAAGATTTAGGTAAAGTTTCTCTTGATATTGATGTAGATGGTCAAGGGTTTAATCAAAAGTATTTGAACACTGCGGTGAATGGTCAAGTAAGCCAAATAGAGTTTAAAGGTTATAATTATACAAATATTACTTTAAACGGTAATCTTGCGAGTCCTAATTACATTGGAGACATCCAGATTGATGATCCAAATTTGAAAATGACTTTTGATGGCGCTTTAGATTTAAGTAAAAAAGATAGTAAATATGATTTTCAAATTAATGTTCTCAATGCCGATTTGAAAAAATTGAAATTGATGAATGATCCTGTTTCTGTTTTCAAAGGTGATGTTGAAGTACAAGCATCTGGGAATTCAATAGAAAATTTTGAGGGAACTGTTTTTATCAATAAAACATCTTATAAAAATGCAAAAGACACTTATGTTTTTAATGATTTTACTATCAATTCAACTTTTGATGATAATAAAGTAAGAACTATAACTGTGAATTCTCCGGATATTGTTCAGGGAGAAATTGTAGGAAGATATGAATTCAATCAATTGCAAAATTTAGTAAAGAATTCGTTAGGAAGTTTATACACTAATTTTAAACCGATAAAGGTTAAAAAAGGTCAGTTCTTAAATTTTAATTTTTCTATCTACAATAAAATAATTGAGATTTTTTACCCAGATATTGCCATCGGAGCCAATACAATTGTCAAGGGTAATATCAGTTCAGATGATCATGAATTTAAATTAGATTTTAATTCCCCGCAAATAACAGCTTCAAACATAACATTTGATAATATAAGAGTAGCTGTTGATAATAAAAATCCGCTTTATAATGCATTTGTTGAGCTTGATAGTATAAAAACCAAGTATTATAAAATAAGAGATTTTAGTCTTATCAATGTGACACACAAGGATACTTTGTTTTTTAGATCTGAGTTTAAAGGTGGTCCCAAAGCCGAAGATTATTACAATCTAAACTTGTATCATACTATCAACAAGGACAATAATAATGTTGTAGGTATCAGTAAATCTGAAGTCAAGTTTAAAGATTATTTGTGGTTTTTAAACGAAAATGAAACGCCTGATAATCAAATTGTTTTTGATAAATCTTTGGAGAATTTTGACATTGATAGGCTGGTACTTTCTCATGAAAATCAGTCTATAGCATTGGATGGAAATCTAAAAGGGAGTGATTTTAAGGATTTGAAATTAAGTTTTAAGGATGTTAACTTGAACCAAATCACCCCCACAAACAATAAACTAGTTGTACAAGGAAATATAAATGGTGAGATAGATTTTAAACAAAATAAAAATATTTACCAGCCTACTGCTTCAATAGTCATTGATAAATTAAACGTCAACAAAACAGATTTGGGTGTTTTGAAATTTGATGTTGAGGGTGATGAAACTTTTAAAAAATTCACCATAAACTCAAACTTAGAAAACGAAAATTTAGAATCATTTAATGCCGACGGGAATTTTGAAATTGTCAATAAAGAAACCATTTTAGACTTAAAATTAAAATTTGATAAGTTTAATATTGCAACGCTTAATTCCCTAGGTGGTGATGTTTTATCCAATATAAGAGGTACTGTAGGTGGTAATGCAAGTATTGAGGGCAACTTACAAAATCCTACAATTAACGGAAGATTATTTTTAGACAAAGCAGGTTTGACAATTCCATATCTTAACGTGGACTATGGTTTGAGTGACAATACCATAATAGATTTGACAAATGAGAAGTTTTTGTTTAGGAACAATACCTTAACAGATACTAAATATGGTACAGTAGGAAATTTAAACGGGTATATCGGACACAATAATTTTTCAGATTGGAAATTAGACTTGGCCATAAATTCAAAAAGATTAGTAGCATTAGATACAAAAGATAGCGAAGATGCAGCATACTACGGCACTGCTTTTATTGATGGTAGCGCAACAATTAAAGGGCCTACCAATAGTTTATTTATAAAAGTTGATGCCAAATCAGAAAAAGGTACAGCTGTTAAAATTCCGATTAATAATGCCGAAAGTGTAAGTGATAATGTATTTATTCATTTTGTTACAGAAAAAGAAAAATACAACATTAAAAACGGGATTGTTGAAAACACACGCAATTACAACGGTTTAGAACTTGAATTTGATTTTGACATTACGCCAGATGCTGAGGTTGAAGTGATACTCGATCGAAATACAGGTCATGGTATGAAAGGTAAAGGTTTTGGGTCTTTACTATTTAAAATTAATACCCTTGGTAAATTTAACATGTGGGGAGATTTTCAGGCATATGAAGGAACTTACAATTTTAAATATGGAGGTCTTATTGATAAAAAGTTTGCAGTAAAAAAAGGTGGGTCAATAACATGGGAAGGTAATCCTATGAAAGCACAACTTAACCTTGAAGCTATTTATAAAACAACGGCAAATCCAGCAGTTTTATTAGATAACGCGTCTTTTAATTCAAAAGTTCCAGTAGAGGTTGTGATAGGCGTGCGAGGAGATTTAACAAGTCCTGAGCCTGATTTCAATATCGAATTCCCTACGGTAAGTACTGTTTTGAAATCGGAAATTCAGTATAAATTAAATGATAAGGATGTAAGACAAACGCAAGCTTTGTATTTATTGTCATCGGGTGGTTTTTTAAGTCCTGAAGGTGTAAATCAATCAGATTTTTCAGGGAGTTTGTTTGAAACGGCTTCAAGTATTTTGGGTGGAATCATTCGCTCTGATGATGAAAAATTTAAAGTAGGTCTAAATTTTATTGGAGCTGACAGGCGATTAGGAAAAGAAACGGATGGTAGATTTGTTGCTACAATTTCATCTAAAATAAACGAACGTATTACAATAAATGGCAAGTTAGGAGTTCCGTTTGGAGGAATTAATGAGTCTGCAATTGTAGGCGATGTTGAGGTGCTTTATCGTGTTAACGAAGATGGGACTCTTAATCTCAGACTTTTTAATAAAGAAAATGACATCAATTATGTAGGTCAAGGTATTGGTTATACCCAAGGTTTAGGGGTGTCTTATGAAGTAGATTTTGATACTTTTAAAGAGTTGGTAAATAAAATCTTTAAAAACCTTAAAATAGAAAAAGTAGGAGCATCTCAATCTGAGGATCAAGATTCTGAAATGGCTCCAGATTATATTAATTTTTCTAAATCCAAGAAAAAAACTCCAGAACCAATTAAGAAAAATCAAGAAGGCCTTCTGCCAGAGGAGTATTAAACAAGAATCATACTTGTAAATTATACTTTGCTACAACTGCTTATTTTTTATGAGCAGGAGTCCAAATTATTTGAATTTCATTAGAAATATCTGAATTACAATCCTTTATTTTATTTAGCATTAAAACGTTAATATTTTACTAAAAGTGAATAAATTTTCACTTTTACTAATTAATAGCGTAATTTAATAGTGTTTTAAAAAAACTTATCAACGAAAACGTTTGAATTTAAGACAGCCTTTTAATTAATAAAAAACACTGTCTCATAAGTGGTTAATGTTTGTTAGTTTTACACTTTAATATTATAAAAATGCCAAAAACAATTAAGAAAGTAGGTGTTCTTACTTCAGGTGGAGACTCCCCAGGAATGAATGCAGCAATTCGATCTGTAGTTAGAACTTGTGCTTACCATAACATAGAATGTATAGGGATTTATAGAGGATACCAAGGTATGATTGAAGGAGACTTTAAAGATATGGGACCTCGTAGTGTAAACAATATTGTAAATAAAGGAGGAACCATATTAAAATCTGCGCGTTCCCTAGAATTTAAAACCCCAGAAGGTAGAAAAAAGGCACATGAAAATTTAACCAAAGCAGGTATAGATGCACTGGTTGTAATAGGAGGTGATGGAACTTTTACGGGTGGATTATTATTTAATTCAGAATTTAATTTTCCAGTAATGGGAATCCCAGGAACTATAGATAATGACATATTCGGTACGAGTCATACTTTAGGTTATGATACAGCATTAAATACAGTTGTTGATGTTATTGATAAAATAAGAGATACAGCAAGTTCACACAACCGCTTGTTTTTTGTTGAGGTGATGGGTAGAGATGCGGGACATATTGCTTTAAATGCAGGTATAGGTGCTGGAGCAGAAGAGATATTGATTCCTGAAGAAGATTTAGGACTAGATAGATTACTCGAATCTTTACAGAAAAGTAAGGCTTCTGGAAAATCATCAAGTATAGTAGTCATTGCCGAAGGTGATAAAATTGGTAAAAATGTATTTGAACTTAAGGATTACGTAGAGGCTAATTTACCAGAATATGATGTTCGAGTTTCTGTTTTAGGTCATATGCAGCGTGGAGGATCCCCTTCTTGTTTTGATAGAGTTCTAGCAAGTAGGTTAGGTGTAAAAGCAGTTGAATCGTTACTAGAAGGTAAATCGAGTTATATGGTAGGGTTGCAAAATGATCAAGTAACATTGACGCCTTTGGAACAAGCTATTAAAGGAGAATCCATGATTGATAGAGAATTATTAAGAGTATCAGACATTATGTCGACATAGTTAATTAAAGTTTATTGTGAGGAAATTAGACTTTAGGTAGAAAAGAAAAATAAACAAAAAAATTAAATTAAAATGTCAAAAGTAAAATTAGGAATTAACGGATTTGGTAGAATTGGAAGAATCGTTTTTAGAGAAACTTTTAATAGAGATAATGTAGAGGTAGTAGCAATAAACGATTTATTAGATGTAGATCACCTAGCTTATTTATTGAAATATGATTCAGTTCACGGTCGTTTTGACGGTACTGTTGAAGTGAAAGAAGGAAAATTATATGTAAACGGAAGAAACATCCGTATCACTGCCGAAAGAAATCCAGCTGATTTGAAATGGAATGAAGTAGATGTTGATGTAGTTGCTGAATGTACAGGTATTTTTACAACTATAGAAACTGCTAGTGAGCATATTAAAGGAGGTGCTAAAAAAGTTATTATTTCTGCTCCATCTGCAGATGCACCAATGTTTGTAATGGGAGTAAATCATGAAACCGCAAAAGCATCAGATTTAGTGGTTTCTAATGCATCTTGTACTACCAATTGCCTTGCACCATTAGCTAAAGTAATTCATGATAATTTTGGAATTGTAGAGGCGTTAATGACAACGGTTCATGCTACCACTTCAACTCAAATGACAGCAGATGGTCCATCAAAAAAAGACTGGAGAGGCGGACGTGCTGCAAGTGTTAACATTATACCATCTTCTACAGGCGCTGCAAAAGCAGTAGGAAAAGTTATTCCTGAATTGAATGGAAAATTAACTGGTATGGCTTTCCGTGTTCCTACTGTTGATGTATCTGCAGTAGATTTAACGGTAAAAGTTGCTAAAGAAACTTCATACGAAGAGATTATGGCAGTTTTAAAAAATGCATCTGAGACAACTATGAAAGGAATATTAGGCTATACTGAAGACGCTGTAGTATCTCAAGATTTTATTTCTGATAAAAGAACTTCAATTGTAGATGCAACTGCTGGAATTGGATTGAATTCTACTTTTTTCAAAATAGTTTCTTGGTATGACAATGAGTATGGTTATTCTAGTAAGTTAATTGATTTATCTGTGCACATTGCAGGGTTAAAATAATTCTTTATATATTTACAAATCCCGTTATCATGCTGTAACGGGATTTTATTTTTTGTTGCTTTGGTATAGAAATTAAATGGTTATAACTTGATATTAAACGGGTAACACACACCAATAAACTAAAAAAAAATGAGACTAATAGTTGATAGCGGATCTACTAAAGCCGATTGGATTGCGATAGATGACAATGGTAAAATTTTATTTACAACACAAACACTTGGGTTAAACCCCGAAGTGCTAGAACCAGATGAAATTATTGAAAGATTGAACGATCGTTTTGATATTTTACACAATAAAAAGAATGCTACTCATTTATTCTTTTACGGTGCAGGTTGTGGTACTGAAAGGATGAAAATAGCACTTTCTCAAGTTTTTCAAAACTATTTTGTTAACGCAATCATTGATGTTAAAGAAGATACCTATGCAGCTGTTTATGCTACTACTCCAAAAGGAGAAAAAGCAATAGTGTCTATACTAGGAACAGGATCAAATTGTAGTTACTTTGATGGTAAAGAGTTGCATCAAAAAGTACAATCTCTAGGTTATATTGCTATGGATGATTGCAGTGGAAATGTTTTTGGGAAAGAATTAATTAGAAAGTATTACTTTAACAAAATGCCAAAAGAATTGGCTGTTGAATTTGAAAAAGAGTATGACTTAGATCCAGATGCTATAAAAAGCAAGTTGTATAAGGAGCCTAATCCTAACGCTTATCTAGCTACTTTTGCAAAGTTTTTAATTCAGCATAAAGAGACAGAGTTTTGCAGGAAAATAATTTTCAAGGGAATGAAATCTTTTGTTAAAAATTATATCAAGCAATTTGATAATTGTAAAGAGGTAAAAGTTCATTTTGTAGGTTCTATTGCTTTTTACTTAAAAGAAGAATTACAGGAAACTTTTGATAAATATGAACTACAATTGGGTAATGTTTTAAGAAGACCTATTGATGGCTTAATCGCTTATCACAATTTAAATAAATAGAGCCACATTATATAAAAGTCCTTACTAATTCTTGCAAAGCGATGCTTTTTTAAGAATTAGTAATGACTTTTTTTATATTCAATTTACAGTTTTAAACACTGTAAATTTATATTACAATATGGCAATCATTGAAATTTCTACATTAACATTTTTTGGTAAACAAGCTACCTGGACAGTTTCACGAGCAGGAGCTGATTTTTCGTCAAAATAGGAACCGTAAACCGTATTTATTTGAGCAAAATCATTCATGTCCATGATGAAAATAGTTGTTTTAACAACATTTTCAAATGTCATTTCTGCTGCTTCAAGAACTGCTTTCATGTTTTGCATTACTTGCTCGGTTTCAGCCTCAATTGACGATGTTATTAGTTCTCCAGTTGATGGATCTAAAGCAATTTGACCAGAAGTATAAAGTGTATTCCCTTTTAGTACAGCTTGGCTATAAGGACCTATTGGAGCAGGAGCATTTTTAGTGAAAATTATTTTTTTCATGTGGCATTAATTTGAATTAGTTTTAAAGTTACCTGTTTATAGTACTACGTTTATCCCATTTGATATCACTTAATACACCAGATTTTATCCCGATAAAGAAACCCCAGTTTGCATTTGTACCAAAAGGGGACCAGTTAAAATCCATTCGCCAGCTTAACAAATCACGCTCAAAACGCAACTGAGTGAACGTAACTCCTTTTTGAACAAAATCATATCCTGTTGATACACCAGCTTTCCATTTGGGCGTTATGTCAGCATTGGCAGATATCATAATTGAGTTTCCTATGATTTCATTTTCTCGATTATTGTTTCCATACGTTAGGGAATAAGCAAATGTCATGTCCCAAGGTAATTTGGAATTAAAAAACTCAGATTCTGTGTTTTCTTCTTCATTTTCTTCATCCTCGTCAAATAAACTTCTACGGCTATCGCCAAGATCTACATTAGTCCCAAATAAATCGTCTTCTCTACCACCATTTCGTTTGCTTAATGAATTTTTATCTTTCTTTGTTTTGTCTTTTCCTTGACTTGTAATGGCATAATTTATAGTCATATTAGAGCTCGTCATTCTAAAAAGACTACCACCGTTATTGATGTTGAACACATTTATTCGGTTACCCGAATTATCAATAGCGTAAGGATCAAGAGTGGCTCCAAAATTGACATTCATTTTATTATCTAGTAAATTTGTACCACCACTTACTCGAATTGGTGCTAATGCTAATGTTGTTTTACCATCGGCATTCATGTTGTATGATGTAGAAAAGTTAAGGTTGTTAAGTAGCATTATTTTTTTGGACTCCACTTTAGTACTGTCCTTGTCTGTTACCTTTGCTTCCAGCGTATTGCTTAAATCAAAACCTAAAATATTAGAATTGTTTAATCCTGGTGCACCATAAATTCCGTTTTCAAATCGGGTATATTTTTGCATTTTTCCTGAACCATCGGCAGCATAAGTATCGTAATATTTTTCAAAACTTGGTGTGTACCCATAAGAAATGGAGGGCCTCATTACGTGACGAATTGATTTTATTTTTTTGTTTTCACCAAAATTGAACGTTCCATATATTGTTGTTCCTACACTTGATGAGAAAGAATAGGTTCTAAAAGCGTCAAAACCATTAACGGTTCTATCAACTACTCGATTTTGTTCTATATCAAAGCTTTTGTTAATCGTTTTTATATACCAAATTTCTTCATAATTCATTGATGTAGTAGCACTAAAATATTTGAATAATTTAAAATTTGTACTCAACGGGATGCTGTGTTGAAAACCTATTTTTGCATCACGAAACATCTGGGGTTTAAAAAATAAAGAGTCATTAGTTACGATACTATTTCTACCGTTTAGGTTGTATTGTAAATTGATATTCTTAAAAAAACCTTTTCTCACTCCGTCTTTACCTACAAAAGGATACATTCTGTCTACGCTTAATTGTAGAGTAGGTAAGGTCATGTTGATTTCCTCTGTTTGTGTGTTTTGAGAATGTGTAGCTGTCAATGACATACGCACTTGTGGTACTGAAGTAAATGTTTTGGAATAAGATACTGAAGAACTAAGTGTATTGTTTAGGTTTGATCCTATGTTAACTTGATTAATGGACTGCTGGAAATATTTGCTGCTTCCTAAATTCACAGAAGCTGAAAAAGTAGAATTTGGACTGGATTTTGTATCCTTTGAATGGGACCATTGGATGTTGTAAATGTTTTGTTTAGAATAGTCAGGATACCCTCTTTCACTATTGATTAAATTTTCAAAACGCACATTGATGTTACCACGGTAATTGTATCTTTTGGCATAGCTTGACTCAAAACGCATCCCATAGCTACCATTGGTATAATAATCTCCTAATACGGTTAAGTCATAATTATCGCTCAAGGCAAAATAGTAACCTAAGTTTTGCAAAGAAAAACCACGGTTGTTAGAGTCGTTGTAACTAGGTAATATTAAACCCGAAATGCTGGTTTCCTTGCTCATAGGAAAAAACGCAAAAGGCAGCGCAATAGGAGTAGGCACATTTGCAATAACCATATTAGTTAATCCAGTAACTACTTTTTTGCCGGGAATAAATTTCACTTTATTGGTTTGGAAATAATATTCAGGATTGTCTACATCTTTTGAAGTGGTAAAACGGGCGCCTTTTAAAAAATATACGGAGTCATTTTCTTTTTTAGTAACTGCAGCTTTGATTTTGAATTCGCCTTGATCTGAACGAGAATTCCAAATTAGCGCTTTTTTTGTTTTAAAATTAAACCGAATAGAATCGGGTTCTACTACATTGGCACCTTGCTTAAAATTAGGATATTGAATGTAAGCACCTGCGGAGTCTTTTAATCTTCCTGCATAGACTTCATTTTTTTCATAATCAAGTACAATTATACCAGATTTAAGTTCTACATCTTCATAATATAATTCCGCTTGATCGTTTAGTGTGATTAATTTTCTCTTTTGATCAATTTTGACATAATTACTAGCTTTGTAACGTACTTTCCCGTTCAAAAATACTTTCTTGCTTTTTACAGTATCAATCTTAATAGTGTCTACTTTTTTTACAGCAAGATTATCATCCTTTTTAATTGTAAAAGATGATTTGGGTTCGGAATCAATTTTATTTTGAGCTTTTACATTCGGCTTCTTTTTATTGATATCTTGCGCGTATGTTGTAGCTGAACCTATTGATAGGATAATAGATATTAAAACGATATTAAATAAGTTTGTATGCAAAGGTTTAAATGCTATTTTTGTAAAATGATGGCCTATTTTTTGAGGAGTCAAACTTACAGATTATTTTTGGTCAAAAATAGTCAAATTAATAATTTTATAACTGTAGTCTTTTAATTAAATTAACGTATCACAACATGTCTTTTTCAAGTAATAATAAATTATTGGTATCTTTTATTTTGTTGATGAATTCCGTTTTAGGTTTTAGTCAATCAAGTAACTTTAAGGTAACGCTAGATGCGGGTCATGGTGCACATGATTTTGGGGCAGTTTATGAAGGTAGGATCGAAAAAAATATTGCATTAGCGGTTGTTTTAAAAGTAGGTAAAATTTTAGAATCAACTCCTTATATGGAGGTCAATTATACTCGAAAAACAGATGTGTTTATTGATTTGATTGAAAGAGCCAATATTGCAAATCGATTTAACGCAAACATATTTGTATCCATACATTGTAATGCAAATAGAAACACTCTTGCTGACGGAACTGAAACCTATGTGATGGGTTTGAGTAAAGTTTCATCAAACTTAGAGGCAGCCAAGAAAGAGAACTCTGTAATTACTTTGGAAAAGGACTATAAACAAAAATATGAAGGTTTTGATCCTAACTCACCTGAAACCATGATTGGTATGACCCTCATGCAAGAAGAATACTTAGATAACAGTATTTCACTTGCTAGTAAAGTGGAGGATGCATTTGAAAATTTAGGAAAAAAAATACGGGGAGAAGGGGTGAAACAGGCTCCTTTTATGGTATTGCATAAAGCCTATATGCCTAGGGTCTTGATTGAAATGGGGTTTATTTCAAACACCATAGAAGGTAATATTTTAAACTCTGAAGAGGGTCAAAACCAGATAGCAAAAGCTATTTCGGATGCAATTATTAGCTATAAAGCGGAATATTATGGGACTAATGAAATTGAAAATACACAAGAAGTATTACCCCAAGACAAAATAGAAAAACCTATTAATGAAATTATCGAAACGCCAACTACACTAAATATACAATCTGGAGTTAATCCTGCAGCTGTTTTACCCGCGGCTAATGATAATGCATCAACAGTTTATAAAGTCCAATTGATGGCTAGTTTGACAAACTTAGATACAAGTTCAAAAACTTTTAGAGGGCTAGATGCTATTTCTGTAATTACCGAAAATAAATATTTTAAATATTTGTATGGAAATACAACGGATTATGAAGCAGCTAAGAAAGATTTGAAAATCGCAAAAGATAAAGGTTTCAGCTCTGCTTTTTTAATTGCTTACAAAAATGGTGAGAAAGTCAGTATTAAAGATGCCCTTAAATAAATCCTCCAAAAAAGGATCCTAATAATTTTACACCTATATATTTTGCATAGCGTTTTAAAAATAAAAACAAAATGTGTCGTTTTTTTTCTAATGGCAAGCATAGCTGTTTTTTCTCAATCTAAAAATAAATTTATTGTTATCCTTGATGCTGGCCACGGAGGTAAAGATCCTGGAAATTCCTACCATGGATTTATAGAAAAAGAAATTGCACTAAAAACGACTTTGCAACTCGAAAAGCAGTTGAATGAAGATCCAGATATTAAGGTAATTCATACCCGCAAATCAGATGTTTTTATTGAACTCAAAGACCGACCTCACAAAGCAAATAGTCTGCATGCAGATTTGTTTATTTCCATTCATTGTAATTCAGTAAATAATCCAGTTCCATACGGGACAGAAACATTTGTAATGGGTTTGACCCGAAGCAAAGGAAATCTTGAAATTGCCAAACAAGAAAATTCAGTTATACTTTTAGAAAAGGATTATAAAAGAAGCTATAAAGGTTTTGATCCAAAAAATCCAGAAACATTAATAGGTTTAAAAATTTTACAAGAAGATTACTTAGATCGAAGTATTCGATTGGCATCAAAAATAGAAGGTAATTTTATACACAAACTCAACAGAAAATCTCGAGGTATCAAACAAACTCCATTGTGGGTGTTGGATGCTGCATACATGCCAAGTGTTTTAATTGAGCTTGGTTTTTTAAGCAATAAAAATGAGGGGACTTATCTCAACTCGGCGGAAGGACAAAAAAACATGGCCCAAGCAATTGCATCTGCCATAATAGCTTACAAAAAAGAATACTTTGATACAAGTTCTTCAAATGACAATGATGATTTGAAAGAAGTTTCAAAAACGAAATCCTCCTCTGTAAATAAAAAAATAACAGTTAAGGCGCCTTTGTCAGATATAAATTCGAAACCATCTAAAACTAATGTTGTTTTTAAAATACAATTTGCATCTGGCAATAAAAAGTTGGATTTAAAGCCTCAAAATTTTAAAGGTTTGAAAGACGTTTCAGTTCAATCAAGTTCTGGATCTTTGTTCACTTATTTCTATGGAGAAGCAAATACGTATGCAATAGCAAAAGAAAATTTAAAAAAGGTTCAATTAAAAGGATATACAACTGCTTATATTGTAGCGTTTCAGAACGGAAAAAACATTAGTATTAAAGAAGCGCTTAAATTATTATAACAAGTCAAATATTTTATATTAAATTTGTAAAAAATACTTGAATTTTGAAAATAACACGAGAAATTAAAACTGCAATTTTAGTAATTGCATCTATATCACTTTTTATTTGGGGTTACAGTTTTTTAAAAGGAAAAGACTTGTTTACAGATTACAAAACCTTTTTTGTTGAATATAATAGTGTTGAAGGTCTTACATCATCGGCTCCAGTAACTCTTAATGGCTTGATTATAGGTAAAGTAAACAGTATTACTATTAATGCGAATACAGGTAAATTGCTTGTAGAGTTACAGTTGAAAACTGATTTTCCTATTACAAAAAGTAGTGTTGCATCATTGTATGAGCCAAGTTTTATTGGCGGAAAGCAAATAGCGATTATGCCTAATTTTAATGATAAAGAATTAGCTGTTGAAGGTCAGTTTTTTCAAAGTGGAATTAAGCTTGGTTTAACCGATAAAGTAGGGGATCAATTAGCGCCTTTGCAAGATAAACTTGAAAAATTATTAGGTAATACAGATAAACTAATTTCTGGATTGAATAATGTTTTAGATCAAAAAGGTCAAGCTGATATCAAATTGACTCTTGCTGAATTGAGTCAAACAGTGGCTGAGTTTCATAAACTTTCAACTAGTGTGAATGATTTATTAGCTACAAACAAAACACAAATAAACGGTGTTGTTACTAACTTGAATAAAGTTTCAGTCAACTTTTCAAAAATTTCAGATTCTTTAAACAAAGCTGATTTAGGTAAAACAGTGAAGAACCTAAATACTACTCTAGGACGTGTAGATGGAATTATGCGTAATTTAGAGTCTGGAAATGGTACAATAGGGAAATTATTAAAAGACGAATCTTTTTATCAAAATATTAAAACTTCTACCAAAGAGTTGGAATTACTTCTTCAAGATATTAGATTGTATCCTACTAGATATGTAAATATATCAGTGTTTGGAAAGAAAAACAAGCCATACGTAGGAGCACAAAAAGATTCTATTCAAATAAAGTAAATATATTAAAATGAGCTACTTAGACAATATTTTATTTGCCATAATATTGGCAATAGGTTTCGGATATTTTTTTGTAAGTATCAAAAAAATAAGAAGGAATATCAATTTAGGAACTGATGTTAATCGTACGGATAATCCCAAAGCAAGATGGACTAATATGGCCATGATAGCACTAGGACAATCAAAAATGGTAAGGAGACCAGTAGCAGGGATTTTACACATTATAGTCTACATTGGTTTTGTAATCATTAACATTGAGTTGTTAGAAATTATTATTGATGGACTTTTTGGTACACATAGAGTTTTTGCTTTCTTGGGAACTACTTATAATGTATTAATTGCTTCATTTGAGATACTTGCTGTTTTAGTTTTAGTGGCTGTTTTTGCTTTTTGGAGCCGAAGAAATATTATTAAATTAAAGCGATTTGTAAGTTCAGATTTAAAAGGCTGGCCTAAAAGTGATGCTAATTACATTTTGTATTTTGAAGTGGTGTTGATGACATTATTTTTATTAATGAACGCTTCTGATTTGCATTTACAAAACGTTCCAGGAGGTTACGGACATTTTATAAAAGCAGGATCTTTTCCAGTGAGTCAGTTTATTGAGCCTATTTTTAATGGACTTTCAAATGAATTAGTGATGCTATTATCAGAAGGTTTCTGGTGGGTGCATATCATTGGGATTTTGATTTTCATGAATTATCTTTATTTTTCAAAGCATCTTCATATTTTATTGGCTTTTCCAAATACGTATTTTGCTAACTTGAATGCACAAGGTAAATTTGATAATTTACAATCGGTTACCAATGAAGTTAAATTAATGATGGATCCTAATGCCGATCCTTTTGCAGCAGCACCAGTAGATCCAAATGCGGTTCCAAGTAAATTCGGTGCTAGTGATGTGCAAGATTTAAACTGGGTTCAGTTGTTAAATGCTTATACCTGCACAGAATGTGGAAGATGTACCTCTTCATGTCCTGCAAACAATACAGGTAAAAAATTATCTCCTAGAAAAATCATGATGGATACTAGAGATCGTCTTGAGGAAGTAGGAAAAAATATAGATGCGAATAAAGGTGTTTTCATACCAGATAATAAATCGTTGTTGAATGATTATATTACTGCAGAAGAACTATGGGCCTGTACTTCATGCAACGCTTGTGTTGAAGAGTGTCCTGTAAACATCAGTCCTTTATCTATTATTATGGATATGAGACGTTATTTAGTAATGGAACAGAGTGCTGCACCAATGCCATTAAATGCTATGATGACCAATATTGAAAACAATGGTGCACCATGGCAATACAACCAACAAGATAGATTAAATTGGAAAAATGAATAATCCATTGTAACGGATTTCATTATTGTATTTTTTTAATACAAACACAAATTATCATATAACCGAATTAATAAAAAAGTATGTCAGAAAATTTAATAGTGCCAACCATGGCCGAAATGTTAGCTCAAGGAAAGCAGCCAGAAGTTTTATTTTGGGTGGGCTGTGCAGGAAGTTTTGACGATAGAGCAAAAAAAATTACGAAAGCTTTTGTTCGGATTTTAAATAGATCTAATGTTTCTTTTGCTGTTTTAGGAACCGAAGAGAGTTGTACAGGAGATCCGGCAAAAAGAGCTGGAAACGAGTTTTTGTTTCAAATGCAAGCCATGATGAACATTGAAGTTTTGAATGGTTATGAAGCAAAAAAAATAGTTACTGCTTGTCCTCATTGTTTTAACACGCTCAAAAATGAGTATCCAGAACTAGGAGGACATTATGAAGTAATACATCATACAGAATTTTTGAAATCGCTACTTGATGATGGTAGACTTACTATTGAAGGTGGTCAATTTAAAGGAAAGCGTATAACTTTTCACGACCCTTGTTATTTGGGTAGAGCCAATAACGTTTACGAAGCTCCTAGAGATTTAATAACGAAACTTGATGCAGCTCTTGTTGAAATGAAACGATCAAAAGCTAATGGACTTTGCTGTGGTGCGGGTGGAGCACAAATGTTTAAGGATGCTGAAAATGGAGATAAAGAAATTAATATTGAGAGAACAGAGGATGCATTAGAGACAGCTCCTGATATTATTGCCGCAGGGTGTCCATTTTGTAATACGATGATGACAGATGGTATCAAAAACAAAGAAAGAGAAAGTGATGTCAAGGTAATGGATATAGCTGAGCTTATTGCCAATGCTCAAGACTTGTAATGATGAAAAAAATAATTATAGCACTTGTTTTAATTTTCAGTACAAATTCTTTTTCTCAAGACATGTATGACATTATTGGTAAAGAAACTTGTGCTTGTCTTGTAACAAAAAAATTAGATTATCAAAAACTAGATAAGAAAGAATTACAAACTCAAGTAGGGTTGTGTATGATTCAAAGTTATACGAGTCATATAAATGAATTCAAGCAAGAGGATAAGATTCAGTTTGATGATCAAGAAGGAATGCGAAAAATGGGCGAGAAAGTAGCACTAAAAATGTTAGTCAACTGCCCCGAAATTATTCTAGAGTTAGGCAAATCAACTCAGAAAGATATTGGTGATGAAAGTGAAGATGAACTTGTAGTTGATGAACCCGCGGATGTTTTTATAGAAGGTCAAGTTACCGCTATTAAAAAAGATCAATTTGTTTCTTTATTGGTAAAAGATAAAAACGGAAGAGCTTATAGTTTTTTATTATTGGATTACTTTGAAACAGCATCTGTATTGACTAATAATGAACTTAAAGTTAAAGATTCTGTAAAAGTTGGTTACACTGAGATTGAACTTTTTGATGTAGCAACAAATAAATTCAAATATTTTAAAATTTTAACAGATATACAGCGTCAATAAATTCTAATTGCCCTGAAATTACAAATACAATTATATGTACGTCCCTTTTGAAAACTTACCCGAAGATTCTAGAATTTGGATTTATCAATCCAATAGAAAATTCTCTGATGCTGAATTTGCTGAAATAGAAACTTCATTACAATCTTTCTTAGAGCAATGGGCAGCACATGGAACTAGTTTAGAATCTTCTTATCTATTAAAGTACAATAGGTTTATAATTATTGCTGTAAATCAAGAAGTACAAGCAGCTACAGGTTGCTCCATAGACGCTTCTGTAGAGTTCATTCAATCATTAGAACAAAAATATACGGTTGATTTATTAGATAAAATGAATGTGACTTTTAAGTTAGGAGAACACATTGCTCATAAAACGCTAATTGATTTCAAAAAAATGGTGAAAGACAAAGCGGTTACTGAAAACACTGTAGTTTTTAATAACCTGGTAAACACTATTGAAGAATTTAATGAATCTTGGGAAGTTGCTGCTATGGATAGTTGGCACAGTCGTTTTTTTTAAAAATACTTTTACTTAATTATAGTCTTTAAAACTAAATATTAAAAAAACGTTGAATGCAGAAAGCAAGAATTCAAATTCTATATTGTTTCTTTTTTTTGATAGGTTTTAGCAACTTATTTTCTCAAAATCTAGATATAAAAGTTTTAAGAGCTATACACGTTGAACGCAATCAAAATTTTGATTCTCAATTTAACAATATTACAAATAGTGCCGTACCAGTAAGTATTGCAACTCCAGTACTGATGTATTCTATTGGGTTAATAAAGAAAGATAGTACACTTAAACATAAAGCAATTTTTATTGGCGAAGCATTTCTTGTAAATGCTTTTATTACAAAAGCATTAAAAGTAGCTGTTAATAGAGCACGCCCGTTTGACACTTATTCAGATATTGTTCCAGTTGTAACATCTACGGGTACATCTTTTCCTTCAGGTCATACTTCTATTGCTTTTTCTACTGCAACCTCATTAAGTATGGCGTATCCTAAATGGTATGTCATTGTACCTTCTTTTTTATGGGCAAGTAGTGTGGGTTATTCTAGAATGCATTTAGGTGTTCATTATCCCAGTGATGTGGCAGCAGGTGCGCTTATTGGTGCTGGATCTGCTTTTGCTACCTTTAAGATTAATAAATGGTTGAATAAGAAAAAGTTTAGAAAAATAGAAGGTGTTAAATAAAAAGCCCTTTTATTTAATAGTACTTATTTATTTTTTTTCCGTAGACATTTCTTTTTCATTTTTTTAAACTTCCACTTCTTTTTTTGAATAAGTTACTTTAATGAATGGTAATTAACATTAATTTCAGGAAACTCAATTCAAATTTACTTACTTTCGTTGTATTAAATAGTTTTCATGAAAATTGCAATTGTTTGTTATCCTACTTTTGGAGGTAGTGGCGTAGTAGCCACAGAACTTGGTCTTGAACTAGCGAGACGTGGTCACGAAATTCATTTTATTACCTATAGACAACCGGTGCGTCTTGCATTGCTAAGTCCAAATGTACATTACCATGAGGTTAATGTACCTGAATATGCCTTGTTTCATTATCAGCCTTATGAATTAGCGCTATCCAGTAAACTGGTAGATATGGTAAAGTTGCATCAAATAGAATTGTTGCATGTGCATTATGCTATTCCGCATGCTTATGCAGGTTATATGGCAAAACAAATGCTAAAGGACGAGGGAATAAATATTCCTATGGTAACTACACTGCATGGTACTGATATAACTCTTGTAGGTAACCATCCTTTTTATAAACCTGCTGTAACTTTTAGTATCAATAAATCTGATTTTGTAACTTCGGTTTCTCAGAGTTTAAAAGACGATACCTTAAAATTATTCAACATAAAAAATGAAATTGAGGTCATTCCTAATTTTATAGAGTTGGATAAAAATAAAACCGATACTAATTTTCCTTGCCAACGGTCAATCATGGCTAAAGAGAATGAGAAAATCATTACCCATATTAGTAATTTTAGAAAAGTAAAACGAATTCCTGATGTGATTAAAGTTTTTTATAACATTCAAAAAGAGATTCCTGCGAAGCTTATGATGGTGGGTGACGGTCCCGAAAAAGAAAAAGCAGAGGTTCTTTGTCAAGAACTTGGTATTCAGGATAAGGTGATATTTTTTGGTAACAGTAATGAAATTGATAAGATTTTATGTCTCACAGATTTGTTTTTGTTGCCTTCACAAACGGAAAGTTTTGGACTTGCGGCACTTGAAGCAATGGCTTGTAATGTTCCAGTTATTTCTAGTAATTCTGGTGGATTAGCCGAGGTGAATTTTGATGGTGTTTCGGGATATTTAAGTGATGTGGGAAATACGGACGAAATGGCTCTTAATGCGTTGAAAATACTAAAAGATGAAAAAACATTAGCAGTGTTTAAAGAAAACGCCTTTGAAGTTGCTAAACAATTTGATATCAAAAACATTTTACCCTTGTACGAAGCTTTGTATCTAAAAGCTATTAACAAATACAAATAATCAAAGTGGTATTGGAAATCTAAATTTTTAAAACATGAATAAAATAGTTATGGGTGTTATGATGATAAGTTTGTTTTCATGTGCAACAGGTAAGCCAGCAATAGCTGATTCAAAAAAGTTATATGAAGTACTAACAGAACAGACTTATGGAGGTGCTGCTATTCGGTTTTATGAAATTTTATCAGAGCCAAATGAAATAAAAATGATTCAAAAAGATGAAAATCTTAAAAACAGCATTAAACCTACAGATTTACAAAACTCGAATTTTGTGATTCTCAATATGGGTCAAAAAACAAGTGGCGGTTACAGTATAAATGTTGAGAGCGTAGTAGAAACACCTACTCAAATTATAATTAAGGTAAAAGAAATGGCACCTGAGCCAGGCGGAATGGTTACACAAGCCTTGACAAACCCTTTTTGTGTGGTGAAGATTAACTCGAAAAAAGAAATTATTTTTCTGTCTAGTCCTGAAAAAGTGATACAGGATTAATAAAAAATAAAAGTACAATTTTAGACAGTAGCAAGCTCTGGTTTGCTACTGTTTTTTGTTTTATAGGTTCTCATTTTAATTTTGTTTTGGTGATGCATCTGATTTGGAGTAAGCATGTAATTAGAATAATGAGGTCTGATTTCATTATAGATATCAATAGCTTCTTTTACAATTTTTTGCATGATTTCTGCTTTTTGATTGTATTTGTCAATCCTAAATTCCTGTTTTAAAATACCATTGATCCTTTCTGCCACTGCATTTTCATAAGGGTCAGAGTTTTGTGTCATACTGCATAGAATTTTATTTTTATTAAGTTGCTTTTGGTAGTCATTAGCACAATATTGAATCCCTCTGTCTGAATGATGTATCAATGGTAAGTTTTTGTTGTTTCTGTGTTTAAGAGCCATTTTAAAAGCCTTCAAACTGCTTTCTGTGTTCATGTTATCGGCAACATAATATCCCATAATCTTTTTAGAATAAGCATCTGTGACTAAGCTTAAATAGCAAGGATTATCTCTTTTTCCTATATAGGTTATATCAGAGACCCAAACTTGCTCTGGTCTGTTAATTTCTAAATCTAGAATTCGATTTTGATGTTTATTAAATCGATGATGTGAGTTAGTCGTTACATGATAACTTCGTTTAGGATGTATCAATAAATGATTGGCTCTGAGTATATCAAAGAACTTATCTCTTCCAATTTTCATTAATTGAAGTTTATCCAACAAAAGATAATATAGTTTTCGAGTACCTATTCTAGGCATTGTCTTCCTGATATTATTCACCATCAAAATCACTTCTTTGGCTTTGTTTTGTTTGGATGCTATTCTTCTAGTCTTTCGATAATAAACCTGTCTGTCTATCCCGAACAAATAACAGGTAAACGCTACTGTTTTTTGTTCTTTTGCTCTAAAGCGGGCGATTGTTCGGGTGCAGAGTTTTTTCGGATATCGATATGATATTCTTTCTCAGCTAAATCAATCATCATGTCAAACAAGATTGCTTTTTTATCTGCAACGTAAGCTTGTCGTTCTAAAAGAGCCTTTTGTTTTTCTAATAGCTTGACTTGGGCTTCAAGTTCCATAATTTTTTGTTCGGGTGACTTTGCCATATTCAAAGGGGATTGGTTTTCCCAATCAAAGTTACCAAATTTTCGTAACCAGCCCAGAACTGTAGCATGGCTTTGAATGCCATATTGTTTTCTAATTTGGGTAATTGATGAACTACCTTGCTCAACTTCTCTAACGATTTGAAGTTTTAAGGACATGCTGTAATCTCGCTGGGTGCGCTTTACATAATTCGTGTATTCTTCCATAACGATTGTTTTTGTGTATCGCTATTTCAGGACGGGACATTCAATAAAAAAAAGAGGCTATTTACGAATAAATAGCCTCTTTTTTTATGAATCTGTTGATTAGAATCTGTATCTAATACTTAATGCTAAATCTGGAGCAAAACTATCGTCTCTAAAATTATCAGAATTAAAGTAAAGTTCTGGTCTAATATCAAGACCTAATTGAATAGGAGCTTCTTTAAAGTTATATTCAAGACCTAAATTTCCAGCAACAAAAGCAAATGTACCGCTATCATCGATGTTATTGTTATTATTGAAATTATTATCATAACTCCAGCTTCCTAATCCACCACCTAGACCAGCATACCAGTTAAAACCACCATCAATGTTCCAAACCCATTGGTATAAACCTGTAAGTTTAAAAGCATCAACGTTATTGCTGTTTCTAAAACCTAAATCTAATTCTAAACGGTTGTTGTCGCCAAGACCTCTTTGGTATGAAATTTCTCCACCAAAACCATCACTATCTCCTAAACGAAGACCTAAAGCGTTTTTTGAAATATCTTGTGCTTGTGCTGTAAATGATAATGCTACTAACATTACTGCAGATAAAATAATCTTTTTCATTTTTGTTTGTTTTAATTATTTAGCAAATTTATTTATTTACTTGTTAATTGCGTTGTAAAATTTTATGTAAAAGTTTCATAATTTCCACATCAAGTTGTTTAAAGGTCTTAATGTGCTATTTAACCAAATTTTGCTTTACAAATATTTTTTTATTCGCAATAGATTGAGTCTCTATGAGGTCCTCCATCTCAAAAAGATTATCATCTTCCTCAAAATTCATCTCACTATAATGAAATAATTTCCACCTTTTATTATTGTATTCAAGAGATGTGAGGTTTTCTATCCAATCTCCAGAATTTAGATAGAGTGTAGAGCCACTTTTGGTTTCTTTTTTGATGATTTTTGGTTCGTGAATATGTCCGCAAATAACGTAATCGTATTTTTTTTCAATGGCTAATTCAGTTGCAGTTTTCTCAAAATCAGAAATGTGTTTTACCGCCTTTTTTACACTAGCTTTTATTTTTTTACTAAACGAATACGGCTCTTTCCCTAGTTTTTTTAAACACCAATTTGCAAACCGATTGATCAAAATAAGATAATCATAGCCTAAACCGCCTAATTTTGCAATCCATTTAGAGTGTTGCACAGAGGCATCAAATACATCCCCATGGAAAACCCATAATTTTTTTGAATCTAATGTTAAAATGAGTTTATCTACCAATGCAAAATTCCCTAAGGAGATATCACTGAACTTGCGTAACATTTCATCATGATTTCCAGTAATATAGTACACCTTTGTCCCTTTTGAGGCAAAACTGATGATTTTTTGAATAACCTTTAAATGTGATTTTGGGAAATATGATTTTCTAAACTGCCAGATATCAACAATATCTCCATTTAGAATTAGTATTTTAGGTTTAATAGAGGATAAATAATTAAGGAGTTCCTTGGCATGACTACCAAAAGTGCCCAAATGCACATCGGATATGACAACCACTTCTACTTTTCTTTTTTTCAAGGTTTTTTATTTTTTGAAGTTTAACAAAACAATTAAAAATAAATTAAGTAACATTGAATTAAAAGTTAAGATTAGCGATACAATATTAATTTAATAACAATAAATCTAAGAACTTGCTTAAAACTTTAAACACTAAACTTTTGAACTTTGAAGTAAAATGGTACTTTTGTTCAAAATCAAAATGAAATGGCAGGAAATAGTTTTGGAACATTGTTTAAAATCACAACATTTGGAGAATCTCATGGTGATGCATTGGGTGGTATAATTGATGGTTGCCCTTCTGGGATTACTTTAGATTTAGATGCTATACAATTTGAAATGTCTCGAAGAAAACCGGGGCAGTCAGCTATTGTTACCCAACGTAAAGAGCCAGATGCAGTTCAGTTCTTATCAGGAATTTTTGAAGGTAAAACTACTGGTACGCCTATTGGTTTTGTTATTCCAAATACCAACCAAAAATCGGACGATTATTCTCATATAAAAGATAATTACAGGCCTAGCCATGCTGATTACGTATATGAAAAGAAATATGGTGTACGTGATTATCGTGGAGGTGGAAGAAGTTCTGCACGTGAAACGGCTTCTAGAGTTGTTGCTGGTGCTATTGCCAAACAAATGTTACCCGAAATTAAAATCAATGCTTACGTGTCTCAAGTAGGACCAATAGCTCTCGATAAACCATACCAAGAATTAGATTTTTCTAAAATTGAAAATAATCCGGTACGTTGTCCAGATGAACAAGCTGCTGCCATCATGGAAGATTACATTCGAGGTATCCGTAAAGAAGGGGATACAGTAGGAGGTGTGGTATCTTGTGTAATTCAAAACGTTCCTGTGGGTTTAGGCGAACCTGTTTTTGATAAATTACATGCCGAGTTAGGTAAAGCTATGTTATCAATTAATGCGGTGAAGGGTTTTGAATTTGGTAGTGGTTTTGAAGGAGCAAAAATGAAAGGTAGCGAGCATAATGACTTGTACAATACTGATGGAACCACAAAAACCAATCTTTCAGGAGGAATTCAAGGCGGTATCAGCAATGGTATGGATATCTATTTTAGAGTTGCTTTTAAGCCTGTTGCCACAATCATGAAAGAGCAAGAATCTTTAGATAATCAAGGAAATATAACTGCTATGACAGGAAAAGGCCGTCATGACCCTTGCGTTGTGCCGCGCGCAGTACCTATAGTAGAAGCAATGGCTGCGATTGTTTTGGCAGACTTTTATTTGATAAATAAAACGTACTAAAGCAAGCTCCATAAATTGAAAAAAAAGAGCATCGTATTTCATGAAATATGGATTATTATGCTAAATACAATGTAACTAAATATCAAGTAATTAAAAATAATTTAATGGATCATACTACAAAAAAGACTTCATTTTTTTCAGGATTAACCGGGCAAATATTGATAGCAATGGTTCTTGGAGCCGTATTAGGGATTATAATACATAATAGTATAACTCCAGAAGATGCACAAAATTTTAGTAGTAAAATTAAAATTTTGGCTACAGTTTTCATTCGTTTGGTTCAAATGATTATTTCGCCTTTAGTATTTACTACACTTGTTGTGGGTATTGCAAAATTAGGAGATATTAAAGCTGTTGGAAGAATTGGCGGTAAAGCGATGGCTTGGTTTTTTACAGCATCATTTATTTCATTGTTGCTTGGAATGTTTTTTGTGAACGTTTTGAAACCAGGAATAGGACTTAATTTATCCAATGTAGATTTAGCGGCAGTGTCAGAAGTGACTGCAAAAACACAAAACATATCATTCGATAATTTTATAGAACATATTGTTCCTAAAAGTATTTTTGAAGCGATGGCTACGAATGAAATTTTACAGATTGTAATTTTCTCGATCTTTTTTGGATTAGCGGCTGCTTCATTAGGGGATCACGTTAAGCCAGTGATTACAGCATTTGACAAAATATCACATATTGTTTTAAAAATGGTAAATTTTGTAATGAAGTTTGCACCTATTGGTGTATTTGGTGCCATTGCAGGAGTATTTGCAGTGCGTGATTTTCAAGAATTAGCCATTACCTATTTCAAGTTCTTTGGTTCTTTTTTGATTGGTATTTCGTCTTTATGGATCGTTTTAGGAGTTGTAGGGTATATTTTTCTTAAAGGAAGAATGACTGTATTGTTAAAACGTATTGTGAGTCCGTTAATTATTGCTTTTGGAACAACAAGTAGTGAAGCTGTTTTCCCAAAACTTACTGAGGAGCTAGAACGCTTTGGGGTAAAAGACAGAATCGTATCTTTTATGTTGCCATTAGGATATTCTTTTAATCTTGACGGAAGTATGATGTACATGACATTTGCCAGTATATTTATTGCGCAAGCGTATGGTATAGATTTATCGTTAGGAACTCAAATGACGATGTTGTTAGTTTTAATGCTTACTAGTAAAGGTATTGCTGGTGTGCCAAGAGCCAGTTTAGTAGTAGTTGCCGCAACTTGCGGAATGTTTGATATTCCTATTGAGGGAATTGCTCTAATTTTACCAATTGATCATTTTTGTGATATGTTTAGGAGTGCGACTAACGTTTTAGGAAACGCTTTAGCAACTTCTGTAGTAGGGAAATGGGAGGGAAGTGATGATGCTGATGAAGTGGTTTCTTTATAGTAAGTTCACTTATTGATATAAAAAAAAGCAGTAAAAATTTTTACTGCTTTTTTTGTTTTAAGTTGTTTCAACTAACTAATACCTAGCTTACGTCTTGAGATTGGAAATTCAGTAGTGTATATAATATGTATACAATGACCATACTATATTAAAGATTGATTTGAATTTATTAGATTTGTTGGTACGTGTAAGATGCTCGCACAAGCCTTTAAAGAGTTTTTGATCGTGTCAGTAGGGAGGTTAAAGAAATAGCAGTGATTCGACAAAATTAATTTTTAATTTTAGCAGAATGGAAACAATAATTTATGAAATAGAAAGATATATAACTGATAACGTAGAATTGGATTTAGACTATTTGAAAAATGTTTCAGATTTGCATAAAAACATTTCAGAGTTAAAAGTTTATTACATTTTTGCTTTATTTAAAGCTGGTCAATTTAAATTTGCTGTTAAGGAATTAGATTTTTTTGAACAACCAAAAAACCTTGAAAATGATTCTTTTTTTCTAATGACTAAATGCTTAATTGATTCAAATAAAAATGGTGAAATAGACACACTGATTAACTCGCTAGAAAAGCTCTTAATAGTTGATAAGGATAAAAAAAATAAATGGTTGAGACTCGAGCTGTTCAAGTTGTACGAAAAAAAAGGAATTGACTATTTAGCATGGGGATATCTTGAGGAAGCGATTGCAATTGACGAGATTTTTTATGAAGCTATTTTGGCTAGGGCTTACCGATTAAACTTAATTACAAATTGTTCTGATATTATCCAACACATAATCTCACTACCTCAAACGTATATTGATTCAGAGATACTAAACTTTTTAGGAAATGCATACTTAAACTGCGGTGATACGGAAAACGCATTGAAAATATTTAACGGCTCAATTAAGAAAACTGAAACAGAAGAAGCCTATTACTTTTTAGGATATATAAATCATTACAATCTTAATGACTTCGAGAAAGGACTGTTTTACTATGACAAATCTATGTCTCTTAACAATAAATTTATTGATTCCCAGTTGGAAAAAGCTTGGCTATTGTACGACATGGAGCGATATGAATCATCCGAAACTTTATTTGAAGAAATAATTGCTGAATTCGAAGAAGTTAATGCATATAATCAGATTGTCTTGTTCTATATCAAAACAAATCGATACTTAGAAGCATTAAAATTCATTGAAGAATCAAAAATCAAATTTGGTCCGAATTATATGAATGAGGGGTTTGAGTTAGTTTGTTTGCAGAAAAAAGGGGATAATGCTTACCTAAGTAAATATAGCATGTATAAAAATAATTATACAACAGACGAATTGTTATGGTTTAAAGATATGTTGAGTGAAATTTAGCGATCTAAGTGAAGTGCCAACAACTGGCACAAGCAGAATTAAGTTTAACGGCTAGTACAAGCATCTTGCCCTTACTTATAAATTATAGCAATAGAAACATGTCAATAAACAAAAAAGCAACTCGTAAATGGGTTGCTTTTGTTGTTATCTCGATGGTCGAAGCAGAATTAAATTCAACGGCTAGTACGATCATCTTTGTAGTACATACAAAGTTAATCCACAAATCGCTCTCAAAAATTTTACTACTTTTTTTTAAGTTGTTGCAATTACCTAATACCAGCGTTTTTTATTTTGTTTTGATGTAGCTGATTTTCTTGATTTGTGAGCTCCACCGCTTCTATTGGAATTTTTTTGTTGTGATGCTGGTGCCGATTCCGGGCTTCCTGAGTGCCAATGAAAGGAGTGATCATTAACAGTTTTAACATCTACTTTTATCAGTTTTTGAATTTCTTTCCAATACGTATGTTCGTCTTTACCGCAAAAAGAAATGGCAATTCCGCCATTACCAGCGCGTCCTGTTCTCCCTATACGGTGTACGTAGGTTTCTGGAATGTTTGGTAAGTCAAAATTGATTACTACTGGAAGTTGATCAATATCAATTCCTCTGGCAGCAATATCAGTAGCAACAAGAACACCAATTTCTTTGTTTTTAAAAGCATCAAGAACACGTTGTCTCGCATTTTGGGACTTGTCTCCATGTATAGCTTCGGCTGGAATATTGTTTTTGCGCAACGCTTTGACTACATTATCAGCACCATGTTTTGTTCTAGAGAAAACCAAAACATCTGTCAAGTTTTCGTTCTTGATTAAGTGGTATAATAAATTTCTTTTTTCCCCTTTTTCTACAAAGTACACTCTTTGCTCCACATTTTCGGCGGTTGAGGAAACAGGTGAAACAGTTACGGTTTCAGGATCTGTTAAAAACATTTCGGCAAGTTCTCGAATGGCAATTGGCATCGTAGCCGAAAAAAACAAAGTTTGTCTGTTTTTTGGCGTAAGCTTTACTATTTTTTTGACATCATTCACAAAACCCATATCAAGCATTTGATCTGCTTCGTCAAGAACTAATGTGTGAAGATGATCTAAGTCAATAAACCCTTGTTTGTGTAAATCTAGCAATCTTCCCGGTGTAGCAATTAAAATATCGATACCATTTTTTAAAGTATCTACTTGTGGATTTTGAGAAACACCTCCAAAAATGGTTAGCTGAGTTAGATTAGTATATTTGGCATACGTTTCAAAGCTTTGGCCTATTTGCACGGCAAGCTCGCGCGTAGGAGTCACAACTAGAGCACGAATTTGTTTGGCTTTTTTTGAAGACCCCACAATTCGATGCAGCTGGTGAATAATAGGAATTGCAAATGCCGCAGTTTTTCCAGTTCCAGTTTGTGCGCAACCTATTAAGTCGCGTCCAGATAAGACTATTGGAATAGATTGTTCTTGAATAGGAGTTGGGTTTAAATAACCTTCTTCAAAAACGGCTTTTTGTATGCTTTTTGATAATGATAACTCTTCGAATAACATAATTTTGGGTATTAATTGGGCTGTAATTATAAAGTAAACAGCGTGGCAAAGATAGTATTTATATTTTTGGTCGCTTTTTTCTATAAAATAAAGGTTACTTTATTAAATGTTAGGTAGCAAGGAACCATTGGCTTTTATAAAATCAGTTACTAGATACCCAATTAATTTACCTATCAGATGATTGTTTTTATCCTCACCCAAATCTGGTGCGCCTTCGCAAATGTGAATGTAAGCGGCATTACGGCGTTTTCCATAATAATAAATAAACTGTCGCAATTGTTCTACAGAGAAACCGCTCATTGTCATAGCACTACAAGCTATGTTAGGTATGGCATCTAAGTCAATTTCGATACCAAATGGTTCGTCATTAATGAACTCTAAAGCATGCATCATTTCTTGTGTAAAATCTTTTTCTCTCCTGATGCTGATGCTATCATAGGTGTTATACCGAACTCTATCGTCTAGTTTTTTAATAGTATCCAATACATTTTTTGAGGTGTAATTTTCATGTAATCCAAAGACGAAATATTTTTTCAAAAAACCTTCTTCAAAAGCATATGAAAAACCGTTTCCGCTATGTCTTCCCTCTAGGATTCTAAAATCAGAGTGCGCATCAAAGTTAATGGCATTTATCGGTTTGCCTTTTGCTAGAGCAGTTCCTTTGATGTTTCCGTATGAATTATTATGTCCGCCTCCAATTACAATAGGGATTTTTCCTAACTTTACAATACTAAAAATTATGTGGGAAACATCTTTATCTATTTTAGTGACTAACTGACTTAGTTTAGAACGGTCATCAATGTCATTAAAATCAAGGTTTGCTACCTCTTTCATCAAATGTACTACGTCTAGTTGTCCTAAAATTACAATTTGACTTCCTTTGCAAAACCTATTGTGTTGAATATTAGCAATACTAGCTATGGCGCTGTCCCAAGCAGAAGCAGCTCCTGGTCTGCCATAATTGGCTCGCACACCTATATCTTCAGGAATTCCAAAAAGTACATATCGAGCTTCGCAATTTTTTATAAAATCCAGTGAGTCAGTATCTTTTGGGATAGTGATCATTTTTTCACCAAATTTTATCTCTCCACTTCTGTGGTTCGTAATTTTAGCAAGATCCTTTATTGTGAACGGTATTATTTTTTCCATCAGAAAAATTTTTTTTCTCAAAAATAATATAATTGCATTAACATACGTTAGTACTTGAGCAGATAATGTTAAATTTGTAAACAAAAAATTAAATTCGAAATGGAAAATCCCAAAAGCAGTTCAAGCCTTAAAGCGGTTGTAGCGATATTAGCTATTTTATTAGTAGGTAGTTTAGTATATATTTTTAAAATCACTTCTGATGCTGAAGTGGTAAAAACAGAGTTAGATACTACATTAACCGAAAAGGAGTCGGTAATGAAAGATTTACAAGAACTAAAAATGACTTACGATGCTGCCATCTCAGAGAATACGTCTATGTCTGACGAACTTATTTTAGAGAGAGATAAAGTTGTAGCATTAATGACAGACTTAAGTAAGTCTAAAGGCGATGTAGCTTCATTATCAAAATACAAAACTCAATTTAATGCTTTACAAGGTAAAATGAAAGTATTGATGGCGGATAATGAGTCTTTGAAAAAGGCAAATACCACTCTTACTTCTCAGCGTGATAGTACAGCGGTGGTTCTTGGTGAGTCAAAAAAGTACAACGAGGCACTTGCTGGCCAGAACGAAGAATTGACAAAAGTGGTTGAAAAAGCAGCTAAATTAACAGTGTTAAATACAAGAGGTTCTGCATTCAAATTAAAAAGCTCTGGTAAAGAAATCTCAACAGATAAAGCAAGTAGAGCTGATGTTTTGAGAATAAGCTATACAATTGCTGAGAACCAAGTTGCTCAGTCAGGAACTAAAGCATATTATGTTCAAGTAATTGACAGTAAAAACAACGTTATTGGAGATAAGAAAACAGAAAACTTTGGAGATAATTCTTTGACTTACAGTTTTATTTCAAATATTAATTACGAAAACAAAACTGTAGATGTTACTGAAAGTGTAAGAGGAAAAGATTTTCCAAAAGGAACTTATTATGTAAATATTTTTGATAAAGATCAATTGGTTTCTAAAACTAGTTTTACTTTAAAATAAAATATCAACCATATAATAGGAAAGAGGAACTCAAGGGTTCCTCTTTTTTTATGAAATTATTTCTCCTGCAATTATAACAGTTTCTATAAGATTACTCCCAAAAGCGTATGGCAATTGATAATAGGACGAAACCGGTTTTGTAATAATTAAATTTGCGACTTTGCCTCTTGTAATGCTTCCATGCGTGGTAGCTAAATCCATGGCGTATGCACCGTTTATTGTGGCTGCGTTGATAGCTTCTTCGGGTGTCATTTTCATTTTTATACAGGCTGTAGCAACTACAAAGTTCATGTTTCCAGATGGCGTTGATCCTGGATTAAAATCTGTAGCAAGAGCAAGCGGTAGTCCCGCACTTATCATTTCGCGAGCAGGTGTGTACGGAATACTCAAAAAATACGAACATGACGGTAATGCTACGGGCATAACGTCAGTATTTTTTAAAGCTTCAATATCATTAGGAGTCATGACTTCAAGATGATCAACTGAAAGGGCCCTGTATTGCGTTCCCGCTTGGATTCCGCCTATAGAATTGAATTGATTGACATGTATCTTTGGCTTTAAGCCAAATTTAATTCCGGCTTCCATAATTTGTTGGGTCTCTTCAACAGTAAAATAACCAGTTTCACAGAATACATCAATGAAGTCAGCCAGTTTATTTTTTGCAATGGTAGGAATCATTTCATTGATTATTAGGTCAATGTAGCCTTTGTGATTTTCTTTGTATTCTAATGGGAAAGCATGTGCACCTAGAAATGTAGCTTTGATTGTAACAGGATAATTTTGTTTTAATCGCTGAATAACTCTAAGCATTTTTAATTCTCCTTCAACGGTTAAGCCGTATCCTGATTTAATTTCAACAGCTCCGGTTCCTAATTGCATGACTTCTTCAAGGCGTCCTTTTGATTGTTGATAGAGTTCTTCTTCTGAGGTTTCATTTAGTTTTTTAGCCGAATTTAAGATTCCACCACCACGATTTGCAATTTCTTCGTATGTCATGCCATTAATTCGGTCAACAAATTCTTGTTCACGGTTTCCTGCATACACAATATGCGTATGGCTGTCACACCAAGACGGTAAAACTATTTTTCCCGCTGCATCAATGGTTTTATTAGGTGTTGTTTGAGGCAACTCTTCCATAGCGCCAAAATCAGATATCAGGCCGTTTTCTATAACAAGATAGGCATTTTTTATTGTGGGTAAAACAGCCATATCAGCCCCAGAAACTTTCAAAACGGAAGAATCCCGAACCTGAAGCAACTCTTTAATATTAACAATTAATGTTGTCATTTATAATGAAGTTATTCAGTGATTTTAATTTCGAACATTTTGTCCCAATTTTTCCCTGTCACAAAAATGGTTTTTGTTTTAGGGTTGTAAGCAATTCCGTTTAAAACATCCGTGTCAGGTAATTGAGTGATTTTTTTCTTTAAGTCCGCAAGATTTATAATAGCTTCAACCGCTCCGTTTTTTGGGTTGATCACAGCGATAGCATCTTTTTGATACACATTTCCGTAGATTTTACCATTGATCCACTCTAGTTCGTTAACGCCTTCTACTTTAGAATTTAAAGAGTACACATGAATTTGGTCAATAGGTTTAAAAGTTTCTGGATTTAGTATGTGAATGGTCTCTGAGCTATCAGTCATGTATAAATGGGTACCGTCATTAACTAGTCCCCAACCTTCCATATTTTTATAATAGGGCATTGTTTTTTCTTTTTTGAAAGTATCCGCGTTGTACACGTATCCTTCATTGTTTTGCCATGTTAATTGATATACTTTGTTGTTAAGAATTGTAATTCCTTCGCCAAAATATTGATCAGCCAATTCTACTTTTTTATACACTTCTCCAGTTTTATAATTTGTTTTTCTTAAGCTGGAGATTCCTCTTTTTCCTGATGGGCCTGAACCATTTCCGGTTCCTTCATACAGCGTATCCCTATAAAATTCTAATCCTTGAGTGTAGGCAGCAGTGTCGTGCGGATAGGTGTTTACTACGGTGTATTTTAATAATTTTGGTTGGATATCAGACACTAATTCAACGCTTGTGGTAGCTTCTGAGTTTTGCCCTTCGAAAAACACTATGGCCTTTACGTTTTGGAATCCTAATTTTTGGTCTTTAAAATCTATTTTAAAAGGAGAATTTCCTTTAGAGGAAGCTATTTTTTTATCGTTAACATAGAACGCAATGCTGTCAATTGTTTTAGTATTGCTGTTTACTATGTTTACATCTAGTGATTCATTTGTGGTGTATTGTAGTTTAAATTTAGAATTATCAATGCTAAATAAACTATTTTGATCTTTTTTTGTTTCGTTGCAACTGTTAAGAGCTATTCCTAATAAAATGACAGATAGCAAGTTATATTTTTTCATAATCGTTTTTTTTGTTGCACTAATATACAACGTTATTTTTAATGAGTAAAGCACTTGCAAAAATATAAAAAGATTGTATATTTGCACCGGCAAGTCCTACACGACCAGCTCCTGCAGACTCCCCCAGGATGGGAACATAGCAAGGGTACGTGGTTGAGCGGTGCGATGTAGGTCGCTTGCCATTTTTTATTTCTTTTTAGTAAATGTAGTCTTCCTTAGGGAAGATTTTTTTATTTTTGACCAATCCTAATGTAAAAATAAAGTTGATGAGTAAGGTAGTTTTGATTACAGGAGGTTCTTCAGGAATAGGGAAGTCTATTGGAGAGTTTTTACAGCAGAAAGGTTTCGCTGTTTATGGCACTAGTAGAAATCCAGAACGTATAGTAGATTCAGTTTTTCCATTAGTAGCTTTAGATGTAAGGGATGCTAATTCTATTCGTGCGGCTGTTGCCAAAGTTATTGAAACTTCCGGAAGATTGGATGTTGTGATTAATAACGCTGGTGTAGGCATTACGGGACCATTGGAAGATATTCCGATGCAAGAAATGAAGAATAATTTCGAGACTAATTTTTTTGGTCCTATTGAAGTCATGAAAGCTGTGTTGCCGCAGATGCGTTCTCAAAAAGCAGGTTTGATCATTAATGTGACATCTATAGCAGGTTACATGGGATTGCCTTACAGAGGAATTTACTCCGCTTCAAAAGGGGCTCTTGAATTAATTACTGAGTCTTTGCGTATGGAGGTTAAGTCCTTTGGGGTGCATATTACAAATGTAGCTCCAGGAGATTATGCTACAAATATTGCCTCTGGACGATTTCACGCTCCTGTAGTAGCAGGATCAGCTTATGAAATTCCATATAGAAATACGTTGAAAACAATGGACGAGCACGTGGATAGCGGAAGAAATCCAAATGAAATGGCCGAAGCGGTTTATAAAATTATACAAACTCCCAATCCAAAAATTCATTATAAAATAGGGGCTTTTATTCAAAAATTCTCGGTAGTTTTAAAGAGAATTCTTCCTGATAAAGTATATGAAAAAATATTGATGAACCATTATAAACTTTAGTCTATGAGTATTATTTCTGAGTTTTTACCACTGATTTTTAGCGTATTAGTTATTGCGGGTGTCTTTTTTACGGTGTTTTATATACTTAAATCATTAAGTGATAAAATTAATAATGCTGAGCTTTATCGAGAAGAATCACTTTCTGTTTTAGAAGAAATTAGAGATGAATTAAAAGAATTGAATAAAAAGAATTCTCTTAAGTAGTTATAAATTGTAATTTTGCACGGGATTTGCGTGAGGGATTGCAGTGGAAATCCTTTTATTTTTTCTTTAAAAAATAAAAGATTGTAACGAAAAGCCCGACCCTTGGGTCACGCCCAAAGAATTAGAAACACACAATTAAATATAAAACAATTATGAAATTTTTTATTGACACGGCTAATTTAGCTCAGATTAAAGAGGCGCAAGCATTAGGCGTTTTGGATGGCGTAACAACTAATCCTTCCTTAATGGCTAAAGAGGGTATTACAGGAAAAAACAATATTTTAAAGCATTACGTTGATATTTGTAATCTAGTTGATGGTGATGTGAGTGCCGAAGTTAATGCTTTGGATTACGAAGGAATGGTAAAGGAAGGTGAGGAATTAGCTGATTTACACGATCAAATTGTGGTAAAATTGCCAATGACAAAAGAGGGTGTAATGGCTGCTAAATATTTTTCGGATAAAGGAATTAAGACTAACGTAACTTTAGTATTCTCTGCAGGTCAAGCATTATTGGCTGCAAAAGCGGGTGCTACTTATGTTTCTCCATTCATTGGGCGTTTAGATGATGTATCTACAGACGGTTTGGCTTTGATTGAAGAAATCAGATTAATTTATGATAACTACGGGTATGAAACACAAATTCTAGCTGCTTCTGTACGTCATACAATGCACATTGTAAATTGTGCAAAAATTGGTGCTGATGTTATGACAGGTCCTTTATCTGCTATTCATGGTTTATTGAAACACCCATTGACTGATATTGGATTAGCGCAATTTGTGGCTGATTTCGAGAAAGGAAACAAATAGATTTGAGATCGTAAACGAACTATTTTTGGTTTAAGATTTTATAGTAATGAAAACTCCCTTTATGCTTTGCTGCAAAAGGGAGTTTTTTGTTTTATTCAAAAGTGACTGAAAATGTACAATTTGAAACTATCAAATGAATTTTATATTGACATTCTCAGCGACTTGAGTTTAAATAAAAAATCCCATTCTAATAAACATAGAATGGGATTTTTATATTATTTGAAATACGACTTAATGTCCTCCAGAAACTTTTTTATCAAAATCAATACCTTGAGCTCTTAAAATTCCACTTACTTTCCAAGCATAAAAAGCTAGATAAGCAAAGCATAAAATTCCAATGATATAACTTTGTTGGATTCCTATTCCTTCAGCAATTTTTCCTTGTAAAACGCTTATGAAACCACCACCCATAATCATCATAATCAAGAAACTACTTCCTTGACTAGTGTTTTTTCCAAGTCCACTTACCGCTAGGGTAAAAATACAAGGCCATAACGTACTACAAAATAATCCAACACTCGTGAATGCGTAAACACTTATCATTCCGCTAGTTGTCATTCCTATTGCTGTGGCAATAATTCCTAACGTTGAAAATATTAATAACATTCGGGCTGGATTTCCTTTACTAGCCATATCAGCAGCAATTAGAACTAAAATCACTAACCCATAAACATAAAATGGAGTTAAGTCATGATTTGCAATAGCATTAACCCCTAAAAACACACCAAAAGCTAAATAAGGAGCAATGAATCGTAATATTTTTTGCAGACTCATATCATTTGTAAACGCTTCGACTGCTCCAGTCCAACGACCAATCATTAAACTAGCCCAATATAATGAGATATAGGGAGCTACATCTTTTGTCAGGAATCCTAATTTACTTTCCATGTAAGCAGGTAAATTACTAGCAGTAGAAACTTCAACACCAACATACAAGAAAATTGCAATCATACCCATTACTAATTGAGGGTATTGCAAAGCCGATTTTTTTGCAGGAACTCCATCGTGAACTTCTGTTTCTTCAACTAAAGCTGGTTTGTCTGGCAAAGAAGAAAATTTTAAAAGGATAGCAACAAGTAAAAATGCAACACCTAAAACCAAATAAGGAATTTTTACGCTTTCTATACTTGCACTTGTATTGGCATTTGCACTTGATCCAAAAATGGCAAAACTAACGATAAGTGGACCAATAGTAGTTCCAAAATTGTTAATTCCTCCAGCTAATGTTAGGCGCTGAGAACCTGTAGATATTGGGCCTAAGGCAATTGCAAGTGGGTTAGCAACAGTTTGCTGTAAAGAAAAGCCTAAACCTACAATGAAAAGCCCAGCAAGCATTAAAGTAAATGATCCAGTATTAGCAGCTGGATAAAATAGAAGTGTTCCTAAAGCTGAGATTAATAGTCCCAATGAAAGACCATTTTTATAGCCAATTTTATTCACTAAATCTTCTTTAAGTACAACTGAAACCCCCATATATATTAAAGATCCAACAGTGTATGCAATGTAAAATGCAAAAGCTACTAATTGACTTTCGCCTTGAGAAAGATTAAATGCGGTTTTAAAAACTGGGATTAAAATGTCATTACTTGCAGCGACAAATCCCCAAAAGAAGAAGACGGTTACTAGAGGAATAAATTGCCCCCAATTGGTTTTTGAATTTTCAGAATTCATGATTTAGTTTAATTAATAGGTTAGTAAAATAATTCTTGCTGCAATAGGGTAAATGTATTTCTTAACCAACATAAAAAAAAATTATTTCTAATAAATTTCGTTAGTTTTAAACCAACAACCAGTTTTATTCAACAAAAGACTTTTTTTTAATATGGAAAGTTAAGGGAGTTAATCTAAAATTTTACTTTTCACTTCTTTACTATAATTTCTGCCTATAGGTATGGTATAGGAAGCTATTTGTATTCTATTCCCTTCAATTGTTTTTACTTTATCCAAAGCGATGGAGTAAGATTTATGAATACGAATGAAGCGTTCTTCTGGAAGCTCCTCGGTTAAAGAAGAAAGTGATTTATGTGTAATATAGGTTTTTTCGGCGGTAACTACTTTGATGTATTCTTTCATTCCTTCAATGAATAGAATTTCATCAATATTAATTTTTACCATTTTTTTATCTACTTTGATAAAAATATACGGATCTACACGATGATTCTCTTGTTTTGTAGCTAATCGGTTTTGAAATTCACCAGTTATTTTTGATGTACATTTTATAAATCGAGGCAGCGGGATAGGTTTAACTAAATAATCTAAAACATCCAAATCATAACTTTCGGCGGCAAATTCTCGGAAGGCGGTGGTGATAATAATCTTGGTATTCGAATTATTTTTATACAATTGGATCAACTCAAAACCAGACATGAGAGGCATATTTATATCTAAAAATAGTGCATCTGTTGTGTTGTTATTTAAAAAATCTAAGGCTTCAATTGAATTATTAAAAGTTGCTATAACTTCAAATTCTGGAAAGTTTTGGAAATAGTTGATTAATACTTTAATAGCCAATGGTTCATCATCAATCAATACGCACTTAATCTTCATTGTTTATAGGTATTTGTAAACGAATTATATAGTAATTAAACTTGATTTGATGGTTTAACTGATAATTGTTTTTAAATAGTAATTTTAATCGTTCTTTAGTATTAGATAGACCAATTCCATTTTTAGAGTTTTCATTTTGTGAAAGTACAAAATTATTTATTATTTCAAAATCGAGTGTTTTATTGTTGATGATTTTGCAGTTAATCTTTATGGTTAAGTCCTTATTATTTATTCCGCCATGTTTGAACGCATTTTCTATCAATGAGATTAATAATAAAGGAGGAACATTTATATTGTCAAAATTAGATTCTAGATTAATGAAGACATTTACATTTTCAAATCGTAATTTTTCAATTTCAATGTAATTCTGTATATAGTCGAATTCCTTTAGTAATGGAGTAAACTTGGCTCCTTCAATATCATAAAGAACATATTCCATCAAATTGGAAAGTTTTATAATTACATCAGGCACTTTTTTCGAATCTTCTAAGGAAAGCGCATAAAGATTATTTAAGGTGTTAAAGAAAAAATGGGGTTGAATTTGTGTTTTTAAGTATTCAAGCTTTATTTTATATTGATTCTCTCTAAGAGTTCTATTGTTTTCTCTTTCTTTTAGCCAAGTTAATGTCAGGTAGATAGAGGATGCCATTGCTAAAACATATAATTCTCCAATACAAACAGCAAGAATATGATTGATTTCGAAAGGCTGATAGTCTCTATTGGCTTCTGGCCAAATGTTTTTTGAAATAATGTAATAGGTTAATCCCGTTTTTAAAATATAAATGCATCCTAAACTAGTTAGTAGTGCAAATGTATAATGAAGGTATTTTGATCTTAAAACAAATCTGGGTACTAAAACAAATAAATTAAAATAGACTAAAGGTATGTGTAATGCGAATTCGATAAGATTTGACTTAAATGAATATTCATAATCATTGAAGTAGGCACCCCATCTTAAAAAATTCAATAAAAAATACAATCCCCAAAACCAAAAATGATTTTGAAATTTGATTTCAAATTGCATATCTTTTATTTTATCCATGGTTTTGGAGCCTATTAGGAAATAAGTTTACAAGTGATTCTTGTATTTGATTTTGCAACTTTAATCATTTTGTCAATAAAAACGGGACTTTTTAAAGAAAAAAATAGTTTAATTATTAATATATAAATGTAATGAAAATTAGAAAACGTTTTCGTGTAACATATTATTGAACAAAAGATGTCGTTCGTTTAAAAAACGATACTGTTGGTATAATTTATTTTTTTTAACAAAATCTTAAAGATAATTTTATATTATAACTAACTAATACATTAAAAAAAATGAAACAAATTTTATTAATCGTTATGATTATTTTTGCTTCGCAACTTTCATTTGCGCAAGTAAAAACGCTCAAAGGAACGGTAACTGATGCCAGCGGTATGCCAATTCCTTCTGCAAATGTTCAAGTACAGGGAGAATCAAAAGGAGCAACCACTGATTTTGATGGTAATTTTGCTATCCAAGTAAGTGTGGGTAAAACTTTAGTAGTATCTTATTTAGGATATGAAACGAAATCGGTAGTAGTTGGTGATGCAGATACTATTAAAATAATATTAAACAGTGGTGCTACAACAGCATTAACCGAAGTTGTAGTAACTTCATTAGGGATTAAGAAAACAAGAAAATCTCTTACTTATGCTGCTCAAGAGTTAAAAGGTGAAGAGTTAACAAGAGTAAAAGACGCGAACATTATTAATACTATAGCAGGTAAAATTGCAGGTGTTGCTGTAACAAGAAGTTCTGGGGGTACTGGAGGATCTACTAAAGTAGTTATTCGTGGTAATTCTTCTGTAAGCAATAACCAGCCATTATATGTTATAGATGGTATTCCTTTATATAATGGATCAGCAGGACAACCAAACAATGCTTTTGGGGATACAGCTGGTGGAAACCGTGATGGAGGAGATGTAGTTTCTTTGATTAATCCAGATGATTATGAAGGAATGACTGTTTTGAAAGGTGCAGCAGCATCGGTTTTATATGGTTCGCAAGGGGCAAATGGCGTAGTATTATTGTCTTCTAAAAAAGCAAAACAAGGTAAAGCTCAATTAAAAGCTTCTTCTGTATCCACATTTGAATCAGCTGCTTACTTACCAAAATTCCAAAATGATTATGTTGCGGTTGCAGGTGGTGAAGAAACTTGGGGAGCAAAGCAAAAAGTAAATGATCACGTAAAAGATTTTTTTGAAACTGGAAGTACTCAAATTTCTTCAGTTAATTTCACAACAGCTTCTGATGTGGCATCTACTTCATTATCTTATGCAAATACAACAGGATCTGGGATTATTCCTGGAAATGGTTTGAAACAAAATAATTTTGGTTTCCGTCAATCAGGTAAATTATCGGATAAATTAACTGTTGCTGCAAATGCAAATTATACTACACGTACTGTAAATAATAGACCAGTAAATGGTTTGTACTTTAACCCATTGACGGGTGTATATTTAATGCCAAGAGGGAATGACTTTAACGAATATAAAAAGAATTTCGAAGTTTTTAACCCTACTAGAAATATGAATGTTCAAAATTGGATGACTAATAGAGATATTATGCAAAATCCTTTTTGGGGAATCAACAGAAACAAATCTGAAGATACGAATCAATTTTTTAATGGAAACTTAGCTTTAGATTATAAAGCAACAGATTGGTTATCTATTGCCACTAGATATAGTTATAATAGAGTTGAAAGTGGATTTACAAAAGAAGTTTTTGCTACTACTCAAGGTACATTATCTCATATAAATGGTAGATATATTGACATCAATAACTTGAGTACTCAACGTTATGCTGATTTAATCGCTACGATTAATACTAAATTTAATGATGATTTTAGTTTTAATGCTAATATCGGTTCAAGTATCACGAATACTTTGGCTAATAAAAGAACAACATTAGATTCTGGAATTGGTGGAGGTTTGCAAATTGCGAACTGGTTTACTTTGGGTAATTTTGTAAATAACGCATTAAACTTACAAACTGTTGATTCAAGAAAAGAAGTTCAATCAGTTTTTGCAGCAACAACTTTTGGATACAAAGAGATGTTATTCTTAGACTTGGCAGCAAGAAATGACTGGTCTTCTACATTGGTTAATACTGACAACACAGGATTTTTCTACCCATCTGTTGGGGTAACAGCCATTCTTAGTGAAATGGTAAAAATGCCAGAATTTGTAAATTACGGTAAAGTGCGTGCTACTTATGCTCAAGTAGGTAATGATATTTTTCCATTCGTAACTTCTCCAACGTATGGTTTTACAATTGAAGGTAATAAGCCAGCTACAGTTGCTCCACAACCAGGAACTTCTTTGCGTCCTGAGTTAAAATCTGAGATTGAAATCGGTACAGAATGGAGAATGTTTGACAACCGTTTAGGATTTGAATTGTCTTACTATAATTCAAACACTAAACACCAATATTTACAAGTTTTAGCGCCACCAACAAATCCATTAGGAGTTAAATATTACGGAATTAATGCAGGAAGTATTTCTAACAAAGGTTTTGAAGCTGTAGTAACCGGTAAAATTATTAAAGGAAATAAATTCTCTTGGGATGCAACAGTAAATTATTCTAAAAATATAAATAAAGTAGAAGAAATTCCAGCAGAATTAGGAGGAAAAGTAATCTTGACAGAAGCTGGAGTAAATAACTACAGATATGTATTACAGCAAGGTAAACCATTTGGTGTTATTGAAGGAGTAAATATTAAGAGAGATGCACAAGGTAAAGTATTATTGAATGCTGACGGAACTATTCAAAAAACAGAATTTGAAGAAGTAGGAAACTCTAATCCAGATTTTATGTTAGGTTTTTCTAACTCATTCAAAGTAGGTTCGTTTTTTGCGAATGTATTAGTTGATGCAAGATTTGGTGGAGAAGTAATGAGCTTGACAGAAGCTACAAACGATGAGTTTGGTGTTTCGAAAGCAACTGGTGATGCAAGAAATACAGGAGGTGTAGCTATTAATGCAGTTTATCCAAACGGAAATGCTTATTCAGGTAAATATCCTGCAGAAAGTTATTATAAACAAGTTGGTGGTAGAGCTGGAGCAACAGGAGAATATGTATATGATGCTACAAATGTAAGTTTAAGAGAGGTTTCTGTTGGATATACATTCAACACTAAAAAAATACCATTTTTACAATCAGCAAGCTTGTCTTTAATTGCTAGAAACTTAGGATTTATCTACAAAGATGCTCCTTTTGACCCAAACATTTCATTAAGTACTGGTGAAGGCTTACAAGGGATAGATGTTTATGGAATGCCATCTACAAGAAGTATCGGTCTTAACTTAAACGTAACTTTCTAATTAAAAAAACATGAAATTAAATACAATTAAAAAAACAGCTATTTGTGTTTCCTTACTCGCAGCAGTAAGTTGTACAAACAATTTTGAAGATATTAATACCAATCCAACGGGTATTTCTGAGGCGCAATATGAACAAGATTTTAATAATATCAAAGGTGCTTTTGCTCCTATGTTTAATAACATTATTGTCTTGACTCCAGAATGGAAATACCAAGTGCAACAAGGGCTTCAAGGTGATATTTGGTCTGGTTATATGGCTACAGGTACTGCTTTTAGAGGAGGAACCAATAATACTACTTATGATTTAGTTGATGGATGGAATGGTTTTGCATGGGGAGCTGCTTATGGTGATGTAATGTATAATGCCTATTCTGTTGAACAAAAAGCCAAAGGGAAATACGATCAATTTTATGCTTTAGCTTTGATTTTGAAAGTGGAAGGAATGCATAGAGTTACAGATACCTATGGACCAATAGTTTATTCAAAATTTGGAACTACTGATAAAACAATTGGATATGACTCACAGGAAGAAGTATACAATTTGATGTTCAAAGAATTGGATTTTGCAGTTACTGATTTGACAAAAAGAGTAGATGCAGCAGAACCCTCAACTTTTACAACTACAGATCTATCAGGATATAAAGGTGATTACAAGAAATGGGTAAAATTTGCAAACTCTTTGCGTTTGCGTTTAGCCATGCGTATTGTAAAGAAAAATCCAACTTTAGCTAAAGCTGAAGCTGAAAAAGCCATTGCTCAAAAATTTGGAGTGATGACTACAAATGATGATTTATTTAAAATTGTTTCTCCAAATTTCAACAACCCAATAGCTACCATTAGTGCTGCTTGGGGTGACGTCAGAATGTCAGCAGATATGGAGTCAATTATGGGAGGATATCAAGATCCAAGACTTCCTGTGTTTTTCAAAACATCTGCGCAGTTTCCGGGGCAATACAAAGGTGTTAGAACAGGTATTGAGATAGCTGCTAAAGCTGATCACGTAGATTTTTCTGAAATTGGACCAATAGTTAATTCTAAAGAAATTGTATTAATGACAACTGCCGAAGTTTATTTGTTAAGAGCTGAAGGAGCATTAAGAGGATGGAATATGGGTGGAACAGCTCAAAGTTTGTATGAATTAGGAATCACAAACTCTTTTGCTCAACACGGAGTTTCTGGTGTAGCTGCTTACATCGCTGATAATGCTAAAACAGCCAAAGATTATGTAGATCCAAATTTTCCAGTAAATAATGGAGCTGCACTAAATACTGTAACTGTTGCTTGGGATGCAGCCGCCACTAATGAAGTGAAATTGCAAAAAATTATAACTCAAAAATGGATTGCAGGTTTCCCAGAAGGACAAGAAGCATGGTCAGAATACAGAAGAACTGGATATCCTAAATTACTTCCAGTACTTAAAAATACTAGTGGTGGTAAAATATCTTCTGCTCTAGGTGTTCGTAGAGTGAACTTCGTTCAATCTGAAAAAGATGGGAATCCAGGTGGTGTAGCTACTGGTTTAGCTAAACTAGGTGGACCAGATAATGGAGGAACAAGATTGTGGTGGGATACTACTGGATCTAACTTCTAGTTTCTAGTATATAGTTAATAGTCCTTAGTGATTTGTTTTTGGCTTTATGCTAAGGAATAATTACTAAGGACTAATAGCTAAATTTATTGACTAAATAACGCTTTATTGGTTAAACAATGTCGTTGGTATACAAACTCTGACCGTTTGTTTTTTTTATTTTTTTGCTCCAAGTAATACTCCTAAATTTGAAATAAAGTAAAAAAAAGATTTCATTTTTTTAATACATTAATTGTCATTAATTATTTAAATGTAAATAATATAAAAATCAAATATTGTTTTGAAAACAAAGGAATTATAAAGAGAAAAATAAAATTAGCAAGAATTTAAAATTACAATACAATGAAAAATACTTTAGACATAAAACCGGATATTAGTTACAAAAGTGCTGGTAAATTTGAAGAAACTCGATTTGAAAAAATTCACAATGAAATTTTTAAAAACTCAGTAGAGGCTTCAAAAATTGTTGCTGAAGAAATTGCTACTTTAATTCGATCCAAACAAGAAGAAAATAAGAATTGTGTTTTAGGTCTGGCTACTGGTTCTTCTCCAATAAAAGTATACGAAGAGTTGGTTCGTATGCATAAAGAAGAAGGCTTAAGCTTTAAAAATGTGATTACATTCAATTTGGATGAATATTATCCAATGAATAAAGAAAGCAAGCAGAGCTATCATTATTTTATGCATCAGCATTTATTTAATCATATAGACATTCATCCTGATAATGTTCATATTCCTGACGGAACAGTGGCTATTGAAGAATTGAATCAATATTGTATTGATTATGAAATGAACATTAAAAATGCAGGAGGCCTTGATTTTCAATTATTAGGAATAGGTCGTACGGGACACGTAGGATTTAATGAGCCAGGATCACACATCAATTCAGGTACTCGAATCATTACTTTAGATCATATTACGAGAGTAGATGCTTCTTCTGATTTTAATGGAATTAATAATGTACCCAAACGCGCCATTACAATGGGAGTTTCTACCATTATGCGTTCTAAACGAATTGTTTTGATGGCTTGGGGACAAAATAAAGCTGATATCATCAAAAGAACGATTCAAGGTGAGATTAGCTCTGAAGTACCCGCTACTTTTTTGCAAAATCATCCAAACGCTACATTTGTTTTGGATCAATCAGCGGCTTCGTCTCTAACTCGTTTTGAAACACCATGGTTAGTAGGGGAGTGCATTTGGAACCAAGAATTAAAAAGCAAAGCAATAGTTTGGTTGTGTCAAAAAACAAATCAGTCTATATTAAAACTTACCGATAGAGATTACAATAACAACGGTATGTCTGACTTGTTAGCTCAAGAAGGTTCTGCTTATGATTTGAATATTAATATGTTCAATGTGTTGCAACATACCATTACGGGTTGGCCTGGAGGAAAACCTAATGCCGATGATGCACACCGACCAGAAAGAGCTAATCCTGCTAAAAAGAGAGTGATTCTATTTAGTCCTCATCCAGATGATGATGTGATTTCTATGGGAGGAACTTTTGCAAAATTAATCAAGCAAGGACATGAGGTTCATGTAGTGTATCAAACTTCTGGAAACATTGCTGTAACAGATGATGAAGCTTTAAAATTTGCTGAAGTATGTAATGATTTTGTAGGAGAAGATAGTAGTAAAATTAATTTTCAAGCCGTAATCGATTTCTTAAAAAATAAGAACGACAATCAAGTTGATTCTCTAGAAGTTAGAAAATTAAAAGGGTTAATTAGAAGAAGAGAATCTTATGCAGCAGTGCGTTACATTGGATTGAAAGATGAAAATGTCCACTTTTTAGATTTACCTTTTTACGAAACAGGTCAGATAAAGAAAAACCCGCTTGGAACAGAAGATATTGAAATTGTGGCTGATATTATTGCTAAAATTAAACCGCATCAAGTTTTTGCAGCGGGAGATTTAGCTGATCCACACGGTACTCACGAAGTATGTTTGAATGCCATTTTTGCAGCTTTAAAACAATTAAAAGCTAAACCTTACATGAAAGATTGTTGGTTGTGGTTATATAGAGGCGCTTGGCATGAATGGGATTTACATGAAATTGATATGGCTGTACCGTTGAGTCCAGATGAAGTATTATTGAAACGACAAGCCATTTTATTCCACCAATCTCAAAAGGATCGTGTGATGTTTCAAGGTAATGACTCGAGAGAATTTTGGGTACGTGCCGAAGATCGAAATAAAAATACTGCTAAATTATACGATGAATTAGGATTGGCAGAATATGAAGCTATTGAAGCTTTTAAAAGATTTGATTATTAAGAATTAAAATCCATTCGGTTGATTATTTAGACGAATGGTTCTTCTCAAAAATCAGGATTATAAACCTGACGTAAGATATTTATATACCAAAACCTCTCATGAAATACCTTTTTATACTGTTTTTTATAACATTATCAGCAACTGCTCAAGTTGCTAAAGAGTCTTTAAATTTAATGCCTTGGCCTCAAAAAGTAGAACTTAAGTCAGGAAATTTTGATTTAAAACCTACTTTTAAAGTTAATGTTACAGGGCAACCTAATGAAAGAATCTTTGGAGCGGTTTCTAATTTTTTAAGACGATTAGATGGTAGAACGGGCTTGTTTTTTAAGCAAGGTTTTGTGACTTCAACAAATGAATTTCCAGATGCACAATTGCACATTAATTGCACAAAAGCAGGGAAAATTGGTCTATATGAAGATGAAAGTTATCAATTGACAGTTCAATCGAATGCTATTGTGATCAACGCTTCCTCAGATTTAGGTGCGATGCATGCATTGGAAACTCTTTTGCAGTTGCTTCAAAACGATGCAACTTCTTTCTATTTTCCAAATGTATCTATAACAGATATGCCCCGTTTTACTTGGCGTGGATTAATGATTGATGTTGCTAGGCATTTTCAACCTGTTGATGTGATTAAAAGAAACTTAGATGCTATGGCTGCTATGAAAATGAATGTTTTTCACTGGCATTTGGTTGACGATCAAGGTTGGAGGATTGAAATGAAGAAACATAAAGTCTTAACCGATAAAGCTTCTGATGGTCTTTTTTATACTCAAGAAGAAATTAAAGGTATCGTGAAATATGCTGCCGCCAGAGGAATTTTAGTTGTACCTGAAATTGACGTGCCTGGACATGCCTCAGCTATTTTGACTGCCTTTCCAGAAATTGGAAGTAAAGTAATAACTGTAAATAAAGGGTCTGCTGAAACAACCCAGAAAGCATCAGGATTAGTAACCTATTCGTTAGAAAGAAATGCAGGAATTTTTACGCCAACTTTAGACCCTTCTAATCCAAAGACGTATCAATTGTTGAGTGAAATTTTTGATGAGGTTTGTCCGTTATTTCCAGGGAAATATTTCCACATTGGAGGCGATGAAAACGAAGGTAAAGATTGGGATTCGAATCCTAAAATTCAGGAATTCATGAAGAAAAATAAGCTAACCAACAATCATGAGTTACAAACTTATTTTACGATGAAGTTAATTCCGATGTTAAAAAAGCATCAAAAAGAATTGATGGGATGGGAAGAAATTATGACCAAAAACATGTCAAAAGAAGCCATAATTCATTCCTGGAAAGGGCCTAATGAAGGAGTAGCTGCTGGTAGTTCTCTTATTGCTGCTGCTTCTAATGGTTATAAAACAGTATTGTCTAATGGTTTTTATGTAGATTTAGTTCAAGGCGTTGAAAGTCATTATTTGAATGATCCAATGCCTAAAAACAATACACTATCGTCAGAAGAAAAAGCTAGAATTCTAGGTGGTGAAGCTACAATGTGGAGTGAATTGGCTACACCTGAAACCATCGATTCAAGAATTTGGCCTAGAACCGCTGCTATTGCCGAAAGGCTTTGGTCTGACGCCAATGTAACTGATTTGGCAAGTATGCGAAAAAGATTGAAAAACATTTCTTTTCGATTGGAAGAATTAGGAATTACGCATATTCGAAATAAAGAGGTATTGTTGAGAAATATCAGTAACAATCAAAATACTACTGCTTTACAAACATTTTCAGCAATTTGCGAGCCTCTGAAAATTTATTCCCGAAATGCGGGCGGTACTGAATATCAAATGTATTCTCCCTTTACTTTGTTTGCTGATGCATGTGCGCCAGATGCTGAAGATGCTTTAGTTTTTAATGAATTAGTAGCAGATTATTTAAAAAGTAAAGAGGTATCATTAGAAAAAGAGATTGACTTGTTTTTGAATAAATGGATACAAAATCATAAAGAATTAGACAATTTAAGTCAAAATGCGCCATTGGTCCAACCTCTTTTACCTTTGTCAAAAGCATTACATGATTTGTCAGAGCAATTACTTTTTAAGTTACAAAAGAAACCCAATTATAATACGTCTCTAGCAAAAGAGTTACTAGAAAAATGCAACTCTAAGGCCCATGCAGATGTAGAACTTGCTGTTTTTACAGGTTTAAAGAACTTGGTAGAATAATTTTTTTTGTTCAATTATTAATATGTTTAGTTTATTTAGTTTTATTGATTTTTGAATTGGTATTAATTTCTTTTTCAAATTTTTAATTTTTTTATAAGAAATTTTTATCAGAGAGGATGTCTAAATGATGTCCTCTTTTTTTTTGAGAACTTAAAATGATAAAATGAAATTAAACTAAGCGAATTTTGTACTTTTGCAAAAAATTATTAAAATTATAATTCATGTTAACAGTAAATAATTTATCAGTTCAGTTTGGCAAACGAATATTGTTTGACGAAGTAAATACAACCTTTACACACGGAAATATTTATGGCGTTATCGGAGCTAATGGGGCTGGAAAATCTACTTTCTTAAAAATCATCGCTGGTGATATGGATCCTACTTCGGGACACATTCACTTAGAACCTGGCAAGCGTATGTCTGTTTTAAACCAGAATCACAACATGTTTGATGAACATTCAGTACTAGAAACAGTAATGATGGGAAACAAAGTTTTGTATGCTGTGAAAAAGGAAATGGACGAACTGTACTTGGATTATAATGATAAAAATGCGGATAGGATAGGGGAGTTGCAAGTCCAGTTTGAAGAAATGAATGGTTGGAATGCCGATTCTGACGCTGCATCAATGCTTTCAAATCTAGGTATAACTGAGGAGAACCATTACACATTAATGGGTGATCTTGAGGGGAAAATTAAAGTACGAGTGTTATTGGCGCAAGCCTTGTTTGGAAATCCTGATTTATTAATTATGGATGAGCCTACCAATGACTTGGATTTTGAAACCATTGCGTGGTTAGAAAATTTCTTAGCAAATTATGAAAATACGGTAATAGTCGTATCGCATGACAGACACTTTTTAGATTCTGTATGTACGCATATATCTGATATTGACTATAATAAAATCAATCATTACTCTGGGAATTACACGTTTTGGTATGAGTCGAGCCAGTTAGCTGCAAAGCAACGCGCACAACAAAACAAAAAAGCAGAGGAAAAGAAACAAGAATTAGAAGAATTTATTCGTCGTTTTTCTGCCAACGTTGCCAAGTCTAAACAAGCAACTTCTCGTAAAAAAATGATTAGTAAATTAAATATTTCCGAGATAAAACCTTCTAGCCGAAGATATCCTGCCATTATCTTTGATCAAGAGCGTGAAGCAGGAGATCAAATCTTAAATGTACAAAACTTGAGTGCCTCTATTGACGGAGACATTTTGTTCAAGGGTGTAGATTTGAATATGGCCAAAGGAGATAAGATTGTCCTTTTTTCAAAAGATTCTCGCGCTACTACTGCTTTTTATGAAATTTTGAACGGAAATCAAAAAGCAGATTCGGGTAGTTTTGATTGGGGAGTTACAACAAACCAAGCGTATTTACCAGTTGAAAATCATTCGTTTTTTGAAAGTGATTATTCATTAGTAGACTGGTTGCGTCAATGGGTAAAAACAGAAGAAGAGCGTGATGAGGTAAACATTAGGAGTTTTCTTGGGAAAATGATTTTTTCAGGTGAAGAAGCTTTAAAAACATGTCGTGTTTTATCTGGTGGTGAAAAAGTACGATGCATGTTGTCTAGAATGATGATGGAACGTGCTAACGTGTTAATGCTTGATGAGCCTACGAATCACTTAGATTTGGAATCAATTACGGCTTTTAATAATTCATTAAAAAACTTTAAAGGATCCGTGATTTTTACCACGCATGATCATGAGTTCTCTCAAACTGTAGCTAATAGAGTAATTGAGCTTACTCCAAATGGAGCCATAGACCGTTACATGACATTTGATGACTACTTAGATGATGAAAAAGTACAAGAATTGAGAGTGAAAATGTATTCTAAATAACAAAAAAATCCCGCATTAGCGGGATTTTTTTTGATATAAATTCCAGCTTAAGTTTTTTGCAGTGCTATTATTTTCTTTTGAATATTTTTGTGATTATAAAAAGTAAAATTGCAATAACAGCAATAACTAAAAAAATACCCACACCTACACCGGCTTTAAAAATTCCTTTTACAATGGAACAACTTGATAAAGTGATTAAAAGGAAAGATAATAACGAGATTCTAGTAGCTATTTTTTGCATGATATAAGGTTTTTAATGTTGTTATTGTATTTTGTAAATTTACATTTAAAAGTAAAAATGTTTGTTACATAATTATCGAATAAAATTATAAATTGAAGTCAACCTAATTTTTATAATATCATGCAGTATTTGTTTATATTTAATTTGAAAATGCTAAATATGTATTTGTATATTTGTGTAACCAAAGAATAAATACGCTATGAGCCAAAAAGTATTGCTTACTGCTAAAGAAGTTACTATCATTTTACACCGTTTGGCTTGTCAATTAATAGAAAAACACCTCAATTTTTCAGATACTATTTTGGTAGGAATTCAACCAAGAGGAGTTTTTTTAGCAGAACGTTTAAAAGAAATTCTGCAAGACGAATATCAAACTCCTGAAATCCAGTTGGGATATCTTGATATTACATTTTTTAGAGATGACTTTAGAAGAACGGATAAACCATTAGAAGCCAATAAAACTAAGATCAACTTTATTGTTGAAAATAAAAAAGTAATATTTATTGATGATGTGTTATTTACCGGTCGTAGTATTAGATCAGCATTGACTGCAATCCAATCCTTTGGGAGGCCATCAGAAATTGAATTGCTAGTTTTAATTGACAGACGATTCAGTCGTAATTTACCCATTCAACCTGATTATAGAGGAAGACAGGTAGATGCTATCAATAATGAAAAAGTAAAAGTTAGTTGGAAAGAAAATGATGGTGAAGATGGTGTTTATTTAATCACTAGTGAATCATAGCAATTGCAAATCAGAAAATATAATCGTAAATAGAAATGAAAGAATTAAGCGTAAATCATTTATTAGGTATAAAGTACATCAATAAAAATGATATTGACTTGATATTTGAAACCGCAGATCATTTTAAAGAAGTTATTAATAGACCGATAAAGAAAGTTCCATCGTTACGAGATATTACAATAGCTAATATTTTTTTTGAAAACAGTACACGAACAAAGCTTTCCTTTGAATTAGCTCAAAAACGTTTGAGTGCTGATGTTATTAGTTTTTCGGCTGCACAATCCTCAGTTAAAAAAGGCGAAACATTAATAGATACTGTTAACAACATCTTATCTATGAAAGTAGATATGGTAGTAATGCGACATTCTAATCCGGGTGCCGCATATTTTTTATCAAAAAATGTCAAAGCAAGCATTGTAAATGCTGGAGATGGAGCTCATGAGCACCCTACACAAGCCTTACTAGATAGTTATTCTATAAGAGAGCGTTTAGGCGAAGTTGCGGGTAAAAAAGTTGTCATAGTTGGTGATGTTTTGCACTCAAGAGTGGCACTGTCTAATATCTATGCTTTGCAAATGCAAGGAGCCGAGGTAAAAGTATGTGGGCCAAAAACGTTAATACCAAGATACATCAATTCATTAGGAGTAGGTGTTGAATCTGATTTAAGAAAAGCGTTAGAATGGTGTGATGTGGCTAATATGTTACGCGTACAAAATGAGCGTATGGATGTTAATTTTTTTCCATCAACACGGGAATATGCTCAGCAATACGGCTTAGATAAAACGCTTTTAGAGTCCTTAAGCAAAGAAATCGTGATTATGCACCCTGGACCTATTAATAGAGGAGTTGAGATTACAAGTGAGGTAGCAGATCATCACCAATCTGTAATTTTGAATCAGGTTGAAAATGGTGTTGCCATACGAATGGCTGTCATTTATTTATTGGCCTCAAAAATTCAATAACTATATTCAGTACTTTAGATAAATAATGTACCACTAGATTTTTATAAATGTATTTAAATTTAATATCATGAAAATAGATCAAAAAGGACACACAATAGTAATTCGAGATACACAAGGTGACTTTACATCTTTTTTAATGAAAATCACACACCAATACAAGACATTTGAAAAGCATAACATTATTATTGATTTGTTGATGTATGAAAGTATGTGTATATCAGACATAAAACTTTTTTTGCCTTTATCAAAGGATCATAAAAAAGCAAAAAAATCATTTGTAATAGTGACCTCTGATTTTGATTATAATGCAGTTCCTTCAAAATTAACTGTTGTTCCATCATTATTAGAGGCACATGACATTATTGAAATGGAAGAGATTGAAAGAGATTTAGGCTTTTAATCAATTGAATTCGGTTTTTTAAACCTTTTGATTGATTCAAGCAAGTATAAATAATCGAATTAAACACACCTTGAAATTAACAATACTTGGTTGCTATGCAGCCACTCCTAGGACTTTTACAAATCCTACATCACAGGTTTTAGATATTAACAACAGGCTCTTCCTAATTGATTGTGGCGAAGGTACACAAGTTCAGCTTCGAAAAAATAAAGTGAAGTTTTCTAGAATCAATCATATTTTTATTTCGCATTTACACGGAGACCACTTTTTTGGTTTAGTAGGTTTGATATCTACATTTTCATTATTAAATAGGACTACTGATTTACATATTTATGGTCCCAAAGGGATTAAAGAGATTATAAAATTACAACTGAGATTATCAAACTCCTGGACAAATTATGGATTGTATTTTCATGAATTAGAATCCTTAGAAAGTGAAATAATTTTTGAGGACCATAAAGTTATTGTCAAAACAATTCCGCTTAAGCATAGAGTGTATACCAATGGTTTTTTGTTCCAAGAAAAAATAGGAGAGCGAAAATTAAATATTGAAGCAGTACAAAATTATGCTATAGATACTTGTTATTACCAAAATATTAAAAACGGTAAAGACATTACCCTTGATAACGGTAGTGTAGTTTTAAACAAGGATCTTACCTTTGATCCTGTTCCAGCTCTTAGTTATGCATTTTGTTCTGATACAGTTTATAATGAAGATATACTTCCTATTATAAGTAATGTAGATGTGCTGTACCACGAATCGACTTTCTTACAATCAGAGGAAAATTTAGCTAAAAAAACATTACATTCTACTGCCAAAGAAGCTGCTTTAATTGCCCTGAAAGCTAATGCAAAACAATTAATTCTAGGACATTATTCAACACGCTATGAAAGTATTGAAATGTTCAAACAAGAAGCAGAAACTGTTTTTCCAAATATATTATTGGGTGACGACGGTAAAAGCTTTGAATTTTAAAATGCAAATAATTTAAAAAAACTATTTAAACTATACGATAATGAATGATTTAAGTGATTATAGAAAGTCATATGATAAAAGTGAACTTTTAGAAAGTAACATTCCAGAAGATCCTATAAATTTATTTAATAGATGGTTTCATGAAGTTGAAGACTATGGAGGAGATAGTGAGGTAAATGCCATGACATTATCAACAATTGGTTTAGATGGTTTTCCAAGAGCAAGAGTTGTTTTATTAAAGAAATTTTCTGAAGAAGGTTTCATTTTTTATACTAATTATAATTCAGAAAAGGGTAGGGCTATTATTGAGAATGATAAAGTTTGTTTATCATTTTTTTGGCATACTATGGAGCGACAGGTGATTATTAAAGGAGTAGCCACTAAAACTTCTGAAATGATTTCAGACAATTATTTTGACTCAAGACCAGATGGTAGTAAACTTGGGGCAATTGCATCTAACCAAAGTGAAGTGGTTTCATCTAGAGAAGTTTTGGAAACTACACTTTTAAAGTTAGAAAAAGAGTTTTCAAATACTCCTATTTCAAGACCTGAATATTGGGGAGGCTTTATTGTAAGTCCTTCAGAAGTAGAGTTTTGGCAAGGTCGTCCTAATCGTTTACATGACAGAATACGTTATATTTTTCAAAATGATCAATCTTGGAAAATTGACAGACTTGCTCCATAACATGTAATTAAACTTACAATTTTGTTTTATTGATGTAGTTCATCGATTTTATTTACCTTATAACGGATTTTTTATCTATATTTGAATAAGAAAATAAAATTAGATTACTAATTTTAAAGTTTGTTGCCCCACAATCGACTTTAAGTTTAACCTACTACATTATGACTACAAAATTACTTCGTACATTATTGCTAAGTTTAGTGGTTTGTATATCAGCGTCATGTTCATCTAATAGTTCAGATGAAGAAATTAATGAGCCTACTGTACAAAAAGTTTCTAATTTTTCGTATAGTGCTTTTGAAATCGAAACGATGGATTTAATCAATTCTTATCGTGTAAGTAAAGGTCTTAACCCACTTTTGAAAATTAATCATATGTCTTTTAAGTCTGAAGAGCATGACAATTATATGATTGAAAATAATGTTGTTAATCATAATAATTTTGTTGAAAGATCAGATAATATCATAAAAACTTTAGGAGCTAAGACAGTTAGCGAAAATGTAGCTTACAACTATAATACTCCTCAATCTGTTCTTAATGCATGGCTTGCAAGTCCAGGACACAAAGCAGTAATCGAAGGTAATTTTACTCACTTTGGTTTAGCAGTTAGAGAACATCCTACAACTGGTAGAAAATATTTCACAAATTTATTTGCTAGAATTTAAGTTTTTTAAGTTTTTTTTTTTGAAGCTATCTCATAACTATGAGGTAGCTTTTTTATTTCTACTATCAGCTGTTTTAAGGTCTAATTTAAGTTTTATTAGGCGGTATATTAATTAGCATTTACTATTGTAAATATGAATAATTGAATCATTTATCACTCTAAATCACAGTGGTTTTTTAGAAAATGAAGAGATAAATTCTTTACAGTTGTTATCACTAAGGTAACGTTTAAGATAAAAGACAAGTAAATATTCCCCTTGATATATCTTGTTTGACTTTCTACCAATTCATTTGTACTCTCTATTTAGCTAATTTATTTTTTAGATAGTATCGCAAAAAAAACCTGAGGGGTTAGCCTCAGGTTTAAAATTAAATTAAATTAAATTAAATTAAATTGATTTATTGATTTATGTATAAATAGCCACTAAGTTTTTTAACTTGAGTTTTACCATCTATAATAGCAGTGTAGTTTAAAATATAGAAATATGTTCCAGTAGGTAGACTGTTAGTATCTTTTATAGTTGTTCTACCTCTAGAGTATCCATCAAAATAATTAGTTTGGTTGTTATAGTTTTTAGTTTCAAAAACTGAAACACCCCAACGGTTAAAGATTTCGATGCTATTTTCTGGATAACAAGTGGTATTGTCAATGTTTTCAATTACTAATTTATCGTTAACACCGTCATTATTTACAGATATAGCATTAAATACTTTTACTGTTCCACATTCTAATACTAAACAATCATCATTGACTGTAATCGTTATTCTATAGGTTTGAGGACATGTTGTGTCAACTACTTTGTATTCAAATACTTTATCTCCTAAGCTTAGACCAAAAGGATTAAATTGATCTCCTTGTAAAGCACCAGTGTTATTAATATCAGTCCAAGATCCATTTGTAGATGTTCCTGTTGGTAATAAACTTCTCAAATTGATTAGAGCAGAATCACCATTACACGCAGAACTATCTATTGTTTTCAAACCATTTACATTAGTTACATTCACATTTTGTGTGAACCTAGATGTATTTCCGCATGTATCTGTTACCAACCATTCTCTAACAATTGTGTATGAATTTGAATTGTTGTTATTAATTGTTTCAGTATAGTTATTTGATGCTATACTTGAACATGCATCTGTAAAGACTAATTCAGGTTTCACTGGGATTGCATCGCAATTAACATTTACATTTTGTTGGAAAGCGGTAGCAGTAATAGGTCCTTGATTATCTTGAACATTTATTATTTGCGAAGCTGTTGTAGTATTACCGGCAGCGTCTCTAGCAGTCCAAGTTCTTGTTACTGTATAAGATCCTGCACAATTTCCTGCTGTTGTGATATCTACAAAACTTAAGCTTGCAGCTCCACAATTATCAGTTGCTGTTGCTTGTGCAAAATTAAGTATTGTACCACATGAAACAGTTGTCATTGCTGGTAACGCTGCAATTGTAGGTCTAACTAAGTCACTAATTACAATTGTAATTCTTGCCGTTTGACAATTTAAAGGATTTAGTTTTTCGCATACTTGGTAAATCAATTCGTATTGTCCTGTAGGTATGTTATTTGATATACTAAGATTTCCTAAATTATCTAACAGAATGTTTGAATTTTGGCCAGTAAGTATCGTTACGTTGATATTATCTGCAGATAATGGACTGTTGTTGAAAGTGTCATTTGTCAATACATTTCCAATTATACCTGTAGTACTGCAGCTTAAACTTGAGTAAACATCATCAGTTAATACCATAGTTGCACTTACCACAGTCACAGTAACAGTCCCAATAGAACAATTACTAGGATTAATAGTTTCACATATAGTATATTGAACTGTGTACACTCCAGCTGGTGTATTAGGTGATACTCTGATTTTTCCGTCAGAACCTACAGTAATTGGGCCATTAGGTACAAAAGTTATAACAACATCTGAATGTGATAATAATACTCCATTTAAGGTATCATTATCTAAAACGTTGATACCTGTGTCACCACCAGTTATCCCATTAACCAAGCCTACATTGTCATTTACAGCTACTATCATCGCATTGTTATTGTCGATAATGGTACCCGTAGCCGAAGCAGCTCCAGAGGCAATACTAAAGTTTTCAGTTACTTCATCAATCGCATCTACCGTTGTAGGTACCGAAACAGTTCCAGTAGTTGCACCCGCAGGAACAAGTACATCAACGTTTGTAGTGGTGTAATCCGCACTTCCAGCGGTACCATTAGTCAATACAAAAGTATAGATAATGGCTTGATCAGAAGGGTTGCTCAATGTAAAGTTGAATACCACATCAGTTCCTTCAGTAGCCGAAGCCGGAGATATGGTAGCCACAGTAGGGGCGTTGTTATTGTCGATAATCGTACCCGTAGCCGAAGCAGCTCCAGAGGCAATACTAAAGTTTTCAGTTACTTCATCAATCGCATCTACCGTTGTAGGTACCGAAACAGTTCCAGTAGTTGCACCCGCAGGAACAAGTACATCAACGTTTGTAGTGGTGTAATCCGCACTTCCAGCGGTACCATTAGTCAATACAAAAGTATAGGTAATGGCTTGATCAGAAGGGTTGCTTAATGTAAAGTTGAATACCACATCAGTTCCTTCAGTAGCCGAAGCAGGAGTGATCGTTGCCACAGTAGGCGCATTGTTATTGTCGATAATGGTACCCGTAGCCGAAGCAGCTCCAGAGGCAATACTAAAGTTTTCAGTTACTTCATCAATCGCATCTGCAGTTGTAGGTACCGAAACAGTTCCCGTAGTTGCACCCGCAGGAACAAGTACATCAACGTTTGTAGTGGTGTAATCCGCACTTCCAGCGGTACCATTAGTCAATACAAAAGTATAGGTAATGGCTTGATCAGAAGGGTTACTCAATGTAAAGTTGAATACCACATCAGTTCCTTCAGTAGCCGAAGCAGGAGTGATCGTTGCCACAGTAGGGGCATTGTTATTGTCGATAATGGTACCCGTAGCCGAAGCAGCTCCAGAGGCAATACTAAAGTTTTCAGTTACTTCATCAATAGCATCTACCGTTGTAGGTACCGAAACAGTTCCCGTAGTTGCTCCCGCAGGAACAAGTACGTCAACGTTTGTAGTGGTGTAATCCGCACTTCCAGCCGTACCATTAGTCAATACAAAAGTATAGGTAATGGCTTGATCAGAAGGGTTGCTTAATGTAAAGTTGAATACCACATCAGTTCCTTCAGTAGCCGAAGCCGGAGAGATCGTTGCCACAGTTGGAGCATTGTTATTGTCGATAATGGTACCCGTAGCCGAAGCAGTACCAGAGGCAATACTAAAGTCCTCATTTACTTCGTCAATAGCATCTGCAGTTGCAGGTACAGCTACAGTTCCCGTAGTAGCACCCGCAGGAACATTTACAGTTACAGCAGTAGTGGTGTAATCTGCACTTCCAGCAGTTCCATTAGTCAATACAAAAGTATAAGTTGTATCTACCGCCGATGGGTTGCTTAGTGTAAAGTTGAATACCACATCAGTTCCTTCAATAGCCGAAGCCGGAGTGATCGTTGCCACCGTAGGGGCGTTGTTATTGTCGATAATCGTACCAGTAGCCGAAGCAGCTCCAGAGGCAATACTAAAGTCCTCATTTACTTCGTAAATTGTATCCGTAGTCGTTGGTACCGAAACGGTTCCAGTAGTAGCACCAGCAGGCACCGTTACCGTAACGTCTGTAGTCGTGTAATCTGCACTTCCAGCAGTTCCATTAGTCAATACAAAAGTATAAGTTGTATCAACCGCCGATGGGTTGCTTAGTGTAAAGTTGAATACCACATCAGTTCCTTCGGTAGCCGAAGCAGGAGCAATCGTTGCCACAGTAGGGGCATTGTTATTGTCGATAATGGTACCCGTAGCCGAAGCAGCTCCAGAGGCAATACTAAAGTTTTCAGTTACTTCATCAATCGCATCTACCGTTGTAGGTACCGAAACAGTTCCAGTAGTTGCACCCGCAGGAACAAGTACATCAACGTTTGTAGTGGTGTAATCCGCACTTCCAGCGGTACCATTAGTCAATACAAAAGTATAGGTAATGGCTTGATCAGAAGGGTTGCTCAATGTAAAGTTGAATACCACATCAGTTCCTTCAGTAGCCGAAGCCGGAGATATGGTAGCCACAGTAGGGGCGTTGTTATTGTCGATAATCGTACCCGTAGCCGAAGCAGCTCCAGAGGCAATGCTAAAGTTTTCAGTTACTTCATCAATCGCATCCGCAGTTGTAGGTACCGAAACAGTTCCCGTAGTTGCACCCGCAGGAACAAGTACGTCAACGTTTGTAGTGGTGTAATCTGCACTTCCAGCCGTACCATTAGTCAATACAAAAGTATAGGTAATGGCTTGATCAGAAGGGTTGCTCAATGTAAAGTTGAATACCACATCAGTTCCTTCAGTAGCCGAAGCAGGAGTGATCGTTGCCACAGTAGGCGCATTGTTATTGTCGATAATCGTACCCGTAGCCGAAGCAGCTCCAGAGGCAATACTAAAGTTTTCAGTTACTTCATCAATCGCATCCGCAGTTGTAGGTACCAATACGGTTCCAGTAGTTGCACCCGCAGGAACAAGTACGTCAACGTTTGTAGTGGTGTAATCCGCACTTCCAGCCGTACCATTAGTCAATACAAAAGTATAGGTAATGGCTTGATCAGAAGGGTTGCTTAATGTAAAGTTGAATACCACATCAGTTCCTTCAGTAGCCGAAGCAGGAGAGATCGTTGCCACAGTAGGGGCATTGTTATTGTCGATAATGGTACCCGTAGCCGAAGCAGCTCCAGAGGCAATACTAAAGTTTTCAGTTACTTCATCAATCGCATCTACCGTTGTAGGTACCGAAACAGTTCCAGTAGTTGCACCCGCAGGAACAAGTACATCAACGTTTGTAGTGGTGTAATCCGCACTTCCAGCGGTACCATTAGTCAATACAAAAGTATAGGTAATGGCTTGATCAGAAGGGTTGCTCAATGTAAAGTTGAATACCACATCAGTTCCTTCAGTAGCCGAAGCCGGAGATATGGTAGCCACAGTAGGGGCGTTGTTATTGTCGATAATCGTACCCGTAGCCGAAGCAGCTCCAGAGGCAATGCTAAAGTTTTCAGTTACTTCATCAATCGCATCCGCAGTTGTAGGTACCGAAACAGTTCCCGTAGTTGCACCCGCAGGAACAAGTACGTCAACGTTTGTAGTGGTGTAATCTGCACTTCCAGCGGTACCATTAGTCAATACAAAAGTATAGGTAATGGCTTGATCAGAAGGGTTGCTCAATGTAAAGTTGAATACCACATCAGTTCCTTCAGTAGCCGAAGCAGGAGTGATCGTTGCCACCGTAGGGGCATTGTTATTGTCGATAATCGTACCCGTAGCCGAAGCAGCTCCAGAGGCAATGCTAAAGTTTTCAGTTACTTCATCAATAGCATCCGTAGTTGTAGGTACCAATACGGTTCCAGTAGTTGCACCCGCAGGAACAAGTACATCAACGTTTGTAGTGGTGTAATCCGCACTTCCAGCGGTACCATTAGTCAATACAAAAGTATAGGTAATGGCTTGATCAGAAGGGTTGCTTAATGTAAAGTTGAATACCACATCAGTTCCTTCAGTAGCCGAAGCAGGAGTGATCGTTGCCACAGTAGGCGCATTGTTATTGTCGATAATGGTACCCGTAGCCGAAGCAGCTCCAGAGGCAATACTAAAGTTTTCAGTTACTTCATCAATCGCATCTACCGTTGTAGGTACCGAAACAGTTCCAGTAGTTGCACCCGCAGGAACAAGTACATCAACGTTTGTAGTGGTGTAATCCGCACTTCCAGCGGTACCATTAGTCAATACAAAAGTATAGGTAATGGCTTGATCAGAAGGGTTGCTCAATGTAAAGTTGAATACCACATCAGTTCCTTCAGTAGCCGAAGCCGGAGATATGGTAGCCACAGTAGGGGCGTTGTTATTGTCGATAATCGTACCCGTAGCCGAAGCAGCTCCAGAGGCAATACTAAAGTTTTCAGTTACTTCGTCAATCGCATCTACCGTTGTAGGTACCGAAACAGTTCCAGTAGTTGCACCCGCAGGAACAAGTACATCAACGTTTGTAGTGGTGTAATCCGCACTTCCAGCGGTACCATTAGTCAATACAAAAGTATAGGTAATGGCTTGATCAGAAGGGTTGCTCAATGTAAAGTTGAATACCACATCAGTTCCTTCAGTAGCCGAAGCCGGAGATATGGTAGCCACAGTAGGGGCGTTGTTATTGTCGATAATCGTACCCGTAGCCGAAGCAGCTCCAGAGGCAATACTAAAGTTTTCAGTTACTTCGTCAATCGCATCCGCAGTTGTAGGTACCGAAACAGTTCCAGTAGTTGCACCCGCAGGAACAAGTACATCAACGTTTGTAGTGGTGTAATCCGCACTTCCAGCGGTACCATTAGTCAATACAAAAGTATAGGTAATGGCTTGATCAGAAGGGTTGCTTAATGTAAAGTTGAATACCACATCAGTTCCTTCAGTAGCCGAAGCCGGAGAGATCGTTGCCACAGTAGGCGCGTTGTTATTGTCGATAATGGTACCCGTAGCCGAAGCAGCTCCAGAGGCAATGCTAAAGTCCTCATTTACTTCATCAATAGCATCCGTAGTTGTAGGTACCAATACGGTTCCAGTAGTTGCACCCGCAGGAACAAGTACATCAACGTTTGTAGTGGTGTAATCCGCACTTCCAGCGGTACCATTAGTCAATACAAAAGTATAGGTAATGGCTTGATCAGAAGGGTTGCTTAATGTAAAGTTGAATACCACATCAGTTCCTTCAGTAGCCGAAGCAGGAGTGATCGTTGCCACAGTAGGCGCATTGTTATTGTCGATAATCGTACCCGTAGCCGAAGCAGCTCCAGAGGCAATACTAAAGTTTTCAGTTACTTCATCAATCGCATCCGCAGTTGTAGGTACCGAAACAGTTCCAGTAGTTGCACCCGCAGGAACAAGTACATCAACGTTTGTAGTGGTGTAATCCGCACTTCCAGCCGTACCATTAGTCAATACAAAAGTATAGGTAATAGCTTGATCAGAAGGGTTGCTTAATGTAAAAGTAAATACAGCAGCACTTCCTTCAGTAGCCGAAGCAGGAGTGATCGTTGCCACCGTAGGGGCATTGTTATTGTCGATAATCGTACCCGTAGCCGAAGCAGCTCCAGAGGCAATACTAAAGTTTTCAGTTACTTCGTCAATCGCATCCGCAGTTGTAGGTACCGAAACAGTTCCCGTAGTTGCACCCGCAGGAACAAGTACATCAACGTTTGTAGTGGTGTAATCCGCACTTCCAGCGGTACCATTAGTCAATACAAAAGTATAGGTAATGGCTTGATCAGAAGGGTTGCTTAATGTAAAGTTGAATACCACATCAGTTCCTTCAGTAGCCGAAGCAGGAGTGATCGTTGCCACAGTAGGCGCATTGTTATTGTCGATAATGGTACCCGTAGCCGAAGCAGCTCCAGAGGCAATGCTAAAGTTTTCAGTTACTTCATCAATCGCATCCGCAGTTGTAGGTACCGAAACAGTTCCCGTAGTTGCACCCGCAGGAACAAGTACATCAACGTTTGTAGTGGTGTAATCCGCACTTCCAGCCGTACCATTAGTCAATACAAAAGTATAGGTAATAGCTTGATCAGAAGGGTTGCTTAATGTAAAAGTAAATACAGCAGCACTTCCTTCAGTAGCCGAAGCAGGAGTGATCGTTGCCACCGTAGGGGCATTGTTATTGTCGATAATCGTACCCGTAGCCGAAGCAGCTCCAGAGGCAATACTAAAGTTTTCAGTTACTTCATCAATCGCATCTGCAGTTGTAGGTACCGAAACAGTTCCCGTAGTTGCACCCGCAGGAACAAGTACATCAACGTTTGTAGTGGTGTAATCCGCACTTCCAGCCGTACCATTAGTCAATACAAAAGTATAGGTAATGGCTTGATCAGAAGGGTTGCTTAATGTAAAAGTAAATACAGCAGCACTTCCTTCAGTAGCCGAAGCAGGAGTGATCGTTGCCACAGTAGGCGCATTGTTATTGTCGAAAATCGTACCCGTAGCCGAAGCAGCTCCAGAGGCAATACTAAAGTTTTCAGTTACTTCATCAATCGCATCTACCGTTGTAGGTACCGAAACAGTTCCAGTAGTTGCACCCGCAGGAACAAGTACATCAACGTTTGTAGTGGTGTAATCCGCACTTCCAGCGGTACCATTAGTCAATACAAAAGTATAGGTAATGGCTTGATCAGAAGGGTTGCTTAATGTAAAGTTGAATACCACATCAGTTCCTTCAGTAGCCGAAGCCGGAGAGATCGTTGCCACAGTAGGCGCGTTGTTATTGTCGATAATGGTACCCGTAGCCGAAGCAGCTCCAGAGGCAATGCTAAAGTCCTCATTTACTTCATCAATCGCATCCGCAGTTGTAGGTACCGAAACAGTTCCAGTAGTTGCACCCGCAGGAACAAGTACATCAACGTTTGTAGTGGTGTAATCCGCACTTCCAGCGGTACCATTAGTCAATACAAAAGTATAGGTAATGGCTTGATCAGAAGGGTTGCTTAATGTAAAGTTGAATACCACATCAGTTCCTTCAGTAGCCGAAGCCGGAGAGATCGTTGCCACAGTAGGCGCGTTGTTATTGTCGATAATGGTACCCGTAGCCGAAGCAGCTCCAGAGGCAATGCTAAAGTCCTCATTTACTTCATCAATAGCATCCGTAGTTGTAGGTACCAATACGGTTCCAGTAGTTGCACCCGCAGGAACAAGTACATCAACGTTTGTAGTGGTGTAATCCGCACTTCCAGCGGTACCATTAGTCAATACAAAAGTATAGGTAATGGCTTGATCAGAAGGGTTGCTTAATGTAAAGTTGAATACCACATCAGTTCCTTCAGTAGCCGAAGCCGGAGAGATCGTTGCCACAGTAGGCGCGTTGTTATTGTCGATAATGGTACCCGTAGCCGAAGCAGCTCCAGAGGCAATGCTAAAGTCCTCATTTACTTCATCAATAGCATCCGTAGTTGTAGGTACCAATACGGTTCCAGTAGTTGCACCCGCAGGAACAAGTACATCAACGTTTGTAGTGGTGTAATCCGCACTTCCAGCGGTACCATTAGTCAATACAAAAGTATAGGTAATGGCTTGATCAGAAGGGTTGCTTAATGTAAAGTTGAATACCACATCAGTTCCTTCAGTAGCCGAAGCAGGAGTGATCGTTGCCACAGTAGGCGCATTGTTATTGTCGATAATCGTACCCGTAGCCGAAGCAGCTCCAGAGGCAATACTAAAGTTTTCAGTTACTTCATCAATCGCATCCGCAGTTGTAGGTACCGAAACAGTTCCAGTAGTTGCACCCGCAGGAACAAGTACATCAACGTTTGTAGTGGTGTAATCCGCACTTCCAGCCGTACCATTAGTCAATACAAAAGTATAGGTAATAGCTTGATCAGAAGGGTTGCTTAATGTAAAAGTAAATACAGCAGCACTTCCTTCAGTAGCCGAAGCAGGAGTGATCGTTGCCACCGTAGGGGCATTGTTATTGTCGATAATCGTACCCGTAGCCGAAGCAGCTCCAGAGGCAATACTAAAGTTTTCAGTTACTTCGTCAATCGCATCCGCAGTTGTAGGTACCGAAACAGTTCCCGTAGTTGCACCCGCAGGAACAAGTACATCAACGTTTGTAGTGGTGTAATCCGCACTTCCAGCGGTACCATTAGTCAATACAAAAGTATAGGTAATGGCTTGATCAGAAGGGTTGCTTAATGTAAAGTTGAATACCACATCAGTTCCTTCAGTAGCCGAAGCCGGAGAGATCGTTGCCACAGTAGGCGCGTTGTTATTGTCGATAATGGTACCCGTAGCCGAAGCAGCTCCAGAGGCAATGCTAAAGTCCTCATTTACTTCATCAATAGCATCCGTAGTTGTAGGTACCAATACGGTTCCAGTAGTTGCACCCGCAGGAACAAGTACGTCAACGTTTGTAGTGGTGTAATCCGCACTTCCAGCCGTACCATTAGTCAATACAAAAGTATAGGTAATGGCTTGATCAGAAGGGTTGCTTAATGTAAAGTTGAATACCACATCAGTTCCTTCAGTAGCCGAAGCAGGAGAGATCGTTGCCACAGTAGGGGCATTGTTATTGTCGATAATGGTACCCGTAGCCGAAGCAGCTCCAGAGGCAATACTAAAGTTTTCAGTTACTTCATCAATCGCATCTACCGTTGTAGGTACCGAAACAGTTCCAGTAGTTGCACCCGCAGGAACAAGTACATCAACGTTTGTAGTGGTGTAATCCGCACTTCCAGCGGTACCATTAGTCAATACAAAAGTATAGGTAATGGCTTGATCAGAAGGGTTGCTCAATGTAAAGTTGAATACCACATCAGTTCCTTCAGTAGCCGAAGCCGGAGATATGGTAGCCACAGTAGGGGCGTTGTTATTGTCGATAATCGTACCCGTAGCCGAAGCAGCTCCAGAGGCAATGCTAAAGTTTTCAGTTACTTCATCAATCGCATCCGCAGTTGTAGGTACCGAAACAGTTCCCGTAGTTGCACCCGCAGGAACAAGTACGTCAACGTTTGTAGTGGTGTAATCTGCACTTCCAGCGGTACCATTAGTCAATACAAAAGTATAGGTAATGGCTTGATCAGAAGGGTTGCTCAATGTAAAGTTGAATACCACATCAGTTCCTTCAGTAGCCGAAGCAGGAGTGATCGTTGCCACCGTAGGGGCATTGTTATTGTCGATAATCGTACCCGTAGCCGAAGCAGCTCCAGAGGCAATGCTAAAGTTTTCAGTTACTTCATCAATAGCATCCGTAGTTGTAGGTACCAATACGGTTCCAGTAGTTGCACCCGCAGGAACAAGTACATCAACGTTTGTAGTGGTGTAATCCGCACTTCCAGCGGTACCATTAGTCAATACAAAAGTATAGGTAATGGCTTGATCAGAAGGGTTGCTTAATGTAAAGTTGAATACCACATCAGTTCCTTCGGTAGCCGAAGCAGGAGCAATCGTTGCCACAGTAGGGGCATTGTTATTGTCGATAATGGTACCCGTAGCCGAAGCAGCTCCAGAGGCAATACTAAAGTTTTCAGTTACTTCATCAATCGCATCTACCGTTGTAGGTACCGAAACAGTTCCAGTAGTTGCACCCGCAGGAACAAGTACATCAACGTTTGTAGTGGTGTAATCCGCACTTCCAGCGGTACCATTAGTCAATACAAAAGTATAGGTAATGGCTTGATCAGAAGGGTTGCTCAATGTAAAGTTGAATACCACATCAGTTCCTTCAGTAGCCGAAGCCGGAGATATGGTAGCCACAGTAGGGGCGTTGTTATTGTCGATAATCGTACCCGTAGCCGAAGCAGCTCCAGAGGCAATGCTAAAGTTTTCAGTTACTTCATCAATCGCATCCGCAGTTGTAGGTACCGAAACAGTTCCCGTAGTTGCACCCGCAGGAACAAGTACGTCAACGTTTGTAGTGGTGTAATCTGCACTTCCAGCCGTACCATTAGTCAATACAAAAGTATAGGTAATGGCTTGATCAGAAGGGTTGCTCAATGTAAAGTTGAATACCACATCAGTTCCTTCAGTAGCCGAAGCAGGAGTGATCGTTGCCACAGTAGGCGCATTGTTATTGTCGATAATCGTACCCGTAGCCGAAGCAGCTCCAGAGGCAATACTAAAGTTTTCAGTTACTTCATCAATCGCATCCGCAGTTGTAGGTACCAATACGGTTCCAGTAGTTGCACCCGCAGGAACAAGTACGTCAACGTTTGTAGTGGTGTAATCCGCACTTCCAGCCGTACCATTAGTCAATACAAAAGTATAGGTAATGGCTTGATCAGAAGGGTTGCTTAATGTAAAGTTGAATACCACATCAGTTCCTTCAGTAGCCGAAGCAGGAGAGATCGTTGCCACAGTAGGGGCATTGTTATTGTCGATAATGGTACCCGTAGCCGAAGCAGCTCCAGAGGCAATACTAAAGTTTTCAGTTACTTCATCAATCGCATCTACCGTTGTAGGTACCGAAACAGTTCCAGTAGTTGCACCCGCAGGAACAAGTACATCAACGTTTGTAGTGGTGTAATCCGCACTTCCAGCGGTACCATTAGTCAATACAAAAGTATAGGTAATGGCTTGATCAGAAGGGTTGCTCAATGTAAAGTTGAATACCACATCAGTTCCTTCAGTAGCCGAAGCCGGAGATATGGTAGCCACAGTAGGGGCGTTGTTATTGTCGATAATCGTACCCGTAGCCGAAGCAGCTCCAGAGGCAATGCTAAAGTTTTCAGTTACTTCATCAATCGCATCCGCAGTTGTAGGTACCGAAACAGTTCCCGTAGTTGCACCCGCAGGAACAAGTACGTCAACGTTTGTAGTGGTGTAATCTGCACTTCCAGCGGTACCATTAGTCAATACAAAAGTATAGGTAATGGCTTGATCAGAAGGGTTGCTCAATGTAAAGTTGAATACCACATCAGTTCCTTCAGTAGCCGAAGCAGGAGTGATCGTTGCCACCGTAGGGGCATTGTTATTGTCGATAATCGTACCCGTAGCCGAAGCAGCTCCAGAGGCAATGCTAAAGTTTTCAGTTACTTCATCAATAGCATCCGTAGTTGTAGGTACCAATACGGTTCCAGTAGTTGCACCCGCAGGAACAAGTACATCAACGTTTGTAGTGGTGTAATCCGCACTTCCAGCGGTACCATTAGTCAATACAAAAGTATAGGTAATGGCTTGATCAGAAGGGTTGCTTAATGTAAAGTTGAATACCACATCAGTTCCTTCAGTAGCCGAAGCAGGAGTGATCGTTGCCACAGTAGGCGCATTGTTATTGTCGATAATGGTACCCGTAGCCGAAGCAGCTCCAGAGGCAATACTAAAGTTTTCAGTTACTTCATCAATCGCATCTACCGTTGTAGGTACCGAAACAGTTCCAGTAGTTGCACCCGCAGGAACAAGTACATCAACGTTTGTAGTGGTGTAATCCGCACTTCCAGCGGTACCATTAGTCAATACAAAAGTATAGGTAATGGCTTGATCAGAAGGGTTGCTCAATGTAAAGTTGAATACCACATCAGTTCCTTCAGTAGCCGAAGCCGGAGATATGGTAGCCACAGTAGGGGCGTTGTTATTGTCGATAATCGTACCCGTAGCCGAAGCAGCTCCAGAGGCAATACTAAAGTTTTCAGTTACTTCGTCAATCGCATCTACCGTTGTAGGTACCGAAACAGTTCCAGTAGTTGCACCCGCAGGAACAAGTACATCAACGTTTGTAGTGGTGTAATCCGCACTTCCAGCGGTACCATTAGTCAATACAAAAGTATAGGTAATGGCTTGATCAGAAGGGTTGCTCAATGTAAAGTTGAATACCACATCAGTTCCTTCAGTAGCCGAAGCCGGAGATATGGTAGCCACAGTAGGGGCGTTGTTATTGTCGATAATCGTACCCGTAGCCGAAGCAGCTCCAGAGGCAATACTAAAGTTTTCAGTTACTTCGTCAATCGCATCCGCAGTTGTAGGTACCGAAACAGTTCCAGTAGTTGCACCCGCAGGAACAAGTACATCAACGTTTGTAGTGGTGTAATCCGCACTTCCAGCGGTACCATTAGTCAATACAAAAGTATAGGTAATGGCTTGATCAGAAGGGTTGCTTAATGTAAAGTTGAATACCACATCAGTTCCTTCAGTAGCCGAAGCCGGAGAGATCGTTGCCACAGTAGGCGCGTTGTTATTGTCGATAATGGTACCCGTAGCCGAAGCAGCTCCAGAGGCAATGCTAAAGTCCTCATTTACTTCATCAATAGCATCCGTAGTTGTAGGTACCAATACGGTTCCAGTAGTTGCACCCGCAGGAACAAGTACATCAACGTTTGTAGTGGTGTAATCCGCACTTCCAGCGGTACCATTAGTCAATACAAAAGTATAGGTAATGGCTTGATCAGAAGGGTTGCTTAATGTAAAGTTGAATACCACATCAGTTCCTTCAGTAGCCGAAGCAGGAGTGATCGTTGCCACAGTAGGCGCATTGTTATTGTCGATAATCGTACCCGTAGCCGAAGCAGCTCCAGAGGCAATACTAAAGTTTTCAGTTACTTCATCAATCGCATCCGCAGTTGTAGGTACCGAAACAGTTCCAGTAGTTGCACCCGCAGGAACAAGTACATCAACGTTTGTAGTGGTGTAATCCGCACTTCCAGCCGTACCATTAGTCAATACAAAAGTATAGGTAATAGCTTGATCAGAAGGGTTGCTTAATGTAAAAGTAAATACAGCAGCACTTCCTTCAGTAGCCGAAGCAGGAGTGATCGTTGCCACCGTAGGGGCATTGTTATTGTCGATAATCGTACCCGTAGCCGAAGCAGCTCCAGAGGCAATACTAAAGTTTTCAGTTACTTCGTCAATCGCATCCGCAGTTGTAGGTACCGAAACAGTTCCCGTAGTTGCACCCGCAGGAACAAGTACATCAACGTTTGTAGTGGTGTAATCCGCACTTCCAGCGGTACCATTAGTCAATACAAAAGTATAGGTAATGGCTTGATCAGAAGGGTTGCTTAATGTAAAGTTGAATACCACATCAGTTCCTTCAGTAGCCGAAGCAGGAGTGATCGTTGCCACAGTAGGCGCATTGTTATTGTCGATAATGGTACCCGTAGCCGAAGCAGCTCCAGAGGCAATGCTAAAGTTTTCAGTTACTTCATCAATCGCATCCGCAGTTGTAGGTACCGAAACAGTTCCCGTAGTTGCACCCGCAGGAACAAGTACATCAACGTTTGTAGTGGTGTAATCCGCACTTCCAGCCGTACCATTAGTCAATACAAAAGTATAGGTAATAGCTTGATCAGAAGGGTTGCTTAATGTAAAAGTAAATACAGCAGCACTTCCTTCAGTAGCCGAAGCAGGAGTGATCGTTGCCACCGTAGGGGCATTGTTATTGTCGATAATCGTACCCGTAGCCGAAGCAGCTCCAGAGGCAATACTAAAGTTTTCAGTTACTTCATCAATCGCATCTGCAGTTGTAGGTACCGAAACAGTTCCCGTAGTTGCACCCGCAGGAACAAGTACATCAACGTTTGTAGTGGTGTAATCCGCACTTCCAGCCGTACCATTAGTCAATACAAAAGTATAGGTAATGGCTTGATCAGAAGGGTTGCTTAATGTAAAAGTAAATACAGCAGCACTTCCTTCAGTAGCCGAAGCAGGAGTGATCGTTGCCACAGTAGGCGCATTGTTATTGTCGAAAATCGTACCCGTAGCCGAAGCAGCTCCAGAGGCAATACTAAAGTTTTCAGTTACTTCATCAATCGCATCTACCGTTGTAGGTACCGAAACAGTTCCAGTAGTTGCACCCGCAGGAACAAGTACATCAACGTTTGTAGTGGTGTAATCCGCACTTCCAGCGGTACCATTAGTCAATACAAAAGTATAGGTAATGGCTTGATCAGAAGGGTTGCTTAATGTAAAGTTGAATACCACATCAGTTCCTTCAGTAGCCGAAGCCGGAGAGATCGTTGCCACAGTAGGCGCGTTGTTATTGTCGATAATGGTACCCGTAGCCGAAGCAGCTCCAGAGGCAATGCTAAAGTCCTCATTTACTTCATCAATCGCATCCGCAGTTGTAGGTACCGAAACAGTTCCAGTAGTTGCACCCGCAGGAACAAGTACATCAACGTTTGTAGTGGTGTAATCCGCACTTCCAGCGGTACCATTAGTCAATACAAAAGTATAGGTAATGGCTTGATCAGAAGGGTTGCTTAATGTAAAGTTGAATACCACATCAGTTCCTTCAGTAGCCGAAGCCGGAGAGATCGTTGCCACAGTAGGCGCGTTGTTATTGTCGATAATGGTACCCGTAGCCGAAGCAGCTCCAGAGGCAATGCTAAAGTCCTCATTTACTTCATCAATAGCATCCGTAGTTGTAGGTACCAATACGGTTCCAGTAGTTGCACCCGCAGGAACAAGTACATCAACGTTTGTAGTGGTGTAATCCGCACTTCCAGCGGTACCATTAGTCAATACAAAAGTATAGGTAATGGCTTGATCAGAAGGGTTGCTTAATGTAAAAGTAAATACAGCAGCACTTCCTTCAGTAGCCGAAGCAGGAGTGATCGTTGCCACAGTAGGCGCATTGTTATTGTCGAAAATCGTACCCGTAGCGGTATCGGTTGTAGATCCAACTGTTCCTGTAGAGCTAGTTATAGCTACGGTGAAGGTTTCGTTGTTCTCATCAATAGTATCAGCAGTAGTTGGTATTAATGCAGTCGCTATAGTAGTACCCGCTAAGAAAGTTACCGTTACTGGCGTATTGGTGTAATCTCCGTTAGTTGTTGTTTCGTTGGTAAATCCTAAAATAAGGGTTATGTCTGTAGCCGATGGGTTGCTCAAAGTAACTACAAAATTCAAGTAGTCACCTTCAGTATTACTCGCATTTGCTATAGTTACTGTTGGCGCATTGTCATTATCAGTAATGGTTACAGTTGCAGATTGAGTACCTAATTCTGTAGCACAACCTCCAGTTACGCTGTCAATATTTACAATAACTGTTTCTGAACCTTCATTGATATTGTCATCTATAGGAGTAATGGTTACAGTACCAGTAGTTGATCCTGAAGGTATGGTTATAGTTGTACTATTCGCAGCGTAATCAGAACCTGAAATTGCTGTTCCAGAATAAGAAATTGTGATAATCACATCACTAATAGTTGCAGTTGATAAAGTAGCTGTTAAAATGGTTCCAATACCAGAATTTTCAGCAATTGAAGTTGTACCAGCTAGAGCAACAGTAGGTGCTAATACGGTAATAGTTCCAGTTGTTGTTGCAGGAGGACATCCACCAGTTGTAGTTACGGTATAGTTGAACGTTCCAGAAGCTGTAGGTGTACCACTTATAGTCACCACATTGGCTGCCCATGAACCTGTTACCCCTGCTGGCAAACCAGAAAAAGTAGCTCCAGTAGCACCTGTTGTAGCAAGCGTGATATTGGTTATTGCCGAGTTGATACAAACCGTTTGGCTTGTACCTGCTGCGATCGTATTTTGAGGTGTAACGGTAATGGTTCCAGTTGTTGTTGCAGGAGGACATCCACCAGTTGTAGTTACGGTATAGTTGAACGTTCCAGAAGCTGTAGGTGTACCACTTATAGTCACCACATTGGCTGCCCATGAACCTGTTACCCCTGCTGGCAAACCAGAAAAAGTAGCTCCAGTAGCACCTGTTGTAGCAAGCGTGATATTGGTTATTGCCGAGTTGATACAAGTGGTTCTGTTAATTCCAGCTGCGATCGTATTTTGAGGTGTAACGGTAATGGTTCCAGTTGTTGTTGCAGGAGGACATCCACCAGTTGTAGTTACGGTATAGTTGAACGTTCCAGAAGCTGTAGGTGTACCACTTATAGTCACCACATTGGCTGCCCATGAACCTGTTACCCCTGCTGGTAAACCAGAAAAAGTAGCTCCAGTAGCACCTGTTGTAGCAAGCGTGATATTGGTTATTGCAGAGTTAATACAAACCGTTTGGCTTGTACCTGCTGCGATCGTATTTTGAGGTGTAACGGTAATGGTTCCAGTTGTTGTTGCAGGAGGACATCCACCAGTTGTAGTTACGGTATAGTTGAACGTTCCAGAAGCTGTAGGTGTACCACTTATAGTCACCACATTGGCTGCCCATGAACCTGTTACCCCTGCTGGCAAACCAGAAAAAGTAGCTCCAGTAGCACCAGTTGTAGCAAGCGTGATATTGGTTATTGCCGAGTTGATACAAACCGTTTGGCTTGTACCTGCTGCGATCGTATTTTGAGGTGTAACGGTAATGGTTCCAGTTGTTGTTGCAGGAGGACATCCACCAGTTGTAGTTACGGTATAGTTGAACGTTCCAGAAGCTGTAGGTGTACCACTTATAGTCACCACATTGGCTGCCCATGAACCTGTTACCCCTGCTGGCAAACCAGAAAAAGTAGCTCCAGTAGCACCAGTTGTAGCAAGCGTGATATTGGTTATTGCCGAGTTGATACAAACCGTTTGGCTTGTACCTGCTGCGATCGTATTTTGAGGTGTAACGGTAATGGTTCCAGTTGTTGTTGCAGGAGGACATCCACCAGTTGTAGTTACGGTATAGTTGAACGTTCCAGAAGCTGTAGGTGTACCACTTATAGTCACCACATTGGCTGCCCATGAACCTGTTACCCCTGCTGGTAAACCAGAAAAAGTAGCTCCAGTAGCACCTGTTGTAGCAAGCGTGATATTGGTTATTGCCGAGTTGATACAAGTGGTTCTGTTAATTCCAGCTGCGATCGTATTTTGAGGTGTAACGGTAATGGTTCCAGTTGTTGTTGCAGGAGGACATCCACCAGTTGTAGTTACGGTATAGTTGAACGTTCCAGAAGCTGTAGGTGTACCACTTATAGTCACCACATTGGCTGCCCATGAACCTGTTACCCCTGCTGGCAAACCAGAAAAAGTAGCTCCAGTAGCACCTGTTGTAGCAAGCGTGATATTGGTTATTGCCGAGTTGATACAAACCGTTTGGCTTGTACCTGCTGCGATCGTATTTTGAGGTGTAACGGTAATGGTTCCAGTTGTTGTTGCAGGAGGACATCCACCAGTTGTAGTTACGGTATAGTTGAACGTTCCAGAAGCTGTAGGTGTACCACTTATAGTCACCACATTGGCTGCCCATGAACCTGTTACCCCTGCTGGCAAACCAGAAAAAGTAGCTCCAGTAGCACCAGTTGTAGCAAGCGTGATATTGGTTATTGCCGAGTTGATACAAACCGTTTGGCTTGTACCTGCTGCGATCGTATTTTGAGGTGTAACGGTAATGGTTCCAGTTGTTGTTGCAGGAGGACATCCACCAGTTGTAGTTACGGTATAGTTGAACGTTCCAGAAGCTGTAGGTGTACCACTTATAGTCACCACATTGGCTGCCCATGAACCTGTTACCCCTGCTGGTAAACCAGAAAAAGTAGCTCCAGTAGCACCTGTTGTAGCAAGCGTGATATTGGTTATTGCCGAGTTAATACAAACCGTTTGGCTTGTACCTGCTGCGATCGTATTTTGAGGTGTAACGGTAATGGTTCCAGTTGTTGTTGCAGGAGGACATCCACCAGTTGTAGTTACGGTATAGTTGAACGTTCCAGAAGCTGTAGGTGTACCACTTATAGTCACCACATTGGCTGCCCATGAACCTGTTACCCCTGCTGGCAAACCAGAAAAAGTAGCTCCAGTAGCACCAGTTGTAGCAAGCGTGATATTGGTTATTGCCGAGTTGATACAAACCGTTTGGCTTGTACCTGCTGCGATCGTATTTTGAGGTGTAACGGTAATGGTTCCAGTTGTTGTTGCAGGAGGACATCCACCAGTTGTAGTTACGGTATAGTTGAACGTTCCAGAAGCTGTAGGTGTACCACTTATAGTCACCACATTGGCTGCCCATGAACCTGTTACCCCTGCTGGTAAACCAGAAAAAGTAGCTCCAGTAGCACCAGTTGTAGCAAGCGTGATATTGGTTATTGCCGAGTTGATACAAACCGTTTGGCTTGTACCTGCTGCGATCGTATTTTGAGGTGTAACGGTAATGGTTCCAGTTGTTGTTGCAGGAGGACATCCACCAGTTGTAGTTACGGTATAGTTGAACGTTCCAGAAGCTGTAGGTGTACCACTTATAGTCACCACATTGGCTGCCCATGAACCTGTTACCCCTGCTGGCAAACCAGAAAAAGTAGCTCCAGTAGCACCTGTTGTAGCAAGCGTGATATTGGTTATTGCCGAGTTGATACAAACCGTTTGGCTTGTACCTGCTGCGATCGTATTTTGAGGTGTAACGGTAATGGTTCCAGTTGTTGTTGCAGGAGGACATCCACCAGTTGTAGTTACGGTATAGTTGAACGTTCCAGAAGCTGTAGGTGTACCACTTATAGTCACCACATTGGCTGCCCATGAACCTGTTACCCCTGCTGGTAAACCAGAAAAAGTAGCTCCAGTAGCACCAGTTGTAGCAAGCGTGATATTGGTTATTGCCGAGTTGATACAAGTGGTTCTGTTAATTCCAGCTGCGATCGTATTTTGAGGTGTAACGGTAATAGTTCCAGTTGTTGTTGCAGGAGGACATCCACCAGTTGTAGTTACGGTATAGTTGAACGTTCCAGAAGCTGTAGGTGTACCACTTATAGTCACCACATTGGCTGCCCATGAACCTGTTACCCCTGCTGGTAAACCAGAAAAAGTAGCTCCAGTAGCACCTGTTGTAGCAAGCGTGATATTGGTTATTGCCGAGTTGATACAAACCGTTTGGCTTGTACCTGCTGCGATCGTATTTTGAGGTGTAACGGTAATGGTTCCAGTTGTTGTTGCAGGAGGACATCCACCAGTTGTAGTTACGGTATAGTTGAACGTTCCAGAAGCTGTAGGTGTACCACTTATAGTCACCACATTGGCTGCCCATGAACCTGTTACCCCTGCTGGCAAACCAGAAAAAGTAGCTCCAGTAGCACCAGTTGTAGCAAGCGTGATATTGGTTATTGCCGAGTTGATACAAACCGTTTGGCTTGTACCTGCTGCGATCGTATTTTGAGGTGTAACGGTAATGGTTCCAGTTGTTGTTGCAGGAGGACATCCACCAGTTGTAGTTACGGTATAGTTGAACGTTCCAGAAGCTGTAGGTGTACCACTTATAGTCACCACATTGGCTGCCCATGAACCTGTTACCCCTGCTGGCAAACCAGAAAAAGTAGCTCCAGTAGCACCAGTTGTAGCAAGCGTGATATTGGTTATTGCCGAGTTGATACAAACCGTTTGGCTTGTACCTGCTGCGATCGTATTTTGAGGTGTAACGGTAATGGTTCCAGTTGTTGTTGCAGGAGGACATCCACCAGTTGTAGTTACGGTATAGTTGAACGTTCCAGAAGCTGTAGGTGTACCACTTATAGTCACCACATTGGCTGCCCATGAACCTGTTACCCCTGCTGGCAAACCAGAAAAAGTAGCTCCAGTAGCACCTGTTGTAGCAAGCGTGATATTGGTTATTGCAGAGTTAATACAAACCGTTTGGCTTGTACCTGCTGCGATCGTATTTTGAGGTGTAACGGTAATGGTTCCAGTTGTTGTTGCAGGAGGACATCCACCAGTTGTAGTTACGGTATAGTTGAACGTTCCAGAAGCTGTAGGTGTACCACTTATAGTCACCACATTGGCTGCCCATGAACCTGTTACCCCTGCTGGCAAACCAGAAAAAGTAGCTCCAGTAGCACCAGTTGTAGCAAGCGTGATATTGGTTATTGCCGAGTTGATACAAACCGTTTGGCTTGTACCTGCTGCGATCGTATTTTGAGGTGTAACGGTAATGGTTCCAGTTGTTGTTGCAGGAGGACATCCACCAGTTGTAGTTACGGTATAGTTGAACGTTCCAGAAGCTGTAGGTGTACCACTTATAGCCACCACATTGGCTGCCCATGAACCTGTTACCCCTGCTGGTAAACCAGAAAAAGTAGCTCCAGTAGCACCAGTTGTAGCAAGCGTGATATTGGTTATTGCCGAGTTGATACAAACCGTTTGGCTTGTACCTGCTGCGATCGTATTTTGAGGTGTAACGGTAATGGTTCCAGTTGTTGTTGCAGGAGGACATCCACCAGTTGTAGTTACGGTATAGTTGAACGTTCCAGAAGCTGTAGGTGTACCACTTATAGTCACCACATTGGCTGCCCATGAACCTGTTACCCCTGCTGGTAAACCAGAAAAAGTAGCTCCAGTAGCACCAGTTGTAGCAAGCGTGATATTGGTTATTGCCGAGTTGATACAAACCGTTTGGCTTGTACCTGCTGCGATCGTATTTTGAGGTGTAACGGTAATGGTTCCAGTTGTTGTTGCAGGAGGACATCCACCAGTTGTAGTTACGGTATAGTTGAACGTTCCAGAAGCTGTAGGTGTACCACTTATAGTCACCACATTGGCTGCCCATGAACCTGTTACCCCTGCTGGTAAACCAGAAAAAGTAGCTCCAGTAGCACCAGTTGTAGCAAGCGTGATATTGGTTATTGCCGAGTTGATACAAACCGTTTGGCTTGTACCTGCTGCGATCGTATTTTGAGGTGTAACGGTAATGGTTCCAGTTGTTGTTGCAGGAGGACATCCACCAGTTGTAGTTACGGTATAGTTGAACGTTCCAGAAGCTGTAGGTGTACCACTTATAGTCACCACATTGGCTGCCCATGAACCTGTTACCCCTGCTGGTAAACCAGAAAAAGTAGCTCCAGTAGCACCAGTTGTAGCAAGCGTGATATTGGTTATTGCCGAGTTGATACAAGTGGTTCTGTTAATTCCAGCTGCGATCGTATTTTGAGGTGTAACGGTAATAGTTCCAGTTGTTGTTGCAGGAGGACATCCACCAGTTGTAGTTACGGTATAGTTGAACGTTCCAGAAGCTGTAGGTGTACCACTTATAGTCACCACATTGGCTGCCCATGAACCTGTTACCCCTGCTGGCAAACCAGAAAAAGTAGCTCCAGTAGCACCAGTTGTAGCAAGCGTGATATTGGTTATTGCCGAGTTGATACAAACCGTTTGGCTTGTACCTGCTGCGATCGTATTTTGAGGTGTAACGGTAATGGTTCCAGTTGTTGTTGCAGGAGGACATCCACCAGTTGTAGTTACGGTATAGTTGAACGTTCCAGAAGCTGTAGGTGTACCACTTATAGTCACCACATTGGCTGCCCATGAACCTGTTACCCCTGCTGGCAAACCAGAAAAAGTAGCTCCAGTAGCACCAGTTGTAGCAAGCGTGATATTGGTTATTGCCGAGTTGATACAAGTGGTTCTGTTAATTCCAGCTGCGATCGTATTTTGAGGTGTAACGGTAATGGTTCCAGTTGTTGTTGCAGGAGGACATCCACCAGTTGTAGTTACGGTATAGTTGAACGTTCCAGAAGCTGTAGGTGTACCACTTATAGTCACCACATTGGCTGCCCATGAACCTGTTACCCCTGCTGGCAAACCAGAAAAAGTAGCTCCAGTAGCACCAGTTGTAGCAAGCGTGATATTGGTTATTGCCGAGTTGATACAAACCGTTTGGCTTGTACCTGCTGCGATCGTATTTTGAGGTGTAACGGTAATAGTTCCAGTTGTTGTTGCAGGAGGACATCCACCAGTTGTAGTTACGGTATAGTTGAACGTTCCAGAAGCTGTAGGTGTACCACTTATAGTCACCACATTGGCTGCCCATGAACCTGTTACCCCTGCTGGCAAACCAGAAAAAGTAGCTCCAGTAGCACCTGTTGTAGCAAGCGTGATATTGGTTATTGCCGAGTTGATACAAGTGGTTCTGTTAATTCCTGCTGCGATCGTATTTTGAGGTGTAACGGTAATGGTTCCAGTTGTTGTTGCAGGAGGACATCCACCAGTTGTAGTTACGGTATAGTTGAACGTTCCAGAAGCTGTAGGTGTACCACTTATAGTCACCACATTGGCTGCCCATGAACCTGTTACCCCTGCTGGCAAACCAGAAAAAGTAGCTCCAGTAGCACCTGTTGTAGCAAGCGTGATATTGGTTATTGCCGAGTTGATACAAACCGTTTGGCTTGTACCTGCTGCGATCGTATTTTGAGGTGTAACGGTAATAGTTCCAGTTGTTGTTGCAGGAGGACATCCACCAGTTGTAGTTACGGTATAGTTGAACGTTCCAGAAGCTGTAGGTGTACCACTTATAGTCACCACATTGGCTGCCCATGAACCTGTTACCCCTGCTGGTAAACCAGAAAAAGTAGCTCCAGTAGCACCAGTTGTAGCAAGCGTGATATTGGTTATTGCCGAGTTGATACAAACCGTTTGGCTTGTACCTGCTGCGATCGTATTTTGAGGTGTAACGGTAATAGTTCCAGTTGTTGTTGCAGGAGGACATCCACCAGTTGTAGTTACGGTATAGTTGAACGTTCCAGAAGCTGTAGGTGTACCACTTATAGTCACCACATTGGCTGCCCATGAACCTGTTACCCCTGCTGGCAAACCAGAAAAAGTAGCTCCAGTAGCACCTGTTGTAGCAAGCGTGATATTGGTTATTGCCGAGTTGATACAAACCGTTTGGCTTGTACCTGCTGCGATCGTATTTTGAGGTGTAACGGTAATGGTTCCAGTTGTTGTTGCAGGAGGACATCCACCAGTTGTAGTTACGGTATAGTTGAACGTTCCAGAAGCTGTAGGTGTACCACTTATAGTCACCACATTGGCTGCCCATGAACCTGTTACCCCTGCTGGCAAACCAGAAAAAGTAGCTCCAGTAGCACCTGTTGTAGCAAGCGTGATATTGGTTATTGCCGAGTTGATACAAGTGGTTCTGTTAATTCCAGCTGCGATCGTATTTTGAGGTGTAACGGTAATGGTTCCAGTTGTTGTTGCAGGAGGACATCCACCAGTTGTAGTTACGGTATAGTTGAACGTTCCAGAAGCTGTAGGTGTACCACTTATAGTCACCACATTGGCTGCCCATGAACCTGTTACCCCTGCTGGCAAACCAGAAAAAGTAGCTCCAGTAGCACCTGTTGTAGCAAGCGTGATATTGGTTATTGCCGAGTTGATACAAACCGTTTGGCTTGTACCTGCTGCGATCGTATTTTGAGGTGTAACGGTAATGGTTCCAGTTGTTGTTGCAGGAGGACATCCACCAGTTGTAGTTACGGTATAGTTGAACGTTCCAGAAGCTGTAGGTGTACCACTTATAGTCACCACATTGGCTGCCCATGAACCTGTTACCCCTGCTGGTAAACCAGAAAAAGTAGCTCCAGTAGCACCAGTTGTAGCAAGCGTGATATTGGTTATTGCCGAGTTGATACAAACCGTTTGGCTTGTACCTGCTGCGATCGTATTTTGAGGTGTAACGGTAATGGTTCCAGTTGTTGTTGCAGGAGGACATCCACCAGTTGTAGTTACGGTATAGTTGAACGTTCCAGAAGCTGTAGGTGTACCACTTATAGTCACCACATTGGCTGCCCATGAACCTGTTACCCCTGCTGGCAAACCAGAAAAAGTAGCTCCAGTAGCACCTGTTGTAGCAAGCGTGATATTGGTTATTGCCGAGTTGATACAAGTGGTTCTGTTAATTCCAGCTGCGATCGTATTTTGAGGTGTAACGGTAATGGTTCCAGTTGTTGTTGCAGGAGGACATCCACCAGTTGTAGTTACGGTATAGTTGAACGTTCCAGAAGCTGTAGGTGTACCACTTATAGTCACCACATTGGCTGCCCATGAACCTGTTACCCCTGCTGGTAAACCAGAGAAAGTAGCTCCAGTAGCACCTGTTGTAGCAAGCGTGATATTGGTTATTGCCGAGTTGATACAAACCGTTTGGCTTGTACCTGCTGCGATCGTATTCAATGGTGTAACCGTTACCACCACAGGTTTTGTATCCGTACAGCCTATTGAATTTGTACCTTTAATATAGTAGGTTCCAGCAGTTGCAGCATTTGGTGTCGCATAAACATTTGTTGCAGCTGAATCAGTGTAATATGTATATGTTTGTGTTGACGAACCTGCAGTGACTGCATTTGCTGTTAAGTTTACCGTAGCTGGCGAGCAAACTGCAGCTGGATTATTAACAACTAAAGTATATGCAGAACAATTAGGTTGCACAATTAAACATTGTGGTACAACGTTAGTAGAGACTCCTCCTGAAGTTGTGAAATTAGCGTTGCTGTTAGTAAAAGGACCAGGATTTCCTGTACAAGATGGATTGAGTTGCCCAGGACTATTGGTAATGTCTACTGTAATTGTTGCTGTTGCTCCTGCAGGTAACGTTAATCCAGAAAGAGAAACACTTCCCGTATTTGGATTTGCAGTTACCGTTCCTAAAGTTCCACCGCCAGTATAATTAATGGTTACGTTAGGGGTAGCCGCCACTCTAATGTTTGAGGGTAAAGTATCTACAAAACCTAATCCTGTTAATAAAGCTGCACCACCACCATTATTAGAAACCACCCAAGTGTACGTTGCAGTTTGTCCGTCAATAATTGTTGTGGGGGAAAGCGTTTTTGTTAGTGAAGGAGCAGTTACATCTATAGAAATAAAATAGGAACCTGAAGCTAGGTAATCTCCTCCCGTTGAACTTTGTCTTAGTCTGACATTTATAGGTGTTAAAGAATTAGGTAAAATACCTGAAGCATTAAAAATATCAGCATCGTAATCCCAAGATTCGGAAGCACCATAAATATGTCCAGCACTAATTGGGTTTCGAGTAGTTATATTACCAGCCATTGGAGGTCCTCCATCTGCTGAAACATTATTATTAGCCGTCATAGCAATACTACTGTTCAAAGCGTCATTTGTTACTCCAGTTCTTGGATCTGCTAAATCTGTTAATGTCCCTGTTGTTCTTCCAAAACGAAGAAAATCAGCAAAGGTTCTATCGCCATACGTACCAGTTAATCCAACAACAGCTGTGACTGAACCAGATGCAGGAACAGTAACGTTAAGTACATCTGAATCAACGGTTGCATTATTGAAAAATTGCCAATTGTCAGCTACTGTAATATTTCTGGAAGGTGAATTTGCATTACTGTAGATCACAATTATTGACCAGCCACCCATAGGAAGGCTCGATGAACCTGGCAATGGATCTGCAAGGAAATAGCGTCCAGCAGGTCCACCTCCTGCTATGCTTTCAAAACCGTTTGCAGGCATTAACGAAGTAACATCCCAAATAGCTTGATAATATCTGGATCCTGATCCTAAAACATTTTTATTTGCTAAAGCTGTTGTTGTGTTTAAAGTTGTATATGTTGCTGAACCAGGTGTTTTGATTTTAACAGACGTAAAATTACCTCCATCTAGACCTTTTTCAATAGCCAAAAAAGCCTTTTCAATTCTAGAGCCTGCAGGTAAAATTAAGTCACTACTAGTGGACAGTGATGTGGTAGCATCACCGTCGATATCAGGAGTTAGTCGTGCAGTGTTGTTTGCTGGTGCACTATAATACCATGAATTTCCAAATAGTGTAACTCCACCTTTTATTACACCTTGATAACGTTGACTTGGTTGGGGTGTTTGCCCAAAAGAGGCGGTAAGAGAAAGTAAAAAAATAAAATTTAAAAAAAGACCAAATAAGTTTTTTTTAAATTTCGCAGAAAAATGAAAGTAATGGTTTTCCATATTTTTTGATATTCTTATATTTTGCTTGAATCCTCTTTAAAAGGATTTGATTTTATATTTCAGTTGTCTTTTTTACTTAGTAAAAAAAGCAATTACGTTATTAAATATTTATTAACAAAGGTAACTATTATTTAATTAATACAAATAATACTCTTTTAATGACCTAAATAGCCGATAAATGACTAGTTTTTGAGGGTAAATGATATTGTTCTATGTAAATTAAGATCTAATTTTATCTTGTTTTTAAAAAATTGATTAAAATCTATATTTATTGTTTTTTTGATTTTTATAAACTATAAAGTGATAGTTAATTAATTTGCTAAATCTTTGAAAATCAAATATTTGTAATATATAACTTGCCTTACAAATAAATACGTTTTTTTTTTGTACTTTGGTTTTACTTTTAGTTCAAGTTTAATCAGTTAATAAATGCCAAATAATGTAAAATATGAAAAATTTAATTTTGGTTAGGCATGCAAAGTCGAGTTGGGAAGTTCCCGTTCAGGATAAAGATAGAGTTTTAACATGTAATGGTATGAAAGATGCTCATCTTGTAGCAGGTCATGTCAAGTCTTTGTTGCCAAAAACATTTACTATATGGTGCAGTACTGCCAAAAGAACTACAAATACGGCGTTAATTTTTGCACAAAATTTTTTGTTTCCGCTTGACAGTATCATTTACAAAGACGACCTTTATACCTTTGATAGAAAACAGCTCCAAAAAGTGGTTGAATCTTGTCAAGATGACATAGAGAGTTTGATGATTTTTGGTCACAACGAAGCCATCACTGATTTTGTCAATCGGTACGGGGATGTGTCCATAGATAACGTTCCTACTTCAGGCTTTGTTTTTTTAAAGTTTGATTCGCCACATTGGAAAACCATTAAAAAAGCTAAAACAGAACATATACTATTTCCGAAAGATTTAAAATGAATAAAACGTTAGCATACAAATATATTGATAGAGAAAAAAGCTGGTTGGCTTTTAATGCAAGAGTTTTGCAAGAAGCGGGTGACACTTCGGTTCCATTATTGGATCGTTTGCGATTTTTAGGCATATTTTCGAATAATTTAGATGAATTTTTTAGAGTTCGATTTGCAGCCATTAGACGATTAAGCTTAACCGGAATTACAGGTGAAAAGTATCTTGGCGGAATTTCAGCACAACAACTAGTAAAGGATATTACAGAGATTGTTATTGAGCAACAATCTGAAAGTTTACGAATTCTAAATATTATAGAAAGTGAACTAGAAACAAAAAATATTTTCATCATCACTGAAGCAGATATTTCTATTGAGCAAGAAATTTTCTTGAAAGATTTTTTCATTCAAAAAGTGAGTCCTGAATTGGTGACTATTATTTTGAATGATTTGGCTGAATTTCCTGTCCTCAAGGATACCTCTGGTTATTTAGCTATAAAATTGGTTATGAAAAAGGACGATGAAGTACGTTATGCAGTCATTGAAATTCCAAAAACCATCAACCGCTTTGTGGTCTTGCCATCTCACGATGAAAAGCAATATATAATCCTTCTGGATGATGTGATCCGACACAATTTAAATAATATTTTCAACATTTTTGATTATGAAAGTGTTTCGGCACACATGATAAAAATCACTAGAGATGCGCAACTTGACATTGATAGTGATTTGAGTAAAAGTATGATTGAGAAAATTTCCTTGAGCGTAAAAGATAGGAGAATAGGAGAGCCAGTACGATTTATTTACGATCAATTGATTGAAGAGGATACATTGAATTTTTTCTTGGATAAAATGAAAATTGTATCTACAGACAGTATTATTCCAGGTGGTCGATATCATAACAGAAGGGATTATATGGATTTTCCTAATTTAGGGAGATTTGATTTATTGTATGAATCGAAACCGCCGTTGCCTATTCCTGGATTAAGTTTAGAGGGAAGTATGCTAGAAAAAATAAGCGAAAAAGATTATTTGCTGAATGCTCCATACCAGTCTTTTTCATACTTAACCAAGTTTTTGAGAGAAGCCGCGTTAGACCCAAAAGTGGTTTCAATAAAAATTACGTTGTACCGTTTAGCCAAAAATTCGCAAATCATTAGTTCCTTAATTAATGCTGCCAAAAACGGAAAAAAAGTTACGGTTCAAATTGAATTGCAAGCTCGCTTTGACGAAGCATCAAATATATCTTATGCTGAGCAAATGCAGCTTGAGGGTATTGAACTTATTTTTGGTATTAAAGGATTAAAGGTACACAGTAAAATATGTGTTATCGAAAGAGTAGAAAACTATAAAATAAAACGTTATGGTTTTATCTCAACGGGGAATTTTAACGAGTCAACCGCAAAGGTTTATACAGATGTAACACTTTTTACTAGTCATCAGCAGATCTTGAAAGATATCATGCGAATTTTTGAGTTTTTTGATATTAATTATAGAGTACATCGTTACAAACATTTAATTGTTTCCCCACATTACACAAGAACTAAGTTTGTAAAATTAATTGACAGGGAAATTATTCATGCACTGGCAGGAAGAAAAACACATATAAAACTAAAAATGAATAGTTTGTCTGACTTTGCCATGATTGATAAACTTTATGAAGCCAGTCGAGCCGGTGTGAAAATTCAACTAGAAGTACGAGGGATATGTTCCTTAATTCCTGGAATTCCTGGTATGAGTGATAACATAGAGGCAATTAGTATAGTTGATAATTATTTAGAACATTCAAGAGTGTATATTTTTGGGAATGCGGGACAAACAGAAGTCTATATTTCATCGGCTGATTTTATGTCTCGAAATCTAGATGGTAGGGTAGAAGTTACCTGTCCTATTTATGATCAAGATATTAAAAAAGAACTGATTGATAATTTTGATATTGGCTGGAAAGGAAACGTAAAAGCAAGGTTTCATTCTCATAAATTTGATAACAAATACCGCCCTAGAAACCATAATCCTATCTTTAGAGCGCAGCTAGAAACGTACCGTTATTATGAAAAAAAACTAGAGGATGCTACTAAGAAAGAAAATTTAGCATAGTTTTTGTTTTACCAATTACAATTTAACCTGAATAAGATCCGTCACCTTGATCAGGAGTTTCAAATACAAGAAATATGATTCAAATAAAAAAATACGCTGCAATTGATATTGGCTCAAATGCAATGCGATTGTTAATAGTCAATATTGTGGAACAAGACGGTAAAGAACCGCAATTTAATAAAAGTTCCCTTGTTAGGGTACCTATCCGTTTAGGGCAAGATGCTTTTACAGTGGGTGAAATTTCTGCAGAGAATATCGATAGAATGTGCGATGCGATGAAAGCTTTTAACTTGCTAATGAAGGTGCACAAAGTAGAGCGTTATATGGCATTTGCAACATCGGCTATGCGCGAAGCGTACAACGGCAAAGAGGTAGTTGCTATCATTAAGAAAAAAGCCGATATAAAAATTGAAATTATTGATGGCAAAAAAGAAGCTGCCATTATTGCTTCAACTGATTTACACCATTTATTAAAATCAGATCAAACCTATCTTTTTGTAGATGTGGGTGGTGGGAGTACGGAATTTACACTATTTTCTAATGGTAAAATGATAACTTCTAGGTCTTTCAAAGCAGGAACAGTGCGCTTACTCAATAACATGGTTTGTGATGTAGTGTGGGACGAAATTGAAAAATGGATTAAAACCAACACGCAAGAATATGACGAGGTTACACTCATAGGTTCAGGTGGGAATATCAATAAATTATTTAAATTATCGGGTAAAATTCAGGAGAAACCATTGTCATACATTTACATGAATTCACAATATTCTTTCTTGAATTCATTATCTTATGAGCAAAGAATATCAGAACTGGGATTAAATCCAGATCGAGCTGACGTAATTATTCCTGCAACGCGTATCTATATGAATGCTATGAAATGGAGTGGTGCCCGAAATATTTATGTACCCAAAATAGGTCTTTCTGATGGAATTGTAAAAGCCATGTATTACGGTAAAATATAACGTTTTTCTTTTATAATTAAGCGTCTAAATCTAATCCAAATGTGGTGCGTAAAAGCTCTATATTTGGATTTATTTGTAGCAACCTGTTGTAGCGGTCTTGGTCGTTAAAACTTCTTTTTGTTTCTATAGTTTCGTTGACAACTACATTGATAGTAATGTCATGATTGTGTAAATGGCCTTTTAAATAGCCTAACAATCCGTGTAATTCTTTTTCAAAATCTAGCTTAGATCCTTCGTTTGGCAACTCAATTGTTATGGTTGTTCCGTCGAGTTTAGGATCGTTTATGAGAAGTAAGGATTCCATTATTTTAAATCCCTTGTCGCCTAATCGTTGTGCATATTTGTTCCAATACACTAACATTTCAGTCTCTGTAAAAGATTCGGTTGGCAAGTGAACAGTTTCTTTTACGATTCCTTTACTGCTCTCCTCTAATGCTTTTTTGGCTCGGATACTAGCGAGTGAAAACGCTGAGACTTTTGGTTCTCCGGTGGTTGAAACGGGAGTAGCTACAACAGGAATTGGAATTACTTTAGCTGGCTGTTGTACTAATACCTCAGCTGGAATTTCTGGTTTACTTTCAGGTGCAGAAGTAGAGGTTACCGCCGTTTCTATTTTTTTTGCGACACTTATGGAGTAGTCGTTTTTTCTAAAATATGTGGGTGGAATTATATATTGCTCAACTTTTTTTTTTCTCCATCAATAGTGATAGAGGCAAGTTGCATCAAACAAAGTTCTACAAGCAATCGCTGGTTTTGACTCAATTTGTATTTTAAATCACAATCGTTAGTAATATCGATTCCTTTCAATAAAAAATCTTGACTGCATTTTTGAGCTTGTGCACCATACATTTGCTGGGCTTGTTCTCCTACTTCTAACAAAGTTAAAGTAGCCGGAGTTTTAGATACTAACAAATCTCTAAAATGCGATGCTAGTCCTGATACAAAATGATGCGCATCAAAACCTTTGGCAAGGATTTCGTTAAAAGCCATTAATAATTCTGGAATTTTATTTTCCAAAATCAAGTTGGTCATGTTGATGTACGTTTCGTAATCAAGCACATTCAAGTTCTCCGTAACGGCTTGACGGGTTAAGTTTTTCCCGCAAAAGGAAACGACTCTATCAAAAATAGAAAGGGCATCACGCATGGCACCATCCGCTTTTTGCGCTATAATGTGCAGGGCATCGTCTTCAAAAACTACACCTTGACTAGCAGCGACTTCGGCAAGATGTTCTTTGGCATCTTTTACGGTTATTCTTTTGAAATCAAATATCTGACAACGAGAAAGTATTGTAGGGATGATTTTATGTTTTTCGGTCGTGGCCAAAATAAAAATGGCGTGCTTAGGCGGTTCTTCTAATGTTTTTAAGAAAGCATTAAAAGCTGCCGACGACAACATGTGCACCTCATCGATAATGTATACTTTATATTGCCCTGTTTGGGGTGGGATTCGAACTTGGTCAATTAAATTACGAATGTCATCTACAGAGTTGTTTGAAGCGGCATCTAGTTCAAATACATTGAAAGCAAAATCTTCAGTAGGATCATCATATCCAGGCTGATTGATTTTGCGAGCTAAGATACGTGCGCAAGTGGTTTTACCCACACCACGAGGACCTGTAAACAATAAAGCAGATGCTAAATGGTTGCTTTCTATAGCATTGAGCAAAGTGCTTGTAATGGCTTTTTGTCCTACAACATCTTTAAAAGTTTGTGGACGGTATTTACGGGCCGATACAACAAATTGTTCCATAGCATTTTTATTGGATAGCAAATATAGGCTTTAATTTAAAGATGCAAAAATTTAAAGATTGAAAGATTTTATATTTTAAAGTGCACTTCCTTTTGACGAAATTTCCTAGCCCAGATAGAAGTGAAAATCCTTATACGCCGGTCCCGAAACCTCGGGATGGCGGATAAGATTGTAACGAATAGCTAAAGAAAGCTCCTGATAAAAAGTGATGTTTAGAATTTGATTTTCAAGTTTTGAACAGATAAAAAACACTAAGAATTTCTATCTTTGATGGTGAGATCTAGTAAAACTTTGGCAGCATCATTATCTGAATTTGCTGCGTAACCTGCTACAAAAACTCCTTTCTCTCCTGAAACGGATTGTATACCATAAACTGTTGCTTCGTCATCTGGATTTGATTCCCCTTCGTATCTATAAATATGTTGGATTTCGTAATGACTTGGGTTTTGTATAATGTCTTGGTCGTTAATGTTAAAATCAACAGTAAATCCTTTTTTTTTTAATTCGTCTAAGGCTTTTGAAACGCTGGCGTAATGATACATTTTTGACATAGTATTGTTTTTATAGATAAGATGGTAAGGTAACTGTTTTATTATGAATTGGTTGTGAAGGTCTTGTTAAAGTAAGTGGTAGAAAATGAGATAAAAAGATTTAATAATGCTAAATTTGCCGTTGCAGACCGCCTTATCGTCGTCTTGTCTTATTGGGCGAGAGGGAGGAAAGTCCGGACACCACAGAGAAGCATAGCGGGTAACACCCGTCGGTTTCGTCTTTACGGATGAAATTAGGACAAGTGCAACAGAAAGTATGTACAGGTAATGCTGTAGTGAAACCAGGTAAACTCTATGCGGTGAAATATCAAGTATATCAGCATTTAAGGGTATCTCGTCCGTTGCTGAAGGGTAGATAGCTTGAGTCCAAGAGTAATTTTGGATCTAGATAAATGATAAGGGTTTTGAGTAATCGAAATACAGAATCCGGCTTATAGGTCTGCTTTTTTTCTTTTTCCACTTTTTTTTGTTACTCTATCGTCATAGATTTTAGTTTGCTTCTATAGGCTTCAAGTGCAACCGACTTTGATATAAAACCATAATATTTTCCTTCTTTAAGTACAGGTAAGAATGCTTTTTTCGACTTTTCGAATTTATTCATGACTTGTTCCATACTGTCAAAGGGTGCAATAGTTTCTACAGGTGCCATCATGATTTCTTTCACCAAAGTATATTTGACACGATAAGTGTTAAAAATGATTTCGCGAATATCATTAAAATGGACGATTCCAAGTAAGTTTTGTTGGGTATCAATGACACCAAAAATGACTTGATTCGAATGCGAAATGAGGTCGACCAAGCGTTCCAAATTTTCATCAGGAGTTACCGTTAAAAAATCAGTTTGAATGATAGTGTTAGTCTCTAATGTTGAAAGTATATTCGTGTCTTTGTTACTGGTGAAAGCATGCCCTTTTTCGACCAAATTTTTAACATCCATAGAGTGTTTTTCAAAACGTTTAGAAATAGCAAAACTGATAGAAGCCACAATCATAAGAGGAATCATTAAATTATAACCCCCAGTTATTTCGGCAATCAAGAAAATAGCGGTTAGGGGCGCATGAAATAATCCACTTAATATTCCCGCCATTCCTACTAGTGTGAAATTGCTAACGGGTAATTTTGTGAGTCCTGTGAGGTTTAGAAATTTAGAAAAAAAGAATCCTACATAAGAACCTAAAAACAAGGAAGGAGCAAAATTACCTCCGTTACCACCACTATTGATAGTGATACTGGTTGCAAAAACTTTGAGCATCATAGTGGCACCCACAAATAGTAAAAGCACCCAACTATTGTTTCTAAAGTCACTAAAAAGAGTGTGTTCTAGTAATTTACCAGGATCACTCTCTGAAAGGGTTTTGATGCTTTCATAACCTTCACCAAAAAGAGTGGGGAAAACGACGATTAATAAAGCTAAAATACTTGCGCCAAAGAGCCCTTTCTTGAAGGGAGAAAATTTTAAGCGTCCAAAAAAATGTTCTACTCTTTGAAAATTTCTAGAGTAGTACACGGCTATTAATCCTGTAAAAATACCAAGAAGTACATAGTATAAAATGTTGTGGTAATCAAAACTTTGTTGTTGTTTGAACGACAAAAGAATTTCCTCATCCAATACAATTACAGATACGAGTGCTCCCGTAGCAGCGGCAATCATGATGGGGGTAAAGGCAGCTATACTAACATCAACTAATAAAACTTCAATGGCAAATAGAACTCCAGCAATGGGTGCATTGAACGCAGCTGCAATTCCTGCAGCTACACCACAGCCTATCAAAAGAGTTCTGTCTTTGTAGCTTAATTTATAGTTTTGAGCATAATTTGATCCAAAAGCAGCACCGGTAATTACAATAGGACTTTCTAGACCTGCTGATCCGCCTAGTCCAACAGTTAGTGAGCTCGTTACAATTTGGGCATACATTTGTTTCCTAGGAATTATACTTGCTTTTTTTGCAACAGCATATAGTATTTGAGAAGTTCCTTTTTGAATGCTTCCGCCCAATACTTTTTTTACCACTAGAATAGTTAGTAAAATTCCAATTATGGGTAATATACTAGTCAGAAAACCAAGTTTTAAAATGCCACTTACGTACGTTGCAAAAATAAACACCCAGTGTGCAAAAGTTTTCAATACAATTACTGCAAAAGCAGCTGAAATACCCACTAATACTGCTGATAAAAAGATAAATTGTTTGGGAGTCAATATAGATTGCGCTACTGAAATAACGGTTTCTAACCTTGAAATATATTTTTTAAACATGATTTTTTAAATGATTCACAAAGCTACATTATTTTAAGCGAACCACTATTTTTAAGGGCTTCTTTTGTGCTTAAAGGTTTTAATTTATTCGAATTTACAAAAAAAAGGATCGCTTCAGGATTTGTTTTAGCATATTCACGTAGCGCCCAACCGATGGCTTTTTGAATGAAAAATTCAGAGGAATTGGCGTATTTTAAACAGAGCCAAAAAAGGAGATCTGAATTCGTTTTTTGTTTGTATCCCAATTGAAAAAGAATCAAACTACGATGCAACCATATACTCTCTTGACTTGAAAATCTTGTGATAACGTTCTCAGTTTCGGTGGAGAATTGCTGTAAATAGTCTCCCAAAATGTATTTTGCTATGGTATCAATGCTATCCCACCAAGAATGCTGCAATATTAGTTTTTCAATCCATTCTATATCTGAAATACTATAAGCCTTGTTCTTTTCTTTTATTATAATTTCAATGGCGCAATAATGGAATTCTCGTTCTGGTTTTTTAAAAAGAGTTTGAGCAATTTGTACAGAATGATGGTGTACTTCTTGTTGATTTTGTTTCCAAATTTCTTTAAATAGTTCTCTTCTTTCGGTGGTGCGAATACCAAAAAAGGAAAACTTATTGCGCATGTATTGCGACATTGCAAAAGCTTTTTCTGTATTTCTATTTTGTTCAAACGCGTTTTCGAGTGTAGAGATAAAGTTCATGGAGACAGAATTTAAAAAGATTGTTTCGGTTTTTTAGTTACAACTTAAAACCCAACCGCTTTGTTGTCACCTCTTCTATCAGCACCGCCTTCAAGTTTGCCATTCGGTAAAACTAAAATGGCATCTACAGCACCTATGATTTCTTTGTCTTTTTCATTGATAGAGTAGCCTTTTTGTTTGAGTTGCGATAGCAAATCTTTGTTGAAAGAATTTGGTTCGAAAATAATTTCATCAGGCAACCATTGATGGTGAAAACGAGGTGCATCTACTGCCTCTTGCATACTTAAATTAAATTCATATACGTTTAAAATAGTTTGTAAAACCGATGTGATAATGGTTGAACCTCCCGGAGTTCCTACTACCATGTAAAGTTTTTTATCTTTTTCGATGATGGTGGGAGTCATGGAACTTAGCATTCTTTTTTCAGGGGCAATACTGTTGGCTTTGCTTCCGGTAAGACCGTAAAGATTTGGAACATCTGGTTTTGCACTAAAATCATCCATTTGATTGTTCAAGAAAAAACCCAGTTCATCACAATATATTTTGGAACCATAATTATCATTTAAGGTTGTTGTTGCGGCTATCGCATTCCCAAAAGAATCTACAATAGAGTAGTGTGTGGTTTGATCACTTTCATATCCTGTTATTTCACCGTGTGCAACATCTGAAGATTTGGTGGCTTTGTCAAAGCTGAAAGTATTCATTCTGTTTTTTAAGTACTTAGCATCAAGCAATTGAGAAGTTGGAATTTTTACAAAATCAGGATCTCCAAGAAAAAAGTTACGATCAGCATACGCTCTGCGCTCGGCTTCGGTAATCAATTGAATCGATTTTTGACTGTTGTGTCCCATTTGCGAAAGCGGATAAGGTTCTACCATTTTCATAATCTGATTCAAACAGATTCCACCACTACTGGGTGGCGACATAGATGTTATTTTTAAATCTTTATAATCAAATGTAATTGGTTTTCTCCATTTTGCTTCGTACTTCTTTAAATCCTCAAGAGTCATAGCGCCGTTCTTCTGAGTGAGAAAAGCAATCAGTTTCTCTGCTGTTTCTCCGCTGTAAAATTCCTCTTTTCCATTGTTAGCTATTCTTTTTAGAGTATTCGCTAACGCTATGTATTTGATAGTATCGTTAGCTTTATAAACTTGAGAGAATAAGCTGTTTGGTCCGTTTTCTTTAATAAAAACCGCTCTAAAATCTGCTAGACTTTTAGCTTGATTGGGTGTTACAACTACGCCTCTTTCTGCGAGAGCAATTACAGGTTTTAATACTTCACTAATAGAAAGTGATCCGTATTTTTTGTGTACTTCAAAAATGCCTGCAATGGTTCCGGGTACACCTGATGCATGAGCTGTTGCTGTACTTTTACCTTTTATAACATTTCCATTTTGGTCTAAAAACATATCGTTTTTTGCCGCCAAAGGTGCTTTTTCTCTATAATCAATAGAGCCAGTTTCGCCGTTTGCTTTTCTGTAAACCATAAAACCTCCGCCACCTATATTTCCCGCTTGCGGATGGGCTACAGCCAAGGCTAATTCGGTAGCAACCATAGCGTCAAATGCGTTACCTCCTTTTTTCATTATGTCGACTCCTATTTGTGAGGCTTCTTCACGCGCAGAAACCACCATTGCTTTGGAAGTCACAAGTCCGGTGGGATTTACTGCTTTTTCTTGGGATTTACATCCAATAGCAATTAGGAAAAGTAACGGAAATAATTTTTTCATAATGTTGATTTTTTGTGGTTTACAAATGAGATTAATTCAGTAAAAAAAAGAATAAAGTCATTTTCAAATTCGCTGTAGAATTCTTTTAATTCATTGCTTGCAAATCTCATTTGGGATTGGTTTTTAGTGCGTTTGTCCATTTGGGTTAAAATTCCATGTATACCTTCAACTGTTTGGTAACTTACAAGCCAATTTTGATCTATCATGTAAGGTAACATACCTTTTGTTTTCTCTGATAGTACGCTGTAATTATGGTGCAGGGAGTCGTAAAAACGGGCAACAAAATCTTCTAGTTTTTCAGTAGAATAATGCGTCCAGTTTTTGGCTAAAAAGTGATCGTAAAAAACATCCACAATCACTCCAGCGTAATGATGGTATTTTTCATGAAGTTTTTTTGTACTTTGTCTAAAGATAGGATGCGCATCAGTAAAAGTATCAATGGCTCGATGTAAAACAATACCTTTTTGAATTTCTAACGGGTAGCTTTCATATTGACTACCCCTAATTCCATCAGCCATGAAATTGCCAATTTTTAGTAAATCATTTTCGCCAGAAAGGTAAATGTGTGCTAGGAAATTCATGAGATTGCTTTAAAGATTTATAGAATGAAATTTTACGTTCATTTCTATTTTATAGGCTTCAATTCTTATATTTGTCAGCAATTTAAAATTTAAAATTCAATTTATAAAATATATATCAATGACTTTAATAAAATCAATATCAGGAATTCGAGGTACAATAGGTGGAAATGTAGGGGATAACCTTACTCCTGTTGATGCTGTGAAATTTGCATCGGCTTATGGAACTTGGTTAAAAAACTACAGTAAGAAAGATAAAATCACGGTAGTTGTAGGACGTGATGCTCGTATATCTGGACCAATGATTCATAATTTAGTAGTAAACACCTTGATTGGTTTGGGTATTGATGTGATTGATTTAGGACTTTCAACTACTCCAACAGTTGAAGTTGCTGTACCACTTGAAAAAGCTGAGGGCGGAATAATATTAACGGCATCGCATAATCCAAAACAATGGAATGCTTTGAAATTATTGAACGAAAAAGGGGAGTTTTTAAATGGTGAAGAGGGACTTAAAATTCTTGAAATTGCGGATAGCGAAGGTTTTAATTTTTCGGATGTGGATGATTTAGGAACTATCACAATCAATGATGCCTACATGGACATACACATTGACGAGGTTTTAAACTTACCATTAGTAGATATTGAAGCTGTAAAAGCAGCAAAATTTAAGGTTGTTGTTGATGGAGTAAACTCATCAGGTGGAATTATTATTCCTAGATTATTAGAATTAATGGGCGTTGAAGTGGTAGAACTTTACTGCGAACCTAATGGTCATTTTCCTCATAATCCAGAGCCTTTGAAAGAGCATTTAACCGATATTTCGGAACTGGTTGTAAAAGAAAAAGCACATTTAGGAATTGTTGTAGATCCTGATGTAGATCGTTTGGCATTCATTTGTGAAGATGGCGAAATGTTTGGCGAAGAATACACGTTAGTGGCTTGTGCCGATTATGTTTTGAGTAAAACTCAAGGAAATACGGTTTCTAATATGTCATCTTCTCGTGCTTTACGCGATGTTACAAACGCACATAACGGAAACTACGAAGCCAGTGCCGTAGGTGAGGTGAATGTAGTAGAATTGATGAAAAAAAATAATGCAGTTATTGGTGGTGAAGGAAACGGTGGAATTATCTACCCAGAGCTTCATTACGGACGTGATAGTTTGGTAGGAGTAGCATTGTTTTTGACGCATTTGGCTAACAAAAAAATGACGGTTTCGGCATTGCGTGCTTCGTATCCCGAATATTACATGAGCAAAAATAAAATTGAATTGACACCTCAAATTGATGTAGATGCTATTCTTGTTGCGATGACAGAGAAATACAAGAACGAAGATATCACAACTATTGATGGTGTTAAAATTGATTTTTCCGAAAATTGGGTTCACCTTAGAAAATCAAATACAGAACCTATTATTAGAATATATACTGAAGCCGCTACTCAACAAAAAGCAGATGAACTTGCAGAACGAATAATAGATGAAATTAAAGCAGTTGCTGGTATTTAATGAATAGAATTTTTAAACCCTTTTGTATTTTTCAAAAGGGTTTTTTAAAAATAATACAATTGTAAGTCTAAAGATGTGTTTTTTTCGTAGATGATACTTAGTTTGAAAAGGGTTTTCGATTTTTCTGTTGTATAATAAAGATGAATTGTAAAACGAAATAAAAAAGATTTAAAATTTATATTTATGAAAAAAATTTCCGCACTTCTGGTTTTGTGTTCATTTCTATTTGTTGCTTCTTGCTCAAGTGATGAAAATAATTCTAGTCCTGATGCTGTTACAGTTGATAAAAATTTGAACAAACAGCAAACCGGTAGCTCTGCAAATGATTTATTATCTGATAGGAAATTTAAAAGTTTGGTAATTGAAGTTGTTTATGTAAATGGTTTTGAGCCTAGTACTGCGGCCATAACAAACTTTGTTAATTTTTTAAATGCTAGAACTTTCAAGCCAGTAGGTATTACGGTCGTGAAACGCGGGATCCCTTCACCAGGAACGGCACCATATTCAAACGAGGAAATAGTAGCTATTGAGGATGCTAATAGAACTAAATACAATTCGGGAGACCAAATTGCTGTTTGGGCTTTTTTTGCAGATGGAAAATCAGATAAAGATGCCGGAAATTCATTTGTACTAGGAACTGCTTATCGCAATACTTCATTTGTTATTTATGAACAAACGCTCCATGGTTTGAGTGATAGTGCTTTTGAACCCAATAGAAGCGTGCTGGAAACCACAGTAATTACTCATGAATTTGGACATATTTTAGGTTTGACAAATTTTGGAACTGCAATGCAAAGCAATCATGAAGACACTGATAATCCTAAACATTGTAATAACAAATCGTGCCTAATGTATTGGACATTTGATTTGAGTGCTGCAATAGGTAGTATGGGTTCTTCAAGTACTATACCGCAACTTGACTCCCAATGTATTGCGGACCTTCGTGCCAATGGAGGAAGATAGTAGGCAAATAATTTATTTTCTTAAATTTTCAGGAATTCGAAAAATAATTATGATTCATAAGTACACTTTTTCTGGATTTTTGTTGGCAACATTAAAATCATTAAAATGTTACTTTCAATTGAATTAATATGAAGTGAAAATGACTCAATTTAAATAAATCAAAGCTGTTAGGGATTTCAATTTGGAGAAATTACAATAAAACCTTTATCTTTGATGTAAATTAAGAGTGCCATGAATGTAGTAGCAACTAAAACGGAGTTAGAACTTTATTTTGATCAATTTAGAAATCATATTATTGGTTTAAACCAAGAATTTGAATCACCTTACGGGAAACAAAAAATTGTCTACACTGATTGGACCGCAAGCGGAAGGTTATACCGACCAATTGAAGAAAAATTAATGAATGAATTTGGCCCTTTTGTAGCCAATACACATACTGAGACCACCATTTCTGGGACTGCCATGACAAAGGCTTATCACAAAGCACGTCACATCATCAAACATCATGTGAATGCTAGTGCTGATGATGTTCTCATAACAGATGGAACCGGAATGACAGGTGTGGTAAACAAGTTTCAAAGAATATTGGGCTTAAAAGTTCCTGAAAATCTAAAGAGTTTTATCACGATTCCTGCCGAAAAAAAGCCGATTGTTTTTATTTCGCACATGGAACATCATTCAAACCAAACGTCTTGGCTAGAAACAATTGCTGATGTTGAGGTAATTCCAGCTACTGAGGATGGACTTTTTAGTTTAGAAAATCTAGAAAAATTATTAGATAAATATAAAGAAAGACCTTTTAAAATTGCATCCATAACATCATGCTCTAATGTTACGGGTATCAAAACGCCTTATCATGCGGTAGCCAAAATGATGCATCAAAACAACGGATTATGTTTTGTTGATTTTGCTTGTTCAGGCCCATACGTAAAAATAGACATGCATCCCGAAGATCGAGAGTCTTATTTAGATGCTATTTTCTTTTCTCCACATAAGTTTTTAGGAGGTCCAGGAACTTGTGGTATCCTTGTTTTTAATAAAAAATTATATCAAAATGTAGTGCCAGATAATCCAGGAGGTGGAACCGTAAGTTGGACAAATCCTTGGGGGGAACACAAATACATAGATAATATTGAGGATAGAGAAGATGGTGGAACTCCCGGTTTTCTTCAGGTTATAAAAAGTGCACTGGCCATTCAACTCAAAGAAAAAATGGGCGTAGATCAAATTTTGAAAAGGGAGCACGAAATTGTAGATTATATTTTTTCTTCATTAGGATTGATTTCCAATATTAAAATTTTAGCCCCACAACATCAAGATAGACTGGGTGTTATTTCTTTTTTTATTGAAGACCTGCATTTTAATTTGGGCGTGAAATTATTGAATGATAAATTTGGAATTCAAACACGTGGAGGATGCAGTTGTGCAGGCACATACGGACATTTTTTACTGCATGTTGACCAAGAAACCTCTAATAAGTTAGTCAATGAAATTTCGCTAGGAGATTTAATTAGAAAGCCAGGATGGATCAGGATGTCAATTCATCCCACTACCACAACTGCTGAAATTGAATACGTGTGTAACGGAATCAAAGCGTTAGCCGAAAATCATGCAACATGGGCATTAGATTATGATTACAACCCAATTAGCAATGAGTTTGTTCATAAAGAAGCTCAGCCACTAGAGGATAATCTTGTGACAAGTTGGTTCTCTTAATAAATTACACTATTGCTATTTGTAAAAAAACTTTAGACCAAAAATAAGACTCAATACTGAAGACTGAAAATCGAAGACGGTTAGACTTATCTTCTATATTTCCATCGTTTATGAGTCCAGAAATAGTATTCAGGTGCTTCAATTATTTGTTTTTCAACTTCTTTGATGTAACGGTGTGTGATTTCAAAATCAGGTAGCTCTTTTGCATTTTCTGCAATAGGAATTATAGTCAGTTCATAAAAACCACGTTTGATTTTTTTAACCTTTGCAAATACAACTGTCATATCATACTTTTTTGATAGCATTTCAGGACCAGTATGTACAGGAACTTCAACACCCATAAAGGATTCCCAGTGAAATATTCGATCTGCTTTTGGTGATTGATCGCTGGCAAGTGCATATACACATTGAATATTATTGGTGTAATTCTCTGATATTAACGGAATCGTTTTGTTGGTTTGAACTAATTGCGTATTGTACTTAGATCGAATATCTCGAACCAATTTGTCAAAATAAATATTTCCTAGTTTTTTATATACACCAACTCCTTGAATACTTATTTTTTGATTAAGCGTGATTAACCATTCCCAACTTGCATAATGTGAAGCTATAAGCATAATACTTTTGCCTTTTTTTTCATATTCTTGAATGAGTTCTACGTTTGTGATTACAAATCTTCGGTTCATTTCTTCAGAAGAAATTGTAAGTGTTTTGGTCATTTCAAGAAACATATCACATAAATGATGGTATGATTTCTTTTCAATAAGCAAACGTTCTTGTTGGTTAAGATGCGGCAAAGCCAATGCAATATTAGCACGAACTACTTTTTTACGATAACCAATGACATAATACATTAAGAAATAAACCCCATTCGATATGCCATACAACATAGGAAAAGGTAAAATAGAGATGAACCAAAGAAAAGGGTACGCTAATATGAAAACAAGTAACTGCATGCAAATTTTTTTTTACAAATATAACTTAATTTTGATTGTGTATATAATTTCCCTTACACATGAATCAGTATTTTGAGAATTACTATCTTTACCCATCACAAAAAATACGGAATATGAATACTGTTTTATTAGCATTAATAATTGTTAATGTATTATTTAGTTATAAAGGATTTAACGACTTGTCTTTTTTTAGAAAATATGAATTTCATGTAGGAAGTATCAAAGCTGGAGAGCAAATCCGAATGATTACCTCTGGTTTTTTACATGCAGATATGATGCATTTATTTTTTAATATGTTTACCCTGTGGATGTTTGCTCCAGTAGTATTAGGGCAGCTGGGTAACTTTTCATTTTTATTAATTTATTTCGGCAGTTTAATATTTGGCAGTTTACTTACTATGGTTTTTCATAACAATGATTATGGGTATAGAGCTGTAGGCGCTTCTGGAGCTGTTACAGGAGTATTGTATTCAGCTATTTTATTGCAACCCGATATGATGTTAGGAATATTTTTTATAATTCCAATGCCTGCCTATATTTTTGGGATCTTGTATTTATTGTACTCAATTTATGGTATGCGCGCTAAGAATGACAACATTGGCCATACGGCACATTTTGGTGGAGCTGTAGGCGGTTATCTAATTACTTTAATAAAACAACCTACTATGTTTGTAGATAATACGATGATGGTCATTATTTTAGCTATTCCTATTGTAATTCTTTTTATAATGGTAAAGCTAGGTAAGTTATAGTGGCATAACTTTTGGTAAGTAAAATACGATAACCTTAAATTTTGTAAAAATGAAAAAAGCAATTGTAGCATTCAGCCTATTTTTTATCTCTATGTCTTATGGTCAAGAAGTAAAACCTACGCCCCAAATAAATGTAAATGGAGAAGGAAAAGTAAAAGTTATCCCAGACCAAGCTACTATTAATGTTTCGGTTGAAACCAAAGGGAATGTAGCTAAGGACGTGAAAAAAGGAAATGATGAAAAAATTGATGCTGTAATCAAGTTTATAAAAAAAATGAACATACCGGCAGGGGATTTTAAAACGCAACGTGTAGCTTTAAATCCGCAGTATGATTATGAAAAAAAGAAACACAGCTACAATGCGGTTCAAACCATAGAAATTGTTATACGAGATTTATCAAAGTATGATGAATTGATGGAAGGTTTAGTAGAACAAGGAATTAATAGAATAGATGCCGTAGTATTTCAATCCTCAAAGCTAGCGCAATATCAATCAGAAGCAAGAAAGCTTGCTATGAAAGACGCCAAATTAAAAGCTGAAGATTATGTATCAGTTTTAGGGCAAAAAGTAGGGAAGGCACTCGTAATTTCAGATAATTCTCAAACTTATTACCCACAGCCTATGTATGCTTCAATGAAAAGCATGGAGCGCATGGATGCATCAGAACCTAGAGAAACTTTAGCAATAGGAGAAATAAATATTACAGCTAATGTTACGGTGAATTTTATATTGGAATAAAAAGTCATATACTTTAAAAAAAAATCGGAACTATTTTAGTTCCGATTTTTTTTGTGAATAGATTAAACGATTTACTTTCACTCAAAGTTTTTAAATATTTGATGGTGCTAATTGTCTTCTCTTCCAGAATTCAGACTGAGGCCAGCGTTGTTCTTGTCCATAAAAATAAGACTTATGTTTGAGGTAATAATCCCAAATGTGATTCATTTGTTGCGTGTATATCTCTTGAAATACTGCCTCTTGAGCCTTGTTTGTCTCTTCAATTATTTGATAGTTCTGCAGGAGATCTGTAAGCTGTAGCGCACTTGCCATGGCGTTAAACATGCCTTGGGAAGAAAGTGGATCAAAACTTACTGCAGCATCGCCAAGTGCTGCCCATTGCTTTCCTGCTACTTCATGAAGCTTACTAGAATTAGCAGCCACCGTACCATGAAATTGTATGGGTTGCTTATTTTTTGAAAGAATACTAGCCATCTGTTTATTGGCTGTTGCCAATTGTAAAAAGGAATCGGCACTTTTTATTTGAGTTCGTTCTATTAAATCAGCATCGGTTTGAAATGCAATAACCCTTTTATTATTAGGCAATGGTGCACTGTACCACCAGCCTTCCTCACATGATGAAATAGTGCTCATTGTAATCGTTTCGTGATTCTCTACTGTGGCCCAAGTGGCTACAAGTTTGTCAATTATGTCGCGTTTGATACCTAACGTTCGAGCAAAATGGGATTGTCTACCACTAGCGTCTATAACAAATTTTGCAGTTATGGATGATTCAATAGGTTCTGGAGTCGTTTCGTAGGTTTTGATGTCAATAGTCCACAGATCATTATCATAAGCAGCAGTTTGAAGTTTATGTCCAAAAAGGCAGTTAACGCCACGTTCCTCTGCATTGGATCGTAAATAGACTTCAAATTCCTTTCGGTTCAATTGCCAGCCAAAACCATCTGGATTGCGCAAATGATCTACAATTGTGCTCGTGTCACTACCCCAATACGATTGCGTTCCTGTGTTTTGCTGTTGTATTTGTTGGTTAGTAGGATAAGTTTTGTTTTCTAAACCTTCTAATAGATCTAGCTGTTTTAAAATGCGTCGTGCAGCGGGAGGTAAACATTCGCCAATACGATCAACAGGTTGTGCTGCTTTATCAATTAAAGCAACTGTATACTTTTTAGATAAAGCGATGGCTGCAGTACAACCTGCAATGCCACCGCCTATAATAGCAATATCTACTTTTGTAGCCAATTTTTTATTCATTGGTAAAATGCCTTTGTGTAATTATTTTGGTGAATAACGTCTGAAACGGTTCCCTTTGTCTGTGCCTGCTAAGCTTATTTTATTGCTACCAGGATGCTTGGCTTTGGTCAATACAGAAGCTTTTGAAGTCAATAAATTTAGTAATTTTTGTACACTTGGCGTAGAGGCAAAATCATCAGACAACTCGTTTTCAACTAAAGCAATCAATTGATCTTTTGCCTTAGATAATACGTCTTGTTCTGTAAACAATTCTTTATGTGATAATTCTGTTGCTGCGGCCTTAAGTGTATCCTGAACACCTTTACTAAATGATTTTTTGCTTTTTAAGATATTTTCTAAATCCTTGATAGCTTCTTTAAGTAAAGTGGCTTCTTGCTCCGGAGAAGGTGTAATACCTACTTGCATTTCAGGTGGGAAATTCTCATTGTTTGGGACTCCTTTTCTAGGTTGTACAACCGCCAGTTTGTCAAAGTATTTTACCATACTATTAATTTGATTCGTGTAGGTTGGATCCTGGCCGTCAAGAGGTAAATCGTCTAACCACATTTTACGGAAAGCAAAGGCTTGCTTGCGTGTTTCTTCGGCATTATTGTCATTTATAACTTCCTTGTAACGTTCTTCGTCTAAAATATTATTGGGTACACGAGCCGGCCAAAACGTAGGAACATAAGGGTCGTACGATGAGGTATATCCATCTCTACAACTAGCAGTGTCTGTTTGCCAAGGGATAGCCATCCAGCGACTAATTCCACCAGCAACTTGCCCGCCTAATAAAGGTCCTTTGGCTAAGGTAAACACATCGCTATTCATCATTGGGCCATAATAACTGCTGTCAACCAAAGGAGTTTTTGGAGCATGAAGTAATCTAAATGGTGCAGAGTACATACCAGCAGTTCGCATAGGCCATGTCATTTCGCATCCCGGATGAAAAGCATCTGCCAAACAAAATTCCATTGCGGCTTTAGTCATCATATCTGGTTGTTCGGCAACGGGTAATTTATCTAAAGTTATGGGTTCAGGTACATGTGGACAACCCGTCATGTCTATGTAATCAGCATCAAAATCTCCTTTGACCCATTGGTCAATAAAAGACAATTGTAAATCTGATAAAACAGAGTTTTGTCTCATAGAACCTACTGATGGAATGCTAATGGCATCACCATAAAGCCAAGGCCATAATTGAGGTGCTTCTGCTCCTGAAGTGCCGTATCTTCTAAAATTATTTGAAATCGTGCGTCGCATTTCGATATTGGCAGAAGAAGGATCGTTCAATCTTACTTTCCATTTAGAGGTGGTGTAGTCAAATTGTCCGCCCCAACCAAAAGCTGCTGCAAAAGCTGCGTTGACCCATTGTAAATTTGTCATTCGTTCAAAAATGGGCAAGATGTCCTTAGTAAATGAAGGTCGAACTGGGCGTGGCATCATACCTGAACTTACAGCTACATCTCGCATTAAATCCCACATGGTTCTTACTGATTTTTGCATAGGAGCATAATCAGGAGGTGCACAAACAACCCAAGCTGGATCTACTTTAAGCGCCACACCATTATATTCTACTTCCGCAGTAACAGGTCCGTCTGAGATATCATCATACCAGCCTTCGTTATTGGCAAAAGTTATGGCAATATCTCCTTTTAAATTTTCAGAAACTCCATGCCCACCTAGCATAAGTAAACGTCCTTTTTCATCAGTGCGCATTTCGCCTAGATATACTGGTTTTTCTTGAAATTTACCTACAAACGGATGTCCTGAGGTTACATTTGGTTTGTTTATTGTTTGTAAACCACCATCAATAATGAGTGAGTTTCTATCTTTTACATCAATATTTCGAAGTAATGAAGGTGGCGCATCAGCAGCATCTGGAATGTCCAACGCAATTTGGAATTGGTACCAAGAGGCCTTTTGATTGGCTAAATGGGAATGCCAAACAATTTTAGAATTCTCAGCGGTTAACTCCTTGATGGCTTTTCCTGCTGCATTGAAACCGTATATTCTAAATTGTGCGGCTTGTCGTTTTAGGGCGCCAGTAGCATCGCGGTACGCATTATCGCTTGACATTGGTAGAGGCTCAGAAACCAATGGGCCGATAAAGTACTCGTTTTCACTATTTCCTACACGCGTAACACCTATGGGAGGATAAATTCCAGCTTTGACAATGCAATCACTATTTTCGTCCACATTGCCTTTGAAAGGGCGGTTAACTTTCTCTGGTTCTTGAGTCGATTGTCCGTTTGCTTGATGTCGAACCTCTGAACTAGCGGCATAAACTACTTTTCGAACCGCTGCAATAGAACCCAGTGGTTCGTGCTCTTTTAGTGTGCGGAAAATATTAAACGAAAGATTTGTGCCAAATTCAGGTTGACCAATTGCACAAATGTCCTGTTCAGGGAAATACAATTCTGCAATAGCTATATACGGACTTTCCTCTGTGCTCCAAACGGCTTGCGCATCGTCTAGAGGCATGGTTTTGTCATTGGTGCGTAACTGAATTTCAAAACGAAATTTTGCTGATTTAGTTCGGAGGCGTTGCTGTAAGTCGAGTGCTAAATAATTATTATCGTCAAAAGGTGCTCCCTGATAGGTATCTTCGGGAACTAGGCGGTATTTTACAATTTGTTGTTCCCCTAACTTAAAAGGAAGAATTGCCCAATACGTGGCACTCAAACAGCTGGCTTCCTCTTTGTTCATGGCGTTAAGAATGGACGCCAGCTTTGGATGTTTATTGATGTACGAATCGTAATCTTTGTCGATAACTCCAGCGGTAGTAAAACTGCACATTTGTTGCGCATCACGAGCAAAAAAACGATCTATGTTTTGGAAAATGAAATCAGCGTTAGTTCCAGTACCTAAAAGTTTAGGACCATCAACACCAAAAAGCTTTAAGCCAATACCTAAAGTAGAGTGTAAATCTGGTGAAGAAGGGCTGGTATCGCTAGAGAAACGAACAGCACATTCGTATGAGCTACCTGCAAAAATACCGATTTTATATTTTGGATCAATATCTTTATTTATTGTAAAAGTTCCGTAACCAATGCCGTGTTGTTTTAGAAAAACGGGACGTTCAGCTGGCTGCTGTCCGCTTTCGATACGGGTTTTTTGTCCAAGTTCGACAAACATTTCCTCGAGTCGTTGCGTCACTACATTTATGTTGCCATCACTATCCCAACAGGCAACATTATTTGCTGTAGGTTTTGTTTTTAATAAAGCTGATTTTTTTTCAGCTGTGCTTGTAGTGCTTGGTTTTTCTGGTTTGTTTGCTTTTTTAGTCATAAAGTGATTGTTTAGTTTTTTGTATACCAAAGTAAGTATTTTTAGCAAGCTTATCCTTGCGTATAAATACTTGATTTTTAAAAAACAGAATAAATTTTTTAATTCTAAGAAAATAAAGGAATGCTAATTTGTAGTTTAAAAAATGAGATAAGAAACGAATATCTGATAGTTTTCTACAGTAGTTCGTCACTCTGCCCCTGATAGCAACGAAAAGCCCGCAAGGGTAGGAGCCTAATAAAAACAAAACCCAAAACAGCGACCAACGGATGCTCGTTTTGGGTTTATGTTTTTTAAGGCGATTCCCGCGGACTTGTAGTGTATAGCAGGAATGGGCAGCCAGAGTTAATGGTATAAAGTGTTGTTACAAATTATTTCGCATGCAATACTTTAAATTGTTAGTGTTTTTTGAAGATTTGACAGCCGAAAACATTAAATAAACGAGGATTTGCATAGCCTTTAGGTCTCATTATTTCATTCAAAACACTTGTATCTTTTAAAACTAAATAACCAATTGTTCTTTTATACTTGTCTTTATGGATCTTGCAATTACAGTTTTTTCAAAATTTTAAAACTAACTTTTTTTCACATTTATAGCACTACTAAAAAAATACAGCGAATCACAAATAGTGTTCATTGATGCCAGTAAAAGGAATCACTATGATGTTTAGATTTATGTAAATACACCATTTGTAGTATAGAATGCTTCAAATGTTATATGCTATCTATTCCCTGAAATCTACATTTACAATCTAAGAATTTACTGATTTCGTACAAATAAGATTGTAAAATTATTTTATTCAAAATACATAATAGTAAAAAATTACAATCTACACTTTACTAGGTGTTTTTAACAACGCTACAAAAAACTAAAAAAATGATGAAAAGAAAATTTAAGAATTATGCATTTCTAATGCTAATCGTTTTAGGAAATGGATATGCCCAATCAAAAAAACACTTGGATGCCAATAAACCAATTGAAGACCGGATTTCACTCTTGATGAAAGAAATGACATTAGAAGAAAAAATAGGTCAAATGAATCAATACAATGGATCATGGGATGTTACAGGTCCAAAACCGGAATCAGGTTCTAACGAAGAAAAATATAATAATATAAAAAAAGGATTGGTAGGTTCTATGCTAAGCATTAGAGGCGTTAAAGAAGTAAGAGCCGTGCAAAAAATGGCAGTTGAAGAAACCCGTCTTGGGATTCCGTTGCTTTTTGGTTTTGATGTGATACATGGTTATAAAACGATAAGTCCTATTCCATTAGCAGAAGCTGCAAGTTGGGATTTAGAAGCCATTAAAAATTCGGCACATATTGCTGCTGTCGAAGCTTCTTCTTCGGGATTAAACTGGACTTTTGCACCCAATGTAGACATTTCCAATGATGCAAGATGGGGACGAGTGATGGAAGGTGCAGGAGAAGATCCTTATCTAGGCAGCAAAATTGCGACCGCCAGAGTTAAAGGATTTCAGGGAGAGAGCTTAAGCGCTACTACAGCTATTATTGCTTGCGCCAAACATTTTGCAGGCTATGGTTTTGTAGAAGCAGGAAGAGAATATAATGGTGTTGATATGAGTAATTCTAAGTTGTACAATAGTGTATTGCCACCTTTTAAAGCGACAGTCGAAGCAGGAATTCGTACTTTCATGAATTCATTCAACACCTTAAACGGAATTCCAGCAACGGGAAATAGTTTTTTGCAACGAGATATTTTAAAAGGAGCTTGGAAATTTAATGGTTTTGTCGTTTCTGATTGGGCTTCTATAGCCGAAATGATTACACACGGTTACGCAGCCGATGGAGCCGATGCGGCTCAAAAAGCCGTCATTGCAGGTTCTGATATGGATATGGAATCAAATGTGTATGTAACTGAATTAGCTCAGTTGGTAAAAAAAGGATTGGTGAAAGAAAGCGTGATCGACGATGCTGTTCGTAGAATTCTTAGAGTGAAATTTGAATTAGGTTTGTTTGATAATCCTTATAAATATTGCGATGAAGCCCGAGAAAAGTCAAGTATTGGTAACAAGTCCAACAACGATGCTGTTTTGGAAATGGCTAAAAAATCAATTGTTTTATTGAAGAATACAAGTCCGTCTGGGAAGAATGAAAAACTGTTGCCATTAAAAAAAGAAGGAGTAAAAATCGCTTTAATTGGTGCCTTGGCAAATGACAAGAACAGTCCACTCGGAAGTTGGAGAATTGCTGCTGATGATAATACAGCAGTATCCGTTCTTGAAGGAATGCAACAATACAAAAACAATACGTTTGTTTATGAAAAAGGAACTGATGTGACTTTAAATAAACAATTATTTGTTGATGAAGTCCAAATTAATACCACCGATTTTTCTGGATTTGAAGCCGCAAAGAAGGTCGCAAAAGAGTCTGAGGTTGTGGTCATGGTTTTAGGAGAAATTGGTTTTCAAAGCGGTGAAGGACGCAGTAGAACTGAATTAGGTCTGCCGGGAAATCAGCAGCAATTATTAGAGGAAGTTTATAAAGTAAATCCTAATATCATTTTAGTTTTAAATAACGGGCGTCCGTTGGCGTTACCTTGGGCACAAGAAAATATTCCTGCTATTGTTGAAGCGTGGCATTTAGGAACTCAAGCTGGAAATGCAATTGCTCAGGTTTTGTACGGAGATTACAACCCAAGTGGTAAACTAACAATGTCGTTCCCGAGAAACGTTGGGCAATGTCCAATTTATTACAATTTGTACAATACGGGACGACCAACCAATAAAGATCAAAATGTTTTTTGGTCTCATTATATTGATGTAGAAAAAACACCATTATATCCATTTGGTTATGGATTAAGCTATACTTCTTTCGAATATAAAAATCTGAAATTAGCAAAAACTTCCTTCCAAAAAGGAGAAAAAATTGAACTAAGTGTTGATGTTACCAATACTGGAGATGTTGATGGAAAGGAAGTAGTTCAGTTGTATGTGAATGATGCTTTTGCCAGTGTGGTTAGACCCGTAAAGGAATTAAAAGGTTTTGAACTTATTGCATTAAAAAAAGGAGAAACGAAAACCGTTCAGTTTACTTTAACAGATAAGGAACTTGGATTTTATGACAACAATGGTAAATTTTTGACAGAATCGGGTTTGTTTAATGTTATGGTTGGCTGGAATTCAAATGAAGGTCTTACCAGTAAATTCGAACTAAAATAAATACTAATGAACTTAAAAACAAAAAGATAGTCTGTATTATTCGATTTGTTTTTAAGCAATTTATAGCCTGAGTAGATTGACCTTTATGAGGTTCTTAATCTATTCAGGTTTTTAGCAATATGGTAATGCAGCAAAAAAGAGTAAGTTTTCTGTTTAGTTTTATTAATATTGTTTTCGATATGGTTAAATAAATAAATTGTAAAGTTTGTTTCAAATGGAATTGATAAATATTAAAATGTAAAATGAAAGATATCAAATATATTCTTCTGTGCTGTTTTGGTCTTATAAATTGTTTGTTTTCACAGGATAAATTTGAAAATTATCAATTTAGAAGTATACAGGAAACTACTTCGAAAAGAGCTATTTCTTCTATAGTTCAGGATAAAAATGGTTTTATTTGGGTAGGTACAAATGGCGCAGGTTTATATCGATATGACGGGGTAAATTATTTTGGATACAAACATGATAAAAAACAAGGTTCAGTAAACAGTAATTTTATTTATGCCACTTTTATTGATTCTAAGAATAATTTATGGATTGGTACTGATGAAGGCTTGTGTTTATACAATCGGGATCTGGATAACTTTACTAAAATCAATATTCAGGATGCAATTGTAAAAGGCTACGAACAGCCAATCACTATTAAAACCATTACTGAGGATAACAACGGCAATATCATTCTAGGATCGTATGGTTTTGGATTATTTAAATTACATGTAAAAACTTTAAAAGCATCTTTAATACACTCAAAAGTTCTGGAAAAACCAAACTTTTTAATCAAATGTTCCGTAAAAAACAAACAGGGAATACTTTATTTAGGAACCAGTTACGGACTTTTAGAGATCGATATAAACGGAAAAGTAAAGCAGGTTTATAAAGACAAGTTTAAAAGAGAACCTTTATTAGATGATATAGAAAGTCTTGTCATAGACAAATTTGGATATTTATGGCTGGGAACCACTGAAAATGGGCTTATAAAGATTAAACCTGAAACAGATAATTATCAATTTGAGAATTTTTTTATTACCAAAAATAAAATCCTATCCATTATACAAAGCAGTCAGGATTATATACTTTGTGGTACAGAAAATGATGGCTTATTAGTTGTAAATAACAAAGGAGAAGTACTGAAAAAATACCTTCACAGTAAATACAATAATTTTAGTTTAAAGTCGAATTCCGTGTGGTCATTATACGAAGACAAAGAACAAAGACTTTGGCTGGGTTATTTCAATAAAGGGCTTGGCGTATTTGATAAGCCTAATAATAAATTCAATTCACTGGAGTCGCTGGTTAATAATGATAATTCCTTGCAGACTAGTTATGTAACTTCAATTGTAAAAGATAAAAAGGGTAATCTGATACTCAGTACTGAAGGTGGTGGACTTGATATTTATAATCTTTCTGCTAAAACTTATATCCATGTTAACAAAAATAACCAAAACTACTTTTCTGGTCTGGATGCCGTTGATATACAGACGATTTTTATAGATAGTAAACAAAATATTTGGGTAGGAAGCTGGGATCGTGGCATCTATTTTTTGAAAAATGGAACTACCCGATTCATAAACTACAATACGACAAATACTGCCGGATTAAAATCGAATCGGATTTTTAGTTTTTCTGAAGATTCAAGAGGGCGAATTTGGATAGGAACTTTCATTAAAGGACTTCATTATTTTGACAATAAAAGCAACACTTTTGTGCATTGCAACACTAAACCATTTACTGAAAATGCTTTGGACCAAGCATTTATTCGAAAAGTTTTTGTAGACTCTGATGATATTTTATGGGTAGGAACGATTTTAGGACTTTATCAGGTAAACTTGCTTGCTGATTCCAGTTTTAGAGTTACAAAAATGCGGGATCAAATGTTCAACGATAAAACGAAGTATAATGGTATACAGACCATTTTATCAATTTATGAGTCAAACGATAAAAAAATATGGATAGGTACGGATGGCGAAGGACTGTTTAGTTATACAAAAAAAAGCAAGATATTTTCTAATTATGATGATTTTCCAGGTTTTGAAGAAAAATCCGTTCGTGCTATCATTTCGGATAATAATGGATCTTTATGGATAAGCGGTGGATCTGGTCTAACCAAACTCGATTTTAAAAAGAAACAAAGCACCAATTTCAATAAAGATGATGGTCTTGTTGATAACGAATTTAATAATAATGCGGTTTTTAAAGATGGAAATGGCGAGCTTTATTTTGGTGGTTACGAAGGAGTAAATTATTTTAATCCAAATGAAATTAAAAAAACAGAAAAAGCTCCAAGTCTGTATTTTAGTGATTTCAAATTATTTAATAAATCTGTAAAACCAAATGAAGAAAATGCTCCGTTAACCAAAGTAATTTCTCAAACAAAAGAAATTGTTCTCAATCATGCACAATCTGTTTTTACGATTGAATATGTTGGGATAAACTACAATTATTCTAAAAAAAACCAATATGCCTATTACCTTGAAGGTTTTGAGAAAGACTGGAATTATGTAGGCAATAACAGAACCGCGACATACACCAATTTGGAGCCTGGTACTTATGTTTTTAAAGTAAAATCGGCCAATGCAGATGGTTCCTGGAGCAATGTTCAGTTAGAGCTAAAAATAAAAATACTTCCTCCTTGGTGGAAAACCATTTGGGCTTATTTGATATATGCAGCGATATTACTTTTCTTGATTAAATATTTCAACAAAATTTATCAAAATCGTTTCAAAGCCAAACAAGCCATAATTTTAGAAAGAGAAAAAACAATTCAGGTAGAGAAATTAAATAATAAAAAATTACAGTTTTTCACTAACATTTCGCATGAATTCAGAACACCATTAACCTTGATTATTAATCCTCTTGAAGATATTTTAAGAAGTAAGAACGTATCGCGCGAAATACATAATAAATTAAAAATTGTACACAAAAGTTCAGACAGGCTTTCAAGGCTTATTAATGAGCTGATGGATTTTAACAAATTAGAGTTCAATAAAATTTTCCTTCAGGTTAAAAAAATTGAAGTAATTGCGTTTGTACAAGAAATAATAGGCTATTTTGATGAGGAAGCAGCCGCGAGAAACATAACTATTGATTTCGATTCAGAACTGGAAAAACTTGAAGATTGGTTAGATCCTAAAATGCTGGAAAAAATAATATTTAATATCATCTCAAACGCTTTTAAATTTACTCCTGATAATGGTTTTATTACCATTTCTATAGATGAATTAAATTCACAGGATTCATTATTAATTAATGGAAATAAAGTTCCATCCTTTTCAATAACAATTTCAGACACTGGCTCAGGAATCCACAAAGAAGATTTGAAAAGAATTTTTGATCGATTTTATCAGGTCAATAACCTTAATAAAGATTACTACGGAAGCACTGGAATTGGCTTAGAAGTAGTAAAAGAATTTGTAGAGCTTCACAAAGGAAATATTGATGTTGAAAGCACATTGGGAGAAGGAACAAAATTCATAGTAATATTTCCTTTAGGCAATTCTTTTTACAAGGAAAATGAAGTAGTGAATGAAGTTTTTGAAATAGAAAAAAATAAAAATAAGTTCTTGTTTGAGTCGAATAAATATCAGGCAGATGATGAACAGATTGCTAACGAGTCAATAACAGAAATTGTTACCGATACAGCAAAAGAATATACCGTTTTGATTGTTGAGGACAATCTTGAGTTACGAAATTATCTGAAAGCGGAATTGAGTAAATCATATAAAGTTATTACCGCCGAAAATGGTAAAAAAGGTTACGAACTGGCCGTTCATAAATTACCAGATATCATAATTACAGATGTTATTATGCCTGTTATGGATGGATTACAGTTGTGTAAAATTATAAAGGGAGACTTGAAAACAAGTCACATTCCATTATTAATGCTTTCTGCAAAAGCAATGGTACAGGACAGAATTGAAGGTATCGATTCTGGCGCAGATATATATTTGAGTAAACCTTTTGAATTGGATATTTTAAAATCTAGCCTAGCACAGCTTATTACAAGTAGGCAAATAATGTTTAAAAAGTTTTATACAGGCATCACCAAACAAGGGAAGGAAAAAACAACATCTTTAGATAATGATTTCATTCAAAAAATTCTTCATTTTATTAATGAGAATCTGAGTGAATCTGAGTTAAGTGTAGAGTTGCTTTCTTCTAAAGTTTTCCTAAGTAGAAGTCAATTGTATCGAAAAATAAAAACACTAACAGGTGTTTCAGTAAATGAGTTTATTAGAAATGTAAGATTAGAAAAAGCAAAACAATTGCTCGAACAAGGCAATAAAAATGTAAATATCAATGAGATTAGTTATAAAGTAGGATTTACATCGCCTTCCTATTTTGCCAAATGTTATAAAATTAAATACGGTCATTTGCCAACTCAGCAAGCAGGATCAAAAGAGTAGAAAGTAAAAGAATTCATAAATACTGCAGTTTAGAAAGCTTCAATTTTAAATCGGGGCTTTTTTTTGACCTTTTGTGGAACTTATTTTTTTGGATTTACCTAAAATTATTATTCTAATAAAAATACTCTTATAAAATTTTGCTAAATATATTTTAAAGGATAATTTTTTGCTAATACTTTATTGTTGTTTGGCTAGTATTAACTAAAACCAGTGGTCTCAAATGCTGTTTTGCATCAAATGATGCATGATTTGCTTCATCTGTGCTACAGTTTTATTGCTGTAGATTTTACTTTCGTTAAGAAATATTTAAGAAATAGTTTTTTTATCAAGAATTAAATACTAGGCTTGAAAAAAAACAATCCACCAAATATTTTTAAGAAACTAAAAAAAACTAATTATATAATTCAACTCTAAACCAAATTTTATGCAGAAAAGAACAATAAAAATACTATTGTGTTTTATAGTGTGTATGTGGGGAAATTTTTTCTTTGCTCAAACTGTTAAAGGAAAAGTATCATCAGACGGAATGAGCCTGCCGGGTGTTAGTGTATTGGTACAAGGAACAAAAAACGGAACAGTCACGGATTTTGACGGAGGTTTTATCTTAAACAATGTAGATCCAAAAAGTACATTGATCTTTAGCTATATAGGCTATAAAAAGGTTTCCCTATTAGCAGATACAAAATCAGTGATGAAAATCAACATGGTCAGTGAACTTGAAAAGTTAAATGAGGTCGTTGTTATAGGATACGGAACTTCAAAAAGAAAAGATATAAATGGTGCCGTCACTTCCATTAAAGCATCCGAAATTCAGGACAAACCCTTCACTTCTATTGATCAGGCCCTCGTAGGTAAAGCTGCAGGTGTAAATGTTACTCAAAATTCAGGAACGCCGGGAGGTGGAATTTCTGTTCAAATTAGGGGAATTACGTCTATTAACGGTAACGAGCCCTTATATGTAATTGACGGAACACCTGTTTTTGCGGACAAAAATAACGATTCCTTTTCGTTTAGCGCTTTAGGAGGAGGAAGCGGACAAACTAAAAATTCTGCTTTGGCGGGATTGAATATTTCGGATATCGAAACTATTGATATTTTAAAAGATGCATCCTCAACAGCAATATATGGTGCAAATGGTGCAAATGGAGTTGTTTTGATTACAACCAAAAAAGGAAAGAGAGGAAAATCGACTTTTTCATATGAATCATATTTAGGGACGCAGCAAGTGACCAATTCAGTTGATGTTTTAAACTTACCTCAATATGCGACTTATCAGGCAAAAATTTTCAAACTTAATGGCGAGCCAATTCCGTTTCAATATCAAAAACCTGATTTATTAGGAAATGGTACAAACTGGCAGGACGAACTTTTTAGAAATGCTGCTATGTACAACCATCAAATATCATTTTCAGGCGAAAAAGAAGGAACAAGATATTACACGTCTTTAAATTATTTTGATCAGGAAGGAATTGTTTTGAATTCAGATTTCAACAGAATGTCTTTGCGACTCAATGTAGATTCAAATGTAAAATCATGGTTAAAAATTGGTAACAATATGTCCATAAGTAAGTCATCTCAACAAGTAGTTAGAAACGACGACAGAGGCGGTTTAGTCATGAATACCTTAAGACAATCGCCAGAACTGCCAGTAAGAACTCCTGATGGTTCTTTTGCTGGTCCTACAACTGGTTTAGGTACTTCGGCCACTGAAGCAACGAACCCAATAGCTTTGGCGGAATACAATAATGCAAGATCAGACCGATATAAAATCAATGGTAACTTATTTGCTGATTTCACTCTTACAAAAGGTCTGGTTTTTAGATCAGAACTGGGATATGATTTGAATTTTGCAAAAAGTAGCTCTTTTGTACCAAAGTATACTTTAGGAAATGTGTCTGAACTTTTAAACAAATCATTCAAACAGCAGGATCAAAGCTTTTATTGGAGTTTAAAAAATTATTTAACCTATAATAAATCCTTTAATGAAAAACACAATTTTACCTTTTTGTTAGGTCAGGAAGCCCAAGAAAGTAGATATGAATATCTAAGTGGTTACAGAACGGGTGAATTTTTAAACAAGAATTTTACCAATTTAAACATAGGTGATATTGATACTGCCATTAACGGAAATGGTTCTGGCAGATGGTCTATGGCATCTTATATTTCGAGATTAAATTACAGTTTTTCAGACAAGTATTCTTTCTCGGCTTCTTTAAGGGCAGATGCGTCTTCCAACTTTGGACCCAATAATAAGTGGGGTTATTTTCCATCATTTGCTGCAGGTTGGACAGTAAGTAACGAAAAGTTTTTTGAGCCTTTATCGAATACCGTTAATTATTTAAAATTCAGAGCAGGTTACGGTTCAGTCGGAAATCAAAATATTCCAGCGAATAGATACCAGACTATTCTTTCCCTGACGGCATCTCCATTTGGAGGCGTATCTCCAACAATTGATAATTTAGGAAATCCAGATATTAAATGGGAATCGCTAAAGTCTTTTGATGTAGGTTTTGAATTAGGCATGCTAAATAACAGAGTAAAATTAGATTTTGATTATTACGTTAAAAATTCCTCTAATTTCCTGACGAAACAAATCAATGATGAATCAAATCAAAGCGCGCTTAATTATTTTTTGAATACAGGTGAAATTATAACTAAAGGAATCGAACTTACCTTGAATACTAGAAATATTTCAACCGAAAATTTTAATTGGGACAGTACTATTATTTTTTCAAAATATAATAATGAGCTAACTAGTTTTCAAGGTCAGGGTAAATCGTTATTGGGTAAAGTACAATTCGATTTATATAACGTGACCAGAACAACAGAAGGCGAGCCAGTTGGACAATTCTATGGATATGTTACTGATGGTTTGTTTAAAAATGCTACAGAATTAACGGCAGGACCAATTCAGGAAACAGGAACAGGAATTGGAGATATCCGTTTTAAGGATTTGAATAACGACGGAAAAATCGATGCCAAAGACCAAACAGCATTGGGAAGCGCAATTCCTGATTTTACCTACTCTTTAACGAATAACTTTAAGTATAAAAACATGAGTTTATCAGTTGTTTTAACTGGTAGTCAGGGCAATGAAATCTATAATTTTACCCGTCATTACACAGACGGTATTTATCCTGGATTTGGAGATCGATTCGCCAATATAAGCGCAAGAGCTTTAAATTCCTTTGAACCGGGGGTGAATGAAGATACAAATGAACCAAGAATTAGTCTAAATGATCCAAATGGGAATGGCAGAATCTCAAGTAGGTTTGTGGAAGATGGTTCTTATTTAAGAATTCAGAATGTTTCTTTGAGTTACGATTTACCAAAGAAAATATTCGAAAAATCTATCATATCTAAAGTGAGATTGTATGTAAATGTCCAAAACTTATATACGTGGACTAAATATTCCGGTTTTGATCCAGCTTTAGGAAATTTAGATCAAAACATCACCCTAAGCGGAATTGATCTGGGGCGATATCCAGTACCTAGAACGACTTCAATGGGATTAAACATAGAATTTTAAAATTTATGCAACAACACAAATTAATTTAAATATTCACAGTCATTAAATAAAAATAATAGTTATGAAAAAACTTTTTAAACTTTTTATGATGGGAATGCTAATACCATTACTGTCTTTATTTTCCTGTTCAGATGATTTTTTGAATGCACCATCTGAAAATCAATTAACGCCGGGCGATTTACCCGAAGGCGTTACAGCTTTTGACGGAATCGCTGAGAGCTTGTACTTTAAGCCGTGGTTTTTGGTTAATGATAAATTTCTGATTGCAGTAGGTGACATGTATGCAGGAAATGCTTTTACATTTGATGGTGCTTATTCTCAATTTAAAGATGCTCAAGTAACCTCCCAAAACCCAATTCTTACAGAAGGTTACGTTGCGTTATTTTCGGTGATCGATCAATCCAATAATTTAATGAGTCTGGTTGAAGAAAGAAAAAGCGAATTACCAGAAGCATCCTATAAAAAAGCTATCGCAATATCCAGGTTCATGAGAGCAAATGCTTACTTCTATCTCGTGAGAACTTTTGGAGCTGTTCCTATTATTAGCAAAGCGGGTTCTGCTGCACAGCCAAAAAGAAATCTTGTTACAGATGTTTATAAATTCATAAAACAAGATTTAACATATGCTATCGAAAATTTGCCTGAAACTTCAGTAAAAAAAGGATATGTTACCAAATTTGCAGCGATGGGTATTCTTGCAAAAGTACATTTAACTTTAAATGAATACAGAGAATGCGCTGCGTTAACACAAAAAATTATCGGAAATCAATATACTTTAATTCAGGAGTACGGTAACTTATTCAGCAGCCCTGAAAATAACAATAGTGCAGAGAGTATTTTTGCGCTACAATGGAAAGCTATTGCAACAGAGTGGGGGACGCAAAATACCAATCAAGCTTACATCGTTCCTAATGGTACAGGCATTACAGGTGGTGGTGACGGTTGGGGAGTTTACCTGCCATCAATTTCACTGCAAAGCGGCTTTGAACCAAACGATAAGAGAAAGAGGAATACGATCATGACCGAGGGTGACTTTTACCCAGAACTGTTAAAAGACAAAGGAGGATTTAGGTATAAAAAAATACTCTCATCTACAGGCGCTAATTTCAGGAAGTACATTGTAGGATCTGCGGCTGAAAGAAACGATGTGTTTTTTATGAGAACATCACAAAACACCATTATACTAAGATACTCTGATGTTTTATTAATGCATGCCGAAGCGGTTTTGGCTGGAGCCAATTCTACAGCAGACGGATCAGCACTAAATGCCTTTAATGAAGTAAGAAATAGAGCTGGATTACCTCCTAAAACAATACTTACCAGAAACGATTTATTTAATGAACGAAGAGTTGAATTTGCACTTGAAGGACAATATTTCTTTGATTTAAAACGCCGTGGTCTCGCAGAAGCTACAGCAATTATGTCGCAGCAAGAAGTTGGTTTTTATTCTGATGATGAAAGATCAGTTTTAGTTTCTCGAAAAATCACTCCAGGAGCCAATTATTTTGAATTGCCATTGCCTCAGTCTGCTATTGATACAAATCCATCATTATTAGAGCCTCCGGTTCCTTTTAACTTTAATTAAATTTTTATGATCAATAAAATAAAATATAGAATTATAATTCTTTTAGCATTGGCTTCTTTTACAGCTTGTCAAAATGACGATGTACCTACTGCAAATATAGAGGCAATGGTTGCTGAACCAGGAGATCTGTTGAATCAGGCTTTTCCTCAAAATAAAGTGAGAGTAGAAGGTGAGGGTTTAATGGGATTAAAAAAAATCACACTTGACAACAAAATTGATATCAGTTTTAATCCCAACTACAATTCAGATAAGTCGTTTATTTTTACGATTCCCTTTGATGAAAAACTAGGAAGCAGATTTGGGGTACAGCCAATCACTTTTATAACTGGAAACGGATCTGTAACCAAAAATATCGAGATACTACAACCCGTTCCTACTATTACAAAAACAACTCCAGCTGTGGCAACTCCGGGATTTCCACTAGAAATTGAAGGAACTTGGTTTTTTAATATTTCTTCAATCACTTTGGGCGGAAAAGCACTGAGTTATACCGTAAAATCTTCTTCTGCAATTATTATTGGTTTGCCTACAGATGCAGTCTCGGGATCAGAAATAGCTATTACAACTCCGGGAGGTGTAGCAAAAAAAACCATAAATTTTGCTACAGTAGTTCTTGTATCTAATTTTGATGGAGGTGGCTCCAGAGAATCTTGGAACTCTTATGGTGATGTAGCTTCTTTTAGTACAAGTACTGCGGGCGGACCAACAGGGAATCATGCTGCACTTGCATGGTCAGGTTCAAATGCCAATGGATACAATGGTAGTAGCGCTGGTGGTGGAACAAGTTTTTTAAGTACCTCTAACAATGATGCTACAAAAACATTTATTGATATTGATGTAAGCGCAAATGTTATAGGTGCTCAATTTGCGATCCAGTTAAATACTATTGATGGCAAAGACTATGGTTATAATTTTAAAGTAACCAATGTAGATTGGACAACAAAAACCATATCTCTAGCTGATTTTAAAGATAATTATGGATTCGGAGCAAATAATGCCAGTGCAATTGATGCATCTAAAGTTAACGAAATTAAAGTAGGAATTGTACAAAGTGATACGCCAAATCCTAGCGTAATAAAATTTGACAATATTAAAATTCGCTACCAATAATAAAGGTTTATGTTCTACTTAGGTTCTTAAAAAAGGTTGTTATCAAAAGCAACCTTTTTTTAGAATTAAGTAAGTAAAAACAATATAAAAGAAATTATAAATAGGAATGTTTTCCCTACCAGAAAATATTCGATAATAAAAAACAGTATGAAAATTAAATTTTTACTGCTGCTCAGCAGTCTCTTCTTTTTTTTAAATGCCTGTTCTAAAGAGGACAGTACAGTAATCGAAAATTTAGAAAATCCACTTGCAAACGCACCCAAAGATGTTAATGATAATGGTTTTAGAGCCAAATGGAATTATGTATCCAAGTCAAAAAGCTATCTGCTAGATGTTTCTACAACAGAGAATTTTTCAGCATTGGTACCCAATTACAATTCAAAAGAAGTCACTGATTTAAATGAAGTTGTAGTTAGTTTAACAGGAGGTACGCAGTATTATTACAGAGTAAGAGCCAAATCTGAGACCCAAACTTCAGGTTATTCTAATGTGATAAGTGTTGTAACTACGGGTACAAGTAATGTTCCTGAGGATCCTACTTTTTTAAAAGTAAAAGTAAATAAACTAGCAAATCCATTTTTTGTAGGTATGGCAGTCAAAGCGAATCAGTTGAATGCCGGTAGCCCATATGACGTTATTTTAAAAAATGAGTTTAGCAGCATTTCAGCAGAATATGAAATGAAAATGGATCAAATTTCTGTTGCTAGTGGTGTTTACAATTGGACTGTAGCAGATAAAATTGTAGCCTACGGTAATACTAACAATATTAATGTGCACGGGCATGCGCTTGTATGGCACAATTCTGTTCCATCTTGGTTAGCAAACTATGCTGGTACTGATGCAGAATTTAGTCTAGAAGTTAAAAAATACATTACAGATGTCGTAACCCATTATAAAGGGAAAGTGAAATCTTGGGACGTTGTTAATGAGTCTATAGCAGATAATGGCTCCATGAGAAATACAGTATTCCTGAGAAGAATGGGACCAAATTATGTTAACGATTGCTTTAAATGGGCCAGAGAAGCAGCAAACGCCGCAGCAGATACGCAATTATTATTGTTTTATAACGATTATGCAACTTCAGATAACAGCAACAAGCAAAATGCAGTTTACACGCTTATTGATAAACTGATTACAGATAAATTGATTGATGGAGTTGGTTTTCAAATGCACAATACAATATTCGCTCCTTCAAAAATCCAAATTGAAAAAGATCTAAATAGAGCCGTTACTAAAGGTTTAAAAATTCACATTTCAGAGTTGGATATGCAAGTAAATCCGGGTAATGCACAATCAAACTTAACCGCAACTTTTACAAACGAATTACGATTAGCTCAAAAAGCTAAGTATAAAGAGATTGTTAAAATATACAATGCATTACCTAAAGCAAATAAATATGCCTTAACCGTTTGGGGAATGAAAGATAATGAATCTTGGATTCCGTTTAGTACTGAGTTGAACCATCCAGGAAATGATTGGCCGTTATTGTATGACTCAAATTTTGCTATCAAAAGTTCGCATACCGGATTTCTAGAAGGCTTAGATTAAATTTTAAAGCATAACACTTTTTTATACTATTAATTAACCACAAAAAATTATGAAAAAATTAAATTTGTTATCAGCAGTATTGTCATCTGTTTTAGTACTTACATCTTGCTCAGACAATACACCTTCTGAATTGAAAGAAGAAAAATTGGCAAGCGTTACTACCTCTGAAAGTACAAGTAAAATAGCCGCTGCCCCTTGGGTGAAACAATTTGAAGATACATTTAATGTAGGTTCAAATTTGGCACAATGGACTAAAGAACAACGAACAGATTATAACTCCAAATATTGTGACTATAATAGTTCAGTACCTACTACACAGTTAAGAGATGGAAAACAATGTCTAGAAATCAAAACAACCAAATTAAGTAGTTTGAAATATCAATCTGGTTTCATTTCTTCTAAATACCAATACAAACCAGAGAACAATACAGAGTATATGCTCTCTGCTAATATTAAATTGGTAGCGATGGATGGCGGAACATACAAATCTTTCTCTGATACTTATGGTGCATGGCCAGCTTTTTGGACTGTGCAAGGAAATGGATGGCCAACCAAAGGAGAAATTGATATTCTAGAAGGCTACTCTTTTGCACCTAATGCAAGCCGTTATACATCAAATATTTTTTACGGAACTACTGTCGGAACAAACTTACTAGGTAACGCTGCCGAAAGAAGTTATCCGAGTACTTTTAATCTCAACGGAAACAACGGATGGCATTTATATGAATCCTTCTGGAGAATGAAAAACAATGTGGTAACAGTAACCATAAAGGTTGACAATGCAACTGTTGCAACTTATACGAACAGTAGCGCTGCGAATCTAAATTTCAATAATTTTGGGACACATTCTATTATTTTCAATATGAATGTAGGATCTAACGACTCTAATTTTATCAACCCGAATAAAATTAACCTATTTTCATCAGTAATGATGTGGGTAGATGATGTGACGGTTTACAAAAGACCAATCTAATTGATAAGTGGAGAAAGCAGATTCCGAAAAATTACAGCAATTTATGTTGTAGCTAGCAGTGATAGTTAGAATTGAATTCTTCAAAATACGACTTTAGAAAGAGGCTTTTCCTTTTGGGAAGGCCTCTTTTTTAATATCAATTTTATCTCTTCCTATTTTCCTATTTTTGAATGTATCTTAGAGAATTTTCTATTGTGAGTTGCAGCTGTTGCCGTAATTGTGTACTAACATATATAAATTATAACCTTTAATTTATTGCCCTCATAATAATTAATATTTCTTACAGAAGATTTCTCGCTAATTAGCAAAAATGGAAAAATAACACTAGCACCAATTTACGACTTTCTAAATTCTACCATAGTAATTAAAAATCCAGCAGCCGAAATTGCACTGACTTTAAAGGGAAAAAAAAGTAATTTAAAAGCAACTGATTTTATAGAGTACTATGGTAAGGAGAGATTAGAACTAAACGAAAAAACGATAGCAAGTATTCTAGAACAAATGAAAAACCAACTTCTGAATGGAAGGAGCTGCTTGAAATTTATTTTCTTAATGATGAAATGAAAGAGAAGTATTTGGAATTATTGGAAAGTTGGGTAGGGATGTTTTAGTAGTCACCGCAAAAATGCTATGATTAAGTTGGTTTTTTACCGCAGCGTCAAATTTAAGACTATAATTAGGAATTGCAAACATTGAAACGTGATGCAGAGAATGAATTGTTTGTAAAATTTATTTTGTAATTAATTTTTACTGCCTTAACAGTAATAATTGCATTTTTCTAGGATTATTTTCTTTGTTTGGTTTTAGTATTTTTTTACCGTCACAACAGTAACAATATTCAGTTTTAAATAATTTAAGCCAAAGTTGTCATTAAATTATGTGTTTTACCTCTTAAACAGTAAAAAATGGATGGTTTTGATATAGGTGATTTAATAAAAGATAATTGAAAGAACTGGATTGATACAACTCCAGCTGGCCAACTTATCTGGAGTAGAAAGACCAATGTTTTTATATAGATAGAAATAAAGAAGCCGTACTTTTTAATAATCTAATAACTTTACTGGAGGTGTTCAATATTATAATAAAATTAAACAGCCCGTTAAGTAATTAGAAAAATTCTTTTTTTATTAATTAATAATTTAAAAAAAAATAGCTTAAACCATTTTTAAAGTTCTTCTTACAATTTACCAAAAAATTACTATAGACCCTATATTTGAATTAGTTACCAGTGATTAGTCGTAAAAGAGCTTAATTAGTTAAGACTAGGTATTTTTACAAGTATGAAAAATGATTTTAAAGTATTAGATTTGAGCAAATAATATTTCTACGATACAAAATATGAAACTAACTGATATCCTTAAAGATTCAAATTATAAACTAACTCAGTTTTCTCAAGAAAAAATTAATGCACTTGAAAACAATATCAAAACCGAAATTGACAAAAATGAAAAATCAATTTATTATTTCAATTGTTTAGTTAGAGAAAAGAAAATTAGATTAAATCCTGAAGAAGTAGTTCGTCAATTATATTTGATGGTCTTGAATGAAGATTATGGATATTCATTTGAAAGAATGGAGTTAGAATATGCAGTAAGTTTTGGACGTGAAAAGAAACGTGCTGATATTGTTATTTTTGATAAAATTGATTCCAGAGCCGTTAACATTATAGTCGAAGTTAAAAAGCCAAAATTAAAAGATGGTAAAGAACAACTTCATTCCTATTGTAATGCTACGGGCGCTCAAATTGGTATTTGGAGTAATGGAGATTCAGTTTCTTATTATCACAGAAAAGATCCAAACTATTTTGAAGATATTCCAGGCATCCCTAAAGCAACTCAAAAATTAGCTGATATTCTTAATGAGCCTTGGTCGCTTGAAGATTTAATTAAAAAAGACAAGTTAGTTACAGAGAAAAAGTCGTTGAAAGATTTGATTCTTGAAATGGAAGATGAAGTATTGGCAAATGCAGGTGTAGATGTATTTGAAGAATTATTTAAACTAATTTTCACCAAGTTGTATGATGAAATGGAGAGCGGACGTAATCGTAACCGCTATCTTGAATTCAGAAACAATGGTGATACAGAAACAGAATTAAAAGAAAAAATACAAGATTTATTTAATAAAGCTAACCGTAAATGGGAAGGCGTTTTTCCTGATGAATCCAAATTAATGCTTACACCATCGCATTTGGCTATTTGTGTGAGTTCACTTGAAAAAGTAAAACTATTCAATAGTAATCTAGATGTAGTAGATGAAGCTTTTGAATACTTAATTAACAAAAGTAGTAAAGGCGAAAAAGGACAATATTTTACACCACGTTATGGAATTGATATGTGTGTAAAAATGTTAAACCCGCAAGAACATGAAACCGTTATTGACACAGCTGCTGGAAGTTGTGGTTTCCCAGTGCATACATTCTTTTATGTAAAAAATCAAATACATAAAGATTTAGGTATTGAAGATGATGAAATGATGACCACAAGAGTACCTGAGCCAAGAGTTCAGGACTACGTACAAAACAAAGTTTTTGCCATAGATTTTGACGAAAAAGCAGTTCGTGTCGCTCGTTGTTTAAATTTGATTGCTGGTGATGGAGAAACCAATGTATTACACTTAAATACATTAGATTATGAACGTTGGCACGAAAAAACAAAAGATGAAGAATGGTTAGATACTTATGGAACAGGTTGGAGAAATATTAAAAAACTTCGCAAAATTAAAACCGAAACCAAAGAAAATGAAAGTTATGTAAACCGTGATTTTGAGTTTGATATTTTAATGGCAAATCCTCCATTTGCAGGAGATATTAAAGAAAGTCGAGTTTTAGCAAAATACGAATTGGGCAAAAAACCAAATGGAAAATACCAAACCGCTGTAGGTCGTGATATTTTATTTATTGAGCGGAACCTTGATTTTTTAAAATCTGGTGGACGAATGGCTGTAGTATTGCCCCAAGGGCGTTTTAATAACAGTAGCGACAAAGCAATTAGAGATTATATAGCTGAAAAATGTAGAATATTGGCTGTTGTTGGTTTTCATGGAAATGTTTTTAAACCACATACAGGAACTAAAACCTCTGTGTTGTTAGTACAAAAATGGGATGATAACTTATGCCCAAAAGTTGATGATTACCCAATTTTCTTTGCTACAATGCAAGAACCCAGTAAAGACAACAGTGGCGAAAAAATATTTGTGAAGAAAAAAGATTTTCCAAACCAAAATAAAAAAACACACAGTACCGATTTACAAGTTTCTGAACCAGTTGATAGGTACGATGAATTACCACAAAACCTTGATGAATACCTTTTAGATTCTCATGGGCACTTAATCGTTAAACACGATTTATACAACCACGACCGACTAACCCAAGACGGTATAGCCGAAGCCTTTATAGAATTTGCGAAAAAAGAAAAACTGTCTTTTGTGGGAAAGTAAAAAGCCGTTTCAACGAAACCAAATATTTGGAATTGTTGGAACGGCTGGAAGCGGTAGAAATTAATTTGTCAGATTGTAAAAAAATAATTGATTTTAGAATAGATTCAAATACATACAGAAAGGATTTTTTAAATACAGAAAAAGTTCTATCTAAAATTAAAACAAATTCAATAGAATCAATTTCTAAATCTGTACAAAATTTTGGAGCATATTCATTATGTAGTTTTATTAACTTTCAAGAACAAGGTATTCCTTTTTTAATGACTGAGAATATAAGACACAATTATATTGAGTGGAATATTCAAAAGTACGTAGATATAAAGAGCCACGAAATGCTTTATAAATCACATTGCAGCAAAAATCAAGTTTTAGTTACTATGGCTGGTGAATATTTAGGAAGAGTAGCAGTCTATGATAAAGATTTTGTATCTAGTTCTAATCAAGCAATAGCAAAGGTAACTTTGAAAGAAAAACAAAATCCATATATGATTTCATCATTTTTAAATTCAAAACATGGTCAAAATCAAATCAATAGATATAGAACTACTACAGGTCAACCTAATATTAATATGTCTTTGATAAAAAGCCTTTTAATTCCAAATTTTGATGATAAATTTGAATCAAAGATTGAGAGCATTATTCAAAAATCAGAAAGTGATAGAACAAATTCTAAAGAAAAATACACCCAAGCCGAAACCCTATTACTCCAAGAAATTGGTTTAGATGAAAAGGTTGCAAGTTTGAATCCAGTCGAGGTCACAAACACTAATGTAAAAAGTTTTGCAGCAAGTTTTGGAGTTACAGGTAGATTGGATGCAGAGTATTATCAAAAGAAATATGAGGTAGTTATTGAGAAAATTAAATCTCAAAAACATGATACATTACACAGTATTACTGAAATAAATAAATCTATTGAGCCTGGCTCAAATTATTATTCAGATGATGAAACGGGTTTACCATTTATGCGAGTTGCAGATTATAACAAATTTGGATTATCTGAACCAAACAAAAAACTAACTTCTGATTTTGTAAAAGATAATCAAGATAAAATAGATGATTTAAAACCCAAAAAAGGAACAATTCTATTTTCTAAAGATGGAAGTGTTGGAATAGCTTATCATTTAAGAGAAGATTTTAACGGAGTTACATCAAGCGCAATACTTCATCTAAAAGTTAGAAACGAAAAAGAAGTCATTCCAGAGTATTTGACATTAGCGTTAAACTCAAAGTTAGTACAAATGCAAGCAGAACGTGATGCTGGTGGTTCAATCATTCTACATTGGCGAGTTGGAGAAATTCAAAATGTGGTAGTTCCAATAATTGATTACAAAAAACAACAAGAAATAGCTCAATTAATCGAAGAAAGTTTCTTACTCAAAAAACAAAGTGAGCATTTGCTAGAAGTTGCTAAAAAAGCGGTTGAGATAGCTATTGAGGAGAGTGAAGAAGTTGCTATGGAGTTTATCAATAAAATATAAAATAATATGGCAAGTATATATTTACAAGAATGGATAAATAAATCTGAATTAGATTACTATACTATGTTTGTTAAAGCATGGATTCCCTTTAACGCTTGGTATATGGATAATTTTTATGATGAAGTAATTCCAAGAACTACTGATAGAAAAATAATTGATTTTATTAAAGATAATAGTAACAGATATAGAGATAAAATTATATCATTGTTAAGGTCAAATGATGAGCATTCTAATGAGTTTAAAATGTTGTTAAGTAATCTTCATTTTGAATTAGAGAGACATCCAATTCCAAATGAAGATGAAAGAATTTCATTTAATAATACTAACTTAAATAGAAATAATTTGCCTTCCCATGTAGTTTCATTTAGACATCATGATTATAAAGTAGAATTTAGACATACTCAACCACGAACCACAAAAAGATGGATTTGTCAAATAATCTCAAAAAGAGGAACAAATAACACTATACATTATATCGATTTATTTAATTGGTCATTAAAAGAATTGCACGAAAATCCAAGTTATATTGCAATTCCAAATGACAAGAAACAATATTTAGATGCATGTTTTGCAGAAATGAATCCAAAAAAACCAGAGATTATCATTCTAAACCCAACAACTAATTCACAAGGAGTATATATTCAACCAAGCTCTTCAATTGAAATTGACAAAAATAAAAATTTATATTTTATAAATAATTATGAACTTGTTAGTAGAGTAATTATTGAAATTCTATATGACCTAAGATGTAAATTGTTTCACGGAGAATTACATCCTATATCAGCAAATTTAGGAATTTACAAATATGCATATCAGATTCAAAATATTTTAATTAAAGAACTAATCTAATTATGAAATTTTTAGAAGCAAAAGATAGAAGTTTATCACAAATATTAGTTGATAATAGATTTAGAATTGATTCATTTCAGCGAGAATATCGCTGGCAAAGAAAACATATTGAGGCATTAATTAGTGATTTAGCTACTAATTTTGAGAAGTATTACAAAGAAGGTGACACTGTTGAAACATATTCTAATTATGGTAGTTATTACATGGGACCAATTGTATTATGTGATGATGAAAAAGAACTTTCAATTGTTGACGGTCAACAACGATTAACTTCATTTACTTTATTGCTTATATACATTCATCATGCTCAAATTAAATTAAATTTAAGTGAGGATTTGTTAGTTGACATAAAAAAATATTTATATGTTAGACGAGGTGGTAAAACAACTCTAGTTTTAAATGTAGAAACTAGAACAAAAATTATTGAGCATCTCATTAAAAATCCTGAAACAATATTTTCTGAGGCTGAAGAACTGGAAAATAGTATTACTTTAAAAACTAAAGATGAATCAATTCACAACATCATTGAGCGATATGAAGATATAACAAAATTATTCCCTGATAATTTAACAACAATCGATAAATTACCAATATTTATAGAATGGTTATTAAACAATGTTATCTTAGTTGAAATTAAGGCGTTTAGTATGGAAAGTGCCTATACAATTTTTGAGACCATGAATGATAGAGGAATGAGTCTTAATCCTACCGAAATACTTAAAGGTTATCTACTTTCTATGATTGAAGATGAGAAGAAAAGTGAAGAGATGAATGAATTTTGGAAAGATAGAATATTCGATATAAAGTCTCAAATTGGTTCAGATGGTGATTTAGAATTTTTTAGAAATTGGTTACGTTCAAAATATGCAGAATCTAAAAGAGCTACAATCAAAGGTGCTGAGAATTTAGATTTTGAACAAATCGGAACTCAATTTCATTCATGGGTAAAAAACAATTCAAATAGATTGTTTCTTCATAAATCAGATGATTATTATTTGTTCATTCGTTCAGACTTTGACTTCTATTCGGATTTATATTTAAAAATATTTAGACTCAGAAATAAATGTGATTTTTATTTTGAAAATCTTTATGTATCAAGTTTTTTTACTATTGCTGATTCACTTTCTTATCCATTGTTTTTATCTCCCATATCTAAAATTGATGATATATATACAATAGATAAAAAGATAAAGATTATAAATAAATTCATTGATATTTTTACAAACTTTAGGTCACTTCAAAGCAAAACCATTACTCAAAGTACAATAAGAAACTATATTTATGATCTAATAAAAGAAATCAGAAATCTTTCAATAGATGAACTTCATAATGTCTTATCAAAAAAGATTGATGAAATTTCAGAAGGCCGTCATTTTCAATTATCAAGATTACATATGATGAATAATTGGGGATATTATCACTATTTTTATTCTAGAATTATTCATTTTTTTACAAGAGACAATGACATAGATTTTGAAAATCTATTGAGAAGTAGAAAGCAATCATCTTTAATTCTTGTTAGAGTTTTTGAGGAGAAGGATTTAAAAGATTTTGAAAATGACCAATTATACTATCCAAGTCTATATTCGGTAGCAAATCATTTTTTAATTAATAGAAATAGACATTTGCATTATATAGGCTTAAATGCAGAAGATAAAATTAATTTCCTTCAATCTAATTATTACATTCCTGAAATGGAATATAAATTTTCATTAAATCCCTTTGAGTTTTTAGAACAAAGAGAAAGTTTGATAAGGAGTATTATTGATGATATATGGAATTTTAATTATTAATGAATGATTTTTGAACCACAAGAAAGACTATCCTATTTAATTAATGAATCTTGGCAAATCCTTTTTCAAAGAATAGTTTCGGGCAAACAATTAATCAATAAAGAGGCTTCTTTACAATTACAATTAGCCCGTATTCTTAATGATTTAGGTAACGCTTATTGTATTTTACCAAATGAGACTTTTCAATTAGAACTTGAAACAGGTCATAATGGAAAAAATATTGATATCACTTGCCATTTGGGAGAAGTAAAAGCTGCCATTGAATTGAAATGTTTTATGAAATCTTCTAATAGAGCAAAAGATTTAGATATGTATGATGCGCTAATTGACATAGAACGTTTAGAATCATTTGAAGAATTTGACATTAAAAAATTCTTTTGTTTAACAGATAATAAATATTATTCAGAAACAGTACAAAAAGGGATGGCCAGTTCTGTCACATTAAGAAATGGGACTATTTATAAAGTAAACGAAGAAATTGTCCCATTATGGACAGGTAAATGGAAAGTAAAAAGAGATAAACCAATTATTTTTAAAAAAGATGTCGTTTGCAATTGGGTTAGCAACAATGGCTGGTATTATCTACTAATTGAGTAGTTATAATTTAGGTTTAAAAGTACTAATAATAGAGAATGAAAACAGTAAATGGTATGTTGCAAATGAACATTAACTAAAAATTGTAGATTAATGCCGATAACCTTGTAGCTTAAAAACGTCGCTATTTTTCAAATATAAAACCACTTACCATTGGAGATCGATATTTTAGCCATAAACAATATCATTAAACAAAGCCACAGATGTAAATGTGTTACAAGAAATTAATGCCATTTTAGATGATGTAGGCGTTTATGAATGGTCAAAAGTAGAAGATTTTGTAGATAAATATTTTAAGAAAGTAGAAAAAACTTATGGGAAATAGAAAGAAAACAATTAACAGGATTCATTTTTAAAATTATTTTTAATTAGAATTAGTTCATTGGGATTTAATTATAATTTACATTTGAAACAGTCAATTCAAATCTACCCGAAACTTCTATGCGTTGTGCGTTGATCCACTGAGATTCATCTGAACAAAGGAATGAGACTATAGATCCAATATCATCAGCTAAGGCTACTCGTCATCTCTAGTTCAATTTCTTAACGAAGTTAACTCTCCCTGCCCATGATAGCAACGAAAAGCCCGCAAGGGTAGGAGCCTAATAAAAACAAAACCCAAAAGAGCGACCAACGGAAGCTCGTTTTGGGTTTATGTTTTTAAGGCGATTCCCGCGGACTTGTAGTGAATAGCAGGAATAGGCAGCCAGAATATTGGGAGTAAAGTGTTGATGAAATTATTTCCCAATACAGAAATTAGCAAATATATTCCCCAGCAATTCATCATTAGTCACCTGACCGGTAATCATCCCGAAATGGTATAATGCTTCGCGGATATCAAGTGCCATCAAGTCACTAGAAAGGTTGGTTTCAAGTGCGTATTTTACTTTGCTAATTTCATCAAGAGCTTTTAATAAGGAATCATAATGACGGGTGTTGGTCACAATGGTTTCGTTGTTACGCAACGCACCGGTGTTGACAAAGGAAAGCAATTGGTTTTTGAGTTCGTCAACCCCTTCTTTATTTTTGGCGCTCAAAAGTAGTATTTCTGGAATTTCTTTCTTAATATGCTCAATCTCATTATCAGAATATAAATCTTTTTTATTTCCAATAATAATCAAGGGCTTCAAGGGAAATTGGTTCTTAATTTTCTCAAATTCAATCTGAACCTCTTTGATATTTTCAGCATCAAGAGTTCCTCCTTTGGGGGTTAGCGGGCTCAAATACAAAACCACTTGCGCTTGCTCTATTTTTTCAAAAGTTTTTTGAATACCGATGCTTTCTACGTAGTCTTTGGTTTCTCGAATACCAGCTGTGTCAATAAATCTAAAACCAATGCCGCCAATGACTAACTCGTCTTCGATGGTGTCACGCGTTGTTCCCGCAATGTGAGATACAATGGCGCGTTCTTCGTTAAGTAAAGCGTTCAAAAGCGTCGATTTTCCTACGTTGGGTTCACCCACAATGGCAACAGGAATTCCGTTTTTAATAACGTTACCCACCGCAAAGGAATCAATCAAGCGTTTTAGGACAAACTCAATTCGATTCAATAATTCGTGAAACTGGGTTCTGTCTGCAAACTCTACATCTTCTTCGGCAAAGTCTAATTCGAGTTCAATAAGCGAAGCAAAGTTTAAAAGTTCCTCTCTCAATTTGGCAATTTCGTTCGAGAAACCACCACGCATTTGCTGCATCGCAATCTGGTGGCTGGCTTCATTGTCTGACGAAATCAAATCGGCTACCGCTTCGGCTTGTGATAAATCGAGTTTTCCGTTCAAGAAAGCACGTAGGGTAAACTCACCCGCATCAGCCATTCGGCATCCTTTTCTGAGCAATAATTGTATAATTTGCTGCTGAATATACGTTGATCCGTGACAAGAAATCTCTATGGTATTTTCGCCGGTATAGGAATTTGGTCCATTAAAAACAGAAACCAATACTTCATCGAGCGTTTTGGAACCATCTACAATATGACCTAAATGTAGGGTGTGGGTTTTTTGAGTGACTAAGTTTTTATTTTTTATGGATTTAAAAACACTATCAGCAATAGGAATAGCATCTTGACCAGAAATTCGTATTATGGCAATTGCTCCGGCACCAGATGGTGTGGCAAGGGCAACAATGGAGTCTTGAGGAATCATTTTGATTTATTTTTATACAAAAGTAACCAAAATTGGTGGGAGCGCAAGACAACTGCCTTACTGAAAAAAAAATTGAAAATAGTGATGCTAGTATGACAAATATCATACTTCTAGCGCAAGTAAGAGCTTATCTTTGTTACAACAACTAATCTTTTAACTACACATGCTATGAAAAAAATTCTTTTCCCTACCGATTTTTCTCCTGTTGCCACAAATGCTTTTGTACATGCCTTAAAGTTTGCAAATACAGTAAAAGCTGAAATCGTATTGTTGCACACCTTTGATGCGCCTAGTTATGACAGTTCGTTTTTTCCTCCTAATTATACCATTTTATACAACTCAGTAGAGTTGAGTAAATTTGAACAGTTTAAGGATGAGGTTCCTAAATTACGAGCCATTGCAGAAGGGCTCAATTTGCAGCACATTATATTATCGCATAGATTGACTGAAGGCGATTTGACTTCTTGTATTTTTGATATTACTCAAGACGAAGATATTGATTTTATTGTCATGGGAACAAATGGAGTGCAAGGTTGGGACGATTTTTTTGCGGGCACCAATACGGCAAACATTATTACAAACGGAACTGTTCCCGTATTGTGCGTTCCTGGGGATGCTGAATACAGACCCATTCACCAAATTTGTTTTACTACTCGATTTAGAAAAAAAGACAAAAAAGCTTTAAAACAAGTTTTAGCTATAGCGCGCAAAACAGGAGCCAAAGTAAAATGTTTGTATGTAAAAACAGCTAATTCTGATGTTACCAAAGATACGATTAAAGCGTGGGAAGATGAGTTTAGTGCCGACCCAGTAGAATTCCACGTTATGATTAGCGATGACGTTCAGGGTTCTATTTACGATTTTATTCAGCAAAAAGACATTGATATACTCACTTTGTTGCATTACAAAAGAAGCTTTTTAGCGGGTATTTTCAATTCGAGTTTAACCCGAAAAATGGCCAATTATACTGATTTACCAATTTTAGCCATTCCTGCTGATATAGAATAGAAAAGAGTGGTTTTGTGGTATAATTTTAATAGTTGCTTGTATTGTTTTTCGAATTTAAAATGGTTCGACAGGAATTGTTTGATCCAATGAAAGTTATAAAAACGAAGCAGTTTATGAGAGTATCATATTTTAAAGCCTTTTGATTTTATAAACGTTTACATAAATTACAATTGAAATCAACTCAATAATGCAGCAATGGAGCTTCTAAAGTTATAGATATTGCGCGACTTGTAGTATAGCGGCTCCATTGCTTTTAATTGAGATGGATAGGGAACTAATTTACTATATTTGTAAATCATCAATTAAAATATGGAAATTTATAAATCAAGAGTTGCTCAATTTTTTCAAGTAGCATCAACCTTAACAAAAAAGTACAATAGCATCAGTATAAGTAGATTACTGGCTATGGTGCTTTTTTTTGTTTCAATTTATTACTATTTAAAAACGAATGCTTTACTGTACAGTCTGGCAGCTGTTTTTTTTCTGGTTTTGTTTATTATTTTAATGCGTTTGCATACGTCTATAAATACTAAAAGAAAGATAAATAAGGCCCTAATTGACATTAATACTAATGAGATTTCTTATTTAGAGGGTAAAGCTATTCCGTTTGAAAATGGAATTGAATTTAATGATTTTCATCATCCGTATGCGTATGATTTGGATATTTTTGGTGCGCATTCTTTGTTCCAAAATTTAAATAGAACAGCAACTTACATAGGAAAAAAAACGTTTGCAAAACGATTGTTATCTATAGCACCCAATACTGAGATTGAGCAAAATCAAGAGGCAGTAAAGGAGTTGTCTTCTAAAATAGAGTGGCGTCAAGAGTTTTTGGCTGTGGCCAAAGTAGGAGAGGACACGGCAACTAGTTACGAAAATTTAATGCGTTGGACTACATTTAATAGTACACCGCTTTCGCGAATTACTGTTTTAATTTCATACCTATCACCGCTACTTTTTATTACTTTTTTGATATTGTATGCTGTCACTTCAAAACTTATTTTCGCCTCAATTCTGGGTTATGTTTTTATATTTAATTTGATGGTTTTAGGAAGGTTTGTCAAACGAATTCTAGCCGAAGTAGCCACCTCAACAAATATTGATATTACAATTCACCAATACAGTTTACTATTAGAAAAAATTGAAAAGGAGCCGTTTACATCTCAAAAACTAATTCAGTTGCAACAGCAATTAAAAATTGAAAATGGAAATGCCAGCGCGCATTTAAAAAAATTATCTGAATTGTTTTCTAATATGGATAGTATTGGAAATTTTGTAACTGCAACCGTTTTTAACGGAACTTTTCTTTTTAATTTGCATGTTTTTAAAGCTTTATTAAAATGGAAAAACAACAATGGTGCCGCGCTAGAGCAATGGTTAAACGTTATTGGCGAAATGGAAATGCTTAACAGTTTAGCAAATTTTGGGTACAACAATCCAGATTTTATTTATCCAAGTTTAAATAGCAAGTATGAAGTTGATTTTAAAGGACTAAGTCATCCTTTGTTGAACAAAAAAACTAGAATTGGCAATGACGTTTGTTTTTATCCACAATCATTTATGATATTGACTGGATCAAATATGTCAGGCAAAAGTACCTTTTTAAGAAGTCTAGGTATCAATATGGTTCTTGCAGGAATTGGTTCCCCTGTATGCGCATTACAAGCTAATATTCATCCCTTACCGGTACTAGTATCCATGAGATTGTCTGATTCTTTAGCTGATAGTGAATCGTATTTTTTTGCTGAAATAAAACGCTTAAAACAAATCATGGACGAATTGCATCATACACCAGCTTTTATTTTACTAGACGAGATTTTGCGCGGTACAAATTCTGATGACAAGCGAAACGGTACCATAGAAGTAGTTAAGAAAGTGATTGCTAAAAATGCTATTGGTGCTATTGCTACGCATGATATTGAAGTTTGCCTTACTACAAATGAATATCCTGAAACCTTAGTAAATAAATGTTTTGAAGTAGAGATTGTTAATGATGAGCTCAATTTTGATTACAAACTTCGTGACGGAATTTGTAAAAACAAAAGCGCTACTTTTTTAATGAAAAAAATGGGAGTGATTTAAAATTAAAAGTATCTACTCGAGATTAAAACCAGTCTTACAAAAGAATCAATTAAATTTGATTTTAAGTTTGATAATTTCAAAGTTTGGCGACAGTTTGTACTAATGGAAACTAAAACAGAATAAAATGGTGGAGCAATCAATAAAAAGGTTAGAATATTTAACTGATATAATTCCAAGTCTTATAACTGAAATGGGTGAAGAAAGTTTTTCTTTAAAAATATCAAAAGATAAATGGAGTAAAAAAGAAATTATAGGCCATTTAATTGACAGTGCAACAAATAATCATCAAAGATTTGTTCGTGGACAATTTGAAATAACTCCTGAAATTATTTACAACCAAAATAAGTGGAATGAATTTAGTTTTTACCAACAAATAAATGCAGAACAGATAATTTCATTTTGGACAATATATAATAAACAACTTCTTGAAATTATTAAAAGAATACCTATTGACAACTTAAAAAGAGAAATAAAAATAGGGGAAAATATTTTCACCTTAAAATTTTTGATTGCAGACTATGTTGACCATTTAGAACATCATTTAAAACAAATAGTTGAATATGAATAAGAAAATCAATCGTCCAAAAGGAGTTTGTTGCGATTGGGATCTTGGTTTAATTAAATATTGATTTTATATATGTAAAGTCAATACTTAACTGAAAGTTTAGACTTCTTTAATCCTCCACATCTATAAGTAGTGAAAAAGTAAACTCATAAAAATCAGAAACAGCCGTAAGAAAAAAAACCGTCTCCAAATAGAGACGGTTTCTTTCAATATAAAAATGGTTTGGTTAATAGCGTATGTTAAATGGTAATCTTAGCTGTTAAGCATTACTGGCATTACAAGCATGGTAACAGTTTCACCTTCCTCTAATCCATCAACTGGAGTTAAGATTCCAGCTCTGTTAGGTAAAGACATTTCAAGCATAATCATATCCGATTGTAAGTTGGTCAACATCTCAGTTAAAAAACGAGAGTTGTATCCTATTTGCATATCATCACCTTGGTAATCACAAGTCAATCTTTCTTCGGCTTTGTTTGAATAATCGATATCCTCTGCAGATACGTTTAACTCAGCACCAGCGATTTTCAATCTAATTTGGTGAGTAGTTTTGTTTGAAAAGATAGCTACACGACGCACAGAGCTTAAAAATTGAGTACGATCAATCATTAACTTATTTGGATTCTCCTTTGGTATTACGGCCTCGTAATTTGGATATTTTCCATCAATTAAACGACACATTAAGATGTAATTGTCAAAAGAGAAAGTAGCATTCGAATCGTTATATTCAATTTTAACTTCTGCATCTGAAGATCCTAAAATATTTTTTAAGATGTTCAATGGTTTTTTTGGCATAATAAAATCAGCAACTTGAGAGGCTGTCACATCAGTTCGAGCATATTTTACAAGTTTGTGCGCATCAGTTGCCACAAAAATCAAACCTTCTGGCGAGAATTGAAAAAACACTCCGGACATTACAGGTCTTAAATCATCATTACCTGCAGCAAAAATAGTTTTGCTTATAGCTGTAGCTAAAACATCAGCAGGAACAAGTGTTACAGATGGATCTTCAAGGTTTACTGATTTTGGAAATTCCTCACCAGGAGCATACGCAAGAGCATATTTACCTGAGTTAGAACTTATTTCTATGGTACTATTATCTTCTATAGTAAATGTTAAGGGCTGCTCTGGAAATGTTTTAAGAATTTCCAAAAGTAATTTTGCAGGAACGGCAACGCTACCTTTACTTTCTGAATCGATTGATAAGGTTGCAGACATAGTAGTCTCTAAATCAGAGGCAGATACGGTCAATACATTATGATCTAGATCAAATAAGAAATTGTCTAAAATAGGTAATGTATTGCTGCTGTTGATTACATTCCCTAAAACTTGTAATTGTTTCAATAAGTATGAACTCGATACTATAAATTTCATCTGTTTTATTTTATTTTTTAAGGTATTTCTTTATTTGTGAAATACGTTACATGTTACAAATATATCGTAAACTATTCTAGTTTGGAAACTTTTTTATTAACATCTATTTACTGTATTTTCTTTTACGAATGAAAGTAAACACAAAACCGAAGATCCCTAAAATAAGAATTGGTAACCCGATAGTTAGTATTGGGGTACTGCTATAGTTTTCATAAACCTTTTCTTTGTCTAATAAAGGCAAATCTAGATCCTTGCTTCGAATGTTAATAAGTCCATTATCATCTAGGAGGTAATTAACACAGTTTATTAAAAAATCTTTATTGTCATATAAATTTCCCGAACGCTGATCATAACCTAGTTCAACAGGTTGAAAGTTTTTATCCAATTGGTTTTTGATTAGATCTCCATCAGCTATGACAATCATTTTATTTGCATTTCCTTGGTCTAAAAATGTTTTTTGTTCAAAAGGCAAAACTCGATTTTTATACATCGATTCAAAACTACCTTCGAGTAATACTGATAAAGGAAGTTTACCTTTTGCAGCATAATCAGCAGGCGAAGTTTCTTCGGTAACACTTTCTAAATTTACTTCTGATGGCGTTCCTATCTTTTTTGAATATTGTGAGGACTGTAGCAGTACTGTCTTTTTGATGCCGTTTTTCAAAGTATCAATAGGATTAGCAAAGTCAAATTTGATACCTCCAAGATTTTTTACAATTGGGTGTACACTTGTAGGATAAACTTGCGGTGCAAACTTCCAGTTGAATTCCTGAAATTGAGTTGCACTTCCTTGTTCGCCAGTTGCAAGTTTTATAGGGCTTCCTCGTTCATCTTTTATCAAATCTGGATTAATACGAAAGCCATATTTAAAAAACATATCATTCAAGTTCAAATCTCTAGGGTAGGCTAGGGTAGCTCCCGCTGGATTGTACAAACTATCCATTTCTGCAGCAACTTGGTCTACAAGCCATAACGTTTTACCGCCATGCATTATGTATTGATCCAGTACTTGTTTTTCTTGATCGGTAAACGTTTCGGTTGGTTTTGCAATGAGTGCTAGGTCATATTCTTTAAGAGATTCTAAACTTTTCAACGGATTTTTTGCTACTGAATCAAGTGTGAAAGGAGCAATAAAGTAGCTCTCTCTTACTTGTAATAAAAATTTAGCCATTAAAATATCTTGTAGCTCGCCATTCCCTTTGATAACAGCAATTTTTTTCTGCTTGGCTTTCGTAATTTTATTCAAACCTTCGGCAATAGAATATTCCAAATGTTGGACAGATCCTATCACTTTTTGAGTAGTTGAGGCTCCCATGATATTCTTTAGCAAAGGAATGTTGACTTCTTTGTTATCATAAACAGCAATTGCCCACGGGAAAACCATAGCTTGTGACTGTTTTCCTTTGTCGTCAACAGTTATGTTTACAGGAGTTAAGCCTTTTCGATATAATTCTTTGATGTTGTCCATACTTGCGTCCTTGTTTTCCAAAGGATCTACAAATTCAAACACTAAATTAGAATTGTAAGCTTGAAATTCTTCTAAAAGTTGCTTTGTTTCTTGTTGTAAGCGTCTGAATTCTGGAGGTAAATCGCCTTGCATGTATACTTTTATAACAAGCGGATTTTGAACCTGATCAATAATTTTTAATGAGGTAGGGGAAAGGGTGTATCTCTTATCTTTTGTTAAATCAAAACGATGAAAAACGGAACTTCCTATTGCATTTACAACCAATACAATGGCAAGAATAATCAATACTGATTTCAGGTTTTTTTTCTTAGAAGTAGTCATTACGATTTGAAAGATTTTAGATTATAAACAGTAAATGAAAGAAAGACAACGGTAATACTTGTAAAATAAAGAATGTCTCTCGTGTCTAGTACTCCGCGACTCATACTCTTAAAATGATCCTGCATACCTAATGAAGCAATAATTTGAGATAAACTTGGAACCACTGTTGCTATACCTTCGAACCCAAAATAAAAAAAGAAGCAAATAAAAACGGCCAAAATAAAAGCAACAATTTGGTTGTCTGATAATGTAGAGGTGAATATCCCTATCGAAGAATAAGCTGCGATTAGGAACACTAACCCAAAATACGAACCTATTGTGCTTCCCATATCGATATTGCCTTCAGGCATTCCTAGATCATAAATTACGGCAACATAAATAAAGGTTGGAATTATGGCTATTAGAATTAAAAGTAAGGCTCCAAGAAATTTCCCGTTTACAATTTGCCAAATACTTAATGGTTTTGTTAGTAATAATTCTAAGGTTCCTTGTTTTTTCTCATCAGAGAAACTGCGCATGGTTACTGCTGGAATAAGGAAAATTAAAATCCAAGGTGCCAAAGTGAAAAAGGGAGTCAAATCAGCAAAACCAGAATTAAGGATGTTGTACTCTCCTTCGAAAACCCAAAGAAATAATCCGTTAATGATTAAAAAAATGGCAATTACTAAATAACCTATTGGCGAACCGAAAAAGGATTTTATTTCTCGTAAAACTATTGATTTCATTTATTTTTTTTGTTTAAAGTTTTAAATGTTTAATGTTTAAAGTTCCAAATCCAACAACTTTAAACCTTAAACTTTAAACTATTTTTTACTCTAAAGTTACTAATTTATCTACGCTCCACGCTTCGGGTTTGTCGTTGAATAATTTTTTGGTGAAAGTCCACACTTCGTAAAATAGTTCAGAATTTCTGTAATTTTCTAAATCGGCTTCGGTTTCCCAATAACTGTAAGTAAAGAAAATACTTTTGTTATTTTTATCTTGATACAATTCTAAGAAACGATTTCCAGGCGCATTTCGTATTTTATCTTTCATTAACTCAAAGTTTTCTAAAAATGCCGGAATATGCTCTTCATGAAAACTTAATTTTACAATGCGTACAAACATTAGATTTTGGTTTAAACTTTATATAAATTTTATAATAATAACATCTCTATAATTAAGTCCTAACAAACTACTTGCCGATCCAACTTTTGAAGGATTACTTCTAAAAATAGCAATTTCTAAGTAGCCTGCTTCATTAAAGATAGCTAGTTTTTCACCTTCATAGGATTTAATGGGATATTTGTCATTTTTTGCAATAGCAGAATAATTTGGCAATATGTTTTTAATATTTTTAGTTTTTAAAACAATTTCATAAGATCTTCCTTGTGCTACTTGATTGAAATATTCTTTGGATATATTAGTAACAACGTTCCCAAAATGATCTATATAAACTACATGCCCTTTTAACGAATTTCCATCAACAGCTAAAACCGCATTTAAATCTGTTACTTCTTTTAGTGTATCAATGGGAGTGCCTATGGTTTTTAGAGCGCCACCTTTAGCTAAATGACATGCTACGAATACAAATGCGTCAAGGTCAACAGCATCTTGGTCTAATTGATCATGAATGTCTATGGCTACAATTTCTTGCGGATTTATTTTTTGCGAAAGCATGCTCAAAATACCATTATCAGCAGCAATAAAATAATGATCATTCCACTGCATTGCAACATGTTGATTTTCTTTATTACGCTCCATATCTACTCCTATAAGGTGTACGCTACCTTTAGGGAAACTGCTGTATGCTGCACTTACACAATAACTGGACTCTACGGTATTAAAGGGGTCAATTTCATGTGAGATATCAATAATTGTTGCCTCAGCATATTGAGATAAAATTTTTCCCTTAAACGCACCTACAAAGTGGTCTTTCAAGCCGTAATCGGTAGTAAGGGTAATTATTGACATAAATTTGTTTATAACTATTGCTGTTTTGTAAACCTAATTTTCACTAAATTTGAGAAACGCAAAGCTAAAGTATTTTAAGCTTTAAATTAAATAGAAATTTCAATTTGAGTTAAAACAAAACTTATGATCAAACGCATTTTTGTTCTTATTATTTTTTTTAGCACCTTTCAATCATATTCTCAAAAAATAGTTTATAAGTCTAACGGAAATATTTTAGATTCTGAAAGGGAAAAAATCACACCCAATCAAGTAAGAGAATTGTTAAAAGATAATCAACAATTATTAGCTGATTACAATATTGGGAGAACAAAGAAAACAGTAGGTAACATATTGCTTATTTCGGGGCCGGTGCTTTTATTTACAGGTACAATGGCTTACGTAATTTCAGGATTTGATCAGGGTATGAATCCAGAATTTGAGGGTAAACCCAATAAAAGTATTCCTATAATAATTATGGGAACAGGTCTTGCAGCTCTTTTAATAACCATTCCTGTCAAAATTGGTTTCTCAAAGAAAATTAAAAATGTAGTGACTGACTATAACAACCAGAACGCTATAGGTAACAAGCAGTTTGAAAGCACCAAAGTAGATTTGATAACCAATTCAAACGGTGTAGGACTTCGATTAACTTTAAAATAAAACAACTAAACATACTATCATTTGAACGAAAGAATAATTGAGCTCATAGACATCGCTCCAAAAGACTTTTGGGGCGCTCAAGACACTCATCTTGAATCCATAAAGAAATATTATCCAAAATTAAAAATCGTTGCAAGAGGAACTACACTCAAGGCTTTTGGAGAAAAGGAAGTTTTAGACGAATTTGAAAAACGATTTCAACGATTGATGCTTCATTTTACGCGTTACAACAACATAGATAATAATGTCATTGAAAGAGTTATTATGGGAGATGCACAAGAAGATCGCAAATTTCAAGGGAGTGACAAAATTTTAGTACATGGTGTGGGGGGCAAAATAATTAAAGCCATGACTCCTAACCAGCAATTGCTAGTTGACACTCTTGAAAAAAACGACATGGTATTTGCAGTAGGTCCAGCAGGAACTGGAAAAACGTATACCGGCGTTGCCATGGCTGTGAAGGCGTTGAAAGAAAAACAGGTAAAAAGAATCATTTTGACTAGACCTGCGGTTGAAGCTGGAGAGAATCTAGGTTTCTTACCCGGCGATATGAAAGAAAAACTGGATCCATACATGCAGCCATTGTATGATGCACTACGAGACATGTTGCCTAATGAAAAATTAGAAGATTATATTTTAAAAGGTATTATTCAAATTGCTCCACTTGCTTTCATGAGGGGTAGAACACTTGATAATGCTTTTGTAATCTTAGATGAAGCTCAAAATACAACACATTCCCAAATGAAAATGTTCTTAACGCGTATGGGTAAAAGTGCCAAGTTTATGATTACAGGTGATCCCGGTCAGGTAGATTTACCAAGGCGAACCATATCTGGACTTAAAGAAGCTTTGTTAGTTTTAAAAGATATTGATGGAATAGGAATTATTTACCTGGATGATAAAGATATTGTACGTCATAGACTGGTTAAGAAAGTTATTGATGCTTACAAAATGATTGAAAATAACGACTAGAACTTTATTTAATATTGAAATCGGGGATCGCAATACAATGCCATCCCCGATTTTTAATTTTTAAAGAATCTGTCTTTTTTTTGAAAGAATAGTTTGTAAAAGGATTTGTATTGAAATTGGCATTTAATTTTAACATAATGCTACACCAAAAAAAAGTACGTTCTCTTTTCATTGTCTAAAAAATAGAATAGTTTTGAGGGTATGAATTTTTTAGAAAAAAAATGATTGTAAACAAGAATATTAAAGTTATAATTAGTGATTTAGATGGGACTCTACTCAACTCAAATCATACAATTTCAGATAAAACCATTTCTGTTTTTCAAAAACTTCACCGGCATAATTATGTAATCATTGTTGCAACAGGGCGTCATCATCTTGATGCTATGCCAATACTTGATTCACTAGGATTTCCCGTTTATTTGGTCTCTTCGAATGGTGCTCGAATTCATTCCCCTGATAAAAAGTTACTTTATTCGTTTGATTTAAAAAGTGAATACATTCAATCAGTACTAAGCATTGACATCGATCCAGATATTACAACGGTTTTATTCAAAGAGGATATTTGGTTTACCAATAAATACAACAAGAAGTTAAATGATTTTCAACCTGAAATCATGTATCGTCCTGAGCTAGTAAATTTTAATGAATTAGAGGACTATGCTGGGATTAAATTATTGTTTACTCACGACAATCACTCAAAACTACTTGCAGTTAGAGATCAGATTTTAGAAAACCATGAAGGATTATTTAATCACGCCTTTAGTTTGCCTTTTTGTTTAGAATTCATGGATAAATCAGTTGATAAAAGTGTGGCTATTGCTAAGATTCTCGAACTTGAGAATTTTAGTTTTCAAGAAACGCTAGTCTTTGGGGACGGCTTTAATGACGAAAACATGCTCCGTGAGGCAGGAATAGGCATACTTATGGAGAATGCTCCTCAAAGTTTGAAAGACTTGTTACCGCAACTTGAAATCACATCGACCAATGATAGTGACGGAGTTGCAAACTACATCACCAACAAAATAATCAACTCTAAACTAGAACTGCAACAATAACTACTAAACTTAAATGAAATTAAAATGAATAAAAATGTAATACTTCTTCTTTGTATATTTTTTTCGGTAACCATTTACAGCCAAACCTTAAAGCTAGAGGAAATCATGAAAGGAAATGCTTTCATTGGTGCGCAACCAGAAAATGAAAGATGGTCAATAGATGGACAAAAAGTATATTTTGACTGGAACCCAAATAATGAATTAGGAAATAGTACGTATTTCTGGAAAAAAGGCATGCCGAAACCAGAACTTGCACCTGCTAGTGAAGCTCTTTTTTCAAGATTAGATTTAAGAAAATCATCTAATCCAGATGTGTATTTTTATCTTGACAAAGGCCGTTTGTATTCGTATTCATTGAAAAATAAAATTTCTAAAAAGTTGTTTCAGCACAGCAGTCCAATTTCAAATTTGCAAGTAAGTGCAACAGCGGGTTTGTTGTTTTTTAGACAGAATGACAATATTTTTCAATACAACATCAACGAAGGTTCTTTGATTCAGCTTACAAATTTCCGAAAAGGAAAAGCGGACGAGGTTGCTTCTCAAAAAGAAACTTTTTTAAAGACCCAGCAAGAAGAACTATTCCAATTTGTAAGAGATCAAGAGGCGTTAAAAAAATGGAATGCTGAAAAAGCTAAACTTTCTAAGTCGGATTTTCCAAAACCTTATTTTTATGGAAAAAATACTTTTGGAGGTTTAAAAATGGATCCTAAAGGGGGTTATGCCACTTTTAGATTACTAGAAGAAGTAGAGGGAAAAAGAGAAAAAATGGAGGCTTTTATTACCGCAAGTGGCTACAATGATATTGTTGACACTAAAGAAAAAGTTTCTGTAAATAATTTGATTCCTTCAAAGTTTGGTGTTTATAATGTTGCTAAAGACTCTGTTTATTTTATCAATTTTTCTACTTTGACCCACATTCAAGATTTACCAAAATATTTTGAATTGTATGAGAAAAATAAAAATGTGGAGAAAAAGAACAAATTAATTATTGTTCAAGAGCCAATATATAATGATGATGGTAGCTATGCTGTTTCTGAGATAAGAAGTCAAGATAACAAAGACCGTTGGATAGTACGTTTGAATCTTGAAAAAAATACTTTTGAAGAAATTGATTATCAGCATGACGAAGCATGGATTGGTGGTCCAGGAATTCCATCAAGTTCTTTCGGGAGAGGAACTCTTGGTTTTTTAGCTGATAATGAGACTGTCTATTTCCAATCTGAAGAGACAGGTTATTCTCATTTGTACACATACAATTTAAAATCAAAACTTAAAACTCAATTGACGCAAGGCAATTGGGAAGTACGATCAGTAGCTTTGGCTAAAGATAGAAAAGCATTTTACCTAACAACCACAACTACACATCCAGGAAATAGAAGTTTTTACAAGCTTGATATTTCGACAAAAAAAATGCAACCTATTTTAACTAATGATGGTGCTCATGAAGTAAATATATCTCCGGATGAAAGTTCGTTGTTGGTACGCTATTCCTATAAAAACAAACCTTGGGAATTATATGTTGCAAGTAACAAGACCAATACCTCTTTGGACCAAATTACAGCATCGTTAACAGAAAGTTTTAAGTCCTATTCTTGGCGTGAACCCGAAGTTATTACCTTTAAAGCTCAAGATGGAACAACGGTTCATGCCAGATTGTACAAGCCTCAACAAGCAAATGCTAATAAAGCAGCTATTTTATTTGTACATGGAGCAGGTTATTTGCAAAATGCGCACAATTATTGGAGTAGCTACCATAGAGAGTATATGTTTCACAACATGTTAGTAGATCAAGGATATACGGTTCTTGATATTGATTACAGAGGCAGTGATGGATACGGACGCGATTTTAGAACCGGAATATACCGTTTTATGGGAGGTAAAGATTTATCAGATCACTTGGATGGTAAAAAATACTTAGTAGAAAATCATGGTATAGATGCTTCAAAAGTGGGTATTTATGGAGGTTCTTATGGTGGTTTTATTACCTTAATGGGAATGTTAACAGCGCCAAAAGAGTTTGCATCAGGTGCAGCACTTAGATCAGTTACAGATTGGGCACACTATAACCATGGCTACACAGGTAATATTTTAAATTTTCCTGAAACAGATCCAGATGCGTACAAAAAAAGTTCTCCAATATATTTTGCGGATAATCTTCAAGGAGATTTATTGATGTTGCACGGAATGGTTGATGATAACGTAGAGTATAAGGATATTGTTCGTTTGTCTCAGCGTTTTATAGAATTGGGTAAGAAAAAATGGAGTTTAGCTAGTTTTCCCGTTGAAGCACACGGATTCAAAGAAACGTATTCATGGGTTGATGAGTACAGCAGGATATTAGATTTATTCAATCAAACCTTACTCAAAAAATAGTTTTCCTGTAATATCAAAGAATTGAATGAGGTATTCATTGCTATACTTTATGAAATAGTTTTAAATTTGCAGCTACAATATAAACACACACAACTAAAAAAATGAGCCACACAATTACAACTACAAATTTCAATTTCCCCAATCAAAAAGCAGTTTACCGCGGTAAAGTAAGAGAAGTATATACTATAAATGATGAACTATTGGTTATGGTTGCTACTGATAGGCTGTCTGCATTTGATGTGGTTTTACCAAAAGGAATTCCGTACAAAGGTCAAATTTTAAATCAAATTGCTACCCGATTTATGGAACTAACATCGGATATTGTGCCAAATTGGTTGCTTGATACACCAGATCCAAATGTAGCTGTTGGGAAATTGTGTGATCCTTTTAAGGTAGAAATGGTTATTAGAGGTTATCTTTCAGGACATGCGGCTCGTGAATATGCTCTTGGTAAAAGAGAAATTTGTGGTGTTTCAATGCCCAATGATTTAAAAGAAAACGATAAATTTCCTGAACCAATAATTACACCTACTACCAAAGCAGATAACGGAGAGCACGATGCCGATATTTCAAGAGAAGAAATTTTAAGTAAAGGTATCGTATCTCTTGAAGATTACCTTGTTTTAGAAAAGTACACTAGAGATTTGTACCAAAGAGGGACAGAGATTGCAGCTGGTAGAGGTCTTATTTTGGTTGATACCAAATATGAATTTGGTAAAACTAAAGAAGGTAAAATTGTGTTGATTGATGAAATACATACACCAGATTCATCTCGTTATTTTTATGCAGATGGATATCAAGACCGTCAAAATAATGGTGACGAGCAAAAACAATTGTCAAAAGAGTTTGTAAGAAGATGGTTGATAGAAAATGGTTTTCAAGGACTTCAAGGACAACAAATACCTGAAATGACAGATGAGTATATAGAATCCGTATCTGAAAGGTATATCGAATTATACGAAAATATATTAGGTGAAAAGTTTATAAAAGCAGATATCACTAACATTGATGCAAGAATTGAAGCTAATGTAATAGACTATTTGTCTCGTAAATAACGATCAAAATGTAAAATCCGCTGTTTTGAATAGCGGATTTTTTGTATCAATAATTTTTATAAAAAATCATTTTTGATCATTCTTAAAGATTATCAGCTTACTCAAATAAAAAGACCGTAAATCATGTTTTGATTTACGGTCTCTATTGTTTTTAGTAATTATAGTTTGTATCTATATTAATTACCTATTTACTCGTCTTTCGTTGGTTGAGTTAGTAGTACGTCTACTTCCAAAATTATTTGTTTTTTTGGCTGCATCTAGTTTAGGTTGTTTGGGTGCAGAAAAACGTTGTGTTCTACCTTGACCTTGTTTTATAGGCTCTTTTGATGCGTTGGGATCCGGCTCAAAACCTTTGATACTTTCTTTTGGGATTGTTAACCCAACTAATTTCTCGATATCTCTTAAAAAAACAGTCTCATCAGGACTAAACAATGAAATTGCTTTTCCATTTGCACCAGCACGACCAGTTCTACCTATTCTATGAACGTAATCTTCTGGGATATTAGGTAGTTCAAAATTTACAACATGCGGTAATAAAGGAATGTCTAATCCACGAGCTGCAATATCTGTTGCAACAAGAGCTGTAAGACTTCCATTTTTAAAACCTTCCAAAGCTTTTGTTCTAGCGCCTTGACCTTTATTACCGTGAATTGCGGCAGCTTTAATACCAGCATCGTTCATAAACTCAGTTAGTTTATTAGCGCCTTGTTTGGTTCTTGTAAACACTAAAATTTGTTTCCAGTTACCTTCGGTAATCAGTTTTATGATTAATTCCGTTTTTTTCTCTTTGGCAACAGGATAAATAAGTTGGGTTATGGCATCAACAGTAGTGTTCTCAGGAGTTGCTTCAACCTGAATAGGATTTTGAAGAATTCCCATTGCTAGTTTCTTGATATCTTTTGAAAAAGTTGCAGAGAAAAGTAAGTTTTGTCTTTTTTGAGGTAAAACTTTCAATACTCTTTCAATATCACGTAAAAATCCCATATCCAGCATTCTATCGGCTTCATCAAGTACTAAAATTTCAACTTTTGCAAGTGAAATTAAACCTTGATTGTGTAAGTCTATAAGTCTTCCTGGTGTTGCTACCAGAATATCAATGCCTTGACGTAATTGTGTTACTTGTGGATTTTGATTTACTCCACCAAAAATAACCGTACTTTTTAAATCTAAAAATTCGCTGTATTCTTTGATATTTGCTAATATTTGAGCTGCCAATTCTCTTGTAGGTGTTAATATCAACGATCGAATTGGACGATTGCGAACGGGTTGTGTTTGAGATAACAATTGCAATATTGGGAGCGTAAAACCTGCTGTTTTTCCTGTTCCAGTTTGAGCAGATGCTAAAACATCTTGGCCTTTAAGTATTGGAGGTATTGCTTTTTGTTGAATTGGAGATGGGGTAGTGTACCCTTTTTTGCTGATTGCTTTGAGCAAAGAATCAGATAAACCTAATGAATTGAATGACATAAATTGTATTTACGAAGCAAACACATTTATATATTTTGCTCCTTTAATTTGGTGCAAAGGTATGTCATTATTTTGGATATCTCTTGATTGATAGGTTTTCTTTGTTCAAGATACTTGTGTAAAGTACTGTTTTACAGTACAAAGAGGGTTTTTTATAGGCTTTTTAATCACTTTGTTGCTTGTGAAAACACTATATAATGATGAAAATGAAAACAATAATTAGATAACAATTCCTTAAAAATGATGCTCTTTTCACTAATAAGAACATTTTTGAGTCAAACCTGCCAATTTATTTTTGGATCAAGTCCAATAAAAAAAATATGGCATGCAGTTGTAATACTACATGCCACAATAAATTAATTAATTTCTTCAAAAGTATTACCTTGTTTGATATCGCCAGTTTTGTAACCTTTCATAAACCAAGCTTTTCTTTGAGCCGATGTCCCATGAGTAAAGGTTTCCGGAACAATATGGCCTTGCATTTTTGCTTGAATAGCATCATCACCTACAGCGTGAGCGGCGCTTAATGCTTCTTCTAGATCGCCTTCTTCAAGAATATTTTTCATTTTTTGATTGTAATGGGTCCAAACGCCAGCATAAAAATCTGCTTGTAATTCTAGAGCCACAGATAATGCATTTGCTTCAGCTTGACTTTTGCCTTCTTGCATTTGTCTCATTTTAGACGAAGTTCCTAGTAAGGTTTGTACATGATGTCCAATCTCGTGCGCAATTACATAGGCTGTTGCAAAATCACCACCTTGAGCACCAAATTTAGTTTTCAACTCATTAAAGAATGTTAAATCCATGTACACTTTTTGATCTGCAGGACAATAAAATGGTCCAGAGGCCGAGGTTGCGCTTCCACATTCTGTATCTACTCCTTGTGTGAATAAAATTAATTTAGGTCTTTTGTACTGCATATTATTTTCCTTAAAAATTTTATCCCATACATCCTCTGAATCAACTAATACAGCTTCAACAAATTTTCCTTCTTCTATTTCTTCAGCGGTTAAGGCTCTTTTTTCTGTGGGTGCACTTTGTCCTTGATTCATTTGCTCAAGAATAGGTGTTATCATTTGAGCATTTTCTCCACCAAAAGTATTTAGTAAAAGGATAACAATACCTATTATTCCCCCGCCTACTATAGTTTTTCCACCAGAAGACATTCCTCTTCTGTCTTCAAAATTTTCGCTTGAACGTCTGCCACTCCATTTCATAAATTATTTTTTTAATTAATTGATTTAAAATTTAAAATTACATATTATTTTAACATTATCAACATTACTTTTTATTTTGTATTATCCACTTTGTAATAGTGTCGCCTATTATTCCTTTTATAATTGGTTTTGATATGTAATCATTCATCCCAGAAGCAATACATTTTTCTTTTTCTTCTTTTTCTGTACCTGCAGTTATGGCTATTATAGGAACTGTTTTTCCATTTTGTAAGTTTCTAATGCATTGAGAGGCTTCGTATCCATTCATGATAGGCATTTGTATATCCATAAAAATAATATCAATTGGAGTGTTTTCAAATTTTTTAACAGCCTCTAAACCGTTGATTGCTTCATGGATTTGAGTTTGATAGGGTTCATTTTTTAAAATGGTTTTTAAGAGTAACATATTTACTTTGTTATCTTCTGCTATCAAAATATGTATTACCTTAATATTTAAATCGTTTACTAATTTGGGATTGTTATTAATATTAGGGCTGTTTTTTACTAAATATTTATGTTTAATGACGTTATCAGTAACTTTTAACTTCAGGTCAAAATAGAAAGTACTTCCTGCATTGACAGCACTTTCTAGCTTTAATTGACTGTTCATAAGACCTAATAATTGATTGGATATTGTTAATCCAAGTCCTGTACCTCCAAATTTTCTAGTAGTGGATCCATCTTCTTGTGAAAAAGCCTTAAAGATCTTCTTTTTATTTTCTTCTAATATCCCAATACCAGTATCAACTACTGCAAAACGAATTGTTGCGTATCCGTTACTTATAGGTTTTACTGCAGAAACAATTAATTTTATTGATCCAGTATCAGTAAATTTTACTGCATTGGCAAGTAAGTTGATAAGTACCTGCTTTAATCGAACACTGTCTATCAAATAATGTAAAGGAATATCTTTGTCTAAAATTAAATCTAGGTGTAGTTTTTTTTGGTTTGCTTCATAGTGTATCAAATCAAAAACTTGCAAAAGCATATCTTTTAAATTGCAAATTTCAAAATACAACTCGAGTTTTCCAGCTTCAATTTTAGAAAAATCAAGAATATCATTGATAATATTTAGTAATGAATGTGCTGATTGACTTATTGTGGTCATGTATTTTCCCTGAGTTTCACCTAGATTTGTACTCATTAACAAATCAGTAAAACCTATAATACCGTTTAAGGGAGTTCTTATTTCGTGGCTCATATTGGCTAAAAAATCGGATTTAGCTTTATTTGCTGCTTCGGCAAGTTCTTTTTCTTTAACAATTGTTTCTGCTTGTTTTCTTTCGGTGATATCAATAAATATACCTTCAATAAATGCAATTTTTCCGTTTTTATAAATAGTATCGCCAAACTCTTCAACCCATACAATATGGTTTTTTTTATGAATAATTCTATAGGTAAGGTGAATTGGTTTTTTTGAGTCTATTGCTTTTTTTTGGGCTTCAATAGTTTTAATTTTATCATCTGGATGAATCAAATCTATAAATAAAACTTTATTGCTTAAGAAATCTGACTTGTCATAACCTGTAAGATTCTCTATTTCATCATTAATATAAATTTTTGTACTTTTAGAATCATAATTAGAGAGGTAAACAGTTCCTGGAATATTATTGGCAAGCAACCTAAATTTTTCTTCGCTTTCATAAATTGCATTTTCATTTGTAATTCTCTCTAATGAAAAACTAATGTTTTGAGCTAATGTTTGCAAAATATTTATTTCATCATCAGACCAAAATCTTTCAGTCTCTGTATCATCAAAACCAATGAAACCGTGAAATTTATCCCGCACAAAAATTGGAAAAAGAATGATGGAAAAAACGTTAATACTTTCTAATTTCTGTCGGAGAGATGTGTTTTCAATTTGGGGTACTACAGCAGTGTAAATGCTATTGGATAACAAGGGAGTTAGTAATTCTTCAAAATATTCATGAGGCAGGTGCTGTAGTTTTTGATTGACTTCATTTAATGTGTCATTTTCTATAATCCATCTGTATTTTTGACTGATCGTTTTTGTTATATCATTATTTTCATAAAAATAAGTTCTGTGTGATTTTGTCGCTTTCCCCATAATCACTAAAACATCAGAGAAAATAGCATCAATATTATTACTTTTTAAAAACTTTTCAGTACAAAGTGTCATTGCAGATAGTAATTCACTTTTATACTCTAATTTTTTTTCTGTTTCAAATCTACTTTGTGATATTAATGTTAATGATATGATGTCTGCAATTGCTCTTGCAAAATTTATATCTTCATTATCCCATTTTCTTTTATTTTTTATGGTTTCAAAAGATACTATTCCTATTAAATCACCATCAATAAAAAATGGAATATCGAGTACAGATTTTATATTTAATACTAAAAAATACTCTTCTATAAACTCTGATAATTCATGCTTTTTAAAAACATTAGATGCACAAATTTGTTTCTTACTTTGAATGGAATCAATGTAAATAGGATAATCTTTTTTTTCTAATATAGTACCTTTATCAAAAGTTTGGCTTTCTAAATTGTATAAATTTTGACACTTAATTTGGTCCTTTTCATATTTCCAGTAACTCACGCGATCGCATTTAGACACGATAGATGCAGTTTCTAGTACTTTCATTAATCGAGTTTCTAAATTGACATAGCTGCTAAAATTGGTAGTAGACAATTGTGTAATTGTTCTGTTATATTCGTTTACTTTTTTATGTCTTATTTTTGTATTTTTTTTAATGTTTTTTAGTATTGTAATGTCTCGCGCAATTGCAGAGAAAGCTACTATTCTTCCATCTTTATTTTTTCGGACTGTTACTTTTTGAGAGATCCATATTTTTTTTTGATTCTTTTTGAATAAAGGAAACTCGATAGTAGGAAAATGATTTTCAAATTTATCTAATCTAGAGTAAAATTGAACTATTTCATTTAAATAGTCAGTATGTATGAATTTGGAAAAATGCTGTCCAATGAGTTCATTTGAATCAAAACCCAGAGCTTTGATTGTGAAATCATTAACAAAAGTTAAATAACCTTTATAATCCACTTCATAAATTAAATCAATAGCCCCTTCAATTGCATTTTTATATTGCTCTTGAATCAGAACTTCTTTTGTAACATCCTGGCCAATTCCTATGATTAAATTATTTGAGAATTTTTTATCATTCCATTGAATGTATTTGTATTCTTCATTTTTACATCTTAATTTTCTTACAAATATTTTATCATCTATAAAGTCTTGAATTTCTTTTTCATTATATAAATCATAGTCACCAGTGCGTTCCCAATATCCATAACCCAATACTTCCTCTACAGTATATCCTAAAATAGAAACTATATTCTCGCTACAAAAAACAACCTCTCCTTTTACATTTGTTGCCAAAACCAGAGAGTTTCCCTTGTTTATAATTTGATTGTGAAATGACAGTTTACTTTTTAAGTTGATTATTGAAAGATGTCTAATATAATTAATCATAACAACTATAATGCAATAATTAAAGAGTAGAACAGCTGAGTCAAAAGGGATGATTTCAAATAATAAAAGAGTAGATATATAGATAAAATTTAAACTAATAAAAAACCAATACCATTTTTGAGATTTTATAATAGAATAGGAGAAAAAGAATGTAATTATGTAAGCAACAAACGGAATTTTATCATTTGGAAATGCGATTAAGTTTCGAGAAATGAAAATAAATGAAATTAGGAAAACTACTCGAAAAATTTTTTGGATGTATTGGTAAATATATTTTGATTTAAGACTTAGGAAATAAATCAAAAATAAAAGGATTCCTAATATTAAGTTAGGTATTAAAAGACTTTTTGTTCTTACTTTAAATATTTCGAATACAATTTCTAAAACGGGTATGACTAAACCCAAAAATAAAAAATACAGTTGGTATTCTTCACTCTTTGAATCCTTAAGAGGGTAATTTTTAATATATCCCGGATACAATAAAGTTCTAATTTTTGAGAATTTAAAAATTAGCAAAAAAAACAATAAAAAAATAAATGGATTGATTACCCGAAATAAATTATTATCTACTGCTAATTTATCAAAAAGCATCATTAATTTACTTGAAATAGTTGTTGTGAACCAACTTGTTGAAAGGTAGCTTAATGGGATTGAGGGTAAGTATCCGCAGTAATGATTCAAATTTTCTTAAATTGAGTTAGTTATTTTATTAAATAAAAAACAACAAATTACTACTTTTATTTGAATAAGCCAAAATTGATTTCAAAATCAATTTCAAAATCAATTTTGGCTTTATTTTTTATTACAGAGTTTCAAAATTTGTAGATACTTCCTCTTCTTTATTTTCTGGAAAACCAATGATGTATTTGTAAATGATATAGCTCATGGAATAAATAAACGGAATAGTAAAAAGAATCCCAATACAACACGCAAAAAATCCTAAGAAAACTGCTATAACACCCACAATTAAGAGTGCAAACAATATAAATGGTTGTTTAGCAACAATAACTATACTAGTTTCTATGGCGTGCAACGCTTTTGAATTTCCAAAAATTATTAAAGGAATAGTTAAAAAAGTGAAAAATGATAATATAGCTGATAATACGGCGCCTAAAACGGGTATTTCTGCATAGTTTATTACTCCACGAATGAAACTATCTACTGCAGCAATTAAAAATGTAGCAATTATAATTTCTTGAACATAAGGTGTTTTGTAATAATGAAACATAGTTGATACATGAAATTCTTCATCTATATCTGCGTTGTGAGCCATTTTAAATAATCCAGCTATAAAAGGACTTATTAGTGTACCTATTGCAATGCTTATTAAGGATAAAATCAATAACCCGTAAAGGTCTAAGTTTTCAGGTTTAAAATCTTCGGCTTTTAAAATCGTTAACGCTTCATCGGTTCCAAAAATTACTGCGAAAATTCCAGCAAGTCCCAATATAAAAACAACAAAAAACATAAAGAGTACTAGACCGCCATACATAGCAATTTTTTTATAGTTTTCTATAGTTTGATTAAATACATCGCCAAAATCAATGTTGTAGCCTTGTGATTTAATTTCGTCCATACGTTTTTTAACAGGTGCATTCATTTTAAAATAGGTTATTGGTTATTAATTAGTTTAAAGTTTAAAAATTTTACATCAGTTTTAAAAATTTCCGAATCGTTTTTAGTTTTTCATTGTAAGGAGCATAGCGCAAAGGTAAGTCAAGCCATGTTCCTCGTTTTACAATTGCTTTTTTATGCGAAAAAATATCAAAACTTAATTTACCGTGATAGGCACCCATTCCTGAATGACCTACACCACCAAATGGCAATCTATTGTTTACCAGATGTACAACGGTGTCATTGACACAACCTCCACCAAATGAATATTTTTGAAGTATTTCATCAGTGAATGATTTATTAGTACTAAAAATGTAAAGAGCTAGAGGCTTTTCATAACTTTTTATTACTCTTTCCATATCTGAAGTAGTTTGGTAAGATAGGATAGGTAATATTGGACCAAAAATTTCCTCATTCATTACTGGACTTGTACTTTTAGGTTCATCTAGTAAAGTAGGGGCAATGTATAGGGAATCTTTATTTGTTTGTCCTCCGAATATAATGGATTCGTTATCTAATAAATCTTTTAAACGTTGCCAGTTTTTTAAATTTACAATTCGAGCAAAGTCTCGTGATTCCTCAGGATTTGAACCTAATGCTTTTTCAATTTCTTGAATCAGGAAAGTTGTGAATTCTTTTTTTACTTTTTGGTGAACTAAAATATAATCGGGTGCTACACAGGTTTGTCCAGCATTGATGATTTTTCCCCATACAATTCGGCGTGCGCTAAGTTGTAAATCAGCCGTTTCATCTACAATACAAGGGCTTTTCCCTCCTAATTCTAAGGTAACCGGCGTAAGATGAACTGCTGCGGCTTGTGCTATGATTTTTCCCACTGCAACGCTTCCTGTAAAAAAGATATAATCCCAACGTTTGCTCAATAATTGTGTTGCCACGGTGGCGTCACCTGTTATGACAACGACATCTTTTGCGGCAAAAGTTTCGCTAATAATTTTTGAAATGATGTGTGAAGTATTAGGAGTAAGCTCAGAGGGTTTTAGTGTTACTTTATTTCCGGCGGCTACAGCGGCTACAAGAGGACACAATGCGAGTTGAAAAGGATAATTCCACGGAGCCAAAATCAAAACATGTCCATAGGGTTCACTATATACATAATCTGATGAAGGAAAATTAAGTAAAGAGGACCTAACTTTTTTTGGCTTAGCCCAAGAATCAATATTTTTAATAGTTTCTTTTAAGTCGCTGATAACGTAATTTGTTTCTGTTAAAACGGCCTCAAAAGCTGGTTTTTTAAAATCATCATACAAAGCTTTTATTATTGCCTCTTCATGGTTTATGATGACTTGCAATAATTTTTTCAAAGATTCTTTACGAGTACTTATGTCGGATTGATTCACAATTTAGATTTTAAATATTACAGTATTATTTTAGAAACAAAATATCGCAAGAGGTCTTTACCATAGAAATCTACAAATTCTTCTCTTTGTGTTAGTAGCATAAGTATCAAATTTGTTACGCTTTAAATTTCATGAAGTACTCATTAAATGGCATTCCAAATTACATCATTTGGTGTGGGAGCAATAATAGTGGTTACTTCTTTAGAGACTGGGTGAGTGAATACTAATTTTCGGGCGTGCAAATGAATTCCACCGTCTGGATTGCTCCTGTCAAAACCATATTTTAAGTCTCCTTTTATGGGTGTATTTATGGCAGCGAGTTGCGCTCTAATTTGGTGGTGTCTGCCGGTATGAAGATTTATTTCTAACGCATAATAATTATTGAGTTCCTTGATGATTTTATAATCTAAACTAGCTAGTTTGCTGTCAGGAACTTCTTTTAAATGTGCTTTTGAGCTGTTGTTTTTTTCGTTTCTTTTAAGATAGTGCACGAGTTTATCCGTATCATGTAAGGGTTTGTTTTTTACCACACACCAATAGGTTTTTTGAGTCTCTCGATTGCTAAAAAGCTCGTTCATTCTAGTCAATGCTTTGCTGGTTCTTGCAAAAACTACAATTCCTGTTGTAGGTCTGTCAAGCCTATGTACCACTCCTAGAAATACTTCACCTGGTTTGTTGTACTTGTCTTTGATGTATTCTTTAACCACATCAGATAATGGTTTGTCACCCGTTTTATCTCCTTGAACAATATCGCCTACACGTTTGTTCACCACAATTAAATGGTTGTCTTCGTGTAGAATTTGTAAGTTATTTTTATCAGAAACTATTTTCATTTGGATTTTTTAGATTGTTAGATTATTAGATTTTTAGACAGGTTAGACTTTGTTAGATGTTTAGATTCTAAACAATTTTTACCGTCTAAAAACAATAAAAATTAAGAAAGACTATAATATAGTTGCTCTAAACCTTGAAGTCATCTTAATAATTTCCTCTAACATATTTGTTAATTCTATTAAATCTTGCGGAGTGATGAAACCCAAATCGGATGAAATAAGAATTTGTGTTTCAATTTCATATGCTGAACCGATGGCAATTTCTAAAAATCGTGCAAAGTCCTTATTTGATTACCTAGACGATCCTTCGGCTATATTTGAAGGAATAGAAACAGAAGCTCTTCTTAATTGATTTGTTAGTCCAAATTTTTCTTCGTTAGGAAAAGACGAAGTCACTGCGTAAATTTTTGAACAAAAAAATCTACTTTTTTTCCAGATTTCTAAATCTTTAAATCGATGCATTTCATTTTTTTATTCTAACAATCTAAATAGTCTGATAATCTATGTGGTCTCTACTTAATATTGTTCGTTTGCATTAGGGAAATCACTTGACTTTACATCAGCAACATATTGCCCGATAGCAGCTGTCATTTCTTTGTATAAATCCATATAGCGTCTTAAAAAACGTGGACTAAATTCGTTATTCATCCCTAGCATGTCATGAATTACAAGTACTTGGCCATCTACACCACCACCAGCACCAATCCCTATTACAGGAATAGAAATGCTTTGCGCTACTTTTTCGGCTAAATGAGCTGGTATTTTTTCAAGAACTAATGCAAAACAGCCTAATTTTTCAAGTAATTGAGCATCTTCTATTAGTTTATCTGCTTCTTCTTCTTCTTTTGCTCGAACGGTATATGTACCAAATTTATAAATAGATTGCGGCGTAAGACCTAAATGTCCCATAACCGGAATCCCAGCATTCAATATTTTTTTTATAGAGTCTTTTATTTCTTTACCACCTTCAAGTTTTACGGCATGACCACCGCTTTCTTTCATGATTCTAATAGCAGATCGTAAGGCTTCTTTTGGGTCTGATTGATAACTTCCAAAAGGTAAATCAACCACAACAAGTGCTCTTTCTATGGCGCGCACTACAGATGAAGCATGGTAAATCATTTGGTCAAGTGTAATTGGCAATGTAGTTTCATGACCCGCCATTACATTTGATGCCGAATCACCTACAAGAATCACATCAATTCCTGCTGTATCTACAATTTTTGCCATTGTAAAATCATAAGCTGTTAGCATTGAAATTTTTTCGCCATTGGCTTTCATTTCAATCAACGATTTAGTTGTAATTCTTTTATAATCTTTTTTAGCTACAGACATAATTTTATATTTAAGTTTGTAAAGGTACTAAAATGAATATTTTTATTCTTTAATGTCTAACTAAAGTTTTTCTATTCAAAAACTCTTAAATCATCTGCTATGAGAACTATTATTGTATTATTTTTTCTAGTTGTAAGTAACTGTATTCAAGCACAAAATAAGGAAGCGCAAAATGCAATTGAAAAATTTTTCTTGGCTTTTCATGCCAAAGATACGATGACGTTGAAATCTCTTTGTGATAAAAAAATGATTTTACAAACCATTTCAGAAAAAGAAGGAAGTGCTAAATTAGAAAATAGTGATCCAGATACGTTTTTTAAATCAATAGCTAGTATTCCAAAAGGAACAGTATTTCATGAAAAAATATTGACTTATGCAGTTCAAATAGAAGGAAGTTTAGCGCACGTGTGGACACCTTATGAATTTTATATTAACGGCAAACTGAGTCACAAAGGAGTTAATTCATTCACCTTGTTTAAAGATCAGGTTGAAGAAACTTCAAATTGGAAAATCATTCATTTAATTGATACTCGCCGAAAATAACAGATATTTTTGAGAATTTTTCTGGTCGAATGGTACTCAAATAGAAAGTAGTATCAATTAAATTTTTTTTTTTTAAAACTTAGTAACTTTCATCGTTTAAGTCTGATTCTTGTTCTTCTTGTTTTTTAAAATCTTGGTTTAAGAAATCAGTATAGTCTTTTTTGTCTTTATTGTTTTTTCTTATCAAAAAACAAATTAAAACTAGAATCACAATAGCTAATCCAATAAGTATTGTCCAGTTGATTTTCATGATCTTGATAGGGATTAATTTATGAGAAAGTATAATTAAAATCATCACAAAAAGTAACGCACTGTTTCGGCGCTTGGCAAGTTTGGAATTATGAAAACCTGTTTTTTAAAATGAAAAACTAAACTTGAAAGAAAAAATCATCTTTAAAACCCAAACTTGCCAAATGCCTTTTTACAACAGTTATTTTTTATACTCTTTTATAATTTGATTTATTTTACCAAAAATTGACTTTCCATCATTATCTTTCATTTCAATTTCTATTCTGTCCCCAAAACTCATAAATGGAGTAGATGCTTTTCCGTCTTTTATTATTTCTAAACATCTAACCTCTGCTAAACAGCTTGAACCATTGAGACTTCCTTGATTTGCAACTGTTCCTGAGCCAATAATTGTTCCAGCCATTAATGAACGAGTCTTCGAAGCATGTGCAATTAATTGACCAAAGTCAAAAGTCATATCAATCCCAGCATTTGGCGAACCAATAAGATTGCCGTTTAAGGTTGAATGTAGTGGCAAATGAAGTTTTCCATTTTTCCAGCTATCAGCAAGTTCATTTGGAGTTACAACCACGGGAGCAAATGATGTCCAAGGTTTAGATTGATAGAATCCAAATTGTTTGGATAGCTCATTTGGTATTAAATTACGTAAAGACACATCGTTAATAATGGTGATTAACTTAATATGTTTTAAAGCATCTTCTGAATTAGTTCCTGCCGGAACATCATCAGTAATAACAGCTACTTCGGATTCAAAGTCAATACCCCAATCTTCATTTTCGATTTCAATGTCATCATTCGCTCCAATAAATGCGTCAGAAGCTCCCATATACATTAAAGGATCTGTCCAAAAAGATTCAGGTAATTCAGAATTTCTAGCCTTGCGGACTAGTTCTACGTGAGTTACATATGCACTCCCGTCAGCCCAATGATACGCTCGAGGAATTGGCGCTAAGACTCTAACAGAAGAAAAGTGAAACGCATTAGGCAACTTATCAGAGTTTAAGTCATTATAAACGCTTTCTAATTTAGTTTCTGTTTCTTTCCAATTATCAATTGCGAATTGCATTGTTGCTGCAATTTCTGGTACTGTAACTGCTTTTGTTAAATCTTTATTTACAACAACTAATTGTCCATCTCTGGTATTATTGTCAATTGAAGCTAATTTCATTTAGATTTTGTTTATGAGTTTATTATTGTAGCTTAAATATTTATTTCAAGGTTAACAATCGGCCATGTTTACCGCAATGGCAAGTCCACCTTCAGATGTTTCTTTGTATTTATTATTCATGTCCTTGGCAGTTTCCCACATCGTGTCAACTACTTTATCCAATGGAACTTTTGCATTCTTTGGATCAGTTTCAAGAGCTAGTTCAGCAGCATTAATGGCTTTTATGGCTCCCATAGTATTGCGCTCAATACACGGAATTTGAACCAAGCCTCCTATTGGGTCACAAGTTAAACCTAAGTGATGTTCCATTGCAATTTCGGCAGCCATAAGTACTTGCTCAGGTGTGCCACCCATTACTTCACAAAGTGCCGCCGCTGCCATAGCTGATGATACTCCTATTTCTGCTTGACAGCCACCCATAGCAGCTGATATTGTGGAACCTTTCTTGAAAATACTGCCTATTTCGCCAGCTACCATCAAGAATTGTTTAATTTCTTTATTGCCCGCGTTGTGATTTTCAATTACTAAATAGTACATTAAAACTGCAGGAATTACTCCAGAACTACCATTTGTAGGGGCAGTAACTACGCGACCTAAAGCTGCATTAACTTCGTTAACAGCCAGTGCAAAACAAGAAACCCATTTTAGAATTTGTCTAAATTTCACCTCCGTTTTTCTGATTTCTTCCAACCAAGATTGTGGCGAATCATAATTTGCCAATCCAATTAAATTTTGATGCATATCAAAGGCGCGTCTACGCACATTGAGTCCGCCTGGGAGAATCCCTTCAGAGTGGCAACCGATGTACATGCATTCTAGCATGGTTTTCCAAATACGCATGAGTTCATGATCAATTACCTCTTCAGTACGCATTGATTTCTCATTCTCAAATACTATTTCTGAGATTGATTTTTTTTCTTTGGTACAAATTTCTAGCAATTCAGATGCCTTATCAATCGGATAGGGAAAAGCACATTTTACCTGTGTTTTCTTTTTAGCATTGGTACGTTCTTCTTTTACAACAAAACCACCACCTATGGAATAAAATGTAGCTGTGTAGTTTAAATCGTTAGTAAGAAATGCTGTAAAGGTCAATCCATTCGCATGAAAGGGAAGGAAGTTTTTATTGAAAACAATGTCTTGTAAAAAATAGAAAGGAATGTTTTTTTCGTTCCCTAAATTGATTTCGTTTTTATTTTCGATGGATTTAATGATGCTATCGATATTCTCAACGGGAATGTATTCTGGATCTTGGCCACTTAATCCTAGCATGACTGCTAAATCTGTTGCATGGCCTCTTCCTGTTAAGGAAAGTGAACCGTATAAATCTATTTGTACACGAGTCACAGCTGAGAGTAAATTTTCAGTTCTTAGTTCTTCTAAAAAGCGTTCAGCTGCTCTCCAAGGCCCTAATGTATGAGAACTTGAAGGACCAACACCAATCTTTAGCATGTCAAAAACAGAGATACATTCTTCCATCTAGATTTAATTTTGTTTACTGCAAATATAATAGAATGTTGCAACGAAACGAATTTTTGAACTCCTAAAAGTGCTTTTTTAACAATGAGAATGTAGTTTTTATTCATTTTTATTAAAATTGAAACATCCTAAATTTCGATATCTTTTGGAGCAATAGTACTTTCAATTTTTTCATTTCCTTAATTAAAGGTGCATTGTAGAAAACCAATTTTATAGTTAAATTTGGAGCATAACTAATTTTAACTCTATGAAAAAAATCGTTTTTTCAGTTTTGTTCAGCGCAGCAATGGTGCTGCAATCGTATGCTCAAATTCAATCTCCTGAGCAATTTTTACCTAACTATGGCAAGCAAATTTCGCATTACCATCAAGTTGAAAACTATTTCAAACAGCTTATTGATAATTCTTCTGCCATTGTAAAACATAAATACGGAGTAACGGCTGAGCAAAGAGATTTAAATGTTTACTATATTTCAACCCCAGAAAACTTAGCGAATCTTGAAGAAATCAGGACAAATAATCTGGCATCAATTGGGCTTTCGCCAAAGAAAAATCAAACTGTAGGTGATAAAGTAATTGTCTGGTTGAGTTTTAATGTTCATGGCAATGAATTTGCTGGAACAGAAAGTGCGATGACTGTTGCTTATGAATTGCTAAATCCTTCCAATACAACAACCAAAAAATGGTTAGAGAATACCATTGTAATTCTAGATCCGTGTATTAATCCCGATGGATATTCTCGATACGGGAATTGGCTAAGAGAAATTTCCGGAAAGAAAACACATCCTGAACTATCCGATAGAGAACATATGGAGGATTGGCCAGGCGGAAGATTCAATCATTATCTTTTTGATTTGAATAGAGATTGGGCTTGGCAAACTCAGCTGGAGTCGCAACAACGCATTGCTTTGTACCACCAGTGGATGCCTCAAGTTCATACTGATGTGCATGAAATGGGGTATGACTCTCCTTATTTTTTTCCTCCGTCAGCTGAGCCTTTGCATGAATTTATTGAAAAATATCAGCGGGATTTTCACCAAACTTTAGGTCAAAATATTTCTAAAAAATTTGATGCGCAAAACTGGATGTACAACACCGGAGAACGTTTTGACTTGTTTTACCCAAGTTACGGCGATACTTATCCTACGTACAACGGAGCTGTGGGTATGACGCTAGAACAGGGCGGAATAGGAGCTGGGCGCGCGGTACAAATGAGTAATGGATCTATATTGACCATTAAAGATAGAGTAGCGCATCATGCAACTGCGGTTCTAACAGTGGTTGAGTCTGCTTCTAACAAAGCAGAAGAATTGCTCAATGGTTTTCGTGGATTTATGAACAATTCCAGAAAAACAGTTAAGGGAGCTTACAAAACCTATGTCATGAAAAGCAATCCGAAATTAGTTCAAATGACTGATTTACTTTCAAAAAACAAAATTGAGTTTAGTTTTGCTGCAGCAAGTGCAAAAACATCAGGTTACAATTATTCCACAAAGAAGGAAACCAGTTTTACAATAGAGCCTAATGATTTAATTGTAAAAGTAGACCAACCAAAGGCGGTATTGACACAAATTCTTTTTGAACCCAATCAAAAATTAAATGATAGTTTGTCCTATGACATTACCGCTTGGGCTTTACCGCTTGCATACGGAGTTCAGGGTTATGCTGTAAAAAATGAGGTTGCCATTTCAACTAAGACATCTGTAGAAACTCCAGTTCGTGAAGTTTCAAAAAATGTATATGCTTTTCATATTCCTTGGAATAATAGAGTTTCAGCGCAAGTTTTATCAGTTTTACATCAAAATAATATTAAAGTTAGGACAGCTGCAAAAGAAGCCATTTTTGGCGCTGTTACTGTAGCTCCAGGAGGATTAATAGTGACCAAAACGGACAATCCTCAAATACCAAATTTTGAACAAACCATTTCTAATTTAATCAAAGACAAATCTGATTTTAATACTATTTCAACTGGTTTTTCATCGAATGCTAGAGATGTTGGCGGTGAAAATTTTAGTCTTTTAAAAGCTCCGAAAGTGGTATTATTTTCTGGAAAAGGAGTGAGTCCTACAGAGTTTGGAGCCACTTGGTATTATATGCAAGAGACACTGGGCTATCCGGTAAGCGTAGTTGAAACCAATAATTTTAACAGATTGAATTTAGCTTCATATAACACATTGATTTTAGCAGATGGCTATTATGATTTTACTGAGGCACAGCAGAAAAAAATATCAGAATGGATTAACAATGGCGGAAAAGTGATTGCCATGAATAATGCTATTTCCCTTTTTGATGGAAAAGAAGGTTACGCTTTGACGCCATTTGCTTCAGAAGAAGAAAAACTTTTAGCAGAAAAAGAGGCTGATGAGGATGTTTTATTAGAAAGAACACTTGATTATCAAAATGCAGAGCGTAGGTTTATTTCTAAAGCAATTCCAGGAGCAATTATTGAAAATAAATTAGATCAATCACATCCTTTAAGTTTTGGACTAGGAGATCGCTATTTTAGTTTAAAAACAGATGATAAACGCTATTCATTATTAAAAAATGCATCTAATGTAATATATGTTCCTACTGATTACAAAAGTTACGGATTTGTAGGTAGTAAAATCAAGAAAAAACTAAATAATACAGTAAGTTTTGCAGTAGAATCAAAAGGGGCTGGATCGGTTGTTTACATGATTGATAATCCCTTATTTAGAGGTTTTTGGGAAAATGGAATTCTCTTATTTAGTAATGCATTATTTCTTGTGGATTAATTATAAGAATTTCTTTTAACAAAAAAAGCACGTTAATTCGTGCTTTTTTTGTTTTTAAAATGGATAACCAATGGCTAGATTGAAAATTAAATTTTCTTTTCGCCAAGGGCCACTACCAAAATTGATTTGGTCTATAACCCAACGGCTCTCTGAAGGTAAATTTGGTTTTCGTAAAGGAAAAGCAAGATCCGTACGCAATACTAAAAAAGACAAATCGAAGCGTAATCCGGCACCCGCTCCAACGGCCATTTCACTCATAAATTTATTCGAAAATTTAGCGCCTGGTTTTTCTGTATTTTCACGTAATAACCAAATGTTTCCTGCATCAATAAATAAAGCTCCCTTTACGAGTCCGTAAATTTGTGCACGGTATTCTGTATTAAATTCGAGCTTAATGTCACCTGATTGATCGGGTAAAAAAGAATTTGTATTTTGGTTTTCATTTTTAAAACTTCCTGGTCCTACAGATCGAGCTCTAAAAGCACGTAAACTATTGGTTCCGCCAATGAAGAATTGTTTAATAAAAGGCATTTCTCTTGAATTTCCGTATGCAATACCTGCGCCCGCAATGATTCTGGTTGCCAATTGGGAATTTTCTGAAAATTTATAATAGTGCCTAAAGTCATTTTCTATTTTGATAAACTGACTAAAAGGAACATCAAATACGGTGATTGGGTCTTCTTTTTTTGTATTTGCACCTGTGGCTAATCCTGCAATATTTCCAGCTAAATCAACGGTACCTTTGTAGTAGAACGTATTTTTTCTACGTTTTTGAGTAGTATTGGTATACGTATACGAATAGGTAGGACCAAAAATCAATTGTTTTTCGATTACTTTATTTAAAGATGGATTTTCTGCAATTTTTTCTAAATACAATTCGGTAACATTCTGAGGACTTGCGTATGTTATTTCACTAACATTAAGTTGGTGTTCTTTTCTTTCATTTTCTTTCCAAAGGTATCCAAAAGATGCTTTGAAGGTTTGCAAAGAATATAGTTTTGTTCTGTTTTGAAACTCATAGCCTAATGTTGCTTTCGTTTTTGGTACAAAACCTGAAGGGGATTTAAATTTAAAAGGAGCGATAATTCTGGGCCAAATTAAATTAGCTTCAGTACCAAAACGATATACATTAAAGCCATTATTTTGTCCAGATACTTGCACTTCAACACCACCAAATGCTGAAATAGTTAGCAATTCAGCACCTCTAAAAGTGTTTCTATTGCTCCAGTTTAGGTTTAATTCTGTCCCGGTATAATTGGCTGAATTGGTTTTACCCAAAAGCTCTAATTGAATAGATTTTCTAGGTAATGGTGTTAGATAATAATAAGCATCGAGATAATTTCCTGTAGTATCCGAAACTTTGAATTGATTTTTTACAAATTTAAAAACACCAAGATTAACTAGTCTGTTTAAGGATAGATTATGATTGGTACGGTTGTATAAATCCTCTTTTTTAAAATACAAAGCTCTATCAAAAATGCGGGGTTTAAATAAATTTTCGGGATCAATAATAGCTAGTCCATTTTGTTTTTTAATGGTATCAATTTTTAGGGCTTTGTTTTCAGCATCAAGAGTATAATTAGAAAACACTACTATTTTATTTATTTTGTAAGGTGTTGTTGCAAGTTTTGATGCATCAGATTTTATTTTGACTATGAGGTCTACTTTATTTTTTGCAACAGTTGAGTCTACTTGAACAATAATATTGTCAGGATTAAAGTAAAAAAAACCTTTTTCTTTTAATCTTGCATCTATCCTAATTCTTTCCTCTTTTATGACCTCTAAACTGTATGGATCTCCTTTTTTTAATAAGGATCGTCGTTGCGTATTGCGTATTTCAATTCCTATTTTTGAGGAGTCTATTGGGAACTTAACTTCATTAATTGTATACTGTTTTCCTGTAGTTACCGTGTATGTAGCGCTAGCTTTTTTATCAACACGTGTTGAATCGGCTCTGCTTTTTCCGTTAAAGTATCCATTATTTTCAATGTAGTTTTGCAAGACACTTTTGTTATACTCTAAATCAACTTGGCTATATAATACAGGCGGTTCTCCCACTTTATTTTTAAGCCAGTATCTCAAGCCTTTTTCTTTTTTTGGAGTTCCTGCAAGGTTATAAATGTATAATTTTGGTTTTAATCCTAATAAAGATTTATTGGGTTTGGGTCTTACTAGTGCTTCTAAATTGTTTTTGAGTTCTTTTCTGGATTTCTTAGTACTGTCATTTTTTTCAATAGTAACATCGGCACCTGTATACAACAATTCACCTTCGGGTAAAAAGCGAGTGTTACTGCACGATTGAAGTAAAAAAAATAAAATTATTAAGTTAAAAACACCTTTGCTTTTCATTGTGATAGGGTATGAAGTAAATAAAGTCATTTGAAATAAATCAGCTTTATTTATTATTTGAAATTATTTTTTTGATGCATTTTTTCGAAACAATTCACTGAACTTGTTGTAATCCATTGTGATTACAAATGCAACTCCTGTTTCTACAACTTCACCTTGAAGTGCTACTTGGTATTTATTGACACGATAAGCCCTTACTTTATATCTTCCATCTTTTGTAAGTTGATAATCAATAGAAACATCACCAGCAATATTATTTGCATTTTGATTGGCTTGTTGAGAACCTTCAATACCAAAACTGCTTCCTACGGTAATTTTGAGTCGGTCATTGAGTAGTTTTTTGGAAACACCTACACTCAAATCAGTTTTGTTTTGACGTTGTCCTGATGTGAAATCTTCAGTTGAGTTTAAATCAAAATTCAATTCGATTCCTTGAATTAAATCTCCTGCCAAGTTGTTGAGTTGTTGCGATAAAATTTTGCTAGCACTTTCTCTAGCTAATGAAGAAACGGTTGTACCACCGTTTTCGCTAGTAAAAGGATTCTCCCCAATAAAACGATTTAACAATAACAATGCAAAAACTTGCTTGTTCAACTCATCTTGTTGTTCTCTTAATTGACTAAGTTTAGCTTGAGTGGTATTAATAATTTCAGTAGAAACATTGTTGTTGCCATCAGGTAAAATGATATCAAATGAAATGTTTGGTTTCATTAGTTCGCCATTCATTTTTAGGGCTGTTTCAAAAGGAATTTTTTCTTTGTATGTATTTCTTACCGTAGGTGTTATGTCACCCAATTGATCGTTTACTAAATCAATAGGCGCAGCATTAGTTTTATAAATAGCTGTAATGTTAATATCTGCACTAGTTGGTTCGCCGGTCCATAAAATATAACTGCCTTCTTTGATATTGAATTTTCGTTTAATACCGTTAAAATTCATTTCGTAGCTTCCTTCATTCAACTCATATCGACCTGTTAAGTTCGTTTTCCCTGATGCATCTATACCACCAGTTAATTGAGCCTCGCCTTTCAATTTTAGATAATCTCCATTTGCTTTGTCAATAACCAGTGAAAGCTCTGCATCTTTATCTATTTCAATATTTACTGATGCATTAATACCTTTTACGGTTGATTCACTGCTTATAGTTTCAAGATTTGTATTCGTAATTATTTGAGGATTATCTTGATCTATAAATTCAACAATTCCCTCTCGATCAGCAATGGATGGATCAGATTGTGGTAATACAATGGTAAACTTGGTGTCCTTATTGATTTTTATTGTACCATCAATTATTGGATTATCAATACTACCAGCTATCCTGATGTTGTTATCCAGAAATAATTCACCGTAGTATAAATCATTGTCTTTTGCTTTTGAATTTACTGCTTTAAAATTTTTAGCATCAACGGTTAGATTAAATCCGAAATTACTAAAAGTGGAGGTGTCAATTGTACCGTTAACGTTCAAATCATTGTCATTTTCATCCTTTATGGTAAAGGTTTCAAAAACAATTGTGTTGGGTTGAAAAACTATTTTATCATTAATAGATTTGAATCTAGCATTAAGAGGGGTTACCTTAAAACCAACATCGTTAAAACCGATTTCCCCCTGTACATTAGGTTGGCTTGCACTTCCCGTAATCGATAATTTTCCGTTTAAAAAACCAGTACTTTCCGTTAGATTATTTAAAGTAAATCCTTGTATGCTTTTAAGGTTTAACCTGTCAATAATTAAATTCATATCAAAACTACTGTTGGTAGTTTTATAATTCCCCTCTAGATTTACTTGATTCCCTTGACCTGTGATTTCTACGATGGCATCATACTGATTTGTAATAGTGTTCTTTACTTGGAGTTTTACATTTCCAATAGTATCTTTTTTGAAGGTAAAATTCTCTACACTTAAATCAGAAGTGAAAAGGGGTGATGTGTTTAAATTTCTTATTTCTGCCGTTCCATTGATTTTTCCACTAAGTTGTAAGTCCTTTTTCTCCACAAAACTTGTAATAGTGTTGATATCAAACTCCTTAAAATTGACTTTCACTGGTGCGTTTGTCAAATTTGATTCTGATTGAACTTGAATAGTACTTCCGTTGTTTTTAAGATTAAAATTATTAATAAACAAGCCTTTAGTTAAACTGCTAACTACGTTATCTTTATCAATGGTCCACGGTTCATAATTTAATATTAATTTCTCAGGATTCAATCGTATTTCGGTACCACCATTTTGAGATTGAACAGTACCTGCAATGAGGTAGCGTTCTTCTTCTTTAGTGTTTTTTAACTGAAGTGCATACGTTATGATGTTATTTTGAATATCCCCGGTTAGTTCTGTATGCGGAAGTTCAAACTGTTCGTTTTGAATATCATCAACAATAAAATTATAAAGCAACTTTTGATCTTGTGTATCCAGTTTTAAGGTAGCATTAGTAACCGTTATACTTTCGTAAACTAGTTTTGGAATTGCACCATTTAGCACAATAGAATCATTTACACTGTTGTAATTACCTGTAATAGAAATAGGTTCTAAGCTCTTAATTTGTGGAATCAATTGCATCACAATAGGACTATCCTTGATTTGAACCTTAAAATCAAATTGCTGATTTTCTTTAGTTTTCTTTTTCGCTTTTTTTGGAGTAGTATCGTAATAAGCAGTAATCGAATTGGTAATAGCAGTTCCTATTTTTGATAATTTGTATTTCCCTTCTAAAAACGCATCCATGAAAGGTGCTTTAACTTCAATAGAATTTTTTTGAGCGGTTGCTATTGCATGAACTTGAATAGAATCAATAGTACAGTTTTCTTTGGCATTGGTAACATTAATGTGATGAGCAGTTAATGAACCATTTAGATAATCTAAATCCCCCGATTGGATGTCTGCATCTACAATACCACGAATTTTTAAAGGTCCAGCATGTAAATTCAGTTTTTCTAAATCAGCTATATCTACATTTAATTTTATTTTTCCGGATGGATATTTATCTTGAAATCTACCATTACCCACTAAATTGAATGTCAAATTAGGGTCTCTAGCCACTGCAGTAGCGTTAAAATTACCTTTTTGGATAGTTCCTTTTACAGCTATATTTTTATACGTATACTTGTTAAAATACGCTTTTTGAATACTTGCATTAAGAGCTACTGTAGCTGTTTTTGGGTTGAAACCAGTGCCTTTGATAGTGGTTTTTAGGGTAATTTTACCAATGGAGTCGTTCTTAATAAATTTCCCTAGATCAAAGTTTACAAAATCAGCTTTGGCATCATATTTTTCAAAGTTTTTGCGACTTTGATCAAATTTAGCTTTAATATTCGCATTTCCATAACTACTAACTAATTTTAAATCAGTCAGGAAAGTAGCAATAGTTCCCTTAAAAGTTCCTGTAACAGTCATTCTTGCAGGTAGTTGAATGGTGTTAGGAATAGTTCCTTTGGGTACAAAATTATTGATGTCTTTTTGACCAGACTGAAATTTTTTAATATTAATGTCAAAATAGGTTTTATCAACATTTGGTAAACCAATTATTGTACCGCTTGCTGCCAGTGAGGTTGAGCCTATTCCGCTGATTTCCATTGACGGAATTATTATATTTTTTACTTTTCCTTTTACCTTTCCGTTTATAGAAATGACTGCTTTTGGATTACTTTTAAATGGATTTGTAGAAGCTAAATTAGGAACAAATAACAGAATATCTTGAAAACCAATACTACTTTTGGTAAGGTTTGCTATCAAACTCAGATCTCCAATATTTTTTGAAATAGTAGCAAGAGATGTATATCCTATTTGTATTTCATTCTTTATTTCGGTTTGAGGAGTTTTTAAATACAGATTCTTGATGAAAGCATTTTTATTACCATAGAAAAAGTCACCGTTTAGCGCCGTAATATTCAATCCGCTTTTATCTCTTGCAGAAAAAGATTTGAGTTCGCCTGATATGTTTTCAGCGTTGTAATTGAGAACCTCTAAGTCTAGATTCAAGTTTTTGATATCTAAATGATTGTAGTCTAATCCTTTTGGAGTAAAAGCAACGTTATTGTTATCATATTTAAAATGGATTCTCTTAAAAACACTCTTTTTTACTTTAATATCCCAATTGTTTGCGGTTTTTGAAGGCATTGTATTTTGGGTAACTATTTTTTTTATTTTACCTAATTCTAAAGCACCTTCAACACCAGTTAACTCTAAGTTTTCTAAAATAGCATATTGATTGTTCAAGTCTATTTTATCTACTTTGGTGATCAATTTTTTCACGTAGATATTGGTAGCCAATTTAGATTCATGGCTTTTGTATTCAATTTTTATTTTACCAAGGTCTACATCACCAAATTTTAATTTCAAAGGATTTTCTGTTGCATTATTCTCTGTTACTTTGCCTGATTTTTTTGTAGAAGCAATGCCTTGAATTAATTTGAATTGCAAACCATTAACCTTGATTTTAGGAATGTCAAAGTTCATTTGATTTAAATCAAATGTTTTAATGCTAGTTTTGAAATGATTGAGATAGGTTGCAATTTCATTATTTGAAATAGCATCAGAATAGTGAAAATTAATTCTATCCAACTGAATTTCTTCTACTGAGAATTCCATTGGGGCTGAATCAGTCTTTTGTTTTTCTTGAGATGCAAGGGCTTTAATAATGTAGTCAAAATTAAAAGTTCCTTTGCTGTCTTTTTTTATGTGCGCCGTAATACCTGATAAATCAACACTATTTATGGCTACTTTATTGTTTATAAGTTGAAATAAACTGATGTTTACAGCAAGAGTATCTCCAGCAAAAAGAGTGTCTTTTTTTTGGTCTTCAAAGTATACGCCCTTTAAAATAACTTTCTTTGGAAACCCTATTTCTAGACTGTCAATCACAACCTTTGTTTTGATTTTTTCTTCAAGATAGTTCACCGCTTTGTTCTTGGCATAATTTTGAACGGATGGAATTTGTATCACCAAAAACAGTATTAAAAATAGGGATATCAAGGAGCCAACTGTCCAGAGGAACACTTTTAAAAGAAGCTGTAAATATTTTTTCAAACGAAGTTTTTTATCTATCAAAACCATGTGATGTATGTGCTAATGCAGAAACATAAATGTCTACAAATATCGCTACAAAACAACAATTACCATTATATAATTGTATAAAATAGTTATATAATTCTTTCAAAAAAATAGTATGGCAATTGTTCTTATTTTTATTTTCAAGAAGAAGAAGTAATTCGTTATGCTTAAATACTTTGGGTGAAATATTTTAAGAATGTATTTCACCCAAAGTAAAAATAAGTGTGTTTGATAAGAATGTATACTTATTTTGGAAAAACACTCAAAGCTTTTTTGGCCAATTCAGGTGTAGGCAAAGCAAGTTTTCTCAGTTTAATATCCATCCAAGCACCATCAACGGTTATGGTTGCACAAACTTGATCGGCATCATTTCTAAACTCGTGAATAATAGACCATCTTGAGGCATCTTCATTGACTTGTGAGCTTCTGGTATGCATGACAATTTTGTCTGAAAGTTTGATTTCTTTTCTAAAAACACATTCTTCTCTAAACAAAATTGGACCAAAGCCCTGTGCTTGCATTACTTTCATGGTTAAGCCTAGACTTTCCAGTATTTCAATACGGTGTTGTGCTCCAAAATCATAATATGCACTGTGTCTTACATGAAAGTTAGGATCAAGATCAGACCAACGAAAGGACAATTCTTTTATAAATACGCTCATTTTTAATCGGGGGTTTTTGTTTTTAAAATGGATTGCTAAGGTGCGAAAAAGTTTTTAGAGTATTCATATTCTTATTTTACAATTACACTCTGAATTTACTTTTTTAGGAAATACGTTCTTTTTAAGTGGTTTTGCGTGAGTGATGGTAGTGGAAATCCTCCCGTTTTTCTCGGGAGATTGAGAACGTACAGCACGACCTCACCGCAACGACAGTGGAGGTGAGGGCACGCCCAAATCATTTTTGTAACGTTTATATTCTTGAAATTGCTTTTAACTAAAAATTAATAAACGTTTGTAAGCTGTCCTTTGAAAATGATGTAATTTTATGTTCTATGAAAAACGATAATAAAAAAGGATTTTATTTCAAGCAATACGAAGCACCTTTCCAGTCTCCGTTTGATAAACTCTTTGGTATTTTCAAGGAATTAATCACGCATACTTCGGGAGATTTTGATGAGGCAATTGACTGGTTGCGAGAATTAGATGTAGAGTATAAACTTACTGATGCGTCCTATACCATTGATGATTTTGTTGAAGATTTAAAGAAGAAAGGCTATATCCGGGAAGAGTTGAAAGAGGATGGAAGTTCTGGATTGGGGATAACAGCCAAGACGGAGCGCGCCATTAGGCAGCAAGCTCTGGATAACATTTTTGGAAATCTTAAACGCTCTGGCAGTGGCAATCACAAAACTAAGCATGTAGGTAATGGCGATGAGCATACAGGAGAGTTTAGAGAATTTCATTTTGGTGACGGACTCGAACGCATTTCTTTGACGGAGAGTTTACGTAATGCTCAAATCAATAATGGTGTTGGCGATTTTATGCTCACCGAAAATGATTTGGTAGTTGAGGAAACTCAATTTAAGTCGCAAATGAGTACGGTTTTAATGATTGACATCAGTCACAGTATGATTTTGTATGGCGAGGATAGAATTACGCCCGCTAAAAAAGTTGCCATGGCACTGGCTGAATTGATTACCACGCGTTATCCTAAAGACACCCTGGATATTCTTGTTTTTGGTAACGATGCTTGGACTATCGCCATACGAGATTTACCTTATTTAAAAGTGGGTCCGTATCACACCAATACGGTTGCGGGCTTGCAACTAGCCATGGATATTCTGCGCAGAAAGCGTAATACAAACAAACAAATTTTCATGATTACAGACGGAAAACCAAGTTGTGTTCGTGAAAAAGATGGTTCGTATTATATGAACAGCAACGGTCTTGATGAATATATTGTGGATAAATGTTACAATCAAGCGCAACAAGCCAGAAAATTACACATCCCCATCACTACTTTTATGATTGCTAATGATCCTTATTTGCAAAAATTTGTGAACAAGTTTACAGAGTCAAATCAAGGAAAAGCCTTTTATACAGGATTAAAAGGATTGGGCGAAATGATTTTTGAAGACTACGAGACCAATAGAAAAAAGAGAATAAAGTAATTTTGGGCGTTTCCCTGCGGGTCGGGCTATTCGTTTCAATCTTTTTTAAGTCCCGATAATTTCGGGACTCAAAAAAGGATTTACACTGCTATCCCTAACGCAAACCTCAACAAATAATCAATATCAATTTCAATAGAAAAATAGATGAATACTATAAAAACATTAGGAGAATTAAAAAAATCAGGATACGAAAGCAAAAGCATTAAAGATGAATTGAGATCGAACTTGAGAGAAAAAATAAAATCAGGGAAACCCACTTTTGAAGGAGTTCATGGTTTTGAGAATACCGTAATTCCAGAGCTGGAGCGGGCTATCTTATCCCGTCATAACATCAATTTATTAGGGCTTCGCGGTCAAGCCAAAACGAGAATGGCTCGCAAGATGATTGAATTGCTAGATGAGTACATTCCGTTTGTAACAGGTTCTGAGATCAATGATGATCCGTTGCAGCCGATATCACGTTTTGCCAAAGATCTTATCGACGAAAAAGGAGATGAAACCCCAATATCTTGGTTGCACAGAAGCGAACGTTTTTTTGAAAAACTAGCCACTCCAGATGTAACGGTTGCCGATTTAATAGGCGATGTAGATCCTATAAAAGCAGCAAATTTAAAATTATCGTATGCTGATGATCGCGTGATTCATTTTGGAATGATTCCAAGAGCGAATCGTTGCATATTTGTGATCAATGAGTTACCTGATTTACAAGCCAGGATTCAAGTAGCCTTGTTTAATATTCTACAAGAAGGAGATATTCAAATTCGTGGATTTAAATTAAGAATGCCGCTGGACATGCAATTTGTCTTTACTGCAAACCCTGAAGACTATACCAATCGTGGTAGTATTGTAACTCCATTAAAAGATAGAATAGGTTCACAAATCCTAACGCATTATCCTGAAACCATCAAAATTGCCAGAACTATCACAGAGCAAGAAGCAAAACTGGATGCTACGCAAAATGACATGGTTTATGTACCCTCATTAGCAAGAGATTTATTAGAACAAATAAGTTTTGAAGCTAGAGAAAGTGAATATATTGATAATAAAAGTGGGGTGAGTGCTAGATTGAGTATAACAGCTTTTGAAAATTTACTAAGCACTGCAGAAAGAAGAGCATTAAAAGCTGGTGCAGACAAAACTACTTTGCGTTTGTCTGATTTTATGGGAATTATTCCAGCTATTACTGGAAAAGTAGAGTTGGTTTATGAAGGAGAGCAGGAGGGAGCCGCTGCCGTAGCACAACACTTATTGGGTGATGCCATTCATACTTTCTTTCCAGCTTATTTTCCTAAAATTGAAAAACTAGAAAAAGAAGGTGTCAAAAATGCGTACACCGATATCATAGAATGGTTCTTTGCCGAAAGTGGTTTTGAATTACTTGATGATTGCTCAGATGAAGAGTATGAAAAAATTCTAGGCGGAATAGCACCATTGGAAGTTTTGATAAAAAAATACCAACCGCAAGTAAGTTCAGAAGATAAATTTTTCATGATGGAATTTATACTTTGGGGATTGGTAGAATACAAGAAACTAAGTAAAGATCGTTTTTCCGAAGGATATCAGTTCAAAGATATTTACGGTAGTTTTATCAGTAAACTATAAATGCAAAAGGGTTTAGTTTTTACTAAACCCTTTTTTTTATAAAAACAGCCTTTGTAATTTTATTTCATCTACCTTGCTACGTTGACTGTATTTTCAGTCTTTCCCAAAATTAAAATGGAAAATTCCTTTGAGAATTTGATATCAAGTTATGTTGAAAATAAAGTAGGTATAGCAGAGCATTTTTTGACTCCAGAACTTTCAGATCATTTAATACAAAACATTCTTAACTTAAATGAACGAAGTTTGCTTACGGCTGCTGGCATTGGCAACTCAGATAAACTGCTTTATGATGGTGCCATACGGAGCGATTCTATTTATTGGTTGGATAAAAAGCACAATAATGTTTTTGAGAATGAATTTTTTAAATTAATTGAAGCCTTCATTTTATACTTGAATCAAAGTTGCTATGCTGGAATTACAGGTTATGAATTTCATTATTCCCTGTATGAAAAAGGAGATTTTTACTTAAAGCACTTGGATCAATTTAAAAGCAATCCTAGCCGAAAATTCAGCATGATCATTTATTTAAATGCGGACTGGAAACTTACAGATGGCGGCGAGCTAATGATACATCAAAACGATATTCCTCAAAAAATTGCTCCTACTCTGGGAAAAACAGTTTTTTTTAAGAGTGATGAGTTGGTTCATGAAGTATTGGAAACAAACTGTCCCCGCATGAGTATTACAGGATGGCTCAAAAGAGATTAGGTTGCTATTTTTAAAATTGGTACTTAAATAGTAATTTTGAGGAAAAAACATGATTTATCTTTTACTTAGTGTAGTTTGTAGTGTTACTGTAGGTGTGATTTTTAAATTATCTAGACAATACAACTCTAGTGCTATACAAATGGTAGCAACCAACTATGCGGTTGCCATACTTTTATGTTTCTTTTTTTTCGATTTTAAATTTACTTCTTTATCCACTGCTCCATGGGCATTGTATGTTAGTATCGGTTTTTTATTGCCAACAGTTTTTTTGTTTTTGGCAACCTCAATAAAACAAGTGGGGATTGTAAAAACAGATGCAGCTCAAAGACTTTCTTTATTTATTCCTATTTTGGCAGCGTGGTTGATTTTTGAGGAAACTTTTAATATGTACAAACTTGTAGCGCTAATAATTGGTTTCCCAGCTATACTTATGATATTGATGAAACCTGTATCAAAAGAAAAAACAAATTGGACTTACCCATTATTAGTTTTACTAGGTTTTGGAATCATCGATATTCTTTTCAAGAAAATTGCACTTTATACAACGATGCCTTTTACCAGTTCATTGGTTGTCGTTTTTTCGATAGCATTAGTTATTATGCTGTTGGTGGTATGTTATGATACAGTTGTAAACTCATCTAAAATAACTCTAAAAAACATTTTGTTAGGTGGTCTCGTGGGGGTGTTTAATTTTGGGAACATCCTTTTTTATCTCAAGGCGCACCAAGTATTTACTGCAAATCCATCTACTGTTTTTGCAGGAATGAATTTAGGAGTTATAATTTTAGGAAGTGTTATAGGTGTTGTTTTTTTCAAAGAAAAGTTGTCTGTAAAAAATTATCTAGGTTTACTTATTGCTTTAATTGCGATACTCTTAATTGTGTTATCCCAGCAATCTTAAGCTTTTATAGAAAATGAATTTGAAAATTTAGATTGTAATCTTTTATAAACTTCTAAGGGTCTAATGTTTAATTCACGAAACATAAACCAAAAAACAATTAAATATTCAATAGCAATAAGCATTAAATTCTCTTTGAATATTTGACCAGAGTAAGCAAAATAGCTCAATACAACTGTAAAACTCCATACAATTGGGAATTTATATTTTGTGAAAACCGAGACTAGAACAAGATTTATCACATACCACGGATGTATTGTTGTAGATACAAAAAAGTAAATACTTAGCACAAGTAATATACTTTTTAGTAAGTCTGGTGTGGTTTTGTTTTTACCAAAAAAGGACTGTACGATGATAAAGAATACTATTAGAATTGGAATTACTTTTCCGGTGCTATGAATGATATTATACCCTTTATAGTAAAAACCTATTTCTCTGATGATGTAATAGAAACTGGCATTAAATTCAAAATTTACAAACCATAAAGCAATTGTATTTGAATAATTCGCAACCATTGCGGTTGATAAAAACGGCAAGAAAAGCAGTATGTTAATGCCAATAACTAAGGCATAAAATACAAAACTTTTTTTCCATCCTAATTTTTGAAAAAATAATGGAAGTAGTATAAGTGGCAAGAGTTTAGTTGCAATTGATAAGGCTATTGCTACTGCAGCCGTTTTCCACTTGTTTTCGTGCAATAAATAGATGCCCCATATAAAAAAGAACAGCATAACACCTTCAAAATGTAAATTTCCTGTGAGTTCTATAAGTACCAATGGATTTAATATGTACCAGTATATTTTATACTTTTCGAAACCCATTGATTGTAATAATCTTGCTCCAAAAATAGCTGTACCAAAATCGGCTGCAATGATAATGCATCGCAAAACAGCGGTTGCCACAACTATGGATTGGTTACCAAAGATCCCGGCTATCACAAAAAAAAGTTGGTTAATAGACGGGTAATTTGAAAAATGAGACGCACTGAGACTCCCCATAGATTTAATTAATTCCTGTGCCTGAGCAATATTAAAATTGGGGTTAACAATTAAATCATTGGGTAAATTGGTGTAAGGATTAAATCCTTCTAAGAGTATGCGCCCGTCCCAAATAAATCTGAAGAAATCCTGAGAAAGATTAGGTAAGGCAAATGCAAATATGATTCTTAAACAAAGGCCTAAACCAAGTAAATAGCTGGTGTTTTCTTTTTGCTCCTGGATGATTTTTACAAACGAGAAAAATAAAACACCAAATAATAAAAGTAAAACAACAAAATCTTTTCGCTCCATGAAATAGCCTATGTAGGTATAGCATACAGCGCTCAATAGTGTATAAAGTTTACATGAGTTACTAAGTGCTTTCATTTTGCGTAAGCGAATAAAATTTTAAATAATGGAATTACTTTTTAGTTTCCAAGTCGGAAAGAATTAACAATCACAAACCCATATCCAAAGGACAGCATAATATGAAACGGAAGTAATCCATAGTCTTTTAATTGAATTCCACTGTAAATTCCAAAAAGAAAATAGAGGAGTAGCAGACTTTCAATGATTATATTTTTTGATATTTTTTTATTGATATAACTGTTTTGTTTCCATTTCTCTTTTAAATTTTCGATATTAAACTTAGGGGTACGGATAAAATCACTTTTTTTTCCAATAAGTCCTTGAACAACAGCAATGGTATTGTGAAACGTAAAACCCATGGCAATGCTGTAAAAAGTAAAAAATAAACCAATGTATTTGATGAAATTTACAAATCCTCCACCATATATTTTTTTGTAAGTAAACCAATAACATGTAAAAAAAACAACTGAGGTAAATACAAAAAATGCTAAAATTTTAAAAAATACTTCCAAATGCGGGAACCAACTTTTTATAAACAAAACCGGTACACTAAACAGTGCCATTGTAAAAACAAATAAAAACATAGAACTATTTAGCAAATGTAGTAATCCATGAATTTTTGTTTTAAAATTGATATTTTTTGCGCTAATAATACGCTGATTCATTTTTACAAAATTTTCAGCACCACCTTTATTCCAACGAAATTGTTGAGAACGGGCAGCACTTATAATAACTGGAAGCTCTGCAGGAGTTACAACATCAAGTAAATATTTGAATTTCCAGTTTTTTAATTGTGCTCTGTAACTTAAATCTAAATCTTCGGTTAAAGTATCACTTTCCCAGTTTCCAGCATCAATAATACAAGATTTACGCCATACACCTGCAGTGCCGTTAAAATTTATAAAATGAGACTGTGAATTTCGGCCTACTTGTTCTAATGTAAAATGTGCATCAAGTGCAAAGGCTTGAATTTTTGTTAATATGGAGTAATCTCTATTTAGGTGTCCCCATCTAGTTTGTACCACTCCAATTTTTGGATCTTTAAAATGCGGAATAGTTTGCAACAACCACTCTTTTTGTGGCACAAAATCAGCATCAAAAATCACAATAAATTCGCCTTCAGCAGTTCTTAAACCTTCTTTTAATGCACCTGCCTTAAAACCGATTCTATTGATTCGGGTAATGTGTTTTATATTTAAACCAGTTGCAGCTAATTCATTTACAATATGTATGTTTTCGGTTAAGCTTTCGTCAGTACTGTCATCTAATACTTGAATGTCTAATTTTTCTTTTGGATATTCTAAATTAGAAATAGTATGCAACAAGCGTTCTACCACATATTTTTCATTATAAATAGGTAGTTGAATGGTAACTTTTGGAATTTCATTTGGGTTATTAAAATCAAATTGATTCGATTTTAAAATTTTCTTGGAACTTTTAAGGTAATTAACCAATAAGTTCAATTGAGAAAGGCCGTAAAAGAAGATCAATATAATAGATACACTATAAAAAAATAGGATGATGTAAGATAGTACTAACATATTATTTGAAAGCGTATTTAATGATCCAACTAATAATTTTAACTCCTGCCATAATAGTCCCTTTTACAGTACCGGATACTTTTGAAACTCCAATTCTATTTTTGTAGCGAACAGGGATTTCAGTATAACGGATATTTTTTTTAAGCACTTTCAATTGCATTTCAACAGTCCAACCATAGGTTTTGTCTACCATGTTGAGTGACTGTAAAGTATCATATCTTATGGCTCTAAACGGTCCTAAATCAGTAAATTTAGATCTAAAAAAAAGACGCATTAACACAGTGGCTAGTCTATTTCCAAAAATTTGTTGCGGTGTCATCGATCCACTTTCTCTTAACTCAGGGACTCTTGCGCCAATGACAAAGTCAGCTGTGTTATTTAAGATGGGAGCAATTAATTTTGAAAGATCTTCAGGATAATCTGAGTAGTCACCGTCAAGAAAAACAACTATATCGGGTGTGTTGGGAGTAGTATTTATGTAATCAAGACCTTTTAAACAGGCATGACCATATCCTTTTCTGTTTTCTGATAATACAGTAGCGCCAGCTTTTTGGGCTACCGCTACTGTTTGATCAGTGGAGTTGTTATTGACTACAATAATTTCTGACACATAACTTGGAATTTCATTAATAACATGTTCAATAGCATGTTCCTCATTATATGCGGGTATGATTACTTTAATTATTTTCATTGTTTTATGGATTGTCTTTTTTATAACTCGCTATTGATGTCCATTCTTTTATTTTTACTCCGGCATTGTATCTTGCTGCTTTGTAAATTTTACCATCGTTGTAAAAAATACTTAAACCATTTTCAAGATTGTTATTAAATTCAATTTTTCTTTGAATTTTGCCGTTGACATCATATACAATCCACCACTTTGTTTTTTTATCATTAAAGTAATGTCCTTCTTCTTTTTTGTTACCGTTTTTATGGTAAAAGAACCAGTAATCTGTTTTTTTATTTAGGTTGATCCAACCTTCAGAACTTATTTTTCCATTATCGTAATAAATTTTTAAATATGTTTTTTGTGCTTGTACAGGTGTTAAACATAGTAAAAAAAGTACTGAAATAATATAATATATTTTTTTCATATAATTCTATTTGCCCTACACAGCGGTAGGGCCATATAGGATTATATTTTATTTAAATTCCAATCAAAATCGTAAGTTTTTACAGTTAATTTATTGTCAATTTTCTTCTCTAAAAATAGATTGATAAAATCAATTTCATTAAAATAGTTTACTGCAAAATCTTTTTTGTACCATTCGAATATTTTTGGTAACTCAATTGTTTTATTTTCTTTGTCAACATAAAAGTAATATTTTGAATTAATTACTAATGTGGCTCTTGATTTAATTTGCTCGTCTACTGTTGTAGGTAAATAAGCAGTGTTTAATAGTGGCGCTCCACCATTTGCTGCACTTGTTAATGCAAAATGAATAGCAGGGTCAAAAAACAAATCTCTCAAGATTACATTTTCAATATCATCTAGAGTTAGTTCTTGATTACCTACTAAAAAAGTTTCAGTACTAAAAAATCCTGGAACTTTTTCAACTGACTCAATTGGGAATTTATCAACTACACTTTTAATGACACGTAAATTGTATACATTAATCCAGAATGCTTTTGCTACTTTTTTATCGCTAAATTTAGTGTCTAGTTTTTCTATATTGCTCAAAATATAAACAAGTTCTCCAGGACTTTTTTTGATTGAAAAGTAATCTACTTTACCCTCTGGAGTTACATTTTTCTTCAAGAACATCGTTGCCTGTTCAAAAAATAATTCTGTTGTTTGAGCTTTTGAAATCAATGTCAAGCCAAAAAAACAAAGCGTTAAAATAATTTTTTTCATTTTGAAATTCTTTAATTAGTATTGGTTATAAAATCTATTTAGTTTAAAATTTAATTTTTAATGTTGTCAGTGAATTTTCATCAATAACGTGTTATTATTAACTTATTAATTATAAATGTTTTAACATATATAACTAAAAAATAATACTATGAAGATGCAATTCATTTTACAATTTAGAATTCAGTACTTCAAACTCTATTCCAAATTTTGCGCAAAGATATAATAATTATATAGACAATCTAAAATATTGTTCATTTAGCTTTTAATTCGACAATTCCCAATATTTCAATGAACTTATAGTAATCAAATACTCATTTATTTATCAATACATTCACTTTCTTTAAATGATAACATGTACTAATGGATCCAATTTGACAAAGTGGACATTACTGTTTCACTTTATAGGTTCATTTACGAGAGTTTGACATTTTTAGTTTTTTTCATTTTCTATTTGTGATAGCAAATACTTATTTATTTAAAGTATTTAGTACGCTATTGCTTTGTATTTTAATGTATTGGGCAGTTATAAAAATACTCAAATAAAATATCACTATTTGGTTTTTTTCTAAAGCATATTGATGTTGCTGAAAGGGTTGTTTTTTACCTTTATTAACAGTTAACTTATAAAATATGTATTTGTTTATTGTTATTTTTAATTAATACATTTTTTTGAGTTGTTTATTTAAAATTATATGTAATTAATTTGGATAATCATTTTTTACATCTATATTTGTGCAATCGATTACATTTTATATTTTTATCTTTTTTTAAGTTTAAATAGTTATTGGTAAAATGTTTCATCGCTCAATAGTCAGGAATTAATATAATAAATCATATCTACAACAATATGAATCAAAAAAGTAATAAAATTGGAAGCTATCGTTGGTCTATTTGTGGATTGCTATTTTTTGCAACAACAATCAATTATTTAGACAGACAAGTTTTATCCTTAACTTGGAGTGAATTTATAGCACCAGAATTTCATTGGACTAATAATGATTACGGAAACATAACTGCGTTATTCTCTATTTTTTATGCAGTTTCATTGTTGTTTGCAGGTCGTTTTGTAGACTGGATGGATACCAAAAAAGGTTTTTTGTGGGCAATCGGGATTTGGTCATTTGGTGCTTGCTTGCATGCATTTTGTGGTATTGCCACTTCGGGAATTATCACTGGCAATTGGTTTGTGGGTTTTGAAGGCGCAAAAGAAACTTTAAAAACAGTCAATGACACGGGATTAATTATAAATGTTAGTGTAACCTTATTTATTTTTGCCCGATTTGTTTTAGCGGTGGGTGAGGCTGGTAATTTTCCTGCTGCAATAAAAACTACGGCAGAGTATTTTCCTAAGAAAGATAGAGCTTTTTCGACCAGTATTTTTAATGCTGGTGCAACAGTAGGTGCCTTAGCAGCTCCTATCTCAATTCCGTTTATTGCTAAAGCATTTGGTTGGGAAATGGCTTTTATAATTATTGGTGCACTTGGTTTTATATGGATGGGTTTCTGGGTTTTTATGTATGATAAACCTGAAAAGCATCCTAAAGTTTCACAATCAGAGTTAGAATACATTCAACAAGATGATATTGCCGATAGTAAACTAGCGGGCTATGTTCCTGAGACTACAACAAAAGTTTCTTTGAGTGATTGTTTTAAATACAAGCAAACTTGGGCATTTGCTTTTGGCAAATTCATGACTGATGGAGTTTGGTGGTTTTTCTTATTTTGGACACCAGCCTATTTAAGTTCTGTTTATAATATGGATTCAACACAATCAGCATTGCCATTGTTTGTGCTTTATATGATTACATTATTATCAATTATTGGTGGTTGGTTGCCTACTTATTTCGTAGAAAAGAAAGGAATGAATCCTTATGAGGGCAGAATGAAAGCCATGCTTATATTTGCTTTTTTTCCACTTTTAGCACTCATAGCGCAACCACTTGGGCATATTAGTTATTGGCTTCCAGTAATTATTATTGGGATTTCAGGAGCGGCACATCAATCGTGGTCTGCTAATATTTTTACAACTGTGGGAGATATGTTTCCTAAAAAAGCCATTGCTACCATAACAGGAATAGGTGGTCTTGCAGGTGGAATTGGATCGACATTAATAAATAAAGGTTCTGGAGTTTTATTTGATTACTCAAAAGAAACGAATATGATTTTTATGGGTTTCAAAGGTATTGAGGCTGGATATTTTATTATTTTTTCAATCTGTGCTGTGTGTTATTTAACGGGCTGGATAGTAATGAAGTCGTTGGTTCCTAAATACAGTCCTATTACCTCTCTGTAGTTCAAATTCAAAATATTTATAAACTATGTTGCCAAAGTTTTATATTATCAAGTACCTTTGTGCAATCGATTACATAAAAAAATAATACATGACAAATTTTTCTTTTAGATACGCTACCAATCCTACTGATTTTAAAAAGTATGGAACCGATGAATTGAGAGAACAGTTTTTAATAGAAAATATATTTGTTCCTGATGAAATTCAGCTTACGTATTCCATGTATGATCGGTATGTTGTTGGTGGAGTTATGCCAGTAAAATCAAGCTTAAAATTAGAAACAATTCCATATTTAAAGTCTGAAAACTTTTTAGATAGGAGAGAATTGGGAATAATCAATGTAGGTGGAGCCGGAGTTGTAACCGTTGATGGAGTTGTCTATGAATTGAATACTAAGGAAGCACTTTATGTAGGTCAAGGTTGTAAAGAGGTTTTTTTTGCAAATGCTGATGGACAACAAGCCTTGTTTTATATTAATTCGTCACCAGCGCATACTTGTTATCCAACTAAAAAAATTGGTAGAGAAAATGCAGAAATCATTCTGCTGGGAGATGAAATTACAGCTAATAAACGCATTCTAAATAAGTTGATAGTAAATAGTATTGTACAAACCTGTCAACTTCAAATGGGACTAACAGAGTTGTTACCGGGTAATGTTTGGAACACCATGCCCGCTCATACTCATGATCGCAGAATGGAAGCTTATTTTTATTTTGATATTCAAGCTCCGCAAACAGTGTGTCATTTTATGGGAGAGCCACAAAATACAAGGCATCTTTTTATGCAAAATCACCAAGCAGTTTTATCACCGGAATGGTCTATACATTCAGGTGCGGGTACAAGTAATTACTCTTTCATTTGGGGTATGGCTGGAGAGAATTTAGATTATGGAGATATGGATATTGTAGCACCTAATGAACTAAGATAATACCTATGAATTTATTTGATTTAAAAGGAAAAAGAGCTTTGATTACCGGTGGAACCCACGGATTAGGTTTGGCTATGGCCGAAGGTCTCGCTCAAGCTGGTGCAGCACTTGTTATCACAGGAACTACATCCTCAAAAATGGAAGAAGCTCTTGCTTATTATTCACAAAAAGGATATACCGTTTCGGGTTATTTATTTGATGTTACGGATGAGAATGCAGCAGCAGAAAATCTTGAACGCATTACAAAAGAGCAAGGTGATATTCATATTTTAATAAACAATGCGGGTATTATTAAGAGAGAATTAGCTGTTAATATGCCTATTGCTGATTTTAGAAAGGTGATTGATGTAGATCTTGTTGGTCCGTTTATTATGTCTCAACTTGTTGCTAAACAAATGATTGAAAGACAAGAAGGCAAGATAATCAACATTTGTTCTATGATGAGTGAGCTAGGACGCAATAGCGTATCTGCTTATGCTGCTGCAAAAGGTGGACTCAAGATGCTTACTAGAAATTTAGCTACAGAATGGGCAAAGTACAATATTCAAGTTAATGGGATTGGTCCAGGATATTTTGCCACTACACAAACAGAACCTATACGCGTAGATGGTCATCCGTTTAACGATTTTATAATCAATAGAACGCCAGCTGCACGTTGGGGAAATCCTGAAGATTTAGCAGGTACAGCTGTTTTTTTGGCTTCAAAAGCTAGTGACTTTATAAATGGTCAAATTGTATATGTAGATGGTGGAATTTTGGCCACTATTGGGAAACCTACAAACGAAAATTAATTCAAAAATTAAAAAAATGAGTGCGCCATTCATACACGATAATTTTTTATTAGAAAATAAATATGCAGAAGAGTTGTATCATGATTTTTCTAAAAATCAGCCTATTATAGATTATCATAATCACCTGTCACCACAGTATATTGCTGAAGATAAAATTTTTGAAAACATAACTCAAGTTTGGATAAATGGAGATCATTACAAGTGGCGTGCCATGAGAACTCTGGGTATTAAGGAACAATTTATTACTGGAAATGCAACCGATAAAGATAAGTTTTTACAATGGGCTAAAACGGTTCCTTATACTATGCGTAATCCATTGTTTCATTGGACACACCTAGAACTTGCTAGATATTTTGATATTCATGAGCTATTAAATGAAAAAACAGCCGAAAAAATCTATGAGGAGTCATCGGCAAAAATAGCTTCAAAAGAATACAGTACTCAAAACTTGTTAAAAAAAGTAAATGCCAGTTTTGTGTGTACAACTGAGGATCCAATTGACACTCTAGAACACCATCAGTTTTTGACTAAAAACCCATTTGAAACTAAAGTTAGTACCGCTTTTAGACCAGATAAAGCTATTCTTATTTTAAACGATGGGTATAATGCTTATATGAATTCATTAGGTGACGCTGCAGGTATTTCAATTGATTCGTATGCTGATTTGTGCGTAGCTTTAGAAAAAAGAATTGATTATTTTGATCAGAACGGTTGTAAACTTTGTGATCATGGTTTGGATCAGATTTATTTCGAAAATTTTACTGAGGTTGAAGTAAATCGTATTTTTATAAAGAAAAGAGAAAACGTGTCTATAACTACTGAGGAGGCTTTTAAATTTCAATCAGCGATTTTATTGTTTTTATCCGAAACGTATCACAAGTATGGCTGGGTTCAACAGTTTCATTTAGGAGCATTACGAAATAATAATGAGCGAATGCACCGTATTTTAGGGCCAGACACAGGATGGGATTCTATAGGAGATTATCCGCAAGCGTTAAAACTTTCTCGTTTTTTAAATGCTTTGGATAGCCAAGATAAATTAACTAAAACGATAATTTATAATTTGAATCCTGCTGATAATGAAGTTATGGCTACGATGATTGGTAATTTTAATGATGGTAGCGTAAAAGGAAAAGTGCAATTTGGTTCAGGATGGTGGTTTTTAGATCAAAAGGATGGAATGACAAAACAATTGAACGCACTTTCTAATATGGGGTTAATAAGTTGTTTTATAGGTATGTTGACTGATTCTAGAAGTTTTTTATCATTTCCAAGACATGAATATTTCCGTAGAATTTTGTGTAATTTGTTAGGTGATGAAATTAAAAGGGGAGAGTTACCACCAGATATGGAATGGATAGGTAAAATGGTTTCAGACATTAGCTATCACAATGCAAAAGAGTATTTTAATTTGTAATTCAAAAGCTTATGTCTAAAAATAGTTCCAATCAATTATTTTTCTTGGCAGATGAAATGCAATGGGAAATTGCTAGTACTGGTGTTTTAAGACAGCTAACAGGATTTGATGATCGTGTTATGATGGTGAATGTTAGGTTTAAAGATGGCGCTATAGGACCTATGCACAAGCACACACATACACAACTGACATATGTAGCCGAGGGTAAATTTGAGGTTACCATTGAATCTGATACCTGTGTTTTAAAAAAAGGGGATTCATTTCAGGTTCCTTCTAATAGTTTGCATGGTGTTTTATGCTTAGAAGAAGGTATTTTGATTGATGTTTTTAGTCCTATGAGAGCTGATTTTATTAAATAGTAAAGGAATATTGAATGAGTAAAGTAGTCACTTTTGGCGAAATAATGTTAAGACTTTCAACAGAAAGACATTTGCGTTTTGAACAAGCCAAAACTTTTACAGCATCTTACGGTGGAGGTGAATTTAATGTAGCGGCATCATTGGCAAATTATGGAATTGAAGCTGAATTTGTTACTAGAATTCCTGATAATGAGATAGGAGTTTGTGCAGAGAAAGAAATGAGAAAAATGAACGTAAGTTCTAAAAACATTCTTCGTGGTGGAGAACGTTTGGGTACTTATTTTTTAGAAACTGGAGCAGGAACAAGAGGTAGTAATGTGGTTTATGATAGGGCACACAGTGCTATGGCTACAATTACGAAAGGGTTAATTAATTGGGAACAGGTTTTTGAGGGTGCAACATGGTTCCACTGGAGTGGTATTACTCCAGCAATTTCTAATAGTGCTGCAGAAGCTTGCTTAGAGGCTGTTCTTGTGGCTCATAAATTGGGATTAACTATTTCATGTGATTTAAATTATAGATCTAAATTGTGGCAATATGGTAAAACTCCTAGTGAAGTTATGCCAGAAATTCTTAAATACAGTAATGTAATTTTAGGTGATATTGATACAGCATATTTTATGTTGGGTTTATCTAAAGTGCAACCTAATTATCAAGACTTAGTTTCGTTGCCGTCCTTATACGGTAAATTATTTCAGCTATGTCCTAACTTAAAAATTGCAGCTACAACACTCCGCTATTCTGTGAGTGCATCTCACCAAAGAATTGGAGGGATATTATATGATGGTGAGCATATAAGTAATGCAGCGGTAAAAGAAGTAACGCCTGTGGTGGATAGAGTGGGTAGTGGGGATGCTTTTATGGGTGGTTTAATTTATGGATTATTGAATTTTCCATTAAGTAATCAACGTGCTTTAGATTTTGCAGTTGCAGCTTGTTGTTTAAAACATACCATTGCTGGAGATTATAACTTGGTTACAATAAAAGAAATAGAAAACATGCTAGATGGAGACGGATCTGGTTTAGTTTCACGATAAAATAGTAATATATGGCACGATATTCTAGAATTGAAGTAGCAAATGCAATGGAATCAACGGGTTTAGTCCCATTGTTTTTTCATAATGACGTAGAACTTGGAAAAAAAATTATAAAAGCATGTTATGATGGTGGTGCCAGATTGATGGAGTTTACCAGTCGTGGTGATTTTGCTTTTGAAGTTTTTGGAGCCTTGAGTAAATACGCATTATCAGAACTGCCAGGAATGATTCTAGGTGTTGGTTCTGTTACTGATGCTGCTGCAGCATCGCTGTATATGCAACTTGGAGCTAATTTTATTATTACGCCTGTATTGCGGGAAGATATTGCACTTATTTGCAATCGTAGGAAAGTGCTATGGTCACCGGGTTGCGCATCCCTTACAGAGATTGCTCGTGCAGAGGAATTAGGATGTGAAATTGTAAAACTTTTCCCTGGAGATGTATACGGTCCTCAATTTGTCAAAGGAATCAAAGGTCCTTGTCCTTGGACTAGTATTATGCCTACTGGCGGTGTAACTACAGATAAAGAAAACTTAAAAAGTTGGTTTGATTCAGGTGTGACTTGTGTGGGTATTGGTTCTCAATTAATATCACAAGTTGTTATAGAAAATCAAGATTTTATTGGACTTGAAAACAAAGTAAGAAATACCCTTGAAAATATAAAACAAATTCGAGACGAAAATAAAAAGTAAATGGAAACTAATTTTTCATTAAAAGGGAAGGTGATTGTAGTCACTGGAGGAACTGGAATTATAGGGTATTCATTTATAAAAAGTATTGTTGGCGCAGGAGGTATTGTTGGTATTTTAGGCAGAAATGAAAAAATAGCAAATCAAAGAGTTCAAGAAATACAAGATAAAGGTGGAAGTGCCATTGCCTTACTTGCAGATGTTACAAATGAAGCCCAATTGCTTTTGGCTAGGGATAAAATTTTAGATGCTTTTGGTAGGATTGATGGTTTAGTAAATGCTGCAGGAGGAAATATTCCAGATGCCGTTGTGCAACCAGATCAGGATATTTTTAGTCTTAACATCAATGCCTTAGAAAAAGTGATGCAGTTAAATTTACTGGGAACCATTTTACCTACACAGGTTTTTGGTGCAAGTATTCAACAAGCAGGATCGGGCAGTATAGTTAATATTTCATCTGTAGTATCTCAACTGGCGGTAACTAAAGTTTTAGGGTATAGTTTAGCTAAATCATCAATAGACAGTTACACTAAATGGTTTGCAACAGAACTTGCCAAACGGTATGGAGATGCCATCAGAATGAATTCTATTGCGCCAGGTTTTTTTTTAACAGAACAAAACAAAACCTTACTTACAAACCAAGATGGAACTCTTACTGATAGAGGAAATCAAGTATTGCAAAGCACTCCTTTCAAACGTTTTGGTCATCCTGATGAACTTGCAGGAGCATTAATATGGTTGTTAAGTGACGCCTCAAAATTTGTCACCGGTTCTAAAATTACAGTAGATGGTGGCTTTACAATTTTTAGTGGAGTATAAATATAGTATTATAGTAAAGGTATAATAAGCGACTTATACCGTGTTTTTTTGATCGTTATTCTTAACTCCTCATAGAGAATAAAAGGATGTAAGCATAAAAGTAAGTCGTTTATAATACTCTTTCATAAAATTTCTACTTTTTTAGGGGTATTACAAGTGTCGTAAAAGAGTTTTAAATAATTTAAAATCATGAATTTAAATAGAAAAAATACAAACCTAGAGGTCTTAAATCCTATAAAAGTGGTGCAATTTGGCGAAGGTAATTTTTTAAGAGCTTTTGTTGATTATGCTTTTCAAGAGCTTAATGATTCTTTAGAATTTAATGCAGGAATTGCAGTTGTTCAACCCATAGAGAATGGTATGGTCGACTTGCTTAATAATCAAGATGGTTTGTATACGCTATTCTTGAAAGGATTAACTAAAGGACAAGAAATCCAAGAGAAAAAATTAATTACAAACTTGGTTACAGGGATTAATCCATATGTAAACTTTCAGGATTTTTTGGCTTTAGCCAAAGAAAAGGAGCTTCAATTTGTGATTTCTAATACTACTGAGTCTGGAATTGCTTATGTCTCATCAGACACTCCTTCAATGCAACCACCTAGTTCTTATCCCGCTAAGTTAACACTTCTTTTATACGAAAGATTTAAGTTTTTTAACGGTGATCCTAGTAAAGGTTTGTGTATTATTCCATGTGAATTAATTAATAATAATGCAGATACGCTTAAGGAATTCATTATCAAATACAGTAATGATTGGAATTTAGGCACTGATTTTATGGATTGGGTAAACCAAAATAATAGTTTTCATAATACGCTAGTTGATAGGATTGTACCTGGTTATCCAAGAACTGAAATTGAAGAATACAACAATCAATTAGAGTATACCGACAATTTAATTGTAACTGCTGAAACCTTTTTTCTGTGGGTTATTGAAGGTGGTGACGCTTTAAGAGCTAAATTACCTTTTCACAAAACCAGTTTAGATGTAAAAATTGTAGATGATATGCAGCCGTATAGAACGAGAAAAGTTCGTATTTTAAATGGTGCTCATACTGCAATGGTTCCATTTTCATTGCTATTTGGTAATGAAACTGTAAAACAAACTGTAGACCATATTTTTACAGGCTCTTTTGTCAATGATGCTATTTTTAAAGAAATAAATGAAACCATAGCAATGGACAAGGTTGAACTTGATCTTTTTGCAGAGGACGTTTTAGACCGTTTTAGAAATCCATTCATAAAACATAATTTATCAAGTATTGCGCTCAATTCTATTGATAAATTTAAAGTTAGAGTGCTACCAAGTATTGTGGGATATGTTAAAAAGTTTGATAAAACACCTACAAATCTTACGTTTTCTTTTGCTTGTCTCATTCGTTTTTATCAAGGAACTTGGAACGGAGAAAAACTGCCCCTTGATGACAATCCCGAAATTATAACTTTTTTTGAGGATGTTTGGAAAACAAATAGTTTAGAGGAAGTAGTTCAAAAAACGCTTTCAAATATTGGTTTTTGGGGGCAAGATCTAAATGCAATTAATGGATTATCCAATGATTTAGTGTTAGCATTGACGGAAATTGAAAAAAATGGGATTGAAAAGGGCTATGCTAATTTCAGTCAAAAAAAATAACTTCATCAACGAACTACATTTTTTATTATGCAAAAGAAATTAATAAAAGTAAACCCATCAGATAATGTAGCAGTTGCATTAGTTAATCTTACAGCTGGTGAAAATATCAATTTTGAAAATGATACAATTACCATTACTGCTGCAGTAAAAATGAAGCATAAAATTGCTTTAAATGATTTAAATTTAGGGGATAGAATCATCATGTACGGAGTTTTAGTTGGTAAAGCGAGTGCATTTATAGAAAAAGGTGGGTTACTTTCTACTGCTAATGTTAAGCATGAAAGTGACGCTGTATCTGGAAAAACAGAAACTATTGGTTGGGAAGTTCCTAATATTGATAAATGGAAAAGTCGAACTTTTAATGGGTACCACAGAGAAGACGGTCAAGTAGGGACCGAAAATGTGTGGCTGTTTTTTCCGCTTGTTTTTTGTGAAAACAGAAATATTGAAATCTTAAAAGATATTTTTGAAAAAGAACTTATGAAGCCAAAAGAGAATGATTATCAATTGTTATTAAGGTCATTAGTAAGTGCTGAAAACGGGGAAAACGAAACGATTTCAAAGACACAAAATTCAGATTTGTTTCAAAATATTGAAGTGAAATTTATAACTCATCAGGGTGGTTGCGGTGGTATTCGTCAAGATTCACATAGTTTAGCTAAATTATTAGCTGGTTATGTAAATAATCCTAATGTTGCTGGTGCAACTGTTTTAAGTTTAGGGTGTCAAAATTTACAAATCCAAATTTTTAAAGATGCGCTACACGAAATAAATCCTACGAGTACAAAACCGGTTTTGATTTATGATCAGCAACAAATAGGTACTATTGAAGCTATGTTGAGTAGCGTTGTTAAAGATACTTTTGAAGCAATAAAAAAAGCCAATGAATTGGAAAGAAAACCCGCTCCTTTGTCTAAACTTTCTATTGGTTTAGAATGCGGTGGATCTGATGGTTTTTCAGGTATATCAGCAAATCCAACTTTGGGAGTTACCTCAGATTTGTTGACGGCTCTTGGTGCTACTACCATACTCTCAGAGTTTCCAGAATTGTGTGGAGTAGAACAAGAATTAGTGAACCGTTGTGTTGATGATGAGGCTGGAGTTCGATTTTTGGAACTAATGAAATGGTACGAAAAAACAGTAGTTGATGCAGGCTCAGGATTTGATATGAATCCGTCACCTGGTAATATTAAAGATGGTTTGATTACAGATGCAATGAAATCTGCTGGAGCAGCCAAAAAAGGTGGAACTTCACCTATTGTTGGTGTTTCTGATTATGGAGAATATATTACAAAACCAGGTTTGAATTTACTTTGCACTCCAGGAAACGATGTTGAATGTACTACTGCTATGGTAGGATCTGGAGCCAATATGGTTCTTTTTACCACAGGTTTAGGAACGCCAACAGGGAATCCTATTGCACCAGTTGTAAAAATTTCTTCTAATACTGATTTAGCACAAAAGATGTCTGATATTATTGATATTGACACGGGAGGTATTATAACAGGTGAAAAAACAATTGATGAAATGGCCGATGAAATGCTGGAATTTATTATTCAAGTGGCAAGCGGCGACATAAAAACAAAAGCTGCCTTACTAAATCAGAATGATTTTATACCTTGGAAGAGAGGCGTTTCCTTGTAAATCAAAGTATAAATTTTATTCAATTATTTTTAATTGAATACTAAATAGAATTAATTAAAAACGGGTGTTGCTCAATAGCAAGACCCGTTTTTTATTCTGGATTTCTTAAGGAAGATTTTCTGATGTGTAATATTGGATTGAGAACAATCTTTTTTTCAATTTTAAAATTATCTGAAGAATTCATTTGTTCTAAAAATACTTTTGCAGCCATTTTTCCCATTTCTTGTGGGGATTGATCTATAGTTGTGATAGAAAGTTCCATAAATTTTGTAAAGGGTTCGTTTCCAAAACCCACCACACAAAAATCTTGTGGCAAAGTAAAACCTTGACTTTTTAACTCTTGTATGGCTCCTAATGCAGCAAAATCACTCGCCGAAAATATAGCATCAGGAGGTGTTTCTAGTTGTAATAATGTTTTGGTTACCAATGCTCCTTCTTCTAAATTACTTTTAGAACGAATAACATATTCCTCTATAAAAGGAAATCCATGGTCTAGTAATGCTTTTTGATATCCTTTAAAACGATTTTCATAAATTTCAAGAGATTGATCACCACTCAAATGTGCAATTTTCGTACAGCCTTGATCTATTAAATGTTTAGTAGCCATATAACCCGCTTTGAAATCATCAATAGTAATGGAGCTTACGCCATCTATATTTTTCTTTCTATCAAAAAAGATTAGCGGAACATTTTTTTCTAAAACCCTATGAATTATTTTTTCATTTTTCTTTGATTCATTTGTAATAGAAATCATAATCCCATCTACTTGTGCGTCAAGTAAGGTGTTTATATTTTCAATTTCTCTATTTTCATCTTCATGAGTTTGACAAATGATGACGTTGTATTTATTAGGGTGAAGCTCCTCTTCGATACCACGAATAACAGATCCAAAAAAATTAGTATTGATACGAGGAACAATTACACCAATATTTCCGCTTTTTCCACTTCGTAGAGCAAGTGCAAGTCGGTTTTGCTTGTAGTTCATTTTTTCGGCAGTATCTAGAACAAGCATAATGGTGGACTCACTAATTTTTGGGTTTTTATTTAGCGCTCTTGATACAGTGGCTGCTGATATGTTGAGCTCTTTTGCGATATCGTAAATTGTTATTTTCTCACTCATTGGGAATCAGTAGTTTATATTGATGCTGTAAAACTAATACTTTTTTGTTAATAATACAGCTATGTTATCGATTGTATAAATCCAAATTTAGTTTCATTTTCACGAATGTACACCTGTTTATAATGTAATTTAAATGATAATATATTGCATTAAGTAAATAAAAACAATCTTTTTTTTATAGTACTGCTATTTTTATGATTTTAATTTTGGTAAAATGAAAATAAATATATACGTTTGTGTAATCGATTGCATTACTTGATTGCAGTATTTAATAAGTATACGCATTTTTTAATTTTTAAAAATAAAATGACAGTAAAACACTCTTATACAGTTCAGTTATTCTTATCTATCGTTTTAGTGAGTATAGTGTTAATTTCTTGTTCCACAACTAAAACAAAAGAAGTTGAAGGTTTAAATCCATGGAAAGAAATGGCTTTTATATTAGATAGTATTCAGGTTCCTCATTTTCCAAATAAAAATTACAGTATTACTGATTTTGGTGCTCAATCTGGTGGGGTAATGAATGCAAGTGAGGCTTTTAAAAAAGCAATTGGTGCTTGCACAAAGAATGGTGGTGGGAAAGTAATTGTACCTGCGGGTAAATTTTTAACGGGGCCTATTCATCTTGAGGATAATGTTAATTTACACTTAGAGCAAGGTGCAGAAATAGTGTTTAGTACAAACCCAAAAGAGTATCCGCTGGTGCATACCTCTTGGGAAGGAACTGAATTAATTAATTATTCTCCATTAATTTATGCATATCAAAAAAAGAACGTTGCCGTGACGGGTAAAGGAGTTTTAAATGGTCAAGCCAATAATGAAAATTGGTGGTGGTGGTGTTCTAAAAAAGAATATGGATGGAAAGAAGGAAAACCCAATCAAAACGATCCTCTAAACCGTTTGCGATTGATTGATTTAGCTGAAAAAAGAGTGCCTGTTGAAGAGCGTATTTTTGGCGAAGGCCATTACTTAAGACCTAGTTTTGTCGAATTTTTTGATTGTAAAAATGTGCTTTTAAAAGATGTGAAAATAATAAATGCTCCTTTCTGGATTGTGCATCCTATAAAATCAGTAAATGTTACCATTGATGGAATTACGGTAGAGAGTGATGGTCCTAATAATGATGGTTGTGATCCTGAATATTCTAAGAATGTATTAATTAAGAATTGTGTTTTTAATACAGGAGATGATTGTATTGCAATAAAATCAGGAAGAGATGCTGATGGTAGGCGTGTAGCAATGAAAAGTCAAAATATAATTGTGCAAGATTGTAAGATGATTGATGGACATGGTGGTGTAGTTATAGGCAGTGAAATATCCGGAGGAGTGAGTAATGTTTTTGTTGAAAATTGTGTGATGGACAGTCCAAATTTAGACAGAGCAATCCGAATTAAAACGAATTCAAATCGTGGTGGACTTATTGAAAATGTTTTTGTAAGAAACTTAAAAATAGGACAAGTTAAAGAGGCAGTATTAAAATTAAACATGTTTTATGAGGTTTATGGCGCTAAACCAGGCACTTTTATTCCTCAAATTCAAAATATACATTTAGAAAACATAATAGTCCAAAACGGTGGAATGTATGGTATACTTGCCAAAGGATATGAACAATCTCCTATAAAAAATGTGACTTTTAAAAATGTAAAAATTATAAAAGTAAAAGAAGCTTTTTCCATAGAGAATCTGGTGGGGCTTAAACTAACCAATACCTATATCAATGGTGTAAAAGTAAACACACCAACAAAGATTTAAATTTTATTATACTAACTAACCAAATTATTAAATTATGAATTTCAGACATTTATTAAAAAAAGGCTCTGCATGTTATGTTGCCTTTTTCTTATTACTGAGCTTGTTTACAGTTCAGGAGATGAAGGCTCAGCAACCTTCCTCTGTTTCAGGAACTATTACAGACGCTGCTGGATTGACATTGCCTGGTGTAAATGTGGTTGAAAAAGGAACACGTAATAGCGCAAGTACAGATTTTTCTGGAAATTTCAATATAAAATTAACTAAGGAAACTGCAGTGTTGCAGGTTAGTTTTGTAGGCTTTGTTACTCAGGAAGTAAATGTAAAAGGAAAAAGTACTGTTAAAATCACTCTAGTTGAGGAATCTCAATCTTTGAAAGAAGTTGTGATTGTGGGGTATGGTAGCGTAAAAAAAACGGATTTAACAGGTGCAGTAAACACTCTATCATCGGCTAAAATTACTGAAAGAAATGTTACTAATCCTCTAGAGGCTATTCAAGGTGGAATTGCAGGAGTTCAAGTAACATCAAACTCAGGTAGATTAGGGGATGGTTTTAATGTTGTTATTCGTGGCTCTAATTCTATTAATAAAGACGGTTCAAAGCCTTTATTTGTTATTGATGGTGTTCCTACTGACAATATGGATTTTTTGAATCCACAGGACATAGCCAGAATGGATGTTTTGAAAGATGCTTCCTCTGCAGCAATATATGGTTCAAGAGGAGCTAGTGGAGTAATTATTGTTACTACAAAAGGTGGCGCTAGTGCAAAATCAGGAATCAATGTTTCTTATGAAACTTCATATGGAAACAAGCAAGTAGCACGATTACCACAATTTATGAGTGGGGAAAAATGGTGGAGCTACCATCAAGCGGCTTTTTTGCCTACATCACTTTCCTCAACAGTACCTAACTATGCTAGTATAACTCCAGCTTTATTGACTGCTAATGTAGGAGCTACTGGGACAAACAATGTTTTATTACAAAGAGTTGCTAGAAACCAAACTTTTGACTGGACTGATGCGGTCTTGAGAGGTGCTATGACACAAAATAATTACTTATCTATTTCAGGTAGAGGAGAGTCGGGGATGGCTTACAACTTAGCAATAGGACAACAAAAAGAAACAGGAAACGTTCAAAATGAAAGTATTGATAAATATACGTTCAAAGCAGGTATAAATCATCAAGTTAATAGCAAATTTGGTTTAGGGGTAAATTTAACTTTATCAAAAACAGATGAGCAACTAGGTAGCCCAACCGCTATGCAAGAAGCTTTTAGACAAAATCCATTTACTTCACCTTGGGCAATTGATGCGGCAGGTAATGAAATCATTGGAACATTGGCGTTACAGCCAGGAACATTAAGATATCCAAACGGTACTTTGGCTATCAATAAAACAGGATCTATAAATCCATTGCTTGAAATTGAAAATTCAACAGATCAACGTGTTAACTGGACAACGATAGGTAATGTTTTTGCAGAGTACAAAGCTACTAGTTGGCTTACCTTCAAAACTACATTCTCAGCTGGTAAATTAGATTCAAAAAGAGGTAAAGCTTTTGGTCCATTAACTAATATTGGAATAGCGAATAAAAATTTACTTTCAGGAGAAATTGACAATCTTCAAAATTTCAATTATACTTGGGATAATCAATTCAATATTAATTATACCTTAAATAAGGATCATGTTTTCAACTTTTTAGGATTGCAAAGTTTATACAGTAATACAACCGAAACTTCTTTTTTATCTTCTCGTGAAAACCCATTTGATACTGATTTTAACAATCTTGGATCAGGTCCTCAAAACACGTATAATGTTCGTTCAAACTTCTTTAAAAACACTTTGAATTCGTATGCGGCGAGATTGAATTATACCTTCAAAGGACGATATTTATTAACTGGTACTATAAGAGCCGATGGTTCATCAGTATTAGCCAAAGGTAACAAATGGGCATCTTTCCCATCGGTTGCAGTAGGATGGAAGGTAAATGAAGAAAGTTTCTTAAAAGATGTTTCTTTCATTAGTAATTTAAAATTGAGAGCCAGTTTAGGATACACAGGTAACGATAATGTTACACCTTATTCAAGTTTGAGTGTACTAAGAAATTCAACTTTTTATGATTACAATAGTACCACTTTAAGCAATGGTTTTATTCCTTCAAGTTTAGGAAATCCAGAGCTTACTTGGGAAAGAACAAGAGAAACTAATTTTGGTTTGGATTTTGGGTTTTTAAGAAACAGAATCTCGGGAAGTGTAGATGTTTATGATAGATTATCGGATGATTTGTTGTTTCAACAAGCGCTTCCTTTAGAAATGGGAATTCCTATCATTACTTCAAATGTAGGATCTGTAAGCAATAAAGGTGTAGAGGTTGCTCTTTCTACTAAAAATATTCAAACTAAAAATGTTACATGGGAGACAAGTTTTACTTTCACTAAAAACGTAAACAAATTGGTTTCTATTTACAACCAAAAAGAGGTGAGTGATGTGGGAAATAATTTGTTCATAGGTGAAAATATTAATTCATATTATAATTTTGTTTTTGATGGTGTTTGGCAAGAGAGCGAAAGAGCTCAAGCAGCAATTTACAATCAATTGCCGGGTGAAGCACGTGTAAAAGATTTAAATAATGACGGAAGAATAGATGGGAACAATGACAGAGCGATTTTAGGTAATTTTGATCCAAAGTGGACAGGAAGTTTTTCTACTTCATTAAAAGTGCATCAATTTGATTTTGGATTGTCTTTAATAGCAAATCAAGGGATGACTGTTTTTAGTGATTTTCACAACAACTTTGCAGATGTGAATGATCGTGGTCGCCAAAAATTAGATCTTCAAGATTGGTACGTACCAGCAAACGGTGCGGGTATTCCTCAACAATTTTCAAATACGAATCCTTTGCCAAGAGCTGCTGGTGTGTATTATACTAATAATGATGTTGCTTTTTATAAAGACGCTTCATTTGTTAAAATCCAAAACATGTCATTTGGTTACAGTTTTGATGATGAATTATTAGAAAAATTGAAAATTAAATATTTAAGATTGTATGTAAATGTTTTAAATCCATTTGTGTTTACAAATTATGAGGGATATGATCCAGAGTGGGCTACAGCGTCACAAGCAATCAATCGTGTAGCATCTACTACTATTCAAATGGGAGTAAGTTTAAAATTTTAAATTAAATTAAAATGAAAAAAATTATAGTAATTATAGGGATTCTAGCATTATCAATGAATTCTTGTTCCTCATTTATTGAGGAAGACAACAGATCTTTGGGAAATCCAGAAGAGTTTTACTTAACCAATCCTGGATTTGAAGCTTTAGTAAATACCAATTATTTCATGCTAAAAGATATTTATGGGGGTAATCCGTGGTTGTTTGAAGCGGGTACCGACTTATATTCTGAAGGAAGAAATATGGAACCTGATGGTTTGAGTAAATATGCTAATTTAGATTCGACATCGGATGGAGTAGATCAATTATATAAAACGTGTTATGCCGCAATACAGCAAGCCAATGCAGGTTTATACTTTGCTCCATTAACTGCTCCAAACACAAATTTAAATGCTAGAGTAGGAGAATTGAAGTTTTTACGTGCTAATGCTTATTTTTTATTAGTTCAAACCTATGGTGGTGTACCTCTTGTTCTTAACTATTTTAAAAGTCCAGTTCAATCATTTGATAGAAATACTGCTGAACAGGTATATACACAAATTTTAAAGGATTTAACAGAGGCTTTGCCTGCAGTAGCTACTGGCGGATACACAGGAAGGGTTAATCGTAGAGCAGTTCAAAATTTGCTTGCAAAAGTATATTTGACACGAGGTTATGAAACTTTTGGAGCTTCAAATGATTTTGCAACAGCTGCATCATTAGCTGACCAAGTAATTAGTGGTCAACAGTTAAATGTGTCATTTGATAACGTTGTTCGACCAGGAAATGAAATGAATGCTGAAACTATTTTTTCGGTTCAATTTTCACCACTTGCAAATTCAACAGGAGTTACAACTTTAGGAAATGCCCAAGGGTATTATTTTGGACCTTATTTAGGACCTGCAGCAACTGGGAATCCATATCCTAACAGAAGCTACACCTTGTTACCTACACCATATGCATTATCTTTATTCGAAAAAGGCGATCGTCGTTGGGAAGGTTCTTTTATGACCGAAATTTATACGCGATACTATGCTTTTTATGAGGTGACTGATAAATCAACTTTAAAAATAACTGACTTTTATGAGCCTAGCTGGTTCACATTAGCTGACAGAGCTGCTTGGAAAACTGCGAATACTCCAAGATATCAAAATGCAGCTACATTTAGATACCACAATTGGGGAACATTCGCATCTTCATCTAATGTTAGTGCGGATTATGCGACAATTCCAGTTCGTAAATTTGATGATCCAACGGCACCTTACGGAACAGCTACTAATAACAGAGTAAGTACCCGAGATTTTATCATATCGCGTTTAGGTGAAACGTATTTAGTTGCTGCCGAAGCGTATTTGAAAGCGGGTAATCCTGCAACAGCTTTACAACGACTTAACGAAGTACGAAGAAGAGCTGGTGGAGGAACTGCAGGAGTAATTCCAGTGCTTACAACTATTGATATTAATACTATTCTTGACGAAAGAGGTCGTGAATTACTGGGTGAGTACCACCGATGGTTTGATTTAAAACGTACTGGTACTCTTGTAGCTAGAACGGTTTTATACAACCCAAAAATAACTAGTGCTGCTGTTTTTAATGGAAAAAATGGGAATTTGAAAGTTTTAAGACCAATACCACAATCGGTATTAGATTTAAATAGAAGTACCAATTATCCACAAAATCCAGCTTATTAATAATTTAAAGATTTTGGTTCAATAATTTTTTTTGAGTTTGTTAAAAAAAGGGGTTTGATGTTTGTATCAAGCTCCTTTTTCTCTTACATTTCATCATTTTTTTAGTTAAAGACAGTTATGAAAAATATAAAAATAATACTAGGTGTTTTTTTACTGAGTTCCCTTTCTACACTAGCACAAAATCCTCATAAAAATAGAAAAACATACGCTGAAATATCTGTGAAAGAAGGCGGAAAATGGGAATGTCGAAAATACATCGGTGGTACGTTTAAAAACGTTCAAAAGTTGAAACTTGCGCCAGAACATACGGATCATTCGTTTGATATTCGTTACGAAGGTCCAGGTTGGGAAAGCAACAAAATTGGATACCGTTTGTATCTAGATTGGAGAAATGCCATTGATATTTTTGGAAAAAAAACAGATGCTGTCGTTTTACCTCAAGTGGGTCAAGATGGTTTTGACTCTTATCACGAAATGAGTGATTGGGGTTCAGATATTTTAAAAGCAGGTAAAGGTATCGGTATAGGATCTATAGATCGATATCTAAACAACGAAAGATTACACTTTTATGAAGTCGATTCTACACTTGCTAATGTGGAGAATAAATCCAAATCTTCTGGCGTATATATTCAATACTATGGTTGGAAAACAGCGGGAGAAAAAATAGATTTCACTTCTCGATTAACTATTGCTCCAAATCAACGTCATACTCAACATACTATCCAAGCTTCTAAAGCAATAAGTGGAATTTGTACTGGAATTGTTAAACAAAAAAACACAGAAGTCTTCAAAAAAGTAAGTCAAAACAAAAGATGGGCTTATTTAGCTACTTATGGTAAACAATCTCTTGTTCCTGATCAGTTAGGAATGGCCATTTTCTACGAAGTGAGTACAATAGAATCTGAAGTAAATGCAGAATTTGATCATCTTTTAATTTTTAATCCTTCAACTCAACCCGTAACGTTTTATTTTTTAGGTGCTTGGGAACAGGAAAAAGACGGAATTAAAAACAAAGAAGCTTTTGTAAAATACTTGGATGTAAAACTAATCGGACTCAACAAAAAAGGCAAAATTTAATCATAAAGAACAATTTAATCATGACAAAAAATAGTTTTATCACCCTTTTAATAATTGTTCTAGGAGTATGCGAAGCTAGTATTTTGAATGCGCAAACCATATCACCAAAACTAAAATGGTCAGAGCGCATGGCCGCTACCGTAATGCTACAACACCAAGAATCGTATATGATAGATCATGCGACTTCTCCAAAATGGGATTATGTTCACGGACTGGTTTTGACTGCAATGGAAGAATTGAATAAAAAACATCCCAATCCAAAATATACCGAATACATAAAATCATATGTAGACAAACTCATCCAAAACGATGGGACTATCGATAGCTACAAATTTGATTCGTACAATATTGATATGGTAGTAGCTGGTAGATTATTATTTGATATTTATGATAAAACCAAAGAGGAAAAATATCTAAAAGCATTACAAACGCTCAGAAAACAAATCGAAGAACAACCCAGAACTGCTAGTGGTGGATTTTGGCACAAAAAAATATATCCTAACCAAATGTGGTTGGACGGATTGTATATGGGAGAGCCTTTTTATATCCAATACACCACGACCTTTGAAAATGGAAAAAGTTTAGATGACATCGCTAAACAATTTGAACTCATTCAAAAAAATGATCGCGATCCTAAAACTGGATTGCTTTATCATGCTTGGGACGAAAGCAAACAAATGCCTTGGGCCAATAAAACGACTGGAACATCTCCAAATTTCTGGTCTCGTTCTTTGGGTTGGTACGCCATGGCATTGGTGGATGTTTTAGATTATATGCCCAAAAATCATCCAAAACATAAAGAATTAGTAAGTTATTTGAACCAATTGGCCTCAGCATTGGTTCCTTTTCAAGATGAATCAGGACTTTGGTATCAAGTTACAGATAAGGGAAATCAAGGCGGAAATTACTTAGAAGCCTCTGGAACAGCCATGTTTAGTTATGCTTTTGCAAAAGGAGCAAATAAGGGATATTTACCTAAAAAATACAAAAAGATTGCTCAAAAAGCCTTTAATGGTCTTACAGGAAAATTGGTTAAAATTGGTTCAAATGGCGAAGTAATCATCACTCAAGCCTGCGCAGTGGCTGGACTTGGTGGAAATCCTTACCGAGATGGCTCTTTTGAGTACTATGTAAACGAAAAGAAAAAAGACAACGACCCAAAAGCAACTGGGCCTTTTATTTTAGCTGCAATAGAGTTGAATAAGTAAGTTCATCATATTAATCTTTTATAATGCTTTTTGAAATGAGGTACATGCAAAGAATTATAAATGTTATGGTTTGTATTTTTGTTTCTAATATAAATATTCTGGCTCAAAGCTCCAGCGAGATCCCAAATATGATTACAGTAGTAAAGGTAGAAGTAAAAATCAATGAGAATTATTTTGTGGTAGATGCTAAAGGATCTGGCAATTTCACCAAGATTCAAGATGCCATTAATGCGGCTCGTTCCTATCCCGACCAACGCATTATAATCTATATCAAAAACGGAAAATACTACGAAAAAGTAAAAATCCACGCTTGGAATACCAAAATTTCCCTCATTGGCGAAAGCAAAGAGAACACTATCATTACTTTTGAAGATCACTTCAAAAAAGTGAATGTGGGACGCAACAGCACCTTTCACACCTACACCGTTTTGGTAGAAGGAAACGATTTTATGGCTCAAAATTTAACCATCGAAAATAGTTCGGGCGAGGTCGGGCAAGCGGTTGCGCTCCATGTAAACGCCAATCGGGTAAAAATTGAAAATTGCAATCTCTTAGGAAACCAGGACACGCTTTACACCTCAGGCGAGGGAACCAAAAACTATTTCAAAGATTGCTACATCGAGGGCACCACCGATTTTATTTTTGGCGATGCCACGGTTTTGTTCGAAAACTGCACGCTGCACAGCAAAAAAGATTCCTATATCACCGCAGCTTCAACGCCTCAGGACAGTACTTTTGGCTACGTTTTCAAAAACTGCAAACTCACCGCCGACGCTAGTGTCAAAGAAGTCTATTTAGGCAGACCTTGGCGCATCTATGCGAAAACCGTTTTCATCAATTGCACGATGGATGCCCATATTCTCCCGCAAGGATGGCACAATTGGTCAAAACCCGTAGCCGAAAAAACCAGCTTTTATGCCGAATACAACTGTTCTGGTTCTGGCTTTCAACCTCAAAATAGAGTCCCGTGGTCGCATCAACTCACCAAAAAAGAAGCTAAAAAGTATACTATTGAAACCATTCTTAGTGACAAAATAAAAAATTGGTACCTAACCGTTAAATAATTAATTTCTAGGAGCGGTAACAAAGGGCTTTTCAGGAAATAAAGTCCCGCTATCCGTTATAATCTTTTGTGCCATCCCGAAGTTTCGGGACCGGCACAAAAAGATTTCCACGACACCCTAGCGATAGCGAACTGGCGAAGCAATAGGGGCTAGCAGCCAAGAAATTGTACTCTTGGTTTCAGCGTGAAAAAATAATAATAAATACCACCAAAAATGAAAAAATATCTGTTATTCTTTGTCTGCATCAGCCTAAGTGGTTGGTCACAAAACGCGCCTTTTCCCATAGAAAAAGTCAATGCTATCCTAAATCGTATCGTTTTACCCATCATTCCTCCATTCACCATAAAAGTGACTGCAATGGGAGCCAAAGGAGATTCAATAAGCAATGCAAAACCCGCTTTTGATAGAGCAATGGCGCTTTGTAAAAAGAAAAACGGCGGAACAATCATTGTCCCAAAAGGTGTCTATACACTACAAGGTCCGCTTCATTTTGTGAGCAATGTTCGCTTGCATTTAGAGGACGGTGCCAAAATCAGATTTGGCTCTAATCCAAAAGATTATCCGCTAGTTTTAACCAGTTGGGAAGGCACAATGCTATACAATTACAGTCCATTGATTTATGGAATTGGCATAGAAAACATTGCCATTACCGGAAACGGAATTATCGATGGAGAAGCCAAAAACACTTGGATCAAATGGAAACCTCTCGAAAAGAAAGACCAACTTTTGAGTAGAGAAATGAATCATCAAAATGTTCCCGTCAAAGACCGAGTTTTTGGAGAAGGACATTACTTGAGACCGCAACTTATTCAATTCATCGACTCGAAAAATATACTTATCGAAAATGTTCAAATCGAAGATTCACCATTTTGGTGCATTCATTTGTTAAAAAGTAAAAGCATTACGGTTCGAGGTTTAAAATTCAAAGCATTCAATAACAATAACGACGGAATTGATCCCGAATATGCTAGTGATGTCCTAATCGAAAATATTTCTTTTGATAATGCCGATGATAATATTGCCATAAAATCAGGAAGAGACCACGAAGGAAGAGCCAATAGTGTCACTCCAAGCCAAAACATTGTCATCCGAAATTGCAACTTTAAGGGACTTCATGGTGTTGTGCTGGGCAGCGAGATGTCGGCTGGAATTCAAAACATTTTTATAGAAAATTGCAAGACAACTGGCTACCTCAAAAGAGGCATTTACCTAAAAACCAATGCAGACCGTGGTGGCTATATCAAAGATGTATTTGTAAACAATTTACAACTCGACGAGGTAGAAGATGCCTTGCATATAACTTCCAACTACCACGGCGAAGGGAATGGTTTTGCTTCAAGCATTAGCAACATCAATTTTTCGAATATCGTTTGCAACAAAGCCACACAAACCGGCATTGTGATTCAAGGCTATCCCGATTTAAAAATAAAAGACATTTTTTTTAACAACATTCATATTCAATGGGCCAAAAACGGCATTTCAAGCCAAAACGCTGAAAATGTTGTTTTGAATGAAGTCACTATTGGAGATAAAGCTACAGTTCCAACCTCTGTAAAATAACATTAAAATGAAAAAGTACTTCCTAGTAATTGTGTTCATCACCCTAAGCGGTTGGGCACAAAAAACGACCATTTACACCATTGGCGATTCGACTATGGCCAACAAAGTAGCCCCAGAACAAAACCCCGAAAGAGGATGGGGACAAATGCTACCTTCTTTTTTTTCAGATAATGTGGTGATAGAAAACCATGCCGTCAATGGCCGAAGCACGCGTAGTTTCATTGATCTAAAATTATGGGACGCTGTGTACAATTCACTTAAAAAAGGGGATTATGTCTTTATCCAATTTGGTCACAACGATGGCAAAGTAACCGACCCAACCCGTTATACCAACCCGCACACAAGCTATAGACACAATTTGATTCGTTTTGTAGAAGAAACAAGAAAAAAAGGTGCAACTCCTATTTTGTTTTCCTCTATTACCCGAAGAACTTTCAATGAACAAGGTGTTTTGATTGATTCACACGGCGATTATACACAAGAATTAAGGCTCGTTGCACAAGAATATAGAGTTCCTTTTATCGACATGCAATACTATACAGAACTTCTGGAAGAATCCTACGGAGTGGAAAAATCAAAAGAGTTACATCTACACTTTGCCGCGGGAGAAAATAGCTATATCCCAAAAGGAATTGAGGATAATACGCATCTGTCTGTAAAAGGAGCCACAGAAATTGCTAAAATTGCTGCGCAACAAATAAAAGCACTCGACATTCGCTTATCCAAAGAAGTGAAATAAACCAGATAAAACCGTAATGTTTTATCCCATATAACAGTAAGTGTTGCTTGTGAATTGATGTTAAAAATTAGTTTGATTTATTTTAACAACAATTTCTTTTTGGGCGGTGAACCATCGTTTTTTTATTAAATCGTTCAAAAATGGTAAAAACACGTTCAAGCTTATTCCATTCAAGAGTATATAAAGATTGTGTCCCACTTAATTTTCTACATATTAGATTTTCTTCAAGCAAATCTTTTAAATGTTTAGAAACGGTAGATTGAGACAAGGGTAACTCGGCCACAATTTCCTTGCAGGTTCTATCCTTATGTCTTGAGAGTATGGCTATAATTTGGATTCTTGCAGGATGGGATAAACATTTTGCCAATTGTGAAAGTTCTAGATCTAAACTGTTAAAATTGTTATTTCCTTTCATATTAATCGTGTTTTATAGATAATTAGTTTGGACATTATAAAAAATATTAATTCAGTGTAAGTTTTTATTATTCAGTATTTTATGTTGATTTTAACAAAGTATAATCGTAAAAATACGATAAATTATTAAAACTTAAACACATTTAGTTACGTAGTTTTATAAAATCTATATTTTATAAAAATGAAGTACATTTTCACTTTTTTAATTCTGTTTTGTTCAGGATTATTATTCGCTCAAGAAACTACTGGAATAGTAAAAGGAACCATAACAGATGAGCAAAATAATACCTTGCCATTTGCTACTATTTCTATTCTTCAAAAGTCAACAGGAATAAAATATGCAACGCAATCACAAGCAGATGGGTATTATGAATTCAATCAGTTACAGCCAGCGTATGATTATGAAATTAAAATTGTGGCGGAAGGGTTTAATACCTTACTTTCAGATGCTATTCAAGTACAACTAGGTAAAACTACCAAACTTGATTTTATACTTTTTGCAAAAGCAGAAGTATTGCAATCAGTAGTAGTTGTAAACAATGCTGAGTCTAAAAAAGGAAATGAAAAGCGTTTAAAAATAGATGTAATTACGAACCTTCCTTCGGCAAATAGAAGTATTCAAGATGCTACGCGATTACTACCAGAGGCAAACCTAAATTCATTTGGAGGGGCTAACTATAGGTTTAATAATTTATCTATTGATGGGAGCGCCACAAATGATGTTTTGGGCTTTCAAGAGCCAGCGAGTGGTGCAGCAGGATCAACTGCTTCCGGAACGCCTGGGGGTTTAGCAGGTACGCAACCGATAGGTTTTGGAGCCATAAGTGCACTCTCTGTAAAAACTGCCCCATTTGATGTAACTTTTGGGAATTTTACAGGTGCAAGCATCAATGCAGTTACTAAAAGTGGAACGAATAAAACAACTGGTCTTGCCTACACCTTTGTGAAAAATAGAAATTTAGTAGGTACTTACGCTGATGGTATTAAGAAACAAAAAGCAGCTTTTAATGACTATACCTACGGTTTTAGTATTGGCGGAAGCCTAGTTAAAAACAAATTGTTTTATTTTTTTAATGCAGAATTGGCCGATAGAAATGAAACGGTATTTAATGCTCCTGGAAGTATAACTTCCAATATTTCTGCTGAAACGGTTGCCCTTATAGCTGATAGACTTAAAACAAAATATAATTATGATCCAGGAACTGCACTCAATGCCCAAATAGAGCGCAAGAATACCAAACTTTTTTTAAGGTTAGATTACAATATTAGTGATGATCATAAATTAACGTTGAGAAATAATTTTGTTAAAGGCTATGCTGATAATCTAGAATGGACTCCCACTGTTTTTAATTTTACAAATCAAGGATACAGGCACAATTCTACTACAAATAGTATTGTAGCAGAGCTAAAAAGTAAATTCACAAATCAGCTTTCAAATAAAATGACAGTTTCTTTATCAACGGTAAATGATGATCGGACTTATGAAGGTCGTGTTTTTCCGCATTTAGAAATTATTGACAATACCTCAAATACTGTTTTTGCAGGAACGTATAGAGAAGCTTCTATTTACGGTTTAAGTTTAAATACTATTCAGTTTACAGATAATCTTACTTATTATCACAGAAATCATAAATTTACTGCTGGAGTTTCATCTGAAATTAATAGTATTGAATATCGTTTTTTAACTGCTTTCAATGGTAGGTGGCAATACAACTCTGTAGCTAGTTTCCTGGCAGATCAACCCAATCGTGTTCGTGGAGTGTACAATATTGAGAATAACGATTTTGAGTTTAATAAAAAGACACCATCAGCAGATTATGGAGTTGTATTAGGTAGTGCTTATTTACAAGATGAAATTAGACTCTCAAAAAAGTTTACTATTTTAGCTGGAATACGTTTAGATTGGCAAAATACGCCTACCGCTTTTCCTGTTTCTGATGAAATTCAACGTACACCAGAGTTTGCAGGTTATCAAAATAAAATTAATAGTTCACCAATAATTAATCCGCGTTTTGGTTTTAATTACACTATAGATAAAGATGGAAAATACATTTTAAAAGGCGGTTCTGGCTTGTTTACTGGAAGAATGCCTTTTGTGTGGTATGCTTATGAATATTACATTTCAGGAACTAAATATTTTAACATTGATTACCGCCCTACAACAAATTTAGATATCAACGAAGATTTAAGTCAGTTAGCGCCTTTGCAAAATAGAAAGTTGACCGAAGTAAATTTAGTAGATACTAATTTCAATTTACCACGTGATTGGAAAAGTAACATTGCGCTTGATGTAGCTTTAAAAAATAATTTTGCCTTAAACTTGGAGGCAACTTATACTAAAACTTTAGAAGGGTTGTTATTTCAATCTATAAATAGGAGGGAGGATCAAAAAAGTAATTTTACAGGAGCAGATCAACGTCCGTATTACAATACCTCAGCAGAGAGTATTAAAATCAATCCTAATTTCACAAATGTTTTTTTATTGACTAATACTTCTAAAGGATATAGATACAACTTCACTCTAGGGCTTACTAAAACGGAAAGCAATTACAATGGATTTTTAGGGTATACTTATGGAGTGAGTAAAGACATTTCAAGCACCAATAGGAATTCACATGCGGCAAATTTTGAATGGAACCAAGCCTTAGTAGCCAATTCACCAGAACTTACTGCTTCAAATTTTGATTTGCGTCATAAAATTGTTTCCTATCATTTTTATGATATTCATTTTAAATCGAGCAGTTTTAAAGTAGGATTATTATACAACGGTAGATCAGGGAGTCCATTTACATTTGTTTATGAAGGAGATATTAATAGAGATGGATCAGCCAAGAACGATATTATTTATATTCCCAGAGATCAATCGGAAATTAGACTTCAAAATATAGTAGATAGGAATAATACTATTATTGTATCAGCAGCTGAGCAATGGCAGCAGCTTAATGAATACATCAACGACAATGATTATTTGAGTAAAAACAGAGGTAAATACGCCAATAGAAACGCGGCAAGAACACCATGGAATCATCAAGTAGATTTAAAACTCATGTATGAGACAAAACTTTTTAAAAATAAAGTAGAGTTTGCGCTTGATTTATTTAATGTAGGCAACCTAGTTTCAAAAAATTGGGGTACTCAAGTCTATGTTCCTAATATTAACAATTCAGGTTATGCTTTGCTTGATTTTGTTCGAATAGAAAATCAACAGCCCGTTTTTCAATTTAAAAATCCAAAAGGTACTCCTTGGTTAGTTGATAATTTAAATTCAAGATGGCAGGGTCAACTTAGTGTGAGTTATCATTTCTTGTAAGAGTGATTTTTTAAACTCTAAAATGAGCCAACAGAATTATTCATGTAACTTATGGATAATTCTTTTTTTTAAGAATTGTAAAATTAGGCAGGAAATAATACATTAAAACAATCCATAAAAAAAGCGTTGCAAATGCAACGCTTTAGTGGGGAGAGCAGGATTCGAACCTGCGAAGTTTACACAGCAGATTTACAGTCTGCCCTCGTTGGCCGCTTGAGTATCTCCCCAAGACTTAACAAGTATAACTCGTTGTGTTAACCGGGTGCAAATATAGCAACAGTTTTTAAGTTTCCAAACATATTTTGAACTTAATTTTACTAATTTTTTTAATCACTTGGTAGTGAATTAAATAAAAAAATCTCCATAAAGGAGATTTTTTTATTTTTTCAAAAAAGTATATTTATTTGGATAAAAGTTCTAGTACTTTTTCTCGTAGAGCCTCGCCACGCAAGTTTTTTGCAACTACTTTACCAGATGCATCTAGTATAAAAGTAGCGGGTATAGATTCTACTTTATATTGTGCAGCTATAGGTTCATCCCAAAATTTTAAGTTTGAAACTTGGTTCCAAGTTAAATTATCTTTTGCAATTGCATCTTTCCAAGCTTTGGCATCTTTATCTAAAGAGACACCTATAATGTTAAGTCCTTTAGTATGCAGCTCTTTGTATAAAGCTACTACATTAGGGTTTTCTTGACGACATGGTCCGCACCATGAGGCCCAAAAATCTACAATTGTAACTTTACCTAAACTTTCCTTCAAAGAAATTATTTTTCCTTGTGGATTTGGTGCTGAAAAATCTGCTCTTCAGTTACTTCCTGGCATTGCTGGAGCAGGAGCAGCACCTACAGCAGCAGGAGCTTTTCTTTCAGCAATTTTAGTTTTAATTGCTATTCCAGGTTTTGTTTTTTTCAATGATTCTTCAAGACTATTGTATAGTTTTTCTGATTTTGCAACATCAGTTGAAGGATCATTTAACATTCCTTGGATAATCAAAGCTGAAATAAATGATTTAGGGTGTGTTTCAGCATAAGTCAAATATTTGTTTTTTGAAGCAGTATTAACTTCTTCCTGAATTTTAGAAAACTCTTGCATCAACTTATTGATCACAACAGTATCTTTTGTTTGTTGAGCAGTATTCATAGCTGCCATGTTTTTGGTTTGAAAATCCATAAGTTTCTTTTGAACCTTAGTGATTTCTTCATTAAAGGTCATATACTCATCATTATTATATGTCCCTGAAACTTTAGATTTTTGAATGCTGTCTTTGTTTATTGCAATAGTTACCTCAGCATTTTCTAAGATAAATGGTATTTTAGCTTGAGCTCCTTCTAATTGTAAGGTATAAAAAGCAGGTTCAGTGATGTTACCTTTCATTTCAAATTTACCATTTTCAACTTTAACAGTATCTTTTGCAAGCATCATTCCAGTAGCATCTTGAGTTTCTAGAACAATTGTTTTACCATTATCAACACCTGTTGCTGTACCTGTAATCAAGTATTCATCTTTCCCAACTTTGCTACAAGAAATTAATACGACAGTAGCAGAAAGTAATAAAATTATTTTTTTCATTATAAATTAGTTAATATAGTTATATCTGCAAAAGTATTTAAAAATAATAAATTACAAATATAATAACTACCTAATTTTTTGTTATAAAGTGCTATTTATTATGTATAAACATAGCGTTTAGTAATCAATAAAGAAGGTATATTTTACAACTTTTCAATTTTTTTAAAAAAAAAGCACCCCATAAGGAGTGCTTGAATGTTTATTATAAGTGCTTAGTCTTGATTGGTTGTTTTTCTCCAAGTAAAAGCATTTAATATGTGTCTTTTTGCAAATCTTCCAGGAGAATCTGCATTTACCATTTTTACATAAGTAGCTTTAGGAACACTAATGTATTCATATACGCTACCATTTGAAAAATTGATAATCAATCTACCCTCAACAAATTTATAATCTGTAATTGTTGATGTTGAAATAGTTTCAGTATATTCAGGTAAGTTTGCTTTGATAGTTTCAGGATTGATGCTAACCAAAAAATGGTAGGCTTCAATAATTTTTTTACTATTTTCTTCAGCTGCTTTTAATCCAGCTTCATCACCTTGAAATTTATCTGGGTGTGCTTCCTTCATCGCATTACGATAAATGGTCTTCAAATCTTTCAGCTCAGCAGTTTTATCTACATTTAGCAATTTGCGGTATTCAACTATTTTTTTCATAAATATGTAACTACTTGTCTTTTTGTATATAAGGAATACAATTTTGTTTTAAATGGACAAATTTTTTGCAAAGGTACACTTTTTTTTATTTTTTGCGATTTTGTCTAAAAAAAATCTTCGAATAGTTTTAATGAAAAATATTTTAAGCTCTGCTTAATATCTTTATTGTTGTGGCTTGTAATTTGCTTTATCAAAATTCTTTGACTTCTTTGGGTATTTATTATGGCTAATGTCACTTGGGTTTTCAATGATTGATTTTATAGTAACCATATCACCTACATTGAATTTTGTTGCCATTTTGTAGTCTAACAAATATTCTCCACAAAAAAAGTTATTATTTTCATCTTTTTCAATAACTCCCGTGTAGATTCCTTTTTGTAACATTCTTTCTTCGTTAGCTTTTGTCATCTTTATCTATTTTATTTAAGTGAGCAAATTTAATCATTTTTAATTTGAATTATCAGTAAATACTCTTCTTGATTATATTTGCACTATGCAAAACAACTTTAGACCTAGCCCTAATTCTTTTAAAAATACTTTTTGTGTTTTCCAAGAAACTTCACTGGACGCTATAAATGATTTAAAAGTTCAATATGATAGCAAATCAGGTAGTAAGTATTATTATACTAAAAAAGGAATGTATCGCTTATCCAATCATTGGGGAAGGTTGGCAAATTGTAAATGGAGGCTAGAGTCATTGGAACAAGAAACGGACTCTAAATTTAAATTAGGATTTGCAGCGTGGGAAAGTTTTTATCCAGATAATGACATTGATTTATTGTATTATCTTGAAGTAAATTATGGTAAGAAACTTGTTCAATATCAGCATAAAAACAATCCGGATTTTGATAAAAAAGCAGTTTTACGAACTAGCTCTGAAACTAGAAAACGAATCAAACAAGTTAGAAATGTACTGCAGTTATCTTCATGGGCTAAATATTTTGATTCGGATATTGATGATTTGAGAAAGCACATTGTAGAGCAATTAATATACAGTGAGAAAACACTTGACGAAATAAAGAAAGAGTGCAAGTAGTTTTAGAAATTTTAATTATTCATCGGATGCAATTAATACTATATCATTTACTGTAACCGGTTTTGAAATGTATCCTAATATTGTTTTAAATTTTTTTGATTTTGTTTTATCTTCAACAGCTATCGATGAGCTTACAATATAGATACGGATTTTATCAAGATATTTTGGTTTTAAGTTGTTAAATTCCTCCATAAATTCCCATCCATCCATAATTGGCATATTTATATCTAATAAAATGATGTCAGGTACTGCTTCATTGTTATTAATAACTTCCTGGAGTTGATCAATTGCCTCTTTTCCATTTTTAAATGGAATAATTTTTGAGAACATAGCTGATCTGTTTATTATTTTACTAACAATTATTTGGTAAATAGGATCGTCATCAACAATCCATATCGTTTTATTTGTCATCGAATATAAATTTTAAATGTTGTTCCTATGTTAGGTTCACTTTCAACAGTGATGGTTCCGCCCATTGCATCTATTTGATTTTTTGTAATGAATAATCCAATCCCTTTAGATTCAGAATTTGTAGTAAAGGTTTTGTACATTCCAAAAAGTTTGTCTGCGTTTTTTATAAGATCGATTCCTATTCCGTTATCAGATATTTCAAGAAATTTTAAATTATTTTCTATATGGTAACTTATTTTTATAATCGCTGTTCTATCTGGGTGTCTATACCTAATGGAATTTGAAATTATGTTGTAAAGAATACTTTCTAAATAAGCCGGATTGTAATTTATGATCGTGTCAAGTGGAACGTGGCTTAATATTGAAATATCATTTTTTGAAATTTGTTCAGTTAGAACATTTAGCGCTGTTGAAATGTATTCATTTAGATTTAATGGCACTAAAACTAAGCTAATATTAGTTCTTATATTAATGACTTCGTTCAAATGAAGCATGGTTTCATTTAGAGAGTTTGATACCGTTTTTAATAACTGAAGCATTTCATTTTTCTCTTCCTGAGAGTCTGTATTTTCGAGAAATGAAACAATGGAGGCAATATTGCTGGTATGAGACCTTAAATTATGAGATACAATATAGGAGAAGTTGAGCAAGCGTTTGTTTTGTTCGCTAACAATTTCAAAAGAGGTATTAAGTTCATTTTCAGCTTCTTTACTATGGGTAATATCAATCATGATTCCGCGTAGCATGTTGGGTTTTCCATGGTCATAGATTATATTGACTATATCTCTAAGCCATACAATTTTTCCGTCTTTAGCAATCATGCGGTATTCAAAATCGTGATCTAGATTTTCATTTACTTTTATTTTACAGTAACTCTGTACCCATTCTTTATCTTCTGGATAAATGTGATTGCTCCAAAAATGCGGATCATTTACCCACTCTTCTGGTGTGTAACCTAAAATGTTAGTTACTTTATCACTAATAAAACCAAAATTATAAGTAGTTGCATCACATTCCCATACAATTCCATCTATAGTATTTATTAATGATTCTACATTTTGTTTTGTATCGATTATAATTCTTTCAGATTCAAGTCTATTAGTTATGTCCTCTGTTGATACAATAACGCGTTCAAATGTATTTTTGTATCCTTGCACTAGATTCCATCTTAAATTAATAGCCCTAAATTCCCCTTTTCCATTGCGAATCAGTGTATCAATAATAAATTGCTTCTTTCCCTGAGTGATGGCTACTAAATTATTAATGAAATCATTTCTAGACTTTAAATTAAATAGCTCGTTTTTATTGCTTATTAGTTCGTCAATATTTTTGACTTTATAAAGTTTTAAGCATGCCTTATTAGCATTGATCACTTTTATTAACGAGTGACATTCATCAACATCATTTGGGTTTTGATTAAAATACTCTAAAACAGTCTCGGTACTTTTATGAATTAATTTTTTTTGTTCTAAGTATTTTTTTACTTCTGAAAAATCTTCTTCGCGGAGCGGTAGCGGACTGTCATCAAATAAGCTTTTAAATCTAGTTTCACTTTTTTTTATAATTTTTTCGGTAGTTTTTTTTAGTGTGATGTCTTCAACGATAGCAATAAGATTTTCTCTATTTTGGTTGGTGTCTAATAAAGGTGTTACCGTAAGATTAACCCAGAGTATATCACCTTTTTTTGTAAAATATCTTTTTTGCATAGCATATTCATTGATACGTCCATTTTTTAAGTGATCTACATTAGTTATATCTTGTTCAAGATCATCTGGATGGGTAATAGATTGAAAGTTTTTAAGCTTCATTTCTTTTTCAGTATATCCTAGCATCTCACAAAACTTACTATTGATTTCCAAGAAATTTCCAGTTACAGGTTCTATACTTGCTATACCTAGAGCGGCTTGATCAAAAATTGTTTTGAACTTCATTTCGGTATCCAAAATTTTATTGGCTTGAAGCTTAACTAATGATTGAAGTTCGTTTGGTATTTTTAATAATGTAGTTACCAGTAATCCTAATATACCTGCGAGAATAAAGCCTAAAATACATGGGATTAAAATAGCAGAATACAGGTAATATTTATTTTTTGAAATTAAATATAATTTCCAGTCGCCATCTAATATTTCTGTTGATATATAATATTTACTTTTTAAATCAGTTGAATAGTTGAGATAAAATTTTTCCTTTTTTTTGTCACTATCGTACTTTGAAAATTGAAAGTAATATTTTGAATTATCAATATTTTGAATGCCAGATGTAGCTAGAAAAGTGTTAAGTTTAACGATCACTGCCGAAAATCCCCAGAAAGTATTATGTCTATAAATAGGGTAGCGTCCCACAATTCCTAATCCTCCTTGTTTTAATTGTAATGGTCCTGCAAAATATATTTTTTTATCGGCAATAGATTTAAAGGCTTCTTTTTTTAAGTAAGGATTGGTTAAAATATTGAGGTTTAATGCTGGTTTGTTTTCGGCAAGCGGATACACATATTTAATAACTCCCTGCGGAACTAATTGAACACAAAAAATGGATTTGTTTGATTCAATCAATCTTTTACTTACATACTCAAAGTTTTTTGGAATGCCTTCATCATTTATTGTTAAGGCAAGGGTTAAGGTAGCAGTATAATAATTTTTTAGGGATTGATCAATGTTTTGATGAACCACGTTTAGGATATTATTCATTTCACGTTGTTCTTGCTCCTTAACTAATTGGTATTGTTGAATGGTAATTATTATTGTAACAGCACACAAAAATAAAAAGGATAAAACACCACTGGTTCTAGGACGTACTATAAACCATCTTAAAAATTTTATGTGTTTCCTTTTTAAAATCATCTAATAATATGGTAATTTAAGTAATGATTAACAAAAATATAAATATAACAATAAATTATGAAATAATTTTAAGATAGTAAAAAAACATGTCTTTAATATACTTACCAAATATTTAGTAATAGTAAAATCTTTTTTTTTTTTTTGAAAGATAAATGTAGAGATCGAAATTTTGATGTTGTTATATTTAAAAGAAAGAATTCTTGATTTAACAAATATATCCGACCTTTGTATTGTAATTTACAAAATACAAATTGTTATGGGTAGAAACAACGAGAAAAATATAAAAAAGCACAATGATAAGTTGCATAAAGCACAAGATAAAGCCAAACAAGCTGTTTTATTGCGAAAAGAAAAGCTTAAATTGATTGCCAAAAAATTTAATGAGGATAAAACAACAGAGCAATAAGGTGTCATGGAGAACATAAATAAATTTTCTAGCTTGAAACTAAGTGTTCAAGAAATTATAGATTGTATTGCTGCTAAGAATATGCTTGACGCCAAAAACAAATTAGTAGAAGTAAGTGAAGCTCTTGATGATCTTCTTGATTTTTCAGATGATGACGAGGACTTAATAGAGATTAGTAAATATCAAGTTTTACTGAATCAGTTGCATCAAAAAATTAATAATTCTCTTGAACTTTAAATTTCACGAGGTTTAATAATAATGATTTATGAGTACAATTAAATGTCATTGTGGAACTTTGCAATCATTTGAAAAATGTTGTGGACCAATACTGAATAAAAGTGTTAAAGCTATTTCTGCCGAAGAGTTAATGCGATCTAGGTACAGCGCTTATGCCACTCATAATGCTACTTATCTCGTTGCAACTACTGTACCTCATGTAAGAGTGTTGCATCCTTTTAATGATATTTTGCAGTGGGCTAAAAGCAATACTTGGCTTAAACTAGAAATAATTGAATCTACGCCTACTATTGTAGAGTTTAAGGCGTACTATAAAGATGCGTATAATAAAAGTCATATTCATCATGAACGATCTACATTTGTAAATGAAAATGGAGATTGGTTTTACGAAAATGGTGTTTTTTTTGATTAAAAAAGGCACCATTTTTTGTTCGTAATTTTTAAACTAAAAGTTTATTAGTGAATAATTTTTTAGACTCTTATGTTTATCTTCTAATTTATTGTATAAATGGTTAAATGAAAGTAAAATGTCAAGTTGTCAGCAATTTTTCCGCCAATAAGTGGTTAAACTGACATTTTACATACTGACAAAGTGTTGGCACAAAGATTGACTATTGGTTTTCGAGCCTTTAAATAAGTATAAAGTAAAATTAAATATAATAAAAATGGGTAAAATAATCGGAATTGATTTAGGTACTACCAACTCTTGTGTTTCTGTAATGGAAGGTAATGAAGCAGTTGTTATCCCTAATGCAGAAGGTAAAAGAACAACACCATCTATCATCGCTTTTGTTGAAGGTGGAGAGATCAAAGTAGGAGATCCTGCTAAGAGACAAGCAGTAACTAATCCAACTAAGACTATTGCTTCTATCAAACGTTTTATGGGACAAGGTTTTGGTGAAGTTTCGGCTGAATCAAAAAGAGTTCCTTACAGTGTAGTAAAAGGAGACAACAATACACCACGTGTGGATATTGATGGTCGTTTATACACTGCTCAAGAATTGTCAGCTATGACACTTCAAAAAATGAAAAAAACTGCTGAAGACTATTTAGGTCAAACAGTTACTGAAGCAGTTATTACTGTTCCTGCTTACTTTAATGATGCACAACGTCAAGCTACAAAAGAAGCTGGTGAAATTGCAGGTCTTAAAGTGATGCGTATCATCAATGAGCCTACTGCTGCTGCATTAGCTTACGGATTAGATAAAAAAGGTACTGATCAAAAAATTGCTGTTTACGATTTAGGTGGAGGTACATTTGATATTTCTGTTCTTGAATTAGGAGACGGAGTATTTGAAGTATTGTCTACAAATGGTGATACTCACCTTGGTGGAGATGATTTTGACCAAACAATCATTGACTGGTTAGCTGATGAATTTTTATCAGAAGAAGGTGTTGATTTGCGTTTAGACCCAATGTCATTACAGCGTATTAAAGAAGCTGCTGAAAAAGCTAAAATTGAATTGTCTTCTTCTGCAGAGACTGAAATCAATTTACCTTACGTAACAGCTACTGCTTCTGGACCAAAACACTTAGTAAAAAAATTATCTAGAGCTAAATTTGAGCAATTATCAGATTCTTTAGTAAAACGTTCTATGGCTCCTGTAGCTAGAGCATTAAAAGATGCAGGTTTATCTGTTTCTGATATTGACGAAGTGATCCTTGTAGGAGGTTCTACTCGTATGCCAAGAATTGCTGACGAAGTTGAAAAATTCTTTGGTAAAAAAGCGTCTAAAGGAGTTAACCCTGATGAGGTTGTTGCAATTGGAGCAGCTATTCAAGGTGGAGTTCTTTCTGGAGATGTAAAAGATGTATTGTTACTTGACGTTACTCCTTTATCTTTAGGTATCGAAACTATGGGTGGTGTTATGACTACATTAATTGAAGCTAACACAACTATTCCAACTAAAAAATCACAAGTTTTTTCAACTGCTGCTGATTCTCAACCAACTGTTGAATTACACGTTCTTCAAGGTGCTAGAGCAATGGCTGCTGATAACAAAACTATCGGTCGTTTCAACTTAGATGGTATTCCACCAGCACCAAGAGGAGTTCCACAAATTGAAGTAACTTTTGATATTGATGCTAATGGTATCATCAAAGTATCTGCAACTGATAAAGGAACTGGTAAATCTCACGATATTCGTATCGAAGCTTCTTCTGGATTAACTTCTGAAGAAATCGAAAGAATGAAACAAGATGCTGAAGCTAACGCTGAATCTGATAAAGTTTTAAGAGCGAAAGCAGAGAAAATCAACGAAGCTGATTCTATGATTTTCCAAACAGAAACTCAATTGAAAGAATTAGGTTCTAAATTAGCTGATGATCACAAAGTAGCAGTAGAATATGCATTAACTGAATTGAGAATGGCTCACCAGTCTCAAGATGTTCCAGCAATTCAAACAGCTCTTGATAACATCAATGCAGCTTGGAAAACAGCTACTGAAGCTATGTATGCTCAAGGAGAACAACCACAAGGAGAACAACCACAAGGCGAAGCTACTCAAGGAGACAACGTAGAAGACGTAGAATTTGAAGAAGTAAAATAATTTTAAATTCCATTTCATGAATGGAAATCAATTAGATGTTATATCAAATTGATTTGAAATTATACTAATATTAAAACCGAGTAAGCAATTACTCGGTTTTTTTGTTTTATAAAGTATTGTTTTTTTCCTCATTAGACATATTAGCAATGACTGCTGCATGCGGAAACGTTATTGCCGCTAAAAAGGAGAAAAAGAGTGCATTAAAAAAATGTTCATCTTTACAAATGAAAAACAAAATAGCAATCCCTACAATTGAAACAAACCAATAGATGAAAGCGGCTTTACAGTACGCTTTAAAATGTTTAAATGTAAAAGTACCATTCAAAAAAATAATTTGGTCTATAATAGACGGAATGCTATGCCAGAGCACAAAGTATAATGCAAATCCCCAAATTAAACTAGAAGCCTTAAAAAGTATTGCAAATAATATCAAAAAGAATACTTCTAGAGCAATTTTACTTCTTAAGGATTCAAATTTCCAAAATAGGTAACAGATAAAAAGTCCAAATAATATAGCCGTGATTTGTAAAACTATAGTGAATGCAGCTAAAGGAACAGTCACATGCGTAATTTTATGTACAATATCTTGAACTTGGTTGCTGTGAAAATAGAATAAAAGTAACAGTAAAATTAAACCGTATAAAAACTGAAATAAAATACAAACCAAATTATTGAGTTTGGTTTTAACACTATGCCATTGCTGTTCGCCAAAATGGTAGGCACTAACTATAATAAATAGAAGTAAGGCAACTTGAGGTAAAGTATAGAATAATAGAACACCCACAAGTACAACTACAACATAATATAGAAGCGTTTTATGTTGAGAATTCTTTTTTTGGACAGGATTTAGATGCTGAATTAAAAGAATGTCATTGGCACCATGCAAAATTCCAAAAGTAAATATTAAGAAAAAACCCAGAATTATTTGAAATTGGCTTGTAAGGTAAGAATCAATCCATAGTCCGAAAAAGCTTGCTACAATTACGATATTTGAATAATTTTTCATAAAATTTAATTATTGTCTAAAAATAGTTAAAAAAATATTAAAAAAAATCATTTTATTCGTTTAACTTTTATTACATTTGGTTGAACAAAATATCAAAAACTTATTTTATGACAAATTTTATGTTTATTTCAGGACTAGTTGGAAAAATGCTACCAACAGATTATGTAGGGTTTACTTTTTTTGTAGGCTGTATGGCTATGATGGCCGCATCAGCTTTTTTCTTCTTATCACTGAGCCAGTTTGATAAAAAATGGCGTACATCAGTTTTAGTTTCAGGTTTAATTACTTTCATTGCAGCAGTGCATTATTTTTACATGAGAGATTATTGGGCTTCATTTGGTGAATCACCAACATTCTTCCGTTATGTTGACTGGGTATTGACGGTGCCATTAATGTGTTTAGAGTTTTACTTAATTTTAAAGGTAGCTGGAGCAAAACAGTCTTTATTATGGAAAATGATTATTTACTCTGTAATCATGTTATTTACAGGTTATTTAGGAGAAGTTGTAGCACCAGATAGCGCTGCTTTTTGGGGTGCAGTTTCAGGAGCGGCATACTTTGCTATTGTGTATGAAATTTGGTTTGGTGAGGCATCAAAACTTGCTGCAGCAGCTGGAGTTGAGGTGCAAAAAGCACACAAAATTTTATGTTGGTTCGTACTTGTAGGGTGGTCAATCTATCCATTAGGATACATGATGGGAACTACAGGGTGGTACAACGGAATCATCCCAGAAGGGAACATAGATGTTGCATATAACATTGCTGATGCAATTAATAAAATTGGATTTGGTTTAGTAATTTACAACCTTGCCGTAAAATCTTCAAAAGATTAATTTCCTTTTTTTTATATTTAATGTTAGTAAACCGAGCTTGTAATAGCTCGGTTTTTTTGTTTTTATAAGTTTTATGTGCTAGTTTTCTATGAAAATTATTAAACAAAATTGCATTTTTCATGCAAAGTTGCCCTTTTTGCTATTTTAACAAAAATAGTTAATTATATGTAATTGGTATTTTTGATCATTTATGTACAATTTGAACTTGATTTCTCAATATTTAGCATATTCAATTTCTTTTAGTTTTTAGTTTAAACTGTAACTCGCTATTGAATGTAATTTCAGTATATTTTTATATGATGTTGATGGCTATTTTGTCTGTTTAAGAAAATTAAAACTGCGTTTATATAAGTTTATGATGGGTTATTTATAGGTAATCTACTTTCTCACTATGGTTTAATTAGGGATGGTATAAAGCACAAAAAAAGCCCAAAAGTATTTTAGGGATACTAATGGGCTTATTTTATTTTATGAGCAAAATTGGTGCTTTATGAGCAATTTTGTCTCATATCTAATATGAAAAGGGAAACTGTCATTAACACAGTTTCCCTCTAGTATTTATTGTTTAGGATTTAAAGCATCACTTATGCGATAAATTAAATCTTGAATATGGTATTTACTTATTTTGTCAGTCATTTTTAAAGATGACATTTTTAATTCATTTTTCAGTGCAATTAATTGACCTCTTGCAATAGATGGTAAATCAGTTTGCGCTAGGTTTACTCTTCTTGAATTAAATCCGTAAGTAACTCCCACAGGCACAGATCGTACTGTTGTAGTACCAGGTTTTAAAAGTTCAATCATTTTATCTACATAAATTTTTTGAATATTTCTTCTAAATATATCAATAGAGCTACTTGTTTTAAGTTCAGAGAAAATTCCTTTATTCAAGTCAGATAATAATTCGTCTACGCTGTAGTTGTCTTTACTTGCTGTAGCACTTTCCATTAGTCTTACCATACGATCTCCTGTCATTAAGCTTGACAACGTAGCATCTTGCATTGATTTAATTGCTTCAACACCACTATCAGGATTGATTTTTGAAAGAACGTTTGGATCTAATAACCATTTTGGAGTGGTGAATAACTGCGTATTAAGAAATGATACTGCATCTTTTTGAATACTCTTAGGAACTACTTGAAATTGATTTCCTGACATATCATAGGTTTTAGGGTTGTCATAAATACCACCCACGTTTTTAGTAACGTGTCCCATGTATCTTCTAAATTGTCCAGTAAGTGCTCCGTAAAGTTCATCTAATTCAGCATAGCTTTCTCCATCTTCTTTGGACCATTCTATTAAGTTTGGTAAAATTCTTTTTAAGTTTTTAATACCATAGTCAGATGCTCTCATAGCATTGTCTCCAATGTCTTCTGTTTGATATCTTGGATCATAAGGACTTGATTCAGTTCCAAACCATAAACGATTGTTTTTGTAGGCTTCTTTAGTCATATCGTTCAAAACTGTTTTTTCTTGTGCTTCAGTTTTGTTGTCTTCAAAATAAGAATAACCCCACTTTATTGCCCATTTATCATAATCACCAATTCTAGGGAACAAATGTTTTACACCATCTTCTGGTTGCGCAACGTAATTAAAACGAGCATAATCCATTATAGATGATGTGTGACCATTTTTTTCTTGGTATGCTGCATCTCTCAATTTTTCTACAGGAGTTGCTGAGCTAGCTCCCATATTGTGACGTAATCCTAAAGTATGACCTACTTCATGCGAAGACACAAAACGGATTAATTCGCCCATTAATTTGTCATCAAATTTCTTTGCTCTTGCTGCAGGATCTACCGCTGCCGTTTGTATTAAGTACCAGTTACGCAATAAACTCATGATATTATGGTACCAACCGATGTGACTTTCTAGAATTTCTCCACTTCTAGGATCGTGTACATTTGGTCCATAAGCATTTTGAATGTCGGCAGCAAAATAGCGAAGTACTGAAAAACGAGCATCCTCTAAGCTCATTGTCGGGTCATTTTCTGGCCAATATTCTCCTCTAATTGCATTTTTCCATCCAGCAGCTTCAAAAGCTACTTGCCAGTCATCAATACCTTGTTTGATAAACTTTTTCCATTTTTCAGGAGTAGCAGGGTCAATGTAGTATACTATTGGTTTTAAAGGCTCAATTAATTCTCCATTTTTTTGTTTTAGAGCATCTTCTGGAGATTTTGGTTCTAAACGCCATCTTACAGCAAATACTTTATTTTCTGATTTTTGAGATTCTTCCTCAAAAACACTGTATTCATTTGCAAAATAACCTACACGCGCATCAAAAACTCTTTTACGCATGGGCTTTTTTGGTAATAAAAGCATAGAAGTATTCATCTCTACAGTTACTACACCTGCATCAAGTGCTGATGGAAGGTTCACGCCAATTTGTGGAGTAGGAGTAAGATTAATTCTAGGTGGTACTGTTGTAAATGTTTTTACAGTTCTAATTTCTGTATTAATCGGGAAACTACTTATTTTAGAAATATAAGATCTGTCTTTTTGAAAAGCTTGAATATTTAACAACTGTTTCTTGATGGGATCAAGTGAAAAAGTTTGTACATCAGCATCAAAAGTTGAAGTTAAATCAAGTACATATCCTGTAATTTTTCCAGCTTCATCCTTTTTGTACGCAAGTACGTCAAAGTTCCCAATTATAGGATCAGATGTAGAATTTTTTACGGCTTGTGCCATTGGTTTATCTTCATCTGGTGACATAATTACGTAGGTAATTGATCGTAAAAGAATGTTGTTGTTCATTCCTTTTTCAAAACGAACTACTTGTCTGTTAATTTCTTCACCACCAAAAATTCCTCCACCCGCAGGTGTTTTAGAATATCTAGTAATTGTCATAATTTCGCTACCAAGTAAGCTATCCGGAATTTCGAATAAGTACTTATTATCTGTTTTATGAACATCAATTAATCCTTTTTGGGTTACAGCTGTGGAGTCTATAACTTTTTTATAAGGTTTAGGTTCTTTTTTAGCCTCTGCTGGTTTAGCTACTGGTTGAGTAATAGCTGTCTTGTCATTTTTTTTCTTTTTTTTGCTTTGAGCAAATGTCTCAGGAGCAGCAAAAAGTGCGATGCACGCAATAATTAGAGTTAGTTTTTTTTTAAGCATGTAATTCTACATATTATAGTTAATAATTAGTTTTATGTAAATAAATAGAGCGCATTCGTATTTATTCATCTTTAATTTCCAAATCTATTGATATATTTTTAATAATGAACTCTTAAAATTTCCAAACGATAATAATTAACATAAATTAACATTCGTTTGATTTTTGAAACTTTATTATTTTTCGAGAGTCATTTTATTACTTAGTCATTTAATTCTCATTACTTTTGTTTTGAGTGAGAAATAGTGGCGATTTTACTTAAAATCACTACAACAACCCCAAACCGTTATACAAGAAGTTTACTGAATACTAATGAGAAAAATTAAATACAAAAAGGGCAAGAAATTAGTACCGTATCATCTTGAATATACCGGTATTCACAAGGACATGCAGTCTGAGATGCAATTGTTTGTTTATAATGATATTGATTTTACAGAGTACACTGATTTTAAAGTGGAACAATTAAATCAGTTAATTGATTTTTCTAAAATAAACTGGCTCAACATTCACGGACTTAATAATGTAGATTGGTTGCAAGCCATAGGAAAACATTTTAATATTGATAATTTTATTTTATCAGATGTTTTAAACACGGTACGAAGAACAAAATTTGAAGAATCACATGATTTTTTATTCTTCAATATTAAATCGCTTTTACCTCTTGAGAATTCAGAGAACATTAGTATTGAACAAATTAGTTTTTTGTTAAAAGATGGAATTCTAATTTCGTTTCAGGAAAAAAGAAGTGATTTTTTTTCACACATTAGAGAAAGGATTAGAACCCATTCAGGTCTTGTACGCGTAAAAGGTCCTGATTACTTATTGTATATATTGCTAGACGCCATTATTGAAAATTTTTACATTACACTAGAAAGCGAAGAGGATAAAGTAGAAGAGCTTATAAATCTAACTAAAGAAAATCCCGATCCTATAATTTTAGAGCGAATAGAGAAACACCGTGACAACTTGAATGTGTTAAAACGAGCGATTATTCCACTTCGAGATTCCTTGTACGATATTAAAAGCATAAAAGATGATTCTATTTTTAATGTAGTTGAGGCGGATACTTTTAGTTTTTTTGCTCGTTTACATCAAAAGTGCTTAGAACTTTTAGAGCAAATTGATTCGGATATGGACTCATTGGAGAGTGCCTCTAATTTCTTTTTTTCGGCTCAAACGCATAAGATGAACGAAATTATGAAAACGCTTACTATTGTATCTGCAATATTTATTCCGCTTACATTTATTGTAGGTGTATATGGAATGAATTTTGAAAATCTACCAGAATTAAAGTACAAATACGGCTATCAAACCGTAATGGGTTTCATGTTTTTAATAGTAATTGGAATGATTATTTATTTTAAAAAAAGACGTTGGTTTTAATACTGTTTAATAACTTTAGTTTTCCTTTTGATAATTAAAAAAATAAAAAATGAACAAAGCAATATATATCGCAACCAGCGAGCAAAATAGTGGAAAATCGATTGTTACTCTTGGACTTATGAGCATGCTTATAGGGAAAACAGCCAAAGTAGGTTATTTTAGACCTATCATTGAGGACATCGAGGAAGGAGGTTTTGACAATCATATTGAAACCGTATTAGGTCATTTTGGTCTTGATATCGCTTTTGAAGATGCTTTTGCTATTACCAAAAGCAAATTAATTAAGAAAAAAAATAAAGGAAAAATAGGGGAGGTCCTAGATTTAATTATCGAAAAATATAAAAAACTAGAAGAACGTTTTGATTTTATACTAGTAGAAGGAACGGGGTTTAGTGGTGAAGGAACCGTAATTGAGCTCGATATGAATGTGCTTATTGCCAAAAATCTTGGAATTCCCACCATTATTGTAGGATCTGGAGTAGGGAAAACTCTCGAAGAATTATTAGACAGTTTGTATCTAGCCTATGATTCTTTCAAGGTGAAAGACGTAGAAGTTCTTGCCGTAATTGCCAATAAAGTGCAACCCGAAAACATAACATTAGTTACCAATGGATTATTAAAAACCTTGCCAAATACTGTGATGGTGAGTAGTATTCCTATGATTCATCATTTAAATAATCCTACAGTACAAGAAATTGTAAAAGAGCTGGATGCAAAAGTACTTTTTGGAGAGGCTCACTTGAACAATCAAACAGGAAACTTTAGTGTAGGAGCTATGCAATTAAGGAATTACTTATTGCATCTCAAAGAAAACAGTCTTGTTATTACTCCCGGAGATAGAGCCGATATAATCCTTGGAGCTTTACAAGCCAATGAATCGGTCAACTATCCTACAATCTCCGGTATTGTATTAACTGGAAACATTCTGCCAGAAATAAGTATTTTAAAGTTAATTGAAGGACTTTCAACCGTAGTGCCGATCATTGCCGTAGAGGAAGGAACGTATTATATTACGAATAAAATAGGCGGTATTAAATCTAAAATTTATGCCAACAACAAACAGAAAATTGAAATTTCTATCGCTACTTTCGAGAAGTATATGGATGTTGATACGTTATCCGAGAAACTAATAACGTTTGAAGCTGATGGAATGACTCCTAAAATGTTTCAGTATAACTTGGTAAAAAGAGCCAGACAACACCGCAAACATATTGTATTGCCCGAAGGCAATGATGATAGAATCTTGGCCGCAGCTTCTCGATTACTAGAAATGGATGTAGTTGATATTTCAATCATTGGAAACAAAAAACAAATTGAAAATAAAATTATTGAGTTGGGTTTGAATTTTGATTTTTCGAAAATTAAAATAATTAATCCCATTGAATCAAAACATTATGACGATTATGTGAATACCTATTTTGAGTTGCGAAAAGCCAAAAACGTAACACTTGGTATGGCTAAAGATTTGATGGAAGATGTTTCGTATTTTGGCACCATGATGGTTTACAAAGGTCATGCTGACGGAATGGTTTCTGGAGCTGCTCATACTACACAACATACTATTTTGCCAGCCTTACAGTTTATTAAAACAAAACCGAATTCCTCCGTGGTTTCTTCAGTATTTTTTATGTGTTTGGAGGATCGCGTCTCCGTTTTTGGGGATTGTGCCATCAATCCTAATCCTACTGCAGAGCAACTCGCTGAAATAGCCATCTCTTCTGCCGATTCAAGTTTGGCTTTTGGAATTGAACCAAAAATTGCCATGCTTTCTTATTCTTCCGGATCTTCAGGTAAAGGGGATGAAGTGGATAAAGTTCGAGCAGCTACCGAAATTGTTCGCCAAAAACGTCCTGATTTAAAAATTGAAGGACCTATACAATATGATGCCGCTGTGGATATGACCGTTGGGAAAAGTAAATTACCAAATTCTGAAGTAGCAGGTCAAGCCAGTGTGCTCATTTTCCCTGATTTAAATACAGGAAATAACACCTACAAAGCAGTTCAAAGAGAAACAGGAGCGCTCGCCATTGGTCCGATGTTACAAGGATTAAATAAACCAGTAAATGATTTAAGTAGGGGTTGTACCATTGATGACATCATAAATACAGTTGTAATTACAGCAATTCAAGCACAAGGATTGTAGTTTTAATTTAAAGATTGAAGTATTAAAAGATTAAAAAATTAATCAGTTAATATTTCAATTTTTTAATCTTTTAATAAAATTTAAATGAAAATAGTTATCATAAACTCAGGAAGTTCATCGATAAAATACCAAATGATTAACATGCCAGCAAACGAGATTATTTGCTCAGGGATGATTGATAGAATAGGCTTAGAAACTTCTAATTTAACATACGTAACGAGTACCACTAAATTAGAAGAGACACTTTCAATTCCCAATCATAAAATAGGCTTAGAGAAAATTGCTCAGCTATTAATGAATCCAACTATTGGTGTTATTCAAAGTACTGATGAAGTTAAAGCGGTAGGACATCGTGTGGTACATGGCGGGAATGATTTTTCGAATACCGTACTTATTAATGATGCTGTTAAAGATAAAATAAGACAACTATTTGAGTTGGCTCCTTTACACAATCCTGCTAATCTTGAAGGAATAATTGTTGCCGAAGAAATTTTTACAGCAGCACAACAAGTAGCTGTTTTTGACACGGCTTTTCATCAAAGTATCCCCGTAGTGGCGCATCAATATGCAATTCCAAAGTATCTTTTGACCGAAAATAAGATTAGGGTATACGGTTTTCATGGCACGAGCCACAAATATGTTTCGGAGAACGCCATTCAATATTTAAAACAAAATTCGCTTACCTCTAGTTCTAAAATTATAACCATTCATTTAGGAAATGGTTGCAGCATGACAGCAATAAAAGACGGAAAAAGTATGGATCATACTTTGGGTTTTGGTCCCATGAACGGATTAATTATGGGTACCCGAAGTGGAGATGTGGATCAATCCGTGATTTTTTATTTGGTGAACACTTTAGGCTATTCACTAGATTCTGTAAATACGATGCTGCAAAAACAAAGTGGTATGTTAGGTCTTACGGGTTACAGTGATTTAAGGGATATTGAAGCCAATGCTGAAAACGGAAATGTTGATTGCCAATTGGCTTTGGCCATGAATGCCTACCGTATCAAGAAATATATTGGGTCTTATGCAGCGGTTTTAAACGGATTAGATGCTATTGTTTTTACCGCAGGAATAGGTGAAAATTCTTCATACATCCGCAAGTTAGTGTGTACGGATATGGAATATTTTGGTATCGCTTTGGATGCATCCAAAAATGAAATTCGATCCAAAGAAATTCGAGAAATTAATACTGCTGATTCACCAACAAAAATTTTAGTGGTTCCTACAAATGAAGAAGTAGAAATTGCGAAACAAGTATTTGAATTGCTGACTAGTTAAAAAAACAAAAAATGAAAAAAATTATAATTATTACTTTGCTACTCTTTTTCCATTTTGGCTACGCTCAAAGCATTCAATCCCCATCGGGAAAAATAGCCGTAAATTTTAAGCTAGCTCCTAATGGTCAACCCAGTTATTCTATAAATTACAAAAATAAGCCGGCGGTTTTAGAAAGTGCTTTAGGGATCAAATTAAAGGATAAATCAGCTTTAGATGCTAATTTTGAAATTTTGGATTCAAAAACTTCCAGTTTCAATGAATCTTGGAAGCCCGTTTTAGGGGAACAATCGAGTATTAAAAATCACTACAATGAACTTACTCTTTTGCTCATCAACACGGAAACGAAGGTAAAAATGAATATCATTTTCCGAGTTTTCGATGAAGGGGTAGCTTTTAGATATGATTTCCCAAAACAAGCGGAGCTGAATTATTTCATTATTTCTGATGAGATTACCCAATTTAATCTAACTGAGAACAATAAAGTTTTTTGGATTCCAGGTGATTTCGATAGTAATGAATACGAATACAATGAAACGAAATTTTCTGAAATTGATAATTCCAAAATCAATATGAACAACGGTATTGGAGTAAAATCCATTCCAGGGAAATATATGGTTCAAACACCTTTGATGATGAAAGCACCATCCGGATTGTATCTCAATATTTTTGAAGCGGCTGTGGTCAATTATCCAGTAATGCATTTGAATGCTGATGTGACCAATTATAAATTAAATGCCGAATTAGTTCCAAATGCTATTGGTGACAAAGCCTACTTGCAAACGCCTTGTGTATCGCCTTGGAGAACCATCATGATTAGCGATGATGCTAGAGATATTGTTGGTTCAAAGATGATTTTAAACCTGAATGAACCTTCAAAAATTGAGGATACTTCTTGGATAAAACCCATGAAATATGTTGGAATTTGGTGGGAAATGCACGTAGGGAAATCTACTTGGGATTATGCAGGTTCTCAAAATGCTACTAATTTTGCGGATGCGCCAAAAGCCTCAGGAAAACATGGTGCTACTACCGAAAATACCAAACGATACATTGATTTTGCTGCTAAAAACGGTTTTGATGGCGTTCTAGTTGAAGGTTGGAATGTAGGTTGGGAAGATTGGAATGGCAACTGGAAAGAGGAAGTTTTTGACTTTACAACGCCATATCCAGATTTTGATATTGCAGCACTTTCGGCTTACGCCAAAGAAAAAAACGTCAAAATGATCATGCATCATGAAACATCAGGTTCTGTCAATAATTATGAAAGACACTTGGATAGAGCTTTTGATTTGATGAAAAAATACGATTATCCCGCAGTAAAATCGGGTTATGTGGGTAAAATTATTCCGCGTGGTGAATTTCATGACGGGCAATCCATGGTAAACCATTTTAATTTCGTTGCAAAGCGCGCTGCTGATTACAAGATTATGGTAAACTCTCATGAATCGTCAAGACCAACTGGTGTGGGCAGAACGTATCCTAACTATATTGCTGCCGAAGCGGCTCGTGGAAATGAATTCAATGCTTGGAGTGTTGGAAATCCTCCTATGCACGAAACTATTTTGCCATTTACCAGACTATTAGGTGGACCTATGGATTATACGCCAGGAATTTTTGAAATAAAAATGAGTTATTACGACAAAAACAAAACAGAGCAGGTTCATACCACTTTAGCCAAACAATTAGCATTGTATGTAACCATGTATTCTCCGTTACAAATGGCTGCTGATTTATTAGAAAATTACGAAAAATATCCGGATGCTTTTCAGTTTATCAAAGACGTTGAAACAGATTGGGACGAAAGTAAATATTTAGAAGCTGAACCTGGAGATTACGTAACAGTTGCCCGAAAAACAAAAGGAAAAGAAACTTGGTTTTTAGGAGCAATCACGGATGAAAATGCAAGAACTTCAGAAGTGAAATTGGATTTTCTTACTCCAAGTAAAAAGTACAAAGCAACTGTATATGCCGATGCAGCAAATGCAGACTGGAAAAACAATCCAATTGCCTATCTAATAAAAACAATGACGGTCACTAATAAATCAAAACTAAAATTAATCTTGGCAGCGGGCGGAGGTACAGCTGTTAGTTTTGAGCCATTAGAAAAATAGTTGCATCAGATCCGATCAAATAATGAAATTAGTTACTAGATAATTGCAATCTTGCCATTTATTACAATGAAAGACTATTTTATTTTACGTTTTAGAATGTTTAACAGACAGTTAACCGAGTGGGGAATTGAACCAATAATAGGTTATGTGGTAGGTTTTTGTGTATTTGTATTTTCATCAAATAAATTATTTGAAAAAACGCAATATGCTGACTATATCTTCATGGTAATTTCTTTAGGTGTTATAGTAAGTTTAAATGAAATACGTAAAAATGAATTTTTAAAGCTTCATTTTTCAAGAGTTGAATGTTTCAAAATAAGAATCCTCGAAAACTTAATTATTTCTAGTGCATTCATAATTTTTTTATGTTATCAAGAAAAATATTTTAATGCGGTTATTCTTCTTATTACAGTTTGTTTTTTATCACTAATGAGTTTTAAAACCAAAGCTAATTTTACGTTTCCAACTCCTTTTTACAAATACCCATTTGAGTTTGCTGTTGGTTTTAGAACAAATTATTACATCTACATATTCGCTTATTTTTTGATATTTATGTCTATTAGTGTGCATAATTTTAATTTAGGAATTTTTTCACTCATTGTGGTTATGTTATCCTGTTTAAACTATTACACAACTACTGAAGATAAATTTTATGTCTGGATTTTTTCTAAGTCTCCTAAAGATTTTATTAGATACAAATTAAAGATCATAATCTTGTACGCAACAATTTTATGTTTGCCAATAATTATAGGTTTGTCAGTGTTCTTCTATTCTGAGATTGAAATAATTTTAGTTTTTCAATTTTTAGGATACCTGTTTATCTTAACAGCCATGTTAGCAAAGTACTCCATTTTCCCTGATAAATTAAATATTAGATATGGAATTGTATTTGGACTAACATTATGGCTTCCACCATTGATATTGTTTATTATTCCGTATTTATACTTGCAGTCAATTAAAAAATTAAAAGAGATATTATAATGATTAGTATTGAAAATTTGTCAAAATCATACGGATCTAAAATTGTTTTAGAAAACATAAATTTTAATTTTTTGAATGGAAAAGTTTATGGAATAGTCGGAGAAAATGGGGCAGGAAAAACAACCTTATTTAACTGTATTGCTGGATTAGAAAAACATGAAGGAATAGTAAAATATGAATTTGGATTGCTAAAAAATTATTTAGGATATTTACAAACAGAACCTTACTTTTTTCCAAAAATAACCGGTAATGAGTATATCAAGTTATTATGCAATGCTAGAAATATTTCGAGTACTGATTTGGGTGAAAGAAATATTTTTGATTTACCATTAGATGAATATGCTGTAAAATATTCAACAGGAATGAAAAAAAAACTGGCATTAACTGCTTTGCTATTGCAAGAAAATAAAGTTATTATTTTAGACGAACCCTTTAACGGCGTTGATATTCAAAGTAATATAATCATAATTGAAATAATCCAAAAACTCAAAGAAATGGGGAAATCAATTATAATATCGTCTCATATTTTCTCGACTTTAAGTGATACTTGCGATGAAATAATGCTTTTAAAAAATGGAAGAATTATTCAAAGCGTTTTGAAAGATCAGTTTAGTGTTTTAGAAAATGAGATGAAATTATTTACAATTGGTAATAAAATTGAGCGATTGAATTTAAAATAATCATCTTCTGAGGTTTTCTTAAATCCGAATTATAAATTTCAAATAAATGTTCGATAAACAGCCATAAATTGTATTTCCACACTATTTAAATAAAATTATTACTAATAAAGACCTTAACAGCTGCAAAACAAATTATCCTGAAACAACTTAAAATTTAATTTTAAATTACTCTTACATTATTCGTTTGGAATTACGAAATTGCAACGAAAACCAAAACCTAAATTATTATTAAGAATTCTTAGAAAGTCTAAATTCACTATGAAAAAATCAATTGTTGTTGCGTCACTTTTTATGGCTACGTGTAGCTTCTTTGCTCAATCAAAAGAAGAACAAACCTTAAAAGATATATACAAATCATCTTTAACTAATGCCAAATGTTATCCTTGGCTTGACCACTTATCAAATGCTATTGGTTCTAGATTATCAGGTTCTGCAGGAGCTGAGAAAGCCGTTTTATATACTAAAGCCCAATTAGAAACATTAGGATTAGATAAAGTGTACCTTCAAGAAGTAATGGTGCCAAAATGGGTAAGAGGCGAGAAAGAAACAGGCTATTTACAACTTGGTAAACAAAAAATAAGTTTTCCTATCTGTGCCTTGGGAGGTTCAGTAGCAACTCCGAAAAAAGGATTGCAATCCACCGTTATTGAGGTGAAAAGCTTAGAAGAACTTGCAGCACTTGGCGAAGAGAAAGTAAAAGGAAAAATTATATTTTTTAATAGACCCATGAATCCTGAGTTTGTAGAGACTTTTAAAGCATACAGTGGTTGTGTAGACCAAAGATCATCTGGTGCTAGAGAGGCAGGAAAACTGGGGGCTTTAGCAGTTATTGTGAGATCTATGAACTTGCGTTTAGACGATTTACCGCATACCGGCGCTACTAATTACGGAGATATTGCCAAGGAACAACGAATCCCTGCTGCCGCAATAAGTACAAACGGAGCCGAACTTTTAAGTAAAAGTTTAAAAGCCAATCCGAATGGTAGTTTTTATTTGAAACAATCCTGTGAAACTTTTGAGGATGTCCTGTCCTATAATGTGGTAGGCGAGATGACTGGTACTGAACATCCAGAACAAATTATGGTTGTGGGTGGGCATCTTGATTCATGGGATCTAGGAGACGGTTCTCATGACGATGGTGCAGGTTGTGTACAAAGTATGGAAGTATTTAATATCTTCAAGAATATTGGGTATAAGCCAAAAAATACTTTGCGAGTAGTTTTATTTATGAACGAAGAAAACGGTGTAAAAGGCGGTAAGGAATATGAAATTCAATCTAGTAAAAACAAGGAAAATCATATTTTTGCTTTAGAAAGTGATTCGGGTGGATTTTCTCCAAGAGGTTTCTCAATTGATGCCGATGAGGTTAACTTTAATCAGATAAAAAGTTGGGGATCTTTATTTGAACCTTTTTTAATACATAAGTTTGTCAAAGGTCATTCTGGTGTTGACATAGGTCCATTGCAATCAAAACACATTGTAAAAGTGGGGTTACAGCCAGATTCACAACGTTATTTTGATCATCATCATGCGTCTAATGATACTTTTGATGCAGTTCATAAAAGAGAGCTAGAACTAGGAGCTGCAGCTATGGCTTCATTAGTATACTTAATGGATCAAAACGGAATAGCTAAATAAATTCAATGTTTGTGGAGGTGTCACAATTATTTTTTTCAATATTTGAATGAAATAATAAATGTGGCACCTTCATTTATTTTACTTTCTACCGCAATTCTTCCGCCTAAACTGGTAATGTGATTGTAAACCAAATACAATCCTATTCCATTACTATCAATATTACTATGGAACTTTTCATATAGTCCAAAAATTTTATCTTTTACTTTATCCATATCAAAACCGACTCCGTTATCAGCAAAAATTAATTGGTGTACTCCATTTATTTTTCTAGAATTAATAGTTATTACGGGCGATTGATTAGGCTTAGCATACTTTATGGAATTAGTTATTAAATTCAAAAAAATACTTTTTATATATGCTTTATTAAATATTACATTTTCAAATTCTGAAAAGTCAATATGAATTGCTGCTTTGGAATCATTTACTAAGGAACTTATAGATTCAAGAACTTCAGTAAGGGATTCTTTTAAATTGATTTCTTCAATTGCTGTATTAATATTTGTTTTGTCTACTAAATCATCAATTGACTCATTTAGAGTTTGCTTTAAATTTTCACTAGTTTGTTTTAGAATATTTATTAATTCTAATGTTTCAGGATCATTTATTTTTGAGACATCAATAAGACTGAAAACCGAGAGCATGTTATTTATGGGAGATTTTAAATCATGCGATGTTTTGTGAGACAACAGAGTTAGTTCTTTATTAATTTGCGTAAGATTAGTAAGGAGTAAATTGCGCTCTTCTTCAACCTTTTTTTTATGAGTGATATTTTTTGCGATGGCATACACTAATTTCTCCGACTGAACAGGCATTGATGTCCAAGATAACCAAACTATTTCGCCACTTTTAGTTAAATAGCGGTTTTCAAAATTTAAAAGTGGGTTGTTTTTATAAACTTCTTCTCTAGTTTCTATAGTAATTTGCAGGTCGGGAGCGTATACAAAACTACTAATTGGTCTGGCATACAACTCCTCTTCTGTAAAACCTAATAATTTTGAAACTGCAGGATTAATTCTTTTGAAATATCCATCAAAACCAGCAATGCATATGAAATCAGCTGAGATATTAAAAAAATTGTCAAAATGATAATTTGTTCTTGATGAAGCTTCATGGATTGTTTCCTTGTACATTGAGGATTTTTATTTTATTTGTCTTAAATTTTATAAAGTAAAACGATTTATAAATTTAAATAATAAAATTTAATAATGGTCATAAATTTATGTATTGAATTGAAAATTGTTTGTATAAAAAAAAAGCTATCAATTTGATAGCTTATGTGTTGGATGTTAATGTAATGTTAAACTTTAAAAATCCCTCCAAATGCAATGATTCTTTGAAAAAAGAAAAAATTCTGTGATGCACTATCTTCAGCGCTTTTTGTTGTTCTAATATCCGGCATATTAATATATCCTCCTTTTAATTCTCCTTGAATATAAAAATGTTTAAAAAAAGTAACATTTAATCCTGCTTTAAGTGAAGTTCCGAAGCCTGAAACATGAAAATCATCATGTCTTTCTTTTCCTAATAATGTAGTATTGGTTTTAGGATATAGTAGTCCAAGACCTAAACCTTCTGTTACATTAACTTGAATTTTATCTGTGTTCTTAATTTTAAATAATTTAGAAATGTCATCGTGTCGAGAAAATTCTGTGTTAACATAATTTAAACCATCTGTATGTTCGTACATTAAAAAATCTTTTGATAAAACAATTGGACTATTGTTATAAACACCATCATAAGGAGTGCCAGCTGAAATAGTACCCGAGATATTTGCAGTTTGCCCTTGTGTCATGACATATTTCATGTGGTCTACTCCAATTGCAATGCTGTAATGATCGTTTATAAAATAACCTAACCTGAGGTTAGTTTGCGGGATAGTCATTCTTGTAGGATTCAAATAGTCAATATGCCAACCTTTCGGTTTATCATCAGCAGTAATATTATCTAATGTGAAATTGTAATCTTTTCCTTTAAAGGTAACATCAGACTTGGTATAGCTATCTCTATTACCTCCCCATGAAACAAAAAATTTACCCTTATTATGAGCGGTATACCTTTCTTGAATCTTTTCGTCTTGCTGTGCATTTACAATTTGTATACTTGAAAATGCTACGATTGCGATGTATAATGCTATTTTTTTCAATGATTGAAATTTTCTAAATTAAAAGTTATTAATGGTTTGTCTTATGGCAACAAGTTTAACCATTAGCGATTCAAAATAATCTAAATGCAACATATTTGCACCATCACTTTTTGCATTGGCAGGATCAAAATGGGTTTCAATGAAAATTCCATCAACTCCTACAGCAATTCCGGCTTTCGCAATAGTTTCTATCATGTCTGGTCGGCCACCTGTGACACCTGCAGTTTGATTTGGTTGTTGTAAAGAATGCGTAACATCTAGAACCGTAGACGCATATTGTTGCATAGTAGGTATACCTCTAAAATCTACAATCATATCTTGATATCCAAACATAGTACCTCGATCTGTCACCATTACATTTTTGTTTTGGCAATCCAATACTTTTTGAACAGCATGTTTCATGCTTTCTGGACTCATAAATTGTCCTTTTTTTAAGTTTACAACTTTACCAGTATTAGCCGCAGCTACTACAAGGTCAGTTTGTCTTACCAAGAAAGCTGGAATTTGTAGCACATCAACATATTGTGCCGCCATTGCAGCATCTTCATTGGTATGAATATCCGTTACAGTTGGGACATTAAATGTTTCTGAAACTTTTCTCAATATTTTTAAAGCTTTTTCATCTCCAATTCCAGAAAAGCTATCAATTCTAGAGCGATTTGCTTTTTTAAAGGATCCTTTAAAAACAAAAGGTATTTTTAAATCATTAGTAATTCCTACTAGTTTTTCAGCAATTTGTAAAGCCATTGTCTCGCCTTCAATAGCGCAAGGACCCGCAAGTAAAAAGAAATTACCGCTGTCAGTATGTTTGATTTGTGGGATATTTTGAATATTCATAGTGTGTGTTTTCAGTTTGCAAATGTAGTTATGATTTATTTTAAATTGATGAAATCATAAAGTTTTTAAAAGGATTTTAATAAAATTACTATGCTAATTCTTTTTTATAAAACGTAATTCTAAATAGTAAAGTAACAGAAATTCATTATTTTTTTAAAGTAAGACCTACAGGAACTTTGATGACTCCTTTTTCATAAATATTTAGATATAATAGTATAGGTTTTTTTTGTCCATCCCATTTTAATTCATAAACATCAAGGAGACCTGCACCCATGTCACTTCGCTTAGTTGGAAAAGGGCAACAACTTTCTAGTTTGGTAAAGGTGATTTTTTCTCCTTTAGGTCCTGCAAGTGCATTTATAAAACGATCTTGATTAATGGTTTCGTTGTTGGTGTTATTAAAAAAAATATTGACAGGATAATCTTTATTGTAACCGTATTTTTTATCCGTGCTATATTCAGTTATAATAAATGTGTTTTCCTGCGTGAGTTGCAAGTTGGGTGCATTGTCATCGATGTTTTGTAATGTAGATTTTGTACTCGTACACCCCGATAAAGTAATGAAGAGGATAAATATAACTAGTGTATTTTTCATAGCTTAAATTTTTCTGTGTTTAATCTTGATTTGATAATACAAATATAATCAGAACCCTTATTATAACGGTTTTTGTTGTCGTAAATTATTATGTTAGAGCTTTAGCCAATTTTTATTTCCAAGTGTGTATCAATGCTTATTATATTTGCAGAAATTAAATAAATAGAATATGGATATAGTTTTTCAAACATGGCCTTGGTATGTTTCTGGTTTACTGATAGGATTTATTATGTTAGCACTTATTTATTTTGGGAAGTCTTTCGGAATGTCATCAAATTTGCGTTCGATTTGTTCTATGGCAGGTTTAGGCAAGCGAGTATCGTTTTTTGATTTTGATTGGAAAGCACAACGCTGGAATTTAGTTGTCGTTCTTGGAGCTATGTTAGGTGGATTTGTCGCCGTTCATTTCATGAGTGATGCTTCAAATGTGGACATTAATCCTAAAACAATTGCACAATTAGCACAACTTGGGATCGATGCTCCACACGGAAAATTAATGCCGGATGCACTTTTTGGAACAGCTATTTTAGAATCCCCAAAAAGTATTTGTATACTGCTTATTGGTGGTATTTTGATTGGTTTTGGTTCCCGTTATGCCGGTGGATGTACCTCAGGACATGCCATTTCAGGCTTGAGTAATTTACAACTCCCTTCATTAAAAGCGGTTATCGGTTTTTTTATTGGGGGTCTTATTATGGCTCATTTTTTACTTCCTTTAATCCTAAATTAATTCTCATATATAAATGAAAAATAGTATAAAATTTTTAGCGGTTGGTTTCATTTTCGGAATTGTTTTAACAAAATCCGAAGCTGTTTCTTGGTATAGAATTTATGAAATGTTTCAGTTTCAATCTTTTCACATGTACGGAATTATTTCGGTGGCTATATTGACAGGAATTATTGGGATTCAAATCATAAAAAGAAATAATATCAAAGACATCAAAGGAGAATCTATAGAAATTCCCGATAAAGAAAAAGGATCTGCTCGCTACTGGATTGGCGGATTGTTTTTTGGTTTGGGTTGGGCATTAGTAGGTTCTTGTCCAGGGCCTATATTCATATTGCTTGGTGCTGGTTTTTGGACCGTTCTTATAGTTCTTTTTGGGGCTCTTTTGGGAACTTCTTTATATGGTTTATTGAAAAATAAATTACCTCATTAATTGAAAAATATTTAATACCAAAGTAGCATTTTCCTATGGAAATGCTACTTTTTTTTGTTTAGTTTCAAAATGCCAGTAACAATTAAATATTGTGCAATTAAATAAGTTACCATAATCAAGAAGGAACTGCATTTTAACGGTGCATAGAATTTATCAAAGGCCAAAATACTATCTGAAGCGACAAAAATGATAGCGCCTATTAAAATATATATACTGGCAGGTTTTTGCCAGTTTAAAAATCCTTTAAGAGCAAATAACAACATAATGGAAATTGTTAGTGCATAAACAAAAACAGGAGCTTTTAAGTCTCCTAGACTTGGTAGCAAAATCAACATCATTACAATTAAATATAAGGCAATTGCTGTAACTCCTATCCAGTAAATGATTTTGCTTTTCTTTATATAGATCCTTAATTGTTTACTAAAAAGTATAATATAAGAAATATGCGAAAGTAAAAAAGCAATCAATCCTGCAATAAAATACAATTCTCCTTTGTCAGCAAACATCAAAATTATATCACCAATCCACGACAAAGTTAAAGAGGCTAAAAGAATATTTTTGGTACTAAATCTTTCATGTATATAAACTGCCAGAATTAGAAAAGGCAATAAAAATGGCTTCAAAAACCAGGCGATTTCTTCTTTTTCAAAAAGAATTATCAAAAGGTAAACTAGACTAAATCCAATGAAACTTTTTAGTATTATGGTGCTTTTCATTGTTTTGTTTTAAGATTGAGCTACAATCATTGTTTCTTTTTCAAAATTTATGCTGACAAAATATACTGTTACAGCCAAGGATAATAAGAGGTAACCGCCAATAATATAACTCGCAAAAGGAAAGAGTTGATCCATACCGAACCAATCTCCAAAATAGAAAATCAGTCCAATTCCAAATATAAAACGGATACCTTCCCAAAACACAGAAGCTTTACGCGTGTCCATAAGTTCCGTATAACTGTAAACGGTAAGGAAGATGAATGCTCCATAAATAAATACATTTGGCAAACCTATTATTGCGATCGAATTATACATATAACTAATAAGTAGTAATGTAATAATAGCTTGAAACAACGACCAGTACATCAGTTTTTTAGAATGTTGAACGCCGTATTTTTCAAAATCGTAGACATTGGTAATTTTGGTAACAGGATATTTTTCTTCAAAATTTTCTGGACGCCAGCCAGTTGGTTTAAACCAAATGGTAAACTTATCTTTCCAGTTTTCGGCGCGCCAAGCATCGGTAATTAGTAACCATAGATGCTGAAAATTAATCCGTATTGGATTCCATGTTCTAGCTGGTCTCGTAATACCAAAAACAGGCGGAACACTTTCTAATTCCGCTTGAAAAGTACCAAACAATTTATCCCAAATGATGAATATTTGTGAATGGTTTTTGTCCATATATTCAGGGTTGATAGCATGATGTACCCTATGATGGGAGGGAGAAACCAGTATGTTTTCTAGAAAACCAATCTTTTTAATGTGTTTGGTATGGTACCAAAATTGTAAAAATAAATGAATCGGTAGTGTAATTGCAATCACTTTGGAGGGAACTCCTAAAAGCGCTGCTGGAATTAATAAAAAGGTAAACAAATTGACGAAACTGGAAACAGGTTGGCGTAGAGCACAAGCCAAATTGAATTCCTCACTACTGTGGTGAATAGCATGTTTGTTCCATAGAAAATTAATTTGATGCGACAAACGATGGCTCCAATAGCCATAAAAATCAATAGCTACAAATCCAATAAAATAGGTTAAAAACGTAGCTTCAAGATTGAATAAAGCAATTTTAGATACAATCCAATCGTATGAAACTAGGGTTATGCTAAGCCCCAAAACATCTTTTAAGGAGTTAACCATTCCAGAACTTACGCTTGAAACAGAATCCATGTTAGGTGAAGTGTCTTCCCCTTTGTAATGCCCATAAACTTTCTCGATAATAATCAATATCAAAAAGACAGGCATTACAAAAACTAAAATTTTACCGTATTCTTCCATAAAAACACTTTTTTTTATTCAAATATAGAATAAAAGAGAATGTTTATGAATTATTCACAGTATTTTATTTCATAAAGTGAAGTTTTATTATTCTTAAATTATCTCCGCATTTAACCCTGCTTCTAATAATTGAGTACATTGTGGTTTTAATTTATCGTATGGGCCTGTTTTTACGGTACATTTCCCATTATAGTGTACAATTAATGAACACTGTTCTGCTTGTTCGGGAGTATGATTACAAACTCGGATTAAAGTTTCAATTACATGCTCAAAAGTATTTACATCATCGTTGTAAACTACTATTTCATTGTCTAAACTAATTAATTCTTTTAAACTTACTCTTTCTCTTACTTTTTCTTTAATACTCATTTTGTAGGTTTTTATACTTTCGTAATTAATAAAAAAATAATACTACTCATTTACATATTTTAAAGAGACCCAATTGTTTCTTTGAAATTTTTTGACATATTTCAAACCGTTTTCTTGACAAGAAGCATCAATAAAAGGGATGTCTTCTTCATAAAAGCCGCTTAGGAGCAAGGTTCCGTTTGTGTTTAAACTCTTTACATACGCACTCATGTCATTAAGTAAAATGTTACGGTTGATATTTGCAATTATTAAATCGTAATTTTTACCTTCAAGTAATGCAGCTTCACCTTCATAAACGGTAATATGAGTACAATTATTGCGTTCTGCATTTTCTATTGAGTTAAGATAACACCAGTTGTCTATATCAATAGCATCAATCGGTTGAGCTCCTTTCATTTCGGCAAGAATGGCAAGAATGGCGGTACCACAACCCATGTCAAGTGTTTTCATTCCGGTAACATCTATTTCTAATAAATGCTGAATCATCATGTGTGTAGTTTCATGGTGACCCGTTCCAAAACTCATTTTCGGTTCTATAATGATATCATATTCTGCATCGGTTTTTGGATGAAAAGGCGCTCGAACGTGGCATTTTCCATCGACATCAATAGGATCAAAGTTTTTTTCCCATTCTTCATTCCAGTTTACTTGCTCAATTTCTTCAAAAGTGTAATCAATTGTAAACTCCTCAGATTGCAATATTTGAATGTCATCCAAAATCATTTCGTCCCACAAATCCTTTTGAACAAAAGCGGAAATTCCATTTTCAGTTTCGGTAAAGCTTTCAAATGCTTTTTCGCCTAATTCAGCTATTAATATTTCAGATCCGATTTCTTTTGGGTTTATTGTAAAATGATACCCAATATATATGTTTGACATGATAGTTTTTTTGCAAAGGTAAGAATCACGCACTAATTGGCATTTGTAATTTAAAATTTATTTTACATTTGTGCATCAAACAGTGTTTTATAATGAAAAAACTTATTTTACTGCTATTCCTTATGACTGGAGTAGTTGTCTTTGCTCAGGTTTCAATACAACAAAACAAGCAGGATAATGATTTAAAATTATCAGCTTTGCCTTATTATAGTTTTGGAAAAGGTATTGGAATTACATCTCCAGATAGTTTATTTCAAATGAATATTCGATTCCGTTTACAAAACAGAGTATCTTACATTAATAATGATGATGAAGCAGCTGGTTTTGACGGTCAAATACGCAGGTTGAGATTGCGTTTTGATGGATATGTGGGTTCGCCAAAGTTTTTATATGCTATTCAACTTTCATTTGCTCCGGGTGATGTAGGCGAAATCAAAGATGGTGAAAATCTAAATATAATTAGGGACGCAGTTGTTTTTTATAGACCGAACAAAAATTGGAATTTAAGTTTTGGTCAAACAAAACTTCCCGGCAATAGGCAACGTGTAAATTCCTCGGGAGGATTGCAACTTACAGACAGATCAATTAATAATTCTAAGTTTACAATTGATAGGGATTTTGGTTTTCAGGTGCACAATATCAATGAATTTCAAAATGATTTTTCTTATAATTTCAAAGGAGCGTTATCAACTGGAGAAGGACGTAATATAACCGGAAATGCTGATGCAGGTATTGCAGTAACCACAAAAGTAGAGCTATTGCCGTTTGGAGCTTTTTCAAGAGATGGGACTTATTTTGAGGGAGATATTGTTCGCGAAAAGAAACCTAAATTTATGTTGTCTGGTGCTTTTCAGCAAAATAATAATGCAAAACGTACACAAGGTCAACTTGGAAATGATTTATTCCAAGAAAGAACTATGAAATCAGTTTTGATTGATGCCATGTTCAAGTACAATGGGTGGGCTGCAATGTCGAGTTATATGTCACGTTCAACATCAAAAAATGCAATTACTATCAATCCATTAGATATTTCTCAGGTGAGTTATGCTTTTGTTGGTGAAGGATTTGATTATCAATTGAGTTATAATTTTCCATCAAATTATGAATTAATAGGTCGTTTCTCCAATCAAAAAGTGGGTGATGATATTAAAACTTTATCTCCAAATTCCAAACAATACAGTATCGGTGTGACCAAGTATATTTGGGAACATGCTTTTAAAGTACAAAGTGAACTCACTTTTGATGCACTTAATTATTATAATGGTGACAAAAGAAACAATTGGTTTTTGCGCTTTCAAATAGAAATTGGGATATAAAAAAAGCGGTGCATTTAGAATGTACCGCTTTTAGTTTAAGATTATATGGATTTATATTGCATTTACAATTGCAACAAAATCATCAGCTTTTAATGCTGCTCCTCCTATTAATCCTCCATCAACATCTGGCTTTGAGAATATTTCAACAGCATTGTCTGGTTTTACGCTACCACCGTAAAGTATAGATACATTTTCAGCAATATCATTTCCAAAAGATTTTCTTACGGTTTCTCTTATGAATTCATGCATTTCTTGTGCTTGTTCTGGAGATGCTGTTTCTCCAGTTCCAATTGCCCAAACGGGTTCATAAGCCAAAACAATTTTGTCCCAATTTTTTGCTTCAATGTGAAACAATCCATCACGCAATTGATTTTCTACTACATTGAAATGGTTTCCAGTTTGTCTGTCTTTTAATTCTTCGCCAAAGCAGAATAAAACAGTCATTTCGTGTCTTAATGCAGTATCCACTTTTGCAGCAATTACAGCGTCAGTTTCATGAAACATAGCTCTTCTTTCTGAATGACCCAAGATGACATTTGTAACACCTACACTTTTCAACATATCTGCCGAAATTTCTCCAGTAAATGCACCGCCCTCTGCTGCATGAAGATTTTGAGCTGCAACTTCAATATTGGTAAACTCTAAGTGATCCACTGCTGATGCTAGGTTAACAAATGTAGGTGCAACCATAACATGTGCATTTGTTTCAGTTGGTAACTTTGCAATTAACTCGTTCAATAAATCCTCAGTTTGTTCTGCATTTTTATGCATTTTCCAATTTCCAGCTACAATTTTTTTTCTCATGGTTCGGTTTTCTTATAAATTTATAATGCTAAAAGCATTTTGATTGTTATTTTTTTAAACTTTTTAAAGTTTCATTTATTTTTTCAAAATCTGTCTCTATAGCTCGGTACAAAACAATTTTTCCATTTTTGTCCACTATAATGTATCTCGGAATCCAGTCAACATCAACTTCTTTAGCAAATACACCTTTCATTTGGTCATTAGCCATGTAATGATCTCCTTTAAGTTGATGTTTTTCAATACCTTCTTTCCATTTATCTGCAGTTTTATCCATTGATATAAATAAATAGCTCACATCTGGATTATTTGCTTGAAGCTCTTTTAATTTAGGCATTGCTTTTACACAGTCACCACACCATGAAGCCCATACTTCTATAACAAGTGTTTTTCCTTTGTGTTTTTTTAGAATGTTTTTGAATGCTACTTGACTGCCATTAGTTGCTAACAATGTTTCGGTCAATGCTTTCTTTGTGAATTCAGTTTTTTGAGCATTTGTAGTGCAAGAAAAGGTTGCAAATACTACCAATAAAGCTATTATTTTTTTCATTTTTATATTTGTTTTAAACAAAGTTAATCAAAGAATTTGAAAGCTGTAGTCCTAAAAATAGAATTTGATGTCATTTTTCGAAATTAATACTACAATATCGATATAGTTTAAGATCGTACAATTATTTTGATGTATCGCTATTTCAGAATGAGAGCTTGAAGCAAAAAAAAACTCGATGGAAAAACCAACGAGCTTTAATTTTTTAGTGTACCTAATGTTAGATTACTACAACTTGGACTGCAATTAATCCTTTTTTTCCATTTTCTAATTCAAATTCTACTGTATCACCTTCGCGAATTTGATCTACTATACCAGAAATATGTACAAAATGATCTGTTCCTGAACCTTCTTCTGTAATGAATCCAAACCCTTTAGCTTCATTGAAGAATTTAACTACTCCTTTACTCATGTTTTTGTTTTTTTATTAATAAAGAATAAAATTACAATTAAAATTGATAGTAACTCTATTTAAAGTTATAAAGATTAAAAATGCTTGATAATAATGTAGTATTTCTTCAAAAAGCTACAAAAACAAAAAAGTCTTAAAGGGTATTTACTTTAAGACTTTTTTCTTGAAACATAGGATGAAATTATAATTTTAATTGATCAATATCATTATGATGAACTTTTTGAATGACAGTTCCTCTATCTAGAATTATGATACTTGGATTTGCTCTTTCAATGGTTTTAACCGTAATGGCATCACAAAAATAAAAGTCAAATGTAAAATTGAATTTTTTCTTGGCAGACTCTAATTTTTCTGGAGCAGAGGCAGTTAAACCTATTACTTTATATCCTTTGGCTACAGCCTCTTGTTTTAGCTTTTCTGCTTTTTGCATCCCAGTTGCGTCGGCTAAATCTAAGTCATACGCTGTAATCATGATGAGTTTTGGTTCTTGAAGAAATTCATCCTTATAATCAGTGTCGTCTTTTTCCATTGTAAAATCATGAATAGGAGGTACGTACCCTTCAGAAATTACTTTGTCTTTACGATCCACAAAAACAGCACCTGCAGGAATTGACATCAAATCTTTTTCGGTAAATTCTTTTTCTACACCACCCACTTTGTAAATGAAAATCATTTCAACAACTGATTTTTGAGCACCATCAGGAATTCGCATTCCTTTTTGAATGTTATTCCCCACTTTGTAAGGTCTAAAATCAATGACAGGTAAATGATTTAATACCCAATATCCCAAGAAGCAACAAGCTAAGATGCTCAATATAAAAATAGCGTTTTGAAGAATTCTAGGAAATAATGGTTTCACTAGTTTTTTGTTGAAAAATAAGACAAGTATAAAGAACAGTAATACTACATCCTTTGTAAAGGATTGCCAAGGTGTTAGTTTTAAAGCGTCGCCAAAACAACCACAATCTTTGACCACATTAAAATAAGCAGAGTAAAAGGTCAAGAAAGTAAATAAAACAATTAAGATGAGTAAACTCCAAATTGTAAATTTAGATTTGTAACCAATGAGCAACATGATCCCTAAAACCACCTCTAGAATCACAAGGAATAAGGCTAGTGATAATGAAAGCGGTATAAAAACAGGCATATTAAACACGGGCTCGCTAAAATATTCCGCTAGTTTGTATGAAAAGCCTATCGGATCGTTGAGTTTTATCAATCCTGAAATAATGAATAGGATTCCAACAAAAATTCTTGAAAATTGAGTTATTATATTTTTCATATTGAGTACTTAGTAGTTCTTATTTATTTCCAAAACCCATTAAAATTAATGCAAAAACAGCATAATTTATCATGTCCTGATAATTAGCGTCAATGCCTTCAGAGACTAATGTTTTTCCTTTATTGTCTTCAATTTGCTTCACGCGAAGTAATTTTTGTAAAATCAAATCAGTAAGAGAACTTACGCGCATTTCACGCCATGCCTCTCCGTAATCATGATTTTTATCCTCCATGAGTTTTTTAGTCAATTCAATTTTAGCATCGTATAATTGAGTAGCGTGTGTCACTTCTAAATCGGGTTGATCTACCACTCCAAGCTCTAGTTGAATCAAAGCCATGATGGAGTAGTTTATAATTCCTATAAATTCACCTGTTTCATCTTCATCAATTTTACGAACTTCATTTTCTTGTAAACTTCTAATTCTTTGGGCTTTGATGTAAATTTGATCTGTTAACGATGGTAGTCTAAGTATGCGCCAAGCACAACCGTAATCTTTCATTTTGTTAACAAATAGGGTTCTACAGATGGTTATAACCCCGTCATATTCTTTTGAAGTATTCTTCATTATTGATGTATATTTGTATTCAAATTTTTTCAAAAGTAAAGAATTAAGATTGAAGTACAAAGTACAAAAACGCTTAACCATACTTTGATTATCATGCTTGAATGTAAATGATGTTGGCATTTGAACTTTTACCTACAAACGAACACTGAAAAACATATAATGACTATTAATTGTAAAGGATTACTTATTGACTTATCAACGCCCAAAGTAATGGGAGTTTTAAATGTAACACCTAATTCTTTTTTTGATGGAGGAAAATATAAACATGAATCTGATATTCTTTCTCAAGTCGAGAAGATGCGGATTGAAGGTGCAACTTTTATAGATATTGGGGCGTATTCTAGTAAGCCAAATGCTGAATTTGTTTCGGAAAAGGAAGAGATTTCTAGAATTGTGCCTGTTGTAGATTTGGTTCTAAAACATTTTCCAGATGCAATTCTTTCCATAGATAGCTTTAGAAGCGAAGTTGCTCGGGCCACACTTGAGAGTGGCGCAGCCCTAATAAACGATATTGCCGCAGGGAATTTAGACACTAAAATGCTTGAAACCATCGCTAAGTATAACGTTCCTTATATAATGATGCATATGCGGGGAAATCCTCAAACTATGCAGTCGCTCACTGATTATGATGATATTGTAAAAGAAATAATATTTTATTTTTCTGAAAAAGTAGCACAAGCTAGAGTATTAGGAATCAATGATATAATTGTAGACCCAGGCTTTGGCTTTGCAAAAACAACTACTCAAAACTTTGAAGTTTTTAGTAAATTAGAATTATTTTCTAGTTTAAATGTACCTGTTTTAGTAGGAGTTTCCAGAAAATCAATGATTTATAAAACATTAAATATTACGGCGCAGGATGCCCTCAATGGCACAACCGTTATGAATACTTTGGCATTAGCAAAGGGAGCCAAAATTCTACGCGTACACGATGTTAAAGAAGCTATGGAATGTGTGACTTTGTACAACAAGCTTAATTCTTAAGAGATGAAATATTTTACAGTATTTGCATTATTTGTGCTATTTTCATGCGGAAAACAAGAGCAGGTTTTGTTACCAAAGTCTAATGTGACAATTGTTAAGGATGTAACTGATTTATCACCTATTTATATTTTTTTTGAGACAAAAGGTAAAGATACACTTGCGGTAGTGAATAGGAAAAACAGTATTATTTCGACCAATTGGATTTTAAATATTGACAAACGCTTGCCGTTACGACTCGTAATCCCAGAAATAATAAAATTGCAACAAAAAAAGCGAGAAGATAAAGCGCACAAAAATGAAAAGGCCGAAAATTACTATTCCTATGCAGATACGATCGGTAAAAATCTAGCTTTTATTCCTTTTACAAATGTGTATTATAAAATGGAAAAACCAAATGGAACCATCATATTTTTCAATAAGAATAATGAGATTTCTCTAAGCTTCAAACAAAGAAAACTTTAAACAAAATAATTATTGATGATGATACGGTTCGTTTCTTAAAATCGTGAAGCCGCGATACAATTGCTCGATAAAAAACAACCGAACCATTTGATGGGAGAAAGTCATTAAAGACAATGATATTTTCCCTTGTGATTTAGCATAAACAGTATCTGAAAATCCATAAGGACCGCCAATAACAAAAACTAGAGTTTTTACACCTGAATTCATTTTCTTTTGTAGTTCTTCTGAAAAACGTACACTCGAAAAATTTTTCCCATTTTCATCTAGCAAAATAAGTTGATCAGTAGGATTTATTTTTGCTAAAATCAATTCGCCTTCTTTCTCTTTTTGCTGACTTTCAGATAAATTCTTTACATTTTTGATGTCAGGAATAATTTCTAAATCAAATTTGATATAAAAGGACAATCGTTTGGTATAATCATTAATTAAAGATTGCAATTCTTTATTATCTGTTTTGCCAATGGCTATTAGTTTGATATTCATCTGATTTTTTTTCTTGGCGATTGTAATACCTATATGATAGAAATGCTTTCTATTACTAACTCAAAAGTCTCGTTTTTTTTATTGCCAATTAAGAAAGTAATTTCTTGAAGTTGTTTTCCATCATATGCAGGTAAGTTCAGTTTTTGTCCTCTAAACGCAGGTTTCAATTCACTGATGGGAACATTTATAGTTTGCCAATCTGTTGTGGTTTCAAATGCAAAAACATAAGAATGAGCTTCGCTTATTTTATTTTTCACCCTAAATTGAAATACATTTCCATCACCTTTTAATCTCACAGAAAATGACTTTGCATCTTGCAATGATAACGAATCAAAAGTGTATTTTACAGCACAAAAACCACCGTTATTTTCTAATGAAACAGTTCCATTAAAGAGGCCTTTCCCATCGGTATTACAGATAATGAAACTACTAGATATACCACCCATCACAGAGTCATTTACAATTCTCCATTGTGACAAGTCACAACTATGATCAAAATGAAATAGCAGTAATGGTTTCATCTACAAGTGTATAAATAATTAAAGTCCTAACAACTATTGTTTAGGTAATGGAGCTCCTACAGCAATATCACATCTATGGTTTTCTTGACCATGAGGAGGATTCATCCCTTCGGGAGTAACAGTGTTTTCTGCAGGTTTTGTAACAGTTGTAACTGTGTTTACTGGTGCAGTTACAGTTTGTGGTCTAGGTGTTGTAGTGCTAGGAGCAGGAGTGCTTTTTAAAGGTGCACCTACAGGAATATCACATCGATGACCTGGTTGTCCGTGTGCAGGATTCATACCTTTTTGTACAGGAGCAGAATTTGGCACCGAGTTTGTTAATACTTTTTGTTGAGGCTGATTTGCAATTGCGGCTTCATTTTTCATTTGATTTCCCACTTCAGTAAATGGGACTACATTCTTTTTTAGACTAGGAGTTGTTTCGGCTTCTTTTTTACAAGAAACAATTAACAAGCTAGATAGGAGTGCTAAAGCGTATATTTTTTTCATGATAGGTTCAAAAAATTCATTTCAAAGATACAAAATTCACAAAGTTTCACAAGGAGGCTTTCTTAAATTTCAAATCTTGTTGATGAATATTTTCAAGTTTATTGATGGTTGCATTTTTTTATTTGATTCGTATTGAAAAAGGGGATTAGTCAAAATATCAATTGGTTACACTTTTAAGCAACAGTTTTTAAAATAAGGCGCTTGAGATGTTTTATTTTAGAGAAATAATATCTTACTTTAGCAGTTAAATTTTTTACTATGATTAGCGAAGAAAAATTTCAAGAAGAGTTACAATTACTTATCGAAAATGCCATTAGAGAAGATGTTGGGCCTGGTGATTACAGCTCTTTAGCTTGTATTCCTGAGACGGCTAGCGGTAAAGCTAAATTATTAGTAAAAGAAGATGGAGTAATTGCAGGAGTAGCATTTGCAAAAATGGTTTTTCAATATGTTGATCCTCGTTTGATTGTTGAAACCTTTATTGAAGATGGTGCTGCTGTAGTTAAAGGAGATGTTGTGTTTCATGTATCGGGTAGTTCTCAATCCATTTTAAAATCAGAACGCGTTGTTTTGAATGCCATGCAACGCATGTCAGCTATAGCAACAAAAACTAAGAAGTTTGCTGCTTTGCTTGAAGGTACAAATACAAAAATTCTAGATACTAGAAAGACAACACCAGGCTTTAGAGCTTGTGAAAAATGGGCCGTAAAAATTGGAGGAGGGGAAAATCATCGCTTTGCCTTGTATGATATGATAATGCTTAAGGATAATCACAATGATTTTGCAGGTGGCATTTCTTTGGCTATAGCCAAAACTAAAGCATTTCTAGAGGTTAATAATCTAGATTTAAAGATTATAGTAGAAGCTCGAAATTTAGAAGAAATTAAAGAAATTTTGGAAAACGATGGAGTTTACAGAATATTGATTGATAATTTTAATTTTGAGGATACTAAAAAAGCAGTAGCTTTAATTGGATCTAAGTGTTTGACAGAATCATCAGGCAATATTAATGAAGAAACGATCCGTAATTATGCAGAGTGTGGCGTAAATTATATTTCATCAGGGGCTTTAACACATTCAGTTTATAACATGGATTTGAGTTTAAAAGCAATATGAGTAAAAAAACGGAAGACAGATTACTTGAAATTCCTCTTATAAGGAATGTAGTTATTGGTTTAAAAAAAATAAAACTACCATGGCTACAAGGCTTGTCTCTTTATTATTTAATTGAACTGTACGTTATAGGGATTATTGAAAGTGCGGTAACCTATCATGCTAGTGCTGTTGCATTTAGTTTTTTTATGGCTTTGTTTCCTTTTGCGTTGTTTATATTAAATCTTATTCCGTTCATACCTATTGATGGTTTTCAAGAAGATTTTTTGCTATTTGTAAAAGATGGAGTGCCGCCAAATACGTATGATGCCATTTATAAAATAATAAGTGATATTTTAAATAACAGTGACTCAGGTTTATTGTCATCTGGATTTATTTTGTCTATTTTTTTAATGGCAAATGGATTAAATGGAATTTTAGGAGGTTTTGAAACTTCTAGGCATGTACTGGTAAAAAGAGGTTTTATTAGACAATATATTGTTGCTTTGGGAATGTCAATGTTGTTGTCTTTTTTGTTAATCGTAACGGTTGCAACTATCGTTGTATTTGAAGTGCTTTTGCAGAAGACAGTTTTTAGTGATCAAATTCAATTGATAGTTCTAGGAAGGTATGCCTTCGTTATTTTGATGATTTTAATGACTACTTCCATTTTGTTTAAATTTGGAACAAAACATGATAAAAATAGGGCTTTCATATCAATTGGTTCAGTTTTTACCACAATTTTGATCATTTTAGACTCATATCTATTTGGTATTTGGGTTGTAAAGTTTTCAAAATACAATGAATTGTACGGTTCAATAGGAACCTTATTAATATTGATGTTTTACATCTGGATCAATTGCATGATTTTGCTTTTGGGATTTGAGTTGAATGCAACCATCAATAAGTTGAAATTAAAGAGTGAGTAAGTGTTTAATTATAAAAGCTGTTTTGGACAGCGTCGCCTAATAAAAGGTGCAAAAATCAAGAAAATGAAAAATACGATTACAATTATTGCATTATTTTTTTCCGTGTGTTTTTATGGTCAAAATCAATCGGTTTTAGGAAAATGGAAAACTATTGATGATGAAACCGGCAAAGCCAAATCTATTGTAGAAATTTACGAACGATCAGGGATGATTTATGGTAAAATCATTGATATTATTGATGTAGAAAAGAAGAAAAGTGTTTGTACAGCATGTACAGGAGAAGAGAAAAATAAACCTATTATGGGTTTAGTTATCATCAAAGGTCTTAAAAAAGATGGTAAAGAATACAATTCAGGAAAAATCTTGGATCCGGTTACAGGTAAGCAGTATAAATGTTTTATTGCTCTTGAAGGGAATGACAAACTAAATGTTCGCGGTTACATTGGTGTATCTTTGTTTGGAAGAACACAAACCTGGAATAGAGTTAGATAATAAAAACAATAAGAGTTATGAGTTTACTATATTACATAACTCAAACTCATAACTCTTAATTGTAAAATTGATGTATTTTGTTGAAGTAATCTTACCGCTTTCCTTAGCTAAAACCTTTACTTACGCTGTAACTGAAGTTGAATTCCATTTTCTAAAAAAGGGAATGCGAGTTGCCGTTCCGTTTGGGAAAAGTAAAGTTTACACGGCACTTGTTATAGAAATTCATCAAAATCAACCTTCGCTATACGACGCTAAAGACATAAACCAAATTCTTGATGAAGCTCCTATAGTAACTGAAATTCAAATTCAGCATTGGCAATGGATCTCATCCTACTATATGTGTGTTATTGGGGATGTATACAGAGGAGCATTGCCAAGCGCTTTGCTTCTAGAGAGTGAAACAGTTATCTCGCAAAAAAGTAATTCTTTTGTTGATCCTAATCAATTATCAGATGATGAGTTCCTTGTTTACGAAGCACTTCAGCAACAAAGTTCATTGAAAATTCAGGATATTATTTCCATCTTGAATAAAAAAAATATTTTTCCTGTTATTCAAAAATTAGTAGATAAAAATATTCTAGTTCTTCATGAAGAAGTTCAAGAAAATTACAAACCTAAGTTGGTTCGCTATGTTCGATTGCATCCTAAATTTGATTCGAATCAGGGATTGAATAAATTGTTAGAAACTTTAAAAAATGCTGCAAAGCAAAGAGATGTTGTGATGTCTTATTTTCAAATAAGTGCAACTGAAAAGAAACCTATTACTGTAAAAAAATTAATTGAAGTAAGCCATTCGTCTTCTGTAATTGTTAAGGCATTAATTGAGAAAGAGATTTTTGAAGATTATTATTTGCAACAAGACAGAGTGCTTTTTGAAGGTAAATTGACTGAGGATTTGCTAGAATTAAATACGTATCAGCAGCTTGCATTAAGTGAAATTAAAGCTGATTTTTCTACTAAGGAGGTGTGCTTATTGCATGGAGTAACTTCTAGCGGTAAAACCGAAATTTACATAAAGCTCATAGAAGAATACCTTAAATCAGGAAATCAAATTTTGTATCTACTTCCAGAGATAGCCTTGACTACGCAGTTAGTGGGCAGGTTGAGAGCTTATTTTGGTGATAAAGTAGCTATTTTTCATTCAAAGTATAATAATAATGAACGTATTGAGGTTTGGAATCAAGTTTTACAAAAATCTGATAAAGCACAGGTAATAATAGGAGCCAGGTCGGCTTTGTTTTTACCTTTTCAAAATTTAGGATTACTAATTGTTGATGAAGAACATGAACAAACTTTCAAACAAGTTGATCCTGCGCCACGTTATCACGCACGTGATGCAGCCATAGTTTTGGCGCAAGCCCATAAAGCTAAGGTTTTATTAGGATCTGCTACTCCAAGTTTAGAGACTTATTTCAATGCTAAATCAGGTAAGTTTGGACTGGTAGAGCTTAGCCAGCGTCATGGAAATGTGATGATGCCGCAAATAGAATTAGTTGATTTAAAAGATAAGTATTTTAGAAAGAAAATGCAAGGTCATTTTAGTGATGATCTTATTCAATCTATTACGGATGCACTAGTTTTAGGCGAGCAAGTTATTTTGTTTCAAAATAGGAGAGGTTATTCTCCTGTAATGGAGTGTATTACTTGTGGGCATGTACCTCATTGCCAGCAGTGTGATGTAAGTTTGACATTTCATAAAAATAAGAATCAATTGCGCTGTCATTACTGTGGCTATAGTATGGCTAAGCCTACAAATTGTCATGCTTGTTCAAGTTTGGATTTGATTACAAAAGGATTTGGAACGGAGCAAATAGAACAAGAATTAGCTGTTTTGTTTCCAAATTCAAAAATAGGTAGGATGGATCAAGATACTACAAGAGGAAAATTTGGTTTTGAAAAAATTATTGATAGTTTTAAAAATAGAGAAATCGATATTTTAGTTGGTACTCAAATGCTTGCCAAAGGGTTGGATTTTGATAATGTTACTTTAGTTGGGATTTTGAACGCTGATAATATGTTATTTCACCCAGATTTTAGAGCATTTGAAAGAAGCTTCCAGATGATGACTCAAGTTGCAGGACGTGCGGGACGATCTGTAAAACAAGGTAAAGTAATTATTCAAACCTATAATCCCAATCATAATACAATACAACAGGTAACTCATAATGATTACAACGGAATGTATCAGGAACAACTGTATGACCGTCAAATTTATAAATACCCGCCTTATTTTAAGTTAATCAAGATAACACTTAAACAGCGTAATTATGACAAAGTTAACGAAGGTTCAGCTTGGTTGTATCAGGTATTAAGTCAAAATTTGAATATGCCAGTATTAGGGCCAGAGGAACCTGCAATAAGTAGAATTAGGAATGAATATATACGTACGATACTTATTAAAATTCCGAATACTACATCTCTAGTAAACACAAAAAAAACTATCCATAAAATAATGAATAGTTTTGAGGCTGTTGCGCAATTTAGAGCGATTAAAGTAATTTTAAATGTTGACTACTATTAATAGTATAATGATTTAGGTAAAAGATAAAGCTTTTACTAAATCCTCTTTTTTATGACGACTTAATGGAATTTTAGTTGATCCTATTTCAGCAAACTTGCTGTTAAATCGTTCTACTTTGTCTATATTGATAATATATGATTTATGTACGCGAACAAATTTATCTTTGGGTAAATCGTTTTCAAAAGCTTTCATAGTAGAGAGAACTAAATTACTGTCGTCTTCTGTAACTACTTTTACATAATCTCCAAAGGCTTCGATCCATTTAATCTTAGAAGTAAAAATTTTAAGTTTTTTTAGATTACTTTTTATGAATATATGTTCTCCTTCTTCTTCCTTGTTTTCTTTCTTTAATTGGTAATTGTCAATTGCTCTTTTAACTGCTGCATTAAAACGGTCTATTGCAATTGGTTTTTGAAGATAATCCGTAGCATCATAATCAAATGCTTTCATGGCATACTCTGCTTTTGATGTAATGAAAACGATTTGTGGTTTCGTTTTTAAACCATCTAAAAAATCAAACCCACTGATTACAGGCATTTCAATGTCTAAGAATATAAGGTCAACATCATGGATAGACATATAATTTTTAGCCTCAATAGCATTAGAGAAATCTCCAAGAAGATTAAGATTTTGATGGTTATTTACTAACTTTGCGATAATCATTCTTTGTATAGAACTATCATCAACTACTACACAATTTAATTTCATAATAAAGTTTTATTTATTAGATTGTGTAAATATACTACTTTTAATTTAAGTTGTTTCAATTAATCGGATTTTTTTACTTTACGTCGATAAAAACAACAAAAATATTTTTTTATTTAAATTTTTTATTACTTTTGCACCCAAATTAACAATAAATATATTTTTATGAATCATTATGAAACTGTTTTCATTTTAAATCCCGTTTTATCTGAAGTTCAGGTGAAGGAAACAGTAAGCAAATTTGAAGATTTTCTTACTAGTAGAGGTGCTGAAATGGTGTCTAAAGAAGACTGGGGTCTTAAAAAAATGGCTTACGAAATTCAAAACAAGAAAAGTGGGTTTTACCATTTATTCGAGTTCAAAGTAGCTGGTGAGGTTCTTATCGCTTTTGAAACTGAATTTAGACGTGACGAAAGAGTAATGCGTTTCTTGACTGTAAGTCTTGATAAACATGCTATTTCATGGGCTGAGAGAAGAAGAACTAAATTAAAATCTACAAAAGCTTAATTATTATGGCAACATTACAACAATCGGCTTCAGGAAAAAAAGACGGAGATATTAGATATTTAACGCCTTTGAACATAGAAACTAACAAAACTAAAAAGTATTGTCGTTTCAAAAAATCAGGTATCAAGTATATTGATTATAAAGATGCTGATTTCTTATTGAAATTCGTTAATGAGCAAGGTAAAATTTTACCACGTCGTTTAACAGGAACTTCATTAAAATACCAAAGAAAAGTTTCAGTTGCTGTGAAAAGAGCACGTCACATTGCTTTGATGCCTTACGTGGCGGATTTACTTAAATAATATTAAAACTCAGTTGTTGGTTTTCTAATCATGAAACCTAACTTCTATAATAAAGGACAACAACATGGAACTTATTTTAAAACAAGATGTTCAAAATTTAGGATTTAAAGATGATGTAGTAACTGTAAAAAACGGTTATGGTCGTAATTTTTTAATTCCACAAGGATTTGCTCAATTAGCTACTTCATCTGCAAAGAAAGTATTAGCTGAAAACTTAAAGCAAAGAGCTCACAAAGAAGCTAAAGTAGTTGCTGATGCAAAAGCTTTAGGTGAAGCTTTAAAAGCTATTGAAATTAAAATATTTGCTAAAGCAGGTGGTGAAAAATTATTTGGTTCTATCACTAATATTGACATTGCTGAAGCATTAGCTAAAGGTGGTCAAACAATTGATAGAAAATTTATCACTAGCGGTATCGTAAAACGTACTGGTAAATACAATGCAAGTGTTCGTTTACATAGAGATGTTATAGTTGAATTAGACTATGAAATCGTTGCAGAAAAATAAAAATTTCTTAACTTTTTGTTAAAGAATTATTAAAATCACTCTTCGGAGTGATTTTTTTTTGCTATGAGTTAGATCAATTAGATTGTTATAAAATGCATAGTTCTAAAAACTGATATTTAAAAACACTAACATGAATTTTAATGAGATACGCGCCGTTTTATTGGTGTAGCATCTAAAAAATGGAAATACGGTACAAACGACAAATGGGCTACCACAGTTTCTACATTTTTTGAGTATGCTCAACGAGGACGTTTTAATTATATTTACGGAGGTGATATTAACAATGACGGATCTGTTAATAATGATTTAATTTATGTACCTACGACTGCTGAAATTGGTGCTATGACATTTAGTGGAGCAGGACAAGGTGCAGCATTTGATGCTTTTATCAATCAAGATAAATATTTAAGTGAAAGAAGAGGTCAATATGCTGAGCGTTATGGAGCATTAGCACCATGGAGAGGAAAATGGGATATGAAATTAATCCAAGATTATAATTTTAAACCTTCTGCCAGTTCAGATAAAACAAATACTATTCAGTTTAGTATTGATATCTTAAATGTTGGAAATTTATTAAATTCTGATTGGGGATTAGTTCAGGTGCCTACAAGTATACAACCAATAGGAGTTACTGTTGATCAAAACACAAAAATTCCTACTTATACTTTTAATGGAACGCAAACTAAAACCTTCAATTACGATGCTAGTTTATTATCAAGATGGCAAGCACAGTTTGGAATTAGATATATTTTCTAGTCTATTTAGAAATTAATTGAAAGCCTTCTTGAAAAAGAAGGCTTTTTTTATGATTAAGTTTTAAATTTGCATTCGCAAAAAAGCATTTTTGAATTATAATTTTAGATTAACAATTATACAATGAAATATTCTCGATTGACCAAAGAGCAGTTTGAAGAACTGACGCAAGAATTTACAAATTTTTTAGCCACTCAAGCTATTGATAAAGCAGAGTGGGATAAAATTAAAGCTGAAAAACCAGAAGTGGCTGAACAAGAATTGGATGTTTTCTCAGATTTGATTTGGGAAGGTGTACTTTCTAAAGCAACTTATTTAGAACATTTTTCTAAAAATCATATTTTTCTTTTTCACTGTTTTGATACACATGTACAATCTATTGTTTTGAAATCTCTGGTTCCGGAAGTTGATTTTTTAACTCGTGAGGGATTGCAATGGCTTAGCGACAATATGTTTACAGATACCATTGAAATGAAAGTAGGTAAAAAAGAATTTACTGAGGAACGCAACTCTTCAATTTTTGAGTTGATTCAGCAAGGCTCTTTTTTAAGTGACGGTCAATTATACAAGCAAATAAATACAATTATTGAGGGATAATTCATTGTTTAAATTTTAAATTGGTTATTTTAGTACCTTATTTCACGTACTAAGATAGCCAATTTTTATTTCCATGAATATTCAAAATACAATTCAACAACTAAGAGAAGAGTTGCATCAGCATAATTACAATTATTATGTTTTAGATAATCCTGTTATTACTGACTATGAATTTGATTTAAAATTAAAACAGCTACAAGAACTTGAGAGTAAGCATCCGGAATTTGAAGATAAAAACTCGCCTACACAAAGAGTAGGAGGTACAATAACTAAAAATTTCCAAACCGTAGCACATGAACATCGCATGTATTCTTTAGATAATTCTTATTCTAAAGAAGATCTTATCAGTTGGGAAACTCGATTAAAAAAAGTTTTGGGCGATGTTCCTATTTCTTATACCTGTGAGCTAAAATATGATGGTGCTTCGATAAGTATAACGTATGAAAATGGAAAATTACAAAAAGCAGTTACTCGTGGCGATGGATTTCAAGGGGATGATGTAACACAAAACATTAAAACCATAAAAACGATTCCTTTGCAACTCAAAGGTAATTATCCCGCAAAATTTGACATTCGGGGAGAAATAATTTTGCCATTTGCTGGTTTTGAAAAAATGAACCAAGATTTGATTGAAATTGGAGAAACTCCATATTCAAACCCAAGAAATACTGCCTCAGGGAGTTTAAAATTGCAAGATAGCTCCCTAGTTGCTAAACGTCCTTTAGATTGTTTGTTGTATTTTATAATAGGTAGTGATTTGCCTTTCGATTCGCAATTTAATAGTTTAAATGTGGCAAGAGATTGGGGTTTCAAAGTGCCCAAAGAAGCTCAATTAGCAAACAATCTAGAAGAGATTTTTGATTTTATAACGTATTGGGACGTACACCGTCATGATTTACCGTATGAAACTGACGGCGTTGTTATAAAAGTTAATTCATTTTATTTCCAAGAAGAATTAGGGTATACAGCCAAATCTCCGCGATGGGCAATGGCGTATAAATTCAAATCAGAGCAGGTTTCTACTAAATTAAACTCGATTTCGTACCAAGTTGGTAGAACTGGATCTATAACTCCAGTTGCAAATTTGTCTCCTGTACAACTGGCAGGAACAGTGGTTAAAAGAGCTTCCTTGCACAATGCCGATCAAATGGAAAAATTAGACATTCGAGTTGGAGATACCGTATTTGTTGAAAAGGGTGGAGAGATTATTCCAAAGATTATTGCAGTTGATTTGAGTTTTAGACCTGAAAATACAATACCAACAATTTATATCACGCACTGTCCTGAATGCAAAACCGAGTTAATAAAAAATGAAGGAGAAGCCAATCATTACTGTCCTAATTTTTATGGTTGTCCTCCTCAAATTATTGGTAGAATACAGCATTTTATTTCCAGAAAGGCAATGGATATTGAGGGGTTAGGAGGTGAGACGGTTGCGCTACTTTTCAATAATAATTTGGTTCAAAATTATGCTGATCTTTATGATCTAAAGGTGGAACAAATTGTACCCTTGGAGCGAATGGCTCAAAAATCTGCAGAAAATCTAGTAAATGGTGTGTTGAATTCAAAAAACATACCTTTTGAACGAGTTCTGTATGCATTAGGGATACGGTATGTCGGAGAAACTGTAGCCAAAAAATTAGCACTTCACTATAAGAACATAGAGGCTTTGCAAATTGCAACAATATCAGATTTAATACAAGTTGATGAAATCGGGGAGCGTATTGCACAAAGTGTTGTTTCTTTTTTTGAAAATGAAAATAATATTGCTATAATAGATAAGTTAAAAAATGTTGGTGTTCAATTTGAAGTGATTCAAAATGTGAATCCAAATGCAACCACAATTTTCTCAGGAAAGATATTTGTTGTTTCGGGTGTTTTTGAAAAATTCTCAAGAGATGAATTAAAAAAAGCGATAGAAGACAATGGAGGAAAAGTAGGTAGTTCTATTTCAGCCAAAACAGATTATGTTGTTGCGGGAGATAATATGGGCCCGGCAAAACTGGATAAGGCCACAAAGTTAAACGTTTCTATTATTTCTGAAGAGGATTTTTTGAACCTTTTAAAACCATAAAATGAAAATTTATAATGTTAAAAGTAGTTTGATCGAAAAGGCATTAATAGCTTTTATGTTTGTTATTGCATTAATTGAGGTTATTGCAGAATTGTCCTCATTTGAACCGATACTTTTTGCATTTAAACCTTTGATAGCCCTTTTGATTTTAATCTTATATTTAATTACTTCAAAAGTTAGAAATACACTTTTTATTTTAGCTAGTGTTTTTTTATTTATTGTGAGTGTTTTGTTAATACCTAATTCATCTTATTTTTCCCTTGCAGCGCTAGCGGGTTATATTATACATAGGTCATTACTCATTACTTACATTATAAAAATAAATAAAGTGAAAGATTTTATCCCAGTGGTAATAGCAATTATCCCCACTTTATTTATTTTTTCTTACCTACTTTCTATTGCAGATGAAATTAATACATCAAGTTTTTATGGAATAGTGATTCAAAACATTGTAATATCAATTATGGCAGGGCTGGTAATATCAAATTATTTTATGAATGATAACAACGATTCACCTTGGTTGTATATTTATGGACTCCTCTTTACGGCATTGTATTTCACAGTTTTTATTGAAAAATGTTTTTTGTCAACTTTTCCACCCACTTTTTTTAGACCGCTAGGAATGGTACTATATGTTAGTAGTTATTATGCATTTTACAGATTTGTAATTGATACAGAAAATATTCATAAAGATAGAGTGCAATAGTTAGTCATTTTTGAAATTAAAAGTAAAGTTAAACTATTATTGATTTTCCTTCAAAAGCTTTTATTTTGTCATTGTCTACATAAAAATCAATTCTACCTAAATTGATTCCGTAGCATCCAACTTGATTCACTAATACATCTTTTCCTAGTTTGTTTTTTACCACCGAAGGTTTGTCTAAAAATGTATGGGTGTGTCCGCCTATAATCAAGTCAATATCTTGAGTAAGTTCGGCAAGTTTCAAATCACAAATTTTGTTTGTTTCGTCTTTGTATTTATAACCTAAATGAGACAAACAAATCACAATATCGCATTTGTTTTCTTGTTTTAAAACTCGAACCATGTCTTGAGCTATTTCTAGAGGATCATTATAAACAGTTTCTTTATACATGCCTTTATCTACAAGTCCTGCAAGTTCAATTCCTAGTCCAAAAACTCCAACTTTAATGCCGTTTTTATTAAAAATTTTGAATGGTTTTACAAATCCATCCATAACTGTATTTTTAAAATCATAATTGGCCGAAAGAAATTCAAATTTTGCGTGATGCATTTGAGCGCGCAGTCCATCAACGCCATTGTCAAAATCATGATTACCTATGGTAGAGGCGTCATACTGCATCATACTCATTAATTTAAATTCCAGTTCACCACCGTAGTAATTGAAATAGGGTGTGCCTTGAAAAATATCACCAGCATCTAGTAGAAGTACATTCGGATTTTCTTTTCTAATGCTTTCAATAAGAGCAGCTCTTCGTGCTACTCCGCCCATGTTTGCATTACGCGGATGATCAGCAGGAAATGGATCTATATAACTATGAACATCATTAGTATGTAAAATGGTAAGCTGTTTTGCTGTGGTTGTATCAAAACTACTTAGGGATAAACCTAAACTCAATAATGCTGATCCAGCAGCAGTTTTTTCTATAAATTCTCTTCTTTTCATCGTGTATATTTTTTCTAATTGATTTTCTTGAAAATGAATTAGGATTTCTTTTTATTTTTTTTGCTGTAAACGCAGGTGAGTTTTTTTTTAAAAGATATTATTATCTATTTTAAAATCATTAATAAAATTAGATATTACTTTTCTTCGGTAATTCTAACATCATCAATCACAGGTATGGTATCTACTTCTTTAAAATAATCAATTAGAATATTACGAAGTTTGTATTCTAAATCAAACTTTTGAATTCCTTTCTTAAAAAAGTTCATGTTATCACCACCATTAGCAAGATAATCATTGGTTCCTACATAATAAGTGGTGTTTGCATCTAAAGGATTTCCTTGAACCATTATGTTTTTAGGATTGTTATTAGCATCAATAGTAAAAGTTATTCCAGCTAATGGATGTGGTTTTTTTTCAGCAATAAAAAAAGTAACCATCTCAAGTATTTGTTCTCCTTTTAAGGCAATAACAACTAAACTGTTTTCAAAAGGCATGATTTCAAATGCAGTTCTTGCTGTCACATTCCCTTTGGGTAATATAGACCTTATTCCGCCGCTATTTAAAATGCAAATATCAATTTTCTTTTTTTCTCTGGCTTGAAAAACAATATTTCCGCGTAACAAAGTCACATCAGCCATAAGATTTCCAATTTTTGTTTGCCATTTTCCGTTGCTTTTATCTAATGTTTCTGTACAATAGGCAAGTACACTGTCAAGATCTTTGTTGATATGTTCTCTATAAGGTTTGACAAAATTTTCTATTTCAAGGTTTGTTCCTTGTTTATCAGTTACTGTAACTCTTTTTCCTTCAATTTTAGTAACAGTGTAACTTTGTTTACTGCAGGATGCAATAAAAAAAAATGTTAAGAATATAACAAAAAGTTTAGAAACATCGTTATACTTTTTTAGATTTACCATTTTAAATGCGACTTTATTAATTAATTTTGTAATCAGGTAAAAGTAATATGTTTTTGAATCACATTAAAAATTTTTGGGTAAAAAAAACATTAAATAAAAAATTACAAAGTTCATCTCTTTTGGTGGTACCTTCATCGGTAAAAACTATTGGAGTTCTAGTTGATGGAATCGGTTTTACAAAAACAAAACTTTTGGTTAATGAACTTGTGTTGGGAGGAATTCTTCCTGAAAATATAGCCATACTTCAGTTTAACAAAGATTCGGTCAATCAAATTAAAGATGAGTTTCCGAATTTGGAACACGCTCATTTACAATGGAACGGAGGATTTAGTGGTGTTGCTCCAAAAGAGTTTTTGAGTAAAAAGTATGATGTGTTAATAAGTTATTATGATCTAGAAGAGGCAATTTTAATGCAACTTACACATTCAACAAAGGCTGGTTTTAAAGTAGGTTTTGCATCAGTTGATACTCGATTACATCATTTTACCATCCAAACTTTTCTTGAAAATCATGTGGTTTTTGTAAAAGAGTTTTTTAAAATTTTAAAATTACTAAATAAAATATAATTCAATATGCAATCATTAATAGGTACAGGTGTTGCTCTTGTAACTCCTTTTAAAAGCGATTTTTCAATAGATGTTGATGCTTTAAAAAGAATAGTCAATTATTCCATTGAAGGTGGAATAGAATATCTTGTAGTATTAGGTACTACTGCAGAGAATGCTACCTTATCACAAGAGGAAAAAGAACTAGTTATTGCAACTGTCATTGAAGCAAATAATGGTGCATTGCCACTTGTTTTAGGGGTAGGAGGAAACAATACTGCTAAGGTTGTTGCAGAGTTAGAGACTAGAGATTTATCAGCATTTACGGCAATTTTATCTGTATCACCATATTATAATAAACCAACTCAAGAAGGAATTTATCAGCATTTTAAAGCAGTTGCAGAGGCTTCTCCGATACCTGTAATTTTATATAATGTTCCAGGAAGAACGGCAAGTAATATGTTACCAAGCACTGTACTGCGTTTAGCACATGAATTTAAAAATGTAGTAGCTATAAAAGAGGCAGCTGGTGATTTAGTGCAAGCCATGCAATTGATACAGAATAAACCATCGGAATTTTTAGTAATTTCTGGAGATGATATGATTGCTTTACCAATGGTTTTGGCTGGAGGAGCAGGTGTAATATCTGTGATTGGTCAAGGTTTTCCAAGGGAGTTTTCAAATATGATTCGACTTGGTTTAGAACGTAAAGTTGACGAAGCTTTTAAAACCCAATATCTACTTGCTGATAGTATTGATATGATTTTTGAACAAGGAAATCCTGCAGGAATTAAGCAAATCTTTCAATCCTTAGGCATTGGTTCTAATACGGTAAGATTACCATTAGTAACCGTGGATGAATCACTAGAAAAAAGAATTGATACATTTGTAAAAAAAATCAACGGATAGGTTTTTGAAATCGATTTTTTTAACAAAAAAAATATATTTTGTATTCGCTGAATTAATACCTAAATTTGCCACCGAAACTTCGGAATGATAGGTAGGTTTTTTTAGCTTGCAAATCATTATAAAATATGAAAATGAAAAAAATAATATATCTCGTTTTAACTGTTGCCTTACTCAGCTCTTGTAATGAATATCAAAAAGCATTAAAATCTGAGGATGTTGCTGTGAAATTTGAAATGGGAACCAAGTTATATGATGCTGGTAAATACTCTAAAGCTTTAAAGATTTTTGAACAAATTGCACCTGCATACAGAGGAAAACCACAAGCTGAAAAATTATTTTTTATGTTTTCTCAGTCCTATTACAAAACAAAACAATATTACTTAGCAGGATATCAGTTTGATAGTTTTGTTTCTGGTTATCCAAAAAGCGAAAAACTGGAAGAAGCAGCTTATTTAGGAGCAAAAAGTTATTCGATGTTATCTCCTGTTTATAGTTTGGATCAAACCGATACTAACAAGGCATTAGATAAGCTTCAAAACTTTATAGATGCATATCCAAATTCTCAATATGCAAAGGATGCTAATTTAGTAGTAAAGGATTTGAGTGAAAAAATCGAGAAAAAAGTATATGAAAACGCAAAGGGGTATCACACCATTTCTGATTTTAAATCAGCAATAGTTGCGCTTGAGAACTTTATAGTTGATTATCCAGGTACGAAATACAAAGAAGACGCTTTGTATTATAAATTGGATTCAGCCTATCAACTAGCTATTAATAGTATTCCTTCAAAAATGCAAGAGAGGTTGAATGTTGCTAAAGTTGCTCAAGCTAACTTGGTGAAATTTAACCCAGAATCAAAATACAAGAAAGAAGCTAACGACATGTTAGTGAGAATAGAAAAAGAGTTACAAAATTTTACTAAATAAATAAAGTCATGGATTTAAAAAAGACGAATGCTCCTGTAAACACAATTACTTACAACAAAACGGTAATTGAAGAACCAACGGGTAACGTATATGAAGCAATAACGATTATGGCTAAAAGAGCAAATCAAATTAACTCTGAAATTAAAAAAGAATTGACAGAGAAATTAGAAGAGTTTGCTACTTATAATGATAGTCTTGAAGAAGTCTTTGAAAATAAAGAGCAAATTGAAGTTTCTAAATTTTATGAAAAATTACCTAAGCCACATGCGTTAGCAGTTCAAGAATGGTTAGATGGTAAAATATATCATAGAGATTCAAATAAATAATTAGTACTATGTCAGTTTTACAAGGTAAGAAAATTCTACTTGGAATTTCTGGTGGAATTGCAGCCTATAAAACAGCTACATTAGTACGACTTTTTATTAAAGCAGGTGCACATGTCCAAGTGATAATGACACCTGCTTCTAAGGATTTTGTCACTCCACTTACGTTATCTACTTTATCTAAAAATCCAGTTCATTCTAATTTTTATGATCAAGAAAATGATAATGAGCAGTGGAACAATCATGTTGAATTGGCACTTTGGGCTGATTTAATGATAATTGCTCCGGCAACTGCAAATACATTGTCTAAGATGACTAATGGAACCTGTGATAATCTTGTAATTGCTACCTATCTATCAGCAAAATGTCCGGTATACTTTGCACCAGCAATGGATCTAGACATGTATAAACATGCTTCTACGTTACAAAGTTTTGAATCCTTAATTCGTTATGGTAATATTTTAATCCCTGCTGAAACAGGTGAGTTGGCTAGCGGATTATCTGGTGAAGGACGAATGGCTGAGCCTGAAAATATTATTGCGTTTATTGAAAATGATTTAAATAGTAAGTTACCACTTCGGGGAAAAAGAATTTTAATTACTGCGGGTCCAACTTATGAAGCGATAGATCCAGTTCGTTTTATTGGGAATCATTCATCTGGTAAAATGGGTTTTGATATTGCTATTAGTGCTGCAAATAGAGGAGCAACAGTTTACTTAGTCACAGGGCCTACACATTTTAAAGTTAGTAATAGTTTGATACAAGTGATACCAGTAGTATCTGCAGAGGATATGTATCAGGCCTGTCATAATATATATGATTCAGTTGATGTTGCCATTGCAGCCGCAGCAGTTGCTGATTATAGACCAAAAAATATTGCTGAACAAAAAATTAAAAAAACAGAAGAAAGCTTTACAATTGAACTAGAAAAAACTAAAGATATTCTTGCTTCCATGGGAGAAAAGAAAAAAAATCAGTTTTTAATAGGTTTTGCATTAGAGACTGAAAATGAAATTGAAAATGCAAAGTTGAAAATCAAGAAAAAAAACTTAGATTTGATTGTTCTTAATTCGCTACAAGATAAAGGTGCAGGTTTTGGAAAGCTAACGAATAAAGTAACTTTTATAGATCAATCATTCCAAGTATCTCCAATGGATTTAAAATCCAAAGAAAAAGTTGCAGATGATATTATGGATAAAGTATGTCAACATTTTGAAATAAAGATATAATTCTATTTTTCAATTCAATTTAATCAAAACATAATCGTATAACAGAAATTTGAAGATGAATAAAATAATCCCTTTTTTGTTATTTTTTATTTGTGGAATTGTTCATTCACAACAGTTAAACTGTACAGTTACGGTTGATTCACAAAGATTGAGTGCCACCAATCAACAAGTTTTCAAAACACTACAAACCTCATTAAATGAATTTGTAAACAAAACTGATTGGACAGGACAACCCATGAAGCAAGTTGAAAAAATAAACTGCTCTATGTATATTACTATTCTTTCTAATAGTGCAGATCAGTTTACAGCAAGCATACAAGTCCAGTCTTCTAGGCCTACTTTTAATTCTACATATGCGTCACCAGTTTTCAATTTTAACGATAAGGATTTTAATTTTAGATATATAGAGTTTGAAAATCTATTTTTCAATCCAGCTTCATTTGATTCAAACTTGGTGTCGGTTGTGTCTTTTTACAGCTATTTAATTTTAGGTTTGGATGCAGATACGTTTGTGTTAGAATCAGGTAATCCAAATTTAGAGATTGCTCAAAATATTTGTAACGTAGCACAACAAAGTGGTGCTCGAGGTTGGAGTCAAGCTGATGGGAATCAAAACCGCTTTTTTTTAATAAACGATTTATTAGCACCTCCTTTTAAACAAATTAGAGAGACAATGCTGGATTATCATTTGGGTCTAGATATAATGAGTCAGGATTTGAAACTTGGAAAAGAAAAAGTAAAACTTGCACTAGCTGGTTTGTCTAAACTTAGTGGGTCACGACCAAATGCATTTTTAACCCGCGTCTTTTTTGACGCCAAATCAGATGAAATTGTTTCCATATTTTCAGGAGGTCCTAGCATCCCTATTTCAGATTTAGTTGATGGTCTCAACAAAACGTCACCATTGAATTCAAGTAAATGGTCTTCTATTAAATTCTAGGGTTTACTATATTTGTACACCTATTTCCAAATAACAATTACATGATAACGTCACTTTCTATAAAAAACTATGCTTTGATAGAGAAATTAACTATTGATTTTTCTAGCGGTTTTTCTATTATAACAGGAGAAACAGGAGCAGGTAAATCTATAATTTTAGGTGCTCTAGGTCTTGTTTTAGGAAAAAGAGCCGATTTAACTTCATTAAAAAATAAAGAAGAAAAATGTGTAATTGAAGTACATTTTGATATTTCAAAATACAATTTAAATTCTTTCTTTGAATCTAATGACTTGGATTTTGAGAACGATACCATTATCAGACGAGAAATACTTCCTTCGGGGAAATCTAGAGCTTTTATAAATGACAGTCCAGTAAATCTTCAGGAGTTACAAGATTTGAGTGTTTTTTTACTCGATATACATTCACAACAACAAACTCAAGAACTTTCAGATGAGAATGTTCAATTTGATATTATAGATGCAATAGCAGGTAATAAGGAGATTATTACTAAATATCAATTGTTTTTAAAAGGGTACAAATCGGATACATCAAAGTTAAATGCTTTGTTGAAAAAACAAAGTGAAGCTAAGAAAGAGCAAGAATATAATACCTTTTTGCTGAATGAACTTGTTGAGGCTAAATTAAAATCTGGTGAACAAGAAATTTTAGAATCTGATTTTGAGAAGCTAAATAATGTAGAGATTATTAAAGAATCTATGAGTAAATCTTTGGCTATAGCCAATGAAGAACAAATAGGCGTATTATACAATCTTAACGAAATCAAAAATTCGGTTCAAAAAATCGCCTCATTTTCAATTGATTACCAATCTTTGCTTGACCGAATTACAAGTATTACGATAGAGTTTGATGATGTTACAGAGGAGATGGTTCGTCTTTCGGATAGATTAATTAATGATCCCGAGCAACTTAACCTAATAAGTCAAAAATTACAACTTATTTTTAACCTTCAAAAAAAGCACCAAGTTGCAACTGTTGAAGAATTATTAGTAATTCAATCTCAACTTGAAAATTCTGTTTTAGAACTTGGCAGTATGGAAGATGAAATTGGAAATTTAACGGTTTCCATAGAACAAAAAAAGAATGATCTCAACAAATTAGCATTAGATATAAGCAATAATAGATCTGTTGCTATACCTGTTTTATCAGAACAATTAATTCAAATTTTAAGTACGTTAGGAATGCCTAATGTGCGTTTTAATATTGTTTTATCAACATCAGAATCATTTTTTGCAAATGGTAAAGACGAGCTTCAATTCTTGTTTTCTGCTAATAAAGGAACTGATTTTGGGATATTGAAAAAGGTAGCATCGGGAGGAGAGATGTCTCGTATCATGCTGGCTGTGAAGGCTATTTTAGCACAATATTCAAAATTACCAACTTTAATTTTTGATGAAATTGATACGGGAGTTTCGGGTGAAATTGCAATACGAATGGGAGAAATCATGAAACAAATGAGTCAATCAATGCAAATTTTTGCTATTACCCATTTACCTCAAATTGCTGCCAAAGGAGATGCTCATTTTAAAGTGTTTAAATCTACAATTGACGATGATACACAATCAGAATTGAAGTTGTTAACCACTGATGAAAGAATAGTTGAAATTGCCCAAATGTTATCGGGAACTGCCGTTACAGACTCTGCCCTTAATCATGCTAAAGCCTTGTTGAACTAATTTTTTCTATTATATTTGTTCGTTTTTCATCACAATCTTAAAACTAAAAACATTTATTTATAAAAATAATACCCAAAAATATGATTATAGAACCAAGAATGAGAGGATTTATTTGCACGACATCGCACCCAGTAGGATGTGAGCAAAATGTAAAAAATCAAATAGAATATGTTAAAGCTAAAGAAACTATTGATGGAGCCAAAAGAGTTTTAGTAATAGGCGCATCAACAGGATTTGGTTTAGCTTCTCGTATTACAAGTGCCTTTGGTTCTGAAGCTGCAACTATTGGTGTTTTCTTTGAGAAAGCGCCTAGTGAAGGAAAAACAGCCTCACCGGGTTGGTATAATTCAGCAGCCTTTGAAAATGAAGCACATAAAGCTGGTTTATATGCTAAAAGTATCAACGGTGATGCTTTTTCGAACGAAATAAAACAACAAACTATTGATCTTATCAAAGCTGATTTAGGACAAATTGATCTTATAATTTACAGTTTAGCTTCGCCAGTGCGTATGCATCCTGTTACAGGTGTTTTACACAGATCAGTATTAAAGCCTATCGGTGATGTATTTACAAATAAAACTGTTGATTTTCACTCAGGTAAAGTTTCTGAAATTTCGATAGCTCCTTGCAGTGGTGACGATATTGAAAATACTGTAGCGGTTATGGGTGGTGAAGATTGGGCTATGTGGATAGATGCTTTAAAAGCTGAAAATCTATTGGCACCAGGAGTTGCTACTGTTGCTTATTCTTATATTGGTCCATCATTAACAGAGGCTGTATACAGAAAAGGAACAATTGGTCGTGCAAAAGATCATCTTGAAGCAACCGCATTTGCTATTACAGATGCATTAAAAAGCATCGATGGAAAAGCATTTGTATCGGTTAATAAAGCATTGGTGACACAAGCTAGTTCTGCAATTCCGGTTATTCCATTGTATATCTCGTTGTTGTACAAAATCATGAAAGAAGAAGGAATTCATGAAGGGTGTATAGAGCAAATTCAGCGTTTGTACCAAGAGCGTTTGTACACTGGAGGTGAAATTCCGGTAGATGAAAAAGGGAGGATTAGAATTGACGATCTTGAAATGAGATCTGACGTTCAAGAGAAAGTTGCTTTTTTATGGAACGAAGCAGTTACTGAAAATTTACAGGAAATATCAGATTTAGAAGGATATAGAAAAGATTTTTATAACTTATTTGGATTTGATGTAGCTGGAGTTGATTATGCAGCAGATGCTAATGAAGTTGTAGCTATTGAAAGTATAATGTAGTAAGCTTTCCTTAAATAATATTTTAAAACCATCAATTAATAGTTGATGGTTTTTTTATGGATAAAGATTATCTTTGTTAAAATTTTTGATTTATAAAAAATACCCTAAATACCACTTTTAATAAGATGATGTTTTCCTTAATTATTCCCGTATACAATAGGCCAGACGAGGTTGATGAACTTTTAGAAAGTTTATCACGTACAACATACAAAGAAATTTTTGAAATTGTGTTAATAGAAGATGGTTCTACTGTTCGGTGTCAAGATGTTGCTAGTAAATATGGTAATAGATTAGATATAGCTTATTATTACAAAGAAAACTCGGGTCCTGGTGATTCTAGAAATTATGGTATGAGTAAAGCTAGAGGAGATTATTTTATCATATTTGATTCAGATTGTATAATTCCAGAAAATTATTTATCTGAAGTCGAATTGGCTTTGCAAAAGAATTATGTGGACTGTTTTGGGGGTCCTGATAGCGCATTAGATAGTTTTACTGATATTCAAAAAGCAATTAACTTTGCCATGACTTCATTTCTTACCACAGGAGGAATAAGAGGAGGCTCAGAAAAAATAGATAAATTTCAACCCCGAAGTTTTAATATGGGATTGTCTAGAAAAGCTTTTATGGCATCTAAGGGTTTTGGAAACATTCATCCTGGTGAAGATCCTGATTTATCCATTCGTTTGTGGAATTTAGGTTTTGAAACAAAACTTTTTCCAAAAGCATACGTATATCATAAGAGACGTATTGATTGGGAAAAATTTTCAGTTCAAGTTCATAAATTTGGAAAAGCAAGACCTATTTTAAACAGTTGGTATCCTAAACACAATAAACTTACTTTTTTCTTTCCTACGGTTTTTATTTTCGGAATACTTGTTGCTTTTTTAGCGGTCTTGTTCTTTAATTTTGATATCCTTTTGCAGCTCTATTTCTTATATTTTGCTATACTCTTTATTGTAGCGTCAATTAAAAATAAAAGTATAAAAATTGGGTATTTGTCCCTGATAGCTGTCTGGAAACAGTTTTATGGGTACGGAACAGGTTTTTTAAAATCGTATATTCAGATTATTGTTTTGAAAAAAGATCCTCAAACAGCATTTCCTGAAATGTTTTTCAAAGTGTAATATGACAAAAATTATTGGGTTAACAGGAGGTATAGGCAGCGGAAAAACAACAATTGCTGGTTTTTTTAAGGCAGCAGGAATTCCTATTTATATTGCAGATGATGCTGGAAAAAAAGTAATGCAAGACGCATTGGTTTTGAACAGTATAAAAGAGGTTTTTGGTAATATAGTCTTTAACGATGGAATGCTTGATAGAGCCGAACTTGCCAAAATTGTATTTAGTGATCCAGAAAAGTTGCAAATATTGAACAAAATTGTTCATCCTGCCATCAAACAAGATTTTGAGTTATGGTTAAAGCAAAATGATAAAGCCCAATACGTGATTTATGAGGCTGCTATTTTGTTTGAAAGTAATAAGTACAAAGATTGTGATGTAATAGTATCGGTTGTAGCGCCACTAGAAACTAGGATTAATAGGGTTCTTGAGCGTGATGCTACAACGAGAGATCTTGTTTTGAAACGTATAAATGCACAATGGACTGATGCACAGCGTGTAGAAAAAAGTGATTTTGTGATTGAAAATATCAGTTTAGAATCATCAAAGCAGGAAGTTGATAAAATTCTTAAAATTTTAAAGATTAAACAAAAACAAGCCTAGGTGTTAATGTTTGGTTAATCTATCGTTTAATATATTGTTAAAATACTAAATTTGTATTGATGAATAAACTTTTTTTTAGATTACTAGTCTTACTGATGAGTTTGTCTCTTATCGGGATAATTTTGGTGCAAGTATATTGGTTTAATACATCGTTTGAAAATAACGATGAGCAATTCAAATTTCATGTAAACCAAGTGCTAGGTAACGTTTCAGAAAAAATTCAAAAGCAAGAAGCGTACAATTTTTATGATAAAATTAATCGTATTAAAGACAGTACTGGAAAAATTCCGAAAAAAGATGATTTATTAGAATTTTATTACGTTCAAAAAAATCCAAAAACGAATAAAACTATTATTTATTCAAATAGTATAATTTCAGAAGATTATAATATTTCACCTACGTTCTTTGATAAAAAATTTGATAGCGAAAAATTTAAAACTTTTAGCGCTAAGAGAGTTACAGAAGTTTATAGCGATAAATCTATTGATAAAATTGGTGGAAATCAAAGTTTGATTCCAGATATAAAAATTGAGAAATCAGGAAATTTGAATGTTCTTGATAATGCATCTTTTGAAATATTTTATAAAGATTTCGCATCGGTATTACCAATACAAGAGCGCGTTACTAAGGAGACCTTAAATAAAATGATTCGCAAAGAATTGATGGAATCTGGAGTAGATACTAAATTTGAGTTCAGTGTGTACAATAATAATCTAGCAACTAATGTGAAGTCTGGAGATTTTAAGTATAATAAAGAAGCTACATATTCTATTCCAATTTTTACAGATAATGAGGGGAATAGTAAGTATCAATTGTTAGTGACGTTTCCTCATAAAAAGAAATTTTTATTATCAGAGTTGGTTAGTATTACGATACTTTCAATAGTGTTTACTCTTATTATAATTATTGCTTATTCAAGTGCGTTGAATCAATTAATAAGACAACGTCAGATATCTGAAATCAAAAATGATTTTATAAATAATATGACGCATGAGTTTAAAACTCCTATTGCGACCATAAATTTAGCTCTTGATGCTATTAGGAATCCTAAAATTATTGATGATAAAGAAAAGGTTTTGAGATACCTACAAATGATTAAGGATGAGAATAAGCGGATGCATGCGCAGGTTGAAAATGTATTGAGAATATCGAAATTAGAAAAGAAAGAGTTAGATATTTCAAAAGATTCTAATAATATTCACGAAATAATTGAAGACGCTATAGATCATGTTAATTTAATAATTGAAGATAGACAAGGTACAATAAAGTGTGATTTTAAAGCTGTAAGAACTACAGTATTAATCAATGATGTTCATTTTACAAATGTAATTGTAAACATACTTGAAAATGCAGTTAAATATTCACCTAACACTCCAGAAATTGAAATTTTCACCGAAAATATCAAGGATATGGTGATTATAAAAGTAAAAGACAAAGGATTAGGAATGAGCAAAATTGCTCAAAAAAGAATTTTTGAAAAGTTTTACCGTGAGCACACGGGAGATATACACAACGTAAAAGGTCATGGTTTAGGTCTGGCGTATGTAAAGAGAATTGTAGATGATCATAACGGTCACGTTTATGTAGAAAGTGAAAAGGGAAAAGGAAGTACCTTCATAATAAAATTACCATTAATAAATTAAAATATGGAAAATACAAATAAAAAAATACTATTAGTTGAAGATGATCTTAATTTTGGAGCAGTCCTTAAAGACTATTTAATGTTAAATGACTTTGATGTGACTTTAGCTAAAAATGGTATGGAAGGTTTTGAAAAATTTAAAAAAGATACCTACGATTTGTGCATCCTTGATGTGATGATGCCATACAAAGATGGATATACACTAGCCAAAGAGATTAGAGAAAAAAATAATGAAGTGCCAATTATCTTTTTAACAGCAAAATCTATGAAAGAGGATGTTTTAAAAGGATATAAAGCTGGAGCAGATGATTATTTGAATAAACCATTTGACTCTGAAGTTTTATTAATGAAAATTAAGGCAATTATTCAAAGAAAAGCTTCAGATACTAAGGCTGAGCATGTGCAATTTGAATTTAATATTGGTAAATTTCATTTGAATTCTAAATTACGTTTCTTAACTTTTAAAGAAGAGGAGCCAATAAAGTTGTCACCAAAAGAAAATGAATTGTTGAAAATGCTAATTCTGCATGAAAATGATTTAATGCCAAGAGAATTAGCCTTGACAAAAATATGGAGAGATGATAATTACTTTACCTCAAGAAGTATGGACGTTTATATTGCTAAATTGAGAAAATATTTAAAACCAGATGAGGATGTAGAAATATTAAACATCCATGGAGAAGGATTTAGATTAGTTATAAAAAACAAAGTTGCATAAATACAAAAAGCCTCAAATTAATTTTTGAGGCTTTTTTTATGTCATTTCCAGTTTAATTGCAAGGCAAAGCATGTTTTATCATCTTTCGTAATGCTAAATATGGTTTCATCTTTCTGAATACTTTCATGAATTTGAACCGTATCCTTTAATGATAATTCCTTTAAAAAATTCATTTCTATGCTGGCTACCTTTTGTTTTAATAACAATTTTTCGTCAACAACATCTAGACACCATTCTAGATATTTGACATTGTTTACATGATTTACAATATCCAAATCTGATAAAAAAACGGTTTTTTCAAACACTATTTCTTTCTCATTAGTGAAATTTATTTTAGAAAATCGTTCAATTGTTGGCTTTTTCTCTGGGTATAACTCAAAGTGTTCGTATGGAAGAGCTAAGGCTTCTGGACGTCGTTTTTCGGTATTAAAAACGGCCCAAAAAGTTTCAGATCCTACTATTTTTTCTCCATTAATATACATTTCAAGAGCTCGTACTGATCGAGAGTTTTCTAATGAATTGATCCATGTTTTTACGGTTACTGTATCGCCCCATTTTGGTAATTTGCTTATTTCAACACGCATCCGGCTCAATACCCATGCTTGATTAAACTCTTGCATGTCAGTAAAACTGATACCACCTACTTCAGAATGAGCCGCAGCAGTTAATTGCAAAATATTACATAAATCAGTGTATTTTAAATATCCGTTGGGCGCACATTGCGTAAAATTGATTTCCCAATCTTTGCTTAAAATAGAGGTAAATTTAGGGGATATAGGCATGTATTTAAGTATGAATTATGATTTAAAGTATTATTTATAGTGCTTAATGTATTCTATTATAGTGGTGTATGGAGTTTCGAAATCAAACCATTTGGTCTTTTCATTTCTTTTAAACCAGGTCAATTGACGTTTAGAAAAACGTCTTGTATTTTTCTTTATTTCTTCGATGGCAAATTCTAATGAAAATTCTTTGTCAAAAAAACTAAATAATTCTCTATATCCTACCGTTTGTAAAGCGTTTAATTCTTTGTTTGGATATAAAGTTTTGGCTTCTTTTAGTAAACCTTCATTCATCATGATATCTACACGTTGGTTGATTCTGTTATAGATTATTTTTCGATCAGCTTCCAAACCGATTAAAATAGGAGTGAAGTCACGATTGTTTTTTTTCTGGTTCAAGAAAGAGGAATACGGTTTTCCAGTTCCCAAACATACTTCTACAAAACGCATCATGCGCTGCGGGTTTTGCAAGGTTTGGGGATTTTCTGCGGTTACTGTTTTGTAATAAGCCGGATCTAAAACTTCTAGTTTTTGTTGCAAATATCCAATTCCAAGTTTTTCATAATTGGCAGTTATTTCTTGACGAACTTTTGAATCAATTTCAGGAAATTCATCAAAGCCTTTTAGAATGGCATCAACATATAAACCAGAACCGCCAACTAGAATGGCGGAGTCATTATCTTGAAATAGTTCGTTAAGTTTAGAAATAGCCTCTTTTTCAAAATCGCCGACGGTATAATTTTCAAAAATAGACTTATTTTGAATAAAATGGTGTTTGGCTGCTGCCAATTCAGCTAGGCTGGGAACGGCGGTGCCAATGGTCATCTCTTTAAAAAATTGTCGGCTATCACATGAAACAATTTCGCAATTGAAGTGGTTTGCCAAAACAATGCTCAAGGAAGTTTTCCCTATAGCTGTAGGACCGACGATAGTGATTAAGTATTTCATATTTTTTAGCCCAGATGGCAACGTAAACCCCGCAGTGATTGAAGTTTGTTTTTCTTGGTGTAAAAGAGCGACCGCAGGAAGCTCCTTTTATGCCTTAGAAAAACAACTGAAGTCACGAGGAGTTGAAGTGTACAGCTGGATTGGCTTCAAGGTTAATAAATTAAGATTCGGATTCATGATCAAAACACTATGTGAAATTAAATTTGATTATTAGTTTCATAAATCTAGTTTAAGATAATTGATTTATAGGATCACAATTAATATTCAGCCTATAGATGAACTATTTTTAACGTTTTGTTTTTTCGGATGTGTCCTTGAATAATATTCTTCACATCGCGATTATTCTGCATTGGGATAATGATGTTTCTTAGGATTTCAACATTGGTTATTTGATAATTTAAATCATAAAAAGCATATCCTTTGTAAATTCCGTTTTCAATTAATACCGCTGAGCGTTCGCTAATTGTTCGGCCTTTATCAATTAAAATCATGTTTTGATTGTCAAAACTGTTCTTGTCAATAAAAGCTTGTACTCTTGAGTTGTAATCCTCTGGCGACACTTCTCCTACGCAAGCGCCATCACATTCTTTTATGGTGTATTGAAAGCAGTTTGTTTTACTAGCGTACAAGCCCGTTAGTTTTTGGCATAAATTGTAATGAGATGTGATTCTGAACAAAGCATTTTTTCCTTCTTGGATAGAAGTGAAGGATGTGATTTCCTTTTTACGACCATCGGCTTTTTGAAGTTTTAAGTTCAAATATCCTTTTTCATCTTTTTCTGCATACAAAGCGAGTTGAAAAATACTTTTGCGTTGTGCCCTGTTGTATATGGGTTTGTTGATTTTGATTTCTTCGCTTTCTTTTAACAGAGCGATTAGTTCACTACCCGTTTCATCATAAGTTACGGTATAAACTTCGGCTTGAATTTTTTTGCATTTATTGGTAGTACCTGTAAAATGCTGGTTGATTCTTTTTTTTATGTTTCGGCTTTTACCTATGTAAATAAGATTTCCTTTCTCATTATGAATGTAGTAAACACCGGTTTTTGATGGTAAACTTGAAACAATGTCTAAGAGTTTAGGAGCAATACCTTTTTGTACTTCTAGTTTGATGAAATCTTTAACAATTTCTTTTTCTAAATCTTTTTCTAAAAGGATTTTAAACAGTTTAACGGTAGCCAATGCGTCTCCGCTGGCACGATGCCTGTCGGCCATAGGAATACCAAGTGCACGCACTAATTTCCCTAAACTATGTGATGGTTGTTCTGGTAATAATTTCTGTGAAAGGGCAACTGTACAAAGTGTTTTAGCTTCAAAATCATAGCCTAATCTGCGAAACTCAGTTCTCAAGATTCTGTAATCAAAAGATGCATTGTGCGCCACAATCACGCAACCTTCCGTAATTTCAATGATGCGTTTAGCAACCTCAAAAAATTTGGGAGCTGATGTCAGCATGGCATTATTGATACCGGTAAGTTTTACTACAAACGGCTGAATGGGAATTTCAGGATTTACCAAGCTGATGAATTGATCTACTATTTCATGTCCATCAAATTTATAGATGGCAATTTCAGTGATTCCTTCTTCGTTAAATTGTCCTCCTGTGGTTTCTATGTCGAGTATTGCGTACATTTTCAATATCAATTTCAAAAATCAATAGCAATTTCTAAATAAATATCTTAAATCAATGGAAATTCTTAAAAATTGAAAATTGTAATTCCCATTTCTATTGCCATTGAAAACACATTGTAATTGTTATTGAATTATTTTTTGTTGTTTATCATTTTAGAAGCTATAGCGATTAATTCTTCAACTTCTGTCAAAAGCCATTTTCTTTCTTCTAACTCTCCTGCTTTTATGTAATGTAAAACTTTTAATGAATTTCTCGACTCTTTAAGTTCCTTAACAGAAAGAGAAACTTTAAAAATAAAATCTTTGTTTGTAATAGTCCCTTGAGCTTCACCATAATTTAATGCTGCACTTCCAGAGGAGCGTATGAGTTGATTTTTATAATAATCAATTTCATAAGATTTTTCTAGTTTTCTAACAAAGAAAATACATTCTCCCGCAAATCTAACTAAACGGTCTTCAAAATTGTATATTTTTTCTAAATTAGGTTCGTTTACAAGCATTTTTATCGACTTTGAAATTGAAATTAATTTCTTCCCCCAAAGATACTACTTCCTATTCTAACCATAGTACTGCCACATTCAATTGCGAGTTGATAGTCACCGGACATTCCCATTGAGAGGATGTCGATTTGGCAGTTTTCACTTTTCAGTTTTTTTGTTTTTTCAAAAATTGTTTTCAATTGCGTGAATTCTTTCTTGATTTGATCTTTATTATCAGTGAAAGTAGCCATTCCCATTAATCCAACGATTTGAATGTTTTTCAATTCTTCAAACTCATTTGATGCTAGGAGGGAAGCAAGTTCATCCTGATCAAGACCAAATTTTGTTTCTTCCTCGGCAATGTAAATTTGTAATAAACAATCAATAATACGGTTGTTTTTCAACGCTTGTTTGTTGATTTCTTGTAATAGTTTAAGACTGTCTACACCATGAATCAAACTTACAAAAGGTGCCATAAACTTTACTTTATTCGTTTGAACATGACCTATCATGTGCCACTGAATGTCTTTGGGCATTTGTTCCCATTTATCGGCCATTTCTTGGATTTTGTTTTCTCCAAAAATGCGTTGTCCAGCTTCATAAGCTTCCATCAAATCCGAAACCGGTTTGGTTTTTGAAACTGCAACTAAAGTTACATGCTCAGGTAATGACGTTTTAATTCCAAGTAAATTTGTAGCTATTGACATGTTGAATTCCTGATTTATATATATTAAAGTTCATAAACTACTAATCCACTTCTGAATTTAGGTTCTATGTACGTACTTTTTGGAGGCATGATTAAATTAGCATCGGCCAATGCTTTAATTTCCCCTATGTTTGAAGGAAATAATATAAATCCGATTTCAAATTCGCCTTGATCTATTTTATTTTTTACTTCTAATACGGATTGTTTTCCAGAAAGGTATTCAATTCGTTCGTCATTTCGTAAATCTTCAATACCTAAAATGGGTAATAAAACTTCTTTGTATAAAATTTGAGTATCTAAACTGTCTAAAGCAGAATGGAATACTTCCTTTTCTTTACGAAGTACTAAACTATAAAATTCATTATCAAGATACATTCCAAAGTGATGTTTTTGAGAGGGTTGAAAAGGTTGTTGTAATTTATTTTCAATACTGAAATTCTTTTGCAACGCAATCATAAACTCTTCCTTTGTCAAGCCATTTAAATCTTTTACAAGACGATTAAATTCATAAATTTTAACGTTATTTTCAGATATTAAGTAGCTTAATATATGATTCTTTGAGGTGTTTTGAGCATCGGTATTTTCCTCAGATAATAATTTTAAAGCTTCGGTACGATGATGTCCATCTGCGATATAAAGGCTCTCTGTTTTTTCAAAAATATTTTGAATCCAATTGATTTCAAGGGGATCTTCTATCTTCCATAAATAATGAATTTCTTTTTTTGTAGTCGAAAATTCAAAATCGGCTAATTTTTGAGTGCAATTAAAAATCCAGTCTTCTATGGTTTTGTTGTCAGGATAAGTCATCAAAACGGGTTCTGTATTAAACTCAGAATATTTCATGTATTCTTTGAGTAACCGAACTCTAAATGCTATGATATCTTCGTGTTTTTTGATGATTTCATTACAATAATCAGCAACACTTGTACCCGCGATGATCCCAATAAACGATTGTGTTTTAGTAACAATTTTATGAATATAAATTGCTGGTTTTTTATCTTTTACAAGAATGATTTCGTTTTTGAACTCTTCGTATTTTTGATGAACTTGCTTGTATCTTTTTTCAAATGAAACAGTTTCTTGATTGGTATAAGCGGGTTTTAATATGTGCAAAAAAGACAAAGGATTAAAATCCAGTTGAGCTGCAAGTTCAGCATTTACATATTCTTCATAAGATCTACAGGTTACAAGACATACTTTGTCTCGGGTAGGTCTTACTGCTTTAAAAGGAACTATTTTAGCCATAATTAAGTCAAAAGTCAAAAGTCAAGAGTCAAAAGTCAAAAGTTTAAAGAGGAAGACTTTAAGACTTTTGACTTTCAAACTTTATGACATTAAATAAATTGTTTAGAAATCTTTTCTGCTTTTTTACTTTCGGAATAATCGTAGAAACCTTCACCAGATTTTACTCCCATTTTTCCTGCTCGAACCATATTTACTAATAAAGGACAAGGAGCATATTTCGGATTTTTGAAACCATCATACATTACATTTAGTATAGCCAAACACACATCAAGACCAATAAAATCAGCAAGTTGCAGTGGTCCCATGGGTTGGCCCATTCCTAATTTCATCACCGTGTCAATTTCGTATACACCAGCAACTTTATTGTACAAAGTCTCAATAGCTTCATTAATCATTGGCATTAAAATTCTGTTGGCTACAAAACCTGGATAATCATTCACTTCAACAGGTGTTTTTCCTAGTTTTTCAGAAAGACTCATGATGGTTTTTGTAACTTCATCTGAGGTGTTGTAACCGCGGATAATCTCTACTAATTTCATAATAGGCACCGGATTCATAAAGTGCATGCCTATGACACGCTCTGGGTGTGTAACAACCGCACCTATTTGAGTGATAGAAATTGACGATGTATTGGTAGCCAAGATGGTATCGTGAGAACAAAGTTTGTTCAATTTTTCAAAAATGCTCAATTTTAGAGCTACATTTTCGGTGGCAGCTTCAACAACTAAATCAACACCTACAACACCATCTTCGATATCATTATAAGTAATAATGTTAGTTATTGTTTTTGTTTTATCTTCTTCGTTAATAGTACCTTTAGCAATCATTCGGTCTAAATTAGCGGCAATAGTTGCCATTCCTTTATCCAGAGATTGTTCTGAAACATCTATTAATTTTACGGTAAAACCACTTTGTGCAAAGGTATGAGCTATTCCATTACCCATTGTTCCTGCTCCGATTACGGCTATTGTTTTCATATTTTGAGTTTAAAGTTTAAAAGTTTAAAGCTTAAAGTTATTTTGAGTAACTGAAAACCTTAAACTTTAAAGTAATTTTATTTATTTCTTAAAACAATCAATAATTTGATAGGCAACTCGTAATGCTTCAGTTGCTTGGTCTAAAGTCACTACTGGAGTTGTATTGTTGTTGATTGAATCTGCAAACGATTCTAACTCATCCAGAATGGCGTTGTTTTGTTCAACATCTGGATTGGAGAAGTAGATTTGTTTTTTGATACCCTCGGCATTTTGTAAAATCATATCAAAATCACCTGGAACCTCTGGAGCGTCTTTCATTTTTACCACTTCACATTTTTTCTCTAAGAAATCAACAGAGATGTAAGCGTCCTTTTGAAAGAAACGAGATTTCCGCATATTTTTCATCGAAATTCGGCTTGCTGTCAAGTTGGCAACACAACCATTTTCGAATTCAATTCTAGCATTTGCAATATCAGGGGTGTCACTTATCACCGAAACGCCGCTGGCGCTAATATTCTTCACTTTTGATCTAACCACACTTAAAATAGCATCAATGTCATGAATCATTAAATCTAGAACCACTGGGACATCAGTTCCACGCGGATTAAATTCAGCCAAACGGTGTGCTTCAATAAACATGGGATTTTCAATCATGTTTTTTGTTGCTATGAAAGCAGGATTAAATCGTTCAACGTGACCTACTTGCCCTTTAACATTATATTCATTGGCAAGAGCGATGATTTCTTCAGCTTCCTCCACTGTGTTTGAAATCGGTTTTTCAATAAAAACATGTTTCCCTGATTTGATAGCTACTTTTGCACATTTGTAATGTGAAAGTGTTGGGGTAACAATATCAATTACATCAACAGCATGAATAAGAGTTGCAATAGTACTAAAATGTTTGTATCCAAACTCTTTTGATATCTTTTCAGCATTCTCTTGATTTGGGTCATAAAACCCTACCAATTCATATTTGTCAGATTGTTGTAATAAACGCAAATGTATTTTTCCTAGGTGACCAGCACCTAATACTCCAATTTTTAGCATAAGGGTGTATTTTTTACAAAAATAGCAATTAAATGATTAATCTATTGTTGAATTAAGACAAATTGTGCGCTAAATTATTATTTAAAAACCAATATTTGATTTCAGTTTTTCTTTTCTATTTTTACAGAAATAAAAAAATAAATTTTGAAAGATACAGCCAAACATCAAGGACTTCGGAATCAATTAGTAAGCGTTTTAGAGCAAAAAGGGATTACGGATAAAAATGTTTTGGAAGCCATAAAAAAGATACCACGTCACCTATTTTTGGATTCAAGCTTTGAAAATTATGCTTATCAAGATAAGGCTTTTCCTATTGGTGCTGGGCAAACTATTTCACAACCGTACACCGTTGCTTTTCAATCCCAATTATTAGAAGTAAAAAAGGAAGATAAAATATTAGAAATCGGTACTGGTTCTGGATACCAAACGGCAGTTTTATGTACCATGGGCGCTAAAGTGTATAGTGTAGAACGCCAAAATGAATTGTTTAAAAAAACCACAAACTTATTTCCTAAACTTAATATTCGTCCTAAACATACTTCTTTTGGTGATGGATACAAAGGGTTGCCTAATTACGCACCATTTGACAGCATTATTGTTACGGCTGGTGCGCCAATTATTCCTAAACCGTTGATGGCGCAATTAAAAATAGGAGGAAGGCTAGTAATTCCACTTGGTGAAGACGTGCAAATTATGACCTTGCTGATTCGAATTAATGAAACTCAATTTGAAAAGCACGAATTTGGAGAATTTAGATTTGTTCCTTTATTAGAAGATAAAAATTAAAAAAAAAAATCATCTTCAGCGCTTTATGAAAAAAGAGTTGTAGATGATTTTTTTTGGCTTAGCCCAAAAATGAATTTTCTTAAATTATTTGGAATAAAAATAAGATATTTTACTCTGGTTAGCTATCGTAATTTTTCATCAAAATAGCTTTACTCTAAAACAAAAAAAATCATTTTAATTTAAAATGATTTTTTTATGCGTTCTAAGTCTCGTTTTGTATCCTGTTCTTTTAAAGATTCTCGTTTGTCATAAGTTTTCTTTCCTTTACAAAGGCCTATTTGAAGTTTGGCCATTCCTTTTTCATTTGTAAATAATTTAAGAGGAACTATTGTTAAGCCTTTAGCCTGAACACTTTTAGATAAGCTTTTAAGTTCTTTTTTATTTAAGAGTAATTTACGTTCGCTACGGGCTTTGTGGTTGAATTGATTCCCAAAAGAGTATTCCTCAATGTAGGTGTTTATGGCAAACAATTCTAGATTACTGAATTCACAAAAACTTTCTGTAATATTGGCTTTGCCTAAACGAATTGATTTAATCTCAGTACCAGCCAAAACGATTCCAGCCGTAAATGTTTCGATAATTTCATAATCGAATTTGGCTCTTTTATTGTAAATATTAATTGTTTTTAACATGGTGCAAAGGTAGCAAAATTAAAATATCAAGCAATGATTATGGCAATTTCAATAAATGGTAGCTTATAGTATCACCAGTGATTGTAATTACATACAAGTTCCCAAAAACCGTATCTTCAATATCAGGAAACAAATTGTATTTGATAACTTGGTTTACAAATTTGGGTATTGAATTACTATGCCCTACAATCAAGACTTTTTTATTTAGAGTTTCATTTTTGAAATTTTCAATATTTAAATCTTTAAGATCGTACAGTTTAGTTTTTATATTTTTAGCAGTAGCTGTAGGTGCTGCAGTTTGTGTGGTTCTTTTAAAATCGGTAGTATAAATTTCGTCAAAGTGAACATCGGCGAAAATAGCATTCCATTGATTGGCTCTTTTCAATCCATTTTCTGATAAATCAGGATTTTTGGAATCATCTACTTTTTCGGCATGTCTAATAAAATAATAGGTAGTAACATTTTGTTGTGCTAAACAAATATTAAAAAACAATAGGGCAAGGATGAGTAGGTTTTTTTTCATGGTTAGATTTTTTAGGGGGTTAATAAATCATAAATTTTAGAATGTATATATTTGTACAATGGATAAATTAAAATCAAAGGACCCGCTACACGGAGTCACGCTTCAGCAAATTGTAGAAAAACTTGTAAATCTTTATGGATTTGACACCCTAAGTGAACTGATTAAAATTAAATGTTTTTCAAGTAATCCAAGCATTAAATCCAGTTTGACTTTTTTAAGAAAGACAGATTGGGCTCGTAAACAAGTTGAAGATCTATATGTTAAAAGTATAAATAAATTTTAATTTATTTTGTAAGAAACCATTACGCCGCCTCTGTAAGGAAGTGACTCCCCGCTTTTGTTGTAATTTTTTACATTTTCATAGCGTTCACCTGTGGTTAAGTCATATCCTTTGTAAAATCCTTGGTGCCAACCACCACCTAGGAAACAGTCAATCATAAATTTTTCATTTACTTTTACTTGATATCCTATAGTTGCACCAGCAAAATAACCAAACCCTTTTTCATATAAATTAGTATTTAAATAGTTCCACTTTTGGAAATTAAAAATACTAGCTCCTATATGTGCACCTGCATAAAAACCGTTGTATTTTTCTTTAAAATGGTATCTGTATTCTGGAGTGAAAGTATAAAATTCTCTGGGTTTACCGTTGATTGATTTCCAAAAAGAGGCCAAAGCATCAAAATGAAAAGTTGATTTCTTACCTATGCTCGTTTCAATACCTACATTTGGTATCGTTAAAATCGTTGTAAAAGCATTTACTTTAACATAAGTTTGAGCAGAAAGAGTAGCACTAGAAATTAAAATTATAAGAACAATTAATTTTTTCATAAAAAAAGTCAGTAGGATAATGTTTTAAGAGGAATTATTAATCAACAAAAGTAACAGTTATTTCCAAAAATCATAATTAATTTTGTTGATTTTAAGTTTTTGAAAATTATGATTTATTGATTAAGGAGTAAATAGCTGAATCTAAAAATCGGCCCTCGTAAAATTCATAATCTTTGAAATGAGCTTCTTTTACAAAATTATTATTTTCTAATACTTTTGCCGATGCAAGATTTTCTGGTGCTATAACCGCTTCTATTGAATGTAGTTTTAAGGCGTTAAACCCATAATGAACTACAGCCTTGACAGCCTCAGTAATGATTCCTCTTCTTTGATAATCAGGCAGTAGCATGTATCCAATTTCTGCTCGGTAATGTTCTGGTTTAATGCGATAATGACCAATAATCCCGATAAGTTTTGGACTATCTTTTAAAGTTATAGCCCAATTGATGCCCTCATTAACTTCAATTTTATGATCAATCATTGCAATATGCTCCAATGCTTCTTCATCCGTTTTTAACAAAGGACGAGGAATATACTGCATGGTTTCTGGATTAGATCGTAACATTAAAATTTCTTTTACATCACCTGTGTTTACTCTTCTTAAAAGTAAACGGTCGGTTTCAAGATTTGGAAATGGTGTAAAATTGATAGTCAACATAGAATTTTATTAAAGAATTTTGATAGTAAATATGGATTGAAAGGTTGCGTTTGGTTCTAAAATTTGAATACCCTCTTTTAGTAGTAAATCTCCAGTGCTCTCTAGTACATCAGAATATCCAAACCAAGGTTCAATACAAATAAATGGTGCTGATTTTTTTGTCCAAATTCCTAAACTTGGAAAATCCTCATATTCAACTTTTAAAAGAGGTTTTTTATTTTCTAAAATTGTAAGTTTTTTGGACTGTATTGTTTTGAAAATTAATGCATCAAGCGCAAATAAATCATAATTTAGTTTTACTTTTTTATTTTGAAGATTTAATTTTTGGGTCTCCTGTGATATTAAATCATTTCTTAATAAATGATACTCTAGAGGCTCCTCTTTTTCAAATTCAATTTCATAATCTTCAAATTTTAATGGTAAAGCGAAGGCTGGATGGGCTCCAATAGAAAAGGGCATGGCTTTTTTTCCAAAGTTTTTAACCAGATAGGAAATTGATAAATTTGTTTCTTTAAGAGTATAAATGATTTGTAATTGGAAATCAAAAGGATAATTTTTTAAAGTATCACTGGTACGTGATAATGAAAAAACAGCTCTTTCATCATTCGCTTCAAGAACTTCAAAGTCCATGTCTCTGGCAAAACCATGACGGGTTAAATGATAATCATTATTCTCGTAATGAAAAGAATTTTTTTTTAAAGTTCCTACTATTGGGAATAAAATAGGGGAATGTTTGCCCCAGAATTCGGGATTACCATTCCACATATATTCTCTTGTATTCTGGTGTTTTAGAGAAATGAGTTCTGCACCATGATGATCTATTGTTGCAGTTAATTTGTTGTTTTTTAAAATTGTAGTCAAAATAATTTTGTTTTTACTGAGATACTCTGAATTTGCCGTAAATATATTCAATATTTAATAACAAGATGTTTTTTTTCTCAAAGTGCTAAAATTCTTAATCTTTTATACTCAAAATTATCTTTTTTTTCATTAATTTGTAAACAAAATCAATTAACTATGAAGAAAATCAATCTTGGATTTTTTGTACATGCGAGCTTATTATTTATTGGAATAATAAATTTGAATGCACAACAAACTCCTGAAAATACTGCTAATACAGTATCAAAGTACGACTATCATGATGCTTTTGGACCTCATTTTTACACTAAAAATGGAACTGCAACACGTTCAGCAAGTGGTCAACCAGGGTCAGAATATTGGCAAAATAGTGCTAGTTACAAACTAACAGCTAAACTTGACGAGAAAAACAATGAAATTTCAGGATCTGGAATTATAACGTATACCAACAATAGTCCTGATAAATTAGGATTTGTTTGGATGAATTTGGATCAAAATCTTTTTAAAGCAGACTCTCGTGGAAGTGCAATAGTACCATTATCAGGTAGTAGAAATGGGGCACAAGGTCAAGTTTTTGACGGAGGTCACAAAATAAAATCAGTATCTGTAATTAGTACAAACAAAGGTGTAGCTACAGAAACACCTTTAAAATATGTGATTTCTGACACTAGAATGCAAGTTTTTTTACCGCAAGCATTGAGTGCAAAGGGAGGTTCTACAAAAATTAAAATCGACTTTTCATTTATTGCTCCTTATGAAGGATCGGATAGAATGGGCGTTTTAGAAACTAAAAACGGAAAAATTTTTACAATAGCACAATGGTATCCTCGTATGTGTGTATATGATGATGTGCGTGGATGGAACGTGAATCCTTATTTAGGGGCATCTGAATTTTATTTAGAGTATGGTGATTTTGATGTAAGTATTACTGCTCCTTCAAATCATATTGTGGTTGCCTCTGGTGAATTGGTAAATCCTACATCAGTATATTCAGCAGTTGAGCAAAGTAGGTTAGCACAAGCGAAGCAAAGTGATAAAACTGTATTTATTAGAACTGCCGATGAAGTGGCAAATACTTCAAAATCAGTAGCAGGAACTACAAAAACTTGGAATTTTAAAATAAATAATGCTCGTGATTTTTCTTGGTCATCATCAGCCTCTTTTATTTTAGATGCTGCCAAAATCAATTTGCCAAGTGGGAAAAAATCGTTAGCTATGTCCGTTTATCCAGTTGAGAGTGCAGGTGATGCAGCTTGGGGTAGATCTACAGAATATACAAAAGCTTCTATCGAAAACTACTCTAAAAGATGGTTTGAATACCCTTATCCTGCAGCTGTAAATGTTGCTGGAAATGAAGGTGGAATGGAGTATCCTGGAATTGTTTTTTGCAGTTGGGAATCAAAAGGTGCTGATTTATGGGGTGTTACAGATCATGAATTTGGTCATATCTGGTTCCCAATGATTGTAGGATCTAATGAACGATTGTTTGCATGGATGGACGAAGGTTTCAATACTTTTATCAATTCATTAAGTTCAATTGATTTTAATAATGGAGAATACAAAGAGCCAAAAGCAGACATGCATCAAAGAGCAGAAATGTATACAAGTCCTTTTCTGGAAACAATAATGAGTTCACCAGACAATATGAAGGAGCGTAACATTGGTCTTTTGGCCTATTCTAAACCTAGTTCAGGTTTAGTTATTTTAAGAGAGCAAGTTTTAGGACCTGAGCGTTTTGATTTAGCATTGAAAACGTATGTAGAGCGTTGGGCTTTCAAACACCCACAGCCTGATGACTTTTTTAGAACAATTGAAAATGTTGCTGGAGAAGATTTGAGTTGGTTTTGGAGAGGTTGGTTTCAATACAATTGGCGTTTAGATCAAGGTATAAATTCAATAAAATATGTAAAAAATGACCCTAAAAAGGGAGTTATTATTACTATTGAGAACTTCGAAAAAATGGTCATGCCTGTATCTCTTGAAGTAAAAACTAAAAGTGGAAAAATTACAAGAGTAAAGTTACCAGTTGAAGTGTGGCAAAAAAATAAATCTTGGTCGTTTAAACACAATTCTACTGAAGAAATTGAAAGCATCACATTAGATCCTGATCATGCGTTTCCAGATTCTAATACTGCCAATAATGTATGGACTGCTGACAAAGGTTTACTTGAAAAAGATGTAATTCTGGATGGTTATTTGGGAACTTTTTCAACTCAAATGGCACCTCTTAAAATCACTTTTTCTGAAAAAAATGGAGCGCTTAATGCCTTGATTACAAATTATCCTGCATTTTCTGTGGAGAACATTGGAAAGAATGCTTTTGAATCAAAACAAGCGGGACTTAAGTTTGAGTTCAACGAAAGTTTAAACGGTTTTGAAATGACTGTTCCAGGTGGACAAAAAATTCCTTTTACCAGAGATAAATAATTTTTTGGAATTTTAAAAGAAGAATTTATTTTAACAAAAAAGACTTGTAAGTATTTACAAGTCTTTTTTTATTTCTTTATTTAGGTATTTGCTGGCTTAAACAGTGTAGGGTTCCAAAACCCCAAATAAAATCAGTTGCATTTATGCCGATAATTTCTCTATCTGGAAAACATTCTGCTAGTATGTTTAGTGCTTTGCGGTCGTTACTATCATTAAATGTAGGTACTAAAACAGATTGGTTTAAAATCAAAAAATTAGCATAGCTAGCAGGTAATCGCAAACCGTCAAATTCTACTTTCTTCGGCATTGGCAAGGCTACAATAATTGGAGATTTTCCGTTTTCAAGTTTTGCATTTTGTAAACGTTTTAAATTGTCTTGTAGCGGCTTATAATTTTTATCAAGCGGATCGTTTTCTACAATAGTGACAATGGTATCTTCGTTTACAAATCGACACAAATCATCAATATGTCCATGAGTATCATCGCCTTCAATTCCGTCGCCTAACCAAATCACATTGGTTACGCCAAGATATTCCTTGAAAACGGCTTCGTAATCTTCTTTTGTAAAGCCTGCATTTCGAACCTGTATGTCTGGGTGCATTAAACATTCCTCTGATGTTAATAAGGTTCCACGCCCGTTTACATCGATGGCACCACCTTCAACAATCACCGGCTTTCCTTTGTACATGACTTGAGTCACAGGAATATTTAAAAATTCGCCTACTTTAGCAGGAACAAATTTATCTAATTGTATGTTTTTGTATTTGGCCCAGCCATTAAAATTAAAGTTCAAAGCTTCTCTTTCGGTTCCGTTCTTTATAATGATAGGTCCAGAATCACGCATCCAACTTCTATTGGTTTTGTGAATGATGTACGAAACATTTGTTAGTTCAACATGAGCTGTTTCCAGCATGGTGTTTACTTTTATTTTTTGGTTTTCATCTGCCACAACCAAAAAAACAGTTTCAAAAGTTGCTACTTTTTTAATAAATTCTACAAAAGCCCATTGAACTGCTTCATATTTTCCAGGCCAATCTTTCCCATTATGAGGGAAACACAATAGCATTCCTTGTTGTTTTTCCCATTCGGCTGGAAAACGCCTAGTATTTGTAGTCATATTATATATGTTTATCAAGGTTGCAAATATAATGATTCAGGCTCACTTAAAAAACGAGCAAACATTGCAATTTTTTAAAACTGCGTTTTCATTTATAGTGTTAAGGTAATGATTAAATAATATTGTGTTAATTACAGTTGATTTGTTCATTTCTATTTTTGGTAAAAAATAATTTATGAAAAAATACAGTATTTCACTTCTAGCTGCAATTTTGATTTTGTCTAGTTGTACTAAAGAGGATAATTCAAGCAACGATCAAGAGACTATTGTGAATGAAAATCCTGCCTCATTTAAAGAAATTGGAAGTCTTACAATAGGAGGAACAGGTGCTGCTGAAATTAGTGCATATGACGAAGTATCTAAGAAATTATTTACTGTCAACAATAGCAATACGAATAGAATTGATGTAATTGATTTGTCAAATCCAGCGAGTCCAAAATTTGTAACCAGTATTGATTTGACGCCTTATAATGGAGCCTCAAATAGCGTTGCTACCTTTAATGGTAAATTAGCTGTAGCCTTAGAGGCAAAACCGAATAAGCAAGATGCTGGTAAAGTTTTGGTTTTTGATACCACTACATACGCTCTTATTAAAGAAATTACGGTTAGTGCCTTACCAGATATGATTACATTTTCTCCTGATGGAAATTTTATCATGACTGCCAATGAAGGTGAGCCAAACGACACTTACTCGATTGACCCAGAGGGTTCCGTATCTATAATTGCGGTAAATAGTAATTATGCGGTTACAACTTTAAATTTTGCAGGTTTTGTAAACCAGTTAAATACGCTCAAGGCAAAAGGTTTTAGAATTGCTAGCGTAACTAATAATTTCGCATCAGATGTTGAACCAGAATACATTACTATATCTGCTGATTCTAAAACAGCTTGGGTAACTTTACAAGAAAACAATGGGGTTGCTAAAATTGATTTGAGTAGCAAAACGATTACGAATATTTTTCCTTTGGGTCTAAAAGACTATAATCTTGCTGACAACGCAATTGATGTTAGTGATAAAGATGGAGGAATCTTTATGAAACCTTGGAAAATAAAAGGAATGTATCAACCAGATGCAATAAGTAGTTTTGAAGTAAATAAAATATCTTATTTTGTAACTGCAAATGAAGGTGATGCTAGAGAATATAGCGCTTTTGTTGATGTAAAAAGAGTAGGTAGTTCATCAGTAATTCTTGATCCTGTAGCGTTTCCAGATGCTACAGCACTAAAAGCTGAGACTAGTTTAGGTAGGCTAAATATTAATACTAAAATGGGAGATACTGATGGCGATGGCGATTTTGATGAGCTAGTATCGTTTGGGTCGAGGTCGTTTTCAATCTGGAATGGTACAACTGGTGATTTAGTTTATGATAGTAAAAATGAATTGGATAAAAAATCACAAGAATTAGGTTTTTATGATGACAGTAGAAGTGATGATAAAGGGGCTGAGCCAGAATCTGTAGTAGTTACAAAAATGGGGGCTAAAACAATACTTTTTGTAGGTCTTGAACGCGCAGATGCAGTAATGATTTATGATATCTCAAATCCTGCAGCACCTAAACTAATGCAAACTATAAAAACGGGTGATGCTCCTGAGGGTCTACTATATATTCCTGCTTCAAAAAGTCCAACAAAAAGAAGTTTGCTTGTGGTAAGTAGTGAAGGTGACGGAAGTGTGAAAGTTTTCCAGCCAGATTTGAACTAAAATGTACTCTCGAAATAAAAAAATCCCTGCTTGAATAAAGAATTCAGCAGGGATTTTTTGTTTTAAAAAGAGCAGTTAGTCAATTGCTCTTTTTGTAATATCTCCAAAGGCATCTATACGTCTGTCTCTAAAAAATGGCCAGTTTTGACGCACATTTTCTTGTAAGTCTAAGTCAACCTCGGCAATTAAAATTTCTTCTTTATCATGTGAGGCTTGCGCCAAAATTTCACCTTGTGGCCCACAGATAAATGAAGCTCCCCAAAATTCAATTCCAGGAGTTTCTGGTAAATATTTTTCTAAACCAATACGGTTTGCTGCTGCAACATAAACACCATTTGCAACGGCATGACCTTTCATTACATTCATCCAAGCGCCATATTGGTTTTCACCATATTGCTCTTTCTCTTGCGGATGCCAACCAATTGCTGTTGGGTAAAACAATACTTCGGAACCTTTTAAAGCTGTTATGCGTGCTGCTTCTGGATACCATTGATCCCAACAGATTAATGTTCCTATATTTCCTTTCTGTGTACGATTATTTTTAAATCCTAAATCACCCGGTGTAAAATAGAATTTTTCGTAAAAAGCGGGATCATCTGGAATGTGCATTTTTCGATACAATCCTGCCTCTGAACCATCAGTATCAATAATATAGGCACTATTGTGATAAATACCAGCCATTCTTTTTTCGAAAAAAGGAACAATAATTACAACTCCTAATTCTTTTGCCAAAGCACTAAAAGCAGTAAAAGAAGTGCTGTATAACGGTTCCGCCAAAGCAAAATTATCTACATCTTCACTTTGACAAAAATAATGACTGCTATATAATTCGGGTAAAGAAATTACTTCGGCGCCAAGTTTTGCTGCATCTCTAACCCAACTAATACATTTTTTTAAATTATTTTCGGCTACATCATTCAGGTTTAATTGAATAACAGCTATTTTATACTTTTTATTTGACATTACATAAATTTTAGAATACAAAAATAGTAAATTTTATGGCTAGTATAAAATAGACCTCACGTGTTTGCTAATGAACTTTACTAAAGAATTTTGAAATAAGCTTTCTACTGCTTTATAATTAGTAAAAAAAACAACACTTCCTGTTTTGCAAGAAGTGTTGTTTTAAAAATTTGAAATTAATTAAAAAGATCCACAAATATTTCCAGTAAATGTAGCACCTGCTCCAGCTGTAACATCAGCTTTTACAGCGCTAGCAGACAGTAGCGGTATGGTATAACTTGGTGTAAAAGCCGTATTGCTTCCAGCAGTATTACCCGTTGTGTTTGTAAATATGTTTCCTATAACTGTAACAGCAGTATAGCCTGTCATAAGGTCAATAGGTTGATTTACATTTTCAAATACATTATTTTCAACTCTAATGCTAGCTTCAAGACCTGCAGCTACACATTTATTACTAGCAGAACTGTTAAAGTAGTTGTTTACAATATGTACTTTACCAAAACGTACTCTTGGCATTCTTTCTTTACATCCAGTAGCCCACCAACATCTTGCAAAAGTTATTCTAAGTTTACCTCTATCTGCTGTTGCACCATCACTAGACCCTATTAAATTTGAATATCTGTGATCTGGTGAACCTCCTGATCCACCTGGTTTTGGAGCTTTTAGGTACGTGAATTTAGTGTAAGAGACAGTTACAAAGTCTGACTGATTTTTGATATCTAAATTCCCATCAACTCCATCTCTAAACTCACAATGATCTACCCAAACATTTTGGCAATTATCAATTATTGCATTATCCCAACCATCTGTATCATATGCACCTGGTCCTTCAAAAATTAGATTTCTAAGAATGATATTTTTACATCTCTTAATATTTAAAATTCCAGAATTGGCTTTGGTTTGATCCGTCGAAACTAATTTTGCACCGCTGGCGCCATAAATTGTTTTTCCAGTTTGATCTTGAAAAGCAATACGACCCGTTGAAGTAGCAGGAATAGTAATGGTTCCTGTTACTTTAATGACTTTCACAGAAGTGTTTTCTATTGCAGCTTTTAATTGCGCATAAGTACTTACTACTGTTTCTGTAGCGTTGCCACCTCCAGTAGTTCCACCATTTTGTGATGCCCAGCCAGGAACAGCTGCACAATCGCCAACTCTTGCATTGTTCTTTGATGTTTTTGTTTCTAACTGTGCTGTACCTGCATTAGTTTCTGCAGTTTCTTCATTGTTACAACTTGTGAACCCAAAGAAAAGACTCACAATGAAAACGGATACATTTAAATTTAATTTCATAGTACTTTTTGTTAAATGTTAGTGATTTAAAGCATTACAAAATAAATCATAAAAAAAGGTATTATTATTGAACTTGTTCAATAAAATCTATAATTAATTAAATTTTGTGTTTTTTATTGATTGTTATATTGAAAATACTATAATTTTATTATTTTTACGTAATCGATTGCATAACCTACTGTTTTTCGATTAAAATAATGCATAATTAATATAAATAAAACCCCAAAAAAATGTACGAATTACTGCGAAATAATATTGAGAAAAAAATTCCCTTGACCAATGAAGAATGGGAATTAATTCAGGAAAACGTAAAACAGGTTAAACTAAAAAAAAATGATTATCTCCAAATTCAGGATTCTAATAGTAAATACGAAGCCTTTGTTTTAAATGGAGCATTCAAAATTTATCACTTGAAAGAAAATGGTGCTGAGTGTATACTTTTTTTTGCATTTGATAATGATTGGATAACTGATGTTGAAAGTTTTTATCATGATAAACTTACAAGGTATAACATCAAAGCACTTGAGGATTGTGAAATTTTGGTCATTAATAAAATAAATAAAACTAAATTATTTAAAGAAGTTCCAAAGCTTTTGAAATTTCACACCTTGCTGATTGAAAAAACAAATATTGTCATGCAGGATAGATTGCTTGATATCTTGAACAAGACATCAAAGCAACGTTATTTAGATTTTATAAACAAATATCCTGTAAAAGCACAGCGAATTAATGATAGGAATCTCTCATCGTATCTGGGTGTTTCTCATGAGTTTTTATGTAAGATAAAAAAACAATTTAAGTTAGAGCGTACTACTGAATGCTGACTTTTCCCGTTTTATTTTTTCCTGTTTTAGAGATGATTTTGTAAATGTAAATACCACTTGGTAGACTTGGTAAAGTGATGGAAGTACTTTTTGTAATGAAGGATTGTGATACTGTATTTTGCCCATTCATGTTAAAAAGATAGAAAAAAGTTTCTTCTTCTTTTTTAGTTTCAATATTGATGTCTTGGTTTGGTTTTAAAGCCGTTGGATAAACAAAAAAATCACTTTTTCCCATAAAAATAATATCAATAGCTGTTGAATTTATTGTTGTATTATCTTCTAGTGTCAGTCGTACCCTGTATTTGTTAAATCCTTCTGATGGAGCGACATCATCTAGAGTAAAATTTTTAGATAAAGGAACATTCTTCGATGTTAAAAGTATTTCTTTGTTGTTGACTAATTTTAAGAGTTCCACTTTTTTTATTTGAAATAGACTAAAAAGATTTGTTGAGATTGTGATTAGGTTCTCAGTTGTAATCTCGGCATTTACAAATTCAAAATAACAATTGGAGTTATTTTCATAACGTAAAGTAGATTCGCTTTTTATAACCTCAACAGAGTTGAAATTAGGAGAGACAGCGTGAATTTTACCGTTTGTATAGGTGTAGGTTGAATTAGTAACTTGCTCCTTGAAAGTAAGTTTTGTATCAACTAATTCGTAAATATTAAAGCTAGAAACAGTTTCTGGTTTAGTCCAATTGATTTCAGTTGTTCCATTACAAACTAATGAAGTCGTGGTATTTAAATCGTACGAAATGATAAAATTATCCGAAATAAACTCTTCATTACCAATTTTCATTTTAAGTTTTGCTTTCGTAAAAAGCTCTTTTAAAGGTAGGTATAGGTATTGTCCATTTTCTATATTGATGTTCGTTTTGATGGATTCCCAAGTTTGTCCATCGTTATAACTTATAGATAATTCACCGTTAGTTCCTGTAATTGTTGAGTTCCATTTTATTGGTGAAATTAATTTACCATCTAGCGGGAAATTATCATTTAGAATAGGATAGTTCCATTCGAATGAGTTTTTTATCTCATAATCATAAACAATACTGTAATCTTGACTATCCGTATTTAGTAAACCAGCACTTATGGATATACTGTATGTTTGAAATTGAGGGTCAGTAATTTCTATTTGTTCAATTGTATTGACTTTATCAATACCTTTTGTTGCGGGTAACTGAGGTGAATTGGGATTTAATATCCATGGTAAAAAAGTTTCTGATGGTGAAATTAACGCTAAATCTAAATCATGTATTAAACTAATGTTAGTATTTACTTGGGCTGGCGGATCATTCCAAACCAATGTTATTTTTAAATTCTTACTATTATTTGGTATGGTTATTTGGTGCAAGTTTTTTTGTTCAGACTTTATAGTTCCTGTTATAATTCTATTTTGTTGTATGGTATTTAAACATTTTAAGGCATTTACGTTTCCATAGCCATAAGTAAAATCAGGACCTAAATTTCCTAAATCTTTTGCACTATTTATCAAGATTGCTTTTGCAGTTGCATTCTGTAAAGAAGTTGTATGTGTTTTGTTGTAAAGCTCTTTCAATAATGAAATAATTCCTGATGTGATTGCAGTTGCATTTGAGGTACCCTCTGTACTGTAAGCTACGATTTCGGGTTTGATCCTACCGTCATACGCAGGACCTTTTGATGAAAATGGCATACTGTTTTCACTAGCATTCACACTTCCTACCACAATACTATTCTTTGATTGTTTAAAATTTCCTGTAATGCTTTTAAATCCTTCAGTCCCTCTATTTCCTGCTGAGAAAACATGATTGATTGTAGAATTCTCGTAAAGAGTTTTGTCAAATGCTGCCGCTAGATTGCCATAGAAATTCTCAATTACAGTACCATAAGAGTGGTTTTGAATGGTGGCTCCTTGCATAGTTGTTATTACATCTGGGAAGAGAGAGAGAAAATTGGATGATTGAATTTTTGCTTTTGGAGCAACACCCTTGCCCAAAACAGAACTATTTCCTAAGCCTGCAACTATTGTAGCCATTGCAGTTGCGTGCTTTGAAACTTGACTAGATTGTGTGTTAGAAGGAATATGTTTATTTAACAAATCAATATCGTTGATGTCAAAAAATTCATCTTTAATAGATACAATTTGATTTAAACCCGTTATGTCTTTAAAATTTTTTACCAACATATTAATTTGATTAACGCTAAAGTTTTGGTCAATAATTTTAGATTCAACGGTAGGGGTGAAAGATTCTTGGGTAATGGATAAGACGTTATGAAGGGGAATGATTTGGTTAACTAAAGATTTGTAGTTGGTATTTATAAATACTACATCAGATTGGATAAAGTATTCTATCTGTAATGCTTTAAGTTTTTCTGTTAGTTTTAAAATATCGTTAGTTACGATTATATACTTTTTCTTCGATGAATGGTTTTTTAGATTGCTTGGTAATTTCCACATATTATTTAATGGATATAATTTAATATCTTGATTTTCAACCGAATTTTTTGAAAAGGAAATCACACTAAATTTTGAATCTAGTTTTTTTATAATCTTACAATTATTTAAAAGTGCATCTTGTGTTTTTACAAGATAAAATTGAGCTGATGATTTATCTCTTTTTTCTTTAATAAATTGTTTCCATTTTTCTTCCGTTTGTGCAAAAAGGATAAAAGGAAAAATAATAATAAGTATGGTATATTTAGTTTTCATCAACTTTTTTGGGATATTAAATATTTTTTTTAATCTTAATATAATGTAAAATAAGTGTTATTAATTTATATCTAAAATAAACATTTTTTTTAAATAAAATACTTCTAAATTCTGTTTTATTCGATGTAAAAAGTGTTTTTATAAATTTTAATTCTTACAAAAAATATGTTAAAAATTTAAAGTAAACTATTTTGTATTTAAGTTTTTTGTTTAAATTAAGATCTGATACAGCTGATTGTAAAAGTCAAATTTAAACAATTTAAGTAGAACTTGTTTTGCGTAAATTGATAAATAATTCAAATAACCTGATTTTGTTTTTACCTTATTCGAAGAAAGTGTTTTTATTTAACATTTTGATTGACGTATCATTAAAAGTGTAAAATTTAATAAAAACGAAATTACTGGGTTTACAAGCTTTTTATATTTATTAATATAACAATAAATGTTAAAATTGTTATATTATTTAAATTGTTATATTCGTACAAAAATAATTGTCTACTTTCGATGTAATGATTTTGTAAAGTGTTCAAAAATACAATTCATTAATTAACCCCAAAATAACCAAAAACAATGAAAAAAATTAAATCAATTTTAGTAATGTCATGCGCAGTTATGGCATTTATATCTTGTAGTAAAGATGATGAAACCAATCAAACAAATCTTGAAGCAACTAAAATAACTCCTGAAATTCTAGCTAAAATTAGTGCTCTCTCTTTTAATAATAAAGATGTGAAAGTGGTTAAGCATACTAATCCAAATGGAACAACAGAAGATGCTTTCTTAATAGAAGGCGATATTGTTATGACCAAAGATCAATTAAATAAAATGGACTTGCATGGTGGTATAACAACTGAGCAGTACCGAACTAATAACCTTGTTTCAGGACCTAGAACTATTAAAATAGTAGGTTTATCAGGAACTGGTACTTCTGCTTTAAGTGCTAACATGCGTTCTGGATTACAGGCTGCTGTAAATAGATACAATAGTTTAGGTTTGACACTTACTTTTACATTAACTTTTAGTTCAAACACAACAGGTGCTAATATCGTTGTTAGAAGAGCTACCGGTAGTGCAGGTGGAGTAGCTGGATTCCCATCTGGAGGTGCGCCTTTTAATTCAGTTACATTATATTCAGGAATGGATACATATTCTGTAGGTGTGAATTCTCATGTAGCTGCTCACGAAATTGGACATTGTATAGGTTTGCGTCACACAGACTGGTTTAGCCGTCAGAGTTGTGGATCAAATACAAGCGAAGGTGACGGTGGCGTGGGAGCCGTACTTATTCCTGGAACACCATCTGGTTATGATGCAACTTCTTACATGAGAGCATGTTTTAGTTCAAGTGACACAGGAGCTTTTAATGGTAACGATGTTACTGCTTTAAATTATTTATATTAGTAAATAACCAACTAAGAGCACTTTACAAAACATAAAAAAGGCTGTTTCTTATTTAGAAACGGCCTTTTATTTTTTTTTATTGTCCCGTCCTGAAATAGCGATACACAAAAACAATCGTTATGGAAGAATACACGAATTATGTAAAGCGCACCCAGCGAGATTACAGCATGTCCTTAAAACTTCAAATCGTTAGAGAAGTTGAGCAAGGTAGTTCATCAATTACCCAAATTAGAAAACAATATGGCATTCAAAGCCATGCTACAGTTCTGGGCTGGTTACGAAAATTTGGTAACTTTGATTGGGAAAACCAATCCCCTTTGAATATGGCAAAGTCACCCGAACAAAAAATTATGGAACTTGAAGCCCAAGTCAAGCTATTAGAAAAACAAAAGGCTCTTTTAGAACGACAAGCTTACGTTGCAGATAAAAAAGCAATCTTGTTTGACATGATGATTGATTTAGCTGAGAAAGAATATCATATCGATATCCGAAAAAACTCTGCACCCGAACAATCGCCCGCTTTAGAGCAAAAGAACAAAAAACAGTAGCGTTTACCTGTTATTTGTTCGGGATAGACAGACAGGTTTATTATCGAAAGACTAGAAGAATAGCATCCAAACAAAACAAAGCCAAAGAAGTGATTTTGATGGTGAATAATATCAGGAAGACAATGCCTAGAATAGGTACTCGAAAACTATATTATCTTTTGTTGGATAAACTTCAATTAATGAAAATTGGAAGAGATAAATTCTTTGATATACTCAGAGCCAATCATTTATTGATACATCCTAAACGAAGTTATCATGTAACGACTAACTCACATCATCGATTTAATAAACATCAAAATCGAATTCTAGATTTAGAAATTAACAGACCAGAGCAAGTTTGGGTCTCTGATATAACCTATATAGGAAAAAGAGATAATCCTTGCTATTTAAGCTTAGTCACAGATGCTTATTCTAAAAAGATTATGGGATATTATGTTGCCGATAACATGAACACAGAAAGCAGTTTGAAGGCTTTTAAAATGGCTCTTAAACACAGAAACAACAAAAACTTACCATTGATACATCATTCAGACAGAGGGATTCAATATTGTGCTAATGACTACCAAAAGCAACTTAATAAAAATAAAATTCTATGCAGTATGACACAAAACTCTGACCCTTATGAAAATGCAGTGGCAGAAAGGATCAATGGTATTTTAAAACAGGAATTTAGGATTGACAAATACAATCAAAAAGCAGAAATCATGCAAAAAATTGTAAAAGAAGCTATTGATATCTATAATGAAATCAGACCTCATTATTCTAATTACATGCTTACTCCAAATCAGATGCATCACCAAAACAAAATTAAAATGAGAACCTATAAAACAAAAAACAGTAGCAAACCAGAGCTTGCTACTGTCTAAAATTGTACTTTTATTTTTTATTAATCCTGTATCACTTTTTCAGGACTAGACATATTATTCATTTGCTTCACCTACTTCTTTAATTTGATCTAAAATATTAGTTTGATTGGGAGCAATATAATTTTTTAAATCTACTGGAGTTTCTTTTTTAAAAAGTAAATCAAGTGCATTATAGAGTTTCAAAAGTACATCTTTATCTTCTTTGGCAATGGATACTGAATTGTTAAAATCAAAAACATAATTATTAGAGTTACGCACTTCAACTTTAATTGTTTTGGGAGTGATTTTAAATTTTACGATGTCCATAATGCTGAAAATTAATAATGATACGATTTATTTGCAGTTAGCTTTGACTTAGGGATTAATCATTCAAAAGCAAAAATGATTAAAAATGAAAAGTATTGTTTATTTTTTTGCAAATAACTTTTTGAAAAGCATAACAAAACCTAGTGTAATTAATCCAATGATTAACGCAACGACAAATTCAGTTATGATTGAAGGTATTTGAGGTAATATTCCATGTAAAAAAGGAATTTGATGCATAAAAATACCTCCGGCAACAAGTAATAAAGCTATTGTACCAATTACTGATAAACTTTTAATAACCATAGGCAACGCTTTTACTAATACAGTACCGATTTTTGTTCCTATACTGTTCTCGTTTTTACTCATACTGATTAATTTAAGACCTGCTTCGTCCATACGAACAATAAGACCTACAATTCCGTAAACACCTATCGTTGCTACGAGTGCAATGAGGGAAACTACCACTATTTGGGATGAAATAGGTTTTTCTATTACTGTTCCTAGAGCGATAATTACTATTTCTACAGATAAAATGAAATCAGTTACAATTGCAGATTTAATTTTCTCTTTCTCAAGAGATAGAATCTCTTCTTCGGTCATGGGCTGTGCTGTTATATCTTCATGTTTATGTTCATGTGGAAAAAAATATTCATATATTTTTTCAGCTCCTTCATAGGCCAAATAGATTCCTCCTAGCACCAGTATTACGATTACAGCAATTGGTAAATAGTGACTCAATAAAAAAGCTATAGGTAAAATTATGATTTTATTTAACAGAGATCCTTTGGCAATAGCCCACAAAACTGGTAATTCTCTAGAGGAAATAAATCCTGAAGCTTTTTCAGCGTTTACAGCTAAATCATCTCCTAAAATACCTGCAGTTTTTTTTGCAGCTACTTTACTCATTACAGCAACGTCATCCATTATTGCAGCTATATCATCTAAAAGTACGAAGAAACCTGATGCCATTATGTTCTTTTTAAAAGTTGTTTGATTACCCTAATTATGAATTTTTAGGGTGTTTTATTTTTAATATTTATGTTTTGCGAAGCTAAAACTTTTTATTTAAAAATTAATTTTAAAAATGCCAAAAAGTAAAAATTTACACTAGTTATAATCTTCATGTCTTAATAAGGGAGAGGCTTCAATTTGTAATGAATCATTGAAGCAAAAAAAGAAACCACCAGTGTCAAACTGGTGGTTAAAAAAAATTAAGAAACTAACTCACTTTGATTCCTAAAGACTAGTTTGTTATCAAATGCATCAAGCAGTATAATACTATCGGTAGTTATTTTTCCAGCAAGGATTTCTTTGGATAAAGCATTAAGGACTTCACGCTGAATGACACGTTTTACTGGTCTGGCACCAAATTGTGGATCATAGCCTTTAATACTTAAATAGGCTATTGCTTCAGGTGTGGCATCCATAGTGATGTTTTGTAGTGCTAGCATTTTAGTTACAGATTTTAGCTGTAAACTAACAATTTTAGTGATATTAGCATTTGTCAAAGGAGTAAACATAACAATTTCATCAATTCTATTAATAAATTCTGGTCGGACAGTTTGTTTTAATAAACCTAAAACTTCAACTTTGGCTGCCTCGGTAGCAGCCTCAATACTGCCTTTTAAATTTTCAAATTTATCTTGAATGATTTGGCTACCCATATTAGATGTCATGATGATAATGGTATTCTTAAAATCAGCAAGACGACCTTTATTATCTGTTAAACGTCCTTCATCAAGTACCTGCAATAAAATATTGAAGGTGTCAGGATGTGCTTTTTCAATTTCATCCAATAAAATAACAGAATATGGTTTTCTGCGAACGGCTTCTGTTAGTTGACCGCCTTCGTCATAACCCACATATCCTGGAGGCGCACCCACTAATCTACTTACACTATGGCGTTCTTGATATTCGCTCATATCAATTCTGGTCATAGCGTTTTCATCATCAAATAAGTATTCGGCTAAAGCTTTTGCCAATTCTGTTTTTCCCACTCCGGTTGTCCCAAGAAAAAGAAACGTACCCACCGGTTTTTTCATGTCCTGTAATCCTGCACGACTTCTTCGTACGGCATCGCTTACGGCTTCAATTGCTTCCTCTTGACCTACTACACGGCGGTGTAATTCTTCTTCAAGATGTAAAAGTTTCTCTCTTTCACCTTGAAGCATTTTTTGCACAGGGATACCAGTCCATTTTGCTACAACTTCAGCAATGTCCTCGCGTGTTACCTCTTCTTTAATTAAGGAACTTCCACCGGCTTGATTAACAATAAGTTCTTGATGTAAAATTTCAAGTCGTTCTTGAGCTTCTTTAATTTTACCGTAACGTATTTCGGCTACTTTTCCGTAATCTCCATCGCGTTCAGCGCGTTCAGCATCATATTTATAATCTTCAATTTCTTTTTTAATCAATTGAATGCCATCAACAACATCTTTTTCTGATTTCCACTTGGTGTAAATTGTATTTCTATCCTCTTTAAGATTAGCCAGTTCTAGGCCAAGAGATTTGAGTTTACTTTCATCTTTTTCTCTTTTAATGGCTTCAATCTCAATTTCAAGTTGCATTATTTTTCGATCCAAAACATCCAGCTCTTCTGGTTTTGAATTAATTTCCATTCGGATTTTTGAAGCTGCTTCATCCATTAAGTCGATGGCTTTATCCGGTAAAAATCGGTTTGTGATGTAACGTTGGGATAATTCAACAGCGGCAATAATTGCTTCATCTTTTATTTGAACTTTGTGGTGTGTTTCGTATTTTTCCTTTATACCACGAAGTATGGAGATAGCACTATCAGTATCAGGTTCTTCAATTTGCACTTTTTGGAAACGTCTTTCTAATGCTTTATCCTTTTCAAAATATTTTTGATATTCGTCTAATGTTGTGGCACCAATAGCGCGTAACTCTCCACGTGCCAATGCGGGTTTTAAAATATTTGCCGCATCCATAGCACCTTCGCCACCGCCAGCACCTACAAGCGTGTGAATTTCATCAATAAATAAAACGATGTCTCCATCTGCAGCGGTAACCTCTTTAACTACTGATTTTAAACGTTCTTCAAATTCGCCTTTGTATTTGGCGCCTGCAATTAATGCACCCATATCCAGTGAAAATACAATTTTATCTTTTAGATTTTCAGGCACATCTCCATCTACAATTCTATGTGCTAATCCTTCAGCAATGGCAGTTTTACCCACTCCAGGTTCTCCAACTAGCATGGGATTATTTTTAGTCCTGCGCGTTAGTATTTGTAATACACGTCTTATTTCTTCGTCACGACCTATTACGGGATCTAGTTTACCAGATTTAGCAAGTTCGTTTAGATTTTTGGCATATTTATTCAAAGAATTATAGGTCTCCTCAGCAGAAGCCGAGGTTACACGTTCTCCTTTTCTTAGTTCATCAATTGCGGCTTTCAATCCTTTTTCGGTCACACCTTGATCTTTTAAAATCTGAGACGCTTTAGTCTTCGAGTTAAAAATAGCAAGTATTAAGTGCTCTACCGAAACGTACTCGTCATTCATTTTTTTTGCAATTATTTCGGCTTCGTTTAGCGTGGTATTTGCAGTTCTAGAAAGCATTATTTCGGCACCAGTAACTTTCGGGAAACTTTGAATTGTACTTTCAAGTATTTGAATAAATAAGGGAACATTTACATTTTGTTTTTTTAATATAAATGGCGCTACGTTTTCATCAACTTCTAAAATAGCTTTAAAAAGATGTTCGTTTTCAATTTGTTGCTGTCCATAGCTTTGTGCTAATTGTTGCGAAAGTTGGATAGCTTCTTGAGATTTGATGGTAAATTTATTGATATTCATTTTTTTAGTTTTTTGCAACAAGTTTTTGCCTGTTTTTGTTAGTAAAATACTTTAATCACAGTTTCTTATTAATTTATTTTATCTTTGTGACTGATTATTCAATTAATATTCCACAGTAAAATTACAGACAAAATGGCTTATTAAATATGATTTATATCATATTGAACAGTCAAAATGACTGAAAAACCGACAAATTATGAGTTTTTTAAAAAATATTTTTGGTAGTAGTGATTCTAATGACCAAACTAATTCAATGACTTGGGAGCCTTTGCAAGCATTAGAACAACTAGATGAGATAATAGCCCAATCTCAAGTAAAACCTGTTGCCATTTTTAAGCATAGCACTCGTTGTAGTGTGAGTAGAATGGCTTTGAAACAGTTTGAGAATGAGTTTAACTTTCCTGAGAAAGTAACGCCTTATTTTTTAGATTTAATTGCTTTTAGAGATGTTTCTAATGAAATTGCTTCCCGCTTTGGGGTTACACATCAATCACCACAATTGATTTTGATTAAAGATGGTAAGGCGGTATACAATGTTTCTCACAGCGATATTGATGCTGGAGAATTGGGAGCTAAATTATAGTTGCAATAACCAATCAAAGAAATTGCCAAGGATTTACAAATATTAGTTTGTTTATCCTTGGTTTTTTATTTTAATAACTTCCTCCAGAACCTCCGCCACTGAAATCTCCATCACCAAATTCCATTGGAGATTCCACCGTAGTTTCAGGTTTTAATCCCAATTGTGTCGCCATGAATATTTCGGCAGTGCCAAATAGATTTCCGTGTGAGAAACGATCTGGTTGAAAAGTAACACCATTAGTATTGTTTTTAATCTTTTTTATAGCAAAAAAAGTAAATGCAAATAATACCAAACCACCAATGGTGAGGGCAATTTCAACAGGTAAAACAGCATAGTAAAAACGAATGGTATATATTGAAAAACAAAGAGCTAGGATTCCTATCCAAAGCATAAAGCGGTCTTTTTTGTACAAAGACAAAACCAAATAACTCACCGGAACTATAAAGGTGAATCCATAAAAGAAAATGGCAAACGGAATATCGTTATTTGCAGTAACAATTACACCCATTAATTCACTTGAAAGTTCTCTAACCACCATATAATTTCCTGATATGTAAAATAAAATCAGTGCAAAAGCTTGTGTAAAAACAATGCCATTGTAATAAAATGGGAGTGTTAATCTTGCTAATAGTTTTTTGCTGCCAAAATAGATAACAATTGCAAAAAACATCATAGTAAAAGGCAGTATAGTTTTTGCGAAAGCGCCTAATTCAAACATCAAGAAAAGTATAGAACAAGTGAGTGTTATACAAAATAAGAAAACCATTGATAGCTGTACATATCTAAAATAACAAAGCAAGGAGGTTATTGAGAGTATGAGGGAAATGGTAAGTTTGTTTCCGTCTGTTGAAATGCCTATAGCAATTGCTAAGCACAATTGTCCACCTAGTATGAACGCATCGTCAAGGCCATAACCGTAATATTTTTGATTGGTTAAAACTTCAGTACCAATGAAACCAATGATAGCAAAAAGATAAACCAGAAATTGATAATTTTCATTCATTGAATCTAGGCTAATTAGAGTAAGAAAGCCACAAATGGAGGAATATAAAAAGCTCCCTAGCAGAAAAAATCCAATTCGGATTAAGATGTTTTTTTGACTTTTAAGTACGGTTAAATTTTTATCAATTAAGCGAAACTGACTTTCATCTATAAATCCAGCTTTTTTTAAAGAGTGCCCTTCTGAAACTAGAAACTCTTGCTCTAATTCGGTTTTGTTATATTGTATCATGACTAGCTTTTTTATTGAATTGTTTAATAAGTCGAATAAAGTAAATGATAGAACCAATAAAGTAAAAGGGAACTAAGAAAAAGAAAGAGATAAATAATTCGCTATCAATATTGCTGAATTCTAATAATTTGAACAAGAATATATTTAGACCGATATAGGCGTAAATTAAGGTAAAGACAAACAATGAAACCGATTTAATGAGGTAACTGGTACGGTAAAAATAGTAGCAGGAACCAGCCAATAGTATTATAAAAATGCCCCAATAGCTATCGAATAAATTATTAATACAAGCAATGCTTATAATGTGCAAAGCAAAAGTGAGAAATACTAAGCTAAAATGTTTTTTTAAGTCAATATTTGAACTGTAAATAGTCCAAATTACTAATGAAATACCTAATGAAATAGCTGAATAGCTCAGGGTATTGTTTTCGTTAAAATCATTGTGAAGTAAAGATTGCGGAGAAACGGACAAACCAATATATGCTGCTAAACCCGTGATTGCGATTGATAAGATACTTTTATTATCAAAATAATAAGCACAGAAGAAAGCTATTACAGTAGGAACAACAGTAGCTAATCCGTAATGGGTACCAAAAACAGTGTATTGAAATTGTAGATAGCCAACAAAAATGCAACTTAATAATACTGCCGCTAAAATGAGGTAATCAAAAATAGGATTTTCAAATTGAGTTTGTTGTTTTTTAAATCCGATAGCGTTTTTAGAACAGAAGTAAAAACAAAAAACGGTAATCAACAATAATATAGCCAAAATAGCGATGTGTCCAATGCTATCTATGTTTTGGTAAATTAAAATACCGATACCTGAAGTAAATAGTAATACAGAGGCGTACAAAAATAATTTAAGCTCAGTATGTAATGAAAAAAGATTTAAATTTCGGTAGGCCTCTACTTGATTATATTGTTCAGGGGTTATTAATTCTTTTTCTAAAAGACTTTTCGTTGCCTCTTCTTCAAATTTTTTCATACTCATACTATCTTGAAATTTAAACTCAAATATAGGTTTAAAGTGTTAACTTCTCAATAAGAGTATAATTTATTAGTGTTGAATTTTATTGAAACGAAAAAATCCATTCTTTTTACAGAATGGATTTATGAAAATAGTTGTGATTGATATTTAGTAATAGGCCAATCTCATTTTCTCTATAATCTCGTTCAAACATAGATTGTTAATACTGCCTTCATGTGTGTGTTTGGTTTCTTTTGGGGATGTAAAAGTTCCATTTTCCAATTGTTCTGCAACTGCTTTGTATGCGTCTCTAAACGGCATTCCGGCAACTACCATTTCATTTAAAGTGTCAACAGTAAATAAATAATTGTATTTTGGATCGGAAAGAATATTGTCTTTTACTGTAATGTCTTTTATGGAGAAAATCGCAATATCTAAGCAGGCTTTCAGGTTTTGAATGGCTGGGAATAAACCTTCTTTTAATAATTGCAAATCTCTGTGATAACCACTCGGTAAGTTATTGGTAATTAAAGTAATTTCGTAAGGTAAGGCTTGAATTTTATTGCATTTTCCTCGAATTAACTCGAATACATCCGGATTTTTTTTATGTGGCATGATACTGGAACCTGTTGTAAGATGAGATGGTAAAGCAATGAAATCAAAATTCTGACTCATATACAAACAAACATCCATTGCGAATTTTGATAGGGTAGCGGCAATACTACTCATGGCAAAAGCAACTGTTTTTTCTGATTTTCCACGACTCATTTGAGCGGCTACCGAATTGAATTTTAAAGTTTCAAAACCCAATTCTTGCGTTGTAAAAGTTCTATCAATAGGGAAGGAGCTGCCGTAGCCTGCGGCTGAGCCTAATGGATTTTGATCTACAATTTTCAAAGCGGCATTCAGCATTGTGATATCATCAATCAAAGTTTCGGCGTAAGCAGAAAACCACATCCCAAAAGAAGATGGCATTGCAATTTGTAAATGGGTGTAGCCAGGTAATAATACATTTTGATGTTTCTCTGCTGATGCCATCAGTAAATCAAAAAGGCTTTTTACTTGAGCTTTTAGATCTATTACTACATCTTTTAAATATAAATTTACATCTACTAAAACTTGATCGTTACGGGAACGCGCGGTATGAATTTTTTTTCCAGCATCTCCTAATTTTTCTGTTAGCAAATATTCAATTTTCGAATGCACATCTTCAAAGGAATCTTCAATTGTGAAATTTCCAGCCGTAACATCAGCAATAATCTCGTTCAAAGCAGCTACTAACATATCTGTTTCACTAGCTGTCAATAAACCAATGTTTCCGAGCATTTTAGCGTGTGCAATTGAACCTAAAGCATCATATTTTGCGAGAATCAAGTCCAATTCCCTGTCGTTTCCCACAGTGAAATGTTCGATTTGTTTATCTGTTGGTATTCCTTTTTCCCAAAGTTTCATATTGTTTTTTGTTTCAGGTTTAAAGTTTCATCTTGAAACTTGCATGATCTATAGGAATCGTCTTTATAGCCCCGATAATAGTGAAAATCCTTTTATTTTTTTTCTTTAAAAAAATAAAAGATTGTAACGGATAGCGGGATTAGCTCCTAATCGTTTTATTGTTTGAAAAAATCAGTTAGTATATTGATATACAGTTGGATTCCCTCTGTTATTTCATGTATAAATATAAATTCGTTTGCGGAGTGTGACCGCAGGGTTTCACCAGGTCCTAGTTTCAATGATTTGCAACTCAAAACCGATTGATCTGAAAGGGTAGGCGAGCCGTAGGTGGTTCTTCCTAATGCGATTCCGGCCTGCACCAATCCATGAGAAACAGGAATGGAAGAAGCGTTTAAATGCATGGATCTTGGATTAATTTCTGCAGCAACATTTGCTCTTACAGTATCTAGAATTTCTTGATTGCTGTAACAATCATTTACCCTGATATCTACAACCAAATGACATTCTGCAGGAACTACATTGTGTTGTTTTCCGGCATTAATTTGGGTTACGGTCATTTTAACAGGGCCTAAAACCTCTGAAATTTTTTCGAAATTGTAGCTGTTAAACCACTCGATTACGGGAATTGCTTTGTAAATGGAATTGTCAAGATTTTGATGTGCGGCATGACTGGCGGTACCTTTTACGATGACATCAAGAACTAATAAACCTTTTTCGGCTATGGCCAATTGCATTAAAGTGGGTTCGCCCACAATGGCACAATCTAGTTCAGGCAAGTTCTTTAAAACACTGTTTAAGCCGTTTCTTCCACTGCTTTCCTCTTCGGCAGAGGCTACCATTACCAAATTGTAAGGTAGATTTTCATGGGAATAAAAATGGACAAAAGTAGCTAAAAGAGAAACCAAACATCCGCCAGCATCATTGCTGCCTAAACCAAATAATTTACCCTCTTTTTCAATGGCTTGAAAAGGATCATTGGTATAGCCTTGATTTGGGTTTACCGTGTCGTGGTGAGAATTCAATAGTAGCGTAGGCTTTGTAGCATTAAAATGTTTGTTGAAAGCCCAAACATTATTATTTTCGCGTTTAAAAGGTATGTTATTTAGTGTAAACCAATTTTCGATTAAAAGTGCAGTTTGATCTTCTTCACTGGAAAATGAAGGTGTTTCAATCAGTGCTTTTAATAGCGCAATGGCTTCTTGTGTAAGGATTTCTATGTTTTTCATACTTATTTTAGCCACAGATTAAACGATTTTTTAAAATTGAAAAAGAAATTTTTCAAAATCGGTGAGACTTGTGTTTCACTTTTTATAATTTGATATTTGTACAAATAGCCGTTGCATCTAGCAACATGCGGTGATGCCCTATTTTTATTTTTTGAACTCCTTTGTTTAAACTATTAAAACAGTTGTCCAGTTTAGGAATCATTCCGGAATGTATGGCTTTTTCTGTTTTTAATTTTGCATATAATTCGGAATTTATGTTTTCAATAACTGAAGAATCGTCTTCGGCATCGAATAGAACTCCTGATTTTTCAAAACAGTAATTCAAAGTTACCTCAAAAACTTCTGATAAAGCGATTGCTAATTCACTGGCAATCGTGTCTGCGTTTGTGTTTAATAATTGTCCGTTGCCATCGTGTGTGATGGCGCAAAATACAGGTACAAGATTGTTTAAAAGTAACGTTTCTAGTAAGGGTGTATTTACTTTGTTGACATCACCTACAAAACCATAATTTATTGTGGGGTGATTTCGTTTTTCTGATTGAATCAAATTCCCGTCAGCTCCAGAAAAACCGATTGCATTGGTGGAATTGGCTTGTAATTGTGCTACAATATTTTTGTTGATTTGACCAGCATAAATCATGACTACAACTTCTAGCATTGCGGCATCGGTGATGCGTCTTCCATCAATCATTTGTGGAACTAAACCCATACTTTCGGCTAATTTTGTAGCTGATTTTCCACCGCCATGAACGAGTACTTTGTAGCCTTCAATCTTAGAAAAATCTGCTAAAAAATGAGCCAATTCCATCGGGTTATCAATGACATTTCCACCAATTTTTATTATCGTTATCGGTTTTTTATTTTTCATTTAAAAAAGTTCTGAGGCACTGAGATACAAAGGTTATAAGGACTTAGTGTCTTATAACCTTTGCATCTCAGTGCCTTATTTTTTTAATATTTTTTGAAGCACTAATTGTGCTGCGAAGGTTCTATTATTGGCTTGTTCAATTACAATTGAGTTAGGACCATCAATCACCTCATCTGATACGATCATGTTACGTCTTACGGGCAAACAATGCATAAACTTTGCATCATTAGTTAATTTCATTTTCTCAGCTGTTACGGTCCAGTTTGGATCAGAATTTGTGATTTGTCCGTATTCAATATAATTACTCCAATTTTTGGCATAAATAAAATCAGCGTTTTCAAATGCTTTGTCTTGATCGTATTCAATTTTTGAATCTTTCGTAATTTCAGGATTCAATTCATACCCTTTTGGATGAGTGATTACAAAATCCATATTTTTTTGTAACTGCATCATTTCTACAAAAGAATTGGCAACAGCTTGAGGTAATGCTTTAGGATGTGGTGCCCATGTTAAAACCACTTTGGGTCGGTGCTTGGGTTTAAATTCTTCAATGGTAATTGCATCAGCCAGCGCTTGTAATGGGTGTCCTGTAGCGCTCTCCATATTAATAATAGGAACAGTTGCGTATTTTATAAAACTAGACAGTACTATTTCGGCATTGTCTTTTTCTTTATCAACCAATCCAGCAAATGCTCTTATAGCAATGACATCACAATATTGAGAAACAACTGCAGCAGCTTCTTTAATATGCTCTGAGGCTCCTGAGTTCATTACAGCACCTTCTTCAAATTCTAGGGTCCAGCCTTCATTGGTAAAGTTCATTACCATCACATTCATTCCTAAATTTAAGGCTGCTTTTTGCGTACTCAATCGCGTTCTTAAACTAGAATTGAAAAACAATAATCCTAGTGTTTTGTTTTTACCTAACTTTTTATTTTTGAGGGGTTTCTTCTTGATTTTTAAGGCTTTTTTAACCCATGTTTCCAGTACATCTATGTTATTGACAGCGTTGAAATTCATGATTTTGTTTTTTAATAAGTCTTACTAATTTTATAATAGCAACTTCATTTTTAGTTGTTTAAATTCTATTACAAATAGCATTACTTTATGTTATTGAATCTCTACTAAAGCTTCTTGTAAGGCTTTTATAAACAAGTCGATTGCTGGTTTTGTTATTGTTAAAGGAGGTAAAATTCGCAGTAAGTTTTTGTTATTTGCATTTCCAGTAAAAATATGTTTGTCGATAATCATCTTTTTACGTAGTGTACTTACGTCAAAATCAAATTCTACACCCAGCATTAATCCTCTTCCTTTAACTTGAATTACTTCAGGGATTTGTTTGATTACTTCCAGAAAATAGGCGTAAACGTCGTTCACATTATCCATTAATTGTTGCTTTTGCATCACGTCTAAAACTGCAATTCCGGCTGCACAAGCTAGATGGTTTCCTCCAAAAGTAGTTCCTAATAATCCGTAACTAGCTGTGAATTTTGGAGAAATCAGAATCCCACCAATTGGAAAACCGTTCCCCATTCCCTTTGCCAAACAAATTATATCTGCTTTGATATCATGATGTTGGTGGGCAAAGAACTTTCCGCTTCTTCCGTATCCGGATTGTACTTCGTCTAGAATTAAAACAACATCATACGCTGCGCATATTTTTTCTAAATCCTGAAAAAATGCTGTGGTACCTTGATCTAATCCGCCCACTCCTTGAATACCTTCAATTATTACCGAAGATACATCGCCTTTTTTGAGTTCGTTTTCAACCAATTCAATGTTGTTCAAGGGTAAAAAAGTAACAATTTGCTGCGCATTGATTGGAGCTACAATTTTTTTATTGTCAGTTACTGCAACTGCCGCCGAAGTCCTTCCATGAAAGGAATTGTCAAAAGCAATTACTCGCGATTTATGGTTGTGAAACGAGGCCAATTTCAAAGCGTTTTCATTTGCTTCAGCTCCAGAACTACACAAGAATAAAGTGTAGTCCTCTAATCCTGAAAGCTTCCCTAACTTTTGGGCTAGTTCAACTTGCAGTGGATTCTGAATCGCATTTGAATAGAAACTAATGTTGTCTAACTGTTTTTTTAAGGCAATGACATAATCTGTTTGGGTATGTCCAATGGAAATTACGCCATGACCGCCGTATAAATCTAAATATTCCACTCCGTTTTCGTCTGTAATAGTGCAATCTAGCGCTTTTACAGGAGTGATGCTGTATAATGGGTAAACGTCAAATAAGTTCATTTTTTATTATTTAAAGATTTAAAAATTGAAAAATTTAAAGATTCAAGTCGTTTTTAAATCTTTTTCTGTTTCTAGAATCCTAATAATTTTTAAATCATTAAATTCTTCAATCTTTTAATTATTTTAAAATCCGCTTGGTTTCAAATGTAATCCTGTGGTTTCATCTAATCCAAACATTAAATTCATGTTTTGTATGGCTTGTCCTGAAGCTCCTTTTGTTAAATTATCGATTACTGATGTTATCAATAATCGGTTTCCTTTTTTCATTAAACTAATAATGCATTTATTGGTTTGAACCACTTGTTTCATGTTGATTCCTGTAGTAGTAACCGTAACAAAAGGTTGGTCTTGGTAATAAGTCTCATACTTTGCTACTAAATTTTCCAGACTTTCTTCGATTGTTGTGTATAATGTGGCGAATATTCCTCTGGCAAAATCACCTCTGTTGGGTACAAAAATCAATTCGTTTGCGTAATCCGCTTGCAATTGGTGGACACATTGGTTAATTTCCCCTAGATGTTGGTGTTCAAAAGCTTTGTAATGCGACATATTGTTTGATCTCCAGCTAAAATGTGTTGTTTCTGAAGGGGTCACTCCGGCTCCTGTGCTTCCTGTTGTGGCATTGATATGAACGTCAGTTGTGAGTATTCCGGCTTTCGCCAAAGGCAATAATGCCAGCTGAATTGCTGTTGCAAAACAACCTGGATTAGCTATAAATTGAGCGTTTTTAATGGCCGCTTTGTTCAATTCAGGTAAACCATAAACAAAAGACTTTTCATTGAATTCTTTGTCTTTTGTCAATCTGAAATCATTGCCTAAATCGATAATTTTGGTATGACTTGCAAATTGATTTTGTTCTAAAAATGATTTTGATTTTCCATGACCTAAACATAAGAAAACTACGTTCACGTTTGGATTTACGGTATCGGTAAAATTCATTTCAATATCGCCGAGTAAATCGTGGTGCGCCACAGAAAGTGACTTTCCAGCATTTGTTGTACTGAAAACAAAATCAATGGTTGCGCGAGGATGAAACATTAGAATTCTAATTAATTCTCCTGCTGTATATCCTGATCCACCTATTATACCGATAGTAATCATAATTTTTTATTTTTCGAATTATTTTTTGTCACAGTTTTTACTGATTTCCACAGATTGGATATTACTCTTTTTAATTTTCTAAAAAAGAACTATTTCTCTCTTTAGCCCCGATTGCAGTGAAAATCCTTTTCCTTTTTTTTAAAGGAAAAGATTGTAGCGTAAAGCGGGACGATGTTTCAGGAAATGCAAAATATTTCTGCTCCTAAAAAAAACGCTATTTATTATTCGTATGTTTCATTATTTACCGATGAAAATATGTTTTGAGCATTACCAAGAATTTTGATAAATCCTTTGGCATCATCAGAAGTCCATGCATTGTTCATTTCTCCGTATTGTCCAAAACTCGTATTCATTAAATCATTTTCAGATTCGATTCCGTCAAGCGAAAAATGATAGGGTTTTAGTGTAACGGTCACTTTTCCGTTGACAGTATGTTGGGTGTCTTGCAAAAAAGTTTCGATATTTCTCATCACAGGATCAAGAAATTGCCCCTCATGAAACAGCATTCCGTACCAGTTGCCGAGTTGTTCTTTCCAGTATTGCTGCCATTTTCCTAGTGTGTGTTTCTCTAATAAATGGTGTGCTTTGATGATAATTAAAGGTGCGGCAGCCTCAAAACCTACTCTTCCTTTAATGCCAATAATGGTATCACCTACGTGAATGTCTCTACCTATTGCGTAGGCATTAGCCAGTTTTTCAAGAGTAACAATATTAGCCGAAGGTTTGTCTTTAATGCCATTTATAGCTACTAATTCTCCTTTTTCAAATTCTAAGGTTACTTTTTCTGCGCCCTCTTTTACCAATTGAGAAGGATAAGCTTCGCTAGGTAGCGCTTGATGCGATGTTAAAGTTTCTTTCCCGCCTACACTTGTTCCCCATAACCCTTTGTTAATGGAATATTGTGCTTTTTCCCAAGAATATGAAACTCCGTTTTTAGCTAAATAATCTACTTCTTCCTGTCTTGATAATTTCAAATCTCGAATAGGAGTGATGATTTCAATTTCGGGTGCGATGGTTTGGAAAATTAAATCAAAACGAATTTGGTCATTACCAGCGCCAGTACTTCCGTGTGCAATGGCACTTGCGCCAACAGATTTTGCATATTTAATGGCTTCGATAGCTTGAAAAACACGTTCAGCACTTACAGAAAGTGGATAGGTATTGTTTTTTAATACATTTCCAAAAATTAAATACTTGATGGCTTTATCATAATACTTATCTACAATGGTAAGATTGGTGTGCTTTGCACTTCCAAGTTCATACGCTCTTGTTGTTATGCTTTCTAATTCTTCAGCGGTAAATCCACCAGTATCTACTAGTACGGTGTGAACTTCAAAACCTTTTTCGTTTTTTAAATATTTCAGGCAGTAGGAAGTATCAAGACCTCCACTATATGCTAATACTACTTTTTTCATTTTTTCATTTTTTTCTTCCCCCAGCCCTCCGAAGGAGAGGGTGCCAATACTGGCAAAAGGGAATGTTATTTTATGTAATTTTTCTTCTATGTCTTGGCTCACGTCCCTTCAAGTAGGGGGTTTATTTATCTAAAAATACCGCTTGTTTTATTTTCTTCAAACGGTTCCAAATCCGGACATTGAAAGGATGTTTTGGTGGGTCTTTTGGTTTTTCATTTGGATCATATAGCATGCCTGTACACAAGCACATTTTGTTGTCTTTGCTTTTCAAAATTTCATAATTAGTGCAGGTTTGACAGCCTTTCCAAAAGCTCGGGTCATTTGTAAGCTCTGAAAAAGGAACTGGTTTGTATCCCAAATCAGAATTTATTTTCATTACTGCTAAGCCTGTTGTAATCCCAAAAACTTTTGCTTCAGGATATTTTTTTAGCGAGTAATCAAACACAAACGACTTTATTTTTTTTGCCAAACCAAGATTTCTGTAATCAGGATGAACAATTAAGCCTGAATGTGCTACAAACTGGCCATGTTGCCAACTCTCGATATAACAAAAACCTGCAAATTTCCCGTTGTCAAGTGCAATAACGGCGTCTTGAGTCTCCATTTTTTTCTGGATATACTCAGGCGTTCTTTTAGCAATACCAGTACCTCTTAAAAGTGCTGATAACTCTATTGTTTCGCATATTTCTTGCGCATATTTGTAGTGCTCTTCCTGAGTTGTGACAATGGAAATGTTCATTTCAAAAGTAGAATTTGGATGTTATAAAATGATTTTTGATTAAAAGCTAAAATGAATTTTAGGCAATATGAATTTGCACTAAAATCTAAAGAATAGATGTAGTATTTTGATTTACAATAAAATACAGTAAATACTATAAAAAATAAAGGATATAATAATCCAATAGAGTTTGATAATGTCAAAACAAAAAAAATGAAAAAATGAATAAATGAGAAACAGCTCTAGGAAACTATAGTTATAGTGTCCGTACTTCGGGAGAAGCGGTTAGCATGTTTGTCCGTGACAAAGAAGTTATATGTACGTTTGTATTATTCACAGCTGCAAAAGTACATTTTTTTTTGAATTTCAACTATTTAATTTTTATTTGTAACAAATTATGTAACTATTGTGTTATTTTAAAAAAAAAAAAAACTCCTAGAACGTAGTGCTCTAGGAGTTTTAAATGAAAGATTTATAAAGGTTAGTTTCTAAATCTATTTTGAGTAATAATGTTTTTAATTTTTGCTTTTAGATCTTGACCAGTATCATAAATCATTTGTTCGCTGTTAGGGAACATAACAGGTTTTCTGTCAAAATACGCAAAATAGTTATCGTCCGAGGCGCGTCTGTCTCCATTACAAGTGGCATAAATATTTTCAAAAACAAACTCGCTTGTTAAAGGAAATGTTTGTATAAGTTGATTGGTTCTTAGATTAACGTAATCTATTTTAGCTGTTACTTGCGAAGATTTAAATTGTCTGAATTCATAAATTCTGGCGGTTACCGTTTTTAAATCGTCAACCATTACTACTTTTCCTTTTTCATCTAGAACCTCTTTACCATTAGCATCAATTAGTTTTTTTACACCGTCTTTTATCACGCGTTCTTTAACAAATTCGCGCTCTTTAACTTGTTCTGGTGAAATTAAGATGTCTCTAAAATTGATGACCATTCCATAATCATAAACAATACCTTTTTGTTTGTTGTTGTGATACACCGTCCAAGCGTCATTTAACCCGAATGTGCTAAAATCAAGTAAATCATTTTGCAAACGAACAGGGATAATCATGCTAGTCTCATTTTTTGTAGTAACCGAAACAAAATCACAGCCTTTAAATTTTGCTTCCTCCATTAATCGTAAAACATCTTTATAGTTTGGATTAATCTGGTTGAGATAATTCAAGTCATTAAATGCTTTTCTAAAATTCATCTTATCAGTAGAGATCATTAATTTTTTAGCATTTGCATATAAATAAGCTGCTAGTGCATTTTTACTACTTACAATTTTATCACTATAATCATCAAATGGAAAGATTGCATTTCGGCCTTCGTTTAATAATTTTAAGGGTAAAATTGGTTTTATGTTTTCTTGTCTTTGATTTAATTGTACATAGGTGTTATAAATTTTCTCTAACTGAGCAGGATTGTTTTCTTTAGTCCACAAGTTAATATAGTTAAGATCTCTATCTTTTGCTTTGGCGAAAGCCTCTTCCAGGAGATAAACGTAATCTTGTTTTCCTTTTTTATCCTTGTTACTTCTTAAACTTGAAATGGCATTATCTATTGCTTGATCATAATTGCCTGAGCTTAATGCATTTTGGGTTTGCTTTACTCCACAGGATGAAATTAAAATAAATAAGATAAATAGAATAGTAATTTTTTTCATAAGCGTTAATTTTAGAGGTAGAATGTTAAGCAATGTTTTTTTGATTGTAGCGAAAAGAATATTTCAAAAAGCTAAATTCAAATATAATGCCAAAAAAAACCTAACAAAAATAGTATAATTGTTAGGTTTCAAAAGGTAATTTTATATAAATTTTATTTTCGTACAAAAGGAGGTAATAGCTTGCTTGAAACTTCTCCAAAACCAATACGTACATGACCGTTTTTGCAAAAACCTTTCATGATTACAGTATCATTGTCATTTATAAATTTACGCTCTGTGTTATCGCTCATTTTTATTGGATTTTTTCCACCCCAAGTAAGTTCAAGCATAGAACCAAAACTATCTTCAGTAGGTCCTGATATCGTTCCTGATCCCATCATATCTCCAGAATTCACTCTACATCCATTTGAGGTGTGATGCGTCAATTGTTGACTCATAGTCCAGTACATGTATTTAAAATTAGACTTAGAAACTATAGTAGGTTCAGCATTTTCAGGTTGAATTGCCACTTCTAGATTTATATCAAATGAATGCTTCCCTTTTTGTTGTAAATACGGTAGGGGCGTAGGCTCTTGTTTAGGACCTTTTGTTCTAAATGGTTCTAATGCATCCATAGTTACTATCCATGGTGAGATTGAAGAGGCAAAGTTTTTAGCTAAAAATGGCCCTAGCGGAACGTATTCCCATTTTTGAATATCACGTGCACTCCAGTCATTTAATAACACCATCCCAAAAATATAATCTTCGGCCTCCGTTACAGGAATATTTTCACCCATGATATTGACGTCAGTGGTGATAAACGCAGTTTCAAGTTCAAAATCAACAGAACGGGACGGACCAAAAACTGGACTTGTTTCTCCGTTAGGTAATGTTTGACCCATGGGTCTGTGAACAGGAATTCCAGACGGCACTATCGAAGAGCTTCTGCCGTGATAACCTACTGGAATATGAAGCCAGTTAGGTAATAATGCGTTTTCAGGATCTCTAAACATTTTCCCCACATTAGTTGCATGTTCTTTACTCGAATAAAAATCAGTGTAATCACCAATTAAAACTGGTAATTGCATTTCAACATCTTCCATTCTAAAGATTACAATATCTCGGTCTTTGGTATTGTTTTGTAGTTTGGTATTGTTTGCATCAAATAGATCAGCAATGCGGTTTCTTACCAGTCTCCATGTTTTTTTTCCGTCTGATATGAAGTCATTCAGCGTATCCTGCATAAACATATCATCAGTAAGTTCAATACCATCAAAATAATTGAGTTGTTGTAGTGCACCTAGATCTATGGCATAGTCGCCTATTCTTGTTCCTACAGTAACAATATTTTCTTTTGTTAGGAAAACTCCGAAGGGTATATTTTGAATAGGGAAATCACTGTTTTCAGGTACTTCTAACCATGATTTTCTATTGGTATCGTTTGCTGTTATTGGCATATGATGTTAATTGTTTTGTTAAAAAATTACTCATCAAATATATTATAATCTAAGTATTAACCAAACGTTTTTTTGTATTTTTGCTATAAATTAACGAAAATCAAAAAAATGCAACGCGACGAACAAATTTTTGACCTTATTCTAGAAGAACAAGAAAGACAAATACACGGATTAGAGCTAATAGCATCAGAGAACTTTGTAAGTGACGAAGTGATGGAAGCAGCAGGATCTGTACTGACTAATAAATATGCCGAAGGATATCCTGGCAAAAGATACTACGGAGGTTGCGAAGTAGTTGATGTTGTTGAACAAATTGCTATAGATAGAGCCAAAGAATTATTTGGTGCTGCGTATGCTAATGTACAGCCACATTCAGGATCTCAAGCAAATACAGCAGTATATCATGCTTGTATTAAGCCTGGTGATAAAATATTAGGTTTTGATTTGTCTCATGGAGGTCACCTTACACACGGATCACCTGTAAATTTTTCGGGGCGTTTATATACACCTTCTTTTTATGGTGTAGATCCAGAAACTGGTTTATTAGATTACGATAAAATTCAAGAAATTGCAACTAGAGAACAACCAAAACTGATTATCGCTGGAGCTTCTGCATATTCACGTGATATGGATTTTGCTCGTTTTAGAGTAATTGCTGACAGCGTAGGAGCTATTTTATTAGCTGATATTTCTCATCCTGCAGGACTTATTGCAAAAGGTTTGATGAATGATCCTTTACCTCATTGTCATATTGTTACTACAACGACTCACAAAACATTACGTGGACCTCGTGGAGGATTAATTTTGATGGGTAAGGATTTTGAAAATCCATTTGGTTTAACTACTCCAAAAGGAGAAATAAGAATGATGTCATCTTTACTTGATTTAGCTGTGTTTCCTGGTAATCAAGGTGGACCTTTAATGCATATCATTGCTGCAAAAGCGGTTGCTTTTGGAGAAGCATTACAAGACGAATTTTTTACCTATGCGTTACAATTACAAAAAAACGCTAAGGCTATGGCTGAAGCTTTTGTAAAACGTGGTTACCAAATTATTTCGGGAGGAACTGACAATCATATGATGTTAATCGATTTAAGAAATAAAAATATTTCTGGTAAAGAAGCTGAAAATGCATTGGTTAAAGCTGAAATTACAGTAAATAAAAATATGGTTCCATTTGATGATAAATCACCATTTGTTACCTCTGGTATTCGTGTAGGTACAGCAGCTATTACCACTCGTGGTCTTGTTGAAGAAGATATGGAAACTATTGTAGCCTTAATTGACAGAGTATTAGTAGATCATACAAACGAAGATGTAATTGAAGCGGTAGCTAATGAAGTTAACGAAATGATGAGCGAAAGAGCTATTTTTGTTTTCTAAATAAATACGTTTTTAAGTTTTAAAGTCGAAAGTCTAAAGTCTTTGTATAGAATTTAATATTCTTTCTTAGTTTTGGCTTTCGACTTTCGACTTTATGACTTTCGACTTCCTAACTTTAAGACTAAAAAAATGGGTGTATTACGATTACAATTGCCTACAGATCCCAGATGGGTCAATATTGTTGAGAAAAATATTGAAGAAATCTTAACGGATCATGCTTGGTGCGAACAAAAAGCAGCTACAAATGCCATTACAATTATTACGAACAACTCTGAACATCAAGATTTAGTTCGTGATTTATTGGCTTTGGCCAAAGAAGAAATTGATCATTTTGAGCAAGTGCATAATATCATCATCAAGCGTGGATTAAAACTGGGCAGAGAGCGAAAAGACGACTATGTAAATGAGCTATACCTGTACATGAAAAAAAGCAGTAATGGCAGTAGAGTATCCAGTTTAGTGGAGCGTTTGCTTTTTTCAGCAATGATTGAAGCCAGAAGTTGTGAGCGATTTAAAGTTTTATCCGAAAATATTAAGGATCCAGAATTAGCTCTTTTTTATAGAGAATTAATGGAGAGTGAAGCGCAACACTATACCACTTTTATAACCTATGCACGTAAATACGGCGAAGGAATTGATGTTGAAAAACGCTGGCGAGAATGGCTAGCTTATGAAGAATCAGTTATTGCAAAATATGGTAACAGTGAAACCATTCATGGTTAATGCTGTACTGCACACACTTTTCACTTATTGTTGTTATTCAATTATTAAATCATACTGATATAAAAGGCCCTTTACTTCATTTTTTGAAAAAAGGGTCTTTTTTAGTTTTGTCTTTTTTGGATCAATGGTATAATTATAACTTGTTTTAAAATCAGTATGATGCGCATTTGCACCCGAAAATTCACTTTTATACAAATCGCAATGATCAAATATAACTTGAGTTAGATTGGTATTCATGAAATCTACGGCTATTAGACTGCATTTTGTAAATTGTGTTTCCTTTAGATTTAAATTATAAAATTTCGAAAAATCAAGAATGCAGTTATTAAATCCAATTCTAAAAATAAATGCGTCACACATAGCAAAGTTTACATCTTTAATTTCGCAGTGTTCAAATACTACATTTCGTAGCGCAACGTGATTTATTTTTGCGGATGTAAAAAAACAGTTTATAAAAGTACAATCAATAAAGGTCACGGATATAAAATGGCATTCGGAAAAAGAACAATTGGTAAAAGTGCAACATTCAAACTCTTGATGATTTAACTCATGCTCGCTATAGTTAGTTTCAACAAAATGATTATCAAAGAGGTATGTGTTCATTGTATTGTTTGAATATTATGGAAATGAATTCTTTTACAAAGGAACACATTGTACAGTGACATTTTGAAAAAAAACGGCAACAATTATTGTTCTAAAATCTCATAAATATTGGCTTAGTATTTAGTTTTTTGTACTATTCGATCATGATTTGAATTGCTGATATCAAATTAAGTTTAGCCTACCTAATACTTTCTTCAATATAGTTTGATCAATTTCTTCTTATCCAAATTATATTTTAAGCTTACATAATCTTTTGCCGTTGATTGATAATTTGATTGTAATTATATAACTCTTTAAAATTATTGATAAGTTAAAATTTCATAATTTTATAACAATTAAATTTACTTATTATGATACTTACAAAAGGATATGCGGCACAAGATGCCAAATCAGATTTAGCGCCTTGGAATTTTGAACGAAGAGCTCTTGGAGCACATGATGTTCAGTTTGATATACAATTTTGTGGTGTTTGTCATAGTGACTTACATCAAATAAAAGATGATTGGGGAGGATCTATTTACCCAATGGTCCCTGGACATGAAATTGTTGGTAAAGTAGTTGGAGTAGGAGAAAAAGTTACACGATTCAAAGTAGGTGATTTAGCGGGAACAGGCTGTCTTGTGGACTCGTGTAGAACTTGTGAAAATTGTAAAGAGGGATTAGAACAATTTTGTATCAACGGAAGAACAGATACGTATAATGCACTTGGTCAAGATGGTGTTACACCTACATACGGAGGGTATTCGAACACCATTGTAGTTCATGAGGATTTTGTTTTACACATATCAGATAAATTAGACCTAGCGGCAGTAGCTCCATTATTGTGTGCAGGAATTACAACATATTCACCATTAAAACATTGGAAAGTAGGAAAAGGACATAAGCTGGCTGTACTAGGTCTTGGAGGACTTGGGCACATGGCCGTTAAGTTTGGTGTTGCTTTTGGTGCTGAAGTTACGGTGTTGAGTACTTCACCAGATAAAGAACAAGATGCAAAAAAACTAGGGGCACATCATTTTATTGTGACCAAAGATGAAAAACAATTAGCAAAAGCAGCAGGAACATTTGATTTTATTTTAGATACCGTATCTGCTCCTCATGATTTAAATCTTTACTTATCATTATTGCGTGTTAATGGTGTGCATATATGTGTGGGAGTACCTCCAACACCTTATGAAATTCATGCCTTTAGTTTAATAGGAGGAAGACGAAGTTTAGCAGGATCGTTAATTGGAGGATTACCAGAAACACAAGAAATGTTAGATTACTGTGCTGCCAATGGTATTGTATCAGATATTGAATTAATCGATATGAAAGACATTCATGAAGCGTATGACCGTATGACAAAAGGGGATGTGCGTTACCGTTTTGTAATTGATATGGCTACACTATAAACTCAAAAGAATACTTTTTATAATCCCTATTTTGAGAGTATCAAATAGGGATTTTGAATTTTTATAAAGTAAATAAAAAAAATAGAACAAAAAAAATCCTTAAACTACTGATAACAGTGTGTTTAAGGATTTTAAAGTGACCTTGACTGGATTCAAACCAGTAACCTCTTGAGCCGTAATCAAGTGCGCTATTCAGTTGCGCCACAAGGCCTTTTTGCGAAGCGACTTATTGTCTTGCTTGCGGGTGCAAATATAGGCATAAATGTGTAATTTGCAAGTGTAAAATTGTAAAAAAATAAAAAAAATGATTTTAAAAAATTATATCCGTGATATTCAGGGATTTCCAAAGGAAGGAATTTTGTTTAAAGACATCACTCCACTACTTCTTGATCCAGAAGCAAGGAATGAATGCCTTAAAATACTGTTAGCAGGTGTGGAAAATTTAAAAATTGATAAGGTTGTTGGGGTAGAGAGTCGTGGATTTTTCTTTGGAACTTTATTAGCGCAAGAGTTGAAGGTGGGTTTTATCCCTGTTCGTAAGCCTAATAAATTGCCTTATAAGACCATTTCGGCTAGTTATGATTTAGAGTATGGCACAGATAGTTTAGAAATTCATGTAGATGCCATACAAAAAGGGGACCGTGTGCTTGTTCATGATGATGTTTTGGCTACTGGCGGAACGGCAAAGGCAGTTTGTGAACTTGTAGAAAAGCTAGGCGGTGTGGTTGTTCAATGTAATTTCTTGATGGAACTGCGTTTTTTGAACGGAAGAGATAAAATTTTAAATCATGTTGTATTTGCCGCTATGACCTACTAGCGTAAGGCACGAGTGGTAACGTAATACCTGTAACCAATAATTGCTATCTGCCATTTTTTGGCTTTGGCCAAGTCTAAACGTTGTTTTGTAAAGCTAGGTAGAATGATTTTGTTGATTTGAGCAAGAATTTTATACATGCAATTTAATTTTTCACAAAGATATAAAAAAAGACGGTCATGATTTGAACCGTCTTTAATTGAGTTGTATATTATTTCTTTGTGTAAAATTTCATAATTTTTGTATTGTTTTTAGATTTATCTACATCAACGCGTTCAATAGTATTATGATCTAATTTTTCAATTTTGTTTCTAGTTACTTTTTTATCATTGATGTAATATTCTATGTCTTTTGGTAAAGAATTGGTTTGATTTTTAGAAAATGTCATTTCTAAAGTTTTTACAGTGTTTTGGTCATTATTTGATGATTTAATATTGTCCTTATCAAGTTTTAATTCTGGTACTTCAGTTGCTATAACTGTGGTATAAATATCAGTATTATCATTTTTAGAATCTTTACTGTTTTTTTGTTTACGTTTTTTATTTTTAATTGTAGTCTTTGAAGTTATAATTTCACACGCTCCATTTGCAGCATCAGATCCATACTTAGCAATAGCTTGCTGTGATTCTAATATCGTTTGACTTACTATTTCATCATTAAATGGCAAGCGAATGGGGTGATCTTTTGATTGTTTAACTCCATTGATAACTAGTAAATATTCTACTCCATCTTTTTTAAAATTATTAATAGATAAATAATCCTCGTGATTGGATTCGTTTGTTCCTGAATTGCCTTCATTTAGTTTAATTTCAATTTTTTCACCATTCTTTTCTGTGGCTTTAAAATGATTACTCAGTTGACTATTTTTCTGTTTATCAGCTTTGAAACCAAAAATAACTTTTTTATCATTTTCGGTTTTAGCAAATATTTTAAAAGGCTTTATAGGTGTTGTTCCTTTAACGCTATATATTTTTCTTTCATTGTTTTTACTTTTTATTTCAGCTTTTAGTTGAATAATTTCATTGCTACTATTGTATATTAAGTCAGTGAAATCTAGTTGAATTCCAAAATCTTCTTTAAATAAATCTTTTTGAGCATTTAGTTCTTCTTTCGTAGACGTAGCGTTTATTTCTAATTCAAAGTCGACTGAGTTTAAGGTGTTCTCTTTTGTAACTTGTTTTTTCTCTTGTGCAATTACTTCAATTTGAAATAAAAGTACAAACGCTACTAGAGCTGGAACAATTACTGCATATTTCCATGAATTCCATTTTTTTGATTGATTTTTGTTTAACATAACGATTCGTTTTTTGATTAATGATTGATAAAAATGATTGGTAATGGCAACACAATTTTCGTGTGTTGTTATTTTTAAGAGCGTGAATTGATACGCTTTTTTGTCGGATATTTTTTTAGTTGCTTCACTATCAGCAATGAATTCTAGATTTTGCAAGATTGCTCTTTTATACAACCAGATAAAGGGATTGAACCAAAAAACAATACAAAACAGTCTTGAAATTAATACGTCAACAGTGTGATTTTGCTCACTGTGTACTTTTTCATGCTCCAAAATATTTTCTAATTCGGCTTTGCTGTACAAGGTGGAATTATAAACAATGGTATTAAAAAAAGAGAAAGGCGCTATATTTTCTGTGGTGTCAATGTATTTAAAATCGGCTTGATTTTTAAAGTGTTTTCCGTTTAGTACACGGTGTAAACTATAAAAATCCAAAGCAAGTTTTAGTAGAAAAAGAAGCATACCAATGGCGTATAACATTCCAATAACTAAGTACCAATTGATTTCTAAAGGAACCTTTTCAGAACTGGTAGCTAGTGGTATTTGAGACCAGTCAATGGTATTTTTGCTTGGTTCAATCCAAACAATTTTTGTAAAGGCGACGAATGGCAAAACAACCGAAGTGATTAAACCCAATATTAAAAACCATCGGTTGCTGGTAAAAAAAGTTTCTTTGCGAAGCAAAAAATGATACGCTACGAAAAAAAGTGCTAGTAAGCCGCTAGATTTTAGGAGATATACGTAAAGTGCTTCCATGCTGGTTTTGGTTTTTGGTTAGTTGGTTTTAAATAGCTTAGTTGTTTTGTTCTTGTTGCTCAATCATGGCTAAAATTTCACGTAATTCAGCAGCTGATATTTTTTCTTCTTTGGCAAAATGGCTTACCATATTTTTATAAGAGCTGTTAAAATAATGATCAATTGCTGTGTGCATAAAGCGTTTTCTGTACTCTTCAAGGGATACTACGGGAAAGTATTGATGTGTGTTCCCAAAGGCATTGTGTGATACAAATCCTTTTTCTTCTAGATTGCGCACTATAGTAGAGAGTGTGTTGTAATGCGGTTGCTCCTCTGTGATTTCGGCCAAAATTTCTTTTACAAAAGCTTTTTTGAGCTTCCATAATATGTGCATGATTTCCTCTTCTTTATTGGTCAGTTTTTGCATGATGTTTTATATTTGATTCAAACTTACAACTATATTTATAGTTTACAAACTATTTTTATAGTTGTTTAACTAAAATTGTAGTTTTTGCAATATGTTAGTGTCGTATAGATAACGTAAATAGCTGTTTTAGTATGATTTACAAATGTAGGTAATTTTGCGTGAGGGATAGGAGTAAACCGCCATAGCGGTGCGGATAGCCCGACCGTAATCCAAAAAAGGGGCCTATTCAATACCATGTTGATAAGCCCCTTTTTTGGATTAGGGTCACGCCCAAATCATAAAATTATTTATATAGTTTTTCCTGCTGAACCAGTTTTTGCAACCACATGCAGCCTGCAACGGCCAGCACGCCCAATGTTCCCATGACAAACCAATTTGCTTGATAACCCCAACTGTCAATAATTTCAAGACCTGTTTTTGAGCTTGCAATATGCGCTAAGCTAAAACTCATGGTAAACAAAGCCATGTAGCGGCCTTCATGACCTTTTGGAGCTCTACTAAGCGCAAAGGAATTGGAGAAGGGAAATATAAACATCTCGCCAAAAGTGATAAAAATAATGCTAACCACTAAGATGCCAGCCCAAATGTTGAACATTAAAACGTAAAAACTGAGAGACATTAATAAGGATCCCCATAATATTATTTTGAGTTTGTCAATTCCTTTTCTTTGACTGATACTCACAATAGGCATTTCTAGAAAGAAAATTAAAAGACCATTCAGGGACAATAAAAGTCCGCTTTGAAACTCCGTTAATCCAAATTTTTCATTGTGATACAGCGGTAAAGTGGTAAAAAGTTGAAAAAACAATACGGCAGTTATAAAGCATACAAAAAGAAAAATCCAAAATATTTTGTCTTTGAAAACTGATGCTGGAATCTCGGTTTCAGTGGTACTGCTATTCAAATCAGATGGTTTTTTGCGTTCTTTTACGAGAAGTGTAAAAATCAAAATAGAGATGATACAAGAACTCCCATCAACCCAAAATAAGCCGCTATAGCCCATATTCATGATGATTAATCCTCCTAATGCTGGTCCCGCCGTAAAACCAAGGTTTACCGCAAGGCGCACTAATGTTAGGGCTCTGGTACGATTTTCAGGTTTTGCATAGGTGGCTAGTGAAACGTACATGGCGGGACGAAACATATCAGCAACGGTCATGATCACAAACATTCCGGCACACAATCCCCAAAATGTTCTTATGTACTGAACCATAAAAAGTAATAGTCCGCTGGTAAATAAACTGAAGATCATAATTTTGTAAAACCCTATTTTGTCTGATAATTTACCTCCCAACCAAGAGCCAAGCATGGATCCAAAGCCAAAAGCCACCATAATCCAGCCCACTTCCGCATAGGAAAAATGTAAATCCTCCTTTAAATATTTCGATAAAAAGGGAAGCACCATGGTTCCGGCACGATTAATAAAAGTAATTAAGGTAAGGATCCAAATTTCTCTGGTAAATCCTCTAAAATTATTGATGTAGCGTTGAAAAGCAGTTTGCAGCATAAAGTAGTTTTGTGAGTTACAAATTTACAATGTTTTTTAGGAGCTTTTTCCAGCTATTCGCTACAATCTTGTATTTTTTCTAAAGAAAAAAAATACAAGGATTTTCGCTGCTATCTGGGCTAGGGAATAGGCTATTCATGACGTTTCTTGTTCTTCAATTTTCATTGTAGTATTGTAACTTTTACACTATTTTTGCATAAAAATCAAACCATTGAAAACTGTCCTAACCATTTTTATCTGTTTACAACTCACTTTTGTTGTGGCGCAAGAGTCCTATAATGCTATTGCCGTAACTCAGTTTCAACAAGAATTAAATGCTCAGTATTCAAACCCAGAAAAAAGTCCGCTTACAGCAAAGGATTTGGCAGTTTTTAAATCATTAGATTTTTTTCCCGCAAACCCAACTTATTTTGTGACTGCAAAATTAGTTAGAACACCTAGTGAGCAACCTTTTTTAATGAAAACATCAACCGATAGAAAACCAACTTACATTAAATACGGTGAAGTTTATTTTACTATGGATGATCAGGAATTTAAGTTGAATGTATATCAAAATATAGAGTTATCTAAACAAAAGGAATATGTAAATTACTTATTTCTACCATTTTCGGATGTAACATCAGGTGATGAAAGTTACCTTGGCGGGCGATACATAGATTTACAAATACCTGATGGTGATGTTATAACAATAGATTTTAACAAAGCATACAATCCGTATTGTGCGTATAATCCCGGTTATTCTTGTCCCTTAGTTCCATTAGAAAATGATTTGAAGATTGCTATTAAGGCTGGTGTAAAAAAGTTTCATGACTAATGGAATTTTTCAATTTACATACGCATCACTTTACAAATCAATCTGGGATCCTAGAGTTGGTGAATCAATATCCTCATGAATTTGATGCGAAACTCCCTTTTTATTCTATCGGCATTCATCCTTGGTACATCACAGAAGAACGAGTTGACGCTGATTTAAAAATCATTGAAACACAATTACAACAATCTAATTGTCTTGCTGTAGGCGAATGTGGCTTGGATAAACGCATTGAAATCCCGCTAGAATTGCAGCAAGTGGTTTTTGAAAAACAATTACTTTTGGCACAAAAATACAATAAACCAGTTGTCATTCATTGTGTGGCCGCTTTTGATGAATTGATTGTCATTAAAAGAAAGCTCAACATCTCAGTTCCGATACTAATTCATGGATTTTCTAAAAATGCAATTGTAGCTAAGCAATTGTTAGAGCAGGGATTTTACCTTTCTTTTGGAAAATATTTATTGCGTAATCCAGCATTAGAGTCGGTTTTTAAAAGCATTCCCCAAGAACGTTTTTTTCTAGAAACCGATACTGTAGAAGATGGGATAAAAGCCGTTTATGAACGTGCTGCCCAATACAAAAAAACAACAGTTGAAGAAATTCAAAAAATCATAAACAATAACTTTAGTACTGTTTTTGGAATTCAATTTTAATTGGATAACATGTAAAACAGGACACTTTTAAACATAAAAAAATGGCAGAATGGACAGAACGAGCAGAACTTTTATTTAAAAAAGAAGGTTTGGCTAATTTACAAAATGCAAACGTATTAGTAGTAGGATTAGGAGGAGTAGGCTCATTTGCTGCTGAATTTTTGGCTAGAGCCGGAGTGGGCAAAATGACAATTGTAGATGGGGACGTAGTGGATATTACCAACATTAACAGACAATTGCCAGCTTTGCACTCTACAGTTGGACAACCAAAAATCACTATCGTTGGCGATAGATTGATGGATATTAACCCAGAGTTGCAATTAACTCGCGTGCAAGAATTTTTATCACCTGAGCGTGCTTTTGAGATTGTTACGGAGGAGTTTGATTATGTTTTGGATTGTATAGATAGTGTGACGCCAAAACTAAATTTAATTGTTGCTGCGAAACGCAAAAGAGTAAAAATCATCAGCAGCATGGGTGCGGGTGGAAAAATGGAAGCTTCTAAAGTAAAAGTGACTGATATTACGAATACTGTAAATTGCTTTTTTGCCAAAACCATTCGCAGACGCTTGAAAGAGTTAAAAATAGATAAATTGAAAGTCGTTTTCTCCTCTGAAATTCAAGACGAATCCAGTTTGAGAATGACTGATGGATCTAATTATAAAAAATCGTTTTACGGAACCAATAGTTACATGCCAGGATTATTTGGCTTGTATGCTGCAGAAACAGTAATACGCTACTTGCTTAAAAAATAGTGTTCCGTTCTTTATCTCTCTTTTCAGGGATTAATAATTATAATTCATAACTCATAATTTAAAATGATACAAACAGTAATTTTTGATATGGATGGCGTAATCGTAGATACAGAGCCGGTTCACCGCTACGCCTATTTCAAGCAATTTGAAGAGCTAAATATTGCTGTTACCGAGGAAATGTACACTTCATTTACCGGCTTTTCCACGCGAAATACCTTTCAGAAATTGAAAGAGTTATTTACAATTGACCATGAAGTAGAGGAATTAATTCAGCGGAAACGTACTATTTTTAACGATGCTTTTGACAGTAAGGCTGATTTAGAATTGCTGGAAGGTGTTGAAAATTTAATTCGAGAATTACATCAAAATGGGATACAATTAATTTTGGCCTCATCAGCATCTAAGGTTACCATTGAACGGGTTTTTAATAGGTTTAAGTTGCACGACTATTTTTCGCATAAAATAAGCGGGGAAGATTTTGCACAATCAAAACCACATCCTGCTATTTTTGAGCACGCCGCAAGCCTTTCTATTGCCCCAAAAGAGAATTGTATTGTTATTGAAGATAGTACTAATGGCATTAAAGCTGCAAATGCCGCAGGGATTTTTTGCGTAGGTTACAACAGCATTCATTCAGTTGCTCAAGATTTGTCAATTGCAGATGTGATCATAAATCATTTTAACGAATTGAATTTTGAAATGGTGCAGGAAATCAAGGCTAAATTAAGGAATAATTAACATTTAAGAGTATCTGAATTTGTAAATTTGAAAATCATAAAATAACAAACCATGAAAAAAATGATTATTGCGCTAGCCCTTTTTGTGGCTGGTTTAAGTGCAGAAGCACAATTAAAAACACCTCAATCTAGTCCTAAAACTACCATAAACCAAGTTGTGGGATTAACTGATGTTGAAATTACTTATTCAAGACCAAGCGCTAAGGGTAGAGTAGTTTTTGGAAATTTAATTCCGTTTGGAAAAGTTTGGAGAACAGGAGCTAACGAAAACACAATAGTTTCTTTTAGTGACGATGTAGTTATTGATGGAAAAACCTTAAAAAAAGGAAAATATTCTTTGTACACGATTCCTAAAATTGAAAGTTGGGATGTAATTTTCTATAAAACTACTGATAACTGGGGAAATCCAGAAGAATGGAAAGAAGAAAATGTAGTCTTGAAAACATCGGTTAAGCCAGAAACTTTAAATAAAAGTGTTGAAACTTTTACAATAGGAGTGAGCGGTTTAGACAATAATTATGCTTTTCTAGAAATGTATTGGGAAAATTCATATGCAGCAGTAAAGTTTGAAGTTCCAACTCAACAAAAAACAACAGCTAATATAGAAAAAGTTTTAGCTGGTCCATCTGCTGGGGATTATTTCTCTGCAGCTCAGTTTTTGTTTCAATCTAATGGAGATGCTAACAAAGCATTGGCTCATGTTAACAAAGCATTAGACATGACAAAAGAAAAACCTTTTTGGTACAACAGATTGAAATCTTTGATTCAAGCAAAATTAGGCGATAAAAAAGGAGCTGTAGAAACTGCAAAAGCTTCTCTTGCTGCAGCAGAAATTGCAAAAAATCAAGATTATGTAAAAATGAATAAAGACAGTATTGCAGAGTGGAGTAAGAGCTAAAAAGCAAAATAAATATTTTAAATCCCGAATTACCATGGTAGTTCGGGATTTTTTTTTGATGAACTGGATTATAGGAATTACAGCATACAGTTTTCTTATAGATTTACAGGTATACAGTCTTTTGTAAGATTGTAATGTTCTAGTTTAAAATTAGACAAAATCCTTTGGTGAGGAGAAATCTAAATTTTTTAGCTCTCTCGTGTTCAACTAGTTTGTGAATCAAGACCAAATAAAAAATCTTATTCTGGTTTTAAAACTATAAAACAAGAATAAGATTTTTTATCAGGAATAAGTACAGTATTTAGTGCGCTACTTCTTTTTGTGACTTTTTAAAAATTGTAAACTGAAACAGCAATGAAATAATTATAGTTAGCATGGCGCCAATAAAATTTAGCCATAAATAGCCTAACTTTTCCTGACCGCTAGGATATACATAAATAGCGTAGTAATAAATGATAAAAATGGTGAGTTGACTTACCACAGCACTGTAAAAAATAGCTTTTGATTGTACTTTGTGGATATAAAAACCTACTAGAAAAATCCCTAAAACGGTCCCGTAAAATATAGATCCAATAATGTTTACTAATTGAATTAAATTTTCAAATAAAGTTCCAACACAGGCAAAAAGAATGGCAATCACACCCCATAAAAGTGTAAAAAACTTTGTTGCATACAAAAAATGTTTTTCTGATTTTTCAGCTTTTACATTTCTTTTGTAGATATCTATAGCAGTTGTAGATGCTAAGGCATTAAGTCCTGAGGCAGTTGATGACATGGCCGCCGATATAATTACAGCCAATAATAACCCAATAAGACCTTTTGGTAAATAATTAAGAATAAAATGAAAAAACACATAATCTTTATCATTGGTTTCGCTGTTACTATCTGCTTTTAGAATGATCTCTTTGGCTTTGTCTCTTAAATCTTTTTCTTTATTTGATAAAGCTACTAGTTCTTTTCTCAAGATAGGATTGTCATAATCTTGGTTAAGCTGATCAATATACAGTAAGTTTATGACTTTTTTATCTTCAGAAAGATCATTCAGTTTTTGTTCTAATGCGTTGTACTCTCCTTTATATGCTGATTTTTCAATCAATGTTTTATTGTTTGGATTGAAATTCAAAGGCACCGGATTAAACTGAAAAAAAACAAACACCATGACACCTGTAAGTAATATGAAAAACTGCATAGGAACTTTTAAAAGTCCGTTCATAATCAGTCCCATTTGACTTTCACGTACAGATTTCCCCGATAAATAGCGACCCACTTGGGATTGATCTGTTCCAAAATAGGCTAGTGCCAAGAAAAAACCGCCTGTTATACCACTCCAAAAAGTATATTTTTCTTCGGGATCAAAAGAGAAATTAACAATGTTCATTTTATCATTGGCACCTGCAATATGAAGAGCACTAGAAAACGTCATATCATTAGGTAAATAATACAGAATAAGAAAGAATGTGATAAACATTCCAGACATGATCACAAACATCTGTTGTTTTTGAGTCACATTAACCGCTTTTGTACCTCCGGAAAACGTGTAAATAATTACCAAGAAACCTATTACAATATTCATATAAGTAAGGTTCCATCCGAGTATAGCAGATAAAATTATTGCGGGTGCATAAATAGTTAATCCAGTTCCTAAACCTCTTTGAAATAGAAAAAGTATGGCAGCAAGAGAACGGGTTTTTAAATCAAATCTTTTTTCGAGATATTCGTAGGCTGTATACACTTTATACTTGTGGTACAAAGGAATAAAGGTTACACAAATTATAACCATGGCAATAGGCAAACCAAAATAAAACTGCACAAAACCCATTCCGTCATGATAAGCCTGTCCTGGAGTAGATAAAAACGTAATTGCACTTGCTTGAGTTGCCATTACAGAAAGTCCTACGACATACCACGGAGTTTCGTTATTACCAAGTATAAAATCTTCAACGTTTTTACTTCCTTTTGTTTTCCAAGCTCCGTAAACAACAATAAAAAGTAATGTAACAATTAGTATAATCCAGTCAAATAATTGCATAGTTTAAGAGTATAATTTCATAATAAGACAAAAAATGGCAATGTATATGGCATTTGCCACCAATACCCAAGTGTAATTTTTTTTCCAAGTTTTTTGTTTCAATGGTTCCATAGTTATAAATTAGAGCTTGTTGTTTTGAATTGATATGGTTTGTGAAGGCTTTAAAGAGATAATATTTGAGATCAATTTATAAGCACCCGTAACACCTTCTGGTAGTTCCCTAAAAAAACTAATGCCTGTGTATACATAATGTCCTTTGCCGTAAGGCGCAATTAATAAAGCGCCATTTTTAGGTGTTTCTCCTGTATCATTTGATGAAAAAATAGGGGTAAACGCCTTGTCAAATTCATTTGGGTAATATAATCCTTGCTCTTGTTTCCAGCCTTTAAAATCTTGTGCCGTTATTGAATTAGGATAATTCATAACGGGATGATTTGGAGCCAAAAAACGAACTTCAGCATCCTCTTCGGTGACACGATCACGAGATAATTTTATAGGATAAGGTGCTATGACATTGGTCACTAAGTCACCTGCAGTATTGTATTGAACAATCATTGTTTTTCCGTTTTTTACAAAATCAAAAAGGATTGCTTGTTTGTTAACCAATGCGTTGATAGTATTGTATGCTCTAACTCCTGTCATTACTACATCAAAGTTTTCTAGCTTTTCTGGTGTAATTTCATCTGCTTTGATTAATGTTACTTTATATCCTAACTGTGTCAAGCTGTTTGGGACTTCATCACCAGCACCCATAATGTAAGCAATTCTTTCTTCATTTGTTTTTAAGTCGGTTTTGATACATTTAGCCGATGCTGTTTGTAGTACTTGCTGTTTTGTTATATGATCGTAAGAAATGATAATTTGTTCTTTATCAAATCTTTTATTGTCAATAATTGCAACACTTTTAGCTATTGTTTCCTCGGCTTTTTTTGGAGCTGTAACATCAAAATAAAAAATTTGCTCCATTCCCTTTTTTTCAAATGAAAACGGAATGTTTTGAGGTGTTACTGTCCAGTTTTTTGGAAGTTCAAGCTGTAAATTTCCTTTAATATTATCTTTACCAGCTTTAATTTTAACACCTACTTGTTTAGTTTTTGTGTCTTTAAAAAGCAAAACCTTATCTGTAATTGCAGTAGTCACATCTGGAACAATATCAAGGTAATTGTAAACTTCACCTTTTACGTCATCATTATATTTGTAAACAATGGTACGCTCGTATGGAATTTCAATTCCGTTGATACGAATATTAAATTCTACTTTCGCTTCTCTTAAAATGTCTGGAACACCTCTTTTATTTTGGTCGTTTACAGTATACATTCCAGTTGTACCCGCATCTTGCAACCAATATGGTTGTGTATAATCTAGGTTTTCAGGAAGTTTAAAATCAAGATTTATTGTTTTGAGTAGATTGTATTTTAAATCTTGGTTTTGACTTGAAAGAATGTTATTTGGTATTGTTTTAACACTAATCAACTCCATGGGAATGGCACTTCTATTGATAGCTTCAAGTTTTAATTTTAGGGTACTACCAGGAGTTGTCTCTTGGTTTTGAGCCACAGCTTCTAAATACAATCCAGCACAAGCAGCAATGATTTCTTTTACTGCGGCTGCTTTTACAGGTGACCATTGATTAGGTTCTAAGGCTTGCATCATGGTGAAGGCTTTCGCCAAATTTGGAATACTTGCCGAAGGATTTTTTGAGTCAAATTCCTTTGCAATAGTTGAGAGTAAATCTCCAATTGGCTTTCCACCTTTGACACGATTCCAGGAAGTATCTATACCTTCAAAAAGAGATTTTTTATCTTTTAAAGCTTCTCCATTTATGAATTCCAAATATTCAGTCTCCTCACCGCGAACACCTGTACTACCAAAACCTTGTGATTGATGACGACTCCGACTCAAAGCAGCAATTTCTTGGTTTGATTTCCCTAGATTACTATAATATGTACCCGTTTGAAGGCTAATTAAGTTTGTTTTATCAGCAGCATTAAATTTTTCCATTGTACCGTAAAACCACCATGAAGTATTAAAAAATTGTCTTTTAGTTTGCCAAGGCTTTACAAATTGTAATTGCTCGGGAAAAACAGTTGAATCATTAGCCATCTTAAAACTTTCAACGCTTAACATTGCTGATGCGGTGTGATGCCCGTGTGTGGTTCCCGGAGATCTATGATCAAAGCGATTAACAATTACATCTGGTTGGAATTTTCTTATTGCCCAAATTACATCAGCTAATACTTTTTCTTTTTCCCAAATGGATAAAGTTTCCGTTGGATTTTTTGAGAATCCAAAATCATTTGCTCTCGAGAAAAATTGTTCACCACCATCTATTTTTCTAGCTTCTATAAGTTCTTGAGTTCTTATTACACCTAGTAATTCTCGTAACTGTGTACCAATTAAATTTTGCCCACCATCTCCTCTAGTTAACGAGAGATAAGCTGTGCGTGCTTTTTGATCATTGGCAAGAAAAGAAATAAGTCTCGTGTTCTCATCGTCAGGGTGTGCAGCTATGTATAATACTGAGCCTAGAAAATTGAGTTTTTCAATTTGATTGTAAATTTCAACTGAATTAAGTTTTTGAGGTTGTTGTGCATTTGTGATTTGCAAACAAATTAGCAATACAATACTGATTAAGTAGCTTTTTTTATACATTATCTAAATATATTATTCCTTTAACTCCAAATGTAGGGATTAAATATTTTTTACAAAATTTTTTAACGTTCGATACTGTTTATAAAATCTTTTCTACAAAAAAAGGGAGAAAAACATTTAGTGTTCTTCTCCCTTTTTTAAGTATATATGATTCCTTAATCTCTATCATGTCCACGTCCGTGATCTCTATCGTGTCTTTTATCTTTTTGTTTGTAGTTTTTGTGGTCATCATGACGATCATTGTCTCTGTGTCCTTTATAGTATTCTCGATTATCAGTTCTATTGTTTGCGTAAACTCTTCTATCTACATGATAAACTACATTTCTAGGTTCATTACCTCTGTACCCTCTATAGTATTTTACTTTATGGGTTTTAAAATGATTGTAAGGACTTGGACCATGGTAATCGTTAAGAACTACTTTACACCCTGTGTTTAGATTGTAATTTCTATATTGGTTAGGTAGAAACCTTGCACGAATCCATCTTCCACTGTCAAAATATATAAATCGTGTAGCTCTTACATCATAATAAGCTTCTACGTCTGGTAAGTAATAATACTCAGCATTTACATTTCCGGTGGGTCCCCAAGAAGGAGCACTACCAATATTTACATTTATAGATACTTGTGCTTGCATTGAACTTGTAACTAGTAAAATAATTCCAGCAGCTATTAATTTAATCGTTTTCATATTATTCTATTTTATTGATTTATTATAAAAATGTTTTTTTTATCTCTATCAACAATTTTCAAGAACTGTGCCAAATCAGATTAAGTAATATGTATTAAAGAAAGAGGGAAATATATCAAAAGATTTATTTTATAGTTAAATTATTGGTAATTAAATATTTAAAATTTAATTTTTACCTTTTCCATGACCATTATTTCCTTTGTCTTTTTTATTGTTTCCGTGATTTCCTTGTTCGCTTTTGTAATTTTTATTGGCTTTAAATGAACTTGAATTATTGACTTTGTAAACTCCAATATTTTTTTGAGGTTTACCTTTGTACCCTTTATAATATTTTGTTTTGTGTGTTTTAAAATTAGCGTAAGGAGTTTTACCACGATAATCATTCAACACTACCTTGTATCCATTATATAAGTTATAGCTTCGATATTGATTGGGTAGATTTCTAGATCTGATCCATCCACTATTACCTAAAAAAATAAATTGTGTTGCTCTAACGTCATAATAAGCTTCAATATCTGGTAAATAATAATAGTCTACTGCTGAATATCCTGATGGTCCCCAAGCTGGAGGTGTACCGATATTTACATTTACAGATACTTGTGCGTCTATGGAAAAGGAACACGTCATAAAAAGTATTCCAATTAGTATTGTTTGAATGGTTTTCATAATTTAAAATTTATTTAATTGTTTTAGTAATATAATGTAGGTATAATGGAAAAAAAAAGAGGAAACGCATTTACGTTTCCTCTTCAAATCATTAAAATTTGCTTTACAAAAGCAATATAAGTAAAAGAATAATTATAATAATAGCTCCTACAGATAAATAGACACCATTCCCCGTAGATTTTAATTCTGTTTTTATAGCTCGAACTTCTTTTCTTAGCTCTTTTTTTTCTGCTCGACTCATTTCTGATTTGTCCATTGCTTTTATTTCATCAAGACGATTCAATAAAACTTTAACTTCTGCAGGAACTTCTTTTGGAGTAGAAGAAATTGTAGTTGGATTTTTTTCAGCGGCAAATACTTGTGTTGGTAGCACACTTAATGACAACACCATCATCATTAAGTAGAAGGTAACTTTTTTCATTATTATTGGTTTTAGAAGTGATTATTAAGATAACAAATATAAAGTATTAAGACACAGTTGATTTACATAATTTGAAATATAAATTGTATAATTCACACTCGATTTTTGATGTTAATTTATTTTTTTTGTTTGTTGATTTTCAATTATTTATACTGTACAGTTCTTGGTTTTGCTAAATCAAAATCCTGCAATCTAAAATCAGTTGTTTCGACTGCATTTGTTTTAAAAATTGAACTCCCATTGCCAGGTATTGTTGGGTAATAGGATAACGAAATTTGGAAAGAACTAAAAACAAGGTAATCGTTATTGATAATGAATCCAATACTCAACTTGGAATAAGCTTTGCTTTCTAAAAAGCTTTTTGAGGTGTTGCCTAGCGCTGCAATTGAGTAGTTGATAAATGGATTCAAGCGAAATCCCCAAAGATTCCAAGGGGAGTATCCTTGAGTTTGTAGTGTTAAGATAGCCTTTTGAGTTCCATAGGCTGCCATAGTAAAACCACTAAGCCCGTAATTTTCATTTATTGATAATTGATCACCGTAGGCATTAGCTCTTTTAGAACCAATTATTACCTGAGGTTTTACAAATTGTCTGATTTTCCACTTACCAATTGTCATTAAGTTAGTAAAATAGTTGGCTTCAAAAGTAAATGCAGTTTGCATCGTATTTGAGTTTTCTAAAAATGTTCCAAATTCAAAATTGGTACTCAAAAAGCCCCATTTATAAAAGTTACCAAAAGACGTACGAGAACCCAGATACATACGTCTAGCATTATTTTTATATTGATATCCACCTGTTAATGCATAGATTCTACCAATAGGTATATCCTCAATTATACCATATTGAAATATGTATCGATCTCGAACGAAGGTACGTGACGAAATTCCTACTCCAATTAAGGCCAGTTTTTCATTAGAATAAAAATCTTCGGGATCATATACCGCTGTAGGACTTTCTGAATATTTTAAATTCATAAATCGGCTCGTTACAACAAGATTTGTAGTTCGGTCACCAACCGAGTTCCCTTTAAATAGCTTGAAAGCGCGCCCTAGCCATAAGTCATGTGTATTGTATTTAAAATTTTGAAATTCAAAAACAGCATTCAAGTCAGGAAGAGAATCTTTTCTAAACTGTTGATCTAGATAAATTCCGCCTGCCCATTTTGTCAAAGGGGAATAAAAAGGACGTTCAATATTTATACTTTTGCCATAATAACCGTCTAAATCTATTTGATACCGTACTTTAGTGTTTATGAAAGTATTTTTAATATTAGGAATACTATACGCCACATCATAAGCAGTTTTTGAATCACTAAATTGATTTTTGATCTTATTTTCAAATTGATGTCCTGACCCTAAAAAATTACGTTCATTAATTTCAAGATTCATTCGTGAGCTTGAAATTGATCCTTTTGGAATAATACTCCAGGAATCTAAAATACGAATAGAAATGTCAACGGAATCAGGGCTATTTACAATGCTTTGAGGCGCTACATCTACACGGTTTATATATCGTTGCGAGCGTATCAATCGTTCAGATTCTCTTACTAGTAAAGAATCAAAAGGTTTGTTTTTTTTAATTAAAAGTAAATTTAAAATGGCTAATCTATTGGTTTTTACATGGATTTTATTACCGGTTCGCTCAGCCCAATTTTTTGGTTTTTTTGAAGTGTCAACATCAGAGTATCCAAATGGATCTAAGGTTACGATGTTTATTTTTCGAATAATTTTGCCTTCGTAATCGGAGTATTGTTTCTGTACTTGTTTAGTGCTTCTGCTTTTTATAACAGAAGATCTAAAGATTAGTTTGTGCATTACCTGTGTAAACTTGGTCTTTTTAGAAAAGTTTTTAATGTTGGAATAGATGGCAGTACTATCCTTTGCAGTTGTTTTTTTTTGTGCAAAAGTCAACTGTGCTGCACAAAGAATAAGCAAGAATAGTAAAGTTTTTTTTGGGGTACGCATTTTATAAAAATCAAGGGTACAGTTGACAGACTGAAATAACTACCCCTCAATCAATGATGGGGTAGGCATAGGATATAGAAACTAAAACTTATTGATCTATTCTTTAGTTTTTGAGGAGTCAATTTCAGTTGTAGTTTCTGTAAACATTGGAAGTTGAACCTCTGTGATTATAACATTGGGTTTTGACTCTTCCTCTGAATCAAAAAGGGGTAATTTTATGTTACGCCACGTGTACGTTTTGGGTAAATGATCACCCATTAGGTAACCCCAAGGCTCTAGTGTGTCTATTCTATCGAAAATAACTTTCAAAACAGCCAATATAGGCAGTGCAAGAAACATTCCAGAAACCCCTGCTATGGCACCACCAATAATGATGGCAATAATAGATATAAATGCATTGATTTCAACTTTTGAACTTACAATTAACGGTACCAAAATATTGTTATCAATAAGCTGAACAACTACAGTAACTGCGATAACACCAACTATTATAGATAAATCAGGTGTGCCTGTTAAAGTGGCCACGATACTTAAAACACCCGCAAAAAGAATTCCTATGTAGGGGATTAAGTTTAAAATTCCGGTCATCACTCCTAATAATATGGCATATTTAACACCTATTAACATCAATCCAATTGTAGTCATTGTGGCTACTAATATCATTTCTATAATTAACCCCACGATATAACTGTTTATAGCAATACGTATATTGGTCAATATATCTTTTAGTTTATGATGGTGTTCTTTATCAACAAGTTTTGATAGAAACATCAAAAAGTGGGTTCGATATAATAATATTAAAAAAGTGTAAATAGGTATTAGAGTTAAATTTACAAGAGTATCTGTAAATGACATTAAGGTTGTGCCTAAAATCTCTTTCCCTTTTTCTAATGAATCTTCGGTTGCAGTATCAATATATTGTTTTTGTTCTCTAGAACTTACATGAAACGTATCTCTAATAAAACCTTGAATATTAGAAAGATGGATGTTTATGTTTTTCTCAATCTTATCAAAATCTTCAGCAAAATCACTTATTTGATAGGATAAAAAAACGAAAAGTCCAATGAAGAACAAGATGAATAAAATCACTACAATCATTACTGCTAAGACGTTGGGAAACCTAAGTTTTAATTTTAAAAATTGAGCAATTGGATATAATAAGATCGCAAACAAAAACGACATTATAATGGGAACAATTATATTTTGCCCTATGTAAAATATAAAAATCAGGGCAATTAAACCCAATGTGATAAAAGTAAGCTTTGCGTAAAAAGGAAATTTTAGTTCTTCGTTCATATAGAAATGGTTTGAGTTGTCTTACAAATATATAAGAACAATTTACAGTACAAAAATCAATAAAAAACCTCAACTAGTAATTACATCATTACTTCAAATGATTACAATATTATCACATAATAAATTCTTATTTCCCTTAACTATATGAAACTATTAATCTGTAAATTCTTTATCAGCATGTTTATTTTTAATAATCGAAATCCCTTTTTGCAGTAACAAATTGTTTGGAAAAATGATTTTTTCACCTTCATCGGTCAATAAAAAAACATGAAATGCACCTATATCTTCAATTTCTGCTTGAATTGGAAAATCTTTATCATGAATTTTTATCACATCACCAATTTTAAACGGAAATGAAAAAAACAAGATAATTCCAGAGGTAATATTGCTTAAAATAGACCATTGTGCAAACATGGCTACACCTACAACGGTAGTAAATGAAGATAAAGCAATAATAATATCTTTAGGTTGTACTCCCCAAACAATAATCAACGCAATTACTACTAATATATTGATGAACAAATGAAGGTATTTGATCACTAAATTAGTTCTGTGCTCTATTGTTAAATTAGATTTTGCATATTTCCTTACTATTTTAGTGGTTAAGTACCTTAATAAAAAAAGCAATAGACCTACAATTCCAGTTGCAATTATTTCTTTTGAATATTCTTTTATCAAGTGAATTAACATGAGTATTTATAGTTTAGAAAGGTACTCATACACTTTATCTGTAGGCATTCCCATCACGTTAGCATAAGATCCTTCAATTCTTGAAACTCCAATAAAACCAATCCATTCTTGAATTCCGTAAGAACCAGCTTTGTCATAAGGTTTGTAATTTTCTAAATAATACGCAATAGCTTCATCGCTCAGAGCAGTAAAGGTAACTTTGGTAACTTCATGAATGACCTCTATTTTTTCCGAAGTTTTAAAACAAACCGATGTAATTACTTCATGTGTCGCATTCGATAAGGATTTTAAAATTTCGAAAGCATTTGCTTTATCTTTTGGTTTACCCAAAGCTTTACCTTCATGCCAAACAATGGTATCACTAGTTACTAAAAGTTCATTTTTATCCAGTTCGTTTTCAAAAGCCGATGCTTTTAAAACGGCTAAGTAATCAGTTATTTCGTGTGCTTTTAATCCAGATGGATAAACTTCTTCTATTTCTTTGAGTCGTATTTCAAAATCGAGATCTAAATCTTTAAAAAATTGTTGGCGTCTTGGCGAACCTGATGCCAAAATTATTTTGTAATCTTTCAGTTTGTTTTTAAGCATTGTATTTGATATTTATTCGGATAATAGCTGATGATAGGATTCCAAAAAAGAGTATCCACTTGAGTATAACGCTCAAATATTTAAAATCTTTTGTTGCGTTTGCAGTATATATTTTTACAATAAAAAATAATAAAGGCCCTACTACAAATAACAACAAATAAATAGTTACAAAAAACAAGTTTAGTAAGTAACTGTTAATATAATATAAAATGGCTGCAAGAGGAATAAAGCTTAGGGCAAAAACAGTTTTTGCGGCTCTAGACTTTCCTATTGCAATAGGCAGCGTGTACATACCTTGATTAAAATCACCATCATTATCCTCAATATCTTTGACAATTTCTCTAATAAAATTAATCATAAAAGCAAAGACAGCGTAGTCAAGAAGTATTGAAAATAAGATACCCATTTGCTGTTTATTATTAGGTACGGTGGCAGGATACAAATCAAAAACGCCTATAATTACAACACTAAAAGACAATAAAAGTGCTACAACTACATTGCCTATAAGTAACATTTGCTTCAAACTTGTTGCATAAAGGTAGAGCGTAGCTGCGATCAGTACAAAAATTGAGGCAAAACCAGGTTTAGAAATTACATTTGAAAGATAAAAACCTATTCCAACACCCACAATTGTGAGTCCCACATATAAATTGTAAGCTTGAGATTCAGAAATGCTTTTTCCAATGGTCATTCTACTGGGTTTGTTGATGGCATCTGTACCTTGATCAAAAATATCATTTATCACATAGCCACCCGCTGCAATACATACAGAAGATAAAACAAGCAAAAGGTATTGCCAATCTTTGAGTGCCAATGTTACATTTTCGAATTGAAAATATCCAAATCTAAAAACCAGTTGCATCAAAGCAAGCATTAAAAGATTCTGGTATCGAATGAGTTTTAAATAGTGCATAATTTTACGTTTAAAATCATTTTAAAACTAAATTGATTTTATTTAGTATTGGGAGAAAAAATAGTATTAACTAATCATGATTACCTTCAAAATGGGTATTCCATTTTCCTTGAGTTTTCATAACTTGTTCTATTACATCACGTACAGCTCCTTTACCGCCATGTTTATGAGATATATAGCCTGAAATGGTTTTTATTTCAGGACTAGCATCTTGCGGGCAGGTAGCCAAACCTACTAATTTCATCACATGATAATCTGGTATATCATCACCCATGTATAATACGTTTTCAGGTTTTATTTGGTACAAATTGGTGTATTCATCAAAGGTTGCCACTTTATTAGGTGTGCCCAAATAAATATCGGTTATACCTAGATTTTGCAAACGAACTCGAACACCTTCGTTACTTCCGCCAGAAATAATACACACTTTATATCCGCTTTCTACAGCTGCTTTCATGGCATATCCATCGCGAATGTTCATTGTTCTTAACATTTCACCTTCATTGGTCACAAAAACAGATCCATCTGTAAGTACACCATCTACATCAAAAATAAATGTAGTGATATCATTCATTATTTCCTTATAACTTTTTGACATTTTCTTGAATAGATTGGGTTAGAATTTTATAAATGTTTAAATATTTTTTGTGTGCCAAAAAAGTTTCATGCGCTTCAATGGTTTTTTGGTCGTTCCTTTTTGCAGGCCCAGTTTGGGCTTCTTGTGGAGTTAAAATTTCAAGTTTTTGAACAGTTTCAAAAATTAACGGCTTCAAAATTTCAAAAGGAATTTGGTTGTCCTGACAAATTTCTTGGCTAATTTGGAACAAATGATTGGTAAAATTATTGGCAAATACGGCAGCAACATGCAATGCTCTTCTTTGTTCTGAATTGATTGCATACACTTTTTTAGAAATAGATTGTGCTATTTTAAGAAGTATATGATAATCTGGTGCGTTTTCACTTTCAAGACAAATAGGTATTTTAGAAAAGTCTACTTTTTTATTTTTTGTAAAAGTTTGTAAGGGATAAAAAACACCTTTTCTATTGTCTTCATGGATTGCGGTAAGTGGAATGCTGCCTGATGTATGTACTACTAATCGGTTTTTAAAGGGTAGCTTTGCCGAAACTTCTTCAATAGCATCATCGGCCACACATATAATGTATACATCAGCCTCGGCAAGGGAATTAAAATCATCTGTAATTTGATTCCAAGACAGTAGGTGAGACAGTGCTGATTTTTGTCTTGTGTATACTTGTATTAATTCAATTTCTTTGTTTTGTTCCTCAACTTGAAAAGCCTCAATTAAATGTTGAGCTACATTTCCAGAACCTATAATAACTACTTTATTCATCAGACAAAATTAGAAAAAAAAATATAAAAAAAATTCAATTGGAGATTACTGTAAAAATGTAACAGTTTGAAACCGAAAATAAATGTTTTTCTCTCTTAACACCACCTTAATTTTGATTTAATTAACAAATGTCAGCTAAAAGTACTCAACATTTTTAAGTACTTTTGTGGCAATTTTACAAAACATAATCTCCTAAAAATGGAAAAAAAAATAGTTTCTTTTTTGTTTTCTACACGTTTGATGGCTTTCTTGTTTATAGCATATGCAGTTGCTATGGGTACCGGAACTTTTATAGAAAGTAAATACAATACAGATACTGCAAAAATCTTGATTTACAATGCTTGGTGGTTTGAGGCCATTCATGTCTTTTTTGTGATTAATTTTATTGGTAACATCAAGCGATATCAATTATTAAAAAAAGAAAAGTGGGCTACCTTATTGCTCCATTTGTCGTTTATTTTCATCATTGTAGGTGCATTTGTAACGCGTTATATAAGTTATGAAGGAGTAATGCCGATTCGTGAAGGAGCTGCTGAAAATCAGATTTTTTCAGAAAAAACCTTTCTTACCGTCTTTGTTGATGGCGAATACAAAGGCGAAATGAGGCGCAGAGTTTTTGAGGAAAAAGTGCTTTTATCTCCTGCTACAAATAATGATTTTAGTATCACTGGAAAATTTGCCGATACCCCATTTGAAGTGGAATATGAAAACTTTATAATGGGTGCCAAAGAATATATAAAACCCGATCCAAAAGGAATTCTTTACTTAAAAATAGTAGAAGCTGGTGATGGTGGAAGACACGAACATTTCTTGAAAGAAGGCGAAGTTCAAAACATTCATAACGTATTGTTTTCACTTAATAAATACACTGATGGCGCTATAAACATTACCACAAATGGTAAAGAATATACCATTCAAACTCCTTTTGAAGGTAACTTTATGCGTATGGCAGATAAGTTACAAGGTAAAGTTACCAAGGATAATGCACAACCCTTAATGATGCGTTCTTTATATAGCATAGGCGAAATGCGTTTTGTATTTCCTGATCCTGCCGTAAAAGGAATTGTAGACTATGAATCGGATAATGATTTTAAAGCCAAAACGCATGAAGATGCTATTACGTTTAAAATAAAAGCAGAAGGCCAGGAAAAAACAGTTACTCTTTTAGGTTCAAAAGGAAAAGTAGGGGAGTCCAAAACAGTTAAAATTGGAAAAATAGATTATTCTTTTTTCTACGGAAGCAAAGCCTATGTATTGCCTTTTAAAATCAGATTGAATGATTTTATTGCTCAAAAATACCCTGGAACTGAGAAAAGTTATTCTTCATTTGAAAGTAAAGTAACGGTTCAAGATAAAGAGCCATTTGATGCCCGAATTTATATGAATAATGTTTTAGATTATGAAGGGTATCGTTTTTTTCAATCGGGATTTGACCCGGATGAAAAAGGAACTATTTTATCCGTAAACCATGATTTTTGGGGTACTTTGTTAACGTACATCGGTTATTTTATGTTGTATTTTGCTATGATGGCTATTATGTTTACTAAATATTCAAGATTTGCTGATCTAAAAAGAAAATTGGATGTTGTGAAATCTAAAAAAGCAAAATTGTTAGGGGTTTGCCTATTGTTTTTTAGTATGAGCGGTATGGCTCAAGAACACGAACATGCAGAACATGAAGGGCACGCACATACTGAAGCTCCAGCAAGTGAGGCAGCCGCTAGTGAAAAACCAGCACAACACAGCAGTCATTCTAAGAAAAAATTAAGTCAAGAGGAATTACTGGCTTTAATAACAAAATATAAGGTTTCTGAGGCTCATGCTGTTAAATTTGGTAGATTAGTGATTCAAGATGGTGGTGGAAGAATGAAACCAATCAACACTTTTTCATCAGAATTATTGCGAAAAGTAAGCCAGAGTGATTCTTATAATGATATGAATTCAGATCAAGTTTTCTTATCAATAACTCAGTATGCTAGTTATTGGATTGAGATTCCTATCATTCATTTAAGAAAAGGAAACGATAGTATAAGAAAAATAATTGGTGTTGATAGCAAAGCAAAGGTTGCACCGTTCATAGCATTTTTTGATGAAAAAGGGAATTACAAACTTTCTAAATACTTAGACGAGTCTTATAAAGCTGCTAATCCAAATCAATTTGAAAAAGATTTTATCGATACAGACAAAAGGGTAAATCTTATGGAATCTGCTTTGAGTGGTCGTATCCTTAAAATTTTCCCGATTCCAGAGGATAAAAACAATAAATGGGTTTCCTTTTTAGAATTGAATGAGGCTGGTTTTAAAGGTATGGAAGCAACTTATACCAAAAATGTGTTGCCATTGTATTTTGGTTCATTAGCAACTGCATCTACAACAGGAGATTTTAAGACTGCTGATGAATTAGTAGAAAGTATTACTGGTTTTCAAAAACGTTTTGGTAGTAAAGTAAGACCAAGTGAGGACAGAATCTCCTCAGAGATAATGTATAACAAATATGATATTTTTAGCAAATTAACCACTTGGTATATTTTGGCAGCTATTGCAATGTTGTTTTTTACCATTTTACAAATTTTCAAAGAACGTAAGTGGTTGCAATTTTCTGTAAATGGGATGCATATAATAATAGGTTTACTTTTTGTTTTACATACAGTTGGGTTAATTGCAAGATGGTATATTTCTGGACATGCACCTTGGAGTAATGCTTATGAATCTATCATTTATATTGCATGGGCAACTATGTTTTTTGGATTGGCATTTGATCGTAAATCAAAACTTACTGTGGCGTCCTCAGCATTTGTAACTGCAATGATTTTATTTGCAGCTAACTTGAACTGGATTGATCCCGAAATTGCCAACCTACAACCTGTTTTGAACTCGTATTGGTTAATGATTCACGTTGCGGTTATCGTAGGAAGTTATGGTCCATTAGCTTTGGGAATGATTTTAGGAGCTGTAGCATTATTGCTAATTATGTTTACGAATGAAAAGAATAAAGTAAAAATGGATTTAAACATTCAAGAAATTACTTATATCAATGAAATGGCTCTAACAATTGGACTTATCATGCTTACTATTGGTAACTTTTTAGGCGGACAATGGGCTAATGAAAGTTGGGGTAGGTATTGGGGTTGGGACCCAAAAGAAACTTGGGCTTTGATTACCATTATGGTTTATGCTTTTGTAATTCATGCTCGTTTTGTTCCTTCATTGCGTGGAAAATGGATTTTTAATCTAATGAGTATGTTTGCTTTTATCTCTACATTGTTTACGTATTATGGAGTGAATTTTCACTTAGTAGGATTACACTCGTATGCAAGTGGTGAGGCACATTCACTAAGTTGGATTTGGTATACTAGTGGAGTGATTGCATTATTTGGTGCTTTGTCTTATCCAAAATATAAAAAGTATTACAAGAAATAAATTGTATCGCTATGTATTGAAAAAGGGTTTAACTGTAGAGTTAAACCCTTTTTTTGTGCCGTATGCTTACCTTAAACTTTTGACTGCTATTTTTTTAGTTCTAGAAAAAGTATTCCGTGTTAAAAACACCTTTCTTTTTAAATGTAAAAAAAGTTTCGATTTTATATTGTATTGTTAATCATGTATTTATAATATGTAATTATACACTTGTTAATACTTATTATTTCCGATTAAATGCAAATTTTATCGTTGAAATACATTTTATTTATGTAATATTGTATAAAATATTATATTTATGAGGTACTTACTTATATTATTTACAGTGACTTTTCAAGGTCAAGTTTTACATCATGAGATGGTTTCTGCACAAGGGGCTTCCAAAAAATTACCAGATGGGATTTCAGTTTCACAAACGATTGGTCAAAACAGTAATGTTGGGACTTCAAGTTTTAATTATGTGATTCAGCAGGGATTTCAACAGAGTTTTTGGGGAAAGTATATTGCCTCAAATCCACCCGAGGAAATAAAATTTAATACGTATCCCAATCCATTTATTCAAACAATAAATTTCGAATTCTCAAAAATTGTTTCTGATGATATTGAAATAAATGTATTTGATATCAGTGGCAGGTTAGTTTTTAATCAAAGTAAAAAAGCAGATAATTTCCTCTTGACTGTTTTGCTTCCGTTTTTATCAAGAGGAGAATACCTAGTTCGCTTAAATACTTCAACGTTTTCAGTATATACCAAAATCATAAAACTATGACAAAAAATTACACTTCCTTATGTGAGTATTTAGCAGCATTTTTCCGAATAATGAAAGTAAATTTTTTGTCGAAGCATGCTTTTATTTTTTTTCCGTTTACTTCCGTGCGAAATTTTCCTTTACTCTTCTCCGATTTTCGAAAACAGTTGCTTCTTATTCAATGCAGAATAATTAGAGTATTCGCCAATCAGAATCTTCAGAATAACAATGTGAGTTTTGTTATGCTTCCCATTGAGGTGGAACTTCCAAAAGTACTATCGAAAACGTGTAGGCAATTCTAATTTTTTTAGAACAACTTCAATCTTATTTTTTTAAAATTTATCACATTTAATGAATCAAATTATGAAAAAAATTATTTTGCTCTTCATCTTTTTTCTTTGTGTAAAGGGTTTTGCACAAAGCAATGGAATTACGTATCAGGCCGTTATTTTGAAACCCACTAATAAAATTTCTTCAGTAACTAGTGAAAATCTGCCTGTAGCAAACAAAAACGTATGCATGCAATTCCAGTTTGTAGATGAGTTTTCAAAGATCGAATACCAGGAAGTTATTCAAACCACGACAGATCAATACGGGATGGTAAATCTTGTAATAGGTACAGGTACTCGCAATGGTGGATATGCATCATCTTTTGATAATATAGCATGGGTTGCGGCTCAAAAAAAGTTGGTTGTAAGTATTAACATTTCAGGCGATTGTTCGTCATTTACTGAAATTAGCAATCAACCGTTTACGACCGTTCCGTTTGCTTATGCCGCAATAAATAGTACGAATGTAACAGGTGTTGTAGCTGTTGAAAATGGAGGTACGAATGCTACCACGATTTTAGGAGCCAAAACGACATTGGAACTGGATCAAGTTGATAACACATCGGATGTTGCAAAGCCAATTAGTGATGCTACGAAATCTGCACTCCAATTGAAAGAAGATATAGCCAACAAAAGCACTAATTTTACACAAGATGGAAGTTCGGACGTTAAGTTTCCAACTGTGAAAGCAACTAAAACGTATGTAGATACAGGAATAAATACACTATTTGCAACAACGCAATCAGCTTTAGATTTAAAAGCAAATTTAGCTTCACCAACTTTCACAGGAACGGTTTCAGGGATTGATAAAACAATGGTTGGATTGTCGAATGTGGACAATACTAGCGATGCGAATAAACCTGTTTCAGCAGCAACACAATCAGCTTTAGATTTAAAAGCACCTTTGAATTCGCCAACTTTCACAGGAACCGTTTCAGGAATTGATAAAACGATGGTTGGCTTAGGCAATGTCGATAACACTAGCGATGCGAACAAACCAGTTTCTACGGCAGCGCAAACCGCTTTAGATTTAAAAGCGAATTTGGCTTCACCAACATTCACAGGAACGGTTTCAGGAATTGATAAAACAATGGTTGGCTTAGGCAATGTCGATAACACCAGCGATGCCAATAAACCTGTTTCTTCTGCTGTGCAAACTGCTTTAGATTTAAAAGCAAATTTAGCTTCACCAACTTTTACAGGAACGGTTTCGGGAATTGATAAAACGATGGTGGGATTGTCGAATGTGGACAATACCAGCGATGCCAATAAACCAACTTCAGCAGCAACACAATCAGCATTAGATTTAAAAGCAAATTTGGTTTCGCCAACATTTACAGGAACCGTTTCGGGAATCGATAAAACAATGGTGGGATTATCCAATGTGGACAATACCAGCGATGCCAACAAACCAGTTTCTACGGCTGCTCAAAACGCTTTAGATTTAAAAGCAAATTTGGCTTCGCCAACTTTTACAGGAACGGTTTCAGGAATTGATAAAACGATGGTTGGATTGTCGAATGTGGACAACACTAGCGATGCCAATAAACCAACTTCAGCAGCAACGCAATCAGCTTTAGATTTAAAAGCCAATTTGGTTTCGCCAACATTTACAGGAACGGTTTCGGGAATTGATAAAACGATGGTAGGATTGTCGAATGTGGACAACACTAGCGATGCCAACAAACCAGTTTCTACGGCTGCTCAAACCGCTTTAGATTTAAAAGCAAATTTAGCTTCACCAACATTTACAGGAACGGTTTCAGGAATCGATAAAACAATGGTGGGATTGTCGAATGTCGATAACACCAGCGATGCAAACAAACCAACTTCAACAGCAACACAAACCGCTTTAGATTTAAAAGCAAATTTAGCTTCGCCAACTTTTACAGGAACGGTTTCAGGAATTGATAAAACGATGGTTGGATTGTCGAATGTGGACAATACCAGCGATGCCAATAAACCAACTTCAGCAGCAACACAAACCGCTTTAGATTTAAAAGCCAATTTAGCTTCGCCAACTTTCACAGGAACGGTTTCGGGAATTGATAAAACGATGGTTGGCTTGGCGAACATTGATAATACTTCGGATGCGAACAAACCTATTTCAGCTGCTGCTCAAAACGCTTTAGATTTAAAAGCACCTTTGAATTCGCCAACTTTTACAGGAACGGTTTCAGGAATTGATAAAACAATGGTTGGATTGTCGAATGTCGATAACACCAGCGATGCGAATAAACCTGTTTCTACTGCTGCTCAAACCGCTTTAGATTTAAAAGCAAATTTAGCTTCGCCAACTTTCACAGGAACTGTTTCGGGAATTGATAAAACGATGGTTGGCTTAGCGAACGTTGATAATACTTCGGATGCCAACAAACCAGTTTCAGCTGCTGCGCAATCATCCTTGGATTTAAAAGCAAATTTAGCTTCGCCAACTTTCACAGGAACTGTTTCGGGAATTGATAAAACGATGGTTGGCTTGGCGAACATTGATAATACTTCGGATGCGAACAAACCTATTTCAGCTGCTGCTCAAAACGCTTTAGATTTAAAAGCACCTTTGAATTCGCCAACTTTCACAGGAACCGTTTCAGGAATTGATAAAACGATGGTTGGCTTAGGCAATGTCGATAACACTAGCGATGCGAACAAACCAGTTTCTACGGCAGCGCAAACCGCTTTAGATTTAAAAGCGAATTTGGCTTCACCAACATTCACAGGAACGGTTTCAGGAATTGATAAAACAATGGTTGGCTTAGGCAATGTCGATAACACCAGCGATGCCAATAAACCTGTTTCTTATGCTGTGCAAACTGCTTTAGATTTAAAAGCAAATTTAGCTTCACCAACTTTTACAGGAACGGTTTCGGGAATTGATAAAACGATGGTGGGATTGTCGAATGTGGACAATACCAGCGATGCCAATAAACCAACTTCAGCAGCAACACAATCAGCATTAGATTTAAAAGCAAATTTGGTTTCGCCAACATTTACAGGAACCGTTTCGGGAATCGATAAAACAATGGTGGGATTATCCAATGTGGACAATACCAGCGATGCCAACAAACCAGTTTCTACGGCTGCTCAAAACGCTTTAGATTTAAAAGCAAATTTGGCTTCGCCAACTTTTACAGGAACGGTTTCAGGAATTGATAAAACGATGGTTGGATTGTCGAATGTGGACAACACTAGCGATGCCAATAAACCAACTTCAGCAGCAACGCAATCAGCTTTAGATTTAAAAGCCAATTTGGTTTCGCCAACATTTACAGGAACGGTTTCGGGAATTGATAAAACGATGGTAGGATTGTCGAATGTGGACAACACTAGCGATGCCAACAAACCAGTTTCTACGGCTGCTCAAAACGCTTTAGATTTAAAAGCAAATTTAGCTTCACCAACATTTACAGGAACGGTTTCAGGAATCGATAAAACAATGGTGGGATTGTCGAATGTCGATAACACCAGCGATGCAAACAAACCAACTTCAACAGCAACACAAACCGCTTTAGATTTAAAAGCAAATTTAGCTTCGCCAACTTTTACAGGAACGGTTTCAGGAATTGATAAAACGATGGTTGGATTGTCGAATGTGGACAATACCAGCGATGCCAATAAACCAACTTCAGCAGCAACACAAACCGCTTTAGATTTAAAAGCGAATTTAGCTTCACCAACATTTACAGGAACGGTTTCAGGAATCGATAAAACAATGGTGGGATTGTCGAATGTCGATAACACCAGCGATGCAAACAAACCAACTTCAACAGCAACACAAACCGCTTTAGATTTAAAAGCAAATTTAGCTTCGCCAACTTTTACAGGAACGGTTTCAGGAATTGATAAAACAATGGTTGGCTTAGGCAATGTCGATAACACTAGTGATGCGAACAAACCAACTTCAGCAGCAACACAAACCGCTTTAGATTTAAAAGCCAATTTAGCCTCGCCAACTTTCACAGGATCACCTCTAGCACCAACTCCAACCGCAGGAGTTTCTAATGGCTTAATAGCAACAACAGAATTTGTAACAGATGCTGTTGCAACTGCTACAGCAAATACGAATACTAATTTCGTTAATTTAACATCTGCTCAAACAATTTCAGGGGTAAAAAGTTTTAGCGTTGATGCAATCATTAATGGTGTTACAGTTGGTAGAGGGAATTTTAATGAAAATTCAAATACAGCTGTGGGACTAGGAACTTTAGCAAATAATGCTGGGTATGCTAATACTGGAGTAGGTAGAGGGGCATTAGCCTCAAATGGGGCGGCAGGAGGAAATACGGCATTGGGTTATATTGCATTATCAAACAATGTTTCAGGAACAGACAATGTTGCCATAGGTACGCAAACATTGCAGACAAATGTATCAGGGTCACAAAATACTGCTATTGGAAAAAATGCAAATGTTGCAACAGATGGTATTTCTAATTCGGTAGCAATTGGCGCAAATGCAATAGTTACCTCTTCAAATACTATTCAATTAGGATCAGATGGTAGTGGTTCACATGCACCTATAACAGATGTAAAAACTAGTGGTGCTATCACTGCAGCTTCGTTCAAAGTAGCTGGAGGAACAGCCGCACAATTTTTAAAAGCAGATGGTTCAGTTTCAACTGAAGCTATTTTGGAAGTTGCAGACGAATTTAGTGCAACTGCGGCTCAAACTTCATTTACTTTAACGCAAACTAAATCACCCAACAGCAAGGTTAAAATGTATATCAATGGAATACGAATTAGTAATACTGCATATTCCGTATCAGGAAATACATTAACTTATATTCCATCTAATAACGGATCTTACTCGTTGTCAGTAAATGACCGAATTCAATTTGATTATTTTTATTAATAGTAGCTTCTAAAACCAAAACAATATGAAGTTTTTTATAAAAATTGTTTTTATTCTTTCACTGTTTTTTACATTTCAAGGAAATGCTCAAAATAGTTTGGATATTTTAGGACTGAGCATTACTGATCCAGCAGCCGTTGCTTTCAGCTTAAGAAAATTAAGTAGTTCGTATACTGGAAGTGCCATTCAAGTTCGTCGTAGTTTAGACAACGCTACCCAAGATATTGGATTTGATAGTAATGGATCGTTAGATTCTGCAGCATTATTAGCATTTGTGGGCGTACAAGATGGTTATGTTAGTATCTGGTACGATCAAAGTGGAAATAATAGACACCTTATAAAACCAGATTTAAGTCAACAACCTAGAATTGTATCAAACGGAATCTTTAAATATATAGGGACTAAGATTGCAATTGATTTTTCGGGGAATAAAGGCTTGGTTTATTCTGGATCTTTAAATTTAGCAAGTGTTACAGCAGTGATACGATCAGAATCTACTAACTGGCCAGGTTATCACTGTATTCTAGATGGGACTCCTAGAATTGGGGGAATATTAGAAAACGGAGGAACTAATTTTCATTCTAATGTGTCTCCTGTAGCTATTTGGAGAAACGGAATTTCAAAATTGATTTCGAGTTCATTAGGGCCTACAAATGAAAGCATGGTATTGTCAATTACTACCAGTACGGATAATTTGAGCCAAATTTTCATTGGTAATTATGATGGTGGATCTAATGGAGGCTCTATTTTACAAAACGAAGCAATTGGTTTTTCTACGTTAAATACAGTAGGAGTTAGACAATTATTAGAATGTAATCAAGGAAGTTATTACGGAATTCCATTAACGTTATGCACAACAGCAATCCTAACCAGTCCTTCACCACTAAATAGGTTTGAATGTAAAGGAACCGTTGCAACTCCATTAAGCGTAGAAGCTACAGGTCAAAACCTAACTTTTCAATGGTATAGCAACACCATTCCAAGCACTGTGGGTGGTACATTAATTGCTGATGCTACTTCAGCTACTTTTATTCCTCCAACCGTAAATAACGGCACTACATATTACTACGTAGTTGTTTCTGGAAGTTTGGGTTTACCAGCGGTAAGTCTCATTTCGGGGCCTGTAACCGTCGAGGAACTAGGGCCTGTTACCATAAATCCTACTTCAGTTACCATTAATGCGGGAGACACGGCTACCCTTACAGCATCCGGTGCAATTACTTATTCATGGAGTAGCGTTTTATATACCCCTTTGGATCAAGTAACAACTGCTAAGTTGGCTGTTGGATTGAGATTGCTAAAATCTAATTATACGGGATTTGCGGTTCGCTTAAGACGTGCAAGTGATAATGTTGAAGCTGATTTTGGCTTTTCAGGTAAAAATCTAGATTCAGCAGCAATTGATTCATGGCTCGGAGTTTCATCTGGATATTGTGTAAAACTGTATGACCAGTCAGGAAATGGAAATGACATGGTTGCACCTTCAACTAGTGCACAACCACTTTACGTTGCATCTGGATTAAATTCAAAACCTATTTTAAGGTTCAATACGTCACAAAGTATTAAAAATAATTTTAATTTTTCTACTCCTTACTCGGTTGTGTATACGGCAAAACAAACAGGTCCTAGTAGAGGTAGAGTTTTAAATGGTTCTAATAACAATTGGCTTTTAGGATGGTGGGGAGGAAGTAAAAGTCAGGCCTATTTTGAGGGTTGGGTTTCACAAGAAAACGGAATTCCTGCAGACAATAACGCTTATGTATACTCAGGAACAGGAAACGGGTCAACGTCATTTGTTTTTGAAAATAGTATTGCAAAAACGATTTCTCAAAATGGAGGTAATGGCAGTCCAAATGGCTTACGAATTAATGAAAGTGAACCGTCTGATGCGGATGTTGCAGATATTTTTGCCTTTGACACCGTACTTTCAGAAGTAGACAGAATAAAGGTAGAGCTAAGCACAGGAAACTATTATGGAATTTTTCCAAATATTCCCTTGGGACTTACAGCATCTATTGATGTATCTCCAACTGAAACAGCAACATACTATGTATCTGGTTTTTCTTTAAATGGTGCTTGTGTTGTAAACAATTCAGTAACAGTAACTGTTTTAAAAGATCCTAACCTTAGTAGTTTTGGAAATGTAACCAAGACTTTTTTTGACGGATCTTATACTATTACGCCACCAACAAGTCAAAGTAATGGAAGCATTTCATACGCCAGTAGTAATCCTAGCGTTGCCACCATAAGCGGATCTAATGTGACAATAACAGGTCCAGGAACTACTACAATTACAGCTACGCAAGATCTTACAGGGACTCATTTTGCCGGAACTATAACTGCATCATTAACGGTGAATAGCGTTACTGTACTAACAAGAAATGGAAAAATTTCGACCACAGATTCTAATTATATCAATAAAAACGGTGCATTGCAAACCAGTAATTCGCTAACACCGTTTGGAGGTAAAACCAATACAAGATCAAATGACGGACTTTCGGCAGCTACAGCAGGAAGTAGTGCACTTCAAATAAAAACAGATTATCCATCTGCAATGGATGGATTGTATTGGATTGTAAATCCTAATATTAATGGTGGTACGCCGTTTCAAATTTATGCAGATATGACTACTGATGGTGGAGGTTGGACATTGATATTATGTAATAACAATAATTCCGGATGGAATGGAACTAATGCTATTTTAAGAAATGAAACAGTTCCAACGATTAATGGTCAATATTCTATTATAGTCTATGCAGATTATCTAAAAAAGAGTGCTAGTGGTTTTCAATATATGATCGAAGCTTCAGCAAGAGGTCGTTGGGGTGGTATTTGGACTGCTAACCAAGCGTATAGTTTTGTAAACACTAATAATACTCAAACGGATATTACTTTAAATACAAAATTTGATTCTTGGAATTACAATAATGACGGAATTGAACAAATTATGCCTTGGTATGCAAATGGTTCACAAGGAGCTATAACAACAAGTAGCGACCCCAATGGAGCATGGTGGGGTACTTTAGTTTCCACAAACGGATTCTCTCCTGCGCCATGGATGGGTTGTTGTGGTAATGATAATCCAGGAATTATTTGGTATTGGGTACGTTAAAAGTAGAATGTTATAAATTGAATAAAAAAAAGGTTCAACTGTTGTAAGTTGAACCTTTTTGATGTGATTTTAAATTTTTTAAACTTTACCTAGAGTATACAACTGCTCCATTGTAGGGGATACGCTTCCGCCAGCAGGCTCAAGTGTTATCCCAAAAGCTTGTGCTTCATTTGCATTATTTACAGCAAATAATTTTTGATCATTTTTATCAAAATTTTCTAACAAACCAATACTTGTAGGGGTTAACGGATCTAGTTTTAAAGCCCATACTTGATACACCATTCCTTCAGGAGGTTCAGGTAATCCCGATGCATCAACATAAACAACTTTTGTGTCTTGGTTCCAATACACTTTGGCAAAAGACTCTGGTGCTACTGCTTGACCTCCCAAACCTACAACAGTATTTTTAGTATCTCTTACTACTGCTAAACTGGTTTCAACTGCTGTGTTTTTAATTTTTAAACTTTTAAATTCTTTCTCTAAAGTTGCTTTTTCAAGTTTTGTAGCAACTACTTGACTTGAAGTAACATTGAGTTCATTGTATTGATATCCTACGCCTAAAAGTAAAAGTAAAGTTGCAGCCCAACCCAAATACTGCATTTTGTTACTACTCCTTTCAAGTGCTATCACAGGAGCGTGTTTTAATTCTAGTTTTTCTTTAATTTTCTCAAAGTTGACTACTGAGTGAAATGGAGAAAAACTTGATGATAAGGCTACAATTGCTTTTTCTATAGCAATTATCTCTGAGTTTATTTCAGCAGAATTTTTTGCTTTGCTGGCCACTTCTTCGCTTTCAGACTCACTTAGTAAGCCGTAAACATAAAGTTCCAGAATTCCTGATTCTATATATTCTTTTGTTTCCATTAGATTTTCAAATAATTTCTTAGATCGTTAATACAATTTCTATTTTGCGTTTTTACGGTTCCTAAAGGAATTGCCAACTCGTCACTAGCCTCTTGTTGGGTGTAGCCTTTAAAAAAAAGTAAATCAATAATCTGAATGCATTTTGGTTTTAATTTTTTTACAAAATCTTGTAAACCAATAGTATCCATTTTGTCTGCCAGTTTGGAACTGTCTTCAAAGTGATTTACGAAATTATCTGTAGAAAGGTTTTTTTGACTGTTATTAAAGTTTTTAGAGCGAAGTTTATCAATAGAAGTATTTCTTGCAATATTTAAAATCCAGGTATAAAACCTTCCTTTACTTTCATTGTACGTATCAATATTTTTCCAAATTTTAACAAATACTTCTTGAAGCACATCTTCTGCTTCTTCTCGATTTTTTACTAAAACATTAATGACAGAGAACAAACTCTTAGAATACATATCATATAGATGTGTAAAAGCTCTCTCGTCTTTTTTATAAATTAATACCAATAGTTCTTCTTGACTCATATGTTTCTTTATTTTTAGTACTACAAACTTAAACTTTACTATCCATAAAAATAGTAAAATTATCTTTAATGAATTTATTCCGGGTGTAATTTTATAGCATACAATGAGATATGAGAATAAAAACAGCTTTTTATAAAACTTTTTTAGAACTCTTTACGTAAATAACTAAAAGTATTTACAGATAACTGAATATAACAAAGCAAAACTGAAGCTTATAAATTAATGTCCATAAACAAGTTAAACATTAGGTTTAGCAATAGAAATTTAAATACCACATTAGTTTCGTTGTTTTATTTGTTTGGAAGCTTGGTTCATCATAAAGCCAAGCTTCTTTTTTTTAACTACTGTTTAACAAAGATAATTATCAGTAAAACAAATATTTGATTAATTTTACCAAAAAAAAATACCATGAAAAAAATATTATTCTTTACAACTGTTATTTTTTCTCTTTACAGTTGTCAAAATCAAGCACAACCAAAAAAATTAGAAACGAGTAATTACACAACACCAATGACAAAAGAATCGATATACCAATTTAAAGTTGAAGATTTGTCTGGAAAGACTTTTGATTTTGCATCTTTAAAAGGCAAAAAAATTATTGTGGTTAATACTGCTTCAAAATGTGGATTAACACCTCAGTATAAAGATCTAGAGACAGTTTACAAAGAATATAAGGATAAAGGTCTAGTAATTGTAGGTTTTCCAGCTAATAATTTTGCTTCTCAAGAGCCTGGTACCAATGAAGAGATTGCTACTTTCTGTCAAATGAATTATGGGGTAACTTTCCCTATGATGGACAAAGTATCTGTAAAAGGTGATGATATGGCTGCTATTTACCAGTTTTTAACTCAAAAATCTAAAAATGGTTTACAAGATTCAACTGTAGAATGGAATTTTCAAAAATACTTAATTAATGAAAATGGAGAACTAGAAAAAGTTATTTCACCTAGAGTTCTTGTAACTGATCCGGAAGTATTGAATTGGATTAAAGCATAAGCAGTTAGCTAACTTTATAAAGTAAAATATTTTAAAAGAGATTTTCAGTCAAATGAAAATCTCTTTTTTTTGTGGTTTAAGTAAGTGTCGAATATTTTCTAAACTTTGCACCATTAAGAAATTAAGTTACATTAAGAATCAGCGTTTAATTTTTCTTAGTTTCTTAATGGTTTATTTTTTCCTCTAGAATTTTTCGTTTTTGAAAATTTCAGCTACAGCAGCTTCATAATTACGAATACTTTGCGCTTTTTTTATTTTTTTCAAAACCTTATGTGGATTTGAAAACGTAGCCGAAAAATATTCCCATAAATGATACATTTTCAATAAGATATGTGTAGGTCCCGAAAGAGATTCACTATAAATAGCATACAAAGTATCGTGAAAAGCACTAAATAATTCAATTTTGTTGGCAGGATATTCTGAAGTATTATTCTTAATCATACTTGGTAAGAAGGGATCTGAGATTAATCCTCTACCAATCATCCAATGATCAATACTCGGATAGCGTTCTTGCATTTCATGAAACTTCGCTACAGAGGTTATGTCTCCGTTGTAATACAATTTATGTTTAGTAGTATCAATACATTTTTGAAATCCATCAAGATCTACTCCGCCTTTGTACAATTGTTTTCCTAAACGGGCGTGGATGGCTATATTTTTTAAGGGATATTTGTCAAGAATAGGGAGTACATCAATAATTTCCTGAGGAGATTCATAACCCAAACGCATTTTCATAGATACCAGTATATCCGTTTCATTGTGTGCTCTTTCTAGTATGTGATTGATTTTTTCGGTATTGCTAATCAATCCAGATCCCATACCAGATTTTGTTACCATTGGGTAAGGACATCCCAAGTTCCAGTTGAGTTCTTTGTAACCAAGTTCTCGTACATATTTAGCAACAAACAAAAACTCTTCTGCATCGTTTGTAATTACTTGCGGAATTACCTCTAGTTCAAGATTGTTTTCTAAAAGTAAATCGCGCTCATAAGAAGGCTTGATCACTAATTTGCCATTTAGGCGAATGTAAGGCGAATAAAAAGTATCAATACCTCCAAAAAGCTTGTTTTGGGCATTTCTAAATCTAAAGTCGGTAAAACCCTGCAAAGGGGAGGAAAGCAATGTAAAACTCATAAGTACTATAAAAATGCAAAGGTACCTTTTTCAAGCCAGTAACGCTAATTAAGGAGTCTTATTCTAAAATCAACTGCATAAACACAGAGTGTAACCAACGGTCAAATTTAAATCCTGATTCTTTGATTATCCCTACCGTTTTAAACCCAAATTTTTCATGAAATTCAACGCTACTTTGATTTTCAGAATCAATAACAGCAATCATTGTGTGTAAGTTTTGTCTTTTTGCAAGAACTATCAATTCTTCAAGAAGTAATTTACCTATTCCTTTACCATGATGATCTTGACTTACATATACAGAATGCTCAACCGTAAATTTATAAGCTTCTCGAAAACGGAATTCGCTATACATACCAAAACCTACAACAACTCCGCCAATTTCAGCCACGATCACAGGGAAATTTTTACTTTGTTTATCGGCTAAGATGCTAATTTGTTGCTCTAGTGTTCTTGTATTATAATCATACAAAGCTGTAGAGTGTAAAATATTGAAATTTATAATCTCCAAAATAGCTTGAGTATCCTCAGTTTTGTATGCGCGTATCGTTGTTTTCATGGGCTATTTATTTGCTTCAAAAATAGCAAATAACAGTTCAAATTCAAGGAAAAAGACCAGCGAATTTGTAACTTTGTATCAAAGAAATTAGATACAATGATATACCCCAAAATACCTTTGGCGCAAAGCATAATTGAAATTTGTTTAGCCAAGGGAATCACCAACATAATTATTTCCCCGGGTTCTAGAAATGCACCACTTACCATAGGTTTTGTAAATAATCCTGCTTTTAAATGTTACAGCATTGCTGATGAACGTTGTGCAGCCTTTTTTGGTTTAGGAATAGCTCAACAAACGGCACATCCGGTGGCGCTTGTTTGTACCTCTGGATCCGCTTTATTGAATTATTATCCTGCTTTTGCAGAGGCTTTTTACAGTCAAATTCCACTTGTGGTAATCTCAGCAGATAGGCCTCAAAGTAAGATTGATATTGGTGATGGACAAACCATCAGACAGGAAAATGTATTCGAAAACCATTCCTTATACAATGCTAATTTGCTTGAGGATGTTTCGGCCGAGAATGATTTAAAAATCAACGTGGCAATTAATACGGCTATTTCTCAAAAAGGTCCCGTTCATATCAATGCTCCTTTTGAAGAACCTTTGTATGAAACCGTTTCGGAACTTTCAGTCACAGTGAACACAGTCGCTTTCGCAAATGCTACTCAGACGATTTCTATTGATGATGTTTCAGAATTTGCAACGATTTGGAACAATGCTACTAAGAAAATGATTTTGGTTGGTGTTAACGAACCGAATGCCGTTAACGAGAAAGTAATTGAGGCTTTCGCCAAAGATGAGTCGGTTGTGGTTTTGACCGAAACGACTTCTAACCTACACCACGATACTTTTATCAATAACATTGACACGATAATTACCCCTTTTACGAATGAAGATTTTGAAAATTTTCGTCCGGAGATTTTAGTAACATTTGGCGGAATGGTCGTTTCAAAAAGAATTAAAGCATTTTTACGCAAATACAAACCCAAACACCATTGGCATATTGATTCTTGGAGAGCGTATGACACTTTTGGTGCTTTGACACACCATTTTGAAGTAAATCCAAATGTATTTTTTGAAACCTTTCTGCCACTTACAAATGCAATAGAAAGTAATTATTTCAATCAATTAGAAGCTGTGAAAGCATTGCGAAAGTTAAAAAGCGAAATTTATTTAGATAAAATTCCTTTTTCGGATTTTAAAGTATTTGAGAGCGTTATTCAAGGTTTACCAATAAACAGCCATTTACAAATTAGTAATAGCTCGGCAATCCGCTATGCGCAACTGATAGACATTCACCCTACAATTGAGGTATACTGTAATCGTGGAACTAGTGGAATTGATGGCAGTACATCAACAGCAATAGGTGCGGCTGTGGCCAATACAAAACCAACTATTTTTATAACTGGTGACATTGGTTTTTTGTATGATAGTAACGCATTATGGAACAGTTATATTCCTAAAAACTTCAAGATTATACTCATAAATAATGGTGGGGGCGGAATTTTTAGAATTCTACCGGGACATGAAGAAACGCCAGTTTTTAATACTTTTTTTGAGACATCCCATTGCTTGACCGCCGAACATTTAGCAAAAATGTATGGTTTAGAATATACAATCGCTAGTGATGAGGTAAGTCTTGAAAGTGGTTTGATTGCATTGTATGCGCAAAATGATACGCCATGTATTCTAGAAGTGTTTACACCTACACTTCAAAATGATAGTATTTTATTGCAATTTTTTAAAGAATTAGTGTAATTTTTTTCTTGTTTTTAATACAACTCTAAGATATAATGTTTAATTTTAGTCTGTTATAAACTAAAAAACCAACAAAAAACTTTTATTTATGAGTGCAAGAGAAGAATTAATTGTAAAATACGCAGCAGATTTGAAAGAAAAATGCGGCGTAGATCCAGATATGGATTTATTAACTAAAGTTACAATAGGCTGCGGACCGTCAATTTATAATGCTGATGCTGCAACAGTAGCTGGAAGTCAGCAGTCAGAATTGGACACAGTAAAAAACAATTTCTTGATCAAGAAATTAGGCTTAACTGATGGACCAGAATTAGACGCTGCCGTTGATGCAGTAATGGAAAAATATGGCAGATCTAATAGAAACAAGTACAGAGCCGTTATTTACTATTTACTTACTGTTCATTTTAAGAAAGAGAGTGTTTACAATTAATTGTTGATTGTAAAAATTAGGTATAAAAAAAGCGTTTGTCGAATTGAGACAAACGCTTTTTTGTTAAATCACTTTTTTAATCAGAAACACGAGAATTAGTTTCAATTAAATTGATTTCATTCTTGTAAGTTAACGAATAGGGATAGGAAAAACAGGTAAACTTGAATGTCCTAATTCATCAACCGCTTGTACTGCAAAGAAGAAATTATCTTTAGAATACGGAATTTCGGCCTTAGTATCTTTTACAAAAATAGTTTTTTCCCAGTGTTGTGATCCCGTTTCTCTAATAAGGATGTTGTAGCCATAAACAGCTTTTCCTTCTGGCGCAGTCCAAAGTAAAGCAGAGAAATTGGTCAAATCTTTTACTTCAATTCCAACATTAGTAGGTGCTTTTGGCGACCAAGCTAAGTTGCTGAAAGTAGCTAAGTTAGAACAGGTTACTTTTTTCATGTATTCAAAGTCCATGAATTCAGGAAGGTCTCCATACTGAATGTTATTTTCTTTTCTCACATTTTGGTGTTGGTGATCGTAGTTCTCGTTCATTTCGCAAAAACGAATCGCAGTAAAACCATTTTGGCTAAAAGGAGTATGATCTCCACCACGCAAGAAACGGTCATTGCGGTATACCAGGTTAATATCCAATTGATCTACGTATTGATTAGTAACCGTCTTAACGTAACGTGCTAATTGTCTGGATGGGCTATCATTATCGCGATTGGTTGATTTTCGCATTTTTGCTTCGGCTTCTGTTTCTAGATAGGGAATAGTTTCGCTAAAAACACGCACTCTTGTATTGTCACGTAATAAAGTGCCGCTTGATAAGCTGTTGCCTATCATGTCATTGTTAAGCATAGCAATCAAATTCCATTTGCCTTCTTTGGCAAGATCAGCAAGATGTTTAGCACCATACAAACCTTGTTCTTCACCCACTACAGCCACAAAAATGAGTGTAAAAGGAAATTCTCTTTGACTCATAATTCTGGCTAGTTCCATCATGGCAGCCACTCCTGAAGCATCATCATTTGCACCAGGAGCGTCAGATTTTGAGTCCATTACATCCGAAGCTCTTGAATCTAAGTGACCACTGATAATCATAACTCTATCGTCAGTAGGATCTGTACCTTTTAAAGTTGCCATTACGTTTCCTAATTGGCTATCCGTTGCAATTCGTTTTCCATCGGCTTTGATGGTAAAAAAATCAATAACAGAAGTAAGTCTGCCGCCAGAAGCCAAGGCATATTTGTCAAATTCTGATTTTACCCAGCGTTGTGCTGCTCCAATACCTCGAGTATTACTTTTGGTATCGCTCAAAGTATGGCGAGTACCGAAAGAAACGAGTTTCCGAACGGTAGCTTCCATATTTTCCGATTTAACTTCGGTCAACATTTTTTTAATTTCGGGATCATCAACTGTAGTTTGTGCAAAAGTTGTAATCGAAAAGCATACAAGTAGAATTAAGGTAGTTATAGGATTTGGTTTCATTAATTGTTTTTTTAATTTCCTCAAAGTTAGTGAAAAAGAAAAATAGTTTTTCACGTCCTTAAAATTTTAGGAATTGTTTGAGGTTAGAAGTATATACCAAGAGATATTTTGCAAATCAGGATTGTACCACTTGGATTTTATTATTTTTATTCATGGATTATGATGTGTTGTTTGATGACCAGACGGTGAGGTATTTAATTTTATAATATTTTTTTATTTTTCATAAAATCCTTTCGTATTTTAATTAATTTGCGGTGATTAATAATTGAATAAAAAGGAATATTTGATTCTCCTCTTCCATATGTTGTTAAGTTCAAAAGTATTTTGTCTTCTGTAAATATTACAAATATTTTTTTTCCAGAACTAAATATTCCACCTCTATATTTTCCTCGTAAAATATTTATTCCATTGTCATTAAGAAGAAAATCTGGAAATTCCTTTTTTAGAAGTTCAACAATTTTTTCTCTGTCTATTTTAGGATTTGAAATCTCGACTTTCAACATTTTGTAATTCAGAAACCAACTTATTAAAAGAAAAATTGTAAAAAATATTAAACATAAAGTAAAAAAAACATTCTCATTATTATCAGGATTTGATAAAATTGAAACTAATAAAAATGTCCAACCTACATAAACAAAAGTCTCAAAAAATAATTCAAGCACATATTCAAAGTTTAGTTTGTAGATTATAAATTCATATTTAATACTTTTCTCTAAATTTAATTTAAAGCTCATTTTCTTTTAGATTGATGTCAAGATGTTTGTCCATGTCAGACTGGTGTAAACACACTTATTTTTTTATTGTAAATATAGTCGATTTGAACTACAAAAAAATAAATTTTTGCAAGAATTAGATTGTTGATTACTTAGTGAAAAAGAGGTTAGAACCATAAAAATAGAGCAGTACTAAATCCTTTTTTTAACCTTTATAATAATCTCATTGCAATATTAGTCAAGAGGTCTTTCTTTGTTTCGTTTTTGTAACGTGTATCTTGAATATGAAATAAAGACCTAACAGGTTTCTAAAACCTGTTAGGTCTCAGAGGTTAAAACAGTAAAGTTTGATAAGTTTGTTAGGTTTTTTAATTGTCCTAGTGTTTCTAAAGCAGCTATCGAGAACATAAACCTCATAAAAAGGTGCTTTTGTTGTTTATGTTATGAAAACGATATTTCCTAATCTAGCCGCGATGGAAGTGAGTATCCCACGCTTTTGGGCGTGGATACTGCGTACAGCGGGACTACACGTCATAAAACAACGAAGGTGGGTGCTCCTAAAAATAAAAAACAATAGCAATTTCCGCATTAGTTTTTTTGTGGACGGTTTCTTAATATCCTACTTTCAAACTTCGTACCTTTGCACTTTACAAAATACAATATAATGATTGAAATAGGAAAATACAATACGCTAACGATATTACGTGATACCAAAGTGGGTTTGTTTTTGGGAAATCCAGAGCAAGATCCTGAGGGAATTCATGACATTTTGCTTCCCAACAAATATGTTCCAAACGAATTTGAGATAGGTGAGGAGTTGATCGTTTTTGTGTATTTGGATCATGAAGAAAGACCAGTTGCTACCACTCTGGAACCCTATATTTTATTGAATGAATTTGCACTTTTGAGAGTGAATTATACCAATCAAATAGGAGCATTTATGGATTGGGGAATGGAAAAGGATATTTTGGTTCCGTTTAAAGAGCAGGCGCGCCCTATGGAAAAAGGAAAACGCTATTTGGTGTACCTTTATATGGATGAAAAAACTAATAGATTAGTCGCTTCTAGTAAATTGAATCAGTTTTTGAAAAATGAAAACCTAACTGTTGAAAAAGGAGAGGAAGTTGATTTGATTGTGTCGCATATTACGGAGTTGGGTATCAACGTGATTATCAACGAAAAGTATAAAGGATTGATGTACAAGGATGAAGTGTATGATGACGCCATTCGAACGGGAGACCGCATGCGTGGTTACATTAAAACAATCAGGCCAGACAATAAAATTGATGTTTCTTTACAAATACAAGGTTATCAAAGTATTGAACCTAATGCCGAAAAAATTCTGGATGAACTGCGCGCAAGCAGAGGTTTCTTGAGGTTAACTGATAATTCTCATCCCGAAGACATTAAAACGGTGTTGAAGATGAGTAAAAAAACGTTTAAAAAAGCAATTGGATCTTTATACAGGGAGCAATTGATTGAAATTAAGGAAGACGGAATTTATTTAGTTAAAGAATAAAAAAAAGAAAGACTAATCTATAAAGGTTAGTCTTTCTCTTTTTAATACTACAATAAAAAAATAGTACAAGTATTAAAATGTAATGATGGTTGAAAGTAACTTTATATGCATGCTCATCAATAGTATTTGTGTACCTATTTTTAAGATGTAACAGCGACATTAGTTGCTTTCGAACTCTTTTATTAATATGTTCAACCCATTGCACTAACGTGAAAAATAGTTTCGCGGTATGACCTTGGTTTTTCTTTAATAGATTAGATTATTTTCTAAAAAATATTTTTAATACTGTTTTGCACAGCAACAACAAGAAAAATAATACTTTGGTTAAACCTCAGGTGCTACTTTATTTTTACTACGACTAAGATTAATGACTTGTTCATAGATTCTTTGCTCTGGAATTCTGAAAAAATAAAGCGAATAATTTCCTTAGAAAAAAGAGCGGTAACATTTTTAATGGTAAACAATACATTCTTTTTTTAGGTTAATAACTCAGTGAAGAATAATTAAGAAAATTAACTTTATATCTTGTAATAAAGATGATTAACTTATTATAAATTTAAAAAATAGTACGCTAATAACCATCAAGAATATCGTTTTTTTTCTGATTTTTAACATTTTAAATCCTTTCATCAGAGAATTATTACCATAAGCTTATTCAAAATAGACTAGATATAATGTAAAAAATGATTTATTTTTACACTGAAATAATTTAAAACAATTACCATGGATTGGATTACTGCCAAAGAGTACGAAGATATCACCTATAAGAAATGTAACGGCGTTGCAAGAATTGCGTTTAACAGACCTGATGTACGCAATGCTTTTCGACCAAAAACTACTGCCGAATTGTACAATGCTTTTTATGATGCACAAGAAGACACCTCAATAGGTGTAGTTTTGTTATCAGCTGAAGGACCATCCTCTAAAGATGGCGTGTATTCTTTTTGCAGTGGTGGTGATCAAAACGCACGTGGCCATCAAGGTTATGTGGGCGATGATGGGCAACATCGATTGAATATTTTAGAAGTACAACGATTAATTCGTTTTATGCCAAAAGTAGTTATTGCTGTAGTGCCAGGATGGGCAGTAGGTGGAGGACACAGTTTACACGTGGTTTGTGATATGACACTTGCAAGTAAAGAGCACGCTATTTTTAAACAAACTGATGCTGATGTAACTAGTTTTGACGGAGGATATGGATCAGCTTATTTGGCTAAAATGGTGGGACAGAAAAAAGCACGCGAGATTTTCTTCCTTGGGCGTAATTATTCGGCTCAAGAAGCTATGGATATGGGTATGGTGAACGCAGTGGTGCCTCATGATGAATTAGAAGCAACAGCTTATGAATGGGCGCAGGAGATTTTGCAAAAATCACCAATGGCTATTAAAATGCTAAAATTTGCTATGAACTTGACTGATGATGGTATGGTGGGTCAACAAGTATTTGCGGGTGAAGCTACTCGATTAGCGTACATGACCGAAGAGGCAAAAGAAGGTAGAAATGCATTCTTAGAAAAAAGAAAGCCAAATTTTGAAAAAAAATGGTTGCCATAAAAAAGTTCCAAGTTTTAGGTTTTCAATTCGAAAACCTAAAACGTTACACTTTAAACCTGAAAGAAAATAAAAAAATGCAAAACTTTTCAAACGAAATAATTGATACCGATTTACTCCCAAAATATGAGGAAGTAATTTTTACAAAATTGCATCCCAAATATATTTTTGTGGTGGCAATCAAGCTTGCTATTTTGATTATTACACTAATTGCAGCTCCTTTTATTTATTTGTATTTTGAACCAGATGGTTTTTCAGGTAGAATATCATTTTTATTAGGTTTAATGTCTCCATTTGTATTGCTGTTTATCGTTTTATTTGCGCTGCTTAGTTTTAGAAAAAAAGGTTTTGCATTTAGAGAACATGACGTTTTGTATCGATATGGAGTTTTGGCAACCAATACAATCATAATTCCTTACAATAGAGTACAACATGTAGCCTTACATGAAGGATTTATACCTGGTTTTTTTGGCTTAGCCGAAATAGAAATATTTACAGCGGGCGGAAGTTCTAGTGACATTCAAATACCCGGAATTGAAAAGGAACAAGCCGAAAATATCAAACAGTTATTGATGGTTAAAATTCAAAAACAACTGTAATGGATGTAAGTTTTAGTGCGCCGCAAAGACAATCTCCAGTGGGAGTGTTGGTGTTGTTTTTTTATGCTTTACAAAAAAATGCTCGCGCTTTCTGGCCGCTAATTGTGGTGTATGCTTTTAAATTCAAGGAGTTAAATATTTTATACCTGGTTACGGGTATTGTGTTGTTTTTACTTTTGATAGGCGTTATATCGTATTTGAAATACCGCAGTTTCACCTTTTTTTTAGATGCTGAAAAAGAGGAATTTATTATTTCTGATGGAATTTTAAACAAAACCAAAACTGCCATACAGTTGGATAAAATTCAACAAGTAAACATCAATCAGTCTTTTATTCAAAAATTAATTGGTGTTTATGAATTGCATGTAGATACGGCTGGAAGTTCCAAAAAAGAGGGTCATATTAAAGCTATTTCTCATGAAGTGGCGTTAGAATTAAAATCGCGTTTACTTGACCAATCGGCTTTAAAAACAAGTCAAGATTTAGATATAAATTCAAACCTTGCTGATAAAGAAGCAGAAGCAACTGAGGCACCTTTTGTGATCATAGGGTTGCTGAGTTTGTTAAAGTTAGGAATTACCTCAAACTACGGTAAAACCATCGGATTAATTATCATTTTTGGAAGTACTATTTATGAAAATTTTAGAAAATTCAGTGAGAGTGATTCCGTGTATCAAGAACAAGTTAATTCTTATGTTGATAAAGGTTTAGCTTCTCAATCTCTTGTAATTGGTTTTGTATTTGTATTAGCAGGTGTATTGGTACTGAATATTGCACGGGTAATTATTCAATATTTTGGGTACACAATTGCACGTCAAAAAAATTCTATGTTATTGTCTTATGGATTATTCAATTCTAAAAGCACCATTCTTAAGCCTGAAAAAGTCCAAATTACAACCATTAAAAGAAATTTTTTCCAAAAAAAGCTCGGTATATTAGAATTAAGAATAAGACAAGCTACCAGCGGTACTGCCGAAGATAGAAAATCTATCATTGAAATTCCAGGATGCAGTGATTTAGAGAGCAGTTCGGTTTTACAATTATTGTATGATCAAATACCTGAAAAAGGTTTAGCCTTGAAGCCTAATTTTAGAGTGTTAGCTGTAGCGTTATTGTTGTATATCCTTATTCCTGTTTTATTGTTCTACGCCATAGGAGCTTGGTTGGAACCCGCTGCATTTGACTTTGTATATTTAGTTCCTGTTTATGTAATTTTTATAGGTTTACTACAGTATTTTAAATTCAAAAATAATAGATTGTTCATTCATGATAATTTTATCATCAAACAAAGTGGTGGTTGGGATATCAGCACGGCAATTATCGAGCCTCATAAAATACAAGCCATTTCCACATCGCAATATTTTTGGCATAAAAAATTAGATCTTGGTTCTGTCATTTTGCACACTGCTGGAGGAACTATTTCATTCCAGATGGGTAATTTTACAATATTAAAAAGTAAAGTAAATTTGTGGTTGTATCGAATGGAAAAGTCCGATAGCAACTGGATGTAAAAGAAAAACTCAATTCATAAGTGATTGAGATTTAAATAAAAAATAATTATGAAACATTGGATTGAGGCCGCGCGTTTACGCACATTGCCATTATCAGTATCAGGAATAATCGTAGGAAGTATGTATGCTCTTGCAAATCCTACCGAGAATATTTTAACACCTACCGAAGTATTTAGTTGGGCCATTTTTGGTTTAGCGCTTTTAACTACTTTAGGACTGCAAGTGCTATCTAATTTTGCTAACGATTATGGTGATGGCGTTAAAGGAACCGATAATGAGGATAGAATAGGGCCTAAACGTGCCATTCAAAGCGGTGTAATTACACCACAGGCCATGAAAAAAGCTATTATCATTACTTCTATAGCCACATTGATAGCTGCTATATTATTAATTTATGTCTCCTTTTCAGATACAAATATTTTTTATTCCCTATTTTTTTTAGTGCTAGGGGTAGCGGCCATTATTTCGGCCATTCGTTACACAGTAGGAAAATCCGCTTATGGCTACCACGGTTTGGGAGATATATTTGTGTTTATTTTCTTTGGATTAGTGAGTACCTTAGGCGTTCATTTTTTATATACTAAACAATTGGATTTCAATTTGTTTTTACCTGCCATTGCAATAGGGTTATTAAGTACCGGTGTTTTGAATTTGAACAACATGCGCGATGAAGCCTCAGACAGAAAATCAAATAAAAATACGATAGTGGTTAAAATAGGTGGAGAAAATGCCAAGAAATACCATTATTTTTTAATTATAACAGCCATGTTGCTTGTTGTAATTTTTGCTGTAATTAGTCAGTACAGACTTGATCAGTATTTATTTATCATCGCATTTATTCCATTATTAAAACATCTAAAAACGGTTTATAACAATAAGAATCACAAAGATCTTGACCCTGAACTTAAAAAATTAGCCTTGAGTACCTTTGCTTTAGCCATCTTATTATCAATATGTATGGTTTCATTCATTCAAGATTTATTTGTAAATTTATTCCTTGGCGGAAGATAATTTAAGAACTAAACTTTTAAAACAATAACAATGAAAATAACATTTTACGGTCACGCATCATTAGGAATAGAAGTTGGTGGCAAACACATACTTGTTGATCCATTTATATCGGCAAATCCTTTAGCAGCACACATCAACATTGAGACGCTAGCAGCGGATTATATTTTATTAACACACGCACACGGAGATCATATTCTTGATGTAGAAGCTATAGCAACAAGAACAAATGCAGTAATTGTATCCAATGCTGAAATTGCAGGATATTATGGCGCAAAAGGTTTTCAATCGCACCCTATGAACCACGGTGGAAGTTGGAAATTTGATTTTGGAAAAGTAAAATATGTAAATGCAATTCACTCCAGCTCTTTTCCAGACGGCTCTTACGGAGGAAATCCAGGAGGTTTTGTCATAGAAGGCGAACATAAAAATATTTATATCGCAGGTGATACGGCACTTACCATGGATATGAAACTCATTCCATTGCGCACAAAACTTGATTTAGCCATTTTACCAATAGGTGATAACTTCACCATGGATGTTGAAGACGCTATCATTGCATCGGATTTTGTGGAATGTGATAAAATTTTAGGATACCATTTTGACACTTTCGGGTATATCGAAATCAATAAAGAAGAGTCCATTCGTAAGTTTTTTAACAAAGGAAAAGATTTAATGTTGCTAGAAATAGGGAACTCTATTGATTTGTAAATTTTTTTAGGAGCTATTTCCTGCTATTCGTTACAATCTTTTACAAAGCCGTAAGCCTTGATGGGCTTACGGCTTTATAAAAGGATTTTCACTGCTTTCAGGGCTAGGAAAATACCATTCATAAGTACTAAACGTAGTCCTAAACACGTTCTAGAATGTCATGTTATCCATTATTTTATTTTACCATGCAATATAAAAAGCTATTTGTTTTTTTTCTGTTCTTACTTTCTTTCCACTCGATTTTTGCTCAACAGGATGGTTATTGGGATAAAACCAGAGCTACATCAGAGGAAATTACGGTTTCAGCACGAGATAGAATTGTTATTAAAACCCAAGATTTTCCTGAGGGAACCACTGAGGTAGTTTTTAGAATTACCCTTTTGGATAAAAATCAGCAATTGGCTGGAAGTTTGGTATCAGTATTAAAATCTATTCCAGATCCCACAGGCATTAGTCAAGGGTCAGCCGGAGCAGTTTTTATTTTGTCTAAAATTTCAGGAGACGATACCTGTAAGTATGCCATATTTACAAGTGCTGATTTAGCAAAACAATACAAAGAAAACGGAAAAACAGATACTGCCTGTTTGGTTCAAAACACACCAATAAGCAAAGATGCCAAACGACTTTCAACTGATAAATCGGCTTGTATGCAAAGCAACAAGGGAAACTTGTGGTTTGGTTTTGAAAGTAAAAACTGGATTATGAACCAGAAAATAATACTTGAAGTTGTTCCCTGGGTTAATAAAAAGTTAAGTCGTGGCTGGACAATTGAAAACAGAAAGTCTATTATTGATCAATGTAAAACATCAAACTTGGCTCAAAAAATGAGTAATTCTGATGATTTTTGTGTTTGTATATTGGATAAAATTCAACCTAAATACACCTTTTCCGAGTTTCAAAAATTGTTAGCTGTAGAGCGTGCAAAAGCGTATAAAGATTTTGGAAATAGTTGTTTTGGTGAAAGCAACCTTTCGACTGCTGTTTATGAAGACTTAAGAAAACAAGCTACTGGATTAGCAAAACAAGGCAAACATGGTGAAGCCATACAAAAAATGACTACTATTATCAATGATGGAAAAGCTTCAGCGCTGGATTATAATAATCTAGGATACAGTTATCTGGTGACAAAACAATATGCAAAGGCATTGAAATTTTTAAAAGAAGGCCAAAAAAAGGATGAAACAGAATTGTTAATTCAGCTTAATTTGGCGCATGCGTATTTGTTAAACGAAAATTTTTCATTGGCCAAAGCCATTTATAAACAATACCAAACTCAAAATGTAACGGATAGTTTGAGTTGGACACAAAAAATTAAGCAAGATTTTGAAGCTTTTAAAAAAGCTGGAATCGTGTCTAATGATTTTGAAAAAGTTTTAAAAATAGTAGATTAAATCAATCAAGATCTTCATTTACACCAATAAAAATATATTTTGAAAGCAACTTATCACAAATACATTCTTAATTTTAAACGTCCATCTGGTACATCACGAGGTGTAATGAACGATAAAGAAACTTGGTTTATAGTATTAGAACAAGACGGCAAAAAAGGAATTGGTGAGTGTGGTATTTTACGTGGTTTAAGTATAGATGATAGACCTGATTATGAAGAAAAAATAAAGTGGACCTGCGAAAACATTCACTTAGGAAAGGTAAAACTATGGGAAGCTTTATTAGAATTTCCTTCCATTCAGTTTGGTGTAGAAATGGCTTTTCAATCGCTAGAGAGTCATCATCCGTTCTTGTTATTCCCATCTGAATTTACAGCTGGTAAAAAGGCAATGGTTATTAATGGACTTGTTTGGATGGGCGAGGAGCAGTTCATGAAAAAGCAAATAGAAGAGAAGCTGGCAGATGGTTTTAAATGTATTAAACTTAAAATAGGAGCCATAGATTTTGATGCAGAACTTCAATTGCTTAAGTTTATAAGAGATCATTTTACACCTGAGCAAATAGAAATTCGGGTTGATGCTAATGGTGCATTTGGGGTAGAAAACGCTTTAGATAAGTTATTACAACTTCATGAATTTAAGATACATAGTATTGAACAGCCAATTCAAAAAAATCAAATTAAAAATATGGCAGAGCTGTGTGAGAAAACTCCATTTCCTATAGCGCTAGATGAAGAGTTGATAGGAGTTTTTTTGAAAGAGGATAAAGAGCAATTGTTACTTCAAATAAAACCACAATACATTATTTTAAAACCAAGTTTTATAGGCGGTTTTAAAGGCACGCAAGAGTGGATTGACCTGGCTGAGAAGCACCAAATAGGGTGGTGGATTACCTCTGCACTAGAGAGTAATATCGGATTAAACGCCATAGCACAATGGACATTTAAGAAAAATAATGCCATGCCACAAGGATTAGGAACTGGAGCTTTGTACACTAATAATTTTGATTGTCCGCTTGATGCTACAAATGGTCATTTATGGTATAAACTTACAACTGATTGGGACTTTGACTTTTCAAAATTGTTGTAATAATTAAAAAGTAAATGTCACTATTTTGTATTTTTAGAAATATACTTTTGAAGTGATTCTTGAGCTTGATTCTGAATTTTTCCCTGAAAAAATCCGGTCCATCCCAATAAAAATCCTGTAATACCAAAGGCTTGCTTAGACCATTTATAGAGGTCAAAATCATCTGTATGCTTTATAATTAAACCGTCTTTAAATTGAAATTGGGCAATAATTTTGTTGATTACAGTTCTATTTGTTTTGGTAAATAAATAGGTAGCTTGCCAGTGCGCTGATCCAGTGAACTCATTTGCTTTGCAATCAGAAAAAATCACTTTTAAATTTCCGTTGCTTCGTTCTAAAAGCATTTTCCACATTTGGCAAACATCATTTTCTTTTAATAAACCAAAAACTGGATCGCGAAATTCAATTTTAGAATGATAGCATTCACACATTGTTGAGGCATCGGCATTAGCAAAAGCAGTATAAAACTTAATTATTGTTTTTTCGTTTGGTGTCATAGCTACAAAAATTTAATAGTAAAAATAATAATTTTATGTTATACTTTAGTTGTTAAAATAGGAATATAGAAAAATGAAATACTTTTAATGTATAATTTGAATTGCTTAATTCAATATACAAAGCGCCATTCAGGATTGATATTGTAATTTCATTTTATAAAAATAAATTTTTATGTAAAAAAAAGAGGACAGACTGTTAAGTTTCTGTCCTCTTTTTGGAATTAATAAATGGTATTCTGTATTACTTAGTTTTATTTGACAGCTGGAATGATATCAATTATTACTGTACGATTGTAAAAACGTTCTTCGGGAGTTTTATTGTCAAAAGGTGCGTTATTTTCGTTTTCACCATAACCAGAAACGTCAAATTTCACATCGCTTCTACCAGCTTTACTCAAGCTATTTTGAAGTATGGTTTTTACATCATTGGCGCGAGCTAAAGACAATTCTTGATTGTAAGCCACCTCACCAATAACATCTGTATGACCCTTGATAATTACTGTTGCACCAATAGGAATTTTAGGTGTAACTATTTCAGTAAGATATTTATCATAGATTGATATCGCTTTAGATGTGTTAAATTCATAGATGATGCTGTATCTGGTACCTTCTTCCATTTTTGCAGGAGTCCAAAGAACCATGTGAACGGGAGTTTCTTTCTCTATAATTTTACCACTTTTAGTTTGACCAATCATTTTTATTTTATAATCACCTTCGGGACGTGTACCTAAAATCATTTTTCCTGGTATGCTTACCTCATCTTGAGTATAAGGCCCAAAAGGCTGTGTTTTTCCCTGTTCATCAGTTATTTGTAAGGACCATGAAGACAATGCTTCACCAGCTCCTTTATTATTAAAAGTAACATAACTATCAACTGGTGCTTCTTGCGATGCAATAATCTGTACTGGTTTTAATGGTGCATCAGGACCACTTTGAAATTCCATCAATAAATCAGGGGAATTACTTTCTATAGAAACTCTACGATCTCCTTCACGAAGTAACACTAGTTCTAATGTTCCTCCAGGTTGTTCTGATGGGATATTTGGTTTACTTTGACCTTTAGTAGTAATTCTAGAGGCGTCTATTGCAAATATATTTACCAAATACGTTTTAACAGATTCAGCCATTGCGAGACCATCTGTATTGTCATTATTTGATGAACCAACTAACATGATTGTTGATGAAGGATTTTTTTGCATACGATCGCCCAGTATGTTCAGCACGTTGTAATAAACCGTCATTTGTCGTTTTGAACGATCTGACAAATTTTTTGGAGCAAAAGTTTCTAATTGGTCTTCTTTGAAGTCTTTCACTTGGTTTTTCGTTAATTCAACATAACGATTTGGAATTTGTGTAGACCCTTCATTAAAGAAAACATAATTTCTAAGGGGGAAAATTTCAGTCATTCTTCTTTCTCCAGGAACATTGATAGGAGAATTTACGGAAAACTGTACTTCAGGATCTTTAAATAAATCTGTTGCTTCTTGAATCTCTTTTCCTTGTCCAAATTTAAGCGCAACACCAGCTCTAATAGTTGTTATATTCCAAGTTTCTGTAGCACGTGGATTTTGACCAAAATAAGGTTGGAACGAAACAAAAGGGGATAATACAAACTGTGTTTTGTTACGATCCGATGAAAGTGGAATATCATAACCAGCGCCAATTTGCATGGACAAAATGGTTTCTTCAATTTCACTAAATTCACCCGTTACAGCAGCAGAAGGAGCTTGATCAGGGAAAGCTGGATTAATTCCTAATTGATAGGTGAATGATTTGTCTAGATTGAATGCTAATCTTGGACCTCCATAAAGGTAAAAATTAGATTTAAACGGCGCAAAACGTACGCTAGGTTCTACAGTAATATAACTAAGATCAGTTTTTAAATCAGCTGGACAGTCACATGCAGTAAGGACTTGGTCAAAAGAACCTTTACGGCTATCAAATCCGGCTTGCAACATAAATCCCCATCTTGAGGTAGCAGGACGATATTCTAAAAGTGGTGCAATAAAAAGCCCTGTGCCATTTCCTTCATGAAAAGTAGCAGGAGGAGTAAAGCTTGCATTCAGTTGATTGGTTGAGCCTTCATAAAAATTGAAATTGGCTCCACCAGCTACACCGAAATACCAAGAAGGAGTAGTATATCTAATAGATTGAACTTCTTGTGCTTGAACTGTTGTTTGAGCACCTAACCATGTCAAAGAGACTACTAAAAGTCTTTTAATTGAGAGGTTAGTAGGAGACCAAGAATTACTTGGTCCCATTTTTAAATTATTAATATTGTACATGATATATTTTTTTAATTAATTTTTAATGCATCTATCCTTAGTGAGATATATTAGTTTGATTCTAAATTATGTATCGTTTAGGCTTAGTTATTCGGTACGTTAATAGTTGTATTTACCATAGTAACCGAAGCTACTAATGAAATTGCTCTACCATTTAAAACTGTTAAAAACGGATTTGTACTATTAGCAGGAGATGACAAAGTCACACCAGAGTTGGCAATAATATTTCCTACCATAACTCCACCACCAGCGTAATTAATAACTGCTGCAGTTCCTACATACCAATACACATTATTAGGATTACCTACGCCGTTTAAGAAAGTTACACTACTTGGCATTGAATCACCTACTGTTAAAGAGGATGGTGCTTGAAAATACCATTTTGCATTCGGATCTCCATTAGCATTTAAGGTAAGATTTCCGTTGGTTATACTAAAAGAGCTTGAAGCAGTGTAAATACCAGGAGCTAATGTTAATCCTCCTAATTCACCAGCACCAGGATTAGCAACACCTCCAGGCATAGAAGCAGGTGAAATACTGTTGTAGAGATCTCTCGCTGCGTTTAATCCAGCTAATGCTGTTGCTGCTTTCGTAGCATTTCCAGGAGCTGGAGCATCTGTAAATATACCATCAGTAACAATTCCATTATTTAATGGAGTTACGGTATATACATCACCACTTGTACCATCAGTAAAACCAGTTATTAACGTTGATGCAGCGGTTGTTCCTATTGCACCATCAACTACTGTTAATAATCCTTGATTTGTTATTCCTGCGTTTCCTCCAAAAACTCCAAAGAACAAACCACTTGTTATAACAGGAGGTGTTACTACAACATTTGAGGTTGTGAAATTCCAAACATAGTTACTAGCTAATGGAATACCGGCTGAACTTTTAGCACCAGTTGTTATTGTTGCTGTATAAATAAGTCCAGGATTAAGAGCATTTACTGGATTAAATGAAGCAGTAGTACCACCAGTATACAGTACAACGCCTGGAATTACTGTAGTCCCTTGTCTTAAAGTAAAAGTGGTTGTATTAATAGTTAGCGGATCCATAGCAATGCTAAAGTTTGCAGTAAGTGTTTTGTTTAAATCAACTCCTATAGCGTTATTAAATGGATCAGTAGATGTAACTGTTGGAACAGGAACAGTTGTAAAATTCCATACGTAATCAGCAGCTAGTGGTGTTCCTTGTGAACTTTTAGCACCTGATGTTATAGTAACCGTATAAACAGAATTAACGGTTAAAGGATTTGTAGGTACAAAAGAAACCGTTGATCCAGAATAAGTAATTGCACCTGCAATTGAGTTCGTACCCTGTTTAACTGTAAATGTTGAATTATTTATTGTCAAAGGATCCATTGGAACACTAAAAGTTGCAGTTATTGTTTTATTAAGAGCAACGTTAATTTGATTGTTTGTAGGATCAGTAGTATTTACAACAGGAACAATAATCATTCCAGTAGAAAATGTCCACAAATAATCTGTTTGAAGAGCATTACCCATTACATCTTTTACTCCAGTTGTAATCCTACCAGTATAGGTAGTATTAGGACTTAGAGGGTTAGCAGGAGTAAACCTTGCTGTTCTTCCGCTGTACGTGATTGCACCAGAAACTACCGTGCCATCTGCTTTTGAAATAATTAAAGTAGAGGAGTTGATAGTTGAAGCATTTATCTCTTCATTGAAAGTGACTGAGATAATTTGATTAAAAGGTACGCTTAGCGCTAAATTATTAGGAACGGTAGATTCTACAACTGGGCAAACACCTACTGTTTCTACAAAATCGTCTTCAGCACAACTAGAAATTAATGCAATAAACAGTATTGCAAAGAGTAATAGTAAATTTTTAGTTTTCATTTTTTTCATTTTTAAGGATTAAGTATTCTACATAACAAAGGTTGTTATGTTATTGGCTTAAAGAGTTATATAATTAAATAATGAAGTAGTAAGATTAACTTATATTTACACATTTTTGAAGCATCAAAATGAGCTAAGGCAGTATAGAATGTTGTGATTGTATTACGGTATCTATTATGGTTTTGGATTTAGAAAAGATATTGTATTTGTTATTATATAAGGGTGTTTGATTTTTAAATACAAATAGAAAACCTATTGTACAATTTGATGCAATAAAAAAGAGGATAGCTTTTTGGGCTATCCTCTAATGAATTTTTAAATCTTTATAAAAAGTTTCTATCAAGATTGCTTCTCTTGAGTAAAAGTCTCAGCTTTTTTACTTACAAAGTTAGTTATTGCAAATTGTAAAATAGTACCAAGAACCTTTGTGATTGGATTATGGGAAGAACCTAATAATACTTTTTTTGATAAGTATCCTGATGCAATACCAATAACACTGTTAAGAATATTTCCTTTAAACTCGGAAGTTTTTGTTAACTGTCCAAAAGCATTTTTTATAAGGTTTACAGGTTGTAAACTTTCATAAGTTACATGATATTGGTCTTTAAGTTGTACAAGTTCTAAAGCTTGTTTTTCTTTCAATAATTGAATAGCTTCTTTTAGCATCTCTGATTCAGTACTCTTTTTCATATTAACTATTTTTAAGCATTTTGACAATTATAAAATTACTAATAGGCATTTTTATCCATTTGTCTTTAAAGTAGTATAGTAAAAGTGCTAGTGCTAGATAGAAGGCACCAACAATAAAAAAACCAAAGTATAGTTGTCCTACAAGCTCGCCTACCCAAAGAGAGAGACCAATGTTTGAAAGAAAAACAAACATCGCAAAAACAACAGAAATTGCCATTCTAGAGATTAGTGATGAAACCACGTCAGCAGTTTTGTCAATCGCATTAAGTTTAGCTAACTCTATTGAAGTTTTAGTATAATTCTCTGCTCTTTCAAAAAGCATTTCTATTGATGATGCATTGTTTTCCATTTTCCTGAAATTTATATCAAAATTAATTTTTTAAAGAAGTAATACAAATTATATTGAATTAATATCCTTTTTTACTTCGTTAAAAGATGCTTTACCTTGAGCTAAAAGATCTTCTCCATCATGTTTAACTTCATTCATTTTAGATTTGCCCTCAGCAACAAGTTTCTCACCTTCTGCCCAAATTTTTTCATATTTTTGAGTAATAGTACCCAAAATGTTGTCCAATTTGTATTTCAATTCGTCAGCATAATCATTGCTTTTGTCAGCAATTTTTTTTCTTGTGTTATCACCTTTATCTGGTGCAAATAAAACTCCTAATAATGCTCCTACGGCTACTCCGCCTAAAACTCCTAATATTATTTTATCTGATTTCATAATGCAAATTTTTAAAGTTATAATTATTAATTTATACGTTTCTACCTGAAATGAGCCTAAATAATATTGCTATTACAGCAATTACCAATAAGACATGAATTATTGAACCTACGCTAAAAGCAAAGAATCCGATTGCCCAAAAAATTACCAAAATGACTGCTATTGTATATAGAAGATTACTCATATTTTATAGTTTTAATGATTAGAATTAGTATTGAATATTATATTTTTCTACCAGAAATTAATCTGAATAGAATAGCTATTACCGCTAGAACAAGAAGAATGTGAATGATGGATCCAACACTGTATGCAAAAAAACCGATTGCCCAAAAAATCACTAAAATAACTGCTATTGTGTAAAGAAGATTGCTCATGATAAATATGTTTAATGTTAATTATTAGTTTAGTCTAAGACCTACGTATGCGCTAAATACACTGTTTTTAGCATCTGAAGATGTAAAACTATCATCTTTACCAATCTTAGTTAATCCGTAATTGTAGCGCACTCCAAAATTTACTGCATCTAAATCAAAACCTAAACCTCCTGAAATACCAGCGTCAAATTTATTGAAATCATCAGTATTTAATGTACGAACTGATGAACCAAGATTAGAATCATTAGTTGTTTTACCGCTAACCATGTATGCTAAATATGGACCTACTTGTACATTGAAATTATCAGTTAAATTAGCAACAAGTAAAATAGGTACTTCTATATAATTGATATTGAATTTTGCTGTTCCATTTACTCCAAAACTGTTGTACACTAATTCAGATCCTTTTGTAGTGTAGCTAATTTCAGGTTGAATTGCGATACTATTTGTAATTGGGAATTTAGCATATAAACCTGCATTAAAACCTGTTAATACATTATTGTCATCAACAGTATCTGTGTATAAGTTTGAAAAGTTAAGACCTCCTTTAAAACCAAAAGCTGGAGTTTTTTCTTGTGCCTGGATTCCTGTGAAAGATAATAATCCTAATGTTATTGATGCGAAAATTAATTTTTTAGACTTTTTCATTGTTTATTTTTTTTATTGATTTATATATTACAAAGGTCATTAATTAACACAGTTTAGTTGTTACATTACTTTTAGTGAATGTTTCAAGATTCACACTTTAGTAATTACAGGTTATAAATTTAATAATTAACACATTGATAAACAGTATTTAAGCAAAAAAAATGCAAGTTTTTACAACTTGCATTTTATAATATATTGTGTATTTTAAAATTAACGAAACAAAAAAATCAATTTTAGTCTCTTGTATTCTAGTCACATTTATTTTGATTAAAAAGGATTTTATAAATTACAGTTTTAGTTAAACCTAATTTTATATCCTGTAAGTAAGAGATAAAAAAAAACTATAAGGATTGAAAAATAACAATAAGTTCCTCTCTAGTTTTTCCTAGTTTGTCTTGGTATTTCTTTAGCATTTCTTCTTTCTTAGATTCTGAAAATAATGACTTGTTGCTAGTTAAAGCAACAAATTTTTCTTTTAATTTCTCCTTCTGCTGTTCCCAGTTCCCCTCTAAATCATTTGAATTCATAATTTTGGTTATTAATAGTGAAATAATCTTCACCCTCCAAAGTTCCCAAAATTCTAACTAATTAAATTATATAACTATGGCTATTTGTTGTGATTTTCACTGATTTTTAAAATAACCTTTAGACTTTACAGTATTTTATTCAAAATAGTTTTAGACTTCTAAAAATAGCTTGGATATAATAAAACAATAGTATTATTTGTTGATAGAATCATTTTTTTGATCTATTTTCAAAGCTTTTTTCATTTCGGCTTCTTCAATTTCTTGTGCTTCCTCGAGTTTTTTATCTTCTTCTTTTTTCTTCTTATTGAAAAAACCTCTCAATAAAAAATTATGTTTTGCTGCCTCAATTACTTCATTTAAGCCTTTTGTAGCTGTTTTTACATTGGTTAAAGAAGAATCTATTGAATTCCCCATTCGCTCGTTACTTATAAGTTTTGATAGAGCCCCTTTACCATTGTTCATACTAGTAGTAAAAGTTTTAAACTCTAATGCGCTTGCTTCTAAACTAGTTACCATGTTGTCCACGCTATTACCGAATTTTTTATCTGAAACCAGTTTAGATAATGCTCCATCACCATTATTCATACTTGAGCTAAATTGCGCTAGCTCAGCAGTTATCAGTCCGGCATTATCTACACTTTTCTTAACACTCACCATCAGGTCATCCATTTCAATGGCTTTTTTAGATCTAATATAATCCTGATCATTAATCAATATAGTAGATTTCTTTCCTGAAGTTATTGTCAAGACTTTATCGCCCATTAAACCATCCGAATTGATACTTGCCACGGCATCTTTCTTGATGTATTTACGAACTTCATCTTTGATAACCATTTTAATAACAACCGAAGTATCATTAAGGAATTCAATATCTTCAACAGTTCCAATATTTATACCTGATAATCGAACGTTGTTGCCTACTGCAAGACCGTTTACTGAATTAAATTTTGAATACAACTCAATAGTTGATCCAAATAAGTTTTTTTGTTTGCCTACAAAATAGATGGTACCTACAAATAAAAACAATCCAACTATAACAAACATTCCTAATTTCCATTGGTATCCTGACTCTTTAACCATGATTTTTAATTTTTAATTTAAATAAAAAATGAACGAACCCATTCATCTTCACTTTTTTCTAGCTCATCATATGTTCCTTCAACATGTATTACACCATCTTTTAAAATTACAATTCTATCAGATGTAAGTCTTGCACAGGGCATATCATGCGTTATAATTATTGATGATGTTTTATTTTTTTGTCGAAGTTCTAAGATGAGTTCACTTATTTCTCTTGAGGTAATGGTATCAAGTCCTGTTGTGGGTTCGTCATACAGAATAATCTCTGGTTTAAGAATCAACGTTCTTGCAAGTCCTATTCGTTTGCGCATTCCTCCAGATAATTCAGAGGGCATTTTGTCTATGGCCTCCTTCAATCCCACGCTTTCGAGTACTTCAAAAACGTGTTCATTAATTGCATCACCTGATAATGTGGTATCATGTCTTCTCAATGTAAAAGAAAGATTTTCTCGAACACTCATAGAATCATATAAAGCAGCATTTTGAAAAAGAAATCCAATGCGTGTTCTAATTTTGTTTAGTTCATCGATTTCTAATGAATTGATTTCTTTGTTGAACACAGTAATAATGCCGTCGTCTATTTTAATTAGTCCAACGATACATTTAATAGTAATTGATTTTCCTGAACCGGATTTACCTAGAACTACCAGGTTTTCTCCTTTGTTTAAGTTAAATGTTACTCCTTTTAAAACTTCATTTGTACCAAATGATTTGTGTAAGTCTTTGATTTCAATTACCGGATTACTATTTTGAAGTGTGTAATTTTTTTCCATATTAAAAAAATAAATCAGTTACTTGTACCGCAATCATATCAATTATAAAAATGGTTAATGAGGCCGTAACTACCGCAGAATTTGCTGCTTTACCTACACTTTCAGTTCCATTTTCAGCATTATATCCTTTATAGCAACCAATCATTCCTATAAAATATCCAAAGAAAAAAGTTTTTATAGTTGCGGGAAAAATATCTAAAAATGTTATGGATTCAATCACTTGTGATAAATAGCGGACTACATTTACATCGCCGTGAATATTAATCCCCATGTAACCTCCAACTATTCCTATTCCATCAGCATAAATTACAAGTAATGGAATCATTAATGTAGTTGCCATAATTCTAGTTACTACTAAATATTTGAATGGGTTGATAGCTGAAACTTCCATGGCATCAATTTGCTCTGTTACTTTCATTGAGCCTAATTCAGCTCCAATTCCTGAAGCTACTTTACCAGCGCAAATTAAAGCAGTAATAACAGGAGCAATTTCCCTAATTAAAGACAGTGCCACCATGCTAGGCAACCAAGATTCGGCTCCAAATTCTGCCAAAGTTGGTCTCGATTGTAAAGTAAGAACCAACCCCATTATGAAACCAGTAATAGTTACCAGTGGTAAAGATTTATATCCTATTAAGTAACATTGTTTGAGCAGCTCCTTGAATTCATAAGGAGGCCTAATGGCTTCTTTAAAAAAACGAATAGCAAACTCGGTAGCTCTGCCAACTTCAATAAAACTTTGATTGAGATAAGTTCCCAATCGTTCTTTTTGTATCGTTAATGTTTGGTTCATTCCTCTATTTTTAAATTTAATCTGAATTATATTTTTAAAAAATACAATTACCTTTTAAAAACTCATACTTGATTTTGCTATCATACTATCTCCCAAATCTTTAATTTTGTCATGTTGATTTGTTAGTAATATTTGTTGCTGTTGTAAAATTTTATTCAGCTTTTTTGGAATAAAATCAGTGTTGTTCGTCAATGAGTTTTTATATACTTTGAGTATTTCAAACTCAGAATATTCCAATCTGTTTAGAATTTCTTCTTTGTCTTTTATGAGAAAGTTTATTTTTAAATTTCCCCAAATTTTATCAATTAAAGTATGATTTCTAGCATTTTCTTTTGGGGCACCATTTATTTTACTCAGTTCAAATATCAAATCTTCATTAAACAAATTGCTTGTTTTTTCAAACTCATTGAATAATTGCACTAAGTCATTTTCATTAAATCCCTTTTTTGCATTTTGATACGCTATTACCCTATCTTTATGAGATGCTATTAAATTGTTTAATACATCAACTGATTTTTTAATATTCATATCTTATGATTTTGATTGTGCTATTTATGTTTCAGGCTGGGCATTAGAGGGTGTTTAAAATACTACCACATTTCAATAAATTTCTCTTTGCAAAATTCATATAAATAACCATAAACCTTGTTACACAACTTTACAGAAAAGTTGCAATATTTACGGATAAGATATATTCTAAATGAGGGTAAAAAAAATGATACTTCAAGTTTACTTTGTGGGAGAATGTTTTATTTAATTTGTAAAAAAAAGGCTGTTGTTTCCAACAGCCCAAACCAAACAAAACTCAACCTATTTTTGATAATTTCACTTTATAAAAAAGGAATTTATAATTTCTATTTAAGTAAATTTCACTTTACTCGTATTTATAAAAACTGTATTTCTTTGTGTATAATTGTATCTTTGAGAAGGGGCTGTTTTTCCCACTCTACAATTACTATTTGATGGTTTTAAAACCTCATTTTTTAAATTGATCATAACTTTTTTTTAATTTTTTATTCTAAATATCTTCTTAACTTCCAAGCCATTGTTTCATGATCTTTCATTAATCCTGTAAGAAAATCAGCTGTTCCAGCATCATTATTTTTGCTGTCGCAGGTATCAATATCTTCTCTTAATTGTACAATTAACGTTTCATGATCTTTTACAAGTTCTTGTAGCATTTCTTTTTGAACTGGGTATACATTAGGAGATTCTTTTATAACAGATAATTTACTAAACTCGCTCATAGTCCCAATTGTTTTTCCGCCTAATTTGCTTATTCGTTCGGCCGTTTCATCAATCGAAACTTCAAGCTCAGTATATTGAGCTTCAAATAATTGATGCAATTCCATAAAACTTTGCCCGGATACGTTCCAATGAAATTTTCTAAGTTTTATATACAAAGTCATTTCATTTGCTAAAAGCGATGACAAAATGGTAATACTACTTTTTAAGTGCGCTTCGGTGATTCCAATGTTTAGTTTCATAATGAGTTTTTTTATAAATAATTATTGATTGTTTTTAACCAGATATTTTTTGTTCTATAATCAAGAATTAAATTTTTACAAAGGTGAATATTGTACAGTAATTTTATATTACATTATTAATTCAAAAAGTTATATGATTAACATTTTCTATTCCTTGTTAAATTGTTTATTTGTGATTTTTTTTCACAATGAACTTGAAATTAATACCAATCGAGTAGGTCCTGATTATGGAGTATTAGATTCGTTTTCATATAAAGAAGAATAGTTTAGTATGATATTTTTTTCTCCAATTGAATCAAAAAAATCTTCAAGACGCTGAATGTGCTCTTTTGTAAATTGTAAATGAGTTGTAAGTGCATCCGAAATTTCCTTACTCGCTGCTTTCTGGATCAATATGGGAATCGAAATTAAAAGTGATTTTTCAGAAAAGTATATGTCTTGTAATTCCTCAAGATAAATATTTCGACAGGTTTGATTTTTAGGTCCTACAAACTCTAAATCACTTTTATTTGGATAATTATTTTTCAATAATTCAAGCCTATTAATTTTTGAATTTCTCATTTTATGAACTTTTTGGAATTTTATGAATAATTAAAAAAAATCCTATTTACACGCATTTTAAATACAAAACATCTTGAAGTTCTTTTAAATTAATTGATATTCTAAAAAAATAGCACATTGTAATTAATTTAATTTTGATTCATAGAAAATCAAACAGGTTAATTCAATTTATGATTCGTCCTTAGTAGTACGAACTAAACTGATCCCTGAAATAAAAAATACAGCACCAAGAATACCGTATATCAGTAAAGGTTTTACAGATTCAAAATCAGAATTTGCTGATGAGAATAACATAGCTGTATAAATTAATCCACCTATCCCAAGGACGGTGAGTATTGTTCCAAAAATTCTTTTGATGTTCATTTTTTTATAATTTAGTTAAACAAAAATAGTTGTAAAGAACTCCGTTATTGTTGTACAATTTTTTATAATACTTATATCATTCACACAAAATGATTTAAGGTATTTTTTGCAGTAAAAAAAACGCTTTAGCTTTCAATTTTAAATATTTTTAAAATTGAAAGCTAAAGCGTAGCTGTAATATAATAGAAGAGAAAAATCTACATTCTATCCATGTACCATTGCAGTTCTTTTTCTAATTTTTGATACTTAAAAATCGTAGAAATTATTTTTTCTAATCGTAAAAAAGCGGTTTCACTTTTTACCACATAATCAAATGCCTTGTGATGCATGCATTGCACTGCAACTTCTATCTTATCCTGAGATGAAAGCATTATGACAGGTATATTTGAATTTAATTCTTTTATTTTATCTAATGTTTGCAAGCCATTCATAGCATCAATTACAATTCCATCTAGTTGAAAATCAAGGATAACTAAATCTGGTAAATGATTTAAATTTTCTATACACTTTTCGCCAGTAGGATAGGTTTCTATTACAAAATTTGTGTTTTGATTAAATTCAATTTCCAATGATTTTAAAAAAAAAGCATCATCATCTACTAGAAAAATTTTAATTTTATTTTCGTTTATCACTTTTTTGTATTTTTTATAATGTTTAATTCTTCTTCTAATTCTCCACAAGCTTGCAAACAAATTTCCTCTAATTGCAATACTAATTCGTCAATTTCATTTAATTTTTCTTGTGAATTTGCAAACTCCTGAATTCTTTTGGCGATATCCTCAAAGTCAGTACTAATACCCATAATAGAGAATGAAGGAATCATTTTATGTGCCGCTGCAGCCAATAATTGCCAATTTTGTTCTGCAAAACTTTGTTTAATCGTATTTATTAATGTGGGAGTCTGAGCAAGATATAAATCAATCATCTCCATCATAAGCTCTGGATTAGACTTTGTTCTTTGATTCAAATAAACAAGATCAATACATCTTATTTTTTTTACTGTAGTATCAATATTTTCATTCAATTTTGCTGACAATTTTTCTAGTTTAGGTTTTTTAAGAATACCAACAATTTTACTATACAACAACCTTTCATCTACGGGTTTTGCTAGATAGTCATTCATTCCTACGGCTTTACATTTATCTAAATCTACTGTTGTTACATCAGCAGTTAGTGCAATTATAGGTATTTGTGACTGCATTTTAATTCTTATATATTCAGTTGCTTCAAATCCATTCATTTCAGGCATTTGCAAGTCCATTAAAATGATGTCATACGCTTTCTCTTTTAGCATTTCAATTGCAATTTTTCCGTTTTCTGCAACATCACGTTCAAAACCAAAATCATCTAGAACAGTTTTCATTAACAATTGGTTCAGTGCAATGTCTTCAACCACTAAAACTTTTATGTTCTTAATTTCTGAATCCAGTTCTAGCAAATCATTTTCTAGTGCAGCATTGGCATTTGTCTTTTGAAAACTTAAAGAAAAACTAAAATTAGATCCCTTTTTAATAGTGCTTTTTACTCGAATTTTTCCTCCTTGTAATTCAACAAGCTGTTTAACAATGGCTAATCCTAATCCAGTACCACCATAAATTCTTGAAGTACCACTTGAGGCTTGATTAAAATTTTCAAAAATATGATTTAGTTTGTCCTCTGGTATTCCTATTCCCGTATCCGAAATAGAAAATTCAATAACCACGCGATCATCGTCCTCAAAAACTAGTTGAGCACCTACGGTGATGATACCTTTTTGAGTAAACTTTACTGCATTATTTACGAGGTTCAAAATAATTTGATGCAAACGAACAGGGTCACCCACTAAAACTTTTGGAATGTTTGGATCGTATTCTTTAATAAGTTTTAAGTTTTTTTCTTGAATTTTATTTTCAAATAAATGAAGCATGGATTCAAGCGAAGCATTCAATTTGAAAGGTTTTTTCTCAAAAGTCATTTTACCAGAATCTACCTTGGCAAGGTCCAATATATCATTAATCAAAACGATTAATGCATCGCCACTCATTTTTATAGCATTGATGTATTCTAATTGTTTTACAGTCAAATCGGTTTTTAAAACAACTTTTGTGAATCCAATAATTGCATTCATTGGAGTCCTAATTTCATGACTCATATTAGACAAAAATTGCTGTTTGGCTTTTACAGCATTTTTAGCAATTATGGCTGCACTTTCAGCATTTTTTTTAGCTTCTTCTGCGATTTCGGTAGCTAATTCAGCAAATACTCGTGCTTCTATCAGGGCTGATGCTATTTTTTTTTGTTCTGTTACATCTCTCGCTACTATAACTACACCAGCCACTTCTCCTTGCGCATCTTTGTATACAGAACCGTTGCAAAGTACATCAGTTAATTTTCCATTTTTATGCTTGATGGTAAGTGGCAAATTAGAAACGCTTCCTTTATCAAATACCTCTTTATGAACTTCGCGAGCATTCTTTTTTTCGGTAAAATAATCAAAAAAATCAGATCCAGTGAGCTCTTCTCTTGACATTCCAGTACTGTTTACCAAGGCCTGATTCATATCCGTAATCTTACCTTTGGTGTTCAAAGTAACTAGCGGATCTTGACTGGCTTCAATTAAACTCAAAGTATACTGAGATGCTAGAATTGCAGAGTTATTGAGTTTTTCAAGTTCTTTATTAAGGTCTTGTTGTTTTTCTTTTTCTTTATGTGCTTCCTCTAATTCAATAGACCATTTTTGTTTTGAGGTTTCCCGAACAACAAAAATAACACCAATTAAATTTCCTTCGTTATCTTTAAAAGGTGTTCCATTACACAAGATGGGTATTAAATTACCAGCTTCATCTTTAAGTTCTAATGCTTGATCGTACAATGATCCCTTTTGGCAAACTATTGATATAAGATTTCGAACTTGCTGAACGGGATGACAATAATCTTCAAAATTTGAATACAGTATATTTTCACGTTCTTTACCAATAATTAATGAAGTTGCTTTGTTGAAATCAATAATTTCACCTTGTATGTTTACAATAAATATAGGCTCTAGTATAGACTCTATTAAATTTCGGTTATACTGAACATCGTTATTTTCCTGGATTTCTCCATTTTTGTAATACATATCTATAAGTTGTTTTTGTGATTTCCAATTTCTTCAATTGGACTTCTCCTTTTATCTTTTAATTTTTTAAAATGTGAAGGAGATAAGCCTGTCACTTTTTTAAACTGGCTCGAAAGATGGGCTACACTACTGTAATTCATTTTCCAAGCAATTTCAGTAATGTTTAATTCTCCGTAAATTATAAGCTCTTTAATGCGCTCAGTTTTATGTGAAATAATAAATTGTTCAATAGTAGTACCTTGAACCTCAGAAAATAAATTTGATAAATAGGTGTAATCATGGTTTAACTGCTGACTTAAATAATCTGAAAAGTTAATTTTAATGACCTCCGTTGAGTGGTGTACCATCTGGATAATGACATTTTTTATTTTTTCTATCAACATAGATTTTTTATCATCCATCAATTCAAGTCCTGAATCAAGAAGTGCAGCTTTTAAGATTTGTCTTTGCTCCATAGATAAGTTTTCCATGATTTCGACTTCTCCTAAATCAACAACCACAAAATGGAGTTTCAGCTTTTTTAACTCTTCTTTGACTGCAATTTTACAACGATTGCTCACCATGTATTTAATGTATAGTTTCAAATATATTTATTTAATGTTGTGTTAGTAACGTGTTTAATATATGTAAGTTACGTTAATTAATTTTATATAGCTATCAAGTAAATTTAATTTTCACAAATACTAATTATTCAGAAAATTAATTTTAGAGCCGTATAAAAAAAATAGTAAAATACAATTATCGAAATAATTCAATCAAATATTTAGTTTGTTATTTCGATAATGTAAAATTATACAAAGTCAACATTTTATTTGTTATATAATTAAAGTGAAAATTTGTGAAATAATTTAGGTTAATTATTTCAGAAAAATAGACTATATCTCTTGATTTCGAATTGGTTACAAAATAAAATATATCAAAAGAGTATACTTCGAAATTAAATGAATTATTAATTTATATTAATAGTATCATTCCAGTCCAATGATTTTATGGAGGAAACCTTATTAGTAGATGTCATTGTGACCCTTAATTCTTTGTTGGCAACATTTTTAGAATAAAGTGCTTTGTATCTAAAAATAATGGAATTATCGCTTTTAATTGTATAGGCTTCGATAAGTTTTAAATCCTCAAATGTGCCGTAATATTGTCTAAATCGTTGACACGTTTTAGTAAGTCTTTCTTGTGTGGTATTTTGAATCACTGATGGTGTTGCTTCATCAGGCGTAAAAGGTTTAAATTTAGAGGTGTTACACGTCATTAAAACACGTTTACCCAGTTCATAAGCCTTGATCTTTTGAGTATCATTAATATCACCTACAGCTATTTTTATTATAGTTGATGCGGTTGTAGGATCCGTAGTAATATTTTTGTTGGTTTTACAGCCAATAACAACCAATAGAATAGCTGTAAGAAAAATTAATTTTTTCATATTTTAAGTAATAGGTTAGGATCGGGACAATTTTCTAGATAAAAATCTAAATCTTTTTTACTACAAACACCTGGATAATCTCCATGCATTTCTTGTATGTTTTTTATAATTTGAAAGTGTAGGTGAGGAGCATAATCTCCGTTTACAGCGGCTTCACCAAGTGTAGCTAGCAACTGACCTTTTGCAAAGAAATCACCAACTGCAATATTTTTTAAACTATCTAGACTTAAATGTCCATAAAGAGTATAGAATAAATGTTCGTCTATAGCATGTTCTAGAATTATTGTGGGTCCATAATCTCCTAGACCAGTATTGTAATTAAAACTATGAACCGTGCCGTCAAGAGCTGCTAATACTGATGTACCTGCTTTTATCCACAAGTCTAGACCTAAATGAATGTTTCGTTCTTCGGTATTAAGATCATTAAAAATACCACTACGCTTGTACAAATCCCTGGTTTCATTGTAACCGCCATAAGCTACTTTAGCATTTTTTTCTAATAAATAGTTGTCTATGTAACGTTCAAATTCGGGGGCATTTTTCAATTGTAGGTTTTGAAAATGAGTATTGTGTACTGATAAATCCAGTGGAATATAATCACTATATGGAATTGTATTTTCAATTACTTTACAATCATGAATATCTTTTAGTATGTTTTCTAGCGGTTGCATGTTTTTTTTCATTAAAAATATAAAAAAATGCCAATATAGCGAGGCTATATTGGCATTATAACAATTAATTAAGACGTTTTCTTAAATCAAATATTTTTTTGACATACTTATTTTACTGCAAGTAAGTCTACAAATTCTATTACAGGATCTTTTGATAAAAGCGTTCCTGCATTTGCCATTAAAGCTTCGGCTATTTTACCTGCCAAATGTGCTTTTCGACCTTCTTCAGTTTCAAAGGTGTCAAAAATTCCAAATGTTGATGTTCCTATTTGCCATCCGTACCAATTCACCGTTTCGGGTTCATCCAATACTAATGGTAGGGCACTTTTTAAAAATGCTGCCACTTCAGCTTCTTTTCCTTCTTTGGCTTCTAATCGAGCTAACAATGCATATTTTTCCATAATTATTTTAGTTTTAGTAAAGATAATTAAATGGGAAGTTGTGCGGTAGAGTTTAACTTTTGTTGAGGGCTGATTTTAAGAAAATTATTTTAAAAAAAAACCAATCTAGATTAAGATTGGTTTTTTTATTATTTTAAAAAATTAATACAATGAAGGAAATTTTAACGGATTTACTTCGTGCATCATATCATAAACTTTTTCATAAATATCCTCAGCCGATGGTTTAGAGAAATAATCTCCATCAGTACCATAAGCAGGTCTGTGGGCTTTTGCAGTTAAAGTTTGTGGTTTACTGTCAAGGTGTTCATAAGCATTTTGCTCCTCAAGAATTTGTTGCATGATATAAGCCGAAGCTCCTCCTGGTACATCCTCATCAATCACTAGCAAACGATTTGTTTTTGCAATACTTTTTATAATGTCTTTGTTGATGTCGAATGGTAAAAGTGATTGTAAATCAATAACTTCACAATCAATGCCAACTTCTTGTAATTCTATTGCAGCTTGTTGTACAAGTCTCAATGTTGATCCATAAGAAACAAGTGTAATGTCGTTTCCATGTTTTAAAGTTTCTATAACACCTATTGGAGTTTTGAATTCTCCATAGTTCAATGGCATTTTTTCTTTCAATCGGTATCCATTCAAGCATTCAATTACTAGAGCTGGTTCGTCACACTCTAACAAGCTGTTATAAAATCCGGCGGCTTGTGTCATATTTCTAGGTACCAAAACATGAATTCCACGCACTGCATTAATAATCATTCCCATTGGTGACCCAGAATGCCAAATTCCTTCTAAACGGTGTCCTCTAGTACGGATTATTAGCGGTGCTTTTTGTTTTCCTACAGTTCTATATCGTAAAGTAGCTAAATCATCACTCATGATTTGAATTGCATACAATAAATAATCTAGGTATTGAATTTCGGCTATTGGTCGTAATCCTCTCAATGCAAGTCCTATTCCTTGCCCTAAAATAGTTGCTTCTCTAATACCAACGTCAGCTACTCGAAGTTCTCCATATTTCTCTTGCATTCCTTCAAGACCTTGGTTTACATCGCCAATTGCTCCTGCATCTTCTCCAAATATTAACGTTTCAGGATATTTAGTAAAAATAGCATCAAAGTTATCGCGTAAAATCATTCTTCCATCTGTATCTTCTTTTGCATCATCTGCATAAGTAGGTAAAGCCATTTTTGATGAAAATATATTTTCCTTTGTTTCTGAAAATAAATTGCTGCTGAAGTTTATTTGTTCTTTCTTAGTATAGTTTGTGATCCACTGCGAAAGCTCATCTTTTCCAGATTCGTTCAAAATCAATCGCAGTACTTTTCTAGCTGCAACTAAAATTTCTTTTTTCAATGGTGTCTTAATACCACTTAGTTCAGCTACATACTTTAAAATAGACTCTTGATGTGCGCTAGTAGTTGCGATTTTTTGCAATAGTACTATTAAGTCTTTTTGATCTTCAATTATAGGCTCAAGAAAAGCTGTCCAAGCTGCTTTTTTACCCTCTAAAACCTCTTTTTTTGCTTGAGCGTCAATTGCTTCAATCTCTTCTGGAGAGGCTATATTTATAGCTATCATCCACAACTTCATTTGTCTAATACAGTCAAATTCTCTTTCCCAGGCTAAGCGATCTGCATTTTTATAACGCTCATGTGATCCAGAACTCGAGTGTCCTTGAGGTTGTGTTAACTCATTTACATGAATTAAAACGGGTACATGATTTTCACGAGCTACTGTAGCTGCTTTTTCATAAGTAGTAATCAAATCAGCGTAATCCCAGCCTTTTACTCTAAAAATTTCATATCCGTTGGTATCTGCTTCTTTTTGATATCCTTTTAAGATTTCAGAAATATTCTCTTTTGTAGTTTGATGTCTTGCATGAACCGAAATTCCGTACTCATCATCCCAAACACTCATCACCATTGGCACTTGTAAAACACCTGCCGCGTTGATAGTTTCAAAAAATAATCCTTCAGATGTACTTGCATTACCGATGGTTCCCCAAGCAATTTCATTTCCTTGATTTGAAAAATTTGCCGCATTTGGAATACCTGATACCTGTCTGTAAATCTTAGAGGCTTGAGCAAGTCCTAACAAACGTGGCATTTGGCCCGCAGTAGGAGATATATCTGAACTTGAATTTTTTTGTTTTGTTAAGTCTTTCCAAGATCCATCTTCGTTGAGACTATGTGTTGCAAAATGTCCACCCATTTGTCTTCCGGCCGACATTGGATCATGTTTGATATCTGTGTGGCCATACAATCCTGCAAAAAATTGTTGAATTGTAAGTTCACCTATTGCCATCATGAAAGTTTGATCACGGTAATACCCTGATCTAAAATCGCCATTTTTGAAAGCTTTGGCCATAGCCAATTGAGGAACTTCTTTACCATCACCAAAAATTCCAAACTTGGCCTTTCCTGTTAATACTTCTTTTCGTCCTAATAAACTGCACTCACGGCTTATAATTGCGGTGGTATAGTCTTTTAAAACTTCGATTTTGAAATCTTCAAATGTCAATGCAGAATTGGTTTTTTCTTTTATCATAATAGAAAAGTATAACTTTATGCTGCAAATTTACTTAAAAACAACCTATTATCATAGCGCTTTGAAAAAAATAGAATTTAATTTTCACAATTTATTCTAAGTAAATGAAGTTTATTTTTTTGTTATATGTAATTTTATATTCGATTATTTAAGAATAATTCAACAATTTGACAAGATAGCTTTCGTTTAGAACCACTTTCGATTAAAAAGATTGAGTAATGTTTTAGGTGAAAAAGTAACAATAAAACGTATTTTTTCGTTGTATTTGTTCTGATAAATTTCCCAACCATTGTTAGAGTAGACTGGAAAGTACAGTTCAAAGTAGTCGGTAACCAGGTTCAGGCGTATGCCGCTATCGTATACAAAACGCTCTTTTGAGCCACTATTTTTCATTAATCCTACATCTCCATATAGCTCTATCCAATTCCAAATGCTGTAACTAGCGTTCAAACTTGTAAGCCATCTGTTTGCAAAAGGAGTGTCTATTTTTGATTTAAAACCACCCTCAGCGATAATGTATTGCTGACTAAAAAGGCCACTATTCTCTGATCTTCCTATGTAATTATAGTCAAATAAATAATCGGTAGGACGATCTAGCGCAAAACTAAAAAAGTTAGATTGTGTTTTATTATGCAAAAAACTTCCTGCATAAAATCGTAAATTGAGTTGACGGTTATTTTCAAAAAGTTTTCGATATTCAATTTCTGCTGTAAGTTTACTAAATTTTCCTGAAGCCTGTAAATCAATAGCAAAGTTCACATGATTGGTAACTTCAGTTTTTGTATTTATATAACGTGTATTAAAAACAGAGTAATTAGTTGCAGTATTCTCAGTAAGAATTGCACTTTCATCTTTATTAACAATGACTTGTCGAAATAGAATTAATTGTTTTCTATTATCTCTAAAGTTTGGCTCACGAATGCGCAATTGAATTGATGGATTTAATCTAAAATACGCTGCGTCTTGTGCGTAATTAAAATAATTGGCACTTATCCCATATCGAATGTTGTACAGAGTACTTGTCCTAATATTTTGGTTCACCACAAATGCTGCTGATCCAGATATATTTTGTGATCTAGTAGAGTAAGACGGATTGACATCAAAAATAATAGGTTTGTCAAGTATGGTTTTATTATGTAATCGAATGCCCGGGGTAAGGCCATCATATAAATTATAGTAAATAGAAGGTACATATAATATTTGATTGTAATAAGGATCTTCAAGATCTTTCATAAAAACAAATTTTATTGGTCTGTTATTAGGCAAAAAACCATTTAACTTTTTCCAGTTATTGCGCAAATTAAATTCTGGTACTTCGTTTTTTAAGTTTAAAATCAAGCGATCAATGTTTTTTCTAGGAATGGTTAAGGTGCTATCACAGGCCTCAATATCTAGCCATTGCTTAAAAACAGTTGCGCCTTTCCTAGTGCCATAAACAGGAATAGGAATTGTAGTTCCTGTTCTGTTTTTTACAGAAAATGTAATACTGTCCTTTGTCTTACTCAGAGTTGTAAATTTATAATCAATAATGTCTCTTGAATTGATCATGGTGGTAAAAAACCAACTTATATCTTTTTTTGTTTTGGATTTTAAAAGCGTTTCAAAATCAGTTCTTGTTGCTAGTATATGTTGCTTTTTTGCATACAATTCTTGAATACTTTGCATCATAATGTCTTGTTTAAGATAATCATCCAGAAACCTAATGCTTAATCCAGCCTTATATTTATTGGCAATTTGTTCATTAAACTTAATCAAATTATTTTTAGACTCTCCTAAGGGTTGATCTAGATTTTTACGTGCCATTAACATATAAAAATAACTGTATTGATCATTAAAATCAATATTTGCAATATTAAAATTTTGTAACAGTTTAAATCGGGAAAGACTGCCAATCATTTTTGTATTTGGATAATTCTCGTCAATATATTTCATCATAGCATAGACTTGAATGCCGTCATAAATCCAATTTTCTTTTCTAGGGTCAAGGTGTAAACTTGTTTTGAGAAATGAATTTAAATATGTTTTTAAAAACTTAATTTCATACAAAAATTCTTCAGGGAAGGGACTCAAAAAAGAGGGTAGTTGGTTCAAGCCATAAAACGGATTTTTATCATAATCATTTTGAGTTATAATGATTTTCTCATGTGGATATTTTCCAATAAATGCATTGGTAAAGGTGACTACTTTATCTATTACTAAAGCCTTTTGAATATCGTTTAACTTAGTGTTCTTTAAATCGGTCACAACATCAACAATATTATTTTTAAAACTTGTAAATTCTGGTTTTGAGGTAATTATCAAATTAATGTTTGTACGATTATCTCCTTTTAAAAGATGTGTGGTTTCCTCTCCTTTTTCATCAAACTGCAGTACATTTAAGTCTGTAGATAGTTTTTTTTTGGAAGGTAGTGTTATTAAAACTTCAAATGAGGTAATGCCATTTGCACTATCATCAAGATTGTTGTTGCTATATTGTAAAAAGTTGTTGTTTTCATATCGTGCTGGGACTAAAAAACAGTTTTTTAAACTAAAATTCCCTTCATTATCAATGCCATAATTTGTAAATTTCGCATTCGGAATTTTTAGCGTGTAAGTAAGTGTGAGTTTTATTTTTTGAAAAGGCAAAATGGCATTGGTTAATGTCACAACAACACAATCCGGGTTTTTTTCAGGCCGGTTCCATTGTAATTCGGTGGTTGTATCTAGTATTTTTAAATTTTGAGTACTTCCACGATCATCCTCTTTGGCTAGGTGAAAACCTCTGTAAAATTCGTCCGAAAACCGTTTGGCTAGTGGGGTAAATTTAGTAGCATATGCATTGTTCCAATCGTTAAAAACTAAAGATGTAAGCGTATCATTCGACTCATTTTGATACACAAATTCCTGTTCCACGGTTATAGTTTTACTTTCAGGATTGACAACCGCTTGCATTTTAGTAAAATGCTGACTGTAATTTTTTTGTATTCCAATTAACAAAAAAAATGTTAACGTAACTCTTATATAGGTTTTCAAATTTGTACTCCTTTGTTTAAGATTAATGCCAATAAAAAATCAAGTGCCTATTGTAAAAAAGGGTTTAAATATTTAAGATTCTGTATCAAAATCATTTCTTTTGAAAATAAACCAGCTGCACTCAAAGGGCTAAATATAAGTATTATTCAACACGAAATTCTTATTTTTTTTAAATTTTGACAAAAAAAAAGAAGCTGTTGTGAGCAGCTTCTTTTCAATTTAAAAATTTGGAGATAAATCGTATTTCTTATAAAAGGCATCAATTACTGCCACAACTTCATCTTCGGTATCTACAATCTTAATTAAGTTTAAGTCTTGCGGACTCACTGTTTTTTCTTTTTCTACAAGTACCGTTTTTACCCAGTCTAATAATCCAGACCAAAAACTGCTTCCTACCAAAATAATAGGGAATTTTCCAATTTTCTTAGTTTGAATCAGAGTGATCGCTTCAAAAAGTTCGTCTAGTGTACCAAAACCTCCTGGCATAACCACAAATCCTTGTGAATATTTCACAAACATCACCTTACGAACAAAGAAATAATCAAAGTTTAAGTTTTTATCCGTGTCAATATACGGGTTAAAATGCTGCTCAAATGGCAGCTCAATATTCAATCCTACTGAGGTTCCACCGCCTAAATGCGCACCTTTATTTCCAGCTTCCATAATTCCAGGACCACCGCCAGTAATTACCCCGTAACCCGCTTTACTAATCTTGTAAGCAATTTTTTCTGCTAATAAATAATTCGGATCCTCAGGTTTGGTTCTAGCAGACCCAAAAATAGACACACAAGGACCTATACGCCCCATGCTTTCGTACCCATTTACAAACTCCGACATGATTTTAAAAATTGCCCAGCTGTCGTTAGTACGTATTTCATTCCAATCTTTCTGCTTCAATCGGTCTTGGATTACTTTATCCTCGTCATTATCAAAATCTTCTAATCTCATATTCTGTATTTTAATTATCTTTTCTATTTTTTTTCAGGAGCTTTATCCTGCTGTCCGTTTTATCTTTTTATTTTTTAAAGAAAAAAATAAAAAGGATGCCACTTCCATCAGGGCTAAAAATCGAGCCTGCTAAAGTAATTCTTTTTTTAAAACTGAAGCGTACTGCTTTTGTAGTTTTTTTCTAATTTTTTTAGTCTCATATTCCCCTGCAAAAGAGGTAAATTAAACCAACTCTTTCTTTAAAAACTGTGCGGTATAGCTTTTTTTACTTTTCGCTACTTCTTCAGGCGTTCCCTTGGCAATCAACTGACCGCCGCCTTTTCCGCCTTCAGGACCAATATCAATAATGTAATCAGCCAGTTTAATCACATCCATATTGTGTTCAATAATTAAGATCGTATTTCCTTTATCAACTAGTTTGTTAATCACTTCCATCAGCACTCTAATATCCTCAAAATGGAGTCCTGTCGTAGGTTCGTCCAATATGTAAAACGTATTTCCAGTATCTTTTTTAGACAATTCTCCCGCTAACTTGATGCGTTGTGCTTCACCACCAGAAAGTGTGGTACTCTGTTGTCCTAGAGTGATATAACCCAAACCTACATCTTGTAAGGTTTTAACTTTTCTGTATATCTTCGGAATATTTTCAAAAAATGGAACAGCCTCATCAATGGTCATGTTCAATACATCCGAAATGGATTTTCCTTTGTATCTTATTTCTAGTGTTTCTCTATTAAAACGCTTTCCTTGGCACGTCTCGCATTCTACATATACATCAGGTAAAAAGTTCATTTCTATGGTTCGAACACCTGATCCTTCACAGGTTTCACAGCGTCCGCCTTTTACATTAAAACTAAAACGTCCCGCTTTGTATCCCCGAATCATACTTTCAGAAGTCATCGTAAAAAGATTTCTGATTTCTGTAAAAACTTCGGTATAGGTTGCTGGGTTACTTCGAGGTGTTCTACCAATCGGGCTTTGGTCAATATCAATCACTTTATCGATATGTTCTAAACCTTCAATTTTTTTGTACGGCTGCGGTTTCTTGACACCATTAAAATAATAGGCATTCAAAATAGGGTAGAGCGTCTCGTTGATCAAAGTCGATTTTCCACTTCCTGAAACTCCAGTTACACAAATCATTTTACCCAAAGGCAACTCAATTGAAACGTTTTTTAGATTATTTCCAGTTGCTCCGGTTAATTTTAGGAATTTTCCGTTTCCTTCTCTTCGTTTTTTAGGAACTTCAATTTTCATTTCGCCATTCATATACATCGCTGTAATAGTATGGTGTTTCAAAATCTCTGCTGGAGTTCCTTTACTAATGATTTCACCACCATATTTCCCTGCTTTGGGTCCAATATCAATCACATAATCAGCGCGTTCAATCATGTCTTTATCGTGTTCCACCACAATTACAGAATTTCCAATATCGCGCAATTGTTCCAACGAATGAATCAGTTTCTCATTGTCTCTTTGGTGCAAACCAATACTTGGTTCATCCAGAATATACAAAACACCAACTAACTGCGAACCAATTTGCGTAGCCAACCGAATGCGTTGTGCTTCACCACCCGAAAGTGATTTAGAGCTTCGGCTTAAAGCCAAATAATCCAAACCTACATTCATCAAGAAATTCAATCGATCTTTAATCTCTTTGATTACTTCAGTAGCAATACGCTTTTGTTTATCAGAGAGATGGTTGTCTAAATCTTTGAACCAAGCAGTCAAATCCGAAATGTCCATATCGCACAATTCGGTTATATTTTTGGTGTTGATTTTAAAGAATTGGGCTTCTTTTTTTAATCGGGAACCTTCACAAACAGGACATTTTATCTCGTCCATGAATTCTTTTGCCCAGCGCTTGATTGTCGCCGATCCACTTTCATCATGTTGGTTTTTTATAAAATGCGAGATTCCTTCAAAATCAATTTTATATTCTTTAGTAACTCCAGCTGTTTTCGATTCGATGCTAAATTTTTCTTTACCACCATTCAAAATCATTTCCATCGCTTCTGCAGGAATGGTTTCAATAGCATCAGTCAGTTTAAAACCGAATTTTTCACCAATGGTTTCCAATTGCTTAAAAATCCAAGAGCTTTTGTATTCGCCCAAAGGAGCAAAACCACCCGCCTTTATAGATAATTTTGGGTTTGGAACAATTTTTTTGCTGTTGACTTCATTTACAGTTCCAAGTCCGTTGCAATGATCGCAAGCTCCTTTTGGAGAATTGAAAGAAAATAAATTGGGCTCTGGATTTTGATAGGAAATTCCAGTGCTTGGACACATCAAGTTCCGACTAAAATAGCGCACCTCATTCGAATCTTGATCTAAAACCATCAATACATTTTCACCTTGATTCATGGCGGTATTGATACTTTCCATCAAACGTTTGGCGTTATCTGGCGTGTCTTCAATTACCATTCGATCGACTACAATCTCGATGTCATGCGTTTTATATCGGTCGAGTTTCATCCCTAGAGTAATATCAAGTACGTCGCCATTAACACGAACTTTCAAGAAACCTTGTTTGGCAATTTGTTGAAAAAGCTCTGCGTAATGTCCTTTTCGAGCTCTAATTACAGGAGCAAGAATATTGATTCGTTTTCCTGAAAAATCCTGAATAATCAAATCCTTAATTTGCTCGTCAGAGTAAGAAACCATTTTTTCGCCACTGTTGTAACTGTAGGCATCGGCACCACGAGCATAGAGCAAACGTAAGAAATCATAAATTTCAGTTATAGTTCCTACGGTGGAACGCGGACTTTTACTGGTCGTTTTTTGTTCAATAGCAATCACAGGAGAAAGCCCGTCAATTTTATCAACATCAGGACGTTCTAAACCACCTAAAAACTGACGCGCATAAGCAGAAAACGTTTCTACATAACGGCGTTGCCCTTCGGCATAAATGGTATCAAAAGCTAAGGAGGATTTACCAGATCCCGAAAGACCGGTAATGACAACCAGTTTTTCCCTTGGAATGGAAACATCTATATTTTTTAAGTTGTGCACGCGAGCGCCTTGAACTTCAATGGTATTGTCTTTGTCTAGCATAATTTTTGGCAAAAAAGCAAAGTTACCATTTTGATTTGTTCTTTTGATGCAACAGTTTAGAAGTTTGTGTTAAAGATTATAGTATTTTTGGGAGTGACAAAGAACATACTTTAGGTAAAAGTTTATTTTTATGAAAACAAGAATTGGAATTTTAGGAATTGGTGGAGTAGGCGGCTATTTTGGAGGATTGCTAGGAAAGGCTTACGCAGAATCAGATGCTATCGAAATTATATTTATTGCCCGTGGTAATACTCAAAATACCATAGCGCAAAATGGATTAAAAATAAGTACCGATACCACTGAAAGTAATGTGTTCCCTAATTTGGTTTCCAATGATCCAGCAGAGATTGGAACTCTAGATGTCCTTATTTGTGCTACAAAAACCTATGATATTGAAAACAGTTTGATGTCGATAAAAGATTGTATTACCTCTGACACTATTATTCTGCCATTATATAATGGTGTTGATGGAACGGAGCGGATTCAAACATTATTTCCTGAAAATACAATTTTGAAAGCTTGTGTTTATATTGTTTCCATGATTACTTCTCCTGGAAATATTAAGAAAATTGGTTCGTATGAAAAATTATTTTTTGGTTCCAAAACAGTGCCAATTTCTAAATTAGAAGGATTACAATCTATTTTTAAAAATGCAAAAATCGAAAGCTATCTTGTAGAAAATATCGAGGAAACGATATGGGAAAAGTTTATTTTTATTTCGGCTTTAGCTTCTGCAACATCGTATTTGAATCAAAATATTGGTGGAATTTTAAATAATCCTACCAATAAAGAACTCTATATTTCATTGTTAAAGGAAATTTCGGCTGTTGCTTTGGCAAAAGGGATCAACTTACCGAACGATATTGTTGCTCAAACATTAATCAAACTAGAAAAATCGCCTCAAGACAATACATCATCCATGCACAGAGATGTTTTAGCTGGAAATACTACAGAAGTAAAATCGCTAACAGAATATGTGGTGGTTGAAGGATTAAAATGCGGAGTTCTTACGCCTAAATACGAGCAAATTTTAATGAAATTAACTTAAAACACTACAATTTACTCTTCTTCTTGATTCAAAGAAATTACTTTAGTATCATCATCATCTTCGCTTTCAATTTCGAAAAAACTGAAAATAGATCCTCCGTAACTTTTTTGAAACGAAAAATGTATCATATGATCGAGTTTTGTGTATTTAGAGTGTTCAATGACCATCATTCCATCTTGATTGAGTAACTCTTTTTCAAAAACCAACATTACAATTCTTTCAAACGTTTTTTGGTCTAAACCATATGGAGGGTCTGCAAAAATGATATCATAAGATGTCTTGCATTTTTCCAAATAAGCAAACACATCACTTTTTGTAGCGGCTATATTAAAATCGTATTCAGAGGCTACTTGTTTGATGAATTTTACGCAACCAAAATCACCATCAACAGAAGTTATTGGCGTGCAACCGCGAGAAGCAAATTCATAGCTAATGTTTCCTGTCCCTGCGAATAAATCTAATATTTTGAGGTCTTCAAAACTGAAATGATTGTTTAAAACATTGAATAGAGCCTCTTTAGACATGTCTGTTGTAGGTCGAACAGGTAGGCCTTTTGGAGGTGAAATTCTTCTTCCTTTATATTTTCCGGATATGATTCTCATGAGTTAAAAAGTATGTAATGGGCTCTGTTTTCGGCAACAGAAAAATAATTATTCCAACGTAAGTCTTCCACGTCAATGAGAGATACATTTCGAATGTATTTGTAAACAATTGTGTAAAAATCACTTTCTACATCTATTTTTCCAATAAATTCTAATGCAAAATATTCAGGATTCATTCCTAACTGTTCTGCAGTAAAAAGAATATAATAAATTAAATCCTCGGGGGTTTTGTAATCAAAAGAATTGAAAAATATAAGTTTTTGATTTTCTATAACTACTATTTCAAAATGACCCGTATTAAGATGAACAAACATTTTTTTACGGAGCTTGTCTTTTGTTAATTCTAATAATTTTGAAACTAAAATACTGTGTGCATGCTTGTATGTAAAGGAACCAAAATGATCTATAAAAAAATTATTAATATTCACATAAGGGATATAAACTGTATTCATTTGGTGGTTCTCTAATGTGTCAAAAGCAAAAAAATCAGTTTCAAAAACCTTAGTATTGTATTGCAAGTAACTACCTAGTGCTTCTTCATCAAAAAATAGAGTAGGGACAAATGTTGCTAAATTATTATTGTGTACAACAAGAATTTCGTCATATTTTTGAGATAATTCCGAATGGTTTTTAAAAGCATTTGCAAATAAATCTTCAATTTTTGTTGTCTTTGGAAAAGCATCAAAATATACCTCATTAAACGAAGAAACCGTATCATTTAAGGTGTCAAAACAACAAAAAGAAAGTCCAGTCAAGGAAACTTGAATAGATAATTTTTTATAATTTTTTTCGATTACATCCATAAAAATACATATTTTTTTGACCTCGCAAACTTACAAATTTAATCAGTAATAAGTATCTCATTACAATGGAAATGATTTCGATTGTTAATTATATATTTTAATACTTTAAACTAAATAAGGGTATCATCTTTATAACAAAAAAAAACGCCTCTAATTGAGGCGTTTGATTTATGATTTGAATAAAAAACTATTGTTTTTGTTTTTTCATTTCTTTTTCGATCATTTCATAAAATTGATCAATTTTTGGTAAAACAACAATTCTTGTTCTACGGTTTCTTGCTTTATTTTCAGCTGTATCATTAGCAACAAGTGGTATGTATGAACTTCTACCAGCAGCTATCAATTGTTCTGGTTTTACACCAAGTTGATTCGTAAGTACGCGTATAATTGAAGTGGAACGTTTAACACTCAAATCCCAGTTGTCAAGTAAAACTCCTGTACCGTTGTATGGTACATTATCCGTATGTCCTTCAACCATACACTCAAAATCTGGTTTGTCATTTACAACCTTGGCAACTTTTGCAAGTACACCTTTAGCTTGATCTGTTACATCATAGCTTCCACTTTTGAATAATAATTTATCTGCAATAGAAATAAATACTACCCCTTTTTCAACATTTATTTCAATATCCGGATCAGATATTCCTACAGAACTTTTCAAGCTAGTAACAAGCGCTAGTGTCACACTATCTTTTTTGGTCAAAGCATCCTGCATTCTGCTTATTTTTAAATCTTTCTCTTTGATTGATTCTAATGCTTTTTCAATATTTTCAGCACCTTTTGTAGATAAAACAGTCATATCTTTTGAAACACTAATCAAACCTTGATTTTGTTCTTTTAAAGTTGCTGCAGTTGCAGCAAGTCCTGCTTTTTCCTCTAAGCAAGAATTAAGCTTTACAGTGGCAGTATTTAATAAGTCTTGTGTTTCTTTATTTTTCGCCTCTAAATCGGTGTATTTCTTTTTTGAAACGCATGATGTCATAAGGGCTAAAACGGTAAGGGTTAATGCTATTTTTTTCATAGGTAATATTTTTTTTGTTACTGAAACAAATTTAGTTTTTTTGGAACACTATATTCTAAATAAATCGTTAAAAACAGTGTGTCCTTTAATGAAGTAATTATAAACGATACTTTTGGTCTTATAGTATTTAGGTGATTGCGTTTTGTCTCGTTTAGCGTAATTTTTCCTAAATAGTTTATAAAATGCCCCATGTGCTCTGAGGATAGCCCAAAAATGTTTCCCTTTTCCTTGAATTAAGAATTGTATTCCTGCAACACCATCTAAAATCATTCTGGGGAATAAAATAATAAAGAGTTGCTTTTTAGGTAAGTTTTTGGTTAGCATCAACAAAGAATTTCTAAAATTCAAATACGTTTTTAGAGGATTTCCTTGTTGTAAAGTAGCACCACCTACATGATACACAACAGATTCAGAATTATATTTAATAATATATCCTTTATTTATTGCCCGCCAACATAAATCTATTTCTTCTTGATGGGCAAAAAAATCTCCATCAAACCCTTCGAGTTCATGGTAAACAGCACTTCTTATAAAAAAACAAGCTCCAGAAGCCCAAAATAAATTTGTTTGATCATCGTATTGTCCTAAATCTTTTTCTAGAGTTTCAAAGATTCTTCCCCTGCAAAATGGATATCCGTACTTATCTATAAAGCCTCCAGCTGCTCCAGCATATTCAAAATATTCTTTATTTTTGAAATCTAGTATTTTGGGTTGAATAATAGCGGTATTTGGTTCTTTTTCAAAGATTTTTGAAATAGGTTGCAACCAATTTTCGGTAACTTCAATATCAGAATTAATGAGTGCATACACATCGGCATTCACATGTTGAAGTGCTTTGTTATAGCCTTTCGCAAAACCAAAATTACCAGAATTTTGAATAATCTCAACCTCAGGAAAATTTTGTTTTACAAAAGCAACGGATTCATCTGTAGAAGCATTATCTGCCACATATATAGTAGCTTCTTTTGAAAATTGTACTACTGAGGGTAAAAATTGTTCTAATAATTTGGTTCCATTCCAATTAAGGATAACAACGGCTATTTTCATGGTGTAATAATGTGCTAAAGTGGCCCGTAATTGGGCAAATCTTTCAGAAATTGATATTTTTCATTTTCAAAATCCATTTGGCAAAAGTAATGATTCAATCCATTGGTTACCATCAAAAAGTTGGCTTGTAATGTCATATTGTATTGGGCTATTTGGTCAAATGTAACTTGTGCTATTTGAATCTGAGGCGCTTTGCATTCTACAAGGATATTAATTGTACCGTCAGTATTGTAAACAACAACATCGTACCTTTTGCGTAAGCCGTTGACTTTTAAGACTTTTTCAACATTTATTAAAGAAAGGGGGTATTCTTTTTGTTCCAATAAAAACCGAACTACATGCTGCCTTACCCATTCCTCAGGTGTAAGAATTATAAATTTTTTACGAATGACATCAAAAATAGCTGTTTTATTTTCGCTATTTTTGAACCGAAAAGTATAGTGTGGAAAATTGAGAATTTGCATGGTGCAAAAGTATTAAATAAGTTTAAAAAGTAAAGTTTAAAGATCCATTCTGATAAAAAGATACTTTGCTTATTAAAACTTGAATTAAATTGAAATGGACGAAGTCATAAAAATTGTAAATGATATTAAAAGTGGTTCTATAAAACCCATTTACCTTTTAATGGGTGAGGAGTCTTATTATATTGACAAACTCTCAGATTTTATTGAAGAAAAAGTATTGTCTGATGAAGAAAAAGGATTCAATCAAACTGTTTTATACGGACGAGATGTAACAGTTGAGGATGTAATTGCTACTGCAAAACGATATCCTATGATGGCGGACCGTCAAGTTGTAATTGTAAAAGAAGCTCAGGATTTAAATCGAACGTTTGATAAATTTGAAGCTTATGCCGATAATCCAATGCTTTCAACCGTTTTAGTATTGTGTTATAAATACAAAACGGTTGACAAACGAAAAAAAGTAACCAAACTTATTGCGAAAAACGGATTGGTTTTCGAGAGTAAAAAATTATATGAAAACCAAGTAGGCGATTGGATTAAGCGTGTACTCTCTGGCAAAAAATACATGATAGAGCCTAAAGCTGCAGCAATGCTTGTAGAGTTTTTAGGTACTGATTTGAGTAAAATAAACAATGAATTAGAAAAGTTGCAAATTATTTTACCCGTTGGGAGTACGATAACGCCCCAGCATATTGAGGATAATATTGGTTTTAGTAAAGATTATAATGTTTTTGAACTTAGAAAAGCACTTGGGGAGCGCAATCAGTTGAAAGCATATAAAATAGCTGAAAACTTTGCCCAAAATCCAAAGGAAAACCCCATGGTGGTGACCACGAGTTTAATATTTGGTTTTTTTATACAGCTTTTAAAATATCATGGTTTAAAGGATAAAAACCCAAAAAATGTGGCAGCCGTAATAGGTGTGAACCCATTTTTTATGAAAGAATATGATGTTGCTTTGAAAAATTATCCAATGAAAAAAGTGAGTCAAATTGTTGGAGCACTTCGAGATATTGACGTGAAAAGTAAAGGAGTAGGTGCAAATGCAATTTCACAATCGGATTTATTACGAGAGATGCTTTTTAAAATATTCAATTAAAATTATAAAATTTCCGATATTTGCAACTCAAATCGTAACAAAACATTTATAAATAAAGTAAGGAACATGAATAAAAATACAATCTTAGGTTGGGCAACACTCATTATGATTTTAATGGGATTATTGCTTATTGCTCTGGGCGCGTTTCGATATGATGATGTTGCTGGATGGGGATTTGCAGCAGTAGGAATTGGATTTTTAGCAAATGCTTGGGTGTTTAGTTCGCTAAAAGGCAGGTTGTAAAAATACAAACACAAAGAGAAAAATAAATAAAAAGATAACTGTAAAACATAAATTATGTCAGACGATAAAAAAGTAATATTCTCAATGCAAAAATTGAGTAAAACCTACCAAGGTGCAGATAAACCAGTACTTAAAAATATTTACTTGAGTTTCTTTTATGGCGCCAAAATAGGTATATTAGGACTTAATGGTTCTGGAAAATCATCACTTTTAAAAATTATTGCAGGTGTAGATAAAAATTATCAAGGCGATGTTGTTTTTCAACCAGGTTATACGGTAGGATACTTAGAGCAAGAACCAATATTAGATGATTCTAAAACCGTTTTAGAAATAGTTCAAGAAGGTGCAGCAGAAACCATGGCTGTTTTAGCAGAATACAATCAAATCAACGATTTGTTTGGACTTGAAGAAAACTATTCTGACCCAGATAAAATGGACAAATTGATGGATCGTCAAGCGGCTTTGCAAGACAAAATTGATGCGCTGGGAGCTTGGGAAATTGACACTAAATTAGAAATCGCTATGGATGCCTTGCGTACTCCTGATGGTGATACTCCAATTAAAAACCTTTCTGGAGGAGAGCGTCGTCGTGTGGCTTTGTGTCGTTTGTTGTTGCAACAACCAGACGTTTTGCTTTTAGATGAGCCTACCAACCACTTGGATGCTGAGAGCGTTCTTTGGTTAGAGCAGCATTTAGCACAATATTCAGGAACAGTAATCGCTGTAACGCACGATAGATATTTCCTTGATAATGTAGCTGGTTGGATTCTAGAGTTGGATAGAGGAGAAGGTATTCCGTGGAAAGGAAATTATTCTTCTTGGTTAGATCAAAAATCAAGCAGAATGGCACTTGAAGAAAAAGTAGCTTCAAAACGCAGAAAAAACTTAGAGCGTGAGTTGGATTGGGTTCGTCAAGGTGCCAAAGGCCGTCAAACCAAACAAAAAGCACGTTTACAGAACTACGATAAATTGTTAAACGAAGATCAAAAACAATTAGACGAAAACTTGGAAATTTACATTCCAAATGGGCCGCGTTTGGGAACTAATGTTATTGAAGCAAAAAATGTTGCTAAAGCTTTTGGAGACAAATTATTATATGACAATCTAAACTTTACGTTACCACAAGCTGGAATTGTTGGTATTATCGGACCAAACGGAGCTGGTAAGTCTACTATTTTTAAAATGATAATGGGTGAGCAAGCTACAGATAGTGGTTCTTTTTCTGTTGGTGAAACTGTAAAAATTGCTTATGTAGATCAATCGCATTCTAATATTGATCCTAATAAATCTATCTGGGAAAATTTCGCTGACGGTCAGGAACTAATCATGATGGGCGGAAAACAAGTCAATTCTAGAGCATATTTGTCTCGTTTCAACTTTGGAGGAGGCGAGCAAAACAAAAAAGTTTCTATGCTTTCAGGTGGAGAGCGCAACCGTTTACACTTGGCTATGACTTTAAAGGAAGAAGGAAATGTACTTTTACTGGATGAGCCAACCAATGATTTGGACGTAAATACGTTAAGAGCATTAGAAGAAGGTTTAGAGAATTTTGCTGGTTGTGCTGTGGTAATTTCGCACGATAGATGGTTCTTAGATAGAATTTGTACCCACATTTTAGCTTTTGAAGGCGACTCTGAAGTGTATTATTTCGAAGGAGGTTTTACTGAATACGAAGAAAATAAAAAGAAACGTTTAGGTGGTGATTTAACTCCAAAACGTTTAAAATATAGAAAATTAATTCGCAACTAATTTTCTTCTATTTTATTGAAAAAGGCTGTCTATTTAGACAGCCTTTTTTATTGTAATAGATCTTTATGTAATTAATTAGATGAAGTTGATTAACTTGTTTAAAATAAAACAATTAAGCGGCGTATTTTAACTTAAAAATTTTGATTTGAGAGCCTCTGTAGGCATCATACAACTTTCTTTTTTACCGTACCATTTGTATCTGTTTTTTGCAACATAATCATAAGCAATATTACTAAATGAAACAGGGAATAATCCCAAAATGCGTACAAAAGAAAATACTCCTCCTAATTCCTTGGCAATTTCTAATGCTGCTTCTGCTTTGTAATAATAAGCAACTCCTGGATGATATAAGATTATACTATCCATTTTTTGAGAATCAATTCCTAAATAAATAGTGATCTCTTGCCCTAAAGCAGATTGTAAAGCTACAAACCTAAAAATATCTTTTGTATCATGCTTAATAATAAGTTGTACCGAAGAGTCACACAAATTGCAAACACCATCAAAGAGTATTATTTTTTTGTTTTTTGGAAGATCTTGCATGTTGAACAATCAGTTTAAATTAGATTAATAAAAATTTAGAGTACAATTATTGTATTGTTCAGCTTGCATTTACTTTTTTCCTGCCTCAACAAATTCTAAAACATCTAAGCTTGCTTTTGATGTAAAAACACCATAATTGACCGTGGCTTTATTTTTTTCGATACTTTCAATTGTTCCAATTGCTTTTCCATCAAACATACGTACACGATCACCTACTTTTAGAACTGGTTTCGGCTTTTCAACCACTACTTTTTGTTTTTTCTCTTTCTTTTCCTTTCGGATTTCTTCCACCTGAACAGTTACTTCTTCGATGACTTCTTTCTTTTTTTCAATCTGCGCTTTTGTCTCTTTTGCAGTAGCTTTTTTACGCTTGGAATTTTCAATTTCAATAATTTTCAAAAACTCACCCAGTAGTTCTTTCTTATTTTTGTTATTGAAATATTTTTCAGAAATGTCTTCAATTTTTTGTCCAATATAAATGGTCTTTTGATTGCTATCGTACAACTCTTGGTAACTTTCTAGTTTTTGTTTGATTTTTACATTGATATTTTCCATTTTTTTGCCCTCTTCACGTGCTTTGCTTTCTTCTTCTTTTAACGTTTGCGACGTTTTTTCAAGCTTAGAGCGTTCTTTTTGTAAGGTGGCAATGGTTTTGTCAAATCGTACTTTACCAACTTCAATTTTCTTTTTGGCGCGATTAATCAAGCTAAAAGGAATTCCGTTTTTGAGTGCAACCTCAAATGTGAAGGAACTTCCTGCCTGACCGAGCACTAATTTATACAATGGTTCAAGTGTTTTCTCGTCAAAAAGCATGTTGGCATTCGTTGCAAAAGGTAATTCATTAGCAAGAATCTTCAAGTTCGAATAATGAGTTGTGATGATACCAAAAGCTTCTCTGTGGTAAAACTCCTCTAAGAAAATTTCAGCCAAAGCACCTCCTAATTCAGGATCAGATCCAGTTCCAAATTCATCAATTAAAAACATAGTTTTTCTGTTGCACTTTTTCAGAAAGTAATTCATGTTTTTTAATCGATAACTATACGTACTTAAATGATTTTCAATAGATTGATTGTCTCCAATATCAGTAAGGATTCTGTCAAATAAAAAGGTTTCACTGCGCTCGTGTACGGGAATTAACATTCCAGATTGCAACATCAATTGCAATAAACCAACTGTTTTTAAGGAGATGGTTTTTCCACCAGCATTAGGTCCTGAAATTACAATAATTCTATTTTCTTGTCCTAACTCAATGGTTTGTGGATGTGTTATTTCGTTTTTTTGCTTGTTATTTAAATACAAAATAGGATGAAAAGCATCTCTAAAATACAATCTGCGATCTTCAGTAATAGTTGGAAGAATTCCGTTTATTTTATTGGCATATTTGGCTTTTGCAGCAATTACATCGATGTCACTTAAGAAATCTTGATATTCAACCAATAAAGGCAAAAAAGGTCTGATTTGATTGGATAAAAGCTTTAAAATTCGGGTTATTTCCTCTTTTTCTTCATACTCTAGATTGCTCAATTCTCTGGAATATTGCAAAGTTGCTTCGGGTTCAATATACGCAATACTACCCGTTTTTGAACTTCCCATGATAGAACCTTTTACCTTACGGCGGTACATGGCCAGAACAGCCAACACTCTTCTGTTTTGTACAAAACTCTCCCGAATGTCATCCAGATAACCCAACGAATTATAATGGGTTAGTGCTGTCCCAAAACTCTGATTTACTTTTCCGCGCACCGCATTCATACTCCTACGGATATTCAATAAATCTGGAGAGGCATTGTCTTTTATTTCACCGTATTTATCAACCACATCGTCAATCATAGTGATTATGTCTTTGGTCAATTCTACTTGATTAGCTCTAAGATTTAAGTTTGGATAATAGTCTTCGAATTTTTTTAAAAACTGCAATAAAAAATTCACGGTACTCGAAAGGTTTGCAATTTTTCTAAAACTACCTACTTCAAGAAAACTATCTTCAATAGCAAGAAATTTGATCTCGTGTGAGATGGCTTCAAAACCATGATTTGGGATGGCATTGTTATTTTGAAAAGACGAAACATACTCTGAGGTTTGCAATAAAGCTTGCATCAAAGTTTCTTTGTCTTTAAAAGGAGTTATTTCAAGTGCTTTTTCTTTTCCAATATCAGTATTGCAAATAGAAGATATTGTTTCTAGTACAGTTGGAAATTGTAAATCTTGTAATGTTTTTTCGGTAATGGAGATCATTTATGGTTCAGTCTTTTGAACTACAAAAATAGCTAATAGTTAAGACTATTTAACAGACTTTCACAAAGAATTAAATAATGTTTATAGCGTTTTATAGAGCTAGATTTCGTGGAATTCAAAGTATCTTTGTGTTTTTAACGAAATCAAATGAAATACGATTTAGACCCATCCTGGGAAGAAATTTTAAAAGAAGAAATAACTAGGCCATACTTTGAAGAATTGATGCGCCATGTGGCTTCAGAATACGAACAACATACTTGTTTTCCTCCGAAAGAATTGATTTTTGAGGCTTTCAACCAATGTTCGTTTGATGCTGTAAAAGTGGTAATTATTGGCCAAGATCCCTATCATGGAGTGGGCGAGGCGAATGGTCTTTGTTTTTCAGTGGCTGATGGGGTGCGCATACCGCCATCATTAAGAAATATTTTCAGAGAAATGAGTGACGATTTGGGAACGGTCTTTTTGCCTACATCAGGTAACTTACAGTCGTGGGCTCAGCAAGGTGTTTTGTTGATCAATGCTACTTTAACAGTCAGACAGGATAGTCCTAATAGTCATAAGCATTTAAAATGGAGTCAGTTTACTGATGCAGTAATTGAGTTCATTAATTCTAAAAAAGAAGGTATTGTATTTGTACTTTGGGGCAGTTTTGCTCAAAAAAAAGGAGTAAAAATAGACCGAAACAAACACTTAGTTTTAACATCGGGTCATCCATCACCATTGAGTGCAAATCAAGGGAAATGGTTTGGCAATAAACATTTTAGTCAAGTGAATGATTATCTAGTAGCGAATAATAAAAAAGCTATTGTTTGGAATACCGATAATTAGTCTGAGACAAGATGTTTAATGTTATTTGGTTGTTTTGCGTGACTGATGGTAGTGGAGCTCTTTTTAGGCGGGCTTTTTTGCCCGACTAGAAAAGCGGGAACGTACAGCAGGACCCGAAGCTTTTGCGTAGGGGCACGCCCAAAAAAAGAATATCCTATAAAAATTATTTTTTGATAATATCTTCTAGAACAGCCTTATCGCTGTAATTGATGATTTTTAAAACAACTTCTTGATTTTTGATTGTTTTGCCTTCAATGGTGTACATTTTTCCTTTTTTTACAATTAGGTTACTGTTATCAAAATCAACATCACCGTATTGTAAAGAGTTTTTTATATCAGCGGTATCAATCCATTTTTGCGCTAGTATTGACGATGCTTTATCAGAGTAATAGAAAGGTTTGTTTCTCAAGTCATTTAAGACTCTAGCATTTGGAAAATAGTTACAACGGGTGTCTTTCCCACTGAAAACAAGGGCTACAAAAAAAAGTCCGATCACTAAACCAACTAAATAATAAGCAAAACGCTGAAAAAATTTCATAAAATATTTTTGTGCAAATGTACTTGAAAAATTTCTTAAAAAACGATTAAATTTATATCACTATGAGGCAGGTCAAACCAGTCTGCAATGGCACTATTGGTGTGAATACCGTGGTACATATAAACTCCATTTTTTAGGCCTTTATCACAACGGATGGCGCGTTCAATACCGCCATCTTCGGCAATTTTCATTAAGTAGGGTGAAATAATGTTGCTAATGGATAAGGAAGCCGTTTTTGAGTAACGAGACGGAATGTTAGGTACGCAGTAATGCAACACATTACTCTTTATAAAGGTAGGTTTTTCATGTGAGGTTACTTCTGAAGTTTCAAAACAACCTCCAGTATCAATACTAACATCAACAATTACGGCACCATTTTTCATGTGTTCTACCATTGTTTCTGATACTACTACAGGACATCTGTCTTTTCCTTTCATTGCACCAATGGCTACATCACAACGCCTTAAGGCTTTTAAAAGTGCTTTTGGTTGAATGGTTGAAGTAAAAATGCGTTGGTTTAAATTGTTTTGTAATCTTCGCAATTTAGTGATAGAATTGTCAAAAACTTTGACACTAGCTCCAAGACCTATAGCTGTTTTTGCAGCAAATTCGCCCACAGTTCCAGCTCCTAGAATTACAACATCAGTAGGAGGAACTCCTGTAATATTACCAAATAACAAGCCTTTTCCAAGGTCATTAGTGATCATTAATTCGGCAGCAATAAGAATAGAGGCCGTACCGGCTATTTCACTTAATGATTTTACTGCAGGATAGGTGCCATCCTCATCTTTAATATATTCAAAAGCTAATGCAATGATTTTCTTTTTCGATAAAGCTTCAAAATAGGCTTTTGTTCTCGTTTTTAGTTGAATGGCCGAAATTATAATCGTTTGAGGATTCATCATTTCAATTTCACTAAGTGTGGCAGGTTCAACTTTTAAAATCATGGGACATCCAAAAACTTTTTTGGTATCACTAGTTATTTCGGCACCAGCATTGCTGTATTCTTTGTCAGTATAACTAGAGCTTAACCCAGCACCAGCTTCAATCATCACGCGATGTCCTTGAAAAGTTAAGGAGTTTACGGCATCGGGTGTAAGGCAAATACGTCGTTCTTGAAAACTAGTTTCTTTTGGGATACCAATAAAAAGTTCACTTTTATGTCTAGCAATCTCTAGCTTTTCTTCTTGTGGTAAAAGCTGCTGTTTGGTGAATGGCGTAGTAGTAATTGACATTTTTTTATTATGAATTAAGCGTCCAATTTACGTAAATTTCACTAATTAAAGCACTACATTTTAGTAAATTAAAACTCAAATTTAAGCTATTATTTTTTCCATTTTGATATCGGCTCTTTCATAAATTCCTGATTCGAGTGGAATTTCAGTAAAGCCAAATTTCTCATATAAATGAATTGCTGATTTCAATTTTCTGTTGGAGTATAAAATGATTTTTTCTATTCCTTTTTCTTTTGCTATAGCAAAACAGTGTAAAATCAATTTTTTTCCTACACCCAATCCTTGCAATCTATCAGTTACTGCCATTTTACTCAACTCAAAACAGCTGTTGTCTATTTTGATTAAAGAAACGGTTCCAATTATTGCATTGTTGTACTTGGCATAAAAAATCATTCCCCCTTTGTCAATAATTTCTTTTTTAGGGTCCGAAAGTACAATTTCATCTTTAGGCTCTACCTTAAAATATTTCTGCAACCACTCTAAATTTAAATCCTTTATTGGCGCAGCCAAATTATCAGAAAAAGGAATTATAGTAACCAAGTTGTCTTGTAGCATACTTTTTTATGTCAAAGTTAATTTTCTAGTTCCATCTGTTAATGCAACGATCTGGATCACAGAGTGTGTTTCAGGAATTAAGTTTTCAATCTTTTCAGCCCATTCTATAAAACACCAATGCCCAGAGTACAAGTATTCATCAACACCCATATCTAGAGCTTCCTCTTCTTTATTTACTCTATAAAAATCAAAGTGATAAACCAGTTGATTTTGAGATGCTTCGTATTCATTAACTAAAGAAAAAGTTGGACTACTTGTAGCGCCTTGTACGCCTAATGATATACAAAGTTGCTTGATCAAAGTAGTTTTTCCAACACCCATTTCACCGTGAAAAAGTATGACTTTATTCGGGTTTTGGGCAATAATTTGTTGTGCTACTTCTTCTAGCTGATCAATAGAAAAAAGGATATCCATTCTGATAAAATTATTTAAAGTTGACAATTTAAGTTTTTGGTCTTAGACTGAAAACTGAGACTGATTGCTTTTTTACTTCGGATTAAAAACTAAAAACGGAATAATCATTTCTTCCAGAGAAATTCCTCCGTGTTGATATGTGTTTTTATAATAACTCACATAGTGATTGTAATTGTTAACATAAGCCAAAAACAAATCACTTTTTGCAAAAATAAACGAACTACTCATATTAATTGCAGGTAAGCCAATATTTTTTGGATCTTTTACTGCATAAACATCTTTGTGTTCGTAAGTAAGACTTCTACCTGTTTTATATCTCAGATTTAAACTCGTATTTTTATCTCCCACAACTTTTGATGGGTTTTTCACATTTATAGTGCCGTGGTCTGTAGTGATAATCAATTTGAAGCCCATTTTTTGTGCCTGCTGAATAATTTCTAGCAAAGGCGAATTTTTAAACCAACTTAATGTCAAAGAGCGATAGGCTTTATCATCAGATGCTAATTCTTTCACTACGTCCATTTCTGTTTTGGCATGCGATAACATATCCACAAAATTATAAACAATGGTAACTAAATCATTGTCTTTTAAAGCCTTGAAACTTTCAGATAATTTTTTACCTCCTGCAAGACTCGTAATTTTAAAATAATCTTCTTTAATATTAAGTCCTAATCGCTTGATTTGCGCGGTCAAAAATTCGGCTTCAAACAAGTTTTTACCGCCTTCTTCAGGATCATTTTTCCAATATTGTGGAAACTGTTTTTCCATATCTAACGGCGTTAAACCCGAGAAGATTGCGTTCCTTGCATACTGCGTGGCAGTTGGTAAAATAGAGTAGTAGGGAACCTCTTTTTCTAATTTATAATAATTGCCTACCACCGTTTCAAAGGTTTTCCATTGGTCGTAGCGCAAGTTGTCAATCACAACAAATAAAATAGGCTTGTCTTTTTTCTTAAGTTCCGGCAAAACGAGCTCTTTAAATAAGGTATGCGATTGTATTGGTCGGTCGGCATCGGTAACACTGGTGACTTTTTTAGGCATCGGTGCAAACCAATCTTCATAATTTCGTTCTATAAACTTACCAAACTGCGAGTTGGCTTCTACTTTTTGAGATTCTAAAATTTGAATCATCCCTTGATCGTCGATGTTTTCTAACTCGAGCTCCCAAAAAATCAATTTTTTATACAACTCTATCCAATCTTCAAAGGAATTCACCATACCCATTTCCATCGCTATTTTGCGAAACTCTTTTTGATAATCGAGTGTTGTCTTTTGAGAAATCAATCGCGAATGATCTAAGTTTTTCTTCAAACTCAGTAAAATTTGGTTTGGATTTACGGGTTTGATCAAATAATCTGCAATTTTAGACCCAATCGCCTCCTCCATGATATACTCTTCCTCACTTTTTGTAATCATGATCATAGGAATTGCTGATTTCTTTTCTTTCATTTCTGAAAGTGTTTCCAATCCGCTCATTCCAGGCATATTTTCATCCAAAAAAACGATGTCAAAATTGTTTTCTTCAAATATAGCAATCGCATCTAAGCCATTGTTACAGGTAGTAACTTCGTAGTTTTTCTTTTCTAGAAATAATATATGTGGTTTCAAAAGGTCAATTTCATCATCAACCCAAAGTATTTTTATTTTATCCATATGGTATGCAATTGGTGTGTATTACTCTAAATTTTTGTGCCAAATTACATTATTTAAAGTGTCAAGCGTGCTAATTTTATTATAATTTTTACTTTAAAATATTTGTTCCCTAAAAAAACTATTTAAAAATTTAAAACTACAAATAGGGCGTTACCTTTCCTTCGTAAACTTCGTCAGGTCAGGCTGTGCGCTGTATCTTTGCTTTTTTAAAGAAAAAAAGCAAAGGATGCCGCTTCCATCCTTAACGCTCATTAAACTACTATATGACATATTTGAATTAAAATTGTTTAAATACAATATGTAGACACCTTTTTTAGTTAATTGTATTGTAAAAATAAAGATTTTTAGCCTAAACTTTAATAAAAAATTAGGACTACAAGTACGTTAATAGTACACTTTGTTTAGTAAATTGTAAGAACAAATAATTTTATTTTCAAAAACATTAAATATCACCCTAACTAATTATTAATTAAAACAGTACTATCATGACCGAAGATTTTATAACTATCGACAAAGAAGCTATTGCTGCACTTAAATTCCCTAATACCGATGTTTTAGAGGATAACGACCAAATAAAAATGAGAATTAGCGAAGTCAACAGAGCTTTATCATTAGGAAACCTGGAACATTCCAAGATCAAAATATTTTTTGAAGATGTTGAATCAAAGAAAGTAGTTGATACCACGGTTTGGGCTGTAACGGACAAAAATATCATCTTGAAACAAGGAGTGATGATTCCTATTAACCGTATTCATAAACTATTTTAAAAAAAGAAGCTTTGCGAAACAAAATTTTTAAAACCCAAAGTATGGTAATATCAATTTTGTTTCGCGTTTCAATCAATTTGTAAAAAGTAGTTGTAGCGTAAATGATAGTTAATACGTATCTTTGATACTCATTTATGCCAACAAAATTCTTATGAATTCCTCCTTGTTTTACAGTCTTTTACAAAAAAAATTTCCATTTCAGCCCACTTACAAACAAGATGTTTTTTTTCAAAAAATAGCCATTTTTTTGACTGAAACAGAGAATAAGACCATTTTTGTACTCAAAGGATATGCAGGAACAGGAAAAACAACTGTAATCTCTACCATTGTTAACAGCTTAATAGACATTAATAAAAAATATGTTCTACTGGCCCCAACTGGTCGTGCAGCTAAAGTGATTGCTAATTATTCAGACAAGCCTGCTTTTACGATTCATAAAAAAATTTATTTTCCTAAAAAATCTTCTGGTGGTGGCGTATCATTTACTTTACAACCCAACAAACACAAAAACACCATTTTCATCGTCGATGAAGCTTCCATGATTTCGGATAAGAATTCGGATTCTAAGTTGTATGAAAACGGCTCCTTATTAGATGACTTGATTTCCTATGTTTATTCAGGTGCGAATTGCAAAATGATTTTATTAGGAGATACGGCTCAGTTGCCTCCTGTGAATTTGGATATCAGCCCAGCGCTTGATATTCGAACGCTTGGTATGAATTACGATAAAGAAGTTGAACATATTGAGCTAGACGAAGTAATGCGTCAAGAGGAAAACTCAGGTATTTTATTCAACGCAACAGAATTACGCGAAGTACTCAAAGAATCTTTTATCACTGATTTTAAATTCGATCTTAAAAAATTCAAAGATATTGTACGTTTGACAGACGGATATGATATTCAAGACGCTATCAATTCTGCCTACAGTAATTATAGCATCGAAGATACCGCATTTATTGTTCGCTCTAATAAAAGAGCCAATCAATACAACGAACAAATTCGCACCAAAATTCTGGACAAAGAAAGTGAGCTTTCCACAGGAGATTTTTTAATGGTGGTGAAGAACAATTATTTTTGGCTAAAGGATTCTGACCAAGCAGGTTTTATCGCCAATGGTGATATTATCGAGGTGCTCGAAATTTTTAGCATCAAGGAGTTGTACAGCTTCAAATTTGCCAAAGTAAAAGTTAGAATGGTGGATTATCCAGATCAAAAACCTATTGAAACTGTTTTGCTTTTAGATACCATCAAAAGCGAATCTCCTTCACTTACGTATGAAGAATCAAACCGACTTTATCAAGAAGTTTTGAAAGATTACGAGGGCGAAACTAAATTCAAACAATTCCAAAAAGTAAAAGCCAATGAATATTTTAATGGCTTGCAGGTGAAATTCTCCTACGCCATTACTTGTCATAAATCACAAGGAGGGCAGTGGAATACTGTTTTTATAGAGCAACCTTATTTGCCAGATGGTATCAACCGTGATTATATAAGATGGTTATACACCGCGATGACACGTGCCAAAAATAAATTGTATTTAATTGGTTTTAAAGATGATAGTTTTGTTGAGTAAATCAGATTAACATATAAGTCATGTTAGCCAAAATCAAAGAAAAACTTAAATGAATTTATAAGATTTATATCGTTCAATAAGTTTAAAATAGTTTAGTTATGAATTCATTAAACGATTTACATAAAATTTCGGGCTCTTTTTCAAATACTGAAAAAATGCCAGTTTTGTTTCTAGGTCATGGAAGTCCCATGAATGCCATCGAAGAAAATCAGTTTGTAACAGGATTTCGGAATTTAGCCAAAACGTTACCACAACCCAACGCTATTTTGTGTATTTCGGCGCATTGGTTTACAAACGGTACAAAAGTCACAGCAATGGAAATGCCGCGAACGATTCACGATTTTGGAGGTTTTCCGCAAGCACTATTTAATGTGCAATATCCCGCTAAGGGTAGTCCTGAATTAGCATTAGATACTAAACAATTATTGACCCCAATAGAGGTTGAACTCGATGAACATTGGGGATTGGATCACGGTGCTTGGAGTGTTATTAAACATTTATATCCCGATGCCAATGTTCCTGTAGTTCAGCTAAGTATTGATTATACAAAACCTGCACAATACCATTTTGATTTGGCACAAAAATTAAGTGCTTTACGTACGAAAGGAATTTTGATTGTTGGCAGCGGAAATATTGTTCACAATTTGAGATTAGTCGATTTCCCGAATTTAGATAAAGATAATTACGGCTATGATTGGGCAATTGAAGCTCGTGAAACTATCAACTCACATTTATTAGACGGAAATTTTCAACCACTTTTAAATTTTGAAAAACAAAGTAAGGCGCTTCAATTAGCAATCCCAACACCGGAACATTATTTACCTTTGATTTATACTTTGGGTTTAAAAGCAAAACAAGAAGAACTCAGTTTGTTCAATGATAAGTTACTGGGAGGATCGTTGAGTATGACTTCGGTGAAAATAATGTAACCTTGGCAAACTATACCACACAAAAGGAATATTAAAATAGCACGAATAAAATTTCATCCTTCGTTTCAATGATGTATTTTTGGTGGCAAACTTTTTTGATTATGAAAATAATAGCAGTCATTCCCGCACGATACGCTTCTACACGATTCCCAGCTAAGCTTATGCAAGATCTTGGAGGGAAAACCGTAATATTAAGAACCTATCAAGCAGCTATCAACACGCAATTGTTTGATGATGTTTTTGTAGTGACGGATTCCGATTTGATTTATGACGAAATTATTTCTAATGGTGGAAAAGCTATTCAAAGCATCAAAGAACACGAATCCGGTAGCGATCGAATTGCCGAAGCAGTTGAAAATCTCGATGTTGATATTGTAATTAATGTGCAAGGTGACGAACCATTTATTGATGCCGAACCGCTTGCAAAAGTCATTGAAGTTTTTAGAAACGATTTAGATAAAAAAGTCGATTTAGCTTCGTTAATGCGCGAAATCACTAATCAAGAAGATATCAATAATCCGAATAATGTGAAGGTTGTAGTAGATCAAAGCGGATTTGCTTTGTACTTCTCCCGATCTGTGATTCCGTTTCCGAGAGAGCAAAATGTAGGTGCTCGATACATGCAACACATTGGTATTTATGCTTTTAGAAAACAAGCATTGTTGGATTTTTACAGTTTACCAATGCGATCTTTGGAAGCATCCGAAAAACTAGAACAACTGCGCTATTTGGAGTTTGGAAAACGAATCAAGATGGTCGAGACCACACACGTAGGCATCGGGATTGATACTCTTGAAGATTTAGAAAAAGCCAGAAAAATGCTTTAAAATAAGGAGTTGCTACGCTAATTTTTCAATTACAATAAGTTCATTGTGAATTTCAATTCGGGGAATCGTCCTAATTTGAAATTGCGGATGGACAAAATCAGTAATATATTTTTTATTTCTACTGTTCTGATCATCGTTCAAAATCATGGTGTTGAATAGAATAAAACCTTTTGATTTAATGAGGTGGCAAAGCCTATTGGTAAAAAAGATTTCGAATAAAAAATTAGGCATAGTGGTGTCTTGAAATATATCAATGATGATTAAATCGTATTTTTCTTTAGTTTTTAACACAAATTCAAAAGCGTCGTCGATTATAATTTCCAGATTTTCAACTTCATTCAATTTGAAATAGGTATTTGCAATATGAATAATTTCGGGATCTATCTCAACTCCAGTTAGTTTGCCTTTAAATTTCACATCGTCAACTAATGTTTTAATAACGCTTCCTCCGGCAACACCTAGTAGTAAGATGCTTTCCATTTTTACTATCTTTTCAAAACCAATACTTTTTAACCCGAGTCTTAAAATACGCTGTAAACTACCATAAGAGTAGTTCGCATTTTTGGAATCTAAAACCAATTCTCCATTTGCCCAAGTAACTTCAATTGACTGGCTAATGCTTGATTTTGTTTCAAAAATTTTAACAGGAATTAAATAACTCAATATTTTTTTGATCATTACGAATGGTTTTAACCAAAAATAAGTTTTTTATCATTTATTTTGTCACAAAATCTAAGTAATGAAAAAAATAATATACCAATTCCTGTTTTTTAAACTAATGGGTTGGAAAATAGTAGGCGGAATAGATCCTAATTTAAAAAAGTGCGTCATGATGGTTATGCCACACACCAGCGCGCATGATTTTTACTTGGGCATTTTTACAAGAGGAATTACAGGACTTGAAATGAATTGGGTAGGTAAAAAAGAGTTGTTTCGTTTTCCACTCGGAATTTATTTTAGATATATGGGCGGGGAACCACTGGATAGGAGTGGAGGATTGAATAAAGTAGATTCTATAGCTGCCATATTTGATAAAAAAGATACTTTTAGATTGGCTGTGGCACCAGAAGGGACTCGTAAAAAAGTAAGTGAATTAAAAACAGGATTTTATTATATCGCTTTAAAAGCTAATGTACCTATTGTTCCTGTTTCGTTTGATTTTGGTAGAAAACAGGTTCATTTAGGGCAACCGTTAAATCCGTCTGGCAATATAGAACAAGACTTAACAATACTGAAAGAACACTACAAAGGAGTCTTGGGTAAAATTCCCGAAAATGGAATTCAATTCTAAAATTAAAATTTAGAAATTGATACAAGATTGAATGATCACAAAAGTAAATGCTTTTCTAGAGTTTCTGGAAAAGCATTTTTATTTTGGAGTATATTGTTTAAAGGTCCCGTTTTTATAAAAAATCATGATTATTTCAATCTCTTCCTGATCTGAATGAGTTGTGTTTTTCGTAGGAAATGGAATTTCTGAAATTATATTAGGAATAGGAGGAATAAAGTCAGTAAACAAATCGGCAGTGGAACTATTGCTTTTTACTTCAGTATCATAATTTGAACTTTTTTTATTTTCGATGACATTTAAATTGTTTGCATCAAATTCCTGTAATTTAGGAAAACTTCCTTTCCCGTTTAGAATCCAATACAAATCAACTTCGGGAAAAACATCTAAAATTTTTAATATAAAATCCAAACTAGGTTTGTTTCTTCCAGAGAGGAGGTGAGACAAGCTAGAACGTTGTACACCTATTTTATCTGCAAATGAAGAGGCATTAAGTCCGTAATAATCCAATATAATTTCTAACCTTTTAATAAAATCTTCGATGTTTACCATTGTAAATTATATTTAAATTACATCTATTTACAAATGTAACAAATATAAATGAATAAACGGTAAATTAGGTCTGAAAAGAATTAAAAAGCACCATTTGTATTAAAGTAATAGTACTTTAAAATCAATATAAGTACTTAATAATATGTGTTTTAACAATCTTTAACTAAAGTTAATTCTTTTGTTTACAAACATCTCTTACAAGAGTCTTTTTTGAGAAACAAAAGTGTTTACAATATTAAAAATAATTGTTTTGTATTTGTTTACAATTGTAATTTTAAAGATGTTTACTTTTGTAAATTAAATAGTAATTATGAATTTAGAAGCTTTACATAGTCACAACCTAGTACAATCACTTAAAGGGAAATACATAACGCTTGATCATATTGAGCAGATATTAGCTGATTTGAATACGTCAGATGAATTGGCAATTATCGGTAAGTCCGTTATAGATAAACCTATTTATTCCTATACAATTGGTAAGGGTAAAATTAAAATTTTCCTTTGGTCACAAATGCACGGGAATGAAAGTACTACTACAAAAGCATTGCTTGATTTTTTGTGTTTTTTAAAGAGTGATGACATTTTAGCGACGCAAATGCTAGATAGCATCACTTTTTTATGTTTACCGATGTTAAATCCTGATGGAGCGCAAGCGTACACTAGAGAAAATGCAAACGGTATTGATTTAAATAGAGATTCTCAACTTTTATCTCAGCCAGAAAGTAATATTTTAAGACAAGTGTTTGACGATTTTAAGCCTGATTATTGTTTTAATCTACATGATCAAAGAACTATTTTTGGAGTTGCTGATAGTGGTCAGCCAGCTACATTGTCTTTTTTAGCCCCATCTTTTAATGAATTTCGTGAAATCAATGAATGCAGGCTGAAAGCAATTGACTTAATTGCTACTATTAATGAAGGTATGCAGCAGTTTTTGCCGGGTCGAATAGGTAGATTTGACGATTCCTTTAATATCAACTGCATTGGCGATACTTTTCAGTTTTTAGGAGTTCCTACACTTTTATTTGAAGCCGGTCATTTTCCTAACGACTATGAAAGAGAATTATCACGAAAATTTGTTTTCATGTCTTTTATTTTAGGTTTTAAAGCGCTAAGCGAAAACGATATAGTTAGCAATGGAATCGATAAATATTTGAATATTCCTCAAAATAAGGTCGTTTTTTATGATTTTATTTATAAAAATGTCAAGATAAATTATGATGGTATTGAAAAAATAACGAATTTTGCAGCGCAATATAAAGAAGAAATTGTTGGTAATCAGCTGTTTTTTAATGCTTATTTTTCTAAAATAGACGAATTGGAAAATTATCATGGTCATTATGAGTATGATGCAAATGGTGCAAAATATTCTGACAACACAGGTTTTTTGCCTGTTTTGAATCAAAAAGCCGATTTTTATTTAGATAATAACATAAAATTTGTTAATGGAATGATAAATATTTAATATTTTTGTCTTTTTATTGTTTTTATGTATAATTTTATGCTTTGTTAAAGCAATTAATAATGTTAATTAGAGAGTTATGAGTAAATTTCGTTTAGATGAAGTAGATCACCAAATTTTAGATATGTTGATAGACAACACAAGAGTACCTTTTACAGATATCGCAAAGAAATTATTGATATCAGCAGGGACTGTTCATGTTAGGGTAAAAAAGATGGAGGATGCTGGGATAATAATGGGTTCATCACTTGTTCTGGATTATGATAAATTAGGGTATTCATTTATTGCTTACGTAGGTGTTTTCTTGAATAATACTTCTCAAACAAAATTTGTTTTAGAGCGCATTAATGAAATTCCATTTGTAACCGTAGCATCTGTAACTACTGGTAAGTTTAATATTTTTTGTAAAATTAGAGCCAAAGACACTAAACATGCTAAGGATGTTATTTTTATGATTGATGATATTGATGGCGTTTACCGAACAGAAACGATGATTTCCCTTGAAGAAAGCATCAATGATAAAAAGCGCTTAATGCATACCATATTCAAAAACATGTAATTCTTGAATGCACTGTAATTAAATACAACCTCAAGTTTATTCTTGGGGTTTTTTTATGAAAAATTAACTAAACCAACTACACAAACTATGTATACTTTACCCAAAATAGAACGTTTTAATCAAGATGTTTTATCTAAATACCATATTTATAATAGTGTTTTTATAACACTACCTTTTCACTCTATAGATAATACAGGTGCTTTATTACCGCTTTTTACAGATATCTGTGATACTGGGTTTAAAAAACAAGAAACTCCTAAAGAAATTGTTGATTTCTTTTCAGAAAGGTATTTGCACAACGCAACAGAGCAAGAGAAAATTGACATTATGTTTCGTTTTATTCAATACATCGAACGACAAATAGTGCTTTTTGATGCCATTGAAGACGCTGCATTTCCGGTTGTGAACAACATGGAGGGAATTGGTTCATTAAGGGATATCAAAGAAAAGTCCGACGCGAAAGACAATGAGGATGATTTAATTGAATTCTTGGAAAATTTCAATGTTAGAACAGTTTTAACGGCTCATCCTACTCAATTTTATCCTGGAGCGGTTCTTGGAATAATTAATGATTTAACCGAAGCCATTCGTAAAAATGATCTTCTTGATATCAAGCAGTTATTAGCGCAATTAGGTAAAACTCCTTTTATTCAAAAAGATAAACCTAGTCCATTTGATGAAGCTGTGAGTTTGATTTGGTTTCTTGAAAACGTTTTTTATCAAACCTCTGGAGAGATTGTTCAGTACTTACAAAAAAATATTTTCAATTCCTTATCCATAAAAAATCCTTTAATAAAATTAGGGTTTTGGCCAGGAGGTGACCGCGATGGCAATCCGTTTGTAACTACTGAGATTACTTTGAAGGTCGCTGAACGTCTAAGAACCTCTATTTTAAAATGTTATTACATCGAAATAAGAAATTTGAAAAGAAAGTTAACGTTCTCTGGTGTAGATACTTTGATTACGGAACTTGAACAAAAACTATATCGTTCTGTTTTTTATTCAAAAGGGGATATTTTTATAACTCTTGAAGATTTCAACACTCAATTATTAAAAATAAAACAAATTATTATTGAGCAGCACCAATCTTTATATTTGGACGAATTAGATGCTTTGCTAATTAAGTTGAACTTATTTGGTTTTCATTTTGCTACGTTAGACATTAGGCAAAACAGTAAAATTCATGATGCTGTTTTTAGTGATATCGTTGATCACTTTCACCGAATAGAATCGACTATTTTTCCAAAAAACTACAAGAATCTTTCTGAGACTGAAAAGATTTCAGCTTTGGAAACTATCAAAGGAAATTTAGACCCAAAAGTGTTTCAAAATGAAATTACCCAATCTACGTTAGAATCAATTAACGCTATTCGTATTATACAATCAAATAATGGTGAATTTGGAGCAAATCGTTATATCATTAGTAATAATGAAAGTGCGCTGAATGTTTTAGAAACTTTGGCTATGTTTCGATTGAGTGACTGGGAAAATCCTACAGTTGATATTGTACCTCTTTTTGAATCAGTTGATGATTTGCAAAATGCTGATGTAATAATGGAAAAATTATATACCAATACCATTTATGCTGAGCATTTGAAAAACAGGAGCAATAAGCAAACTATTATGCTAGGTTTTTCTGACGGGACTAAAGACGGTGGCTATTTAATGGCAAATTGGAGTATTTATAAAGCGAAGGAAATGCTTACTGAGATTTCAAGAAAATACAACATTAAAGTAATTTTCTTTGACGGTAGAGGCGGACCTCCAGCTCGTGGTGGAGGAAAAACGCATAAGTTTTACGCTTCATTAGGACCAAATATTGAGAACAATGAAATTCAAGTTACCGTTCAAGGTCAAACAATTAGCTCTAATTTTGGAACTTTAGATTCCTGCCGATATAATTTAGAAAACTTATTGAGTGCCGGAGTGAGTAATCAAGTTTTTGATAAAAATCAAAATCAGTTATCTATTAATGACAAGAATATTCTAGATCGGCTGGCAAATTTGGGTTACGATAAATATTTAAGTTTTAAAAATCATCCTCATTTTATTCCTTATTTGGAGGAAATGAGTACGTTAAAATATTATGCTAAGACTAATATAGGGAGTCGACCAGCAAAGAGAAGTAAGTCAGCTCAATTAGATTTTGCAGATTTACGTGCAATTCCGTTTGTAGGTTCTTGGAGTCAATTAAAGCAGAATGTACCTGGTTTTTTTGGAGTAGGTACAGCCTTAAAACACTTTGAAGATTCAAATCAGTGGGATAAAGTTCAAGATTTATATGACAATTCGTTGTTCTTTAAAACATTGCTTGAAAACAGTATGATGTCACTGGCAAAATCGTTTTTCCCTTTGACCGCTTACATGAAAAAAGATCCTAAATTTGGTCCTTTTTGGCAAATCATTTACGATGAATTTTTAGAAACAAAACGATTATTATTAAAAATTGCGGGTCATAAAGAGTTAATGGAAAATTACCCTGATGGTAAAGCATCAATTCAAATAAGAGAACGTATTGTGCTACCATTGTTGACAATACAACAATATGCATTATTAAGAATAAATGAATTAAATAAAGAATCACAACCAGACGACGCTTTAATTAAAGTATACGAGAAAATAGTAACCCGTTCTTTATTTGGAAATACAAACGCCAGTAGAAACTCAGCTTAAACAATACAGATATGAAATCAACACAATTACCAATTAATGAATATGCAGCCTTTTATGCTCCATACATACAAGCCTTAGGAGAGGTAGATCTTATTGAAGAATTAGAAATTTCATTACATGACTTTATAAAATTTGTTCAAAAAATTCCTATGGATAAATTTAACTACAGATATGCTGATGGGAAATGGGATATAAAGGAAATTATTCAGCATGTAATTGATACGGAACGAATCTTTGCTTACAGAGCGTTACGAATCTCTAGAAACGATCAAACTCCTTTACCTGGTTTTGATGAAAACACCTATGTTATCAATACTGAGGCCACCAAAAGAAGCATTCAAGTATTACTTACTGAATTATCTGCTGTTCGCCATTCTAATTTATTGTTTTTTAAAAGCTTAAGTTCAGATCAATTTCAAAGAATTGGAACAGCATCCAATTCAGCAATATCAGTTAGAGCAATTGGATTCATTATGATTGGTCATCAAAAACACCATCAAAAAGTTTTCGAAGAAAGATATTTATAGAATTTCAAAAACCTGTTGACCAAATTTTAAGCTTATTATCAAACGACATAGTATTTGCAGGACTTGTAGAAGGCATCACATAATAGGTGATGTCTTTTATTTGTCCAAATTTCTTCAAAAAGTACTTATGACTCTCTTTTCCGTTGAATACAATTGTTTTTATGGATGGAAATTGTGCAAATAAGGTTTCAAAATCATTTATTTCGTGATTCTTTATATGAACATCCAAACTTCCGTTTCTATCACAACTTTTTAAAACATCCCAAAGCCCAATGTTATTTGCTTGAAGCACTTGTATTTTTAGTTCAAATTCTTCAGTTGCAGGAAAACTATCTAATAGCGTAAACATTATTTTCCAAAAATGATTTCTTTGATGCGCATAATATTCTTGCTTTTCTAATGACGCAATTCCAGGCATAGTTCCTAAAATTAAAATTTTAGTTTGTGCATTTACAAAAGGTGGGAATGAATGAATCATATTAAATTTTAAAGTACTGAATTTTCTTTTTCTAAAATTGCCAATCCTAATCTGATTTTTCCGTAATCTAGTTTTTCTTCAAAGTAATCAAAATAAGGTTTCAATGTACTTGGTGCTTCTAGTTTCGTTTTGGCCACGGCAATTTCTATAACTTCATCATCAGATATAAATGGAGTTAAATCAATTTCCTTACCGTCAATAAAAAGTTTTGCAAGATGGGACATAATTGTACTTAAACCCAGTTTTCTTTTTTGTGCAATTTCTTCAACTGATAATCCTTGTTGGTATAGATCAAAAGTTTCTCTGTATGTTGTTGCCTCTTTTTTCTTTTTAACCCCTTTGACTTTTTGAAAATCAAGTATAGCTTGAATAAAGGCAACTCCGTATTTTTCTAATTTAGCTTTACCAACGCCATCTATGGCTAGTAATTCATTTTCACTAGTAGGCCTTTCGGTTTCCATTTGGCGTAAAGCTGCATCACTAAAAATCACATAGGCTGGAACTGATTCTTCTTTAGAAATTTCGTAGCGCAATTTCCTTAAATTTTCAAAAAGAGAATTTGCTACAGTTTTGCTTTTACTTACTTTAGTTTCTTGCTTCTCTACATTTATTTTTTGAACAGCAGTTAATTGTACCTTTTCATTATCGAATAATACTTTTTTTGCTAAAGTGGTAAGTCTAATCTTGTTCTGCTTATGAAATGCAATTTCACAATATCCCAAATTGATTAGCTGAATTAAGTATTGGTTCCAATCGTACCAAGATTGGTCAGAACCCACACCATAGGTTTTCAAATTTTGGTATTCTTTTTCAAAAATATAAGCATTTTTGGATCCTCTTAAAAAATCAATAATTACGGGTAAAGGCTCTAATTCTTGCAATCGAACTATAGCAGAAAGTGCTTTTTGAGCCAGAACAGTTCCGTCAAAAAATAATGGTGGATTTTTACAAATATCACAATTTCCACAATTTTCGGATACTAATTCTCCAAAATAGGATAAGAGGATTTTTCTTCGGCAACTGAGTGCATCAGCATATTGCTTCATACGCTCCAGTTTTGCCAATTGTACTTCAGCGTTTAATCCTTGTGATGCAAATTTTTGAAGCTGAATAACGTCTCCGTAACTTTCAAACATAACTGTTTCAGATGGCAAACCATCTCTTCCTGCACGACCAATTTCTTGATAATATCCTTCAATATTTTTAGGTAAATTGTAGTGAATAACCCAGCGAACATTTGATTTGTCAATACCCATACCAAATGCAACAGTAGCGCAAATGATATTGCAATCATCATTTATAAATTCATCTTGCGTTTTAGAACGAACGGAGCTATCTAAACCTGCATGATAAGCTTTAGCATGAATACCGTTTTTTTGAAGTTTTTCCGCCAGTTCCTCAGTTGTTTTCCTGCTCAAGCAGTAAATTATTCCGGCTTCATTTGGTTTATCTTGAATAAATTCTATTATTTGCTGCACCCGATCAAGTGCGGGACGAACCTCTAAACTTAAATTTTTTCTGTCAAAAGAAGCTACAAATAACTGAGGATTTTTTAAATTCAACTGATTGCTAATGTCTTTTCGAGTTGCTTTATCAGCCGTGGCGGTCAAGGCCAAAATAGGAGTGGACGGAAACCTGTTTTTTAAATAACCCAAATTAGTATAAGCAGGTCTAAAGTCATGCCCCCACGATGAAATACAATGAGCTTCATCAATCGCAATCAAACTAATAGTTAAAGTATTAAAGAGATTGTCTAAAAAAGACAAGCTTTCAGGTGCAACATAAACTAGTTTAATAGTATTTGATTGTAAACGTTCTGTATAAAAATTCCTTTCACTTTCTGTTTGACTGCTATTGATAAAGCAAGCTTCAATTCCATTAGCTCTTAAACTGTCCACTTGATCTTTCATCAAAGCAATCAAAGGTGATATAACGATTGTAATCCCCGGAAAAAGTAGCGCCGGTAATTGAAAACAAATAGATTTTCCGCCACCTGTAGGCATAATGGCAAGTGTATCTTGTCCTGAAAGAATGCTATTAATTATGTCTTCTTGATTAGGTCTAAATTTTTCAAATCCAAAATTTTCTTTCAATTTGGCGTGTAAAATTTCTTGAGTCATGGTTGGTTTTACCTATTTATACAAAAAAGGAACTCGTTTTAGGAGTTCCTTTTTTTATTATTTTAAAAACTAATTAATCTTCGTCTTCGTCATCTTCATCTTCATCAGAAAAATCTCTGTCATTATCATCTTCGTCATCTTCATCATCACCAGAATCTGTATCAGGTTTATCGATAGCTTCGTCTTCATCATCATCGATATCATCATCTAGATCTAAGCCTTTGATTGGTTCTACTACATCATCTAAGATAATTTCATCATCTTCGTCATAGTTCTCAATTCTATCAGCTAGTTTAGTACTTACTTTTACTAAATAAATTGTATCTTCAGTTCTAACTTCTACTGCTTCAACTAATTCATTTTTTGCGTTTCTAAAACTAATAATGTTTGAATCATCATAACCATCTGGAAATTTATCAACAAGAAGGTTTAAAATTTCATTGGTAAGTTTTGCGTAATCAACAATTACTCTTTTCATAAATGTATATTATAGATCTAATAAATAAGCGAATATTAATGGAGCAACTATGGTTGCATCAGACTCAATAATAAATTTAGGTGTTTTGATATCTAATTTACCCCAAGTAATTTTTTCATTTGGGACTGCTCCTGAGTAGGAACCATAACTTGTAGTTGAATCAGAAATTTGACAGAAATAGCTCCAAAAAGGAACATCATGCATTTCCATATCTTGATACAACATTGGTACCACACATATAGGAAAATCTCCTGCAATACCACCACCAATTTGAAAAAATCCTATTCCATTTGAACTGTTTTTAGGGTACCAATCAGCAAGGAAAGTCATATACTCAATTCCTGATTTCATGGTAGATGCTTTCAAATCTCCTTTTAGTACATAAGAAGCAAAAATATTACCCATAGTGCTGTCTTCCCAACCTGGAACAACAATTGGTAAATTTTTCTCCGCTGCAGCATACATCCAGCTGTCTTTAAGGTCAATTTCATAATACTCTTCTAAAACTCCAGAAAGCAACATTTTATACATAAATTCATGAGGAAAATAGCGCTCTCCTTTATCATCAGCATCTTTCCAAATTTTATAAATATGCTTTTGCAAACGTCTAAAAGCCTCATGCTCAGGTATACACGTATCTGTAACACGATTTAAACCGCGCTCTAATAAATCCCATTCATCCTGAGGAGTTAAATCTCTGTAGTTTGGAACTCTTTCATAATGAGAGTGAGCTACAAGATTCATGATATCTTCCTCTAAATTTGCTCCTGTACAAGATATAATATGAACTTTATCTTGGCGGATAATTTCAGAGAATATCTTTCCAATTTCAGCAGTACTCATAGCGCCAGCCATACTCACCATCATTTTTGCACCATTTGCTAATTGGTCTTCATATGCCTTTGCGGCGTCAACTAAAGATGCAGAGTTGAAATGCAAATAATGCTTTTCGATAAACTGACTGATTGGTCCTTTACTCATTTTTATATAAATTTTTAAAATATTTTTGTGAATTATGTTAAAATTATCTCAAATTTAACATTTTTTTGAATTCGTCCCTTTATTAGTATAGATTATTTTCGATCGTAACCTAATATTTTTAAAACATCTTCAGAGGTCTGTTGCTCTGAGAACACTTCGGTTGCTAGAATTCCGTTTTCATCTCTATCAATTAAAATATGCTTCGGTTGTGGAATTAAACAGTGATGTAAACCACCATAACCTCCAATAGTTTCTTGATAGGCACCAGTATTGAAGAACCCAATGTACAACGGTTTCTCTTTATTGTATTTTGGCAAATAAATAGCATTCATATTTTGCTCAGAGTTGTAATAATCATCACTATCACAAGTCATTCCACCTAGTAATACCCGCTCATAAGTATCATTCCAACGGTTCACTGCAAGCATAATAAACCTTTTGTTAATGGCCCAAGTATCTGGTAAAGTGGTAATAAATGAAGAATCAATCATATTCCACTTTTCTCTATCATTTTGTTGCTTTTGATACAAAACTTGGTAAATAGCTCCACCACTTTCACCTACCGTAAAGGATCCAAATTCAGTAAAAATATTTGGAACATCAACTTCAGCTTCATCACAAGCAATTTTTATTTGATTAATGATTTCATCAATCATGTATTGGTAATCATATTCAAATGCTAATGAGTTTTTGATTGGAAAACCTCCACCAATATTTAATCCATCAAGTGTAGGGCATTCTTTTTTGAGCGCTACATAAACTTTAATACATTTTACTAATTCGTTCCAGTAATATGCATTATCATTGATTCCAGTATTGATAAAAAAGTGTAACATTTTCAGTTCCAATTTTTTATTCTCTTTAATCTCTTTTTTGTAAAATGGAACTATATTTTTGTATCCAATACCAAGTCTAGAGGTATAAAACTCAAATTTAGGTTCTTCTTCAGCTGCAATACGAATACCTATTTTAAACTTATTTTTGATTTGACCTTGTAACAAGTCTAATTCCTCAAAATTGTCAATGATTGGTATTGTATTTTTATGTCCGTTATTAATTAAACGAGCAATGTTTTCTATGTATTGATCTCTTTTAAAACCATTACAAATTACATAGGTACTTTTGTTTATCTTACCTTTCTCCATTAAGTTTTCAACAATATTAATGTCAAAAGCCGAAGAGGTTTCTATGTGAATGTTATTCTTGAAAGCTTCATTCATAATGTATTCAAAATGAGAGCTTTTAGTACAGTAGCAATAGTAATATTTTGCTTCGTACTTGTTTTTTTCCATTGATTTTCTAAACCAGCTTTTTGCTTTGCTGATGTTATTAGAAATTTGAGGCAAATAGGTAAATTTTAAAGGCGTACCGTATTGCTCAACTAATTTCATTAAATCAATATTATGAAAAAGTAAATGATCTTTATTTAGAGTAAATTCTTCTTGTGGAAAATAGTATGTTTGATTTATTAAGTCAGAATATTTTGTATTCATGGATATGGATTTTGTAGATTAAATATTTAAATAAAATAGATTAATCTATCATTCAAACCCTAATATTAGCATACACAATTTGAAGTTTTTCAGTATCTGATTTCATGTATTGAAAAACATCAAAACTAAAATTTCCCTTTATAGAATAAAAACGCTTTAACATCCTTAAAAAAGACATTTTGTTACTGTTTTTATTAGAGTAATACTTGAATTTGTTTCGACTTTTTTTCATTGGTGCAAATGTAAAAAATAATATATACGTAATGCAATCCTTTTTTATAAAAAATATTTAGTTTTTATAATCTTCAAAGGCTTGAAGAATCATTTCATTTTCAACCAATTGATTTATTTTAATTTTACCAATACCTTCGATTAGGGCAAATTGTATCTCCCCATATTCATTTTTCTTGTCATGAACTAGTAATTCAAATATGGGATCTATATCTTTTTGATCAAATACTATATCCTCGTAAATGTGTTTAATACATGCTTTTATCTGAGAATATTCGTCTACTTTCAATAGTCCTTTTTGCCATGAAAGATAACTTTCTAAAATCATACCAGCTGCTATTGCCTCACCATGCAACAGTGTTGTTTTTAATTCATTCTCTAGAAAATAACTTTCAATTGCATGGCCTAATGTGTGTCCAAAATTAAGAGATTTTCTAATATTATTTTCTGTTGGATCTTGCATTACAATTTCATTTTTGATTTCAACAGATCGATATATGAGTTTGTCAAAGTCAGCAAAATCAAATGCATCAAGATCGGTAAATGTTTTCCAATAACTTGCATCATAAATTAAGCCATGTTTTAGCATTTCTGCAAGACCAGAACGCATTTCGTTTTGTGGTACGGTTTCTAAGTATTGTGTATCTATCAATACCATTTTAGGAACATTAATAACCCCAATTTGATTTTTGAGATTACCTAGATCAACACCATTTTTTCCACCCACAGAAGCGTCAACCATAGCCAATAGAGTAGTGGGTACATGAATAAATTCAATACCTCTCTTAAAAGTAGACGCAACAAAGCCTCCTAAATCTGTAACTACACCACCACCTACATTGAGAACTAGTGATTTTCTATCGGCTTTTAATTCCGTTAAAACATTCCAAATTTGAACACATGTTTCAATATTTTTATTTTCCTCTCCAGATTCAAATTCTATAATTTCAATTGTTAAATCAGTTTCTAAATTTGATAGAAAAATTGGTAAACAGTGTTCATTTGTATGATTATCTACAATAATAAAAATATTAGAAAATTTATTATTACTAATATATTCATTAAGCGCTGTATAAGCATTTTCATTGAAGTATATGGGATAGTTATTGGCGTGTATGGTTTGCATTTTTATTTTTATTTACAAAGTTTATTAAAAAGGTCTGTTGTTCCTGGATAATTTTTATTAACTGCAATCCCTAGGTACTTACAAGCATTTGTTTTGTCTTGCATTTTATAATAACAACCTGAAAGCAAATATTCGGTTTTACCATCATTTAGTGTTGGTTCGTTTACTATTTTTAGCAAATAACTAATAGCAGTTTCACTTCTATTTAAACTAAAATAACAAACGGCTATATCTTGGTAAATTACCTTTTTTTCGGGATGTAACGCTAGTTCTTTTTCATAAAGTACAATAGCTTTTTCAAATTGTTTAACGTCTCCCAATTTTTTTGCTTCAATCATATAATTGATTGCTTTTGGGGCATTTTCTATATCTTCAGATGGATTGTTTTGAATAGTAGAAGTTGGTGTTTCTTGTTTTATTTTTTTATTTAATGTAGAATCATTAGGATAAATTCTCACCCCTTCTTTGATAAATGCCTCTATTTTTTGGGGATTGTAACCCACCTGTTTGAGTGCAACAGCGGTATTTTTCCAGTTTGAAGGCATGCTTCTATATTGACTAAAAAGTTTGTGTAGCTTAAATATTTCGGCGGTATCTTTATGTACAACTGCCATTCTAAGGCCATCTAAATAAAAATTAAGTGTCCTTGGTCTGGCATAAAATGCTGATTTCAAATACTCATATGCTTTCTTTTGGTTGCCTTTTAATTTTTCTATTTTATGCAAATACCAGTTTGAAATACCCATAAAAGGATTTATCGTATTTGATAGTTTAAAATATTTTTCAGCTTCCTCTAAGTTATTCTCATTAAAAAATGCAATAGCTGTGTGTTGGTAAAATGTTTCTCCATAAATACCTACTCTTGTTATAGTTGGGAATTCATTAAGGATTACATTAGAAGATACCGGCGTTTTATCAAATTTTATTCTGTATTCTAACTGGGCTGCTCTCCAGTCCATAAAAGAGATACAAGTTGTAACCACGCTAACTATAATTAAAAACAAACCTACCTTTTGTGAGTTACCATTTAAACCTGAATGCTTGGTTGAATTTAAGACTGTAAATACAATCATCAATGCAAAAGCCAGTTGCATTGTAGGTCTATACAGCGGAAAGTTAAAAAAGGCATCTATAAAATACCCTGTAATAAGCATTAAAACAAGTAAAGAAATAGTTTTATCGGTATCGTTTTTTGTAAAAATATTTTTAATGTTGATAAAAAATATTAAAATAAAAAGACTCAAATATACCAAGCCGTTAATAATTCCCGTTTCGGCTGCAATTTCAAGTAAATCGTTGTGAGTATGTGAAGAAATTAATGCTTCATCAATGGTGGTTCTTTCATAAGGAATACTTTCAACTCTCCAATTTCCTAAACCAATACCAGTTATGGGATCTTTTGAAATCATTTTTGACGCATTGTTCCAATAATTCAACCTCGCAGATGCAGAAGCTTCATTTATATCTGCAATTTGCACAATTCTAGTACTTACGGATTCAAACCTTCCAATACTATCACTATTTTTAAAAACGATACTACTTAAAAAAACAGCCAATGATATTGGAATTAAAATATAGATGGTTTGTTCAACTGTTTTTTTTGCGAATGAATGTATTTTAAAATAGACTATTAGAAAAACTACAACTTGAAAAAATAACCCCAAATAAGCAGCTCTAGAACTGATTAAGATTACTGTAAAACTTGCTAGCAACAAACATAAAGCTAAAAACCATTTCTTCCAGTTGTTATAATGTAAAATTCCTAGTACTAAAAAAGGAATTTTAACATTAAGACTCGCTGCAAAAATATTAACGTTTCCTGTATTCCCTTTTAAGTTGTTTAAAGCATTAGTTACACTTGCAAAGTCTTTCAATACAGTGCTTAATTGCAATACGGTTTGTAAAAAAACACTTATTCCCACAAGCACAGCAATTTGATACAACAAATGTAATTTATCTCTAAATAAAAGAATCAAATTAAGAATCATTACAACAACAATAAGTAATTGAATAAAACTATTGATTGACAGTGAAAGATTTTTACTAAAAAATAGGGAGCAACCACAAAGAATAATAAACAAAAAATAGATTTTTAAAACTAAACCTTCACTAGAGAAGATTTTAGTCTTTTTATAAGCTACTTTTTTATTGCTAAAAAGGTAGAGTAATGCAACAATATTAATCACAGCCATGTAAAAAAACTGCGTGTTAAATATTTCAATACTTTTAAAATGAGGCAAAAAATCAATCAAAAAATAACAAAAAAGAAAAAATAATGCCATGAAATTTTCATAAAATGAGTTTTGTACTGTATCGTTTTTAATTTCTGTATTCATTTTAATTTTGGTAAGAATTGGTTTTAATATCTAAAGAGATACGCTAGTTTTATACTATTTTTATTTCAATTCAAAACACTTTAATTTACTCTTTTATTTTTTTTAAAAGGCATTTGGTCATTTCGCATTTTTGAATATAAAATTTTGAATTGCCAAATGTATAAATTTATCAATTCTTAAATTATTTAATACCATAAAAAAGTTCGTATTGCATTTTTCTTTTTTTTGACATCAAATTTTATAAAAATATTCAAAGTCTGCCTATATTTGTATAAAATTAAAACAGATAATGGAAAAGATATTTGATAATACACAAGTTGCCTTTGCATTAAAAAGCGATACAGAACTTGATCGTGCATATTTTTTATTTAAAATGATATCTAATCAACCTCTTGTTAGAATAGGAACAGCAGTTACCAATTTTGCAATCAAAGCACATTTACCAGTAGAAGGATTAATAAGAGCAACGGTTTTTGATCATTTTTGTGGAGGTGTTAACGAAATGGACTGTCTTAACGTTGTTGATAAAATGTTTACTAAAGGCGTGACTTCTGTATTGGATTATTCAGTAGAAGGAAAAGAAGAAGAAGATCAGTTTGATGCTGCTTTGAAAATGACATTAAAAACAATCGACTTTGCTAAGAAAAGAGATGCAATTCCTTTTGCCGTTTTTAAACCAACAGGTTTTGGACGATTTGAATTGTATGAAAAGCTAGGTAACAATGAGAAATTAAATGAAGAAGAACAAATTGAATGGAATAGAGTGGTAGCTCGATTTGATTTGGTTTGCAAAGAAGCTCATGAAAAAAATGTATCACTATTAATAGATGGTGAAGAAAGTTGGATGCAAGATGCTGCCGATGATCTTGTGACTCAAATGATGCGCAAATACAATAAAGAGAAAGCGATTGTTTTTAACACTTTGCAAATGTACCGTTGGGACCGATTGGATTACCTGAAAAAATTACATGAGCAAGCTAAAAATGAAGGATTTCATATAGGCATGAAAATAGTTCGTGGTGCGTATATGGAGAAAGAAAATGTACGTGCTCAAGAAAAAGGATATCCTACACCTATTTGTGCCTCAAAAGAAGCTACAGATGTTAATTATGATGCGGCCATTAGTTACATGACTGAAAACTTAGATATGATGTCTATATTTGCTGGTACTCACAATGAGTCTAGCACGTATACACTCATGAATTTAATGCATGAAAAAGGAATTAAATCTAATGATAATAGAATATGGTTTGGGCAATTATACGGCATGAGTGATAATATCAGTTATAATCTAGCCAATTCAAATTATAATGTTTCTAAATATTTACCTTTTGGTCCTGTAAGAGACGTAATGCCTTATTTAATTCGTCGTGCGGAAGAAAATACATCAGTAGCTGGTCAAACAAGCCGAGAGTTAATGATGATTAAAGCGGAAAGAAATAGAAGAAAAGGAAAATAATAAAACCAAAAAACTCCAATTTGTTATCAAATTGGAGTTTTTTTTTGGCTCTAAAAAAAAATTAAGAATTGCTAAACTGCAGATTGCTTAAATTTTTATAAATTCCATTTTCAAGGACAATTAAATCTTGATGTGTTCCTTGTTCAGCAATTATACCATTATCTAAAACTAATATTTGATCTGCAGAACGAATGGTAGAAAGCCTATGTGCAATAATGATACTAGTTCTACCTTCCATTAAAATTTCAAGAGCTTCTTGAACCAATTTTTCACTTTCACTATCAAGAGCTGAAGTTGCTTCATCTAAGATTAAAATACTAGGATTTTTCAATAAAGCTCTAGCAATTGCAATACGTTGACGTTGTCCGCCTGAAAGTTTTATTCCTCTTTCACCTACTACGGTTTCAAATTTATCAGGGAAACTTTCTATAAATTGATAAGCATTAGCTTGTTTTGCTGCCACTAAAATTTCTTGGTCCGTTGCATTTGGTTTTCCGTAAGCAATATTTTCTTTAATAGTTCCTCCAAAAAGAATAACATCTTGAGGAACAATACTCATATTACCGCGAAGGTTTTCAAGATCGTAGTCGTAAATGCTTTTTCCATCAATTAAAATTTCACCATTATCAATATTATAAAAACGAAGCAGGAGTGAGGCTATCGTAGATTTACCTGTTCCACTAGGCCCTACAATTGCTATTTTTTGACCAAAACTAGCTGAAAAATTCACATTTTTTAAAACGTTTATTTCTTTTCTTGACGGATAACTAAAAGCAACATTTTTAAATTCTACTGTACCCTTTATTTTTTGTATTTCAACTTTCTCTTTGTTAGAGTTTATTTTTTCTGGAGTTTCGTCAAGCAGTTCAAAAACACGTTCTGTAGCTCCTATTGCTTTTTGAATTTGTGCATAAAGCTCTGCTATACCGCCAAAAGATGCGCCTACAAAGGTGGAGTATAATACAAATGAAATCAATTGACCTACACTCATTTCGCCACTAATACTCAATTGAACACCGTACCAAACTACGGCCACAATTGCGCCAAAAAGACAGAAAATAATAAAGGAAGCAAAGTAGCCACGGTATTTACCGCCCTTTATAGCAATTGAAACAACTTCTTTAATTTTTAAATTGTATCGAGCAATTTCATACCATTCATTCGCAAAGGCCTTTACAATACTAATACCTTGCATTGTTTCTTCTACAATAACTTGACTTTCAGCAACTTTATCCTGAACATTTTTAGAATATTTTCTTATAAATCTACCAAATACAACAGCTGCAATTGCAACTAGAGGTACAACAGACAACATCAAAAGTGTAAGTTTTATACTTTCATTAGCCAATAGAAGAACTCCTCCAACAATTAAAATAAATTGACGTAAAAATTCAGCAATGGTTGATGTAAGTGTGTCTTGTATTTGCGTGATATCTGAGCTAATACGACTATTAAGTTCTCCTACACGTTTTTGTGAGAAGAAAGACATCGGTAATTTTACCAAATTTGAATAAAGCGCTAACCTAAGATTTGCTAGAGTATTTTCAGTAAAATTCACAAATAAAGACAATCTAAAAAAGGAGAAAATAGATTGAAGAAATAAGATAACAAGCAATCCGCCTGCAATTAGGTTTGCTTGGTCATTGTCTTTATTCTTAACACAATCAATTAGCATTCCCATCAGCTTAGGAAATGCCAGGGCCGTACCCCCCGTAAAAACTAAAAAAAGTAAACCTACATAAAATTTCCAATGATGCTTTCCAGCAAAACGAAAAATTACAGTTGCTTTTTGCAGAGATGATGCCGTAATTTTCGATTTTGGTAAATCGTTTTCTTTGAACCTAGCCATTGATATTTGTTTATACTGCAAATGTAGGACTAACAGATATCAATACAAAACATATCATGTGTTTCGTTATATTTGTAGAATTCTGTCTGCTAGATTATTACAATTTAATTCAAATTTTTTTTGATTTTTTTTTCAAAAAGGCCTTGCAGAATCAAATTCTAACACTATATTTGCACTCGCAATCAGGTAATGATAGCAACCTAGTAAAATAGGGCGATTAGCTCAGCTGGTTCAGAGCACCTCGTTTACACCGAGGGGGTCGGGGGTTCGAACCCCTCATCGCCCACAAGATTAACTCCATTAGAAATAATGGAGTTTTTTTATGTCTATTTTTTTTATAATAATGGATTAAGGATCAAGGGATCCAGTATCAGGTGCAAAAGTTGGGGATAAAGCAAAAAGATTGGATAGTCTGAATAATAAGAAATCAATTTTTCTTCGACCAAACTCATTTAATATTTCAAATTTTCAAAAGCTACTTCAAAATATTTAGTATTTAAAATGGTTTTATAAGGCACTTTTCTAATCTATAACGCCCCAATAATTATCAATTTATTTCAAGACTATGCAAGATAGTTAAACTAAAATACAGCTATTTTTTATTGACTACAAAAAGCAGGGTGTTAATGCTCCAGTATTTATAGTCCAAGCAGTCAAAAACAACTTTAACCAAATAGCCACTTTGTTTCTATTTTATACTCATAAAGTATCCGATTAAATTTTCTTTTTGATTTAATTCCAGTTTTTTTCTTAATCGATATCTGGCCAAATCTACTCCTCCCGTTGATATGTTCATGAATTCAGCAATTTCTTTTGTTGACATGTTCATTAATAAATAAGTTGACAGGTCCATTTCTCTTGGAGTAATAGTAGGGTGCTTTTCCTTTAATTTTTTTAGAAAATCAAAGTGGACATTTTTAAGGTGTTTTTCAAGATCCTTCCAGCTTTTATCAGTACTAACTTCCTTGATAATGCTTTTGTTTAATTTAGTAAATTGAGTCTTGGCTGCTTCGTCAAATGAGCTTGTATTGATATCTTTTAGCCTTTGAATAATTCCGTTTAATGTTTTATTTTTTTTAACTACTTGTATTGTGTTGTTTACTAGTTCTTTGTCCTTTGACAATAGTTTCATTTGCAACTTGTCATTTTCTAGTTTTTCTATTTCTTTCTCTAATTTATATTGCTCTAACCTGATCTTAGTTTCTTTTTCTAAATATAATCTTCGTTGTTCTAAGGTTTCAGCATATTTGTTTTTCCTTATTTTCATTCTTATTCTAAATCGAATATAGTATACCAAACCAGAAGCTATCAGTAAATAAAATAAGTAAGCTGAATAGTGCCTATACCAAGGAGGAGTCACTCTGAATTCAAAAGAAGTTACACCCGATTGAATCTTAAAGCTGTTTCTTGCTTTCACTTTCATTTTATAATTGCCCTCTTTTAAATTGGTATATTCTTTAATGGTGTTGTTTGACCAAGCACTCCACTTTTCACCAAAGCCTTCCAGTTGATAAGAGAATTCGATATTTTCAAGATTTTCGTAACAAGGGGACGAAAATGTAAACTTTACTTGATTTGAGTCATAAGGCAACTCATACTTCATACTTTCGTCTTGCTTATTTCCTAAATAAATGGTGTCTCCAGGAAATGTAAAACTTCTTATATGAGCAATCGGTTTTGATATAGATTTGATTTCGAGAGTAGCATCATAGTGTGCCAGACCATCAGTTAATCCTATAAAAGTGTTTTTAGAATCAATAGTATTTATAGACATATAATTGGCTACTAATTTTCCGGTCAAACTTGAAAAAGGAGTTATGACATGTTTATATTTGTTGTTTCCCACTTTTATCAGCGTTCCCATTGACTCATCATAAAAGTACCAAAGATTTCCATTAGTATCTTCAGTTAATTTTTTAATTTTTGGAATGGACTTAAAGATATTGGTCATTATTGCATCTTCTAAAAAGGTACCTTGTGTTGTTGAATAAGTGTAAAAAATATTATTAGATTGAAAAAATACTTTATTATTTATTATTTGAAGACTTCCAACGCCCATATTTTTTTTAGAAAATTGAGTAAAGGTTTTAATGCTCTTGGTTGTTCTTAAATCATTATTCAGGGTAATCTGATGTATATATTGGTCTTTTTTTAGCCATAAAAAATCTTTATCAATTTCAAATGAATTGGATGATTTGTCGATACCTTCTATTTTATTTCTAAATTTCATTCCTGAACTTGTCTTCTCAAAAACAGAAAAACCATTGTAATTTGCCCCTATGAAAAAGTTAGGATTATTAGGTATTGATTTAAATCCATAATATCCCTTAGGATCAAGGTTCTTAATCATTTTTCCATTCTGTATGAGTAGAGCTCCTTTGTTACTGGCGCAAATCAATTCTCCATTGATTACCTCTACATTCCAGGCTTGAGTAGTAGTTCCTTCAATTAGCCTAAAGGAGCCTTCTTTAAAATCTGTGTTCCAAGGATGAAAAAAAACACCTTGATTGGTTGCAACATACAAATTACCTTTATGCACAACAGATGAATAAACAGTACCTAAATTATAGCTAAATCCAAAATAGGTTAGAAATGAATTTTCGTTTACATATGCAATTCCATTATCCAATCCCAGCCATAGATTATTGCTTTTGTCTATAAATGAAGTAAGAACTGTATTGTTTTGAAGCCCTTTGGTGCGGTCGATATGCTGCATGATATTTCCATTTAGATCGCAAACTATGATGCCATCAAGGACTGAATTAATTACAATGTATTTATTTTTATAAAGGACACATCCTAGAGAGCCATTTTTTTTTATAAAAGTATTTGCTTCGGTATTCCATGACACTGTCTGATTGTTTGTTATTATAAAAAGACCTTTATCCAAAGTAGTGGCTAGAATCTTATTTTTTTCTAATTCAACCATGCCCCAAATTTCTGAATTATTTAAAGTGTTTAATCCTTTAAGATAATTCAGTTTGCCATTTTTATATTCTAAAATTCCAGATGAAATATCTTGAATATACAATTTGGATTTGGTTAGAAATGAGAATTGAAATCTTTTTGGTGCATTTATGATTTTAATTTTGTTGTTCTTGTAGATAAAGATTCGGTCGAATGATTGAAAAACAACTTCATCCTTATAGAGATGTATTTTCCAGATAAAGTCAATTATGCCTAATGTTTTTTTATCTAATGAACTGGAAATAGAAAAGTATTCGAGTTTCCCTTTAGAATTGGCTTTAAAATAACCAAACTCATTATAACAGCCTACGTATATTTTTCCAGATGAATCTACTTTTAAACATTTAATTGCATCCGAATTTTTTGCTTTGTATTTGTTCCATTTCGATCCGTCAAACTGCAAAAGACCATCATTATTTCCAAAATAAAGATTGCCATTTTTATCTTGGTCAATATCCCAATTTTGTGTTCCTCCCTTATATTCTGTTCTGGTATAATTTTTTATAAGGGGCAGACCAATTTTTTTTACTTGTCCAAAAAATGATACTGGTAGGCAAAGTAAAATATAAATCAATATAAGTTTAACCAATTTAATGTTATGATCTTTTTTACTATTTTGGGTTTGCATATGATTTATTTAATTATTTGGAATGGGATAAATTACATTTTCAAATGTCTTTTGAGCTGAATCTAAGGCTCTTTTGCAGATTTTGAGCTAAAGTATTTAATTTATAGTAATTGTAATTATTTTTTTAATTAATATTTTTTTTAAGAAATGTTTTTAAAGTTTTAATTTATTTAAAATCAAGTATTTAATATTTTTTTGATAATATTTTGTAATACTAGTACGGTATTGATGATGTGATTTTGTAGTGATTCTAAATTCTGAATTCCGAAATTTTAAACATAATATTGTATCAAATAACCAACGTATAACCAAAATAATCAGAAAAATGAAATTATTAAAAACATTTATTTTTTGTATTTCATCAATCTTATTCTCACTACACGTGCATGCACAAGAAGCACCTGTAATGGGGAAAGTGATTGATGATAAGGGGATGCCAATTCCAGGGGCAACCATAGTATTAAAAGGAACATCTACATCAGTTACATCAGATTTTGATGGGGGGTTTCAAATAAAAGCTCCAAAAGATGGAGTTTTAACAATTAGTTTTATAGGCTATAAAACAGTTGAGACTTTTATTAATGGTCAAACAGCAGTACAGGTAAAAATGTATGAATCATCACAAGATCTAAATGAAGTTGTGGTAGTAGGATACGGTACCCAAAAGAAGGTTTTGTTAACTGGAGCAATATCTGGAATTAAAGCTGCTCAGCTAAAAGATTTACCTATTAGTAGAGTAGAACAAGCTTTACAAGGTAGAGTTTCTGGAGTTACTATAGCTGCAAATGCTGGACAGCCAGGGTCTTCTTCAACAATTCGTGTAAGGGGTATTACTTCAATTGGTAACAATGATCCTCTTTGGGTAGTTGATGGTGTTGTAGTTGACAATGGAGGTATTGGTTATTTAAACCAAGCAGATATTGAAACTATGGATGTTTTAAAAGATGCTGCATCTCAAGCAATTTATGGCGCACGTGCTGCAGCGGGAGTAATTCTTATTACTACAAAAAAAGGGAAATCAGGTAAAATGAGTGTGTCTTATAATGGATATACTGGTTTTTCTCAAGCGGCTAGAAAGCTAGATTTACTTGATGCTACTCAATACACTACATTAATGAACGAGCGTTATGCTAATGGTTACGTTCAATCACCTAACAATCCTTATATACTTCCTTATACATCTACTACGGCATACGGAAAAGGAACTAACTGGCAAGATGCTATTTTTAATGACAGTGCATTGCGTACTGGACATGAATTAAGTTTAAGCGGTGGAAATGATGTTTCTACTTTTTATTTGTCTTTTGGATTATTAGATCAAGAAGGAATTGTTGCGACACAAATTTCTAATTACAATAGAAAGAATATTCGTTTAAATTCTACTCACAAAATTTTAAAAGGATTGACTTTTGGTCAAACATTAGGGTACTCTCATGAGAAAAATATCGGATTTGGGAATACAAATAGTGAATTTGGTGGACCTTTAAGTTCGGCAATTAATCTTGATCCTACTACGCCACTTGTAGTTACTGATCCCTTAGAGGCTAACCTTTACCCGTATGTAAATCAAACAGGAATTTTTAGAGATTCAAATGGAAATCCATATGGAATATCTCAGGTTGTAGGTCAGGAAATGAGTAATCCACTGGCATATATTCAATCTAGATTAGGAAATTATGGATGGTCTGATAATTTTGTTGGAAATGCATATTTAGAGCTAGAAGTGATCAAAGGATTAAAGGTTAAAAGTACCGTGGGTGGTAAATTAGCATATTGGGGTTCAGAAAGTTTTAATCCTGTATCGTACTTTAACTCTTCTACTATAAATTCAGTAAACAGTCTGAGTAGAGGAACTAATAAAGGTTTTGGATGGAATGTTGAAAATACAATTACGTACAACAAAAAAATTGGCGAACATAATTTTACAGTTTTGGTTGGTCAGGGCGCTTATGTTGATAATATTTCCTCGGGGACTTATGTAACTTATAAAAATATTCCTGCTAATAATTTTGATGATGCCTCCTTTGGTTATGGTGCTGTAAAAGATGATATTACTGCAGGCGCTTATAATGGTTATGAACACATTGTGACATCTTTGTTTGCTAGAGCGACTTATGATTATAAAGAAAAATATTTATTTACTGGGAATATTCGTCGTGATGGTTCATCTCGTTTTGGAGCTAACAACAAATATGGTGTTTTTCCATCATTCTCTTTAGGTTGGGTTCCTACAAATGAAGATTTTTGGCCAAAGAACAAAGTCTTAACAAGCCTAAAACTTAGAGGTGGTTATGGAATTGTAGGGAGTGATGCTATAGGTGATTTTAAATATCTGGCTACTATCAGTGGAGGAAGAAACTACACTGTAGGTAACCAAGGTTCAGTTGTAATAGGGAATAGTCCAAATGCTCCAGCCAACCCTGATTTAAAATGGGAAGAAACCAGCCAAGGGAACATTGGATTTGATGCAATATTTTTCAATGGTCTTAACTTTGCAATAGATTTTTACAATAAAAAGACTACTGGAATGCTTCAAGATATTAAGCTCCCTGGTTATGTAGGAACTACTGGAAATCCTTCTGCAAATATTGCTGACATGGAAAACAAGGGTGTCGATATTGAATTAGGGTATAGAAAAAAAATTGGACAAGTTAATTTTAAATTAGGAGGTAACATTTCCTATGTTGAAAATAAAGTAACTTTTTTAGGTAATGATATTAAATTCATTGATGGAAACGCTTCATTTCAAAGTATGGGTACTATTACCAGAACACAAGTTGGTCATCCCATAAATTCATTTTACGGTTATAAAACACAAGGAATTTTTCAGAATCAAAATGAGGTTAATGCCTATACAAATGCTTCTGGAGGTTTAGTGCAACCGAATGCTAAGCCAGGAGATTTTAGATGGCAAGACACAAATGCTGATGGTAAGATTACAGATGATGATAAAACATTCATCGGAAATTCACTTCCAAAATTTACTTATGGTATTACATTAAATGTAGATTTCAAAAATTTCGATTTAGTAGTATTTACGCAAGGGGCTGTTGGAAATAAAATTTTCCAAGGATTGAGAAGGTTAGATGTTGTAAATGCTAATTATCAAACGTCTGCTTTAGGACGCTGGAATGGAGAAGGAACTAGTAATTCTTATCCAAGATTAACAACAGCAGACGGCAATAAAAACTTCACAAATGCATCTGATTTTTATTTAGAAGATGGTGATTACTTACGATTTAAAACGATACAATTTGGCTATAACTTACCGAGTGAGAAAATTGGTAAAATAGGATTATCAAAAACTAGAATCTATGTAACAGGTGAAAACTTGTTCACATTTACTAAATACACAGGTTATGATCCTGAAATTGGAGGTGGTGTAATTGGTGTTGATAAAGGATATTATCCACAGGCAAAATCATTTATGCTCGGAATTAATTTACAATTTTAAAAATTAAAAGTTATGAAATTTAAAAATATAAAATATATAGGTATTGCAGTTAGTTTACTTTTTACAGCGGGAGCCTGTAGTGAAGAATTCTTATATGTTGATCCTAAGGGTCTTGAATTAGTTGAAAATTATTATAAAAACGAAAATCAAGCATACTCTGGATTAATCGCTGTTTATGACATTATAGGCAAACAATCTAAAGGGTTTGATAATATGATCTGTATGATGAATGCAGGTTCTGATGATTTTTTTGCTGGTGGTGGTAACGTTGGAGATGGAGTAGGAATTCATGCATTTGATAATTATACTTTAGATCAAATCAATATGCCAGAAAGCTTTTGGAGTGATTTCTACCAAGGAATTTCACGTGCTAATATTTTAATAGAGAAATTACCAGGAACCAATATGGATGCTGATAAAAAAGCACGCTTTGTAGCAGAGGCTAAAGCACTTCGAGCGTATTATTATTTTGAGTTAGTGCGTACTTTCAAAAATATTCCTTTGATTTTAAAACCTGTTTCACCATCAGAAACTTATAATATAGTACAAGTTTCATCAGGTGTGGTTTATGCTCAAATCGAGAAAGATTTAATAGAAGCGAAAGCCGTTTTACCTAATAAGTTGGTAGATATTAAAACTGAAGCAGGTCGTCTAACTAAGGGTTCTGTTCAAGCTTTATTAGGTAAAGTGTACTTGTATGAAAATAAAAATAATCTAGCTGCAACTGAACTTGCAGAAGTAAATGGTACGCCAGGAGGCACAAGTGCTTATGGATATAAATTATTAGACAAGTTTGCAGACCTTTGGAAAATTAGCAATAAATTTAATTCAGAAGCCATTATTGAAATTATGCATACAGACAAAAGTGATGCTGATTGGGGATTCTGGGGTAGTGGTGCCGATGAAGGAAATAGTATAAATATTATGGTAGGTCCTCGTGGCTACGAAAAAAAGACTGCTCTTGCTCCAGACTACGTTTCTGGATGGAGTTTCAATACAGTGACACCCGCTTTATATAATGTTTTAAAAGGAGATCCTCGTTTTGATGCAACAATAATAGATATGAAAGCATTGGAGGCTGCAGGTGATGCTAAATGGAAACCCCATTATCAAGACACAGGGTATTTTTTGAAAAAATTTGCACCGTTAAACTCTGATACTTCAACAGGAGGAGGAGCAACAGCCTTGAATTACAAACAGGATGTTTATGCTATCCGTTTAGCCGATACTTATTTAATGGAGGCAGAGGCGCTTGGCGGAACAGGAGCTAGAGCACAAGCATTATTAGATGCGGTTAGAGCGAGAGTAGGATTAGCATCTGTGCCAGTTTCTATTGATGCGATTATGTTAGAAAGAAGAAAAGAACTAGCAGGTGAAGGACATCGCTGGTTTGATTTAGTGCGTACAGGAAAAGCAGCTACAGCTCTTGCTGATAAAGGGTTTATAGCCGGTAAAAATGAAATTTGGCCAATACCTTATAGTAACTTACCGAACACAAAAATCGTTCAAAATCCTAAATACTAATTATTAAAATGAAATTTTATGAACTTACATATAATTAAAAAGAAGGGAATTGTACTAATGTTTGCTATTGCTGCCATAGTAAATTTCACAAGTTGTCAGCCCGAGGACTCGTTTACTGACAATGGCTTAACTCCAACAAGTGTTGATGCATCATTTAAAGTTACACCAGTTGAAGGTAAAACTAATGTATATAATATTGTAGCACAACCAAAAGGAGTGTTAAGATCGATTTGGGATACAGGTTCAGGATTTGCAGATGGGAAAATGAATTTTGAAATTTCATTACCAGACGCTGGAACTTATACTATCTCTCATAAAGCTATAGGTGCTGGCGGTGCAACAGCTTTAGCAACGCAAAATATAATTGTAGCAACCTCAGATCCAGTGAAAGGGAATATCCTTAAAGGAGGAAGATTAACCAATAGTGAGGATTGGTCTAAATGGACAGTTACAAATCCAGCCTCTAGTGCTAGTATAACTTTTGGCAGCGGATCGGCTACTTTGACAGCCACTGGATGGGCTGGTAACGGAATATATCAGGCAATTAATGTTGTCGCAGGTAAAAAATACGTAATTGACATGCTTACTTCTTCAACAACAGGTGGCAGTAATACTTGGTTCGAAGTGTATTGCGGTTATGCTGCACCAGTTACTGGAACTGATTATTCCGAAGGAGGAAAATTAAGAGCTTTAAGTACTTGGGACGGTTGTGCAACGGCTGCTTTTTCAGGAAAAATTTCAGCTGTAGGCTGTAAGGCTGAAAACAATTTAGGAATATTCACTGCTACTAAAACAGGTACAGCATACCTTGTAATAAGAGGCGGTGGTGAAGATATGAAGGCCGGTATTAAAATTCAAGATATTGAAATGAGACTGTCTATGTAGTAGTTTTAAATTAAAAGAAATTAATTTTTAGTTAAGTTTTAGTTAGGTTGAGTTTGTAGAATGGTCCATTCTCTATGATTATGGGCCATTTCTTTAATGTAATGTTTTAACGAATAGTGAAAAAATGAAAAAATATTTTTCTAAAATTAATTTGATTATTGTACTGTACTGCTTTCTGTTTATTTCCTGTAGCGGTTCAAATTTGGAGGAACCTGTTGTTGATCAAAAACCAGCAAATCTAAAAGTAACAGCCACAATTGTTGGTGCCAATGATCAAAATCCAAACGGAGATGGAAGTGGCATGGTAAATTTTAATTTAACTGCAACAAACGCTACATCTTATAAAATAGTTTTAGGAAATGGAGAAACAAAGGAAATAACAAACGGAAGCTTTTCTTACACCTATACTGCATCGGGTACTACTACTTATACTTTATATGTGTCTGCTTATAATGCTGGTAAATTTGTTAGCAAATCATTATCTATTACAGTTTTAGTAGAGCCTAAGTTGATATGGTCTGATGAGTTTAACACTGATGGTGCACCTGATGCAAGTAAATGGACTTTCCAAATTTGGGATCCAGGGAGAGTTAACAACGAACTACAGTCCTATACCAATCGGTCCGAAAATACAATTGTTCAAGGCGGTGTTTTGAAAATAAAAGCCATCAGAGAAAAATATGGAAAGGCCGACTTCACTTCTGGAAGATTAGAATCCAATGGAAAATTTGATTTTACGTATGGCAAAGTAGTAATCCGGGCAAAAGTGCCTACTGGCGTTGGGACTTGGCCTGCTGTTTGGATGCTGGGTAGTAATATAGGTAGTGTTGGATGGCCTGCATGTGGGGAAATAGATATTTTAGAATCTGTTGGAAAAGAGTTGAATGTCAATCATTCATCTGTACACTCTCCTGGACGTTCCGGAGCAACTCCAAATACAGGAACCATAAAAGTACCTAATGATAATACTGAATTTCATGTTTATACGGCAGATTGGACAGCAAGTTATATAAAGTTTTATGTAGATGATAAGTTGTTTTACACTTTTGCAAATTCAGATAAATTCCCATTCAATAAGAACTTTTATCTAATTGTAAACTTAGCAATGGGAGGCATTTGGGGAGGTCCTGTAGATCCTGGTTTTACCTCTTCTACTTTGGAAGTGGATTATATAAGGGTTTATAATTAGAGAAGCAGTTTTATATTTTTGACTTTAAATAACTGATTTACGTATTAATAAATAAATGATTAATTCCTAAGTAATAGAAAAAATGTCTAAAAAGAATGTAGCAGTTATAGTTTGTTTTTGTTTGGCAAGTCTGTTTTCGAATGCTCAGACTCTAAAAATTATGACGTATAATATTCGTCTAGATATTGAGTCTGACAAAGAGAATGACTGGACGCACAGAAAAGATTTTTTTAATGGGCAAATTCAATTTTATGCACCTGATATTTTTGGAATTCAAGAAGCAAAACCCAATCAGGTATTGGATATAGCAACTGCGCTTCCACAATACAGTTATGTAGGGATTGGAAGAGACGGAGTAGGAAAAGGAGAATCGTCTAATATTTTTTATGCCAAAGGAATATTTAAAGTAATCGAATCCAATACATTTTGGTTATCGGCAACACCAGAATCCATTTCAATGGGATGGGACGCAGCTTGCAACCGAGTTTGTTCGTATGCACTTTTAAAAAACAAACAAACAAATAATATGATTTGGGTCTTTAATACCCATTTAGATCATATAGGTGAAGAAGCTAGAACCAAAGGATTAGAACTAATACTTTCGAAAATAGAGAAATTAAATACTAATAAATATCCCGTTGTTTTGATGGGTGATTTTAATTCAGAACCAGAAACAGAACGTATTATTAGGTTAAAAAAAATAATGAATGACGCCAAAACCATTTCGAAAGAAAAACCTTTCGGGCCGTACGGAACTTTTAATAATTTTAAATACAACGAAGCATCAACACATTTGATTGATTACATTTTTTTATCAAAAAGCAACGCTATTACTGTTCAAAAATATGCTGTTTTATCGGATGCTAAAGACTTAAAATACCCATCAGATCATTTCCCTGTTTTTATCGAAATTAATTACAAATAAACAATGAAAAAAATACATCAAATAGTAAAGCTATTTTTTATAATAGCTTTTTCAGCCATGAACATTAGTTGTTCCTCATCAAATGAAGGAGCGGATTCACCAACTCCTACGCCAACTCCGGTAGTAAAGAATGAAGTTGATTTTTGGCTGACTAAAGGTAATCAATCAGTTCTTTTGCAAAAGCAAACCAATATTTTAGCTTTTGGTAGTAAAGCAAATATTTATCAGAATATTGAAATTAACGATACTCAAAAATATCAAACCGTGGATGGTTTTGGGTTTACATTGACTGGAGGTAGTGCGCAAGTGATCAATCAGTTAGCTACTCAAAAAAAGAAAGACTTATTACAGGAACTATTTGGTTCTAGTGATGCTTCAATTGGACTGAGTTACTTAAGAATTAGTATTGGTGCATCTGATTTGAATGCAGCTCCTTTTACTTATGACGATATGCCATCAGGTCAAACAGATGTTAGTTTGACTAATTTTAGTCTGGCTCCTGATAAGATAGATTTGATTCCGTTGTTAAAAGAAATTTTGGCAATCAATCCGAATATAAAAATAATGGGATCACCATGGACCGCACCACTTTGGATGAAAGACAATTCAAATTTTGTGGGTGGCAGTCTACAGCCTAAATATTATGAAGTATATGCTCAGTATTTTGTGAAATTCATTCAAAAAATGAAAGGGGAAGGAATTGTAATTGATGCGATTACACCTCAAAATGAACCTTTACACGGGGGTAACAATCCGAGTATGGTAATGACTGCCTTACAGCAGGCTGATTTTATAAAAAATAACTTAGGTCCAGCATTTAAATCAAACAACATTACAACTAAGATTATTACTTATGACCATAATTGTGATAATCCACAATATCCAATAACAATTTTAAAAGACGCTGTAGCTTACCCTTTTGTAACTGGTTCTGCATTTCATTTATATGGAGGTGATATTAGTGCACTTACCACCGTTCATGATGCATTTCCAGATAAGGAGGTTTATTTCACAGAGCAATACACTTCATCTGCAGGATCATTTGACGGAGATTTGAAATGGCAAGTAAAAAATGTAATTATAGGTTCCATGCGAAATTGGAGTAAAATTGCATTACAGTGGAATCTTGCTAATGACGGTACTTTTGGTCCTCATACACAAGGAGGATGCACAACTTGTAAGGGAGCAATAACGATAAACAGCACGGAGTCATTAACTCGTAACGTTGGTTATTACATAGCAGCTCATGCTTCTAAGTTTGTGCCTGCGGGGTCTGTGAGAATTGGTAGTGCTATTGTAGGCAATTTACAAAATGTGGCTTTTAAAACTCCTGAAGGAAAAAAAGTACTATTGGTTCTTAACGACGGAAGTGCTCCAGAATTATTCAATATTAAATACAATGGAAAATGGATTACTACTTCACTAGAAGCAGGAGCAGTAGGAACATACATCTGGTAATAAAGTATCTATAAAATTAATTTTCACTATTTAAATTATGAAAAAAATAACTACCACGTTAGTGGTGCTATCTTCATTTTTTGTTTTTGCGCAGCAAAAAAGTAAATCAAAAAATCAATCTTTTAGTTCAATTGGCAAAACAGTTACAGTTTATACAACAGCCGAAAGTACTAATTTAAGATTAACAAAAACGGATAATCTAACGTTTTCAGAATTAATTCAGCCTACTGAAACACAGATTTGTGTTTTTGTAAATCCAGACAAAACGTTTCAATCATTTCTGGGAATTGGAGGTGCAGTTACGGATGCCAGTGCCGAAGTTTTTGCCAAATTATCGAGTGATAAAAAGCAAGAATTCTTGAATGCATATTACAGTCAGGACAAAGGAATTGGATATTCTTTGATGCGAACCACAATTCACAGTTCAGATTTTGCCTCTGGAAGTTATACCTATGTAAAAGAAGGCGATACTGAATTGAAAACTTTTTCTATAGAACATGATAGAGAGTTTAAAATCCCACTGATTAAAAAAGCAACAGAAACTGCTGGCGGAAAAATGACTTTATATGCAAGTCCATGGAGCCCTCCCGCTTTTATGAAAAGCAATAAAGGCATGCTCAAAGGTGGGACTCTTTTGCCAGAGTATTTCCAGTCTTGGGCAATGTATTATACCAAGTTTGTAAAAGCCTATGAAAAAGAAGGAATTCCAATTTGGGGTATTTCAATTCAAAATGAACCAATGGCAGTTCAAACATGGGAATCCTGTGTTTTTACTGCCGAAGCTGAGCGGGATTTCTTAAAGAATTTCCTTGGTCCAACAATGAAAAAAGAAGGCTTAGGAGCTAAAAAAATAATAGTTTGGGACCACAATCGAGATTTGATGGTGCAACGTGCCAATACTATTTTTGGAGATCCAGAAGCAGCAAAATATGCTTGGGGAATGGGTTTTCATTGGTACGAAATTTGGGCAGGTGGTTCCCCAATGTTTGATAATGTAGCCCGTGTGCATGAAGCGTATCCGGATAAAAACTTGCTGTTTACCGAAGGTTGCGTAGAAAAATTTGATGCCAAATATTACCAACTGTGGGCCAATGGAGAGCGTTATGGAAATTCTATGATAAACGATTTTAATAACGGAACTGTGGGCTGGACAGATTGGAATATTCTTTTGGATGAAAAGGGTGGGCCCAATCATGTTGGAAATTTTTGTTTTGCACCCATTCATGCGGACACTACAACGGGTGATTTAATTTATACACCATCGTATTACTATATTGGACATTTTTCAAAATTCATTCGTCCAGAAGCCAAAAGAGTGAGTACTGCTGTGAGCAGAAGTAGTTTGTTGAGTACTTCATTTTTAAATAAAGATGGTAAAATGGTAACTGTTGTAATGAATCAAAGTGAGGCTAGTGTAATTTACAATTTGTGTGTAGGAACTCAAGCTACCCAAATTACTATTTTGCCAAATGCAATTCAAACATTGGTTTATTAAGGTAATAGGCTAATCTTTTTCTTATATATTTAAGTATAAAACTAATTACAAAATATAGCCTAAAAGGTCTAAATGACCTTTTAGAATTGCTCCTTACAGATCATATTCATTAATGCTACATATTTTTAGTATTGATCTAATGATGTCTGGTTGAAAAGTGATTTTTTTTGAGATCAACTCTTTTGTATAATCTTTATATAATATTAACTAACCAAAAACTATGAAGAACAATAAACCAAAAACCAGAATAAACCAGAAACTTGGATTTCAACAAAGTAGTATTAGCATGATGCTCTTATTTCTTTGTTTACAAGTAAACTCCCAGAGACTGACTGTTTCAAACACAGGAGCCAAGATACTCAAAGACGGAAACCCTATAACCTTAAGAGGTGTGAATTTTGGCAATTGGCTTGTTTGGGAGGGATACATGATGAATATTGAACCAGGTGGCAATGTGCGAGAAAAATCGCCTACTCAAATTAGAGGATTATTTAAAGACTTATTTGGAAATGATGAAGCGAAAACAGTAAGTTTTGAAAATAATTGGAGAAATTCATACATCACAAATTCTGATTTTGCTCAAGCAAAATCGCTAGGCTATAACGTTGTTAGAATCCCGTTTGCATACAATATGTTTTGGAATCAAAATACTGGTACTCTTACTATTGATGGATTCATTTGGCTAGATAAAGCAGTGACTTGGGCCAAAAATAATAATATACACGTAATTCTTTGTTTGCATACAGCACCAGGTTATCAAAGTAAAAGTTATACTTGCGACAATCCAAACGGTGCGATACCAGATTTTTGGAACAACTGGAACAATGTTAACATTGCTGCGAGTATTTGGAATCATATAGCAAATCATTATAAAAATTTTGTTGGTAACGAGTGGATTGCGGGCTATGATTTGCTTAATGAACCAGTTTTGGACAATGGAAATGGTCAAAAAAGTAGTTTAATGGCTTCTTATAAAGTAATGACTGCAAGAATCAGAGAGGTCGATTCAAATCATCTCATTTTTGCACAAGGAAATTATTATGGCAGTGATTTTTATGATATGTTGCAACGATGGGACTCAAATCTCGTATTCGAAAATCATTATTATGGACCACAAGGGCAGTTAGATCCCAATCCTGATTTGAATTTAATAAAAGGACAAGGTGCCGCATTGAATATTCCTGTATGGGCGGGAGAATTTGGAGAGAATACCTTGGATTGGATTCGTGATGCCAGAATAGATTATGATGCTGCCAACGTTGGTTGGGCATTTTGGGCTTGGAAAAGACAATATACAGATCGATCTATTTACTCTTTTCCTGGTACTCCAAAATGGGATGCGCTTTGTAATTATGTGAAATTTGGAAGTGCCAAACCTAGTATAGCTGATGCAATAACAGCAACTAATGAAATTTGTAATAAATCTTTATTAGCCAATTGTAATTTAGTCAGCACATTACAAGACAGGCTCAGACCTATTGCTCCTATTGGCAGCGTAATAGCACTCCAAAATAGCGGTAAATATGTTTCTTCAAACAATAGCGTGGGAGTGGTAACTGCAGATAGAGGTACAGCTCAAGGTTGGGAAAAATTTACAGTTGTAAATGCGGGGGACAATAAAATTGCTCTAAAAGACAGTAATGGAAAATATATGAATTCGCAAAACGGAGCTTCACCTGTTACGTCTAATAGTATTGCTGTTAGTGGATGGGAATCATTTGAGTGGATTAATATTGGACAACAAGTAGCCTTAAAAGGATTCAATGGAAAATTTCTTTGTTCAGAAGGAGGCGCAGTTACTGGCATGAATTGTAACAGAGAATCCGTGTCTGGTTGGGAATCTTTTAATTACGCTTCAACTACTGCAAAAATATCGGTTGAAAAGACTCTAATAAATGAGAATGAGTTTGCCGTATTTCCAAATCCAGTTTCTGATAAATTAAATTTTAGTGTTCCAGAAGGCTTTACCAAATACACTGCACAAATCTTTGACCTTACTGGCAAACAATATTCAATCACAAAAATAGATTCAAAAGAAAGTACAAATTCAATAGACATGAATAATTTACCTGATGGAGTTTATATTTTACGCTTGACCAATAACCTCGAAGTTAAATCTGCAATCGTAATAAAGAAAAGTCGTTAAAAGTGATTTTAGGTACGTTCATTTATTCTAAAGTAAGTAGAATAAAGGGAATTCAATAACCTATCGCAACAAAACAGACATACTATAATACTTGCATAAAACTCCCGGAGACCTAGAAAAAGATGCTGCAATATCTAATCACGATGCTTTAAAACCATCGCTCTGGGAGCAAATGCAAAAATAAAAGTTGAGGTGTTTAAGCAAAATAGATTCTATTTATTAGCTAACAAGCTACACTCAAAAAATAAAGTTCTAAAACAAAGAATCAATATAATTCGCGGATAATTCGCAGGAGGAAATTTTAATCTTGATTTTTTGGAGTTTAAAAAAGAAGCTAAATCAGACTAGTGATTTGGCTCATTGCATATAAAATTTTAATAATGAAGAAAACAATAACATTAGCACTACTATTCTTTTCGGTTTTTGCCTTTTCGCAACAGCAAACCACAGATCAGAATGTAGAAATTTTGCTAAAGAAAATGACGCTCGAAGAGAAAATTGGGCAACTCAACCAATACACAGGAGACAATGCCGCTACGGGACCTATTACCATTAATTCCAATAAACAAAGTGAAATTAAAAAAGGATTAATTGGTTCCATGTTAAATATTTTGGGAACAAAATATACACGGCAATACCAAGAATTAGCCATGCAATCCCGATTGAAAATCCCTTTACTTTTTGGTCAAGATGTGATTCATGGATACAAAACAACTTTCCCAATTCCGCTGGCCGAAGCGGCAAGTTGGGATTTAACTGCTATAGAACTTTCGGCCAGAATAGCGGCAACCGAAGCTGCTGCCTCAGGAATTCACTGGACATTTGCGCCAATGGTGGATATTTCCCGTGACCCGCGTTGGGGCAGAGTGATGGAAGGTGCCGGTGAAGACACCTATTTGGGTTCAAAAATTGCCTATGCCAGAGTCAAAGGATTTCAAGGCAACTTGGGCGATGTGAATTCGGTTATGGCTTGTGTCAAACATTTTGCGGCCTATGGAGCAGCCATTGGCGGACGCGATTACAACTCGGTTGACATGAGCAACAGAATGCTTTGGGAAACCTATTTACCGCCTTTCAAAGCAGCTCTGGATGCGGGCGCTGCCACTTTCATGAATTCGTTTAATGACCTTAACGGAATACCGGCGAGTGGAAATACCTATTTGCTTAGGGATATCTTGAAAGGAAAATGGAATTTCCAAGGTTTTGTGGTTTCCGATTGGGGTTCCATAGGCGAAATGGTGAATCACGGTTACGTAAAAGACAACAAAGAAGCAGCTCTAGCCTCAATAAATGCCGGAAGTGATATGGATATGGAAAGTAATGCCTACCGTTATCATTTGGAACAATTGGTAAAAGAAAATAAAGTTTCTGTAGCTTTAATTGACGATGCTGTCAAAAGAATTTTGCGCAAGAAATTTGAATTGGGATTGTTTGATGACCCTTATAAATTTTGTAAACTAGAACGAGAACAAAGAGAACTGAATAATCCGGAACATACCAAAGCGGCCAGAGAAATAGCCGCTAGAAGTATTGTTCTCTTGAAAAATGAAAGAGATGTTTTGCCACTTTCTAAAGGATTAAAAACGATCGCTTTTATCGGGCCAATGGTAAAATCCAAAAGAGACAATCACGGATTTTGGGCTGTTGATTTAAAAGAGGTGGATTCCACTTATATTGTTTCCCAATGGGAAGGCTTGGAGAACAAAGTAGGAAAAAGAACCAAAATTTTGTATGCCAAAGGATGCGGAGTAGAAAGTAAAAGCAAAGAAGGTTTTGCAGATGCTTTATTAGTTGCTAGCCAAGCAGAGGTTATCATTTTGAGTATTGGAGAAAACTTCAATAAAAGCGGGGAAGCCAAAAGCAAAAGCAGTCTGCAATTACCCGGAGTTCAGGAAGATTTAATCAAAGAACTTCAAAAAACGGGTAAGCCAATAGTGATTTTGATAAATGCGGGAAGACCACTCGTTTTTGACTGGATTGCCGATAATATGCCAACTATTGTGTACACTTGGTGGCTTGGTTCTGAGGCGGGAAATGCCATTGCCGATGTTCTTTTTGGGGATTACAACCCTTCTGGAAAATTACCAATGTCATTCCCAAGAACCGAAGGACAGATTCCGATTTATTACAACCATTTTAATACAGGAAGGCCTTCCATCAATGAAGATAAAGTGTATAAATCCGCCTATATTGATTTGCCCAATTCTCCAAAATTTCCGTTTGGATACGGATTGAGTTATACGACTTTCGAATATTCGGATTTGAAATTGTCTAAAAAATCAATGAAGAAAAGTGAATCCATTACGGTTTCGGTAAACATAAGAAATTCGGGAAGCGTGAAAGGAGAAGAAGTGGTTCAGTTGTATTTGAGAGATAAAGTGGGTTCGGTGGTGCGTCCGATAATCGAGCTGAAAGATTTTCAAAAAATCAGTTTGAATCGCGGTGAAACCAAAACCATTCAGTTTACGATAGACAATCAAAAACTGTCTTTTTACAACAATGCATTGGAGTTTGTTTCGGAACCGGGTGATTTTGATCTGATGATTGGATCATCTTCGGCAGATATTCGTTTGAGAGACAGTTTTGAATTGGTAAAATGACTTAAATAATTTATATGAAATATATTTTAATGTTTTTTCTAGTGCCTTTTTTGCTTTTGGCACAAACCAAAAAAGACACCATCAGAGTATTTTATTTGGGAGGTCAGTCGAATATGCAGGGGTATGGGTATGTAAAAGAGCTTCCAGATTCTTTAAATAAAAAGAATAAAAATGTTTTTATTTACCAAGGAAACCCTGTCGGAGATAATGATGCATCTGGAGGTCTAGGAAAGTGGGATGTGCTTCAGCCCGGGAACGGAACCGGATTTGCTTCGGATGGAAAAAGCAATACATTTTCGGATCGATTTGGTGTGGAGCTTTCGTTTGCCAAAAAACTACAAGAATTATATCCAAACCAAAAACTGGCGATTATAAAATATGCTAGAAATGGATCATCGATTGATAGTAGCGGGACTGCCTATTTTGGTGCTTGGGAGCCTGATTTTAGAGGAGGAAAAGGAATCAATCAATACGATTATTTTCTAAAAACAGTCAACAATGCTATGGCTGTACAAGACATAAACGGTGATGGAATTGAAGATGTTTTGATTCCAAGCGGTATTATTTGGATGCAAGGAGAAAGTGATGCCGATAAAACAGAACAAATCGGCAATCAATATTATGCAAATTTGAAAAGGTTGATGGAACTCATGCGAGCGACTTTTAGAAACAATGATTTACCAATAGTCATTGGAAAAATATCTGATTCCGGTGATGATGTCGATGGAAAAGTTTGGGGTTTTGGAGAATTGGTGCAATATGGACAAGAAAAATTTGCAATAACCGAACCCAATGTTACCATTGTGCGAACGACAAGCAGCTATAAATATTCAGATAAATATCATTATAGAAGTGACGGTTATATTGATTTGGGAAAAGAATTTGCAAAGGCAGTTTTTCTTCTAAATTAAAATAAATCCCAATAAGACCAGAGGCGAATCTTTTAATAGAATGTTTGATTATAGTCCCTGACATTTCAAAAGATAAACTCCATTAGAAATAATGGAGTTTATTTATTTTTCATTTGTTTTTTTTTAATTCCAATAAACTATAAAAATAGAAAGTCCCCACTGTACTAAAAAAACAAATCGATTTATCTGTTCAAACATCTTCCCCTTGGTTCATCACCCTCATGAAGCACAATTTCGGAATGCAAAAACTGCGCTGCAGCTGCAGAGTCATTTACTTTTGTAGCACTACGTTCTAACATTTCTAATTCAAACTCGGTTAATATACTTTCCCTTATTCCAACTTTTCTCCATTGCGATAATGGCCTGCATCCTTTTGTTATTACGCGAGCCAAATAAAGTGCATCAAGCAAAGCTTGATTCGCACCTTGACCTTTAAATGGACTCATAGGATGAGCTGCATCTCCAATTAAGGTTACTGATCCGACTTTCGCCAAAATCTCCGACTTAAGTAATTCTCGATCATAAACAGGATAGCCAGAAATCTGAGCTTTTAGTGTTGCTAGTAAAATTTGAGGAATAGGATTATGCCACAGCGTTCTACGACACGCTTCTTCCTTTAATGCTTGAGCTCCTTGAGCACTCAAAGCCTTAGCTTCTTCTTCGGGCATTGGGAAACTCAATTGCCACATTACTGAGTCTGAATCATAAGGCATAACATAGATTCGTTCTTTGCCATTGGCAGTTTGAAATACAGTAGCCGAATCCAGTAGCGGACTATCGAGACCTTCAAGGGTTTTTAAAGGGCAAATACCTAATATTACAATACAACCGAGATAGCGTAAAGTACTACTATCATCACCAATAAGTAACCTCCGTACCGAACTACGAATGCCATCCGCTCCAACGACAAGATCTGCTTTGTAGCTTTTTATTTTTCCATCCACTTGAAAGTTTAAATCGACACTTTCATCTTTACATATTTTAAAATCTGTTAATTGGTGACCCCAATGTATTGCATCATGCCCGCCTAACTGCTCCAGAAGTGCTAAGCGCAAAGATTGTCGTGCAATATGAATGTTGGTGCGTTTTTGAAAAGTTTTCGCATCCGATTGTATCCATTTTCTAACTCCCCATTCGCCAATAACTGTTCCATCAATCGTGTGAACTACATGTCTTGTTGAAACTACTCCTTCATTTAATGAAATGATTCCCAAGCCTTCAATAGCTTTGCTGGCTTGTTGCAAAGTAAGCCCGTAGCCTTGAGATCTTGCTTCAAAGTTGTTATCGCGCTCAAATATTGTAAAAGGAATTCCACGATGTAAACAAGCAACAGCAAGAGCAACTCCACCAATACCACCGCCAATAATGGCAACATGTGGGTAATTTTCTTTGTCTGCTTTTGGTGGATGTAACGTTTTAACTAAGCCAGATCCGCTGCACTGTGAGCAAGCATACAAGTGTCCTTTGGGTGGTGTTGGAGCTGGTTTATCTTGATTTTTTTTATTAAAAACCTCGAGTTCAAGTAAAAATTTATTTCGAACCTTCTTGCTTAGCCCTTTACTTTTTTTACCACGTCCTTTACATTCGAGACAAAGAGTCCAATATGTTCTTGTGTTTTCCACTATTGTTATTGCTTTTTTTACTGAAAGAAATTACACTTTTGATTTTATTAATTTTAAAGAATTACCAAAAAGATGTTTGTTTAATCTAATGTCAAGGCTCCCAAAATTTCTTCTGACAAAAACGGTCCACCCGGATATTGAGCCGTATAATCTAAGTTCATCCAAATTTGTCCGCGTTCGTCAACGTGATAATGTAATTTTTGACTGGCACTTTCCTTAGGGAAAAGGATATTCTTGATTAAAAAATTTACTTTTTCTAAATCGGCTTCAGTTCCAATTAAAATTTCTGGATAAATGTGTCCTGTCGTGTGTATCAGTCGTGGTGTTCCACCAATGGATTTGATAGTTGCTGCCATTAAAATAGAATGATCGTCACAATCTCCTGAAAAATAAAGCAAAGATTCTGATGCAGTTGCAATGTAATCACGCGCTTTTGGGTCGCTTACGTAATTCCAACGGCTATTAATTTCTTTAAAAACGGCAAAACATTGAATAATGGTTCTGTAATCTGAATAGCCTTTTAGTCCTTTAAAATGCTTATTCGTGGCCATTAAGGCAAAATTTCTAATTTTTGGATTTTGATATTCTATTGCGTTGACAATTTTTGATTTGTTTGGAAACGGAAGCAACTTAGCAATAATAATGTCTTGGGGATACGGATTATCAGACATGGTGTAAAGCATGGAATTGTAATCTTCATAAACACTATTAAAACCATAATTACCAATAGTAGAACCGTAAATTAAAGCAAGTAGGTAAACAAATATACAAAGTATGATAATGGTACGTAATAACCTTAAAATTAACTGAATTATTACGACCATAACGATAAAAATCACTACGCGATCAATGTTCAAAAACCAATTGGGATTAATTAAGTTTTGATGTAAAATGATAAAAAGAGGAATGGCAATTAATACATTCAGTACAAAAATGATCACATCATCCCAAGGTTTTTTGACCTGAAAACGATGTTTAATTCCCTGAAAATTAATTTCTTTTTTTTGTATCATAGTTACAATAAAAACAGTTCCCTATACTGTTTTTACAATGTCCTCAAAAGTACCTTTTTTATCAATAATTCCGAGTTCAAAAAGTTGATTTTGAACTTTGTTTAACATTTGATGTTCTAATCCTTTTTGAGACCAACGCGTTAATCGCAACCATTCTTGAATATCTTCTATTTTTTGATGGTAGGCTTGAGCCAAGGTTTTGTCAATGCTTGGTATGTCCTTGAATTCTTGCGTGGTTTGGTTGATGATCTCTAATACTTTCGCAACTATTTCTGGTTGTTCGAGCAGTATTTCGTCGCGAACTGCAATTACAAAGCACGGCCAAGGAGTAGGGCAATCAGCAACTCGTCTGAAAATTCCTTGATCTACGAGTGGTTTTGTCATAAAACGTTCCCACATAAAATAATCTGCGGTTCCGTTTGTTAAGGCTTCAACAGCTCCGTCGATAGTGTTTACAATTTCAAATTGTAAATTAGTTGTATCCCAATTTTGATTACTAGCGTTTACGTAAGCCATCAATTGCGAACCAGAGCCCAATCGGGAAATAGCAATTTTAGCGTTTTCTAAATCTGCTAAGGTTATAAAACTTGAATTAGCAGCAACATGAATACCCCAAATTAAAGGACTTTCAACATATACTTGCACTATTTTACTCGGATTTCCAGCTGTGATGTCTTTTACAATTCCTTCGGTAAGGATAACAGCAATATCAGTTTCGCCATCCCGAAGCATTTGACACATTTTACCAGTTCCCTCAGGAACATCAGTCCATTGTAAGTCTATATTTTCGTTTTCAAAATCGCCGTTTTCAATGGCTAAATGCCAAGGCAAATTAAAGTGTTCTGGAACTCCTGCTATTTTTATAGTTTTCATTATAGATTGGGATTTTTTAATTCGTACCAATTCCAAGAAACACCGTCTTCTAAATAAGTTTCGGTAATTTGTAGTCCAATTTTTTGCAAAATTCTGTTTGAAGCAATATTGTCGGTATGTGCAGCTGCTTCCATAACCGGAATTTTCATAGTTTTAAAACCATAGTCCAACCACGCAAAACTAGCTTCACTGGCGTAGCCTTTGCCCCAAAATTTTTCATCTAAGCGATACCCAATGTCGTAAAAATGGATTTTGTTATTGACTATTTCGGTGTTGAATTTTAATCCTGCCCAACCAATAAGTTCTTGATTCTCTTTTAAAACCATTACAAAACGTCCAATATTATTATTTATGTATTGCAATTGTACAGATTCAATAGTTGCGTGTACTTCGCTAATATCTTTTACGGGTTTGTTCCAAAGGTATTGATGCACATTAGGATTTCGATCCATTTCGAATAAAGCTTCGGCATCTGAAAGTTTCATTTCTCGTAAAAGTAATCGGTCAGTTTCTAAAATAAGGTCCATTCATTTTATTTTTAATGGTGAAATAATAATGCGATATCCATCTGGATCCAAAAACATTTTTCCATTGGTATTCCAATATGGATTTTTGGAAGTAATTATTGAAATGTTAGATTCTAAAACTTTGTTAAGGATTGAATTATAATGACTTATTGTTTCAGGATAAAGAACTATAATATCATCTTCATCAAATTGATGTTTTGCGTTATCAGTTGATTGTGTAAATTCAAAATGCGAATCTAAGTTAGAATTCCCTATAAAAATACCATCGTAAAAATCATGATTCTTAAAGCTTCCAAGTAGTTCAAATTCTAAAATAGAAAGGTAAAAAACCTTAATTTTTTCTAAATCATTTGTATGTCTGGCTACTCTGAGTTTCATGTTCGTTTTTTTTTTTTTTAGCCCTGATAGAAGCGGCATCCTCTTGTGGTAGCGCTAGCGAACACAAGAGATACAGCGGATAGCAGGAAACAGCTCCTAAAATTACACATTTATATCTTTAAAATGCTGTTTTTTTGCGTAGCGAATCATGTTGGTAAAAGCGTCGTCATCTAAACTCGGAATTTCTAAAATTTGGTTCAGAATTTCGGTGTCGTACTCGTTAGCCGCTGTTGTAAAATACGGACTCAAATGCTTACCAATGCTCTCGTAATACAATTTTTCGATCGTGTTTTGATAGGTAAAGTCTTTTGTGTTTTCTATTAAAGTAAAATTAGAATAGCCAACCTCTTTCATAATCAATTTCAATCCGTTAGCCATGTTAAAGCTTTTTCTGTGGACTATGTTTAACTGTTCAATATCTTTTCGTTGAAAAACTGAAACAATAACTTTTGCAACATAATCTACAGGAATAATGTTTAAAACCGTATCGGGATTGACAATAAACCTCACGTTTTCTTGATCGCCTTTGCGTTGCGAGGTAAAGTGGAAAAATTTGGCCAACAAATAAAACACCATGTATTTTGAGATAAAATAGGGGTTTTCAGGAGTAAGCAAGTTGCCGCCGATAACGCTGGGACGCAAAATTTGAAAAGGCAAACCTATTTTTGTACAAGCTGTTGCAATGAAATTTTCAGAAGCAAATTTCGCGTTTTCGTAAGCATTGCGGTGTTCAGGCTCAAAATTTAAGGAATGAAAATCGTTATCAATCATTCCTGTTCGGTTGCCTGATGAAAATGCTGTTCCGATGTAAATAAATTTGGTAATAAACGGATGAAAAAGTTCAAAAATAGACTTGGTGATCGTAGTGTTTTCGTTAAAAATTCTTTCGCGCTGGGATTCGTCTGTAGACAAATTGACCAAACCAGCCGAGTGAATAAAATACGCTCCTTTGATTTTTTCGGTTACCGTATTTTGAATATCAGCTAAATCTGTATCAATGATTTCGATAAATTTTTGAAGTTTTTCAGAACCTTGCTGAAGCAAAACAGAAGGTGTGTAGCTGCTTGTCAGTAATTCTTTGATACGATCGTGGGCCGATTTTTTTCCTTTGTTTCGCGCTATCAAAAAGAGTTTCCCATCGGGATTAGAAGTACTAAAAAGTTCTAGAATTTCATACATGACGTGCGATCCTAAAACGCCCGTGGCACCGGTAAGTATTATTTTCATTCGTTGTTTGTTCAAAAAACAAATGTAGTTTTAAAAAAGAATAAATTGTTTTTTAAAACTACAAATGTATGTGTCGAGAATTATGGATTTAGATTCCTGCGGCCAATTTATCTAGCGTATACGCAATTAAGGCATCTACTGCTTTATAAGGATCTTCGCTAAAAGTTCCAGATGCACGATTGGCAATGATGGCGTTTAATGACAAGGCATTGTGTCCTAAAAGTGCCGAAAGTCCATAAATTGCAGCGGTTTCCATTTCTAAATTGGTAATTTGACTTTCTCCAAATTTAAAATTATCCATTTTTGAATTCAATGCTTCATCCTGAATGTTCAAACGGAGAATGCGTCCTTGTGGTCCGTAAAAACCACCAGCAGTTGCTGTGATTCCTTTGTGCATTTGGTCGCTTTCAATCACTTTTTCTAATTTTTCAGAACAAGCAATTACGTACGGTTTTCCTTTTTTGAGATCCCAATTAGTATGTGTTACGAAAGCATCTTCTATCTCTAGATTCGAAACTTCGTCAATTAAATAGGAGCGAAGCATGTTGTCTAATCCCAATCCAAATTTAGATAGTACAAAACTATCCACAGGAATATCAGCTTGCAAAGAACCCGAAGTTCCGATACGAATAATATTCAAGGAAGTTAAATTTTCTTTTGGCTGACGCGTTTCAAGGTCAATATTTACCAAAGCATCAAGCTCGTTGATTACGATGTCAATATTATCGGGACCAATACCGGTAGACATCACAGTAATGCGCTTGCCTTTAAAAATTCCGGTTTGGGTTTTGAATTCTCTTTTTTGAGTCGAAAATTCAATACTATCGAAAAATTGAGTGATTTTCTCCACACGATTTTGATCTCCAACAAAGATGATATCGTGCGCAATATTTTCGGGTTTTAAATTCAAATGGTAAACGCTACCGTCTGGATTTAATATTAATTCTGATGATTGTATCATTATTTTTTTTGTTTAAAGTTTAAGGTTTTAAGTTGCTCAACTGAATATTAAAACTGAGAATATTTACTAAGACTATTCACTAAGTCTGTTCACTAAGCTTGTTCACTGAGACTGCAAACTACTCATTATCATCCTCCAACACGTTTTACTTTGAATCCTTTTAGTTTTAATATTTCCATTATTTTATCTCGGTAATCCCCTTGAATGATAATCGAATCGTCTTTGAAGGTACCGCCCACGCTCAGTTTGGTTTTGATTTCTTTGGCTAAGATTTTAAAATCTTCATCCGTTCCTTCATAACCTTCAATGATGGTGGTTGCTTTTCCTTTACGTTTTTCAAATTTACAAATCATTGGCTCTTTTTGAACGTATAATTCGTGGGGTTCAGGTGTTACAACCTCTTCTGGCAAGGGTTCGTGATCAGGGAAAAGGTTTTTTAATTGGTCTTGTAAGTCCATAACTTTATAATTTTGAACGCGGATAATACGGGTTTTACGGATTTACGCGGATTTTATTTTCTATTATTTTGATATACTTTTCTAATAAATTCTGGTTTTTTACCAAAGTTTAAAAGCAATCCAACTTCGCAATTTGTCGCTTTTAAATAATTGATTAGTTGAAATTCATTTGCTTCGACTATATACTCTTGAGCTTTTAACTCTAATATTACTAAGTCATTTACGATAATATCAGCATAGTAATCACCAACTTCAATTTCTTTATAATATACTTTGATTTTTTTTTGAGCTTCAACATGAAAACCATTGGCTTTCAGCTCAAAATATAATGCATTCTGATATACTCTTTCCAGAAAACCATATCCTAACTCATTGTAAACGTCAAAGAATATTTTTATAATTGACCTAGTTAATTCTTGATGTAAAATACTACTCATAAATTCAAATATCAGTGTAAATCATTGTGAAATCAGCGTTATCCGCGATCCAATTCTAGGAAAAACAAAAAGACATCAAGCGAACTCGATGTCTTTCTTGAACTATTGAATTAAAATTTATTTTTTGATTAAACCTAAATCTACTAAACGCTCGTAAAGGTAATCACCTGCAGTAATGTCCTCAAATTGTTTTGGGTTTTCAGCATCGATACAATTTTCTAAGCAATTCAATGGCATATCGCTCACTGGATGCATAAAAAACGGAACAGAATAACGTGAAGTTCCCCATAATTCACGTGGAGGATTCACTACTTGATGAATAGTCGATTTCAATTTGTTGTTCGTATGACGTGATAACATATCACCTACATTAATAACTAATTCATCTGGTTCAGCAATTGCATCAATCCAATCTCCATTGTGATTTTGAACTTGCAATCCTTTACCTTGAGCACCCATTAACAACGTAATCAAGTTGATGTCACCATGAGCAGCAGCTCGAATAGCATTTTCAGGCTCTGATGTAATTGGAGGGTAATGAATAGGTCTTAGGATAGAATTTCCATCTTTGGCATAATTGTCAAAATAAAATTCATCTAATCCTAATCGCAATGCTAATGCTCTTAATACAAAAACACCTGTTTTTTCTAACATTTGGTAGGCTTCTTTTCCTACCACGTTAAAACGAGGTAATTCTTTTACTTCAACATTTTCAGGATATTCTGCAGCATATTTCGAATCTTCAGACACATACTGTCCAAAATGCCAAAATTCTTTCAAATCTCCTTCTTTTCTGCCTTTGGCGTGTTCTGTTCCAAAAGAAACATAACCTCTTTGTCCGCCAATTCCAGGAATTTCATAACTGCGTTTGGTTTCTAATGGTAGGGCGAAAAAATTTCTAATTTCACCATACAATTCTTCAACTAACTGATCATTTAAAAAATGCCCTTTGAGTGCTACGAAGCCAATGTCTTCAAATGCACTTCCGATTTCATTTACAAATTTTTGTTTACGTGCCGGGTCATCCGACAGGAAATCACGCAAGTCAACACTAGGAATGTTTTGCATACTTAAATAATTTTATAAATTGCAAGGAATAAATCTTGCAGTTACAAATGTAAAGAATAATTTTATATCTGAATTTTAAATTTTACAAACAACATGAAAAAATATAACAAAATAATATAAAACTGTTATATTTTTTTATCTTTGAACCATACATTAAAACCGAAACCATGATCTTCGACAGAAAAAATCTTACTGACATTCAATTATTAGATTTATATAAACGAATACTAAAACCACGACTAATAGAGGAAAAAATGTTAATCCTTATTCGTCAAGGTAAAGTATCAAAATGGTTCTCAGGAATTGGTCAAGAAGCAATTTCTGTAGGGGTTACCGCAGTTTTAGATTCAGATGAATACATTTTGCCTATGCATAGAAATTTGGGAGTATTTACAGGAAGAGATATTCCGTTATACCGCCTTTTTTCGCAATGGCAAGGCAAAGCCAATGGTTTTACAAAAGGTCGCGATCGTAGTTTTCATTTTGGCTCGCAACAATATAAAATTATCGGAATGATTTCGCATTTGGGACCGCAGTTAGGTGTGGCTGACGGAATTGCTTTGGCAAATAAACTCAAGAAAAACGGTAAAGTTACCGCAGTTTTTACGGGAGAAGGAGCCACAAGTGAAGGAGACTTTCACGAAGCTTTGAATATTGCTTCGGTATGGGAATTACCTGTTTTATTTGTAATTGAAAATAATGGATACGGACTTTCTACACCAACAAATGAACAATATAGATGTGAAAATTTAGCTGATAAAGGCATTGGTTACGGAATGGAAAGTCATATTGTAGACGGAAATAATATATTGGAAGTTGTAAACTTGTTATCAGAGTTAAAAGCTTCTATGAAAGAAAATCCACGTCCTGTTTTGCTAGAATTTAAAACATTCAGAATGCGCGGTCACGAAGAGGCGAGTGGAACAAAATACGTTCCGCAGGAATTAATGGATATGTGGGCTGAAAAAGATCCTGTAGAAAACTTTAGAAACTTTTTGTCAGAGAACAAGATTCTTACAACTGAATTTGATGAAGCGCTACGATTAGAAATTAAGAAAGATATAGACGACAGTTTGGCTCTAGCCAATGTAGAACCTGAAATAGAGGCTTCCTTAACTGAAGAGCTAAATGATGTATACAAACCATTTATATATGAGGAAGTTAAACCTTCAACGGAAAAAGAAAACATCCGCTTTATAGATGCTATTTCCAGTGCTTTGAAACAGTCTATGGAGCGCTTTGAAAACTCAGTCATCATGGGGCAAGACATTGCTGAGTATGGTGGAGCATTCAAAATTACTGATGGATTTGTAGCGCAATTTGGCAAAGAGCGCGTGATCAATACACCTATTTGCGAAAGTGCAATAGTTTCAGCGGGAATGGGACTTTCTATTAATGGTTACAAAGCGATTGTTGAAATGCAGTTTGCTGATTTTGTTTCTACAGGATTCAATCCAATAGTAAATTTATTGGCCAAATCGCACTATAGATGGCTAGAAAAAGCCGATGTTGTGGTACGAATGCCTTGTGGCGGAGGAACTCAAGCAGGACCGTTTCATTCACAAACCAATGAAGCATGGTTTACCAAAACTCCAGGTTTAAAAGTAGTTTATCCAGCCTTTCCGTATGATGCCAAAGGCTTGTTGAATGAGGCTATAAATGATCCGAATCCCGTATTGTTTTTTGAACATAAACAATTGTATCGAAGCGTGTATCAGGATGTACCAAAAGATTATTATACTTTACCATTAGGGAAAGCGGCTGTTTTGAAAGAGGGTGATTCGGTAACTATTATTGCTTTTGGAGCGGCAGTTCATTGGGCAATTGATACATTGGATAAAAATCCTGAAATTTCAGCAGATTTACTTGATTTAAGAACGCTTCAACCTTTAGACACCGAAGCTATTTTTGCTTCTGTAAAGAAAACGGGGAGAGCTATTATTTATCAGGAAGATTCCATGTTTGGCGGAATTGCTAGTGATTTATCAGCCATGATTATGGAGAATTGTTTCCAATATCTTGATGCACCAGTTCAGCGTGTTGCAAGTCTAGACACACCAATTCCGTTTACAAAAGCATTAGAGGATCAATATTTACCCAAAGGCAGGTTTGAAAATGCTCTTAATGCCTTGTTGGCGTACTAATTTGGAAGTTATTTTAGGTTGCTTTTAGTATTTTAATTCTAAAAATACCCTAAAATCCAATATATAATGATAAAAAGGAGGATGGTTCCAAAACAACCGCCTCCTAATTTTTTTGCGCCATATCCGGCGATGATAGTTTTAAAAAATCCGTTCATATTTTTTTATTAAAAGTAACTATAAGTTTTTACATTCCAAACTTTTTATTGTTGTGCATTTTTTTCGAAAATAATTCAATTGAATTTGTAGTAACAAAATGATGTTTCTATTTTTGGAAAAAAAATAAAAACGTTGTCATGAAGCCGCTTAACGAAAAATTATTAGTCAAAGATGCCACTATAAATAAAGTACAATTTGACAAAGAATGGTTTTATAAATTAGATGATATGGCTTTTTACTTGAAAGAAGACCTTTCAGAAGTAGAATTTATTTATTTACCAATGCTTATTGATGGTGAACAAGAGTTTGTAAAATGTTCCAGTTTTGAGGATATATTGCGCGGTCGTAAAGAAATTGAATAGAAAAGGAGGCATTTTAGCCTCCTTTTTGTTTTTTACCGATTGTTTAGTTTTGCTTTTTCCTTTATTATGACGCTAATCTTGCGATTTTCTATTTTACTTTCTAACCAGGAAATGATATCGAGATATAAAAAGGCACGTTTTTCATAGGTATTTTGTTCTAATTCGACAAAACGAGTTCGCATTTTGATAAACTCTTTCTTGATATCTGTCGGATAAATAGAGTTTAAATTTTTGAGGAATTTGATAATTTCTTTTTGTACCTCATGCAAGTCGTTCATTTTGAGTAAAAACTTATACGTATTTTTGAGTTGATTTTCTAAGTAGTAATCTTTCCCTAATTCATAATGTGCTATCAAGCACAGCAAGCGTGCAAAACACATTAAATCCTCACGCATACTAAGATTTTTGTTGTTGATAATTTTCTCCAAGTACAAAATGCATTCTGCATATTTTTCGTTACCAAAATAAATAGAAGCAAATTTGTAGTAAAACAACATTTCGTGATGCTCGTCAAGGTGATCCGTATGCATTTTCAATTTATACAATACTTCTGGAATCAAATATTCACTTTCTGCAAAAGTACCTTCCAAAATGTGTAAATTAAGTTTATTGTTGTACACATATAAAAAGGACAAACTCGCAATATTATCATTTACAGGAAAGCGGGAATCTTTAATGGTTTCCTCCAGCAATTCAAGATATTCTTTGAACTTGGTTTTGTACTTCAACATATACAAGGATTCCAATAAGTAATGATTCCCTTTTAAGAAAAAAACGGGATTCAAGTATATCATACTTGGATTTTCGTAAAATAGAGTCACCCATTTTAAGGCATATTTATAACAAGACAAAAAATCTTGTACCAAAAAACTACGCCACAAATTAGCATTGTAAAACCAGTATTTTTCTCGAAAACCAAATTTCTTTTCGTCGAGTTTAGCGGTGTGTTTTTTAAAGTAGTCATCAATATAGGTATACTCTGCATCGGTTTTTACATACCCAGTTTTGAGCATGATGCCGTACAACTGCAACGACAAATTAGATAACTTACTTGATATAGTATTGCGATAGTTCAGCTCCTTCGCTTGCACCACTAATTCATCTGCGCGGCCTTGAATACTTCGAGTAATATATTGTGATTCGATTAGTTTTTCGAATTCTACAATCTCATAGGCCATTAACTTTTCATCATTCTCCAAAGCCAAAATTTTGGTTTTATCCAAGATTTTCAAACTTTGTTTATACAAACCTTTGTTATACAAAATAGCTGCAAAATCAATTTGCTCTCGCAATTGGTAGCGCATATTTTGACTCGGAATATTCAACCGAATACTCACTAAAATTTGTTTGTACAAATAGGATTTAAGATTTGACAATTGCACTTTTTTGATACTCCCACTTTTTAAAATCAGTTTTTCATCATAAGCTTCTGATTTATCTAAAATAGTAAAGAGTTCGATAAATTTTGTATTGGAACTAGTCTCTAATCTACTTGCAAAAATTTTAAATTGTCTTTTCTCAGATTTAGAAAGGGACTTTATTAATACAAATAAAAAATCTTTTTGATGGTTAGCCATTGTAGAATAGTATAACTTAATGTTTTGTTAATCAGTATTTTATAAAGTTTAAATACCCCTTATGAGCAGTATATTTCAGGAAATAGTGTTTTCTATCCAACTAATGAAAGATATTTTTGTTTCAAGTTGTGCAAATTACATTAAATAAATTAAAATGAATAGAGAGAAAGTTCAAATTTTTGATACCACCTTACGTGATGGAGAGCAAGTCCCAGGATGTAAGTTAGACAGCAACCAAAAATTAGTGATTGCAAATCGATTGGATGAAATGGGTGTAGACATTATTGAAGCTGGTTTCCCTGTTTCTAGTCCAGGTGATTTTTTATCTGTTTCAGAAATAAGTAAGGTTGTTAAAAATGCCGTAGTTTGCGGATTAACTCGCGCTGTAAAAAATGATATTGATGTAGCCGCACAAGCGCTTCAATATGCCAAAAAACCTAGAATTCATACGGGTATCGGAACTTCTGATTCGCATATTTTTCATAAATTAAATACTACCAAAGAAGATATTATTCTACGTGCCAAAGCGGCTGTAGCTCACGCCAAATCGTACGTAGAAGATGTAGAGTTTTACGCTGAAGATGCTGGAAGGACCGATAATGAATTTTTAGCACGAGTCTGTGAAGAAGTTATTAAATCAGGCGCTACCGTATTAAATATTCCAGATACAACAGGTTATTGTTTGCCCGAAGAATATGGTGCAAAGATAAAATACCTCAAAGAAAATGTAAAAGGTATTGAAAATGTGGTTTTATCATGTCATTGCCACAATGATTTAGGAATGGCAACCGCCAATTCAATCGCAGGTGCTATAAATGGAGCTAGACAAATAGAATGCACTATCAATGGAATAGGAGAGCGAGCAGGAAATACGGCACTTGAAGAAGTGGTAATGATTTTCAAACAGCATCCGTATTTGAATTTAGATACCAATATTAATACTCGACAATTGAACGAAATGAGTCAATTGGTTAGTGAAAGTATGGGAATGATTGTACAGCCCAACAAAGCAATTGTTGGGGCAAATGCCTTTGCACATAGTTCCGGAATTCATCAAGATGGAGTTATAAAAAATAGAGCTACTTATGAAATCATGGATCCGCTTGAAGTGGGTGTAAATGAATCTTCGATTGTATTGACCGCCCGAAGTGGTAGAGCAGCATTGGCTTACAGAGCAAAAAAAGTAGGTTATGAATTGACTAAAATGCAACTTGATGTGGTTTATATTGAATTCTTAAAATTTGCTGATATTAAAAAAGAAGTAGTAGATCAAGACATTCATCAAATAATTGAAGCTTGTAAAATCAATAAGGAGTTAGTTTTAAATTAAACAAATCCCCTAAACTAAAATCAAATATTATGAACTTAAAAATAGCAGCACTTGCAGGAGATGGAATAGGACCAGAAGTAATTTTACAAGCCAAGAAAGCTTTGTATGCCATTGGTGTCGTTTTCGATCATGAATTTGTTTTCGAAGATGCCCTAATTGGATCAATTGCAATAGAAAAGACGGGAAATCCATTACCTGAACAAACTTTAAATCTTTGTTTAAATACAGATGCTGTACTATTTGGAGCAGTTAATGATACGGTACCAAGCGCTGCAGTAAGACCAATTCAAGGAGTATTGAACTTGCGTCAAGCGCTAGGTCTTTATGCCAACATAAGACCTGTGAAACCGTATGCTGATTTGCTTGATTTGTCTCCGTTGAAACGAAAAATTATCGAAGGAGCTGATTTTATTATTTTTAGAGAATTGTCTGGCGGATCTTATTTTAGTGAGAAAAAAAGCAACGAAACGGGTACGTTTGCCTCTGATCTTTGCGAATATTCTGAAGAAGAAATTATCCGAATCAGTCATTTAGCTTTTCGAACTGCACAAAAAAGAAAGAAAAAATTAACCTTAGTTGACAAGGCAAATATTTTAGAAACCTCGCGTTTGTGGCGCAAGGTGGTCACTGAACTTTCAGAGAGCTATCCTGACGTAGTTCTAGAATTTTTACTAGCGGATGCTGCTGCGATGCAAATTATAATCAATCCAAAACAATTTGATGTCATTTTAACTGAAAATTTATTTGGAGATATTTTATCAGACGAAGCTAGTGTTATAACCGGCGCAATCGGTTTATTGCCATCGGCATCTTTAGGAAGTTCGTCGGCTCTTTTTGAACCCATTCACGGCTCTTTTCCGGAAGGGAAAAATAAAAACATCGCTAATCCTATTGCCTCAATTATTTCAGCAGCAATGTTATTGGAGCACTTTGGTTTGCATGCCGAATCTTTAAAAGTGTGCGAAGCGGTGCAAAAAGCAATTGAACTAAATGTCGTAACCGCTGATTTGAATCCGTATTCTAAATTCGGAACCAATGAAGTGGGCGATTTTATTGCCAATTATATTCTAAGCAAAGACGACTTGTATTTTAAAAGCGACAATGTTTACATAGGACAATCTACTATTGTATAGGATGTTTTGTTAAAGTAATGACATTAACTATAAGAATAATTTAAAATATTGAGATTTTGTTTTTTTTAGTAGCATTAGTTTTTATAATTTTGCGTCTTATAAAAAGAAAACATGAGAATTTCAATTATTATAATTTCTGTAATTAATGTCAATGTGATTATCACATGTGCAGAGGGAATGGTATAAATATAATTGAAAAAATATTTAAAACCTCCCAATTATTTTGGGGGGTTTTTTTTTGGAATAAATTTAAAATACAGAAACAATCATATAATGGAATTAAATAAATACAGCAAAACGATTACTCAAGACGAAACACAACCTGCAGCGCAAGCCATGTTGTATGGAATTGGTTTAACCGAAGCTGATTTGAATAAAGCTCAAGTGGGCATAGTTAGCATGGGATACGAAGGAAATCCGTGTAACATGCATCTAAATGATTTAGCCAAAGACATCAAAACTGGGGTTTGGCAAGAAGATTTAGTGGGATTGATATTTAATACGATCGGTGTAAGTGACGGAATGTCAAACGGTACGGATGGAATGCGATTTTCATTGGTATCACGAGATGTTATTGCTGACTCTATTGAAACAGTTGTTGGCGCACAATGGTACGATGCAGTAATTGCAATTCCAGGTTGTGATAAGAACATGCCAGGATCTGTTATGGCAATGGGTCGACTCAATCGTCCTGCGATCATGGTTTACGGTGGCAGCATTCATTCTGGAAAATGGAAAGGAGAATCGCTAAACATTGTATCGGCTTTTGAAGCCCTTGGAAAAAAGTTTAACAATACGATTTCACCCGAAGATTTCAAAGGTGTGATTCAAAACTCTTGTCCTGGTGCGGGTGCTTGTGGCGGAATGTATACCGCAAACACCATGTCATCAGCTATCGAAGCTTTGGGAATGAGTTTACCTTACAGCTCTTCGAATCCAGCTTTAAGCCCCGAAAAAAAACAAGAATGCCTTGATGCGGGAAAAGCCATTAAAATTCTGTTAGAAAAAGATATCAAACCTAAAGATATCATGACGCGCGAAGCCTTTGAAAATGCCATTACGATGGTAGCAGTTTTAGGAGGATCAACCAATGCTGTCATGCACTTAATAGCGATGGCGCACTCGGTTGATATTGAAATAACTTTGGATGATTTTCAAAGAATTAGTGATAAAACGCCTTTGCTAGCCGACTTAAAACCAAGTGGGAAATACCTCATGGAGGATCTTCATGCTGTGGGCGGAGTTCCTGCTGTCATGAAATATTTATTAAAAGAAGGTCTATTACACGGACATTGTTTGACGGTCACAGGTAAAACTTTGGCCGAAAACTTAGCTTCTGTACCAAACTTAAATGACGGTCAAGATGTAATTCATGAAATTCAAAAAGCATTAAAAAGTACAGGAAATATTCAAATTTTATACGGCAATTTGGCTTCTGAAGGCTGTGTCGCAAAAATAAGTGGTAACGAAGGCGAGTATTTTGAAGGAGATGCCATTGTATACGAAAATGAACATGATGTTATAAAAGGAGTCCGAAACGGCGAGGTTAAACCTGGAAATGTAGTCGTCATTAGATACTGCGGACCTAAAGGTGGGCCAGGAATGCCAGAGATGCTAAAACCTACGTCAGCCATCATGGGTGCTGGTTTAGGAAAAAGTGTTGCTTTGATTACAGATGGCAGATTTTCTGGTGGTTCGCATGGTTTTGTGGTTGGACATATTACTCCTGAAGCTTATGATGGTGGTGGTATTGCATTAGTTCAAAATGGTGACATTATAACGATTGATGCCATAAAAAACACCATCAATCTTAAAATTTCGGATGAAGAGTTTGAAAGACGAAAATCACAATGGAAACAACCAGAAACGCAAATAAAAAAAGGTGTTTTACTAAAATATATTCGGTCGGTTTCAAGCGCCTCAACAGGTTGCGTAACTGATAAATAGCTTTTTTCAAAATAAATCTAAAAAAATCTGAAAGAAGCAGCACAAAAGAAATACAAATGGGAAATACAAAAATATCTGGCGCAGAAGCCGTTATCAAATGTTTATTAGAAGAAGGTGTGGATATCATTTACGGGTATCCGGGTGGTGCCATTATGCCAGTCTATGATGAACTTTACAAATTTAAAGACGAATTACATCACGTATTAGTGCGTCATGAGCAAGGAGCTACGCACGCTGCACAAGGATATGCTCGTGCAACTGGTAAAGTTGGAGTAGCAATTGCAACTTCTGGGCCTGGAGCTACCAATTTAGTTACTGGAATTGCGGATGCTCAAATCGATTCGACACCAATGGTTTGCATCACAGGTCAAGTTGGTAAACATTTATTGGGTTCAGATGCTTTTCAAGAAACCGACATTATCGGAATTTCAACTCCTGTTACCAAATGGAATTACCAAATTACGGAAGCTTCTGAAATTCCAGAAATTATTGCAAAAGCATTTTTTATCGCCAAATCGGGTCGTCCTGGACCGGTTTTAATTGACATTACCAAAAATGCACAGTTTGATGAAATGGAATTCAGTTACAAAAAATGTACTAGTATTCGAAGCTATCATCCTAAGCCGATCCTTAATGCTAATAAGGTACAAGAAGCCGCAGCTTTAATTAATAACGCTAAAAAACCTTTTATTATTTGGGGTCAAGGTGTTATTTTGAGTCAAGCAGAAGCCGAATTAAAAGCTTTAGTTGAAAAATCAGGTATTCCAGCTGCATGGACTATTTTAGGTTTATCAGCTTTGCCTACCGCACATCCTCTCAATGTAGGAATGGTAGGAATGCATGGTAATTACGGACCCAATGTACTCACAAATGAATGTGATGTATTGATTGCTCTCGGAATGCGTTTTGATGACCGTGTGACTGGAAACCTTGCTACTTATGCCAAGCAAGCCAAAATAATTCATTTTGAAATTGATCCAGCCGAAGTTGATAAAAACGTAAAAACAGATGTAGCCGTTGTAGCCGATTTGAAAGAATCGTTAACGGCCTTGCTACCGCTTATTGAAAACAATACGCATGATTCTTGGCACAATGAATTTAAAGCTAAATATGAAATTGAATTAGAAGCTGTCATAAATGAGGAGTTGCAACCCAAAAAAGAAGGGATTTCAATGGGTGAAACTATCGAAATGATTAACAAACATTCTAAAGGAGATGCTATTTTCGTTTCAGATGTGGGGCAACACCAAATGTTTGCTTGCCGTTACGGGAAATTCAATACGACCAAAAGTAATGTCACATCAGGTGGACTAGGAACTATGGGCTTTGCTCTGCCCGCAGCAATTGGGGCGAAAATGGGAATGCCAAATCGTGAAGTAGTAGCTATAATTGGTGATGGTGGTTTTCAAATGACCATTCAAGAATTAGGGACTATTTTCCAGACCAAAGTTCCCGTAAAAATTGTAGTCTTAAACAATGAGTTTTTAGGAATGGTACGTCAATGGCAGCAATTGTTTTTTGACAAAAGATACGCTTCAACCGAAATGATCAATCCAAATTTTATTGCAATTGCCGAAGGCTATTACATTAAAGCAAAAAAAGTCACTAGAAGAGAAGATTTGGATGACGCTGTTGCAGAAATGTTAGCATCACCTGATTCCTATTTCTTAGAAGTGATGGTTGAAAAAGAAAATAATGTATTCCCAATGATCCCAACTGGAGCATCGGTATCGGACATTCGTTTGTCATAAAATAGTTTATCGTTTGGAGTTTAGAGTAGAGAAACTTTGAACATTAAACATATAAACTTTAAACAAAAATTAAAATGGAAAATAAAACATTTACCATCTCCGTATATTCAGAGAACAACGTGGGTTTATTGAACAGAATATCAGGTATATTCTTAAAACGCCACATCAATATTTTAAGTCTGAACGTATCTGAATCAGAGATTGAAAACGTGTCTCGATTTATCATCGTGGTAAACACTACTGAAAAATGGGTACATAATATTGTAGGTCAAATTGAAAAACAAATTGAAGTAATCAAAGCGTTTTACCACGTTGACGAAGAAACAATTTTTCTTGAAAATGCGCTTTTCAAAATAGAATCCAGTTTGCTTTTTGACGAAAAACAAATCCAAAATATTATCAAAGAAAGTCATTCTGAAATTGTGACTGTAGCACGTGATTTTTTTGTGATTTCAAAATCAGGACAGCGTGCTGAAATTCAAGATTTATACGAAAAGTTGCAGCCTTTTGGAATTATGCAATTTGTTCGTTCAGGCCGAATTTCAGTCTCTAAAGAAAAAATGCAAATTTCTTCTTTGCTCGAGCAACTGTAGCTATAAACTAAAAAAAAACTAAAAACTAAAACTATATTTTCCTTAAAAAATACAAAATGGCAAATTATTTCAACTCACTACCACTTCGATTACAATTAGAACAATTAGGCGTTTGCGAATTTATGGACCAATCTGAATTTTCAGATGGAATCAATGCATTGGCTGGTAAAAAGGTTGTTATTGTGGGATGTGGAGCCCAAGGTTTGAACCAAGGATTGAACATGAGAGATTCAGGTTTAGACATATCATATGCTTTAAGAGCGGAAGCAATTGCAGAAAAAAGAGCTTCTTTTAACAACGCTTTCGATCACGGATTTACTGTTGGAACCTACGAAGAATTAATTCCAACTGCTGATCTAGTATGTAATTTAACACCAGATAAGCAACACACAGCTGTTGTAACTGCCATTATGCCTTTGATGAAAACTGGTGCTACATTAGCATATTCACATGGTTTTAATATTGTAGAAGAAGGGATGCAAATTCGCAAGGATATCACAGTAATTATGTGTGCTCCAAAATGTCCAGGCTCAGAAGTTCGTGAAGAGTACAAGCGTGGTTTTGGTGTACCTACTTTAATTGCAGTACATCCTGAAAACGATCCAAATAATGTAGGTTTGGCCCAAGCCAAAGCCTATGCAGTAGCTACTGGCGGTCATAGAGCAGGGGTTTTGCTTTCTTCTTTCGTGGCTGAAGTAAAGTCGGATTTAATGGGCGAACAAACCATTTTGTGTGGTATGTTGCAGACCGGATCGATTTTGTGTTTTGATAAAATGGTGGAAGAGGGAATTGACCCTGCTTATGCATCGAAACTAATTCAGTACGGTTGGGAAACGATTACTGAAGCTCTAAAACACGGTGGAATTACAAACATGATGGATCGCCTTTCGAATCCTGCTAAAATTGAAGCTTTTCGTTTGGCGGATGAATTAAAAGAAATTATGCGTCCGTTGTTTCAAAAACACATGGATGATATTATTTCGGGAGAGTTTTCTAAAAATATGATGATTGATTGGGCTAACGATGATATCAATTTATTGACTTGGAGAGCAGCTACAGCTCAAACTAATTTTGAAAAAACAGCACCAACTACAGCTCCTATTTCTGAGCAAGAATATTTTGATCATGGAGTTTTATTAATAGCAATGGTGAAAGCGGGAGTTGAACTAGCGTTTGAAACCATGACTCAATCTGGAATTATTGAAGAATCGGCGTATTATGAATCATTGCATGAATTGCCTTTGATTGCTAATACTGTCGCTCGAAAAAAATTATACGAGATGAATCGCATTATTTCGGATACTGCTGAATACGGATGTTATTTATTTGATCATGCATGTAAACCTTTATTGGTTGATTTTATGAAAACGGTACAAACAAATGTAATTGGGAAACCATTTTCAACCTCAAACGGAGTAGACAATAGCGTTTTGATTGCAGTTAACAAAACCATAAGACAACATCCTATTGAAGAAGTTGGAGAATGGTTGCGTGCTTCGATGACAGCTATGAAAAAATTAGATTAAAAATAAAATAAATTTCCACATATGAGGATGTGGCGGGATTGGCACTATATCATTTGATTTCATAATGTCTTGAGTTAGTTAAAAAGTGTTACAATGATCGATATGGATGCTTTTACACCTACTTAACTCTAAATTTCTGCGAGTTAAGTGGGTTAATCCCATTTTTTGTTCCAAAAAAGGAGCGATTATTTGCATTTATATTCGAGATTTTTAATGCTAATGAAACTTACTTTTTTTAAACCGACAGGAGGCCGAAAATTACTTTCATTTTTGGAACAAGATTTCGGACGACAAAATTTTAATTGTTTTTTATATATTTTTGTTTTTCATTAAGGCGCGAAAGATTGCACTTTCTCGCCTTTTTGTATGATATCTATTTGCTTCAAATAGGCTAATAACCTACATATTAATAAAAAATCACATCAAACATTCTCGATTTTACTTTTTTTTGTTGGTATTTATCATTTAAATAATTTTCTCAATAAGCATAGATTTAATACTTTTATAAAAAATTACACTATGAGTTACTACAAAATTGACAATCTAGAACAATACTTCAAACATTACAATAAATCAGTTCGTGAACCTAGAAAATTTTGGGGAAAAATAGCAGAGGAAAATTTCACTTGGTACCAGCAGTGGGACAAGGTTGTAGAATTTAATATGGCCGAGGCCGACATCAAATGGTTTACGGAAGCCAAAGTGAATATTGTCAAAAATTGCATTGATAGACATTTGGCAAAAAGAGGAGAAAAAACCGCTATAATTTTTGAACCAAATAATCCAGACGAAGAAGCTCTGCACATTACTTATAATGAATTGCACCAGCGTGTTTGTAAAATGGCAAATGTGTTGCGTGAACAAGGAATTAAAAAAGGGGATAGAGTTTGCATTTATTTACCCATGATTCCAGAATTAGCAGTTTCTGTATTGGCATGCGCCAGAATAGGAGCCATACATTCAGTTGTTTTTGCTGGATTTTCAGCATCGGCAGTAGCCAGTCGTATTAATGATAGTTCTTGCAAAATGGTGATTACGGCTGACGGTGGTTTTAGAGGAAACAAAACAATTGACTTGAAAAGTATTATTGATGAAGCACTAGAGAAGTGTACATCTGTCGAAAAAGTTTTAGTAGCCAAAAGAATTAACACCGAAATCAGCATGCAAGAGGGTCGTGACCAATGGTTACAACCTCTTTTAGATGAAGCTTCGGATAATAATGTTGCAGAAATAATGGATGCCGAAGATCCTTTATTCATTTTATACACATCGGGTTCTACTGGTAAGCCAAAAGGAATGGTGCATACCACAGCGGGTTATATGGTGTATACGGCATACACCTTTAAAAATGTTTTTAATTATGAAGAAAGTGATGTATTTTGGTGCACGGCTGATATCGGTTGGATCACTGGTCATTCATACATTCTTTATGGACCACTTTTAAATGGGGCAACTACAGTGATATTTGAAGGAGTTCCTTCTTATCCTGACTTTAGTCGTTTTTGGGAGGTAATCGAAAAACATAAAATCACTCAATTTTATACCGCGCCAACAGCCATTCGTTCTTTAGCTAAAGAAAACATAGAATTTGTACAAAAATATCCATTAAAATCTTTAAAAGTAATTGGATCCGTTGGAGAACCTATTAATGAAGAAGCTTGGCACTGGTACAATGACCATGTTGGGGACAAAAGATGTCCAGTTGTAGATACTTGGTGGCAAACAGAAACAGGAGGAATTATGATTGCTCCAATTGCCTTTGTAACTCCCACAAAACCAACCTACGCAACCTTGCCGCTTCCAGGAGTACAAGCTGTTTTGATGGATGACAAGCGCAATGAAATCGAAGGAAATCAAGTGGTAGGTAGTTTGTGTATCAAATTTCCTTGGCCAGGAATTGCCAGAACTATTTGGGGTGACCATCAACGTTATAAGGATACTTATTTTTCAGCTTTTCCCGGTAAATTTTTTACAGGCGATGGCGCTTTACGAGATGAAGTTGGTTACTACCGTATTACAGGTCGCGTAGATGATGTAGTTATTGTTTCGGGTCATAATTTAGGAACAGCTCCTATTGAAGATGCTATCAATGAACATCCTGCTGTTGCTGAATCAGCTATTGTAGGGTTTCCTCATGATATCAAAGGGAATGCTTTGTACGGTTTTGTTATCCTAAAGGAAGCAGGTGAAACCCGTAATAAGGAGAACTTAACTAAGGAAATCAACCAACATATTTCAGATCATATTGGACCTATTGCTAAGTTGGATAAAATTCAATTTGTTTCTGGTTTGCCAAAAACTCGTTCAGGAAAAATTATGAGGCGAATTTTAAGAAAAATTGCCGAAGGAGATTATTCTAACTTTGGTGACATTACAACCTTATTAAATCCTGAAATTGTTGAGGAAATTAAAGAAGGAAAAGTTTAATTACAAGAAGAGCCGTTTTATTTTAAAGCGGCTTTTTTTTTTGCTCTATTTTTTTAGACCATAATTATGTAAGTTTTTTTAAGTTTTATATAGCAAATGGTAATAAACTTATCCATAAATTTACTTCCAGATGAAAGACAAAGAAGTACTTATTATTGGTGGTGGTTTAGCAGGTTTGACTGCTGCAATTCATTTGTCTAAAATTGGACTTCAAGTAACGGTTATTGAAAAAAATAGTTTTCCAAAACATAAAGTTTGTGGAGAATATATTTCTAACGAAGTTTTACCTTATTTCAACTGGCTTGGTCTTGACCTATCTCATTTAAATCCTACGCACATTACTCATCTTGAATTTTCAACATCAAGAGGAAAAACTATTAAAAGCAACCTACCACTTGGAGGTTTTGGTATTAGTCGTTTTGCATTGGATCAATATTTGTATCAAATAGCAATCAAAAATAGCTGTATCTTTTTACAAGATACTGTAGAGAAAATTGTCTATAAAAACAATGAATTTAACGTAACTACACTTAATAACAACATTTTAAAATCTGAAATTGTTATTGGTGCTTTTGGCAAACGTTCTAATATTGACCAAAAAATGAATCGGGATTTCATAACTAAAAAGTCTCATTGGCTTGCAGTTAAGGCCCACTACACAGGAGATTTTCCTAATGATTTAGTAGGGCTTCATAATTTCAAAGGTGGATATTGTGGCGTTTCTAAAGTGGAAAACGATATTATTAATATTTGCTATCTAGCAGATTATGAAACATTTAAACAATATAAAAATATTGAAGAGTTTCAAAGTAATGTTCTAGCGCAAAACCCTCATTTGAACGTCATTTTCAATAAAACAAAAATGCTTTATGAAAAACCTTTAACAATAAGCCAAGTATCTTTTGAAAAAAAACAAGCTGTTGAGAATCATATTTTAATGATTGGAGATACTGCAGGACTTATTCATCCTTTATGCGGCAACGGGATGGCAATGGCAATTCATAGCGCTAAAATTGCTTCAGAATTAGTTGATAAATACTATACCAATGAAATCAAATCTCGAGGAGAATTAGAAGAAAAATACATACAGGAATGGAATTTTAACTTTAAAGAACGACTTAAAATGGGTCGGTTTTTATCAAATATTTTGCAAAAGCAAAAACTTTCAGGGGTATTAATGCCTTTATTAAGTATATTTCCTTTTTTATTATCTAAAATTATTAAAAAAACACACGGAAAAGCAATCCTTTTACAATTTTAAATGGCATTAAATACTAAGTACAGAACTGATAAACCAGAAATAATGGATGATTTTGCCTTAGAGGGCGAAATTTTAAGAGATGCTTTAGACAAAATAGCAAAAATCAATCAGCTATTAGGTGGAAATCAGTTGACTTTAAGAGGAGTACAAGAACTTATTCAACTATCTAAAAAAGAAGAAATTGTAATTGTTGACGTAGGTTGTGGAAATGGTGATATGCTGCGAACTTTAGCTGATTTTGGTATCAATAATAATCTAAATTTTAAGTTGATAGGGATTGATGCTAACAATTTTACAATTTCTCATGCAATACAATTATCCGAAAAATATACGAACATTAGTTATCGGTGTGAAGATATTTTTAAGGATTCTTTTAAGGAATTAAAATACGATATTATCTTGTGTACATTAACATTACATCATTTCAAAAACCATGAAATTGAAGATTTATTAAAAGTTTTCCATACGAATTCCTCGATAGGAATTGTAATTAATGATTTACATCGAAGTCCAATTGCTTACCGCTTATTCCAAGGTTTGTGTTTTGTATTTCAATTGAATGATATGTCTAGAGAGGATGGCTTGACTTCTATTTTAAGAGGTTTTAAAAAAGAAGAACTGATTCATTTTTCTAAAAAATTAAATTTTAAAAACTATAAAATTCATTGGAAATGGGCTTTTCGATACCAATGGATAATTTCGAAAATATGAGTGTAAAAATCAAAACAGTCGCCAAACAACTACCTAAATATTCAAGATCAACTGCTGAAATTATTCCTTTTTTGGACACTTGGTTGACAGGACAAGATGAACGATTTATCAGGAAAGTAAAGAAAATTTTTGAGGGAGCTGCTGTTGATAAGCGATATTCTATCATGGATCCAATTGAAGTATTTACCAAAACTTCTTTTGAAGAAAGAAATGACATCTATGTACGCGAAGTGATTGATTTAGGCGAAAAAGTATTAGAAAAAGCGTTAGAAAAAGCCAACTGGAACCCTGAAGATTTAGATTATATCATCACAGTAAGTTGCACTGGAATTATGATTCCATCATTAGATGCCTATTTAATTAATAAATTACAATTGCGACAAGATATCGTGCGACTTCCTGTGACTGAAATGGGTTGTGCTGCAGGAATTTCAGGAATTATTTATGCAAAAAACTTTTTGCAGGCCAATCCTGGAAAACGTGCTGCTGTAATTGCAGTTGAAAGTCCAACAGCTACATTTCAATTGGATGATTTTTCTATGGCCAATATAGTAAGTGCCGCCATTTTTGGCGATGGAGCGGCTTGTGTCCTTTTATCATCACATGAAGACGACGACGGACCTGAAATTCTAGCTGAAGAGATGTATCATTTTTATGACAATATACACATGATGGGTTTTAAACTCACCAATTCGGGTTTGCAAATGGTATTGGACATTGAAGTTCCCGAAACGATTGCTTCGCATTTTCCTGATATTATTCATCCCTTTTTAGAAAAAAATAATTTAAAAATGGAAGATATCGATCATCTGATTTTTCATCCAGGAGGAAAGAAAATAGTACAAACGGTAGAAAGTTTGTTTTCAAGTTTGGGTAAAAATATAGACGATACCAAAGAGGTTTTACGATTGTACGGAAACATGTCTAGTGCAACGGTTTTATATGTTTTAGAACGAATAATGGACAATCAGCCTAAAAAAGGGGAAAAGGGTTTAATGTTGAGTTTTGGTCCAGGATTTTCCGCCCAAAGAGTTTTGTTACAATTTTAATTCACGTTTAAAAGCAATGACAAACCAAGATATCCTATACAAATTACCGTATTCTAAACCGTTTCTCTTTGTAGATGAAATAATTTCAATTGATGAAAATGGAGTAGAAGGAACCTATACTTTTGATGAAAATCTTGACTTTTATAGCGGACATTTTAAAGACAATCCAGTGACACCAGGAGTAATCTTGACAGAGGTGATGGCACAAATTGGCCTAGTATGTTTAGGTATATTTTTATTAAATGAAAGCTTAAATAAAAATATCGCAATTGCTTTAACATCAACAGATATTGAATTTTTAAAACCTGTTTTTCCTAAAGAAAAAGTGACCGTTTTTTCCGAGAAAATTTATTTTAGATTCGGAAAATTAAAATGTAAAGTCATCATGAAAAATGAAAAAGGTGAAGAGGTTTGTACAGGAATAATTGCAGGAATGATAATTTCTAAATAAATGAAAAAAAGAGTTGTTATTACGGGTCTAGGTGTTGTTGCTCCAAATGGGGTTGGACTTGATGCGTTCACACATGCCATTAAAAACGGAATTTCAGGAATTAAACATGATCCAGAGTTAGAAAGATTACAATTTTCTTGTCAAATAGCAGGAAAACCTGAAATTTCTAATGAATTAGCATTGCATTATTTTTCAGAACTAGAATTAAGAAATTTCAATTCAACTGGAATTTTGTATGGTGTAATAGCGGGTATTGATGCATGGAAAGATGCCGGATTATCTTTAACAATCAATGAAGAACCAGATTGGGATAGCGGAACTATTTTTGGGACAGGAACCTCTGGAATTGATAAATTTCGTGAAAGCATTTATAAAATTGACGATTTTCAAACGCGTCGTTTGGGTAGTACTGCCGTAGCGCAAACTATGAATAGTGGTGTAAGTGCGTATTTAGGAGGTAAATTAGGTTTGGGTAACCAAGTCACTACAAATTCTTCGGCCTGCACAACGGGTACAGAAAGCATTTTGATAGCCTATGACCGTATTAAATCAGGTCAAGCCAAACGTATTTTAGCAGGAAGTACCAGTGATTCAGGACCGTATATTTGGGGTGGTTTTGATGCTATGAAAGTGTGTACTTTTAAGCACAATCAAGATCCAGTACACGGCTCAAGGCCAATGTCTGAGAGTGCTTCAGGATTTGTTCCTGGAAGTGGAGCAGGAGCTTTGGTTTTGGAAGATTTGGAAACCGCCATAGCTCGCGGCGCTAAAATTTATGCCGAAGTTTTAGGTGGGCATGTTAATTCTGGCGGTCAGCGCGGACTTGGGACAATGACAGCACCCAATCCTGTTGCAGTACAAAAATGTATTACTACAGCATTAAAAAATGCCGAAATCACAGCAAAAGACATAGATGCAATCAACGGACATTTGACAGCCACTTCAAAAGACAGCCTAGAAATTCAAAATTGGTGTGAAGCTTTGGGTCGAAATGGTATAGATTTCCCATATATCAACTCCTTAAAATCTATGGTAGGCCATTGTTTATCAGGTGCCGGAAGCATCGAAAGTGTAGCATCCATCTTACAATTACATCACGGATTTATTTTTCCGAATACTAATTGTCCCGATTTACATCCAGAAATCACAGCATTAATTGACCAAACAAGAATACCACAACAAGCTATTGAGATGGAATTAAATATAATTGCAAAAGCTAGTTTTGGTTTTGGAGATGTTAATGGATGTGTGATTTTCAAAAGATACAAACAGGACTAATTGCAGCAAAACAAAAAATCATTACATTTATTAAAATATTACTTATGAATAAAGAACAAACCATTGCAGAATTAAAGAATATAGTTAAACCATATATCGCAAATCAAGAAGCATTTGACACACTTACCGAAGACACCGATTTTATAAATGATTTAAAAATCAACTCCGCTAATTTAGTAGATGTTATTTTGGACATTGAAGAAAAATATGATATCATTATTGATAATGAAGCTATGGAACGCATGATCAACGTAAAAGCAGCTTTAGAAATTATTGAAACTAAATTATCTGAAAAGATGTAATCCGACCTCAAAATGATAGGGAATGATATCGTCGATTTAGATTTGGCTTCAAAAGAAAGCAATTGGAAGCGAAAAGGTTTTTTAAAAAAAATATTTACCATAAACGAACAAAAATTAATAGCATCAACTGAATTTCCAGACGTAATGGTCTGGAATTTATGGTCTAGAAAAGAAGCAGCCTATAAAATATATAATAGGGAAACAGGAATAAGAGGATTTTTTCCTTTACAACTAGAATGTATTTACCAAGATGCCATTTTAGGAAGCGTTGTAATAAAGGGGAGATCCTATTTTACCCAAAGCACAATTAAAAATAATTCAATTTACACTATTGCTGTTACAAATAAGGAGCAATTTAAAAGGATCAAATGCATTAATCCTAATATTGAAATTTTTAAAAAAAATGGTATTCCCTTCATAATAGATTCTAATTCAATGCTAGAAAAACCCATTTCCATAACGCATCATGGTAAATATTGGAAAGGAATACAGTTAATTGACTAAAATTATTTGATTCCCAATCTAGATTTTAATTTTAAAAACAACAGCGCCGTTTTATAAGCATCGTTTGCTGCTGAATTACGGTCACTTACTGGAATTTTATAAAACTCACAAAGTTCATCAAGCGGACTTTCTTTATCTGTAATATCTTGAAGTTTTCTATGCATAACATCAATATCTAGTGCTTCATTTTTCAACCTTCCACAATCCATTCGTTCAAGGGATTCATTAATAATATCAACATCAAAATCAACATGATGTCCTACTAATACTGAGTTACCTATGTATTCCAAAAAAGACTTTAAAGCTTCTGGTTCACTTATTTTTTTTAATTTACTTTCAACCAAAAACTCATTTGTCAAACCATTGTCATGAAAGTATTTATACTGCGTTAATACCGCTTCAAAATTATCACCAATTACAATGGAATTATTAACTACAGAAAAAGAACCAATAGACAAAATCACATCGTTTTTAGGATTTAAACCCGTTGTTTCAGTAGAAAAAACTACAAATCTGGAGGACTTTTTCTCAAACTTGGCTGTATAAGCTTTCCAAAAATCAGGATATTCTTTATTTATATTTTTTAACCAATCTAACATACTATGAAAATTGTGTAAGTTGAAATTTACTTTTAATTAATTCTTCTAAATCTCGCATTGGGGCTAGAGCATTCTTTAATTTCTCTTTATCATTTTTTGATAATTCCTCAAGATTAATATATTGACCATCATTATCGTTTTTCAGCCCTTCTAAAGTTCTAAATTTTGATAATGTAAGGAACGCTTCTGCACAGTTTAAATAGATTTCAGCATGTTTAGGATCTGTAATAGATAATTGCTTGAATCTTTGAAAAGTATTATTAATGCCCTTTACTTCAAAGGACAAACAAAACAATCTGGCTCCATCAATTAATGGCATAAGAGCACGTGTTTTAATATCAAATTTATCTTTATGTTCACCTTCTTCTTCAACATGAAATTTTTTGAAGAACGTTAATGGTGAATTATTTCTAAGAGCATCATTACCTAAGAAATCAAAGAAAAGTGTACTCTTCATAACATTTTTAAAAATGACATCAGTAATTGCATCCTCTATTTTTTGCTCGCCAAAAATGATTTCATAATCAAAAAATATACTACTTAAGTCTGAACTGTTTTCGCCTGGAGTATTCATCCAGTTGTCGTATTGTTTAATCCAATCAGTCAATGACTTACACCATTGCATATTACTTCCCATATGACCATTAGGACAGGATGAAAATCCTATTTTTTCAAGTGTAGCAGTTGTCTTTTTTCCTAATTTCAAAAAATAATCTTTTACATCACGATACTTTTCTGCAGCAACATCTTCAAATATTAAAATACTGTCTTGATCTGTAAATAATAATTGTTCTTTTCTACCTTGACTACCTATGCTTAACCAGGCGAAACGAGCAGGAGGGGAGCCTAAATCTAATATTGACAATTCAACAGTGCGTTTTAATAATGCCAAATTAATTTCGCTTGTAATATTAAAAACATGAGATAAAGGAACGTTTTTAGAAATGGATGTTTGTATCAAATCTGCAACTCTATCTCTTATTTGTTTGAGTTCTTTTGCAGTTTGGCTGCGTTTAATTTCTTTAACCAGTACTCCAGGGCTATTGGCTTGTGCAACAATCAAGTCGTACTCACTTATGATTCCTTTAACTAGTGATTTATCCGTTCCGTCTAATGTTACACATAGGTGCGTTACATTGTTTTTAAGCATTAATAATTGCGCCTCGGCTAATGAAACATTTTCAAGAACAGTAACTACGGGTGAGGACATGATTTTATCAACAGTTACTGTAATGGGAAATCTTCCAGTAGCAATCTTTGTTCTTATATCAGTATCAGTAACAATACCGACTGGAAAATCATTTTCACAAATTAATATATTGTTTGTTAAAGAAGCAGTCATTTGCTGTGCTACATCTTGAACACTAGAATGCAATGTTGTCTTTAAGGGATTTAAATTATAGGTTAAGGACTGAAAATACTGCATCTCAGACTGCTGATCAGAATAAAAAACATTGTCAGATATCAACTTTCCTATTAAATTTTCCTTGTCTTTAGGATTTCTAGTATTTACTGCAAAACTTTCCAGTAAAAAATTCAATACATCCGGATTGTTAGCTACAAAAGGCCTAAACGAAGCAATAGGAATAGCATAAACAATAGTTTCTTCTCGGGACTTAGCCGTCATCATATAATTATTTTTGGCAAAAAAAGGTCTTAAACCAAAAATATCACCTGCAGCACATTTGTTCAATAAAGTCTCCTCAGAATCAGAGATCACAGACAAATTGATTATACCTGATGATACTACATAAAAACTGTCATGAAGAAAATCATTTATTTGAAATAAAGTTTGATTTTTTTCTAAAACAACAACTTTTACATCACTAGCTATTTGTGAAAGTTCTTCAAACGCTAAATAATTAAAAGGCGCGTAATCACTCAAAAAGTCTGCAATTTGCTCAGCAATAGAATTCATAATGTTTGTTTTTCTAGTGTAAAAATAGCAAATAATAGACAGATACAATAGCTTTGTAAATGGTTTACCATTAAATTATACATTCCTTAATTTTTTCATAAAATAAGACTGTGTATATAAGTTTGTTGCACAGTTTTTTTAATTTTATACAGTAACTAATAAATAAAAATTATGAAATCAATTATTAAGACTGGTTTTGCAATAATTGCATTACTGCTAGTAAATGTAATGGGAGCTCAAAGTAAGCCTACGAGTAGTAAAGAAACAATCACAGGTAAAATTAAAGACGCCACAATAACTGTTGACTACGGTAGTCCATCTGTTAATGGAAGAAAAATATGGGGCGAATTGGTGCCATTTGACAAAATTTGGCGCGCTGGTGCAAATGATGCCACAACATTTGAAACAGATAAAGATCTTACTGTAGAAGGATCAAAATTACCAGCCGGAAAATATTCTTTTTTTATTATTCCAAATGGCAATGAGTGTACAATCATATTTAATAAAGTAGCTAAACAATGGGGAGCTTATAAATACAAGCAAGAAGATGATCAATTGCGAGTTGTTGTAAAACCAGAAGTACTTAGATCTGCATATGAAAAATTGACTTATGAAATTAACTCAAATACATTTAGTTTAAAATGGGATAATTGGTCAATTCCAGTTCAAATCAAATAAACATAAATCATACTTAATAGATTTAAACTTCAAAAAGCTAATTAAAAAAACATTGCAAAGAGCAATGTTTTTTTAATTCTATATTTTCTATTTTACATAATATAAATTATAGTTCAATATATATATCTAAAAAAAATAGCCAATCACTAAATATCATCTTTTAGATTAGACAATATTAAATGAGTTGTTGGTTCACCATAAACCAGTAATCGATCAATATATTTTTGTAAATGCAACTGATTATTTAAAATCACTTTCATAAAAATATTATGCGTTCCTGTAATTCTGTGAATTTCAAAAATCTCTGGGAATTGATCTAAATTTTCACAAAAAACATTCAATTTGCCGCTGTATAATTTAAACATGATGAAAACTTCAAGTCCGAATCCTAGTTTTGTATTGTCTAATCTTACTCGATATCCTTTAATAACCTCCAAATCTTCTAGTTTTTGGATTCGCTCTCTAACTGCAGATGGCGAAAGTTCTACTTGCTTGCCAATTTCTACAAATGAATATCGTGCATTTTCTTTTAGACATTCAATAATTTTTAAATCCAATGCGTCAACCATAAAAAAGTTTTTAAATGACAAAATTACGATTTAAAAATGTGTTTTTTAACTTTTTTACCATTGAAAACATTTTTGATACTGTTATTCATCCTTTAATTTTGCAAAATGGATACAATGATGATTTTACTTTCACTTGGGATTTTTACAGGTTTTTTTGTTCAAACAATTACTGGATTTGCTGGCGCTCTAATTGCATTGCCTTTTTTATTATTTGCCATGCCATTGCCAGACGCTGTGGGATATTTATCTATTTTTTACATGATTTCTACTCCAATTCATGTTTATAAAGAGTGGCACAACATTAATTTAGATTTATTAAAAAAATTAGCTGTTTCCTCTTTTTTTGGTTTGCTTGTAGGCATTATTGTTTTAGCCTACGGACAACCGATAATATTAAAAAAAGCTTTAGGAATTTTCATTATTTTGTTTGTCTTAAATAGTTTGCGTAGTGCTAAAGAAATCAAATTATTTTCTAAAATGAAGTTTCTCTTTGGCTTTTTAGGAGGTTTTTTTTCAGGACTTTTCTCCACTGGTGGACCACTATATTTGATCATTGTTAAAAATGAAACTTCGGATGTGAAGATTATGAGAGCAACAATGTTTGGGGTTCTTGGTTTAATTACGTTATTTAGAATTCCTGTTCTTGCTTTTGAAGGAATATTAACGTGGCAACAACTGTACAACTCCCTTTATGTATTGCCTTTTTTTATTTTGGCTTTAGTATTGGGAAAAAAGGTATATCTTTTTTTGAATGATACTATGTTAAAAAAAATCATGCTTTCGCTCTTATTTGTATCTGGATTTGTTTTGCTTTTAAAAAAATAAACAACCGTAGCATCCCATTTATATTGGCTACTTTTGCAAAAAATAAAATATGAAGGTACAAAATGTAATGTCACGTTCACAATACATCAAATTAATACTTATTCTAGGATCTTTAACAGCCCTTGGTCCTTTTTCAATTGACATGTACCTACCCGGATTTGCGGGTATTGCAAAAGATTTGAATACCACCGTGGCAAATGTATCCTTGACATTATCCAGTTATTTTATAGGAATATCAGCAGGTCAGTTGCTGTATGGACCATTGTTAGATCGTTTTGGTCGAAAAAAGCCATTATTCATAGGAATGTTGGTTTATATTTTGGCTTCATTAGGCTGCGTATTTGTTACAGATATTGATACTTTTATTGGTTTACGATTTATTCAAGCCATAGGTAGTTGTGCTGCAACGGTGGCGTCTGTATCTATGGTAAGGGATTTGTTTCCAGTTAAAGATATTCCCAAAGTATTTTCACTATTAATGTTAGTGGTAGGGCTTTCGCCAATGCTAGCTCCTACTATAGGCGGTTATATCACAGAAGATTTTGGATGGCATACCGTATTTTTTATTTTGATGTGTATGGGGATTTTAATTTTACTAGCTGCACAAATAGGTTTACCTAATACTTATGTACCTGACACTTCAATTTCCTTAAAACCTAAACCAATAGTTAGCGGATTTATCTCAATACTTAAGGTACCACAATTTTATACCTATGCGTTTGCAGGAGCAATTGCTTTCTCTGGGTTGTTTACTTATGTGGCTGCCTCTCCTATTATTTTTATGGACATTTATAAGGTAGATGCAAAAACGTACGGTTGGATATTTGCTTTTATGTCTTTAAGCTTTATTAGTGCAAGTCAGTTAAATTCTTTATTGTTAAGAAAATTTAGAAGTGAACAAATGATTGTAGGTGCATTAATAATACAATCCATTATTAGTATAGTCTTTTTAATATTGGCTGTAAATAATTTGCTAGGATTGTATGAAACCATAGCCATGCTTTTTGTATTCTTGGCCTGTTTAGGAATCTCTAATCCAAATACTGCGGGACTCACTCTTGCTCCTTTTGAAAAAAATGCTGGCAGTGCCTCTGCATTAATGGGCGCCATTCAGTTAGGTTTGGGTGCGGTGGCATCGTTTGCGGTAGGTTTATTTGTTAAGAATTCAATTTTGCCTATGGTTTTTATCTTAACCGCTTCTACCATAATTGCATTAATAATCTTGATTTTAGGCAAAAAAAGAATAAAAAAAACTAGTACACCCTCTATTTAAATTGAGGGTGTACTAGTTGTATCTTTTTTTGTAGAAAACTTACTTTTTTAGTTTTTTGATAGGTTTTTCTAATTTTTGTTGTGCTTCATTTTTAGTTTGTAGCACTTGATTTGCTATTAATTTTTCAATCAGTTCGTCCTTCGTTAAATGATGGAAAACCGTTTTTATTTTTTCTTTTAATTCAGCTGCAACCTCGTGATTGGGTTTGGTCTTAAAAATTTGCTTGGCCCACAAGAACGTATTGTTTTCTTCAATACTTGCTTTGTTCGGTTTAGCAAAAGGTAAAAATTTGATGCCCAATTCTTTTTCAAAATCAGCAATTTCAACAACTTCTTCTTGTTGTAGCACAGTTAAGGCTAGACCCTTTGCTCCTGCTCTTGCTGTTCTACCGCTTCTGTGTACATAAGCATCGTATACATCAGGTAAATGATAATTTACAACATATGAAATTTCTTTTACATCTATTCCTCTAGCTGCAAGATCTGTTGCGACTAAAATATTAATGTGGCCTTCACGAAACTGCTCCATAATTCGATCTCGAATACCTTGAGACAAACTGCCGTGCAAGGCACCTGATGAAAATCTATTTATAGCTAAGTTTTTGGCCAATTTGTTTACGGCTGCTTTTGTTTTACAAAAAATGATTCCACGTTCACCCTCTTTGGAGTTCAAGAAATGCATTAAAACATCAAGCTTTTCGATAGGATCTACTACAATGTATTGATGATCTATCCCTTGATTTCCTATTGTTTCCATGTTAGCGCTTACTTGCACAACATTCTTATTCAAATAGTTTTGAATCAATTGCTTAATTGTACCCGGCATCGTTGCCGAAAACAAAAATGTTTTATGTGAACTAGGTAATTGTGCCACAATTTCATCAAGACTTTCTTTTAGAATCGTGACCATTTCATCCGCTTCATCGAGTACTAAGAATCTCGTTTCTTTTAGGTTAATGGCATTACGTTGTATCAAATCAATTAGTCGTCCTGGTGTTGCTACAACAATGTGTGTAGGCAAAGTAAGTCTTTCTATTTGCGGTTTTATGGGTATTCCTCCACAAGTTGCAGCTATAGAAACTTGAGGTATGTATTTTGCAAAATCTTCTAAATTTTTAAAGATTTGGTGCCCCAATTCTCTAGTTGGCACTAAAATTACGGCTTGAATGGCTGCTACACTAGTATCTATCAATTGTAAAATAGGAAGTCCAAATGCAGCTGTTTTTCCGGTACCGGTTTTTGCAATACCTACCAAGTCGTGTTTATTTGCGAGTAGCAAAGGAATGGTTTGTACTTGAATTTCAGTAGGAATAACAATTTTCAATTCGGTTATTGCTTTAAGTACGGGTGTTGCTAATCCTAAATCTGAGAATTGTTTTTGCATTTGTTTTTGTATTTTAAAATAATAATTCTTTGGTAACGAAATTTTAGCCCTGATGGGAACGGCATCCTTTTGTGGTCTCTTTTTTGAGACCACAAAAGATACAGTGTACAGCAGGATTAGCTCCTAATAAAGAAATTAATCTTCATCAGGTTCATTCATGATTTTTTCTCGGTATTTTTTACCCGTTAAAAGAACCAATTTGAGTTTGTAATCATCTACTAACCATTCTCTATAGTTTTTACTGCACTGACTCAAACATTTTGCATAACGCTTGATACGGCATTCAATATCATCATCTAATAATTTACCTAAAGCTTTTGCTTCTTGTAACGTTTCGGAATTGTCAACACACATAGCTGCATGTTGATCTAATGATTTATCCAAAACCTCCTTTGAACGTAAGTTTAGTTTTATAATAAGTTTATGTTCCTCTTCTACATCAAAAGTTACAACTTCGGTTTTACTGAATTTGGCTCGCACATCTAGAGGCATCGTGTATTTAAAATACATTTCGATTTCAGTGTCGTCTCTTAAGTTTTCTAGATAGAACTCAGGAGATTTAAAGATGTGTTGCCAGTTTACAGGTTCACTCCACAGTCCAAAACGGGCTGCATTATTACCTAAATCTATTACATTAAAACTGTCCTTGCCAGGTAATTTTCTAGATCCACGGCCTATCATTTGATAGTATAAAGTTAAAGATTTAGTAGCTCTATTTAAGATAATGGTTTCAACAGTAGGCTCATCAAAACCTGTTGTAAGAATCCCTACTGAGGTTAAAATAGCATCCGGAGTATATTTGAACCAATGTAATATGTCTTTTCGTTCCTCATTACTGCTGGTATTATCTAAATGTCTTATGGCATAACCAGCTTCTCTAAAGGTTTCGTAGACATAAAGAGATGTATTGATACCATTATTAAAAATCAAGGTTTTTTTACCCAATGATTTTTCGGTGTAAGCATGCAGTAATTTTTCTTGCATAGCCATATTGGTATACAAATCATCCGAAGATTTTACGGTATAATCTCCATTTATACCTACTTTAAGAGAAGTCAAACCTACATCATAACTATACGTAATTGCTTTTGCAAGAAAACCATTTTCTATTAATGAACTTATAGTATCACCTACTATCAATTCATCATAGCTCTCGTGCATGGGTAATTTTATGTTAGAACTCAATGGAGTTGCGGTTACTCCTAGTATAAAAGCATTCTTGAAAGAACTTAATAATTTTCTAAAAGAGTTGTAATGTGCCTCATCAATAATTACTAAACCTACATTATCTAGGTGTAATTTATCATCATTGATACGGTTTTTCAAAGTCTCTACCATGGCAACAAAACAAGAATAGTCATTTTGGTCCGGTAACTCTTTTACTTTACTGTTGATGATTTTATTTTTTACATCAAAACCTTTCAACATTTTTGAAGTTTGCTTACACAACTCAATTCTATGAGTTAGGACTACAACTTTCTTATCATGTTGAGATAAATAACGGCGAACAATCTCTGAGAAAACAACTGTTTTTCCACCACCAGTAGGCAACTGATATAATAAATGGTGTTGTGGAGGTGCATTATCTATACGCTCAAAAATGGCATCAATATCGCCTTGTTGGTATGCGTAGAGTTGTTTTTTGTCTTCTATTTCTATTTCTAAGGTGTTTTGGGACATTGCTAATTATTGGATTTTTGCAAAAATACACCTAAAAAACAGTTTAATTGTCAATTTTATTTAAAAAAAACCGCATCTGATTAATTAATTTAAATTAAGGAAAGTTTTTAATACTCTAATCTATCCATAATAGCATCAAATTCAGAGATATTGTACCATTTTTGATTTATAACAGTATGCTGTATTTGGTTGAGTCTCGCTTTAAAATCAGCTAAAATGGCGTTTGCTATTAAATAAACTACGACTTGCTCAAAGGAATTGAACATACTTTTATAAAAAAGATCTTGTTTGATTGCATTTTCTGAAGCAAAAGTTTGTGCAATTTCAATATTATACAGCATTAAATCAGCTATTACAAAAGGATCAACCCCTAAGGATATAAAGTGCTTGATGTATTTTTGAGCAACAGAACGTCTCATTTTAGGTCGGCTTCGCCTACCTGATTTTTTTACTGGAAAATATTCATAAGCAATTTTTACTTTAGCTTCTTTAGATAGCTGGTCTTCTTTTGGATTAAAAACGAAATCATAATAGACTTTTACGGGACTAAATTTCTCGTACAACTCTATGATTTGCTCTTCGAGTTGTTCTTTATTCAGTTCAGCTAAATATTTTTTTAAATCGCGTTTGCTCATTATCAAAGTTTATGCATACAAAAGTAATTTAGTTTTGTGATTTTAGCATCTAAAATCAATGTTTATACTTAATTTTGTGTTCAAAATAAAAAAATACAAATGCTTAAAATTTTTAAAATCACCGCTATCATTGAAGGAATTTCTGCTTTATTGCTGTTTTTCTTTGCCATGCCAATGAAATATATATTTAATGATCCTATTTATGTAAAACACATAGGAATGGCTCATGGCGTATTATTTACTGCTTATATAGTTTTAGCTACTGTTTTAAAATTTACTGAAAAATGGGATTTTAAAAAATATTTTATCATTTGCATAGCCTCTATTCCTCCTTTTGGTACTTTTTACATAGAAAGAAAATACCTGAAAAATGTTTAAATACATCGAGAAAATTTTCACTTTTATTTACCCCATTTTACGCAAAATAGGTTTGGGAAGTAGTGCTGCATCTTATTTAAGTTTGCTGCTTAATATTATTGTACTTTGTGTACTTTCTTATGTTATTTACCTTATTTTTAGACTACTACTAGTAACTATTCTAGCTATAATTGCTCAAAAAACTAAAACAAAATTTGACGATTTACTGGTTTCAAATAAAACGGCAAAATACATTGCGCATTTAATACCGCTTTTATTTATTTACAAATCGGTACCCGTAATTTTAGACCGATTTGAATATTGGGAAGGGATTTTTGCAAAAATAGTTGGGATTTATATTATTGTCCTCGTATTGTGGATTATCAGAACTATTTTTAATGCTTTACGAGATTATTTAAAACTAAAACCTCGTTACAGTGACAAACCGATAGATAGTTTTATTCAGGTAATCATGATTTTATTGTGGGTCATCGGTACTACATTAATTATATCCAAGCTATTTGATATTGACAAAGGCGAACTTTTAACTATTTTGGGAGCCGTATCTGCGGTGATCATTTTGATTTTTAGAGACACAATTTTAGGTTTTGTGTCGAGTGTGCAAGTCTCTATAAATGATATGGTTCGAATTGGGGATTGGATTACGATGGATAAATTTGGCGCAGACGGAGATGTAATTGAAATCAATTTAGCTACCGTTAAGGTTCGAAATTTTGACAATACTACCACTACAATTCCTACCTATAGTTTGAGTTCAGATTCTTTTCAAAACTGGCGTGGAATGCTCAACTCAGATGGACGAAGAATTAAACGACACATCTTAATTAAAACAAGTAGCATTCGCTTTCTTGAAGAAGCAGAGCTGGTTGATTTAAAAAAAATACACTTGATTAGCCACTACATTGACGTAAGAAAAAATGAAATTGAAAGATTCAATCTTGAAAATAAAATAGATAAATCACTAGCTATAAATGGTCGTAATTTGACCAATCTAGGCTTGTTTAGAAAATACATTACCGAATATTTATTCAATTATCCTGGACTTAACAAAGATATGCTCATGCTTTGTAGACAATTGCAATCTACAGAGCATGGTGTTCCTCTAGAAGTATATGCATTCTCTTATGACAAACGTTTTGAAAACTATGAATACATCATGTCTGATATTTTTGATCACATCATAGCTGCTGTTGGTTATTTTGATTTAGAAATATTCGAATCTAAAATTGAATTGAACAATTAAAATACAGATTCTACAACCTGTCTTTTACAAACTCAATTGAAGTTTTTCCGTGGGGTTTAGGTTTTCCATGCTCATCAACATTAACCATTGTGGTTTGATCAATAGAAATAATGGTTTCTCGTGTCATCATATTACGAGCTTCACATTTTAAAGTAATTGATGTGGTTCCAAACTTGATAACATCTATACCTATTTCTATGATATCCCCTTGTTTTGCTGAACTTCTAAAATTTATTTCAGACATATATTTGGTTACTATTCTTGCATTTTCTAGCTGCACAATAGTATACAAAGCTAATTCTTCGTCAATCCAAGCAAGCAGTTTTCCACCAAACAAAGTACCATTGGGATTTAAATCTTCGGGTTTTACCCATTTCCTAGTGTGAAATCTCATCATTTAAAATTTACTTGTAAAAATAAACCTTTTTTACTTTTATATTTTTTAATTTTAAAGAAAAAAATGGAAGCAAGAGATCTATTTCTAGAAGAATTCAGAGGAAAATCAATTGGGATGATTACAAATCAATCCACCCTTGAAGAAACGTTTCAAAATGAAGTACTTCGCCCTATTTTAAAATTACAGAACGAAATAATATGTTCTTCTTTTTCACATTATTTAAAAAAAAATAAAATAGATTTCAATAATTTCTCTTTAGATAAGAAAATGAAAACTATAGATAATGCGGTTCAAAAGGACATTAAATTTAGAAATGCGCTCAAAGGAATGATTTCGGGATTATTTACCATTTCTGAATATGAAATCTACACCAATAATAGCTCTAATTTAAACAAACGAATGATGAGCATGCTGGTTGAAAGGTTAAAAAGTCAAGTACAACTGTTTGAAAATCCAGTTTTAAAATAGAGTATTCAACTTAACAAAAGAATACACAAAATATCAATATTAGATATTGATTATAAGATATTACGAATAATAAAAGGGATACTTTATGCATCCCTTTTTTTATCAGTAATGTGTTTTTAGTTAATTAGTAACATAAAAATTTGGATCTACTACCACTTTTAGGTTGTCACTAGTTAGTGGGATAGTTTTCCATTCTGTTTCTGGATGAAGCAATTCTTCTTTACCATTTAGAGTCACTTTTACTGGCATATTAAAACCTGTGACACTATTTGTCCAGCGATATGCTAACTGGTTATTCTTTACTGTATATTCTAATTTTGGTATTCGAGTATCTCTTAAATACTGATTAAAAACCATCGACAAATCAATACCTGCTTGCTTGCTTAAATAATCCTCAATTTGCTTGGTAGTTACCGTTTGGTGATAAAAAGTACTGTTCAAACCTCTTAGTATTCCTCTCCATTTTTCATCGTTATTCACTAATTGACGTATAGTATGCAACATATTTGCTCCTTTAGGATACATATCCCCTGAACCTTCATTGTTTACATCGTATTTACCAATGATAGGTTTATCATTTTCAATAATATTTCTAAGACCTCTAACATAAGTATATCCAGCTTCCTTTCCATAGTAATATTCTAAAAAGAGACTCTCAGAATAGTTCGTAAAACTTTCGTGAATCCACATGTCTGCAATATCTTTATAGGTGATATTATTGGCAAACCATTCGTGACCAGACTCGTGTATGATAATAAAATCAAACTTTAATCCCCAGCCAGTTCCGCTTAAATCCCTTCCACGGTATCCATTTTGATAACCATTTCCGTACGTAACACTGCTTTGATGTTCCATTCCGAGATATGGAGCTTCAACTAATTTATAACTATCTTCATAAAATGGGTAAGGTCCAAACCAATGTTCAAACGCTTTTAACATTTTAGGAACGTCTTGAAATTGTTTTTTAGCTTTCGCCAAATTGTCTCTCAAAACAAAATACGTACAATCTAAATTTCCTTTTTCACCTTTGAATTTTTCAGAAAAAGTAACATAATCCCCAATATTGATGTTTACACCATAATTATTTATAGGATTAGCTACAAACCAATTATAGGTTTTAGTTCCATCTTTCAAGGTTTTTACACTTTGCAAGCGCCCGTTAGAAACATTTGTTAAATTAGCAGGAACATTAACACTAATGAGCATATTGTCTACTTCATCATACATGTGATCTTTATTAGGCCACCAAACACTTGCTCCCAATCCCTGACATGATGAGGCTATAAATGGATTGCCATTTTTATCTTTTTTCCAAGTAATTCCTCCATCCCACGGCGGATTTACAGCCACTTTAGGTTTTCCGCCATAAAAAACAGTAAGTTCTTTAATGCTTCCTTTTACTTGAGGTTCCTTTAATGCAATAAAAAAAGCATTGCCTTCCCTTTTGAACTCCAAGTTTTTCCCATTTTGGGTAACTTTGTAAATGTTCATTGGGGTTTGCAAATCAATTTGCATGCTGTTGTATTCCTGAACAACCTGATACTTTATAGTGTTTGAGCCTGTGATCGTGCTGTCTTTAAGATTTACTTTAATATCAAGATGATACCTTTTTACATCCCACCAAGCTCTTTCTTTAGTAATACTCCCTCTAAGGGTATCTTGTCTAGTAAATAAAGGTGCTTTTTCATCTAATAAACCTTGAGCATTGACCGAATTACAAAGTAAAAAGGATATTAAAATAGAACCAAAATATTTTTTCATAGTGCAATTATTTAGTACAAAAATAGAGTTTAGAATCAAAAACAAACAACTATTCCCTAATTTTTCGAAAAGGAAACAGAATAATTTTGTAATGTTTTATTTTCTCTGCCAAGAATTTCCATTAAGACTTTATGATTTTTAAAATCAAATTTTAATAAACCAAAATTAATCTCCTTAACAACTTCACCTTGTACATAAGGGTTTTCTTCACCAGAGAATGCAGTATAGGTGTGAGTTAATCCGCTTGCAGTAAAATCTACAAGAGGATAGGACAAACCCGCTACATTTTTTGATGAAAAGGTTGCAATGTGTCTATCTCCAGAGATGATAAAAGCCCCTTTTGCTTTTGAGGAAACCAGTAATTGTTCTAGTTTTTCAACTTCATGCGGAAAGTTTCCCCATGTTTCAAAGCCATGCTTGTTTGATAAAAATTGAATACTGCTCACTATCACATGGAATTGCGCATCTGAATTATATAGCTCTTTTGATAACCATTCCCACTGCGCTTGTCCAAGTATAGTTCCTTCGCCAAATTTATTAGGCTTAAAACGCTTTTTTGAATTAGGATCTTTGGTTAACGCTGTTCGGAAATAACGGGTATCTAATACGATAATTTTAATTTTACTCCCATCAACTTCAATCGTTTTTGAACTGTAAACTCCTTCTCTACTTCGTTCTGGAGCATCTTTTGGAGTATCTAAAAAATCTAAAAATAGTTGCTGACTTTCTTTTTTGTATGGATATTCTTCTCCTGCATCATTAGCGCCATAGTCATGATCATCCCAAGTTCCAAGAATAATTTTGCCATCAATGAATTTTAGATATTCAGGATCTTGTTTCTGAATAGTATAATTGTTTTTAAGAAACTGCATGTCTTCTGTATCCGAATACACATTATCTCCACCCCAAATCCAAACTGAAGGATTGTTTTTATTTATCTCAGGCCAGAGTTCATTTTTAATTTTTTGATTGTCACAGGAACCAAAAGCAATAGTAAAGCTAGTGTTTTCATTAGTTTTTAATGGTTGACTTGCTGTTGAAGGAATTTGTGATTTACAACTTAACAATCCTAAAAAACTAAAAATGCAAACAAATTTTTTCATAAAAGGGAGATTCAAACGGTTAGCACAATACTATTCATGTACACGAAGATATAAAAACAATTTAAAGCTAAACTTAAAAGTAATGTTGCCTAAATATTATTTAAAAAGATTTTTAAAAAGGTCTACATACCGTTTCTCTATCTCTTTTAATAAGACAGGTGCAAATGAAAACTACTTTAAAAAAATAACCCAATAGATTAAAATTCTCTATTGGGTTACAATTTATTTTTTTGTCAGATTATTTCTGACGACTTTTCAATACATCTACTACATCGTTTAATTTGAATCCTTTGGCTTGAAGCAAAATCAAATAATGAAACAATAAATCAGCACTTTCACTCAAGAATAAATCATCATTATCGTCTTTGGCTTCAATAACTACTTCTATTGCTTCTTCCCCTACTTTTTGGGCTATTTTGTTAATTCCTAATTGGAATAAAGAAGCAACATAACTTTTTTCAGAGTCAGCTTTTTCTCTTCGGGTTTCGATAGTTTGTTCTAAGCGTGAAATAAACCCATAATCAGCTTTGTTTTCTGTCTGCCAGCAGGTATCTGCACCTGTATGGCATGTTGGTCCAACTGGTTTTGCTTGTATTAATAAAGTATCGCCATCGCAGTCATTTTTTATATCAACCAAGTTTAAAAAGTGACCACTCTCCTCACCTTTTGTCCAAAGTCTTTGTTTAGAACGGCTAAAAAAAGTTACTTTTTGTGTTTCGATAGTTTTAAGATATGCTTCTTCGTTCATGTAACCCAACATCAAAACGGCTTTCGTATCGCTATCTTGAATAATGGCTGGAATTAATCCGTCTGTTTTTTTTGAGAGATCTATGTTCATAATTTTAAGTCTAAAGTTTTAAAGTCGAATGTCTTAAAGTAAAAATATTAAATTCGTACTTCAATATTGTTATTTTTAAGAGCTTCTTTTAATGTTTTGATTTCAATTTCTTTAAAATGAAACACACTAGCTGCTAAGGCTGCATCAGCTTTTCCTTCTAGGAATGAATCTACAAAATGCGGAATGTTTCCTGCACCACCCGATGCAATAATTGGAATATTAACTAGTTCCGAAAGTTTGGCCAAAGCCTCATTTGCAAAACCATTTTTAGTTCCGTCATTATCCATCGAGGTAAATAATATCTCACCTGCGCCACGTTGCTCAACTTCTTTTGCCCAATCAAATAAATTCAATTCGGTAGGTACTTTACCACCTACTAAATGCACAATCCACTGACCTTCTATTTGCTTGGCATCAATTGCAACCACAACACATTGGCTTCCAAATTTTTGTGCCAAATCATTGATCAACTGCGGATTTTTTACAGCCGATGAATTTATCGAAACCTTATCAGCTCCATTTTGCAATAAAACATCGACGTCCTTAACAGAGGAAATTCCGCCACCAACTGTAAATGGAATATTAATAGTTGCAGCTACTTTTCGAACCAAATCAATTAATGTTTTTCTTCTTTCTTCGGTTGCCGAAATGTCTAGAAAAACCAATTCATCAGCTCCTTCATCCGAATAGATTTTGGCCAATTCAACAGGATCACCGGCATCACGTAAGTCTACAAAGTTGACACCTTTTACGGTTCTTCCGTTTTTTATGTCAAGACAAGGGATTATTCTTTTTGTAAGCATATTTTTTGTTGTTACACAGAGATTCGCAAAGGTTTCGCAGAGATACACAAAAATCTTGGCGAATCTTTGCGTCTTCTTTGTGCTTCTTCGCGAAATAATCTATTTGTTTAATATATATTGTTCCAATTGTTTCAATGAAATACGTCCTTCGTAAATTGCTTTGCCAATAATAGTTCCTTCACAACCAAGTTCAGCTAGTATTGGTAATTCATCAAAAGTCGAAATTCCTCCTGAAGCAATTAGTTTTATTCCTTTGGCTTCTGCCAAAATTTTAGCATACAAATCAAATGATGGTCCTTCAAGCATACCGTCTTTAGCAATATCGGTACAAATTACATATTGAATTCCTTTACTTTGATAGTCTTGAATAAACGGAATCAAATCTTCATTTGAATCTTCTAACCAGCCTGAAACAGCGACTTTTTCATTATTAGCATCTGCTCCCAAAATGATTTTATCCGCACCGTACTCTGCAATCCATTTTCCGAATAGTTCTCTATTTTTCACAGCAATACTGCCACCAGTAATTTGATTCGCACCACTTTCGAATGCAATTTTCAAATCGGAATCAGCTTTCAAACCACCTCCAAAATCAATTTTTAAACTGGTTTGTGTTGCAATTTGTTCCAAAATTTTATAATTAACAATCTGGCTTGATTTTGCTCCATCTAAATCTACCAAATGTAAATATTCAATTCCGTGCGCTTCAAATTCTTTTGCAACTTCTAGCGGGTTTTCGTTGTAAATAATCTTGGTGTTGTAATCTCCTTTGGACAAACGGACACATTTCCCGTCGATGATGTCTATTGCTGGTATTATTCTCATTTATTTTAATTTAAAGATTTAATAATTGAATTATTTAAAGATTAATACTGTTAGTCAATTAAATTTTTGACTCCTTAATTTTTCAATCTTTGAATTTTTCAATCCTATAATTTTAAAAAATTCCCTAAAATTTGTTCGCCAACATCGCCGCTTTTTTCGGGGTGAAATTGTGTTCCGTAAAAATTATTTTTCTTCAATGCTGAGGCATATTCTACTTCATAATTTGTTGTAGCAATGGCATCGGAGCAATTTGGCGCATAAAAACTATGTACCAAATACATGTATTCATTTTCAGAAATTCCTTTGAACAAATCTGATTTCAAATTATAAATTTGATTCCACCCCATTTGTGGTACTTTTACTTTTGAAGTGAATTTAACCACATCTACATCAAAAATTTCCAAACCAGCAGTGTTTCCTTCTTCGGATTTGTTGCACATCAATTGCATACCCAAACAGATCCCTAAAACAGGTTGTTTCAAAGTAGGAATCAATACATCAAGACCACTATCTACAAGCATTTTCATCGCAGAACTTGCCTCACCAACTCCAGGAAAAATCACTTTATCTGCAGCTTTTATTTCCTTCCAATCATTACTAAGCGCAGCTGTAAAACCCAAACGTTCTATAGCAAACATAATGCTTTGTATATTTCCGGCTCCGTAGTTTATAATTACTATTTTCATTTATTTAGTCTTAAAATCGAAAGTCGAAAGTCCTAAAGTCATTTGCAAAATCCTTTTAAGGGACTTTTGACTTTTAGACCTTTGACTTTATGACTTATTAAAGCATCCCTTTCGTACTTGGTAAAATCATTTTTTCGGTATCACGCTTCACGGCTACTTTTATCGCTTTTGCAAAAGCTTTAAAAATCGCTTCAATTTTGTGGTGCTCATTGGTCCCTTCAGCCTTGATGTTGATATTGGCCTTGGCACCATCTGAAAACGATTTAAAGAAGTGAAAGAACATTTCAGTTGGCATTTTACCTACCATTTCTCGTTTGAATTCGGTTTCCCAAACCAGCCAATTTCTACCACCAAAATCAATAGCCACTTGTGCTAAACAGTCGTCCATTGGTAAACAAAAACCATAACGTTCTATTCCTAATTTATTACCCAATGCTTTTGCAAAAACTTCTCCAAGAGCTATTGCAGTATCTTCAATAGTGTGGTGTTCATCTACTTCTAAATCACCTTTTACTAAAATTTCTAAATCCATTTGACCATGACGTGCAATTTGGTCCAGCATGTGATCAAAAAACGCAATTCCGGTTTCAATTTTACTCTTACCTGTTCCGTCTAGATTTAAATTGATGTAAATATCAGTTTCATTTGTCTTTCTTGAAATGGTTGCTGAACGTTCTTCTAGTTTTAAAAACTCATAAATCGTCTTCCAATCCGTGGTTTGTAGCGCAATAACTGAGTCCAATTCTTCTCTTTTTGAAGCTATTTCGTCACTTCCTAAAGCTTCATCCGTATTGATGAAAATTCCTTTTGCACCAAGGTTTTTCGCTAATTCCACATCTGTAATTCGGTCACCAATTACAAATGAATTTTGCAAATCGTATGCTGGATTATCGATGTATTGAGTCAGTAAGCCTGTTGCTGGCTTGCGTGTAGGAGCATTTTCATGTGGGAATGTTTTATCAATTAAAACGTCACTAAAAACAACACCTTCATTTTCAAAAGCTTTCATTACCAAATTATGTACGGGCCAAAAATTCTCTTCGGGATGCGAAGCGGTACCTAAACCATCTTGATTGGTCACCATTACTAATTCAAAGTCCAATTCTTTGGCAATTTTACCCAAATATTGAAAAGCATTTGGGTAAAACTCTAATTTTTCAAAACTGTCTAATTGGTAATCGTTTGGTTCCAAAACCATCGTTCCATCACGGTCTATAAAAAGTATTTTTTTCATTAAAAAAAGTTTAAAGTTTAAGGTTTAAAGTTGTTTTAACACCTCAATTAATTTTTTATTTTCTTGTTCTGTTCCTACTGTCAAACGTAACGTATTTTCGCAAAGTGCTTGTGTAGTTCTATTTCGAATTACAATTCCTTTTGCAATTAATTCAGCGTATCTTTTATTAGCATCATCTACTTTTACTAAGATAAAATTAGCCTCTGTTGGATAGATTTTTTGAACAAATTTTACATCAAGTAAAACTTTAAGCAACTCTTCTCTTTGCTCTATTATTGAATCTACTTCAGATTTAATAATATCTATATTTTCTAATCGCTCTAAAGCTCTTTTTTGAGTAAGTTCGTTTACATTATATGGTGGTTTTATTTTATTCAAAACCGAAATTACTGTTGCAGACCCGTAACAAACTCCCAATCGGATTCCAGCTAAACCATATGCTTTTGAAAGCGTTTGCGTAATGATCAAATTAGGATATTCATCTAATTCATTAATCCAACTGTCCTTTTTAGAAAAATCAATATAGGCTTCATCAATAACCACTAACCCTTTAAAGTTTTGCAAAAGATACGCTACACTCTCGTCAGAAAACGAATTCCCCGTTGGGTTGTTTGGCGAACATAAAAATATCATTTTGGTATTGGCGTCAACCGCTTCCATGATTTTTTCAATCTCTGGCTGAAAATCTTCGGTTAAAAGAACTTCTCTATTTTCTACTGCGTTCAAATTGGCCAAAACACCATACATTCCGTACGTTGGTGGCAATGTAATTATGTTGTCTATTTTTGGTTCACAAAAAGCTCTAAAAAGTAAATCAAGTACTTCATCGCTTCCGTTTCCTAATAAAATCTGATTTGATTTGACAACTTTTTGCTTTGCCAAAACCTCTTTTACATTCGCTTGCTGTGGATCTGGATATCTATTTACTCCATTTTCAAACGGATTTTCATTGGCATCCAAAAATATCATTTCGGCAGTATCAAAATCCTCAAATTCATCTCGAGCAGATGAATAGGGCTTCATGTTTTTTACATTTTCCCGAACCAAATTATTGATATCAAAATTATTTTCCATTTTCTATTGCTTTTAATCGTAGTGTAACTGCGTTTTTGTGAGCTTGTAAACCTTCGGCATCGGCCATGATTTCAATAGCTTTACCAATATTTTGAATTCCTTTTTCAGAAATTTTTTGGAACGTCATTGCTTTTGTAAAACTATCTAAATTTACACCACTATAGTTTTTTGCGTACCCGTTTGTAGGCAAAGTATGATTGGTACCAGATGCGTAATCGCCTGCGCTCTCTGGGGTATAATTTCCTATAAAAATAGAACCTGCATTTTCTATTTCGTCAATATAAAAATTATCGTTGGCGGTGCATACAATAAAGTGTTCTGGTCCGTATTCGTTTATTAAATCCAAAGCAATTTCATCATTTTCGACAAAAATTAATTTGGAGTTGGCGATAGCTTTTTCGGCAATTTCTTTACGTGGTAATTGCTCTATTTGAAGCTGAATTTCATCTTCAACGGCATCAATCAGTTTTTTAGATGTTGAAACTAAAATAACCTGACTGTCTGCTCCATGTTCTGCTTGCGATAATAAATCGGATGCTACGAAAGCGGGAACCGCTGAATCATCAGCAACAATCAGTAATTCTGAGGGGCCTGCTGGCATATCGATTGCTACGCCAAATTGTGTAGCCAACTGTTTTGCAACGGTTACAAATTGATTTCCAGGCCCAAAGATTTTATATACTTTAGGAATCGTTTCTGTACCAAATGTTAATCCTGCAATAGCCTGAATGCCTCCTACTTTTAAAATTTTTGTAACTCCGCACAAATGTGCTGCAAATAAGATGGCAGGATTAATTTGCCCATTTTTATCAGGTGGAGAGCATAAAACAATTTCTTTACAACCTGCAATTTTAGCAGGAACAGCAAGCATCAACACTGTTGAAAACAAGGGCGCTGTTCCTCCCGGAATATACAAACCTACCTTTTGAATAGGTCTTTTTTCTTGCCAGCATGAAACGCCAATTACGGTCTCAACAGCAACACGCTCTGTTTTTTGAGCACGGTGAAAAGCCGTAATATTAGCCTTTGACAAAGCAATTGCTTCTTTTAACTCTTGCGGTACTGCTGAGATAGCCTCTTGAATTTCAGCTTCAGTAACAATCATTGTGCCTACTGTAACGCCATCAAAAAGCGAGGTATATTTGGTCACAGCCTCATCCCCTTTTTTCTGTACCTCTTTGAAAATTTCTTTTACAGTAGCTTCAATATCATCTACCGTTTTTGTAGGTCGTTCTAAAATACTAGACCACGTTTCTGGTTTTGGATTGTATATTTTGTTCATTGTATTATTTTTAACCGCAAAGTTCACAAAGGTTTTCGCAAAGTTCGCAATGAATTTTTTACTAAAATAAGTTATACACTAAAGTCTTTACAAGACCATTTTTTCAATTGGGCATACCAAGATACCTTCGGCTCCAGCCTCTTTCAACTGATCGATAACATCCCAAAAAGTATCTTTATCAATTACAGAGTGTACACTGCTCCAACCTTCTTGTGCCAATGGTAAAACGGTTAAACTACGTAATACCGGTAAAATTTTACCAACTGCTTCAATCTTATCATTAGGAACGTTCATCAAAATGTATTTTGACTTTCTAGCTCTCAAAACCGACTCGATTCTGAATTTCAACGTGTCGATAATTTTTTGAGATTCTGGACTTACTTTTGGAGAAACAGCTAAAACTGCTTCACTTTTAAATATAACTTCAACTTCTTTTAAATTATTTTTAAACAATGTACTTCCGCTGGATACAATATCTACAATAGCATCAGCAAGACCAATGTTTGGAGCAATTTCAACCGAACCTGAAATTTGGTGAATGTCAACCGTAACACCTTTAGAATTAAAGAAATCCAATACCGTTTTAGGATACGATGTAGCAATGCGCATTCCGTCAAGATCTTTTACAGATTTGTATTGAAAAGATTTAGGCACAGCAACAGATACTTTGCATTTTGAAAACCCTAATTTTTGAATAACTTCAATATTTCCGCCTTTTTCAACCAATAAATTATCCCCAACAATGGCGATATCTACTACGCCATCCATTAAATATTGTGGAATATCTGAATTTCTTAAGTAAAGAACTTCAAGAGGAAAGTTAGAGGCTTCGGCTTTTAATTGGTCGATTCCGTTATCAATGGAGATACCAGCATCTTTTAGAATTTGAATGCTGTCCTCGTTTAAACGACCTGATTTTTGAATTGCAATTTTTAATGTACTCATTTTTTTGTTTTTTGTTTTTTTAGAATGATAATGTTTGAGTACAATTTGAGGTAATAAAAAACCCGTTTGATGTACTCAAACGGGTTTTTAAATATGATGATTTACATGCATATCATTAACACATCGCTTGAGAGCAATAATGAAAATGATGATGATGTAATTGTATTGTAAACATGTGTTTTATTTTTCTTTGCAAAGATAAAGTCTTTTTTAATTAAAAAGCAATTAATACTTTAACTTAATATTGTTTTTTTGTTAAAATACTTTTTTTATTCCTTTTCCTCCTCATTAGCAGGGGTTATTTTCTCTATGTTATTGTCTACAGCGGCACTATCGGTTCTAATTTCAGTATGACGAACTTCACCTCCTGTTGTACCCGTTTGCTGCGCAAAAAACACGGCAATGATTGCAACTACTGTAGCAATATATGAAACTAGCTTCGCTTTTGGTTTGTTTTTCAAATTAGAATAGAGACCAAACAATGATGTAATTGCCAGTGCATACAAAACAATTGCTAATTTTTCAGCCATTTCCTCGTGTTCATGAATAATTGCTTTTCCAATTCCAGCGAAATCTTCCACCATTTCCTCTGCTCCTTCGCCGGTAGACATGCTAAAAAAGCCAAAAACAGCTGAAATAATAAATAATACATAAGCTGTATTTTGAACGGATTTGTTATTAAGCACTATTCCAGCGATTAAAATTCCGAGTCCAAGGATTGTTCCAATAATAGGAAAGTGGTTTACAACTAGGTGTAAGTGTGCATCATTCATAATTTTATAGTTTTAGTTAGTATTTGTTAATAATATGTGATTTTTTTAGAATTTTATCCTGCCAAGGATACGCCAATTAACGAACCAATTCCGTAGGTAACTGCTGCAGCTAACAGACCGAAAGCCACTTGTCTGAATCCTGAAAATAAAATGCTTTTTCCCGTTAACAAAGTTATGGCTGCTCCTATCCCAAAAAGCCCAACGACACTGCTTCCGACACTTAATAAAATGGCATTTTTTCCATCTAAAATCATAAATGGATACAATGGAATAATTGCTCCGATAGCAAATAATACAAACGATGCTATAGCTGCTTCCCAAGCTGATCCTCCTAACTCTTCTTTGTCAATTCCTAATTCCTCCGTGATAATGGCATCAATCGCTGTTTGTGGATTTTCAAAAGCTTTGTCAGCTAATTTTTGTGCTTCGACTGCATTCATCCCTTTGGCTTGATACAATAAAACCAATTCTTTTTTTTCTTCTTCGGGAGAAGCTTCTAATTCTTCGGTTTCCAAATCAATTTGGCGTTGGTTTAATTCTCTGGAACTTTGTACCGAAAGCCATTCGCCCAACGCCATTGATATCGCACCAGCCAAAAGTCCTGCAATTCCGGTTAACAATATCGTATCATTAGAAACGGCTGCTCCGGCAACTCCCATGACCAAACTCATATTAGAAACCAATCCATCATTAGAACCTAAAACTGCCGCTCGTAAGGCATTTCCTCCTACGGATTTATGCCTGCTTTCAAATTTAGACAGCAGCCCCCCAGAAACATTTAGAGCAGCATTATTATTTACAGCTTCAATGATATTTAGGTGATTGTGCTCAAACCCGGTTGGTTTTTCACCAGTTTTAATTTTATTTCGAACCCAATTTTCGGCAAACTGTTTTTCTATTGAAGATAAGGAGCTAATTATCGAACTGTATCCAAAAATTTTACCCAACTTCAATTGAAATTTGGCTCTACCTGATGGCATAGGCATGTTGAAATTGGGTTCTATGGTACGAACTTTATCTAACATGTGTTTTGCATGTCCTTTCTCGATTTCGCCTAAGCTTAGTAAAACTCTCGAAAGATTTTCATCAGACTGAATGGCAGCAATACTATCGTACAAAAAGGCGGTATCAACCTCTGTTTGCAATTGATCTTTAAGTTTATTCAAGTCCATTATTTCATTTTTTATTAATTAACCAAATCAAAAACTCCTTTTGTTAATAGTCTTGATGAAGCAGATATTGCAGCATTTGGCAGTATTTCGACAAACTTTTCAGACTTCGATCCAATAGTTACACTTACTTTCTGGAACGAATACCCGTTTTTTTCATTCTTGACTAAAAGTACAAAATTTTTATTATTTTCTGTCACCAATGCTTCAGCAGGAATCGCTAAACCTTTTTTAGAATCGATAATTATTTCAGATTCTACAAACATGCCTGTCAACAGTTTTTGCTTTATAACATCGTCTAAATGTCCATGAATATTAATCGTTCTGTCATTTCCTTCAATAGATTTTCCTACCAAATGTACTTCGGCATTAAAAACTTCTTTGGATGCTTCAGGAACTTTAAAATGTATTTTTTGGCCAATTTTTACATTCAAAATATCTTTTTCAAAAACGGCTAATTCTAAATGCAAGTGATCAGTATCGACAATTTCTAAAATCACATCCGAAGGTGCTACATACATACCTACATTGGCATTCATAATCACAATATCACCCGTTATTGGAGAAAAAATAGTAATTGTTGAAGTCAAAATTCCTCTTTCAACATTTCGAGGGTTAATGTTCAAAAGCACCAATTTAGCACGTAAACTTTGATGCATTGCTTTGGCTCTTTTATAGTCGCTTTCGGCTTTTAAGTAGTTTTTTTGCGAAGTAATTTTCTCATCGTACAAGGTTTTTTGGCGGTCATATTCTGATTTCAAGAAATTAAGTTGCTCTGCAACTTCCATATATTCTTTTTGAATATCTAAAAATTCGGTATTTTGTAGCGTTAATAAAGCTTGTCCTTTAGTTACTTTATTTCCTACCAAAAGCGTCGTCGATTTTACGTAACCACCCATAAAAGTGTTTACTTTGGCTCGGTTTTGTGGCGGCACATCAATTTTTCCAGATGCTTTTACTGTTACTTCAAAATCCTGTTCTGCTGGACTCCCGATCTCCATTCCTGAGGTTTTGAATTGGGTTGCAGATACTGTAATTAATCCGTTATCTTTTGGTTCTGATTCTTCCTTTTTCGATTCTTTACAAGAAAATAAAACAAAGGATAAAGCAATTATATAGAGAGATTTTTTCATTAGTTGTATTTTAAAAATTTAGGTATTGTAAATCTAATTGGGTTTGGTTGAATTGTAAGATAGTATCTAAGTAATCCACTTGAATTGTTGTGGCATTTTCTAGACTTTGGATGTATTGGAAAAAATCGATCTCACCGTGTTTATAACTGTTATTCCCTACTTTAATAATCTCATCCGATAATTTTTTGCCATACGTATTGTAATAATTTATGGCTTCTTGATGTTTGGCTAATTCGTTCTTTTTTTGATTAATGTACTTTTCTATTTTTACTTCTTCATTTTGTTTTTGTAGCTCCCAACTTTGTAATTCTAGCTGTGCGACTTTACTTTTAGCAACTTGTCCCGAGAATAAAATCGGTACTGCTAAACCAACTTGAAAACCATACAACGACTGTGATAAACCGTTATTTCTTCCTTGAAAATAATCCAAGTTAATATCCGGTAGCCAATGTTGTTTTTGCAGCTCTATCTGGTTTTTATAATTTTTAGTAACACTTTCTAAATAAGCAGTATAAAATAATTTACTTGTTGCATCAATAAAAGTATTTAGAGGCGTAATTGAATTACTATTTATTTTTATTATTTCATCACTTTGAAGCAAAGATTGCAACAGCTCGTATTGTGCTTTTTTGTCATTCTCAATTTGCGAAAGCTTGGTTCTTATTTGTCTGAATTTAGCTTGAGCCGTAATTTTTTCCAGATAGTTGGTTTCTCCTAATTCAAAACGTCTGTCGCTTGCTTTAGAGAAATTTTGGTACAAACTATCTAAATACTGATACAGTTTTTCTTGATGTTGCAAATAAACGATATGCTGATACGATTTAGAAACAGCTAAAGAAAGTTTGTTTTTTTGAATATCAAAATTGGCTTTTTCCCTTTCATATTCAGAAGAAAATACTTTTTTCTGCGCTCCGTACACCGTTGGAAAAGAAAAACGTTGCTGTACACCAAATACTCGTAAAGGTTCGTTATTGAGTGCCAAATTATTTTGATCGTAACTATAATAAATATTGGTTTTATCAAAAGTATTAGCCGTTTTAATGTTGGCTTTTGTTTTATCCACTTGCAATTGAGCCGCTTTAATACCTTTATTGTTTTGCATTGCTTTCGACAATAAACTATCTAATTCTGGATTAGTATTTTGTGAAAAAGCAAATGAAGAACTCAGCATTAGCATAATGATAAAAGTTGCATTTTGAGTTTTCTTTAGTTTCGCTTTTTTGAAAGACTGATTCTCAAAAACTTTGTATAAAATAGGCAATACAATCATCGTTAAAATAGTTGCCGTAAACAAACCGCCAATAACAACCGTTGCTAAGGGCCGCTGCACTTCGGCTCCTGCAGAAGATGAAATTGCCATAGGTAAAAATCCTAATGCAGCAGCCGCAGCGGTTAATAAAACCGGACGTAATCTATCGGTGGTTCCTTTTAAAATTAATGCATCGATATCTTTCATGCCTTGGTGTTTGAGTTCTTTAAAATGTTCGATTAGGACAATTCCGTTCAATACGGCAATTCCGAAAAGCGCGATGAATCCAACGCCTGCCGAAATACTAAACGGCAAATCACGTATCCATAAAAACAAAACGCCGCCCACTGCTGACAAAGGAATCGCTGAATAGACCATTAACGCCTCTTTCACGGAGCCAAATGCAAAATACAAAAGGATAAAAATCAAAAATAAAGCGATAGGAACTGCTATCATCAATCGGGCTTTAGCGCTTTGTAAATTTTCAAATTGTCCACCATATTTCACGTAATAGCCTGATGGTAATTTGATTTTGTTTTCAACAATTTTCTGAATATCGGTAACTACACTCTGTAAATCACGATTCCTAACGTTGATTCCCACTACAATTCTCCTATTGGTATTATCTCTAGAAATTTTCGCAGGACCTTCAGTATATTCAATAGAAGCCAGTTCACGCAATGGAATTTGTCCGGCATTTGGAGTTGATACATACAAATTACGTAAATCCTCAATGTCTTGTCGGTTGGTTTGATCCAAACGCACGACCATATCAAAACGTTTTTCGCCTTCAAAAACAGTTCCAACGGTTTTTCCGGCAAAGCCAAGGGCAATCATTTCGTTCAAATCGGCAATATTCAATCCGTAACGGGCAATTTTAGAACGATCATAAACTACGGACATTTGCGGTAAACCTTTCGTTTTTTCGATGATAATATCCGAAGCACCTTCTACTTTTGCAATTGCATTTTTAATTTCCTCTGCTTTTTGAGCCAAAATACCCAAGTCTTCGCCAAAAACTTTAACCGCTACATCAGATCGGGTTCCCGAAATTAATTCGTTGAAACGCATTTCTATCGGCTGCGTAAATTCGATTTCCATATTCGGAATTTGATTTTCTAAAGCTTCTTTTATTTTATCTGCCAATTCATCTTTGGTAGCAGCCGAAGTCCATTCTGATTTGGGTTTCAATTTCACAATGACATCGCTTTCTTCCATAGACATGGGATCTGTAGGCACTTCGGCAGCACCAATTCTACTGACAACCTGTGTAACTTCTGGAAAATTTTTAAGGATTATTTTTTCAATTTTTGTAGTTATTGCAATCGTCTTAGTCAATGACGTTCCTGTTTTTAAAACGGGCTGAATCACAAAATCACCCTCATCTAATGTGGGAATAAATTCTCCTCCCATCGTTGCAAATAAGCCTGCAGCCAGCAATAATAAACCAAGAGCACCATATAAAACCTTTTTGGTATTGGCTATAGCCCAACTAATAATAGGCAAATACCACGAATTCAACTTATGAATTAACTTATTTGAAATAGAGTTTGGATTTTCCTCTTTTGGTTTCAAAAACAATGAAGAAACGACAGGAACGTAAGTAAAACAAAAAATCATGGCGCCTAATAAAGCAAAACTAAACGTCATTGCCATTGGTTTGAACATCTTACCTTCGATTCCAGATAAGGACAGAATTGGAATAAAAACAATCAGAATAATCAACTGGCCAAAAATAGCCGAATTCATCATTTTGGAAGCGCTTTTATAGGTGATTTGATCAATCTCTAGCTGGCGTTCTTCCTTACTAAGATTCCCTAAATGAGCGGATTTACTAGCTATTTGAAAGGCAATAAATTCAACAATAATAACAGCACCATCGATGATAATTCCAAAATCTATCGCTCCTAGACTCATCAAATTGGCATCGATACCAAATATATTCATGAACGAAATAGCAAACAACAAACACAACGGAATTACAGAGGCCACTACCAAGCCAGAACGCCAGTTTCCTAGCAATAGCACCACAACAAAAATAACGATTAAGCATCCTAAAATCAAGTTTTCGGCAACGGTAAAAGTTGTTTTTCCTACTAATTCACTTCGTTCTAAAAATCCGTTTATGTAAACCCCTTCAGGCAGTGATTTTTGGATTTCGGCAACTCTGTTCTTAACATCATCAATAACTTGTTTAGAGTTTCCGCCTTTGAGCATCATTACTTGTCCCAAAACTTTTTCACCTTCGCCATTGCCAGTGATGGCACCAAAACGGTTGGCATGACCGTAACTAATTTGCGCTACATTCTTGATGTATACAGGCAAACCATTATTGTTTTGGACTACAATATTGCCAATATCTTCCAATGAATTTACTTTTCCTTCACCTCTGATGAAATAACTTTGATTCACTTTTTCAATATAGGCACCACCCGCAATACTGTTGTTTTTTTCGAGAGCGGTGAAAACATCAGCGGTCGAAATATTCATGGCTTTTAAACTCGATGGACTAATTGCAATTTCATATTGTTTTAAAAAACCACCCCAAGTATTAATCTCTACAACACCTTTAATTCCAGATAACTGGCGTTTTACTACCCAATCCTGAATGGTGCGTAAATCTGTTACAGAATAATTGTTTTTAAATTCTGGTTTTACTTCTAAAGTGTATTGGTAGATTTCGCCAAGTCCTGTAGTAATTGGACCCATTTCTGGTGTTCCAAAACCTTGCGGAATTTTTTCGGAGGCTGTTTTAATTTTCTCTGCGATAAGTTGTCGTGGAAGATACGTTCCTAGATTTTCATCAAAAACAATGGTAACAACAGATAAACCAAATTTCGAAATCGATCGAATTTCCTTTACTCCAGGCAAATTAGCCATTTCTATTTCAACCGGATAAGTGATAAATTGTTCAATGTCTTGTGTAGAAAGGTTACGTGAAGTTGTAATTACCTGTACTTGGTTATTGGTCACATCTGGAACAGCACCGATTGAAATTTGGAAAACAGAAAAGAGACCAAATCCAAAAATTCCGATTGTGAATAGTAAAACAATGAGTTTGTTTTTTAAACTGAAAGCAATTATTTTTTCAAGCATTATTGATCTTTTTTATACCCCAAAAGTAAGGTTGAAAGATAACAAATTCCTTAAGAACTACTTAAGTTATGCTTCAAATAATCTTAAAATAATAGTGGTTCCTTTATTTTCTTGACTAGCAATTTCAATATCAATGTTGAGTAAAGTACATAATCTTTTTACAATAGAAAGTCCTAAACCAGTACCTTTAATTTCGGGATGACTACTGGATTGAGATCTGTAAAATTGATTAAAAATTTTATCCACATCTTCAGCAGGAATTCCTATCCCGGTATCACTAATTTGGCATTCAATTATATTGTTAACTTCTTTCAAAACTATTGTTAAGCTTCCGAATTGATTTGAATATTTTAAAGCGTTCGAAATTAAATTATTAATTACTATCGAAAATAAATAACCATCTGTTTCTGTGTAATGTTCCGCAGCAAAATTGGTACTAACATTGATTTTCTTGCTTTGAATGATCGATGAAAATCGAGAAATAGTATCTAAAAATAAGGCATTTAAGTATACTTTTTCTGTTTTTATCGTCTGCTTTTGATTTTCAAATCGTGCCAGCAATAACAATTGATCTACTAAATTATTCAAGCGGTTTACTTCATGAACACAAAAGTTTATTTTCTCAGTATATTCAGCATGCTCTCTAGGTTTTCTTATCAACACTTCAAGTGTTCCTTTAATCACAGTTAACGGTGTTCTGAGTTCGTGCGATGCATCAGAAGTGAATTGTTTTTCTCGTTCTACAGCGGTTTCAATGCGGTCTAACAAATTATTGATTGTTTGTGATAAAACATACAATTCATCCTGCTGTGGAGGTAGCGATATACGCGATGATAGATTGTCTTTTGTTATATCATTGGAGGTTGTTATAATAGAACTGATGGGCTTTATAAATCGACCAGCAATAAAACGAGCTAGAAAAAAAAGTACAATTAAAATTATGGGATAAGTAATAATCAATACTTCAGATATATTTTCGAGTACCATTGTTGAATCCTCAAGAGACATAGCAACGATTAAATATCCAATAATTTTAGATTTATTGTAAATAGGAACTTGTATTTGCCTGATGGCACTATTGGCTAAAGTGGTGTCAAAAAGTACATTTGCACCATACTTTGAATTAAAAGACAAAGTAATTTTTTTAAGATTCGGTGATTTTTCTATTAATTTTCCATTTTGATCTATAAATTGAATAAAAACGGGATTCACATCAAGTGTATTGTGTTCGCGCTCCTTCCACTCCTCTTTGTGAATCAAATGAAATGAATTACCAACGATTTCAATTTCACTTATATGTTTGTCCGCTTCGCTATTAATATCAGTATTGACATGACTGTACACACTAAATCTTACAATAGAATATATTATACAAAACACCACAAAAATCAATAAAGCAGTGGTGACAATATAATTGAAAGCAATTCTATTTTTAAATGAAAGTTGTTGCATTTTTATTTAATCATTAGCAATATAGCCTACTCCTCGGACAGTTTTTATATTGTCTTGTTCATTTTTTAAATTCAATTTTTTACGAATAGCATTCATAAAAACATCAATAACACCAGTGTCATATTCAAAATGAATGTCCCAAACATCTTCAATAATTTGTGTTCTGGTACAAACTTTACCTTTATTTTTAATTAAGTAAGTCAGAAGCTCAAATTCGCGTTGTGTAAAAGCTACCTCCGTATCGTTTACTACTACCTTATGTTGGGCAATATCAATTGTTATGCTTCCCAATGTGAGTTTTGTAATCTCACCTTGATTCCTAAAATGGATCTTAATTCGTTCTAATAATTCGTCAAAACTAAATGGTTTTTTAATATAATCGTTGGCTCCTGCTTTCAAACCTTCAATGGTTTCTTGAACCGTATCTCTAGCAGTTAAAAAAATAATAGGTGTTGTATTGTTTTTCAACCGAATGGCTTTACAGAGTTCTAAACCTGTCATTTTTGGCAACATCCAATCTAATAAAATGAGGTCAAAGTTTTCCTTTTGAATTATTTCAAATGCAATAACGCCATCAGCAGCGCTGCTTACAGTATACCCTTCCTCCTCTAATCCTTGTTGCAAAAACTGAACAATTCCTGCCTCATCCTCAACAATTAATAAGTGCATGTTTTTTTTTTGTAAAATTAAGCTTTATTGCATTATAAATTTAAATGCAACAGTTGCAATATCGGCTGTTAGATTGTCACTTCGTTTATAATGATTGAATCTAAAATCAATATTTTTCAATCCAAATTTCCAAACTTTAGCAGCTGTAAAAATATCTGTATAATTAACCCCAAAACCATATTGATTGGCATCGAAAGTAGCTAAATCAGCATCTGAGGTATAAAATTTTTCAGTTGACAAATGGGTTTCGTAAGGAGCATAATACTTAGACTGAGTTTGTGTATAATACCTGTACATTGGGAATACCGTAAACTTCTCCGTCAGTTTTACTGGAACTTCAATACTCGCTGTATGCGATTGTATGTCCCAATTATCTGAATAATAGCGGTAATAGGTTCGCAAAGCAACACGTTCATTTACATAATAATTCAATCGTGCTCCAATTGGAAGTTTAAAACGAGTATCAGGCAATCGCTCTATATCATCGGCTAATTGATAGGCTCCTTTGTTGCTTTCATTGGTGTAATTAGCAATATATTGAGGCTGTCCTACATAAAAATTTGCTTTATCAGCAAAATACATTCTATGATATGGTGAAGATAAAAGTCCTTGTTGTTGCAACAGGTCAAAGAAAAAAGAAACTTGTAATTTCTTGGTCAAAACCTGTGAAAATCCAAATGAAGCGGAAAATGAATTCCTATTTACTGCCGTAACTGGCTTGAAAGCACTTGGTAAATAAGCTGTCGATGCTTGTCCATTTTGATCCCAAATAGTTCTACCATTAAAAATACCTTGATTTAAAAACCCATTTCCATTACTATCAAAATCTGATAACTCTTTAGGGTAAATAGGTCTCCATTGGTCTAAATACGCATTAACTTTTACGCTAAGTTCTGTGTTTTTTTCATTGAACAAACGTGCTACTCCACCACCTACCCCAACAGAAGTGTAATCATACTCATTAGAAAAAGACACATCTCCGTTCCAAATAACATCTCGTGAGTCACTACTATGGCTGTAATTAGCAACAATTGATGTAAGCTGATCGCTTTGTGACGCACCTGAAGAAGCTTGCCAAGGCGTGCTATTTGCAGCGTCATAAGGATTTATATTACTAGAGGAAGCTGACGAATATGCCGAAATACCCAAATCAATAGTCAAAACATCGTCATCGTTTAATGGCATTGCCACTACAATATTTGAAGCGACATCAGAAAGTTTTTCAGAACCAAGTCCTCCCGAAACAGCGGATCTTGAGCCATTTTGCGTATAATAACTTGCCAAAAAATCAACTTCGGTAGTTTCTAATACGCGCTTTTTAAATACAGGTTCCTTGGTTGTATCTTGTGCAAATGCAGTTGCTGTTACAATTAGCAAGAGTGCTATAATTTTTATCTTCATTTTAATTGAATTGCTATTAAAGTCAAATATTTGCAATGTTAATTACAACCACAACCACCACCCGATTTACCGCCATTGGCTCCAGCTGAAGCTTCACGGTATATTTGAAAAGAAGTTTCGTAACGCTCTGCCATTCTCGCTGATAGTTTCATATCAGGATCGTTAATTTTTTCTTTTTCATATTCCTTTACAGCACTACAAGATTGCAAAACAAACAATCCTACTAGTATTAATCCTAATTTCTTTATCATTGAACTACTTTTTAATTGATTGTATTTTTTGCATCTATTCCTTTTGATGAATGAATTTTACCTTTATCATCTACAATAATGCATTCTATTCCTTTGATTTGATTGACTAAATCCAAACCAACGTCTACTCCTAGCACAAAAATTCCCGTAGCTAAAGCATCTGCAATTTCTGTTTGCTTTGCAAATACAGACACACTTACAATTCCCGTAGCTGGATATCCCGTTCTTGGATCAATGATGTGTGAGTATCTTTTGCCATTAAAAACAACAAATTTCTCGTAGCTTCCTGAAGTCTCCACCGCGCTATCGGTGAGTGGAAAAGTGGCGAAAATTTTATTTTTATTTACGGGGTTTACAATTCCCACTGTCCAAGGTTTCCCGTCAGGTTGCTTTCCCCATGCATTGATATCTCCCGAAACATTTATGATTCCTGACAAACATCCTTTAGAAAATAATAAACTTTTTATCTTATCGGCTATGTATCCTTGTCCTATTCCTCCTAATCCTAATTTCATTCCTTCAAATTTCAGAAAAATAGTCTGCTCTTTAGGATCTAATATGATGTTTTGATAGCCAATTTTCGATACTGATTGTTTGATTGCTTCTTCAGTAGGCATTACTTTCATCGACCCATCAAACTTCCAAATTTTATCCATAGAAGCATAAGAAATATCAAAAGCTCCATTAGTTAACTTCGAAATTTTTATAGCTCTTTCGACCAATTCAAAAACTTCAGCATCGACTTTAACAGGTTTTATGCCCGCATTTTTATTGACTTGAGAAATTTGAGTAGTGGGAATCCAATCTGAGATTAAATTCTCAATTCGTTTTGATTCAGCTATAGCCAAATCAATATATTCGTTGGCAACAATTGTATCTTTTGCAACAGCAGTAACCTCAAACGGGCTCCCTAACATAAACAACTTGCGTTTGTGAATGATTTGTGAATGTGCCGAAAGACTACAAATAACTACTATTAAGAAGACTATTTTTTTCATTTTTGTTCGAAAGAATGAATCAATTTAATATACTCTTGTGGACTCACGTTCTTATAACCACTAATTCCTAATACTGAACCTGCAGGATTTAATAAAAGTACTAGCGGAAAATTCCCTGCTTTGTTGTATTGATCAGCTAACTTTTTATTGCTTTCCGTTAACTCTGCTGGTAATAAATTGGCTTTTTTCTTTGGAAAATCAGCTTTGTAAATCACCCATTTTTGAGCAGATTCTCTTTTAAACTCTTCAGATTGCCAAATGGTTTTGTCTAATTTTATACAAGGAGCACACCAATCCGATCCTGAGAAAACTAAAAGTATGTTTTTATTTTCGGCGGCTGCTTGAACTTTCGCTTCTGTAAAAGATGTTTTCCAGCTTTGAGAAAAACCTATTGTTCCTATCATAAGGAATAAAACAATACTGCATTTTTTCATTTGAACTTGAATTTGAATTCTTTGTAAAATTATTTATTTTATTGATTACTAGTTTGTCTAACGGCTATTCTTAAGTTAATATTAATCTTATTACTAACATTAAGCAAATCTTAAAATAATACTACATTAATAAAAGTTACTTTTACGATAAAAAATAAAATATGAAGCTTTTTAAGATAACGTCGCCTTTCAACTATTTAGTATTGTTTTTTGTCAGTATTAGCTTTATAGTCCGGTTGATTTTATTTTTTCATCCAATTACTCAAACATCCTTTACTGTTATTGAAACTTTTTCAATATTCATTTTAGGATTTCTATCGGATGCATTAATTTTTGTGCTCTTAAGTTTATTTTTATGGCTTTACCTTTTATTTATATCAAATGCGAAATACTATTCCCCATACGGATATGTAATTTTAGGGTTCTTTGTGGTACTACTTTGCTACGTAGCTTTTGGTAATACTATTTTGAACGAATATGGTAGCGCGTTACCAAAAATTGCAATTGGTTTTCTTTCTATAAAAACGCTCCTTTTTGGCCTTTTACTTTTCCTACCGAAATATCGCAATGCTATTCGGTTTTGGTTGTTCTCTTTTGTTATTTTACTATATGTTCTGTTGATTTTGCAAAATGGTATCAGTGAATATTTCTTTTGGAATGAATTTGGTGTTCGCTACAATTTTATTGCAGTCAATTATTTAATTTATACTAATGAAGTAATAGGAAACATCATGGAGTCTTATCCCGTTATTCCATTGTTTTCAACTTTGATTGCATTAGCAGGTATCATTACGTATTTCATTGTCCAAAAAACAAAAAGTTATATAGAAAACATTCCCACTTTTACACAAAAAATTAAAATATCAGGAATCTATCTCTTCCTTTTTGGTGTTGCATTGCTTGCTTTGCCTTATTTATCGACGAAAGAAAATTCGAGAAATGTATTTGCGAATGAGCTACAAGCCAACGGCATTTATAAATTTTATTTTGCTTTTGTACACAGCGAATTGGATTACTTCAAATTTTATAAAACGATACCAACTCAAGAAGCATTTTCTCAGCTAAAACAACAAATTCCAAATATTACAGACAATAGCTCTTTACGAGACATTCAAAATGTAGCTGCTGAACAAAATAAAAATGTTGTTTTAATCACGATTGAAAGTTACAGTGCTGAATTTATGAAAATGTATGGTAACGAAAATGGTATTACTCCCTTTTTAGATAGTTTGGCGACAAAAAGTTTGGTTTTCACCAATCTTTATGCGGCTGGAAATAGAACCGTAAGAGGCCTTGAAGCCGTAACCCTATGCTTTCCTCCTACTGCAGGCGAAAGTGTTGTGAAGCGCGAAGACAATAAAAATAAATTTTCAACAGGGAGCATTTTCAAGCAAAAGGGATATGCAGTTAAATTCATGTATGGAGGTGATGCTTTTTTTGATAATATGGAGGATTTTTTCACAGGCAATGGCTATGACATTGTAGATAAAAAAACATTTGAACCTAGCGAAATCACTTTTGCTAATATTTGGGGTGTTTGTGACGATGATATGTATCACAAGGCTATTAAAATTATGAATCAAGAAGCAAAAACAAGGCAACCATTTTTCAACCACATCATGACTGTTAGCAATCACAGGCCATTTACGTATCCGAATGGTAAAATCGACATTCCTGGCGATGCTAAATCTCGTGATGGCGGCGTGAAGTATACGGATTATGCTATGCGCAAATTTTTTGCAATGGCACAAAAACAGCCATGGTTTAGCAACACCGTTTTTGTGATTGTAGCTGATCATTGTGCATCAAGTGCAGGAAAAACAGAATTACCGGTTGATAAATACCGTATTCCAGCTATGATTTACAGTCCTGGTTTTATTGCACCAGCTCAATACACTAACCTAATGTCACAAATAGACGTTATGCCTACGGTATTTGGACTTCTAAATTTTGATTACCAAAGTAAATTTTATGGACAAGACGTACTAAAAGCAGACTATAAACCAAGAGCTTTGATTGCTACGTATCAAGATTTAGGATTAATTAAAGATAACGTTCTAACCATTATTTCACCAAAACAGAGGGTTAAACAATTTGAGTTGCATTTAAAAACAGACCAAAAAGTGGATCCAATTTTTCAAATTTATTACGATCAAGTTCCCTTAAAAAACGAGAGAACCGATCTTGTTAAAGAAACCATTTCCTATTACCAATCGGCATCTGATATCCTAAAGAATAAAAAATATCAAAAAATAAATTAACAAAAAAAAGCGGGTGAGACTTATGTTTCACCCGCTTCATTTTTAAATTAATACAGCTTATTCTTTATCGCTTGTTAAACCAAAAAGATTTCCTTTCAAGTACGTTTTCATGTCTTTTTTTAGCAATTTGCTATTTCTTTTAGTCAATTCTGGAGTATCTAGACCACTCAAATCAGGTTTTCCTGCATTTACCCAAGCCGTATACCAAAAACTAGCTGTAACAGTTATAGCTTTTCGCATTTGCTTTTCAACCATTCCGTTCATATCAGCATGCAATTGTTTTGCATATTCATCAGAATACATGGTACCTCCGTATTTATTTTTTACAATTTCACCAGCTGCATCAGTAACAAAAATTTTGTTTTCGGGTGTTGCTGTTCTTAATTTTTTATCAATCGCTAATAACGGCTCTACTAAGCTGTGTGTATCAAAAATCAAATCCCAAGTTGCTTTCTCCACATTTTCTAAATACACACCTTGTGGAACGTTGAACTTATAATCCTTAGCAAACAACTCTGGTAAGCGGCTTTCCCACAAAGAATGAATTCCTTTTTGATTTGTATTTTGACCGTCATGATTGTCAGATGTATGTAATGGCATGTGACCATCTGCTATGTAATGCCCTAAATCACCCGCAATAAAAAGGATTTCGTTTTTTCTCTTTTCTTTGAAAGCCTTTGTTAATTTCACCATTAAATCCTGAATATGCCAAGGTAAGATTCCATTTTTGGTTAAAAACTTTTCGTCATATTTTGCTTTAGCTTCTTCCATTGTTTTAGGAAAAGAAGCTGCATCACCAAAGTTTTCCATATCAAAATAATGACGTGGTGGTTCCATTTTATCATTCAAAACATTGCGTCTTAAATCTGGAACTGTTGATTCCTGAGTAATAAAATCAATATGATTGTAAAAGAAAGTCTGCAGTGGTTTAGGCAATGCCATTACAGCTGCTCGGTTGATACGCTCATGACCAATTACGCCCCATGAAATTAAAAAAAACGCAACTCCAACTGACGATAATGCAATAAATGTAGATTTAAATTTAAAATTTTTCATTAAATGTTATTTTTTTAGAAAAGCAAATGTATTTCATTAATTTGTGATAATAAAGAAAAACATTTTGAGATTATGTTAAATCATTTCTAAAAAAATTTGACTAAAATATAATGATTAGCTAGATGCTTATTTTTAAATTCAAAACAAGACAATCCATATAAAAGTAAAACTCGCAATACAAACCCAAAGTGTTATTCCTTGAACAAGTGGTCTAAATCCAACTGATTTTAAAACCTTTCTATTTAAACCTGCTCCAATCAAAAATAAGGTAATCGTGAGTCCTATTTTAGAAATGGAAACCAATTGCGGTGCAAAAATCTGCACTTGTGGCAAATATGTATTGGCAACTAGCGCCAAAATAAAGAATCCGATAAAATATGGAATTTTCACTTTACCCGATTTGTTTTTAAAAATAAAAGCCGTGAATAAAGCAACTGGAATAATCCACAATGCCCGTGCTAATTTTACGGTTGTCGCAATTTGTAAAGCCTCAGGACCATATTTACTAGCTGCTCCAATAACGGAGCTAGTATCATGTATAGCGATGGCACACCACATTCCAAAATCACTTTGAGATACTTTAAAATAATGACCGATAGCTGGAAATAGAAATAAAGCAACCGAATTTAGTATGAATATCACTCCTAACGCTACCGAGGTTTGTTTTTCGTCAGATTTAATAACGGGTGAAATTGCTGCTATAGCACTTCCACCACAAATTGCTGTTCCACAAGAAATTAAATGAGATGTTTTACTTTCAACTTTAAACCATTTACCCAACAAAGTTCCTAAAATCAATGTACTGACAATTGAAATAATGGTAAATAAAAAGCCTTCCTTTCCTGCAGCCATTGCGCTTTGAACATTCATACCAAAACCTAGACCAACAACTGAAAATTGCAACAAGTAATTAGTAGCTTTTTGATTCCATGCTAAAAAAGGATGCCCAAATACATTAGCCACAATCAATCCTAATCCTAAAGCAATTGGAGGCGAAACAAAAACGGTGGTACAAATTAAAAGCATCCCAACAAAAAACAGTTGTTGTATAAGTTTACTTTCGCTAAAAAATAAATAGGATTGTTTATGAATATCTTTATGAGAAGTTTCCAATGTAAAGTTGTTGTATTAGTACTTTACAAAGGTGCGTACATTAATCTAAAAGCACCAATTGTAAATTATAATCTACTATAACTTTAAATTATAATGATTCGAAATATTTTGAATAAACAATTCAGACAAAGAATCTGTTTTTCCTTGTAATGTAATGATATAAAAATAACGTTCGATTACTAAGTCTTTAATATCTAGAATAGCCAATTCATTGTTTTGAAGCTCTTTTTGCACGGCATGAATTGACATAAAAGCAACACAGTTCGAGTTCAATAAATACGATTTAATACTTTCAGTACTTCCCAATTGCATTTCTACTTGCAAATCAGAGCCTTTAATTTCAAAAGGTTTTAAAGCATGCTCAATTACTTCAAGTGTTCCTGAACCTTGTTCACGTATTAAAAATTGCATTTTTTTAAGGTCAGTTAGCTCAATCTCATCTTGTTGCACCAGCGGATTGGAGCTATTACAAACTAAAACCAATTCATCTTTTAAAAATGGTATGTATTTTATTAATTTATTTTTAGACTGCCCTTCTACAATGCCCATTTCAATTTCTTGCTGTACCAATGCGTACTCAATTTGTTCCGTATTGCCGTTTAACAAACTTACTTTGACGTCCTGTAGTTTTAAATGAAATTTAGCTAATAATGGCGGAATAATATATTGTGAAATTGTTGTACTCGCGCCCAATCGTAATAAACCTGAGCGCTGATTGATAAGCGTGCTCATGTCAAAATCAATCTCACGATACATTTCAAAAATATTTTTTGCATGTTTTAACAATACAGTCCCAGCGTGTGTCAATGCTATTTTAGAACCGTTTCTATCAAACAATTTGATTCCGTATTGTTCTTCTAATTCTTGTATATGCTTTGAAATGGCAGGTTGAGTGATAAACAATTCAGCTGCGGCTTTGGTAAAACTCAATCGATTGGCAACGGTATAAAAAACTTTTAGTCTAAAATCCATAATAAATCTGAATTATAGTAAACCATTGTATTTACGTACAAACCATTCTGTAGCAAGTGAAATAGCAATAATTATGAGTAACCAAATCCAGTCAATTAATGGTGTTTTAACACTATTGCTTTTTTGAATGGCTTTGTATTCTTGACTATCTAATAGAGTCTTTATTAATTGTTCTTCTTGATTTGCAAAAAATACTTTTCCGCTAGTATGAGTTGCTAATTGGCTTAGTTTTTCAACATCTGAATTTACAAATTGCTTTTCAATATCAAAATCTAAAATTTCAAAACTACCTGTATAAGATGTTTTAGAATTCAATTCTTGAACTACAAAATCATAAGATCCCGCCTTTAAACCATCAAGATTGACTTTGTAAGTATTGTTCCCTTTAACTAAATCGTAATTTTTAGTTTGCTTATTGCCTTTATTTTTTAAAGAAATAGATAGTCGAGCTTTTTCATCAAATTCATAATTTTTATTAAAAAACTGTGCCGTTATTTCAATAGGTTCTCCTGAGTTGTAAAAACGTTCATGCTCAACCACCAATGATTTTTTGGAATTGTTTGAAGCTAGAAACTGAATAATTTTATCAAGGAATACATCGTATTTTTCAAAAGATTTGTTAGTCACATGAGACTGTAAACGCCATTTCCAGCTATTCTCTCCCATTAAAAAAGCATTTCTACCGGATTGACTTTCTGCAAAAACCAGTAAAGGCATCTGCGTATCAATTGCTCTAATTCTTGACGATAACAATACGGTAACGCCAGCATTTGTAGTTATAGTGCCAAATGGATTTTGAATAGGAGGCAGATTTTCAAAGCCAATATTTTCAGCAGCAAACAAATTAAATTGATTGTTAAAAACAGGTAAATAATCCTCTTTTTGTCCACTCATTTTAAAATTAAGTGACGTTTGCTGATTGTTCAAAAAATTAAAATCAGTACTATTACCAGTAATAATAAAGCTGTTGATTTTCAATTTTGTATTGGCATCAAAAACTGATTTAAAATCTGAATTAGGTTGATACAAAATCAAAACCGAATATGGTGTTAAATCTTTAATATCGTTAGGTTTAACAATAGTAACTTTACGCTGTACATTAGATTCTATTGCTCGTTTTAAAGCTCCTAAATCCGGATGATTTATTGCTGATACTATTGCAATATTTGTTTTTTGATCTATAACATCAACTGCAAAATTCTTTACATTATTAAAGGTGTTTTTTTCTTTTACCTTTGAAGTAATTGTCGCTTTATAAAGTTGTAATCCTATTTTATCTGCAGGTAAAAACAACGTTAGGGATTGTGTTCGTTTTGAAGGAGAAAAACGCATGCTTTGCTTATTCAAAATAGTTTTCCCTTGAGACAATGAAAAATCAGCATCCATCGTTTTTGAACCTGAATACTGTAAAAACACCTCTACTGGAAATTTATTTTTATGAAAAGCATACTTATTCACATTCAACTGATTGATTTTAAAATCAAGATAAGTAACAGTATCACCTACTACAAGAGGAAATACTCTATTTGATGGTTCAAAACTATAAACATAGTCGTTACCTGATGTTTGATTTCCATCAGTAAGCAAAACCGTTGGAAAAACTGTATTTTTAAATATACTTTTTAGATTGTTTGCTACAAGATCAATATTGGTTTGACTGCCTTTAAAATCAATACTTGACAAAGGACTAAAATCCTCAGAAAATTGAAAAACTTGAACGTCAAATTTATCATTCAAAGCCGTATTGCTCTGAATATTTTGGAGTATTGCTTTAGTTTTCTTCTCATTTTTAAGAAAAGCTATAGAACTTGAATTATCAACCACAACAGCAAGAGGCGACTTTGTGATGACTAAATTATCCCGAGTAATTATCGGATTTAGCAATAATAAAAACAGACAAAAAATAGAGGTAAAACGAAAAAAAGCTAAAAACAAACTCAATTTTGACTTGTTTTTAGCTTTGTATAAATATTGAAAATATGACAATACGCCCGCTATTAATAATGATAAAACTAATAGTAGCAAGGTAGATGTTGTCATGTAGTGTTTATTAAAATATTTTAAATTTGAAAACTTAAATGTAATCTAGAATTCATTAGAAGTGTAGAATGAATTAAATACTCATTTCACAAACCTAGGTAAGCATTCCTCCACACACATTCAATACTTGCCCTGTAACATAAGCACTCATATCCGAAGCAAAGAAAAGACAAGCGTTAGCCACATCCTCTGTAGAGCCACCTCTTTTTAACGGAATTCCATCTCTCCAACCTTTTACAACATCTTCGTTTAACTTTGCAGTCATTTCGGTTTCAATAAATCCAGGCGCAATTACATTACAACGAATATTGCGAGATCCTAATTCCAGTGCTACAGACTTTGAAAAACCAATAACTCCAGCCTTAGATGCTGCATAGTTCGTTTGTCCTGCATTACCTTTTACCCCTACCACTGAACTCATATTAATAATTGATCCCGAACGTTGCTTTAAAAAAGTACGCTGAATCGCTTTTGTCATGTTAAAAACCGATTTCAAATTCACATCCATCACGTTGTCAAAATCTTCTTCGGACATACGCATCAATAAATTATCTTTTGTAATTCCAGCGTTATTAATCAACACGTCAACCGTTCCAAAATCAGCCAAAACAGCATCCACAAATGTTTGTGCTTCGTTAAAATCTGCAGCGTTTGATTGGTATCCTTTAGCTTTAATACCTAAAGCGTTTAACTCATTTTCTAAAGCCATCGCAGATTCTACTGATGAACTATATGTAAAAGCAACATTGGCTCCATGTTTAGCAAAAACCTCTGCAATCCCTTTTCCAATTCCGCGACTTGCGCCTGTGATAATGGCAACTTTTCCTTCTAGTAATTTCATATTCAAAAATTAGTTTATTTTTTATTTGAAGCTATTCCTGCTATTCACTGCAATCTTTTAGGTCCGCTGTCGCGTACCCAAAAGGATTTCCGTTGCTATCAGGGCTAAAAACGACTTGCCAAATATATACTATTTCCTTTTTTAAAAAAAATTTAGCTTTAATTATGAACAATAATTTTTACAATTAAACCTTCAAAAAACGATATGCTAGTTTATCCCAAAAAGCAGCATAAATGGCAATCAATGTAAATACTAGCAAAAACAAATGATACCACGCATTACTTAAAATATCTATAAAATTTAATTTACCATTTGCATAGTTTAATATCAACAATATCTGAGCACCATAAGGCAATATCCCTTGTATTACACATGAAAAAATATCTAAAATAGTAGCCGATTTTTTAGCGCTCAACCCGTATTCATCATTAATTTCCTTTGCTATGGGCCCGGTAATAACAATAGAAACTGTATTATTTGCAATAGCTAAATTTGCAAATCCTACTAATACTCCAATTCCAGTTTGTGCTGATTTTTTACTTTTAATTCTTTTTTTGATTTGATTTAAAACCCATGTTATACCACCAGCCCTGTCCACCATAGCTGCTAATCCTCCTGTAAGCATTGAAAGCAGAAAGATATCGGTCATACTCGTAAATCCTTCATAAATTTTCTGAGTAAACTCCATTACTGTAAAAGAATCATTATAAAAACCAATAAAACCCGCAATTATGGTACCTAATAGTAAGGTGTAAAAAACGTTGACACCTACAACTGCTAAAATTATCACTAAAACATAAGGCAAGATTGCCCATAATGAATAATCACTTTTTGCTATATCCACAGAAACAACATCTGAATTAAATCCCAAATAAAAGAAAATTAAAATAGTTACAATTGCCGCCGGAAGCGCGATAAACAAATTAATCTTAAACTTATCTTTTAAATCACAACCTAGAGATTGAGTGGCAGCGATGGTAGTGTCTGATATCATTGATAAATTATCTCCTAACATAGAGCCACCAAGTAAAGCGCCTGCTATCAATGGCATAGAAGCACCACTTTTATCAGCAAGTGACATCGCAATAGGTCCTATTGCAACTATAGCTCCAACAGAAGTACCTGTAGCAGTTGATAAAAACGAGGCTATTAAGAAAATTCCCAATGGAAAATACGCTGCATCAATGGTATTAATACCTAGGTTCACAACTGCATCAACTCCACCCATGGCTTTACTCACCACAGCAAAAGCGCCTGCAAATAAATAAATCAAACACATGGTTATAATTTTACTATCACCACAACCAGCAATTAAAGTATCAACTTTATCTTCTGTACTGTTTTTAAATAAAATAAAAGCAGCAACAATACCTACTAAAACAGCAACAGGAGAAGGAAAAGCATAAAAATCATTAAGCAAAATACCTGCTCCTAAAAAAATAAAAATAAAAATAAATAGCGGAATCAATGCAAAAGGATTTCCAAATTCCTTAGTAAACTTTGTCATAAAAATAATTTTAAATTAAGTGTTATGACGAAAAACAAAGCTGGTATTGGGAATGTAAACAACATTTTTTCCAAAAGATTTGGCTTATCGTTTTAGCACCTTGCTTGTTGTTGCAGGTTGCTATCCTATTGAAGGATTCGTGATAACGGGTGCAAAAGTAATTAATATTTTATGATAAACTAAACAAACACTTTAAAATTTAAAATATTATGCAATATTTAACAAACCGAACTTTATTTAAAATTAAAAATCTCATAAAATAAAGTGTTATCAAATTAAAAATTATCATAAATTAAACTATTTTTGACAAACATAGTCTAAACATTATCACAATTTAATATACAATCTATATAATATTAACATTAATAGAATCATTATGAAAAAATTCCTATCATTAATAAGCTTTATTTTAGTTCTAAGTTGTAGTAAAAATGATGACGCAAATGAATATGTAGCTATTGATCCGTATCCTAATATTACAACAACATTTACCGGCAAAATAAATGTTAACAAACTGGATAATTATTCGAACCAAACGATTCCTAGCTATATCACTAAAGATAATACTGCGGGGAATGCCATTACAGATAAAGGTGCCACTTTAGGACGGGTCTTATTCTACGATAAGAATTTATCGTCAAAAAATACCATCTCCTGCTCCTCTTGTCACATTCAAGCAAATGCTTTTGGAGATGTTGCAGCAGCTAGTACAGGAGTAAACGGAACAACTAGTAGACACTCCATGAGATTAATAAATACTAGATTTTCAAATGAAAATAAATTCTTTTGGGATGAAAGAGCTTCAACTTTAGAGAACCAAGTAACCCAACCTATTCAAGACCATATTGAAATGGGTTTTAGTGGCACATTAGGCGATGGCAACTTTACTGCATTAATTACTAAACTACAAAACATAGGGTATTATAAAGAATTGTTCAAGTTTGTATATGGATCCGAAGATATTACTGAAAACAAAATTCAGTTAGCTTTATCACAATTTGTAAGAAGCATTCAATCATTCGATGCAAAATATGATGCTGGTCGAGCTCTTGTTGCAAATGACAACCAACAGTTTCCTAATTTTACAGCTCAAGAAAACCAAGGTAAAAATTTATTTTTAACACCGCCTGTTTTTGACGCTACTGGAAATAGAACTGCTGGAGGAGTAGGTTGTGCGGGTTGCCATCAAGCTCCTGAATTTAGTATTGACCCAAACAGTAGAAATAATGGAATAATCGGGATACTAAATGGAAATGGAATTGACATCACAAATACTAAATCACCATCACTTAGAGACTTGGTAAAAGCAGATGGAAGTACCAATGGCGCTTTCATGCATACCGCAAATTTGAATACGCTTCAAAATGTAATTGGCCATTACGGCACAATAAACCTAGCACCTGGAAATACAAATCTTGACGCTAGGTTAAGGCCAAATGGTTTTGGTCAAAAATTAAATTTAAATGCCTCAGAAGTAGACGCTTTAATCGCCTTTCTAAAAACCTTAACTGGAACAAATGTCTATGTAGATACAAAATGGTCAACACCTTTTAAATAACATAAAAGTCCCCAAATGTAGATTTGGGGACTTTTAATTTTTAATCAAAATGAACTTAAAAAGCTACATTCCATCTTGGTAATCTTCCATTTTCATCAAAGAAATTTTGTAAAATCACACCTTCAACTGCAGTTGGAATTCCTTTTGAGTCTGTATTAAATGTTTCATACCAAACTACTTCAAGTGTGGTGATATCTTCAATTTTCATTTGTGCAGGCCAAGAATATTTTCTTCCCGTTTTTGCAAATTGATGACCTTCAACAATTTTTTCGTTAAGACCACCGTTTTTAATTTTCAAGGTTCCATTATTTTGAACAGTTCCTGTAGAACCTACCATAATCAACTCTTTTGAATCACCTATAGCATATACTAAAAATACACCCGATCCATCCGAAGCATTGCAAACTTCAGCAAGACTATCTTCGATTGTGAAAGAAAATTGATTGGTAACTTTGAATTTTTCTAATTCTTTGTACATATATATTATTTATTAGGAACTAGCCATGAACATTACCTTACGAGTTGTAAAATAAACCATAACAAGTTCATTTGTATTTTATTGATTTTGATATAAAATCAGATTTTCAATAAAGCGCAAAGGTATTTTTTTAATTCTATTTATCATAAAAAAGCCTCACAAATTGTGAGGCTTTACTATTATTTAGAAAAAGCTTAGATTATCCTAAAACTTCTTTTACTTTTTTACCAATTTCAGCTGGTGAATCCACAACGTGAATACCACATTCTCTCATGATTTGTTTTTTAGCCTCAGCTGTATCGTCAGATCCACCAACAATTGCACCTGCATGACCCATTGTACGCCCTGCTGGAGCAGTAACTCCCGCAATGAAACCTACAACTGGCTTACGGTTTCCATCCGCTTTGATCCATTTTGCAGCATCAGCTTCAAGTTGACCACCAATTTCACCTATCATTACGATACATTCAGTCTCTGGATCATTCATTAACAATTCAACAGCTTCTTTTGTAGTTGTTCCAATGATTGGATCACCACCAATACCGATAGCAGTTGTTATTCCTAATCCTTGTTTTACAACTTGATCAGCAGCTTCATAGGTTAATGTTCCTGATTTAGATACAATACCTACAGTTCCTTTTTTGAAAACAAAGCCTGGCATAATCCCTACTTTAGCTTCACCTGGAGTAATAATTCCAGGACAGTTAGGTCCTATCAATCTTGCATTTCTTTCTTTTACATAACTGTTTGCTTTTATCATATCAGCAACAGGAATTCCTTCAGTAATTGCAATGATTACTTTAATTCCAGCATCAGCAGCTTCCATAATAGCATCAGCAGCAAAAGCTGGTGGTACAAAAATGATAGTTGTGTCAGCTCCCGCTTGGTCAACAGCATCTTTTACAGTATTAAATACAGGTCTGTCTAAGTGACTTGTTCCTCCTTTACCAGGAGTTACACCACCTACAACATTAGTACCATACTCAATCATTTGAGAAGCATGGAAAGTCCCTTCACTTCCTGTAAAACCTTGAACTATTATTTTGGAATCTTTGTTAACTAAAACACTCATGATATATTATTTATGTAGTTTTTAAAATCGTTATGCAAAAGTATAAAATACTAATCAGTAATTGGTATTCAAAAATTTTTTTTTTGACACTAAATATTATGATAATTGGCTCATTTGAAAACCGCGATAGAGTTTATCGTCTTTAATTTGCCAAATCACAATAAAATGTGCCAAAAGCATCTCTTCTCTAGGGTTTTCAATTGTTTTTACAAAATGCGAATAACGCACGGATACTAAATCATTTTCAGCAACAACATGATTTATTCGAACTTTTGATCGTACATAGGCTTTACTTAATTCATCCGAAAGTAACAGTAAAGAAGCAAAATTATGCTCTACAAATCCTTTGCTACTATTCCACTCTAAAACAATTTCTGGATGCAAAAAATCTTTTAAAACTGTACTATCAATAAAAGCATCTGATTTGTAAAAATTCTGAACAATTTCTTTAGCAGACATATTATTTAATTTTATTTAAAATTTCGGGAATTTTTTTAATGTTGGCCAACTGTTTTAATTTCTCTCTTGATTCTTCAATTGGAGTCCCAAAATATGACTTTCCACCTTCAATAGATTTTGTCACTCCAGTTTGACCCATTATTACTGCCTTTGTACCAATTGTGATTCCGCTTGTAGTACCTACTTGTCCCCACATGGTTACTTCATCCTCAATAATTACACAACCTGCAATACCAGTTTGAGATGCAATTAAACATTTTTTACCAATAACGGTATCATGCCCTACATGCACTTGGTTGTCAATTTTTGTTCCTTCACCAATAGTTGTATCTCCAGTCACTCCTTTATCAATGGTGCAAAGAGCACCTATCCCAACATTGTCTTCAATAACAACCCTACCGCCAGAAACCAATTGATCATAACCCTCTGGACGTTTTTTATAATAAAAAGCATCAGCCCCTAAAACAGTACCAGCGTGTATTATGACATTATTACCTATTACAGTATGGTCATAAATAGCAACATTAGAATGTATTAAACAATTATTTCCAATGACAACATGATTTCCAATAAAAGTATTGGGTTGAATAACTGTTCCTTCACCAATTACAGCAGTACTAGAAATAGCAACATTAGAAAATTGAAAGGGTTTAAAATGCCTTGTTAAAATATTAAAATCTCGAAACGGATCATCAGATAATAACAATGCTTTACCTTCAGGACAAGCAACCTCTTTATTGATTAATATTATGGTTGCCGCAGATTGTAATGCTTTATCATAATATTTAGGATGGTCAACAAAAACGATATCTCCTGGTACTACAACATGAATTTCATTCATACCGTAAACAGGAAAATCAGCATCACCAATGTATTTACAATTGATGATGCTTGCTATTTCTTGTATAGCATGTCTTTTTTGGAACTTCATTTACTATTTTTTATTAAAATCAAAATATTTTGAAAAATAGAACAAGTAAGAACTTATTCTTTCACGCGCTCCATGTAAGAACCACTTGCTGTATCAATTTTAATTTTGTCACCTTCATTGATAAATAAAGGTACATTTACACTAGCACCTGTTTCTACCGTAGCAGATTTAGTAGCATTGGTTGCAGTATTTCCTTTTATTCCTGGCTCAGCATACGTAACTACAAGAATAACAGAAGCTGGCATATCTACAGATAATGGCAAATCAGTTTCAGTGTTAATACTTACCATCACGTTTTCACCTTCTTTTAATAAATCAGGAGAATCTAAAATATTTTTATTCAATGTAATTTGTTCAAAAGTCTCCGTGTTCATAAAGTGAAACTCGTCACCTTCAGGATATAAAAATTGAAATTTATGATTTTCTACACGAACTTCGTCAATTTTATGACCTGCCGAAAAAGTATTGTCTAATACTTTACCATTTGTTAAACTTCTTAATTTTGTTCTCACAAATGCTGGTCCTTTTCCTGGTTTAACATGTAAGAATTCAATAATTTTATAAATATCGTTGTTGTACTTGATACACAATCCGTTTTTAATATCTGAAGTAGATGCCATTTTATTATTTATTTATTTTTTCCATTTCAAGTAATCTACTATTAAGTACAAAAGTCAAAATGAAAACTTGTTAATTATTTGTATTTAATTCTCTTAAAAATCTATGCACAATCATTGCTATTCTCATTATTCTTCTATCAGAAGCGTATTACAACAGCATTAATAATTTCCTGAATATCCTTTCATAACTCCTCGAGAAGAGTTCCTAATAAAATCAATTATTTCATCTCTTTCTGGAGTTGCTTCCATTTCGGCTTCAATAATTCCTAAAGCTTGGGTAACATTATAATTTTTTTGATATAAAATTCTATAAATATCTTGAATTTCTCTAATTTTATCAGAAGAAAAACCTCGTCTTCTTAAACCAACAGAATTAATACCCACATAGGAAAGCGGTTCTTTGGCAGCTTTAGTGTAAGGTGGTACATCTTTTCTTAATAAAGAACCTCCAGAAATCATAGCATGATCTCCTACACTAATAAACTGATGTATCGCTGACAATCCGCCTATAATGGCATAATTCCCAATGGTAACATGTCCACCTAGTAAAACACCATTAACAATTATAGCATTATTCCCTACGTGACAATCATGTGCGATGTGTGCAGTTGCCATGATAAGACAATTGTCACCAATCACTGTTTGTCCAGATGCAATTGTTCCTCTATTTATAGTTACGCCTTCTCTTATAGTACAATTATCTCCTATGATTACTAATGAATCTTCTCCTCCAAATTTTAAGTCTTGTGGAACTGCAGATATTACTGCACCAGGAAATATATTACAATTTTTTCCAATTCTTGCACCTTCCATTATGGTAACATTTGAACCTATCCAAGTTCCATCCCCAATAACAACGTTATTATGAATGGTTGTAAAAGGTTCTATTACAACATTTTTGGCAATTTTAGCACCGGGATGAACATAGGCTAGTGGTTGATTCATCAGCTTTTTTATTAATTTTAAATTATTGCAATTGAAAGTTTCATGTTTTAAAACATGTCAATCCAATTTTACTGTTTTTTTGCAATCTGCGCCATAAGTTCAGCCTCGGCTACAAGCTTACCATTTGCGTAAGCATTTGCTTGCATATGACAAATCCCTCTTCGAATAGGCGTTATTAAATCACACTTAAATATCAAAGTATCACCTGGTAATACTTTGTGCTTGAACTTGACATTATCAATTTTCATAAAATAAGTCAAATAATTTTCAGGATCTGGCACCGTACTTAATACAAGTATTCCTCCGGTTTGTGCCATTGCTTCAACAATTAAAACACCTGGCATTACTGGAGCCTCTGGAAAATGTCCTACAAAGAAATTTTCATTCATTGTAACATTTTTCATACCTACAACATGACTTTCAGACATTTCTATAATTCTATCAATCAATAAAAATGGAGGTCTATGAGGTAATACCGCCATAATTTTATGGATATCCATCAAAGGTTCTTGATTCAAATCATAAACAGGAACATAATTTCTTTGTTCAATTTTAATGATTTTGGCCATTTTTTTTGCAAATTGTGTATTCACATAATGTCCTGGCTTATTTGCAATTACTTTCCCTTGAATTCGAGTACCTATTAAAGCTAAATCACCTACTACATCTAATAATTTGTGTCTTGCAGCCTCATTAGGATAATGTAAAGTTAGGTTGTCTAGAATTCCATTTGGTTTAACCGAAATTTCATCTTTACCAAATGCAACCTTTAAATTTTCCATAGTAGATGCTGAAATTTCCTTATCAACATATACAATTGCATTGTTTAAATCGCCTCCTTTAATCAAACCATTTTCTAATAATGACTCTAATTCATGAAGGAAACTAAATGTTCTCGAATCAGCAATTTCATTTTTAAAATCGGCAATACTTTTTAGATTTGCATTTTGAGTACCCAAGATTTTAGTTCCAAAATCAACCATTGTTGTTACGCAGTATTGATCACTTGGCATTACTAAAATTTCACTTCCTGATGCTTCGTCAAGATAAGAAATTACTTCTTTTACAACATATACTTTACGCTTAGCGTTTTGCTCTTCAAAACCTGCATTTTCAAGTGCTTCTACAAAATATTTTGAAGAACCATCCATAATTGGTAGTTCTGAGGCATTTAGTTCTATGATGATATTATCAAGATCACAACCTATTAGTGCTGCTAAAACATGCTCAGGAGTTTGGATCTTTACACCTAGTTTTTCTAAGTTTGTCCCTCTTTGCGTGTTTACTACATAATTTGCATCAGCTTCAATAACTGGTTGTCCTTCTAAATCAACTCTTACAAAAGTAAAACCATTATTCACGGGAGCTGGTTTGAAAGTCATTTTAACTTCTTTTCCGGTATGTAAGCCCACTCCTGTAAGTGAAATTTCTGTTTTGATGGTTTTCTGTTTAACCATTGTTTCCATTTTTTTGGTTTAAAATTTTCTTTTTTAATTCTTGTATTTCGGCAACAATTTTAGGTAAATTTTTAAAATGCACGTAGGACTTACTAAAATCATTATACCCAAATGAAGGACTTCCTTGTAAAACTTCATTGTCTTTTACGTTACGTCCCACGCCTGATTGTGCTTGAATACGAACATTGTTACCTATTGTTAAATGGCCAGATATCCCAACCTGACCTCCTATCATGCAGCTTCGGCCAATTTTTGTAGAACCAGCTACACCAGTTTGAGCTGCAATAACGGTGTTCTCTCCTATCTCAACATTATGAGCAATCTGAATTTGATTATCAAGCTTTACACCTTTCCTAATGATGGTAGATCCCAAGGTAGCTCTATCAACAGTAGTGCAAGAACCTATATCAACATTATCTTCAATAATTACATTGCCTATTTGAGGTATTTTTGTGTACGTTCCGTCTGGATTTGGAGCAAAACCAAAACCATCAGATCCAATGATTGCACCAGAGTGAATGGTACAATTTTTCCCAATAATCGTTTCAGAATACACTTTTGCACCAGCAAAAAGAGTTGTATTATCACCTAAAATCACATTGTCACCAATAAAACAATTTGGATAAATTTTTACATTATCACCCAAAACTACGTTTTCGCCCACATAACTAAAGCTTCCCAAGTATAAATTAGCACCAATTTTTACATTTTTCGAGATAAATGAAGGTTGCTCAACTCCTGCTTTATTTTGTTTAACTTGGTCATAAAACTCTAACAATTTTGTAAACGATGCGTAAGCATCATCAACTTTTATCATGGTTGTATAAACCGTATTATCAGGCACAAAACTTTGATTTACAATAGTTATAGATGCTTTAGTTGAATATATATGATTGTTATATTTTGGATTTGAAAGAAAAGTTAGAGACCCCTCTGTCCCCTCTTCAATTTTTGATAATGTAGAAACTTCAGCCATAGGATTGCCTACAACCTCTCCCTCCAAAATCTCCGCTATTTGTGCTGCTGTAAATTTCATTGCGACAAAAATATAAAAAAATAGATTTTAAATGCTGTTTTTATAACAGTTGTTTTGGGAAACATAAATAATACTTGGTAACCAACTTTGATAATGATTTCAAATTTAACTGATCAGATGACTCAATTACATCCTCAATTGTACTATCTTTTTTAAGAATTCGTATCGGATCCGCTTCTTTACTGTAGGCTTGATTCTTGATTTTTCCTTTAAAAATAAAATAATTTGTATCTGATAATGAAATAGATTTGAGAGCCGCAAATCGCTCTTGCAAGGGTTGTAAATCCTCTTGGGTTACCTTTTCAGTTGTTAACTTTATTTTCAACAAATCACGGTTTATTATCATTTTACTCAAGTTAGACAATATAAAATCATCATTTTTTTGCCAACTTTTTAAAGCTCCTATAATGTCAAAATCATCTAATTGCGCAAATAAATCTAACGTACTGTCATCAAATGTATCTATGGTAACTTTATTTTGCATAAAATATAAAAGTGGGTCACTACAAGGAAGCACAACCCCTTTTAAAGTCAATTCTTTAGCACGTTTTAAGATTTTCATCAAAATTAACTCAGCCACAAGACTTGTTTTATGCAAATAGGCTTGCCAATACATTAATCTTCTAGACATTAAGAATTTTTCCACAGAATAAATACCTTTTTCCTCAATGACAAGATAATCATCTACCACATTCATCATTTGGATTAAACGCTCCGAGTTTACATTTCCTTCTGCAACGCCCGAATAAAAACTATCTCTTTTTAAATAATCCATTCGATCCATGTCTAGCTGACTAGAGATCAATTGCAACATGAATTTTCGGTTGTATTCTCCTTTAAAAACCTGGATTGCTAAACTGAGTTGCCCATTAAATTCAATGTTTAATTTATTCATAAAAAGCAATGAAATAGCTTCATGGTGCACATCCTCTACAATACTTTTTTCCATAGCATGAGAAAAAGGACCGTGCCCAATATCATGTAATAAAATGGCAATATAAAGTGCATTTTCCTCTTCTAGCGATATCTGTACTCCTTTAAAGCGTAGCACATCAACTGCTTTTTGCATCAAATGCATGCACCCTAACGCATGATGAAAACGAGTATGATTGGCACCAGGATATACTAAATAGGATAATCCCATTTGAGAAATTCTTCGCAAACGCTGAAAATACGGATGCTGAATCAAGTCGTAAATTAAAGCATTCGGAATGGTAATGAAACCGTAAATGGGATCATTAAATATTTTGAGTTTATTGATTTGAGTCACTATGGGTGTACATTTTAGATAGCAAATATAGGAAAATGGATTTTGGATTATCAAAAATAAAAATATCCATTCAATCTCAATTATTTTTAAAATAAAGATTTAAAACACTTGAAAAAGTTTTCAGGTCTAGCAAAAAAAGCTTTTAAAAACAACAAACCTTTATTTGCATAAAGGTTTGTCAAGGTATTTAAAAAAGTTTTAAATGTTGAGTTTACTATTTTTTCGGCTAAAACTAAAATAAACTACAAGTCCGATTAGTAACCAAACTCCAAAATAAATCCAGTTCCATACACTTAATTCAGCCATCATGTACAGGCAGCAAATTAAACCTAGTAATGGTATTAATGATAAATTTGCTTTGTAAGACCAAACTGTAAGTCCAAGTAGTGTAATAATAAAAATCCACATTGGAATTTTATGTTTAAACAAGCTAAAACCACTTTCGTACTTAATAGAGTCGTCAACAGGAAGTCCAGAGATGATTTTTGAATACTGCACATCATCACCTTGATATTGACTCAATAATTGTTCTAGATCTGTTGTTTCAACCGTACTGTTCTTTGAATCAACAGTTACTAAATATTGATACACTTTTTGAGTTTCTTCTTTATTTAGAGCAGTAATTATTGAAGATGGACTATTGAGTTGAGTTTCATTGGTAATAAAATCCATTGTTGCTTTATTGTTATATCCAAATGCAGCCACAATTCCTATAAGTAATAAAACAGGCATTATAAATTTTGAATTCACATATGGTGTTTTAAACTTACCACGAGGAATATCTTTTTTATTTTGCAAAACCAAGACACCCGCACACACTAGCACAAAAGCAAACAAAGTCCCAATACTACATAAATCTGTTACCAATGTTAAGTTTAAAAACAAAGCCGGAATAGCTACAACAAAACCAGTAACGATGGTAGCGTACGAAGGAGTTTGATATTTAGGATGCACTTTAGAAAAACGTTTTGGCAACAAACCATCACGACTCATACTCATCCAAATACGAGGTTGTCCCATTTGAAAAACCAATAAAACACTTGCCATTGCTACTACTGCACTTACCGCAATAATACCCGACATCCATTTTAAATCTAGTTTTTCAAATACAAAAGCAAGCGGATCACCTACATTAAGTAAATCATAACTCACCATACCAGTAAGCACAAGTGCAATAGCAATGTACAACAGCGTACATATAATAATAGCCCACATCATACCACGAGGTAAATCACGTTGTGGATCTTTGCATTCTTCTGCAGTAGTTGAAATAGCATCAAAACCAATATAAGCAAAAAATACGGCTGAAACTCCTTTTAAAACACCCGAAACTCCATTAGGAGCAAATGGATGCCAATTTGCAGTATCCACATAAAAAACACCCACGGCTATGACTAAAAGAACAATGCATAATTTTACAACAACCATGATATTACTCGCATTTCGCGACTCTTTCATACCGCGGTAAATTAATGCAGTAATCAAAACAATGATCAATAAAGCGGGTAAATCAGCTACGAAATGAAAAGAACCAATTACTGGAGATGTATTCCAAGCCGTGTAAGCATCTTGTAATGCAGGACTTAAATCTGTGTAGTTTTTTCCAGCTTGCATGAGCGCTGTGGCTTCGTCAAATCCGCGTGACGCCGATAAGAAATCCATTTGGATCCATTGGGGCAAATGAATACCTCCGCTAGACAGCAAACTGGTAAAATAATCACTCCAAGATATGGCTACTGTAATATTCCCGACGGAATACTCCATAATCAAAGCCCAACCTATAATCCATGCTATAATTTCACCAAAAGCAACATAAGAATACGTATATGCACTTCCAGAAACAGGAACCATTGAGGCAAATTCAGCATAGGCAAAAGCAGCAAAACTGCAGGCAATAGCCGTAAATAGAAACAAGAAAATTACTGCTGGTCCACCATCAGCACTTGCTTTACCAATGGTACTAAAAATACCAGCTCCTACAATTGCAGCAATTCCAAAAGCAGTTAAATCTCTAGCTGTTAAATGTTTTCCTAATGCATTGTGACCATCTGCATTGTTTTTTTCAACTTGATTTAAAATATCTTGAACTGTTTTTTTTCTAAACAAACCCTTTAATGCCATGTTGACTATTTTAATTGATACTATTCGTGCAAAACTTCTATATAAAATATTCCTAAAAGTTAGTTGCGGTTTCAAAAGTATAAAACTAATTGAATTAATACGGTTTTATACACTTATTTTTTAAATATTTTTTGATTTAAATGACTTGAATTATGAAAATAAAAGTCAAATAAATTATTTAATATTCTATAAAAAATTAAATTCACTTAATTTTAACTTATTTGATGTTATTTTAATAATTTAGATTAAGAAACTTTTCAAAATTGTGATAGGATGTTCTGCTTTTTTTCCTGTTCCGTCAAAAATTTGATGTCTACAGCTTGTACCTGCTGCAACTAGAACTATTTCAGGATCAGCGGTTCTAATTTTTGGGAATAAAGTATCCTCTCCCATTTGCATGCTAACTTCGTAATGTTCTTTCTCATAACCAAAAGAACCTGCCATACCACAACAACCCGAATTGAAGATGGTAACCGTGCTATTCTCAGGAAGATTTAGCATGGCAAAAGTAGCTTGTGTAGTACTCAATGCTTTTTGGTGACAATGTCCATGTATTTTTATGGTTTGTTTTTTATTTGAAAAATGAGCTTTTGTAATTTTACCTTTTGTAATCTCATTTTTAAAGTATTCCTCAATAGTGTATACATTTTCAGCTAATTCTTTAGCTTTTGATTTATCATCTGCTAGGCGAAGGTATTCATCCCTAAAAGTCAAAATTGCTGATGGTTCGATACCAATTAAAGGTGCGTCTTCAGAAATATGTTCTGAAAAAACAGAAATATTATAATTTGCAATTGCTTTGGCTTGTTCTAAAAAACCCTTTGATATAAATGCACGTCCACTTTCTTCATGATCCAAAAGAATTACTTGATACCCTAATTTTGTCAATACTTTATAAGTGTCTATACCAACTGAAACATCATAATAGTTTGTAAACTCATCACAAAACAAGAATACTTTTCCGTTTTCAAAAACACGATTTATTTCGTTCTCACTATTTTTATCATACCATTTTCTAAAAGTTTGTTTAGCTAATAGTGGCACTTCTCTTTTGGGTGCAATTCCCATGCTTTTTTTCACAAATGGTAAATTAACCATGTAATTAGTAAGTCTGGGAAAAAGACTTCCCAAGCCATTAAGTTTAGCATTGTAAGCAAAAACTTTATTTCTCCAAGAATAGCCATTCGTTTCTTGATATTGGTACAAAAACTCCGATTTCAATGCAGCAACATCTACATTACTTGGACATTCACTCGCGCATGCTTTACAACTTACACATAAATCAAAAACTTTATACAATTCTTTATGGTCAAATTTATTGTCTTGTTGTGAATGTGTTAAAAATTCACGCAATGCATTAGCCCTTGCGCGGGTAGTATCTTTCTCATTTCTAGTTGCTCTATAACTCGGACACATGGTTCCACCTGCCGATGGTAATTTTCTACAATCTCCTGAACCATTGCATTTTTCGGCTGCTCTAAGCACGCCCATACTATCCGAAAAATCTTGAATCGTTTTGATTTCTGGTTCTATTCTTCCGGCTTCAAACCGTAAGTTTTCGTCCATTTTGAAAGCATTCACAATTTTACCCTCATTCATAATACAATGAGGATCAAAAGCAAATTTTATCCTCTTAAGCAATTCGTAATTTTTTTGCCCAATCATAAAAGGCAAAAACTCACCTCTCACAATACCATCTCCATGTTCTCCGCTAAGTGAACCTCTATATTTTTTGACCAATATAGCAACCTCTGTAGCAATATTTCTGAATTGGTTAACCCCTTCCTTGGTCTTTAAATTCAGTACTGGCCTAAGATGCAATTCACCAGCACCAGCATGAGCATAGTAAATAGCACTTTGGCCGTGACATTCCATCATGGTTGAGAAATCAGCAATGTATTGCGGTAAATCACTTAATTCAACCGCTGTGTCTTCAATAGAATCAGCAGCTTTGTCATCACCAACAATACTTCCCAAAAGTCCTAAACCAGCCTTTCGCAACTCATTAATCTTATCAATATCAGTCCCATAAATTTTAGGTAAGGCATAGCCAAAATTGTTTTTTTCTAAATCCGCTATTAATAGATCTGCTTGATTTTCTGCATCCTCCATACTTACATAAGAGGCTACTTCAAGCATGATCACTGCTTTGGGTTCACCCTGAATAAAAAACCTATTTTTAGCCTGCTCCCTATTGTGTTTTGTGCAATCAAGTATGGTGTCATCCATCATTTCACAAGTGTATAAATGATGCTTCATAGCAGTAACTACGGCCTCAAGACTTTCTTGAATAGAATGAAAATGAGCTACAACCATTACATTATTTGTAGGCGGAAGTACGTCTACTTTTAATGTAATTTCAGTAATAAAAGCAAGAGTTCCTTCGCTTCCGCAAATCAGCTTGGCTACATTTATAGTTTTTTGGTTTCCACCAAAAAGCTCTGAATGTAACAGCAAATCAACTGCATAGCCTGTATTTCTACGATGTATTTCAGGTTTTGGAAATTCATCGATAATTTCTTTTTGGTTTTCAACATTTGAAAGTTCCTCATATAAAGAGCTGTAAATAGCACTTTCAAGCGTATTTCCTTTTGTTTTTTCGATAAATGCATCAGAAGTAATTTCGTTAAAAACAACTTTCGAGCCATCACTTAAAATGGCATGAATCTCCTGAACCTTGTCTCTTGTAACTCCATAGCGTATGGATGTAGTTCCAGAGGAATTGTTACCTACCATTCCTCCTATCATACATCGGTTTGAAGTAGACGTATTGGGACCAAAAAATAAACCGTATTCTTTTAAATACAAATTAAGTTCATCCCGAATCACTCCTGGCTGAACCGTTACGGTTTTATTTGTAGCATCAAATGAAATTATCTTTGTAAAATGTTTAGAAACATCTACAATGATTCCGTTTCCTACCGTTTGCCCAGCTAGTGATGTACCAGCGGTTCTTGGTGTGATTGAAATTTTATTTTGAGTAGCAAACAGTATGATTTTGATAATGTCATTTTCGGTTTTGGGTATGGCTACAAGAAGTGGTTTGATACGATACGCAGATGCATCTGTGGCATACAAGGTTTTATGTAATTCATCTTGTAAAAGAGTTCCCTCAAATGATTGGGATAATTGTTCCAATTGAAGCGATATTGACATCTATATGTGCTAAAGTTGTTAATTTACAAATATAAAAATATCACTTGGTTTTAAACCAAAAAATAGAGAAGATAAAAGAACAATTTAGAATCTTAATTTGAAAGATGGCGAATGAAACTCTAGTTTTGGTCTACAAATTGCAATGTTGTTTTAGTGAATATTTCAAATTTTGGCATTCTATTTCACTAAAAAAACTATTTTTGAAAATTAAAACGATTTGACTTTAATGAAGACTCATAAAAACCACATATTTCTCACTATTCTTTTACTCCTTTTTTTTACAAACGGTATAGCGCAGTCACCAACTCTTCATCCAAAAAATGAATTTAGAGCTGTATGGATAGCAACTGTAGTAAATATTGACTGGCCTAAAAAAGGAACCGATAGCGTAAGCAAACAAAAAACGGATTATCTAGAACTCCTTGACACTTATAAAAAACTAAATTACAATGCTGTTATAGTGCAAATAAGAAGCGTGGGTGATGCATTTTACCCTACACAACTTGCGCCATGGTCACGTTTTTTAACAGGAAAAGAAGGAAAAGCTCCAGATCCTTACTACGATGCACTTCAATGGATGATTACTGAAGCACACACTAGAGGTTTTGAATTTCATGCGTGGTTAAATCCATACAGAGCTACGATGGATTACAATACCCAAATATTAAGTTCTGAGCACGATTATTTCAAACACCCTGAGTGGATGATCAAATATGGTGGAAAAATATATTATAATCCAGCTTTGCCAGAAGTACAAGCACATTTATTGAATGTGGTAAATGAAATAGTGACAAATTACGATATTGATGCCATTCATTTTGATGATTATTTTTACCCATATCGCATTCCGGGAGAAGAATTTAATGATAGTGCGTCTTTTAAGTTATATGGAAACGTTATGAAACTAGAAGATTGGAGACGCTCTAACGTGAACACTTTTGTAAAAGATGTAGCTGTTACTATCAAGAAAAATAAGCCTTGGGTTCAATTTGGCATAAGTCCCTTTGGAGTATGGCGCAACAAATCAGTTGATCCAAAAGGTTCTGATACCGAAGCAGGTCAAACCAATTATGATGATTTATTTGCCGATCCTCTGGCTTGGATGGATCAAAAATGGATTGATTATATTATTCCGCAGTTGTATTGGAGCATTGATCATCCAAAAGCATCGTATGCAAAACTTCTACGCTGGTGGTCTGAAAACTCTAATAATACAGCCATTTACATCGGAAATAGCAGTTATAAAGTCAACGCAGATTCTGATAAAAAATGGAACAATCCCAATGAAATACCCAATCAAATTGATTTAACCAGAACGTATAAAAACGTGCAAGGAAATGCTTTTTTTAGCGCCAAATCATTTGTAAATAAAAATCAAAATGTTACGACGCTACTAGCACAAAACCAATATAAATACCCAGCATTACCTACCGTGGTTCCAGCTGCCATTAAGAAAAATGAAGTTGTACCAGCAGTTCAAGCGGCTTTTAGTAATGAAATTGCATCGGGATTTCAAATTGTATATCCTACGGGCTCAAAGATGCGTTATGCAGTACTTTACGGCTCTTCGGCCAATGCTAAAATCGATTTTAATGATGCAAGTCACATTATAGACAAAGTAGCTTTGATTGAAAATTTAGAAACGCTGCAAATATTTGTTCCAACTTATAAATTGCATAAAAACAAAACCTGCGCAGTTACTTTTATTGACTATTATGGAAATGAAAGCGCCCCTACATTTATAAACGTAGCAGAACACTAAATTTCTAAAAATTTATGGCAACAGATAATAGACCTTGGTACTGGATACCACTTTTAAACTTTGCATCGGGATTTCCTTATGTAATTATTATTTCCGTTTCTGTATTGATGTACAAAAACCTAGGTATTAGCAATGAGGACATTGGCTTTTACACAAGTTTACTCTATTTACCATGGGTAATTAAACCATTGTGGAGCCCATTTATAGACTTGCATGGAACCAAAAGAAATTGGTTTTTAAGCATGCAATTATTCATCTCCATTGCATTCTTACTTGTTGGCTTTATTATCCCTACAAGTCAGTTTTTCTTGTTGAGTTTATCCATTTTTTGGGTAGCAGCATTTGCATCAGCTTCTAATGATGTGGCAAGTGATGGATTTTACATGCTAGCATTGAGCAAAGATCAGCAGTCTTTTTTCCTAGGAATTAGAAGTACATTTTACAGAGCTTCTATGCTTACAGGAAATGGATTGATTATTTTGCTTGCAGGTTATCTTGAACATCATTATGCTAATACGCAAAAAGCATGGTCCTATACAATGATTTCCGTTGGTTTAGTAATGATTTTCTTAACGATTTATAATTATTTTTCTACTCCAAAAAAAGAATTAACATTAGAAACCGTTGTAAAAGAAGAAAAGAATTTCAGCACCGTTTTTGCTAGTTTTTTCAAAAAGAAACAAATCGGTTTAATTCTGGCTTTTATTTTGCTTTTTAGGCTGGGAGAATCTCAACTTCTTAAAATGCTTACTCCTTTTTTAGTAGATAAAAAAACAGTAGGTGGACTCGAATTAACCACCGAAAATGTGGGACTTATTTACGGGACTTTTGGGTTAATTGCGCTAACTATTGGTGGGATTTTAGGCGGTATTGCTATTTCAAAAAAAGGATTGGGCTATTGTATGCTACCTATGATTTTGATCATGCATTTGCCTATTATTGGATTTGTATTGTTAGCTCATTTTCAACCAACTACACTAATTAACCTTAATTTAGACTTGAATCTTTTTACTATCGATTGGTCTTTTAATCCATATATCACTGCTGTGGTTATCATTGAACAGTTAGGCTACGGTATAGGTTTTGCAGCCTTTATGATGTATTTAATTTATGTAGCCGAAGGAGAATCAAAAACATCACATTATTCTATAGCTACAGGTTTTATGGCACTTGGAATGATGTTACCTGGCATGTTGAGCGGATACATTCAAGAATATTTAGGGTACGGCAATTTCTTTATTTGGGTGTTTTTAGCAACCATTCCAGGAATCATTTTGTCCAGATATTTAATTTTTCCAAAGGATTTTGGTAAAAAATCAGAACAAGAAAAAACAAACTAGCTTTTTTTAACATATAAGTTATATAAGTTCTTTTAAGTAGGTAAGTCTTTCTTAAAATGACTGTTTTTATACACTCCGATTTATGTAATTATTTATTCTATATAATTTAACTTACATGACTTATAGGTTTAAAATTAGCGACATATTCCTTTCAAAATGACATTAGAACAAAAAGTAGGTCAATTTTTCTTTCCAGCTGTTTTTATCAATGACAGCGAAGAGCACATTCAAGAAATGGAATCTCTTATAAAAAAATACAACATTGGTGGACTGACTTTTTTTCACAGTCGTGCAAGTGCTGCAACAAATTACGAATCGAATAAAAAAATAGAATTCAATGATGATAGCGCCATTCGATTACAAGAATTGATTGTCCGCTATCAAAAATGCGCCTCTACTCCCCTTTTAATGAGCATTGATGCCGAATGGGGTTTGGCCATGCGCGTAGAAAAAACACCTCAATATCCGTATGCCATTGCACTGGGCGCTTTACCACAGAGTGAAATTGATTTGGTTTATCATGTTGGAAAACAAATAGGATTAGATTTAAAATCAGTTGGAATTCATTACAATTTAGCACCTTTGGCTGATATTAATAACAATCCCAACAATCCTGTGATTGGGTATAGATCTTTTGGCGAAGACAAAAAAAAAGTAGCTGATTTTGCTGTTGCTTATTTACAAGGCCTTACTGACGCCCGAGTTTTAGGCTGTCTTAAACATTTTCCAGGTCACGGAAATACTAGCGTAGATTCACATTTAGGATTACCAGTGCTTCAAGAATCACGAGAAGAATTGATGGAAAATGAATTAGTACCTTTTATAGAAGGAATTAAAAATAACGTCGATTCTATAATGATTGGTCATTTAGCAGTGCCGTCTTGGAATGAAAACCAAAACATATCGGCTACCTTATCAAAAAATATAATCGAAACACTTTTGCGAAAGCAACTGGGTTACAAAGGTCTTATTATATCTGATGCCTTAAACATGCACAGTGTTTCTAAATTATATGAGAAAAAAGGACAACTAGAATGGGAAGCTTTTCACGCTGGAAATGATGTATTGTGTTTTGCTGAAAACGTAGCCGAAGGAATAGATGAAATTGTAAAAAATGCATCTCTTGAAAGGATTAATGCAAGTTTTGATCGCATCATGCAGTGCAAAGAAAAAGTTGGGATTCTTGACATTGACAATCAAATAGATACTAATAAAAAAGTCGATTTTGATTTTAAAAAAACATCCGACTTAAATTCTAAAATTGCCCAAAAGAGCATAACTACTTTAATAGATTCGGACAACACAAATTCCATTTTTGAAGCACAAAAAAAGAATAGTTTAGCCAAAGTAAGTATTTACAAAGAGGCTAATAATTATTTTTTCGAAACTTTAGAATCCGAATTACCGACTTCAAATTTCTATTGTAATGCTAATAGTAATGATTTAGAAACTTTAAAAAGTCAATTGGATGCATTTGAAACGGTTTTGGTCGCTCTTTTTGTACCGAAAGCAAAACCTTTGCATAATTTTGAAATCGAAGATTCGGTTTTGCATTTTTTAAGTGAATTGCTTCAAAATAAAAACTGTTTTGTGTACACTTTTGGAAATCCTTATGCTTTACAAATTATACCCAACTTAAAAAAAGCAAAAGGTTTAGTACACACCTACCAAGATTTTAAAGAATTTCAGGAAATTACTGCTGAGCAGCTTTTGAATAATGACAAGAGTAAAGGTACACTTCCCGTAAAAATTAACATGTTATAAATTTAAATTTCATGTCATAAGAAATCCTTATCAATCAATAAACATTTATAATCATTGAGCGTTTTATTTATTACAAAGTATGACTACTTTTGCACCATCAAAAAAACAACAATTTAAAAGTAAAAAAATGTCATTAGTAGGTAAAAAATTTCCAAGTATTGCAGTAGACGCCATCTCTGAAATGGGTGATAATTTAAAAATAAATATTTTTGAAGAAGCTACAAACAACAACAAAAAAGTATTGTTGTTTTGGTATCCAAAAGATTTTACTTTTGTTTGTCCAACTGAATTACACGCTTTTCAAGCAGCATTACCTGAATTTGAAAAAAGAAATACAATTGTAATTGGTGCATCTTGCGATACTAACGAAGTGCATTTTGCATGGTTGAACACACCAAAAAACAACGGTGGAATTGAAGGTGTTACTTATCCAATTCTTGCTGACACAAACAGAAACCTTTCTAACATTTTAGGTATTTTAGATATAGAGTCAACTGGATACAGCGAAGAAACTGATTCTATCATTATTGAAGGATCAAATGTTACTTACAGAGCTACTTATTTGATTGACGAGACTGGTAAAATTTTCCACGAAAGTGTTAACGATATGCCACTTGGCCGTAACGTAAACGAATACTTACGTATGGTAGACGCTTACACACACATACAAGAAAAAGGTGAAGTATGTCCTGCTAACTGGGAAGCTGGTAAAGAAGCAATGAGTGCTGATAGAATTAGTACTGCTGAATACTTGAGTTTAAACTAATATCAATACAATATCAATTGCAATTTCGAATTTCATTTAAAAAAAATTGAAATTTGAAATTGCAATTGAATTTTAAATAAAAAAATATGTTAATCGAATTAACCGATGATACGCTTAAAGATTTAATTGCAAAAGAGGAAAAAGTGGTAGTGCAATTTTCTGCTTCTTGGTGTGGAAACTGTCGTATCATGAAGCCTAAGTTCAAAAAATTAGCTTCAGAAAATGAAACTATAACTTTCGCTCTTGTTGATGCTGAAAACTTTCCAGAATCAAGAAAATTAGCTAACGTGAGTAATTTACCAACATTTGCAACATTTGTAAACGGACAATTGGTAAACGAAACTCAGACCAATAAAGCCGAAGTTTTAAACGAATTGGTAAAAGAAATAGTGTAATGATATTTTTGTTTAAAGTTTAAAATTCCATGCATTACTTAAAATTCTAATGCAAATGAAATTTAAAACCTTTTACTTATAAAAATTAGATACTGAAAATTTATAAAAAATGAAACTACCCGTAATTAAACATTTAACTCAATTTATTGAAGAAAATGACGAAGACTTTTTAATTGAAACCATTGATGTTCTTGAATCTATGACTGAGATTTCGTCCTTAAAAGATGAAGAATTAGATGTTATAGGAGAGTTAATTTCAAATATGTATGGTGCCTTAGAAGTACACAAACTTGTTAAAAATGGCACTGATAAAAAAGAAGCTTTAAACTCCTTCATGAAACGAGTTTTAGGTTCTATTGACAAATAATCAGTACTACAATAAGAATATAACGCACACTTTTTAGGGTGCGTTTTTTTTGGTTAAACCAAAACAACTACAAAGATTAATTATAAAAAAACAACTATTTTAGAACAGTTTTTGAGTCATTATTCTTAAATAAATTTCATACTTTTGAACTTCATAAAAAAACACAAAACATGGCTACAATAACATTAGGAGGAAATCCAATACACACTTCGGGCGAATTACCAACTATAGGAAGTAAAATTACTGATTTTAAATTAGTTAAAACTGATTTATCAGTTGTATCATTACAAGATTTTACTGGTAAAAGATTAGTTTTAAACATTTTCCCAAGTATTGACACAGGAACTTGTGCAGCATCTGTTAGAAAATTTAACGAAAGTGCAAGTGCTTTAGATAATACTATAGTTTTGTGCATTTCTAGAGATTTACCATTCGCGCAAAATCGTTTTTGTGGTGCTGAAGGTTTAGAAAATGTAGTAAATTTGTCTGACTTTGTTGAAGGAAACTTTGGTAAAACAAACGGCTTAGAAATTACAGATGGCCCACTTGCAGGATTACACTCAAGAGTTGTAATTGTTGTAGATGAAAATGGTGTTATTACCCATACAGAACAAGTAGCTGAGATTGCTGACGAACCTAATTATGAAGCAGCTTTAAGCGTTCTATAAAACTTACTTAATGGAGTTCAAAAAAGACAATACTTTTTTTACAGGGCGATTAAAAAGTTTTCGTTTTGCTTTTAATGGCGCAACCAAATTAATACGAACAGAACACAGCATTATGGTACAATGTTTCCTTGGAGTCATTGTAACCATAGCTGGTTTTTATTTTGGTATTTCAAAAACGGAATGGTTAATACAAACCCTAGCTATAGGTATGGTAATAAGCATAGAAGGGTTAAATACTGCGGTGGAAAAGATTGCTGATTTTATACATCCTAATTTTCATGAAAAAATTGGGTTTATCAAAGATATTGCTGCTGGTGCTGTTTTCTTCGCGGCTATAACAGCACTTGTTATTGGTTTAATTATTTACTTCCCCTTCTTTTCTAGGTAATTTATAAATACATCAATGGCAAAAACAGTAAAAGCACCTATCAATAAAAAGAAGGAAACTACTTCTACGAGTACCCAAAAAATCCAAATCTCTAAACAACAGAAAATAGTTTTTGGCACCATGCTAGTACTATTCTCTGTGGCCTTGTTATTGGCCTTTATTTCATTTTTCATTTACGGACAGCAAGATCAAAGTGCAGTTCAAGAAATAACTAGTAGAGAAGAACTTGTTCAAAACTGGCTTGGTAAATTTGGAGCACTACTAGCAGACACTTTTGTTTATAAAGGTTTTGGTGTTGCTTCTTTTATATTTGTTCGCTTATTTTTCTTATCAGGTATGTATCTTATCGTGGGAATTCCCGTTAAGAGATTGAAAAATATTTGGTTTTGGGACTTATTTGCAATTATTGTGCTTTCAATTCTTTTTGGTTTTTTTGCTACTTCACTACCCGAATTAGGGGGTATTATTGGTTATGAACTCAATTTATTCTTACAAGATTATTTGGGTAAAACGGGAACCTTGCTTACCTTAATTTTCGGATTGGTGATTTATATCATTTTCAAAATGAAACTTTCGCCGGAAACCATTCAATCCTTTTTTGATAGATCCAAAGAGAATACAATAGAATCTGTAAATGCTTCAACAAAAAATGAATCCAATAGTAATTACAACTTGGAGGAATTTGCTGTTGATGAAGAAGAAAAAGATGATATTCATTTAAAAACGAATGGAAATCAATTTGAAATTAATAAAGAAGCGCTTAAACCTACTATCAACAATGCATCTGATCTGATAAGAGAACCTGTAACAAAACCACTCTCAATGGTTGTTGCGCCTCAAAGGGAACCTGAAATCATTAAAAATACCGAAGATACTTTCGTGATTGAAAAAGCTGCTGAAGAAGATATCATTGAAGAGAATCTGGCTTCAAGGCTTGTGGCTGATTTTGGGTTATTTGATCCAACTCTTGATTTATCAAATTATAAATTTCCTGTAATTGATTTACTAAAAGAATATTCAACCGGAGGTATTACAATCAACCAGGCAGAACTAGAAGAAAATAAAAACAGAATTGTAGATACACTCCGTAATTACAAAATTGAAATTGCACAAATAAAAGCTACCGTAGGTCCATCGGTTACATTATACGAAATTGTACCCGAGGCTGGAATTAGAATTTCAAAAATTAAAAGTCTTGAAGATGATATCGCATTGTCTTTATCCGCTTTAGGAATACGTATTATTGCTCCTATCCCAGGAAAAGGAACTATTGGTATTGAAGTACCAAATAAGAACCCTACTATGGTTTCTATGAAAAGTGTCATTGGCTCAGCCAAATTTCAAGAGGCCGAAATGGAATTACCTATCGCACTTGGAAAAACTATTTCTAATGAAACTTTTGTTGTGGATTTAGCCAAAATGCCGCACTTATTGATGGCAGGTGCTACTGGACAAGGAAAATCAGTTGGGTTAAATGCGGTTTTAACATCATTATTGTACAAAAAACATCCAGCAGAAGTAAAATTTGTGTTGGTCGATCCAAAGAAGGTAGAACTTACTCTTTTTAATAAAATAGAACGCCATTATTTAGCAAAACTCCCTGACATGGATGATGCTATTATTACAGATAATGCTAAAGTTGTAAATACATTAAACTCTCTTTGTGTAGAAATGGACAATCGTTATTCCTTATTGAAGGACGCGATGGTACGAAATATCAAAGAGTACAACGACAAATTTAAGGCTAGAAAATTGAATCCAGAAAATGGACACCGATTTTTACCCTACATTGTTCTTGTAGTAGATGAATTTGCCGATTTGATCATGACTGCAGGTAAAGAAGTTGAAGTCCCTATTGCACGACTGGCTCAATTAGCCCGAGCTATTGGAATACATTTAATTATAGCAACTCAGCGTCCATCTGTGAATGTAATTACAGGTTTAATAAAAGCCAATTTCCCTGCGAGAATTGCATTTAGAGTAACTTCAAAAATTGATTCAAGAACAATTCTGGATACACAAGGAGCTGATCAGTTGATTGGACGTGGAGATATGTTATACACAAATGGTAATGATGTAGTTCGTGTACAATGTGCATTTATTGACACGCCAGAAGTTGAAAAAATAACAGAATTTATTGGAGCTCAAAAAGCCTATGCTACTGCGTATTTGCTCCCAGAGTTTATTGGAGAAGAAAGTGGCATTAATCTTGATATAGATATTTCTGAAAGAGATACGCTTTTCAGGGAAGCTGCAGAGATTATTGTCAATGCACAACAAGGTTCGGCTTCATTACTCCAACGTAAGTTAAAATTAGGTTACAACAGAGCAGGCAGACTTATTGATCAATTAGAAGCTGCTGGTATAGTTGGACCATTTGAAGGAAGTAAAGCAAGAAGCGTAAACATACTTGATATGAGTTCTCTAGATCAATTTTTCAATAATGAACAAAATAATTAAAACATGAAATTAAACGCTTTGAAAACAAAAAAGATTGAGATGAAAACTTTGAGTTCAAAAATTATCACTTTTAGTATACTTTTTTTACTTACGATTTCAGTTTCTGCTCAGGATAAAAAAGCTAAAGATTTACTTGATCAAGTAACAGCAAAAGTTAAAAGTTACAATAACATCACTATCGATTTTAAATATTCCCTTAACAACTCTAAGGAAAATATTAACCAAGATAGCAAGGGAAATGTTACCATGAAAGGAAATCAATACGTATTGAATTTCATGGGAGTTACTAAAGTTTTTGATGGAAAAAAAACATATACCATAGTACCCGAGGATGAAGAAATTACAATTTCAACTGTAAATGAAAAAGATGACAATGCCATAACACCATCAAAAATGTTAACCTTTTTTAATTCAGGTTATAAATACACGATGGATATTGTTCAAAATGTTAAGGGTAGAAAAATTCAATATATAAAATTAGTACCTGTAAGTACAAAAGATCAAAGAAAAGAGGTTTTATTGGGTATTGATATTCAAACGAAACACATTTATAATCTTATTGAAATAGGTAAAAAAGGAACAAAAACCACATTAACCGTTAATTCTTTTAAAACCAATCAACCTTTGTCAAAAAATCAATTTACCTTTGCGGCAAGTAAATATCCAAATTACTACATCAACAAATTAGATTAATGCACTAGGTGAAAATTCTTGACAAATACTTATTAAAAACGTTCCTGACTACATTTACAACTGTATTTGTAATCTTATTTTTTATTTTTATTTTACAAACCGTTTGGTTATTTATATCAGAATTAGCGGGTAAAGATTTAGACCTAGTAATGGTTATTAAATTTTTAGCCTTTGCGATGCCTCGTATAGTTCCGCTCGTATTACCATTATCTATTTTACTAGCTTCAATAATGACGTTTGGGAATCTTGCTGAAAATTATGAATTTGCAGCCATGAAATCCTCTGGAATATCACTACAAAGAGCCATGAGAATGCTAACAATTTTTATCATATTGTTGAGCATCATGGCTTTCTTTTTTGCCAACAATGTTATTCCATATGCTGAATATAAGTTTATTAATTTCCGTAAAAATATAGCTCAAGTAAAACCAGCACTTGCTATTGCTGAAGGACAATTTAATGATGTAGGGTTTTACAACATTAAAGTCAACAAAAAATCAGGAAAAGAAGGCAATGAGCTTACAGGAATAACCATTCACAAAAAATCTAAAATTGGTGATGGGAGTAAAACAGTAATAAAAGCCAAAAATGGTTCGTTAATAAGTAGTGAAGAATCTAGTATTCTCCAATTAGTTTTAAACGATGGGTATTATTATGAAGATATTGTTCCAAAAAACTATGAAGATAGAAGCAAAATGCCTTTTGCTAAAAGTTCATTTAAAAAACAAATTATAAATATTGATTTATCAGAGTTGAATAAAACTGACGTCAACGATGCATCGGTAACCAATACCAATACGATGTTAACGATAAATGAACTGTCATATACCCTTGATTCTCTAAACAAAAATATTAAAACGGAAGTTAAAAATTTTACAGAAAATCCAACTGCAAGAATAAATTATCCTGCTCCAAAAGTTTTCCCAAAAACAAAAGTCAAAAAAGAGCTACCTACTGATATTTTGAGTTTGTATACCAATCAGCAAAAATCAGATATTTTAAAAATAGCAAGTAGCAACATTACCAACACCTCCTACTCTATTGAAACAATTAGAAGTGAAATTTTGAACAAACAAAAAAACATCAACAAACACCTAATTGCATTTTACGACAAATTTGTAATTGTATTTGCCTGTTTTTTAATGTTTTTTATTGGTGCACCCCTTGGAGCAATAATTAGAAAAGGTGGTTTAGGATTGCCAATTGTTTTTGCTGTTCTTATTTTTATAACCTACCATTTCATCAATACATTTGGAAAAAGACTTGCACAAGAAGATGGAATGACTCCTTTTTTAGGAGCTTGGCTATCCTCTATTATACTAACACCTTTTGCTATATTACTAACCTATCGTGCAACTAACGACATAGGACTTATTAATATGGATGTAATTCTTTTGCCTTTTCAAAAGTTATTTAAAAAATTATTCCCAACAACACAAAACTAACACACAATGAGCTCAAATACAATTCAACTTAACACTATTGAAGAAGCAATAGAAGACATCAGACAAGGTAAAATAATCATAGTGGTTGATGATGAAGATCGTGAAAACGAAGGTGATTTTTTGGCTGCAGCCGAAATGGTAACACCCGAAATGATTAACTTCATGGCTACACACGGACGTGGATTAATTTGTGCGCCATTGACAGAAAACCGTTGTAAAGAATTAGGACTTCATGTAATGGTAAGTAATAATACAGATCCTATGGAAACTGCATTTACAGTTTCGGTAGATTTAAGAGGAAATGGAGTTACTACGGGAATATCAGCATCTGATAGAGCTAAAACAATTCTTTCATTGGTAGATCAAAATACAAAACCACACGACTTAGCTAGACCTGGACATATATTTCCGCTTATAGCAAAACAAGGTGGTGTATTAAGAAGAACAGGTCATACAGAGGCTGCCATTGATTTTGCAAGACTTGCTGGGTTTAAACCTGCCGGTGTCATTGTAGAAATAATGAATGAAGATGGAACTATGGCTCGTCTTCCACAATTAGTAGAAGTTGCCAAGAAATTCAATTTAAAATTAGTCTCAATTGAAGCCCTAGTAGCGTATAGAATGCAACATGATAGTTTGATTGTAAAAAAAGAAGATTTCAATATAGAAACCCGTTTTGGCACTTTTAGATTAAGAGCTTACCAACAAACAACAAACAAGCAAATTCATATTGCCTTAACCAAAGGAACTTGGAACTTAGGTGATTCCATACTCACCCGAATTAACTCGTCACTTGTGAATAATGATTTATTGGGGACATTAACTAATAATGCCGACCAACAATTAGATGACATGTTTAAGGTGATTAATGAAGAAGGAAAAGGGGCGTTAATTTTCATAAATCAAGACATACAATCTTTAAACTTTTTAAATAGATTGACTGAGTTAAAAGTTTTACAGCAAAATGGAACTCTAAAAGCACCAAAAATTATTATAGATAGCAAAGATTTTGGTATCGGTGCTCAAATATTACATGACATTGACATTTCAAAAATAAGATTAGTAACCAATACCGAAGGCACAAAACGCGTTGGAATGATTGGTTATGGATTAGAAATAAAAGAATACGTAAGGTATTAGTTTGTTTTGAAAAAAAAGTAAAAAATAATTTATTTGTAACCATAAGATTATGAATATTTTATAAAATAAATCAAAATTATCTTTATTTTTTTTCAAAAATACACTTGCATAACCCAAAAAGAACGCTACATTTGCAGTCGAAATCAGATAATGAGATTGACATACTGGAGAAATGGCAGAGCGGTCGAATGCGGCAGTCTTGAAAACTGTTGACTGTAACAGGTCCGGGGGTTCGAATCCCTCTTTCTCCGCAAGAAAAGCCCGAAACGCAAGTTTTGGGCTTTTTTATTTCATAAAAGCCTTAAAAATTTTCTGTTACAAATGTTTTCGTTTTCATTACACCACTCCCCTTCTAGAGATTCGGTATTAATCCAATTTTCTTAGCAAAATATAAAGATGAAAAAATTGTGGTATTTTTTTGTTTTAAAAAATTGATCCGTATACCATACTTATTTTTTAACATTCTTTTTTTAGTAAAATCATAATAGAATGTTGCAGATTCGAAAAAAATTATTATATTTGCACTCGAAATCAAAAAATGATAGCGACATACTGGAGAAATGGCAGAGCGGTCGAATGCGGCAGTCTTGAAAACTGTTGACTGTAACAGGTCCGGGGGTTCGAATCCCTCTTTCTCCGCGGAATTAAAAGCGAAACGCTGTAAAACTTAAATTTTACAGCGTTTTTTTATTGGTAACTACCCTATCATTCATTAATCGCATCCATTACCGATTTAGAAATCTGTAAACTCTTTAATTTATCTTGATGGTCAAAAATGGGGCTGGTAATCATCAATTCATTTATGCGAGTATATTGAATAAATTCTTTTAAATCTTTAGTCAGTTTCTCTTTACTTCCTGTAAAGGTGCAAGCAGTCATTTGATTCACGTGAAAGCGTTCTTCCTCATTCATCATTTCATTAAGAGATGCTACGGGAGGTTGCAAACCTTTTCTATCGTTTCGTATTAAATTCAAAAACATTTGATACAAACTAGTCGATAAAAATTGAGCTTCTTCATCAGAGTCGGCTGCTATGATATTCACGCAAGCCATTGTTTTGGGTTCGCTCAAAAAGGTAGAAGGTTGAAAATTTTCTCTATAAAATTCAAATGCCTGTAGCATTTGTCTGGGTGCAAAATGTCCTGCAAAAGCATACGGCAAGCCATATTCAGCTGCCAATTTTGCACTATCCATACTCGAACCTAAAATCCAAATGGGCACATTCATCCCTTCGGCCGGAAAAGCTCTTACTTTTCCTGTAGCATTGGCCTCCGAGAAATATTTTTGCAATTTGGATACATTCTTGGGAAATTGTTGGGCTTCTTCAAAAAAATCTTTTCGAATGGCTTGTGCTGTCAAGGCATCAGTTCCTGGTGCTCTTCCAAGACCTAAATCAATTCGGTTAGGATACAAAGTAGCCAAGGTGCCAAACTGTTCCGCAATGATCAATGGCGAATGATTGGGCAACATGATCCCACCTGATCCTACCCGAATATTTTTAGTTTCACTGGCAATATAACCAATCAAAACCACCGTTGCCGTACTGGCCACATGAGCCATATTATGATGCTCTGCCAACCAAAACCGATTGTATCCCATATGATCTGCCAGTTGCGCTAACTCTTTGGTTTTTTGAATGGTTTTACTGGCATTGCTGTTTTCAGTAATTAAAGCCAATTCTAATAAAGATATAGGAATAGCGTTTTTCATAAAAATTTTATTTGTAGTACAAAATTAGGCATTAAGATGATGAGGCTATCTTTTGAGGTGTTAATTGAATTATAATGTTTGAATGGAAGCCTAACCAAAACCAGTAAGCTGAGTTTGATAACTAATTTTTGTGTATCGCTATTTCAGGACAAGACATTTGAAATTGTCCTTGGTTGATTATTGTGATCCAATATTGAAATAGGATATTGTAAGGAAATATACTGACTAGGAGTCAAATTTTTTTATAAAATAAAAAAAGGCTTGATCGCTAATGATTGATATGGAACTAGCGAACTGATTAGAAATGTTATAGCTATTTACTGTAATAGGGTAATTGATATTTAAACCATTAATCTTACTCAAAAGATCAGGATATAGATTCCAATAATCGATTAAAGATTTAAAATCAGCTTCATCTAGAATCAGTTTTTCGAAGTAATTATAGTACACCATAGTTACTGGAAAATCTATTTTTACGATATCATCAGTAGCATTTGCATTAATATTATCTACTACTTTTTGATAATCGGCAACAGTATTTACGGCACTTTTAATGAACTTCAAACCTCATCTTTTGAATATTGAAAACAAACAAATTTCAATTTCAATTTATTAATTAAAATCTACATCTTTTAATAAGAAACTAGTTCTTCATTTTACTGATTTTATCATAATCAAGAATTGTTACTGTACTTCCTTTTCTTTCAATCAGTCCTTCATTTTTAAATTCGGTTAAGGTACGGCTAACGGTTTCAGAGGCAGTTCCAGTAAGTGCTGCGAGTTCATCCCTACTAATTCTAATAGTACTATCATGCTTAAACAACTGCAAAAGTGCTTCGGCAATTCGTTTTCTTACTGATTGGTAAGCTAGCTGCAGTAGACTCGCATCTTTGTTTCGAATTTCATTGGATAATATTTCAAGAAATTTTCCAGCAATGTCAGGGTACTGCTGCAACATTTTATCAAATTGTATTTTAGGAAAAAAACACAAATAACTATCTTCCATGGCAGTTGCCGTATCATCATACGGTTTATTGCAAAGAATGATATTTATCCCTAAAAAATCCTCCTCTTGGTATATTCCTGTCATCAGTTCATGTCCATCTTCGGTCATTTTAATAGTCTTAATTTTCCCCGAGACTACAAGGTAAATTCCTGTTGCATTATCGCCCTCATAATGTATTACCTGATTCTTTTTAAAAAATCTAGTTTTTCGTTCGTCTATAATTTTTTTTAATTTTTTTAATCCACTGTTTTCAGAAACCAGCTTATCTAAATTTTCTAATGATTTACTATAAAAATGGTGCTGGCTTTCTTTTTTTTTTAATCTGCTTTCAATAGCATTTAAAAGTTCTAATCTCCCAAATGGCTTTGTAAGATAATCATCGGCACCCATTTCCATTCCCTTACGCAAATCAAGTCGCTCGGATTTTGAAGTAATAAAAATAAAGGGGATAGCAGTGGTTTCTAGATTTTTATTTAAAAGATACAGTACATCATAACCATCTAGCACAGGCATCATGATATCACACAAAATTACATCAGGTAAATAGAGTAAAGCTTTATCAACTCCTTCCTTGCCATTTTTAGCAACAAAAACTTCATAGTCTGCCAATTCAAGAATTTCTACTATATTTTCTCTTATTTCATTATTGTCTTCAATTACTAATACTTTGCTCATATCGATAAAAATGTTAGTGTGAATGATGTTCCTTCATTTATAGTACTTACATAGGATATAGAACCATTCATTAAGGCGATATAACGTGCTACAATATTTAAACCAAGTCCAGTTCCTGGGATATTACCCGTATTATGTGCTCTGAAAAAAGGTTCAAATAAATGCAATTGATCTTCTTCAGGAATTCCAATTCCTTCATCCTTCACGCAAATGATACAATTGCTGTCATTAATTTCTGTTGTAAATTCAATAGTACAACCATCCTCTGAATATTTTATAGCATTGGTAATTAGATTGATAATACTATTTTTAATTAAATTCTGGTCTAGGGTTATGAGTTTCTGATATCCATAATGCGTAAAATGTATTTGCTGTTTTTCTTTGGCTAGTACTTGCATCTCTTCTGTAATTTCTTCCGCTAATTGTACCAGATCAAAACATGTGGGTTTAGCTTTTACATTGCCTACTTCTAATTGTTCTATGTATAAAAAATCATTCAATACAGTAGTTAAATTTGTTACAGCATTAATTATTTTACCCGCATGTTTAATGATATTAGCATTATTTAACGGCTCAGCATATTTTTCGATAAGAGAAGCTGATAAATGTGCCGTGCTCAATGGAGTTCGAAATTCATGCGAAGCCATAGATAAAAACCTATTTTTTAATTTACTGATTAGTTTTTCCTTCTCTAAACTGGCACTTACTTTTGCTTTTGCTTTTTCAAGTGCTTTAATCGTATCGTTTAAGGTTTTTGTTCGCTCTTCTACAAGTTCTTCTAGATGGGAAGCATAATTTTTAAGGCGTTCTTCATCCTTTTTTTGCTGGGTAAGATCATGAATAAATCCGGCGTAAATTTTTCTTCCTGCATGTTTCACTTCACTTACACCTATTTTAAATGGAAATTGATAACCATTCTTAGTTTTACCAATGAGTTCTCTTCCTATTCCCATAATATGTGATTGACCAGACATTTTGTAGTATTTTAAATAGGAATCATGAGCCACTTTATCGTTAAAAGGCATTAGCATTGAAATATTTTCACCTAATACTTCTGGTTCAGCATAATCAAAAAGTTTACATGCAGATGGATTTATGCTTTCTACAATGCCCAATTCATCAATAGTTATGATACCGTCAATGGCGTTATGCACAAGGGCATCTAGTAAAGCAGATTTCTCCATAACTTATTTTGTCAAAGTGTATTGACTTATGTAAAGATAAGTCTACCTAAGTAGTTAACTCCTTATAGTATTATATCTATATCTTTTGAAATTTACTCTTTTAAGCTTTAAAGAATCATAAGTGATGTAAATCACTTATAGTTCAGCCGATGCTCATTTCAATACAATACTATATAAACCAACTTTGTAAAGTGCTTTAAAACAATATAGTATTGATATTAAAAACGGAAAATGATAACAGATGATATTTTACGGCAAAATGTAATTCAAGCATTAAAATGGGACCTTTTTAGTGTTGATTGCATTATAATTGTCATTTCAAATAATGGAGTAATAACTCTAAAAGGTAATGTAGATACCTATAAAAAGAAAACGCAAGCCGAAAGAATATCAAGTGCAATATCCGGAGTACAATCAGTAATCAATAAAATTGATGTAACTATAAATCGCTTGGAACAGAAAAAAGATATAGCAATCACAAATGAAATTCTTACTGTTTTCAGATGGAACTGGAATACACTAAATGATACCATTAAAGTTAAGGTACTTGAAGGATGGGTAACGCTATCTGGAGAATTAGAATGGAACTATCAGAAAGAAGCTGCCAGACAAGCTATTGTAAGTCTAATTGGTGTAAAAGGAGTTAGCAATAAAATTAAAATAAAATCTCAATCGGGTACTAAAATAGACAAAACGACTCTTAGGCTTGCACTAGAAAACCATCTTGCATTGGATTCAAAAGATATAGAAATTGAGGTATTAGATTCAAAGATAATTTTAAAAGGGACTGTGGAATCATGGTATCAAAAAGAAATTGCAGGATTTATTGCTTGGAAAACAAGAGGCGTTATTAGTGTTGAAAATGAATTATTGATTGAAGAATAATAGATTAAATCATTTAAAATCTAACTAAAAAACTAAACATCACCAAATTTTAATTGGTATGGAATATTTTAAAAAACGAAAATAAAACTTTAAAAAAATCCTGTTTTCTTTTCAAAATTAAAGTTTAAAAGTGCTTGGCATCACTTTTTGATGTGCGTATGGTCATTTCCAATTCAACCAAATAGACTCAAATTTGAATTTAAAAGTTTCTTGAATTACGATACGGGTAAAATACTGTAAATAGATAATCTCAAGTAGAATTCTAAAAAAGAATAATATTTTAAATAAATAGTAGCGACATGAAAATACTTATTGTACTTACATCACATGATGTTTTAGGAACCAGTGGCCTAAAAACGGGGTTTTGGATAGAGGAATTCGCAGCTCCTTATTTTATTTTTAAAGATGCAGGTGCTATAATCACAATTGCTTCTCCAAAGGGCGGTCAGCCTCCAGTTGACCCGAAGAGTGAAGACAAAGAAGCACAAACCGAATATACTCAAAGATTCTACAAAGACAATACTGCTATTGACCTTGTAGCGCATTCTATAAAATTAAGCGAAATAAACTAAGCGGATTATGATGCTGTATTTTATCCTGGTGGCCATGGTCCGTTATGGGATTTGGCAAATGATCCAGATTCTATACATCTCATTGAAGACTTTTGCAATAACAAAAAACCAATTGCCTTTGTATGTCATGCACCAGCTGCTTTAGTACATGTTAAAATTCAAAATGGCAATTATTTAGTAAAGGGAAAACAACTAACCGGATTTTCTAATACCGAAGAAGAAGCAGTCCAGCTAAGCAAAATAGTACCTTTTTTACTGGAAGATGAACTTACTAAATTAGGTGGACTTTATAGTAAGGGAAAAGATTCTGAATCTTATGTAAAGCAAGATGGTTTGCTGGTCACAGGACAAAATGCAGCCTCATCAGTAGCGGTGGCAAAATTACTGCTAGAAACACTTGAAGGCGAAAAAATTACTAATCTAAATGACAATTAAAATGAAAAAAATACAACTAGTATGTATATGCTTAGCGTATGCAGCAGCATTAAATGCACAAACTGCCGATAAAAAATGGAACATTGGTATTCATGGAGGTGCAACACAATATCATGGAGATCTTGGACGCAGTTTTTACAAAACAGATAAAGCTATGTATGGCTTTGGAGGTGTATCTGTTTCTAGATATTTAGGAAAACTTTTTGATGCCAATTTATTATTAACCAAAGGTACTATTGGATACAATGGTGACACGGGGAGTTTTAAAAGCGATTTTAATGCAGCTTCATTCAACCTGCGTTTCAACCTGACGGCTCCTGAATATATTATTAGACCTTACGTGTTAGCTGGTGTTGGTATTATCCTTTTTGACAATCAGGTTAATTTTGATCAAGATAGAATTGACTATGCCTTGCCTACTGCAGGAGGAGGTATCAATTTTAGATTATCCCCAGAAATTATGCTAAATCTTCAAGAAACTTTTTCTTTCTCTAATAAAGATCGAAGAGATGGAGTGACAGCAGGCGAAAAAGACAGCTACCTCTCGCACATGATTGGGCTAACCTTTAATCTTGGAAGTGTAAAAGATGCCGATCAGGATGGAGTTTCAGACAAAAATGACAACTGTTCTGATACTCCAACAGGAATTAGTGTGGATAAAAAAGGCTGTCCTTTAGATCGGGATAAAGATGGTATTGCTGATTATTTAGACAGTTGTCCCGACGTTTCAGGAACTGCTTCATTGAATGGTTGTCCAGACAAGGATAACGATGGTGTTGCTGATTCAGAGGATAGATGTCCAGAACTAGCGGGTCCTAACGCTTTAAAAGGCTGTCCAGATAGTGATAACGATGGTGTGCCTGATTTAGATGATAAATGTCCCAATACAAAAGCAGGAAGTCGTGTAGATAAAGTGGGTTGTATCATGGATAGCGATAACGATGGTGTCATGGACGATATGGATCGTTGTCCTGATGTTGCAGGATTACTAGCTTTAAAAGGATGTCCGGATAGCGATGGAGACGGAATTGCTAATTTAGACGACAGATGTCCCGAAGTTAAAGGTACGATGGCAAACAAAGGATGCCCCGAAATTACAAAACAAGATGCAGTGCGTATTACTTATTTAGGAAGCAAAATATTCTTTGAAAACAATAGCGATAAACTAAAAGTAGCCTCCTTATCGCAACTGGATGAACTTACAAAAATACTATTCAAATACGATGCTGCTAGTTTAGTCATTGAAGGTTATACAGATAGTAACGGATCAGATCAATTTAATATTGAATTATCACAAAAACGAACCGAGTCTGTTCGGAATTATTTGATTGGGAAAGGAATTGCTTCGGCCAGAATAACAGGAATAGGAAAAGGCGAAAGTAATCCTATAGCAACCAATACTACAGCTCTGGGACGTGCTAAGAATCGTAGGGTTGAATTGAAAACAAACTATTAAATTAATTTAGTGAAGATTGACAACAGTCAATCTTCACTTCAATTATAAAACAAATGATACAAGTCAAAAAAGAAGGGGTATTATTAGCCAAAACGTTAATTCCATTTGAAGATGAGGGTGTACTAAATCCAGCTGCCATAAGAGATGGCAATTTTGTACATATGTTTTATCGTGCAGTAAGCCGAGGCAATCATTCCAGCATTGGGTATTGTAAACTTGAAGGGCCTTTAGTAGTAAAAAATAGAGACACGGAGTCACTGCTATCGCCTGAATTTGACTACGAATGTCAAGGCATGGAAGATCCTAGGATTGTAAAAATAGAAGACACATACTACTTAACTTATACTGCCTATGATGGTATAAACGCGTTAGGATGTCTTGCTATTTCTAAAGATTTAATTCATTTTGAAAAAAAAGGAATTATAGTTCCACAAATTAGCTATGCTGCATTTGATCAACTGGCAGAGCAAAGTAGTCCTATTAATAAAAAATATTTTCGTTACAACGAACACATTGGTGTTTTAGAATCTGATTTGGAAAAATCACTGATTTGGGATAAAAATGTTATTTTTTTTCCAAGAAAAATTAAAGGGAAATTTCACTTCATGCATCGAATAAAACCTGATATTCAAATAGTTGTAGGCGTTGAAAATTTAAAAGATTTGACCGAAGCCTTCTATCAAGATTATCTAAGTAATTTTAATGATCATGTGCTGCTTAGTTCAAAACATGATCATGAAATTAGTTATGTAGGTGGTGGCTGTCCTCCCATAGAAACAGATCAAGGATGGCTAATCATTTACCACGGTGTCAAAGATGGTCTTTACGGATATATATATTCGGCATGTGCCGCTTTACTAGATTTGGAGGATCCAAGAAAAGAAATCGCTCGCTTACCTTATCCCCTATTTAAACCCGAATTAGATTGGGAACTAAAAGGCGAAGTAAATAACGTTTGTTTCCCAACGGGAGCTGTAGTATTCGATGACACTTTATACATTTATTATGGTGCTGCAGACGAGAGAATTGCTACTACTTCTGTTTCCGTTTCGGCATTAATCAAAGAATTATTACTTTACAATAAACAAGATGATAAATAAACTAAGATCAAATCGAAACAAAACATTTCCAGCTCAAAATGGTACATCTTATAATTTGAATAAAACTCAAATTCAAGAAAAAGAAAGCCTGCCCGAAATTTTATTCATTACTACTTATCCACCCCGTGAATGTGGTATAGCTACGTATTCACAGGATTTAATTTTAGCGTTAAACAACAAATTCCAGAATACCTTCAACATTAAAATTGCAGCCTTGGAATTGCAAAATAATAAGTATGCTTATGATGATGAGGTAACTTATGTTTTAGAAACGGACAATAGATATTCTTATGATGCTCTTGCACAAAATATCAATAGTAATAAGTATATAGCTCTTGCATTAATACAACATGAATTTGGTTTGTTCAAAACGAATGAAGCAGATTTTATCCTTTTTTTAAAAGCAATAAATAAACCCATAATTATTGTTTTTCATACCGTACTACCCAATACAAGTGAAATATTAAAAGAAAACATAGCCGAAATGAATGCGCTTGTAGATTCATTTATAGTTATGACAAATGCTTCGGCAAAATTATTGGAAAACGATTACGGTATTTTAAAAAACAAGATTACCGTCATTCCACACGGAACTCATTTAGTAAAACATACGGATAAGGAAGCTTTAAAAGAAAAATACAACCTATCAAAAAGAAGAGTGATTTCAACTTTTGGATTATTGAGTTCTGGAAAATCAATAGAAACTACATTAGATGCCATGCCCTTAATTGTTGTTGAAAATCCAGATATTCTTTTTCTTATAATTGGGAAAACGCATCCATCAGTTGTTAAGGAAGAAGGTGAAATATACCGCGATAGTTTAGAGCAAAAAATCGAAATATTAGGGCTAAAAGAGCATGTAAAATTCATCAATGCTTATTTACCGCTTGAGCAATTACTGGATTATTTGCAACTTACGGATATTTATCTTTTTACCTCAAAAGATCCAAATCAAGCGGTGAGCGGAACATTTTCTTATGCTATAAGTTGTGGTTGTCCCGTAATTTCTACCCCTATTCCCCATGCTTCTGAATTATTAAAAAATGGAGGCGGAATAATTATTGACTTCGAAAATTCAGAGCAATTGCAAAAACAAGTTTTAAATTTATTAAACAATCCACAGTTATGTAAGGAAATCTCCAATAAAGGCATTCATAAAATGGCGCCAACAGCTTGGGAAAACGCTGCAATTGCACATGCCTTGTTGTTAAATAGTGTAATGGATCGAAAATCTAAATTAAAGTACAAAACTCCCGCAATCAATTTAGAACACTTTAAAAGTTTGACCACGCCTTTTGCAATGATACAGTTCTCCATTATCAACAAGCCCGATTTAAATAGCGGCTACACTCTAGATGATAATGCAAGAGCATTAGTAGCCATGTGTCAGCATTTTGAATTGACAAATGATGAGAAAGATTTGGCCTATATCACTCAATATTATCAGTTTATCCAGTTTTGTCAACAAAAAGACGGTTCCTTTTTGAATTATGTAAACGAAAATAAAAAGTTTACAGATCAGAATAGTGAAAATCTAGAAGACTCTAACGGAAGAGCAATTTGGGCGCTAGGATTTCTAGCTTCTATGCATGATTTATTACCAGAATCATTAATCACCCAAGCCAAAAAAACAATGCAAGCTGCCTTAGAATCAGCTACCAGCATGCATTCAACAAGGGCAATGGCATTTACTATAAAAGGAATTTATTACAGCAATAAAAAAGAAATGAATTTTGAAAATAAGGCGCTCATAAAACTATTAGCGAACCGATTAGTTCAAATGTACAGACATGAATCTAAAGCAAATTGGCATTGGTTTGAGAGCTATATGACCTATGGAAACAGCATTCTTCCCGAAGCCATACTTTGTGCTTACCTTGCTACCGGCGACATGATTTACAAAGAAATAGCCAAGACTTCCTTTGATTTTTTATTATCAAAAACAATAACTGAAAATTCTATCAAAGTCATTTCGAATAAAGGATGGTTACACTATAACAAAGCCGTTACAAAAGAAGTAATTGGCGGAGAACAACCTATTGATGTTGCCTATACCATCTTGGCTCTAGCTAAATTTTACGATACTTTTAAAAATACTGCCTATCTACAAAAAATGGAAACAGCTTTTAGTTGGTTTCTGGGTAACAATCATCTCCAAAAAATAATTTACAATCCGTGCACAGGTGGTTGTTATGATGGTTTAGAAGAAGACTACATCAACCTCAATCAAGGAGCAGAATCTACGGTGAGTTATCTAATGGCAAGACTAACAATACAAAAATGCAGAGCAGAAATAGAATACAATAAGACTAAAACAGTTTTCACTGACAATAGAAACTTACAGCTTGTAAATTAAAAATTGAATTATAAACAACAAATAATCAACTAAATAAAATTAAAAATAGTCCTCAAAAAATGAAAATAGCCATCTTCAGTACAAAATATTACGAACGTGAATATCTTGATAAATTTAATGTTGAAGGTAAACACCAACTCACCTATTTTGAAACTCCGCTAAATGCAGAAACAGTTTCCGTTGTAAAAGGTTTTGATGCAGTAAGCATTCAATTGACTGATAAACTAGATGCTAATGTAATTGACCAACTTGCAAAAGCAAACATAAAACTGATTGACTTGCGAACGGCTGGCTATGATAATGTAGATTTAGAGGCTGCTGCAAAGCATAACATAAAAGTGATGCGCGTACCCGCTTATTCGCCTCAAGCCATTGCAGAACACGCAACCGCATTAATCTTAACACTCGACAGAAAAACACATAAAGCTTACAATAGAGTTCGGGAAAATAATTTTTCGCTTCAAAATTTAATGGGTTTTAATCTGTTTGAAAAAACGGTTGGTGTTGTTGGAACCGGAAAAATTGGAACTGCTTTTTGTCAAATAATGCTTGGATTTGGTTGCAAAGTTATCGCAAATGATATTTTACCATCTAAATCACTGATTGAAAAAGGAGTCAAATATGTTTCTTTTGAAAAATTATTAGAACAATCTGATATTATCTCAATTCATTGTCCCTTAACTCCAAAAACTAGACATCTTTTTAATAATGTGACTTTTTCAAAAATAAAAAAAGGAACTATGATCATTAATACAAGTCGAGGAGCCATTATCAATACCAAGGATGCAATCAAAGCGCTAAAAAATGCTCAAATTGGATATTTAGGAATCGATGTGTATGAAGGCGAAGAAAACCTTTTCTTTAAAGACTTATCAGATAAAATTATAAAAGACGACCAAATCGAAAGACTAATGTCTTTTAATAATGTTTTAATTACGCCACACCAATCTTTCTTTACTAAAGAAGCTTTAGACGAAATTGCTAGGGTAACAATCAGTAATTTCAATTCATTTGAAGATAAGGTAAAGACAGAAAATGAAGTAGTTTTCGCCATTCCATAACTACTGACCAACTCCAATTAAAGTAACAAAAATCATTTTTTTTGATGCTCTGGGTCATTTTAAGATCTATATGAAAACTAAAGCTTTACATACATTATAAACTAAATAATTTCAAAATGAAAAGCAACGAAGAACTGCAAAAAAATGTTGTGGATGCAATCAATTGGGAACCCCTATTGCAAGCCGCAGAAATTGGGGTAATGACTAATAGAGGCGTGGTTACTCTAACCGGATCAGTAAATACTTATGCTAAAAAAAACGAAGCTGAACAAGCTGCTAAAAACGTAGCTGGAGTAGCAACAGTACTCGAAGATATCAAAGTGGTTTGCGGTACCGATGAAAGTAGACCCGATACTGAAATTAAGAATGTAATTGAGAATATTTTTATGTGGCATTGGGATATTCCAACCGAAAAAATTAAAGTCCTTGTTGAAAATGGATGGGTATTTTTGAGTGGCCAACTCGAATGGAATTATCAAAAAGAAGCAACTAAAAATGCACTTAATAACCTCATCGGAATTACAGGAATTACAAATAATATCAAAATAATTTCCTCATCAAAAGACACCATTAAAAAAAAAGATATTGAAATTGCCATTGAGCGCAACTGCGCGATAAAAAACAAAGATATCCGTGTTTATGTAGTTGATAATGTTGTTACTTTAATTGGACACGTAGATTCTTGTTATCAGAAAAATGAAGCTAGTAGAATTGCATGGAATGCTCCAGGTGTTACGCAAGTACAAAATGATTTATATATTGAATTTGACGACTAATTTTTAGATTTAAAAAATGCTCAAAAAATGGAAAAAACTATTGAATTACTAGAGCAAACTTTTGAAGAAATACTAAATGAATTGTCAATAATACTAGTTGATATTCCTATTATAAACACCAAGACCCAAAACCACCAAAGCCGATTAAAAAAAAGTATAACTAAAACTCACCAAGATTTACAGCTAGTTTAAACAGTTATTCCTTCCTACTTAAAATATAAAATATGCTACAACTATAAATACTAGTTTATCAATCCCAAAATCAGTAAATTAGTATTATTTATTGCAATAAAATAAATCAATTATGCACGACCTTCATTAAATTCTAAACAAAAGGTATTTGTATCGCTTAACATGGTCTAACTATTTATGAATTAAAATCTAAAAAAAATGAAAAAAATACTCTTTTCAGCCATAGTAATGGCAACCGTATTGGTATCTTGTAATAAAAAAAATACTGAAACTAGAACAGATCATTCCCTCATGATGAACAATGATAGTACCATGATGGACAATGACAGTACAATAATGAACAATAAAACTAAAATGATGGGGAATCAAGAAAATAGGTATGCCTGCTCAATGCATCCCGAAGTACAAGGAAAAATGAATGACAAATGCTCAAAATGTGGTATGAAATTAACAGAGCCTGTTCCTGAAAAAACAGAGGAAAGTAAATAATTCAACATTACAAAACTGAATTGAACTTAGTAAGTCATTACAAGTTTAATTTATCGTATTTATTGAAATAAAAAATGATACACACTTACAACATTACCGGAATGACTTGTGATGGTTGTCGCACCAAAGTCGAAAAAATATTGAATGCTATGGATGGCGTTGAAGCAAAAGTTTCATTACATCCACCAATAGCTACTATTACTATGGTAAAGCACATTCCTACAACACAGTTTCAAGAAGCTTTAGCTGCTGATGGAAAATATAATATAGAAATGATTAACGGTGAAATACCTCAACTGGTAATAACCAATGAAACTACTTCAAAATCTTGTTGCTCTACTCATACCCATAGCGATAAAAAAGAAATTAAAGTGCCAGTTACTATTAATGGCAAATATTATTGTCCGATGCATTGTGAGGGCGAAAAAGTATATGATAAAGCAGGCGATTGTCCTGTATGTGGAATGGATTTAGTCAAAGGACCAGACTTGACTGTTAGTAAAGCCTCATATACTTGTCCAATGCATCCCGAAGTTATTAGCGAAACGCCAGGCGCTTGCCCTATTTGCGGAATGGATTTAGTACCAATGAATCCAAGTGATACCGAAGACCAAAAGACCTATAAAGATTTGGTTAAAAAAATGAAAATAGCAGTCGTATTTACTGTTCCTATTTTCGTGATTTCAATGTTAGAAATGCTACATAACAATCCATTATTAGAATTAATGGAGGCCTCAAAATGGAATTGGGTACAACTACTTTTATCGCTTCCTGTTGTTTTTTATGCCTGTTGGATGTTTTTTGAGCGTGCTTGGAAATCGATAATTACTTGGAACTTGAATATGTTCACCTTAGTCGGAATTGGGTCTGGTGTTGCTTTTCTGTTTAGTTTGGTTGGATTGTTTTTTCCAAATATTTTTCCGGCTGAATTTAAAACACACAACGGATCCGTTTCACTTTATTTTGAAGCGACAACGGTCATATTAACGTTGGTTTTATTGGGGCAATTACTCGAAGCCAGAGCGCACAGTCAAACAAGCGGTGCCATCAAAGAATTATTAAAACTCGCACCAACAGAAGCTACTTTGGTTATCGATGGAAGCGATAAAGTAATCTCAATTCACGATATCAAAAAAGGCGATTTATTGCGGGTAAAACCTGGAGAAAAAATTCCTGTGGATGGAAAAATCACTGATGGCGAAAGCAGTATTAATGAATCCATGATTACGGGCGAGCCCATTCCTGTTGACAAAAAGAAAGGCGATAATGTAATTTCTGGAACGATAAACGGCAACAAATCATTTGTCATGATGGCTGAAAAAGTAGGTTCAGAAACCTTGCTTTCACAAATCGTTCAAATGGTAAATGATGCTTCTAGATCAAGAGCGCCAATTCAAAAATTAGCCGATAAGATTGCTAAATATTTTGTACATACTGTAGTTATTATTTCGGCTATAACCTTTTTCATTTGGGCAAAATTTGGTCCTGAACCATCATTAGTTTATGGTTTTATAAATGCCATAGCGGTATTAATTATCGCCTGTCCTTGCGCTTTAGGCTTGGCAACACCTATGTCAATTATGGTTGGCGTGGGGAAAGGGGCACAATCAGGAGTTTTAATAAAGAATGCTGAGGCCTTAGAGAATATGAATAAGGTTAATGTGCTAATAACCGATAAAACTGGAACAATAACGGAAGGAAAACCATCGGTAGAAAAGGTTTATTCGTCAAATAATGACGAAAATGATCTTTTACAAAACATCGCTTCATTAAATCAATACAGTGAACATCCTTTGGCGCAAGCCGTTGTAAATTATGCTAAAACAAAATCTATTTCTTTAATTGAAGTTAAAGATTTTGAAGCCATTGCAGGAAAAGGAGTTATAGGAACAGTAACCAATAAAAAGATCGCATTAGGCAATAAAAAACTAATGGAACAAGTAAAAGCTGCAGTTTCAGATGATTTAGAAAACAAAATTAGTACCGAACAAAAACTTGGAAAAACAGTTTCTTATATTGCTGTAGATGGCGTTGCTGTTGGTTTTGTATCCATTACCGATGCTATAAAAACATCTAGCGCAGCAGCCATAAAAGAATTAATTCGTCAAGGTATAGCAGTAATTATGCTTACTGGAGACAATGTGAATACTGCCAAAGCTGTTGCGGATGAAATGAATTTAACTTCTTACAAAGCAGGTTGCTTACCCGAAGATAAACTCAAAGAAATAAAACGATTACAAGCAGAAGGCAATATTGTAGCTATGGCAGGAGATGGTATCAATGATGCACCTGCATTGGCGCAAGCTGACATTGGAATCGCAATGGGGACAGGAACCGATGTAGCCATAGAAAGTGCCAAGATAACTTTAGTAAAAGGCGATTTACAAGGCATCGTAAAAGCCAAAAATTTAAGCCATGCCGTTATGAGAAATAGTAAGCAAAACCTATTTTTTGCCTTTTTCTATAACGTGCTAGGTGTACCAATCGCAGCAGGAGTTTTATATCCATTTTTTGGAATTTTGCTTTCGCCAATGATAGCTGCCCTAGCAATGAGTTTTAGCTCAGTTTCGGTAATAGGAAATGCACTGCGATTGCGGAATTTGAAACTTTAAACCTAGATATTAAACTAAAATCCTCAATATTATCAAACATTCCTATGAATTCTAATACCTTTAATATTAATGGCTTAACAGATGCGCAAGTAGTTGAAGCAAGAGAAAAATACGGTCAGAATAAAACGGTCTATAAAAAAACCAATATATTTTTAAATGGCTTAATTCAGATTGTAAAAGATCCTATGACCATTTTATTGTTGGTAGCATCAACCATTTATTTCATTAGCGGAAAAACTTCGGATGGTATTTTTTTAGCTTCAGCAATTATTTTGATAGCTACAATTTCATCTTATCAAAAAGCAAGAAGTCATAACGCTTTAGAAAAATTAAAAGATTTTACAAAACCCAAATGCAAAGTCATTAGAAATAGTGAAGTTATCGAAATAAAGACCGAAGAATTAGTAATAGGTGACAGTTTATTAATTGAAGAAGGAAATGCAATTGCAGCTGATGGAATCATTGAATCCTCAAATGATTTTTCTGTAAATGAATCTATCCTCACTGGAGAATCTATGTCGGTTACCAAAGACAAATCGACCAAAGATAACGCTGTTTATCACGGTACAACCGTAGCAAGCGGACTAGCAATTGCAACCATTACTGCTATTGGCGCCGAAACTAAATTAGGGAAAATAGGTAAAAGCCTAGAAGAAATTCAAGAAGAGAAAACGCCCTTAGAAGTTCAAATTGGCAATTTTGTAAAAAAAATGGCTATTGCAGGAGCCGTAATTTTTGTGATTGTTTGGATAATAAATTTTTTAAATTCTCATAATATATTAGACAGCTTGCTCAAAGCATTAACACTTGCTATGAGTGTTTTACCCGAAGAAATTCCTATTGCATTTACCACTTTTATGGCTCTTGGTGCTTGGCGAATGATGGAAAATGGAATTATCGTTAAACAAATGAAGACTGTAGAAACTTTAGGAAGCGCTACAGTAATTTGCATTGACAAAACAGGAACGATTACCGAAAATAAAATGAGTCTCGCTAAAATATTTACACTCAAATCTCAAAAAATTACAGCTATTGGAAATAAATTATCCAATGAAGAAAAAGAATTAATTACCACCTCCATGTGGGCAAGTGAACCCGTTCCTTTTGATCCCATGGAAACAGCCTTGCACGAAATCTATTCTAAAGTTATTGAAAATGACCAAAGGCCCGATTTTAAAATGATTCATGAATATCCATTATCTGGAAAACCTCCTATGATGACACATATTTTCGAAAATAAAACCGGAGAAATGATTATTGCTGCCAAAGGTGCTTCAGAAGCTATAATGGCCATTTCAAAACTTTCGAATGAAGAAAAAGCTGCAATCTTAAACGCAATAAAGGAATTATCAGCTGAAGGATATCGAATTTTAGGAGTTGGAAAAGCAATTTTTGAAGAAAAAAATTATCCCAAAACCCAACAAGAATTTCAATTTGAATTCTATGGACTTGTAGCTTTTTATGATCCGCCAAAGAAAAACATCCATCTGGTGTTGCAACATTTTTATAAAGCAGGAATTAAAGTAAAAATCATCACTGGAGACAATGCCGAAACCACTTCATCAATAGCCAAACAAATAGGATTTATAGGCTATGAGAAAAGTATTTCTGGTGACGAATTAATGCAATTATCCGATAAAGAATTCAAAAAACAAGTTTCAGAAATCAATTTATTTACTAGAATGTTTCCGGAGGCAAAACTAAAAATCATAAATGCACTAAAATCGAATTCAGAAATTGTGGCCATGACTGGAGATGGTGTCAACGATGGCCCTGCACTAAAAGCTGCTCATATAGGTATTGCAATGGGAAAAAAAGGCACCGAAATTGCTAAACAAGCCGCATCACTTATTTTAATCAATGATGATTTATCAAAAATGGTAGATGCTATCGCAATGGGTAGAAAAATCTTTTCAAATTTAAAAAAAGCAATACAATTTATCATATCCATACATATTCCCATTATACTTACCGTATTTATCCCTTTGGCATTAGGATGGATTTATCCCAATATTTTTTCACCCATTCACATTATATTTTTAGAATTAGTTATGGGACCAACTTGCTCCATAGTCTATGAAAATGAACCTATGGAAAAGAATACAATGACGCAAAAACCAAGACCATTTACCACTACTTTTTTTAGCTGGAAAGAACTTTCTACAAGTATACTTCAGGGTTTAATTATTACAATAGGAACTTTATCTGTTTATCAATTTTCAGTATACAATGGGTTTAATGAAAACATCACACGAACAATGGTTTTCGTGGTATTAGTGACTTCAAATGTATTTTTAACTCTAATAAACCGTTCTTTTTACTATTCTATTTTGACTACTTTAAAATATAAAAACAATTTGGTTTTCATAATTACAGGAATTACCATAGCTATTACGGGATTGTTGCTTTATCTAAAACCACTCACCAATTTTTTTCAATTTGAACATCTTACCGTGAAACAAGTATTGATAGCCACTGGAGTTGGTGCAGTTTCTGTATTATGGTATGAGTTGGTTAAACTGTGGAAGCGTAATACTAAATAGATTCAATATTAAGCTGAACTAATCTAATTTAAAAAAAAGAAAACCATTTTTCACTTTTGTTTTGATATAACCTATTCGATTTATATCTATTAGGAAATATGTAATAGTTCAAGACCACTATGCATTTTATAGAAAAAAAAGCTCTAAAACTTAGTCTTACAATTCCCTTTTGATTGAAACTATTTTATTTAGATTCAATTAATTCCATAATCCATAGGAAGCATATCTCCTACTTTTTGTTCACTCATAGAACCAGAAAAATAAATTTTGTCTGAGTGGGAATTGTTTCCTAGTTTGTCTACAAAAAAAGTATCCGTTTCAAAAATTATTTTAGATTGATCCCCTTTTCGTAATAAATCAAATTCAGCTAAAATTTTCACAATAGCAGGTTGATATTTATTGGTAGTAACCGTAATCTTCTTAAAATCAAGAGTATCTTTAACAGCAAAAAAAGCCGCGGGATTTACTTCCCAACTCTTTCTAAACAATCTAAAACCATCATTTTTCCAGTTATTAGCTGCTACACTTCTAAAAAAATGCAAACGAGAACCATCGTAAACAGCATTTCTTTTTTTCTTAATTTTAGCAAGATTGGATATACTTTCAAATCGAGTAAGACCGGCATAGTAACAATTTCTGACCGCTTTAGGCATAGTTGTCCATGGATATAATTTGCAATCAAATTTGACAAGTTGGTAGTTTATCTTATATCCTAGAGAATTATTAATAATTCGCAAAGGATTATCAGCAAAAGCTTCTAGAACTTTTGTCTTGGCATCATATGCAAAATAAATATCTTCTTCGTTTTCAATAACGGTACTTTTTCCATGTTTTGTAGTTCCTAAAAATTGCTTTTTAAAAACCTCCATCTTTTGTGCTCTTGGAAAACCATCACGCTGTACCACCACTTCACGGAGTACATTAACAGACATATTAAGTTTTATGTTTAAGAATTCATTTGGTTTAAAATTAGTGATATACTCTGGATTATATCCTAAACAGTTTACAACTAAAATACTATTTAATTTAGCACCAAAATTAAGGGTGAAATTTCCGTTTTTATCTGTAAGAGTACCTATTGTTGTTCCATCAAAATAGACATTTACAGCTTCAATAGGTTTTGATTTTTCATCTACAACTTTACCAGAAATAGATTGTGCAACAGTATTTTGCACTAAAAACAAAACTAAAATTACCCTTAAAAATGTCATCATAAACTCTTTATAAAATATTTAAATCACCTTTCCCTTCTCTAATCACAACTGGTTCATCTCCAGACAAATCTATTATACTAGATCCTACATTATCTCCGTACCCCCCATCAATAACAAGGTCTACAAGGTTTTGCCATTTCTCAAATATTAATTCAGGATCAGTTGTATATTCAATTACATCATCCTCATCCCTTATTGAGGTAGAGACTATTGGATTCCCTAGTTGTTTTACTATTTCAAGAACTATACTGTTGTTTGGAACCCTGATCCCTACTGTAGTTTTCTTTTTAAACTCTTTTGGTAAATTATTATTACCGGGCAAAATAAAAGTATACGGTCCAGGAAGTGCTCTCTTTAAAATCTTGAATGTGGGTGTATCTATCTGCTTTACATAATCTGATAGGTTGCTTAAATCATGACAAATAAAAGAGAAGTTTGCTTTGTCAAGTTTGATTCCTTTGATTTTTGCAATACGTTCAAGAGCCTTGGTGTTAGTAATATCGCAACCCAAACCATACACTGTATCTGTGGGATAAATAACTAGCCCTCCATCACGAAGTGTTTTTACCACTTTTGCTATTGCAGCTTCGTTTGGATTATTTTCGTATATTTTAATAAATTGAGCCATTTTTTATATGTTAAGTTGCTTTAATTTAGACTTTCTAATAACCTTTGCAGGTTTATTTTTAAATCTTATTCGATGATATTAAGTTTGGCAAAGCGTAATAGTAATTTTTTTATACCTCCAACTTCAAATTTGATTTCGGCTTTTTTATCAGCTCCTACTCCTTCCAAATTTAAAACTTCGCCTTTGCCAAAACGTTCGTGCATCACTATTTTACCAGCCATGAGACCCGATTCAAGCATTCCTGTATTAGTTGATGGCGCGTTACTATTTAAAGGTTTTAATTTTCGAATTGTAATCTCCTGATTACGTTCTGGTTCACTATATTTTTTTACGGGTGGAACTCCATTTGAGGGTTTTGCAAGACGTAATTTAGATTTATCAATATCCCCAAAGATATCACTATCAATCATGGGTTTGTATCTATAATTATTTTCTGGAGGTGTCATGTATTCCAGATATTGACTGTCAATTTCTTCAATAAATCGAGACGGTTCACTATCTGTTAATTTACCCCAGCGGTATCTAGATTGAGAGTAGGTTAAATACGCTTGATGCTCAGCCCTAGTGAGCGCTACGTAAAACAAACGACGTTCTTCTTCAAGTTCGCTTCGGGTACTCATACTCATGGCACTTGGAAACAAATCTTCTTCCATTCCCACCACAAAAACATGAGGAAATTCTAATCCTTTTGCCAAGTGAATTGTCATAAGTGCCACACGATCTTCGTCACTGGTATCTTTGTCTAAATCTGTTGCTAAGGCTACATCCTCCATGAACTCCGCTAGAGATCCTCTGGCGCCATCAACCTCAACTTGGCCTTCGGTAAAGTCCTTGATACCGTTTAACAATTCTTCAATATTTTGAATCTTAGCCATTCCCTCAGGAGTAGCATCTTTCTTAAGTTCTTGAATTAAACCTGTTTTCTTGGCTACGTGTTCGGCAAGATAAAAGGCATCCTGATTTTCATTAATGGCCTGAAAACTCTGAACCATGGTTACAAAATCCAATAGTTTTTGTTTGGTTCCCGAATTTAATTTTAAATCAATTCGTTCAATATTTTGCATTACCTCAAAAATAGAACGCTTGTAATGATTTGCAGCAATGGTTAGCTTTTCAATAGTTGTATTTCCTATTCCTCTTGCAGGATAATTAATCACACGCATCAAGGCTTCTTCGTCCTTAGGATTAATAACTAGTCTAAGATAGCACAAAACATCTTTTACCTCTTTCCTTTGGTAAAAAGATAAGCCTCCATAAATACGATAAGGAATGTCTCTTTTTCTCAAAGCATCTTCCATAGCACGAGATTGCGCATTGGTTCTGTATAAAATAGCAAATGCCCCATTAGTAAGTTGTTGCTGCATTTTTTGTTCCCAAATAGTACTTGCCACAAAGCGCCCTTCTTCATTATCTGTTAAGCTTCTATGAACTTTTATTTTGGGTCCAAAATCATTTGCGGTCCAAACGATCTTATCTAGCTTTACCTTATTTTTATCGATTATGGTATTTGCGGCTTCAACAATATTTTTTGTGGAACGGTAATTTTGCTCTAGTCTAAAAGTTTTTACACCCTCGTAATCCTTTTGGAAATTAAGAATGTTATTGATGTTTGCACCTCGAAAAGCATAAATACTTTGAGCATCATCTCCCACAACGCAAATATTTTGAAATTTATCTGATAAAGCTCTTACAATTAAATATTGAGAGTGATTCGTATCTTGGTACTCATCAACAAGTATGTATCTAAAACGGTTTTGGTACTTGGCTAATACTTCTGGGAATCGTGTAAGCAACTCGTTAGTTTTTAATAACAAATCATCAAAATCCATAGCACCTGCTTTAAAGCAGCGGTCTACATAATTTTGATAAATTTCGCCCATTCTAGGTTTTTTAGACATAGCATCGGCTTCCTGTAATTCCGGATTGTTAAAGTAGGCTTTAACCGTTATTAAACTATTTTTAAAATTAGAAATACGACCTAAAACCTGTTTGGGTTTGTACACATCTCTATCCAGCTGCATTTCTTTAATAATTCCCGAAATTGCTCTTAGAGAATCCTGCGAATCGTAAATAGTAAAGTTAGATGGGTATCCTAAATGCTCAGCCTCTGACCTTAAAATACGGGCAAAAACCGAGTGAAAAGTACCCATCCATAAGTTTTTGGCCTCACCAGCTCCTACAATATCTGAGATTCTTTTTTTCATCTCACGAGCTGCTTTATTGGTAAATGTTAGAGAAAGGATGCTAAATGCGTCAATTCCTTGATGCATGAGGTAAGCAATTCTTATGGTCAACACCCTAGTTTTTCCTGAGCCTGCACCAGCAATAATGATCATGGGACCATCTTTTTGTAAAACAGGTTCACGTTGGGCTTCATTAAGTTGATCTATATAATTCTGCATGGATAATTGTATATTTTGTAAAGCAAAAATAACGAATTTGAACGAAGTTTTAGATGTAAATACGACAACATTTGCATTTGTATATTTGAATCTAAATGCTTTGAATTACTTGCTTTTCATTTCCAAAAAACATCATAAGCAAAACGGATTAATGTACCCACTACGACAATCAAAAAGAAGATCCTAATAAAGGAATTCCCCTTGTTTATAGCAACTTTTGCACCAAGCCAGCCTCCTAAAGCATTGCATACAGCCATGGGCAAAGCTATAGCCCAAATAATTTTTCCTTTTACGATAAACAAACAAATAGAGCCAAAATTTGTTGCTAAATTGACCATTTTAGCATTGGCGGAAGCATGCAAAAAATCAAAACCCATGATAACTATAAAGGCAACAACCAAAAAACTTCCCGTTCCAGGCCCAATAAAACCATCATACATCCCTATCACAAAACTTATTCCTATTGCATTCGCAATTTGGGTTCTTGTGGATTGATTTTTCTCAATATGTTGGCCAAAATTCTTTTTTGCAAAAGTATACACTACTAGCAATGACAAAACAACTAAGAGCACTGGTTTCATAAAATCATTGCTTACATACGTGAGCATGGTAGATCCTAAAAAGGCAGAAGGAAATGCTAATACCATCATTACAGCGAGTAATTTCCAGTTTAAAGTTACTTTTTTTAAATATTGATAGGCCGCAAAAGACGTTCCGCTAAAAGCTGGAACTTTTAGGGTACCAATAACCGTTGAAACGGGCAAGCTTGGTAATAGAATAAGTCCCATAGGAGTTTGGATAAGACCACCTCCTCCTACTACTGCGTCAATAAAACCGGCCGCGAATGCTGCTAAACATAATAATGGTAAAATATATGAATCCATTGAGTTGTATTATTATTTTCTAAAGAATTGTATGCAAAAATAAGATTCCATTTGCAGTTATTCGTTTAAACAGGGGTTGATTTATGATTAAAAAAGTATATTTTTGTTGCAAAAAATTAGAAAATAGAAACATGACAAAAATTCTTGAAATACTGGCTTATACATTACCCTCATTGATTACTGGAGGTGTTGCTTATTCTATTTTTATATCTTATTTCAAAGATCAACAAAATACCCGAAGATGGTTGATTCAAAAAGAAAATCAAAAACTAGCTTTTCCGCAAAGAATTCAAGCATACGAGCGCATGGTGTTATTTCTAGAGCGTATCAATCCCACTAAAATGTTGTTGAGAGTTGCTCCTATTTCTCAAGAAAAAAGTGACTATGAAAACTTGATTATCTCGCAAATTGAACAAGAGTTTGAACATAATTTAACCCAACAATTGTATCTATCCGATGCTTCTTGGACTATTATTTTGACTGCAAAGAACAGTACGATTCAAATGATTCGCAAAGTAAGTAGAACCGAAGATATTGTAAATGCTGACGCCATGCGAGAAAAAATCTTAAATGATTTACTAGACAAACAATCTCCAAGTAATGCTGCGCTGGCTTACCTAAAAAACGAAGTAAGTGAGTTGTGGTAACCAATTAGTTTCAACTTCATAAACTATTCATTCAATAACCGTTGCAATTGTAACCTTTCTTGTTCTAAAAGAGTGGGTTGCAAGGTTTGAAAAACAGTTCTTATTTCAGAATTTTTTAGCAATTTTCGGATTGTTTCTCGACCAAATTTAGAAAACTGCCAAGCATGATGAGTGGTTGCATTTACTAGACTTCGTAACACTTCATCACTCAAAATTTGATTCAGTAAAAGCTGTTCTAATGCATTCTGCCTCAAGCTTGCTTCGTAAATTGGAGCCGTGTAGGATATCAATTCCTTTTGTAAATTATCTTGATCCAAAGCATAGCTTGGTGTTGCCAGCGCCATTGAAAGCCATACAATTCGAAGGTTTAAATCTTTAAAACCAATCCAGTTTTTGGATACATCCAAATAGCGTGTTCGATGATTCGGGAAATTATTCCATAAAGTGGTCAATGCAATTTCTTGCGTTTCATAAGATGCATCTAAAAGCAAGGTTTCATATTGCAATCTAAAATTTTCTGGAATTGTAGTGACCATAACTGCCAGCAATTGTCGTAAAGATGTATTATTAGAGTTTAAAGCCAATTGATAGAGTTTAAGTTTATCGCTCCAACTTTCTTTTTGAATCTGACTTAAAACTGCTTCTTTGACTTTAAAATAAACATCCGATTGCATTACTTTTTCTAAGTACTGTCTCTTTTCTTGAAATGGTGTATTCTTTAGTTTGTTCACTTCAAAAAGCTGTTGAATAGATTTATTTTTCAGCAATAATTCATTAGCTTCTAATGTATTAAAAGCTGTAGTTTCTAGCCATAGTTTACTAAATTTTTCAGTATCAAATTTTGAAACTTTTGCAATTTCATCAAAAAAATCTTGTGTATTTACGTTTTGAAATGCGTTCTTTTGGAGATAGTTTTTAATCACTTTCTTGAAATTTTTGTATCCTAAAGTTTCATGCACTACAAAAAGCGCCCACGCTCCTTTTTGGTAAAAAGTGAGAGAACTTGCTTTGGGATTTAAAACCGGAATGGTATCAGTTCTAGATGCAAATTTTAATTGCTGCGCTGTTTCATACAAGGCATGATAAAAATGATCCTCTCCATAAATGTTACGTTCCGCTAATAATGCGAAATAGGTTGCAAATCCCTCTTGCAACCAGTGATGTGTACCTGTTTCTGCCGTAATCAAGTTTCCAAACCATTGGTGCGCTAATTCATGTGCATTTACATTCAGGTAACTGCGGTCTTTAAACCCTATAGCATCCACAACATGGCGCGTATTAAAAAGAGTTGCACTCGTATTCTCCATTCCAGCATAAAGAAAATCTTTAACCGGCGCTTGTCTATAAACATGCCAAGGATAATTAAAACCTATTTCTTTTTCTAAAAAATTAAATATTTTTTGGGTATGCATGTAGGTTGTTTCATAAAGGAGGCTGTCTTTTTCATCTAGATATAGTTCTAGAGGAACACCTGACTTTGAACGCTGCGTTTGTTTTCTAAATTTACCAATGGCTAACATCAACAAATACGAACTCATGGGTTTTTCCATCCGATATTCCCATTTTTTTGTTTCACCTTGATTGGATTGTTTTTTTAATACCCCATTCGACAAAACTTCATACTTTTTATCAAAAATAATATCCAAATTGAACACCACTTTTTCATTTACATCATCAAAACTTGGAAACCAATTACTTGTATACTTTCCTTGCCCTTGAGTCCATATCTGTAAATCATCTGTAGCTTTCGAACCTATGAAATAAATGGCTTGTTTGGGTTTTGCCTGATAATCAAAAGTCAAGTTGTTTTTGCCTTTAACAAATGGAAAAACAATTTGCATTTCTTTACGAGTATTTATAAATGGAACCGGTTTATCATTTAATTTCACATTAAAAAACTCCATATTTTGAGCGTCAATTTTTATGGTGTCAATTGAATTTAACACTTTAAATTCAAATTCTACTGTACCCTCTACAATTTTTGAAGTATCATTTATTGTAACTTTGCCCAAAGCAGTTATAAAATCAACGTGATTTGATTGCTGTGCCATGGCAACTGTTGAAAATAATAAAAATAGAACTTTTTTCATTGCTTAATAATCCTTTAAAATTCAAAGTTACAAAGGTTTTCTGTATGAAATTCGTTTATATTTCGTCAAAACTTTTGTATTACTAAATCGTATGAAAAACAAAGCCCTTTTTAACTGGAGCAGCGGCAAAGACTCTGCACTAGCATTATACAAGACCCTACAAGACCCTACTCTTGAAATCATAACACTACTTACAAGTGTAAACCAGTTATACCAGCGCGTATCCATGCATGGAGTGCGTGTAGATTTACTAGAACTTCAGGCTAAAAGCATTGGATTACCGCTTGAAATCATGCAAATTCCAGAAATGCCTACCATGGAAATTTATGATAACATCATGAAAGAAACCCTAAAAAATTGCAAAGTACAAGGCATTACACATTCTATTTTTGGGGATATATTTTTAGAAGATTTACGCAAATACCGTGAAGATAAACTTGCCGAAGTTGAAATAAAAGGTTTGTTTCCGCTATGGAAAACGCCAACTCAAGACTTAATTCAGGAGTTCATTTCATTGGGATTTAAAACCATTGTTGTTTGTGTAAACGAACGGTTTTTAGACAAAAGTTTTGTAGGAAGAACTATAGATCAAGATTTTTTGGATGATTTGCCAAGCGATGTAGATGTTTGTGGAGAAAACGGAGAGTTTCATACTTTTACCTATGATGGACCAATATTCTCTACACCTATACTATTCGAAAAAGGAGAAATTGTCTATAGAAAATATGAAAAACCAGCAACAAACGAGTCCTCTAATACAGCTTGTGATACTAGTGATGAAAGCGTGTATGACTTTGGGTTTTGGTATTGCGATTTAATTCCGGTTAGCCTCTAAAACTGTAGTCATAAAATATTACTTTTTTTCGGCTTTCGCCAAAGTAAAATCAAACGTAGCACCAAGTCCTATTTCCGAATTTACTGTAATATCTCCTCCCATATTTTCGATTATTTTTTTAACAGTAGCCAATCCTATCCCGTGACCTTTTTCTCCAAAACGATCTTTATCTATAGCGACTTCAAAGATTTCGAAAATTACTTCTTGATGTTCCTTTTCAATACCAGCACCATTATCTGATACGGTAATTTTGTAATAATCAACCTCTTCAGAAATGAAAATATTTATACTTGTTTGTTCTTTATCACTGTATTTAATAGCATTTGAAATTAAATTGATTAAAATTTGCTCAAATGCTGTTTTATTAGTTTCTACAAATTGCAACTCCGATTGTATTACAATACTGCAATTATAATTAAAAGAAAAGAGATCAACAAGTTCCTTTTCAAGTTTAGAAATGGATACTTTGGTGTAGTTTTCATGGGACAATTTGTTTGATTTACTATACAGCAACAAACTCTCTATCATTTCTCTTAATTTTAAAGAGGAACTTTTAATCAATTGAATGATTTCGATGCCTTCTTCATCAATATTGTCATTGTAATTTTCGATTAAAAAATCTGTAAGACCCGATATATTAGCCAATGGAGATTTTAAATCATGGGCTGCCGTATATGCAAATTGTTCTAACTCAATATTCTTATTTTCTAGTGAATGAAGCGCTCCTTCTAATTTAATTTTATTAACTCTTAATTCTAGTAGTTTCATTGTCTGTTGAGACAAGGCTTCTAACGATTTAATTTGTGCTGGCGACAAAGAATTAGGTTTATGATCAATTACACAAATAGTCCCTAATGGAAAACCTTCATCATTTACCAGAGAAACGCCTGCATAAAAAACAACTTTCATATCACCCGTAACCAAGGGATTATTAAGAAAGCGGTTGTCCAAGCGAGCATCTGGAATAATGAAAACAGTATTAGGCTCTTGAATTGCATGCGTGCAAAAAGAATATTCTCTAGGATTTTGAGTTAGATTATTAATTCCTACAGTTGATTTGAACCAATGTCTTGTTTCATCAACAAAACCAAGTAAAGCTACAGGTGTACCACAAATTTGCGAAGCCAAAAACGTTAAATTATCATATTCCTCTTCCTGCAAAGTATCTAAAATCGAATACGATTCAAGTGTTTGTAAACGCTCGTATTCATGTTTGTATGCATCTGTCTTTATCATGGTTCGTTTTTGAGGTTAAACCAAAACATTTAAGTATTCTAAGTAAATAGTAAGTAAATTATTTCAAAGAATATTTACCTGTTTTAGCATACTTCAAAGGTAAACTATTCCATTTTTAAAGGATTTACAATGGAAAAAAATTATAAAAAATTTAGTAGTTTAGAAACTCCATTGAACACTTAAAACACAAAAAATAACATTTAGTAAAATTACTTCTTGTATTCTAAACCAGGTCCATCACAGTTTTTCCAAGTACTTGAAAGGGTATTTTCATCTGAAAAATAGAAAATCTCTTGCAAATTTCCCATGCAACTGCCTATGAGTTCCGTTTTCTTTGTATGAGTAAGAATTAAGTATTCGCCATCAGTTTCTTTTTTAAAAGAAAATGTACCTGATACTGTTGTGCTTTTTGCGTTATCTACCCGAGTTTTAGTAAAAGTACTGTCCTTGTCAAAAGTATACGATTCTTGCCAAGACATTGCTTCACCAGTTGTAACAGAATTCGGTCTTGATCCAAACATGGAAACCAAGTTCCATTTCCCATAAATATCTTCTTTAGAACCATTGCCTTCTTGCTCTTTGATACAAGAGTGAAATGAAATACTGAGAATTACTAATGCTATTAATTTTTTCATGAATTTCAATTTAAAAGTTGTTTAAAGATACAAAATTCGCAATTAGGTTTATTCTTTTTTAGGTACTTAAAAAAACGAAATTTGATGAACTACAAAAAAATAATTTTTAGCTTATAGCAAGTCATTTCCCATTCGCTCCTTATAAATTTGCAGCAAATTAGTAACGGTGTTCCAATTTCGAATTGTTGCAATAACATTTAATTTTTTTTCAATATATTTTTGATCTAACCTCGTTTTACCAGCTCCAACAGCATATTTTATAAAAATTTTATTTCCGTCAATACTGGCTTCATCTGGCTTAAATTGACTAATTTTAAGATCATTCATACTATTTCCCTGCAAAGTTGTAGACAAAAATGCAACGTATAACTTTTTAGTATCAATTTCTTTCTCTTTTAAATAGGGATTTTCCTGAAAACATCTTTCTAAATCTCCTTGCGTAACAACCACAACTGGAACTTCATGTCCAAAAACTTTAAAAATTTCTTGTTTTATTTTAAATCCTACCGCGGCGCCACTTTGCTCATCCGTATCCACAAAAACATTACCAGATTGAATGTATGTTTGTACATTATGAAAACCTATTGCTTCTAAAGCTGATTTTAGCGCTTCCATTTTAATCATACTGTGACCAGATACGTTGATGCCACGAAGTAATGCGAGATGAGTTGTCATTTTTTATTTTTTTTCAAGAGTTTTGAGTAGTTTTATTAGATTATGAACTTTTAGAAGATCATTAAAAAAACAACTCCTTAATTTTAGTACCAAATATATATGATTGCTACTCCATTTCCAAAAGAACTCATTTCCAAATTTCCAATCAATAAACTATCTTCGCATTTTACAAATTATCAAAACAGAATTACGCTTTAAGCTCAGTGTTATTAAATGCACTAAAAGATCCACAATTAATTAATTTTCAATGTCAAACAACCTCTTACTTACCCCTATTGAATTTTTGAAAGGCGTTGGTCCCAACAGGGCTGAACTACTTAGAAAAGAATTAGGAATCTATAAGTATCAGGATTTAATCAATTTCTTTCCAAACCGATATATTGACCGGACACGGTATTATAAAATTAATGAACTACATTCTAGAAGTGCTGGTTCAGTTGCTGAAATTCAAATTATTGGTAAAATTGTAAACATTAAAACGGTTGAATTTGGCAAGAATCAAAAAAGATTAGTAGCTACTTTTGTTGATAATACAGGCCAAATGGAACTTGTGTGGTTTCAGGGTCACAAGTGGATTAGGGAAAGCCTAAAGATTAATGAAATGTGTGTTATTTTTGGAAAATGTACTGCTTTTGGTAGTAACTTCAATATGGCGCATCCAGAAATTGAATTGTTGAGCGAGCATGAAAAAAGCTTACGATCGGCCATGCAACCCGTATATCCATCAACTGAAACCTTGACAAACAGAGGTATTACAAACAGAGTGATTAACAAACTCATGCAGCAATTGTTTCATGAAACGCACACTTTGTTTACTGAAACTTTGCCCGCAAAAATCATTGATGAATTAAAACTAATTCCAAAAAATGCTGCTTTATTCAATATTCACTTCCCAAAAAATACGGAGGTATTGGCTAAAGCCAAATTCAGGCTTATTTTTGAAGAGTTATTTTTCATTCAGTTGCAATTGATAACTAAAAACTTAGTTCGAAAGCACAAAATAAAAGGGCACCCATTTACTACCGTTGGTCAGTATTTTAATGATTTCTATCAAAATCATTTGCCTTTTCAATTGACAAATGCTCAAAAAAGAGTCGTTAAAGAAATTAGATCGGATATGGGTAGCCAAGCCCAAATGAATCGTTTGTTACAAGGTGATGTAGGTTCTGGCAAAACCATTGTAGCTTTTATGAGCATGCTTTTGGCACTTGATAATGGCTACCAAGCGTGCTTGATGGCTCCTACCGAAATTCTAGCCAACCAACATTTTATAGGATTATCAGAACTAGCGCAATCATTAAACATCAATATAAAATTACTAACAGGATCTACAAAAATTGCTCAACGCCGCATTATTCATGAAGAATTAGAAAATGGATCTTTGCACCTACTCATTGGTACACATGCTTTACTAGAGGATAAAGTAAAATTTAAAAATCTAGGTCTTGCAGTTATTGATGAACAACATCGTTTTGGGGTTGAACAACGCTCTAAATTGTGGAAAAAATCAAATCCTGATCCAATAAAAGGTGGGGAAATTGTTCCTCCACACGTTCTAGTAATGACTGCAACTCCTATACCTAGAACACTAGCCATGAGCCTTTATGGCGATCTTGATATTTCGGTTATTGATGAACTTCCGCCGGGACGTAAACCCATACAAACAGTTCATAGATACGATAGTAACCGATTAAAAGTCTGGAAATTTATTCGGGATGAAATTGCTTTGGGCCGCCAAATTTATATTGTGTACCCATTAATTCAAGAATCTGAAAAAATGGATTTCAAAGATTTAATGGACGGTTACGAGAGTATTTCAAGAGATTTTCCTTTACCGCAATATGCCATTTCTATTCTTCACGGAAAAATGAAACCCGCAGATAAAGATGCCGAAATGAAGCGTTTTGCTGAAGGTAAAACCAACATTATGGTTGCAACTACGGTAATTGAAGTTGGAGTAAATGTACCCAATGCGAGTGTTATGATTATTGAAAGTGCAGAACGTTTTGGGTTATCACAGCTACACCAATTACGCGGACGTGTAGGTCGAGGAGCTGAACAAAGTTATTGCATATTGATGACAAGCCATAAATTGAGTAACGATAGTAAAACCAGAATGGAAACCATGGTACAAACTAACGATGGTTTTGAAATTGCAGAAGTAGACCTTAAACTCCGAGGACCTGGTGACATCATGGGAACACAACAAAGTGGCGTTTTAAATCTTCAAATAGCTGATTTAGTTCGAGACAGAGATACCTTGGCTCTCGCTCGTAGTTATGCTGTCAAATTATTAAAGGATGATGCTCCCATGCAAAAACCAGAACATGCAGCACTACGCGCGGTTTTTATAGAAATGACAAAAAAGAAAAATATCTGGAACTATATCAGTTAAATTATACTCGGTTTTAATATGCCTAGGATTCGAAATAGTCTAAAATGAACTATTTCCTTTTTGATCTATTTTACACAATGCATAATTGCAATCTTCTTTTAAGGATTCTTTTTAAGAATAATCTTCATTTTCTAAACCCTTTATTATAATTTATCAAAAAATAATATTTTTTTACAAACAGAGATTAAACCTTTAGGCTTTTCTAATGTCAAAGTTTTTTTAGCATTTTTATTGTGAAGTGGCATTTTTGTTTTTATTGTTAATACTTGTAGGTACAAACGTTAAATAATAATTAACATGAAGTCAATATTCAATCATAAAGGCTAATTTTGAATTTAACTTATTTTATTGCAACTAAATCTTACTTTACAACTCAAATTATGAAAATAAAATACCTCGTTTACGCCTTGTTACTCATCGGATTTATTGGTTTTATAGGATACCGTATTAGCGAAAACAAAAGCGAAGGTGGCGACTCTAAAGACCCAAAAGGAAAAGGCAAAACCATGAATGTAACTGGAATTGTTGCCACTCCAGAAACTTTTGATAACAATTTATCATTATCTGGATCCATAGAGGCTAATGAACAAGTCGAGATTAGAAGTGAAGTATCTGGAATTGTAGAAGGAATTTATTTTCAAGAAGGAAGCAATGTTAGTAAAGGTCAAATCTTATTCAAGGTAAATGATATTGAACTGCGTGCACAACTAAGACAAACTACTACTCGCGAAGGTTTAGCATCAGAAAATGAGCGAAGAGCAAAATTATTATTGCAAAAAGAAGCCATTAGTCAGGAAGAATTTGATTTGGCTCGAGCCGATTTAAAATCAGCACAAGCACAAAGTCAATTGATAAGAGCTCAAATAGCAAAAACAGCAGTAAGAGCACCTTTCTCTGGTAAAATAGGATTGCGATCCATATCACCAGGAACGTACATCACTCCTGCTATTCTTGTTGCAAAACTGGTTAATACAGGCAAATTAAAAATTACATTTTCTATTCCTGAAAAATATGCTACTCAAGTTAAAAACAGCACTTCGCTGAGTTTTAAGGTTGCAGGATCTACTGAAATATTTAGTGCCAAAGTATACGCCATAGAACCAGAGGTTGAAGTAGCTACACGTACACTTCAAGTTCGTGCTATTGCAGATAATAAAAACGGAATTTTATTACCAGGTACTTTTGCTGACGTAGAATTGCCGCTAGATATTATAAAAGATGCCATTGTAGTTCCTACCGAAGCAGTAATCCCAGTACAAAAAGGAAAGAAAGTATTTATTACAAGTAACGGTCAAGCCAAAGAAGTTATGATTGAAACTGCTACTAGAACTGCTTCTTCATTACTTGTACTATCTGGATTAAAAGCAGGTGATACTGTTATTACAAGTGGAGTAATGTCCTTAAAAGATGAAACTCCAGTAAAAGTAAAAATCAAATAAAAAAAGCTTTTAGAATCTTGCAAACCAAAATCTAAATTAGCAACTTTAATTATAATCCTTAAATGAGTTTATCAACCACTAGTATTAGAAGACCTGTATTTACCATCGTAATCAATGTAGCCATTGTTTTGTTTGGATTGATTGGTTATACCTTTCTTGGAGTACGAGAATTTCCCTCTATAGATCCCGCACAAGTATCCATCAGTACCCGTTATGCTGGTGCTAATGCTGATATTATTGAATCACAAATTACTGAACCGCTAGAAAAGGCGATAAATTCAATAGATGGTATTAGAAACGTAACTTCATCTAGCGCTCAAGGGAGCAGCAACATCACCATTGAATTTAACTTAGATAAAAATCTTGAAGATGCTGCTAATGATGTACGTGATAAAGTATCACAAGCAGTGCGTAACTTACCACAAGATATTGACAGTCCGCCAGTAGTTTCAAAAGCTGATGCCAACGGAGATGCAATTATCTCTATGACAGTACAAAGTGATACTCGTAATGCTTTAGAATTAAGTGATTATGCTGAAAACGTTATCTCACAACGTCTAGAAACAATTCCGGGTGTAAGTGGCGTTCAAATTTGGGGTCAAAAACGTTATGCCATGCGCTTGTGGATTGATCCCGTGAAGCTTGCTGCTTACGGTTGTACAGTAGCTGAAGTGCGTGATGCATTGAACAAACAAAATGTGGAGTTACCATCTGGAAAATTAACCGGAAACAATACGGAACTTACTGTAAAAACAATTGGAAATCTTTCAACTGCCGAGGAGTTTAACAATATAATTATTCGAACTGAAGGAGAAAAAGTAGTGCGTTTTAGTGATGTAGGAACAGCAAGCATAGGCCCTGAAAACACCGAAACCAAAATGACTCAGTCAGGTACTCCTCTTGTAGGAATTGCGATTGTACCGCTACCTGGTGCTAATTATTTGGATATTTCGGCCGCATTTTATAAAGAATTCGAAAAATTAAAGAAAGATTTACCAAAAGATATCAAGCTTAATATTGCCATAGACAATACCATATTTGTAAAAAAATCAGTTATTGAAGTTGCTGAAACGTTAGGAATCTCAATTATTTTGGTAATTTTAATCATCTATTTATTCTTTAGAGACTGGGCAATTGCTTTTAGACCTTTAATTGATATTCCAGTATCATTAATCGCTACGTTCTTTATTATGTGGCTCTTTGGTTTCTCTATAAATGTATTGACATTATTAGCTATCGTTCTCGCTACAGGTCTTGTAGTTGATGATGGGATTGTGGTGACCGAAAATATCTTCAAGAAAGTAGAAGAAGGTATGACACCTATCGAAGCTGCGATTAAGGGATCGAATGAGATCTTCTTTGCCGTAATTTCAATCTCAATCACATTAGCCGCGGTTTTTCTTCCTGTAATCTTTTTAGAAGGATTTGTTGGCCGACTCTTTCGGGAATTTGGAGTAGTCATAGGAGCTGCCGTATTGATATCCGCTTTTGTATCCTTGACGCTTACGCCAATGTTGAATGCGTATTTAATGAAAGGTGGCGAACAAAAAAAATCAAAATTCTACATTCGTACTGAACCTTATTTTGAAAGACTTAACAATGGTTATGCAAGTGCGTTATCAAGTTTCATGAAGAAAAAATGGTTGAGTTTCCCAATCTTGATTGCTTGTTTCGGATTGATATATATGTTCTTTACACTTTTGCAAAAGGAAACCGCACCTTATGACGACCGTTCTGGTTTTGTATTGCGTATGTCTACTCCCGAAGGGTCCTCATATGAATACACCGACCGATTCATGCAAGAAATTTCTAAATTGGTTGATGATTCTATTCCTGCCAAAAAAGTGGCTTTAGTAATCACTTCTCCTGGTTTTGGGTCTTCATCTGTAAACAGTGGTTTCATACGAGTATCTTTGGTTCAACCCAATGAAAGACCAAATACACAAAAAGAAATAGCCGAAAAACTTACCAAATGGACGAAACAATATCCTGATGCAAAGACATCAGTGATAGAACAGCCGACCATTGCCGTAAATAGACGTGGTGGGTTACCAATTCAGTACATTATTCAAGCACCTAACTTTAACAAACTTGAAGAGAAAATTCCGCTTTTTATGGATGAAGTATCTAAGAATCCAACGTTTGCGGTAAGTGATGTAAACTTAAAATTCAATAAACCCGAAGTAAATGTTACCATAGATAGAGAAAAAGCAGAAAGCTTGGGTATATCAGTTATTGATATTGCACAAACGCTGCAACTTTCTTTGAGCGGACAACGTTTTGGATATTTTATGAGGAACGGAAAACAGTATCAAGTCATTGGACAATTTGATCAAGAAGACAGATCAAAACCGTTAGACTTAACCTCAATGTTTGTAAAAAATAATATGGGACAATTAATTCAAATGGATAATGTTGTGACCATTGAGGAAAAAAGCAATCCGCCGCAATTGTACCACAACAACCGTTATATGGCTGCAACAGTATCTGCAGGTCTTGCTCCAGGCAAAAGTATTAGCGACGGTATTGATGCCATGAACGAAATAAAAGCAAAAGTGCTTGACGATACTTTTACAACCGACTTGGGCGGTGAATCTCGGGATTTTGTTGAAAGTAGTTCAAATACTGCATTCGCTTTTGGGCTTGCCTTATTGTTGATATTCTTAATACTAGCAGCGCAATTTGAAAGTTTTATTGATCCATTCATTATTATTTTGACTGTGCCAATGGCCGTTGCGGGAGCTTTATTTTCATTGTGGTTATTTGATCAAACTTGGAATATTTTTAGTCAAATTGGAACCGTAATGCTTATTGGTTTGGTAACCAAAAATGGAATCCTTATTGTCGAATTTGCCAATCAGTTACGAGAACAAGGAAAACCAAAATTAGAGGCGATTCTTGAAGCATCAGAAGCGAGATTGCGACCGATATTAATGACTAGTTTAGCCATTTCTCTAGGTGCTTTACCTATTGCATTATCTCTAGGAGCGGCATCTACAAGTAGAATAGGAATGGGAGTAGTTATTGTAGGAGGAACTATTTTTTCATTAGTACTGACACTATTTGTAATTCCAGCACTTTACTTAATGTGGTCTAAAGCTCGTAAACATTATCCAGAATTTGATCATATTGAGGAGTATGAGAAAAATTTTAATTAAAATTATAAAATAGAGCTGTTTAGATTATTAAAAAGGATTTTACAATAAAATCTAAACAAAATAAGAAACCTATGAAACATACTAAAATACTGTTAAACAGTTTTATTTTACTGTTATTTTTTATACCAAAAGTTGAGGCTCAAGAAGTTCTCTCACTTGAAATTGCATTAAAAATTGCATTAGAAAACAATTATGAAATTAAAATTGCATCCAATAATTCCTTAATTCAAAAAACAAATGTAAGTTTAGGAAATGCTGGCATGCTACCAACTCTGTCAGCAAATGTTGTTGATAATAATAGCATACAAAATAGTTCACAAACCAGACAGGACGGAACCAAAAACGAACTTGATAATGCGAAAAACAACAGTTTAACCTACGGCGTAGGATTAGATTGGACCATTTTTGACGGAATGCGCATGTTTGCTAGAAGAGATCAGTTAAAAGAGTTACAAAAACTAGGAGAAGCGCAACTTAAACTTGCCATCATTACTAGAATTAGCGATGTAAATGCGGCTTACTATGACTTAGTGCAGCAACAACAACAACTTGCTGCACTTGACACTACAATTGTCATCTCAAATCAACGATTGCAACTCGCTCAAAACAGATTCACAATTGGTAAAGCATCAAAGCTTGAGGTTTTGAATGCCCAAGTAGACTTAAACACTGATCAAGTAGCTTTGTTGCGTCAGAAAGAATTATATGCTAACGGTAAAATTGCTTTGAACCAACTTTTAGCAAGAGATGTTACTACAAACTTTACAGTTATTGATAAATTAGATGTAGATAAATTGTTACTACTACCTGAACTTAAGGCACTGGCAGAAAAGCAAAACCCGCAAATAGAAGCACAAATAATCAATAAAAGAGTAGCCGAATTGGAACTAAAACAAGTAAAAGCAGGACGATACCCTACCATACGTGTTAATAGTGCCTATAATTTTTCTGAAAGTCAATCTAGTTTAGGATTTGTGGCTCAAGCACAGTCTCGAGGTTTTAATTATGGTTTTACAGCATCAGTAAATATTTTTGATGGATTCAATCAAAGAAGAAACGAAAAAGTGGCTTCATTACTTGTTGAAAATGCCAAATTGAATATTGATCAACAAAATCTGATTCTCAACTCCCAATTAGCGACTACTTACCAAACGTATTTAACTAATTTAGAGTTGATCACACTAGAAGAGAACAACGAGGCTATAGCCAAGCAAAATTTAAATATTACCCTTGACAAATTTAGAATAGGAACAATAACAACCCTGGAGTTTAGAACCGCACAGCTCAATTATGTGAATGCAAAAGTGCGTTATAACAATGCTAAATTTCAAGGAAAACTCTCAGAAATAGCACTTAGAGAATTGGCTGGAAATTTGGTGTTCTAAAAATTTAAGTAGCATTATGATTTCATACAATACCAAAGATTGGTTTACATTTATTTTTAGATTTCACAAAGCAGATACGTTTAGGACACTGTTTCCGATTATGATTGCTATTGGTATCTACTCTGGCTTTGTTGGATATCTAGAAGTTGAATATTTTAAACTTGGTGACAACAGTTATGTAAAGAATATTACCATTATGCACGGTATGCTTGGTTTTGTAATATCACTTTTACTTGTTTTTAGAACCAATACAGCCTATGATAGATGGTGGGAAGGTCGAAAATTATGGGGTTCACTCGTGAATAATAGCCGTAATTTTGCCATTAAACTTTCGGTAATGCTTACTAATAAGGAGGATCTAGAATATTTTAAAAAATGGATTCCTACGTACGCAACTGTTCTTGATGAGCATCTAAAGGATATAGAAACTAGTAAAGAATTGTTTGATGATTCCATAATTGAAATAGACCATGAAAAACACAAACCGAATCAAGTTGCTAAATTATTGTTTAAAAAAATAAATGAGCTTTATAAAACAAATGTAATTTCTGGTGATCAATTGATCGTATTAAATGAAGAGGTAAAATCATTTACCGAAATATGTGGCGCTTGTGAGAGAATAAAAAATACGCCTATTCCTTATTCCTACAGCGCTTTCTTGAAAAAATTCATATTCTTTTATGTAATGACTTTACCTTTTGGATACTCTTTTAGTTTAGGTTATTATGTGGTACCAGTTGTAATTTTTATCTTTTATGTACTAGCTAGTCTTGAATTAATAGCAGAGGAAATAGAGGATCCTTTTGGTACTGATGAGAATGATTTACCCACTCCAAAAATTGCTGCCAACATCAAGAAGCATATAGAGGAACTTATTTAAATTGTGTTAAAGTTTCAATTACTAGCTATTTAATTTTGTAAATTTAGATTCTGTTTTTTAACAAATTTAAGGATATGAATACGAATCGAGCTTTAATACAACCACCATTATTAACAAGTGAAAAATCTTTAAAAACATTAGTAGAAAACAGAACTGTTTACTCACTAAATCACTGTGAATTAAATATTTTCGAAACCTACGAAACATCAACTTCAGTACCATTACAATTTAATGATTTTGTAGTTACTAGTATGTTGAGAGGTAAAAAAGTAATGCACCTTTTTGATGATCCTGGTTTTGTGTATTTGCCAGGCGAAACAGTTGTTATACCATCAAATGTAGCTATGAAAATTGATTTTCCAGAAGCTTCAAAAAACAACCCTACCCAGTGTTTAGCTTTGGCGATAGACCCGAAAAAAATAACAGATACTTTACATTTTTTAAACGAAAGATATCCTAAAGAAGGTGATAATCAATTCTGGCAATTGAATTACCAAAATTATTTTTTTTACAACAATATTGAATTAGCCACAACAATCAACAAACTGATTAAAGAATGTATGAGTGTCTCCATAACCAAAGATGCACTTGCCGACCTAACTTTGCAAGAATTATTAATTAGGATTATTCAAACTCAAACAGCAAAAGCAGTGAGTGAAGGCTCGTTTTCGCAAACTAATAATCCTATGAATCCTGTTATTGAATTTATAAGACAAAATTTAAAGGAGAAATTTAGCATGAAGCTACTTAGCGAAAAAGCATGTATGAGTACAACATCTTTTTATCGGTTTTTTAAAAGAGAATTGGGCATGACACCCGTTGAATTCATAATAAACGAAAAGATAAAATGCGCCAAACAACTTTTAAAAAACCCGAGCATGCAAATCAACGAAATATGTTATCTGTCTGGTTTTGAAGATTGTAATTATTTCATTAGACTCTTTAAAAAACATGAAGGTATTACCCCAAAACAATACCAATTGTTGTATGTTAATTAATTCATTCGATATAAAATACAGGTTCTAAAGAAGCAGTTTCCTCGGGTGTAAAGAGTCGGTAAATAATTTTAAATGTTTTTTTCATCGGAGTTTCTAATGAAAAACCACCTACACCAAAAGCATCAATAACATCTAAAGTAAAGTGAGCATGTTTCCAATATTCGAATAAATCTTTATCCACCCAAAATTCTGTGTTTTCAATCGTACCAATGCACACATCCCCCATTCTTTGATAAAAACCTCCTTTTTCAAAACATTGTGGCTGCGTACCTTCGCAACATCCTCCTGCTTGATAGAACATCAAATCACCGTGTTTTTCTTTTAAAATTTTAATTAATTCTATTGCTTTTTCTGTGGCATCTATTCTTTTTTGCATCTTTATTATATTAATTTAAAAACCCGACAGAGAGAACTGCCAGGTTTGTTAATGAAATGAGGTTTATTAAAAATTGAAATTATTAAAAGAAACCCAACTTCTTTTTATCATAAGAAATAAGCATATTTTTGGTTTGACGGTAGTGTCCTAGCATCATTTTGTGGTTTTCTCTACCAATTCCAGATTGTTTGTAACCTCCAAAAGGCGCACCTGCTGGATAAGAATGATACTGATTGATCCAAACTCTACCCGCTTGAATTGCCCTTGGAACCTGATAAATTTCATGCGCATCGCGAGTCCATAAACCAGCTCCTAGTCCATACATGGTATCATTTGCTATGGCAATTGCCTCTTCTGTAGTCTTAAATGTGGTAATTGCAAGTACAGGTCCAAAAATTTCTTCTTGAAAGATGCGCATTTTATTGTGTCCTTTAAATAAAGTAGGCTTGATATAATACCCCTCAGATAAATCATCACCCATCTCATTTGCCTCGCCACCTGCTAATAGTACGGCACCTTCCTCAATACCAAGGTTAATATAGGCCATAATCTTCTCTTGTTGAACTAATGAGGTTTGTGCGCCCATCATGGTGTTTGTATCAAGAGGGTTACCTAATTTTATGGCATTGGTTCGCTCAATAACTCTTGCAATAAATTGATCGTAAATGTCTTCATGTACCAATAATCTGGATGGACAAGTACATATTTCACCTTGATTTAATGCAAACATTACGGCACCTTCAACAGCTTTGTCAAAGAAATCATCATCTGCGTCAGCAACAGATTTCATAAAAATATTAGGGGACTTACCTCCTAGTTCTAATGTTACTGGTATAATATTTTCTGTAGCGTATTGCATCACTAATCTTCCCGTAGGAGTTGACCCTGTAAATGCTGCTTTTGATACTTTTTTATTGGTTACCAAGGCACGACCTAATTCAGATCCAAAACCGTTTACAATATTTACAACTCCAGCTGGTAATAAATCCCCAATAAGTTCCATAAGGATAAGTATTGAAATTGGCGTGCTTTCGGCTGGTTTCAAAACTACAGTATTTCCTGCAGCAAGTGCAGGAGCAAGTTTCCAAACAGCCATAAGAATAGGGAAATTCCATGGGATAATTTGTGCAATAACTCCAAGAGGTTCACTTAATGCAATTGAAACCGTTTGAGAATCAAGCTCTGTAATAGTGCTTTCCTCAGCTCTAATTACACTTGCAAAATAACGAAAATGATCTATAGCAAGAGGTAAATCTGCGGCCATAGTTTCACGAATGGCTTTTCCGTTATCAATAGTCTCAACAATAGCTAGATATTCAAGATTGTCCTCAATAACTTGTGCTATTTTATTCAATAAATTACTTCGTTCTGTAACCGATGTTTTACCCCAAGTTTGAAAGGCATTATACGCATGATCTACGGCAAGTTCTAAATCTTCTTTACTGGAGTGTGCTGCTAGTGTGTACACTTTACCATCTACAGGTGAAACAACATCAAAATAGTTCCCATTTACAGGAGCAATAAATTTTCCTCCAATATAATTATCATATTTAGCCTTAAATTCAGGTCTTTGAAGTAATGTACTCATTTTATACTTTTTTTTAGTTTATCCAAAAATATTTAACTTTTAAGAAACTAAATAGCATAATTCATTCAATTTATAGCATAAAATTTTCAAATACATTTTTTTAAATATAATTTTATACGAATTAAATAATTTTAATTTTTTTTTCAAAAGTTTTAAAAATCAGTAATTTAAAATGAATACAATTATAACTTAAAAAACAAAAAAAATAGTTTCTTACTACAAACTGCAATCCTTATATTTGCACGCGTCTTTGAAAACGGGACTTGTAAAGCAATATCATTAAAAAATACAAATGAAAATATCATACAACTGGTTAAAACAATTTATAAAAATAGACTGGAAATCCGAAGAAACAGCTGCATTGCTTACAGACTTAGGGCTTGAAGTAGAAGTGATTGAAAAGTACCAATCTATTAAAGGAGGATTAGAAGGAGTAGTTATAGGTCATGTATTAACATGTGTACAACATCCAGATGCTGACAGACTGAAAATAACAACTGTTGATATAGGAACCGGCACACCAATACAAGTAGTTTGTGGTGCTAGTAATGTAGGTGCAGGACAAAAAGTTCCTGTTGCTACTATTGGGACTGAATTGTATGATAAAGAGGGTAATGCTTTTACGATAAAGAAAGGAAAAATTAGAGGTCAAGAAAGCCACGGTATGATTTGTGCAGAAGACGAATTAGGTCTTGGTGAAAGCCACGACGGAATCATGATCCTTGACGATTCATTGGTTCCTGGAACAGCCGCTGCAACTGTGTTTAAAATAGAAAATGATGAAGTTTTTGAAATAGGATTAACACCAAATCGTGCTGATGCCATGAGTCACCTAGGTACAGCAAGAGATTTGAGAGCAGGACTGTTACAAAATGGAGTTAGCGTAGAGCTTATTACACCTTCAGTTAGTAATTTTAGAGTAGATAAAAGAACTTTAAAGATTGATATTGATGTTAAAGAACCAAAATTAGCACCTAGATATTGTGGTGTTACAATCTCAGGTATTGAAGTAAAACCTTCTCCTGCTTGGTTACAAAATAGATTAAAAGCTATTGGGTTAAACCCAAAAAATAACATTGTTGATGTTACGAATTACGTTTTACACGAATTGGGTCAGCCCCTTCATGCCTTTGATGCTGCTAAAATAAACGGAAAAGTAGTCGTTCAAACTCTTGCGACGGGGACAAAATTTACCACTCTTGATGATATTGAAAGAGAATTGCATGAGGAAGACTTAATGATTTGTGATGAAAAAGGACCACTTTGTATTGCTGGTGTTTTTGGCGGGAAAAAATCTGGAGTTTCAGAAAGCACTAGTTCTATTTTCTTGGAAAGTGCCTATTTCAATCCTGTAAGCATTAGAAAAACAGCCAAAAGACACCAACTTAATACCGATGCCTCTTTTAGATTTGAAAGAGGAATTGACCCTAGCATCACTGAATATGCCTTAAAGCGTGCCGCATTATTAATTCAAGAAGTTGCCGGTGGTGAAATTACATCAGATGTAGTGAATGTCTATCCAAAGAAAATTGAAGATTTTAATGTTTTTCTGAACTTTAAAAATGTTAATAAAATCATTGGGCAGGAAATTCCCAAAGATACTATTAAAAAAATACTGGTTTCATTAGACATTAAAGTAAATAGTGTATCGGATGCTGGACTGGGATTGACTATTCCTGCGTACCGTGTTGATGTTCAAAGAGAAATTGATGTTATTGAAGAACTTTTAAGAGTTTACGGTTATAACAATATTGCTTTTTCAAATAAATTGAATGCTACCGTTTTCAACGCTCCAAGAAACGAAGATTATAAAATTCAAAATGTTATTGCCTCTCAATTGAACTCTCAAGGATTTCATGAAATGATGGCTAACTCATTGACAACGGCAAACTACGTTACACTTTCTGATCAACTAAATCCAACGAATAATGTAACCATGTTAAATCCTTTGAGTGCTGATTTATCAACCATGAGACAATCATTACTATTCTCTGGTCTTGAAGCAGTATCATATAACATTAATCGTAAAAACGCTGATTTAAAATTATTTGAGTTTGGTAAAACATACCACAATTACCTTGCTGGTTATGAAGAGAAAAAACATTTAAGTTTATTACTTACTGGTAATAGAAACCAAGAAAACTGGACTGAAACACAAAAAACTTCTGATTTCTTTTTGTTTAAAGGATATGTTTTGGGTATTTTATCTCGATTGGGTATTGATAAATTACAAACTAAACCAGTTGAACTTGATGTTTTTGCTGAAGGAATTTCACTAGTTGTTGGGAATGACACAATCGTTTCATTAGGAGTAGTTAAAAAAGTAATATTAAAGCATTTTGGAATCAAACAAGAAGTGTTTTATGCTGACTTTAACTGGGATTTAATCCTTAAAAAAATAAGTACTAAAATTAAATATACAGAGATTCCAAAATATCCTGAGGTACGCAGAGACTTAGCTTTATTGCTAGATCAAACAGTTAGTTATGAAAGCTTATACAACTTGGCTAGACAAACTGAAAAAGGACTTTTGAAAAACATTGATCTATTTGATGTTTACGAAGGTCAAAACTTACCCGAAGGCAAAAAATCATATGCCTTGAGTTTTACCATTCAAGACAATGCAAAAACACTTACTGATGCTCAAATCGATAAAATTATGAGTAAGTTGCAAAAGAACTTTGAAACAGAACTTGGTGCCGTTTTAAGATAATATATATTGAGGAAATTAAAAAAGCGGTTGCTTTAAATTGTAGTCGACCGCTTTTTTAAATATTTTGAAAGACTAAAAATAGTTTACAGTTTTCTTTTTAGCAATAATCTTCTAAGTTTATTTCTTCGGCAATAAGCATTTGAATATCAGACATAATCAACATTGTTTTCAATTTTATTGCTCCAGCTTGTAATTGTTCATTTGACGTCGTAAATTTCCAGATAGCATCTACAAAATTTTCAAACGGCAAATCAGGATCATACTTTACAACTTTTGCCTGGCTAATGATCAATAAGATTTGCTTTACCAGTTCTCTACACTCTTCAACTTTTAATTCAAAGGGTTTCAAAACTGTCAATATCAAGCTTTGTAAATCATATAATATCTCCGAGGCAGCTTTTAATTGTGCTTTCTTTAAAGAGATACTTTTATTATCAGAAAACCTTGGAATCAATAATTTACTTTGTAAACCGGACAATTCAGCTACTTCACTGATAGTATATGTGCTTAAAATCTCTTCATTTTTAGCAATCCAAGCTGTTAATTTTTCGATAAATAAAGGATCTTTTGTTTGAAGACTTCTCGTTATTTTTGGAAACTCTAACAAGTTATTTTTCAAAACGCTAACTAGGTTTAATGTTGATTTTCTCATCTTTATTCAGGTAATAATTTTGATTCTATTTCTCCTTTAGCATTTTCAGATCTACTCCACTCCATTCCGTTTTCAGAAATTTTTAATTTAATGTAGATTAAATTTTCAGACTTAAGTTCTCTTAATTTATTAGCTTCAACAACTATATTAAGATTAGCTAAAGCCTCCACCTCTTTACTAATTGTAATTTCTCGCATTAAAACTGTTATTAAATCTCTAACAATCAAATCAATGTTCATTTTGGCTAATACCTCTTTGTTTACCAAAGCATATTTTTCAATTATCTTTAAATAATACACTACGATTTCTTTTGAAAAACCCGAAACTGAATCAAAATTGTTGGTTAGTTTAATTTGTTTTTCCAAAGTACTTACTTGTCTAGCTGTCTCCGTTTGTAGCAATTTAGTAGGTTCTTTTGTAATTTTTAAGATTCCAAATTTTTCTAATAGGAAACTATAAACTAAAGTGTTAATCTTGATACTATCAAAACCAATTACTGGAGGTTTTGAGATGTTTTCAATTTCATCTAAAGCAATGGGAATTGTCATTTCAACATCGTCAATACGCATTCTTGGAATTGAAAAATGTTTCAAATAATCATGTTTTGCATATTCTTCGGCCAATTTTACAGTTTGAAGGTCAGACATTATTTTAGCATTGGTAAAACTAGCCACAATACTTCCTAGGTAATCATTCAATTTTATCATAGTTTCTTATTTTTTAAATAGATTGGCCACCCCAACAAGACAGCCAATCTATTTTAATATTATTACGCGTTTACACTAGCTATACTGTCTTCTAGCATTGTTAATATACGATCTAATCCAGCTGGTAATTCATCATTAACAGCACGAACGTGTACGCCTAGATTATAGGTTTTCTCAACATTTGAACCCGTAACTGAAGTCCTCTTGTACGAAGCAGAAGCTTTGAAATTGACAATTTTGTAATTAATACCAAGTTCAGCACTTGCGGCAAACTCACTAGAAACACTTTTGGTCTCTGTAGAAGTAAGCTTTGCATTGAAATCAATGGTCATTTCTTCTATTCTGATACTTGGAATAGACAACATCGTTAAGAATGGAACTCTAATTTCCACCTCTTTATCATCAAATTTTGTATTTCCTGGAACGGATGCTTTTGTAGGATCTGGATCATAATTTGGATTAGGTACCGATTTTTTATAGTTGAAATCTACATAACGTAACTTTTTTGGATCAGTAGCAGAAGCTCCATCTTCAAAACCAACTGATTGTATAAAATTAACTTGTGCCATAGAGGCTGCATTTTGAGCTTGAACAGCTGCTTGTAATGGTCCACCGATGTAAACACTAAAATCTAAACTATTTAATTCTGCGACTAAATTTGACATAACTATTATTATTAAAATTTAATTCTTACTCTCTTATTAAGGTTTTTCAGATTCCACCTCTCCATTTTGTGCACCAAATGGATTGATACAAAGTTGTGACATAACTAGTTTTCACAAAAGAGTAAAGACACCCTATTTTATTTTTAGATTTACCCTAAAAAAAAGGGGATATTTCCCCTTGTGGTATCTGCTGAATTGAAATATTTTTGTCCTGTTACCTTTTAATAATATAACCTTAACTAAAAAACATTATGGAACAAAAACCAATTAAGCCAAAACAACTTATTACTAAAGAATTTGCTAAATTGCTAAATGAAAATTATAATAAAACCAGATATCCTTTGATCAAGGAAGCTATAAAAAAAGAAGATGCTAATGCGATTTGGTTTTCAATAGTAGAATTAGAAAACTATATTGCTTACATAAAAGCTGAAGCAAAAAAGCAAAAAGGTGAAATTGATGGTATTCGCTTTCATTTTGGCGCATATCCCGAAGATAAAGCATATGCTGAAAAAGCAGGTTTAACAACTATTTTTTTAGCTCCAACAGGGACAAAAAAAATTAAAAAAACTACAGAAGTGTCAAAAATAGAAAAATCTATAGAAAATGATGACTCCTTGAATATTGCGCCATTAAACTATGGCTCTATTGGTAATCCACCTCCAATCCCTTATATTTAATAAATGTTTGAAGATTTAAGATTTTATATTATTTATTTAGCTTTATTATCAAGTTTAATAGGATTTCGATTCTATTATAAATTGCCTAATAATAAAGCTAAATTTATATTGTTTATAATTGTATTTTCGTTTTTAACGGAATTTATAGGCAAATACTTTACATTATGGACTGGATTAATTAATTTTTCAGTCTATAATTTTTATATGTTAGCTAGTTTCACTGCTTATATCGTATTGTTGTACGCGCTCTTACTTAAATTAGAATTTAAAAGAATTGCAATTTGCTTTTTAATTATCTTCTATTTATTTTACTTTTTTAACCTTTACTATTTTCAATATCATAACGATACCGTATTCACCAATAGTTTTGCACTTGGAGTAGTTTTTGTATTACTCTTATCATGTTGCTATTTCATAGAAATTTTTAATTCTAAAAAAATACTTAATTTCAAGAAATCAATTTACTTTTGGTTTATTCTTGGAATTTTGCTTTTTCACGTACCTTTTTTACCGTTTATGTTGGCTATAAAATGGTTTTTAATAAAAAATGATGAATCAATATTTAGCTTAGTGCTTTTTATATTGAATCTATTAATGAACGGCTGTTTTATCATCGGATTTTTATGGAGCGAAAAGAGATACAACTATTAATAATTTCACTTAGTATAATTTTCTTTACACTAATTGTAATACTACTGACTTTGTTCTTTTATTTTTCAAAGAAAAAGAATTCTTTTTTGATTGAACAAATGAAATCCAAGCACTACTTTCAATCTGAATTAGTAAAAACAAGGATAGAAATCAAAGATCAAACCTTATCCGAAATTAGTAAAGAACTTCATGATAATATTGGCCAAATACTATCTGTGGCCATAATGCATTTGAACTTATTCCTGCAGGATGAAAATAAAATTGTTAAACCCAAAGAACTTAATAATCTAAAAGATATCATTGCAAACGCACTGGATGAAATTAGAATTTTATCACGAATAATTAATAAAGAAAATACCTTGCAATGCAATTTCATTGAAGCTATACAGCTAGACTTAGATAAAATTAAAAAATTAAAGAAAATCAAATGTATTTTAAATTGGGATGGTATTTCACCACAAATACATTTTGAACATGAATTATTTATTTACCGAATTTTTCAAGAAGCCATTCACAATAGTTTAAAACATTCGCATAGTGAAACCTTTGAAATTACAATTCAAACTTCAAAAGATTATTTCCTATTTACCTTAACAGATTTCGGAATTGGATACAATACCAATGAATTATCTACCGGTTCTGGATTGAACAACATGAAACTAAGAGCTCAACTTATTGGAGCATCAGTAGATATACATTCCAATAATAATGGCACCTCAATTAAGTTAATTTATCCTTTAACTACAAATCATGAAGACTACCAATAAAATAATTATTGTAGATGATCATCTACTCTTTTCTCAATCTTTAAAACTCTTAATAAATAGTTTTGATGATTTTGAAGTGGTTAATAGCTTCGAGAATGGCAAAGAATTTATCAATCATCTTCAAGAAAACCCTGAAACCATAGTAGATCTAGTGCTCTTAGATGTTAACATGCCCATTTTAGATGGATTAAGCACCATTAAATGGATAAAGGAAAACCAACCCAACTTGAACGTTATAGCCCTCTCAGTAAACAATGACGATGAAACCATCATAAAAATGATTACCAATGGTGCAAAAGGATATTTACTAAAAGATACTAGTCCAAAAATCTTTCAAGAAGCAATTATTGCGGTAATTGAAAAAGGCTATTATTTTACTGAGTTAGTTTCATCAATTTTGATCAATAGAATTGATAGTGACAGTAAAAAAATCATTTTAAAAGAAAAAGAACTCATTTTCTTAAAACTAGCCTGCACCGAAAAAACATATAAGGAAATTGCAGAGGAAATGTTTCTAAGCCCAAAAACAATCGATGGTTATAGAGAGGTCCTATTTGAAAAACTTGAAATTAAAACTAGAATTGGCCTTGTACTTTATGCCATAAAAAATAAAATCGTTATTATTTAAAATTCTATTTTTACACAATAAATTTCATGAAAAATGCCCCAAAAAGCGAATCACTTTTTGGGGCATTTTCATATGTATACTTTTTTTATAAACTCTTAATTACAAATTCACTTCTTCTGTTGAGCTCGTGCTCTTCTTCGGTACAGCTCTCTTCAGGAATACATTTTATAATTTGAACTGATTCACCATATCCTTTTGCAAAAATTTGTTTGGGTGAAATTCCTTGCTCTAAAAAGTAATCTCTTGTAGCCTGTGCTCGTTTTTGAGATAAGTCTTTATTAAATTTTTCATTTCCTCTATTATCAGTGTGGGAACCTATTTCTACTATCATTTCTGGATATTTTTTCATTAAAGCAACAACTTTATTCAAGATAGTTTTTGAGTCTTTTCTGATGTACCATAAATTATAATCAAAATAAATAGGATCGGTCTTAATGATTAAGCGGTCTTTATCTTTTACAACATCTTTTTCATTTGCTAAAATAGTAGCAACTTTTTCAATTTTTTTGGCTTCAGCTAATTCTTGATTTCTTTTTGCATTTATCGCTATGCTTTTTATTTTCTCAGCCTGAGCTACTTTTTCTTTTTCTTGTTGCAAAGCTAGAGCAGTGAGCTTATTTCTCTCTTCTTCCTCTAAAACAAGTTGCTGCTCTCGTTTAATTACCTCATTTGATTTAATTTGCATGGAAGCATCATTATTTTTTTTGCGCTCAGCATTAACTACTATTTTTTTGAATGCTGAAGTATAATTGTCTTTTTCTGCCGTAATTCTATATGTGGATTTACATAATACTTCAAAACTTAATTTACCTTCGCTAGTTGTTATGCTACTTTGTATTATTTCACCATCAGCGTTTTGTAATTTTACCACAACATTATCTAATGGTAATTTAGTATCAATATCTGTAATAATTCCAGTTATATATTGCTTACAATCTTCAATAATCAATGGTTTCTCTTCTGTGAACGAATAAATATCATCACTGCCTTTACCTCCTGAGCGGTTTGAAGAGAAAAAACCTTCCTTTAAATCTGAATTAATAAAAAAAGCAAAGTCATCATACCCCGAGTTTATGGGTAACCCAACATTTTCAGCTTGCGTAGGAACTCCATTTTGTAAATTCGAAACAAATACGTCTAATGCACCATACCCTTCATGTCCATTTGATGAAAAATACAATTTGTTGTCTTTTGAAACAAATGGAAATTGCTCTTTTCTAGCAGTATTAATTGTATTACCTAGATTAACAGGTACCCCAAAAGTATCTCCGTAAATTTCTACTGAAAAAATATCAAATGAACCCAATGTTCCTGGCATATCCGAAGCAAAATACAATGTTTTTTCATCCATGCTTAATGCTGGATGTTCAGTTGAATAATTATCATTATTAAACGGCAACGAAATTATATTTGTCCATTTTCCGTTATTCCATGAAGCTCTGAACAACTGCAAATTAGAAACTTTATCTTTATTTTTTCCGCGTCTGCCTTTTTTATAGTTATTTCTGGTGAAAAACATGGTTTTCCCATCTTTTGTAAATACAGCATTTGATTCATGCATAGCTGTGTTTATTTTGTTGTCAAAACCAGTGGCTACTGAATCAACTGCGTTTACATTGCGTAACGGAATTGCCATCAAATCAAGATATGATTCGCCATTCCATTTAAAACGTTTATCAAACATACCCATTTTAGATTTGACACCAGCAAATACAAAAGAACTTCCTGTAATGAAGCCTCCAAACTCTGTATTGGGTGTATTTATTTTCAAATTTTTAATTTGGTATCTATCCCCAATAGCACTAACGTTTTCAAGAACTTGAAGTCCTTTTTGATACTTGATTAAAACATCTTTATCTGATAAGGAAGCATAATATTTTTGTAAAACAGTATAAGCTTCATCATATTTTCCAGATGCTTTTAAAGTTTGTGAATATTTAAAATAATATTCTTCCCCAATTTCATTTCCAAAATTTGTAATTAAAAGTTTGTAGTAATACTGAGAAGTATTAAAATCATTGGTATAATAGTAGCTGTCAGCAAGGTTTTGAAGTACAATTTTCGAATTATTATCTTGTATTATTGATTTATACAATGGAATTGCTTTATTGTAAAAAGTGCGTTTAAAAAGTTGGTTAGCTCTTTTTAGATTGTCGTCTTGTGCATGAAGTAATTGGATAGAAAATACCAATAGTAGCAAGTATATTTTTTTCATAATTTATGTCTTAGAAAAATCGTGGTGATTTATCATATCCTCTGCTGGATAAATCTAAATTAAACAATACAAAAATCTCATGTGTTCCCGAATTAAATGCACCAAGGCTAGAGGTGTTGTAATCGTAAGCATACCCAACACGAATACTTGGTGTAGCTTTTACATTCATCATAGCACTTACTGAATCTCCCAGTCGATATGCCGCTCCAAACTCAAATTTTTCATTGTACAAAAGATTTGCAGTTACATCGAGAGATATTGGCGCACCTGAAACGTATTTTGACATAACAGCTGGCTTAAATTTGAATTGTTCAGATACTTTAAATACATATCCAGCTGTTAGGAAAACATGGGTGTTTTCTCTACTAAAGGAATTGTTACCCGACCTATTTTCAAATTGTTTTGTGGCTAATAAATTTGGGGCAGAAAAACCCACATAATAGTTGTCTGTAAAATAAAAGGCTCCAACACCTACATTAGGCATGATGTCATTTCTGTTTTCTGAAAAAGCATCATCTGTTCCAGGATTACCACTTTCAAATACAAAACCATCAAAATTTGTTTGCAAATTGGTAAATCCAGCTTTTACACCAAAGGATACTTTATGATTGTTATTAAACTCAAGTAAATAAGCAAAATCTGCAAAAAAATTATTTTCTTTTTTTGCTCCGCCGCCTATATCATCTGATATTAATGAAAACCCTACTTCTACTTTTTCATTTACAGGCATGTGTGCAAATAATGTCAATGTTTTTGGTGCACCCACAGCACCCACCCACTGGGATCTATACAAGGTACCCAAATTTAAATTAGACTCTATTCCTGTAGCATAAGCAGGATTTAAAACACTCATATTATACATGTATTGGGTATATTGAGGGTCTTGTTGCGCCGTTAATTTTGTTATTATCAAGAAAATACTTGATAGTATTATGAATTTTTTCATGTATTATTTTTTAAAAAATAAAGATTGTTATCTGTTTAAATAAAGGCGTCCTTGCTTTTGTGAAATTCCGTCTTTATTAAAATGAATAACATAAAAATAAACTCCTTCAGGCGCTTTTCCGTTGCTACTTGTTTTAGAGTCTGATGAAGTACCATCCCATTTTGGCTTGTTTTTATTAGCCGTATACAGGAGACTTCCGTATCTGTTGAATATTTCTAATGCATAATTGGGATAGATAAAATCAATATCTGGAATAGAAAAAGTATCATTTACACCATCACCATTGGGTGAAAACCCATCTGGAATAAAAAACTGAGGCGTTACATTACAATTAGTTAAGGAAACCGTTACTTGTAAAGGAGTTGTTGACAAACAACTGTTTGTATTTGTTGAATCAAAACCATAATATATTCCATTATCTATCAGTAATGCTGTGTTAGGTAATAAATTTCCTCCTATAGCAGCATTATACCACACCACAGTTCCATTTGAAGTTACATTACTGGATAAACTTTGAATAGTAGGCAAATCTAACCCACAAAATTTTTCACCATTTTGTAGTAGAACAGGAGTTTGCAATTCATTAATAACAACTTGAGCAAGAGCTAAACCAGATTCGCACCCTGTAGCTGTATTTACCTCTTTTACGTAATAATTCGCAGATTGCAATACCGTTGCCGCAGGTAAGGCAGTTGTACTTGTAAGTGAATTAAACCATCTGTACTGAGGACCATTAGGTACTAGACTGGCTACGGTAGCATTTTGGACTTTACAAAATTCTTGATTGCTTGTAATGGGTGTAATAGGCAAGGCATTAATCACAAAATCTTTGCTAATAGTATTCATTAAAGCAAGACAGCTCGTATTTGAATCTGTAAGAGATTGTAAATTAAATAATGTTGTTCCGGTATTGGATAATAATGAATTAGGAATGGTATAAGTGGCTCTACCAGCATTAACAAGCAAAGGAACCATTTGAAGACCGCTAGTATTGGCACCAGACAAAGAGTAACTAATTGTTATAGCGGTTAAATTCCCTAATCCCGAAAGTTCAACAACTACGGGCTGATCTTTACAAACGGCTCTAATAGCAACTGATAAATTGCGCGCATCTGGTAGCGCTTTTATCAAAAACGAGCTAACTATTGATGCGGTATTGGTACAATTAGTAGCCAAGTTTGCAATTCTGCTAATGATAAAATTAGTATTTCCCACATTAGGAATTTGCGAAGCAGGAATCTGGAATGATGCAACTCCTGCACGAACCGTAATGCTCATGCTTTGATTAGCAAGACTATTACTTCCAGATAAAGAATACACAATACTATAATCCCCATCTGTTAGATTACTAATTCCTGATAAAGTAACTTCTGCATTTGTTGATTGACAAATAGAATTTATAAGTAAGGAGGCATTATTTGTTTGTGGAATTGGGTTTATTACAATATCAGCGGCAATAGCAGGAATTATATTAGTGCAAATTCCTAGAGTGGTTGCGCTTTCTATATTTAGTATGGTTATGGTATAATTTCCAACAGCATTAAAATTACTAGATGGCAAAGGAAAAGTAAAAACGTTATTGGTAAAATTTTGCGTAGTCGAAAAAACAGTGGAATTACCAGAAATGGTATATGTAACCGTATATACTCCATTGGGAATAGCAACTACATTTCTTATCGAAGCTGAAAATTCTGTTGTACCACGCTCATTTTCACAAATTGGTGCATTTACCTGCAAAGTGGCACCTGTATAATCCAGCTGTTTTTCTAAAGTAATAAACAATACTGATGTTTGGTCTACACACACGTTGTTATCTGATAAAACAGTATACGTAAAACGGTAAAATCCTGGCCCGCGCGTGTTGTATATATTTTGAATGTTTACAACAGAGTCTGTATCATCAGTATCATCTAACTCGTTAGTACCACTTTCTCGCCATACACCTCCAGCATCCTCGCCTACTAAACCATCAAATAGATTATAGTTAGTGTAAGAGTTTAACTCATTAGAACATAATTTGACTTCCTCAGGGATTCCAGCAATAGGAGATCGATAAATAGTTATAAATATTTTTACATCAGGTGGAGCAGGACAAGAACCAATAGCAGGAATAGAATAGGTATATTCGTATGTACTACCGGGATTTAGATTGATGGTATTAAGAGTATTATTGTTCAAACCAAGACTAGTGGTATTTCCTACCCAGGTTCCGCCTATTTGTGGAGGAAGAAAATCTCCATTAAAAGCTTCAAATAAATTATATGCAGATTCTGTATTACAAATAGAGGTATTCGCACCAGGAACTCCGGTATATCCTCCTACTCTAACCGTAACTATAGCTGTATCAATGCAACCTGAACTTGTTGTAACGGTATAAGAATACCTATATGTTCCGCTACGACGAATTAATTGAGCATTTAAAATTCCTGTGGTTCTATTGAGACCGCCTGATCTATCTTCATCTCTCCACGTACCGCCAGCAGAATGCGAACCAAGTTGCGTTTTAAGATCTATGTTTCTACTGGAAATGTTTGTTATATCACAAATATCAAGCGCTACGTTATCAGTACCAGCAATTCCTTCACATTGACTGTAAGCAGAATGCGAAAGAAAAGCGAAATAAAAAACAACAAAACAAACAACCTTAGTCGAAAAAAAAGGTGATTTTATAGTCATAGTATTAAAATTTAAACAAAACTACACTTTTTTTTAACATTTATTTAAAAATCGTTTATTTATAAGAAAAATAAGTAAAGAAAAGTTTCCATATTTACGATTTTACAAATTGATTATAATAAAATAGCCCCACACAAAAAGTGTAGGGCTACAAAAACTAACCAAAAATCAACCTCATTCTTACATTTATTTTTTAGGTAACACAACAGTATCTACTACGTGAATAACACCATTTGATTGGTTCACATCCGCAATAGTAACTTTTGACTGACCACCATTTTCATCTGTAATGTAAAGATCTTTACCTTTCATCCAAGCTGTTAATGTTCCGCCACTTACTGTTTTTAGTGTAGCTTTTCCATTTCCTGCTTTAATTGCTTTTGCAATATCTACAGCATTCATTTTCCCTGCAACTACATGGTAAGTTAAGATAGTTTGCAATGTTTTTAAATTTTCTGGTTTTAATAAAGTATCAACTGTACCTGCTGGCAACTTATCAAACGCTGCATTTGTTGGGGCAAAAACGGTGAATGGTCCTTTACTTTGTAATGTTTCTACTAGTCCGGCTGCTTGTACTGCTGCAACTAGTGTGGTGTGATCTTTTGAATTTACAGCATTTTCAACAATGTTTTTTGAAGGATACATGGCAGCTCCACCTACCATTACTGTTTTTTGAGCGAAAGAAGTTGCTCCAAATACTAATGCCATAAAAGCAACTGATAAAAATTTTCTAGTTTTCATAAAATTTATTTTTTTAAGTTATATGAAGTCATTTACGCACCTTTTATGAATATGGTTTCAAGTAAAAAACAAAGAAAAGCAAATTAAAAATGCAAGTATTTATATGTCAGTACATTGACAAATAAACATATAAATAAATTAGCACTTTTTTAACAACCTTAAACTATTTTTAGTACCTTAGGATATGAAATTTAAGCTATGAAAAACCTACCTTTAAAAATTAGAAGCAAAAAATTAGAGTCTAGAGTTGATTTAACCGCTATGGTTAGCGTGTCTTTTCTTTTGATAGTGTTTTTTATGGTCACTATTGATTTGGCAAAGCCAAAAAGTATGAGCATGGGGTTACCCGATAAGAATCCAGAATGGGATGGTACAATAAGTTGTGGATCAGGTACAGAAATACGCACGATAACCATTTTACTAGACAACAACAACAAGTTAGTAAGCTATCAAGGCCTTTTATCCTACCCGATTGAAAAACCCAAAATGTTATCTTACGATTCAAATGGAATTCGTCAAGAGCTTCACAACAAAAAAAAATCAATTCAAGAGTTTTACGGTGATTCTTCCAGAGGACCAATTGTCATAATAAAACCGAGTAAAAAATGCAACTATAAAAATCTAGTTGATATTTTAGATGAAATGGCTATTGCCAAAATTGATACCTACGCGATAGTTAATGATTTTACACCCGAAGAATCTCAATTATTGGTAGCTAACTAGAATATAGCTCATTAGAGATATGCCATTAAAAAATGAAACACGAATTTTACAAATTCACACTAATAAGATTCAATAAAATCCGCGGTGAGAAAAAGTTGAACGATGCATAATTAAAAAACTAAAATGATTAGTAAAGAATATCAACTAAAAACTGCTTTCCTAGGCCTGATAACAGCGTAAATCCTTTTATAAAGCTTTTAGCCTCTAGCTAGAAGCTTTGTAAAAGATTGCAGCGAATAGCAGGATTAGCTCCCAGAAAAATTCAAGCACAAAAAAAGTCCCACATTGCTGTGGGACTTTCTATTTATAAAAAAACGGAGAATTATTTTTTCTCTGATTTTTCCATTTTAGCTTTCAATGCAGCTAACATATCATTGTTATCTCCTAAAGTTGCAGCTGGTGCATTTGTAGAAGAGTTAGATGATGTGTTTTCTGAAGCTGATTTCACATTTTTCTCTTCTTCTTCACGGAAGATAGCAGTGTGAGATGCAACTACTCTTTTGAATTCTTTGTTGAATTCGATTACTTTGAAATCAGCAGTATCGCCTTTTTTCAATTTCTTTCCGTCTTCTTTTTCAAGGTGACGAGTAGGAATGAAAGCAACGATATCATCTCCGAATTCTACAGTAGCTCCTTTGTCAACAATTTCAGAAATTTCACCATTGTGGATAGTTCCTACAGCGAATGAATCTTCATACTGATCCCAAGGATTAGCAGTAGTTTGTTTGTGACCTAAAGATAATTTACGTCCGTCAACATCTAACTCTAATACTACTACTTCTAATTTCTCACCAACATTTACAAATTCAGATGGGTGTTTGATTTTCTTAGTCCAAGATAAGTCAGAGATGTAGATTAAACCATCAATTCCTTCTTCAAGTTCTACGAAAATTCCAAAATTTGTAAAGTTTCTAACGATACCTGTATGTTTAGAACCTACTGGGTATTTAGCAGTGATATCAGTCCAAGGATCTTGAGACAATTGTTTGATACCTAATGACATTTTACGGTCATCTCTATCTAAAGTTAAGATAACAGCTTCAACAACATCACCAACTTTTACGAAATCTTGAGCAGAACGTAAGTGCGTAGACCAAGACATTTCAGAAACGTGGATTAAACCTTCAACACCTTCAGCAACTTCAATAAATGCACCGTAATCAGCGATTACAACTACTTTACCGTTTACTTTATCACCAATTTTTAAATCAGCATTTAAAGCATCCCATGGGTGAGCGTTTAATTGTTTCAATCCTAATTGAATTCTTGTTTTCTCATCATCGAAATCAAGGATTACAACGTTTAATTTTTGATCTAATTCAAGAACTTCAGATGGGTGGTTGATTCTAGACCAAGAAAGGTCAGTAATGTGAATCAATCCATCAACTCCACCTAAGTCAATAAACACACCATAAGAAGTAATGTTTTTAACAACACCTTCTAATACTTGTCCTTTTTGTAATTGACCAATGATTTCTTTTTTCTGGATTTCAATATCCGCTTCAATAAGCGCTTTGTGAGATACAACTACGTTTTTAAATTCGTGGTTAATTTTCACAACTTTGAACTCCATCATTTTGTTTACGTATACATCGTAATCTCTAATTGGCTTAACATCAATTTGAGATCCTGGTAAGAACGCTTCAATTCCGAAAACGTCAACGATCATACCACCTTTAGTTCTGCATTTAACAAAACCATTAACGATTTCACCTGTTTCGTTAGCCGAAATAACTCTATCCCAAGATTTGATAGTACGTGCTTTACGGTGAGATAATACTAATTGACCTGTTTTATCCTCACGGATGTCAATTAATACCTCAACAGTATCACCTACTTTTAATGCAGGGTTGTAACGGAATTCATTCAATGAAATTACACCTTCAGATTTAGCGTTGATATCAACGATAACGTCTCTATCTGTAATTCTTACAACTGTACCTTCTACAACTTCTTCTTGATCAGTTGCAATAAAAGTTTTAGAAACTAATTCTTCAAACTCTAATAAGTTTTTTTCATCAACAGCATCAATACCTTCTTCGAAATTGTGCCAGTTAAAATTTGCTAAAAACTCTTCTTGTGATTTTACTTGTTCAGACATGCTGATTAAAAATTTGTATTCTGTATTTTCTCGAGTTTCATGGTGTGATAGAAAACAGCAGAAGTTGTTTGTATATTTTATGTAATCCTAAAGGAAACTCTTATTCACCAAAAGGTTTGCAAAAGTAATACTTTAATCTTTAATACCAAAATTTTAAACATGAGATAATTGTTTGAAAATCAGGAGCGAAATTCAACATGATAATAGAGTGCTATCATTCAAAATAGTAACGTAATACAATGAAATCAACTTTATCAATACATTTTCTTACTAATTACATATATTTGTAAGAAAAGAAGGTTTATGTACAATTCATTTCAAATTTTTATACCTAATAAAAACAAACATACACTCAACATTAATATAGCTTTTTATATCCCTTTGGCATTTTTTGTAACCTTATTTTTTAATATGCACGTGCAACCTTACCAAAATATTATCAACTTGATACTGATAGTATTTCTTATTGTTCACATATACTTACGTGTTACGAGAACAGATAGAATTAAGCCAATCAAAGGCAAATTAGAAGGATTCATTGTTTTTGAAAAAGAATACCTTATCGTTAACAATACTAAAATTGATTTATCAGAAATTCAATCCATTCAATTATCTGTAGAGGATTTTATCGGGGAACTCTATTCGAGAGTCAATCCTCGCAGTCCTAATTTGAAACCTTTAGCTTCAAACGGTACAAATAATTGGATTGAATATAGCTTACAAAATGGTGTGAAAAATAAAATTTATTTCAGACAAGAATATGAGGCGCAACATGAATCAATATATCCTTTTTTACGAACTTTAATTCAAAGAAAGATAATAACACTATCTGAAGTTTTGAAAATTCTGGATTTCGAAAGTGAATATAATCTGCAATCCTTTAAAGACTCCTTAAAGGAATAATTGATTTGAAATTATAAAAAACCCGAGAACAATTCTTTGATCTCGGGTTTTTTATATTGATATACTATTTAATGACTTACGTTTTCTACATCCAAAGGATTGTGCTTGTGCTTGAATAAAACAGCAAATGCAACTGCTATTATCAACGCATAAATGGCAAAAGCAAGCCAAATGGTATGCCAATCTTTCATTAATATAACCGAATCAAAAAGTCCGTCTGCTCCTATTGTTTTACCTTGACTGGTTACAAAATCAGCCATTTTAGCATTAGTTGGCTCCGTTTGCAAGAAACCTGCTAAATCTGTAGTACTCGTAAATGACTTTGTAAAATATTTATCTATTGCCCAACCTGATGTAAAACTACCCAAAACAGCTCCAAAACCATTGGTCATCATCATAAACAATCCTTGCGCTGACGATCTGTTTTTTGCATCTGTATTCGTTTCAACAAATAAGGATCCCGAGATATTAAAGAAGTCAAACGCCATTCCGTACACTATACATGACATAATAATCATCCATAAACCGCTTGTAGGGTTTCCATAAGCAAACAACCCAAAACGTAATACCCACGCTAACATACTTATTAACATGACTTGCTTAATTCCAAAACGTTTCAAGAAAAACGGAATTGCCAAAATAAACAAGGTCTCTGAAATTTGGGAAATCGACATGATAATTGTAGAATATTCTACTACAAATGAATCGGCGTATTTAGGAAAATGCTTGAACTCATCCAAGAAAACATCTCCATAAGCATTTGTTAATTGCAGTGCTCCTCCTAAAAACATGGAGAAAACAAAGAACAATGCCATTTTATAATCAGCAAATAATTTAAACGACTCCAATCCTAAAGTCTCCATCAAAGAGGCGTTCTCTTTTGACAATCGTTGTGGTTTACACGGTGGCAATGTAAAGGCATACAAACCAAGGGCTACAGCTGCTAATCCCGCAATATAAAATTGATATTCAGTTGCTTTATTACCTGTTAAATTAGTTATCCACATAGCTGCAATAAAGCCAACTGTTCCCCAAACTCTAATAGGTGGGAAATTTTTGATGACATCTTTATTGTTTAATTTTAACGCATTGTAGGAAATTGAATTACTCAATGCGATAGTTGGCATGTAAAAACACATAGCCAAAAGCATGATGTAAATAAAATTTTCAGGTGTTGTAACTTGAGGAATATAAAACAATACTCCTGCATAAAATATATGTAGCGCTCCGTACAACTTTTCAGCATTGATCCATCGGTCTGCCATAATACCAGTTAGGGTTGGCATAAACAATGACGCTATCCCCATGGTACTAAAAACCAATCCAAACTGGGTTCCTTCCCAACTTTTTGTACCAAACCAATAATTTGCAATTGTAATCAACCAAGCTCCCCACACAAAAAACTGAAGAAAACTCATTATGATCAATCTATTTTTAATTCCCATGAGATGAATTGTTTTTTTTACTTTAAAAAATTTACAAGGCGTAAATCTACCATTAAAAATGATATCTGCAAATAATTATATCGTTTTAGTGATATCGTTGACCATTTCTAAAACTTGAGTAAATTGTTCCTCACGACTCAAATGTGAATTGTCAATTTCAATTGCATCTTCTGCCATCACTAAAGGTGAATCTTCGCGATGGGTATCTATGTAATCTCTTTCTTCTACATTTTTTAGGACTTCCTCATAGGTTACCGCATCACCTTTGGCTGCTAACTCATCATATCGCCTTTGTGCTCTGGTGCTAGCACTTGCCGTCATGAATATTTTAAGCTCGGCATCAGGAAATACCACAGTACCAATGTCTCGTCCATCCATGACAATTGCCTTGTTCTTGCCCATTTCTTTTTGTTGTTCCACTAACTTAGCTCGAACTTGAGAAACCTCAGCAACTTTGCTCACAAAACGCGATACTTCAATGGTTCGAATTTCGGTTTCAACATTGACATCGTTCAAAAAAACCTCTGCAAATCCTAACTCCGTATTAAATTCAAAATGCAGTCTAATTGCAGGCAAACTTGCAATTAAAGTGGTACTATCAAAAGCATCTGCATTGATGTATCCTTGTTTCATTGCAAAAAAAGTTACGGCACGATACATTGCTCCTGTGTCTACATAAATATATCCTAAATGTTTTGCTAATTGTTTTGCTAGCGTACTTTTTCCCGTTGATGAAAATCCATCTATCGCAATGGTAATTTTTTTTGTCAAAATATAAAATTTAAAGTATTTGAAATGAATAAACTATTCTTGAAAATTTATGGTGAGCCCAAAGAGACTCGTGTTTCCAGCAAGCGTGTATCTGGAATAGGAATAATTGAACTTGAGTTTGTTTAATTTGAGTCCAAAACCAAAAGAAAGTCCCGAAAAATTACGTTGTTCCAGAATGCGTAATTCCTCGGCTCGCCTAAAATTGTATCCCAAACGCAAGTTGAATCCTCTTTTTGGGAACAACTCTACTCCTGCAATTACATGCCTCAAAGCATTATTTACAAAAGATACTTTTTCAGAAGTTGCTGTTCCATTAAAAGATTGTTCTGATCGTGCTGGATTAGCAAAAGCAATATTCCATTGTTGTAAATTCTCTAATGTTAAATGCCATCGAATAGGTACATTTTCTAACTCTTGCGAAACTCCTACTAAAACCTCCAGAGGTAACTTTTCTCGAATACCATTGTAAGTTAAAAATTGAGTACCTAGATTTCGTATGACCAACGCCCAATTGACATCGTTCCGTTCATCAATATATAAAGCCCCAATGTCTAATGCTCCTCCAAAAGAATGATAGGTTTCTAGACTAGACGAAATCAACTTGGCACTAGCACCAATATGCAAATCGGTATAAGGAACATTGTACGCATACCCCATAGATAAAGCTACTTCGCTTCCTGAAAAGGCTGCTGTGGCTTGACCATTTTCGTCATAGCCCTCAAAACTACCATAATTGATATAATTTACACCCGCTTGAAACGTTTGCAAGTGTCTGTCATAGGTGTACGCATAAGAAGCGGTCCCGTAAGTAAGAGCTCCATAGTAATTTCCGTAATTCAGTGCTAAATGATTATCCATCTCAGCATTGATTGTGGCCGGATTAAAATGGGCCTGATTCACATCATTATCATATATAGTCAACACTTTTCCTCCTAAAGCCGCTTGCCTTGGAGAGGCAACGAGATTTAAAAACTGATATATTGTTTTACCGCCTATCTGACCGATTGATGCGGTACCGTAGAGTAACAAACTGAATATCAATATTTTTTTAAACATGTTGCAAAAGCGCCAAAAGTATAAAATGATAACGCCAGTGCGAAGATATTATTTTTTAGAAAAAGAAAAGTTTAAAAAGGGACAATTCAGTCCTTAAAATCAACAGTTCAGTATAAAACCTTTTTGAAACGTTTGGTTTACACCTAGTTTTGACAAAGAATTCAAACCTAAAACTAAAAACCATGAAAAATTTACTTTTTACTACGCTACTATTTTTATATTTCTGCAATGTTCAAGCGCAAATGGATGATAAATTTTATTATCCAAAAAAAGCAAAAACCATCACAATAGATTCTTTACAATTCAAAGAGCATAATTATTATATTGAAAAAGACACTATCAATACTGTTGTTTTGTCACCAGAACAAAAACAACCCAAGGCGACTATCCTTTATTTTCATGGTGCAGGTGGTAATTGTATGAGTTATGTACCTTTTGTAAAACCTTTGGTTAAAAATGGCTACGAAGTAATTATGATTGACATGAGAGGCTACGGAAAATCAAGTGGTAAACCCACTCACCTCAACATTGCAGCTGACGCTCAAACTGTTTTTAATCAAATTCTTAAAAATACCGACTTTAAAAACAAAAAAATCATCATTTACGGCGCATCAATGGGAACACAAGTTGCGGTTAATTTAACCAAAAACAATCAAGATAAAATAAGCGGATTAATTGTAGACGGCGTAATTAGTTCCTTTACAGAAATAGCAGTTAGTAAAACTCCCGAAGCACAACATCAAATGATCCGTATGTATGTTACTTCACCTTATTCCGCAGCAGAAGATATCAAAAGCATACAATCAGTACCTGTTTTATTTATTCATTCTAAAACTGACAAAGACGTGCCGTTTAGCCAATGTGAAACGGTGTATAACAATACCAAAACTAAAAAAGAACTTTGGATATATGAGGGCGACCACTTGAAAGCGCCACAATTATTCCCAACTATTTTCATACAAAAAGTAAACACACTATTGCAATAACGATATCCCATTTATAAAAAAATCCAAATTCTTGAACTGAAAAAACAGTTTTGGAATTTGGATTTTTATTGATTTCGAAAACGACTTACTTACAATGTTTTTGCGTTTTTAACTTTCTGATCTGTTAAAGCAAATTGCAATACTTCGCTCATTTCCTTTACATAATGAAAAGTAAGTCCTTCTAAATATTCTGGTTTGATCTCGTCAATATCATTTTTATTTTCGTGACACAAGATGATTTCTTTAATATTTGCACGCTTAGCAGCTAGGATTTTTTCTTTGATTCCGCCTACAGGTAATACTTTACCACGCAAAGTAATTTCGCCAGTCATGGCAAGGTTTTTCTTAACACGTTTTTGAGTAAACAAGGAAACTAATGACGTCAACATAGCAATACCTGCACTAGGTCCATCCTTTGGAGTTGCTCCTTCAGGAACATGCAAATGAATGTTGTATTTAGAAAGCATATCCGACTCTAATCCTAAAAGTTTGGTATTGGCCTTAATGTATTCCAAAGCAATTGTAGCCGATTCTTTCATTACAGTACCTAGATTACCAGTAATACTCATGGTGCCTTTCCCTGGAGAAAGCAAAGATTCTATAAACAAAATATCACCACCTACAGAAGTCCAAGCTAATCCAGTAACTACTCCTGCTACATCATTATTCTCGTATTTATCACGTTCTAAACGCGCAACACCAAGTGTTTTTACAAGATCTTCGTCAGTTACTTTTTTATTATACTCTTCCTCCATTGCAACTGACTTGGCTGCATTTCGAATCACTTGCGCAATTTTACCCTCAAGTCCACGTACGCCTGATTCTCTGGTATAGCCTTCCACAATTTTTTCCAATTGTTTTTTACCAATAGTCAAATCTTTAGTCGTTAAACCATGTTCTTTTAATTGTCTAGGAAACAAATGCTGACGCGCAATTTCGACTTTTTCTTCAATGGTATAGCCTGACATTTTTATGATTTCCATTCTGTCTCGCAAAGCGGGTTGAATGGCTGCCATATTATTTGAAGTTGCAATAAACATTACTTTTGAAAGATCATATCCCATTTCTAGGAAATTATCATAAAAAGAATTGTTCTGCTCCGGGTCTAAAACTTCTAGCAATGCTGATGATGGATCCCCTTGATGACTGTTTGACAATTTATCAATCTCATCCAAAACAAAAACCGGATTTGATGTACCCGCTTTTTTCAAACTTTGAATTATTCGGCCTGGCATAGCGCCAATATACGTTTTTCTGTGACCACGAATTTCAGATTCATCACGCAAACCACCCAATGAAATTCGCACATACTCTCTACCCAACGCTTCAGCTATAGAACGCCCAATAGAGGTTTTACCAACACCTGGAGGTCCTGTCAAGCAAATGATTGGCGATTTCATATCGTTACGCAATTTCAAAACAGCTAAATGCTCAATCATTCGTTTTTTAACTTCTTCTAAACCAAAATGGTCTCTATCTAAGATTTTTTGAGCGCGTTTTAAATCAAAAATATCTTTAGAATATTCGTTCCAAGGCAAATCAAGAAACAATTCTAAGTAATTTCTTTGAATACCAAAATCTGGTGCCTGAGGGTTCATCCTGCGCATTTTAGAAAGTTCTTTTTCAAAATGCTTTTTAGTCTTCTCATCCCACTTTTTGGTTAAGGATTTTTGAAGCATCTCGTCCATTTCTTCCTCTTGCGAAACGCCACCCAATTCTTCTTGAATGGTTTTCATTTGCTGGTGCAAGAAATATTCTCGTTGTTGTTGATCTAAATCAAAACGAACTTTTGACTGAATATCATTTTTTAATTCGAGTTTTTGCAACTCTATATTCATATAACGTAAAGTCTCTAGTGCTCTTCCTTTCAATTCATTGATAGCCAATAAATCTTGCTTTTCTTTAACCAATAAATTCATGTTTGAAGTCACGAAATTGATTAAAAAAGATTGACTCTCAATGTTTTTTATTGCAAAAGTTGCTTCGCTAGGAATGTTTGGGCTTTCTTTGATTATTTGAATGGCTAGTTCTTTTATGGAATCAAGAATAGCTAAGAATTCCGTATCATTTTTCTTCGGACGTTTTTCTGGTACTTCTTTTATTTTCGCAGTTAAATACGGTTCCTCTGAAACTACTGAATCAATTTCGAAACGTTTTTTACCTTGTAAAATAACAGTCACATTGCCATCTGGCATTTTTAAAACGCGTAAAATACGAGCAACAGTACCTATTTTATGAATATCTTCTTTGGTTGGATCTTCGTCTTCTTCATTTATTTGAGCCACTACTCCTATTGTTTTCCCTGCTGCATTGGCATCATTAATCAATTTAATCGATTTATCACGTCCAGCAGTAATTGGGATAACAACACCAGGAAATAAAACCATATTACGCAAAGGTAAAATGGCAAGCAATTCAGGTAAAGCTTCATTATTCATTTCTTCTTCGTCCTCTGGAGTCAATAATGGAATTAAATCTGCTTCTGAATCAAATTCCTGAAGTGACAAATTGTCAATGGTAAGTATTTTATGATTTGACATATATTTATTTAAGTCTTTTTGTCATTAAAAAAAGTTTTTGGATCACAAATATAAGATTTCAGAATCGTCTTTATTGAAAAAAACAAGGATTAATCTTTATTATATGACCATCAAGTAAAAGTCTCAATCTTTGTGCCAAAAGAAATGAACCAAATGCTAATGATCTTATAAATAAGATTCATAAAAACAAATGATTTGCAGTAAATCAATATCTTTAAAACTTATTTTTACATAAAGTGTAACATTGATTCCGAACCCAAGTCTTTATTAAAACGAAACCACTATTTGAACATTAACCAATGTAATATCGAAGAGCTGATTGTATTGTGTAAGCAAAACAATCAAAAAGCACAATACGAAGTATACAATCGTTATGCTTCTGCTATGTATAATGTTGCTTTTAGAATTGTAAAAGACAGCCATTATGCTGAGGATGTAATGCAAGAAAGTTTTTTGAAAGCATTTTCAAAACTAGAACATTACAAACAAGAAGTTTCATTTGGCGCTTGGTTAAAAAGAATTGTGGTCAACCAAAGCATTGATTTTTATAAAAAAAACAATCAGTTTAAGCAAGAAGATTTTGAGGTGACGTTACATAAAATTGAAGATAAAGATGCGGATTTTTCAATGAATAGTGACTTTACTAATTTGAAAGTCAAACAAATTTTAGAAACCATAGCAACTTTAAAATACAACTATCAGATGGTTTTGACATTATTTTACATTGAAGGATATGATCAAGAAGAGATTAGTGAAATTTTAAATATTAGTTATGCCAATTGCAGAACTACATTGAGCAGAGCCAAAGACAGTTTGAGAAAAAAATTAGAAGAAATATGAAAAGGAACGAAGACCCAATAGACGAACTCTTTATTAAACACCAATTTCAATGGGACATTGAGAATTTAGAGGCTAATCATGAAGTGCGTTTTAAAGAAAAATTAAATCAAAAGAAATTTAATTGGAAACTCTTTACAAGTATTGGTATAGCTGCGTCAATTATAATATTCATGGGGATTACACTATGCAAACCTTCTTATGAAAAACCTTCTGAACTGCAATACGCATCAAGAGAAACCATACAAACCGATTCTATTTTTACAGTTTTAATTGAAAGAGAATTAGCAAAAATTGAAGAAAAGAAGTCACCAGAAAACAAGAAAATTATAACTGATGCTCTAAAACAAATGAAGCAGCTAGATGCTGACTATGAAAAAATAATTCAGGAATTAGAGGTTAATGGCGAAAGTAAACAGATTATTTATGCCATGATTAGTAACTTACAAACACGCATTTCTTTTTTGCAAAAGGTACTCGAACACCTTGAAAACAACGAAAACAAAAATGTCTTTCCAGATGAAAAAACAATATAACTACATACTATTATTGCTGTTAGTACCATTTTTAGTGCAGGCAGCTACAAATGATTTTATACATTCCAAACAAAAAAACATCAAAAAAGCATACTATGTTAATTCAAACGCTATTCTAGCGGTAGATAATTCATACGGATCTCTTGTAGTAACCACATGGGACGAAGATAAAATTGAACTGGATGTTCAAATACGAGTTAGTGGTGACAACGAAAATTGGGTCAATCAAAAAATAGACGCTATAACAATTGATATCCAAGCTCTAAAAGGATTAGTAACCGCAAAAACAATATTTGAAAATTCGAATATTAAAAGTTCTGGGAAAAAAAATAGTTTTGAAATAAATTATATTCTCAAAATACCTAGAAATGGAAGTATTAAATTGAATAACAAATATGGTAACATTACCACGACTGATATTGCATCAAATGCTGAAATAAAATGCAAATATGGTAAGATTACCACTGGGAAATTACAAGGAATTAGCGACATCAATATAGAATATTGCAACAATTCCAGCATAGAGCTTATCAAAAACGGACAAATAAACGCCCGATATTCAAGTATTAAGATTGAGGAGACCTCCAAACTTCAATTAACATCTGATTATACAGATATAGAAATCTTAAATAGTGATTCTGTTGCTTATAGTAGTGATTATGGTAAAATTAAAATCTCAAAAATAAGAAACCTAGAAGCTAGTGGAGACTATCTTACTATTCAAATAGGAGAAATTACAGGAAGCTTATCACTCCAAACAAAGTATAGTTCGCTTGCTATGCAATCTGTTCATGCTAAAGCTAAGTCTCAAATGATATCAGCAGCTTATACAGGAATAACTATTGGTTTTCAACCCAATTATTATTTTGACTTGAATGCCGTTTTAAAATATGCTAATCTAAAATACGATAGCGCTCTTGAAATGGACAGTAAAGAAGAAACTTCACAAATAAAAAAATACACAGGCTTTCATAAAAGAAAAGGAATAAATAGCATGACTATTACATCTAATTATGGGAACGTAGTGCTCACACAAAACCAATAAATTAAACTAAATTAATTATGAAAAAATCACTTTTATTACTTGCAGGTTGCGCTTTATTATCCACTACTTTAACCTTTGCTCAGTGGTCTAGCAAAAATAAAATTCAAGGAAATGGAAACATAGTTTCTGAAAAAAGAACGACAACAGATTATGATGCTATTGCCGTATCTGGTTTCTTTGATGTAGAGCTGGTTTCAGGAAAAGAAGGAGACATTACTGTTAAAGGAGAGGAAAATTTAATTCCTTTCATAAAAATTGAAGTTGTAAACAATATACTTAAAATTAGTTCCGAAAAAAATAAGTACTTGAGCACGAGTAAAGGCAAGCAAATTTTAATTTCGGTTCCCTTCGAGGAAATCAACAAATTAAGTTTGACTGGATCAGGTGATATTAATACAAAAAAAACAATCAATAGCAATTCATTCTCAGTTCAGTTAACTGGTTCTGGGGATATTAATTTAGAAGTAGCTTCAAATTCAGTTGCAATAGATGTAACAGGATCCGGAGATGTCACTATTTCAGGAACTACAGACGAATTAAATACAGCTCTAAACGGTTCTGGAGATATCGATACTTCAAAACTGAAGGCTAAAAACGTTCATGCTGCCGTATCAGGTTCAGGAGATACTACTGTTTTTTGTTCTGATAACTTACACGCTAGAGTTTCGGGTTCGGGTGACATTCAATACAAAGGTGATCCAAAGAAAAAAGACACCAAAGTAAGTGGATCAGGGAATATATCGAAATCCTAAAAACCTATTTCAAAAGATATTAAAAAGGTGTTTTACGATTGTAAAACACCTTTTTTTGGTACTTTATTCAACAGAATTACAGCAATTATAAAGAAAAGCGCTAATATAGCAATAGCTAATCTGGGACTTCCAGTAATTTGATCTACAATTCCATAAACCACCATTCCTATAACAATACCTATTTTTTCGGCTACGTCATAAAAACTAAAAAACGATGCCGTATCCGTAGTTTGAGGCAACAACTTTGAATAAGTAGACCTTGATAACGACTGAATGCCCCCCATAACAAGTCCTACACAACTCGCCATTATATAAAACTCTAAAGGTTGAGTAATGAAGTATGCCGCAACACAAAGTAAAACCCAAAAGCAATTGATAAAAATTAATGTTGGGATATTACCAAATTTACTTGAAGCTCTTGAAGTTAAGAAAGCTCCTAAAACTGCGACTAATTGAATAAGCAAAATACAAATTATCAAACCTACAGTTCCTTCTTCTTTAGTAGGCCATTGAATTTCTTGTGCACCAAAATAAGTAGCTACCAGCATCACGGTTTGTACAGCCATACTCGACACAAAAAAACTTCTTAAATATGCTTTTAAAGCTTTATTTTCTTGCAATAAAAGCCATACTTTTTTAAGTTCATTAAAACCATTAAACACTACTTGACTGGTAACTTTGTGACCGCTATTTTTGTTGCCGTTGGGTAAATAATAATATGAATATTGGCTAAAAAGAATCCACCAAACACCTACCATAACAAAAGAGTAGCGCATTGCTTTCATGGCTGCTTCTCCATCTGTTCCAGAAATCCCAAAAAGCTTAGGTTTCATAATCATCAATAAATTAATAATTAATAAAATTACACTCCCTATATATCCCATGGAATAGCCCTTAGCACTTATTTGATCTTGCTGCTCTTCATGAGCAATATCTGGTAAATAAGAGTTATAAAAAACCAAACTCCCCCAATATCCTATTAGTCCTAATAAATAAAATAATAAACCAACATATATATTTTCAAGGTCAAACCAATACAAACCCATACAGGATAAGGCCCCTAAATAACAAAAGAATTTCATAAACGCCTTTTTATTTCCAACATAATCAGCTATTCCAGATAATAATGGAGATAAGAATGAAACTATTAAGAAAGCAAAAGCAGTAATAAAACTTATTAATGCTGAATTCTTAAGGTGCATCCCAAAAACATCAATATAATGACTGCGGTCTGAAAATAAAGCATCATAAAAAATAGGAAAAACAGCTGATGCAATAGTTAAAGTATAGACAGAGTTTGCCCAATCATAAAAAGCCCACGCATTTAATAATTTTTTACTTCCTTTTTCTAATTCAGCCATGTGATTTTTTTGTTTACGAATGTATTTATTTTTTTTCAAGAACAATGCAAAACCTTATTTTTTTACACATTAAGAAATCATTATTCATAAAATCATCTTATGTAAACAAAAAAAGCTATCCATTACGGATAGCTTTCTACATAATAAAAAACAATATTATCTTATCACTCCTACTTTAGCAGCAATTGCTTTTGCTTCGGGTATGTACGCTTGTAAATTAGCAATTCGGGTAGCATCTGACGGGTGTGTACTCATAAATTCTGGTGGTGCTTGACCATTAGATTGAGCCGACATGCGCTGCCAAAAAGCAATAGACGTTTCAGGATTATATCCTGCAATTGTCATTAAAACCAATCCTATTTTATCAGCTTCTGTTTCGTGAGCTCTACTAAATGGAAGTATTCCTAAACCCTGAGAGCCTAATCCATAAACTTGACTCCATACTTGTTGTGTTTTTTCACTTTTACCTCCAGTCGCAACTGCTACTCCTACGGCTCCTAATTGTTGCAATTGAGAGGCACTCATACGTTGCGCACCATGATCTGCAAGAGCGTGCGAAACCTCATGTCCCATAACTGTTGCTAGGCCTGCGTCATCTTTAGTAATTGGCAAAATCCCAGAATAAACTACGATTTTTCCACCTGGCATACACCATGCGTTAACTTCTTTGTTGTCGACTAATTTATATTCCCATCGATAATCTACTAAATACTGTCCTTGACCTAAATATGTTAAATATTTCTCAGCAGCAGCCTTAATTCGGAAACCTATAGCCTCCACTTTCTTTGCATCGGCAGTTCCTGTAATTACTTTATTCTCTTTCAAAAATGTATCGTATTGTTGAAAGGCTGTTGGAAATAACTGATTATTTGGCACAAAGTTAAGTGTTTTTTTTCCTGTAATGGGATTGGTAGCGCAAGAATAAACAATTCCTAATGTAACCAAACTAACTAATACATATTTTTTCATAACTGTAATTTTATAAGAATCAAAAATACAAAAAATGTGTCTGCATTACTTATATAATTAATGTAAATAGTTTCAATATTAATCCAAGTTACCCATAATATGAAAAGATATAAATCCTTTTTCAACAAGAATATATCCTTCTTTTTCTAAGGTATCACTATCAAATGCGACTGCTACATTGTCAATTTCAATTGCTTGTACTTTGAAAGGCAACCCTATTAAATTCATCTTATATTTAGAATAATTAGTAACGTACTTCCCTTCTTGATGAGCTTGAATAATCAATTCATTCTCTTTACCAGTAGCTTGAAAAGACATAAAACTATAGCGTCCTTTTTTGTAATCATAACCGTCTTGAGCATCCTCATAGACTACAGATAATTCTTTACCGTCTTTGTAATAAACATCTAGTATCAACTCATCAAACTCGAGTTCGCCTACATATTGCTGAACCGGATATTTAGGAATAATAGATCCTGCTTTTACAAATATTGGAATTTGATCAAACTTGGTATCCACCCAAAGTTCTTTTCCTCCTTTACACAACTCGTTTGTCCAGTAATTATACCATTCGCCACGAGGTAAATACATTCTTCTACCTAAAGCATTAGGTTCTAAAATGGGACAGACTACTATTTGATTTCCAAAAACAAACTCATCATTACGATAGTGGGTTTGAGTATCTTCTTGATCAAAATAAACTAATGGTTTTAACATTGGTACACCTTCTTCAATGTACTGCCAAAACATGGTATACAAGTAAGGCAACAATTGGTATCTTAAATTTACAAACTTTCTTGTAATATCAATCACTTCGTCATCAAAAGCCCAAGGTTCTTGATCGCCATGATCTCCAGAAGAATGTGTTCTACAAAAGGGGTGAAATACTCCTAATTGTATCCATCTTGCATACAATTCCCCCGAGGGCTGCTCTGCAAAACCACCAATATCTGAACCCGTAAAACCCATTCCTGAAATAGACATGCGCTGTACTTGTATGTTTGCAATCCACAAATGCTCCCATGTAGCTACATTATCACCTGTCCAAGAAGAGGTGTAGCGTTGCGCACCAGCATAAGCTGATCGCGTAATAACAAAAGGTCTTTTAGGGTAGGCAAAACGTTTTACACCATGATAAGTGGCTCTAGCCATTTGAGTACCATAAATATTATGTGCTTTCCTGTGGCTACATGGATTTCCATCGTAATGATGACGCACGTCCATAGGAAATGTTTTATTAGGAACCTCCATAACGGCGGGTTCATTCATATCATTCCAAACTCCTTTTACACCAATATCCGATATTAATTCTTTAAATAGACCAGCCCACCATTCTCTTACTGTGGGATTTGTGAAATCAGGAAAATTACATTCTCCTGGCCAAACTTTCCCTTTCATGTAAGGACCATCGGCACGTTTACAAAAATAATCATTTGTCAATGCTTCTTTGTAAACCGAATATTCTTTATCAATTTTTATCCCAGGATCAATTATAACAACCGTTTTAAAACCATCTTCGGCTAACTCGGCTACCATTCGTTTAGGATCTGGAAAATAGTTTTTATTCCATGTAAAACATCTAAAACCGTCCATGTAATCAATGTCAAGATACAAAGCATCACAAGGTATTTTTAACGCTCTAAACTTTGCAGCAACTTCTTTTAAATTACTTTCAGGGTAATAACTCCACTTGCATTGATGGTATCCCAGCGCCCATAAAGGCGGTAACTCTGGTTTTCCTGTTAAATCTGTGTAAGTTGTTACCACATCTTGCATTTGTGGACCGTAAATAAAATAATAATTCATTTCACCACCTTCGGCCCAATAACTAGTTACGTTGCGGCGTTCATGACAAAAATCAAAAAATGTTCTAAAAGTATTGTCAAAGAAAATTCCGTATGATTTTTTGTTGTGTAAACCTATGTAAAACGGAACTACTTTATAAAGTGGTTCTTGATCTTTTTGAAATGCATATTGATCTGTTGCAAAATTTTCAATACGTTTTCCTTTAAGATTCATTTGAGTGGCTTTATCACCTAAACCGTAAAAACATTCCCCGTCTTTTGAGGACTTACTCATTTTTACAATGTTCCCACCATATTCATAACTTTCTTCCCAGTGAAATCCTAGTTCATCCTCTAAAATAATGGTATCTTCTAAGTCATAAATAGAAAGTCTCATGTCTGATTTTTGAATCCTACACTTAACTTTACTTGTTTTTATTTGGTAAAACACTTCGTGCTCACTTACCTCAAGAAAATTATACCCATGAGAATGGCTTTTATCTACTGCATACGAAAAATCATTGCTAAAATAGCCTTTAGTAGTAAATCTAAAACGTATTAAACTATCTCTTAATACCGTTACTTTTAAAATAACACTGTTGTCTGTGTGAAAATAAACAGAATCAACATCATGTTCAAACGATACTATTTTTGTAGGATACAAATCTCCTTTATATTCTAGTTCTGTATTTGTAATCATGTGGTATGGTATTTATTTGGGCTGGTTTTCAAAAATCAAACATACAAAAAACGAACGTAATCTCTTTAAAACATGCTATTTATTAACGAAAACGTTATATATGATTCTTGATATGCACTATCCATTTTTTTAAATAAAAATTAAAGTTTGAACACAAATTTTATACAATCTGGAAAGCAATTACACTCAATGGAGGAAGAATCAAAGCAACCGAATAATCTCTACCATCGTAAGGAATACTTTGAATTAACATTCTGTTTAAGTTTTGAACACCGCTTCCTCCATAAATAGTCTCGTCACTATTAAATATAGATTGTAAAGTACCCGATCTTGGTATCCCAATACTATAGTTTTCTCTAAGCACTGGTGTAAAATTACACACAACAACTAAATCATCTCCATGATTATTTCCTTTTCTGATAAATGAAAAAACTGCATTTTGATGATCTGAATAATTAATCCATTCAAAACCATCAGGAGTAAATTGTTTTTCATACAATGCAGGTTGCGATTTATACAATGCATTCAAATCTGTAATGATCTTTTTAATTCCTTTGTGAAAAGAAAATTCTAATAAATGCCAATCTAAGCTTTTTTCAAAATTCCATTCGCTACTTTGACCAAATTCACCGCCCATAAACAAGAGCTTGGTACCTGGATGCATGAACATATAGGCATATAAAAGTCTAAGATTTGCAAATTTTTGCCACTCATCACCAGGCATTCTTCCTAAAATAGATTTTTTGCCATAAACCACTTCATCATGTGAAAGTGGTAACATAAAATTTTCTGTAAAGGCATATGTCATGGAAAATGTCAATTCATTTTGATGGTATTTTCTATAAATAGTATCTTTTTTAAAATAATCCAAGGTATCATGCATCCAACCCATCATCCATTTCATCCCAAAACCTAAACCACCTATAGAGGTAGGTCTTGAAACCATTGGGAACGATGTACTTTCCTCTGCAATAGTTTGAACACCTTCGTAATTAAGATAAACTGCTTCATTAAACTCTTTAAGAAAACTGATTGTATCCAGATTTTCCCGACCTCCGTAAATGTTGGGCTCCCACTCTCCTTCTTTTCGAGAATAATCCAAATACAACATGGAAGCCACTGCGTCTACGCGCAATCCATCTGCATGGTAATGCTGTAACCAAAACAAGGCGTTACTGATTAAAAAAGAACGAACTTCATTGCGTCCGTAATTAAATACCAAACTTTTCCAATCTGGATGGTAGCCTTTTCTTCGATCTGGATGTTCAAAAAGATTAGAACCATCAAAAAATCCTAAACCATGTGCATCATCTGGAAAATGGGATGGCACCCAATCCAGAATTACTCCTATTCCCTCTTGATGTAATTTATCTATCAAATACATGAGATCTTGAGGATTTCCAAATCTAGATGTTGGCGCAAAATATCCTACTAACTGATATCCCCAAGATGGATCGTATGGATACTCCATTATAGGCATAAACTCTACATGAGTAAACCCAGTTTCTTTGAGATATTGAACTAATTCAAGTGCTAATTCTTGATACGAAAGAAAACTATTATCCTCAACGTGACGTTTCCAAGACCCCAAATGCATCTCGTATACAGAAAAAGGTTTGTTTAAACTATTACTTTCTTTTCTGTTTTGCATCCATTTTGTGTCGTTCCAATCGTAATCAAGATCCCATACTACAGAGGCTGTTTTTGGCGGTTGCTCACAAAAAAAAGCAAATGGATCTGCCTTCTCAGTGACAACTCCATCAATACTAGATTGAATTTTGTACTTGTAAATGGCTCCTTTTTCAATATTTGGAATAAAACCTTCCCAAATTCCTGATGAATCCCACCGTACGTTTAATGAATGCGAATGTTGCTGCCAAAAGTTAAAATCCCCTACAACAGATACTGAATGAGCCGATGGTGCCCAAACTGCAAAGTAAACCCCTTGCACTCCGTTCAAAGATATCATGTGTGCTCCCAATTTTTCATAAAGACGAAAATGCTTGCCAGCTTTAAACAAATCAATATCAAAATCAGTAAAAATGGAGTGTGTGATAACAGTATTCATATAGGTATTGTATACATGTAAATGATGTGGAATTTAAACTATTTAATACTAAAATTATCTGGTATTACAGCTCCTTTTTTTATAACAACAATACCGTCTTTAATAGCATATAAATCCGTAGAAAAATCAGAGAGATGGTTGCCACCGTTTATGTGGACATCATTTCCTATTCGGCAATTTTTATCTACTAATGCATTATTGATATAACACCTTTCACCAATTCCTACTAATAGTTTGCCATTAGTAACATCAGCATCCATCTCATCAATGTTTTGATAAAAATCATTTCCCATAATGTAACAATTCTGAATAACTGTTCCAGTGCCTATTCTTGAACGAATTCCTATCACAGAATTGTTTATTTCTTTGGCATTCAAAATACAGCCTTCAGATATCAAAGAACGTTCAACCATGGTCTTTTGAAATTTAGAAGGTGGTAAAAGTCTCGGTCTAGTATAAATTTTATTGGTATCATCAAACAAATTAAACTTTGGTAAATCTTCTGTAAGACCAATGTTAGCTTTAAAGAAAGAATCTATGTTTCCAATATCGGTCCAGTATCCTTCATATTGATAACTTAGTATTTTTTTATGACCCACTGCTTGGGGAATAATTTCTTTTCCAAAGTCTTTTGTTTCCTTATTTGACATGATGTCTACTAACAAATCTTTGTTAAAGATGTAAATCCCCATTGAAGCGAGGTAATGCTTACCCTCTTCTTTCATTTGGTCACTCACATCAGATTCCCAATCTGGCAATAATTCTTTAGCCGGTTTTTCAATAAAAGATTCAATACAACTTTCGGCATTCGTTTTTAAAATCCCAAATTCAGGTGCATCTTTTGCATTAACGGGTAAAGTTGCAATGGTAATATCGGCTTGTCGCTTGATATGTTCTTCAACCATCTCATTAAAGTCCATTTGATACAATTGATCCCCAGATAAAATCAATGCATAATCAAACTCATGGTTTAAAAAATGGGGCATACATTGTCTTACAGCATCTGCAGTGCCTTGAAACCAAGTTGGGTTATCTGGAGTTTGCTCCGCAGCCAATATATCAACAAAAGAATGACTAAAAATACTAAAGTTATAGGTGTTTTTTATGTGAGCATTTAAGGAAGCCGAATTGAATTGAGTCAATACAAATATTCTATAAATATCTGAATTCATACAATTTGAAATAGGAATATCTACCAATCTATACTTCCCTCCAATGGGCACAGCAGGTTTAGATCTCGACTCTGTTAAAGGATATAATCTGGAACCTTGTCCACCACCTAAAATAATTGCAATAACATTTTTCTTTTTAGCGTTCATTTTTTGTCAATTATAGTATTGTACATTTCTAAATATTCTTGACAGACACGTTCCCATGAATTGTCTGTGTTCATTCCTCTCTCAATAACTTCATTAATTGCTTCTTTGTTTTCAAAAAGCTGTTTTGCACGCCTTATCGAATAACAAATATCCACAACAGATGCCTGATCATGACAAATACCGTTTCCATCATCACCAAAATCAATTACAGTATCTCTTAATCCTCCTGTTCTTCTCACAATTGGAATTGTCCCGTAACGCATAGCATACATTTGATTTAGTCCACAAGGCTCCACTCTTGATGGCATTAACATAAAATCAGAACCTGCATAAACTAAATGCGCTAAAGCTTCATTGTAACCAATACTGGCATTAAAATTACCTTTAAATTCCGGAATAAGATTTTTTAATCTGTCCTCAATGGTTGCATTTCCAGACCCTAAAACAAAAATGTTGATTTCATTGGCATGTTCTTTCAAGGCAAAGAATGCTGCGTCTGGTAGCAAATCACCTCCTTTTTCATCAAATAATCTTCCTATAAAACTAAAAAGTGGTTTTGTTGCATCTAGATTAAAAAGTGAACAAAGCTTTTCTTTATTGGCCTTTTTTCCAGTTTCAAAGTCAGCTATAGAATAATTTTTCTCCAGCATAGCATCCGTCATCGAATTCCAAATCTCTACATCTATTCCGTTCAAAATACCTTTAGATTTGTATCTAACATTTTGAAAAAGTGATTCTAAACCATTAGCAAAACCATTTATTTCGTCTAAATAACTAGGAGAAACAGTAGTAACTCCACCTGCACATTTTACGGCTACAGCCAATGAATTAATGCAATGATCCCATTCCAAAACATTTTTATGAATTAAATCAAACTCTGGAATGTAATTCATTTTTTCAAACCCAAATTGTCCTTGGTACAAACCATTATGAATTGTAATCACGGTGGGAACTGCTCGGAGTTTTTCATATTTAAAGCAGTACAACATCATAAACGGAATTAAACCTGTATGATGGTCATGGCAATTGATAATATCTGGAATTGTATCTCTATTTGAAATAAAATCTAAAGCAGCGATCTGAAAAGCCAAAAAGCGTTCTATATCATCCGGAAACCCGTACACTTGCTTCCTATCAAATAATTCAGGGATAGCAACCAAATACAATTCAAATCCTAATTTATTTGTTGACTCTTTATGAACACTAAAAGGAAAATTTAAATTCCCTAAAGATACATTGCCTTTAAAAACAGTTTCAAATGCATTTTCATTCATAAAAACCACATCATATTCTGGAATAATAACCCGAACTTCATGACCTGCTTTAGTTTGATATTTTGGTAAGGCTCCTACAACATCGGCAAGACCACCAACTTTTGCAACGGGAAAACATTCAGCGCTAATATGAAATAACTCCATGAATAAAATTTGTGTTAAAAATACTTTATGTTAAAAAAACATTTAATTTTCATTTAAAAATTTAAAAAAAAGTACTTTTATGTTTTACTAAATTTAGTAAAAAAATTACAAAAAAATAATCCTATCGAAAATTTAGTATAATGACAAAAAAGAGTACCGTTCATACACAATCCTTAAAAATTCCCACGATAATTTTACACACTTGCAAATTAATCGCTTTTTTTTCTCCAAAACTAGTTACACTATTTGCTGCAAAATTGTTCACTACACCTACAAAATATAAAGTTCCCAAAAGAGAACTCACAATGGAAAGTAAAAGTTTAAAAAGTAGTTTACACATTCCTGAAATCAACAAAGAAATTGTGCTCTATGAATATGGAAAAAGTGATAGGAAAATACTACTTGTTCACGGTTGGTCAGGTCGTGGCACGCAATTATTTAAAATAGCAGATGCCCTTTTGCAAAAAAATTATAAAACAATAAGTTTTGATGCGCCTGCACATGGAAAATCTAACGGTTCCTCTGCTGTTATGACTGATTTTATAGCTTCCATACTTGAAATTGATAAAATACATGGTCCGTTTGACGGTATTGTTGGCCATTCATTAGGCGGAATGGCAGTACTAAACGCTATTAAAAATGGAATCAAAGTCAATAAAGCAATTATTATTGGTAGCGGTGATGTTGTGTCAGATATTATAAATGACTTTATTGCTAAACTAAAACTAGACCCAAAAATAGCTATTTCATTACGCGCTCATTTTGAAGAAAAATACAAGGATGATATGAATAATTATTCGGCATCTCATGCAGCAAAGGAAGTACATATCCCTGTTCTAGTAATTCATGATGAAGATGATCCAGAAGTTCCAGTAACTGCTGCAAAGAACATTCATAATCATTTAAAAAAAGGAGAATTAATGATAACAAACGGTCTTGGGCATCGAAAAATATTAGGAAACTCAAAAGTAATTGAAGCAACAATAGATTTTTTAAAAAATTAAATTCATAAAGTACTTACAACATGAAATATCCAATAGAAAAAACAGAAGAAGAATGGAAAGAACTTTTGGGAGAAGAAAAATATAGAATTTTACGTCTCAAAGGCACCGAATATCCGCATACAGGAACATTCAATTTACATTTTGAAAAAGGAACGTATACTTGTGGAGCTTGCAATGAAAGTTTATTTGAAAGCAATACAAAATTTGATGCACATTGCGGATGGCCTTCTTTTGATGAATCAATACCCGGCAAAGTACAGTATATTGATGATGTATCTCACGGAATGAAACGTACTGAAATTTTATGCGCCACTTGCGGCAGTCATTTAGGACATGTTTTTAATGATGGCCCTACAAAAACAGGTCAAAGATACTGTGTAAATTCGCTCTCTATCAACTTTAAGTAAATGATAAAAAGGGATTAAGTAAGAATGACTTAATCCCTTTTTCAATTTAACTCAAGAAAGAGGCCTTGTATTTTGGTACTGCTCTTTTTTTGGTGGCTTGCTCATACGCATATCCTAAAGAAATTAACAAGCCTTCGGTGTACGGCTTACCAAAAAAGGAAAGCCCAACAGGTAATTCATATACCTGCCCACACGGCACTGTGATATGAGGATAACCGCTCATTGCTGCTGGTGAAGTTAATGAATAAGTTCCCCAACGGTCACCATAAATAGTGTCAATACTGCATGAAGGACCCATTGTAATTCCGCAAATGGCATCAAGACTATTTTGAGCCATGACTTCATTCAATATTTTTTTACTTCTATTAAAACTCTTTTCTAGACTATCTTTATATTCAGAAGCATTTAAATCTTTTTTCAAATTAGAACTCAATAAAGTTTCTTGCTTAAAATAAGGCATCGCTTTATCTTCGTTTGCACTATTAAAATCAATAACGTCTTTTAATGTTTTTACTTTAGCATTTGCGGTAGCTAAATACTGATTGAGTCCATCCTTGAATTCATATTGCAAAACTTCAAACTCAGCTTGTCCTAATGCATTAATTTTATCTATATAATCAATTTTTACAACCGTAGCCCCTTGCTTCTCTAATAATTTAATAGCGTCATCAAAAAGAGCATTTATATATTGATTCTCTCCTTGCGGTTTATTTTCAATACCAATTCTCTTTCCTTTTAATCCGTCTAATTTTAAGAAAGAACTATAATCAGTTACAGATTTTCCTTTACTTTCAAGAGTTACAAGATCTTTTTGATCTAAAGAAGCTAATACACCTAATAAGATAGCAGCATCAGATACTGTTCTAGCCATAGGTCCAGCTGTATCTTGCGTTTTAGAAATAGGAATAATACCAGAACGACTAACTAAACCAACAGTAGGCTTAATACCTACAATTCCATTTACTGAAGCCGGACAAACAATAGAGCCATCTGTCTCTGTACCTACTGCCACTACACACAAATTTGCCGAAACTGCTGTTCCTGAACCCGCACTTGAACCACAAGGATTATGATCTAAAAAATAAGGATTTTTGGTTTGACCACCTCTACTACTCCATCCTGATGAGGATTGTGTTGATCTAAAGTTAGCCCATTCACTTAAATTAGTTTTACCAATGATTACTGCGCCTGCATCTCTTAACTTTTTCACAACAGTTGCATCGTTTGAAGCTATGTTCCCAACCATTGCCAAAGATCCAGCCGTTGTTTGCATTTTGTCAGCCGTATCAATATTGTCTTTTATCAAAACGGGGATTCCATGCATCGCACCACGGCTTTTTCCAGATTTAAGTTCTTCATCAAGTTGCTTTGCAATGGTTAAAGCATCTGGATTAACCTCTATTACTGAATTGAGTTTAGGACCCTTTTTATCTATTTCTTCAATTCTATTTAAATACAAACGCACCAATTGTTCCGATGTAAAAGTGCCCGATTTCAATTTAGATTGCAAAGAAGTAATAGATTCTTCATCAAGTTCAAAACTCAAATTAAACTCCTCACTAGAAGCTGATGTATTTTTATCATTAGATTTAGACTCGCACCCAGCAACCAAAAAAGTATTTATTCCAATGGCTGCAATAGCCGATGAAGCCAAAAAAGATCTTCTTTTCATAAAAATATATATTTTTTATTTTTTATCTAATGTAGTAAAATATTAATCAAGAGAGTAAACAATTTAAAATGATTTTATGACACTAAAAAAACTAAACTATTAGTATTTTAAAGATTAGTTGTACTAATACATAACAATATTATAATTTTACATCAAAAAAGTAATATATTCGATATTCTAATAATTCGTTTTATAATACAAGTCAAAATATAAAAAAATAGAATAGCAAACACCTCGTTTAATTTATTTAAAATTTAATATTTCTTCATGAAAAAAATAGGTATCCTTTTCATCTTTCTTAATTTTTTAAATGTTGTAACGGCACAGTATAAAGTGGAATACGACTATGTAATCACCAATCAGTTACCTGGTAATGTCAGCATTGTAAGAGCCAATACTTTTTTAGTTACTGATGGTATCTATTCAAGATTTGTAAAAAACCGTGTTTTTAATGGCGTAGTAGATGTGAAATTTGAAAATTCAATGACTGATTTAGAGGAAAGTGCTAATAAAAGTAACAAATATGCAAAAGGAGATAGTTTAGGGTACGTGATTGCCAAAAACTTTAGTAAAGATTCTATCTATATGAGACTTTTAAATGACAAGTCTGAATATGTAAAAATACCACGAAAAATAGTGAAATTTCAATATGAGATAATAGAGGAATATAAATCAATTTGCAATTATAAATGTCAAAAAGCATTAGTGAATTTTGAAAATAGGCAATTTGAACTTTGGTTTACAAACGAAATTCCTATCAGTGATGGCCCATGGCTATTTCAAGGATTACCAGGGCTTATATTAGAAATAAAATCTACCGATAACCTTCATTTATATCTTGCCAGAAGTATCAACAAAACAAAACCTTTAAATAATGCTACTATAGCTTTTCCGTACAAGAAAACGATTGATTTAGAAACCTTTCAAAAAAGATATTTAGAAATTGAAGAAAATAAATTTAAGTTTAATAAGGCTCAAGGAGATCCCAATGTAAAATTCACAGTTACCATAAATAACCTTGATATTCCTAGAACTTTTTTTGAATAAAACATGAAAAAACTACTGATACTATTATTATTAGCTTGTAATTGTTACAGCCAATATAAAATTGAATACGATTACACAAGTGAAACAAATGACAGTTTTGGCAATGCTAAAACCATTTCCAAATGTTATCTATATACAGACAATGTTAGATCTAAATTCATCAAGGACAGAGTAATTAATGGCCGATACGAACAAGAATTGCAATATCCTAATAAAGATTTAGAAGAAAAATTTAAATCAGAGGATAAAGGGATGGTTTATGGTGACAGCATAGGATATGTAGTTACAAAATTTATGGAAACAGATTCTATTTATGTACGAACATCAGGAGCCATTCTTGTTAAAGAAAAATTAGAAAAAATAGATTTTAAAATTCAAGACGAATTTAAAACTATAAGTACCTACAATTGTCAAAAAGCAATTGCATCTGTTTATGGTCGCGAGTTTGAAATTTGGTTTACTAGTGAAATAGCAATTCATGATGGCCCATGGAAATTATCAGGTTTACCAGGTTTAATTATTGAAGTACATAGCATAGATAGAAATCATAATTTTTATTTTACATCTATAAAAAAAATGCTTAGTAGCACATATCTATACAGCTTACCAACATTCAAAAAAATAGAAGATCGTGCTGAAAGAATTAAAGCTAGAATAAAAAGTGTAGAAACTCAATTTAAATATAAAAAATCTAAAAATCCAGATTCTGTTTTAAAAATGACGATCAACGATTTAGATTTACCCATAATAGAATTTAAATAAATGAGGATAACAGGAACATTATTAGTTTTCGTAATCTTTACAATAAGTTTAAAAGCACAAATTCTTAAAGGCAAAATTACATCATCGGACCAAATAGACCTTGTAACTGCAAGTGTTGTCATTAAAGATTCAGCTAATGCTAGAGGTATTAAAGAATTTACAGTAGCCAGAAACGGTGCATATGAAATTAGACTTACCAAAGCATATAAAAACCTATATATTGAAGTAACCGCAAATAATTATGCTAAAGTAGGTCATACCATATTGAACCCTCAACAAGGTACAACTTACACACATGACTTTACATTAAATCACGAGACCACAATACTGCTAAAAGATGTAAAAATTTTTGCTAAAAAAAAGCCTTACACTGAGGTAAAAGATACTGTCAATTTTAATGTGGCGTCTTATAAAGATGGATCTGATAGAAAAATACAAGACATCATTAGGAAACTACCCGGAATGGAAGTAAATGACAATACAGGTGAAATTAAATACAAAGGCAAAGCTGTAGAGACAGTACAGCTAGACGGCGATGATCTTTTTAGTGGCAATTACACAATTGGCACCAAAAATATTAATGTAGACATGATTGATAAAGTTCAAGCACTTGAAAATTTTTCGAGCAACAAACTTTTAAAAGGTCTAGAAGGCGATGGAAAAGTAGCATTAAATCTTAAACTAAAAAAAAATATCAGAGACATCTCAGGAAGTTTGAATTCATCTTTAGGAACTTTTAAAGAAATGAAAACTGCTGTAGACACTGACATTAATTTCTTAACACTATCCTCAAAAATTAAATCCTTTGGCACTATTAGTTTTAATAATGTTGCTGTCAACTATTCGCCATTTGATTATTTTGGCAATTTTAGAACACAAAATGAAAATGCCAACACTGCTTTTAAAAATAGCAAAATCATATCCGAATTTAGTTCATTAAATATACTAGACAATAAAAGAACTATACTTAATAATTCCATATTTGCTAACTACAACATCTCTTTAAAAACAGGACCTAACACTACTTATAAATCAAATTTTTATTTTGTAAAAGATCTTATTAATTCTTTAAGTTTAAACGAGACTAATAATTTAATAAACGATCAAAAATTTGCAACAAGCGATCAAATAAATGCAGATAAAAAACCAATGTTTTTTCGAATGGATTTTGACGTTAAGCATTCTATTTCAAAAACATCAACTATTGATTACTACTTTATCATCAATAATGAAAAAATCAATACTTCTTCTTCATTATTTCAAAATGAAAAAGACTTTTTTAATACTGAATTACGAACAGAAAATTTATTTTTAAAATCTAAATTTCAGTTTACAAAAAGACTATCGGATAAAAAAGCAATTCAAATTACATCACATCAAACATTTGATAATCTATATCAGAATTTCAAAGCACAATCACAAACATCCGCTGTAAGTGCCATCCAAGGTATCCAAAAAAGAAAAGCGTTTTTTGATCTTCAAGCTAATTACATTCGTAAAATAAAAAAAGCTAAATACAATTCAATCCTTGGAACTGAATTGATATCAAATCCGCTCTACTCTGATCTACAGACAGAAGAGAATCCGACAGAGAATACAAGCGCTAACGATATTGATTTCATCAAAACTAAAGTTTTTTTTAATAATAAGTTAGATTATGACTGGGGAAACATACTTATTATTTCTAATTTTAATAGCGCTTTATTACATCAGGCTATCAAAAATAAAGCCTCAAACACCGAAATTAAAAACACTTCGATTTTAATTGAGCCAGACATTAGTTTAAGTTATAAATTCAGCAGAGTATCTAGTTTTAATATTAATTTAAGTTCAAGAGTAAATCCTTTGATTGACAATTACAACTATCCAAACAACATTCTTGTTAGCAACAGAACCACAATAAAAAACAATCTTGATTTACAACTACAAAGAACAGCTTCCTATGCTATCGGTTACAATTTATATGACCTGTCAAAACAATTTTTAATGAATGCAAGTATCAATTATTCTGAAAACAAAGGTAATTTTTTCTCCAATCTAAATATTGATCAAAATAATTCACAAATAGCCTATTTCCTTTTGGATGAAAAATTCAGAAATGTAGATTTAAGTTTTAAAATAGAAAAGTATTTACCATTTATACAATCCACGATAAGATTTAGAACTCAATACAATATTTACGATTATAAAAATCTCATCAACAATTCCGAATTACGAAATAACATAAGTAAAAGCAGTAGGAATGAACTGTTTTTGAAGTCAGCTTTTGATGGCCAACTTAATTTTCAAAATATTCTTCAATTCAATTTGACTAAAAATAAAACAAATGCTAATGCTAGTTTTGAAAACCAAGATTTGAATAATGCATTCAAATTGTTTTATACACCTAATAAAAAATGGTTTTCCAGTTTAACGTATGATTTTTATAAAATAAACAAGAAAGCCAATTATTCTTTCCTCGATTTATTAGTTAAATATATTCCTAAAAACAAACAATTCAGTTACAGTTTCAATGCAAAAAACATTTTAAATAACGAGCGCTTTATTGAAGTTCGCACATCAGATTACTATACAAGTATTTATACAACTAATATTGTTCCAAGAAGTTTAATTATCACTTGTAATTATAGCTTCTAATTTAGAAATGTCATAAAGTATGATAACTAATACTAGATAATTTTTCCATTATGATTTTTAAAAAAATTCCACGAAAATTAAAAATACTTACAAGTTAAAGTTTAATAATTAAATATGAAATATTTCCACAACTGAATAAAAACCAGGCTCCAGTCACGTAAGTAAATACTAAAAAAAGTATATCCAGACATCATTGAATTTAAATTTAACCATTTGACAGAATTTTAAGAGTCAATTTGACTTTTTTTTGATACTTACCAAACTAATTATAGGAAAATTTATCTATTATAATTGAACAAATTTTAAATTAGCAGATCAAATACAGGAGCAGAAAAAAAACATCCTTAAAATAACAAAGTAAAATAATACCATATCCTCTAAACAAAAAAACCCTCGAACACGATTGTGTTAGAGGGTACTTCTTGTACTCAGAGCGGGACTTGAACCCGCACGAACATTGCTGTTCACTGGATTTTAAGTCCAGCGTGTCTACCAATTTCACCATCCGAGCTTTGGTTGTGGTACCTCCAGGGATCGAACCAGGGACACATGGATTTTCAGTCCATTGCTCTACCATCTGAGCTAAGGTACCTTACTTAAAAGTAAATTAAAAAAAAGCCTATCTTTACAGATAGGCTTTTCAAAGAAAGGCGACGACATACTCTCCCACATAACTGCAGTACCATCTGCGCAGGCGGGCTTAACTACTCTGTTCGGGATGGGAAGAGGTGAGCCCCGCCGCAATAACCACCTTAAGAAGTTATAATTGCTTTGGGCAATTTTTGTAATGTTGTTTACATTGTATAATAAACATCAATTACATAATATCTTAACATACTGAGATAAAGAATATAAAAAGTGTATTAGAAAGTTTCTCCCCGAGCCTTGCGACTCGGGAAAAGGGTGTACATAAGCTTACGGGTTATTAGTACTACTCGACTATGACATTACTGCCTTTACATCTATAGCCTATCAACGTGGTCATCTCCCACGACCCTTAAAAGAAATCTCATCTTGTGGTGGGTTTCGCGCTTATATGCTTTCAGCGCTTATCCCTTCCAAACGTAGCTACTCTGCGGTGCCACTGGCGTGACAACAGATACACTAGAGGTTTGTCCAATTCGGTCCTCTCGTACTAGAATCAGATCCACTCAAATTTCTTGCGCCCACAGTAGATAGAGACCGAACTGTCTCACGACGTTCTGAACCCAGCTCGCGTGCCACTTTAATGGGCGAACAGCCCAACCCTTGGGACCTTCTCCAGCCCCAGGATGTGACGAGCCGACATCGAGGTGCCAAACCCCCCCGTCGATATGAGCTCTTGGGGGAGATCAGCCTGTTATCCCCGGCGTACCTTTTATCCTTTGAGCGATGGCCCTTCCATGCGGAACCACCGGATCACTATGCTCTACTTTCGTACCTGATCGACCTGTATGTCTCTCAGTCAAGCTCCCTTATGCCATTGCACTCTACGCACGGTTACCAAGCGTACTGAGGGAACCTTTAGAAGCCTCCGTTACTCTTTTGGAGGCGACCACCCCAGTCAAACTACCCACCAAGCAATGTCCCCCGCTTGTGCGGGGTTAGGCCTCAGATAAACAAAGGGTTGTATTTCAACAATGACTCCACAACGCCTAGCGACGCCACTTCACAGTCTCCAACCTATCCTACACATCATTTATCCAAGGTCAATACTAAGCTATAGTAAAGGTGCACAGGGTCTTTTCGTCCCACTGCGGGTAAGCGGCATCTTCACCGCTACTACAATTTCACCGAGCTCATGGCTGAGACAGTGTCCAGATCGTTACACCATTCGTGCAGGTCGGAACTTACCCGACAAGGAATTTCGCTACCTTAGGACCGTTATAGTTACGGCCGCCGTTTACTGGGGCTTCAATTCAATGCTTCTCCGAAGATAACATCTCCTCTTAACCTTCCAGCACCGGGCAGGTGTCAGGCCCTATACTTCATCTTACGATTTTGCAGAGCCCTGTGTTTTTGATAAACAGTCGCCTGGACCTCTTCACTGCGGCCAGCATTGCTGCTGGCGACCCTTCTCCCGAAGTTACGGGTCTATTTTGCCTAATTCCTTAGCCATGAATCTCTCGAGCACCTTAGGATTCTCTCCTCGACTACCTGTGTCGGTTTGCGGTACGGGTACTTATTACCTGAAGTTTAGAGGTTTTTCTTGGAAGCCCTTAGGCGCACTATCTCTTCTACCGAAGTATCCGAGTACTATCGTATTTCCCCAAAACCCGTGGATTTGCCTGCGGGTCTTATAGGTAGGTACTTCAACGAACTATTCCGTCAGTTCGCGGCGCTTTCATCACTCCGTCACCCCATCACAGTAATAACTAGTACGGGAATATTAACCCGTTGTCCATCGACTGTCCCTTTCGGGTTCGCCTTAGGTCCCGACTAACCCACAGCTGATTAGCATAGCTGTGGAAACCTTAGTCTTTCGGTGTGCGGGTTTCTCGCCCGCATTATCGTTACTTATGCCTACATTTTCTTTTCTAACCAGTCCAGCATGCCTTACGACACACCTTCAACCCTGTTAGAATGCTCCCCTACCACTCCATAATTTAATATGAAATCCATAGCTTCGGTAATACGCTTATGCCCGATTATTATCCATGCTCGTCCGCTCGACTAGTGAGCTGTTACGCACTCTTTAAATGAATGGCTGCTTCCAAGCCAACATCCTAGCTGTCTGGGCAGACAAACCTCGTTCTTTCAACTTAGCGTATATTTGGGGACCTTAGCTGATGGTCTGGGTTCTTTCCCTCTCGGACTTGGACCTTAGCACCCAAGCCCTCACTGCACGGAAACATTATATAGCATTCGGAGTTTGTCAGGAATTGGTAGGCGGTGAAGCCCCCGCATCCAATCAGTAGCTCTACCTCTATATAACTTTACGCCGTGCGCTGCACCTAAATGCATTTCGGGGAGTACGAGCTATTTCCGAGTTTGATTGGCCTTTCACCCCTACCCACAGGTCATCCGAAGACTTTTCAACGTCAACCGGTTCGGACCTCCACACTGTGTTACCAGCGCTTCATCCTGCCCATGGGTAGATCACACGGTTTCGCGTCTAACACTACTGACTAAAGCGCCCTATTCAGACTCGCTTTCGCTACGGATCCGTGGCTTAACCACTTATCCTTGCCAGCAACGTTAACTCGTAGGCTCATTATGCAAAAGGCACGCCGTCACCCCACGAAAGGGCTCCGACCGCTTGTAAGCGTATGGTTTCAGGATCTATTTCACTCCGTTATTCACGGTTCTTTTCACCTTTCCCTCACGGTACTGGTTCACTATCGGTCTCTCAGGAGTATTTAGCCTTAGCGGATGGTCCCGCCAAATTCAGACAGGGTTTCACGTGCCCCGCCCTACTCAGGATACCACTATTCATTATACTCGTTACCCATACGGGACTATCACCCTCTATGGTGTCACTTTCCAGTAACTTCCGGTTCCTTGTACATAAAATGTCGTGGTCCTACAACCCCAACATTGCCGTAACAACATTGGTTTGGGCTAATCCGCGTTCGCTCGCCACTACTTACGGAATCACTTTTGTTTTCTTCTCCTCCGCCTACTTAGATGTTTCAGTTCAGCGGGTTTGCCCACCTATCGGTGTACTATCTCTTCAAGATAGTGGGTTGCCCCATTCAGGTATTTACGGATCAACGCATGTGTGCTGCTCCCCGTAACTTTTCGCAGCTTATCACGCCTTTCATCGCCTCTGAGAGCCAAGGCATCCCCCATACGCCCTTATTTTGCTTATTGTACCAATCTTAAATTTAATTAAGACCGTTTTTTTTTGTCTTTTACTATAAATAGTAAAAAACGCTTTCTACTTTTTATTATTTCTTATCTCAATATGTCAATGAACTTTATTTAGCTCGAAAGTTATAAAGTCTAAGGTCATAAAGTCTTACTTTTGACTTTTAGACTTTAGTCTTTCGACTAAATTTGTGGAGAATAACGGAGTCGAACCGTTGACCTCCTGCGTGCAAGGCAGGCGCTCTAGCCAGCTGAGCTAATCCCCCGTTTTTAGTTGGCAGTTATCAGTCGCAGTTCGCAGTTGGATAACGTGCTCACTTTAACGTGATTTCACTCTTCTTCTAAAATTTCCTTCTCTAAGAGTAAATAGTTGTCTCGGACAGACTCGAACTGTCGACCCCTACATTATCAGTGTAGTACTCTAACCAGCTGAGCTACGAGACACTCTTATTCTTAAATTTTTATTCTTTTTTTTTAAATTAACAGCAAGAGTAATAAAATGTTGGTATCTGTTTCCAACTTGAACTTTCGTCTTCTTTCCCTAGCGTGTATTACTACTAACACTAAGGCTCTAGAAAGGAGGTGTTCCAGCCGCACCTTCCGGTACGGCTACCTTGTTACGACTTAGCCCTAGTTACCAGTTTTACCCTAGGCAGCTCCTTGCGGTCACCGACTTCAGGCACCCCCAGCTTCCATGGCTTGACGGGCGGTGTGTACAAGGCCCGGGAACGTATTCACCGGATCATGGCTGATATCCGATTACTAGCGATTCCAGCTTCACGGAGTCGAGTTGCAGACTCCGATCCGAACTGTGACCGGTTTTATAGATTCGCTCCTGGTCGCCCAGTGGCTGCTCTCTGTACCGGCCATTGTAGCACGTGTGTAGCCCAAGGCGTAAGGGCCGTGATGATTTGACGTCATCCCCACCTTCCTCACAGTTTGCACTGGCAGTCTTGTTAGAGTTCCCGACTTGACTCGCTGGCAACTAACAACAGGGGTTGCGCTCGTTATAGGACTTAACCTGACACCTCACGGCACGAGCTGACGACAACCATGCAGCACCTTGTAAATTGTCTTGCGAAAAGTCTGTTTCCAAACCGGTCAATCTACATTTAAGCCTTGGTAAGGTTCCTCGCGTATCATCGAATTAAACCACATGCTCCACCGCTTGTGCGGGCCCCCGTCAATTCCTTTGAGTTTCATTCTTGCGAACGTACTCCCCAGGTGGGATACTTATCACTTTCGCTTAGCCACTGAGATTGCTCCCAACAGCTAGTATCCATCGTTTACGGCGTGGACTACCAGGGTATCTAATCCTGTTCGCTACCCACGCTTTCGTCCATCAGCGTCAATCCATTAGTAGTAACCTGCCTTCGCAATTGGTATTCCATGTAATCTCTAAGCATTTCACCGCTACACTACATATTCTAGTTACTTCCTAATAATTCAAGTCAGACAGTATCAATGGCCGTTCCACCGTTGAGCGATGGGCTTTCACCACTGACTTATCTGACCGCCTACGGACCCTTTAAACCCAATGATTCCGGATAACGCTTGGATCCTCCGTATTACCGCGGCTGCTGGCACGGAGTTAGCCGATCCTTATTCTTACAGTACCGTCAAGTCTCTACACGTAGAGGTGTTTCTTCCTGTACAAAAGCAGTTTACAATCCATAGGACCGTCATCCTGCACGCGGCATGGCTGGATCAGGCTTGCGCCCATTGTCCAATATTCCTCACTGCTGCCTCCCGTAGGAGTCTGGTCCGTGTCTCAGTACCAGTGTGGGGGATCTCCCTCTCAGGACCCCTACCCATCGTTGCCTTGGTAAGCCGTTACCTTACCAACTAGCTAATGGGACGCATGCTCATCTTTCACCGTTGTGACTTTAATAGTGGTTTCATGCGAAACTGCTATACTATGAGGTATTAATCCAAATTTCTCTGGGCTATCCCTCTGTGAAAGGTAGATTGCATACGCGTTACGCACCCGTGCGCCGGTCTCTAGGTCCGAAAACCTATACCCCTCGACTTGCATGTGTTAAGCCTGCCGCTAGCGTTCATCCTGAGCCAGGATCAAACTCTTCATCGTATATTGTTTGTTCGCCGTGGCGAACTATTGTTATTCGACTAAATTCTAGTGGTTTTTTCAAATCTTCCGATTCTATTACTCTTATTCTTTTGTTCTGTTCTTGCGAACAAAACGGCTGTCAATTCAATATGTCTAGGAACGTGTCTTACTATTTTTTCGCCTTTCGTTTGTTTCTCAAAGCGGGTGCAAAAGTAGTTATTCTTTTTTTAACTGGCAAGAAAAATTTGAAGTTTTTTTGAGATAATTTTTATCTCGTTCGCTTCTCTTTCTCTTATCAATCTCTCAAAGAACTTCCGTTGTTTTGCGGGGTGCAAAGATAACTTTCGTTTTTAAATCTCACAAGCTTTTTTTAAAGTTTTTTTTAAAGAGTAAATCTCTAATCACTTTGTTTTTCTTGCCAGTATTTTAAAGAACGTCTGCGCCATTGCGGGTGCAAAACTACAACCTTTATTCGCTTTTACAAGCTTTTTTTGAACCTTTTTTTAATCTTTTCTTAACTTGTAAACTAAAGCACTGATTAAAGGACTCTTAAAACCTAAACTTTTTTCCAGCTAATTTGAATTTTGATTGCCAAACAGTGAAATCATAGCATTGATGGGGATTTGACACCATTCTATATATAAGGTGTAACGGTTTATATCTACTCAATAATAAAATCCTTATCTATTATATACAGGTAGCACCTTTACCACAATAACAACATCATAAACCTTTATATATATAGGTAGTGATTATCTTCTCTAACAAAAACGTCTTCTACACTCATAAACCGCGTTAGGGATAGCAGCGAAAAGCCCACAGTGACGACCAAAAGGAAGGAACGAGGACTTGCAGCGAAGAGCCCGACCTTATCTAAAACAACAAGAATAGCAGGATCAACTGCTACTCTTGTTGTTTTAGATAAGGGAACGCCCAGCAAAAAAATTTAATATTCCCATCTACGGGTTTTGTTTAATTCCTCTTGCTCTTGAATGATCTCAGCTGGTATTACTTTTAAAAACGATGCATGTTGCTCAATTGCATATTCTACTTTTTCTACAATTTCATCGATGGTGTCATTTTCATAATTGATATCAAGTGGATCTTTGATGATAAAAGACTGAAGAATGCCTTTCTTTTTCATGCGCAACCCTTTTTTATCAAAGGAACGGCGGAAACCATCAATAACTATAGGTACCACTATAGGCTTGTGTTGTTTTATAATGTGAGCAGTGCCTTTACGTACTGGTTTGAATGATTTTGTAGTACCTTGAGGAAATGTTATTACCCAACCATCTTTGAGAGCGATTTTAATATTCTCGGTATCATCTGGATTGATATCTTTTTTTTCTGTGACATCAACACCTTTTTGGCGCCAGGTACGTTCTACAGAAATTGCTCCAGCGTAAGCCATAATTCTTGGTAAAAGTCCAGCACGCATGGTTTCCTTAGCAGCAACATAATAAATGTTCATTTTCGGTTGCCATAAATAGGTTACATCCTTAATATTATCTTCTCTACCACTTAGGCTTGCATTGAATACATGAAACATAGCCACAACATCAGCAAAATAAGTTTGATGATTTGATATAAACAGTACATTATTATCTGGTAGGTTTCGGATGATCTCCGATCCTTCGATTTGAAGTTCATTAAAGCCTCTATACCTGCGATGCGTAAAAGCTCCAAAAATTCTGATCAACCATTTTTTGATAAAGAGTATATGTCCGAAAGGATTTCTTTTGAATAATCCCATATTTTTTTGAATTTTATAATAAATGCAAACTTACGAAAAAAAATAATTGGGAAAATATGTGAAAAATGATAAAACTATGATTAACTATTAGGTTGTAATACCTGAATCAAAACCTCTTTCAGTTCACTTAATATCATTGCTGTTGCTCCCCAAACAATATGTTCATTAATATTAAAACCAGGAACAAAAATCTCATTTGAATAAGAGGTAATTTGCTTTTTGTTAACGAGAATTTCATTGTTTAGAAGTAGCATCAAGGGTATTTCGATTATTTGAGCAACCTCTAGTGGATCAGGAATAAAATCGAGAGGTTCTTTACTAATTCCTAAAAACGGATATACCATAAAATTGCTTGGTGGAATATACAATTCTGTAAAAGGTTTAATGATTTTAATTTTACTTGGGTCAATTCCAATCTCCTCATGTGTTTCGCGCAATGCGGTGTATGAAAAATCCAAATCGTCTTTTTCATGTTTTCCACCAGGAAATGCAACTTGAGCTGAATGTACGCCATCATACGAATTCCTAACAATAAGAACTAAGTGGACTTTTCCATTTTTGGGATACAAAAGCATTAAAACCGAAGCTAACCTATGAATTTCATTTGAAACATCTACCTTTTTAAGGCTTTCTATTCTTTCAAGAGGAGCCATTTTTATGTGTGCGTCAAAAGCTGGTAAATGGGAATTTATTATTTCTGGAACAATCTCTAAAAATTCTTGAAAATCCATAATCAATGTCTATTTTTGCAAATTGAAATAAAATCTAAATGTAGTTTAGATAATAGAGTATAGCAAATTTTACCACAAACAAAATACTTACACATGTATAGCAAAGAGGAAAACCAGAGATTAAAACGAGAATTTTGGATAGCATTTGCTGAAAAATACCCTAGAAAATGGTTGCTCTATGACACAAAAATTAAAGACTTTTCATTTAAGTTTTTTGTAGACAATAAAAAAGCTCAAGTACTTATTGATATTGAACATAGAAGTACCGAAAAAAGAATTGCCTATTTTGAAAAACTTGTTTCCTTAAAAAACATATTAAAAGAAGAGTACATATCATCCCTAGTATATGAGCAAGACTATACTTTAGAGAGTGGGAAAACTATTAGTCGCATTTGGGTTGAAAAACTACACGTGAGTGTGAGTAATAGAAGCTACTGGGATGAAATATTTGATTTTTATTATGAAAAAATGAATGCGTTAGAGTTATTTTATCTTGAATACGACTCTTATATTAAAGACATATAAAACCAACCTTTTTGGATTAAATAAGATTATAGACAATTATCCTATCCTCATAATTAATGTAAAGTTGTTTTCTGTTTTCTTGTTTTTTTCTAGTGATTATAGACAAAGTACACTCTTCTCCTTGATTGTCTTTACAATAAAACGTATCTACTTTATCAATATCATTTTCATCAGTATCATAATACTCGACGATTTCAAATAATTGGATAATTTGAGAATAAACAACTATTCTATTTTTCTTAGTATCTAATGTAACAATTAGATTCACATTTTTTGGCGCGGACCACTCCCCCCATTTGCCTTTTTCATTTTTTGTAGAAACACTTAAGGACGAAGTTTTGAATTTATAATTTTGGCTGTATAAAACTGGTCCCGTTATTATAAAAAACAGTATAATTAAAAATTTAATGCTCACTCTCATCTCTTAAAAATTAATTTTTGACATTTCATTTTTGGCCTCCTCAAACTGTACTAAAATATCATTCATGATTACACTTACAGGTGCTACATTATGAATTATACCTGCAATTTGACCTATCTCCAATTCACCATCAACTAGGTCACCCTCAAACATACCACGTTTAGCTCTTGCTCTTCCAAGTAATTGTATCAATTCATCCTTAGTAGGACAAGTTGCATATAAATCCTGAACGTCTTGATAAAATTTATTTTTGATTAATCGAACAGGCGCAAGCTCTTTGAATGTAAGTTGGGTATCCCCTTCTTTAACTTCTACAACTGTATTTTTAAAATCAATATGTGCCGAAGACTCTACAGAAGCTACAAACCTACTCCCCATTTGAACCCCATCAGCACCCAATGTCATTGCGGCAAGCATTCCTCGGCCAGTAGCAATCCCTCCTGCGGCAATCAATGGTATTTGAATTTTTTCCTTAACCATCGGTATTAATGTGAGTGTCGTGGTTTCTTCCCTTCCATTATGACCTCCTGCTTCAAAACCTTCAGCAACTACAGCATCTACTCCTGCTTCTTGTGATTTTAACGCAAAAATAGAGCTGCTTACAACATGAACAACCGTTATTCCGTTTTGCTTTAGATAAGAAGTCCAAGTTTTGGGATTTCCAGCTGAAGTAAATACAATTTTCACCTCTTCCTCTACAATAATTTTCATTATTTCCTCAATGTTGGGATACAAAAGAGGCACATTAACTCCAAATGGGTTTGATGTTGCTTTTTTACATTTTTGAATGTGTTCCCGTAATACCTCTGGATACATAGATCCTGCTCCAATTAACCCTAATCCACCGGCATTACTTACCGCACTTGCAAGTTTGTAACCGCTATTCCATATCATTCCACCTTGAATTATTGGATACTTAATATTAAAAAGTGTCGTAATTTTATTCATTAGTCTAACTATAACTATTGTTTGTAAATTTTTCCAGTTTTAATGAAATCCTGAGATTGGAACTTGTATAAATACAATCCGGTTTGGAGTTCTTTAATTGAAATTGATGAGTCGTTATTCTCCATTTTTTTTTCAAAAACTTTTTGTCCTGCAGTATTAAAAAATTGTATTATTCCAGATGTACCATTTTTTGGCAAAATTAAAGATAGTAGATCGGCAGTGGGATTAGGATAAATAACTACTTCATTAACTGCTATTTCATTTAAATCTAACTGATCTGAGAAAGCAGCATTAAAATCTGGAACTCCATATCCGTATAGATTGTTTGGAGCCGCAAATCTATCTGACGACTTGATTATTATTTCTCTAATTTCTTTATTTGTTTTATTAGGTAAGGCCTGCCACAAACAAGCTACTAAACCTGTCAATATTGGACTTGAAAAAGAAGTTCCATTAGCTGTTACTATATTTCCCAAAGGATCTGAAATAATGGCTGACTGACCTTGAGCCATAACGTCTGGTTTTATTCTATTATCAAAAGAAGGACCTATTGAACTGAACGAAGTTCTAATTTCGTTTGCATTTACGGCTCCAATAGCTAAAACAGAAACTGCATCTGCAGGAACTGCTATATTTGGATTGGAAGACGCACCAGAATTACCTGCAGAGCTAACTACAATCATTCCTCTTGAAAAAGCAATCTCAGCTCCACGGGACATAAATGCTGTTTTTCCGTCCATTTCACTGTACGTATGATTGTAAGATGTATTGTCAAAATCAAAATAACCCAAAGAAGTATTGATGATATCTACACCTAAACTGTCCGCTTTTTCGGCAGCTTCAACCCAAAGTGATTCTTCTACTGGATTTTCAGATGTATCATTTTCAGTGATAAACAAATAATAAGACGAATCTGGTGCTGTACCTACAAGCTGGCTTTCCTTAAAACCTCCCATTGTAGAAAGTACCGATGTTCCATGAGAAGTTCCCGTGTAAAAATCTGGATTTCTTAAAACATAATTATAACCTCCTAAAATTTGATTATTATCTCTTAATCGCTTAAATGGTTGGGCTGAATTAACTCCCGGAAAACCAGAATCCATAACCGCAATTATCTTACCTGAACCAGTATAGTTCTGTTGGTGTAATAAGTGCCCGTTTAGCATTTGAATTTGATTAGATGATGTGCCATAAGCATACTCTATCTTCGTCTTTGCTGTTTTTGAAACATTTTTTTCCTTTTTAACCGCAATACTTTTGGCTGATTGGTTCAACGCTTTATTTGCAAAATCAAGTTTTTCAACAAATGGTAATGCTTTCAGTGCATTGAGATCTGTTTGTGTTCCCCTAACATGTATTGCATTGAGCCATTTTGAAGTAGCCATAACAGAAACTCCGCTCTTGCTTTTTATTTGATTAAGATAGGTACTTTCTATTGGAACATCTTTTGCATCTAAGTCAATTTTCTGAGTACTTCGTCGGTCTAATGACCTTTGCGAAAGCATTTTTGATGGTGCATTAAAAAAAGTTGGTGCACTAGGTTTGTCTTTTAAATACACCCAAGCATCCTGTTGTGCATGAAGTAAAGAGGTACATATAAATAATAAGATGAAGTATTTTTTTTTCATAGTGCGCTGTATTATTAAATGTATAAAATTTAAAATTGATATATTATGTGTACAAAGAAATTCTAAAAAAATCAAGAAATCGCACCAGAGCCTACTAATTCTTCTCCTAAATACCAAGCTGCAAATTGCCCTTCAGTAATTGCTGATTGTGATTCTTCAAAGGAAATAAACATTTCATTTTCAAATTGATGTAATGTTGCTTTTTGTAATGGCTGACGGTATCGTATACGTGCCATTACTTCTAAAGTTTCACCATTGGCTAGAGCCAAATCTTCTCGTACCCAGTGCACTTCGTCATTGATTATTTTTAATGCTTTTTTAAATAAACCTGGATGATGGCTTGTAAGTCCAGTATATACGGTGTTTGTAATTACATCCGTTGCAATAATAAACAATGGGTCTTTTGTACCCCCTACATTTAAACCTTTACGCTGACCGATAGTAAAATAATGAGCTCCTTTATGATTACCCATGAATTTCCCCATCTCTGGCGTATAAGCAATTTTTGTAGCTTCAATACGGAGTGAATCTTCTACCGTTAATCCTGATTTGTCTTCTTGCTGATATATAGGATGATCTTTATCAATTTGAATAATGGCTCCTTCTTTAGGCTGAAGTTTTTGCTGTAAAAATTCAGGAAGCCTCACTTTACCAATAAAACAAAGACCTTGAGAATCTTTCTTTTCGGCTGTTACAAGTTCCATTTGAGCTGCTATTTCACGAACTTGAGGTTTGGTCAATGCGCCTATTGGAAACAATGATTTTGATAATTGTTCTTGAGATAATTGACATAAAAAATAAGATTGATCCTTATTAACATCAGCACCAGCAACTAGTTGATATACTGTTTTACCTTCAATTTCAGTTTCACTTTTTTGACAGTAATGTCCTGTAGCAACAAAATCAGCTCCCAAGCTCAATGCAATTTTCATAAAAACATCAAACTTTATCTCTCTATTACAAAGCACATCGGGATTTGGAGTTCTACCTTTTTCATATTCATTGAACATGTAATCCACAATTTTCTCTTGATATTGTTCGCTTAAATCAACTGTTTGAAAAGGAATACCTAATTTTTCAGCAACAAGAAGAGCATCGTTACTATCTTCTAACCAAGGACATTCATTAGAAATCGTCACTGAATCATCGTGCCAATTTTTCATAAACAATCCTATAACTTCATATCCTTCTTGTTGCAACAAATAAGCTGCAACGCTTGAATCTACACCACCTGAAAGTCCTACAACAACACGCTTCATCTAAAAAAAATTATAGTATTTAAGGGTGTAAAGTTACAAAAGATTTACTTTAGAAATTCCCAAGAATATTTTAATTGTTTTTGGTGTTTTTACTTTTTTCTTGCAGGCTCATATTTGTTTCTTTGACAAGTTTTCCTTTTTCATAAAATTGCCAAATACCCATTTTTTTTCCATTCACAAACTGCCCTTGAGAAGCAATTGATCCACTTGCTTCCCTAAAAATTGCTGAACCGTTATAAATGTTGTCTTTATAAAATGTTTCTTCAAGAACAACTCCGTTTTCGGCAATTTTTTTATAGAGACCGTTTTTTGAATTATTTTTATAACTAATTTCCTCGGCAATAGCACCGTTAGGATAATACACAGAGCGCACACCTTCTAATTTACCTTTTACATAGTTCTCAACAGTCATAATGGTTTTTGAGGCTTGGTGATAATATTTCCATTGTCCCTCAAAAAGTTTGTTTATCACATTTCCTTCACTGACTTTATTGCTTTTTTGATCAAAAAATATTGTGTAAGCAGCACTGTTTTTTAAATTAAATTCACGAGTTGCTATAACAGACATGGCCTTTGTATCATCATAAAATTTAAAAATACCAGTTTCCTTGCCATGATCAAATGTTCCTTCATAACGAGGTCTTTTGGATTCTTCATAAACTCCCTTCCATAACCCGTGTTTTTTGCCTTTGTCATCGTATTTGTTAAAATCGGTTTGAGCATAGAAAAAATACGAATTCAAAAAGATCAAAACAAAAAGTGTTTTCTTTAAAATTATCTTCATGTTAATTTTTTAGATTATAACGAATTTAAGGTGGTTAAATTATTTAGTAAAATAAAAAACTCTCGAAAATTCGAGAGTTTTTAAAAGATTTAATTTATTTATTCTTTTTGTCCAATGCTTTTTGCGCTTCGGCTTGTTCCATTACTTCTTGTAATTTTCTTTGAAACTTACCTTGTTTTTTGGGTTCTTTCAGTTTGTTTTCTTGAATTTGTGCATGAATTTTATCACTGTCAATGAAATACTTTTTAATTACCAACATGATTAATATAGTAACCAAGTTTGATATAAAGTTGTACAAACTTAGTCCTGCACCATAACTATTAAAGAAAAACAACATCATTATTGGCGAAACGTAAATCATGATCTTCATCATCTTGGCCATATCTGGCATACCTTCTTGTTGTGGCGCTGCCATTTGCTGATCTCCAGATGTCATTTTCATATAAAAGAAAATAGCTATCGCTGCAAGAATAGGAAACAAACTAATATGATTTCCATAAAAAGGAATGTAAAAAGGCAATTTTACAATTTCATCAAAAGATGAAAGGTCATCTGCCCAAAGAAAACTTTTATGTCTTAACTCAAATGCGGATGGGAAAAACTGAAACGAAGCCATCAAAAAAGGCATTTGAATCAATGCTGGTATACAACCTGCCATAGGATTCACGCCCGCTTTGTTGTAAAGCTTCATTGTTTCTTGTTGCTTTTTCATTGGATCTTTCTTGAACTTCTCTCCCAATTCAGCAATTTCAGGTCGCAATAACTTCATTTTTGCTTGAGACAAGAAAGATTTGAAAGTTATAGGCGACATAGCCAATTTTATCAAAATAGTAAAAACTATAATTGCAATACCATAGGCAATATATGATCCTAAGAAATCAAATAATGGTACAAATATGAAACGATTAATCCATCCGATGATTCCCCAACCCATTGTTACAATTTTCTCTAAATTCAAATCATAACTAGCCAATGTTTTATAATCAGATGGTCCCATGTACCAACTTAATTTGTGATCAATTTCACCATTAGTAAACGCTAATGGAATATTTGCTTTAAATGATTTAGTAAATGTTGTATCTACTTTTTCATCTTTCATCAAGTTAGTTGATGTTACTTGGGCGTTCTCAAATGGAGTTTTAGAAACTAATATAGTTGAGAAAAAATGCTGTTTGAAAGCTATAAATGTAGGTTTTTCAAGCAACTCATTCTCAGAAGCTCCAAGTCCAGCATAGTCTATTTTACCGTCTTTGTGCTCAAAATATATTTCAGTATATTTATTTTCGTAAGAAATACTTTTTTCATTTCTATTTGCCTTTAAATTCCACTCTAAATCTAAAGGTTTTGAAGTATTCAACACTTTTTGAAGACCTTGAGAACGAATATCAAAACCAATCATGTAATCATTTGGTTTCAAAATATATTTATACTCTAAAAACTCATTGGCTCCAGCCTTTAATTTCATAGACAAAACTTGGTCTGCACCAATTTTTGTTAATGATGATTCAAAATATAAATCTTTAGTGTTTAAAGTGCGGTTGTCCAAAGTGATCAACTGTACATTCAAACTAGCGTTGTTGTCGTTAATCAATTGGACTAATTGTCCTGACCCTTTTTTAAATTTTTCAAACTCTTTTAAAGTAGCCTCAACAATATATCCTCCTTTATTGGCAATTGTAAGTTTTACCAAGTCGTTTTCAATTGTTGTTACGCTAGCCTTTGCAGATGGCAAAGTTGCAGAATAAGCAAAACTACCTAAAGATTTTTCTAATTGTGCCAATTGTGTTGTATCCCCAGTTGCGGCAACAGCTTGAGCAGCAATTTCAACTTTTTTTACTTCAAGAGCCTTTGCTTTTGCCTCTTTAATTTGCAATGCCTTTTGCGCTTTTTCTGCTGCAACCACCTTTGGATCTGGTTGATTTTGATACATGATAAAAATCAAGATTACAAAAATTAAGGCAAAACCGATAATTGAATTGAGGTCAAATTTTTTTTGTTCCATTTTAATATTTAAAAGTGTTTAATCTATTAGTAGCAAGTTTCAGTAAATGTTTCACTACAACCTTACTATTTTTTTTTTGCTTGAACTGCAGCTGCTACAAAATTAACAAAAATAGGATGCGGATTTGCCACCGTACTCTTGTACTCTGGATGGTATTGAACACCTATAAAGAAAGGATGGTCCTTAATCTCTACAATTTCAACCAATCCTGTTTCAGGATTTACTCCAGAGGATATCAATCCAGCATTTTCTAACTGGTTCACATAGGCATTATTGTACTCATAACGATGACGATGACGCTCAAATATGGTTTCTTTTCCATAAATTTTGTATGCAAGTGTATCTTTTTTGATGTCACATTTCCAAGCACCTAATCGCATGGTACCGCCTTTATCAGTAACGGTTTTCTGTTCTTCCATCAAATTGACAACAGGATGTGCTGTATGTTCATTCATTTCAGTAGAATTGGCGTCAGCATATCCTAAAATATTTCTAGCCTGTTCAATGATCGCCATTTGCATTCCTAAACAGATTCCGAAAAAAGGAACTTTATTTTCCCTAGCGAATTGTACAGCAGCTATCTTACCTTCTATTCCTCTTTCTCCAAAACCTGGTGCTACTAAAATCCCATCTAAATTTGCACATTTTTCTTTGATATTGCTAGCATCTAAGTGTTCCGAGTGAATTGAAATTACATTCACTTTTGTTTCATTGGCTGCGCCTGCATGAATAAAAGCCTCCAAAATAGACTTGTAACAATCTTGCATTTCAACATATTTACCCACCAAACCAATGTTGACAGTATGCTTAGGATTTTTCAATCTTTTTAAGAAAATGTTCCAGTTTTTTAAATCCGGTGCTGCTTTCTTTGGTAAATCTAATTTTTTCAAAGCTACAACATCTAATCCTTCTTCGAGCATTAAATTTGGAACCTCATATATAGTTGAAGCATCTATAGATTGTATTACCGCTTCACGTTTTACATTGCAAAAAAGAGCTAATTTATTGCGCAATTCTTCTGACAATTCGTGCTCAGTTCTACAAACAAGTATGTCCGCTTTAATACCGCTTTCCATCAATGTTTTTACAGAGTGCTGCGTAGGCTTTGTCTTTAATTCTCCAGCTGCAGCCAAAAAAGGAACCAAGGTAAGATGAATTACAATACCGTTGTGCTCTCCAAGCTCCCAAACTAATTGTCTAACAGACTCAATATATGGCAGGGATTCAATATCTCCTACAGTTCCACCAATTTCTGTGATTACAATATCATAATCCCCAGAATTGCCTAACAACTGCATTCTTTCTTTAATTTCATTGGTAATATGAGGCACAACTTGTACCGTTTTACCTAAAAACTCTCCTCTTCTTTCTTTTTCAATCACAGACAAATAAATTCTACCTGTGGTAACATTATTAGCTTGAGACGTTGGCACATTCAAAAAACGTTCGTAGTGACCTAAGTCTAAGTCTGTTTCAGCTCCATCATCTGTAACATAACATTCTCCATGCTCATAAGGGTTTAACGTCCCTGGATCAACGTTTATGTACGGATCAAATTTTTGAATAGTTGTACGATATCCTCTTGCTTGTAATAATTTTGCAAGAGATGCTGCAATGATTCCTTTTCCTAGAGAAGAAGTCACACCTCCTGTAACAAAAATATATTTTGTTTGATTCATTCTGTTGAGTTTTGTGTTGTAGTTGTGTAAAAAAACGTGGCAAAAGTACAAATTTAATTGGACTATTAGAACATATACTTCTGAGATTTTATAGTTTAAAAAACGGAAGGATTAAACCCATATTGATAACTTAAAAGCAAAATTTAAATGCTATGGTTTGGGATATTTTTTTTTAATATTCCGAATCAAATCCTCTAGGCCATTAAGTTTTAATTCATAAACCAATTGTAATTGTTGCCCTAACTCACCTTTTGGAAAGCCTTTATTGGCATACCAAACAATATAATATTCAGGTATTTCAATTAAAAACCAGCCCTCATATTTACCAAAGGGCATTTTAGTATGAGCCAGTTTTATAAGTTGTTTTTGGTTTTGATCCATTTTATAAAAAGAAAAAAGCAAGAAATAAATCTCTTGCTTTATATGTATTGATTACTAAGTATTATTTCCAGTTAAACGAAATGCTTTTTTCTATTTCTGGATGCAAACTTAAAAAGACAGGACACGTTAAGGCAGCTCTTTCTAATATTGTTTTTTCTTTCTCATTTTGAGTTCCAAAAATATCAAATGCGATTTCAATTTTACCTATCCTTCTTGGTTCTGCATTCATGATTTTAGTAACATTTGCAATAGAACCCTTTAAATCAACATTTAAATCTCTTGCTTTAATACCCATAATAGTCATCATGCAAGTAGCCAATGCATTCGCAACGGTATCTGTAGGAGAAAAAGCTTCCCCTTTTCCGTTATTGTCTACTGGTGCATCCGAAAGAATTTCTGTACCCGATTGTAAATGAATCGACGATGTTCTTAAATCCCCTAAATATGTTACTCTTGATGTCATTACTTTGCTTCTTTAATCGTTAAATCTGTATCATAATACAAGATATAAATTCCGTTATTGCTATACCCTCCCGTGGTGTTTTTTGAGTAATCAAACTTATTATCTACTTGCTCTGTTGTAACTTCCAAGGTTGTTTCCTCAAACTTTTTACCTTGGGACAAACGCAAAAGCGTATCAAACGTAACATCAAATCCTCTTGTTGCAAAAACACTTGGATACACTTTATTTTTCTTTTTGTATTCTTTTTCAAAAATTAAAGCCTCTGGAGATTCATTTTCACGGCTTACAGCAGGATACATCAGTTTCAGTTTTGTTAAACTTGAAAAATTAATTTCATCTGTATCTAATGTTTCATTAGGTTCTAAAATAACTAATTGTACTTTGTAAGTTGCCATAGCACTCATTAATGCAGAAAGTGTAGCCTTGATCATGCCTGTATTTTCGGTTTCCATGACTACATAATTCATCTTGTCTTTTACTAATAAACTTTTAATACTCTCAGCAGATACACCCCCTGTAGCGGTAAGAGGTACAAAACGCACATCTTTGTGATTGTCTGAAATAAACTTTATTACTGAACCTTTTTTCTTGTCTACAACTGCAATCATATTCCCACCTTTGGTACGCATGTAGTCAAACATGGCATTCTTAACTGCATCCGGATTAGGAACCGACTGGAAAATGTTTGCAAATTTAACTTCATTTTCTTTTGACAAAGGAGATACTACTGGAACTTGATTTTGCAAAACAAGCTCTGCCATTTTCTCTACATTTGCTTGATAAAATGGTCCTATTATTGCGTCAGATTCTTCGAGATTATTACTTTTTGTCAATGCTGCTACGGCCGAACTATTTTTAGATTCTTGTGAATCTAGTATTTTTATTTCTACATTTAACCCTAATGTTTTTGCCGAATCAATTGCCATTAAAGCACCCGAATAAAAATCTAAAGTCATGTTTAGAAATTTATCTTTCTTTAAGCGTGCGGTAATAGAATTTACAGTGTCGTTTTCAATTTTTGAAACATTAAATGGCAACAATAAGGCTAATTTCTTTCTCTCGTTATTTTTCTTAGTTAGGACAGCAAATTCCTTTTTTATAGCTTCTACCGGTGTGATAGTAGCTGATTCTGGAATTTTGATCTCCATTCCTACTTCTACTCCATTAGCCAATGCTGGATTTTCTTTTAGTAGTTCTTCCTGAGTTAAACCAGACATTTTTGACAAACTATAAAGCGTTTCTTTTGGTCTTACAAAATAGCTTATAAAATTTACTTTAGAAGAAACCGGTTTAGAAACTATTTGTACAGACTCTTTTTTAACTTCAGTTGCTATAACTGACTTTTCAATTTTGGCTGGATTTCCTTTAATAATTAGCTCGTAACCTATCGGTAAATTAGATACAATTTCAGGATTTTTCTTTTCTAACTCTTCTATAGTAATTCCGTATTTATTCGCAATAGAATATTTAGTTTCTTTAGCCAAAACAATATGTTTAACCACTTTTTCTTGCGTAGGAACATTACTTTTTAAAGCCGTTTTAGATGGAATCACAAGAACTTGTCCAATTTTTAAAGCTTGAACATCCAGTAATGGGTTTACTTTTTGCAATTCCTCTGTTGTAACATCATATTTTTTCAAAATTCCATACAAAGTCTCTTTTGGAGCCATGACATGTTTTGTTGAAGTTACCTCTTTTTTTACTGGTAAAGTAATAGCTTTTTTAGCACTTGGACTTGGAATCAACAAAATACTATTCAATTGCAATCCTTTTTGAACATCTGGATTTAACTGGTAAATATCATACGGTGTCACTTTGTATTTTTGAGCAATACTATTGATAGTTTCCCCTTTTTCAACCTTGTGAGTTGTAGCTTTACTTTGTGCAAGCGTACTCAAATTGAACAACAATGCTGTCATGCATACTGCTAAAAAATATTTCATCTTTTTTTATTAATTTTAAATCCTTAACAAACAACGGTATCAAATTTTATTCCAAAATCTGATACCGTTAATTCTTATGCGCTTATTATCACGCTATTTTAATTGAACTGGTTCTATTCCCATTCAATTGTTGCTGGTGGTTTTGAACTGATATCATAAACCACTCTATTTACCCCTTTAACTTTATTAATGATATCATTTGAAACTTTCATTAAAAACTCATACGGAAGATGAACCCAGTCAGCAGTCATACCATCAGTAGATTCAACGGCGCGCAATGCAATTACTTTTTCATACGTGCGCTCATCACCCATAACTCCTACGCTATTAACAGGTAAAAGAATTGCTCCTGCTTGCCAAACTTTGTCATACAATCCCCAAGATTTCAATCCATCAATAAAAACAGCATCTACATCTTGTAAAATTTGTACTTTTTCTGGTGTAATATCCCCTAAGATACGTATTGACAAACCAGGTCCAGGGAAAGGATGTCTTCCTAGTAATTCTGGATCTATACCTAATGAAGCACCTACTCTTCTTACCTCATCTTTAAAAAGCATTCTGAGCGGTTCCACAATTTTCAATTTCATGTAATCTGGCAAACCACCTACATTATGATGTGATTTTATCGTTGCAGAAGGTCCTTTTACAGATACCGACTCAATTACATCTGGATAAATAGTACCTTGTGCCAACCATTTTACATCTTCGATAATTTTTGACTCATCATCAAAAACTTCTACAAATACGCGGCCTATAATTTTACGTTTGGTTTCTGGATCACTTACACCGGCTAATTCGGAGAGGAAACGATCTCCAGCATCCACTCCTTTTACATTCAATCCCATTCCTTTGTATTGATCTAATACATTTTGGAACTCATTTTTACGTAACAAACCATTATTTACAAAAATACAATATAGATTTTTACCAATAGCTTGATGTAATAAAACTGCTGCTACTGTTGAATCTACACCTCCAGAAAGACCCAAAACAACTTTATCGTCCTGTAATTTTTCTTTTAATTCAGATACCATTTCTTCAACAAAAGCATTTGGAGTAAAGGTTTGAGGAACATCAGCTATTTTTACTAAGAAATTCTCTAACATTTTAGAACCATCCGTTGAGTGAAAAACCTCAGGATGGTATTGTATTGCATAGGTAGTTTCGCCTTCAATTTTGTAAGCAGCAAACTCAACATCATGAGTGCTGGCTAGTTTTACACCATTTGTTGGCAAAGCTTTGATACTATCACTATGACTCATCCAAACTTGGCTGTTTGGAGAAACACCTTCAAAGAAAATCTCATCTTCCTTGATAAATGATAAATTAGCTCTACCATATTCTCTTGTATTAGATGCAGCTACTTCACCACCGCTAAAATGAGATAAATATTGAGCTCCATAACAAACTGCTAATAAAGGAAGTTTGCCTCTTATTTGAGATAAATCTGGATGGGGTGCATCGTCTGCGCGAACAGAAAATGGACTACCTCCAAGAATTACTGCTTTATAAGATGATAAATCACTCGGAAAATGATTATATGGGAAAATTTCGCAGAATATATTTAATTCGCGAACTCTACGCGCAATAAGCTGTGTGTATTGCGATCCGAAATCTAAAATAAGTACGTTGTGTTGCATGCGCAAAAATACTTTTTATATTTTGAATTGAAAAATTGAATTTTGAAAAATATTCATTTAATTTGCTTGCAATGTTATTCTCAACTTGTAAACTTTAAATTTCTAAAATCCATACTACAGAAATTTACGTACATCCCAAAATAAATTCACAAAATGTAATTATGAAAACAAAAATTTATTTAGCCATAGCTGTATTGTTATTAATAGTAACTTCTTGCAATGTAATTGATGATTTACTCACTTTTAATATTGACAATGAAACAAGTATACAAATTGACAGTGCTTTTCCTGTTGGAACAGCTTTTACAATTATTACTCCTGATGTTACGACAAATTCAAGTGCCACATTTGAAAACAATAATACGAAGGCCGATTTAGTTAAGGATGTGAAAATTACTGATTTGAAATTAACGATTACTAACCCTAGCAATAAATCATTTAGTTTTCTAAAATCGATACGATTGTTTATTTCAACAGATGCAAATGACGAGATTGAACTGGCATTTCTAGAAGACATTAATTCAACTGCCACTACTTTGAACCTAACGTGCACTTCGGCAAAACTTGACAAATACGTTAAAGCTCCATCTTACACTATTAGAACTAGAGCTGTTGTAAAAGAAACCTTGACTCAGGATATTACTGTAAAAGCTAATATGAGATTTAGAGTTACTGCTGATCCTTTTTAAAATCCAGTTAACCAAAAAAGATATTCTAAACTAAGAATTGCGAAGATTTTTATCCTTATAATACACTTACCGTTGAAACCAATTTTTTTATTTTTACTCTTACTTGTTCAGTTGTCTTTAACTGGACAAGTCAAAGTTATTTCTTGGAATATTGAAAATCTTGGTAAATCAAAGAGCAATGAAACCGTCAATTTTATTGCACAAACCACTAGAGATTACGATATTATTGCCATACAAGAAGTAGTTGCTGGTTACGGTGGCGCACAAGCAGTGGCAAGGCTTGCAGATGAGCTAAATAGAAAAGGATCTAAATGGGATTACTCCATCAGCAATCCTACGTCCAGTAGCGCTTATAAAACAGAGCGATATGCTTTTTTGTGGAAAACAAGCAGAGTAAAACTTATTGGAACTCCTTGGTTAGAAAAAAAATACCATCTAGAAATAGATAGAGAACCGTATTACGCCACTTTTGAATTTGATAAAAAACAATTCACATTAGTAAATTTTCACGCCATTACAAAAAGTAGACAGCCAGAAACAGAAATCAAACATTTCAAGTTTTTACCCAATTTGTATTCCAATCTCAATTTGATTTTTTTAGGTGATTTTAATTGTCCACAGTCGCATTCTGTTTTTGGCCCGCTAAAAAAATTAGGATATAAATCGGCGTTACAAAACCAAAAAACATCTTTGAAAAGGAAGTGCCAAAACAACAATTGTTTGGCGTCAGAATTTGACAATATCTTTTACAATTCAAATCGAATTTCGTTTTTAAATACAGGAGTAATTCATTTTTACAATAAATTCAATTCACTAGAAGAAGCTAGAAAAGTATCTGATCACATTCCTATTTGGATGTCATTTAAGTTGCTTTAATTTATTTAAAAACCTCAAATTCGGTTCCGTCAAAACTAGCATAAACCATATTAGGATGTGAATCTTGATGGTAAATAGTACCGTTGTGATCTATAGCAATAGCACCTGCAAAACCATCATAAGGTAGTAACTCATTGAAGGTTTTAGCAAAAGCATCTTTTAGTTGCATTCCGTCAGTTACTCTGGTAACAATTTTTACAGCCGTAGCATTACTTACAATATCTTCTCCTACTCCTGTCATGCTTACGCCACAAAAGGCATTGGCATAATTTCCTGCTACAGTAGCCGAATCTGAAATTCGACCTGGGATTTCAAAACCTTTACCACCAGTAGATGTAGCTACAGCAATTTTTCCATTTTGGTCTAATGCTACACATCCTACAGTTCCTGTTCCGGTAGCTTTTAATTTGGCTTCAAATTCAGCTCTACGTTGCGGAATTTCTGTCGAAAAATACTCAAACCCATTCGCTCTAGCAAAATTAGTAGCTCCAGATCCTCCTAAAATTCGATCATCTTGATGCATCAGTAGAGCTGCAACCTCAATAGGATTTTTTACAGCTTCTATATTGATTACACCACTCATTTTTTGTGTTTCGCCATCCATAAGAGCAGCACTCATCCTAATTTTTCCGTCACTTTGAATTTGTGAACCCGTTCCTGCATTAAAAAGAGTATCATTTTCAAGTTGGGTTACTGCATAAACAACAGTTTCTGTTGCAGTATGAGTTTTTAAGTACTCATAAGAACGCATTACTATTTCTTCTAGTGCTTTCTGTTTTGCAATTTTAGTATCATCTGAAGTTGATGATTCCGAAAAAAAACCGCCGTGTATAATTAGTTTCATAATGAAATTTAGAATTTAAGTCTGATGAATCTATAAATAATGCGAAGATTGAATGTGCATTTTATGTGTATCCAAATTATAAGTGTCAAACTTACTCATTACGTGTGTGACCAAATGCGAAATGGAAATGGGTTGCCCCAATTCTACTTTAGTCAAATTAGTATCTTTTATTTCTCGGCCGTCCACGAGAATTACAAGTCCAGACCCGATGGCTTCCATCTCTTTATTATTGGTAATTAACAAACCCGTATCTTCTCCAAGACCTATTCCTAAAACTCTTGGATTCCCAACAACTGCTTGAAATAATCGACCAATACGCCCACGCTGAACAAAATGCGTGTCAATAATAACGCCATCAATAAGTCCTAAACCGCTCGCTATTTTAACTTCTCCTTTCAACAAGGCTTCAGAGCTACTGCCTTGGTAAATCATATTGTTTGAAGCTGCTGCTGCACCTGCTGATGTTCCAGCATAAATAAACTCTTCATTATGATATTTATCAAGCAACATATCGTGAAAAGGAGTTCCGCCCAAAATAGAACTCAATCTTAATTGATCTCCTCCTGTAAACATTACAATATCAGCCGCTTTTAATCGTGCCAAAACTTCGGGATCAGCTGCTTGCTCTCTTCGTTCAATGGTCAGTATATCAACGTTCTTTGCATTTAAATAAGTAAAAGCTTTTACATATTCGGGACCAATTTCACGCGGAATTACAGATGCCGTTGTAACAATCTCTATTCTAGATTCCTCTTTATACTTTGATTCGTTAAGAATTCTTTTTAAAATTCCAGTTTCAAAAAAATTTAAATTGGTATTCGCATTTTTATCTAAATCAGTTTCTGTAAAACTTCCTTTGTCTACAGCACCACCTATAATTATCAGTTTTCCAAGTATATTCATTTGGCAAAAATAACTAAAAACTTAAAAAGTACCATTTGCAAGGGCGTTTATTTAAAAAAAATACAATTTGAAACTTATTATTGCATAAAATTTTTATTTCAAATCAAAAATGGCTACATTAGTAAAATCCTTGCTTTTATTTTAATTTCTAATACATTGTTTTTGAAAAATATTTCAAAACTCAAATTCTAGAATAAAAACATCTGTTTGGCTTTCACCTAAAAAAATCATTTTGCTTTTATGAAAATTATTAAAATACAAGCCCTACGTGGACCGAATATTTGGAGTATTCAAAGAAAAAAATTAATCCAAATGCGATTGGATTTGGAGGAAATGGAACAATTTCCTACCAATAAAATCGAAGGTTTTAGGGAAAGAATAGAAGCTATGTTGCCCAGCATGATAGAACACCGATGCTCTGAAGGTTGTAGAGGTGGATTTTTCTCAAGGGTAGATCGAGGTACATGGATGGGACATGTAATTGAACACATTGCGCTCGAAATTCAAACTTTAGCAGGTATGGAAACTGGTTTTGGTAGAACCAGAGAAACTAAAACTCCAGGAACTTACAATGTTGTTTTTAGTTACACTGAAGAAAATGTAGGTTTATTTGCTGCCGAAGCGTCGGTGGCAATTGCCGAAGCCTTAATTGCGGGTAAGGAATATGATATTGATGCCGACTTGCAAAAAATGCGTGAAATTAGAGAACGAGTTCGGTTAGGACCAAGTACAGGGAGTATAGTAGATGAGGCCGTTTCGCGTGATATTCCATGGATACGTCTTGGAACTAACTCATTAGTACAATTAGGATATGGCATAAATCAAATGCGCTTTCAAGCTACAATTACCTGTAAAACAAGTAGTATAGCAGTTGATATCGCTTGCAACAAAGAACAAACTAAAAAAATGCTAGAGAATGCTTCTATTCCTGTAGCCAGCGGAAGTATTTGTGTTGATGAAGAAAGCTTAGCCGATGTGATCAAAAAGATAGGCTATCCTATTGTGCTTAAACCATTGGGAGGAAACCACGGAAAAGGTGCTTCTATAAACGTAACCAATTGGGAAGATGCACTATCAGGACTTGTATTTGCTCAAACCTATGGCAAACGAGTGATTGTAGAAAAATTCATTACAGGTTTTGATTTTAGAGTTCTTGTAATTGATAACAAACTAGTAGCAGCAGCAAAAAGAGTTCCTGCTCATGTTGTAGGTAATGGCGTTGATACCATACAGCAATTAATAGATACGACTAACTTAGATCCAAGGAGAGGCTATGGTCATGAAAATGTATTAACTCAAATTGATGTTGATCGTGATACCGAAGATTTACTAGAAAAACTAAACTACACACTTGAAACCATTCCTAACAATGGTGAAACGGTATTTTTAAAATCAACTGCAAATTTAAGTACTGGAGGCACATCAGTTGATGTGACTGATATGATGCATCCTGAAAATATTTTTCTAGCAGAGCGTATCTCTAGAGTAATAGGACTTGATGTATGCGGAGTTGACATCATGGCCGAGAATTTAACACAACCTTTAAAAGAAAATGGCGGAGTCATTCTAGAGGTTAATGCAGCACCAGGTTTTAGAATGCATTTGGCTCCCTCAGAAGGATTGCCAAGAAACGTTGCCGCTCCAGTAATTGATATGCTCTATCCTCCCGGAAAATCATGTAGAATTCCTATTATTGCGGTGACAGGAACAAATGGTAAAACGACCACTACCCGACTCCTAGCACATATTGTTAAAAATAATGGTTTCAAAGTCGGTTTTACAACATCAGATGGTATTTATGTACAAAACCACATGATGGAAAAAGGTGATACAACAGGACCATTAAGCGCCGAGTATATCCTAAGAGACCCAACAGTAGAATTTGCAGTCCTAGAAACAGCACGTGGTGGAATCCTGAGATCTGGACTAGGATTTAGCCGTTGCGATATTGGTATTATAACAAATATTCAAGAAGACCACTTGGGTTTAAGTGACATTCACACCCTGAGTGATCTTGCCAGAGTAAAAGCAACTGTGGTAAGAAGTGTTAAAAAGAATGGTTGGGCAGTATTAAACGGTGATGATGAACATTGCATTAAAATTGCAAGCGAACTCCAGTGCAATGTAGCATACTTTAGTTTAAATGAAGATAGCGAATTCATAAAAAAACAATGCGCAGAAGGAAAAACTGTAGCCGTTTATGAAAATGGTTTTATAACCATAAAAAAAGGGGAATGGAAAATAAGAGTGGAAAAAGCCACACTAGTCCCTCTAACATTAGGAGGAAAAGCTAAATTCATGATTGCCAATGTTCTTGCTGCAACACTAGCAAGTTATTTATGGGGATTTAAAACAGGTGATATTAGTCAATCTTTAAAAACTTTTATTCCCAGTGCAGCGCAAACACCTGGACGTATGAATATTTTCGAGTTTAAAAAATTCAAAGTTCTTATTGATTTTGCACACAATGCATCTGGATATAAAGGAGTTGCTGATTATTTGGAAAGCGTAACTGCATCCAAAAAAATAGGAATTATAGCAGGCGTAGGAGATCGTAGAGATGAGGATATTAGAGAATGTGCCCACATTGCAGCACGCATGTTTGATCACATTATCATAAGACAAGAAAAGTTTTTAAGAGGAAGAACCGAAGAAGAAATTATCAATTTAATTCTTGAAGGTATTAAAACCTCAGGTAAAGATGTTACTTACGAAATTATTCCAAAAGAAACTGAAGCCATAAAACACGCTATCAATTGCGCCGAAGAAGGCAGTTTTATCACCGCATTGAGTGATGTAGTAACTAATGCCATCGAAATAGTTCAAGAATACCTTGACAAAGAAAACGAAAAAGAGACGTTTTAGTTTTTTTTCTTGGAGCTATTCCTGCTGTCCGTTATATTCCCGCTTAAAAAACTACGGCAAAAAGCCTTGTTTTTTAAAATCGGGAGATGCCACTTCCATCAGGGCTAAAAAAACAGAAAACCAGTTCATAAGACTGGTTTTTTGTTTTCAATACGATTTACGTTTTCAATTTTTTCTTTTTGGCAGCCGGAAACAATACGTTGTTCAATATCAGGCGGTATCCGGGAGAATTGGGATGCAAATCCAAAACAGTAGGTGGATCACCCACTTGGTGCTGAAAATCCTCAGGATCATGACCTCCGTAAAAGGTAAACATTCCTTTTCCTTTTTGACCATGAATGTACCTAGCTTCTGCATTTAACTCACAGCTTCCCATGACTAAAACATTAGATTTTATCAACCCTGCATCATAAGCTGTCGTTTGTCCCATAAATCCCTTGATTAACTGGGTATGATTCTGGCATAACATACTAGGAATGGGATCCCATTTTGCCGAAAAGTCCATGAGTGTGAAATAATCTTTATCTGGTGGTATTCTGCGTTTAGGCGTCATATCAATATCCGAGAATTCATATACCTCTGGTTTTCGTTCTAATGTAAAATCTTTAAAAGCAAATGAACTGCTGTAATTCATCTTGGTTTGATAATTGCCTTCGCTAGCGTCACCATCAAACATAGCCTCGCAAATATCAACTCCATCTGCTGCCAATGCAATATCAAAACTATCTGTAGCAGAACACATAGCAAACATAAAACCTCCACCTACAACAAAATCTCTAATTTTTTTGGCAACAGCTCCTTTTTGATGTGAAACTTTTGTGTACCCTAATTTGGTTGCAAGCAGTTCAGCTTCTTTCTTTTGCTCTATATACCAAGGAACATTTTTAAATGCATTATAAAATTTTCCGTATTGTCCAGTGAAATCTTCATGATGCAAATGCAACCAATCATAAAGCAACAATTGATCCGATAAAACTTCTTCATCATATATGGGCGTAAATGGAATTTCAGCGTAGGTCAATACAAGCGTTACTGCATCATCCCAAGGTTGTTTCCCTTTTGGAGTATACACTGCAATCTTTGGGGCTTTTTCAAGTACTACCGATTCCATGTTTTGTGATGGACTTGAAATCTCAATTAAAATAGTGGCTTGTTCTTGATCTGAAAGAATTTCAAAACTCACTCCCCGTATCTGACATTCTTTTCTAATTTCATCAGCGTCTGGTAACAAAAAAGAACCGCCTCTATAATTAAGCAACCAACTGGCTTTGTAATTTTTATTTAGACACCAAAACGTTATTCCGTATGCTTTTAAATGATTTTTTTGTACCGATTCATCCATTGGCAACAATAGAAAAGAAGCTTTGATGGTACAAGAAAACAAGAATAATACAAGTATAATAAAACGTTTTTGCATGTTTAATTTATTTATAAACCAAATATAGTAACTAAGATACTCATGGTTAAAAATTTTAACTATTTAATTTAAATATAGAGAATAAAAACACGTATTAATACGCGTACTCACTTATAGGTTTAAACTTAACTTGCAATAACTAAATAAACGAACCATGAAAAATGAAACTTGGAATAACAGCTTTAACAATACACCTATGAACCCTTTGGATATTTTAAAAAAAATAGGCCTCTGCTTATTAGTCTTATTCATAATTTTTTTCTACGTACTATGTTTCCAATACCTTTCTTAAAATAATTTTAAAATAAAATAACCTTGAAAAATTATTACACCACTTTATCAGCTAAAATTTTATCTGTAGCGCAATCAAATGGGGATACAACCTCATTAAGACGACAGCTTTATTTCACTCGTGCTGATAAATTAGAAAAAAACTTAAATACAGATGATTTAAAAAAAACATTCTGGATCAATATTTATTACGCTTACTTTTTAATCATGAAAAAAGAAAATATTGACTTGAACAGTAGGTATAACTTAAAAAGAATACGAATTGCCCATACTGAAATTTCTTTGAATGATATTGAGTTTGGAATTTTAAAAAAATCAACAATGCGTTTGGGTTTTAGTTATTTTGTGAATCCTTTTCACTCTAAGTTTGTAAAAAAGATGTCTATACAAGAAATGGATTATAGGATTCATTTTGTAATTCAAAGTATTACATTAAAAAAAACTATTTTCAATTATTATGATAGTGAGTTATTAAACGAGCAATTAGAGGAAACTATGAAACTTTTTATTAGTCAAAAACTTCAACAAGCCCCTTTATTTCAATAATTGTCAATAACAAAATAATTACTTTAAAATCTCTGTACATTTTTAACTTTTTAGATTGTTCTAATCAATAGCCATGATTTCGTTTTGAATTGCAAATAATACTAAACCTGCAATATTTCTTGATTCTGTTTTCAAAAGTAGATTATTTCTATGTCCTTCAACAGTTCTCGGACTTATAAACAAAGCGTCTGCAATTTCAGTACTACTTTTTTGATCACAAATAAGTTTTAATACTTGAATTTCCCTAGTTGTCAAAAAATTAGAATCTAATAAACATTTAGGTTTCTTTACTGTTGAAATATCCTCTTGAATTACCTTCATAATGTAATCCGTATAATAATATCCTCTCTCGGCGACTTCATTAATAGTAACCAATAGTTCTTGTGGAGTAGAATTTTTTACTAGATAAGCCACTGCTCCTACAGCAATCATGTTTAATATAAAGGATTTTGTATTGTAACTTGTTAAAGCAATAATTTTTATATTAGGATAAACGGTATGAATTATTTTTGTAGCCTCTACACCATTTATACCCTGCATTTTCAAATCCATTATGATAATATCAGGATGATTGTCATGATTGCTTTCAAGAAAAGCCAAAAGTTCTCCACCACTTGAAGCTTCATAAATTACATCAATATTATTTTCTCTATCCAATAAAAATGAAATTCCTTTTCTAAAAAGTATTTCATCATCAACTATAATAATTTTTATGCTATTTTTCATCATTCAAAATTAAAAATAATTATAACTCCCTCATTTGGTGCTGATATTATATCGATAGTACCTTTTAAAAAAGCAATTCGGCTTTCAATATTTTTCATTCCTAAACCTTTCATGTTTTCGGAATTATGCATTAGAAAACCTATGCCATTATCTGAATACGTGCATTGCTTTTTATTATCAATTTCCTCAAAAAGAATAGCAATTTTTGTTGCTTTTCCATGGCGCAATGAATTATTCATTAGTTCCTGTAAAATCCTGAACACATGTAAATGACGATCATTTTCTGCTATGTTGAATTCAGTTCTACAGCTATAATTTACCATTACAGCCTTTGAATTGCTATACTCTAAACACAGTTCTTCGACTCCTGCGTGTAAACCAAATTTTTCTAAAACAGGCGGTAGCAACGCGTGTGCAATTTTTCTGGAGCTGTCTAATGCTTTGCCTGTTAAATCAATTATATTTTGCGTTATTTCCTGAACTTCGTTCACAGACAAATTAGGACTGTTTAACAAATGACTGTTTAAGGCCACCACATTCAATTTTGAACTTATGTCATCATGCAAATCCTGAGCAATTCTTTTTCGTTCTTCTTCTTGCGTTAAAATTACGGCTTGAATTTGATCTTGTTTAAATTGAATTTCTAAATCTTTTTTTTCTAATTCTTTTTCAATAATACGTTTACGAGAAAAATAAAAAAAAACGATTAAACCTACAGCTAGTAGTATAAAAAATAGAGAAGTATACAATATTACCGCAACAATCTCTTTTTCATACATTTGACTTTCTTCCATTATAAATTCTTAATGCTTTTTTAGAAAAACTTTTTTTCCATTCAACGAAAATAAGCAATTGAAAAAGAATTATTAAAAATGAATTTACATTCCAAGTCAATAATTTAAATTCATCACTTAGTCCAGTTGTTATGTTTCCTACAAAAAAAAGAACGGTACTAGCTAATAAATAAGTGATTATTCCTATAGTTAGAAAGTAATATTGCTTATGTTCTAACAACATGTTGTACAAATGCATTACAGCATACAAAACAACAAGTAATGAGGTAAGAGCAATTTCAAGTAAATTAAATTTAAAAAATTGTTCAGGATAGAGTGCATAATCAAAAATAAGTAGTACACAACCTGCTATCATACTGTATTGTATTATAGCAACTTGTGTTTTTGTCTTCATTAATGTTTTATAAAAAAATCCCAAACACAAAAACTGTCCGATAAAATAAGCATGAACTAGGAACAAGTTATTTTTACTTTGTAACACTAAAATTTCCATAATTACCTGTACAATCACTAAAACTGTAAGATAACAAACAAGATACTGAAAGGTTTTTCCATGTTTAGAAAAACCATTCCAGTATAAAATAAAATTTAGTATTAATAGAAAATATCCTATGTAAACAAAAATCAAATACACGTTTATTAATTTTGCAGTGGGCTATCTGGGTCACCGTTTGGAGGGCAAGGTCTAGAAAAATCATAAACAACACTTTCTTCACCTAGGTTTCCATCTTTTTCTACTTGAGAAGTTCCAAAAACATCTCTATAAATGCCCTTTTCATCCTTATTTGCTCCTACAAACAAAAGTGTTTTTTCTTTTTTATCATTAATACCAATATAGGCACGCACAGCATCTGTTTTTAAGGCTAATACCGCCTCTAGACTTTCTCTTGGAATTAAAAAAGCATTTACTTTCTTGTTTGCATCTTCAAGTTCTTGATTACCCCTGTAAGCTTTGGTCCACTTTTCAGCAGTTTGTAATGAAACTTCAATAGGATCGGATAAGTTTTCGTTGATCATTGTTATATTTTTATTGGTTAGTTTATAGTACTTAGTTTACTAAATAAGCGAAGCTAAGATATTTAATTTTTTTCAAAAAAGAACATTATAATTTCATTAATAATACAATGATAATTTCACCAAAAAAAATGCCCTCAAAAAATATTCATTCGAGGGCATTTTTTAGATTATCAAGATATGCTTTTAAAAGGGCACATCACTATCATCTTCATCATCATTAAAATTACTTCCAAAAGCTTCATTTGCCGATGGTAAATTTTTTGTAATAAAAGGATTGTCATCTTGGTTCATACTAGAAGGCAAATCATCATAACCGCCGCTATAATCCTCTAAGTTGTCAAATTTACCTAAGTGTCCTATAAACTTTAATCGTACGTTTTCTATACTACCATTACGGTGTTTTGCAATCATGATTTCGGCTTGACCTGTGGTTGGCGAAGCTTCGTCATCATCCCATTCGTCTATTTTATAATACTCCGGACGGTACAAGAAGGATACAATATCAGCATCCTGCTCAATAGCTCCAGATTCACGTAAATCAGACAGTAACGGACGTTTACTAGAACCACGCGTTTCTACCGCACGCGAAAGTTGAGAAAGTGCAATAACGGGCACATTCAACTCCTTAGCCAATGCTTTTAAATTTCGGGAAATAGTAGATATTTCTTGCTCTCTGTTTCCGCCTCCTTTACCACTACCTCCTGCAGTCATTAACTGCAAATAATCAACAATTATAATACGGATACCATGTTGGGAAACCAAACGTCTTGCCTTGGCACGTAAATCAAAAATAGATAAGGATGGAGTATCATCAATAAAAAGAGGTGCTTTTTCTAAATTTTTAACTTTGGTACTTAATTGCTCCCACTCGTGTTTTTCTAATTTACCTGTACGCAGTTTTTCAGATGATAATCCAGTCTCGGATGAAATTAAACGTGTAATTAATTGCACCGATGCCATCTCTAAAGAAAATAAGGCAACCGGCATTTTAAAATCAATAGCCATGTTTCTAGCCATAGATAATACAAATGCTGTTTTTCCCATGGCTGGTCTTGCAGCAATAATAATTAAATCACTTGGTTGCCATCCTGATGTAATTTTGTCTAGCTTATCAAAACCAGTTGCTACACCACTTAATCCCTCTTGACCTGCAATTTCTTCAATACGTTTTTTGGCTTGCAGTACAAGACTTTGTGCTGTTTCTGAACTTCGTTTTATGTTTCCTTGAGTAACTTCATAAAGCTTCGATTCGGCTCTGTCTAATAAATCAAAAACATCTGTAGTTTCATCATAAGAATCCTCAATAATTTCAGTTGAAATCCGAATTAAACTTCGCTGAATGAATTTTTGAAGTATAATTCTAGAGTGGAATTCAATATGCGCTGATGAGGATATCTTTTGCGTAAGCTGAATTAAATAGAAATCGCCACCTGCCAACTCTAGTTTTGCGTTTTTCTTCAGCTGAGCCGATACCGTCAATAAATCTATAGGTTGTGTCTCAGTAAACAATTGAACGATGGCTTCAAAAATATGTTTGTGTGCTTCTTTGTAAAAAGCATCTGGTTGCAAAATATCAATTACATCATCAACCCCTTTTTTATCAATCATCATTGCGCCTAGAACAGCTTCCTCTAGTTCAAGTACTTGAGGCTGCAATTTTCCTTTTTCTAAGCTTATTATTGTGCTTTTATCAACCTTTACAGGATTAATATTTCTGAAATTTTCCATAAGGCGAAAGTAACATAAATTAAAAAAAAATCAGCGATGAGTTGTTACAAATAAATGTTGATAACTAACTATTTTTTGTTCATAACCCAAAAAAAATCCGTCTCGACCTAGGTTTTAGTACGAGACGGATGAACTATAAATTTGTAAGATTTTATTCTTTAAACTCTCCCATTTTACTGTATTTCTCCATTCTCTGAGCTATAAGATCAGCTGTTGATAAGTCTTTCAGTTCGTTATAGCCTTTTAAGATATACTGCTCTACTGTTTTAAAGGTAGTTTCTTTATCATAATGAGCTCCTCCTAGCGGTTCTGGTATGATATCATCAACTAATTTTTGCCTTTTCATATCAGCTGAAGTCAGTTTCAAAGCATCGGCGGCTTGTTCTTTGTACTCCCAACTTTTCCATAAAATAGACGAACAAGATTCTGGCGAAATAACAGAGTACCATGTATTTTCCATCATGTATACCTTGTCCCCTACTCCTATTCCTAATGCTCCACCTGATGCACCTTCACCTACAATAATAGTAATAATTGGCACTTTCAAGTTAATCATCTCAAAAATGTTTCTCGCAATAGCTTCTCCTTGTCCGCGCTCTTCAGCCTCAAGACCTGGATAAGCTCCTGGAGTATCAATAAGTGTTACCACTGGAATACCAAATTTCTCGGCCATTTTCATCAAGCGCAATGCTTTTCTATATCCTTCTGGATTTGCCATCCCGAAATTACGAAACTGACGCATTTTAGTATTGATCCCTTTTTGTTGACCAACAAACATAAACGATTGTCCATTAATTTGTCCAAGACCACCTATCATTGCTTTGTCGTCCTTAAAGCCTCTATCCCCAAAAAGTTCCAAAAAAGTACCTTTGGTAAGATTCGTAATATGCTCTAAAACATAAGGCCTATTTGGGTGTCTAGAAAGCTGAACACGTTGCCAAGCCGTTAAGTTTTTATAAATATTCTTTTTTGTCTCTTCTAGTTTCTTGCTGATTTGTTTGCAAGTATTCGTTACATCAACATCTGATTCTTCACCAATAATAAGACATTTGTCCAATTGATCTTCAAGTTCTTTTATTGGAAGCTCAAAATCTAAATATTCCATAGGATTTTTGCGTTTTTGTTTTTATTTCGAACAGCAAATATAAAATTTTAAATCGTTCAAAAAGGTAAATTTAGTATTTATGTGAAAAATTTTGATTCCTAAACCGTGCCAAAAGCTATGTCGTTTTGGATTTCTGGTAGTGTTTGATCACTCCGTTAAGAATCACAGTAATGACAATTATTATGGCACCAATGTAAAACTCAAAACTCATTTTTTCTTTGCCACCCAAAATAAAATAAGCCAAGATTATCCCGTAAACAGGCTCTAAATTTGTGGTAAGCATAACGGTATAAGGTGTGAGTTTTTGCATTACTTTGACCGAGGCGGTAAAAGCATAAGCGGTACACACTGAGGCAAGTATTAATATTAGAATCCAGTTGTTTACTGTCATTTCAAAAAAAGCGGCTGTAAACTTTCCTTGTATGAAAAAGTAGGCAGATATAAATCCAACTCCCGCTACAAACTCATAAAAAGAAATAACCGAAGGATCGTGATTAGCGATTAATTTACCGTTCATCAAGGTAAATAAAACTCCTAGTAATATAGATACCAATGCATACAACATCCCATCAAGATAGTTGATTTCTACTTGCATTATTAAGGCTAACCCGGCAATGATGATGAGTCCAAAAAAAACTTCATACCACAAAACTTTTCTGCCATAAAACAAGGGCTCCAATATGGATGCAAAAAAAGCACCTAATGAAAACACCGATAATGTTATAGACACATTTGAGACATGAATGGCTTTAAAGAAAAAGATCCAATGCAATGCGATTAACAATCCAACAAACATTAACTTCAATAAAGATTTTACCGGAACTTTAAAAGATTTTTTTGAAAACACTAAAAAAGCGGCTATAAAAATGCCTGCAAATAACATCCTGAACCATACCAATGCATCAGCAGATATAGTAATCAAAGCGCCCAAAATGGCGGTAAAACCCCATATAAAAACAATTAAATGGAGGTTTAAATAACTTTTTAAATTATCGTTTTGCATTTCGTAGTAAATAAATGGCTAAAATTCCAAAAACAATATTGGGTAACCATACGGCTAGTAATGGCGGAATACTGGACTTTTCTGCTAGTACCCCAAAGATTTTATCAAAAAATACAAATGAAAAAGCAAGTGCAATTCCTATGGCTAGATTGGTTCCCATTCCGCCTCTTCGTTTCATGGATGAAACAGCGACTGCAATAATGGTTAAAATAAATGCTGAAATGGGTACACTATACTTTTTATATAAAACTACGAGATATACATTTATGTTTGAAGAACCCCGCTCGCGTTCTTTGTCAATAAATGCATTTAATTTACCTAAACTTAAGGTCTCTGCTATATACACAACTGGCGTTAAATCCTCTAAGTCAAAATCAAAAACAGCCTTCTTTTCTGGGAGTTTAACAATAACATCATTTAGTGGGCCTACTGTTCTTTTTGCATAGTCAAACAAAGTGTAGGTACTGTCTTTTGGGTTCCAAGTAATTCTACTGGCTGTAATTTTATGTACCAGTTTATCGTTTTTAAAACGCTCTAGCGAAAAACTAAAAGCCGTCTTAGTATCAGTATTAAAACTGTTTACATAAATAAAATCGGTATCATTTATTTGCCTGTACACATCGGTGTTATCGCCTCTCATGGCTTCTTTACCGCCTCCTTTTAAGTACATGTACCTAAAATTATTGAAGCCTTCACTAGCCGATGGTACCACAAAAAATCCCATCAACAAAACAAAGACTGATACTATAGAAGCACCCATAATGTAAGGCCTCAAAAATCGTGTAAATGAGATTCCTGAACTCAGTATGGCAATAATCTCAGTATCATTGGCCAGTTTTGAAGTAAACCAAATCACCGATAAAAACAAAAATATAGGAAAAAGAGAATTGGCAAAATAAACCGTGAAATTGTAATAGTAAAGCGCTATTTCAACAATAGGAACCTTATTTTCAAGCAGTTTATTAATCTTCTCAGATACATCCACCACAATCCCTATTGGAATAAACAACAACAACATTACCGCAAATGTGGCTAAATATCTTTTAAGAATGTATTTGTCTATTATTGTAAGCATGTTTTTGTTTCAAGTTTAAAGTTTCAGGTTTAAAGCAAACGCCAGAACGTTACACTTGAAACCTGAAACATTTTTTTACAAACGTTGGCTCATGTTTTTAACCATCATCTCTTTCCAAGGTTTAAAGTCTCCTGCTAAGATGTGTTTTCTAGCCTCGCGCACTAACCACATGTAAAATCCAAGATTGTGAATGGTAGCAATTTGTTTTCCTAAGTATTCATTTGCTGCAAAAAGGTGACGCAAATAGGCTTTTGTATATTCTGTATCAACAAAGGTGATTCCCATTTCATCAATGACTGAAAAATCAGCTTCCCACTTCTTGTTCTTTATGTTTATGGTACCATGAGCCGTAAACAACATTCCGTTACGGGCATTACGTGTAGGCATCACACAGTCAAACATGTCAATACCCAAAGCAATATTTTCAAGAATGTTTATGGGCGTTCCCACACCCATTAAATATCTTGGTTTATCCTCAGGTAATATTTCACACACTACTTCGGTCATGGCATACATTTCCTCAGCTGGTTCCCCTACAGATAAGCCACCTATGGCATTACCTTGTTGGTTAGAATTGGCAATATATTCAGCTGATTGTCTTCGTAAATCTTTATACGTACTTCCTTGAACAATTGGGAAAAAAGTTTGCTCATACCCGTACTTAAACGGTAACGTGTCCAGGTGATTGATGCAACGGTCTAGCCAGCGGTGCGTCATTTTCATGGAGCGCTTGGCATAATTGTAATCACAAGGATAAGGCGTACACTCATCAAATGCCATTATGATATCAGCACCTATTGTTCGCTGAATTTCCATAACATTCTCAGGCGTGAAAAAATGGTAAGAACCATCAATGTGGGATTTAAACTTAACGCCCTCTTCCTTAATTTTTCTATTGGCACTCAAAGAATATACTTGGTACCCACCAGAATCAGTCAAAATATTGCGATCCCAGTTCATAAACTTATGCAAACCGCCTGCTTTTTCAAGAATTTCAGTTTGCGGACGCAAGTATAAGTGATAGGTATTCCCCAGAATAATATCTGGATTAATATCGTTTTTTAATTCCCTTTGGTGTACTCCTTTTACAGAGGCTACAGTACCTACAGGCATAAAAATTGGCGTTTCAATCACACCGTGATCTGTTGTAATTGTTCCCGCTCTGGCCTTAGATAGCGGATCATTTTTTAATAAATCAAACTTCATATAACTTTTTTACTGTTGGCAAAGATAACAGAATTACAATTTGGGAATACCTAATTCTGTTTTTTTAATACTGATTTCTTATTTTGAATGAATAATAGCACTTATAACAAGAATATTATAACTTAATTTAGAAATACTGTAACACTCTTAAAGTAAAAAATACTGAAATTTGGGGTAACAATTTAAAACTAAAATATCATGCAAACTATACTCAAAAAAATCATTCCGTTAGTTCTAATTTCATTTTTTTTTACTAGTTGCTCGGTAGTAGAAGGTATCTTTAAAGCAGGAATGGGAGTTGGCATATTTATAGTCATTGCCGTAATAGCAGTGATCGTTTGGATTATTAGCCGAATTACAAAAAAATAAAACATAGAAATCATGAAAAAGGATACCACTAAGGTTGCTGCCGAAAGTTCTAAAAGTACTATTGAGAAAAACCTGGAAAAATTAGAGTATCCAGCCACAGAGGATATTTTTGTTCAATTGGACCAAGACAAAAAAATTGATATAGATGCGATTCCGAATAATAAGAAATTAGAAAATAAACCAGAACTTTGGGACGAAAATGCGTTGCCAACACAAGGAATTGGAAGTGATTTAGACATTCCCGGTTCAGAACTGGATGACGCTCAAGAACAAGTGGGCAGTGAAGACGAAGAAAATAATTTTTACAGCGAAAGCGACACTAAATAATCCCTTAAAAACATCATTATGGCTATCAAATCCGTTAATCCATATACCTTAGAAACGCTAAAAACGTTTGACGAAATTACAGATTCCCAGTTAGAACAAGCAATTGACAATGCGCATGACGCTTACTTAGACTGGAAAAAAACAAGCTACGCAGATCGTGCAGATTTACTACATAAAATTGCTGCTACCTTTCGATCAAAAAAGAAAGAATTGTCTGAAATGATCACCACCGAAATGGGGAAATTAATCGGACAATCAGAATATGAAATTGAATATTGCGCCAATATTTTTGAATATTATGCCAAAAATGGAGCTGAATTTTTAGCCGATCAAAAAATAACTACTGCAGTAGGCGAAGCCGTTTTGACCAAAGCCCCAATTGGTGTTATTCTTGCCGTTGAGCCTTGGAATTTTCCATTCTATCAAGTTGCCCGCGTAGTTGCTCCAAATTTAATGATTGGGAATACCATCGTGCTCAAACATTCCTCAAACGTGCCGCAATGTGCCCAAGCATTTCAAGATATTTTTACCCAAATACAAGCTCCAAAAGGTTTATACACCAACTTGTTTTTATCTTCGAAAAAGATTGAAAAACTAATTGAAAACCCAAAAATTCAAGGTGCTTGTTTAACCGGAAGTGAAAAAGCAGGCGCATCACTAGCCCAATTTGCTGGGAAAAACATTAAAAAATCAGTACTAGAACTGGGCGGAAATGATCCGTTTATTGTTTTGGAAGATGCCGATATTGACCGTGCTACCGACTTAGCAATTAAAGGCCGAATGATCAATAACGGACAAAGTTGCGTGGCTTCAAAAAGATTTATCGTTTTAGAGCAAGTAGCCGATGCGTTTTTAGAAAAATTTACAAAAAAAATGGAAGCCTTGAAACTGGGTGATCCCATGGACAAAGAAACGCAACTGGGTCCATTATCCAGTCAAGATGCCCTAGACACCTTACTAGACCAAGTTAACACCACCATAAAACAAGGCGCAACGGTTGTTACTGGAGGAAAGCAAGCAAATTTAAAAGGCGCTTTCATGCAACCTACCATTTTAACCCATTTAAAACCAGATATGCTCGCGTATCAAGAAGAATTATTTGGTCCTGTAGCCAGTTTTTACCGCGTAAAAAATGATGAAGAAGCCATTGAATTGGCCAATGCTACTCGATTTGGTCTAGGAAGTTCCATTTTTTCAAAAGACATGGAAAGAGCAAAAAATATGGCAAAACAAATCGATTCTGGAATGGTTTTCATCAATCAACCCACAAAATCAAACGAAAGTTTACCCTTTGGCGGAACAAAAAGATCGGGTTATGGTAGAGAACTTTCAGCATTGGGGATGGATGAATTTGTAAATAAGAAATTAATTCATGCCGTTTCAGAAACCGACATCTTATAAATCAATCCACATTTTAAGAGTCCCACTTCGGTGGGATTTTTTTTGGTACTGGTAAAAAAACAAAATCCAAATCAAAAAACACCTTCCTACACTCCATTCCCACAAAACAGCATTCATTTCCTTTTGGGTGTACCCCTACGTAAAAACTTCGTGTCGGGCTTTCGGCTTTATCTTTCCGTTACACTACAAGGATACCACCTCTATCCCTTACACAAAAAAAGACACCCCTTCATTCTACAAGATGGAGTAAAAATCTTAAAAAAAAATTGTATCTTTCAACCCCAAAAAAGAGGCACAATGAACTGGAAAGCAGCACCCTTAAAACACAAAGACGAAAATAGAATTGCTCTCTATTTTGAAAAAAACCAAGATCTTATTCAACAAGTCAAGCAAATAAGCGGCGCTAGATGGAGCCAACAAAAAAAACTGTGGCACATACCCGATACTATTGAAAACCGAATCCAGTTTCAAATTCAAGCAGACCCCACACAGCAAATTTCTCTAGAAGCAATTCATTATTTGGAAAAATTCAAACAATGGCTGCAATCCAAACGCTATAGCCAAAACACCATAACCACCTACTCTGAGGCCCTAAAAACATTTTTGCTCTTTTTTCCAGAAAAAAACATCCCCGACATTGACAATAATGATGTAATCCTATTCAACAACAACTACATTCTTAATAAAAAATTATCTGAATCCTATCAAAACCAAATTGTAAATGCCATCAAACTCTTTTTTAAAATAGTAATGGACACTAAAATTGACATTGACAAAATACATAGACCAAAACGCGCCAAAGTATTACCCAATGTACTGAGCAAGGCAGAAGTAAAACTAATTTTGAATGCCCACAGCAACCTCAAACACAAAACAATGCTTTCCTTGATTTATAGTTGTGGCTTGCGCTGTGGTGAATTATTAGCACTGCAACCCGTTCATATCGATTCCAAAAGAAACTTGGTTTTACTAAAAAAAGCAAAAGGTCAAAAAGATCGCATTGCTCCATTGTCGCCCAAAATTTTAGAAATGCTTCGGGAATATTATATCATTCACAAACCCATGAAATACTTATTTGAAGGACAAATCAAAGGTCAACCCTATGATGCCAGAAGTTTACAACTCATATTGAAACAGGCGCTTAAAAAAGCAGGAATAACAAAGCCCGCCACTTTGCACTGGTTGCGACATAGTTTTGCTACACACTTACTAGAAAGTGGTACCGATTTACGCTACATTCAAGAATTACTAGGGCATAGCAGCAGTAAAACTACCGAAATTTACACGCACGTAAGTACGAAAAGTTTGCAACAAATTAAAAGTCCGTTTGATGATTTATAAGAGAAATTTACTATATTTGAAAAAACAAAAAGCGAAACAAACCTTCGCCAATCTACCCAAATTTGGGCGTATACACGAAAGTTTGTTTCGCATATATACTAGTTAGCAGTAATCTTTCGCAATAACCTAAAAACAAGCGTTTTAATATGAATAAAAGTTATTAAGATTTTTATGAAAAAACTAATTCAAATATTCATTTTATTACTTTTAATATCTTGTAAAAAAGATAAAAACTCAACTTTGGACAGCGAAATTTTCACTTTAAATAAATTAGAATTTTCAATCGAAAAAGTAATTATTGAAACAGTACCTGAACTTCCAAAACAAGAAAACGTTCATTTAGTAGTTAAAATTTATAATCCAACTCAGAAATTAATAAAACTTCCTGTAAATGGAATAAAATACAAAGAAGACGAACTAAATGAACAAAGTCTATTTAGCATAAAAACAAAGCATAATAAATATTCTTGTGCTTCCTATTTATTAAAAGATAAAGTTGATACGATGTCTGTTATGCCTAAAAACATTTGCTATATTTTCCTATCAGTTATTGACAATAATATTAGAAATAAAAAACTTGAAAATTCAATCTTACAATATGATTTAATTGATAAATCATTTCATAAGAAAACTGAAATTGATAGTAAAAAAATATCAACATTAAATCTAAAACATAGACTTAATCTTGAAGAAGCAATTAAATTATGTCACGGAACTATAAATCGAAATAAATATTAAGACTACTGCTAACACACACTACAAGCAATTTGGGTATTTGGCTTAATTTAAATATGGTTTTGTATTTGGAAGATTTGGCAAATCCGAAAATAGAGCTTAATTTAGTCCCAAACTACTTGTAGCGCGGGAACGTTATGCGTAATTGGCAGTAGACTACAGTGTTTCTTGCACAATGAATTTTTGGGATATTTTTTTTGGGATGTTTGGAAGAATAAAGCATTTAGGCTTCAAGTCTTTCGATTGAGAATCGTAGAAAGTTCACTTTCAATACGTTTGACAACGTAAAAGACTTGGCTAAGTTATCGAAAATAAATGACAAAGTCAATACTTTAGTTTCGAAAACTTAAACATCACAAAAAAAATAGAGCCCTAAAACCCCTATTATTAACTTCGCCTAGCAGGCTTGCTAAGCGCAATAAATAATTGGTTTCATTGATTTGGGTTGTGCTGAAAGAAAAGATAAGAGTAGTCTATCCAACTCCGTTACTGATAAGGATATAGATTGTAAATAGATCAGTAACTACGCATAACACGGGCTAAGCAAAATGCCTTCCGCTTCTTTGGATAAAATAGTACAAATTAAAAAATTTGGCTATTTTAGCAATTATTAGTGAAGCGGGCGAAAGAAGGCACTTCGCCTAGCCCGATAACGTTAGTGGCAATACGAGCGCAGAAACGGAAAAACAACACTTTAACTATGAAAAATAGTATTTTAATAATTATTTCTATTGCTTTTATTTCTTGTCAACCGAAATCTGAATTTAAAAAAATGGATTTTGATACTTTTGAAATAACTGTTCCTGAAAATTGGAATGAAATAGAATTGAAAAGCATTGATAGTTATGTTGGCGGTATTCAAACTAGTGAAAATGACACATTAATTTTTGATATTGGAGCGTATTCTCCAGATGTCTCAAAAAATGATTTACCATTGGTTTTCGATAAAAAAAGTTACGCCGAACTTAATGAAAAGCAGAAAATACTCTTAAAGAAAACTAAACATTTAATTGTTGATTCAATTACTGGAAATATTGATTTTAAAAATTATTTACGTCAAAAATCTGAAAATGTAAAAATTGATTGTTTCAAAGCAAAAATAATTACAACAAGAAATAAAGGATTTGGAACAACTGGAATGTATATTGATAGCTTAAAAGGTGGAGATCAAAATTCAAATAAAACTAGATTTTCATTTTATGGAGAAAACCTTAAAGAGAAAACTGAAAAAGATTTTATAAAAGCATTGAAAACAATCAAATTGAAAAAGTACTGCCACTAACACACGTAGCTGTTGCGCAACTCTCTTAAAAAAGTAAAATTTCAAGATAAGCATAAAAAACAACCTCGTTTAAGGATTTTTAAGCGAGGTTTATTTTTGGTTTTAGGTTGTAGTTTGTAAAAATAAAAAGCCTTAAAAAGTCGGTTTTCAAGTCAATGAAAGCTGTTTTTAGAGAAGTTGGTACTTTTGCTTGTATTTCACTTACAACTCCGGCTTTTGTTTTTGTTTTTTTGGTGATAAACTTCAAGTATTTCTTGAGATTATAGGTTAATGCTGCCATCAAAACGTGTTTGTTGGCTTGCTTGATTCCTCTTGTGTTTACGCGCTTCATATTGGTAAAATTGACCAACGTTCCTATTACTGGTTCTACGGTTTTACTTCTCACTCGTACCATTTGCTTGGCATAGCGTGCGTTTTGAGTCAGTTTTTGGTGCATTCGATCGTAGTGTTCTTTGTGGATGCTGTGATCTATCTTTTTATACTTAGTGCTTTTTCCGCAGCATTGTTCTCGTAGTGGACAGTTTTTGCAATCGCGCTCACTACTTCGATAGCTGTATTTGGTGTAGCTTTTGCTATCGTTTTTTTCGCCTTTAAAGAGTAAAATGGCCTTGTTGGAACCTTCTTTGATACATTCGTATTGATTCAATTCTTTGTTGAAAATAAAACCTTCTCGCTCGGGTTTGTACTGTCCGAAGTTTGGAATATAGGCATCGATGTTTTTTTGGTTCAAATACTTTAAAGCTTCTCCACTACTGTAACCGCCATCGGCTAAAAGTTCTTCTAATTCAATGCCGTTTTCATTTAGGTTTTCCTGTGTTAGTTCAACTATTTTTTGCACACATTATCTCATTATAATTTTATTTTCATAGGTATTCGATGAATCTCCTTCGTCGATTTGACTATCGCGTTTGTCTGCAAAATCAGAACAGGCGCCTGTTATTACATGATGCGCATCGTCTACAGCTATTTGTCCAAAATAGTTTAACTGTCTTGCTTTTCCTGGTTTTACACTTACCCTAGCATCAGAATCTGTGGGGGAATAATGCGTATGATTCGATACAAATCTCGGACGTATTGAATTGCCGTGCTCATCTACTTTATCAAGGTTGAAGTTGGGATTGGGTTGGCTCTTATAAGCTTCTTTTTTCCAATTGTGGTGTTGTTCTACTAATTTCTTTCTGGTGCTGGTAGTTTTAAATTCGCTGTTTTCTTCTAATTCATCTACAAAGGCACTGGCATCTTCCAATACTTCTTTCTCTACCAAACTATCCATAGAGGCATTGGCTTTGATAAAAACACTGTCCACGGCTTGACGTTTGCCGCGAATCATACCTTTAGAAACACACAGCTTTAAAACGGCTTTAAACAAACTTAAAAACACTTCTTCACCATATAACTGACGCGTGCGACTAATGGTGCTGTGCCAAGGTAAAGCCTCATCAATGTCATACCGAATAAAAAGGCGAACATCTAAACAATTTGAGCAATATTCGATGAGTTTCCTATCCGAATTTATATTGTTTAAATAGCCAACCAAACAGATTTTGAAAAACACAACAGGATCAATGCTCTCCTGTCCTTCGTCTCCATAATACTTTGCAGTAGCTTTATATAAAAAATGAAAATCAATAGCTGTATCAAGCAATCGATAAAAATTATGCTCAGGAATCAGGTCCTGTAAATGAACTTGATAGAGCATTTTTGGCGTGAGTTCTTTTCTTCCTTGCATAGTTAAAAATACAATTTCTTTTACTTTTTTGCAAGTTTTTTTTGATATATTTGTTCGAGTTGTGCAACAAGCACACACGCTACAAGCAATTTGGGTATTAGGCTTAATTTGAAATTGGTTTTGTATTTGGAAGATTTGGCAAATCCGAATAATGGGCTTAATTTAGTCCCAAACTGCTTTTAGCGCGGGAACGTTACCAGCTAGTTTAGAGCAACAGAATCCAAAAAAAACATATTTATAGTGGAAATAATATTAGAACGGAATTTAGACTTTCATCAATTCAAAAATGTATTTATTCTCAATTTCATGTGTGTGTTTGTATTCCTGATGCTAATGAAAGTTGAGCCTGATTTAATAATGAACCTATTAAAACTCATTTGTGGAATAGCAGTCGTCGTTTGTGTTTGTTTAATGCTATTGAAAAAAGGAATTGTAATTGAAAATAAGTTAATTCATATTGGTTATTATTTGTTTGGTTTAAAACTATTTAAGCAAAAAGTAGAAACTGAAAATATGAAAATTATTACTTTGCTTCAATTTATAAAATCAACCAATTATAATTATGAAAAGCGTCATCCGAGCAATGTGACACGTTGGGAACCAAATTTAAATTATCAATCAAATTCATTTCAGTTATTCCTTTTGAATGAAAATCATACAGAAAAGAAGAAAGTATTGAGTTTAGTCAAAGAGCAAAATTCAAATAAGGCAATCGAATTTATTACAAAAAATACAAATTTGAAAATGGAAATTTATAATCCGAATTTTGAATAAAAACCAGCTGGTAACAGCTACTACAACGGATTTGGGCAATAGGGTTAATGGAAAGTTGGTTTTGTATTTGGGATAATTTGGCAAATCCGAAAATAGGGCTTAATTTAGTCCCAAACCCGCTGTAGTAGCGGAACGTTACCAGCAATTGTAACGCAACTCAAGAATCTAGCGCAATTTTTAAATCAATATGCAATCAAACATCAGTAAAACAAAAATAGTAGTTTGTATTTCAGTAGTAGCTTTGTTAATTACAAATTGCAACAGAAAAACTGATTCTGAAAACAAAATCACTATAACAATAAATTCAGTTGACAGTGAAACCAAACAACGCAGAATTAACACGTTTGATACCATTGAAGTTAGAAAAGAAAAAATAGGATGGAACTTAATGAGACGTTATCCAATAGATGGAAAATATATTACAGATTCTATGGGTTCAGTTAAAATTAAAATTGATAGTACTTGTGGGTACAGATTTATGCTTAATAGAAGAGGTTATTATGGTTCAGAAAGTTTTGCTGAACCATTCACTAAAGAAAAGCTGAAAGATGGTCAAAAAGTAAATATAGAAGCTATATCTCTTGAAAAAAGATAGATGCCGTGACAAAGAACAACTGCTGGTAACAGCCACTACAACGGATTTGGGCATTGGGCTTAATGGAAAGATGGTTTTGTATTTGGGATGATTTGGCAAATCCGAAGAATAGGCTTAATTTAGTCCCAAACCCGCTATAGTGCCAAGACGTTACCAGCAATATTGCCTCAACAGAAACTTAAAAAATAATTATCAAGTGAAAAAAACAATATTAATTTTATTGACTACGTATTTCTCTTTCAATTTAAATGCTCAAAATTTGTTTCCTGTTAAATTAGAAAACTGTAAGGCAGACAAGTTTTGTCTTGACTGTGGGGATACTAAAACAACATTTAAAGAGAAAGAGTTTGAAAAATTACAAGAACGATTAAACGAATCGTTAAACCTTAAGGGTATTAGCGGTACTGTTAAGTTTCAAGTTTTGGTTGATTCAAAAGGTAAAGGTTGTGTACTTAGTCATAATGATAAATCAAATAGTCCAATTTCTCTAAAAGCCATTGAAGAGTTAAATAATTTCAATAAATGGTTACCTGCAATAACTAAAAACAAGAAAGAAGAAAAAGTTTCAATAACATTGTTATTTACAGTAAAGGACGACATAATCTCTGGCAAAATTGAAAGAGTAGATATTGATGCTTTTAAAATGTCTTTTGACAAACCAAATAGCCCAGAAATATTTAACAAAAACTACACTTATAAAAATGAAAATATAAAAAATTATAAAATGACTGTTTGGAATACAAAAAATTCCAAACTCACAGACAATTCCCTAGATAATATTTCTTTCGACAAAGATGGAGTGCTTTGGTTGATTGTAGATAATGGCGTTCAATTATTTAATGGTTCAGAATTTAGCAATCTTGAAGCAAACAATACAAACACTAAAGTTAAAGAAAGTTATTTCGCTATTGGAGTAGATAACAACAATACAAAATGGTTTGACGGATTACAAAGTATTTATAGTTATAATAAAATTTGGAATAAACATGATATCAATGAAATTGGAATTGATGGAGCATATGATATAATTAATAATTCAAAAACAGATGAACTTTTCTTTTGTTCAGACAAAGGATTAACTATTTTCTCAAATGGAAAATGGAAAACTATAAATAAAGAAATTGTAAAAGAATTACCGTCAAATAGAGTATATTTTGCTAAAAAAGATTCAAAAAACAGAATCTGGATTGGAACATTTAACGGATCAACTATGATTGATGAAAATGGTAAGGCAACTAGCTTTGAAAATACATCAACCGTATTGAAAGGAAAATGTATAACTTCAATGGATGAAGATGAGAATGGAAATATTTATTTTTCACTTTATGAATTTGGAGATAAAAATGCGGGACAAGTAAACAGGGATGAAGGCATAGCAATATGCTATGCAGACGGAACTTTCAAACAATTTACAACAGCTAATTCAGGAATGCCTTTTAATCATACTAATTGTGTTCTTTATGACAAGGCAGAAAAAGTTCTTTGGATATCAACCGACAGAGCTGGTTTAGTAAGATATGATTTAAACAATAATTGGGAGAATTACCATAATGAAAATTCTGAAATTCCAACATCTTATATTTCTAAAATGACTTTTGATAGAAATGGAAATCTATATTTAGCAACCCGTCAAGGATTAGTGAAAATTGAAAGAAAATAAATACTGCTGGTAACAGCGGTTTCGCAAGATTTGGATTTTAGGCTTAATTTAAAATTGGTTCTGTATTTGGGAAATTTGTGTTTAGCCGAAAAACAAGTCTAAATTTAGTCCCAAACCTCGCGAAGCCGCGGAACGTTAGCAACAATAATTTTGGAGACTGCAGAAAAAATGCTACTTTTGATAATATCAAATGATAGTATCAATGAAACCACCATACGACATAACGCTTAAAATTTTAAAATTGATAAGTTCTATTTCCGAAAAAATTGGAGAAGTAAATGCTAATTATCTAAATAAGCAATCTCCACAACTTCGTAAACAAAATAGAATCAAAACTATACACTCATCTTTACAGATTGAAGGTAATACATTAACTGAGGAACAAATTACTGCATTGATTGAAAACAAAAGAGTAATTGGTCCAAAAAAAGATGTCTTAGAAGTATTAAATGCAATTACGGTTTATGACAAACTTGAAGAATATAAGTTTTCATCTGATAAAAACTTTTTAAAAGCACATCTTGAGTTAATGAATGGTCTAATTGAGAGTGCAGGAAAATATAGAAAACAAGGTGTTGGAATAGTTAAAGGAACAAAAGTAGAACACATTGCCCCTCCTCATGAAAATGTTCCGCATCTAATGAAAGACTTATTTGAATATCTTAAAGACTCTGATGAATTGACATTAATAAAAAGTTGTGTTTTTCATTATGAAATGGAATTCATACATCCTTTTTTAGATGGTAATGGAAGAATGGGAAGATTATGGCAAACTTTAATTTTAATGTCTGAATATCCAATTTTTGAGTTTTTGCCATTTGAAACATTAATCAGCCAAACGCAAGATGATTATTATAGATCTTTGTCATTAAGTGATAAATCAGGAAAATCAACATATTTTATAGAATACATGCTTGATGTAATTGATAAATCTTTAGGCAGTTTACTTAATTACAATAATAGAATTTTAAAAGACTTAGACAGATTAGAATACTTTCTAAAACTTGGCATAAAAGAATTTACTAGAAAAGATTATATGAATATTTTCAAAGACCTTTCTTCTGCAACTGCTAGTAGAGATTTGAAAAAGGGAATCGAATTAAACATGTTTGAAAGTGTTGGAAATCTGAACAAAACGAAATACATCGTGAAATAATTACTGTTGCTAACACACGTAGCTGTTGCGCAACTCTCTTAAAAAAGTAAAATTTCAAGATAAGCATAAAAAACAACCTCGTTTAAGGATTTTTAAGCGAGGTTTATTTTTGGTTTTAGGTTGTAGTTTGTAAAAATAAAAAGCCTTAAAAAGTCGGTATTCAAGTCAATGAAAGCTGTTTTTAGAGAAGTTGGTACTTTTGCTTGTATTTCACTTACAACTCCGGCTTTTGTTTTTGTTTTTTTGGTGATAAACTTCAAGTATTTCTTGAGATTATAGGTTAATGCTGCCATCAAAACGTGTTTGTTGGCTTGCTTGATTCCTCTTGTGTTTACGCGCTTCATATTGGTAAAATTGACCAACGTTCCTATTACTGGTTCTACGGTTTTACTTCTCACTCGCACCATTTGCTTGGCATAGCGTGCGTTTTGAGTCAGTTTTTGGTGCATTCGATCGTAGTGTTCTTTGTGGATGCTGTGATCTATCTTTTTATACTTAGTGCTTTTTCCGCAGCATTGTTCTCGTAGTGGACAGTTTTTGCAATCGCGCTCACTACTTCGATAGCTGTATTTGGTGTAGCTTTTGCTATCGTTCTTTTCGCCTTTAAAAAGCAAAATTGCCTTGTTGGAACCTTCTTTGATACATTCATATTGGTTCAGTTCTTTGTTGAAAATAAAACCTTCTCGCTCGGGTTTGTACTGTCCGAAGTTTGGAATATAGGCATCGATGTTTTTTTGGTTCAAATACTTTAAAGCTTCTCCACTACTGTAACCTCCATCGGCTAAAAGTTCTTCTAATTCAATGCCGTTTTCATTTAGGTTTTCCTCTGTTAATTCTACTATTTTTTCCACACACTGACTATCGCGTTTGTCTGCAAAATCAGAACAGGCGCCTGTTATTACATGATGGGCATCGTCTACAGCGATTTGGCCAAAATAGTTTAACTGCCTTGCTTTGCCTGGTTTTACACTTACCCTAGCATCAGAATCTGTGGGAGAATAATGCGTATGATTCGATACAAATCTCGGACGTATTGAATTGCCGTGTTCATCTACTTTATCAATGTTGAAGTTGGGATTGGGTTGGCTCTTATAAGCTTCTTTTTTCCAATTGTGGTGTTGTACTACTAGTTTCTTTCTGGTGCTGGTAGTTTTAAATTCACTGTTTTCTTCTAATTCATCTACAAAGGCACTGGCATCTTCCAATACTTCTTTCTCTACCAAACTATCCATAGAGGCATTGGCTTTGATAAAAACGCTGTCTACGGCTTGACGCTTGCCGCGAATCATACCTTTAGAAACACACAGCTTTAAAACGGCTTTAAACAAACTTAAAAACACTTCTTCACCATATAACTGACGCGTGCGACTAATGGTGCTGTGCCAAGGTAAAGCCTCATCAATGTCATACCGAATAAAAAGGCGAACATCTAAACAATTTGAGCAATATTCGATGAGTTTCCTGTCCGAATTTATGTTGTTTAAATAGCCAACCAAACAGATTTTGAAAAACACAACGGGATCAATGCTCTCCTGTCCTTCGTCTCCATAATACTTTGCAGTAGCTTTATATAAAAAATGAAAATCAATAGCTGTATCAAGCAATCGATAAAAATTATGCTCAGGAATCAGGTCCTGTAAATGAACTTGATAGAGCATTTTTGGCGTGAGTTCTTTTCTTCCTTGCATAGTTAAAAATACAATTTCTTTTACTTTTTTGCAAGTTTTTTTTGATATATTTGTTCGAGTTGTGCAACAAGCACACACGCTACAAGCAATTTGGGTATTAGGCTTAATTTGAAATTGGTTTTGTATTTGGAAGATTTGGCAAATCCGAAAAATGGGATTAATTTAGTCCCAAACTGCTTTTAGCGCGGGGACGTTGTGCGTAATTCTACCGTGTTACCAGAAAATCATGACTTTTATTCAAAATTTGAAATAAAATAGTAACTTAATAAAATTGTATTTTTGAAAAAAATACTTAAAAAAAATGAAAACAGCTATTTTAAACAAAAATGAATTAAACAAAGACATTAAAGTGCAAGTTTCTGAATTATTCCGTCAATTAAGTCCAAACAAAATTCAGTTAGAACTTGAAGAAATATTGAATGAGAAAAACCAAATTACAATTGCATATTGTGAGGATAATAATAAAATAATTGGAATTGCATTAATGTGTACTTACAAAGTTATATCCGGAAACAAGGGGTGGATTGAAGATGTAGTTGTAGACTCAGCTTCACGAGGAAAAGGAATAGGAAGAAAACTGATAAACTTATTAGTTAAAGTAGGTGAAGAAAAAGAACTTTCTGAAATACTTCTTTTTACAGAAGACCATAGATTGGCTGCAATAAATTTATATTCAAGCGTTGGATTTAAACTTAAAGACAGTAAAATATATTGTAAGAAAAAATAATAAGAACTACGCACAACAGCAGTAGCTGTTGCGCAACTCTCTTAAAAAAGTAAAATTTCAAGATAAGCATAAAAAATAACCTCGTTTAAGGATTTTTAAGCGAGGTTTATTTTTGGTTTTAGGTTGTAGTTTGTAAAAATAAAATGCCTTAAAAAGTCGGTTTTCAAGTCAATGAAAGCTGTTTTTAGAGAAGTTGGTACTTTTGCTTGTATTACACTTACAACTCCGGCTTTTGTTTTTGTTTTTTTGGTGATAAACTTCAAGTATTTCTTGAGATTATAGGTTAATGCTGCCATCAAAACGTGTTTGTTGGCTTGCTTGATTCCTCTTGTGTTTACGCGATTACTCACAAGTTTTTATTGATTTTAAATGGTGTTCGTGAATGCTTCGCATTTCATATTGGTAAAATTGACCAACGTTCCTATTACTGGTTCTACGGTTTTACTTCTCACTCGCACCATTTGCTTGGCATAGCGTGCGTTTTGAGTCAGTTTTTGGTGCATTCGATCGTAGTGCTCTTTGTGAATGCTGTGGTCTAACTTTTGTTGGATATTTTGCCTGCCTGCCGGCAAGGCAGGAATTATAGCGGGGTTATCTTTGGCATCATTTTCTTCCAAAGCATCTAAGTATTCTTGGGTTTTTACTTCAATATAATCTACATGTTTGTCGATTTTCTTTTGATTGAAATTGGCTTTCTTGCTATTGTGGGCTCGGCTTTTGGTACCATCGATAGCAATGGTTTCGCAACCTATCAAATCGGCATCTTTTAAAAAAAGAACATAGAGTTTGAATAGCTTTTTCAAGGCAATAGGATTGTTTTTTCTAAAATCGGATATGCTGTGGTAATTAGGAATAATAGCTTCTAAAAGCCATTGCATTTCCATGTTTCTAATACATTCCTTTTCTAAATCTCAAGCACTTCTGACTCCGTTGAGATACCCATATAAATAGATCTTTAGAAACACTTTACTATTAAAACTTGGGCGGCCTTCAGTTTTGAGCGTTTTTACCGAAAAACCAAGCTTAGAGAGGTCTATAGATTCGACAAAGGCATCTATAAATCGCACCTGATTATCGGGACTTATTGTGTCTTCTAAACTTATAAAACGCAGTTGTTGACGAGAAATACCTAGGATATGTTGCATTATTAAAAATACGAAAAATCCTGTCTTTACGCAACTTTTTTGTTATATTTGTTTGTAAGTAAACCGAAGTTTTTTCACAGACTGACTTTGGCAGTAATCGCAAAAAAAAAATCGAAATTCACATTTATTACGTCCTGAATTTGTATATTTGTACGTATAAATATTTTATATTATGAATACTAAACTCACATTAAAGCTTGACCAAGAGATAATTGAAAAAGCTAAACATTATGCGTCTGAAAAAAAATTAAGCTTATCTCGAATTATAGAAAATTACCTTAATTCTTTGACTTCAGATAAAATAAATAATGACATACAAATTTCGCCATTCGTAAAAAGTCTTTCTTCAGGAATTAAAATTCCAGATGATTATGATTATAAAAAAGATCGTGCTGATTATTTAGAACAAAAATACAAATGAGCAGGATATTTTTAGATACCAACGTCATATTAGATTTGTTGGGAGAAAGAGTTCCTTTTTTTGATTCAATTGCTAAGGTTGCTACCTTGGCAGACCAAAAAAAACTTACTCTAATTGTCTCACCTCTTTCATTCACGACAATAGATTATGTTTTAAATAAATATGAAAAATCCGAATCTGTTTTGAATAAACTTCGAAAGTTTAAAATAATCTGTGAAGTTTGTGAGGTCAATGAGGAAACAATTGACAAAGCGTTGAATTCGAATTTCAAAGATTTTGAAGATGCTGTTCAATATTTTTCTGCTTTACAATCTAACTGCTCAATGATTATAACCAGAAACGGAAAAGACTTTAAGCACTCTACAATTCCAATTATGACAGCTGAAGAGTATTTAAGTAGCATTATATAAAGCGACTACTGCCAACACACGTAGCAGTTGTGCAACTCTCTTAAAAAGTAAAATTTCAAGATAAACATAAAAAACAACCTCGTTTAAGGATTTTAAGCGAGGTTTATTTTTGGCTTTAGGTTTTAGTTTGTAAAAATATAAAGCCTTAAAAGTCGGTTTTCACGTCATTGAAAGCTGTTTTTAGAGAAGATGGTGCTATTTACAAAAGCATCGATAATCCCGAAGCTTCGGGAGAACTGGATTGTCTTGGCTTATCGTGTCTTCTAGAATCACTATTTACAGTTGATTACACTGTATTCCTTGTATGTATTGCATGTTTAAGGACACAAAATATTTATTTTTCTTACAATATTTTTAATATATTTGTTTGAAAGATTACTCCGTCTATTCGCTATCGCTCGGGTGTGAAGTTTTTTCATAGTCTGACGTTTGCGGTAATGTTAAAACAAAAAAATGAAAAAAATATTCATTATAATTCTTCTTTTTATTTCCTATACTAACATGGGACAAGAAAAACTTCACTATCAGTATAATGGAGAAGAAATTAAGTATTCAAGAATTGACTACTCAAAATACGGTATTGTGCATATTTTTGTTAATATGTATGAAGAAAGTGAAGAAAATAAAAAATAGAAAAAGAAGCAACTCTTTTTTTAGCTAATCAAAAAAATCTGTACTATACACTGTATTTTTTTATTGAAGTTTCAAGGAAATATAGTCTTGCTGATAAAGAAATAATATTTAATGAAATAATGAAAGAAATTGAAAATAAAGAAAATCTTAAAAATTTCAATCTATATTTAAACTTTGATATTGATTACTCAGATAAATATCAAAGAGAAGTAATTGAACATAAAATTTTAAATAAAGTTAAAAGAGTTTTTACTAACATTAATTCCAAGAATATTATTAATGGATTGTATGTTACAAGAGAATAATGTTAAAAGTAACCGAACGAACAACAGCCATTACAACGGATTTGGGCATTGGGCTTAATGGAAAGATGGTTTTGTATTTGGAAGATTAGTAAATCCGAATAATGGGCTTAATTGAAAACCCAAAATCGCTTTATTACCAGAACGTTAGCAGTAAATTTTGCTCAAAAAAGCCGAAAAAATTTTGAATTTAATACCAATTATTGGTATCTTTGGTGAAAATAAAAATCATGGCACGAAATACATCAATATTATTAGGAGACTATTTTGAAAACTTTATTAATGAACAAATTTCTACAGGAAAATATAGTTCAGTAAGTGAAGTTGTTAGAACTGCTTTAAGAGTTTTTGAACAAGAAGAAACTAAAACAAAATCTTTGATCAATGAACTAAAAATTGGCGAAAAGAGTAGTAAAATCAGAAATTTTGACCGCAATAAAAACCTTGAAATGCTAAAAGCTAATTTGCAAAAATAATGTCAGAGTACATAATTAGTGAAAAGGCAATAGAAGATATCAATAACATTTGGATTTATACAGCAGAAAACTGGTCAGTTGAACAAGCAAATAGATATTATAACTTAATTATTGACGAAATTGAATATATCGTAGATAATTTTGATATGGCTCGTGACATTGGAAAAATTAGAAAATCATATAAATATTCAAAAGTAAAATCACATTTAATTTTATTTAAGAAAGATAAAACTAATGAAATTGAAGTTGTGAGAGTTTTACACGAAAGGATGGACATTGAAAACCGATTAGTAGAATAAATAAAAAAGCTACTCCCACTACACGTAGCTGTTGCGCAACTCTCTTAAAAAAGTAAAATTTCAAGATAAGCATAAAAAACAACCTCGTTTAAGGATTTTTAAGCGAGGTTTATGGTAAATTCACGTTTACATTTCGCAAGAAATTTTATCTTTCCCAGAAAATAATCGGTTCCGAAGTTCGCAACCTTGTCAAGCGCCGGAACTTTAAGCAATTCGTAAACATCATTTTCAAATGAAAAGTATCTTCGTAATTGGAATTCTCATATTATTAGTTTCATGCAAAAACATTGAGTCAAAAAAGCTAATAGGTAGTTGGAAAATGCTAAATGTTATTAACCAAACTGGACAAAATGTAGTAGAAAAAACAACTTACAAAAAAGACAGTTTAATATTTGAAATGTATGCTAACAAAAAATTAATTGAGAGATTTAGTAGTTCTTATAAATTTGATACCGTTAATAATACTATTCATTACGAGTTTTCTAAACAGAAACTGAATCTCAAAATTGTAAAGCTTACTGAATCAGTAATGGAAGTATTAGAGCCAAAAACGAATAAACCAATATTATTTATCCGCGCTGAATAAATAGAAATGCTTACAACGCACGCTACAAGCAATTTGGGAATTAGGCTTAATTTGAAATTGGTTTGTATTTGGATGATTTGGCAAATCCTAAAATAGGGATTAATTTAGTACCAAACTGCTTGTGTTACCTGAATTTTAGCAGTTATGCAAGGCGCCAATGGAAAACTGCTAGAGATTTGAAATCCTAAAATGTAAAATAAAATGAGAGAAAGGGAATTTTATAAGATTCGTTTATATTTCACTGCAATAACTACTGCTGCTATTTGGGTGCTTTTAATTTGGGATCATTTCCATTATGGTGTACCTAGCCATCACATACTACAAAATGAAGACTTACCTAAATTTTCAAATTGGTTGGGAGGAATTCTAATTCCATTGCTTACGTGGTTTCTATTATACAGAATACAAAAGAGAATTAGAAATAATTCAACTATTTCTAAATTCCCAGTAAATATATTTTATGCCTTCATTGCAGCATTATCTTTCGGATTATTGCTATCCGTTTTTTTTACTTTAGGATATTCTGAAATACCATTCTATATGATTGTTTCATTGTTAGTTCTTGCAATTTTCTTGCCTATTTACAAGGCTGAATGTTTTCTAGGATTTGTTCTTGGTATGACTTTTACTTTTGGTGGTGTGCTACCCATCGGAATAATATCAATTCTTAGCTTAATTGGAGCGGTTTTATATCTAATAGTAAAACCCGGAATACAATTTATCATAACAAAAACTTCATATTTTATCTCGTCCAAAAAAAATACATAGAGATTATAAAAAAAAAGAATCCGGTTAAGTCAGAACCGCTAACACTTCCTATGCAATTATTACTGGTTTTCAGTAGCTTCAATTCTATTTTTAGGAATAAATTCTATCTTAGCGAAGAATACTCCTCCCGCTTTGAACGCAAAGTCGCATAGCAAGGGAACATTAGCGATCATTGTACCGCAACTCACGGCAGAAGATTAACATTATAAAAAAATGAAAAAAGACAAAATAATTTATTGGACAGCGACAACAATCATTGCTTTATTTGAAGGACTAATGCCTGCATTGACTTCACAAACAGAATTAGCAAAAGATGGAATTAAACATTTGGGTTATCCAGAATACTTTGGAAACGCATTGGTTGTTTTTAAGATTTTAGGAGTTTTGGCGTTAGTTATTCCACAAGTTCCGAAACGAGTAAAAGAATGGGCTTATGCCGGATTTGCATTTAACTTTGTTTTTGCAACAATTAGTCACGGAGCAGTTGACGGACTAAATGGACTAACATTTTTCCCATTGGTTGTATTCGGAATTTTGGCTATTTCATATATTTACTATCATAAATTAAATTCTAACGAAAATTAAAAATTTATGTCATTTCAAGCATACATAGACAATATAAAAGCCAAAACAGGAAAGACTCCTGCTGACTTTAAAAAAATGGCTGAAGCAAAAGAATTTATAATTGACGGAAAACTTAATCCGGAAATTAAGGCTTCCGAAATTACAAATTGGCTCAAAGAAGAATTTGAATTAGGACACGGACACGCAATGGCAATTTATGCAACATTCAAAGGGAAAACTGAATGACAAGAAAAATAACATACCGCAACAATTATATTCAGAATATCATTAGGATTTAGTATCTTATTTTTTTTGGAGCGGTTTTTAGCTTGTTTTTTTAGTGTTTTTCCTTTACTTTTTAGCAAACCTGCACCTACCCTTAAAACCAATTTTGACAGGAACTATGAAAACAATCAAACTCTCAATTCAGCTTATATTGGATTCGTATTTATAAACTACACAACCTAAGCCGAATTTTAAACCTATTTAACCATAAGTTGACTTTTATCTAAAAGAATTTTAATTGTAGTTCAAATCAAATATATTTACTTAAAAATTAATCCAATAATGTTTGTTTAAAGATTTTTAAACTAAATGACATTGACCATAATTGCTTCACGAAGAACTACAATAAAGAGAACCACATAAAATATAAAAAATGGGAAAACAAATTTTTATAAATTTAGCAGTTAAAGAACTTGAAAAATCAGTTAACTTTTATACTGCATTAGGATTTACAAATAATCCACAATTTTCAGACGAAACCGCAAAATGTATGGTTTGGTGTGAAAACATTTTTGTAATGCTTTTAACACATGAGAAGTTTACAAGTTTTACATCTAAACCTATTGCTGACACAAAAACTAATATTGCAGGACTTTTTTCATTATCATTAGATAGTATGAACGAAGTCAATAACTTAATGTCAAATGGACTTAAAGCAGGGGGTATTGAACCAACAGAAATGAAAGATTATGGTTTTATGCAGCAACGAACTATTGAAGATTTTGATGGACACACATGGGAAATTTTTTATATGGACGTTTCAAAATTTCCAACTGAAGAACCAAAATAATAATTTGAGTTAAATGTAAAAAAAATAAAATGGCACAAATAAACCCTTATATCCATTTTAATGGGAATGCTGAAGTTGCATTTACATTTTATAAATCCGTTTTCGGTGGAGAATTTGCAATGATAAGTCGTTTCAAAGATTTTTCAAATCCTGAATTTCCAATTTCAGAAAGCGAAGCAAACTGCATTATGCATATTGCTTTGCCAATTGGGAAACACAATGTCTTAATGGCGAGTGATACTCCCGAAATAATGGGAAAACATAACGAAAATGAAACTAGAAGTAAAATTTCAATTAGCGCTGAAAGTAAAGAAGAAGCTCGTCAATTATTTTATGGCCTTTCAGAAGGTGGAAATATTGAAATACCAATTAATGACAGTCCTTGGGGTTCTTATTTCGGAATGTTTAGAGATCAATTTGGTATAGAATGGATAGTAGATTTTGACCCAAATTATAAAAGAAATATAAATAATAAGTAAAAACTACTGCCAATAACAAGAATTCCTTTGCATCCATAGCACGAACATAATATTCCTGATGAATAATTTATTAAAAAACTTCAAAAAGGGAAAGCTTTATATTTTGGGGTTCAAATAGTGATTTTTATGGCTTTTTTACGCTTTGTTTTATTTTTATTATAGAAAGCAGTTTTTACCGAGAATGGTTTTAATTATAATTTAAATCCTTTACTTTAATACTCTAAAAAATAATTTTTTTTTTGAGGTTTTTAGATAATCTTCCATTTAAAATAATTCAAAAATAACCACATTCCCATACTAGCAATTTTAGCTAGCTGTATTTTGTAGAATTACCTTTTTCTAAGCTTCCCTTTATACGACAAATGAGCGTTTACTAACTCCCAGCCATTTCTAAGTGGCAAATCCTTATGCTTCCCATCAGTCAAAATTCTGATAAAGCGAACTTCATTTGATATACCGATATTTTTAAGCAAGCAAATATAAAATCATTGGCAACCTTTTACATTCATTAATCGGATTTTTTATCTGATATTTACAAACATATGGATGCAAAAGATTACATCAGGATATTCGAGCAGTCTCCCGCATTGATGCTTGTTATAGATATCAGCTTTATCATTATTGCTGCTTCAGACGATTTTATTAGAAAAACCAAAACTACCCGTGAGTGCATTACTGGACAAGACATTTTTTATGTTTTTCCATCTAATCCAGACAATAAAAACCCAAATGGAGAAAGTACGATTCGAGCTTCTTTCAACCGCGTGATGAAGAATAAAACTGCCGATACCTTGCCGGTAATAAGATACGATATTCCTAAACCCGCATCCGAAGGTGGTGGATTTGAAACAAAGTATTGGAAAGTAGTGAACTCCCCTATTCTAGATCATAATAATAACGTACAATATATCATTCAGCGTTCTGATGATGTTACTGAAAATGAAACACTGGTAGCGCAACTTGATGCAGAGCAAAAAGCCATAAAGCAGCTGGAGGAAAGCGAAAAGCGATACAACATGATGCTTCTTAAATCACCTTTTGGTTTTGCTATACTCAAGGGAAAAAATATGGTAATTACTCTTGCCAATGATTCCGTAAAAGAAATGTGGGGAAAAGGCAAGGACTTAGAAGGAAAGACTCTACTTGAAGTTTTACCTGAGATCAAAGATTCCGAATTTCCCGATTTGCTCGATAAGGTTTATACCAGCGGTACTCCTTTTTGCGGAGATGAGGTACTTTGCCCGGTTTTTCGCAATGGTAAATTGGAGGATGTTTATTTCAATTTTGTGTATCAACCTTATTTGGAAGCAGATGAGACTATTTCTGGGATAACCATTATTGCTTATGAAGTAACAGCAGCTGTGATTGTAAAAAATGCATTAGCCACACTACACAATGCAGACCAGAAAGCATTGAAGAAAATAGAAGAAATTAGCAATCGGTATTACATGATGCTTATGGATTCGCCATTTGCTTTTTGTGTAGTAAAAGGAAAAGACATGGTGGTTACCCTTGCTAACGATTTAATGAAAGATTTTTGGGGAAAAGGTAAAGATGTAGAAGGAAAAACGCTTTTGGAAATATTACCGGAAATTAAGGATCAGCCATTTCCTGAAATGATTGACAAAGTATACACAACAGGTATTCCATTCTATGCCAATGAAATACTCGGGAAAGTAACCTACAATGGTAAGCTAAAGCATAAATATTTTAACGTTGTTTTCCAACCCTATTATGACGCAGACAACTCCATTTCTGGTGTTACACAAATAGCGTATGAAGTAACAGAAATGGTGATGGCGCGCAAAAAAATAGAAGAAAGCGATAAGCGATATAACATGATGCTGATGAATTCGCCATTTACTTTTGCCGTGTTAAAAGGTAAAGATCTGATTATTGAACTTGCCAACGACCAGATTAAAGAAGTGTGGGGAAGAGGAAACGATATAGAAGGTAAATCGCTACTTGAAATTATGCCCGAACTTAAAAACACCACATTCCTAGATATGCTTGATGAGGTGCGTGCCACCGGTATTCCTTTTCATGGTATTGAAGTACAGAGCCCCAAAAATATGCATGGAAATATAAAGGAAGAGTATTTTTTCAATTTTGTTTTCCAGCCTTATTTAGAAGCGGACCAAACTATTTCAGGTATTACTATTATTGGTAATGAAGTAACTGAGCAGGTGATTGCAAAAAGGGGAATTATAGAAAGCGAAAGGAATTTAAGACAGATTTTAGATTCTATGCCTCAAAAAATAACCAATGCCGACACAAAGGGTAATGTGATTTATTTTAATAAAAAATGGTTGGATGACACCGGACTAGAGTTTGAAAAATTAAAAGGTTGGGGATGGGAAAAAGTAATTCACCCCGATGACGTGGAGATGACTAAAACAAATTGGTCAAACTCCTTTAAAACAGGAGAAATTTTTGATATGGAATGCCGAATCTTAAATAAACACGGTGCATACAAATGGCATTTAAGCAGAGCTTTACCCATTAAAGATGAAAACGGAAAAATAAAAATGTGGGTAGGAACTAATACCGATATTCACGAGCAGAAAGATGCTAAATACAAAGCCGAAACTGCGCAAATTGCTGCTGAGGATGCCATGCAAGCCAAGCAACAATTTTTGAGCAACATGAGCCACGAAATACGAACTCCTATGAACGCCATTATAGGGTTTACGAATGTACTCTTAAAATCGAAATTAGACAAAAGTCAGGAAGACTACTTAACGGCAATTAAGGATTCAGGGGATGCCCTGCTTGTTTTAATTAACGATATTCTTGACCTTGCCAAAGTAGATGCTGGTAAAATGACTTTTGAAGAAACTCCGTTCAATTTAGCTGATTCGCTCTCATCAATGCTCCAATTATTCGATATGAAAATAAAGGAGAAAAATTTAGAAATGGTAAAACAATTTGACACCGCAATACCCGAAATTATAATGGGCGATTCTATTCGGTTGCGACAAATCATTTTGAATCTAATAAGCAATGCTGTTAAGTTTACGAACGCAGGAAAAATAACCATTTGTGTTTCCTTGCTTAAACAAGATTCAGAGCAAATAACTATTGAATTTACCATAACCGACACCGGAATTGGAATCCACAAAACCAAACTCGAACATATTTTTGAAGATTTTGGACAAGCAACTTATGAAAACTCACGCCTATATGGAGGTACTGGTCTTGGGCTAACCATCGTTAAAAAATTAATAGAACAACAAGGTGGCACTATACGCGTGGAAAGCGAATTACGCAAAGGATCAGCCTTTAGTTTCCAATTAAAATTTGCTAAAACAAATCAAAAAATAGAACAGCAATCGGAATCGGTTTCAAACATTCAAGCCGAGGTTAAAAAAATAAACATATTGGTTGCCGAAGACATGCCACTGAATCAACTTTTAATTAAAATTATACTTGCTGACTTTGGCTTTGATGTAGACATTGCGGGCAACGGAAAAATTGCGATTGAAAAACTAGAACAAAATAAGTACGACCTGGTGCTAATGGATTTACAAATGCCCGAAATGAATGGCTTTGATGCAACCGCATACGTGCGTAACATTATGAAATCTGATATTCCCATCATAGCACTAACTGCAGATGTTACTTCTGTTGATTTAGAAAAAGCCCAAGCTATGGGAATGAACGATTATGTCTCTAAACCTGTTGATGAACAACTGCTATACAGTAAAATAATTAAGGCGCTCCAAAAAACCGATTGAGTAAATTATCTTTTATAATGAAGATCAAATATTCTCAGAGATCCTAAACATTTTGGACCATACACCAGGGTATTTTGGACTACAATTTATCAGAAGATAGCTGAAAAAAAATTAGCAACTAGAAAAAAGCGAACGCACATCAGGCTGTCAAAAACGACCTCTAGAATTCACTTTCAGGATGTTTATCTTCCTTTGTTTGGTTTTTATAAAATAGAAAAATACGTTTGCTACTCCACGCCTGTTATCTGGCAACGAAATAGTAACTGCTACCGCTTTGCTACACAAATCACTCAAAACCCTGCTGAAAATTAACATAATATTTTAGAATTACGCCTTATCTTTGACAAATGAAAAAAAGGTTACACATATTAATTATAATGCTATCGCTTGGCTTCTTTTTGTTGCCATCTTTGGGTTATGCATGTGGAACTAAAACTGAAAAAGAGTGTAACAAAAAAGAAGCGACTTCTAAAACCGAAAAGAAAGAGTGTTGTAAAAAAACACAATCTAATGAAGAAGACAATAGTTGTGGCGGAAAATGTGGTCATTCAAACTGCACCACATCAACAGTAAACTTTAGTTTAATTTCGTTCAACGAAATAGAATTTAACAACAATAATTTTAATTTTTCCACTGAAAAACCAAAATTTCACCATTCAGAAACCTTTATTTCTTCAGGTTTTACCTCCGTTTGGCTTCCGCCAAAAATATAATAATTTAGAACTTTAACACCCATAAAACGGTCTTGTCGAAAACAAATACATTGTTTTCAAAATTATTTATATATCAAATATTAAAATTTATTAAAATGAAACTAATGTCAAAAACATGGGTAGCAATCACAGTATTGGTATCTTTTACAGTATCCAACGCACAAAATAATAGTTCAGTAACCAACTCGAGCGATACCGAACTGTCGCAACAAACAGTAAAAATATATGGGAACTGCGGGATGTGTGAAACAGCAATCGAAAAAGCTGGTAATATAAAAAATGTAGCTACTGTAGATTGGAACGCAGATACAAAAATGGCTACAGTAACGTATGATAGCAAAAAAACAAATCCAGATGAAATTTTAAAACGTATCGCATTATCTGGTTATGACAGTGAAAAATTTCTTGCGCCTGATAACGCATATTCAAAACTTCCTGGCTGTTGCCAATACGATAGAGAAGCAAAAATTGATGTAAAAACAGAACCTAAAAAAGAAATTGTTGCAGAAGACCACAGTGAACACGCAAATCATTCAGAAAAAACAACGGTTGAAGCAAAAAAACCAAGTGCTAGTAAACAGACGATGGAAACCAACCAACTAAAAGCTGTTTTCGACAACTATTTTGAGGTTAAAAATGCTTTAGTAAAAACAGACGGAAACACAGCATCTACAAAAGCAAAAGAATTGCTTTCAGCAATAAATGCTGTCAAAATGGAAACTTTAAATACAAACCAACACACCGTTTGGATGAAAGTTTTAAAAACCATAAAAGTAGATACTCAAATCATTGCAAACACAAAAGAAGCGAAAAAACAAAGAGATCATTTTGATACGCTTTCAGCAAATATGTACGCTTTAATTAAAGTCTCAAAACAAAAAACACCAACATACTACCAATTTTGTCCAATGGCAAACAATGGTAAAGGGGCCAACTGGTTAAGCAAAGAAAATACAGTTAAAAATCCGTATTATGGCTCAATGATGCTGAGCTGTGGTAAAGTTGTAGAGACTATAAAGTAATTGAAATGTGAATTACACAACTTAAACAAATAAATCTGTAACATTCTAAATACAAAGACATTGTAATATTGCAGATAGAAAATGTGCAGAAATCTGCAAGAAGTAAAAATATAATCAATTCAAGACTAACTACTTATCTAAAAAAGTATTTTGTTTTGTTTTTTAAAAATAAAAAAAATGAAAAATGTAATTTTAACAGCCGTAGTATTGGCATTAGTAACTATTTCTTGCAACCAAAAAAGCAAAGAAGCAACAACAACTGAAAATGAAATAGTAGTAACTGACACAACTGTGATTACAAATGATGGAACAAGTACAGATAGTAATACTGTACTGATTGAAAAAGACACCGTATTTGTAAAAGAAACAACCAAAAAGGAAGTGGCAACCAAAATTTTTTCTTGTCCGATGCACCCAGAAGTTCAAGGTGAATTAAACAGTGAATGTTCAAAATGCGGAATGCCATTAACTGAAACTGTTATGTAATTCAATACTATTTTAAAATCTAATAAATCAACTTTGCATTATTTTTTGTGAAGTTGATTTTAATTATACAAACTCATGACACACACCTACACAGTACTAGGAATGACCTGTTCAAGTTGTGAAGCAAAAGTAAAATCGGCTCTACTAACAATAGAAAATGTTACAAATGTTACCGTTTCAAAAGATACTGAAACCGCAACTATTACAATGGATAAACACATTGCTTTACCCAACTTACAACACGTTTTAGACACAAAATACCAAATATCAGCAATCAATCACAGTGAAATTGGTAAAAAAACAAAATCATGGTTTGAAACCTACAAACCCATTTTGCTGATCTTTTTCTACATTTTATTAGTAACTACATTGGTGCAAACGCAAAATACAAAATTTGACTTTATGCAAGCAATGAGACATTTTATGTCAGGATTCTTTCTTATTTTCTCTTTTTTTAAATTACTAAATATCAAAGGTTTTGCTGAAAGTTATGTGATGTATGATGTTCTAGCAAAAAAAATTCCAGCATGGGCATACCTGTATGTTTTTATTGAATTAGGATTGGGAATTGCGTTTCTAATCAATTTTAATCCCATACTAACTAATTCACTTACAGTAGTCGTAATGAGTATCAGTATCATTGGCGTATTACAATCCGTCTTAAACAAAAAGAAAATTCAATGTGCCTGTTTGGGAGCAGTTTTCAATTTACCCATGAGTACTGTAACTATTATTGAAGATGCATTGATGATTGCAATGAGTGGCATTATGTTATGTATACTGATTTAAAAAAAAATTATGAAATTAAAATCATTTGGGCAGCTATTCCGCCTTCCACTCCCGCTTTTTTTGCCCCGTTACGCTTCGCAAAAAAGAGCTCCGTTCAAGTCGGGCTGCAATACGTACAACTCAAAAATAATTGTTTTAAGCTTGTGTCTTTCTTTTATTTCAACAATATCATCAGCTCAAAAAATCGTTCGTTATGATTTATTTGTTCGTGATACACTAGTAACTTTTGGTGACAAACCAAAACATGCCATTGCTGTAAACGGACAAATTCCGATGCCAACCCTCACTTTTACCGAAGGTGACATTGCAGAAATTTATGTACATAACGAGCTAAAAGAAAGTACCTCATTGCATTGGCACGGATTATTTTTACCAAACAAAGAAGATGGCGTTCCTTATTTAACCCAAATGCCAATTGAACCAAACACTACTCACAAATATACATTTCCAATCATTCAAAACGGAACACATTGGTACCATAGTCATTCGGGTTTACAAGAACAAATCGGGATGTACGGCAGCTTTATAATGCTCAAAAAACCAAACGATCCAACATTTAGAAAAGGAATTGATGATTTGCCAAGCGTACCAATACTTTTAAGTGAATGGACAGACGTAAATCCAAATAACGTACACCGCATGTTGCATAACGCAACCGATTGGTTTGCCATTCAAAAAGGTACCACGCAAAGTTATGCCGAAGCAATCCAACAAGGACATTTCAAAACCAAAGTAACGAACGAATGGAAACGAATGAACGCAATGGATGTGAGTGATGTCTATTACAATAAATTCTTAATTAACGGTAAAAACGAAAGCCAATTATCTCAATTCAAAGGTGGCGATAAAGTGCGATTACGAATTTCAAATGGTGGTGCATCAACCTACTTTTGGCTCAATTATGCAGGCGGAAAAATGACTGTTGTTGCTAATGATGGTAACGATGTAGAACCAGTAGAAGTGGATAGATTAATTGTTGCCGTTTCCGAAACTTACGATGTAATTGTTACCATTCCTGCCGATAAAACCGCTTATGAATTTTTGGTTACTTCTGAAGACCGCACAAAATCAGCATCACTTTATTTAGGTGATGGCATCAAACAGCTTACCTCTCCCCTACCAAAATTAAAATATTTTGAAGGAATGAAAATGATGAATGATATGATGAAAATGAACGGTGATTTAGACGATATGGGAATGAGTATGTCCTACAATCAGATGGATATGAACGTAGTTATGTATCCCGAAATTACTGGAGATCAGAAAAACGGCAAGAGTAAAGACAAAGCAGAAAAAAGTGACGGTAAAAAAATGGATCATTCTAAACACAATGGGAATGAAATGAAAATGGCCGCGCATGCATCAAGCAGCAACGAAGACGATTATAACAGTAATAAACTTTCGGAAATTGTAACGTTAAATTACGCCATGTTAAAGTCTCCAACAAAGACAACGCTACCTAAAGACGCACCGGTTAAAGAATTGCGATTTGAATTGTCAGGAAATATGAACCGTTATGTTTGGAGTTTAGACAATAAAGTAGTTTCTGAAACCGATAAAATTTTAATCAAAAAAGGCGAGAATGTTCGCATCACAATATACAACGGTTCCATGATGCGACACCCGATGCACTTGCATGGACACGATTTTAGAATTCTTAACGGACAAGGCGATTACGCACCACTCAAAAACATCATCGACATTATGCCGATGGAAACGGATGTTTTAGAATTTAACGCTAATGTAGAGGGCGATTGGTTTTTTCATTGTCATATCCTCTATCACATGATGGCAGGAATGGGCAGAGTTTTTACGTATGAAAATCAAGCACCAAATCCATTAATACCAAATCCAAAATTAGCACAACGAAAATTATTTGGCGAAGACCGAAAATTTCATCTTATGGCAGAAAATGATTTTGCTACGAATGGAAACGACGGAATGGCAATGTTTAGCAACACAAGATGGAGCATCGGAACAGAATGGAGATTGGGTTATAACAACATGCACGGTTATGAAACAGAAACACACATTGGGCGTTACATTGGCAAAATGCAATGGATTATGCCGTTTGTTGGATTTGATTGGCGATACAGAAAAATGGAAGATGGTGAAATGGAGAAAAATGTTTTTGGACAAGGTAGCACCAAAGACGAACGTTCTGTATTTAGTGCAGGATTAGAATACACATTGCCCATGCTTATAAAAGCACAAGCCGAAGTTTTTACAGATGGTAATTTCAGATTGCAATTTGAACGAATGGACATTCCCGTTTCAAAAAGATTAAGAATGGATTTGATGTGGAATACCGATAAAGAATACATGGCAGGAATACGCTATATTATTAAAAGAAACGTTAGCATTAAAACACATTTCGATAGTGATATGGGATTAGGTTTTGGAGTGAATTTGAATTATTAACGCTAGAAAAAAGGAATCAAATAGCAGCAATTTAACCCTAAAAAGTATTTCTAAACCAATCAGATGAAAAATAAAAAATCAAGCGCACCCGAAGGTGAGCACATCCTTTCAGCAGAGTTTTTTAGTCAAGTCATAGACAGCATGCCTGATTATTCCATTTTTTCAATGGATAATGACTTAAAAATAAACAGCTGGAGTTCAGGCTCAACACAATTATTTCAATATGAAGTAGAAGAAATATTGGGGAAAGATTTTGATATCATTTTTACTGAAGATGACAAAACCAAAGGCCTGCCAAAAGCTGAAATTAAAAAAGCACTACAAGACGGAAAAGCTGCAGACAACAGATGGCACATTCGTAAAGACGGAAGCAAATTTTATGTATACGGACTAGTTTATCCTTTAAAAGGTGAAGATGGAGAATTAAAAGGGTATGTTAAAATCCTTCGAGACCTAACCGAGAGACAGAATGCAGAAAAGTATGCAAGAGATGTAGAAGAACTTAGCGTGCATAAAGAAAGTATACTTTTTATACTTTCACATGATTTTAGAACCCTACTAACAGGTATAACAGGTACTGCTGAATATCTGAATAAAAATTTTGATAAAATGGATAAGGATGCAACAAAAGAAATGCTCCAACTACTTCATATAACGTCAAAACAGCAATTAAACCTGTTGGATTATTTAGTAGAATGGGCAAGAATAAAATATGCATCAGAAGCTTTTGCTCCCGTAAAAATTGATCTTTATACCGATGTTAAAAAAGTGTTTGATGCGCTAAATGACATTGCTGTTGCAAATAAGGTTCACCTTCATAACAACATAAAGAAAAATATAAATGTTTTTGCAGACAGCGAAATGCTGTCTTCTATACTCCATAGCTTACTCAACAATGCAATAAAATATTCGCATAAAGACGGCAAAATTGTAGTTCGTGCGAAAACAAAAGAAAATTCAATTATCATTGAGATAAAAGATGATGGAATTGGCATTACAAAAAATATAAAAGATAAACTCTTTACACCTGAAATAACCACTATTTCAAATACATGGAAAAAGGATAAAGAAGCCGGTATCGGATTAATATTATCGAAAGGCTTTGTAGAAAAAAATGGAGGTAAAATTTGGGTAGAAAGTACAGAAGGCGCAGGTTCTTCTTTTTATTTTACATTACCTGCAAAGAAAACTAAATAATACTATAAATAAACCAAAAACTGATTGTATCAGCAGCGTTTCTTTACGTCTATAGATGAAAAAAATAAGCAGTTGTGGTACAATAACACTTTAATTGATGCATTAAGTTCCGCAATCAAAACGGCAACAACGTCAAATTGTATATGAGGTTTTCACCCAAAATATACTTTTAAATACGTGCGTATATGTCTGAAAGAACGTACTTTTTGGTGATTAGCAACCAGCCAATTATTCTTAAACTCTAAGGTCATAATACAGTACATCATATTAGAAGATTGAAGTTAAATACCCTTTTCGCATCACGCGATGTAACCATCTCTCAAGCCAACATGTGCTGCTCATTCAGCTGTTTCTAGATTTTTCATAACTAGAACTGGAAGTGGAAGAATTTACTTTTTTAGAACTCAAATAGCGATTTTAAATCATTTTATACTTCGGTTTATTCTTATACTCAAAAAGCAACTTTTACCAGAAAAAATTTAATTTGTAATTTAAATCAAATATATTTACTATATAATTAACCATAACGTATTCGTTTAAAAGTTTTTATATAACTTAAGTTTATGGTAATATTATGAAAGATACGGCTTAGGGAATGGATAAAACTATATGAAACTAACTTAAAAAATAGACCATGAAAAAATTAAAAATTGAAATCAAATGGGCAATTTTATTCTCTATTATGACATTACTTTGGATGGTATTAGAAAAGTTGAGCGGACTCCATAGTACCTATATTGACTACCATTTTTATCTTACAAACCTGTTTGCAATTCCAGCTATAGGATTTATGGTTATGGCGTTACAAGAAAAAAAGAAGGTTTATTATGGTGGCCAAATGAGTTATAAACAAGGGCTTATTTCGGGTATAATTTTGTCTGTTATCATTGCATTATTAAGTCCGTTGACTCAATGGATCATTTCATATATAATTTCACCAGAATATTTTCCGAATGTGATTAAACGCTCTGTTGAAATTGGTTACTTCAAATCGATTGCTGAAGCAGAAGCAAACTTTAACTATTCAAATTATGCTAAACAAGGTGCAATAGGTGCTTTGCTGATGGGAATCGTGACAACTGCCATTGCTATGATTTTTATAAGATCAAAAAAGTTGCAATAACTTAAAAGCGTTAAAAGCAGTTTTTAAGACATACTGAAAGGAATAGCTATTTTTAAAACCGAAAATTAATCGGATAATAACTTACAAACTATGAAATAAAAATTACTATCAATGCTATTGATTTTTACAATTAACATTTGTTTTTCACAAATAGAACCTACTGTAATCACATTAAAAAGTGGTGAAATATTTTAAAAAAAACATGGAGAAAAGAGAAATACTTTTAAATAATATGATTGATGAAAATACAAAGCTTAGGAATTTGAAGTTTTAAAAATCAAATCAGATGGGAAATATTAGACCTAATTATTTGCTATTTTTATCATTTAACCCTCGTCAATTTTTAATAGAATATTTACAAAAAAAATGCAAGAGATCATAAAAAAATTTAAATTTAAAAACAATGGAGTAATCATTAATGCTCCATCAGCCTTGGAGAGTGAATTTTTAAAACTTGATTTTAAACTAACTTTTGATAAAAAAAATAAAAGCACAAACACGTTAATTTTTATAAACAATAAGAAAGAATATTTAGACTTTCTTACAACAGTTTTAAAAAATATTGAACACGATAGTGTTTTATGGTTTGCATATCCAAAAGGCACATCAAAAATTAAAACTGATATCAATAGAGACACAATTAGTATGACAGGTGAAGATTTCGGCATTACGACAGTAACTGCAATATCTATTGATGAGACTTGGAGTGCTTTACGTTTCAGGCCAATTGAAAAGGTTGGAAAATAACAACTGAAAAACTTCCAACTTTTAAAACATTTTTTTAGATAGACTGAAAGGAATAGCTATTTTTAAAACCGAAAATTTTCTAATAAAATGAATTATTCTGAAATTGCAAATGAAATAATCAAATTAAAAAATAAGGATTTAGAATTAAGACAAAAATTGATTGAGCAAAAAAAGCTCTCTCATGGTTATGCTCTTGAAATGGAAAATCTTCACATTAGCAATGCAAAAAAACTCAATACGATTATTGATGAAGTAGGTTTTCCTACTGTTGAAAAAGTTGGAATTGAAGCAAGTGAATCTGCGTGGCTAATTATACAACATGCGATTAGCGAACCTGAATTCATGAAAAATGTTTGAAGATTTTAGAGAACAGGATAGTTGAAAATAAAAATTACGAAGAAAATTTGGCTCGTTTATCAGATAGAATAGCGGTATTGGAGAGAAAACCTCAATTATTTGGGACTCAATTTGATTGGGACAAAAATGGTGTCTTAAGTCCAAATATGTGCGATGATTTATCGATGGTAAACATTCGAAGATTAAAAATTGGTTTAAATACTATAGAAGAACAAACACAAAAAATAAGACTACAAGCAGAAAATGAAAATCAAACAGTTCCAAAAAACCTTTTTGAAAGAGAAATAGAAATTAATCTTTGGAAAAAAAAAGTTGGATGGATTAAATAATATAGCATTGCATAAGCTTTTTTCAAGACCTCAATTTACGTTAGCATAAAAATGGATAATTTTAGCAATGTATCGGCTATTATAGCCAATAAAGACTGTTGCCTTAAAAAGTGAATTTCATTTTTGAGTTTGCCAATCACATCAGTACAGCCAAATATATTTTACAAAGTCAACGAATTATTGACAAGACTATTCTATTAAGATTAAAACATTTTATACATTTGAGAAAAACAAAATTACAAAAGCATCGATCCAAACTTTGCGGTAAATTATAATCAAACAAATACAATGGAATACGATTATGTTATTGTAGGTACTGGTTTTGGTGGTTCTGTGAGTGCCTTGCGACTATCAAAAAAAGGGTATAAAGTAGTCGTGATCGAAAAAGGAAAATGGTTTCAAGCAGCGGATTTTCCCAAAACCAACTGGAATTTTAAAAAATGGCTTTGGTTACCTAGTCTCCGTTTTTTTGGTATCATGAAACTTACCATTTTTAAACATGTCGCTGTTCTTTCGGGAACTGGTGTTGGTGGAGGTTCTTTGGTCTACGCCAATACGCTACCCATTCCAAAATCTACCTTTTTTAAAACTGGAAGCTGGAGTACCTTGAACGATTGGGAAAAAGAACTCGCGCCTTTTTATCAAGAAGCACTAAAAATGCTTGGCGCCGCTAAAAATCCTAAATTATTTGATGGTGATCTTGGATTACAAAAAGTAGCCCAGAAATTGGGTATGGAAGATAAATTTGATGCCACAAATGTTGCCGTTTATTTTGGAGAAGAAAACGTTACTAAAAAAGACCCCTATTTTGACGGAATAGGACCTGAAAGAACAGGTTGCAATTTTTGCGGTGCTTGCATGACAGGCTGCAGAAACAATTCTAAAAACACCCTTGACAAGAATTATTTGTACCTCGCACAACATTATGGAGCGGTTATTATGGCGGAGCAGGAAGTCTATGATGTTAAACCAATCAATACTTCAGATGGCACCCATGGCTACGAAGTTTCCATAAAAACAAGTACACAATTTTTTACCAAAAAAAGCACCATTAAGAGCAAAGGAGTCATTTTTTCTGGTGGTGTGTTAGGAACTATTAAATTACTACTGCAACTAAAGACAAAATCATTACCCAATATTTCAGATCGATTGGGGGAAGACATTAGAACTAATAATGAAACTCTTGTTAGTGTTTCCACACTTGACAAAGAGAAAAACTTTTCAAAAGGAGTTGCCATCGGAAGTATTTTAGATACAGATGAAAACAGTCACCTAGAAATTTGCCGCTATTCTGAAGGTTCAAATGCGTGGAAATTAATTCACTTTCCATATGTAACAGGCAGTAACGCTTTTGTTCGGATTGCTAAAGTTATTGGTGCTTTAGTAAAGTCGCCAGCAAATTATTTTACAATTTATTTGAGAAACAGTTGGGCAAAAAAAACGGTAGTACTGCTTTTTATGCAAACATTAGACAGTACACTAAAACTCAAAATCAACTTTTTTGGATTCATGAATTCAACCGTTAGTAAAGGTAAAAAACCGTCTCCTTTTATTCCAGAGTCTGTTCAATTGATCAAAGAATACAGTGAGGCTGTAAATGGTGTCAGTACTTCTTTTGCCGTAGAAACTATCGCTGGAATTCCTTCTACAGCTCACATATTAGGTGGTGCAGTGATGGGATCAAATGCTAGTGAAGGTGTAATTGATAAAAACAATAAAGTTTTTGGATACGAAAATCTCTATATCATAGATGGTTCAATGATTTCAGCAAATCCTGGGGTAAATCCATCTTTGTCTATCACAGCAATTGCAGAACATGCGATGGACCAAATTCCTTTCAAAAAATTGGAAGAAATTATCATCAAACAATCAGTGGAGGTCGATGAAATACTTAATTAAGTTTATAAAAATTATTGGAGGCTTTTTAGCTATCGCTATTATCGCCATACTGCTGTTTTTTGGTCATCGTGATATTCCATTTATATACTTGAAAACAAAGTATACGAATGAGGCTTCCTCCTTTATTTCAATTGACGGAATGAATGTTCATTATCGTGATGAAGGCAATCAACAGGATACCATCCCTATTGTCCTTATTCACGGCACGGCATCCAGTTTGCATACCTTTGATGCGTGGGCGAACCGTTTAAAAATAACCAATCGCGTGATCCGAATGGATTTGCCTGCCTATGGCTTAACCGGACCATTTCCTGATCGCAATTATTCGATTCAACATTACACTGAATTTATCAAAACCTTTTTGGATGCTATAAAAGTTAAGCAATGCATTTTAGCTGGTAATTCTCTAGGAGGAGAAATCGCTTGGAATTTTGCGGTTGCACAACCTAAAATGGTTGAAAAATTGATTTTAATAGATGCAGCAGGATATCGGCAAATTTCTAAAAGTGTACCAGTTGCTTTTAAAATTGGCCAAACTCCCGTTTTAAATAAAATTCTAACTTATATTACGCCGCATTTTATAGTACAAGCAAGTGTCGAAAATATTTATTTTGACAAATCGAAAGTGACGCCAGATTTAGTTGATCGTTACTATGAACTAACTTTGAGAGAAGGTAATCGTCAGGCATTTGTAGACCGTTTTACGATAGAAAAAGACACTTCAGCTTACAAGAACATCAAAACAATCAAGCAGCCTACACTGATACTATGGGGATCTGAAGATTTATTAATTCCATTAGAAAATGCAACGAAGTTTCATAAAGATTTGCCTCATAATTCCTTAGCTATTATACAAAATACCGGTCATACTCCAATGGAAGAAAGCCCCATTGAAAGTCTAAAACCAGTACTTCAGTTCTTGAAAAAAGATCTCAGTAGCAATAAAAAATTTAAAAAAGGACTAAAAGTTTAGCATGTAATTAACGATAAACAATTGTAGAATAAGAATATCTATTTGCAAAAGCTAATCCTATTTATCAGAAGTCAGCACATTACTAACTTCCTCCTTTAGTATTTACAAAAAGTCAATTTAATTGCAGTGTAAATCAACTATATCGATGCCGATAATTCACAAAAAAGGAAGTTTTACAGCAATTAAAATTGCTCATTAGCCCCCTCTTTGTGAGCAAAATAATAGTAATTAATTAAAGGATAAATATTAAATTTTCTGAATAAACGCAATTGCAGTTCCCTTGAAAAGAAACAAATTTATTGTAATAGTGAAATGGTTTTTTTTACCTTTGGTATCTAAAAAAACAGTCCTATATGATTACCAAAGCTACACTTGAAGACCTTACAGCATTGAATCAATTGATTAATTCAGCCTATCGCGGAGAAACCTCCAAGAAAGGTTGGACCACCGAAGCTAACATTCTGGAAGGATTGCGTACCACAGAGACTGAATTAAAAGAAACCATTTTAAATACAAAAAATACAATACTAAAATTTAGTAGTAATAACGAAATTGTAGGTTGCGTTTTACTAGTTGACAAAACCGAGCACTTGTACTTAGGCATGTTGACCGTTGCACCACATTTGCAAAATGGAGGTGTTGGAAAAAAATTATTGCAGCAAGCTGAAATTCATGCTTTGGAACTAGGTTTGCCAAAAATTGTCATGACCGTAATTACGGTACGTGAAGAATTAATTGCTTGGTACCTTCGTAATGGTTATGAGGACACTGGCGCGAGAGAACCGTTTCCGTCAAGTGAAGTACATATTCCTATTGCTAATGAACCTTTAGAATTTATGGTACTTAGTAAAACCATAACCTCACCTGAAAGACTTTAAAGTGAAAATACCCTTTTGAATTAAAGCATTTAAAAGGATATTTTTGAATACCAAGATGCTACAACACTAAGTCTTCAAAAAGGCGTTGAGTTGTATGGTCTAAATTGTCACATAATCCTGGATGTGGTCTTGAAGTTTGAATGGCTGAACTACGCAGCGCCGTTAACCATCGAAATCGTGAAGGGAGATCAAATTGTCCAATTGGCCCAGCATCTTTTTCACCATGAGCTACTTTTGCAAAAGCTTGAATGTTTAATTTCAATTGTTCTATGTCTAAGTCATTCGAAAAAAGACTGAGTTTAGCCTCATTAATTTCAAATAAAACTTTTATAAATTTTGCTCTTTTACAAAAAAGAATAACCCCAACATTAAGGAATTCTTCGCGCTCTACCCTAGGCACAACACGAATAACGGCATACTCATATAAGTGTTGCTCTTGCATTTTGTGCTTCTGTTATAAAAATTTCGGAATGATCTAAACGAGTACTTAAAAATTGAAAATAAACTTCCCTAATGGCTTCGGGCTGTTCCTGAGTTTCTTCCCAATGAAGCCAAACATCAGGTATAAGATTGACAATGTTTCTAATAACTTCTGTTGATAAAATCGATTTGAATTCAAGATTTGTTTCTTGTAATAACGAGGCTTTTGGTAATAAAACATGATCTTTTATCAAGGCAAAAGGACTTTTTGCATGTTTCTCCCAATTGCTCCAAGAATGATGAAAATAAAAACTTGCTCCATGATCAATTAACCATAACTCTTTATGCCAAATAAGCATATTGGTATTCCTAAATGTTCTATCCACATTAGTAATAAAAGCATCTAACCAAACTATTTGTGAAGCTAGTTTAGCGTCAACCGCAGTTACTACAGGATCAAAATTAATAGCTCCAGATAAATAATGCAAGGCTAAATTAAGTCCTTGACTGCCTTGTAATAAATCTTGAATTTCTTCATCAGCTTCACTACGCCCAAAAGCTTCGTCTAGATTTGCAAATACTAATTCGGGCATTTTTAAGTTCAAAACTCTGGCAATCTCACCCCCTATCAATTCTGCAATCAAAGCTTTTACGCCATGCCCGGCGCCTTTAAATTTTAGGACATATTTAAAATCATCATCAGCCTCAGCAAGAGCTGGTAAAGAACCGCCTTCCCGTAAGGGTGTGATGTATCGCGTAACATTTACGGTCCTAAGATGGGGTTGTTTTTCCATAATTGAATTGGATAAAGCAATTTTGCTATGGCACAAATTTACAAATTAAGAAATGATTTTACGGTCTTAATTTATTTTCTGTTCCTTTTCTAAACTCAAAAAAGCTTTGCCAATATGGGCAATAATATCTGAAGCAATAAAGGACTGACAGCCCGTTTCTGGAAGTGCAATATCTGCTGTTAAACCATGAAGATAAACACCAATCAAAGCTGCATGAAGAGGAGAATATAACTGCGCTAATAAACTAGTAATCATTCCTGTTAATACATCCCCACTTCCAGCTGTGGCTAGGGCAGCATTTCCTGTCGTATTCTCATAAACTGTTTCACCATCAATAACACGAGAAGGAGAACCTTTCATGACAATGATAAGTTGATGTTCTTTAGAGAAAGAAATACTTTTGTTTAACTTATCCTTTTCAGAAATCCAACTACCTATCAACAATTGTAATTCTTTTGGGTGTGGAGTAATGATTGTTTTGGGTTCTACATGGATTAATAATTTTTTAAACTTTGAAATAATATTCAAAGCATCAGCATCAATAACCATGGGGATTTTATAGGTTTTTAAAAACAGTTGTAAGGCATTATGTGATTTATCCGATTGACCTAATCCAGGACCTATACCAACAGCTTGTGGTTTAATTTCAAAATGAATCTCTGATATAACTTCTTCATCTTCATCAGTTAGCACCATAACTTCAGGATTTGAAGTTTGAATACTAGTATACCCACATTTAGGAATAAAAACGGTTACCAATCCGCAACCAGTCTTTAAACAAGCTTTTGACGCTAAACTTATTGAACCAATTTTTCCATAACTTCCACCAATAATCATTGCATGTCCCTGAATTCCTTTATGTGTAAACTGATCGGTTTCTTTATAAATCTTTAGTATTTCAGAATGATTAATAGGTATCAATATTGACATTTTTTTTTTTAAAAATACAATAATTAATTTAAAACAAGAAACCCGTACAAATAATTTAATCTACAATTAATTATTTACAAAAATTCGAACTTAAATAAAAAAACAAATAAGAGCATTTAATCCAATTTATTTAAAAATTACTTTAAGGGTTTTCTTTAAGCGAAACGTAAATGGGATTTGTTATCATAATATATTTTTTGATATTCATTTTAATAAGAAAAACATTCATCAATATAGTAAATTTGATAGCCCTGATAGCAGCGGTATCCTTTATTTACAAGTTACAGCCATCAAAATGGCTGTAACTTGTAAATAAAGATAAAGCGAATAGCAGGAAATAGCTCCTTAAAATTATTTTTTTTAACAAACTAAAAAATACCGAAAACGTTTGAAACTTTGCTCCTACAGCCTTTGTAAGCCAAAATAAAATCAATAAATTAGCGACTTTAAATTTTATATCAAAAACACCATGAAAAATACTGCGCTAACGCACATACACGAGAGTTTGGGAGCAAAAATGCTACCGTTTGCTGGATACAACATGCCAATTTCATACGAAGGAGTCAATGCAGAACATGAAACGGTTCGTAATGCAGTAGGCGTTTTTGATGTTTCTCACATGGGAGAATTCTTGCTTACAGGACCAAATGCATTGGCTTTGATACAAAAAGTAACTTCAAATGATGCATCAAGTTTAACGATTGGCAAAGCGCAATATTCATGTTTACCAAATAATGATGGTGGAATAGTTGATGATTTACTGGTTTATAAAATGAAGGAAGAGCAATATTTACTGGTAGTTAACGCCTCAAATATTGAAAAAGATTGGAACTGGATTTCAGCTCAAAACGATTTGGGTGTAGATATGAAAAACATTTCGGATGATTATTCTTTACTTGCCATTCAAGGACCAAAAGCGGTTGAAGCAATGCAATCCTTAACTTCAAAAGATTTATCAGCCATTGCGTATTACCATTTTGAGGTAGGTGATTTTGCTGGAATTGAAAACGTAATTATATCTGCAACGGGTTATACTGGCTCAGGTGGTTTTGAGATTTATTGTAAGAACGATGAGGTAGAACAAATATGGAATAAGGTTTTTGAAGCTGGCGCTCCTTTTGGCATTAAACCCATAGGACTTGCGGCTCGTGATACTTTACGTTTAGAAATGGGCTTTTGCTTATACGGCAATGATATCAATGATACCACATCTCCGTTAGAAGCTGGTTTGGGTTGGATTACTAAATTTACTAAGGATTTCACAAATGCTGAAAATCTGAAAAATCAGAAAGAAACTGGAGTAACTAAAAAGTTAGTTGCATTTGAAATGCAAGAGCGAGCAGTGCCAAGACATGATTACGAAATTGTAGATGCATCAGGAAGTGTGATAGGAATTGTGACCTCTGGAACCATGTCTCCGTCAATGAACAAAGGAATTGGAATGGGTTATGTTACAGTTGCCAATAGCGCACTAGATAGCGATATTTTTATTCGTATTAGAAAAAATGATGTATTAGCTAAGGTGGTAAAATTGCCTTTTTATAAGAAATAAAATGATTTTTAAACCTGCATAATTATTGTATTTTTGCAGTTCAAAATAACAAATAGTAATGGGAAGAGCGTTTGAGTTTAGAAAAGGAAGAAAAATGAAACGTTGGTCAGCAATGGCCAAAGCATTTACCAGAATAGGTAAGGATATTGTAATGGCTGTTAAAGAAGGTGGTCCCAATCCTGAGGCCAACTCGAGACTAAGAGCTGTAATCCAAAACTCTAAGGCAGTAAATATGCCTAAAGAAAATGTGGAGCGTGCTATAAAAAAAGCGACTGACAAAGATACAGCAAATTACAAGGAACAATTGTTTGAAGGCTATGCTCCGCACGGTATTGCAATTTTAATTGAAACTGCTACTGATAATAACAATAGAACTGTTGCAAACATTAGAAGTTATTTCAACAAATGCAATGGTACTATGGGTACTCAAGGGTCTGTTGAGTTTATGTTTGATCATACTTGTAATTTTAGAATTCCAAATAACAATCAAGATATAGAAGAACTTGAGTTAGAGTTTATCGACTTTGGTGCCGAAGAAATTTTTGCTGATGAAGATGGAATTTTAATTTATGCTCCTTTTGGTAGTTTTGGAACCATTCAAAAAGAACTTGAAAGTCGAGGCATTGAAATTTTATCATCAGGTTTTGAACGTATCCCTCAAATTACAAAAAAGCTAACCGAAGCAGAAATGGCTGATGTTGAAAAATTAATTGAAAAAATTGAAGAGGATGATGACGTGATGAACGTGTATCATACTATGGAAGAATAATTCCTTTCTTAAAAACCTAAAAACTCTTGAGCAATCAGGAGTTTTTTTTTGTCTATGCACAACATTAATAATCTAAAAACATAGCAAAAAAAAACTCCAGAAAAATTCTGGAGTTTTATATGATAATATAGTAAGATAATCTATTTTATGAATTCAATTTTTTGAACTTCTTCTTCATTGATACTGTCAAAAAATCCTTGCTCATTCATCCAGTCATCACTAAAAACTTTACTCATATATCGAGATCCATGATCTGGAAAAATAGCTATTACATTACTATTTTCGTCAAACTCTCCCTCTTCTGCGTATTGCTTAATTGCTTGCATTACTGCTCCAGAAGTATATCCCACAAATAAACCTTCTTTTTTAGTAATTTCTCTGGCAGTGTGAGCACTTTCCTCATCTGTCACCTTCATGAACTTATCTATAATATCAAAGTCGGTTGCAGATGGAATTAGATTTTTACCTAATCCTTCAATTCTGTATGGATAAATTTCTTCGTTATCAAACTCTCTAGTTTCATGGTATTTTTTCAACACTGAACCAAAAGCATCAACACCTAAAATTTTAATATTAGGATTTTGCTCTTTTAGGTATTTTGCAGTTCCCGAAATAGTTCCACCAGTTCCACTACATGCTACAAGATGCGTAATGGCGCCATTAGTTTGTTTCCAAATTTCTGGACCTGTAGAATTGTAATGTGCATCAATATTCAACTGATTGAAGTACTGGTTAATATAAACCGAACCCTTGGTTTCTTCATGTAAACGCTTGGCTACGTTATAGTAGGAACGTTCATCATCTGCAGATACGTGAGCTGGACAAACATAAACCTTTGCACCTAAGCTACGCAACATATCAATTTTATCTTTTGATGACTTTGAGCTTACTGCTAGTATACAATTGTACCCTTTGATAATACTTACCATAGCCAAACTAAACCCAGTATTACCAGATGTAGTTTCAATTATAGTATCACCAGGTGATAAAATGCCTCTTTTTTCAGCTTCTTCAATAATATATAATGCAATTCTATCTTTAGAGGAATGTCCTGGATTAAAAGCTTCTACTTTTGCGTAAAAATTTCCAACTAAATCTTCAGTAACTTTATTTAGCTTAATAAGTGGAGTATTACCTATTAATTCTAAGACATTATTATAAGCAGATATCTCTTTTTTCATAAAAAAAATAGTTAGTCGCAGCAAATTTTAATTCAACTACGAACAGTGCAAATTTAACAAAAATATTCTAATTAGTTTTTAATTTTTTCTAAATCTAATAAAAAACTATACTCTTTTGCTAATTCCTTTAAAGCCTCAAACCTACCTGAAGCCCCGCCATGCCCTGCATCCATGTTTGTATTTAAATACAACACCGTATCGTTAGTTTTTAGCGTACGCAGCTTTGCAACCCACTTTGCTGGCTCCCAATATTGTACTTGTGAGTCATGCAAGCCTGTAGAAACATACATATTAGGATATTTTTGTGCTTTTACGTTATCATAAGGAGAATAAGACAACATGTATTTGTAATATTTTTTTTCATTTGGATTACCCCATTCGTCATATTCACCCGTTGTTAAAGGAATGGTATCATCAAGCATAGTTGAAATAACATCTACAAATGGCACTTGAGCAATCACTCCATGGTATAATTCTGGTGCCATATTTACTACTGCTCCCATCAACAATCCACCTGCTGATCCGCCTTCGGCATACAAATGTTGTGGAGAAGTATATTTTTCTTGAATTAAATACTTGGAACAATCAATAAAATCGGTAAAAGTATTTTTCTTTTTAAGCAATTTCCCGTCTTCGTACCATTGTCTTCCTAAATCTTCGCCACCACGAATGTGCGCAATGGCAAAAACAAAACCTCTGTCTAAAATAGATAAACGTGTTGATGAAAAGTAAGTATCCATAGTCACGCCATAAGAACCATACGCATAAAGTAACACCGGATTAGTACCATCCTTTTTCAAACCTTTTTTATAAACCATTGAAATTGGCACCTTAGTCCCATCAGTTGCTGTGGCCCAAACACGCTCCTCTGTGTAATTGTTTTTATCAAATTTTCCACCTAGAACTTGTTGCTCTTTCTTAACCTCTTTTTCTTTGGTCTTCATATTAAAGTCAATTACAGAAGATGGGGTTGCCAAGGATTGATAGCTGTAACGCAAAATATCAGTATCAAAATCTACATTTGTAGTAGTGTAGGCATTGTAGGTTTCACTACCAAAAGGCAGATAATATTCTCCCTCACCACTCCACGGCTTGATGCGAATGTGGTTTAAACCATTAGAACGTTCTTCAACTACTAAATAATTTCTAAAAATTTCAATATCTTCCAGCAAAACATCATCTCTATGCGCAATGACATCGACCCAATTCGCTTTTGCAGTAGCACTTTCTGGGGTTTTCATCAACTTGAAATTTGTTGCTTTGTCTTTATTGGTTAAAATATAAAACGAATCTCCAAAATGTGAAATACTATACTCTAAACCACGAACTCTAGGTTGAAAAACCTTAAATTCAGCATCAGGAGTTTCTGAATTTAAGATTCTATACTCGGTAGTCAAGGTACTCCCCGATCCTATTACAATATATTTTTTTGATTTTTCTTTCCCAACGGATACGTTAAAAGTATCGTCTTTTTCAAAAAACACCAGTACATCTTGATCCGAACTTGTATTTAATTTATGCTTAAATACTTTATCAGAACGCAGTGTAACTTCATCTTGTTTGGTATAAAAAATCGTTTTATTGTCATTGGCCCACACAGAACTACCAGTTGCATTTTCTATTTTATCAGAAAGGATTTCACCTGTTTCTAAATTTTTTACTTGAATGGTATAAATACGTCTTCCAATGGTATCAACACCAAAACTAGCAAACTTGTTATCTGGACTTACACTTAATCCACCCAATTGAAAATAAGAATGCCCTTTAGCTAAATCATTACAGTTAAAAAGAATTTCTTCGGCAGCAGTTAAACTTCCTTTTTTTCTAGAGTAAATAGGATAATCTTTTCCTGTTTCAAAACGAGTAATGTAGTAATATCCATTATATAAGTAAGGTACTGATTCATCATCTTCCTTAATACGAGATTTCATTTCCTCGTACAATTCTTTCTGAAAACCTTTGGTATCTGCAGTCATAGCTTCATAGTAACTGTTTTCTTGATTCAAGTAATCAATAACCTCTGGATTTTCTCTTTTGTTTAACCAAAAATAATTATCCACACGAGTATCACCGTGTTTCTCTAAAACGGTTGGAATTATTTTTGCTAAAGGTGCTTTTATATTTTCGGACATTTGCTGTGCGTTTATTTTAATTATTGAAAGTGCAAAAATAAGACAAAGACCACTTAGTAAGGCTTTATTTTTCATGATTCTTTTATTGAATTGAAACACTAATGTAGTAATTTTGTATTTAAAACTTAAAATGATTTTAACATGGATTTAATGGGCATGATGGGTAAATTAAAAGAAACCCAACAAAAAATTGAAGATACTAAGAAAAGATTAGATACTGTTCTTATTGATGAACAAAGCACTGATGGTTTATTAAAAGTAACTCTAACTGCTAATAGAGCAATAAAATCAATACAAATTGATAACGCTTTACTTGAAGATAAAGAACAATTAGAAGATTATTTAATCCTGGTATTAAACAAAGCGATTGTAAAGGCTACTAAAACAAACGAAGCTGAACTTGATGCAGTAGCTAAAATGGACATGCCAATGATTCCTGGAATGGATAATTTGTTCAAGTAATCAGTAACTATGAGTTTATGAATTATGAGTTTATGAATTATGAGTTTATAAGATATTTATAAACTCATAATTCATAACTTATACTTTATTTACACTAATTTCTGCAAGGTTTCAAGCACATATGTATGCATAACCTCTTTATAATCAAGATGTGTCACGATTCTTAATTTTCCGTGACCCATAGAACTGATAAAGATATTTTTTTGCTTCAAGAGTTCAATAAGATTTTTCTCGATACAATTTGGAACCAAAGAAAAAATTAAAATATTGGTTTCAACTGGTTCTACAGATGCTACCCAACTTGTTTTCTTCAACACTTCGGCAATTTCTTTTGCTCTACGGTGATCTTCGGCTAACCTCGTGATATTATTTTCAAGAGCATATAATCCCGCTGCCGCTAGATAACCTACTTGACGCATTCCGCCACCAAGTATTTTTCGAATACGCAATGCTCTGTGAATTGTTTCTTTATCGCCCAATAGTACAGAACCAATAGGAGCTCCTAAACCTTTAGACAAGCATACTGAAATGGTGTCAAAAAGTTTACCAAACTCTTTAGGATCTTGATTTTTAGCAACCAAAGCATTCCAAATACGAGCTCCGTCTAAGTGAAACTTTAAATTATGCGCATCACAAACTGCTTTAATTTTTTGTAAATCTTCTAGTTCATAGCAAGCACCGCCACCTTTGTTAGTAGTATTTTCAACACACACTAAACTTGTTAATGGACTGTGATAAAACTCTGGATCATTGATAGCAGCAGCTACTTGATCTGCGGTAATCATTCCTCGATTTCCATCTAGTAAACAACAAGACACTCCACTATTAAAGGAAACTCCGCCTCCTTCATAATGGTATACGTGTGCATATTTATCAGCAATTAACTGTTCCCCTGGCTGCGTGTGTAATTTTATTGCGGTTTGATTTGCCATTGTTCCCGATGGAAAAAAGAGACCTGCCTCCATTCCAAACATTTGTGCTACCCTAGCTTCAAGTTCAATAACAGTAGGATCTTGTTTATACACATCATCACCAACTACAGCATTTAACATATGAACAAGCATTTCACGAGATGGCTTTGTAATCGTATCGCTAATTAAATTTATTTCCATATTATTCTTTTATTTTCATTGCGAATGGTTCGCGAATTGTCCCTTTGTAAAAAATTTCTATTTTTGCAGCACAAATTTACATAATACGGTTTGTATATTGCAAAAAGTTCCGTTAAAACTAAAACAATTGCACAAAAGGAATACTACAAATCGATTTTTAAAAAATTAAAATAATAATTTATGACAACTACCGAACAAATAAAAGGTATTGTAGAGCGCCTTGGTGCGTTGAGGAGGTATCTTTGACGTTGATGCCAAATTAATTGAGATTTCAAACGAAGAAGAAAAAACCTTTGCCCCTGATTTTTGGAACAGTCCAAAAGAGGCAGAACTACTAGTGAAAAATCTTCGAAATAAAAAAAAGTGGATAGAAGATTACAATAAAGCTGTTGAAATGACAGACGAATTGGAACTTGCCTACGAATTTTATAAAGAAGGTGAACTTACACCCGATGAACTTGACACACAATTCAATGCTACTAACAATCACATTGAAGCTATTGAATTTAAAAACATGCTTTCGGATGAAGGTGATACGCTTAGTGCTGTAGTGCAAATTACAGCTGGTGCAGGTGGAACAGAAAGCTGCGACTGGGCCGAAATGCTCATGAGAATGTACATGATGTGGGGCGAAAAATACGGTTATAAAATTAAAGAATTGAACTTTCAAAAAGGAGATGCTGCTGGAATAAAAACGGTAACTCTTGAGTTTGAAGGAGATTATTCTTTTGGATATCTAAAAGGAGAAAACGGCGTACATCGATTGGTGCGTATTTCGCCTTTTGATAGTAATGCTAAAAGACATACCTCTTTTGTTTCAGTATATGTTTACCCCTTAGTTGATGACAGTATAGAAATTGAAATTAACCCTGCAGATATCGAAATTACTACCTCACGCTCTAGTGGTGCAGGTGGACAAAATGTCAACAAGGTAGAAACTAAAGTACAGCTGTTTCATAAACCTACCGGAATTCAAATTCAATGCTCTGAAACCCGTTCGCAACAAGACAATAGGCAACGAGCCATGCAAATGTTACGTTCGCAATTATATGAAATTGAACTTAAAAAGAAGCAAGCACAACGCGCTGATATTGAAGCTGGAAAAATGAAAATTGAATGGGGTTCACAAATACGCAATTACGTAATGCAACCTTACAAGCTCGTTAAAGACGTTCGAACAGGCTATGAGACCAGCAACGTTGATGGAGTAATGAATGGTGAAATAGACGAATTCTTAAAAGCCTATCTGATGATGATGGGACAAAAAGAATCATAAAAGATAAAATCCTACACAATTCTATTTTGTGTAGGATTTTTTATTATTTTTGAAAAAAACATCACACTTATGAAAACCTTTTTTACATCACTTATTTTATTGATTTCTTTTAACGTTTTTGCACAAAACAAAATTTATTTTACAGAAGATTTTAAAGAACTTCCAAACGCAGAGACAGCAAAATATTACAGTATTTATGAGCAAAAAGATAAAGCTACAATCCGAACTACTTTTTATATAAATGACACCATTTACTCTAAGGATAACTATTCTAACTATAAAAAAAGGCAAATTGATGGTACGTCTGAAAGATGGTATGCAAACGGAAAAAAGGAGTATTTAGCGATTTATGTAAAAGGAAAACAAGAAGGTCCACAAACACGTTACTATGAATCTGGAAAAGTAAAGCGAATCGAAAACTTCCTAAATGGTTCCTTTGTTGATGGAAAATGTTTTGATGAAAATGGAACAGAAATTGCGTTTTTCCCTTACTACGTAAAACCAGAATTCCCTGGTGGAAAAGAAGCTTTTTTTAGTTATTTAGATCAAAATTTCAAATCAGTAAATAATCGCTTGGGCGAGGTCATACTTGAATTTTATGTAGAGTTGGACGGTTCTTTAAATCATTTTGAAGTAATAAAAAGTGTGAAAAAAGAAATTGATCTAGCGGCAATAAAGACTTTAGTTAAAGGACCAAAATGGATACCTGGAAAAGTTGATGGTAAAGTAACTGCAATAAAACACAAACTTTCTATTAGCATTTAATTGCAAGATAACAATGCATTAGTCAGACATTCTAGCTAAAATCAAAGATTAATTAGGATAACTACGAGTAAATTCTTTTATTTGAAAAATATAACTCAAAACATTCTATTTTTTAATGAAATCCTATACAATTCTAGAAATCAATGAAATTCTGCAAGGCGAAATTATTGGATCAACCCTAACCGGTATTACCGCACCAGAGCAATTAGATGCAGCCGGTGCCACTGAAATTTCATTTATTGGAAATAAAAAATACGAAAAATATTGGATTTCATCAAAAGCTTGTGCAGCTGTTGTAAATGAGGATGTTAGTATTGAACCTGGTGATAATCGTGCTTTTATTAAAGTAAAGAATGCCGATTTAGCCATGTCTCAAGTTCTTGAACTTTTTGCTCCACCTACTCCACTATTCAATACAGCCATTCATCCCACAGCCGTGATTGATGCTAGTGCAAAAATTTGCAATGGTGTGCAGATTGGTGCAGGATGCTATGTGGGTCCTAATGTAGTAATAGGTGATAACAGTACTATATATCCTAATGTGACTATTCTAGATGAATGTACCATTGGTAAGAATACTGTTATTTGGTCTGGTACCGTGATCAGAGAACGCTGTCATGTTGGTAATGATTGCATCATACATCCCAATGCAACAATTGGCGCAGATGGCTTTGGCTTTAGACCTGATCCTCAACGCGGATTGGTTAAAATCCCTCAAATAGGTAATGTAATCATTGGTAATAATGTTGAAATTGGTGCCAATTCTTGCGTAGATAGAGGTAAATTTAGTTCAACTGTACTAGGTGACGGATGTAAAATTGACAACCTTGTACAAATAGGTCATAACAGCAAATTAGGGAAATTTTGTATCATGGCAGGCAATAGCGGACTTGCGGGTTCAGTAACATTAGGTAACGGAGTTATTATTGGTGGAAGTGCTTCCATAAAAGACCATACAACTATAGGAGATGGTGCTATTGTAGGAGCAGGATCTGGTGTTACAGGTGATATAGCCCCTGGAAAAACAATGTTAGGGTATCCAGCTGTTGAAGCTCGTGATGCCTTAAAACAATGGGCTATTTTAAAAAGACTAGTCAACGAGTCAAAAAAATAAAGACATAATTTTTATCATATTCATAAAAAAAACAGAAGTTCGCTTCTGTTTTTTTATTTAAAACCAAAATAAAAACATTTTTTTGATTTTACTAGACAAAATAATAAACGTATTTTTGTAGTAATTTGTATTTTAGCACAAACTTTTTAATCTAATAAATCATGGATTTGAACTTCAATAAAAATGAAGACCACAATAAACTTCTACTCTCTGCATTACGTCAAAAATTAAGTGCCGTAAAATTAGGAGGTGGAGAAAAACGCATTCAAAAATTACATAGTGAGGGCAAAATGACTGCCCGTGAACGAATAGATTATTTACTAGACGCAAAGGCTAAAAGTATAGAAATTGGCGCTTTTGTTGGAGAAGGAATGTATGCTGAACACGGTGGCTGCCCTTCTGGTGGAGTTGTTGTAAAAATAGGTTATATCCGAGGCAAACAATGCATTGTAGTTGCTAATGATGCTACTGTAAAAGCAGGTGCTTGGTTTCCTATAACTGCTAAAAAGAACCTTAGAGCTCAAGAGATTGCAATGGAAAATAGATTGCCTATTATTTATTTAGTAGATAGTGCTGGAGTTTATTTACCATTACAAGATGAAATTTTCCCTGACAAAGAACATTTTGGTCGTATTTTTAGAAATAACGCACAAATGAGCAGCATGGGTATTACCCAAATTGCCGCTGTAATGGGTAGTTGTGTAGCTGGTGGCGCGTACTTACCTATCATGAGTGACGAGGCCATGATTGTGGACAAAACAGGTAGTATTTTCCTAGCGGGTAGTTACTTGGTAAAAGCAGCAATTGGAGAAAGTATTGATAATGAAACTCTTGGCGGAGCCACAACCCATTGCGAAATTTCTGGAGTGACTGATTATAAAGCGAAAGATGACAAAGACGCACTTGATCGTATAAAAAATATTGTTGACAAAATAGGCGATTTTGACAAAGCTGGATACAACCGTATAAAAGCTGAAAAACCAAAATTTGATGAAAATGAAATGTATGGAATATTGCCTAAAGCACGTAGCGAGCAATACGACATGATGGACATCATTAACAGATTAATAGACAACTCTGAATTTGACACGTACAAAGATGGTTATGGACAAACAATAATTACTGGTTATGCTAGAATTGATGGTTGGGCCGTAGGAATCATTGCGAATCAAAGAAAAGTTGTTAAAACTAAAAACGGAGAAATGCAATTTGGAGGCGTAATCTATTCGGATAGTGCTGATAAAGCCACTCGATTTATTGCTAATTGCAATCAGAAAAAAATCCCATTAGTTTTTATTCAAGATGTAACTGGTTTTATGGTGGGATCAAAATCTGAACATGGCGGAATTATAAAAGATGGAGCCAAGTTAGTAAATGCAGTGTCCAACTCTGTGGTACCAAAATTTACGGTAATTGTTGGTAATTCATATGGAGCTGGAAATTATGCCATGTGTGGTAAAGCGTATGATCCTAGATTAATTTTTGCTTGGCCAAGTGCTGAATTAGCCGTTATGGGCGGAACGCAAGCTGCAAAAGTACTTGCACAAATAGAGGCTTCATCGCTCAAGGCAAAAGGAGAAGTAGTTGATGAAATCAAAGAAAAAGAGTTATTTGATAAAATAAAAGCAAGATACGACGAACAAGTGTCTCCTTATTATGCAGCCTCAAGATTATGGACTGATGCTATTATTGATCCATTAGACACAAGAACTTGGATCTCTATGGGGATTGAGGCGGCAAACCACGCTCCTATTGAAAAGAAATTCAATTTAGGCGTTATCCAAGTATAACATTCTTACCATTTATAAAAAAGCATCCTGAAAATATATTTTAGGATGCTTTTTTATTTAGTGTAACTCGATTATAAAGTATTTACAATGTCAGCTCGTATTAATTTACCATTTTCTGTTTCTAAAAATTTTGGGACATAAAAAACAGCTTTAGGTTTTTCATATTTGTCTAATTCATCAAAAAAATCATCGGATAACAATTGATTTTCTCCTTCAATAACTAAAATTAATTTCTCTCCAAGTTCAGGATCTTTAATACTAGAGACGAAAAATCTTTCCTTTATTTTAGCAGATAGTTTTTGTTCAATTTTTTCAGGAATCAATTTTATTCCGCCACTATTTATTACATTATCAACTCGGCCTAAGAAAACAAATTGATTGTATTCATTAATTTCTACCAAATCATTCGTAACAATCGATTCATTTGAAATTAAAGGTGCATCAATAACCAAGCAATTTCGGTCATCTCGGGAGATTTTAATATTAGGCAAAACCGAAAAGAAATTTTCCCCAACTTTTTTAGCAGCTATATGAGTAATAGTTTCTGTCATGCCATAGGTTTCATACACTTTTGTTGTCACTTTTGACAACTCATTTTCAAGAACCTTGTCCATTTTTGCACCACCAACAATCATTTTCTTTACATTATGCAATGACTTTAGTGAATTTTGAGCTTGCAAAGGAACCATAGCAACAAAATCATATTTCTTTGCATTACGAATTAAAGGTTCTGCACTTGGAGCAACAAAATCAAGGTCTAAACCTAATATAAAACCGCGTACTAACATCATTTTTCCCGCTATAAATTGGGTCGATAAGCAGTGTAAAGCGCTGTCTCCTGGTTTCAAATCGAAAAAATCTCCAGTGGCTAAAGCCGAGTTTACCATGGCTTGTTTCTCCATACGAATGAGTTTTGGCTTTCCAGTAGTTCCAGATGTATTGAGCATGAGATAAGGTTTAGAATCAAACCAATCTAAAAGAAAATCTCCTACAGCTTTTTCATACGCCTCGCCTTCTTTGATAAAACTATACGCAACTCTGCATAAATCACCACGATCAAGGTGAAAACCATTTAATTTAAACAAATTATGTACGTTTTGATAGGTAACGGTAGTGGTCATGATTGTGATATTTACAAAATTATAATCTAAACCGATGGAATCCTGCCGGTCAATTTTTCTTTCCAATTGGTCCATTGGTATTTCTTATTAAAGATAAACAAAAGTATTGGATAAATAAGAAAAACTGGTAAAATGACATCAATTCCAGCAGATGGATTAGAGACATCCTTTAAAATAGAATTCGTTTGAAAGGCAGTCCAATCAGATGTTATCAATAAGGCACCAATTGTATTATTAGCTGCATGAAAACCAAGGGCAAGTTCCATTCCTTCATCCATAAGTGTCAAAATACCTAAAAACAAACCGGTTCCTATATAATACACCATAATTATTGGACCCATTTTTTCTACTTCGGGATTAAAAAAATGTAAACCGCCAAAAATTAATGAAGTCATTACTAATGGAAACCATTTATTTCGAGCTAAAACCGCAAAACCCTGCATTAAATAACCTCTAAATATATATTCTTCGGCACTTGTTTGTAAAGGAATCATTATGATACCAATCAGTGCTAAAATTAAAAAAGGAATGGGTTGAAAATTTATTTCAAAACTAGTAGGATTTGCAAAATACATGATGAGCGTTGATCCAATAGTAAAAAGTGACCAGATCCCAAAAGCAGTTAGTACTCGGTTCCAATCTACTTTTTTTCTAGAAGTAGTCACCGAAAGTATAGTTTGATGGTGTAGCAATTTCACTATAAAAAAAAGAGCAGCCAGCACAAACACAAAGTTTGACAATAAAAAAAACAATGTAGTATTAGAATCAAAGTACGTCATCATATTCAATCCTACTGGTTGAAACTGTTTCCCAGTAGTCAAAGAGTCTATAACAACAACTGCTGCAAAAAACAACTGCCCAACCATAGAAGCAAGAATTAGTAAAACCGACCCTTGAATGTATTTCCAAAAAGTATTTCCTGACTTAAAACCTTGGGCTATGTGCATATTTTTTTGAAATTATGTTTTCATATTATTAGTTTAACAAATACTATTTTTGTTACATCATAATCTTAAATCAAAAAAAATGATTCAAATCTATCACAATCCTCGTTGCGGGAAATCAAGAGCATGTTTAGCACAAATCGAAACGAGCAATAAGGAGTTTGAAATTAAACTTTACTTGCTAAACCCCCTATCTATTGATGAATTAACAACTATTGTTAGCAAACTAAACATAAAACCAATGGATTTAGTACGCACAAAAGAAAAAATTTGGATAGAAAACTTTAAAAACAAAATATTAAATAATCAAGAAATATTAAAGATTATTGCCGAAAATCCAACTTTAATGCAAAGACCAATTGTAATTGATGGTAAAAAAGCAATAATAGGAAGAGATTTTGAATCAGTAGAGAACTTTTTGAAATAGATAAATCTTAGTCTTAACATTTATTTGTGATTTGTCCTATTAAACTAATTAAAGGTTTGTACGTCTAATGAAAAAACTAAAGTAATAAATAATGAAATTAATTAAACCTTTTTTAATTCTTGCCTTTTTTTTAATAGCAATAGTAGGATTTGCACAACCAGGTGGAGGTGTTCCTAAAATTAAAATAACTGGAAAAGTTATCGAAAAAATAAGCAAACAACCATTAGAGTATGCAACCATCACTTTTTCATTACCAAATAATCCAAAACCCGTAGCCGGTGGAATTAGTAATGCAACTGGAGATTTTGATGTTGAAGTGAAACCAGGTACGTATGATATCAAAATTGAGTTTATCTCTTTTAAAGGAAATGATATCAAACAAAAAAGCTTAACAAAAAGTACTAACCTAGGAGTGATAAGCTTAGAAGAAGATGCGGCACAATTGAATGAAGTAATTGTAAGGGCAGAGAAAACTACTGTTGAAATCAAATTAGACAAAAAAGTTTACAACGTTGGAAGTGACCTTATGGTTAAAGGTGGAACCGTAAGCGATGTATTAGATAACATACCGTCAGTATCAGTAGATGTTGAAGGTAATGTAAGTTTAAGAGGAAATGATAACGTTAGAGTTTTAATTGACGGCAGACCCTCAAATGCTATTAACATATCTGAAGCATTACGATTAATTCCAGCTGATGCAATTGAAAAAGTAGAAGTTATTACCAATCCATCTGCACGATATGATGCTGAAGGTGGTGGAGGTTTACTAAACATTATTCTTAAAAAAGGAAAAAACCAAGGATTAAACGGAACTATAATTGCGTCTACTGGTTATCCTGAAAATTATGGATTGAGTGGTACCTTAAACTACAAATCAAAAAACTTTAACCTTTTCACAACACAAGGTTATAATGATCGTAGCAATCCTGGAAACGCTTTTACCAATACTGATTATTTAAATGATAATAATGAAATTACCAATTCTGTAAATGAATCTCGTAAAAATGACAGATTTAATAAAGGCTATAATAGTAATTTTGGTATGGAATGGTTTGTTTCTGAAACTGCTACATGGACAAACAGCTTTAATTACAGAAAAAGTAACGGAAACAATATTGACAACGTTTTTCAAGATTATATCAAAGCTGATCGCAGTTTTGATTATAGAAGAACACGTATCAACCTAGAAAACAGCGACAGTGAAAATGTTGAATTTGCAACAAACTATACAAAGAAATTCAAAAAAGACGGACACAAATTAACTCTTGATGGCTCCTTTTCTATAAGTGATGAGTTTAATGATGCATTAATTACTGATACTGCAACCAACTCTACTAGAACAAAATTCGATAATACACTTAATAATCAATCTCAAAATCGAAATTTATTACAATTAGATTATGTACTTCCTTTTGGCAAATCAAGTCAATTTGAAGCTGGATATCGTGGTGAATTCTTAGAATTACTTACAGATTATAGAGTTGATAATGATGGTGTAGTAAATAACAATTTTACTAATAAATTAGAATACAAAGAGAAAGTAAATGCTTTATACACACAATATGGTGTCAAAGTAAATAAATTTTCAGCTCTTTTTGGATTACGCTTTGAAGATTCAAACATCAACATCAATCAACTAGCTACTAACGACTTTAACACTAAAAAGTACAACAACTTTTTCCCAAGCGCTTTCTTTACCTACGAATTATCAGATGCAAGTAGTGCATCAGTAAGTTATAGCCGAAGAATACAAAGACCAAGAGGACGTTTGTTAAATCCGTTTAGCAACTTATCAAGCAACATTAATATCTTTGTGGGTAATCCAGATTTAGATCCGGCATTTACTGATGCACTAGATTTTGGATACATCAGAAGATGGGAAAAACTAACTTTTAACACATCTTTATATGTAAACAAAACGACTGATGTGTTTCAATTTGCTAGAAGAGAATCAGGAAATTTCGTAAATGGAATTCCTATTACAATTAGCTCACCTATTAATTTAGCTACAGAATACAGAGCTGGTTTTGAATTCACACTTAACTATTCTCCTTACAAATGGTGGAAATTGAACGGTAACTTTAATTTCTTCAGAAATGAAACGCAAGGAATAAACGAGTACACCAATTTTAGAAACGAAAAAGTAACACAAGATTTTAATAACATTGCTACTTCTTGGTTTACTAGAATTACCTCAAAAATAACGTTGCCATACAAAATTGATTGGCAAACAAATGCTACTTACAATGGCCCTCAAAATAATGCACAAGGAAGAAGTTTGGGTGTGTTTGCAGCAAACTTAGCCTTTAGTAAAGATATAATGAAAGACAAAGGGACACTTTCATTTAATGTAAGCGATGTTTTTAATTCTAGAAAAAGAATCATGGAAACTTACCTACCTCAATTTGCAAATTCTTATGGTGAAATGCAGTGGAGAGTGAGACAAATCAACTTATCGTTTACCTATCGCTTCAACAAACCTAAAAACGAAAGAGAAAAACCAACTCGTAAAATGCAAAATGATAACGAAGGAGATTATCAAGGATAAAAGAAAAGGACTCATGAAAATGAGTCCTTTTTTTATGCATTTAAAACAAAAAAAAAGAACTCATAAAATGAGTTCTTTTATAAAACTAAAAAGCTTAAACAGATTGTTCTTGCTTCTTTTTTGCTTTTTTCTCTTTGTATGCTTCCCAACTTGCTCCACCTACCCAATAGGATACGAAACCAACTAGAAAAAACATTAACCAAAATCCCATTGTTAGGATGGTTAAGAAAAGTAAAAAGCCTAAATACTGTGAAAATTCAAACATGTTTTCCGGAATTTTGAATGTAGCCACAAATATAACTCTAATTATTTTTGGTAGCAATAAAAAAACACAAAAACTAAGTATGTCCTTGTCATAATAATAATTATTCTTAAATTACAGAATTACGAAATTCCTTAGAGCAAATCGCAATTCCAAAAAAATAATATGAAAGAGCAACCATTTCCATCCATTAATTAAGCCATTTAACATGAAGTATAGAATAGAAAAAGATACATTAGGCGAAGTAAGTGTACCAATAGATAAATATTGGGGAGCCCAAACAGAACGTTCTAGAAATAACTTCCAAATTGGAGAGGCAGCCTCTATGCCAAAAGAGATCATATATGGTTTTGCGTACTTAAAAAAAGCAGCCGCATACACCAATTGTGATTTAAAAATTCTAACAGAAGAAAAACGAGATTGTATTGCAATGGTTTGTAATGAAATTTTGGAGGGAAAGCTTGATGATCAATTTCCATTAGTCATTTGGCAAACTGGTTCAGGAACTCAAAGCAACATGAATGTAAATGAAGTAATTGCAAATAGAGTTCAGTTTATTAAAGGTTTAAAAATAGGTGTAAATCAATTTATTAATGCAAACGACGATGTTAATAAATCTCAATCCTCTAATGATACTTTTCCTACAGCAATGCATATCGCTGGATATAAAGTCCTAAATGAAGTTACAATCCCTAGCATTGAAAAATTAAGAGATACGCTACATATAAAAGCTTTCGAATTTAATACCATTGTAAAAATAGGCCGGACTCACATGATGGATGCGACACCCATAACATTAGGACAAGAAATCTCAGGATATGTAGCTCAATTAAATTATGGTTTGAAAGCTTTAAAAAATTCACTACCGCATTTATCTGAAATAGCTCTCGGAGGGACTGCTGTAGGAACAGGTTTGAACACTCCAAAAGGATATGCCGTGAAAGTTGCTCAATACATTGCTGAGTTTACAGGACACCCTTTTATTACTGCCGAAAATAAATTTGAAGCCTTAGCTGCTCATGATGCTATTGTTGAGAGTCATGGCGCTTTAAAACAATTGGCCGTTTCTCTAAATAAAATTGCAAATGATATCCGCATGCTCTCCTCTGGACCAAGATCTGGAATTAATGAAATCTTCATTCCTGAAAATGAACCTGGATCATCCATAATGCCTGGCAAAATAAATCCAACGCAATGTGAAGCATTGACCATGGTATGCGCACAAGTAATAGGAAATGATGTTGCAATTACTGTGGGTGGAATGCAAGGACATTATGAATTAAATGTATTTAAACCGCTCATTGCATCAAATTTTTTACAATCAGCTAGACTTCTTGGTGATGCATGCTTGTCATTTGATCTTCATTGTGCCCAAGGAATTGAACCTAATCATACTAGAATTAAAGAGCTACTGGACAACTCATTAATGTTAGTCACTGCCTTGAACCCTAAAATAGGATATTACAAATCAGCAGAAATTGCTCAAACTGCACATAAAAATGGTACCACTTTAAAATACGAAGCAGTGCGCCTTGGATATGTCACACCAGAAGATTTTGATAATTGGGTAAAACCTACTGATATGGTGTAAAACAAAAAACCCTGTAAAGTAGTTTACAGGGTTATAAATTTAGTTAGAATTTATTAATTTGTTTTAGCTTTTAAGGCATTATATTCTGCAATCAAATCCATAGATCGGTATAATTTTAATAGTAAATCAGAAACTGTTTTATCACTAGGCTGTAAGGCATTAGCTTTTTCTAGATACTTTATAGCGCCTTTTACAATATCATCCATTTTAATTTTTAAATTATCATAGGCAAGCATTTCTTCTTTTGAAGTCCCTAATACACTCATTTGCTCGCTTATTACTTTTTTCTTGTCTAAACTTAAATATGCAAGTTCTAAATACCCATCAACTGATTTAGGATCATAAGTAATGAGCTGCTTGTAACAGTTTTCGGCTGCAGCTAAATCTTTTTTTTCTCTATAAATAAAACCCATATTTAATAGAATTTCACTTTTCTTAGAGGCAGCCATCAGATTTCTAGGCTTTTCTGCTATTCCTGCTTTTACATTTGAATCTCTATCGGCTGCAGTTAAATACAATTCTTCAACTTTAGACTTTTTATTAACAGCATAATATTCCATCACTCTACCCGTATAATTGAGTTTATTTAACTCTTTATAATTTCGTAAGGCAGACTCATAATCATTTACCTTCATAAAATAAGAAGTCGAAAGGTATAAGTTAAGGGTATCTTTTTTGTCTATCTCATACAAGGAATACATTTTTTTTGCTCCTTCACTGTAGTTGTTTACTTTTAAATCAGCAATAGCACTACCTTGAACCTCATCCTTAATTAACTTAATCGCTTCGCGGGCTTTTACAGAGTATTTATAGGTTTCAATACGGTCTTCCTCATCAATCAATTCCTTGTAAGTAGCAACGGCAGATGAAAGGTTTGCAGCTGGATCAATTTTTTGATCCGCTAAACTTTTATAAATTTCAGCTTTTAGCTTGTAAAACTCTGATTTATCATCGGCAATAGCATTATTTATTAAATATTGCGATTTTTTTAAAATAGATAATGCTCCTTGAGAATTACCGTTTTTAAACTGTAGTTGTGCCTCTTTGATTTGTTCTTTTTGGGCATATCCAGCAAAAATGAAGGATAAAATTAATACTAAAGTAAAGTTCTTTTTCATGAAATCTGTACGGTATTTGGTTAATAAAATTATTAAAATATCAAATTTTAACATTTAACACTATATTAAGTGTAGCAAATTAGATTATTTAATTCATTTTCAAAAACAATACCAGAAATATTTTTTTTATTTTTTTATTTTTTTTCTATTGATAAATATTTACTTAGAGTTTGAATTTATGATTTGCTTATTTTTTTTTTTGATTTTTGTGTAAATATTGATTTTGCTCTCCAATATCTTGTGTTTTTTTTCTATTTTATAAATGAATTATATATTGTTGCTTTAAAAAAACAATTAAGTGTTTTTCATCTTTATTTGATTAAAAAATTATTTTTCATCTACAAAATCTTGTAAGTAACTAAATCGTTTTGTTAACTTTCCGTTTTCGGTAATTTTAGATCTTAGTAAAATCCCATCTTTATCTTGATTAAAAAAAGCAGGCATTACTTGATTTATAAACATTTCGCCAAACCCTTCACTAGCATCTTTAGGTAATTCACATGGTAAATTGTCAACTGCCATAACTACAACTGCAGCAGGATGAAAAAAATCAACCTCTCTATCCTCACTAGGTAAATAACCGTACAATGGATCCTCAATAGTTGATGCTCTAAGAGTACATGCAACAGGACCATTTACATCACAAGATACATCCCCAACAATTTTTATTTTACATTCATTTGATTGCAACATAGCTCGAGACAATATTACTGGCGCATCATTTCCATGAAAGTGACCTGCAATATAAATATCCGAAACTTTTGTAAAACGCTCAAAATTGGACTCATAAAGTTGTGGATTTTGATAAAAATCATTAAAATCGTTTGTAGATTTATCTTTTCTAATATTATAATCTAATACATCAATTTGTGTGTAAACAGGTTGGGTGTAATTTTTTGTTAAATAATTCTCAACTGAAATTTCTTTAACTTTGATAGCATCTAAGACCTCTTTGATCCCATTTCCTACTTTACCGGTTCCTGTAACAACAAACTTAATAGGTGGTAGCACTACTCTTTTGAGTTGTAAAATTAAAGCTTCTTTACCGGATAGTGTTTCAGCCTTGGGCAATTTAAAAAGTTCAAATTTAAGTCCAAATGCTCTTATACTGTTGTAAGCGCCTACAATACCTGCATATCTACCAAAACCAATAAGTCTCTTATTTGATTCATCAACAATGGTTTCATAATCATATAAGTCAATATTTTTTTCTAAAACTGCTTGAAGCAACTTTCTGTTGTAGGGTTGCTTTTTTATAGTGTGCGAAAAAAAGAAATATGATTTGTTTGAAATTAAATTTTCAACAGGTACTTCTTTAACCCCGAACAGGAAATCGCAATCACTTACATCGTCTGTAACAGGAATTCCCAATTCTTTATATTGTAAATCCGAAAACACTCTACAATCTGATGATTCCACCTCAATAGATATCCCTTTGTACTCAGACACTATTTGTTGGATGGCATTTGGTGAAAAAATAACTCTACGATCAGGAGGGTTTTTTCTTTCTTTTATAATTCCGAATTTCATGGTATATGTAACTTATAATTAATTTAATATAACTTTATGACGTGTATTTGTTACAAATATAACAAAAGTATCTTAAAAATTACTTTTTTTGAAAAAAAGGATTGCCCAAAGATTTTACTATAGGTTGAATAACAATTTAATAACGATTATCCCTACGTCGAAAGGCTTATAAAATTGTGTTAAGGTCTAAAATAAGTGCTTCTTAAAAGCCTTCATTTCTATATATTTGCCTTTAAAGCCACTTCTAATGAAATTTCCAAAAAAAACAAATATACTACATATTATACTGCTCCTATTCATTTTAAGCTCTTGCGAAAAGGAGAAAAAGAAAGTAGAACTTAGAGATGATCAACTTCCTAAAACTACTTTGCCTATAATGAAACCTTTATTGCAAAAAGAACCACCACTGGAGGCACTATATGTAAACCAAAAAAAAGCACAAATAGATTCATTTTACAAAAAAAACTGGCCTAATAACACTGCTAATGGGAGTTTTTTGGTGGCTAAAAATGGCCAAATCATTTTTGAGAAGTACGAAGGTTTTTCCAACTTTAGTGATAAATCATTAATAAATGCTAACACTCCATTACATATAGCCTCAGTGAGTAAAGTGATTACGGCAACTGCTATCTTAAAATTAGTGAATGCTAAAAGAATTACATTAGACCAAAAGGTAAATACGCTCTTAACAGAATTTCCATATCCTGATGTAACTATAAGAACGCTGCTTAACCACCGCAGCGGAATGCGTAACTATGCCTATTTTACAGATAGAGATGAAAGTGTTTGGGACAGAAAAAATATTTTAACAAATCAAGATATTCTGACTTTACTTGCCACTAAAAATATCGAATTAGAAAATAAAACAGATACACGATTTAGTTACTGCAATACTAATTACGCCATTCTTGCTTTAATAATAGAAAAAGTAACCAAGAAAACATATAAAGATGCTATGGCAGCGATCATATTTGAACCTCTTGGTATGAAAAATACTTATGTTTTTGATTACGAAAAAGACAAAAATACAGCAGTAACGTCTTACAAAGGAAATAAGGTTGAAATAGGTAAAGATTATTTAGATGCTGTTTATGGCGATAAAAACATATACTCAACTCCTAGAGATTTATTAAAATTTGACCGTGCCCGAAGTAGTTCTCAATTTTTAAATCCTTCATTATTAAAAGAAGTCTACGTGGGATACAGCAACGAGAGAAAAGGAACAAAAAATTACGGTCTTGGGATTAGAATGATCAACTGGGATACGGGACAAAACTTTTATTTTCACAATGGTTGGTGGCATGGTAATACCTCATCTTATATAACATTAAAAGAGGAAGGCGTTACAATTATTGCATTGTCTAATAAATTCACAAGAAAAACCTATAATGTTAGGAAGTTGGCCGTTCTTTTTGGGGATTATCCGTTTAAGATTGGAGATGAATAAATTTAGGAATGATTTTTGTTTTAAAGGCTGAAATTAGTTGTACATTTGCAACCTAATTAAAAAAGGGGTCGACTGGTTTTGACAGCGAGTCGAATTGATACATAAGCACGTCGAGAACTGGGACAATTCTCGTTAATAAAAGGTTTCAAAACATTTACACGGCGAAGGAAACTACGCTCTTGCTGCATAATCCGAATTATAGTAAGATTAGCCTCGTCCTACCAGGTAGGAAAGCAGGATTCTCCTCGAAAGCTCTGGTTTTTAGCGTTCGAAACAGGGGAATCGTAAATTAAAACCTAGAATTTTGTAAGCTACGGGCAATTTTCGAAACTAAAGTAGCTAAGCAAAGTGTGGCTGTTTCTGGCCTAGCACTGCGTCTAAAATTCAATCAGGAAATAAGCGCGTAGAAAGTGTATGAATTGCTTGTTTGGACCCGGGTTCGATTCCCGGCGACTCCACTGGATGGGATGATTGAAAAATCATCCCTTTTTTCATTGTACAAAAGCAAACCTTTTTCCTTCATTAACAGGTTATTACGAGACAACAAATCAATCGTTGTAGGTGTTCGATAGATACCATCCTGATAGTATAAGTTGCTGTCGAACACCATTTTTACAAATTCTCTCTTTTGGGTAATAGTAGCTCGATTATATAATGATTTTAAATCAACAAGTAAATCCAAGTTTTTTTTTTAAAATTGTAAATACATGTTTATCCACATGGCTTAGACGAGTGATAGAATCTTTGCAAGATTTGACTTCGGTATTATAAGTGTTATACCATCTATCATATGTGTCTTTAGATATCTCATTTTTAATCCATTTCTCTTCAACAGAAAACATTTTTTCTTGAGCTGCATCTAGTAGAATTTTCTTTTGGTTTATTACAAGTTTATTAGATTTTAAATTCTCTTCAATTTTTGTAACAGATGACTTTTTACCAAGTGCAAATTTCAGGTTAACATTCCAATTTGAAATTCCTAACTTAGCTTTCATTTCTTTTGAAAAACTAACTGCTGTATTTATTTTTCCTTCACTATCGGTTTTAGTAGTTATAAAATATCTGTTTTTGTAGTAAGCACTGTCTTTGTGTGCTTTTACATGAAAGTATATTCTAACCTCTTCGTTGCAAAAATTAGGAACAGTAGCTATAACATAGTTGATTTCGCCTATAAAACCAGATGTAGTTTTAGGCGTGCCGCTGGCATCTGTCCAATTGGCTTCAGTGACTGTTGGATGTACCACTTGTATTTCTTGTGATGAAGTTGATTTTTTTGTTCTCGAATATTTTCCTATTATTTGGGCAGGTTCTTTATAACGTTTAGTAGCTTGCTTTGTTTTGAAAATTCTTTTAAGCTTTCTTCTAAGTTGTTTTTTAGCAAGTAATTTTGATAGCTGAAAAAATAGTAGAGATATAAAAAAAAGCTACTGGTGAGAGTAGCTTTTTTTGTTTTCTATTTATCTTCTAAATAACCATAGTCATATACTTTTTCTTTTATGTACTCTCTATTTTTTAAAAAAGATTGCTTTTGGATATAATATAGATTATCAACTTTTGTGATTACGATATCAGGCAAATTTACTTCACCATTATAAGCACCCATTCCTAAACTTTTTTTGTGAAATAAAAACAAAGTGTCTTTTGATTGATAAGGAACTAGTATATCATTTAAACTTCGATCAATCAGTGAACATTCATTTTTATCAATAATTATTTCATAATCACAATTGTATTCTAAGTAATCGAACAGTTTATAATAGCTTCTGTACCAAAAATCATCAATTTTTAATTTTGAAATAGAATTGAAAAATTGTTCTTGCTTTTTTTTACATACTTTTTGGATATAATTATCTTTCCATTCATATTGATTTGAATTTTCTTCTTTTAACCCAGAGTATGTGTCTAATTTTAGCCATTTGTTGTCTTTGTATTGATACAAATCAATGTCGTGTTTATCTTTTTCTTTATTAGGACTATCAGCATTAGGAGTAGGAATTAAATACTTCTTATCAATAAAAAAAACATAGATATCAAAATATTCTTTTATTTCTTTGACACTCATTTTGTTAATAATTTTTTCCCAATTATGATGATATGTATCATTGAATTCTTTAAAATCTAAATTATTTTTAAAAAACAAAAAGTCTTTAGGGATTAAATAAGTTACTAAATTTCCAAAATCATTACCGCCTTTTGGGTCATATGTAATTCCATAATCATAAGATGTTGTAAAAAAACCGCCATTTTTGTTAGTTTTATATATATAATCATGGTTTTTAAATTTTATGAATTTATCAAAATTATATTCAATTATTAACTTATCATCAATATTTTTCTCTTGTTTATTTTTGCAAGAATACGCTACAATTAGAAGAGATATAAATAATACTTTTTTTAGGGCTTGATACATAATTTTTAAAATTTTTGTCTAAAATAACCAATAAATCCATCATGAGCAATCCCTCTTTAATTTTCGAATTAGCAATAATCCTTGTCAAACTGTCTTTTTGAGTAATTAGTTTATTATTCTTTTTATTACTTTTTCCACAGGAAATAATTAAAATTCCTAAAATGGTTAAAATTATAATTTTTCGCATTTATTTTTTATGTAAAAAAAGCTACTCGAAAGTAGCTTTAATTTTTTTTTAATCAGGAAAAATTGTTTTTAAAACTTGTGTTTTGCCATTTGTTTCACTCAAATTAAACTCAGTAAGCATGTTCATGCAAAATTTTAATCCTCTGGTAAACATTCAATTTTTTCTTTTTTAAGATCGATTTCCTCAAATTTTTCATTAATTAAATCTAATTTCCAGACTTTTATCACTTTTTCATATTTTCTATTCTTATCTAGTTTGTCTATAACTATACCAAAATATTCATTAGTTCCTTTATCATAACAACTATTACATAAAAATTTATTTCCTTCCAAATCTCCTATAAAATTGCTATTTTCTCTATGCTTCCCCAATATAAAAATATCAACTAATTTAGATTTTTCCTTTGTATAATACTTTAAAAGTAAGTGCTTTATAGTGTCATTGTCATTTACTACGACTAAATTATAATCTTTTAAATTTATATATTCATCATTTTTTCCAATTCCTGATTCTACAGACATAATTATTTGATGTGATTCATTTTCCGTTAAAGTAGAATCTATCAAGATTTCTTCTTCTGGATAAGGTTTGTATTTACCAATACTGTAAGTCACATTAGGTTTATTTAAAAACTCAAAAATTGAATTTTCGTAAACTTGACCAATTTGAAAATTCTGTACTTTTATTATACTTTTTTGATTCCCTGTTGTTTCATTTTTATTCGTTTTCTTTTCATTTTCTCCACAAGAAATCAAAGTAAGTAGAAGGGTTAAAATTATATGTCTCATTTTTTATCTTTTAACAAAAATAAAAATTATTCTCCAGTTTGATCTTCCTTCTTAGGATTTAAAACAATATTTCTCTTCAAATCATTTATTTCTTTAAGCGGATTTAATCTTCCTCCAGTATTATTAATAGTGTTTCTTACTTCAAGGTGTAAATGATTGAACTTTTTTGGTTGTCCTTCTGCATTACCTGTTTGCCCTGTATATCCAATTAAATCTCCTGCTTTAATCTTTATTCCTTCTTTAACGGCTATTTTATTTAAATGTGCATAAAAAAAGTAATACATTTTTTGATTATAAAATCCTTTTATCCTAATATTATTTCCGTATGTTTTTGAATATTCGACCTTTGCAATTTCGCCATCTACACAGGCATATACTGGTGTCCCAATAGGAGCATATAAATCTAAACCTTGATGCATTCCACTATCTCTAACATTAGTTTTTAATAAATATTCACTTTCATTTGGAAGCCAACCTGAACGATACCATCCCCTTAATTCCATTTTCTTTAACGGATTACACCAAATATTCCTTGTATATTCACCTTTATGATAATTTTCTTCCAATGCTTCTCTGACCTCCCAAACATATGTTTTACCACCAACTTTACCTATTTTTTTGCCTTTTTCGTTTATCTCATCAGCTTCTCTTAAAAATGGCTTATTGGCACGATAAGCCGCATTTGGATCGCCATAAACAGGTTCTTTATCAATATGACCTTTACCAGCTGCTTTAGGGTAATTTACTGATAAATATATATCTGTAGCAGATTTTAATTGACTTTTAGATTTGAGTAAAAACCATTTTTCTACATAATCTAATTGCTTTTCTGCGGTCATTTTCATAAGCTCAGTCCTTTTAATATTAAGACCTTCAGCAGCTTCTTTTCCAAACTGAATTAAGCCTACAAACCCCCCTTTTCTAGAATCTCTAGGATCTGCTTTAAAAGTTCCAGCAGATGGAGAAAAAGTATTTGCTGTTTCGAAAGCCATAATGTTCATTAAAGTATTCGGAGAAAAAGAGATTTCTTTTTCTTTTTCAATATTCTTACATATTTTTACAACTTTCAACCTAAACTCCTTACTCACTTTAGCACCCCAAATCAGCTGTGAATCATTTTTATCAAAAACATCTCCACTATCCCACTTCGCTCCAACCTTAAACACCAGTGTTTTATCCTTAAAATGTTTAGTAGAAAAGCCCTCTACGCCTGCATAATAGGTTTCGGTGTCGTCTTTTTTCAAGTGGGCTGGTGCCTTTTTTTGAAAGCTTAATTCAGCAATACCATTTGCTTTAATTGTGGATTCGCTCAAATTTTCAAGTATAGAATCGTCTTTTAAGGCATGTGCAGTGAATTTAATTTTTTCGCCTATCATATTTCTGGTATGAGCTACCATTTTTATTTTAGTTGGTGTTTTACTATTGTAAGGTACTCTATCTGTTGGCACCAATCGCTTGCCCTCATATTCAAAATACAAGTCTAAAATTTCTTTTTTGGTGGTTACTTTTAACTCTGAATTTGATACGGGATAGCTAATTCCTTTAAAAGCATATAATTGATTATCGACTATGCCTATAAGTGCAAATTTCAGGTTAACATTCCAATTTGAAATTCCTAACTTAGCTTTCATTTCTTTTGAAAAACTAACTGCAGTATTTATTTTTCCTTCGCTATCGGTTTTAGTAGTTATAAAATATCTGTTTTTGTAGTAAGTACTGTCTTTGTGTGCTTTTACATGAAAATATATTCTAACCTCTTCGTTGCAAAAATTAGGAACAGTAGCTTTAACATAGTTGATTTCACCTATAAAACCAGATGTGATTTTAGGCGTGCCGCTGGCATCTGTCCAATTGGCTTCAGTGACTGTTGGATGTACCACTTGTATTTGTTGCGATGAAGTTGATTTTTTGCCTTCTCGGGTGTTGTCTATTATTTGGGCATGTTCTTTATAACGTTTAGTAGATTGCTTTGTTTTGAAAATTCTTTTAAGCTTGCTTCTAAGTTGTTTTTTTAGCAAGTAATTTTGATAAATGAAAAATAGTAGAGATATAAAAAAAGCTACTGGTGAGAGTAGCTTTAAACATTATTAATAGGTTATAATTAATCTGCTAATTCAACATAAGAATTAATTTCTTTTAAACTTATATAATATTCTTCATTTTTTAAGACCTCATCATGAATTGTGTACAATGATATTTTACTGAAATATTTATCTTTTAATATTTTAACATCTCTTAAATAATTAAAAACTATTTCATTTTTCTCTTTTATAATTTTAAAAGTTTTGGTGTCGTACAGTTTTATTGGTTTTGATTGCTTTATAATTAAATATTGTTCGTTTTGAGATTGAATATTAAAATTTTTAAAAAAATCGACAAATTGTTTGTTATTAATTTTGCTAAAAAAAATATCAAGATTCATATTTTCTTTTATGTAATAATCTTTATTGCTATCTAAATCATTTAAAAAACTTAATGTTATGAATTTTTCATTATCTGATTCATTTTTCATAACTCCCAATCCAAAATCCCCAATATTATATTCTATTTTTTCTAATAAATTATTATTTAAAAAATATTTTTTTCTATAAATTTTTTCAGATTCAATTTGCGTAAGATAGATTTCAATCAATTTATTATCTCGAAACTTATATTTTATGGTATCGGAAACATTATTTATAATTGTTTTAATTGATTCATCATTTTTCGATATTTCTTTATTTTTTTTATTGTTATAATTACAAGAAAGAAATAATATTAAAAATAACATTATTAAATAAATTAATTTGTGTCTACTCATTGTTAAATACTTATATGAAAATGGTTATCATGGTCTTTATTTCGATAAGGTCTTAAAACACTTCTTGCACCTAATCCTAAAACAACTTCTTCAAATGTAATACAAAAATCTTTAGTAAGAAAACATTTGTTTCCTTGACCAACATCTTTCCCATTAATTTCATTAACATCAAATGCTTTACCTAAATAGTGCGCACTGCCAAATGAGTGGGATGCTCCAGCAATTTCAGATACATTAAATTTATAATCTTTACTCATCATATACATGATATATAACATTTCACATAGAATATCTATTTGACCTCCAGGAGCTTTTCCATATTTACTTCTATTTCCTTTTTTTCCAATACTCGTATCTATAATATTATCTTCAGCCATAGCTTTATCTATAACTCCTGACTCATGTGAAGTAGAAAAAGTAATTCTTTTTTCTTTAATAATTTTTTCAGCTAATACTTGATTTAATTTTCGAGTTTCATTATAACTTAAAGCATAACGAATACCTTTACTTTTCATTTCTCTATATCTTGCTAATAATTCGCCCGATTGAATTATCCCATCATTATTTCCTTTATTGAAACCGTCATTTTTTATGTCCATCCCTGAGTTATCACGATAACTTGGATTTATTTTTCCATCTAAATATTTTTTGTAAATATCAACTTTGTCGCCTTTACCAGTAGCACTTGGTGCAAAAATTACCATATAAATATCTTCTGGGCGTTGTACTTTTTTATAATTATTATATAACATAAAGTATTTTTTTACATAATCTAACTGTTCTACAGGAAATAATAATGCTAATTTTTGTTTATACTTATTTATTTCATCTGTAGTAATTGCATCTAATCTATCTTTGTTTTCTGTTAATCCCCTTTCTTGTAAAATTAATGATTTAATAGGAGCTGTTGTAAACTGAACCAATCCAACAGGTTTACCTTTTACTAAATTTGGATTTTTTTTATGTGCTTCTTTGGAATAAGGTTGATTGTTATTGATTATTACTGAGCTACTGAATGTTTCACCAGTTTCTACAGACATACTTATCATCATAGCGTCTGCCATTTCATATTTTCTAGATTCTCCCCATAATTCGGCACAAATTTTTAATAATTTCAACCTAAAATCTTTACTCACTTTATCTCCCCAAACTAATTGCGGATCATTTGCATCAATAAGATAAGTATCCCACTTCGCACCTACCTTAAATACCAGCGTTTTATCCTTAAAATGTTTAGTAGAAAAGCCCTCTACACCTGCATAATAGATTTCGGTGTCGTCTTTTTTCAAGTGGGCTGGTGCCTTTTTTTGAAAGCTTAATTCAGCAAAACCATTTGCTTTAATTGTGGATTCGCTCAAATTTTCAAGTATAGAATCATCTTCTAGGGCATGGGCAGTGAATTTAAGTTTTTCGCCTATCATATTTCTAGTATGAGCTACCATTTTTATTTTAGTAGGTGTTTTACTATTGTAAGGTACTCTATCTGTTGGCACCAATCGTTTGCCCTCATATTCAAAATACAAGTCTAAAATTTCTTTTTTGGTAGTTACTTTTAACTCTGAATTTGATACGGGATAGCTAATTCCTTTAAAAGCATATAATTGATTATCGACTACGCCTACAAGTGCAAATTTCAGGTTAACATTCCAATTTGAAATTCCTAACTTAGCTTTCATTTCTTTTGAAAAACTAACTGCTGTATTTATTTTTCCTTCACTATCGGTTTTAGTAGTTATAAAATATCTGTTTTTGTAGTAAGCATTGTCTTTGTGTGCTTTTACATGAAAATATATTCTAACCTCTTCGTTGCAAAAATTAGGAACAGTAGCTTTAACATAGTTGATTTCGCCTATAAAACCAGATGTGGTTTTAGGCGTGCCGGTGGCATCTGTCCAATTGGCTTCAGTGACTGTTGGATGTACCACTTGTATTTCTTGTGATGAAGTTGATTTTTTGCCTTCTCGGGTGTTGCTGTAGGCTTCAACCCAATATTTGCCTTCTGTTAAAGGCAAATTAAATGTGGCTTTTGTTCCTTTTGCAAAAGGTTGTTTTGGCGTGGGGTTCTCTTTGTTAAATGCCTGAAGTTCTTTTTCATTATACAACACCCATTTTACGTTATTCATTTCTTCTGTAGTGGCTGGATTAAATAAAAATTCAGTGACCTTACATTCTACTTGTTGTAATTTTTCTAACTTTAAATAAATGTTATCTTTCCTAAAGTTTTTAGTGATACTTATTTTTTTAACATAATTTTCTTTTACTTTAAAATCAACTTTTCCATTAATCGGATACTGACCGTTACTTGTAACAATAACAGTATAAGTGCCTAATTTTGGTAACGATATATTAAATAAACCATTTTCAGACAATGGTTTAACTTCCGAAATAGAAACAAATTTATCTTTTGCTTTATATTCAATTTGATAAAATAATTGTAAAGGATTTTTTGGTTTAGCAGCTTTATTTGCTTTTAATTTTACTGCAAATTGTTTTGCCTCTGTAAATGGTCGGGCATAGCCAGCACTAAAATTTGTAGGGGCAATAATTTCAATTTCTGGTTTTATGATGTTGATGTCAACATAAGCAGAATGTTTTTTATCTTTAATAGCGTCTGCTTTTTCTCCATAAGCTTCAATGATATAGTTCCCTAATTTTTCAAAATTATAACTAAAATTAGGGCCTTCGTTTACAAAAGTTTTTTCTATTTTGTTGTTCAAGTAAACCACCCAATTGATGTTCTCTTTGGCAAACTTTTTTTGATTTACTAACATTTCGTTTAAGCCAAATTCTAAATTTTCGCCTAGTATAAAGGTTTTAGCCGATGTGTTTTTAATAAATACCGCACCTTTGTTGACACCAGCACCTATATCATCTTTCGCACTTAATTCCTTTAAGAAAGCATAAACATTTTGAGCACCTAAATTGGCATACATTTTATCTGGACTCAAATTTGGATATACTTTAGTTTTGGTAAAAAATGTTATGCTGTTAGGCAATTCGGTTAAGGCTTCTACTTCTCTTAGTAATAAAAATAATTCGTCGTATTGCTCAAAAAGGTTGGCAATATTGACTTGTTCATTTTTTAATTCTTTTAAAATAGTGTTCCAGTAATTTTTAGACCCAAGACTAATTTGGTCATTCAAAATTTTGGATTCTATGGCAGCAATCATTTTTAATCGAATGTTGTCCCAATAAAAGGTTGCTGTTTCACCTCCAAGGGGTTTCAATTCGTTGTACATTAAATTAAAGCGTGGATCATTTTTGTAATCAGCAATAGAAGCGCCTTTTTCTAATTTATCTAATACATCGGACCAATACTTTATGGCTTCTGTATCGTTATTTTTTATGGCGTTATTTAACTGGTTTTGCACCCCTTTTTTCACCTCATCGATAGTAGGTGCTACATTGTTTTCTTTTAAGTGTTGCGGCAAACGAACACTTTCTTGAGTGCCTACATTAGCATAAGGTTGCGGAGCGATACTAGTGATCCCTTTGTTTGTCGTGTCGTTTTCGACTTCCGAAATCGGAGGAGTAGTGTTGACTGATGTGAGAGAACGCATTGCCGTTTTATCAGTGGTATCAGTAACGCCTCCTCCGTCTGGAAGACTTGAAGTTGCATTTTTTACTTGGCCAACAGCTACTGTTGAGCTAGTAGTATTATTTTTGATAGGATCCCCATTAGCCGAAGGAGTAGTGCCTGTGGATAGTGCTGTTTTTTCGATTGTTGCAGCAGTGTTATCGATGGCGCCTCCTTCGGTTGGGGAATTAAGATCGTTTGTAATAGTATTGTGCAGTTGTAGTTCCTGCCATATTTGTACAATATCTTTTTGTTGGCTCATTTCTTTAGAGACTTTGGCCAACTCTTTTATGAAGACATTGGTTAAATGTTCAGCGCTTTTTATATCAGCACTATTTTGTATTGAAAGATTGAAATTATGAATTACATTTTTACTCATCGCTAGGTGTTTTTCTGGGTGTAAAAGTAATGTCAAAGTTTGTCTTTTTTTGTATTTCAAACCGCTTGTATTCAGTAGTTTCAGTAGGTTTTGTTTTTGCTGAAACTACTGAATTCACAGGGCCTTTTTTTGTTCTTTTTGTATGCTCCTGTGCTACTTTTACACCCTCAAAAACGGAATTGGCGGGCACTCTTAATTTGTTGTTTCTCCTGCATTTTTTCTAAAATTACATACTACATTATATAGTAATCACCTTAAAAACAATAGCCCCTATGCATTTTTTATTATCGATAGGCATCAGAGAAAAGCTAAAAAAACCTGACAAGAGTAGCTTTCGTTTTTATGAAGCCATTATTTAAACAGGCTTTTAGAAAATCAAGCTCCGCTCTATAACAATCATTATGGAATCTAAAGCAAATTCACCTTTGTTTGAAAAAACAAAGTGTGGAATGAAATCACAATCTAAACCTTATTACTATAATTTAAAAACAAACAAAATATGGCATTACAAACATTAACTACCATTAAGAACTGGTTTACAACCGGTCAAAAACCCACTCAAACTCAGTTTTGGGATACTTGGGATTCGTTCAGACACAAAAACGAAAAAGTACCTGTGGGAGAAGTAGACGGGATCGATCAATTATTGGATCAACTGCCTCCCAAGACAATTTATAAAACGGGTCAGTTGCTTATTTTTAAAAACCCCGATAACGTATTAGATTCGACTATACTTGAGCCCAACGATACCGTAATAGGACATGTAGAAGGAGAATTTTTGAATTCAGGAACTTATTATGGTGGCGACCCGATGTTGTTGAGTAGTTATACTCAATCCAATAATCAAGTAGGGCGAATTATAGCCTTCAATTCATACGATCAATACAATGGTGACATAATTACTTATGAACTTAATGATGAAGTATTGCAAAGGGCATACAGCTGTGGCTCCTATAACGGAGTTTATATTATGTATAAAAAACCAGGCGAACTCGATTTTTCGAGTGCATGGCCTAGTGGAACCTACCCTCAAGCATGGGTAACCTGGCTTGAATTAACTCCAGGTACCATTATTAAATTAACAGATACTATTGGCGGTTTGAACGATTCAGAAGAATATATAGTGCCAGAATTAGCGAAAACAAGATAAAACATTAAAAAGAAAATAATCAATATGAAAAAAATAATTATAATATGCTTGTTAGTCATTGGGATGATGACGAATGCACAGACAAACCAAGTTATTACAAAAAAGCTACAATTAAATAACGTGCCTTCAGGCTCTGAGACAGACAATTTTCTTGTTCGTGGAACCGATGGAATTGTAAAATTTGTGCCAAGGAGTAGTTTTGGAGGTGATTCATCAGTTCATATTGCAGCTGGTTATAATGTAACTATAAGTGGATCAGGAGATATAAATAATCCATATGTGATTAATGCTGGTTCAAGCTATTCTACAAATGGGGCGAGTTATTCAGATAATCCATTTACGGCCTACTGTTTTATTTATCCAGATAGAGGTTTTCAATACTATAAGTATAGTAGCCCTCGCAATGAGGGGCGATGGGCGCAGTCAACTTTATCAGAAGATAAAATATATTTTCAACAATCAGGCGATGCTGAATGGCCGAATAATAATGACAGAGCTATTGAACTATTGTTTCCCAAACCTGCTTCAGGATTTCAGAGTAAAACAATCCCAATTTCATTAAATGGAAATTATGCGGATGTTAATGGTAATATAGAAGTCAGCCCAATTACGACAACTTTTACCACCAATGATGGCAAGACAGTCACCGTAACAAATGGTATAATAACTAGTATTCAATAATATTTAAAACATGAAAAACTTCATCAAAAAATACTGGATTTTAATTGGGATGATTGTGGCTTTTACATTGGAGCACACATTTGACATCCTAAACGGTTTCGGGCTTTCGGCGCTGCAAATAAAATTTGTCGAAGGACTTGGAGCGCTTATTTACGGGTATTTCTTTACCAGTAAATACAACGCCAAAAAACTTTCAAAATAACCTTTAAAACAACCCAATGAACCTTCAATGTCTTATCGATTCACAAGTGTCTTGTAAGGATTTTTTTGTGGCACTATTTATCGATGGATTTTGAGGGTTAAGTATGGGAAAGGTATCTCTGTGGTCTTATTTTTAATTCATTAAGTTCATTTTGTCATGCGATGTAGGTTATTCGTAAAGATAGGCAAGTCTAATGTAGGTTCTGGGTTTGGGTCATGGTCGTTTTGTAATTTAATTTGCCAAAATGAGAAGTACTAAGGTTTAAATATTTGTTAAACAGTGTTTAAATAGTAAAAGCAGCGATTATATCTATGGGCTTTGAATTATTGCAATAATGGTTTGATTTTTAGTAAACTAATTTCTGTTGAAACTACTGTATACACAAGTGTTTGTTTTGTATTCATTATGTTTCTCTGTTTTATTTTTAACATTCTACATTTATTTTTTAGAAGTTAAATAGGGTTAAAAAAATATTATTTTTTTAAACAGTAAGGAAGTTTTGTAGGTTTTTATGTTACTATTTGGTACCAGTTTTGTTCTAATAGTGTCATTATAACATTTATTCAAATTCATCATTGTTTCAAGAATCAAAGAATTGAGTGGATATGGGGTCTGTAACTTAAAGCAAACAAAATATGGCATTACAAAAATTAAGTACTGTAAAGAACTGGTTTGAGATCAGTTTTAAATCTACACAAAATCAGTTTTGGGGCACTTGGGATTCGTTCAGGGACAAAGACGAAAAAGTAGCCGTCGCTATGGTTGAGGGGATGTATGAAGTATCGTGTCAATTGTCTCCGAAGGCAATTTATAAATCGGGACAGTTATTTCTGTTAAAACACCCTGATAACGGATTAGATACTACTATACTTGAACCTAATGATACCGTAATTGGGTATGTAGGGGGAGCGTTTTTGAATGCAAGAACCTATTATGGTGGTGATCCAATGCTATTGACTAGTTACATACAACCAGAGGTTTTGCCCACCGCTTTTGCTTTTTATTACAAAAATACCCAGCGAAGTTTGATTATGGCTAACAATGAGGTGCTAGTGAGTTCATACGTTTATCGAGATGTAGCGCAAAAAATAATATATGAAAGCCATTTGGGTACCGTTGAAGATGCACAAAGAGTGATTTTGTTGGATCCTAATACAGAAGAGGAACTAGTAGCACTAACTTATGATCCCTCTTTATTTGAGAATTTTCCAGATTTGAATGACTTCACGATAGACTTGATAAAACAAGAAAATGATGTGTTCTTGAATATTGATATTGACAAGGATGTGTTTATGAATTATAATGGAAAACAGACCACTTTTTCTTTTTATACCGACTTTAGAAAATCTGATTACTGCCTTGTTTTGTATGTTCAAATTACGGACAATACAACTAGAGAAATATACAATTTGCCCTTATTTATTGCGGTGTTATTTCCTGAAAATATTTTATAAAAAAATGAAAAAACTACTTATAGTATGCATTTTAGCCATTGGGATAATGGCGAATGCGCAGGCTCCTCAACTTATTGCGAAACCCTTAAAATTAACCTCGGTTGGTAAAGGAACCGCTGCCGATAGCGTGTTGGTTCTTGGCGCCGATAAAATTATGAAATTTGTGCCTAGGAGTGCTTTTGGAGGTGGCTCAGGAACCGATAAAAGCTTTCAGGAAATTTTAAATCAACCATGGGACAATTTTATACATACTTTTAGTGGTGGATTGAAATTTGAAAATCCATACGCTTCAGTACTTGCATATCGCGACGGGATAATAATTGAAAGGACTAATTTGACTAGTACCCCAACTAAAGCGGAATTATTTTCAGAGGGAATAGCTTTTACAGATTCATTTGGAAATAGAAGTTATACCAAATACCCAAACAACGCTGCAATTGACAAAACTTTTGCGGTTTCTGTTAATGGAAATTACGCAGATGCAAACGGAAATATTACCATAAATTCAAGTCCCTATTGGGTTTATACAGCTATATTGTCGCAAAATGGTACTAACGCGCCAGTAGCTACAGTCTTGGAAAATACCTTTGGAGACACAGTAACATGGACAAGGCTGTCCAGCGGGCAATATAGGGGCAGCTTCAGTAATGCTTCTTTTCAGTTATCAAAGTTTTTTGCCGTTGTTGGAAGACAAAATATAAATACACTTACTAGATTAGATATTTTTGGTGATTCATCAATTTTTTTAGGAACAGCCACTGTCTCAGGTGCTCAAACTACTTCATTTTCTGATAATCTGATGTTTAACACCTGCATTGAAATAAGAGTTTACAAATAATTTTAAAATTATAATCAATGAAAAACTTCATCAAAAAATACTGGATTTTAATAGGGATGATTGTGGCTTTTACATTGGAGCACACATTTGACATCCTAAACGGTTTCGGGCTTTCGGCGCTGCAAATAAAATTTGTCGAAGGACTTGGAGCCCTTATTTACGGGTATTTCTTTACCAGTAAATACAACGCCAAAAAACTTTCAAAACAATTGTAAAACAACAAAAAGAACCTTCAATGTCTTATCGATTCACAAGTGTCGTCTATGGGCATTTTTTGCTTAACTGTTCAGTTTTCAGAAGCCGAAAAATGGATGAAAGTTACGGCGTTCTTGATTACCGTCGGCTTCACTATTCATCGATGGATATTGATGGTTAAAAACAAAAAGCCATGAATCTTCATTTAAAATATAAATCGCTTTTAGATAAGAATAAAATTAACACGCCTCTAAGAACTGCACATTTTATGGCGCAATTAGAACACGAGAGCGGTTTAGTTGCAAGGCGAGAAAATTTATTTTTTACATCTGTGGACAGGCTTAGAAGTACTTTCAAAACACCATTTAAGAATATAACAGACTCGTTTGTTCGTTCTTTTTTACACAACCCCCAGCATTGCGCAAACTATGTATATGCTAATCGTGGAGGCAATGGCGACCAAGCATCTGGAGACGGTTTTAAATTTCGTGGTGGTGGCTTTTTGCAAAACATATTCCGTAACGGTTACGAGTTTTTAAAAGTCAAAACAGGGATTGATTTCGTTTCTAATCCTGATTTAATTCTTGTTGAGGCAAACGCAATGATTTGCGCCATTTTATTTTGGAACGAAAACGACTTAAACAAATATGCTGACCTAGATGATTTAGACGCTGTTAGTGATGCCATTAATTAAGGTCGCCAAACAGAACGCTATGGAGATTCTAATGGGTACGCCCACAGAAAAGAGTACTTACAAAAATGAAAAACAATTTAAAAAACAAACAAATATGGCATTACAAACATTAAATAATATAAAAGAATGGTTTAAAACCGGTCTAAAACCCAGTCAAACTCAATTTTGGGACACTTGGGATTCGTTCAGGCACAAAAACGACAAAGTGCCTGTGACAGAGGTCGAAGGATTGGATGAAATATTGGATCAACTGCCTCCCAAGACAGTTTATGAATCGGGTCAGTTACTTGTTTTTAAGAATCCGGGTAATGAGTCCGGCAATAATTTCTTAGAACCTGACGACACGGTTATAGGTTTTGTTGAAGGCGATTTTTTGAATGCTGGAACGTATTATGGTGGTGATCCAACTAAATTGAATAGTTATATAAATCGTATTGGAGAAGTTATTTCTTTCGTGAATGGATTATTAACAGTCAACTTAAATGAAGCTGTTATTTCTAGATTTTATGAATCAGCTGAATTGTCATGTATTGTAAGAATAACTACACTTGAGGGTAATGTTTTTGAGCACGGTATTACCCCCCTTGAAATGGAGCTAAACAACCCTATTTCAGTTTACATTCAAGGAAAGTATGATTACGGCTCCACGATTGTAATTTATGATTTATTAGATGAGTTTGTTGAATCTTCACCTTTTGTATATTCTTTTATTGAGCCAGAAGAGCAGGTAATTGAAGATGTAAGCATTGTAAATAACGGCGGGTTTTCAGCTTTAAATCTTTTTTACAATAATATTAAAAAAAATGAAAACGGGCAAGCTATAAATCAAATTGAGTATATAGACCAAGATTACAACTATCTAGGTCAAATCAATCAAGGAGTATTACCTAGTCCAACTAACGTTGTACGAGATAGATATACCGGACAAAAAGTTGCGGAGTTTACAGTATTAAACGCAAACTTTTTTCAATTAGCTTTTGACCTTAGAGAATCAGATTTATTTCAGATTACAATGGATACTCAAAATAGTGGCAATGGGATAGGGTTATTTATACAGCTTTATCCAAGTGGTGTATCCGCAACTCCTGATTTCTGGGCTGATCTTTATTTAAACAACTTAAGAACTGTAACATACAGTAACGAAAAATTATACCGTGAAACAGATCTTCAATCCAATATTTTTGGAGATTGGGAAAGTTTAGTAAGAATTAAAACAAAAATTAATAACGTAAATTAATGTAATTATGTCACAAGTAATTGAAAAAAAATTAAGACTGATGAACGTCCCAACTGCTACAGAGCAAGAGCAGGTACAACAATTAGTAATAACGACTAAGGGTTTGGTATGTAAAAAAAAAATTGAAAAAAATATTGAAATGATAGGAGTTATTAAATTGTTTGCAGGAGCAACGGCACCAAAAGGATATTATACTTGTGAAGGTCAATCTCTTTTGATTGAATCTCATTATAAATTGTTTTCTGTTATTGGAACAACTTATGGAGGTGATGGTATAAACACTTTTAATATACCTGACTTGAGAGGTGCGTTTCCTACTCAAGCTACAAATAACATGAGTACACAAGCTTTAGGAAATTATGTATTAGGTCAAACAGGTGGTTCAAATAGCATCGTATTATCTAATGAAAATATGCCTCCTCACACTCACACCATAATAAAAGGATCAGGATCTAATTTAACAGGAAGCATTTCTGTAAACACAACATTAAAAGCTAGTACTAGTAATGCTATTACTCCAATACCTTCTGCAATCAATAATGTTTTAGGAAAAACGATTGATACCAATGGTAATAGTGATCCTAATTTGTATACAAATGCCGCACCGAATCAAAATTTAGTAGGGATTAATTCTACAGTAAACAATACTTTGAGTTTTGACCCAACAGGTTTGCAGCTGACTCCTTGGGGTACAGGGAATGAACCTATCCCAACAGTACCAACATTTGTTGCTTTACAATTTATTATATGCTTTGATGGTTTTATGCCTGAGTTCCCTAACTTAAGGTAAAAATAATCGGATTAACTTTTCAAATAGTTAAAACTTTATAGAGGGGCATGAAATTGAATAGTCCTACAATTTTTTAATTTTCACATAGTATCCAAGTCTGTTTTTTTGAATACCAAAAAGGAACCTAAATCAAATATAAATACTATACTATCTTGTTGTTTTAACTTAAAAAAAAAAGATAGGGAGGGAGAAATTGTATTATTATTAAATAATTATCAAGCTCTATTCAACAATCATTATCCAATTTAATTTCATTATTGTCCAAAACATAAAGTATTTCATTAATTAGAATTAACAATTTAAAAAATAAACAAATATGGCATTACAAACATTAAATACTATAAAAGACTGGTTTAAAACCGGTCTAAAACCCAGTCAAACTCAGTTTTGGGACACTTGGGATTCGTTCAGGCACAAAAACGACAAAGTGCCTGTGAAAGAGGTCGAAGGATTGGATGAAATATTGGATCAACTGCCTCCCAAGACAGTTTATGAATCGGGTCAGTTGCTTGTTTTTAAGAATCCGGGTAATGAGTCCGGCAATAATTTCTTAGAACCTGACGACACGGTTATAGGTTTTGTTGAAGGCGATTTTTTGAATGCTGGAACGTATTATGGTGGTGATCCAACTAAATTGAATAGTTATATAAATCGTATTGGAGAAGTTATTTCTTTCGTGAATGGATTATTAACAGTCAACTTAAATGAAGCTGTAATTTCTAGATTTTATGCATCAGCTGAATTGTCATGTCTAGTAAAGATAACCACACTTGATGGAACTATTTTTGAGCACGGTATTTACCCAGTTGAAATGGAGCTAAACAACCCTATTTCAGTTTACATTCAAGGAAAGTATGATTACGGCTCCACTATTGTAATTTATGATTTATTAGCTGAGTTTGTTGAATCTGTGCCTTTTATCAATTCTTTTGTTCAACCAGAAGAGCAGGTAATTGAAGATGTAAGCACTGTAAATAACGGCGGGTTTTCAGCTTTAAATCTTTTTTACAATAATATTGAAAGAAATGAAAACGGGCAAGCTATAAATCTAATTGAGTATATAGACAAAGATTACAACTATCTAGGTCAAATCAATCAAGGACTATTACCTAGTCCAACTAACGTTGTACGAGATAGATATACAGGACAAAAAGTTGCGGAGTTTACAGTATTAAACGCAAACTTTTTTCAATTAGCTTTTTACCTTGGAGAATCAGATACACTTCAGCTTACAATGGATACTCAAAATAGTGGCAATGGGATAGGGTTATTTATACAGCTTCATCCAAGTGGTGTACCCGCAACTCCTAATTTCTGGGCTGATTTTTATTTAAACAACTTAAGAACTGTAACATACAGTAACGATGGATTATACCGTGAAACAGACCTCCAATCCAATATTTTTGGAGATTGGGAAAGTTTAATAAGAATTAAAACAAAAATTAATAACGCAAATTAATGTAATTATGTCACAAGTAATTGGAAAAAAATTAAAACTTATGGATGTGCCAGCAGCAACTGGTGAAGTACAACAATTAGTAATTACTCTAGAAGGAAATGTTTTAAAAAAACCAATATCTAATGCGCTACAGCCTTCGGTAGGTTTTATTAGATCTATTAAAAAATATTATAATTCTCAAGGTTGGTTAGTCTGTAGGCTCTTATGTAATTTCAACCCATTTAGAAGTTATCAAGAGTTAGTCGAGAATACTAAATTAGAAGTCTATAATGAAGGATTTGATGGTTATCCAGGGTATTGGAGTCAATATATGATTCCAGGTTTTGAATTCAAGGGCGAAATGCGTTTTGATTTACCTAATGATACACTTGTAAGGCTTGTTACTTATGATGATTCATATGCCCCTACAAATGTTTATCAAGTAGAGAGGACACCTACTCCTGCTGAGTATATTACAAGTGATCTTGCTATTAGTACTGTAAATAAAATTTCAACAATAACATTTACAATACCTACAGTTTTATTAGCGGAAGATGTAAAAAACAATATTTATTTAATAGGTACTGTAAGTTTTCCAGAAGAATGGGATTATGAACAATTTATCGATTTAAACGACGCTGATATTCAAATTTTGGGTTCTGTTACAAAAGTGAGGAAAGTTATAAATAACGAATCCCTTTTTAATATTAATTTTAATATGTACAGTTCTTTTAGCGTTCACGATGGTTTAGCTAGGTATAATAGTAGCATTATATCTGTAGTCTAAATAAAGTCAAAACTTGACAGGAGGAAGTGAAATAAAAAAAGTCCTCCAACAATTAAAAACTTTCTCAGGGTAATTTAATTAAGCATAAAGCCACAGCGTTGGAGGACATAAGTCTTCTAATGCTGGCTTTGCTATTTTAATTTATGATGTGAGAAATGCATAGATAATCAATCAAAAATCGAATTAAAAATGAACAAGTATCATCAAATCTTAAAGAAAATCCTTGATAAAGGTAAAGTTCAAAAAAATAAAAGAATAATATAGAAGGCACAAAGCAGCTGTTAAACAGCGAATCGGTTAAGCTTGCTTTCAATGTTGGTTAAACCTAATAATAGCCTCAATATTACATTGACAACTTATGTAAATAAAATAAGTTGAGGTTCGCGTTAAGAGTTTTTCAAAGCCAACACAGATTCTGATTTATCACTCATACTATTGCGTCAAAGGCTATCAGAGCATTTAGTTCTCTTGTAGGCTTTGGCGCATTTTTATTTAAAAACAGATGTTGTTTAATTAGAAAAATAGTAGTGATCATAATCCTTATGGTTAATAGTTTTTATGATTACTTTTTATTAGTGTATTTTGTTGTTCTACAAGATTTTGTAAAGGTTTTTGTTTTACTGAAACTACTGAAAACAGGCGTCTTGTTTTTCTTTTTTTATGGTTTTCTGCATTATTTTTACACCCTCCAATAGCCACTATTACTACTTAAAAACAGACATGATAGTGCTATTCGTTCTCAGAAGATTTTAGAGAATTATCACCTCAATTTTAGAGGTCTCCCATACTAATCTTAATCAATAACTAAATAGTAAATAATCATGGATATTACACCAAGAGACTTAGGCGAAACACCTAAAACACCAGACATGAGCAACTTTAAAAATCCTTTGGGACAGCCTTTAGAAGGAAACATTTTTATAGAGAGTTTTATGATTACGCCTTTAACTACATCCGAAAAAAATGAAGATTTGGCCGAAGTCATAAAAAGAGAAAGTAGAGATAGTGCGATTTAAAATTTGACCATCGGCCATTTCTTCCGGTTTTGAGAATAGAACCCGAACAACATAGATTTTAAATGGTATAAAAAACAAATTTTTATATAAAAACGAGTATAAATCTCTCCCTCTGTGTTGAATTGTTCGTCTGCTTAGTGGACAGTCATAATTTAATTGAACTATCCGTAACTCATACCAATATTCAAGGTATTGAAAATATACTTTGCGTCTTTGTGGCTTTGCGTGAAGCTAGACTCGCAAAGTCTCAGAGTGCAGAAATGCTAAAGTCTGTCAAAAAATTGACAATTAATTTATGCTGTGAAATGGCACTATAAGGGATAATTTCAAAAGCCTAATTTTTAATCATTGTAAAAACACAAAACAAGTAAAGCCTAAAAAAATGCCAAACGAAACAATAGAAAAACTAAAAGAAAAATACGGTAGTGTATTAAAACTTACTTCTGAGGACCATTTAACAAACGCTTATTGCAGAAAACCATCGTTCACTTCATTTTTAAACTATCAAGATAAATACAAAGACAATCCGCATGAAGCGATATTGTTTTTGTTTCAAGAATGTGTGTTGGATAAAGAGATCTATGATGATGAATTCATGCTTTCGGCAGGGAATTCTATTGTATCCATGATAAAAAAAGATAGTGAATTTGCCATTGATTTTACACCTCAGAAGGATGAATTTAAGAAATCGGCAGCGCTTATCAGATATGCTTTTAAGATAGATCCCTATCAATTAGCTATGGATGAGTTTTACAAATTACTAGAAGAGGCGCTGTGGTTACAAAAACACAAGGAGACAAGACTAGAAAACACATTCATAACAGCCTTTGCTAAAACATTTTCAAATTAAAAATAAAAAAATATGAAATTCAATTTTAATGTAAACGAAATTTTAGATACCAAGGACATCGAATACGCTGGGATCAATTATAACGAATCAGAATCGAAAGATTTTATTATAGATAAAACAGGAGGGGAATTTAACCTGAGGGTTTTTGCTCCTTTAGTATTTGAGCCTTTGGTAAAAAGCGATCTTAATCTACCAAGTTTGCGAGTAGATGCTGTTACGGTTAATTTAAATCGTTCAAAAAACATAAAAAAAGAGAGTATAGAAGGGCGAGATTCAACAATCAAAGAGCATATATCAAATGGCGATTTTAGTATTTCGATAGAGGGATTAATTGCCAATGAAACGGGCGATGAGTACCCAAAAGAAAAACTTTTCTTACTGAAACAATTCTTAAATGCTCCCTATTCATTAAGAGTAACTCATGCCATCTTAAACCGATTTGGCATTTATGAACTAGTAATAGACTCCTACTCTATCCCATCTATTGCTGGAACAAAAAATATTCAAAAATTTACTGCCAGTGCCACATCAGACGAAACGGTAGAGCTAATAATTAGAGACAATGCTTAAACTAAATGCTAAAATTAGAGTTTACGAAACCATCAGACTCATTCCAACCCCTAAATTTTATGAATTTACATATGTAAAAAATGTCGAGATAAGCAGTTCTTATAAAACGCTTACAGATACTGCTACTATTGTAATGCCTCAAAAAGTATATACTGACACCAAAGGATTTGACCAGAGTTTATTTGCAAATGCAAGTGGTGCGCAAAAAACAATCCATGATTTTTTTAAACTCGAAAGTTTCATCGAAATCTTTTTAGGATATGATGACGATTACAAACCAGCTTTCAGAGGGTATGTCACAGGAGTACAAACGGATGTAAATGTTAGAATATCTTGTGAAGACGTGATGTATGCTTTTAAGAAAGTAAAAGCAGTAAAAGATAATGATGTTCAGGATAAGAATGATATGTACAATATAGTGTCAACAAATCCAACAACAAATGTTGAAAGTTTTAATCCCAAAATATTCTTTGAAAAAAGGATAAAAGAACTAAAATTACCTTTTAAAGTAAATGCGCTTGACGAAGAATTTGGGAATGTTATGATTAACAGAGATCAAAGCTTGGCTCAGGTTTTCGAAATGTTGAAAGATAAAGGCATATATACTTATTTTAAAACCGAAGCTTCAGGGCCAGTACTTACAATTACCAATAATCCGCAACAACATACAGCTAAAGAACTAACGAGTTTTATAGATCGGAATTTTATAAAAAGCCCGCTAGCAGGTGCTGTTGTAAAAAAGTTAATTAACCAAGGACTAAGTCTTTTAAAATCTCAATTGAGTAAAATGACTCGATCCGATTCTGATGTCTTCTCGGGTGAAGTGCGTTTTAAATTTCGTTACAATATTATAGAGGATCAATTAACAGTAGTGAATGAATCTACAAAGAATACCCGTGTACGAGTAGAAAAATACTTTAAGAATTCAAACACTCCAGTTTATATCGAATTAGGTGATCCGAATGGGCAATTAATAAAAACTCATGTTTTACATAATGATAATGAAGACTTACCAAAAGACATTGAAGCTTTCGAAAAAGCAACAACGGAAGCGACTTCAGTATTGTATCAATATGGTGCCTTGAGAGCCATGCAGTCTAAACCAAATGGATTTGAAGGTTATTTTTTAACTTTTGGAGAACCCTTTGTAAGGCCTACAGACAAAGTAATTCTGGAAAACGCTAAGGATAAAGAAAAAAACGGCACCTTTCAGGTCGAAAAAGTTGAGCGAAGTTATGGTGAAAACGGTTACAGGCAAAAGATTTACATAGGACGAAGAGTAGAAACAGTTTAAAAATACAAAATGGGAAATATAAAAGATCTAATAAAAGATGTCGCTAGCAAGAATCAACTTGTTGAAACGTTTGCGGCAAAAGTCATTGAAATAAATACAGAAACTGAATCGCTCCATAATCCAGAAGACGCTTATACTGTAAACATTATGAGAGCCGATGGTGCCATCATTAAAAACGTACGTTTGAAAGCTTCTATTCTGGACTTAGAACAAGGAATTATTACCATTCCAAAAAAGGATAGTTGGGTGTTGGCTTCTATTATTGATGGAGTAGAAACAAGAGCGTTTATTTCTCAGTTTTCGGAAGTAGAACGCATTTTTATTCGTTTCAAGGATGACGAAAACCATTATCTGGAAATTGATACAGAAGTAGATAAATTCCAGATTGTATTCAAAGAAAAAGAAGGCAATGATTCTTCATCAACCTCAGTACCTACATACAAAAAAATTGCACAACTAGAGTTTAGTGGTAAAGAGGATTCAAATATTACCACCTCTTTTTATAATGAAAAGGGAAAAGAAATTTCTAAAAACAGTTTTAATGGAAATCAACAGCAAACCGTTATAAATACTATTAATGGCGAAGATGTTAAAGAGCGTTTAAAGTTTACGCTTTCTTGCGGAGAAAATGCAAATGCTGAAATACAATTTTTAGATAAAGACAGTAATGAAAAGCAAAGAATAACGTTTGACGAATTACATACAGAAATAAATCTCAACAAAGGCAATACAATTTTCAATTTAAAAGATAAAGAGTCAAAAATCAGCATAAAAAATGGATTTGAAGCTATAATTTCAGATGCTATGACTTCGTTTAAAAAAGGAGATTTAACTTTTGAAATGGATGACAAATTTAAAATAGATGTAGGTGGAAAAAATTTGTTAACAGAATTAGAAAGTTTGATTACAGAGATATCAAAAATTGTCGTCGTACAAGGAGTTGGCCCAAATGTAGCAGGCCTACTTTTAATAAAATCGAATTTAAAAACTTTATTAAAAATTTAAAAATGGGATTAAAAATTTCAGCATTAGAAGAAGCGATCTTAGATGTCTTAGTAAAAAGCTCGCAAATATCAGTTGATGTAAATAACGGAAACGATAATAATAATCAAGCACAAAAGGCAAGAGAAAAAGCAGCTGAAAAATTAGCATCAGCTATTGAAGCATTCGTCAAATCAGGAACCGTAACCACAACAGTTACGACAACTGGATCTGCATCAGCCCAAACCGGAACAGGAACGGGATCTATTTCTTAAATAATTTTGAGTTAGTGTTGAAAATCCCTCTTACCATCAAAACAGTAAGAGGGATTTTTTTATTTGAAAATGAACCTCAACTTTTAGAATTTTAATTCAGTTTTTTCTTTAAAGCCTCTTCCATTTCATAAACTTTACTTTCTAGGGCATGAAGTTTTTCATAGATGTTAATAGGATCTGGCATCTGCTTAGAGGCATACATGCTGGCGTACCAAATCTCTAGAATATCCTCGGCATAAATAGAATACATGGGGTAGTTTCCGTCTCTATTGTCGGATTTTAGAATTAATTTGCCACTTTCTCTGATTCTGTTTAAAACTCTTTTTACTACGACACCGTCATTTTTACTTATTACAACATAAATTCTGCCGTCAAGGATATCATCAAAGTTGTCGACATATTTTCCAAAAAGGTAATCCCCATCATGAATTGTAGTCGACATTGAGTTTCCTTTTATTTCAAAGCATCTATACGTACCGTTTTTTAACATAGGCATGCTAAATGAAGGAAGTGTTTCCATGTATTCTGGGTCAGCATAACCGTCTAAATAACCAGCACGAGCCTTTACTCCAACAAAATTGATGTTTTCTTCACCGTGAGCATCTACCGTGATAATTTTTGGTATGTTCAAATTAACTTGATCGTTTGTTTTATTGACGAAAATTTGATCACTATTTTTAAAAAGGTAGTCAGGATTTACATTACAATGAGTAATTATACTTTGAAGCAAGTCAAATCCTGGTTTGGTTCTTTTTCTTTCACCATCGGCTTGCAATCGGCCAATGGTAATACTATCTATTGTGGTGCTAGTTACCCCTATTACTTTGGCAAATGAGTTATTGTTTAATTTAAGCTCGTCTATAATATGCTTTATCTTAGTATGTATTTCCATAGTATGAATACTTTTTGTGTAATATGTTTTGTTTTTCTTTAAGGGATTCAGCTATATGTTGCAAAGTTAGATAATATAAAGCAAAAAATAGTTTTTATTTGTTTATTTTATTCTAAATTGTCTGGTTTTCAGTATGTTTGTAGCTCCTTTCTTATTATGTTACTGTAACTTCAATATAAAATTATTGAATCATATTACTGAAATCACTGCATTATTTAACGTAATATGTTGCAATAATTAAAACATATGTTGTATATTTGTAAAAAAATAATCCATCATATGATTTTAAAAGAATTTTATAACGAAAAAAAGAGCGCTATCGAAACGGAGTTTTCTTCTAATGCGCCAATAGTACATCTTTACAGTGATGCAGTTTTTAAAACAGCAGTTACAAGTCCAATCGTAATGTTCAAATATGATACTATTGCTTGGGAAACATCTTCTGAAAAAAACTATAAAGCAGATGTGTCTTTTTGTATTTATGTAGTGCTGCCAGTTGGTACCCTTTCTTCAACAAGCTATGAAAATGTATTCGAAATCGCTCATCGCATAGATAAAGCGATATTGACCACTAGTAGTAGTAATGCCTATTTAGACACTAATTCAACGTTTAAGGTAAAAGAAAAGCAATGGAACAATGAAGAAGTGTATTGGGCTAAAAACGACTATTTTATTTGGGAAATGACCTATAAAACAACATTGGTCGAAAATATCTTGAAAAAGAAATACATCCTTTTCAATAATGGATTGAGTAATGAAGCGCTAGAGGCACTTGGCTACGACTTAAACTCAGGGATAATTGGAATCAACCCAAATCAAATTGAAGGAACTGTAGATTTAGACACAGCTTCAGCAACTACTACTTAAAATCTTAGCGCTATTAAATCAAGAGCAGACAACACATACACAAAAGACAACGACCGAATCTAAAATTTATTTATCCTAATACCTTTTTTTAACCCAACCATGAGAAGAAGTAGAACACTATTAGACAAAAGAAGAGAATATGTAATCAATTATTTGAATATGAATCAAGCAAAACAAATGAAAGTTGTCGTATCTGAGCTTTCGGATAACTTGTTTCTCACAGAGCGTACAATTTATACCATTATAAACGAAGGGCTCGCTACAGAAGCCAGAGCCTAAAACACTGAAACTACTGGTTTTGACAGTCAATAAAATTGGAAAAAGCAAGTTTGAACTTTAAATTTGTACTTGATATCAAAAGCAAGTTTATCTCTTGGCCAAGAGTAAAATTCAATTTAAAAACTGTTTTTTGAAAGCTTTCCAAAAATAGTAAACTACTTTTTGGATTCCAGATTACAAATACCTTTTTAAAATTAAAATCATTAAAAATAAAAAGTTTTTAAACTTTTTACAGTCCATCTTTTGCCTCTTTTTAACGCAAAAGTAAAATTTAAACAATTAAAACAATTTATATTATGAGTACATTAAATGATGTTGTGATTAACAAACTATCAGGCGGATTAGGGAGAAGAACACCAGATCAAGACATGGTTTCAGGATTACTTTTTGACGGAGTTCCAACTTCAAAATTACTTTTTGAAAAAGTAGAGCGTTTGGCTTCATTAGAAGATGCAGAAGCCTTAGGAATTACTGCTGATTACGATGTAAACGGGCAATCGGCTTACTATCAAATTCAACAATTTTTCAGGATGAATCCTTCTGGAGACTTGTACATTATGAGAACAGCGGCAACTTCTTATGAAGACATTGTTGATAAAGCAATGGCTATGCAGGAACAGGCCAACGGGAATATTCGCCAATTGGCAATTATTTTTTCTGGAGAAGCTACATTTGCCGACACACAAGCTGCTGTTTTAAAAGCACAAACACAAGCAGCCCTTGGTTACAAAGATTACATGCCTTTTGAGGTAATTTTAGAGGGAAAAGGGTTTGATCCTGATACTGCTATGAATCTATCTGAATTGAACGCAGAAAATGTATCTGTTGTAATTGCCATTGATGTTGAGAAAGCTTTTGAGCAAAAATTGTTTATGAAAGGTAGTACAGCAGAGAATGACAAACTCTATACTTTAGCTTATAACGAGAAATTAGTGCCAATAGAAAATTCTTATAATATTTACAAGGTGCAGAAAATCGATAACAGTAATAATGACGATAAAGAGGGGCTTGAATTCACTTTCAAAGAGGTTTACATAAATACAGCAGCAGTAGGATTAGCATTAGGGGCTATCTCTAAAGCAAAAGTATCTGAGAACATCGCTTGGATCGAAAAATTCAATCTTACTGGCGAGGGTTTTTCCAAAGCTGGTTTTGTAGGCGGTCAAGAAATTAAGACGTTAGGAACTTTAAACGGGCTAAACGAAAAGAGATTCATTTTCGCAAGAACCCACACAGGATTGCCAGGTATTTATTTTAACGACAGCCACACTTGTACTGTGGGTACGTCAGACTTTGCTTATGTAGAGAACAATCGTACAATAAATAAAGCAACTCGTTTATTGCGTACTGCTTTATTACCAAAATTAGCTTCTCCAGTTTTGGTAGATATTGATGGAAAATTACCTCAATCCGTTTCAAAAAGCTTTGAAGGCTTATGTAGATCTGCTTTAGAAGGAATGGTGGCGAACCAGGAAGTTTCAGATTTTGATGTATATGTAGATCCAAAACAAAACATTTTGGCAACATCAGAATTAAAAGTGAAAGCAGAAATCACCCCAATTGGTACAGCTCGTAAAATTATGGTTGATTTAGGATTCAAAAATCCTTTCAGAATCGACAAAGCATAATGTATTGAATTCGTTATAATTCACCAACAATAAAAAAATCACAACCACTACCCTTCTAATTGGATTGTGATAAAAAACAAATAAATAAAAGAGTATAGCTCCTGAACGTTATCAGGATAAAAAAACAAATAAACGCTACATATGAATAAATTACCATTAATTAACGGACAACAACACAGCTGGTCATCAATTGAAGTAAGTATTGCAGGCAATATCGTTACTGGTATCACTGCTGTAAACTATAGTGACTCAGTATCTAAAGAAAACCATTATGGAGCTGGAGACATGCCAGTACACAGAGGTAGAGGGAAGTATGAAGCAAAAGCTTCAATTACTTTATACAACTACGAAGTAGAAGCTATTTTGGCGGCTTTGCCAAAAGGACAAAGATTGCAAGATGTAAACCCTTTCAGTATCATCGTAAGTTACCTTGATGATAGTAACGAAGTAATTACACATACTGTAAGAAACTGTGAGTTCAACTCAAACAGCAGAGGAATTAGCCAAGGCGATACCAAAATTGCGGTTTCTTTTGATTTGATTTGCTCTCATATTGAGTGGAACTAATCATCCTGATTAATTGCTAAAATTACAATGCCCTTTTCTATTGCTAAAAACCGACTTAAAAGAGAAACCAAACATTCAATCGCATTACGCAAAACGAATTCAACAGGAATATAACTTTTGCATGCAAACCATTTTACAGACTCTTTATTCGTCCGTTTTAGATTAGGAATCTTCCTCAAGAGGCTGTGTTGAGATTGTTTAACTCAAAACGAATAACTCAAGCAGCCTCTTTTTTAATGATGTAATTGACATAAACGATCCAAAAGTCAATTAGTTACTATAACAATGACATCGATACCTGTGTCAATAAACAACAGCTGGTATGGCTATTTTGATTAAACCATCAAAATAAAAAGCAAAAGACCCTTTCAACTCAGACAATCAGAACTCAATCATACAACCAATAATTAAGTTTCAACATGGAAACAGTACCCTCAAAAAAAACCGATATTCTTGACGGAAACATTACTCAGGCGCAATTCAATCAATGGAAATACAAGCATAAAAAAGTAGTTAAACTTACCATTGCAGATGATGATGAAACACCACTATTTGCTTATTTCAGAAAACCAGATATGAGCATTCGTTCTGCGGTGCTGCAAGCTTCTAAAATGGATGAATTCAAAGCGCTCGAAGTGCTTTTCAAAAACTGTTATTTGGGAGGCGATGGCAAAATAGAGCAAGAAGACGATTTACGCCTTAATATCACCACAGCATTTTCAGACCATATCCAACCCAAACCTGTTACAATAGAGATTTTGTAATAACGCTCGGAGTTTTTGTTTTAGATACTATAAAAAATAATAAGCTATGTTCTACTATTAGCACCCTCTTTTGCGCTCTATAATTACCCATTATAATATACCTATCCAATGATTCGTCAAACACATAACTTAGTTTTAAAAGACACCAGCGAAAGCGAAATGGCTCGATTTAGGCAATTCATGCTTCATGTGGTGCGTATGCAAGTGGAAGAAGGAAAAGCCGCCGCCGAATGGAATCAATTTATTGCATCCGAATATGGCAGCGCTCCCGAAAATAATCAACCTAAACTTAGCACATCAGAGGTTATAAGCAAACCAAAAGTTAGTGTGCCAACAAAATCACAACTAAAAGCAAAACCTAAAGCTGCGGTAAAAAAACAGGCAAATCTAAAACCAATTTACGAAAGAGGATTTGTAATAGCAGAAAATGGTATTCGTTTGCATGCCACACCTTCTCCATATGACGCTCAGTACAAAGCAAAAAAAGGACGCTATGCCACTATTTATAAAAAGAGGGACTTTGTAACTATAGTGCATGAAGATTTAGATAATAAAGGTTGGTACAAAATAAAAACATTAGATGGTCAATATGGCTATATTGAAAAAAAACATATTGCACTTGTACCTTATGACGAAGTACTGGATAAGTATACGCGCACTTTTTTGTTAGTGAAACCAAACTATACTTTTGAAATAAACATTGCAAATCGTTTATATCCTAATTATAAACATAAAACGGGCGATGATAGAAGAACATTAGCAGAAGCATTTTATTTATTAAACAAACAGAGTAAGCATAGGCATGGTGTAGTATTGAAACAACGAGATGCCTCTACAATTGATAAATTAGACATAGCCGCTAAAGCCTTTGCTGACCCTAATTTTCATAAAGCAAGAGTTTTGTATGATGAATTGCAACTTACAAGTGGATATATAGTGCGAATACCTACCAATGAATACATTAATTTACAAAAGAAAAAAGGTACTTTAAGTCAACGTTCTGCAATTGAAAATTTCATAATAGAAATGGCTCGTGCCCACCAAGGGTTTTATGAAGGATTTATATATGGTTTGTACAGCCAAACAAAAGACTTAGTAGTTGGATTATTGGATTTACTTAAAGGGATTTTAACAGGTAGTTTATTTAAAAGCATATGGGATTTTGTGGTCAAAATTTGGGAAGGTGGATTAGAGGGTTTGAAAAAATTCTTAAACGGAATAACTGACGCAATAGGTAGAAACTGGAATACTTTTTGGAAAAAATTTAACAGCGGTAACCCAAGACTACAAGCTTATTTAATTGGAGAATTAATTGCTGTTGTTGTTTTTAATATTGTATTAGCTATAGTAACAGCTGGAGCAACTGTATACTTAGCCGCTACTACCAAAGGAGCTGCTTTATTAGCTAAATTTCCTAAAATAGCTAAATTAGTACACAAAGCCATCGACGCTATTCCTAAATCGCAAAGAAACCTAATTCAAAAAGTACTCAAAGATAAAGCGGGTAATGTTTTGTATGAATCTAACAAACGTATTGTAGCCAATGAATTACGACGAGAGATTGATGCTTTTGGTAGAAGGGGAAGACAAGTTAGAAAAAAAGCCAGAAATAAAATTGTAAAAGCATTAAAAAAATTAGTAATCCTTAGCCGTTTTCAATTAATAAAACTTTTCAAACTTAATGACGAAGTACTTGATTTATTAAAGAGATTAGGAATTGCAATACGAGCAGATATTGACAACTTAGACCTAAGCCGACAATTAGCTATATCAGGAGGTTATTTTGAAGTAATGTATAACGGACAGCAATTGTTTTCAGCGACAAGAGAGGAATTGTCAAAATTTTTGGATAACATAAAAAAAATCAGTGATGATGCAGGTTTCGCAGAAACTAAAAAAATGCTACAAAGCATAAAAAAAGCGGCTAATCCTAAAACAGTTCGTGAAAAAATTGAAAATTATGCGAATAAATATGCTAGTAAAAAAACTGAAAAAGCATTACAAAACATTCTAGAAAAAGGAGACGAAATAGCTGTAAATGCTGCTGAGGTTTATACCCAAAACGCTAATATCCGTCATCGAGTAATACTTGGTAAAGGAGCTTTAGAAAAAGTCTTTAACAAATCAGTAGTTTCAGCTTATATTGAACGATTCAAAAAGCTTGATATTTATGACGTGTCTGGGAACAAATTAGACGTAACACAATTTAACGAATCACAAATACAGCAACTTTTTGAAGGGAAATATGCGCTTTATTACAATGGAAAAATGCGAGAAATGACCTTCGAAGCACATCATATAGTTCCTAAAGAATTATTGTTGGATCCTGATTTAAGAGAATTACATATATTTGTAAAAAACAACAAAGACAAATTTGATTTTAACGGTCTAGACAACGGGATACCGATACATAAATACTCAAAAGAATTTAAAAATTTAGGGGGACACGGTAATCATCCTGATTATAATGACATAAGCAAACTTGAAATTTTAGAAATCAAAAAGTCGAGTTTGGATAGAAATAAAAAATTTAGTCAAGTTCTATTTGAGGAAAATCTCTTACAGCATATTAATAAAACTCGGAACGACATTATAAAGCAAGTTATAGATGATAGTAAAAAGATAAACGATTTAATATTTACAAACCGATGAAACTATATGCATTAAAAGCAAAATATGGAACTTACCAGAGTATGATTCAAGCATTATATCCTGAAAGAGTAAAAAGTTATTATGGTATTTCTTATCGTGAAGATGAAGATTTTTCAGAATCGATTAAAACATTAAAATTCAGAATAGCATTAGATCACAATGATAGAAAAAACCCTAATTTAAAGTATATAGGGACTGATTTTTATAATGGTCCTAATATCATAAATAATGAAACTGGAGGTTATAATTTAGATTTTTATACAGTATCCCCAAAAATGAAAGAGGTATTAGAACATCTAAACCTGCCAAAGCATCGTTTTTATCCTATTATGTTAACTATAGATAAAGGAAAAGAATTAACCTATTTTATATTACAAATTGATAGTAGTATGATTCCTTATACAGATGTTAGTAAATCTAGCTTTTATGGACTTGATTTGAAATTAAAACAAGTACATCATTATGAAATAGGAACATTTAAAACAGAAGAGGAGATAGATGAAAAAATCCCTTCAGACATTTTCGTTAGAGATAAAAGTATGTACATCAATCAAGAGTTAGACTGGGTCTATATGGCACCTTATTTTATGATTTCTGAAAAATCAAAAAAGCTGTTTGAAGAACATAATCTTATTGATTTAGAAATAACTCCTTTTTATGAAATGGGTGCTGGTATGTATAACGAATTAGGTTTTAGAAAAGAATATGGCGGTCGTGAAATCATCATCAATGGTCGTAGTACTATGGATGGTTTAGATATCAATGATTTTGAACGAAAAGAAGAATAATTTTTTTTCAAAAAATAGAATAACACCCAATTTTCTCAATAGGAAATTGGGTGTTTTAATTATTAGTATTTTTCATTAAGAAAACTCATAAGATTCTTGTAGTTAGAAAACAGGAAACAATTGGATTGTTAGGGGTTTTGATAAAAAATCTGTTGAAATAAAAGATATAGTTTCATATCCTTTAGTCGGAAAAACAAGAAAAGAAGCAATAGAATTATTATCAAAAAAAAGTGACGAAATATCAAAAAGTATCTTGAAAAAGATAGAAAAAAACTCTGCAAACATTCATTGGTCAAGAGAAAAAAAGAAAATATTAATAATAGATATGATGTAAAATATGAAAACATTTGAAGAAAGAAAAAAAGAATTAATTTTAAAGATATTTTTTGACAGTGAATTTGGAACAATGTATCATACAGAAGATGTTCTGTCTGAAAAAGATGTAATAATTAGACATTTTGACAGAGAGGTTTCGCCAGAATTTATTCCGCTTTACGTTCAATTATATAAAGAAGTACAAAATTGGATTGAAAGCAAACCAAGTATTGAAGAATTTGTATTTATGCCAAATTTAGTTGAAATTGGAAAAGATTACTTAATACGTCCATTTCATGTTTATTTAAAGAATAATTCTAGGTATATTGATGATTATGAACCAATAGCTCCTCCAGCTAATTATTACGGAATGATAAATAATATTTCATATGAATTATCTAACGAGTTACCTGAAGATTACGATGAAGAAAATTATATTTATAACGAAGAAAATATAATTCATCGTATTGTCAGAAAAAACTTATTAGTATGTACCGCTAAAACATTTTATGAGGACAGTTTAGAAAAATTTATCATTGTAGAACCAAAAATTTCATTAACAGATTTAGAAGAATGGAAAAAAATAGTTGAATCTAAAGAATAGACTATTTTTTATCAATATAATTTTACCTCTATTTGACACCCGTTTTTCTCCTCTAGAAAAAAGGGTGTTTTTTTGTTATTGATCTAGATTTTAAGCTACAATATAAAAATCATAAAAAGAAAAAAATCTTCTACTGAAACTATTGTTTTGCAAAGCCATATTATTTTTTGCACACGCTATTTCGATGTATTTTTACAGTGTTCTTAAAAACGGCTATTGCAATCCAAAAAAGAACATTTTTCAGGAGTTATTGCAGTCATAAATACCTCTCAAAGTAACATCAACTTACCGCCTTTCATTTATACCGTGATTGTTTTCGAACCATCGGGATAGGCCTTTTATTCTCAAAATCTAAAATCATTATTACATACAAATATGGATCAAACAACAAAAAAACACATTGATTTACTTCATCCTTCGGTTAGGGAAGAAGTTACTAAAATTATCGAGGAATGCAATCTTGCTTTAACAGGAAGAGCAAAAGTGCGCATTACACAAGGTCTTAGAACTTTTCAGGAACAAGAGGATCTTTATGCTTTTGGTAGAACAAAACCGGGAAAAAAAGTCACCAATGCCAAAGGCGGACAATCGATTCACAACTATGGTTTTGCCGTTGACATTTGTTTAATTATAGACGGGAAAGTAGCCTCATGGGATACGGCAAAAGACTGGGACAATGACCAGATTTCGGACTGGCATGAATGTGTGAAAATTTTCGCCAAATACAACTGGAACTGGGGCGGTGACTGGAAAACTTTTAAGGATCTTCCGCATTTTGATAAAAAAGGATACAGCGATTGGAAAGTACTAAGCAAGCTAAAACGGGACAAAAAAAACTATGTAATCTTATATAAATAAACAAATGAAACATTTAAAACTAAAACACTTTGCCTTTTTAATCCTTTTTTCTTTGATCTTTTCCTCTTGCAGCCTTACCAGAACGGCTCTTTTTGATCAATACTCTTACGAAAAAACCATAGAGTTAAAAGTGGCCACCAATAGACTAATAAATAAAGGAGCTACTCCTTATGTTGTTCATAAAGAAGAGGTCGAAAACTTATTCCTAGACATAGAAAAATTGATAGAATATGAGAAGAATAAACCCAACAATGACATCACTTTTGCCATGTGGAAAATGTTGACCGATAAAGAAAAAAATCTTTTGGCTGGATTTTTTAAACGATGGGAAGTAAATGGTATTGTGTCAAAATCATTTTTAGAGGAATTTAAAAAACAAATTTTAGAAGCTTTCGATTTACTAATTCAATATGAAGTAAAAAAAGACAAAGAATCTAAAGAGGCCTTGCTAGATCTAATCAACCTCAATACATAAGCCATGAATAACGACAAAGTAATTGAAAACATTAAGGAGGAATTAAAAGTAGTTTTCTTCAATAGTTATGAAGATATTAAGTCACAGCTAGAAAAAGATTTTGATACTTTTTTTGAGATTTCTAAGAGTAAATTAGAACGCTGGATGATTCTTTTTTCTACTGGAGATATAACCAAAGAAGAATTAGAATGGTTGTTAAAAAGTCAGTTGGATATAGTTGTTTTAAAAACACTTCAGGCCAATGGGTTGTCAAAAATAAGACTGAATACTATTAAAAAAAATATAGTGAAAATTATTTTAAAAGTAATTATGGACGTGATTATTCCAGGAACGTAATAATTTAATTCTAAATAAAAATAAAGCACCATAATTTATTGATTAATAGTTTTTTGTTGTAATGCACAACCTGCTGAAACTACTGATTACAAGTCTTCAAAATCTTGGTTAAGGGTAAAGCATGGCATATTTTTACAGTATCAAATAAAACAGCATCTTTTGGATATGGCGCGCAAATTCAAAGGTGATATTAACCCACAAAGCAACAACATATGAAAGATTTCATTATTGAAGACGATTTATTAATTATTAATGGAGATTTTGCCATCAAAGATTCAGATCAGCAAAATATCGAACACCTTTTGCTAAGCCAAAAAGGAAGCTACAAGGAGTTTCCTATCCTTGGCGTAGGAATTAAAAAATATATTAACAGCCCAGATGCAACCTCTAGGCTAAGACTAGAAAACGAAATAGATAAACAATTATCGTATGACAACTTTTATATTAAAACATTAGATGTTAACGATTTGCAAAACATTAAAATCGATGGAAACTATTAAACCACAACAAAACCAGAACATTTTTGACATTTCTTTGCAAGAATATGGAAGCATAGAAAAAGTATTCGACCTGCTAGAAGACAATGAAAAGTTTGACATTACAGATGATCTTTGTGTTTACGAAGATTTAAAAATTGGTAGAGAGGCCTTTAAAAAAGATATTGTAGAATATTACAATTCCAGAAATTTAAAACCTGCAACTGCTCTTACCGAAGAAGAAGAATTTTTACTAGACAAATTCTCAGGCATTGATTATATGATTATAGAAGATGATTTTATCATTTATTAATCATTTATCAAAATTTAATCTCAACTTTTAGAAGTCTCTAAAAGAAAACTACAACTCTGTAGTATTTACAAAAAAAACATAAAAAATTATCTATAAGCATATTACATATGTCTTACAGGCTAAACTATATCTAAAAAATAAAATATGGCACGTACAATTGCTGAAATACAGAATGAAATTCTGAACGAGAAAGATAATCAATCGGCTTTAAAAGGCTTGACAAGCTCTTCAAAAACAAGTATTTGGAGACTTTGGGTAAACATTGTGGCATCTGCAATTTGGGTACACGAAAAAATAGTCGAAAAAAATGCTTTAGTTTCTAGACCACACACTTTAAACTGGTATAGAGAACAGGCGTTAAACTACATCCATGGAGCCGAACTTGAATGGAAAGACGGTTCTTATCAATTTGATACTACTGGATTTATTAATGATAAAGAAATTGAAAAGGCTAAAATCATCAAGTATTGTGCAGTTAGTGAAGTAGATTTAGAAACGGTTCTTAAACCTAATAAAGATGTAGATGAAATTTTTTCGGACTATTTTCGTAATAAAGTAGGGGTTGTTTTTATAAAAGTAGCTACTGAAAATAATGGTAAAATTTCGAGAATCGATGTACCAAACGAACTATATGCTTTCAAGGAATATATCGCCAAGATTAAAGATGCTGGAAACCAAGTGCATATTATCTCAAGTCCAGGAGATATATTAGAACTGAATCTTACTGTTTATGTGGACCCAATGACAATTCTCATTGATCCTAAAGACATTGAAGTTTATAAAAACCTAGTTAAAAATCCTGACTCAAATGTAAACCATAACTTTAATAAGGACAATGGTTCTTTAATTTTAGACACTTCAACAAAACCGGTAGAAGAAGCTATTAAAAATCATTTAAAGAATATCGAGTTTAACGGTGCTTTTGTGAAAACTTTTTTAGTCGATGCTATTCAGAAAGCTCAAGGGGTTAAAATTCCGATATTGACTAAAGTAAAAACTGGCTGGGCAACAAATCCTAGTGATGAACCATTGGACCTTAAAGATGAAGATGTAATAACAATCGAATATTTCGTTCCTCAGGCGGGATATTTCGATTTAGATCAACTTAAAATTAATGTAAACTACATTCCTTATAACTTCTACCGAGATAAACAATAGTCTAAATTTTATATACCAATGAATAATTACACCGTTTTAAAATGGGGAAAGCTATTGCTATGGCTCATTCCTCCAATTCTTAGAAAGAAAACACATTTTGATTGGCTTGAGGCTGTACTCACTCCCCTTCGAAACATTTACGAGGAAACGTTGTATAAAATGCAACATACAGGTCAAGTTATTTATCTTGAGAAAGTACTCAACGAAGCCTTTAATCAAGATGTAAAATATAATCCCAATTTAAGTATTGAGGAGAAGCGAGAAATAGGATTAATTTATATTGACGAGTCTGTCAAGCCTACTTTACAATATCTATATCTCCACAAAGAGTATTATGAACCAAACGGAACGTTAATAATTCCCCAACTAAAAGTATTTAAGCATGATGATTATAACAACAGAAATAACCAACCCATTTATCTAGCCCATCGCGAAGATTATACGTCCGTTGCTTACGCTAATTTTAGAGTATTTATACCAAAAACTTTAATCGGAAATAAAGACGGTATTGTTGTTCAGCCCCAAAATGACGAATCTATACATACAGAAGCTATAAACGTAGCCACTATTAAGTATCACAGTCTTCTTAATTTTTATAAACTAGCGGGCAAGAGTTATGAAAGTTATTCATATTAACCAGATGTTTTAGAAAAAAACAGAAAAAACAACAGACATTTAAATCAATAAAAATGAAACAAGTAAATTTTAGTAATTCGGGAGGATTTCCCCTAGAGCAAGAAACATTAGAGAGACTTCAAACAGCTTACAGATCTGAGCTGTACGAGGCTTTAAAAGCGCATTTAAGCATTGAGCCTGGTACTAATTATATCATAGCTCCACCTACTACCGAAAAAGTAGGTTGGGTAATTGTACACGAGAAAGCATACATTCCAAAAGATTCAGTAAAACCTGTAGAAACAATAGAAAAAAAGGAGGGAATTTTATATCCAGTTGCAAAAAAAGAAGACAAAGACAAGGTTTATACTTATATAAAAACAACCCGAATAGGTACCAATCTAGTATATGGAACTGGAACTTCAAAAACTGCATATTTTGATTATGAAGCTCAATACCTTACTTCGGAAATGTATAATAGCGCTGATAAAACAGTTCCCAATACTGACGCGCTAACGGTAAATTATTATCTTTTGGAAAATTTCCAAATTGTAAAGGATATTAATGGGATTCTAAATACAATAGATGATAAGATTAGAGAATTAAAAACAACGTTGGAGAATAGTATTGGCAACGTCAAAACAACCTTAGAAAGCAGTATTGGTAGTGTAAAAACAACCTTAGAGAGTAGTATTGGTAGCGTCAAAACAAACTTAGAAAGCAGTATTGGTGCTGTAAAAGATTCGTGCTTACACATTAATGGTGACAATGCAATGCTTGGAGATTTAACTTTAAAAAGTGTAGATCAAAATACAGAAATCAAGGATACAGCAGGCAATATTACTTCTTTTAAATACGATTCTTCTCTATTATTGATTGACAATCTAGGAAAAGTAATAAAATCAGAAGAGAAATTCGATGAACTTATAAAGCGAATTGCTAAACTTGAAAAAGATAAGACCTCGGCCATACCTATCGGGATGGTGGCAATTTGGGGTAAACCCGCTCCATTTCCAGAAGGTTGGGAAGAATATGTGCCGTTGAGAGGAAAAATGCCAGTTGGACTTTTTAATCCAACTCTAGACGAAATGAGTGATGAGCTAGATGGAGACAGAGGAAATAATGTTACTTATTATAGAGACAGTAATGGCATGGTAGTATTCCCTTTTGATACATTAGGAAATACGGGTGGTAGAGTAGGTAAGAATTTGAGAATAAATGAAATGCCACGTCATACTCATGATTATAATGATATATATTTTAGTGAACATTGGGGTACTGTGATTGTACCTAATAATGTAGGTACTGGAGATAATGATGGGGATAACAAAGGTTACCAAATGTTGAGAACATCGTTCCCTACTGGAGGGACTGATGGTGGAGCGATTGGATCAGCGACTCCCTTTTCGCTATTGAATCCTTATAGAGTTGTTCAATTTATAGAATATACTGGACGTCCAAGTGATAAAACAGCACCAACAGCGCCAACTTTAATGGCATCAAACATTGGTACAACAAGTGTATCTTTAAATTGGTCAGGAGCAACTGATGAATTTGGTGTTACTGATTATATTGTATACGGAAACGGTAATTTGCTAATCTCAGTAGGTAATGTTTTCAACCGAACTATTTATGGCTTAGCACCTGGTACAGAATATACTTTTTCTGTTAAAGCAAAAGATGCTGCTGGAAATCTATCAGTTGATAGTAATATCGTAACTGTAACAACAAATACTATTGATCTTACTCAGCCCTCAGCTCCAAATTATATAAACGGGTTCTTAGAAGAAAGAAATCAGATATATATTGAGTGGGGTGCTGCATTAGCAAATGATAATGTTGTTAGTTTTGAGGTATGGAGAAGAACAGCTGGAGGTATATCTAGTTTAAGATATACAGCTGATGTTTCTGAAAACTATTTTTATGATACCGGAGCTTACAATACTACTTATTATTATAAAGTAAGAGCTAAAAATAGTATAGGTAATTATTCTGAATTCACTTATGAGGTTGATGTCACTACAGGTTCAAACGGTGGGTCTTGTTTTGATGTAGAATCTCTGGTAACCATGGTGTCAGGTCAATCCAAAAAATTAAAGAATGTGGTGGTTGGAGATCAGCTTCAAGGCTTCTCTTTTCCTAACGAAGTCGATGAGTCTGAAGGTGATTATATGTCTTGGAGTGGAAAGTTAAGCGAAGCCACAAAAGTAGAGGTTACGGTAGTTAACAAAATAACAAGTATACAGCCTAATTATTACGAAATTAAAGCGGCAGACACGACTACGGTTAGAGCTACAGCGTTTCATCCTTTATTGGTTACCGAAGATGGCGAAAATGTACAGTGGGTATGTGTTAAAAATATAACACCAAATATGTTGTTAATTGATAAGACTGGAAAAATAAAACCTATTGAATCGATTTTATTTAAAGATGAACCTCTAGAAGTGGCTTTATTGGATGTGGAATCTGTAGATAGCTATGTGATTTCGGGAATTGTTGCGCACAATTTAAAACCTATAGAAGAAATTGTATAAACAGTAGTTAATAGTAATTAATAGTAATCTTTTGGGGTATATATCCCAAAAGATTACTTAATCAAAAAATCAATGGTGCAAAAAATTTCAGAATATTTAAATGAGATAAAATTATTGCTTTACGGGATTTTTATGTACTTGGAAATGGATACGGGAATAGTTAAAGTATTGTTTTACTTAATGGTAATGGATACTTTTTTAGGAGTAATCAAAACCATAGTATTAAATGACCAATTTAGTTTTAAAAAATTAGTCTTAGGATTTGTATCCAAGTTAGCCGTATTGCTAATACCTACAGCCTTGGCATTAATGAGTAAAGGACTCAATTACAACTTTAAATGGTTTGTAACCATAGTGATGGATTTACTTATTGTTAGTGATGGCATTTCAATAATCAGCAATATTATTGCTATAAAAACAAAAAAAGAGGTAGAGAATTTTGATGCAATGACTCTTACACTCAAAGCAATAAGAAATGGTCTAATACAACTATTTAAAAGACTTTTGGTTACAATTGACCCTAAATACCACGTAGACAAATAGACTAACACCTCACAATAGAATAGTACCTGTTCTAATTTATACAAATTTCAAAATAAATAAAACAACTGTAAAAAAAACAGTTGTTTTATTCATTTATGAAAAAGATAAAAACACATACTGAATTTACTTTTAAAGATCATCAAATAAAAGAAATAGTGGAGAAAAGATAACCTTATCGATTCCTATGCCTTCTATCCTAATTCCGCTTTCTACCCAAGAAAGACAAATTAACTTCATAAATATTTTTCACAATAAATAACTCGAGATTAAACTATTGCCATTTTTTTTTACCGAATTCTAGCGAATAACATAACCCATGAAATTGAAATCAACAACTAAAAACACTCCCTATTTATTAGAGCGAATATTTAAGATAAAAAGAATAAAAAATACAATAGATTAAGTAATTCTTTCACTGTTGTGAATGGAAAAGCATCCTCGGCATTATTTGATGCAGAAATTTATAAAGTAACATTCAGTACCGAAAGACGTAGAGAAATAAAAAGTTACGCCTTATTTTTGTCCGGCAACGAATTGATTTGTGACCAGGAAATAGATGCCTTAAAAGAATGTTTAGGCATAGCTCTTACTGGTGACGGATCACAATTTGAAATTCTTGATTATCAAACGGATTTTACCATACAATTTGATCAAGAAAATAGTTCTTTTGTGGAATCTGACGGGGTTGAAAAAGGTTTAATAATTTTTAAAAAATAAATTGACAAAAAATTCTTTTCACACGAATAAAAATTGCTCTACATTTAACACTAACTTTTTATAAAAAAGAGTATCGGAAAGATTTGATTGAAGAAAGACTTACATAAGAACTGGCACAAAAGCAAAATCGCAAGTACCAACATTTACTTTTGTAAATGCCGTACCGCCCACTGAAAACTGAACACTTTTCTTCTGGTATCCACAAAAGCAAAAAAGCCAGAAAGAGTATGGGTTTTAATAGTGAAATACAGTTTTAAATTGGTACAATAAAAGTCTGGACACTTGATTATGCCAACGTCAAAGCTTCCAAAAATTCAAGTGATAAAAAATAAAGCAATTAACTCATATTTTTAAGCTCTAAAAAAACGTCAATATCGGTATTAAGTGTTCGATTGTAGTCCCATTCACTCCATTTTAAAAATCCGTAAATACTTTATAAAAAGGTTTTTACGGATTTTTTATTGTCTTTTTTTCAACATTTTCCACTTACTGACATTAATAAAAGTCATAATAATTAAGCAATAGAATATTTATTCAATACAAGCTTTTAGCAATATAATCAGTAATTAGAAAGTATTCTCAAAGTTGATATTTGTTACCAAAAAAGTAATCAAATAGTTTTTAGAATATCGCTAAAAATTCTTTTAGAATACTTTTCAATAATGTTCTTGTTGAGTATTACCCTTTAATCCTCGGAGAGTAAACATATCCCAAACTAAGTTCAGAGAAATCAGCCTGCCCAAGATTAGCATTTATATTGGCTGCAAGAAAAACGTTGTGTTGCGGGGATTTTTGAGAAGAAAAGGCATAATATCTAAAACCCAATCGTGATGAGATTACTTGTTTTATCTTGGCTTTAGCACCAAAATCTTGGGCAACATATTGCCCTGAACTTGAGCTTCCGTTGTTTAAATACCAATCTAATTTATAGGCAGGTTTGTAAAAATTCACACCCAACTCCGTCTCAACACTAAAGTGATTCATTAAAATTTCAAAATTAGCATACGCTCCTAATGTGGTTGCGTTGTGAAATGGATTTTCTTTTAAGTATGCAAATTGATTCTTTGACAACTCATCATTACTTTTTATAAAATCATAATAATCATCATAAAAACGGTAATACATACCTAAACCATATTTGTAGGTCTTATTTTTTATTTTTCCAATGGCAAATGATGCTGTGTACACGTTTTTAACCGAGTTATAACCTCTTGCCAACACTTTTTGCCCTAGACCAAAACGTGTTGAAATATAATTTTGTGTCATTGAGGGGCTAGTATCTATAATTTTGTTCGAGTCAATATGCTCTTTTTTAGAATACTTAAATTCGGTTTTAAGCGTTGCCAAAACCGAATTCAAACCATGATTAGGCAATCTTGTATGTCCATTAGAAAAATGCGTTGCCCCCACTCCTAGTTTTACATCAACTTGGTTTGTTTGTGCCAAATCATAATACACAAACGATCTAAATGCCCACGTGATAGGCGTTGAAACCCCAAAATTACCTGGGTTTGTAACCTTATCATAAATCACACTATGATAGGAAGCCCCGAGTCCTACTTGAAAACGAACTCTATTTGTAAAGCTTTGAAATACTCCAAAATCTAAAAAAGGCAAAACGGCAACACTGTATCCTACTTGCTTAAGATTACCAAAATCGGCGTACGTGACTGCAATTCCAGTTTTGGGATAATTCAGGAATTTGGCCCATGTTTTATTTTGATAGGTCGTTTTTCCAAAAGTTAAATCAATACCCTTTTGATTTTCAGTCTCGGGAAAAACACTAATAGATGGCAATGTTTTACCCATAGAAAAACCAAGCCCTATAAAACGATGATCCTTTTTACCTTTTGAATCAATATCTTGTGCGTAACCTACCCGAGATAAAAAAATTAGAAATAAAAATACTATCCTTAAAACCATATTCTACTACAATTAATTATTAGGTGCATACTCATAATGCTATCCTTAAAAAAGCGGTAAAAATAATAAAAAGAATGACCTTACAATAAAATCTTATTTTAGTTTCAAAGTCTTTTTATATGATCACTTGAAATTAAATTCAACTTGCGCAGATTTTAATTTAAAAATGTATTCCTAATTAAAGTTACCCGTCCCTTTTTTATCAGTAAAAAAAGAAAAAATTAAAATATGAAAAAGTAAAAATTTGAAATAGTAATCCCTAAATCAAATTTATTAAGCAATTGATTATCAGAACAAAAAGCTATTTTAAAGGCTTTAACATCTTGACATTCATACAAAAAAAATTCGCTATGTGATAAATGTTACTGTAACAGCAATTTAAACGGATAATATTTGCATCATAAAATTTATAGTTATGGAATATTTCGGATATTTTGCATCAATACTAATAGGTGTTGCATTAGGACTCATTGGCGGTGGCGGTAGTATTCTTACTGTTCCCGTTTTAGTATATTTATTTGCTGTTGAGCCCGTAATTGCAACAGCTTATTCTTTATTCATCGTGGGTTTGACAAGTGCCGTGGGTAGTGTTGGGTATTTCAAAAAAGGTTTGGTAAACATAAAAACAGCGGTGGTTTTTGGAATCCCATCTATTATTGCAGTTTTTACTACACGAGCTTTGATAGTTCCTAAAATTCCTAAAGAAATTTTTTCGATAGGCGATTTTATCCTCACAAAGGATCTTTTTTTAATGTTGCTTTTTGCTGTAATCATGATTATTGCATCATACAGCATGATAAAAAAAGAAAACAAAATGCCTTGTGACGAACCTGTGGAACAGAAATTCAATTACCCAATTATTCTTATTGAAGGAGCATTAGTAGGCGTTATCACTGGGCTTGTAGGAGCTGGAGGTGGATTCCTGATTATTCCAGCTTTGGTTATTTTAAGTAAACTTCCTATGAAAGAAGCCGTTGGAACTTCGTTAGTCATCATTGCTGCCAAATCATTGATTGGTTTCTTTGGAGAAGGTGGAGAAAACAGTATCAATTGGCAATTTCTAGTTACCATTTCTGTATTTGCAATTGTTGGAATTTTCATTGGTACAGCATTATCAAAAAAAATTGATGGGAATAAACTGAAACCTGCCTTTGGTTGGTTTGTTTTAGTCATGGGAATTTATATCATTACAAAGGAGCTTTTTATGAAGTAACAAAGTTAGCGTTTGGAATTCTCTTACTAACAATTACGAAGTTTTAAGTCTTAATTAAACTATTGAAATTAGTGCAGCTCATGTAAAGAAAAAATATAGTAGGATAAAAAAATAATTTTAGTTGCCTTCTTAATACTTTTCACTGTAAGTGTATCTGATAAAACTGAAACAAGAAATTTGGATGAAAATAAAAACCAGTCTCCATTAGAAAAATTAGTTTCGGGGAATAAGCGCTTTTTAGAAGAAAAAACAATTCATCCGCATCAAAATAAAAAATCAATTTTAGACAATCAAAACGCACAACATCCTTTTGCTGTTGTGGTCACTTGCTCAGACAGCAGAGTTTCACCTGAAATTCTGTTTGATCAGGGAATTGGCGATTTATTTGTAATTAGGAATGCGGGAAATTTGATTTCTGATATTGATATGGGTAGTATTGAATATGCAGTTGCGCATCTGGATGTAAAATTAATCGTCATTTTAGGACACACAGAATGCGGAGCTATTAAAGCTTATATCAATGATGAAAATAAAAGTTACAAAAAACATCTAACTCATATTGATGACATAATTGAAACTATTGCAGAGGAAAAAGAAGAATTAGAAGCTGAAAAACAAACTCCAAAACAAGACAATATATTAGGTTGTATCAATGCAAATATTGAACATTCAAATAGGCTGATTCAAGAAAATTCAATTGTAAAAGAGCACAAAACTAAAATTATTTCTATGCGTTATGACGTACATACAGGCCAAATAATTAGGTTATAAAGGCTATGTAACATAAGTCACTAAATTTCAATAATCCATACATTAATTTTGTCCTATAAATTAGAAACTTAAAAAAATAAAAATATGTATTTTCAACACATTTACGACAAGAGTCTTGCTCAAGCAAGTTATTTTATTGGCTGTCAAAAAGCAGGAGTAGCAGCAGTTATCGATCCTAAAAGGGATGTTGACACCTATCTTGAAATTGCCAAACAAAACAATATGAAAATTACTCATATTTTAGAAACACACATTCATGCTGATTTCCTTGCAGGTTCTAGAGAATTAGCAGCTTTAACAGGAGCAGAAATGTACCTTTCAGCAGAAGGTGGTCCTGACTGGAAATATGAATTCCCGCATGTTGATATAAAGGATGGTGATGTTCTAAAAGTAGGAAACTTAAAGATAGAAGTAGTTCACACACCTGGACATACTCCAGAGAGCATCAGCTTTTTGTTGACAGATGTACCTGCTAGCGAAGAACCAGTTATGTTGTTCACCGGTGATTTTGTGTTTGTGGGAGATGTAGGAAGACCTGATTTACTTGAAAAAGCAGCAGGAATAAAAGGAACTCAAGATGCAGGCGCAAAGCAAATGTATCAGTCAATTAATAAATTTGACGCATTACCTGAATACATTCAAGTTTGGCCAGGCCACGGAGCGGGTTCTGCATGCGGAAAAGCATTAGGAGCTGTACCAAGTACAACGGTAGGTTATGAAAAAGTAAGAAACTGGGCTTTTCAGCATAAAAATGATGAAGCTGGATTTGTAAAATATTTATTGGAAGACCAACCAAAACCACCTAAGTATTTTGCAATGATGAAAAAACTTAATAAAGTAAATCGTCCACTTCTTACGGCTGTTCCAAAATTAAAACAATTGGATTACAAAGAATTAACAGCGGCCTTAGCCAATGGAACTAAATTAATTGATGCCAGAGATAAAGCAGAATTTTCTAAAGGATTTATTCCGGGAAGCATCAACATTCAGGGGAACAATTCCTTTGCAACTTGGGCAGGATGGTTTCTTACGTATGAAGAACCTTTTATCTTGCTTGCCGATGAGTCACAATTGGATGATTTGACCAGAAAACTAATGAGAATAGGACTAGACAATATTCAAGGTTATGTTCCTTCTACAAAAATATGGGAAGAAAATGGCGGTTCTTTAGAAAAAGTGAACCAAATTACCATTGAAGAATTTAAAGCTTTTCAACAAGAAAAATATGTTCAAATAGTTGATCTTCGAGGTGTTGCAGAATATAATGCAGGTCATATAAAAGGAGCTGATAATATATTTGTAGGTACTTTAGTAAATAATCTAGATAAAATAAGTAAAGATAAAAAAGTATTAATCCATTGCCAGGGTGGCGATAGAGCAGCAATCGCTTATTCATTATTAGCGCGAAATGGTTATAAAAATGTTCTCAATTACTCTCCTGGAATGAATGAATGGGTGAACCAAAACAACGATGTTGAATACTAAAAACCAGAATTATGTTCGGAATTTTTAAAAACATGTTTTCAAAAAAAGACACCACACAAATGGAAAAAATAATAAAAGAAGGTGCGTTTCTTGTAGATGTTCGCACAGCAGCAGAATTTGCTGAAGGTAACGTAAAAGGCTCTGCCAATATTCCTTTGGATAAAGTGGCAAGCCAACTAGAAAAATTCAAAGGAAAAGAACATATAATTGTTTTCTGCCGAAGTGGGAATCGCAGTGGTCAAGCCAAAATGATTTTGGAACAAAATGGTTTCAAAAACGTTACCAATGGCGGAACTTGGCAGGATGTAAACGAAATGATTCATAAATAGACTTCAGAAAATTTACATCTGTGTAGTTTAAAACAAAACCGTTTTTTTGTTTTAAACTGCACAATTGTTTAAATATCAAGATATGATTAAAAATATGTACACCAATTGGAATTACATCAGAGTTATCCGTATGATTTTAGGGCTTATTGTGATGATTCAAGCTGTTTATACTAAAAATTATTTGTTCCTGCTTCCCGGAATTTTATTTACCGGAATGGCACTATTAAATACTAGTTTTTGCGGTTCAAATGGTTGCGCTGTTGCGAAATCAGAAAATGAAATCAGCAAGGAAAATTAATAGTATTGAAAAAAGCAATCATTATAACAGTTGTTGGTATGATTCTCGAAGCAATTGCCAGCTATTTGTATTATCTGAGCATCAGTTGTGATGCCGTACTTGTGCCATAACATCCAAACCTCTAAATGACACTTTATATGGTGGTTAATTGAAGGTTTGATTTTTAATATGTTTGCAAAATCACCTAGAAAAAATTAAACATTTAAATTGCATTAAAATAGGTAAATTTGAAAGTCATTGGAAAAAATGGTATTAAATTTTTCTTTTTATATCCATCAAAGACAGTTGTAATTAACTTTAAAATCAATAAGAAAAAAGTAATATGGAAGACATAAAACCAGCAAACAAAGACTTAATTTTAAGAGAAAAATTAGCATTACAACGAACTACTTTGGCTAATCAATCTACTTTTCTTTCCTTTTTGAGAACGTCTATGTATTTTTTGATCGCAGGTTTGAGTTTGAGAAATCTATTGATGATTGAAAATAGTTTACTAATTGAGATAGCACTTTTTATTACTTCCTTTATCATTTTTGTTTTTGGAACAGTGAACTATTTTAAGCACAAAAAATCTATTGCAGAAAATAAAAAACACATTGGTGACTATCAATTAGAATATTACAAATTATAATCGTGACTCTTAAAGCACCAAATTTCTTTTCTAAAAAAATCCACCTCAATTGAAAACAAACAAAACCAAACTTGGACTGAAAGAAAATTGGAAACAGTTTACCATTTTGGTTATTGTCAATGCGTTTGTTGGTGGAATGATAGGAATGGAACGAACTATTATTCCAAAATTCGCTGAAATTGAATTTGGTATTGCTTCAAAAACGGCTATTCTATCTTTTATCATTGCATTTGGAATCACAAAAGCCATTACAAATTATTTTACAGGCAAACTGGCGAATCGCTTTGGCAGAAAAAATTTGCTTTTATTTGGCTGGCTTTTGGCCATACCTATTCCCTTTATTTTAATTTATGCTGAATCTTGGAATTGGGTTATTTTTGCCAATATTCTTTTGGGTATCAGCCAAGGACTTACTTGGAGCAGCACGGTAGTCATGAAAATTGATTTGATAGGAGAAAAAGATCGAGGACTTGCGATGGGACTCAACGAATTTGCAGGTTATTTTGCCGTTGGATTAATTGCTTTTCTGTCAGGCTATATTGCACAAGAATACGGCATTACGCCCTACCCTTTTTACTTAGGTATCGGGATTTCAATAATTGGTTTTCTATTGACCTTGTTTTTTGTGAATGACACCCGAGCATTTGTACATCAAGAAAATGCGACCAATTCAACTGAAAAATTAGAAAATATTTTCCTTGAAACCACTTTCAAAAATAAAACATTAAGCGCCATAACACAAGCAGGATTAGTCAATAACCTAAATGATGGAATGATTTGGGGGCTTTTACCAATTGTATTGCTTTCATTGAATTATGACTCTCAGAACATTGGAATTATAACTGCTATTTACCCAACAGTTTGGGGTTTTGGGCAATTAATAACCGGAAAAATGTCTGATGTTTATTCGAAAAAAAAGATGCTTTTTTGGGGAATGTTACTGCAGGGAATTGCGATACTTTTTATTCCATTTGCTGTAGAATTCTATCAATTGGCGGCTATTTCAGCGTTTTTAGGTTTGGGAACGGCCTTAGTTTATCCTACTTTTTTATCAGCTATTGCTCATGCGACAAATCCCCATCAAAGAGCTGAAAGCATTGGTACATTCAGGCTTTGGAGGGATTTAGGGTATGCAATAGGCGCCATTATTTCAGGAATAACAGCTGATTTATTTGGTGTAAATTATGCTATTATTCTGATTGGTGTCATCACCATTGTATCATCGGTGATTATTGAAATCAGAATGCCGGAAGACTCTTTTTAAAAAGCAAGCCGCAAATTTTAATCTAATGTCATCTCTTTTTGGAGGATAACAATTAAAAAAATGGAATCAAAAAATTCAAAAAAGTCCACTATTCAAAATATTGTTTTTATCGTATTGATAGCACTGCTTTTATTTAGTCCGCTGTGAACTTTTGTAAAAGTTCATTTAAACCGTTTAATTGCTTTTTCACCTAAAACTATCGCAGTTAAAGACCAAAAAAAGCTTTCCAGTTTTCAATGGCAATTAAAAGACGTAGACGGAAAAACTGTTTCATTATCAACATACAAAGGAAAAATAATATTCATTAATTTCTGGGCTACTTGGTGTCCGCCTTGTATTGCCGAAATGCCAAGTATTCAAAAATTATATGTTGATTATCAAGATAAAATGGTCTTTTTGTTTGTGACAACAGATTCTTTTGACAAAGCAAATGCTTTTATGGTCAAAGAAAATTTGACACTTCCTGTTTATCAATCGGTTACAAATCCTCCTATAGAAATGGAATCTTCAACAATTCCAGTAACTTATCTTATTGATCAACAAGGAAATATAATTGTAGCCAAAATTGGAACAGCAAATTGGAACAGTGATTCTTTTCGAGTAAAGCTAGAGGAGTTACTAAAAAAATAAAATCGATTTCATTTTTACTTTTTTTTCCTTGTGTGACAAAAGTAACATAACTACTCATTTGTAATTACAACCTTTGTTACCATAAAAATATAATTATGGAAATTTTAGAATTGATCAAAGAACCTTGGCCGTGGTATATTGCAGGCCCATTAGTTGGACTTACAGTTCCAGCTTTGTTAATCATTGGCAACAAATCATTTGGTATCAGCGCCTCATTACGTCATACTTGTGCCATTTGTTTACCAGCAAATATCAAATTTTTCAAATACGATTGGAAAAAAGAAATCTGGAATATGTTTTTTGTTTTCGGTATTTTATTGGGTGGCATACTTGCTTACAGCTTTTTGTCAAATCCTAATCCGATTATCATTGATGGAAATCTAAAAACCGAATTGGCAGGCTATGGCATAACTGAAATTTACGGAATGTTGCCAGAACAATTATTCTCGTGGGAAAGTTTGTTTACACTCAAAGGATTTTTCATGATGGTCGTTGGTGGTTTTTTCATTGGTTTTGGTTCTCGTTATGCAGGAGGTTGCACTAGTGGTCACGCTATTTCTGGTTTGTCTAATTTACAAATACCATCATTAATTGCAACATGTTGTTTCTTCATTGGCGGATTGATTATGGCAAACCTTATTTTACCATTTATTCTTTCACTTTAAATCACTAATTATGAATATAAAAGATCAAAATACAGATTTCGAAACACGTTCACTAGACACCGTTTGTATTAACGAAAGCCAATTGCAACACAAATGGTACCATAATTTAAAATATCTTGTCATTGGTATCTTGTTTGGAATTGTTTTCATCAAAGCAGAAATTATCAGTTGGTACCGAATTCAGGAAATGTTTCGTTTCCAATCTTTTCACATGTACGGCGTAATTGGAAGTGCCGTTGTTGTGGGAATAATATCCGTTTTCCTGATAAAAAAATTCAATATCAAAACCATTTATGGAGAAAAAATTGAGTTCCACGACAAAACATTCAACAAAGGACAGGTTTATGGTGGACTTATCTTTGGGGTGGGTTGGGCAGTAACCGGAGCTTGTCCAGGACCGTTGTTTGCACAAATTGGAACGGGAGCCACCGTGATGATTGTAACCCTATTCTTTGCAATCGTTGGAACATGGGTTTATGGATATTTTAGAGATAAACTGCCTCATTAATATATTTTATGATTCCAGAAAAACAAAATATCGTCCAATTTAAGTCGGTTGTAAAAAGCCTGATTTATCTCTTCATGACTATTATTTTCTTAGTCATGGGGTTGTTCTTACTCGTGTTTTTTCATTCATCCATCACCGCTTGGTTTCAAAATAGTGATTCAAAGCTCGATTCTCTTTATATTGATGCAAAGAAAAAAGTGATTTTACAAAATGAGACGGCAAAATTCTGGAAGCCAGCTGATATTAATTTGATTGCAGATACCAATTTAAAACAAGAAGTCGAATATGGCAAAGATCTAATTGCACATACGGCTAAATACTTGGGCCCAAATGGCAGTGTGAAACAAATTACCAATGGGATGAATTGCAACAACTGCCACCTGGATGCGGGTACAAAACCTTGGGGAAACAATTATGGTTCCGTATATTCAATGTATCCAAAAATGAGAGCCAGAAGTGGACAAGTAGAAAATCTATATAAAAGAGTCAATGATTGTATGGAAAGAAGCTTAAATGGCCAGCCTCTGAAACGAGACGAGAAAGAGATGAAAGCTATGATTGCTTATATTGAATACATTGGCAGTAATGTTCCCAAGGGTAAAGAAGCAAATGCATCTGGAATTTTTGATTTAGAATATTTAGATCGCGCTGCTAATCCTGCCAATGGAAAAGCACTCTATAATGCCAAATGTGCGAGTTGCCATCAAGTGAATGGCGAAGGAATTTTGGCAACGGACAAAAAAGAATATACGTATCCGCCACTTTGGGGCAAAAATTCATATAATAACGGTGCAGGGCTTTTTAGAATCAGTCGTTTTGCTGGTTACATCAAATACAATATGCCCTTGGGTGCAACCTATGAAAATCCCCAATTAACTGATGAAGAGTCTTGGGATATTGCAGCTTATGTGGAAAGCCTTGACAGACCTAAAAAAGATTTAAGTCAAGACTGGCCCGATATTTCTAAAAAACCAATCGATCATCCTTTTGGTCCTTTTTCAGATTCGTTTACGGAAACTCAACATAAATTTGGTCCTTTCAAACCAATTAAAGAAGTCAAAAAGAAAATGAAAGAAGTTAAGGGAAAATTAAAAAACTAAAACATAAAACAAATGAAAAATTTGAAACTAACCACTCTCATTCTTATTGGATTATTTACAGTATTTACCTCAGCCCAAAAAAGACCTAACAATCATAAAATAGTTTTTCAGTTTACAAATGCTATCGATACGCTACAACAAAAAGCATTTGCTAACCAACTCAATAATTTAACAAACCATTGGCCTAAAGCAAAATACGAGGTTGTGGTTTACAATATGGGATTAGAATTTTTAATGCCCTCAAAATCAAAACATATTACAACAATTAAAGCGCTTCATGCTAAAGGAGTTCGTTTTATAGTTTGCGAAAATACAATGACAGCTCGAAAAATAAGCAAAGAGCAGTTCATTCCAGAAGTGGAGTATGTAACGGCCGGAATCGCTGAAATTATTGAAAAACAAGAACAAGGCTGGAGCTATATAAAAGGTGGGTTTTAAATTAAAATGTAGATTATAGTTTTTACTACTACATTGGCAATAGTTGTTTCATTACAACTGCAAAAAACAAAACTAAACAACTAAAAAAGATGAGTAACAACCGCAGGAATTTTCTAAAATCAGTAGGGACACTAGGTTTAGGAGCAACAATAATTTCGCCAATTTCTAGTATTGCTAATACAAACAAAATAGAGGAAGCAAAAATAGATACTAAGGTTGACCCAAATAAACCCCAAACTATTTCTATTCTTCAAACCACCGATGTGCATTGTCAAATTCATCCGCACGACGAATTATTTTGGGAAAATGGGAAAGCTGTTTTTAGAAAAACAGGCGGTTACGCTTACATGGCAACAATACTGAATCAATTAAAAAAGAAAAACCCAAACACTTTTACTATTGATACTGGAGATATGTTTCAAGGCAGCGAATTAAGTGTAGAAACCACTGGCGAAGCTTTTGTTCCCATTTTAAATGCATTGAATTACGATTTGTATCTTCCGGGAAACTGGGAAGTAATTTATGGAAAAAGAAAAATGCAAACCTTATTGGGTTCTTTGGATGCTCCAAAAATTTGCACCAATATGTACCATGATTTAGGTGAAGGAAAAAGAGGTGAACTTATTTTTCAACCCTACACAATTTGGCATATTGCCGGAGCAAAAATTGGTTTTCTTGGGTACACTGATCCTTTGGTACCTTTGAGACAAAGTCCTAATTACAGTAGGGGAATTTTATACACCAATCCCGAAGAAAATCTGGCTCATTATGTAGATGTACTTAGAAATCAAGAACAATGCAGTTATGTCATTATGATTGCACATTTGGGTTTATCGCAGCAAATAGCGTTGGCAAACCGACCAGAATGTGAAGGTGTCAATTATATTTTAGGAGGCGACACGCACGAGAGAGTCCGAAAACCTATTGTTTGTAAATATTCAAAAGTGGTGGAACCGGGAGCCTTCGGTTCATTTATTGGTAAATTAGATCTGACCATTCTTAACGGAAAAGTGATTGAAGACAGTTATGAATTAATAGAAGTTGATTCTCCAAAAATAAAACCGGATGCAAAAATTGAAAAATTATTGAAAGAGAAAGAAGCCGTTTACCAAGAAAAAATAAATCAGGTTATTGGTTACAGCACGATTCCTTTGTACCGTTATTTTGTGTTGGAAAATCCTATTGACACGATGATTTTGAATGCACTAAACTGGAAATTTCCTGAAATAGATATTAATCTTTCTAATGGATTTCGTTTTTGTCCGCCAAAAACAACTCCTGATCAAACCGGAAATATCCCCATCACAAACGGATTTATTTTTGATATGCTTCCCGTAGACAGCACCGTAAGAACCGCAAAAGTGACTGGAAAACAATTGAAAAACTGGCTCGAAAAAGAATTAAATAATGTTTTTGCACAAGATGCTTCAAAACGTTTTGGCGGATGGGTCGTGAAATTCAAAGGAATGGAAGTACAATTTAACGCTTTTGCAGAAATGGACAAAAGAGTGCAAAACATTACCGTTAAAAATATACCATTAGATCCTGAAAAAATATATTCTATAATGGCTTGTGAACGGGACGGAGATCCTGTAGACATGTTATGCAGAATGAAAGGCGTTATGGATGCTAAAAATACAACTTCAACATTGCATACGGTAATGAGAGAATATTTAAAACAAAATTCTCCCGTAACGCCTATACCTCAAAAAAATGCAATCATTCTTGATGCTCCAGAAACACTACTAACTCAGGTTTCTGGTGTTGATTATACTTTCAGATAAAATTTAAGTATTTAATTATAAAGTCATTAAGCCGAATGCATAAAAAACATTCGGCTTTGTTTTTATGGGTCAATGTGATAAAAGTTACTTCCCATTTATATTGATGGAGTTATTTTTGTACCAAATCTAAACGTTCAAAAATGAAAAAGTTTTTCGTATTAATTTATATACTTACCACTCTCTTTTTTTCTATAAATACAATAGCGCAACATCAGGAAATTTCAGAAAAGCCAACGGTTTGGAAAGAAAAAAATAACGAAAAAGTTGATTCTACCTCAATTCTAAATGCTTTCAAAAACGGTAATTTCAATGGTCATTTCCGCTATTTTTTTATGAGTACCAATAATGAAAGTGGCTTATCTGATTATTATGCCAATGCACTTGGTGGAGGCGTGAAATTTGAAACGGCCAAATTTCATAATTTTCAATTTGGTGTCAGCGGTTATTACATATTCAATATTGGTTCTTCTGATTTTTCTAAAAAAGATCCTGTGACCAATTTATCAAACAGATACGAGGTAGCGCTTTTTGACATTCAAAATCCATCAAGCAAAGACAATTTAAGCCGACTAGAAGAATTGTACTTGAAATACAATTTCAAAAATTCGAATATAACTCTTGGAAAACAATTACTCAATACGTCCTTTATAAATCTGCAAGACGGCAGAATGCGCCCAACCGTAGTGGATGGAATTTGGATTGATTTTAACGAACTCAAGAAAACTAAAATAAATCTGGGCTACCTATATGGAATTTCACCACGAAGCACCATGAAATATTTTGACGTGGGAGAATCTATAGGCATTTATCCCTCCGGCATCAATCCCGATGGAACAAAATCTAATTATGCTGGAAATTTAAACACTAGCGGAATTTATATTGTTGGTTTACAAAATGAATCTATAAAAAATTTAAAGATACTTTTATGGAACCAATATGCTGAGGATATATTCAATTCTGCATTGTTCCAAATGGATTATAAATACGATTTGAATCCCAATTCTAAACTGCTTTTTGGCTTTCAATCAATTTATCAAAATGCATTGAATTTTGGCGGAAATGAGGATCAAAGCAAAACTTATTTCGAAAAAAATGGTACTTCTCAAACCTTTGGAGGAAGATTAGGTTGGCAAAATAAAAAAATAGAATTTACTTTAAACTACAACCGAATAACGGCTAAAGGTCGGTATCTCATGCCCAGAGAATGGGGTCGAGACCCGTTTTACACCTTTATGGCCAGAGAACGAAATGAAGGTTTTGGGGATGTGCACGCTTTAATGACCAAAATACAATATTCAAATCCTAAAAAGAGATTCAAATCGCAACTAGCTATAGGATATTTTGATTTACCAGATGTAAAAAACGTTGCCCTAAATAAATACGGATTACCTTCTTATGTTCAAACAAATGTAGATTTTCGCTATCAATTTCAAGGAATGTTAAAAGGTTTTGACGCTCAATTATTGTATGTACACAAATTTAATGAAGTTGAAACTTACGGCAATAAAAATTTTATTTTCAATAAGACCAACATGAGTAACATCAATTTAATAGTCAACTTCAATTTTTAAAACCTTGTTTTATAGTAAAGACTGTAGTCTCAATTACTAAAAAAAAACATTTATTTAGCGCTAAACCACAACTACACTTTAATATTCCCTCTGTTTTTTAAAAACATAACTTCTATAATTTTACTAGACATAGAGCTACTCACACCTAAATGATTGGATAAAATTTCAATAAGACTTTTTTCTTCTTTTTCTAATGTTCCGTCAGCCAATAAGACGTCTAAGGCAAGAGCAAACAAGGTTTCTTTATCTTCGGTTTCTATCCAAGAGCAACAAGCCTTTATATATTTAAGCTGTCCCAACTCTTGATATAAAACGACGGCAGTTTCATAATAAGGTCCGAAATCTACGTGCTTAAATTTTTCTTTAGAATACAGAATTCTTGATAGCGATTTTCTTTCGGCTTCAGATATATAATGATCCGCTTTTATACAAGTATATAAAATTCCTAACCAGGCCTCAGCTTCAGATTGAATTGGGTTTTCTCCCATAGTAATAATGTCTTTTTCCAAAATATTTTTTTTCTAAATTTACAATTAACCATTTATAAAAACAATCTAGAGTGTGCATATTTTAATGTCACAAAGAAATTCAAAATAATAAGAGACTAACACGAACTTAACACCTTAAAATTGAGGTTAAAAGAGTAACATTTTATATATTAGCATATAAATAACAATTCAAACTATAATTTTTATCTATTGATTTTTTAATTTACTACGAGTGTTTTAAATAACTTTGTATTCAGAAAAATAAAAAACAAACATACTATGGAACATAATGCAAAACCAACCTCTTACAATGTAAACGGAGAGAGTAAATGTCCTTTCTCGGGAGCTTCAACATCTGCTCCAAAACAAAGCGTTACTCACGGTAAAACAAATCGTGATTGGTGGCCTAACCAACTTAATTTAAAAATTCTGCGTCAAAATTCATTAGAGAACAATCCCATGGGAGCCAACTTTAATTATGCCGAAGAATTCAAAAAAGTAGATTTAGATACTTTAAAAAATGATATCAAAGAAGTCATTACAACTTCTCAAGACTGGTGGCCGGCTGATTATGGTAGCTACGGTCCCTTTTTTATACGTTTAGCTTGGCACAGTGCAGGAACATACCGTATTGCTGATGGTCGTGGTGGAGCTGGTTTTGGAACACAAAGATTTGCACCATTAAACAGCTGGCCAGATAACGCCAACTTAGACAAAGCTCGTTTGTTATTGTGGCCAATAAAGCAAAAATATGGTAACAAAGTTTCATGGGCAGATTTAATGGTATTAGTAGGAAACTGTGCCTTAGAATCAGCAGGATTTAAGACTTTTGGTTTTGCTGGAGGTCGTGTAGACGTTTGGGAACCACAAGAAGATATTTACTGGGGACCAGAAAAAGAATGGTTGTCATTGAGTACTGAACCGAACAGCCGTTACTCAGGAGATCGTGAGCTTGAAAATCCGCTTGCAGCAGTACAAATGGGACTTATTTATGTAAACCCAGAAGGACCAGATGGAAACCCTGATCCGTTATTAGCAGCACGTGATATTAGAGAGACATTTGCACGTATGGCCATGAATGACGAAGAAACAGTTGCCTTGATTGCTGGAGGACACACACTAGGAAAAACTCATGGTGCTGCTGATCCAAATGTTTATGTAGGAGCTGAACCAGCAGGTGCATCTATTGAAGAGCAAAGTTTAGGCTGGAGAAATACCTATGGCACTGGAAATGGTGCAGATACCATTACAAGTGGTCTTGAAGGTGCTTGGACTACTACACCAGTAAACTGGAGTAATAATTATTTTGAAAACCTATTTGGTTATGAGTGGGAATTAACAAAAAGTCCGGCAGGTGCTCACCAATGGAAACCAGTAAATAATGGTGGTTCAGGATCAGTTCCAGATGCTCATGATGCATCAAAAACGCATCAACCAATGATGCTTACAACTGATTTATCTTTGCGTGTTGATCCTGCTTATGAGAAAATCTCTCGTCACTTTTTAGAAAATCCTGATGCTTTTAATGATGCATTTGCAAGAGCATGGTTTAAGCTGACTCATAGAGATATGGGGCCAAAAGTACGCTATTTAGGAAACGAAGTACCAGCGGAAGAGTTAATTTGGCAAGATCCAGTTCCTGAGGTTACATTTGAATTAATTAACGAGCAAGACGTTGAAGCACTTAAAGCTTCTGTTTTATCATCTGGGTTAAGTATTTCAGAACTTGTAAGTACTGCATGGGCATCGGCTTCTACTTTTAGAGGATCTGATAAGCGTGGTGGGGCAAACGGTGCTCGTATTAGACTAGAACCACAAAAAAGTTGGAAAGTAAACAATCCTTCTCAACTTGATCGTGTTTTAGCTACGTTAGAGAATATCAAAAATGAATTCAATTATCAAAATACTGATAAAAAAGTATCAATTGCTGACTTAATTGTACTAGCAGGAAATGCAGCAGTTGAAAAAGCTGCAGCAAATGCAGGAATTCAAGTTAAAGTTCCTTTTGCCGCTGGACGTACGGATGCTTCACAAGAGCAAACGGATGTTGAGTCGTTTGCTGTTTTAGAGCCACAAGCTGATGGATTTAGAAATTATGTAAAAACTAAATATACCGTTTCAGCCGAAGAAATGTTAATTGACAAAGCACAGTTATTGACATTAACAGCTCCAGAAATGACAGTTTTAGTAGGTGGTATGCGCGTATTGAATACCAATTTTGATAAATCTCAAAATGGAGTTTTTACAAGCAGACCTGAAACACTTACTAATGATTTCTTTGTAAACTTATTAGATTTAAGAACTACTTGGAAAGCCGTTTCAGAATCTGATGATGCTTTTGTAGGTAGTGATAGAATAGCTGGAGGATTAAAATGGATTGGAACAAGAGTTGATTTAATCTTTGGTTCTAACTCTGAATTAAGAGCACTTGCAGAAGTTTACGGATACCATGATGCGCATGAAAAATTTGTAACTGACTTCGTAGCTGCATGGAATAAGGTGATGAACCTTGATCGTTTTGACTTAGTGTAAATATTGAATTTTAATTTGTTTAAAAGGTGGTCTAGCAATAGATCACCTTTTTTATGAAATCTATTTTGCTTTTCTCACTATAAAAAATGCCCCAATTAGTGTCTAACTTATTGGGGCATGTTCATTGAGTTGCTTTATAAAACTATAAAATCAAATTACAAAGTATAATCAGTGTTCACAAAATTTGATTCTTTACTATTTAATAATGCTTGTAATATTTCATTATTATACTCATTATCCTTTGAGGCAACAAAGGTTCTAATGGAGAACGAGCGCAACGCATCATGAATACTCAAAGTACCCACCGCAGAATCCTTACGACCTGTAAACGGGTACACATCAGGACCTCTTTGGCAAGAACTATTCAAATTTACTCGACACACTAAATTTACCAAACTATCGATTAATGGTGCAATGGTTTTAATATCCCTACCAAATAAACTAACTTGTTGTCCATAGTTAGACTCAGCCATATCGTTTAATGGCTCTTGAATATCCTTGAAAGTCATCACAGGAACAACAGGTCCAAACTGCTCTTCGTGGTACACTCGCATTTCTTTATTCACCGGAAACAATACTGCTGGGAAAATATAATTTGGCATATGCTCACCCCCTTTTTCATTGAGGATTGTAGCACCATTTTTAATTGCATCATCAATTAACTCCTGAATATAAGCGGGCTTTTCTTTTTCTGGCAATGGAGTTAACATTACCCTGTTGTCCCAAGGATTACCAAAAGAGAGAGCATCAACTTTTGCGGCAAACCTGGTGTTAAATTCATCTGCAATACTTTCATGAACATATATTATTTTTAATGCTGTACAACGCTGACCATTAAAGGATAATGTGCCCGATATACATTCTTGAATAGTCAAATCAAGATCAGCATCTGGCAAAATAATGGCTGGATTTTTCGCTTCAAGACCTAAAATTAAACGCAATCTGTTTTTATTAGGATGCTGATCCTGAAGTGCAATAGCTGATTTACTATTCCCTATTAACGCCAGAATATCCACTTTCCCAGATTTCATAATTGGCGAAGCAACCTCGCGCCCTCTTCCGTAAATGATATTGATGGCTCCTTTTGGAAAACTATTTCTAAAAGCTTCTAACAATGGCGAAATTAAAAGTACACCATGTTTTGCTGGCTTAAAAATTACAGTGTTACCCATAATTAAAGCAGGAATCAGCAAAGAAAAAGTTTCATTTAATGGATAATTATATGGTCCTAAACACAATACAACCCCGAGAGGACCCCGACGAACCATGGCGTTAACACCTTGGCTTTTAGTAAATCGGGATGAATTTCTATCTAATAATTTATAATCTTCAATAGTATCATAAATGTATTCCACTGTTCTATCAAACTCTTTTTCAGAATCTGGTAGTGACTTGCCTATTTCCCACATTAAATATTTCACTACTTCGGCACGAGTTGTTTTCATTTGCTTGACAAAATTTGTCATGCACTTAATACGATCCGACACTTTCATGGTAGGCCAAAGTCCTTGACCATTGTTATAGGCATTACTTGCTGCTTGCACAGCTTCTAGAGCTTCCTCTTCTCCCATAAATGGTATTGAACCAAGTATGGTAGGGCCGTATTCCAGATTAGATGAAATTGTAGAAAAAACAGCAGTAGTTTGTCCCTCCCATTTTTTTAATTCACCATCAACAAGATAGGTGTCTTGATTTAATAAACTCTTAATCTGATATTCTTCGGGAATCACATTCATTTTTTTGAGGTTTAAAATTAAAAATCAGCAAGCGCATGCGCAATATTAAGGCGTTACTACAGTACCTTCCCAATCTAAAATACCTCCTAGTAAATTATAGGTGTTCTCAAATCCCAATTGATTCATTATTTCACAAGCCTTTGCACTACGCATACCTGATCTACAGTATATATAATATTTCTTGTTTTTGTCTAATGCTTCAATTTCATTTACAAAATCTTGTCCCCTATGAATATCAATATTTATGGCATTAGCTATAAAACCATCATTGAATTCATCTTCAGTTCTTACGTCTAAAATTACTGTGTTTTGGTCGGCCTCATATTGAGAAACCCACTCTTCTTGTGTTAAATTCATAGTATTGTTTTTTGTAAAAATACGATGTTTTTAGCAAACAATTATCGTATCAATTGTTAATTAGATATTAATCCTAAGAAAACGATTGCGTAAAACATTCACTATCAGTAAAATAAATAACATACTTGATAAGCCTACAAAATCGATAGGGATTTGAATTTTAACAACCTATTAATGAGAGGTTTAATTGTATTTTGTCTTTAAAAAAACTAATAAATTTGGCATTTTAGATTACTTTTATGGAAAATATAAATTCAACAAATGATTGACTTCATAAAAAAATCATTCAATTCCTTTTCTGCTGATTTGGTTCACGATATAGAAAATAATGCAGTGCTACAATCTTATCCAGCTGGAACCGTAATTATGCGTACAGGTCAGTATATAAAAAGTACCGTACTAGTTATTCAAGGAAAAATAAAAATTTATAGGGAAGATGAAAATGGAGGAGAATTTTTCATGTATTATTTACAACCAGGACAAGCTTGTGCAATTTCTATGATTTGTGCTACTAAAAACGAAAAAAGTCAAATTATGGCACTTGTTGTAGAGGATGTTGATCTGGTTATGATTCCGTTGCCATTGATGGATAAATGGATGATGCAACACCGAAGCTGGTACGAATTTGTTATTGACACCTACAGAAGCCGCTTTGAAGAAGTTCTTGAAGTGATAGATAGCATTGCCTTTAGAGCTATGGACGAAAGATTAGAATTTTATTTGCAAAGGCATTCAACCTCTTGTGGCTGTAAAGAACTAAAACTTTCTCATCAAGAAATAGCATCTGACTTAAATACATCAAGGGAAGTAATTTCTCGATTGTTAAAAAAAATGGAACAAAGAGGAAAAGTGTCACTTCATCGTAATAATATTGAACTTCTTTAAAACTAACATTTTACGTTTTTAAAAATCAGTTCACCTTTCAACAACATCATTTATGGAATATTTAGGATACATTGCATCCATCATAATTGGGCTATCACTAGGATTAATAGGCGGCGGTGGATCCATTCTTACCATACCTATTTTAGTATATCTTTTTAAAATAGATCCCGAAATTGCGACTAGTTATTCTCTTTTTATAGTTGGCATCACAGCTTTATTTGGATGTATTAGTCATTACAAGATGGGGAATTTAAAAATCAAATCGGCTTTGTACTTTGCAATACCATCAGTAGTTTCAATATTAATAATTCGCGAAGTTATATTTCCCAAAATAGCCACTACCCTATTCTCAATAGCCTCATATCAAGTCTCAAAAAATGTTCTTATTATGGCTGTTTTTTCAGTTCTCATGATTGCATCGGCACTTGCCATGATTAGAAAATCTAAAACGGTAGTAGTAACTTCAACGAAAACTAATTATCTACAGCTGAGTGGCATTGGATTTCTCATCGGGATTATAACGGGATTTCTGGGAGCCGGAGGCGGATTTTTAATTATACCCGCTCTTTTATTTTTTGCTAATTTACCAATGAAACAAGCAGTAGGGACGTCATTGCTTATTATTTTTATCAATTCGAGTATTGGTTTTGGCGGAGATTTATACATTGGTACACCCATAAATTATAAAATTCTTTTTTTAATATCGGGGATGGCGTTTATAGGAATGATAATCGGTTTACAGCTTTCAAAAAAAATAGATGGAGCGCAACTAAAACCTATTTTTGGTTGGTTTGTGCTTTTTATGGGCATATACATAATTACTAAAGAATTTTTTTTAAAATAAAAACTTTATGTAACAAATATCACTGTACAAACAAAAAAACAGAAGTACATTTGTACTGTAAAAAAATTATAAAATGAAAATTGAACAAATATATACAGGATGTTTAGCACAAGGTGCCTATTATATTACTTCAAATGGTGAAGCTGCCATAATAGACCCGCTTAGAGAAACGCAGCCATATCTTGATAGATTAAAAAGAGACGGTGTGGCATTAAAATACATTTTTGAAACGCATTTTCACGCTGATTTTGTCTCCGGACACTTAGATTTGAGTCGTTCTACAAATGCTCCAATTGTTTATGGTCCAAATGCCACTTGTGAATTTGAATGCATAACAGCAATTGATGGTCAAATTTTTACTTTAGGAAATGTAACAATCAAGGTATTGCATACTCCAGGACACACCATGGAAAGTACTACGTTTTTATTAATTGATGAAAACGGAAAAGACCATGCCATTTTTTCTGGTGACACTTTATTCATAGGTGATGTTGGAAGACCTGATCTAGCTCAAAAAGCGGCTCACATGACACAAGATCAGCTTGCAGCTACCTTATATCATTCGCTACGTGATAAAATTATGACTTTGGCAGATGATGTTATCGTGTATCCTGCGCATGGTGCGGGTAGCGCTTGCGGAAAAAACATGAGTAAAGAAACGGTTTCAACCATTGGAAATCAAAAAGAAACAAATTATGCCTTACGCGCAACAATGACTGAGGCAGAGTTTATTGCTGAAGTTACAGATGGTTTATTGCCTCCGCCAGCGTATTTTGGTATGAATGTAGCCATGAATAAAAAAGGCTATGACAGTTTTGAAAGTGTTCTCAATTTAGGAATGCGAGCACTATCTCCTAGAGAATTTGAGACTGCTGCCGAAGAAAATGGTGCGCTACTCCTTGACACTCGTAAAAACGGTGTTTTCGCAAAAGGATTTATCCCGCAATCAATAAACATAGGTATAGATGGTGATTTTGCTCCTTGGGTAGGTGCGCTAGTGGCTGATGTACAACAACCTATATTGATAATTTGCGAAGTAGGACAAGAGGAAGAAACAGTAACGCGATTGAGTCGTGTAGGGTTTGATAACTTATTAGGTCATCTTGACGGAGGATTTGATGCGTGGGTGAATACTGGTAATGAGGTAGATACAATCAATAGAATTTCGGCAGGACAATTTGAACAAGAAGTAAAAATAGGTGAAAGCAAGATCGTTGATATTAGAAAAGAAACAGAATACAGCGCAGAACATGTAGACGAAGCCTATAACAAACCTCTTGCTGCTATAAATGACTGGATTAAAGATATTGACCCAAAAGAACATTTTTACATTCATTGTGCTGGTGGATACCGCAGTATGATAGCGGCTTCCATCCTTGAGGCTCGCGGTTTTAGAAACTTTACCGAAATTGAAGGAGGATTCAACGCAATTGCAAAAACGAGTATTCCCAAAACAGATTTTGTTTGCCAAAGTAAAATATTAAAATAATAAATCCTTCAGGAATAATTCTGTATTAAATACTTAGAAACCCAAAATAGAAGTAACATTTAGAACAAAAAAATAATATGTCTGATTTAAAATGTTGTGTAGTTAGCTGCGAACAACCCATTGATGCTAATTATTGGGAATCGCAATATGTTGCACAAACTACAAAGTGGGATTTGGGAACAATAGCGCCACCACTTCAAGAATTTATAAATACTATAACCAATAAAGACTGTCGTATTTTAATTCCGGGTTGCGGCAACAGTCACGAGGCTGATTACTTGCTACAAAATGGTTTTACTAACATCACTGTTATTGATATTGCACCATCACCAGTATCGTTTTTAGTAGATAAACATTCTGGAAATCCTAATATTAAAATTATTCTTGGTGATTTCTTTGATCATGTTGAGCAATATGACTGTATTATCGAACAAACCTTTTTTTGTGCTATTCCACCCTTCATGCGTCAAAAATACATGTGGAAAATGCACCAACTTTTAGCTGAAAATGGAATTCTAGTTGGCCTGTTTTTTAACAGAGAATTTGAGTCTGGGCCTCCTTTTGGCGGAAGCCAAAAAGAATATGAAGCCCTTTTTAAAAATGCTTTCCGTATCCAAAAAATGGAGATTGCTCAGAACTCCATTTCGCCAAGAGCTAATTCAGAGTTGTTTTTTACGTTTGAAAAAAACACGAATGTGATTGTGAACTTGTATGAATTAAACGGAGTTACTTGCTCTACCTGTGCCGAAACAATAGATTCAAAATTAACTGATATTGAAGGTATACTTCAAGTTTCAATAAGTACAAACTTCCAGGAAATTGTCATTGTAAGCCAATCAATGATTGCAATTGAAAAACTTCAAGAAGCTCTTTTATATGACGCTAATTATTCAATTGCGCCGCAAAGTACTATCTAGAAAATATACAGTACTAATTTGTATTGAACTTAATATCTCTAAAAACCATATAAAAGGTATTTGACTACTCAAATACCTTTTTTTATGAACCTCATCGTTGAAAGTTATTTTTTCAACCAAGCTTGTAGCACGCGCTCTAAATCCGTTTGAATTATTGGTTTAGGAAGATAATCATTCATTCCTGCTTCAAAACATTTTTCCTTGTCACCCACCATGATTCCGGCTGTAATTGCAATTATAGGAATATTTTGAGAATTTTCAAATTTTCTAATCTCATCAGTGGCTTCATAACCGTTTTTATTAGGCATTTGTATATCCATAAGAATTACATCAGGTCTTTCTTTATCGTACAACAATACTGCTTCGTTTCCATCTTTGGCTTCAAAGATTTGACAATTAGAAATGATTCTTTTAACCAATGTTTTGGCTAAAAGCATGTTTATTTTATTATCCTCAACAATCAAAACTCTCTTATTGTCTAGTATGCACTCAGGAGCTATACTTATGATATTACTTGTTGGAATGATTGGTATTTCTGTATCATTTTTGAAACTCGATCTTGTAAATTTAACCACAAAGTAAAAATCACTACCATCACCGTATTTACTTATTAATTCTAACTTGCTATCCATCAATGCCAACAACTGATTTGAGATAGCCAGTCCTAATCCAGTACCACCAAATTTTCTATTCGTAGAATTGTCTTCTTGTACAAAGGATTTAAATATTTTTTCGTTGTTATACGTTTTGATTCCTACGCCGGTATCCTTAACCGAAAACTTAATTGTTGCTGATTGTTTTTCATTTTTATCAATTTGACTAATATCCAATCTAATTTCTCCAAAATGAGTAAACTTTATTGCATTGCTTAACAAGTTTACTAAAATTTGCTTGAGTCTAACAGAGTCGGCCACGATGTATTGCGGCACTGATTTTTCAATATCAAGAATTAAGTTAATATTTTTTTTGATGGCCTGAATCTTAAACAAGTTGATTACTTGATTGGTCAGCTTAAAAAGATTTACTTTTTCCAAAATCAACTCCAGTTTACCCGACTCAATTTTGGAGAAATCCAAAACATCATTTACAATATCCATCAATGAAATAGCTGATTCATTGACGGTGGTCATATACTCTGCTTGGTTTTTCTTAAGATTAGACTTCATTAACAAATGAGTAAATCCTATGATACCATTTAACGGTGTTCTAATTTCATGACTCATATTTGCTAGAAAATCTGTCTTAGCTTTATTAGCACTCTCAGCTTGCAGTTTTGCACTTATAAGTTCCATTTCCATTACTTTTTGTTCTGTAATATCTATAAAACTGATTACAATTTCAGTAATGTTTTCTTCTTGGTTTAGTTCTGGATAGCCATTTACTAGCAACCAAACAGTATCTTCAAGTGAATGACGTTGGACTCCTACAGTAAATTTTTTAACCGCTTGTTTCGTAGCTACAATTTGATTAACTGGATAATTTTCGAATGCCATAATAGATCTATCGTCATTCAAAAATTTCCATGTTGAATCGATGGCTGTTAGGCCTTTCATTTGATCATCAGTTAACCCTAATAATTCTGAAGCTTTTTTATTATTGACAATTATTGCTGTATCTGCCCCATGAACAACAATTCCAGCATCTAAGTTATTCAATAAACCTCTATATCTTTCTTCACTTTTAAATAGTGCAAAATCAGATTCTTTTGCTTTCGTAATATCTCTACAAAGACAAATAAAATGAATTTCATTTTCTAAATTTTCTTTCATTGGTGCAACCGAAAGTTCGAACCAATGTGTCTCTTGATTCAATTCAAGAGAGTATTGTTTACCCGCAGAAAATCCATCAACCGAAGCTTCTTTAATAGCTTCAAGAATTATGTTTGAGGCATCCTCAGGAAGTACATCCGAAAACTTTTTTTCAAGAAAATATTCCTGTGGCACAGCTAGTAAATCATCTCTACGAGAATGATAATTAAAAATTTTACCTTCAAGATTAATTTCAAAAAGCATATCTGGTATTGCACCGAGTATGGCCTCCATTTTTTTATGCATGCGCATAAACTCATCATCAATATGTTTGCGCTCACTTACATCTCTTACAATAGCTACAATCCTACCATCTACAATTTTCTTGGCAGTAATTTCAACTGCTATTAGAGTTCCGTTTTTGTGCATCATGTTGCACTCCATTAACGTTTGCTCGCCGTTGATTAATTCATTAAATATTATTTGTCTTTTGACCAGCTCATCTATAATGTATAAATTCTTAAAGTTTTTGGTAGATAATTCTTCTTTTGTAAAACCAAGCATTTTACAAGCGCTTTCATTAACTTCAAGTAATTTACCTTTGCTATTACTAATCATTATAGCATCCGAGGCTTGCTCAATCAAACTTTTATAGCGTTCTTCACTGTTTACAAGCTGCTCTTTGATATTCTTTAATTCAGTAATCTCGGTCAATGCTCCATTGAGTAGGACTGCTCTTCCCTCTTCATCTCTAGATATTATACCTCTGTCAAAAAATATTCCATAGGTTCCATCAGCTTTCATGAACCTGAACTCATCAGACCAATTATTTGTAGTACCAACGTATGTATCTTCCAGTTTTTTGATAACCCTATCTCTATCATCTGGATGCAGTTTTGAACGCCAAACAATCATATTATTAACACCATTTGGTACTGTGCTACCAAAACCTAATAGGTCAATAAATGCTTGATTATTCCAACTCTCACCAGTTAATAAGTTTACTTCAAACACGGCATCATTGGTAGCTGCTGAGATCATTTCAAAACGCTCATTAGCATCTCTAATTCTCTCTTCTGCTTTTTTAATCTCGGTAAGATCTACTCCCATCCCTACGATACACTTTTTACCTTCGTATGAAATACATCTAGAGTTTACATAATACGGAATTTTATTTTTAAATTTAGTAAAGAATTCAAGCTCAAAACCTTCGCTATTTATATCAGAATTGCCTTGTTTGGTCTCAAATATAGATTGAATTCGGGGAGCGAGTCTCTTTTTTTGATCGTCATCAAAGAAATCAAGCGGACTCATATTCAAAATTTCTTCTTCATTGTATCCCGTGATTTCTTCAAAATTTTGGTTCCATTTTACAAATTTCCCTTTTTCATCATAGAGGTAAAAAATTCCAGGAAGGCTATTTATAACAACTTCGGAAAGCTGTTTTTCTTTCAAAATTTCAGACTCAGCAAGTTTACGTTCGGTAATATCAGTAATTGTACCTATGTAACCTAGTATTTCATTTTTTACATTTCTCTCTGGTATAGCCTTGCCCATTACCCAAGATATTGATCCATCTGGACGTACAAATCTGTATTCAGAAAATGAAGAATTTAATTTTTTCGAATCGTTATTCCAACGACCAGCAAGGTTTGCTACATCATCATGATGCACAGCCTTAAACCACCCATTCCCTAATGCCTCTTCAAAAGACAAACCAGAAAGTTGACTCCAATACGGGTTAACATAAGTAGTATATCCTGTAGGATCCGTCCTAAAAATTCCAACAGGAGAAACCTCTGTTAAGGTATGATAACGTTGTTCACTTTCAAAAATGGTATCTTCTGCCTTTTTTCGAAGTGACTCTTTTTCAAATATTTCAAGTGCAAAAGAAATATCCTCTGTAGCCTCAATAAGTAAGGTAATTTCTTCATCATCAAAAAAGTTGATTTCACTGGCGTAAAATGCAATCACACCAACAACTGAATCAAATTTTTTGATAGGAATTGTGATCATCGATCTATAATTTCTTCTCAAAGCCTCTGTTTTCCAAAGATTCATTGTAGAATCAGTCTCAATGTTGTTACAAACAATATGTTTTTTATCATTAACCGCTCTTCCTATTGGTCCTTGACCCTCAGGAATTTTGTTATTTGTAGAAATTGTCTTGATTACAGAAACATAATTTTCATGCTCCCCAGCAACCATGGCAGGAATTACTTTTTCACTAACTGGATCAATCATACCAATCCATGCTAGCTTAAATTTACCTGTTTCTACAGCAATTGTACATGCTTCTCTAAATAAAGTTTGCTCATCTATAGTTCGTACAATCATTTGATTCATTTGACTTATAAATGAATACAATCTATTGGTTTTAATAATTTTTTGTTCTGCTAGAATTCGATCAGTGATATCAGTAATAATACCATGACAAATTACAGTCCCTTCCGGTTCCAATACTGGTAATGAGTTAACTTCATGCCAAACCATACCTTTTTGCGGGTGAAAATAACGATACTGTGTCTTGAGTGGTACTAATTTGGATTTGGTTATTTTTATCTTATCAATAACATCGTTAATATCATCTGGATGGATGCGCTCAAATAATTTTGAAGTATCAAACTCAATATCTTCAAAATGAAATCCATAAATTTCTTGAATGGCATTACTAGCATACGTATAAGACAAAGATTGGTCTTTATTTTGTCTCATGGAATATATTAAACCCGGTGAAGTTGCAGCAATTTTTTGAAATTTATTGCGTTCCTCATTTAATAATTCTTGTGCTTTTTTAGTAGATGTTACATCTCTTAAATTAATAACAATTCCACCTATATCAGGATCGTGCAGTAAATTGTTTACATAGCCTTCGAGCCAGATGTAATGCCCTCTTTTGTGTTTTAATTGTAAGGAAATAGAAAAGGGCGCACTTGGTTCACTGAGTGCTTTTTTTAATAAATATGGGATTTCTTTTTGATCATCGGGATGAATAAAATCAAAAACTGATACATTGTCGAAATCTTCATGTGACCATCCAGTAACTCTTTGCGCTGACTCACTCCTAAAGATGATTTTTAATTTTTCATCTACTAAAGAAATAATGTCTACATTATTTTCTATTAATGCTCTAAAACGACGCTCATTCTGAGCAATTTTATCTTCAATAGCTTTTTTTTCTGTAACATCTTTTACAAAACCTAGAAAACTATTTTCGGCAATTTTTACAGCTTCAACTTGCCAATATCGTTTAGAGCCGTCTTTTAAAATTGCTTGAATTTCTTTTTTGGCAACTCCTTTTTCAACTAAATTTTTAAATTCCCTATAATACTCCTTATGATTTTCCATTCCGGATAAATCCCCAAACTTTTTAGTGAGCAACTCTTCTCTGGAATAGCCAGAAAGCACAGTTGCAGCGTGGTTCACTTCTAGATAATTACCGTACTCATCTAAAACAAATACACCATCTGGAGCATTATCTATGTAATTTTTGAATTTTAAATCACTTTCTCGCTGAATTAATTGTATCTGCTGAGCAACCTCAACTTTTTCACGTTTTTTAATTTCATATTCGATACGCTTTTTTTCAGTTATATCTTGAACAGTCCCGTGAAAAGCAATTACATTACCTGATTGGTTTACTTGAGGTGTAACGATAGCATACAGCCATTTTTCATTATTTTTAGATAGTACTACCTTTCGTTCAAAATCAAATTCCTTCTTATCAATGAGCGCTAGATTAACTTTATCAAGAAAAAAAGTAACGTCTTGGGATGAAAAAATATTTAAAAATTCCTGATATAAATCTTGATAAGGAACTTTTGTTAATTCATAAATGGTATATAATTCCTTGGACCAAAACATTTCTTTGGTGTCTAACTCATATCTCCAGCTACCCAATTTTGCAATATGTTGGGCATCATTGAGTAATTTTTCACTTTCTAATAATTGTTCTTGAATTCTTTTTATACAAGTGACATCTCTTCCTATACCATAAGCTAGACCATGTTGATGAGAAACGGTAATAATCCATTGAATCGAAATAATCTCACCATTTTTTTTTACATAACGATTTTCAAAGTTTATTGATTCTTTTTCCGTACCAAGCCTTTTTACTTCATTTAAACTTTTTTCAAGATCTTCAGGATGAATAAAATTTAGAAAAGGCTGTGATAAAAGTTCTTGTTCTGTGTACCCTAAAACCGCAACAAAAGCCGGATTTATTTCTTTAAAATAACAGTCGGCATTAGCAACACACACAAAATCCTGTGAACTATGAATTAATTGTTCAAAGTTTTTTTTACAAGATTCTTTTTCTATTAAGGTTTGAAGTTGTAATTCTTTTTGCTTTACTAAAATAAGCAATTCATCATAGCTGTAATTAGCCTCATTCATAAAACATTAGTATTAAAGTAAATGCTAAATATAACAAAAAAAATAATCTATTAAAAAATTAAATGATGAAACTTACATCTTACCCGTTCAAATACTAATCTAGCTAGTTAAATAAAGGATATTAATAAACAAAATGAAAGTTTTTTAATTCTTAGTATTACGGCTTTTACCTTTTGGAAAATAAAATTTAACAAAAATTTAAAATACATTTGTATATACAACAATAATAAATACTATATTTGTACCAACAAATTACATATATACAAATATGAAAATTGAAGAAATATTAAAATCTACTGTTGCAATGGATAATTCAAAAAAAATTATCCTAAATATTTTGTACACTCAAAATGTGATTACAGAAAATTTTAATGAAATCCTAAAACCATTTGAAATATCAAGTGAGCAGTACAATGTGCTACGAATATTAAGAGGTCAAAAAGGAAATCCAGCAAACATGTCTGTAATTCAAGAGAGAATGCTTGCCAAAACGAGCAACACTACTCGTCTTGTAGATAAATTGTTATTAAAAGAATATGTAACTAGAAAAGTTTGTCCTGATAATCGTAGAAAAATAGAAGTTTTAATTACATCAAAAGGATTAGAGGTTTTATCAGAATTAGATCCAAAAGTTATAGCACATGAACGTTTTTTTGCTCAAAATCTAACCTCCGAAGAAATTGAACAGTTAAACGCTTTATTAGAAAAATATAGAAAACAATAAATAAAAATAATTATGAGTACTTTTATAGAAAACCAGAATTGGAGATATGCTACAAAAAAATTTGATGCATCAAAAAAAATTACAACAGAAGATTTAGCAACTCTTAAAGAAGCTATTCGTTTAACAGCATCTTCTTATGGATTACAGCCCTACAAAATTATTATAGTAGAAAATCCTGAATTACGTGCTCAATTACAGCCTGCTGCCTACGGACAAGCTCAAGTTGTAGATGCATCACATTTAATTGTTTTTGCAAATGAATTAAACTTTGGTGCAGAAGGAATTGACGATTTTGCAAAAACAATGAGCGAAACTCGTGAAATTCCGTTAGAAAGTATTCAAGGGTACGTAGATTACATGAAAGGAAATATTGTAGGATTACCTGAAGAAAGTAGAAACTTGTGGTCTGCAAAACAAACCTATATTGCTTTAGGAAACTTATTAAACAGTGCAGCTGAATTGAAAATTGATGCTACTCCTATGGAAGGCTTCATCCCTGCTCAGGTTAATGAAATATTAGGACTTGATAAACTAGGTCTAAATGCTACCCTTCTTGCAACAATAGGGTACCGTCATGAAGAAGATGCTACACAGCATTATAAAAAAGTTAGAAAATCAAACGAAGATTTATTTATTACACTATAATTTTTTTTAATCAACTTTAAACACACTAAAAATGAAAAACTTAAAATCAATTGCATTAGCAGCAGTAATAGCGCTAACAACAGTAACAGTAAACGCTCAAACAAAAGCAGTAGATGTATCTAAAAGTACTATCAGCTGGGTTGGAAAAAAAGTAACAGGAGCACATGAAGGTACTATCAACCTTAAAAGCGGAAACCTTGTATTTAAAGGAAAAAAAGTAGCTGGAGGTTCTTTTGTTGTTGATATGACTTCAATGACTGTAACTGACTTGAAAGCAGGTCAAGGAAAAGAAAAATTAGAAGGACACTTAAAAGCAGATGACTTTTTTGGAACTGACAAATTTGCAACTTCAACTTTGGTTTTCAAAAAAATTGCAAGCAAATCAGCTAATCTTTACACTGTAACTGCTGATTTAACTATAAAAGGAATTACAAAACCTGTAACTTTTGATATGGCTACTACGGCTAACACTGCAACTGCTAATGTTGTTGTAGACAGAACTAAATATAAAATAGAGTACAACTCAGCTAGCATCTTTAGTGCTATTGGTGACAAAGCAATCAACGATGATTTCACTTTAGCTGTAAGTTTGAAATTCTAATTTCAAATTAAATACCACTCTAAACCCTATCAAGAAATTGATAGGGTTTTGTATTTAAACTAGTTTCTACAATTAATTAACCTAATTAATAATTTAACGTTGACCCGAAATATTTTAAAATTTCATCACTGATAAATGAATAAAAGTAAAGTTTCATTTAATACAAAATAAATTTAAAATAGCGTAATAAATAAAGATAAGTTGCATAAAAATAACATACACTAGTTATTCATAATAAACTCATAATATTAAGTAGAGTCTGTCTTAACAGATCATAAGTACATTTGGATTGTTAAAAACCTCCATATCTTATAATAACTGAACCTACAAAAACAAATATTATGAAACTAAAAATGACACTCCTTTTATTACTGTCTTGCTTATGCATCAATGCACAACAACTCAAAGGAATAATAGGAGAAGACAACTGGCTCAATAACTGGACAAATTTTAAACCTGCCACTACAGAATATAATGAAGCTACAACCATACTAACAGGAGTTATAAGCAGCAACATGGTCTTGCAACGCAAAAACACCTATCGATTAATCGGTATTGTATATGTTACTAACAAAGCAACGCTTACTATTGAGGCAGGAACAGTAATTCGTGGTGATAAAGAAACTTGCGGAACACTTGTCGTTACAAAAGGATCTAAGATCATGGCCGAAGGGAATGAAACTGCTCCTATTATTTTTACATCTAATAATGCTGCTTTATCAAGAAAACCGGGTGATTGGGGTGGTATTGTAATTCTTGGCGATGCTCCAATTAATAGGATTGGTGGAATCGGTTTTTTAGACTTTAATTTAAATCAAGAGGTAAGCTATTACGGTGGAACAAATGAAGAGGACAGTTCTGGAATTTTAAAATATGTACGCATTGAATATTCTGGTAGAAAACTCAAAGAACAAAAAGAACTTAACGGTTTATCTCTTGCAGGAGTTGGAAACAAAACCAAACTAGAAAACATTCAAATTAGTTTTTCTAATGATGATTCCTTTGAATGTTATGGAGGTAAAACAACTTTAAACAATATTATTTCATACCGTTCTACTGATGATGATTTTGATTTTACTCAAGGTGCACAAGCTAAAATTACCAATAGTATTGCCATAAGAGATCCATTTTCAAGCGATGTTGCAGGCTCTAGATGCTTTGAAATAGACAATTATGATAAAATAGAAAACTGCGATTTTACTAAAAAAGCTACTTCAATCACCGCCAACAACATGACCTTACTTAATACGCAAGAAAACAATCAAGGACTTGTAAAGGAAGCTATTTATATTAAAGATAAGTGCTTTTTAACATTAGATAATAGCGTAATACATGGCTTTTCTGCAATTGCTGTTTTAGATTCAAAGATAGGATATATCAGTGAAAATCTAAATCGTGTTAGCTTTAGAGGAGTAATATCTAATAATTGCTCCGCAAAAATAATTAGTGAAGTAGCCGCAAATAACGTTGAAATAGAAAATTGGTACAGCAACGCCTCCTACGCATTTGACTATACAACAATACCAACTTTAGATTTTTTCATTCAACCATCATTGAAAAAAATTCCAGATTTCCGTTTAAGATCCTACACAAATTTAGCTAGTAAGTAATTCATATTAAATTTGATACTAAGAAAAGCTCCATTTTTACATTTGTAACAAAAAATTGAAAAAAAATTATTTAATTTTATATTAAAACGCATCATAATTGAATTTACATTTATATATTTGCATTAAATAAAACAACAATGAACACAATTTTAAACAATACTTGGTGGTGGAATAATTTACGTCAAACGTCGTGAACTAAGCTCCTATGGTATTTTTAAAACTATAAATATAAAAGGCTTGTCATCACGACAAGCCTTTTTTTTTGATAAAAATTGACACAACACTTAAAATATAAAAAATTGAAATCTTTTACATTACAAACTAAATACAAGCAAATCTTAGCTGACACCATTACACCAGTGAGTGTATACTTTAAGATTAGAGATAAATTCCCCAATAGTCTTTTGCTAGAGAGTAGTGATTATCACGGTAATGACAACAGCTTCTCCTATATTTGTTGCAATCCCATTGCATCCTTAAAAATAGAAAATGAAGTCATTTATAAATCATTCCCTGACGGTACTTCTCAAAAAATAAATATTGATGCAAGCACTGATATTCCAGCTGTAATTCAAGAATTTTCTGGACAATTCAAGTCAGATAAAAACAATTTCAAATTCATAAATAATGGGTTATTTGGATACATTTCGTATGATGCGGTTCGGTATTTTGAAAAAGTTACAATCGCAAAAAAAGAAAACAGCAATTCCATTCCTGATGTGTATTATGCGGTTTACCAAAATATTATTGCAATTAACCATTTTAAAAACGAAGCTTATCTCTTTTGCCACAGCTTAGACGGTCGTAATAATATTGCCGAGCTAGAACAACTACTTCAATCTAGAAATATTGCTTCGTATAAATTTTCAAAAGAAGGTGATGGTTTCTCAAATCTGACTGATGTAGAATTTAAAGAAAATGTGGCCTTAGCAAAAAAACATTGTTTTAGAGGTGATGTGTTTCAGCTCGTTTTGTCAAGAAGATTTACGCAAGGCTTCAAAGGTGATGAGTTTAATGTATACCGAGCCTTGAGAAGCATCAACCCTTCTCCCTACCTATTTTTCTTTGATTATGGTGATTTCAAAATTTTTGGTAGCTCTCCCGAAGCTCAAATTATAGTAAAAGATAGAAAAGCCGAAATTCATCCCATTGCTGGAACTTTTAAACGTACAGGAGATGATGAGAAAGATGCAAACCTTGCCAAACAATTATCTGAGGATAAAAAAGAAAACAGTGAACACGTGATGCTCGTTGACTTGGCCAGAAATGATTTAAGCCGAAATGGTCATGCTGTTCAAGTAGAAAAATATAGAGAAGTACAATTCTTTTCGCACGTTATTCACTTGGTTTCTAAAGTCACAGGACATTTACATGACACAGCCACAACGATGCAAGTGGTAGCTGATACGTTTCCAGCAGGGACCCTAAGTGGTGCACCAAAACACCGTGCCATGCAACTCATTGAAGAATATGAAAAAACAAGTCGGAATTTTTATGGTGGTGCAATAGGTGTTATGGATTTTGATGGTAATTTCAATCATGCCATTATGATCCGAAGTTTTTTAAGCAAAAATCATCAGTTGCATTGTCAAGCGGGTGCCGGAATTGTGGCAAGCTCTGATGAAGAAAGTGAAATGCAAGAAGTGTACAATAAATTAAGAGCCTTAAATGCCGCATTAGATTTAGCCGAAACGATTTAAATCCAATTCTAATAAATTCCTTGTAAAAGGATTTCATTTTCAAGAAAAAATTAAAATAAAAAAACAAAATGAGCAACAATATAAACACACCATCTACTTCAACTGCTGCTGCAAGACGGCAAGTTTTAGTCATTGATAATTACGATAGTTTCACCTATAATTTGGTACATTATCTTGAAGATTTAGACTGTGAAGTTACCGTTTATAGAAACGATCAATTTGATATTGATGAAATTTCAGTTTTCGATAAAATTCTGCTTTCACCAGGGCCTGGAATTCCTGAAGAAGCGGGTTTGTTAAAAGAAGTGATTCGCAAATATGGTCCTACCAAGAGTATTTTTGGAGTCTGTCTAGGGCAGCAAGCCATTGGTGAGGTTTATGGTGGAACACTTTCTAATCTTGACAAAGTATATCATGGCGTAGCCTCTATGGTAAAAACTACCGTGACTGATGAACTTCTTTTTGAAGGTTTAGGAAACTCCTTTGAGGTAGGTCGTTACCATTCTTGGGTAGTAGATACTAATTTACCTGATGTTCTAGAGATTACCTCTCTTGACGAAAACGGACAAATCATGTCCTTGCGTCACAAAACTTATGATGTACGTGGGGTGCAGTTTCACCCTGAAAGTGTATTGACACCAAATGGAAAACGAATTTTGGAGAACTGGATTAAAAACTAGTTTCAAAAAATTTCCTAGTTAAAGTATCACACAAAGAGTTTACCATTAAGAACAACTATCAAAAATGAAAAACATATTAAACCGATTGATCAATCACGAAACCCTTTCTAGAGAGGAAGCAAAGAACGTATTGATTACTATTTCAAACGGAGGTTACAACAATAGCCAAATAGCTTCTTTCCTTACCGTTTACATGATGCGTAGCATCACTATTGAGGAGTTTGCTGGCTTTAGAGAAGCGCTTTTAGAATTGTGTATTCAAGTAGATTTATCTGCTTACAATACTATAGATCTTTGTGGTACTGGCGGAGATGGGAAGGATACCTTTAATATTTCAACATTAGCATCGTTTGTAGCGGCAGGTGCTGGAATAAAAGTAGCTAAACATGGTAATTATGGTGTTTCATCTATTTCTGGTTCTAGTAACGTAATGGAAAAACTAGGTATCCGTTTTACTAATGATAATGCTTTTCTAGAAAGTTGTATGGAACAAGCTGGGATTTGTATTTTACACGCACCTTTATTTCATCCTGCAATGAAAAACGTGGGTCCAATTAGAAAAGAACTGGCTGTAAAAACATTCTTTAACATGCTAGGCCCTATGGTGAATCCATCTTTTCCAAAAAATCAATTGGTAGGTGTTTTTAACTTAGAACTAGCCCGAATGTATGCGTATTTGTATCAAAATACAGATGTAAACTTCACCATACTTCATTCTTTAGATGGATATGATGAAATATCCCTGACTGGCGCTTCAAAAACAATATCAAAAACCAAAGAAGGGATGTTGAATCCCGAAGATTTTGGAGTTAATATACTCACGCAACAAGAAATTGAAGGCGGTACAACCATTGAAGAATCGGCTGAAATGTTTACTACAATTATTGCTGGAAAAGGAACCGAGGCTCAAAATAATGTCGTCTGTGCCAATGCTGCAATGGCTATTGCAACGGTTACAAATTGCTCGCCTTTAGAAGGATTTCAAATAGCGAAAGAGAGTTTATTATCTGGTAAAGGACTTTTATCTTTGAAGAAATTACAAGAATTAAGCAAATAAAATAGTTTAAAATTTAAGGCAAGTGTTGCTGAAATAGCTAATTACAGATCAACATGAAATATTAAATATAAAAACGTCTAATAAAAAATAAATGAACATCTTAGATAAAATAATAGTTGACAAAAAAAGAGAAGTGATTCTCAAAAAAACAATAATTCCGGTATCGCAGCTAGAATCCTCAGTATTTTTCACAAAAAAAACAATTTCATTAAGTCAATCGCTTAGAGCCAGTAACTCTGGAATAATTGCGGAACACAAACGCAGGTCACCATCAAAAGCTGAAATTAATTATAATTTTACGGTTGAAGAGGTGGTAAAAGGATATGAAACTGCAGGTGCTTGTGGCATATCAGTACTTACTGATGGGAAGTATTTTGGCGGTTCTCTTGATGATTTACTTTTGGCTAGAGCAACAGTAAACACTCCGCTTTTGCGAAAAGAATTCATAGTTGATGAGTACCAAATTCTAGAGGCAAAAGCCCACGGCGCCGATTTAATTTTGCTAATCGCTGCGGTTTTAACACGAGAGGAAATCAAACATTTATCTGAGTTTGCACATAGTTTAGGACTAGAAGTGTTACTTGAAGTTCATGATCAAGAAGAGTTAGAAAAATCTATTATGCCGTCACTTGACATGATAGGTGTTAACAATAGAAATTTAAAAACTTTTGAAGTGAGTTTGGATTTCAGCAAGCAACTCGCTTCACAAATTCCAGATGATTTTGTAAAAGTATCCGAGAGTGGAATTGCTAGCGTGGAAGCTATTAACGAACTCAAACCATATGGTTTTAAGGGATTTTTGATAGGAGAAAATTTTATGAAAACAGACAATGCAGGAAAAGCAGCTACTGTATTTATCCAGAAACTACTTTCTTAATTTACAAAAATAAAACACAACAATTAAAACAGGTAGTCATTATGCAACCTTCAATAAATAACCCAAATACAACTCCCCTTTCGTCTCCCGTTATGTCAGGAAAAATGGGTGTAAAAATAAAAGTTTGTGGCATGAAATATCCGGAAAACATTTTGGAACTTGCTGCCCTACAACCTGATTATTTGGGATTTATTTTTTGGGATAGATCAAGTCGTTATTTCGATGGAGATATGCCTGCAATATCAGCATCCATAAAAAAAGTGGGCGTATTTGTACAAGAGGAAATCGAAGTAATTTTGGCGAAAGCCGAAAAATACAATTTACAAGCCATACAATTGCATGGGAATGAGTTGGTTGATTTTTGTAGTGATTTGAAAGAAAAATTAAAAGAAAAAAAAATCGAAATCATCAAGGTTTTCTCGGTCAATGACACCTTTGATTTTCAAGAACTAGAACCTTTTGAAACGGTATGCGATTACTTTTTATTTGATACTAAAGGCAAACTTCCGGGTGGGAACGGAAATACATTTGACTGGCGGGTTTTAGAAAAATATCCTTCGCTTAAACCGTTTTTTTTAAGTGGTGGGATAAGCCTTGATGAGGTTGAATCTATAAAACAAATCTTGAATACCAATTTACCAATTCACGCTCTAGATTTAAACAGTAAATTTGAAACAGAGCCTGGATTAAAAGACATTACATTATTACAAAAGTTGCAACATAATTTACAACTTTAACTTTTAAACATACACAAAATGAGTTACAACGTTAATGAAAAAGGATATTATGGAGAATTTGGTGGTGCTTTCATTCCTGAAATGTTATACCCAAATGTAGAAGAACTTCGCCAAAATTACCTAAAAATCACAGCAGAACCTGAATTTCAAGAAGAGTTTGATGCCTTGCTAAAAGAGTATGTAGGCCGCCCTACTCCTTTGTATTTTGCAAAACGCTTATCCGAAGAATATAATACAAAAATTTACCTCAAAAGAGAAGATTTGTGTCACACGGGAGCACACAAAGTAAACAACACCATAGGACAAATACTCCTAGCCAAACGATTGGGCAAAAAAAGAATTATTGCCGAGACTGGCGCTGGACAACACGGTGTAGCTACAGCAACGGTATGTGCCTTAATGGGACTAGAATGTATTGTGTACATGGGTGAAGTGGATATAAAAAGACAAGCGCCAAACGTAGCCCGAATGAAAATGCTTGGCGCCGAAGTAAGACCTGCAAAGTCTGGATCTAAAACCTTGAAAGACGCTACTAATGAAGCCATTAGAGACTGGATTAACAATCCTGTAGATACGTACTACATAATAGGATCAGTTGTAGGACCACACCCGTATCCTGATATGGTGGCGCGTTTTCAAAGTGTTATTTCAAAAGAAATAAAAGAGCAATTGCTAGAAAAAGAAGGGAAAGAAAACCCAGATTACGTTATTGCCTGCGTAGGCGGTGGTAGCAATGCTGCAGGAACGTATTATCATTTCCTGGACGAAAAAGAAGTCAACATCATTGCAGTAGAAGCAGCTGGTCTAGGCGTAGACTCTGGGGAAAGCGCAGCCACTTCAGCACTAGGGAAAATAGGTGTTATTCACGGCAGTAAAACACTATTGATGCAAACCAACGATGGACAAATAACGGAGCCTTACTCCATTTCGGCGGGACTTGATTATCCTGGTGTTGGCCCAATGCACGCTAATTTATACACTACTGGAAGAGCTCAATTTATCTCCATTACTGATGAACAAGCTATGGACTGGGGTATCAAATTATCTAAAATGGAGGGCTTAATTCCTGCCATAGAAAGTGCCCACGCCTTTGCTGTATTAGACGAAATGAAATTCAAGAAAGATGATATTGTAGTAATTAATCTCTCTGGCCGTGGTGACAAGGATTTAAATACTTACATCGATTATTTTAAATTATAATTTAATACACGATTATCATGTGAGATGTTTTTTTTGACTTAATTTTAGGGCGTTCCCTCGCCGAAAAAAGCGAGGTCAGGCTGTACGCTAAATTCCCGATTAACAAAAACTACGGCAAAAGCCTTGTTTTTCTAAACCGGGAGATACCACTGCCATCCTTAACGCAATCAAGAATAGCTAAACACGTTTTAAATTAAATTTGTCAAACCCACATTATGGAAAAATTATTTGCTTACGGTAGTTTACAAAACGAGGACATACAAAAAGACCTGTTTGGACGCATTCTAGAGGGCACTCCAGAAACATTAATTGGGTATGTGGTAAAACAAATTCAAATTGAAGAAGAATTTGGCATTGTCAACTACCCCATTATCACCCAAACTGAAAATCAAGAAAATACCATTAATGGAATGGTTTACGAAATTAGTACCAAAGAGCTTAACCAATCTGATTTATATGAAGGGCTGCATTATAAAAGAGTTGAAGTACAGCTCCAATCAAAACAGAAAGCCTGGGCCTACAGCGCCGTAATTTAAATAAAAGTAAGCATATAACTAAACCCTAATTAAAAAGGGAAATCAATATATCATGAATAGAATTAATAAAAAATTACAAGAAAACAATAAAATCCTTTCCATTTACTTTTCTGCTGGATATCCTAGCTTGAACGATACCGTGCAAATAATCCAAGACTTAGAAAAAAATGGAGTTGACATGATTGAAATTGGACTGCCTTTTAGTGATCCACTAGCAGATGGCCCTACGATTCAAGAAAGTTCTACCCAAGCCTTGCATAACGGCATGACCACGCAAGTATTATTTGACCAACTGGAAAAAATAAGAGAAACCGTTTCCATACCGCTTATAATCATGGGCTACTTTAACCCTATGTTGCAATACGGAATTGAAAATTTTTGTAAAAAATGTGCTGCAATAGGCATAGACGGATTAATCATACCAGATTTACCCGTAGATGTATACGCTGATTCTTACAAAGATATATTTGAGAAATACGGTCTTAAAAACATTTTTTTAATAACACCACAAACTTCTGTAGAGCGTATTCATTTTATAGACAGCGTCTCTGATGCATTTATTTACATGGTAAGTTCAGCAAGTGTTACCGGTTCTCAATCTGGTTTTGGAGCCACACAAGAAGCATATTTCAAACGAATTGCCGACATGAATTTGAAAAATCCACAAGTTATTGGTTTTGGAATCAACAATGCCGAAACTTTTAATCAAGCCACACAATTTGCTAAAGGAGCCATTATAGGCAGTGCGTTTATTCAAGATTTAACTAAAAACGGAACCCTAAATATAGCAACCTTCGTGAAAAGTATTCGATAAAAGATTTAAAAATAGCTAACGGCGTTTCAGTGTGACTTGAAACGCCGTTTTTTTTTGTAAACCAATTAGAAGGTTACAATAATTCTAGGTCTATTAATTATTTAAATAAGCAACAGAAAAATATTGATAATGAACAATTACATTTCAATTATTTATAAAATAATTATTCCTATTAACTCTTTTTAAATTAAAAATTAAGTTAAGAATTCATTGCATTATTTCATTTACAACTTCAGAAAAACAAACTTACTTTACACAAAATTTAGAACGAAAAGTATTCACTAAATAAATATTCATTAGATCCTTTTATTAGAAAAATTAAATACATTTGACATTAAAAGATAGAACATATCCCCGCATAAACATATAATTTAATTTTAAAAAAAGGGTTGTTTTATGTTTAGACAAATTGGTAGCAATTTATTGAACGAACTGCAAAATTATCTTAAGAATAAATATGACAAAATCAGACAAATTATCACTATTTTTTAGTAATGAATTTCCTTTTAACAAAGAAGGTTTAGATGAATTTGTAAATACTTTTACTGTAAAATCATTCAAAAAAGGGGAAATCATTTTAGAAAATGGAAAAGTAGAAAATGAACTTCGTTTTTTAGATCAAGGAATAATCCGAGAATATTATGCAACCACCGACAAAGAAAAAAATATTAATTTTTTTACAGATGCCGGTTTTATCACTGATTTTTCATCCTTTGCACACGCTACCGCTACAAAAAAATACCAAGAATGTTTAACTGATGTTGATTTGAGAGTTTTATCAAAAGAAATATTTTCGACATTTACTAACCAATACAATTGTGGTAAGTTATTTGTTGAAACCATTTTTCAACGAATAGTTGTCAATAAAGAAACCGAAGAATTCAACCATTTTGTAAATACCGCCGAAGAATTATATCTCGATATTATGAAGACAAAACCAGACTGGCTACTTCAAATTCCACAATATCATATTGCTTCGTATTTAGGAATCACTCCTGAAACATTAAGCAGAATTAGAAAAAGAATATAGCCTATAACCATTTTACATTGGTTGGATCAAATAAAAAAATATTTGTATTCAATTCATTTTGAATAGTTGTGGCATCATTATGCCCCGCATATATTGGCATATCGATTGCTTTATATCTATCTTTAAATAACATCAAACTGTTCTTCATATCCTCAGGATTGGAGCCAGGCCAATCTATTCTCCCAATAGTTCCTTTGAAAATAAAATCACCAGTCAGCATAAATTCTCCAAAATCAAAAACAGTACAACCAATGCTATGACCAGGATAAATACCGGTTGTAAAAATAAAGTTTTCTATTTGATAGGTGGTTTGATCTTCCAAAATTTTTACTGGAACATCCAAAATAGTTTCCTCTAGTCCAAAATGTTGAGAACCAATAAAACTAAGATTGCGCACACGATCTCCAAACAATTCTTTTGATTTCTCTGAAGCCCATACCGCTACATTATATAAATCCATAAAATACTTAACGCTAAAAATATGATCTTGGTGCGCATGTGTTACCAATATACCTACAACTTTCAAACCTAAAAAATCAATTTTTCTTTCAATTGATTTAGGATCAAAGCTTGGGTCAACAATTAATGTATTTTTATGATTATCAATTACTAAATAAGAATTTGTAGCAAAAATAGTATTCGATAGTACTTCAACTTTATAGTTCATTTCTTTGTAACTTTTATTATTGCAAAAATAATATTGAATAAATTTAGGTGCATTGATTCAAATCAATATCGAGTACACTTTATTTTTTTGATTTATTGATTTCAATCAATGGAATCTATTGTGCCAATAAGCAACTTTGTACTTTCAATTTAAAACATCAAAAAATGAAAATACATCATCTGCGAAATGCCACTATGATCATAGAAACTGGAGATAAAGTAATTTTAGTTGATCCAATGCTTGGAAAAAAAGGAACAGCTGGACCCACTTTTACACTTTTCCGTTTTAAAGCACAACGAAATCCTATTGTAGATTTACCAAGTAATGCAATGAAACTTGTTGAAAAAACGACGCATTGTTTATTAACACATTTACATCCAGACCATTTAGACAAGGAAGCAGAAAATTTTCTTCGTTCTAAACAAATACCTGTGATATGTAGCATAAAAGACGAAGATGCATTACTAAAAAAAGGTTTAAAAGTTTCTCAAACTATAGAATATTGGATATCAAACCCCTTTTTAGGAGGGAAAATTATAGGTATTCCAGCAGTTCACGGTTACGGATTTGTTGCAAAACCAATGGGAAATGTGATGGGCTTTTACATAGAATTACCAAATGAAAAATCAATCTATTTAAGCGCAGATACCGTTTATACAGATGACGTTCACAAAGTTTTGACACAACTAAAACCTGAAGTTGCCGTTGTAGCTTGTGGAACAGCGCAACTAGATATTTTTCAACCTTTGTTAATGCGAATGGATGACATTTTAAAATTCGTTAAAAACGCACCAAACCAAGTTGTCGCAAATCATTTAGAAGCAGTAAATCATTGCCCGACGACACGACAACAATTAAAAGTAGAAGTTTCAAAAATTGGACTTTCTGATAAGGTTTTTATCCCAAAGGATGGAGAAAGTAAAGTCTTTTAATAAACTAAGTACAAATGATTTTATAGAAAAACAGCCAGTAAATCAATGTCATATTTTTTAAATCATCAATGATTTGAATGGGATTTAAAACTCTACACTTGTAATTGCTAACTTTGCAAAACAGCAAAATATAAATACGAATTATAGAATTAAAGCTTAAAACAAGTACTATGTTTAAGAAAAATCAACTGTTGGAATACTTACAACAATATAATTTATTCACAGATAGTGAAATAAGTGAATTTATAAGTTTAGCGACTATTTCTACGATAAAAAAAGGAGATTTTTTCATTAAACAAGATGAAATCTGTACCACGCTTTCCTTCGTGAATTTTGGTATTTTTCGATCATTTTATTATTCTAATAATGACGAAGAAATAACCTATTGTTTTACCTTTCCTAATACATTATTAGTGGCTTATTCTTCATTTATTACACAGAATAAATCAGAAGAAAATTTACAAGCTTTAACCGATTCTGAAATAATTTCAATTTCAAAAAAAGAATTAGAAAACCTTGCGGAATCAAACAATAAATGGTTGAATTTTTTAAAAATAATTGCTGAAAAAGAATATGTTGAACTCGAAAAATGGATATTTAATCATCAAAAATCCAACGCCCAAAAACGATATGTAGATTTGATACACAACCATCCACAATTTGTACAACAAATTCCACTTCACTATATAGCGTCCTATCTTGGAATTACTCAAAGACATTTAAGTAGAATAAGAGCATCGATTTAATTATTAGACAAATGTCCTACGTGCTTAGTAGGGCAGGAGTGTAATTTTGCACTTCAAATTAAAAATAATTAAATATATGAAAACAGTAATTTTAATAGGTGCTAATGGGAAAATGGGAAAAGCAGCACTTACAGGTTTAGGAAAACACAAAGTGATTACAGCAGGTCGCTCTCAAGACGGTTGTGACTTCCAAGTTGACATTACCAGTGAAGAATCTTTGAGAAAATTATTCAAGGAGGTTGGTCACTTTGATGCAGTTGTGAATACAGTTGGCGTATGTGAATATGCAACCTTCGAGGAAATGACTGAAGCGCAATGGATGACTACAGTAATGAGTAAAATGATGGGGCAAATCAATATTGTTAGAATAGGTCAGGAATACATTGCTGATAAAGGTTCCTTTACGCTTATTACAGGTATACTAAATTTAAAGCCAATTCCTTTTGCTATTGCAGATGCAACTACAAGTGGTGCCATTGATACCTTTGTAAAATGTGTATCCTTCGAAATGCCAAGAGGTATTCGTGTAAATTCAGTAAATCCAACAGTTTTAGCGGAGGCTTGGGATGTTTACGGCGATATGATGCCAGGATTTCAACCTGTACCAAGTGCATTGGTTGGTAAAGCGTTTGAGCGATCGGTTGATGGATTTATTACTGGTCAAGTGATACTTGTTGATGCATAATTAACAAAAATTACAGCATATAGTCTTTTCAAAAAAGAAATTGACTATATGCTGTTTATTATAAAATAAAAAGAAAATCAAAAATGAACTTTCAAATACAGAATAGCAACAGTACCGATACCGACGAAATTTTCCGTTTATACAAAATCGCAACCGATTTTCAGAAGACGAGATTTACCCATCACTGGCCAGAATTTGACAGACAACTTATTGAAACTGAAATTTTAGAAAACAGACAATGGAAAGTAGTGGTTGATGGTAAAATTGCTTGTGTCTGGGCGACAACTTTTGACGATCCACAAATTTGGGAGGAACGTAACGAAGAACCAGCTATTTACATTCACCGAATAGCAACCAGTCCTGATTTTCGCGGACAAAATTTAGTGGGTAAAATCGTTGAGTGGGCAAAAATTTATGCTATTGAAAATCAAAAAAAATTCATTAGAATGGATACAGTTGGCGATAATTCAGGATTGATTAATTACTACACAAAATGTGGCTTTGAGTTTTTAGGTTTATTAAAACTTAAAAATACTGAAGGACTTCCTGCACATTATGACAACGCAACGGTTAGTTTATTTCAAATTGACCTAAACTCTAAATGAAAAAATAATTTCTCCTTTTTTATATTTTTGTGTTCACTCCTTCTTAACAATTGAAAAAATTAAAACCGTTCATTCCAAATTGTCTAATAAAAAAGGACTTTAAGACCAAATAAAACAATAGCTAGCAGCCAGAATTTCGTTGCTTGCGTGACAAAAACAATGTTATCTAATCCCTTACACCAGCTCATGAACACTAGCAAAAGTGGATCACTATAAATTTGTAAAAGGCACCAGCGGGAAGCTCGTCATCGCAATGGCATAACTCCAAGAGTTTTTAATTTATCTGTTACGCTTATAACTTGAACTTACATAAATTTATTATTCCACTTTTTTTAATTACTACCAAGGTTAGAATTATTGCCTTCTTTGGATATATTATGGTAAATTTGAATTATAAGAGAATTTTCTATAATGAAATCTTTTTTATTTTAAATATTAATTTGAAAACCTCCGTATTATGATTGTTGCTTCACATGCTAAAGGTTGGAAAATTATAAACCAGCGCTCTCACGGCCTTTTAGCTGCGATGATAGGATATCAATACGATATTGATTTGCCAAATGATATCATTGTTCCAACACTCATTGCAATTGCAGAGCATGATGACGGGGTTGTAGAAACATTAGAAAATAAAAACCTAACCAAGGCAGGTGCGCCAAGACATTTCTTAGTCAACGATGAATCTAAAAAAACGGATTTAAAGCGATACCTCAATGTAATGGAAAATGCAACTTCAAAAAGTCAGTTAAATGCATTATTGACCTCCTTACATTTAGATTTCATTTGTGGTGATTCAATTCACGGTCAAGACCAGAATTTGAAAACTTTTTTGAAGGAGCAAGAAAAAAACCGCAAAGATATTTTCAAACATTTAAACATAAACGAAGAATACATGCATCGCTTGTACCGCCTTGTAGAATGGTGCGATGCTTTTTCACTTCTTATTTGCATGGACAAAATACAACCCGAAGGACGTAAAATGGAAGTGTCTGAAAGCCCTGATGGTGATATGAGTCAAACGTTTTACAAGGCTGAAAAAGAAATCACAGTAGAACCTTGGGTTTTCAAAAATGATAGTTTCACGGTTTTTTACGAATATAAAATTATCGAGCAACTACAGTTTAAATCAGTGGAAGAATTTAACGAAGTTTGTAAAAAAGCAGAAGTTCAAAGGGAAGAATTTGTGTTTTCAAAGTAGCGTTTTTATTATTTTATATTTCTGTTTGCTAATTTGGGTTTTACAAGTTTGGTGAAACAGTAGTTGAACTAAATCTACGGTAGCACTACTGCTAATTTCCATCATCTTGTGAAGGTCTTATAATGTGAAATTTATGACTAAAAAAGAAATCGTTCAACTGCAGTAAGAGAAAAGAAAATCCTGAACTACGCCCAGAACGAAGTAACATTTTGAAAAATAAATTTATCGTAAAAGTTGCGAAAATATCTATGAATTTAACCTTTAAATTTAAATCCGTAAAAATAACATTCGATATAAATGTCTCAAGAATTAATCAAAAATCTGAAATATGATCCTATTTATACTGAAACTATTGCTTCAAAATACAGCAATAACTTAAAGCATTGCTTTACAAATCAGCATGCTATTCATACGTACTCAAATCTAGATTAAGAATAGTACCTACTCTGCTAAACTCTTCATTAATCTTTGCATTCAAGATTAATTGTTCATTTGTTATGGGATGATTAAAAATTAATTGATGCGCATGAAGCATCATTCCTTTCAGTTCAAAATGCTCCAACCATAATTTATTTTGTTTGTTGCATCCATGTGGCCGACTTCCTAAAATGGGATGAAAAATATGTTTGAAATGTTTTCGTAATTGATGCATACGCCCAGTTTCAGGAATCGCTTCAACCAAACAATATCGTGACGTTGGCTGTTTGTTAAATTCCAAATCAATTTCAACACTTTGCAATCGATGAAAATAGGTTACTGCATTTTGTACAACACCATCATCATTAGTTAAATCATAATCAATCGTTAATTCTAGGGGTGACCAACCACGTAAAATTGCTAAATATTTTTTTTCGACTTCGCGCAAAGCAAAACGATCATTCATGATTTTTAAAACGGCTGTATCCAAAGCAAATAACAAGACACCAGATGTTTTGCGGTCTAACCGATGAATAGGATAAACATGTTGCCCTCCTATTTGATTTCTCAATTCTTGGATTGCAAACACTTTTGCATCGCGCGCATAAAATGATTTGTGAACCAACAATCCACTTGGCTTATTAATTGCAATAATATATTCGTCTTGGAACAGAATTTCTAACATCTGGCAAAAGTAAAAGAGATCTTTATCGAAATCTCTCTTTTGACGTATTTATTTCTATCCTATTTTAAATAAGCTATTTTTTTGTAGTTTTAATCTACTATATTTACCTTAAAAAACTAAATAAAAGGATGTTTTAAGACAATCTGATAATAATACAAAACCTATGAATGCAGACCGATACATAAAACTAGGACGACTAACAGCGTTAATTTCATTTTTGATCGGGACCTGTATTTTTAGTCTTTATTTTCTAAACTCATCGGATGAAGTACTTATCATTGGTTATAGTTTTATCCCTTTTATAGTTCTAATTAACATTGGGATCCTTATTTTTATTTTAATTAAAGCTAAAACGGATAAAGACAGTAGAAAAAAACTACTTACATCTTGCAGCCTTATGTTGCTAAATATTCCTATACTATTTCTTTATTGTTGGTTTACATTTATTCTGCTTAACACCATGAGAATCAATTTTACAAACACAACACAAACAACTTTGACAAACATAAACATTGTGGGTTGTGGCGGTGGAAAGATTGACAAACTAGAAGTTGGAGAAAGTGAAACTGTTTGGATTGAGATTCCAAGAGACTGCTCCATTAGTATTGAATACTTATCTACCGGGCAACAAAAAAAAGAAAGTGTTGTAGGTTATGCAACCAGCAGTATGGGACAAAAAATGAAACATGCTATAGGTAAAAATAAAGATCAATTTTAATAAATTGCATAACTGGAACATACAACAGAATGCTAATTATTAAATTAGACCACACCTTACTGCTCAACTAAAAACACAATGAAGTTTTAGAAAAGTAGAATCTCTCGAAAATAAAAAGATCATCTAGAAAAATTCAGAAATGAAAATCCCAAATAAAGACACCCAATTTCCATTAGAAAATTACAATAAACTTTGTTTTTTAAAAAACACAATCACAAACCCTAACATAATTATTGGAGATTATACCTATTATGATGATTTTGAAAACGTTGCTAATTTTGAGAAAAACGTAAAATATCATTTTGATTTTATAGGTGACCAATTAATTATCGGCAAATTTTGTATGATTGCTTCTGATGTAAAATTCATAATGAATGGGGCAAATCACCTAACAAAATCAATAAGTTCTTATCCCTTTGCAATATTTGGAGAGGATTGGAAAAATGCCATGGAAGGAAAACAGTATCCTAATAAAGGAAATACAGAGATAGGAAACGATGTCTGGATTGGGTATAATTCTACTATAATGCCCGGAATAAAAATAGGTGACGGGGCGATAATTGCATCGAATTCGACGGTAACTAGAAATGTAGAACCCTACTCCATCGTTGGAGGGAATCCAGCTCAAGAAATCAAAAAAAGATTTACAAAAGAACAAATTGAAAAATTGTTAACAATACAATGGTGGAATTGGGATATTGAAAAAATTACTAAAAACATTCAAAATCTTACTGATGATAAAATTGACCCGTTTATAAATTCGGCAAATAGCCATGAGCTGTAAATTTGAATAGGTTCATTAAAATGACTCGAAGGTCAAAATAAAAAAGACTATTTCATTACTTTTATACTAGTCCTAATTCCGTTTTTCATAGCTATTTAGATATAGCAACGTAATATTATTTTAGATTTAAAAAATATACTACGATATATCATGAATTAATGTCTTGTAAAAAGTAAGACTATCATTTATGTTTTTTATAGTAGACCATAATTTAAAAAAAATCCTCAAAAAAATTATCCCAACCAACCATCGCGATCCAAACTTCGATATTGAATAGCTTCCGCAATATGGTTTGACTGTACTGCTGAAGCTGCTTCAAGATCAGCTATAGTTCGCGCTACCTTTAAAATTCGGTCGTAAGCTCTTGCAGATAAATTCAGGCGCTCCATAGCTGTTTTTAATAATTGTTTTGATACCTCATCAAGAGCGCAATACTCCCTGATTTGTTTAGTATTCATTTGGGCATTGTAATGAATGTGGTCCATTTGATCAAAACGTACAGATTGTATTTCTCGAGCTGCAGTCACGCGCTCTCTAATAGCAACACTACTTTCGGCTTTTTGATCATCTGAAAGTTTATCAAAAGGAACAGGAGTTACTTCAATATGAATGTCTATTCTATCTAGCAAAGGCCCAGATATTTTACTTAAATACCGATGCATTTCATGTGGCGAGGACGTTTGTGGAGCATCTGGATCATTAAAAAAACCACTCGGACTTGGATTCATACTAGCAACAAGCATGAAAGATGAGGGGTATGTGACCGTAAACTTGGCTCTAGAAATAGTTACTTCTCTATCCTCAAGAGGTTGACGCATTACTTCAAGAACATCTCTTTTAAATTCTGGTAGCTCATCCAGAAATAGAACTCCGTTATGCGCCATAGAAATTTCTCCAGGTTGAGGATAACTTCCTCCACCTACTAAGGCGACATTAGAAATAGTGTGATGCGGACTTCTAAAAGGCCTTTGATTCATCAAACCCACTTCTTTAAGTTTACCTGCAACACTATGAATTTTTGTAGTTTCAAGTGCTTCGCGCAACGTCATGGGAGGCAAAATACTTGGTAATCTTTTGGCAAGCATAGTTTTTCCTGCACCAGGCGGACCTATTAATATAATGTTGTGTCCACCAGCAGCAGCAATTTCCATACACCGTTTTATGCTTTCTTGTCCTTTAACATCACTAAAATCGAATTCAGGAAAGTCTAAGGTTTTATAAAATTCGGCTCGTGTATCAATTGTGGTAGGTTCTAGAGTTCCTTTGCCTTCGAGAAAATCAATCACTTCTTGAACGTTTTCAACACCATAGACTTCAAGTCCAGCTACAATGGCAGCCTCTTTTACATTTTGTTTAGGCAGGAAAAAACCTTTAAAACCCTCTTCTTTAGCTTTGATTGCTATCGGCAAGGCTCCTCTTATGGGTTGCAAACTTCCATCAAGAGACAATTCTCCCATTATAATGTATTGTTCTAGAGCATCTGCTTTGATTTGGCCTGAAGCCACTAAAATGCCAATTGCCAATGTCAAATCATACGCAGAACCTTCCTTACGTAAATCTGCAGGCGCCATGTTAATTGTGATTTTTTTTCCAGGCATAGCATAGGAATTGTTTTTGAGCGCGGCAGCAATACGATAACTACTCTCTTTTATGGCATTATCTGGTAAACCTACAAGATGGTAGCCTATACCCTTATCCATATTAAATTAACTTGTTATTGTAAACTAGTAGGTATATATTTGCATAAGTTTAATACTGGGAAATATGGACAAAGTAGCGATATACGCAAGGGTTTCAACCGTTGACGGTAAACAGGAATTTGAAAGACAAGTTAACGACCTTACAAGAATAATCAAAAATAGTGGCTATACTGATGAACAAATCGAAATCTTTACAGAAAAGATAAGTGGATATAAGAAAGTTGAAGACAGACCAGAGTTAACACGGATGCTTAACATATGTGAAACAACACCACAACACTTTAAAGCAATATATATAACAGAGGTTTCGAGGTTGGGTCGTAATCCAAGAACAACACGTGACAGTATAGAAAGGTTATGTGATTTAGGTGTGCAACTACACATAAGTAATCCACCACTATCAACACTAACAACCGAGGGAACACGAAACAACATCGTACATATGATGTTAGGTATTGCTATCGAATTTGCTGACATCGAAGCAAAGACCACTAAAACAAGGATGGCAAGTGGTAAGTTAACACGTGCTATGAAAGGTAAAACTACAAACAATAACCAACCATACGGTTATACAAGTAATAAAGATGGTTACATCATTATTGATGAAGATGAAAAGATAATCATTGAGCAAATATTTGAAAGTTACCAAAGTGGCATAGGTACACGTGTTATTGCTAACACACTAAATGAAATGAAAGTACCCACCAAACTAGCTAAAACAAAACCTAATCAATTACTAAACTTTAATAAATCAATACCATCAATTGCGGGTAATGACATCAAATGGACTGATGTAGTAATACGACAAATATTAATCAATACCATATACAAAGGTGAAAAGAAATATTTAAACGAAATAATTAATGTTGAACCTATAATATCAGTTGAGGTGTTTAATGAGTGTAATGAACTTCTTAAATCAAAAAAAACAAGGAACATACTAACCAAATACGAATACTTACTTAAAGATGTTATTCGTTGTGGTTGTTGTGGTCGTGTGTATATGGGGCGTTATATTGTAAAAGGTGATGCGGTTTATAGATGTACTTCAAGTCTTAAAACTCGATGTGCTAACCGCAGTATTAATATAAGTTTAATTGAAAGTGTAATATATAGTCTTATTCTTAATAGTGATGCGTTACTTAAAACGCTCGATAATCCTAACGATATGCTAAACCAAATCAAAAAGGAATTAAAGCAACAAGAACAACTACTTAAGAATGAAGAAAAGGAACTAACTGCAAAAGAGAAGCAACTTGAAAACCTTTTAACAACTATGACGCTTTCAGCAAATCCAAATTTTAGTTTATATACTAAGATGGAAAGTGGAATACTAACACAAATTAATTTATTAAAAGATAAAATAGGACTTTTAAAGAAAGATATTTTCTCAAAGGTGATAACTATTCAAAACTTCAATATTGAAGCAACAAGCCGAGATATGATAGTCAAAGCACAACACAACCGAAAAGAGTTAAAGAGTATATTCAAACAGTTTGTCCATAGTATAATAATTAACGATATGGGTAACGGTTATGTACTAGCGAATCTAACTATAAAAATTAACGGTGTTGTTTACACTAACCAAAGACTTAAGTTATTTATTTATGCAGATGGTGTGCGCAAGTATGGGGGTCGAAATGAAAAATTATATAAATATCTTTCAGTACTTCATTTAATAAATGAGGCAACATATAAGAATAGCATACTTACAACCGATATACAAGATATTAAAGAAGAGTTTGAGCGACTAGATGAACAAACGAAAGATACCACAGGATTACTACCACCTTTAAAATTCAACCAAATAAGTAAAGAAAATAGATTATACATTAACGAATTTGATTTATAATTTGTTAATAAGAAAATAATTACTTAATATTTGCAGTACACTAATAAATATACATCATATGGCACTATCAATCGAAAGACAAATTGAAATAATTAGAAACAGAGCAGAACAAGAAATAAAAGTTCTTGAAATGGCTAGCCAAGCAGTTGAAGCAAGAAAAGAACTGCAAAAGATTTTTGACAAAGAACAAAAGGAATTAATTAGCACACAAAATTTAAAGAAAATTGAATTTCTTGCTAAGTATGGTCAAACATTTGAATTTGAATCAAAGACACCATCAACACCGTTACAAACTAAGTTAAATTTTGTCACAGGAATGGTTAATGTAGATGGTAGTGCAAAATATAAATTGAATGAGGGTGGTACTGCTATACTAGGTGCAAAAGATGAACCGCTTAAATCAACTATTGTATTCAGATTTAACGGGAAAAAGGAAACACTTAGTGCTAAAACATTACTTCAATACTTAAAAAAGAACTCTACATTAACAAGATAAGCAAGTAAAAATGATAAGGTCTAATTATTAAAGCTATAGATTATGATAATCAATTATGAAGAGCAGTCGGATGTAACATTATTTTTACTTATTCATCAATATAATAATATTCTACAGGATATAACACCAGCGGTAAAAGAATTCGATAAAGTGTTACAGCTTATGGAAGAAAAATTACCTACTATTAAACCTCACTTGAACACATTAACGGAATCGTTGACAGGTGAAGCAAAAGAATCCGTTAAATACATAAATGATTTGATGAACGATACTCAAACATTAACCGTTGACTCAATCACAAATATTACCAATGTATTAAAAAAAGAATTTGAAAAATTGAACAGGTTAACAGAAATAATAACGGCAAGAGATTATCATCAAAAAAAATAAAAATAATTTATAAAAGAAAGTTTTTTATAAAAAAGAAAGGCTAATGTAATTCATAGCCTTTCTTTTTTTTAATACATAGCGATAAAATCAAAAAAAAGTATTAGCACAAAATTCATTAACAAAAGAATGACTAAAATTAGCTTAATAAACAATAACCAAAATGAAACAAATCAATATCATCTCCCTACTAAGTGCGTACAAAGATTTAAATAAAGAATCTTTTAGCTCTTATCTAGATTATCATTCAATTACAATAAAGGTTAGCGAATTAAAAGATTTACAGAGCCTAGTTGATATACTAATAACAAAAACTAAAAATGTAGCCTTGTTTGATAAATACTTCTCTGGCTATTCAATTCCACAAATTAGTAAAGAATTTGATTTATTAAGAATAGATGATGAAACCGTAGTTAATATCGAATTAAAAAGAACAAGTACCGAGGATATAATTTTAACTCAACTAATACAAAATAAATACTATTTAGATTTCTTAAACAAAGAATTACACAGTTTTACTTTTGTTGCAGATACAGGAAAATTATACACACTGGATGACCAAAATCAACTAGTCGAAGTAAGTTTTAAAAAACTAATAGAAGTACTATCATCACAAAATGTACAAAAGATTAATAACATAGATAGCTATTTTGACCCCTCAAATTATCTCGTTTCACCGTTCAACTCTACAAAGCAATTTATTAAGAATAAATACTTTCTTACAGCTCATCAAGAAGAGATTAAAAAGAATACATTAAAGCAATTTGCATTACCCACTACTTCAATAATTTCTATTATAGGAAATGCAGGAACAGGTAAGACGTTGCTAACTTATGACATTGCGAAGGAAGTGTCCGATACAAAGGAAACACTTGTAATACATTGTGGTTATTTAAATGAAGGACATATCGCTCTTAGAGATAATTACGGTTGGACTATTATTCCTGCTTTAAATATAGTACACACGGACTTATCAAAATATTATCTAATAGTTGTTGATGAGGCACAAAGAATTTATCCAGAACAACTTGACCATTTAATCAAGGAAGTTAAAAAATATTCAACCAATATATTGTTTTCATACGATGGTCAACAAACACTCCGAAAAGGTGAAGAAAATAACAATGTTGCACAAACTATTGAAAAAGAAGTAACGATACCAAAGTTTGAACTAACTGATAAAATTAGAACAAATAAAGAGGTGGCTACTTTTATTAATTGCTTATTTAGCAAAAGGAGAAATCTAAAAAAATTAAATTATGAGAATATTGAACTGTACTATTTTAATAATAATACAGAAGCTAAACTATTTTTAGGTCAATTACAAAATGAGGATTGGAAAATAATTAATTATACACCAGATAGAACAAAAACATTGCCATACGAGCGTCATAATCTTGAAGGTGTTGACGCTAATGCTCATAAAGTTATTGGTCAGGAATTTAATAATGTTGTTGCGGTTATCGGTGAACATTTTTATTATAAAGGAGATTATCTTTCAACAAAAAACTATAAAGAAAACCCCTATTATCATCCAACAAAAATGCTATTTCAAATAGTATCTAGAACTAGGATTAAACTAGCTCTTATAATTATAAATAATGAAGAAGTTCTTAATAGATGTATGGAAATTTTGAATCAGAAATAATTAATATAATCATAATAGATTATTAAATTGTACAACATATATAAATAAAAAGGCTATCGTAATTGATAGCCTTTTTTTATATGATACTTAATTATTATTTATCTAATATCTTTTTTACTTTCTGTACAGTTGCTAAACTAACATTTGAAATACTTGCAATTTTTCTAAGTGATAAATCACTATGGTTATTAAGTGTTTTAACAACTAGTTTATACTTTTCTAGAACTTCGCTATCACTAGCACCCGACCCTTTAACCCTACCTTTAAATTTACCTTGTGCAACCGCTATTTTAATTCCTTGCGCTTGTCTTTCTTTTGAGTTGGTACGTTCCATCTCACTAACATTAGCTAACACATCACTAATTATCTTAAACGTTGGATTAACTTTATTATTAACAAGGCTTTCAAGACCAAGGTTATCAACTTTAACAGTAATATTCATTTTATTAAAATATTCGATAGTACTTTGAATATCAAATGTATTACGCCCTAACCTATCAATTGCTTCAACACTAATATAAGTAACCAAACCATTTTCGATAGCTTGTATTAACTTACTTGCTTCACTTCTCTCATTGAAAGGAACTGCACCGCTAATAACATCGATAAATACCTGTTCATCTTTATTTGCATTGACAGTTTGACGGATTGTGTTTTGAGTTGCTGAACTTACTCTTATGTATCTTGCTTTCATTTGTACCTTGTTTAGTTGAACTCTACAAATGTATAATATAAATATATTGTATGCAAATAAAGTATACTTATTTTTCGGTCATTTTACTTAAAGTTTATTAACGCATTAACTAGGCTTACAAGTGTATTTATATAAACACTCTAAACACATACATTAAAATTACTATAATGACCTTGACAAGGTGAACACCCAATTAATAAATCAAATAAAAAATTATTAAACAAAAAAAATACCTACTTTTGCAAATAGGTATTCAAATCAATTTCCACCAGACCCAGTAAATAAGTCTACTGGTTTAAATAGTAGACTAGCGTTTAACTTTGATTTCAAAGATTAACTTTCTAATCTGTTTTACTAGGTAAGCTAATAAATAGATACCACATAAACCCGAAAAAAAACTTAAGTACCACATAGTATTTAAATTTAGAGTTAATAACTCTATCACTAAAACCAAAGTTCCTAGCTTTGGTTTTTTTTATGATGCTAGTTTCTCTAGCAAGTTATTTCGACAAATATAACAGTTTATATTAAGTTTCAATACAATTCAAAATGATATAACTTATTGGAAAAAATAACCAAAAACATAAACGATTATAAACAACTATAAATGTGGTAAAATGTTTTAAAATGTGGTGATTATATATGTATTTATATTTGTTTTCAATGAATAAAAAAATATTAAAAGTTATAAACAATTAATAATTTACTTAATTTATAAACATAAATACTATATGCTTCGAAAACCTACTTATTATCCTTTTTATAAGCCGTAAAAAATATTTATAACGTTTGATTACACAATGATACTAAACAATGATTTCATTATAATTAAGCCACTATATTAAACTTATACACATAACGCTAACGGGAGAAAGTAAGTACAATAGGTACAGTTAATAACCAATGAATACCACATAAGGAACATTACTTTTAAGGACAAAAATTTTAAAAAAAATTTAACGCACATATCCATTGTACACTCCTACCTCAATTGTACACAAACCACAGGAAGGGGGTAACTAGCAAAAGTAAAAGTAAAAAAAACTAAACATTAACCACGGGGGGGGGGCATGGGTACGGGAGAGGGGGGGGTATTTCCCAACGATAACGGTTTTATATTATTAACCCGTATATTAAGATACTTAATTATAAAATAGGTAGCGTCACCACAGTTCTTTATATATATACCACTCCCTATGACGCTACCTAATTATTTTCAACTTAACAGTATATACAAAGGCTCGCAGCGTATTTCCCATATTGGACGTGAGGGCAAAAACTTACAACGCCCTCACCTATAACCTTAGAACCCCCCAAAAATGGGACAAAACACCCTATAACAATTTGTTATAAATATAACAATTATAATCGTTTTTGTTAAATAACTAAAAATCGCTTTACTTTCACCTAAACCTAGAGTATAATTATAATATAACGAAAGAATAAATACTTTAAAATTAAAATGAGTAACCAAAAAAAGAAATGGGGTATTAACAAAAACCCAAACGAATTAAAATTACAAGAACGTAAAGATGCTATAATACTATTATCGTTCCTAAACATCTATCAAACATATGAAACTGCTATAATAATGTATAGAGAATATTGGTTAAATGTGGTGTATGAATTACCGAGTACTAAAGATGAAAGTTACAATAGTGTAAAACAATCGAGAGCATTAGCAATGCGAAGAATTAAACAAGTATTTAATGATTATATCATAATCAACTAAAAACAAAAAAAGTGTAACTAGTTGTTACACTCTTAAAGATTGGGTTTGACCGACCTAATAAAATAATGTTCATCTACTGATTAATATCTTGTTAGGAATAGCTAACAACAATGAGCAAAAGACTTACTATCTATTAATAAATATACTACTGTTTAACACAAAAGTAAAATTTATTTATTAAGTCATTAATACCAATTTTAAAGGTGTTAGAGAATGTTAAAACAATTAAATTTAATTCACATTATGTTAGCGGACAAGCTAAAGAGTTAATAACAAATTTCGATAGAAATACATATATAATAAAAGGTAGCACTGGTATAGGTGGAACTACTGCCCTACTTAACTACACAGAATCGAACTGTTTAATCATATCACCAAACGTTGGAATGATTAAAGGTAAAGAAGCTAAAGAGTACACAAGCGATAAACAACTATTCATTTATGCAAGTTCTAAGGATAGATGGAGAGATGCGATTGACTACTTAGAAAATGAAGAGAATACAAACATAGTAATCAACACCACACCCGACCAAATTTGTTTAATTAGAGAAACGAATAAAGAACTATATAATAAGATACGAACCTTTAATGTATTTGTTGATGAGTTCCACGTATACACCACGGATGCAACGTTTAGAAATAGCGTAGGGCAACTAATGGAACTAATATTTAATGAATGGAAAGCAAAGTTTAAATTATCAACGGCTACACCCAATTACAATTTAATAGATATTCCTACAGGAATTGATATTGATATATACCGAATTGAGAGAGAAAACCAACCAAAGAAAAAAATAGCATATTCATATGATGTTAACGATGCAAAACCATTTATATATGATGAGGTTGCACAAGGTAGACTAGTTGTATTGTTTACGAATAACAGCCGTTACCACAAATCATTTAAAGATTTACGAGTACATAACTTAATAGGTGAAACACTTAGAGTTAAACTAGCACCTTTTTTGCGTGGTCAAAATGGCATTGACTATCCAAGTGATACACAACTATTAATAGTTAGTAGTTCATACTATGCTGGGTTCGATATAGATGATGATTGCAGTATGATATTTGTTAGTGAGGAATTAATGCCACAAAATAAAATTAATATTAACAATCTTATGCAAGCATATGGACGTGGACGTGCTGATATACACAAAGCGTTATATATTAATGCTAGAGCGTTTAAAAATATAGCCAACAAAGAAACTACCATTAACGATGTAAACAAGGCACTAGAGCAAGCTAAAACAGATATTAACAATGCAAATAATGAGTTAAAAGATAATGCTAACTACACACTTAATCCAATCTATGTTAACAGTTCAGAAATAAGAGCAAAAGCAATTCAAGTTGCAAATGATTATATACAGTTCAATCGTAGCGTTATGATTGGTACGCTTGAAAGCAATAATTTTGAAGTTGGTGAGTATGACAACCAATATGTTAATGATATAGTTACACAAAGTACAACAACACTATTTCAACACAGGATAAAAAACCTTTTGGAAATGAGCGAAAAGAATCTTTTATATAGTTATCTAACAATTAAAAAGAACTTAACATATAAAGACAACCCAACGTTTACCACTAGCTTAGCACTTGAATATGTAACGAGTATGATACTTAAAAAAAGTGATTGTCATTTAGTTGAAATGCTAGACAATAAACGATTAAGAGCAAATGAATTGTACAGTTCCGTTAACTTATTTTTGAGAGTTAACCACGCTACAAAGTATCTAAGTGAACAACTAACAGAGAAGCAAGAAAGAGAAGCAAGAAGAGTACATAAACAAGATAAGTATAATGATAAATTAGATAGTATGTGGTGGTTGATTAAAGATTGGTATTTATTATATGGAGTTCATAAAGCTAAAAAAGGTATACTACCATCTAGCATTGAACGTGAAATATTAATCTATAAAGAGTTTTATGATGAGGACGTATACAATAATAATGCAAGTGATAAACATAACCGCATACGAAAAACATTAGCACAAATAATTAAACAACTAACGGATGCAAATATATTACTAGTTGATAGTGAATTAAAATGGTTAAATGATGTGATTAAAAACAGATATAAAAGCCTAGATAGTGGTGAAACATTAACTAACAACAATACGAAAGCACACTTAATTAAAAAGATGGTTAACGCTTTATTATTTCTTTGGTCAGATGGTAAGAATGAAATAATAAAAGAGGTTAAAAGTAGAGAATATCACAGTATAACACAATTACCAAGTGCATTCCGTTGTATAATACCGATTAAATATATTAGTGTTGATTTAACAAGTGCAAATCCTCAAATAGTGGATAGTATTTTAGGTACAGGGGTTGCACTTGACGTTTATAGAAACTTAATAAGTACAAGAAACATAACAAGAAATGAAGCGAAAGTAGTGTATAACTCTTGCTTAAACAATCATAAGTTAACACAGGATAGAGCATATAAAATCTACTTGGATTGTGGTTATGGTGAAATGAAAGCAAAGGAACTAAGCAAACTAACTGCACAAGTTGATAAAGGTTCGTTCTATGAGATTATGACGTTAAATGAGAAACGATTAATGGAAAACTACGCAAGTATACTACCTATTAAAAGTTATCGCTTTCACGATGCTATAATTATGCAATATGAAGACGTTGTAAACAGTAATATTGAATTACCTACTATCGTTAATGAATATATATATCATACAGATTTTTTTCACGATGCAAGCGATTACGATAAAGTAACTAATGATAAAGTGTATTCTAAAAACGGTTTCATACCTAACTATAAAGTTGCGTAGCAAATAATATAAACATCGATACAGAATAAATAAATAAGCTACTTAGAAATGAGTAGCTTTTTTTATTCAAATAAATCATCTAGTTTGGTTATATACACCTTTTCTTTTTTTGATTTATCAACGATATTAATAAAAATATATTTGTCATTAAAGTATAATATTTCTTGTTTTGTATTTGGAAATTTGGTTTTAACATCTAAGTTTAATTTTTCAATATTTATGATTGGAATCGCTGAAAATTGATTTCTATGTAATTTTTTGAACATAAAAATAATTATCATCACATACAGAATTAATAAAAATAAATTAAATACTTTATAAATGTGTTTAAGTTTAAAGCTTGCTGTTTTATAAGCAATGTTTAAAAAATGATTACACCCGATAATTAAAAATGGTATTAAAATAAAACCATTTTTAGTACTAGAGGCTTTTAATAAAACATATGAAAAATACCAAAGAATAACAACACCAAATAACCATAATAAAAAGAAAGAAACAGTATATACTAGTAGTTTAGTTTTGTTATTTTTTATTTTCCGTGCAGTCAATAAATCTATTGTACTCTCTTTTGATTTCATAATTGCACTATAAAACAAATGAGTTCCAAAAATAGGTGATGAAAAATAAATAATAATATACAATACCAATAAACCATCTGATACAATTTGTGAAATTGAAAAGAATCTTACGAATGCAATTGAAATATTCAATAATTCAAGCAATTGCCACAATCCACCAATAAAAGCTGGAACAACAATAATAATATTCAAATTGTCTTTTAAAAAATCTACTATCCTTTGTACTTTAATACCCGTTTGAATCATTTCAACATAATTTTTTATAAATACAAATTAACTGAATCAATATTATTATTGACCCGATTGTCATTATTATTTTATACATCAATTTTGATTGCTTATTCATTCACTAATATTTTACCAATTAAAAAATACTTATCTTCCAACCTCAATACCTACTAGTTTATTATTACTATTTCAACTGTTATTGTTGTCGCTTCAACGCCAAAAACAGCACTCCCAAAAACCTTTACTAACATATATAATTATTTTAAATTAAAATTAGTAAAAACTTTTCTTATATTTTAACACAATGACAAACAATGTAAAAAAATATAATTGTTTAAATAAGCTCTTAAAATAAAAACTTTTTAAAACTTTAAAAGCAAAGTAAATCACTATAATAAAAAACAAATGTTAAATTCATATAAACAGCCTGCACTCTTTGTACAATTTTTTACTTTTAAGAACTAATTAGAAACTAAACTATGAAAAAAATTCTATTTCTACTTTTATTTAGCGTGGTGCTATCTAAAACGTATGCGCAGGAATACTTTCCTAACAACGAAAGTATACAAAACAAGAGCAGTAATTTTACCGCATTTACAAATGCTAAAATTTATGTAACTCCTACACAGATTATTGAAAAAGGTACCTTACTGATTCAAAACGGAAAAGTAGTAAGTGCGGGAACCTCAGTTGCAATTCCAAAAAACTGTACTACAATAGACCTTGAAGGAAAATCTATTTACCCATCCTTCATAGACATTTACACGAGTTTTGGAATTGAAAAACCAAAAAGTGTTGCTGGTCCACGTATGCCTACATACGACACAAAAAGAATAGGGTATTACTGGAATGAAAGCATACTAGCTGAGGCTAATGCATATGAAAACTTTAAATACGACCAAGCCAAAGCCGAAGAATTACTTAAAGCTGGTTTTGGAGTAGTAGGAACTCATGTACCTAATGGAATTGCAAGAGGAACAGGAACTTTAATAGCATTGAATAATTTTGAAAAGCAAAACCAATTGCTGGCAGACAAGTTAACCAATCACTTTGCTTTTACAAGGAGCGTTACCACAAATCAATCTTATCCTGGGTCCTTAATGGGAATGATGGCGTTATTAAGACAAATGTATCATGATTTAGACTGGTATAAAAAGGGGAACTCTGCTACTAAAGATCTTTCGCTTGAGGCACTTGCAAATAATGAAAAATTAGTTCAAATATTTGCATCGGAGGACAAATTAAACAGTTTACGTGCCGCCAAAATTGCTAAAGAATTTGGCTTAAACTATGTTTTAAAAGGAAACGGAAACGAATTTGAAAGAATTGAAGAAATAAAAAACACCAATTCTAAATTTATAATTCCAATAAACTTCCCAGAAGCGTATGATGTTTCGGATCCAAACCAGGCTAATCAAATGGAGTTAAAAGACTTGCGTTTTTGGAATCAAGCTCCTACAAACTTAAAAGTTTTATCAGACAATGGAGTGGTATTTGCTCTGACTACTGATAAATTAAAGAAAATTGAAGATTTTAGAACAAACCTTTTAAAAGCTATAAAATTTGGTTTTGACAGTACCAAAGCTCTAGAAGCATTGACTACTATTCCTGCAGCAATTTTAGGAAAAAGCAATGAAGTTGGATCGTTAAAAAACGGAAGCTTAGCTAATTTCGTAATTGCATCAGGCGCCATTTTTGATGAAAAAACGATTTTATACGAAAACTGGGTTCAAGGTAATAAGTTCGTAATAAATGATTTAACCATCAAAGATATTAGAGGAAATTACGACCTTACCATCAATAATGAAAAATTCAAATGGAAAATCAATGGTGAAGTTAGCGCACCAAAATCAGAAATTACAACTGTTGATGCCAAAAAAGTAAACTCAAAACTTTCTATGAGCAACAATTGGTTATCTACCGTGATCAAACCTTTGGATTCAACCAAAACTAGTTTTACAAGATTGATTGGGTTTATTGATGATACCCAAACCCTTTCTGGAAAAGCAGTTTTATTTGACGGAAAAGAAGTAAAATGGTCTGCAGTAAAAACAGCTCCATTTGTAAAAACCATCGATTCTACTAAAGTTGAAAAAAACAATTTTGTAATCCCTAGAACATTCCCAAATACAGCATTTGGAAATCTTAGTAAACCTGCTGCGCAAACTATCTTGTATAAAAATGCAACAGTTTGGACTAACGAAAAAGAAGGAATCCTGACAGAAACAGATGTTTTGGTGAAAAACGGAAAAATTGCAGCAGTGGGTAAAAACATTTCGGATGCCTCTGCTACTGTAATTGATGCCAAAGGAAAACACCTTACAAGCGGTATTATAGATGAGCACTCTCACATTGCGATTTCTAATGGAGTGAATGAAGGCGGACACAACTCTAGTGCCGAAGTAACTATTCAAGACGTAGTAAACTCTGAAGATGTAAATATATACAGAGAACTAGCTGGTGGTGTAACAACATCGCAATTATTACACGGTTCAGCAAACCCTATTGGTGGTAGATCTGCCATTGTAAAATGGAAATGGGGAGCTGCAGCTGATGAAATGTTATACAAAAACCAACCAGGATTTATAAAATTTGCACTAGGAGAAAACGTAAAACAATCAAACTGGGGAAATACAAATCCTACTCGTTTTCCACAAACAAGAATGGGTGTTGAACAAGTTTTTATTGATTATTTTCAAAGAGCCAAAGAATATGATTTGAGCTGGAAAGCATTTAACGCAAGTAATAAAAAAGGAAAAGCTCCTAGAGTAGACATAGAACTACAGACTCTTGCTGAAATATTAAATAAAGAACGCTTTATTTCTTGTCACTCTTATGTACAATCAGAAATATTAATGTTAATGAATGTTGCTGAAAAATTTAATTTTAAAGTAAATACATATACACATATCCTAGAAGGCTACAAAGTGGCTGATAAAATGAAAGAGCACGGTGTGGGAGCTTCTACTTTCGCTGATTGGTGGGCTTACAAATTTGAGGTAAATGATGCTATTCCTTTTAATGGTCCTATTATGCACAACGCTGGACTTGTAGTTGCCTACAACTCTGATGATGCTGAAATGTCAAGAAGATTAAATCAAGAAGCTGCTAAGGCAGTAAAATACGGAAATATATCTGAAGAGGATGCGTGGAAATTTGTAACATTAAATCCAGCAAAATTATTGCACATTGATGATAAAGTGGGTAGTATAAAAGCAGGTAAAGATGCTGATATTGTATTATGGAGTGACAATCCATTATCTATTTATGCAAAAGCAGAGCAAACTTTAATTGAAGGAGTTGTGTACTTTGATGCAAAAAAAGATCTTGAAAAAAGAGTAGAAATCACAAAAGAAAGAAGTGAACTGATAGGTCAATTGTTACAAGAAAAAAACAAAGGAATGATCACACAAGAGCCTAAAAAGAAAGAAAGGAAAGAATATGAGTGCGATACTCTTGAGGAGTAACACTTTCTCAATTTCATACTTTAAGCTTAGTCAAGCAACTTTAAAAAAATATAAAATGAATTATAAAAAAATATACCTCTTAATTTTGGCACTCGGTTTGCCAATACTAGCTCAAGCGCAACAAACACCCGCAAATAAACAATCCAAATCTGTTTTGATCATGAATGCAACTGCGCATCTAGGAAATGGCAAAGTGATTGAAAACAGTGCATTAGGATTTGTAAACGGAAAAATTACCCTAATTGCAGATGCTACTGTGATACGTCTTGCGGCTGGTGCTTATGATGTTACGATAAATGCTGCTGGAAAACATGTTTACCCTGGATTTATTGCTCCAAATTCTACTTTAGGTTTGGTTGAAATTGACGCCGTTAAATCATCTGATGACGAAGATGAAATTGGTGCTATGAAACCTCACGTAAGAAGCATTATTGCTTATACTGCTGATTCAAAAGTTATTGAAACAGTAAGACCAAACGGAATTTTAATGGCACAAATTACTCCAAGAGGCGGAGTAATATCTGGTACATCCTCAATTGTTCAGCTGGATGCTTGGCACTGGAAAGATGCATTGGTTAAAGAAAATGATGGAATTCACGTTAACTTTCCATCCACTTTTAGAAGAAGCGGCTGGTGGGCAGAACCAGGAAATATTGAAGCTAACAAAGAATATGCAAAAGAAGTTCAAGAACTACGGTCTTATCTTGCTAACGCCAAAGCCTATTTAGGCGAATCCTCAAAAGAAAGAAACATCGTTTTAGAATCTACAAAAGGTCTTTTTGATGGTACTCAAACTTTGTATATCCATGCCAATGAAGAAAAACAAATTATTGATGCCGTACAGTTTGCTAAACAAAGTGGAATCAAAAAAATGGTTATTGTTGGTGGATATGAAGCTTATAAAACTGCCGATTTATTACGAGAAAACAACATTGGTGTTCTATTAAAAAGAGTTCATGAAATGCCAGAAAATGATGATCATGATATTGATTTACCTTATAAAAATGCAAAACTACTAACTGACAAAGGAGTACTTGTAGGCCTTGAAAATAGTGGGTCACATGAAAGAATGAATACAAGAAACCTACCATTTTTAGCTGGAACTTGTGCTGCTTACGGTTTAGATAAAGAACAAGCTTTACAACTTATCACATCAAATACGGCTAAAATACTTGGTATTGATGCACAATGCGGTACTCTTGAAGAAGGAAAAGATGCAACCTTATTTTTATCTGATGGTGATGCTTTAGATATGAGAACAAACAAGCTTACAAATGCTTTCATACAAGGTAGAATGATCAGCTTAGAAACACATCAAACTAAATTAAACGATCGTTACAAAACAAAATACAATCAAAAATAAATTATTATGGGATTATTTAATGCTATTCTAGGAAATGCGTCTGAGGTAAATATTCAAAATATTGCTACAGAATTTGAACCAATCTTGATTGAAGGTGAGGTAATTGAAAAAGCATACAAACTCATTCGAGATATGTTTATTTTCACCAATAAGAGATTGATCTTGATTGAAAAACAATTAGTAGGAACTAAAGTTGATTATTTAACCATTCCCTACTCTAGTATCAAAAAATTCTCAAAAGAAAGTGCAGGATTATTAGATATGGATGCTGAATTAAAAATTTGGCTTAATAATGACGATGCCCCCATCAGTAAACAATTTGGAAAAGGCGGTAACAACATTAATGAAGTGTATCAAATTTTAAGCAGACATACACTGAAATAATAGTTTGCACAATACATTTAAAAGGCACTGATTGATACTTTCAATTTAGTGTCTTTTTTTTATGCCATAAATTGATGTAAATAATCTAGATAGACAACAAAAACTTTAAAAATTTCAAATCGGGCTTGTTAAATTATAAATTTTAAGATTAAATTATGATTAACCCTTAAAAAAATAGGGGTCATTTTAATATATGTTTAAAAGTTTCAATCGTAACATTATTTTTACAGGGGTTTAAACAACATTTTTATACTTTTATTGAAATTTAAATCAAAAAACTATGAGAAAAATTGTTTTGAGTGTGCTATTAATTGCGATCTTGTTATTTACCCTTTTTTCAAATTATTTCTTAATCGACGCACCCGCTCCAACCGAAGCTGTAAAATTTGATACTGGCGATACCGCTTGGATTATTGTTGCTACAGCTCTAGTACTTATAATGACTCCTGGGTTAGGTTTTTTCTATGGCGGTATGGTTGGAAAAAAAAATGTAATTAGTACAATGTTACAAAGTTTTATGGCCATGATAATTGTTACCGTTTTATGGGTTATCATTGCTTTCGGACTTTCATTTGGCCCTACAATTGGTGGTATTATTGGAAATCCAATCCCTAACTTGTTTTTTCAAGGTGTAGGAACAAATACAGCATGGAGTCTTGCCCCTACCATTCCGTTTATGCTATTTGCCTTATTCCAAGCTAAGTTTGCCATCATTACTCCTGCCTTGATAACTGGAGCATTTGCAGAGCGTATCCGTTTTTGGGCTTATTTACTTTTTATGGTTTTGTTCATATTGTTTATCTACACTCCGCTTGCGCACATGACTTGGCATCCTGATGGTTTATTTTTCAAAATGGGAGTACTTGACTTTGCTGGAGGCACAGTAGTACACATGAGTGCAGGATGGGCAGCACTTGCAGGAGCTATTTTCCTTGGAAAAAGAAAAGTTCAAAAGGTTAATCCAGCAAGAATAACCTATGTATTATTAGGAACTGGTTTACTGTGGTTTGGCTGGTTTGGTTTTAACGCAGGCTCAGCACTAGGATCAAACGGCCTTGCTGTACAAGCATTAGGAACTACTACAGTTGCGGCAGCTGCTGCTGGAATGGCATGGGTTTTTCTTGACAAAATACTAGGACACAAATTATCAGCAATGGGAGCTTGTATTGGCGTAGTTGTAGGCTTAGTGGCTATTACACCAGCTGCTGGTTTTGTGAGTATTCCACACGCTATGTTTATAGGAGCAATTGCTAGTATCATAAGTAATCTTGTAGTGAGAGCATTTCATAAAGGAAAAATTGATGATGCATTAGATGTTTTTGCTTGTCACGGTGTGGGCGGTATGGTAGGTATGCTTCTTACTGGCGTATTTGCTTCAAAATCAATCAACTCAATTGTGGGAGATAATCAAGGTTTAATTTTTGGAGAAACCACTTTGTTTTTAAACCAATTAAAAGCTTTAGTTGTGGTTTCTATTTTTGCTTTTACCGCATCGTATGTTTTATTTTTTATTGTTAACAAAATAACACCTTTACGTGTAAGCGAGGAAAAAGAAGAATTAGGACTTGACATTTCTCAACATGGGGAATTTCTATAATCAAACATTATTTACTAGAATAAGTATTAAATAATCATCTTGAAACTTATCTTAAAAAAAAATACCTCATAAAGTTATTACTTTTTGAGGTATTTTAATTTCAAATGGACTGATTCATAAAAGATATAAATCTTAACAACTCTTTATTTAAGAATAGTAAATTCTATTTTAGAATCATTAAACACTTTATGAGTTTGTTTTTGAAAATCTTCTGGTTTTGCATAAAAAATATTTTCTACAAAAGTTTGAGGATTTAGATCTATCAATGGAAACCAAGTGCTTTGAACTTGTACTTGAATTTTATGCCCTTTCTTAAAGGTATGAAACACATCTTGCAACTTAACATTTACTGCTGTTTTTTCATTAGCCACAAACGGTTCTGGTTTACTAAAACTATTTCTAAAACGACCTCTCATTACTTCGCTTCTAACCATCATGTGATAATTGCTCATTTTTAAATGAGGAGCTATCTCTTTAGTCTCTGGCTCCTCATTAGGAAAAACATCAATAACTTTTACAACCCAGTCCGCATCTGTACCTGTGGTTGCTACTTGTAATTGCGCTAAAATATCGCCAGCAAGTGTTGTATCATCTGTTAAAATTTCGGTTTCAAAAACAAGAACATCAGGACGTCTTGCTGCAAAACGCTGGTCATCTGTCATGTATTTTCTAGGTGTAAGACCTTGTTGTTTTACATCTTCAGAATAAGGAACCGGTTTCTTTGGGTCGCTAATAAATTCTTCAAAGGCAAAATTCTTTTTTGCCATTTGTGACAACTTGTTGTCTTGCATGAAAAAAGCTTTCTTTTCGGTATTCTTTGGAGGCCAAGCATCATACGTTTTCCATTCTTTTTTACCAGAATCAAAAACATAAGCTTCTGGAAGCGTGTTTTCACCTTTTCCATTATTTTTTAGGAAATGACGGAAAAAATTAGCTTCAATATTTTTTTGGTAAAAACCTGATATGCTATCGCCAAAATTAATATTACCAATAACCTGTTTAGCAGAATTACGAGCCCAATCTCCGTGACTCCATGGCCCCATTACGATTGTATTGTAATTTTTACTGCTCTTTTCAATCGTACTGTATGTATTTAAAGGACCATATAAGTCTTCTGCATCAAACCAACCTCCTACTGTCATGACAGCAGGTTTAATATTGTTTAAATGCTGTAGAATACCTCTTTTTTGCCAAAAATCGTCATAACTAGAATGATCTTTTAACTGTTTCCAAAATTCATTGTCGGCTCCGTAATACTTATCTAAATTTGAAAGTGGTCCAGCATCAAGAAAAAATTGATAATCATCATTGGTTCCTGTATTGGTAAAAGTATACCATGGCTCTGTGGTACGTGCCTTTTTTTGTGGTCCAAATAAAGGCGTTACTTTCCAGTAACTTAAAAGATAAGCCCCATTATGATGAAAATCATCAAAAAAGAAATCAGCTATACACGCTTGTGGCGAAACTGCTTTTAAAGCGGGGTGATTGCTTAACAAAGAATACGTTGCATAAAAACCTGGATAAGATATCCCCCATGTCCCTACGTTTCCGTTATTATTAGGTACATTTTTTACCAACCAATCTATTGTATCATACGTATCAGATGCTTCATCAATATCTGTCTTTGATTTTTTGTTAGGTACATAGCCACGCATGTTATCATACAAACCATCACTCATAAATCTACCACGAACATCTTGGTAAACTACAATATATCCTTCTTTCATCATCGTATCACTAGGTGAAATCGACCTTTTCATTTTATCAGCCCCATAAGGTCCCGAGTTATAAGGTGTTCTTTGCATAATAATTGGATACTTTTTTGAAGTATCCTTTGGAGCATAAATTGAGGTAAATAGCTCAGCTCCATCGCGCATCTTGATATGCACTTCTTTTTTAGTGTAATTTTCTGCTACATAATTTGGTTTAGAATCCTGAGCCGAGGATAATAAGAAACCAAATATCAATAATGCAATACTTAGTAGTTTTTTCATGAGTTTTTTAAATTTAATAGGGTTTAAAGATAAAAAATATGTGGAAATAAAAATAATATATGTCCATCAAAAAAAATACTTTATGAAATATTTTTGAACAAAAAAAAAGGCCTATTCGGCCTTTTTAAATGAATCAATTCCGTCTTTCAACCAATCCTTGTAGGCATTGATATTTGAGTTGTAACTTTCTGGTTTATCTGATAGCATATTCCCATCAGTGTCCATAACAATGTAGTATGGCTGTGCATTTGCTTTAAACTTGGTAATTTGAAAATCACTCCATTTATTTCCTACGCTTACCACCTCTTTTCCAGTTTCTTTAGATACGTATTGCTCTTTTTTTGGAAGTTCCCTTTTATCATCAACATATAATGAAATAAGCACAACCTCGTTTTGCAATATTTTTAAAATCATTGGATCGGACCAAACATAGTCTTCCATTTTTCTACAATTCACACACGCATAACCTGTAAAATCTAATAGAATAGGTTTGTTAACTGATTTTGCGTAAGCTACTCCCTTGTCATAATCCTCAAAAGCTATTAAATCATGTGGTCCTAAATGAGCTCCATCTGGTAAAACTTGAGCTGTTGTTGCTGAGCCTCCTTTTGAATTTCCTACTCCATAAGGACTTTCGCTATAGGTCATAGGTGGCGGAAAACCTGAAATTAATTTTAATGGCGCTCCCCAAATCCCTGGAATTAGATACACCGTAAAAGCTAAAACTACTAATCCTAAAGACAATCTTCCTACCGAAATATGATTCAATGGACTATCGTGTGGGAGTGAAATTTTTCCAAAAAGATATAAAGCTAATGTTCCAAAAATAGCAATCCAAATAGCTAAAAACACTTCTCTTTCCAAGAAATGGAGCTGCAATACCAAGTCAGCATTAGATAAAAACTTAAAGGCCAATGCCAGTTCTAAGAAACCTAATACTACTTTAACCGTATTCAACCACCCACCTGATTTAGGTAATGAGTTCAACCAACCTGGGAACATAGCAAACAACATAAATGGTAATGCAAGTGCTAATGAAAAACCAAACATTCCTACAATAGGTGCAATACCACCTTTTGATGCTGCTTCTACTAATAAAGTTCCTACAATAGGCCCCGTACATGAAAATGAAACTATGGCTAGAGCCAATGCCATGAATAAAATACCAATAATACCACCTCTATCTGCTTGATTGTCTACTTTATTCGCCCAAGAATTTGGCAACATGATTTCGAATGCACCCAAAAATGACGATGCAAAAACAACTAATAAAATAAAGAAAATGATATTGAACCATACATTTGTAGATAAAGCATTTAGGGCATCAGCTCCAAATATTGCCGTTACCAAAAATCCTAAAACAACATATATAAAAATGATTGCAATACCATAAATGATAGCATTACGAATTCCTTTTGCTTTAGTTTTACTTTGTTTGGTAAAAAAACTAACCGTCATAGGGATCATTGGAAAAACACATGGTGTTAATAATGCTGCAAACCCAGATAAAAATGCAATAAAAAAGATAGACAATAATCCTCTTTTTTCCTCTGGCTTTTCAGCTATAGGAGCTGTTATTTTAGCGGTTTTATCAGCTTTAATCTCTGTTTTCACAGTATCAACAACCTCTTTTGACTGAGTTGAATCTCCGGTCGTAACATTTACTACCGGTGCTACTTCTGTGGTTGCACTTTCTTTTTGAGGAATTTTTATAGTGAAATTCTTTTCAACATTGATGCAAACATCTTTACACACCTGATAATTAAAATCTACTTTAACCTCAGTAAGCTTAGTATTTATAAGTTCAATTTCTTGCTGAATTTGAGCTTTTTTCTCAAAAAAAGTTTCGTTTACCTCAAATATATCATTGAAAGCAGTTCTTGTTTTGCTTTCTTTGGCTTTGCCAATAAGTTTAAAATTTCCTTTTTGGTTTTTAAAAATAATTTCAAGAGGAAGCGGTCCGCCATCTGGCGTGAATTGTGAATACAAATGCCATTCGTTATCAATAACAGCATTAAAAATCAAGAGGTATCTGGTATCTGACTTTTTTTCAATTTTAGTAGTCCATTTTGCAGGATCTAAAATTTGAGCATTACCATTGGCAAAAGCCAAAAATGCAATAATTAAAAGGATAATTTTTTTCATGAGCGTCGTTCTATTTTTAGAATATTTTTAGTTTGTTGGTCTATTTTAAATCGTTCGTCTTGTCTTATTGAGAGGATCCAGACAATAGCTTCATTGGAACACAAAATCCAACTATTTTCTTTGTCTAGGAGTGATATTTTCTCGTCTTTAAAAATTTTACTCACTTTTTTAGACTTTCCTTCCATACCAAGAGGCTGAAAAACATCTCCTTCTCTCCATCGGCGTAATACTAATGGATATTTCAATTTATCTGCATCTACAAAAATTATATTTTTATTTACATTTGTCAATTTTTCAACCGACTGAAAACTCAAATGAATGGGCGATATAATTTCATGTAAATCCCTATCAATTTTAAACTCTTCTCTTTCATCTACGAAATTTATCGGACTAAGGATTAAATAATCCCGATCTTTTAATAATCGGTATTGAGGAGCGAGAACAAACTTGCCTGATTGACTTTCAACAAGTGCATAAATATCATCCCAAGATGTAAACTCAAATTCTTTGAGCCACTGATACAAATAGGATTTATAATTGGGTAATTGTTTTAATTTTTTAATATCAAGATATATAATTTCATCCTCTTGCTTTGCCACCTGCTGGTAAATCATAATCGCGGCATCCTCCATCATAACATTAACTTCCTGAAGATAGGTTTGCGTTTTAAGAAATGATGACAAAAAATTAGAATTAATATCTTTTAACAAAGGTACAATCTGATGCCGGATTTTGTTTCGAAGGTATTTATCTGTGGCATTGCTGCTGTCTTCTCTCCATTTGATATTGTTCTCTTGGGCATAACGTGTAATTTCATCTTGGCTAAATGCCAAAAGTGGTCTTACTACACGATCATTTAGCTCAGGAATTCCGGTCAGACCCTCAATTCCAGTTCCTCTACTTAAATTGATTATAAAAGTTTCAAGAGCATCATCAGCATGGTGTGCCGTAAGAATATAATCGTATTGCTCTTGCTCTAAAATTTCGTAAAACCAGCTGTAACGCAACTCTCTTGCGGCAACTTGTGTGGATATTTTAAAATCTTCGGCAAATGCCTTAGTGTCAAATTGGGTAAAAAAGAAAGGAATATTGTTATTTGATGCATACTCTTGAACAAAATTTTGATCCTCAAAACTTTCTAAACCTCGAAGCTGAAAATTACAATGAGCAATAGCGATGTTAAAACCCATTTGCTGAAACAAATGAACCATAACCATGCTGTCTATACCGCCACTGGTTGCCAAAATTACCTTTTTACCTTGTAAAAAAGATAGGTTTTGCTGAATATGTTTCTCTACTTGTTGTATCATTTTATTTAACTTAACTAACGCAAAACCTCAAGCATAGCATGAGCCTTTAGCAAACATTCTTCATACTCTTTTTCTGGAACCGATAAAGAAGTAATGGCACTTCCCACAGAAAAAGAAACGTATTTTGAAGCACTGTTGTACAAAATACTTCGGATAACTACATTAAAATCAAAATCACCATTCGGAGTAAAATATCCCACTGCTCCACTGTAAATGCCTCTTTTGGTTTCTTCAAGTTCGTCAATGATATTCATGACAGAAATTTTTGGTGCCCCTGTCATACTTCCCATTGGGAAAGTTGATTTTAAGACATCAATTACAGCATATTGAGAATCAAGTTTAGAGGTAATAGTCGTAATCATTTGATGCACTTGCAAAAATGAGTAAATCTTGCATAGCTCTGTTACTTGAACACTACCTTTTTGAGCTGTTCGTGCCAAATCATTTCGAACCAAATCGGTGATCATTATATTTTCTGCACGTTCCTTTGGGTCTGATGCTAATTTATTTTTCGATTCTTCATCTTCAGTTGAATCCAAAAAACGTTTAGATGTACCTTTTATGGGCTGAGAAACTATTAATTCTCCTTCTTTTTTTAAATACCGTTCCGGTGATGCCGAAAGTATGTAATGCATATTATTCTTAAAATAAATAGCAAAAGGCGCTTTGGAGATGGAATTTAATTTTAAAAACTTTTGCAATGGATCAATTACTGTGTTTTCTGAAAAAAATTCCATACAAAAATTAGCTTCATAAATATCTCCGCGATGAATGTGATCTTTTACTTTAATCACTTTCTTCAAATAATTTTCTCTAGAAATCCTTTGTTGCACATGAACAGTTTCAAAAATTGTATTGATAGGACTTTCTGTTGACAAAATAGTTTCATAATCATACTCTATTTCATCATCACAAAAATTCAAATATTGAATTTCAAGTTTGTTTCCTTTGAGTACAAATACTTTTTTGGGCTGAAAAAAAAACAAATCTGGAAAATCTAAAAAGTCATTGTTTTTTGATGAAACATTCTCAACGTCATTTTTCAAATCATAAGATAAGTAACCAAACAACCAATCCTTAGTGCTTTCTTGATACTGTTTTAAATCATCAAATGCATTGTAATAATCTGTTTTTAAAGATGTAAAAGCATCAACTGCAAGCACGCAATCAAAGGATGAATACTCTTGCGGATACGAATTACTATCTAAAAAAATAATTTCTCTGTGCTCTTGTGACCAAGATAAAAGTTGCTCCTTGAAGCGCTCCGGGTCGTTTATAATTTTCTCAATGGATGTTCTCAAAAATAGTGGTGTTTGAAAACAAAATTACAACAAAAAAAAAACCTTAAGCCCTCAATATTTATTAAAATTAACTAAAAATTCATAAGTTTGATAAGCCTAAATTCTTTTTTGAAAAAATTAGAAACAAAACCTAGTTCATAAATAAATATACAAACTAACATCTAAAAACTATAACCATGAAAATTGCAATCCTTATTTTTCGATCTTTACTTGGGCTTTTATTATTATTTGCTTCTACCAGTTATTTTCTCAAACTATTTCCAGAACCAGAAGTAACAGGTAATTTAAAAGTCTTTAATGACGGAATAGCTGCCTCTTTATACTTGTTGCCACTAGCAAAAGCTGTTGAATTGATTTGCGGGTTATCCTATTTATCTGGGAAATACGTAACACTTACTAACCTTGTACTACTTCCTGTTAGCTTTAATATCTTATGTATTAATTTATTTTTAGCTCCTGAAGGTTTACCAATAGCTTTATTTTTATTCCTTGGAAATGTATTTTTAATAGGTCTTCATTGGAAAAAATACCAATCCCTATTTAGCACTAATTTATAATCTAAAGTTTACAAAAAAACCCGCTGATTTAGCGGGTTTTGTTTATAATAATTTTTTATTTCTTATACGTGTAATGCTCTATTATCAGTAGCAGCTAGAGCGGCTTCTTTTATCGCTTCTGCAAAAGTTGGATGTGCATGAGACATTCTTGAAATATCTTCAGCAGACGCTCTAAATTCCATAGCAGTAACTGCTTCGGCAATTAAATCAGCACAACGAGCACCTATCATGTGAACTCCAAGTACTTCATCTGTTTTTGCGTCAGCTAGAATTTTCACAAAACCATCTAAATCACCACCTGCACGTGCGCGACCTAAAGCTTTGAATGGAAAACTACCTGATTTAAAATCAACACCAGCAGCTTTCAATTGCTCTTCAGTTTGTCCAACTGCAGCCACTTCTGGCCAAGTATATACAACACCTGGAATCAAATTATAATTGATGTGTGGTTTTTGTCCTGCTAGAATTTCAGCTACCATTGTACCTTCTTCTTCAGCTTTGTGTGCTAACATTGCTCCACGAACTACGTCACCAATTGCATATATATTAGGAATATTTGTTTGTAAATGATCATTTACTTCAACCATTCCTCTTTCAGATATTTTAACACCTGCTTTATCTGCATTCAATCCATCGGTATATGGACGACGACCTACTGAAACTAATGAATAATCTCCTTCTAATGTTATTGTTTCTCCTTTAGCATTTTCGGCTTGAACAACAACTCCTTCACCATTTCTTTCTACTGATTTCACTTTGTGTGAAACATAGAATTTCATTCCTTGTTTTTTCAATACTTTAGTCAATTCTTTAGACAATGATGCATCCATTCCTGGAATAATTCGGTCTAAATATTCAACAACAGAAACTTGTGCTCCCAATCGTAAATATACTTGACCTAATTCTATACCTATTACTCCACCACCAATGATTACAAGGTGTTTTGGCACTTCTTTAAGTTTTAATGCCTCAGTAGAAGTAATAATTCTCTCTTTATCAATTTTGATAAAAGGTAAAGAAGAAGGCTTAGAACCCGTTGCTATGATAATATTTTTTGCTTCAATAGTTTCAGAAGTTCCATCTGCTTTTTCAACAGCAACATGTGTAGCATCAACAAAAGAACCTAAACCTTCAAAAACTGTGATTTTATTTTTATCCATTAAAAATTTAACTCCACCTGAAGTTTGATCGACAACCGCTTGTTTGCGTGCAATCATTTTTTCAAGATTGACTTTTACTTCACCAGAAAGTTCAATACCATGATCTGCAAAATGTGCAATTTCACTGTAATGATGAGAAGAAGCAAGCAAAGCTTTTGAAGGAATACAGCCTACATTTAGGCATGTTCCTCCAAGAGTGGAATATTTTTCAATAATTGCTGTCTTAAATCCCAATTGTGCACAACGAATAGCAGATACATATCCGCCTGGGCCAGAACCTATAATGACTACGTCAAATGAACTCATAGTATATTTATTTTTGTGAAGTTTATATAAAAGTGTGACAAAATTAAGAAATTAGTTTTGTTTCAGCTTGAATTAAGCAGGTTTTTTGGGATTAATTTATGGACTTAAAAAAAAAATGAAATCCAGAAAAACTTATTATACATCTATAACAGTGGTATTTTTAACTTCACTTATCATGAAGGTACTGTGAGTACTACCAATGTGTTGTAGTGTGGTAAGTTTTGTAACCAAAAATTCTCTATAGGCTTCCATATCTTTTACCACTATTTTTAAAATATAATCATAATCTCCGCTTACATGATGGCATTCAATAACTTCCTTTAGTTGGATTACTTCACTTTCAAACTTTGCAATAAATTCTTTGGTATGTTGTATTAACTTTAAATGACAAAAAACCACAAAACTTTTTTCGACCTGGGACCGATTAATCAATACTACATACTTAGCAATGACTCCTTCTCTTTCTAGTTTTTTAATCCGCTCATAGACTGCAGTTACTGATAAATTTAACTTTAAGGAAAGCTCCTTAGTTGTTTTTTTACTATCTGATTGTAATAAATACAAGAGTTTCTTATCAATAGCGTCTAAAATCATATTCTTGAAATTTATAAATGAAAAAAAATCTATACGAATCCAATTTTTGATGCTAAATTAGAAAATTTAATAACATTTAATGTTTATTATAGTTTAAAAATCTAAAATTAACGAGTAATATTGATTATTAATCTAGAACACTGTTAATTTGAAATAGAATTAATCTTAAAACCGTAATCCCCTAGCCCTGATAGAAGCGACATCCTTTTATACGCCTCAGCGAATAAAAGATATAGCGGATAGCAGGAATAGCTTCAAAAAAAAAAAACTTATGAAAAATTTCAATCCCGCAGATAACATCCAAGATTTACAGTATTTTGGAGAATTTGGAGGTGTAAATCCATCGATTTCTGATTCCTCTACCTATACTTTTCTTTCTGCAAAAACCATGTTCGATACGTTTGAAGGAAATATGGAAGGTTGCTACTTGTATTCTCGTCATTCCTCACCAAGTAATTTATACTTAGACAAAGCCTTAGCGGCTATGGAAGGAACAGAGTCGGCAAATGTTTCGGCATCAGGAATGGGTGCCATTACACCTACTCTTTTGCAGTTGTGCGGAACTGGTGATCACATTGTTTCGAGCAGAACAATTTATGGTGGTACGTATGCTTTCTTGAAGAATTTTACTCCAAGATTAGGCATCAAAACTACCTTTGTTGATATTACAAAACTAGATGTTGTAGAAGCAGCCATCACTTCAGATACTAAAGTGCTATATTGTGAAACCGTGAGTAACCCATTACTAGAAGTTGCTGATATCAAAGGACTTTCTATACTTGCAAAAAAGCACAACTTGACACTCGTGGTTGACAACACCTTTTCACCATTATCTGTTTCTCCTGCAAAATTAGGAGCTGATATTGTGATTCACAGTTTAACAAAATACATTAATGGCAGTAGTGATACTGTGGGCGGTGTAACGTGTGCATCGCAAGAATTTATCAATAGCTTAAAAAATGTAAATAGTGGAGCTAGTATGTTATTAGGCCCTACAATGGATAGTTTGCGATCTGCAAGCGTAATGAAAAACCTAAGAACACTGCATATTAGAATGAAACAACATAGCTACAACGCAATGTATCTAGCCGAACGTTTTGAAAAAGAAGGTTTAAAAACGGTTTATCCTGGTTTAAAAAGTCACCCTAGTCATGAATTGTATTCGTCTATGATTAATCATAAGTATGGATTTGGAGGTATGATGACGCTTGATGTAGGTACTTTAGAAAAAGCAAATGCCTTAATGGAATTAATGCAAGAAAAAAACTTAGGTTACCTTGCTGTGAGTCTAGGATTTTATAAAACTTTATTTAGCGCACCGGGAACATCAACTTCAAGCGAAATTCCAACGGAAGAACAAATAGAAATGGGATTGACTGACGGCTTGATTCGATTTTCAATAGGTTTGGATAATGATATCGATAGAACGTTTCAAATGATGAAGCAATGCATGACAGAATTGAACGTACTGACATCAGAATCCATTTTGGCAGAATAATACATTTAGTAAATAATTTAAAAAAGCAGCAAAATACTTTGCTGCTTTTTTTTGATCTATTTTTTTAATGAAAATTTACTAGACCAAGAAAGGTAAGAAACCAATACTTTTAGAATATTGATTAAATCTTTGCTAGTTATTAAATCTAACTAACGTTAAAATCACTTATTTCGAATATTTCAAATCCTAAAAAAAAATACAATACATTGGAATTCAATCCTATATAAACAATTTCCTCATACAATGTATTTAAATTTTTAATTGCTTTTAATATACCTTGATACAGATTACCTAATAAATAGTACACATAAAAATCTATTTTTTGAACGTGTAATTAAAGAAGAGTTACAAAGGCAAGACATTAGCTTAAATATGCTATCAATATAAAACAAAAAAAGCCTATCTTTGCAGATAGGCTTTTCAAAGAAAGGCGACGACATACTCTCCCACATAACTGCAGTACCATCTGCGCAGGCGGGCTTAACTACTCTGTTCGGGATGGGAAGAGGTGAGCCCCGCCGCAATAACCACCTTAAGAAGTTATAATTGCTTTGGGCAATTTTGTAATGTTGTTTACATTGTATAATAAACATCAATTACATAATATCTTAACATACTGAGATAAAGAATATAAAAAGTGTATTAGAAAGTTTCTCCCCGAGCCTTGCGACTCGGGAAAAGGGTGTACATAAGCTTACGGGTTATTAGTACTACTCGACTATGACATTACTGCCTTTACATCTATAGCCTATCAACGTGGTCATCTCCCACGACCCTTAAAAGAAATCTCATCTTGTGGTGGGTTTCGCGCTTATATGCTTTCAGCGCTTATCCCTTCCAAACGTAGCTACTCTGCGGTGCCACTGGCGTGACAACAGATACACTAGAGGTTTGTCCAATTCGGTCCTCTCGTACTAGAATCAGATCCACTCAAATTTCTTGCGCCCACAGTAGATAGAGACCGAACTGTCTCACGACGTTCTGAACCCAGCTCGCGTGCCACTTTAATGGGCGAACAGCCCAACCCTTGGGACCTTCTCCAGCCCCAGGATGTGACGAGCCGACATCGAGGTGCCAAACCCCCCCGTCGATATGAGCTCTTGGGGGAGATCAGCCTGTTATCCCCGGCGTACCTTTTATCCTTTGAGCGATGGCCCTTCCATGCGGAACCACCGGATCACTATGCTCTACTTTCGTACCTGATCGACCTGTATGTCTCTCAGTCAAGCTCCCTTATGCCATTGCACTCTACGCACGGTTACCAAGCGTACTGAGGGAACCTTTAGAAGCCTCCGTTACTCTTTTGGAGGCGACCACCCCAGTCAAACTACCCACCAAGCAATGTCCCCCGCTTGTGCGGGGTTAGGCCTCAGATAAACAAAGGGTTGTATTTCAACAATGACTCCACAACGCCTAGCGACGCCACTTCACAGTCTCCAACCTATCCTACACATCATTTATCCAAGGTCAATACTAAGCTATAGTAAAGGTGCACAGGGTCTTTTCGTCCCACTGCGGGTAAGCGGCATCTTCACCGCTACTACAATTTCACCGAGCTCATGGCTGAGACAGTGTCCAGATCGTTACACCATTCGTGCAGGTCGGAACTTACCCGACAAGGAATTTCGCTACCTTAGGACCGTTATAGTTACGGCCGCCGTTTACTGGGGCTTCAATTCAATGCTTCTCCGAAGATAACATCTCCTCTTAACCTTCCAGCACCGGGCAGGTGTCAGGCCCTATACTTCATCTTACGATTTTGCAGAGCCCTGTGTTTTTGATAAACAGTCGCCTGGACCTCTTCACTGCGGCCAGCATTGCTGCTGGCGACCCTTCTCCCGAAGTTACGGGTCTATTTTGCCTAATTCCTTAGCCATGAATCTCTCGAGCACCTTAGGATTCTCTCCTCGACTACCTGTGTCGGTTTGCGGTACGGGTACTTATTACCTGAAGTTTAGAGGTTTTTCTTGGAAGCCCTTAGGCGCACTATCTCTTCTACCGAAGTATCCGAGTACTATCGTATTTCCCCAAAACCCGTGGATTTGCCTGCGGGTCTTATAGGTAGGTACTTCAACGAACTATTCCGTCAGTTCGCGGCGCTTTCATCACTCCGTCACCCCATCACAGTAATAACTAGTACGGGAATATTAACCCGTTGTCCATCGACTGTCCCTTTCGGGTTCGCCTTAGGTCCCGACTAACCCACAGCTGATTAGCATAGCTGTGGAAACCTTAGTCTTTCGGTGTGCGGGTTTCTCGCCCGCATTATCGTTACTTATGCCTACATTTTCTTTTCTAACCAGTCCAGCATGCCTTACGACACACCTTCAACCCTGTTAGAATGCTCCCCTACCACTCCATAATTTAATATGAAATCCATAGCTTCGGTAATACGCTTATGCCCGATTATTATCCATGCTCGTCCGCTCGACTAGTGAGCTGTTACGCACTCTTTAAATGAATGGCTGCTTCCAAGCCAACATCCTAGCTGTCTGGGCAGACAAACCTCGTTCTTTCAACTTAGCGTATATTTGGGGACCTTAGCTGATGGTCTGGGTTCTTTCCCTCTCGGACTTGGACCTTAGCACCCAAGCCCTCACTGCACGGAAACATTATATAGCATTCGGAGTTTGTCAGGAATTGGTAGGCGGTGAAGCCCCCGCATCCAATCAGTAGCTCTACCTCTATATAACTTTATGGCCGTGCGCTGCACCTAAATGCATTTCGGGGAGTACGAGCTATTTCCGAGTTTGATTGGCCTTTCACCCCTACCCACAGGTCATCCGAAGACTTTTCAACGTCAACCGGTTCGGACCTCCACACTGTGTTACCAGCGCTTCATCCTGCCCATGGGTAGATCACACGGTTTCGCGTCTAACACTACTGACTAAAGCGCCCTATTCAGACTCGCTTTCGCTACGGATCCGTGGCTTAACCACTTATCCTTGCCAGCAACGTTAACTCGTAGGCTCATTATGCAAAAGGCACGCCGTCACCCCACGAAAGGGCTCCGACCGCTTGTAAGCGTATGGTTTCAGGATCTATTTCACTCCGTTATTCACGGTTCTTTTCACCTTTCCCTCACGGTACTGGTTCACTATCGGTCTCTCAGGAGTATTTAGCCTTAGCGGATGGTCCCGCCAAATTCAGACAGGGTTTCACGTGCCCCGCCCTACTCAGGATACCACTATTCATTATACTCGTTACCCATACGGGACTATCACCCTCTATGGTGTCACTTTCCAGTAACTTCCGGTTCCTTGTACATAAAATGTCGTGGTCCTACAACCCCAACATTGCCGTAACAACATTGGTTTGGGCTAATCCGCGTTCGCTCGCCACTACTTACGGAATCACTTTTGTTTTCTTCTCCTCCGCCTACTTAGATGTTTCAGTTCAGCGGGTTTGCCCACCTATCGGTGTACTATCTCTTCAAGATAGTGGGTTGCCCCATTCAGGTATTTACGGATCAACGCATGTGTGCTGCTCCCCGTAACTTTTCGCAGCTTATCACGCCTTTCATCGCCTCTGAGAGCCAAGGCATCCCCCATACGCCCTTATTTTGCTTATTGTACCAATCTTAAATTTAATTAAGACCGTTTTTTTTGTCTTTTACTATAAATAGTAAAAAACGCTTTCTACTTTTTATTATTTCTTATCTCAATATGTCAATGAACTTTATTTAGCTCGAAAGTTATAAAGTCTAAGGTCATAAAGTCTTACTTTTGACTTTTAGACTTTAGTCTTTCGACTAAATTTGTGGAGAATAACGGAGTCGAACCGTTGACCTCCTGCGTGCAAGGCAGGCGCTCTAGCCAGCTGAGCTAATCCCCCTTTTTAATTAAAAATTAAAAATTACGAATTAAAAATTATGAACTTCTTGATCCTTAATCTCTCAACTTCTAAAATTTCCTTCTCTAAGAGTAAATAGTTGTCTCGGACAGACTCGAACTGTCGACCCCTACATTATCAGTGTAGTACTCTAACCAGCTGAGCTACGAGACACTCTTATTCTTAAATTTTTATTCTTTTTTTTTAAATTAACAGCAAGAGTAATAAAATGTTGGTATCTGTTTCCAACTTGAACTTTCGTCTTCTTTCCCTAGCGTGTATTACTACTAACACTAAGGCTCTAGAAAGGAGGTGTTCCAGCCGCACCTTCCGGTACGGCTACCTTGTTACGACTTAGCCCTAGTTACCAGTTTTACCCTAGGCAGCTCCTTGCGGTCACCGACTTCAGGCACCCCCAGCTTCCATGGCTTGACGGGCGGTGTGTACAAGGCCCGGGAACGTATTCACCGGATCATGGCTGATATCCGATTACTAGCGATTCCAGCTTCACGGAGTCGAGTTGCAGACTCCGATCCGAACTGTGACCGGTTTTATAGATTCGCTCCTGGTCGCCCAGTGGCTGCTCTCTGTACCGGCCATTGTAGCACGTGTGTAGCCCAAGGCGTAAGGGCCGTGATGATTTGACGTCATCCCCACCTTCCTCACAGTTTGCACTGGCAGTCTTGTTAGAGTTCCCGACTTGACTCGCTGGCAACTAACAACAGGGGTTGCGCTCGTTATAGGACTTAACCTGACACCTCACGGCACGAGCTGACGACAACCATGCAGCACCTTGTAAATTGTCTTGCGAAAAGTCTGTTTCCAAACCGGTCAATCTACATTTAAGCCTTGGTAAGGTTCCTCGCGTATCATCGAATTAAACCACATGCTCCACCGCTTGTGCGGGCCCCCGTCAATTCCTTTGAGTTTCATTCTTGCGAACGTACTCCCCAGGTGGGATACTTATCACTTTCGCTTAGCCACTGAGATTGCTCCCAACAGCTAGTATCCATCGTTTACGGCGTGGACTACCAGGGTATCTAATCCTGTTCGCTACCCACGCTTTCGTCCATCAGCGTCAATCCATTAGTAGTAACCTGCCTTCGCAATTGGTATTCCATGTAATCTCTAAGCATTTCACCGCTACACTACATATTCTAGTTACTTCCTAATAATTCAAGTCAGACAGTATCAATGGCCGTTCCACCGTTGAGCGATGGGCTTTCACCACTGACTTATCTGACCGCCTACGGACCCTTTAAACCCAATGATTCCGGATAACGCTTGGATCCTCCGTATTACCGCGGCTGCTGGCACGGAGTTAGCCGATCCTTATTCTTACAGTACCGTCAAGTCTCTACACGTAGAGGTGTTTCTTCCTGTACAAAAGCAGTTTACAATCCATAGGACCGTCATCCTGCACGCGGCATGGCTGGATCAGGCTTGCGCCCATTGTCCAATATTCCTCACTGCTGCCTCCCGTAGGAGTCTGGTCCGTGTCTCAGTACCAGTGTGGGGGATCTCCCTCTCAGGACCCCTACCCATCGTTGCCTTGGTAAGCCGTTACCTTACCAACTAGCTAATGGGACGCATGCTCATCTTTCACCGTTGTGACTTTAATAGTGGTTTCATGCGAAACTGCTATACTATGAGGTATTAATCCAAATTTCTCTGGGCTATCCCTCTGTGAAAGGTAGATTGCATACGCGTTACGCACCCGTGCGCCGGTCTCTAGGTCCGAAAACCTATACCCCTCGACTTGCATGTGTTAAGCCTGCCGCTAGCGTTCATCCTGAGCCAGGATCAAACTCTTCATCGTATATTGTTTGTTCGCCGTAGCGAACTATTGTTATTCGACTAAATTCTAGTGGTTTTTTCAAATCTTCCGATTCTATTACTCTTATTCTTTATGTTCTGTTCTTGCGAACAAAACGGCTGTCAATTCAATATGTCTAGGAACGTGTCTTACTATTTTAAACTGAATTTATTTCAGTTTCTTTTCGCTTTTCGTTTGTTTCTCAAAGCGGGTGCAAAAGTAGTTATTCTTTTTTTAACTGGCAAGAAAAATTTGAAATTTTTTTGAGATAAATTTTATCTCGTTCGCTTCTCTTTCTCTTATCAATCTCTCAAAGAACTTCCGTTGTTTTGCGGGGTGCAAAGATAACTTTCGTTTTTAAATCTCACAAGCTTTTTTTAAAGTTTTTTTAAAGAGTAAATCTCTAATCACTTTGTTTTTCTTGCCAGTATTTTAAAGAACGTCTGCGTCATTGCGGGTGCAAAACTACAACCTTTATTCGCTTTTACAAGCTTTTTATTCGCCTTTTTTTAATCTTTTCTTAACTTTTAAACTAAAACACTGATTAAACGACTCTTAAAGCATAAACTTTTTTTCAGTTAATTACAATTAGTATAGTTTTACAGTGAATTCATAGCATTGATGGGGATTTCATACCATTTTTTATATAATGAAAACTGGTTTTTCTAGTGTTGCAATTAGTACACCCTACTCTATTATATATAGGTACTATCGTTTACTACTATAAAAAAAAGGTACTATTATATATAGACACTACCGTTTACTGCTGTAACAATTATAAAATTATATACCATTATATATAGATACTACCATTTACTACGGTAACAACATTAACATCATACACTAATATATATAGCTACTACCTATACTATGATAACAATTATAACATCAGACTCCATTATATATAAGTAGTACTTATGGTTCTCTAACAAAAAACGCCTTCTTACTTGTTTAACCGCGTTAGGGATAGCAGCGGAAAGCCCACAGTGACGACCTAAAGGAAGGAACGAGGACTTGCAGCGAAGAGCCCGACCCTTTTGCAATTCCTGAAGCTACTGCGAAAGAGATTGCAAAAAGGGTAACGCCCTAATGAAATAACTACTTAGCAAAAAACTACCCGTTTAAAGGGTTTGTATTAATTAATATCGTAATATTGCAATATAGATATATAGCCATGGGTATTACCAAGTCGGAACATTTTACAGACGAACAAAACGAATTAGCAACATTGGCAAAAGCCTTAGGACATCCTGCAAGAATTGCTATTGTGCAACATCTCCTAAAAGTGAATAGCTGTATATGCGGTGACATTGTAAATGAACTCCCTCTGGCCCAACCTACGGTTTCGCAACATCTAAAAGAACTCAAAAATGCTGGTCTTATAAAAGGTAATATTGAAGGGAATGCTATTTGTTATTGTATCAATGAAGAGGGTTTTAACTCTATAAAAAGTTTTTTTGATCACATCAACACCTATTTAGAAAATAAGAAAAATCAATGTTGTTAATTTAATTATTAGAAAAATGAAATTATCAGAAGTAAAAAATGAGTTAAGCACGTTAGAAAATGTTGCTTTTTTATTACCAAACGGTACCTATGTTCCAGAACATTTTCATGTAACCGAAGTAGGTTTGATTACTAAGAAATTTATTGACTGCGGCGGGAAGCTTCGAAATGAAACCGTTGTTAACTTTCAATTATGGGATGCCAATGACTTTGAACATCGTTTAAAACCAAAAAAACTTTTGGATATCATCACCCTTTCGGAAAAGGTTCTCGGAATCCAAGATTATGAAGTGGAAGTAGAATATCAAGCTGAAACTATAGGGAAATACGATATTGGTTTCAACGGAACTGCTTTTACATTAGTAAACAAATTAACGGCTTGTTTGGCTGAAAATCAATGTGGAATTCCTGAGAACAAACAAAAAGTAAAATTATCTGAGATTCAAAGTCAAACCACTAGCTGTTCTCCAGGCGGAGGTTGTTGCTAAATTTAAAACTGTAACATGGAACCCATCACAACCATCCTATTTCCAGAACTAGAAAAAGTAATACGTACTTTTGATTTCGCAAACATTTTGACTGAACGAAAAAGTGTTTTGCAGCCACTTATTGATTATATACAGACAAGAGTTAATAATCACCAAGAAATTAGGCTAAATTTTATTTGTACTCACAATTCCAGAAGAAGCCATTTATCACAGGTTTGGGCGCAAACTGCTGCTGCACATTTTAAGATACACAATATAAACTGCTATTCTGGTGGCACTGAAGCAACGGCTTTATTCCCAATGGTAACCAAAACATTAGAGAAATCTGGTTTTGAAGTTAAAACAATTGCAGATGGAAACAATCCTATTTATGCGATAAAATATGGGAAAAATGAACATCCAATCATTGGTTTTTCTAAAACTTATGATGCCGACTTTAATCCAATAAGCGAATTTGCAGCCATTATGACTTGTTCCCAAGCAGATGGCGACTGCCCTTTTATTGCTGGTGCTGAAAAACGAATTCCGATTACTTATGAAGATCCTAAAGCATTTGATCAAACACCACAACAAGCAGAAAAATATGAGGAACGTAGTTTACAAATTGCAACTGAATTATTTTATGTTTTTTCAAGAATAAAATCGTAGTGTAACCTCTAGGAAAAGATTAATGTAATCTACTATTGAGTACTCACATATAACTTAGAAGTTTTATTTTCGAAATTATTAGATTTGTCAAATTATCTAAAATAACAATCAAAAACAAAGGCTTGACTTCAATAAAATTTGAAATCAAGCCTTTGTGTATAATGTAGAAAAACGATAAGCATCCCATTTAAAAAAGATACTTTAAAATCTATTTTTGTTGAACTATAGATTTACGCTCATTAAATTTGGAGTAATTGCTTCTAAAACTTCAAAAGCAGTTTCGGCCATTTTATTTCCTTTTGTATCCAATAAAGGGTTGACCTCAACAAATTCAACGCAAACCACTTTCTTCGTTTGGATGATTTGATTTATGATTGCGATTATTTCGTACTGATCAAATCCTTTAGCAACTGGCGTACCTGTACCATAAGAAATCATATCACAATCCATAGAATCTACATCAAAAGAAATATACAAAACCTCGCAATGAGCTAATTTTGTTAAAGCTTCAGTGACGCAAGTTTGCAAACCTCGATACCTGACTTCGTCAACCTTATAATTCTTGATTTTTAATTTCTCGATTTGTTTGTCCTCCTCTTCTTCCGTATCACGAACTCCAAAATAGATTAGATTTTCAGGTAGAACTTTTGGACCTTGATGCCCAATGTTTTTCATTTCCTCCCAGTCCTGATGTGTTTCGGGAGTTACTTCGTTATTTTGACAGCTCAAATTATCATCTCCAAGTGCCGCTGATAATGGCATTCCGTGAATATTTCCAGAAGGTGATGTGTAAGGTGAATGCAAATCAGCATGCGCATCAATCCAAAAAACTCCTATATTTTGCTCTGGATAAGCCGCTTTTATTCCGCTTAAAGTTCCCAAAGCTGAAGAATGATCTCCTGATAAAACAATAGGAAAGTAATTGTCTTCAATACTCTTTTTTACTACATTGCTTACTCTAATACACTGTTCTAATACATGTTCAATTCGCTTGGCACTAGAGCTACGGTCTTTATCATATATAGTTTCATTGTGTGTTTTAACATCTTCAAACAGAAAGCGGTTAAAATAATCACTGTTTTGATTTATAGCAGCAATTTCTATGGCATCAATACCCAAATCAGACCCGCGCGTTCCTGCACCTATATCAGATCTGTTCTTTATTAATTTTATTATTTTTCCCATAATTCTGTGTGTTATCTAAAATCATTTAATGCTCGTTCGATAATCGCTAAACATTCGTGAATTTGTTTTTCTGTAATCACTAATGGTGGTGCAAAACGAATTTTATTTCCATGTGTTGGCTTAGCCAATAAACCGTATTCACTAAACTTCATGCATATATTCCAGGCAAGATCAGACTCCTCGTCACAATTTACAACAATCGCATTCAACAGTCCTTTTCCTCTCACTAAGGTAATGATAGGATTTCTTGCTGCAATTTCATTCAACCCTTTTCTTAAAACTTCACCTAAATAAGCCGCATTTTGCGCTAAATTTTCATCTTTTACAACTTCAAGCGCAGCAATAGCTACCGCTGCAGCAATAGGATTTCCTCCAAAAGTAGAACCGTGTTGTCCAGGTTGAATGACATTCATGATAGCATCGTTTGCCAAAACTGCCGAAACAGGATAAACCCCACCTGAAATTGCTTTTCCTAAAATTAATATATCTGGTTTTACTTCTGGCGTATTTTCGCAACCTTTTTTACAATCGCAATTGCCACAAGTAGCTAGCAATCTTCCTGTACGTGCAATTCCTGTTTGCACTTCATCAGCAATAAACAACACATTATGTGCTGCACATAATGCTTTGGCTTTTGCCAAATACCCTTCACTAGGAACATAAACTCCTGCCTCCCCTTGAATAGGCTCTACAAGAAATCCGGCAATAGTTGTTGTCGATTTCAAAACCGCTTCTAAGGCATCAACATCATCATAAGGAATTTTGATGAATCCAGCGGTAAAAGGTCCGAAGCTTTTGCGTGCATTTTCATCATTAGAAAACGATACAATTGTTGTGGTACGACCATGAAAATTATTTTCACAAACAATAATTTGTGCTTGGTTTTCTGGAATTCCTTTTACTTCATAAGCCCATTTTCTACACAATTTCAAAGCTGTTTCAACCGCCTCGGCACCAGTATTCATAGGTAATACTTTATCAAAACCAAAATACTTCGTTACATATTCTTCAAAAGGACCTAATTGATCGTTGTGAAAAGCACGTGAAGTCAATGTTAGCGTTTGTGCTTGTTTGATCATTGCACCTACAATTTTTGGATGACAATGACCTTGATTCACAGCTGAGTAAGCAGATAAAAAATCGTAATATTGTTTACCATCAACATCCCAAACATGAACGCCCTCGCCTCTTTCTAAAACTACAGGTAAAGGATGATAATTGTGCGCTCCATATTGATTTTCTTTAGCAATTAATGCTTCCGATTTTAACGAAAGGTTTTGTTCTGTATGTGTCATGAGCTTAAGGATTTACATTTTAAGAGTACAAAACTAGCATTATTTTTTAATTTACCAATAAAATTAATGTTTTTGACTTTAAAAAAGCTAATAATTAAAAATATTTATTTAATTTAGACCGAAATTAAGTCATATTAAAGTACTATAAATCAATTTTAGCTTTTTTTGAAGTCAATAAAAATATGTACTTTTATACCAATACAGCTGCATCAATTTTAATTTTTAACAACATGGATATATTAGACGAGTTTGATGTCAATATTATTAAAGAACTAGAAAAAGACGGACGTATGGCTTATTCTGCCATTGCTACTACTTTGAAAATATCAAATACAATGGTACATCAGCGCATTAATAGGCTGATTGATCATGGAATCATTACGGGGATAAAACCTATCATTAACGAAAAGAAAATTGGGTATGATTGGGGTTCCTTTACTGGTATTACCTTAAACAAGGACCAAGATTCAGATCGCATAATTGAAGAACTCAAAAAAATTCCCGAAATTACAGAATGCTACTATATTACTGGCTCTTTTACATTATACATTAAAATTATTGCAAAAGATCATGAGCACATGCGACGCGTACTCTATGAAAAAATTGATACGATACCAGGAATTGCCAAGACAGATTCTATAATTGAATTGGGTTGCGCATTCAAACGAAATGTAAGTCTTTAAAAAATAAAAAAAAATGAAGTATTTCAATATTTACGGTACAGTTGCGCTATGCTTTTTAGTTTCAAGTGTTCTTTTTGCTCAAAAAATGACTACGTCAGAACTAGCACGACTCCAAAAGCAATCGCAACAAGTAACCATTATTAGAGACAATTGGGGAATTGCGCACGTATATGGCAAGACTGATGCCGATGCCGTTTTTGGAATGCTGTATGCCCAATGCGAAGATGATTTTAAACGTGTAGAGATGAATTACATCGAAAAATTAGGACGCCTTTCCGAAGTAAAAGGACAAGAATTTCTATACAATGATCTAGAAATAAAATTACTAATAGACATTGATGAAGCAAAAGCTGACTATAAAAAAGCGGCACCTTGGTTACAAAAATTACTCAACAGTTATGCAGACGGCATCAACTATTACCTATACAAACACCCTGAAGTACAACCGGCTTTATTAACCCATTTTGAGCCGTGGTTTCCTTTACTTTGGACTGATGGAAGTATTGGAGCAATTAGCACGGCAGGGCTTACTACAAGTGAACTTAAATCTTTTTACGGCTCTGCAGGTGACAAAATTGCGTATGTAGAACGTGAAATTAATGTGCAAACAGGTTCCAACGGTTTTGCTATTGCACCATCAAAAACAGCATCTGGAAATGCCATTTTATACATTAATCCGCATACTACCTTTTATTTTAGACCCGAAATACAAATCAGTAGTGATGAAGGTTTGCAGGCTTATGGAGCGGTTACGTGGGGGCAATTTTTTATTTATCAAGGGTTTAATGAAAATTGCGGTTGGATGCACACATCATCAAATGTGGATGTAGCCGATTTGTATGCTGAAAACATCGTAACTAAAAATAAGAAACTGTTTTATGAATACGACACCCAACTCCTACCCGTTGTCGAAAAAAAAATAACTATCAAGTACCTTGAAAACGGCAAATTAATTCCTAAAACATTCACCTCCTATTTCACCAATCACGGCCCAATAATGGCTAAAAGAAATGGAAAGTGGATCAGCTTGAAATCATTCAATCGCTCTGTAAAAAGTTTAGAACAAAGTTGGATTCGAACTAAATCCAAAAGTTTTGTTGACTATAAAAAAGCAATGGATATAAAAGCCAATACTTCGAATAATACGGTCTATGCCGACAAAGAAGGAAATATAGCCTACTGGCATGGTAATTTTGTCCCAATAAGAGATCCTAAATTGAATTGGTCAAAAGTTGTAGACGGAACAACAAACGCAACACAATGGAAAGGACTGCACGAGGTTTCAGAAATTGTGCATTCTTACAATCCTGAAAACGGATGGTTGCAAAACTGCAATTCTACACCTTTTACCGTTGCTGGAACAAATAGTCCCAAACCCGCAAATTACCCACCTTACATGGCTCCTGATGGTGAAAATTTTAGAGGACTTAATGCCGTACGATTGTTAAGCAAAGGAAATCAGTACACTTTAGACCGTGTAATTGCAGATGGTTATGACACTAAATTAACCGTATTCGAATTTTTGATTCCAGCATTGATTTCCAATTTTGAAAAGAACATCAAAACCAATACACCACTTTATGATGAACTAATTGCACCTATTACTGTTTTGAAAAATTGGGATTTTTATGCTCATGAAAATTCAGTAGCAACAACACTTGCCGTAGAATGGGCTTATCAATTAGAACCTATAATACAAAAAGTATACACTAACGAAGGCGAACTAGATCAGGTGCAAAACACTATTCAATTTTTGAAAAATGCACAACCAAATGATTTACTACCGCCATTACAAAAGGTTCTTAGTGAATTAAAAACTAAATTTGGTTCTTGGGAAATTCCGTGGGGTCAGATCAATCGTTTTCAAAGAACCTCTGGCGCTATAGCATTAGAATATGATGATGCGCAAGAAAGTTTGCCTATTGGTTTTGGACCAGCAGTTTGGGGAAGCTTACCAGCATTCAAAAGTAGTTATCAAAAAAACACCCAAAAACGTTATGGTAGCAACGGCAATAGTTTTGTATGTGCGGTCGAATTTGGCACAAAAATAAAAGCAAAATCATTACTTGCAGGAGGAAATAGCGGCAATCCTACCTCAAAACATTTTTTTGATCAAGCCAAAAGATATCAAGAGGGACAATTCAAGGATGTTTTGTTTTACAAAGAAGACGTATTGAAACATGCTGAAAAAACGTATCATCCTGGGGAATAAGACCTGCATTAACTACTATAAGATTTTAAAATACTGATATAAGATAATAGGATATTAGATAAAGCAAACTAGCATAATTAAATCAGAAATTTGTAAACCTAATAAATACTACTATGAAAAACATCTTTTTAGCCCTTATTGGCGTTCTACTAAGTTCCACTGGTGCTCAGGCTCAATTAAAGCCCGTAGCTTATACTGATGCTGCTCAAAAATTAAATGGCCTTGCGGTTAAACCTCAAAAAGCAACGAAAACAAAACCAGGAGTTCTAATTCTACCTGCTTGGAAAGGTATTGATACGCATGCCAAACAATCTGCTGAAAAATTATCAAAAATGGGGTATTATGCCTTTGTTGCTGATATTTACGGTGAAGGCAATTATCCTAAAAATACTGAAGAAGCAGGAAAACAAGCTGGCTTTTACAAAAATAATGTAGGCGATTATCAAAGACGCATTCAGTTAGCACTAGACCAATTAGTAAAAGCAGGCGCAAATCCTGATAATATTGTTGTTATAGGGTACTGTTTTGGAGGAACTGGAGTTCTTGAAGCTGCTAGAGCTAGCATGAAATTTCAAGGTGTTGTTTCATTTCACGGTGGCTTAGGCCGCGATGCTTCTAGAACCACTAACCCTATCAAAACAAGAGTCCTTGTACTTCATGGTGCTGATGACCCTTATGTTCCAGTTGCTGAAGTAGCTGCTTTTCAGCAAGAAATGAGAACTGCAAAAGCAGATTGGGAAATGATCTACTATGCTGATTCCGTTCACGCCTTTTCAGATCCTGAAGCTGGCAATGACAATTCAAAAGGAGCTGCCTACAATGAGAAAGCAGATAAACGTTCTTGGGAGCGTATGAACGTTTTCTTAAAAGACGTATTGAAATAATCTAAAGAATAATCTGTTTAAAAAACAGTATAAATTCCGTTTTTTTTACATTTATATCAGATGTAAAATATAAAAACTGAATTTATACTGTTTTTTTATGCCCAAAATATTTTCCAAAACCAAATCTACCACTATTGTGACTTGGTAGAAAAAAAAAAATCCATAAACTTTATAGGCGTAAATAATATTATTACTTCACTAATTTATCAAAAAAAAATTGTTATTTTTTAGTAACTTCGTACACGTTATTTTTTCAATAACGCTGTTTGTATACTCTCTATTAATTAACAATGAAATGAAAAAAATTGCTATTCTTGGTATCATTACCACATTTACACTTAGTTGCTCCAGTCAGCAAAACATTACCACGCCCGTGGAGCCTACCGCTTATTTAAAAACCATAACCGAAAAGGAGCTGAAAACTCATTTATACATCGTAGCTTCAGATGAAATGGAAGGCCGAGAAACAGGCTCTGCTGGTCAAAAAAAAGCGGGAAACTACCTCATCGATGAGTACAAAAAAAATAATATTGGCTTTCCCAAAGCTGCAACTGATTACTATCAAAAAATTCCAGCTGCTTTCTTGAACGCGCAATACAATGAAAATCTACCAGACTCTGAAAACATTTGGGCCTACATTGAAGGTTCAGAGAAACCAAATGAAGTATTGGTCATATCAGCACATTACGACCACGTAGGTGCTAAAAACGGAGAAATTTACAATGGTGCTGATGATGATGGCTCAGGAACTGTAGCATTACTTGAAATAGCTCAAGCCTTTCAAAAAGCAAAAAAAGACGGCCACGGTCCAAAGCGCTCTATTATGTTTTTACACGTAACAGGCGAAGAGCACGGCTTGCATGGATCCAGATACTACTCTGAAAATCCACTTTTCCCTATTGCAAATACCATTGCCAACATCAATATCGACATGATTGGCCGCAGAGATAAGGATCACGCAGACAGCAATAATTATGTGTATGTTATTGGAGCAAACCGACTTTCGACAGATTTAGACAACATTTGCGCTGCCGCAAATACTAAATACACAAACCTAAACTTAGATTATAAATTCAACGATCCTAAAGATCCTAATCATTTTTACGAGCGCTCTGACCATTATAATTTCGCAAAATTTGGAATCCCTTCCGTTTTCTTATTTAATGGAGTACATGCAGATTACCACCAACCTACAGATAGTCCTGACAAGATTGAATACGATGCACTTACTAAAAGAGCACAATATGCATTTGCAATAGCATGGGAACTTGCAAATAGAGAAAACAGACCCGTAGCAGATAAAAAATAATAATCTCTAGGGCACATCCTTGCTTTCACTAGCGTTACAGCAAGGTCGGGCTATCCGTTACAATCTCCCGAAAAAAAATCGGGAGGATTTTCACTACTAACCCTTGTGCAAAAAAAATACGTCTCGAAGTACTTTGAGGCGTATTTTTTATTTTAAAATCTAAAACAATCTAGAAATACAAATCGTACTTCCTAACACTTTATAAACATAAAACAGATCGCTTCCTTCCAAAGCAAGCTTAACTATTCAGAACTACTAAATGCGGTTTAATTCCTGTTTTAAGCCATTAGAAAAACAAAGAACTCACTACACCAAGACATCAGAAAAACACCTTCTATAATCTTTTTAAATCTCACAAAATGTATTTGAATTATAGATACAAAAAAAGCCTCGAATTTCTTCGAGGCTTTTGCTTTTTTGGGTGGATGACCGGGTTCGAACCGGCGACCCTCGGTACCACAAACCGATGCTCTAACCAGCTGAGCTACAACCACCATTTGCTTAGCGGTGGCAAAGATACAACTAAAGTTTACTTTTGCAAACGTTTTTCAAAACTTTTTTTAAAAAATTTGCTTCCTTTTTAGATCAAATCACCTAAACTATTGACAGCCAAATATCTTTCTACCGTAAAACCTTCAGCATGATCTACGCCCGTAAGCCTACCCAAATCTCTAGAACGGTAATTTAAACTTTCTAGAAAGTTTTTACTTGAAATTGGCGACTCCGGTTCTTTAGAATTAGGGTCATAAAATTGAGAACTATAAGCCAATATAGATGCTACTTTTAAATCCGTAAAACCTGTAATATCTACCACAAAATCCGGAACGATATTTTTCCATTGTATGTAATGATATACCAGTTTTGGGCGCCAAGCCGTTTGCAATTCTCCTTCTAGAGTAGTTTCAATTTTAACTAACCCAGATAAAAAACAAGCATCAGACACCAGCTTACTTCCTTTAGCATGATCAATATGACGGTCGTCTTCGGCGTTACACAACACTATTTCAGGTTTGTATTTCCGAATCATCTTGATAATCTCTAATTGGTGTGTTTCGTCATTTACAAAAAAACCATCACGCATCCCCAAGTTTTCTCGTACAGTTACGCCAAGTATTTTTGCTGCAGCAGCTGCTTCTTGATCTCTTATACTAGCAGAACCACGAGTACCTAATTCCCCACGTGTTAAATCAATGATGCCTACTTTTTTACCTAATGAAATCTCTTTTAAAATAGTTCCTGCACATCCTAACTCTACATCATCTGGATGAGCGCCAAAGGCTAATATGTCTAGTTTCATACTTTTTTATTATTATTAATTGCTATGATAATGATTACAATACTTTTTTCATGGTCATGGATTTATTGACACTTTCATCCCACTCTTTTTCGGGAATACTGTCTTTAGTTACACCGCAACCCATGTACAAAACCACTTGTTTTAAATTCTGCTTATTTACCATATCCTGTTCATTAGCTTTAATTTGCATGCATCTCAAATTTACATATAAATTAGCGTTTTGTTTACCGGTATCGACATCACAATTCAACTCACCTAAAAAACCCGTATAAAATTCCCTATCGTAATTTTCGTTTTCAATAATAAATTTTTTGGCACTTTCCTTTGGTAAACCACATACAGCTGGTGTAGGATGTAAAACTTGAATTATCTTTTCAAATGATGTTACTGGTGTAATTGTACCTGAGATATCTGTCCTAATATGCCACAAAGAACCCGCTTGAGTGCTGTAGGGTTTAGACACTGTAACTGCTTCCAACTCGTTCTGCAATTTTGAAACAATAAAATCAGTGACAAATTGCTGCTCCTCAATTTCTTTGTTTTGCCAATAAACATCTGGAGTACCAACATCTTTTTGAGTTCCTGCCAGCGAAATGGTTTTTAAAACATCCTCTTTTACATTTAGAAGTAATTCTGGAGTTGCACCCAGCCACGTACCTATGTTTGGGTGATAAAAACAATAGACAAAAGCAGTAGGATAACTGTACACCAAGGATTCATAAATCTCAAATACACTTTTATTTTCTAGAGCTACAATTTCATTCCGAGACAATACTACTTTTCCAAACTCCTTATTATTAATAGCTTGAACCCCTTTACTAACCAAGCTTACAAATACTTCCTTATCTTTGCTTTCAAAAAAAGGAAGGCTTTTTTCTTCCTTTTGAATAAATGATTCTTGGTACTTCCATTGGAATTTTTCGGCTTTTTCTTCAGGGATATAATACGTATTTGCTCCATCAAATGAAGAAATAACGAATCCTTTTTCTTTAAAATCATTAATAGAAAATAAAGTATCCTCTTGTTGTAAATAACCCGTAATTTCTTTTTGATTGGGTTTCCGGTACAAAACAAAGGGTAGCTTGTCAAGCAAGTGATCTTGTACTTTCTGGATCATTTCCTCCATTACTTATCGGTAGTTTTACGTTTAGGAAGCACCATATTAGTTAATTTACAAAGCGAAATAAGAGCGTTATTTTCATCCGTAATTTTAATTTCCCACAAGTGAATGCTCTTACCGCGGTGAATGATTCGGGCTGTTGCGGTAACAATTCCCTCTCTTTTAGCTTTAAGATGATTGGCAGATATTTCAATTCCGCGTACTTCGCTAACATCCGAATTAACATAAATCATAGATGCAGCACTACCTACACTTTCAGCTAATGCTACAGATGCACCTCCATGCAACAATCCCATAGGTTGATGAACGGTAGCATTAACTGGCATGGTAGCTACTAAGAAATCTTCTCCAGCATCCACGTACTCAATCTGCAAAGTTTGCATTAAAGTGTTTTTAGAAACATGATTGCAGTAGCTTAAAATTTTCTCTTTATCGAAAGTCATAATTGTTGGTTTAAAAATGTAAAAATAAATAAAGTAACAATAGCAATGCGCAAATACAATTGTTAATATGTTTTACAAAATAGATTTTTGTTATTTTTACAAAAAAATTACCATGCGTTTCAAAATACTTATCCTACTTGGTGTACTAACAATTGCTTTCAGTTCTTGCCGATCTGATTTTGAAACAATACCGAGTACTGGTGATTTAAAATTTTCAAAAGATACCGTTTATCTGGATACTGTTTTTTCAAATATCAGCTCAAGCACCTATATGCTAAAGGTATACAACCGAAGTAAAAATGATATTTCAATACCTACCATAAAACTTGGTAAAGGCTTGAATTCTAAATACCGAATGACAGTAGACGGTTTACAAGGAAACAATGGGAAAATTTTTAGTAATGTTCCCATACTTGCGCGCGACAGCTTATTTATTTTTATAGAAACTACCGCAGCGATTACTGACGTCAGTTCGGATACCTTTTTATACACTGATCAAATTGAATTTGACAGTGGGAGTAATCAACAAAATGTGGCACTCGTTACGCTTGTTCAAGATGCTATCTTTTTATATCCAGAACGCTTTTCTGATGGAACAACTGAAACACTTCCGGTGGGTAACGAAAAAATAAATGGTTTTTACCTCAACGAAAATGATCCTGTACATGGAAACGAATTGGTTTTCACCAAAACAAAACCCTACGTAATTTATGGTTACGCCGCAGTGCCTCCAGAAAAGACAGCCATTTTTGAAGCTGGCTCTCGTGTTTATTTTCATGCCAATTCGGGGATTGTGGTAGCCAACAAAGGATCTATTCAAGTCAAAGGAAAACAATCCTTAACTCCAAAAATGGAAAACGAAGTTGTTTTTGAGGGCGACCGATTAGAACCCGCATTTGCTGACGTGCCCGGACAATGGGGAACTGTATGGCTAAGCAGCGGCAGTACCAACAACAGCTTTGAAAACTTAACCATAAAAAATGCCAGCATAGGTTTGTTAATTCAAAACAATGACGGATCCACAGTTCAAATTAAGAATACCCAAATTTACAACAGCAGCAACTACGGAATATTGGCGCAGACCGCAAAAATTGAAGGTCAAAACATTGTAATAAATGCAGCAGGACAAGCAACCCTAGCTTGTACTTATGGAGGTAATTACACTTTTACACATAGTACTTTTAACAACAACTGGAATAGTTCACAGCAACAAGCTTTGATTGTAAGCAATTTTATTACTGGTGCTGTTCCAGAGTCAAAAGACCTTACAGGAGCTAAGTTTAATAATTGTATTATTTACGGATCATATGCAACTGAAATGACATTGAGTAAAAAAACAACAGCTGCATTTGAATACCAATTTAACAACTGCTTGATTAAGTTTGATAACCGCTCCAGCACTGCTAGTACAAATCCTTTGTATCAATTTGATATAGATCCTTTACATTACAAAGCCATACTACTCAATAAAGACCCTAAATTTTTGAACGTATCAAAAAACAAATTGAATATTGACGATACTTCGGCGGCTTTCGCAAAAGGAAATGCGTCTTTTCTTATAAATCAAGATATTATTGGTAATACGAGAACACTTCCGCCGGATTTAGGTGCATTTCAAAACAAAGTTTTCCCCAAATAAAATATTACAAGTCAGATACATACGCTTTTTACTGCTCTGAAAAAATAAAGTTTATTTGAATTAAAGATTTGGAAACCTACATTTAAGAAATAAGTAGTAGTTTTGGGCGATTTATAAAACCAAAAACAAATCAAATTTAATTCAACTAACTTTAAATCAGATTATGAAACAAATTTACTCTTTGTTCTTTTTATTATTTTTTACTGCTGTTTTTGCACAAGCACCTGCAGGATACTACAGTACCGCTACAGGATCAGGATACACCCTCAAAACACAATTGTACAATATCATAAAAGGGCATACCACATTATCATACGGGGACTTATATGTAACTTATTCTACATCTGACATAGATAATTTTTTTGAAAAAGATGGAACAGTATTAGACATGTACTCTGAAAACCCTGCAGGAACTGACCCTTATACATATAGCATTGCATCAACACAAAGATGTGGAAATTACGTAAAAGAAGGAGATTGCTATAATAGAGAACATATTATACCACAATCGGTATTCAACGAACAGTCGCCTATGGTATCTGATGCACACTTTATTACTCCAACGGATGGAAAAGTAAATGGTCTACGTTCCAATTATCCTCATGCTAATGTTGCAGTTGCTTCAGAAACAACTTTAAACGGAAGTAAACTAGGAGCTAGTACAACTGCAGGATATAGTGGACCTGTTTTTGAACCTATTGATGAATTTAAAGGTGATATTGCCCGTATGTATTTCTATTTTGCAACGCGTTATGAAAACACTGTTGCTGGTTATAGTTACGCTATGTTTAATAACTCAACTGGAAAAGTATTCACAGATGCCTTTTTAGCACAACTTATTTCTTGGCACAATCTAGATCCAGTAAGTCCACGCGAAATAGAAAGAAACAATGCCATTTATGCACGTCAAAATAATCGAAATCCTTACATAGATAATCCAAATTATGTTGCTGCTGTTTGGACTACAGAACCTGCAGATACAGAAGCTCCATCAGTAGTTACAAACTTAACGGTTAGTAACACTACTGCTAATACAATGACACTTACATGGAACGCTGCTACTGATAATGTTGCTGTAACTGGATATGATATTTATATGAACGGAACGTTAAAGTCAAGTCAAACTGGATTAACAACTACAGTAACGGGCTTATTACCATCAACTGGTTATATCTTTTACATCATAGCAAGAGATGATGCTAGAAACTCATCTGCGGCAAGTGGATCAGTAACAGGAACAACTACTGCTGCGCCAACAGGCGGTGCTGGAGCAACAGAACTATTCTTTTCTGAGTACGTTGAAGGAAGTAGTTTTAACAAAGCATTAGAAATTGCCAACTTTACTGGAGCTGCTGTAGATTTAACTGGATATTCCATTAAAAAACAATCTAATGGTGCTGGAGCATGGACAACAGGATTAAATTTAACTGGGACATTAAACTCCGGTGCAGTATTTGTTTTAGTTGATCCACAAATGGCAACAACATGTTATCCAGTAGCTAATGCCAATTTATCATCAGCCCAAGAGGCATTTAATGGCAATGACCCAATGGGATTGTTCAAAAACGGTGTATTGATTGATATTATTGGAACTTTCAATGGAGGAACAGCTAATTTTGCTGCTGATGTTACCTTACGTAGAAAACCAAGCATCACTGCTCCAAATACAACTTTTGATAAAACTGCAGAGTGGGATTCATTTGCAAACAATACTTGCGATGGAATAGGTACTCATACAGTTACAACATTATCTAGCGAAGATTTTGAAAGCAACGGAATTTTGCTTTATCCAAACCCATCAAAAGGAGTGGCAAAAATCAATTTCCCAAGTGAAAACGAAAAATATTCTGTTCAAGTGTATTCAATTACAGGACAAAAAGTATTTGAAGAAAACTTTAACAATAGTAACACTGCAATTTTAAATGGTCTTGAAAGAGGAATTTACATTGTTAAAATTACTTCTTCAAGCAAAACATTTACAAAAAAATTGATTGTAAATTAAGAGCAATCTAGAAGATACCAAGCGGCACTGAGTGCCGCTTTTTTTATATACATATTTTTTAATTTAACAAGAATTAAAGTACTACTATAATATCGTATAAGATTTAAAAATAGAGGATATAAGAAATATTCTTTTAGAATGAATTCTAAAAAAAATTTATAAAATATGCTAGCGGATTAAAAATACAAAATTCGCACATTAAAGTAAGAATGATTTTACTTTTGATAATTTTAAACCCTATTATATAACAAAATGCTATATATCTTTACAATTTCATAACATTAAAGCTATTTAAAATTATAAATTTGCACCGTCTTAAAACCCTCATAAACAACTTGTAAGGTATTTAAAACAAACACAAAGCAAACTAATTTAAAAGGCAATTATGAAACACATCTACACTGCATTATTATTTTTATTCTTATCTGTTGCATCAGCACAAGCACCAAGCGGCTATTACAGTACAGCAACTGGAACTGGATACACTTTAAAAACCCAACTATACAATGTAATAAAAGGCCATACTGATCAAGGGTATGCCGGATTATGGACTACTTATGCAACATCGGATAGGGACCATCAAAATGAAAATGACAACACTATTTTCGACTTGTATTCTGAGAATCAAAATGGAACTGATCCATATACATTTACCCTTACAACAGGGCAATGTGGTACCTACGCTGTAGAGGGCGACTGCTACAATAGAGAACACATGATTCCGCAATCAGTATTTAACTCGGCAGCACCTATGGTATCTGATGCTCATTTTATTCCGCCAACTGATGGAAAAGTAAACGGTTTACGATCTAATTTTCCGCACGGAAATGTGGCAACAGCTTCAACAACTACTTTAAATGGAAGTAAATTAGGCACAAGTGCTGTTTCTGGATATACTGGAACTGTTTTTGAACCTGCAGCGGCTTTCAAAGGCGATATAGCTCGTATGTATTTTTATTTTGCTACACGTTATGAAAATACGGTAGCTGGCTATCCTTTTGCTATGTTTGATGGGAGCAGCAACCAGGTATTTACTACTGCCTTTTTAAACGTACTACTTTCTTGGCATGCAAATGATCCCGTAAGTGCCAGAGAAATAGAACGAAACAATGCTATTTATGCACGACAAGGTAATAGAAATCCTTTTATTGACAATCCATCTTATGTAGCAGCTATTTGGGGTGGAACTACTGGAGGTGGAACCACCGATACTACTGCGCCTAGTACACCATTAAACCTAATCTCTTCAAGTAAAACAACTACCTCTGTTACTCTAGCTTGGTCAGCCGCAACAGATAACATTGGTGTTACAGGATATAATGTATATGTAAACAACGTACTAAGAACTACAGTTACTGCCTTAAATACAGCTGTAACAGGATTGACTGCAGCTACTAGTTATGCCTTTACTGTAAGAGCAAAAGATGCAGCAGGAAATCTTTCTGGTGTGAGTAATACAGTGACTGTGGTAACTAATTCGAACAACACCGCAACTGATTTACTTTTCTCTGAATACATTGAAGGTTCTTCAAACAACAAAGCCTTAGAGATTTCAAATGCAACAGGTACATCAGTAAATTTGTCAATCTATAGTATCAAGAGACAAACCAATGGAGCTGGAGCGTGGAGCACAGGTTTAACTTTATCTGGAACCCTAGTAAATGGAGCAAAATATACTATTGTGAATAGTTTAATGGCTTCTAGTTGCTATGCTACAAGTTCAGCGAACTTGTCTACTTCGGCAACCGAGATGACTTTTAACGGAAACGACGCTGTTGGTTTGTTTAAAAACGGGGTTCTTATTGACATTATTGGAACTTTTAATGGTGGAACTGCCAATTTCTCTATAGATGAAACCATCCGCAGAAAAACTACCGTAACTGCACCTTCAACTACTTTTAATAAAGCCACACAATGGGATGTATTTGCATTAGACACTTGCTCTAACTTAGGAAGTAAAACTGCGAGTAAAACTCCAAAAAATAGCATGAATACAGCAACAAATACGGTAGAAATTTATCCGAATCCATCTCGAGGAACGTTTAATATTACCAATGCTAATACTACTTATTCAATTGCGATTTATTCCATCCTTGGTCAAAAAATTTACAGTTTGGAAAACACCACGCAATCTGAAATAACGATTCCGAATAGCACACCAGGAACTTATCTCGTACGATTACAAATTGACTCAAACGAGATTGTAAAAAAACTCATTATTCAATAATACTAAAAGCGGCAAAATTGCCGCTTTTTTTATGCTTAGAATTTAATCTTAATTGCTTAAATTTGCACCGCAATACAACAAACTACACAACAATGATTCATTTCTTTGAAAACCAAAGTAAAACCGTTTTTGCAGTACAAACGCAAAACGAAATCTCAGCTCAAGACATTTCAAAACTCAATTGGCTTTTTGCCGACGCACATATCCTAGAAAAATCCGTACTTACGGATTTTTTTGTTGGACCACGTGCCGCTATGGTTACGCCATGGAGTACCAATGCTGTAGAAATAACCCAAAATATGGGAATTTCTGGAATTATTAGAATTGAAGAATTCGAAAAAGTAGCTGCTGAATTCACTGATTTTGATCCGATGTTGCTTCAAAAATACGCGGAATTGCATCAAGACATTTTTACGATTGCTATTCAACCAGAAGCTATTTTAGAAATTGATGATATTGATGCCTACAACAAACAAGAAGGTTTAGCTTTAAGTTCGGAAGAAGTTGAATATTTAGATAACTTGGCTACAAAATTAGGTAGGAAACTTACGGATTCTGAAATTTTTGCTTTCTCACAAGCCAATTCAGAACATTGTCGTCATAAAATTTTTAATGGAACTTTTGTGGTTGATGGAGAAGAAAAACCAACTTCCCTATTCAAGTTAATCAAAAAAACATCTCAAGAAAACCCTAACGATATTGTTTCAGCATATAAAGATAACGTCGCTTTTGTTAAAGGCCCGAAAGTCACTCAATTCGCACCAAAAAGTGCTGACAAACCTGATTTTTACGAAGAAAAAGAATTTGATTCTGTATTGTCTTTAAAGGCAGAAACACATAATTTCCCAACAACAGTTGAGCCTTTCAACGGAGCTGCAACAGGTTCTGGAGGAGAAATTCGTGACCGATTGGCTGGTGGACAAGGTTCATTACCCTTAGCAGGAACAGCGGTTTACATGACTTCTTATTCAAGATTAACAAACAATCGCAAGTATGAAGGCGCCATGGAAGAACGTCCTTGGTTGTATCAAACACCAATGGATATTTTAATTAAAGCTTCAAATGGAGCTTCGGATTTCGGAAATAAATTTGGACAACCGTTAATTACTGGTTCAGTTTTAACATTCGAACACGAAGAAGAAAATCGCAAAATTGGTTACGATAAAGTAATCATGCAAGCGGGTGGAATTGGTTACGGAAAATTAGATCAAGCGATTAAAAAGAAACCACAAGAAGGTGATAAAATTGTCATTCTTGGTGGAGAAAACTATAGAATTGGAATGGGTGGAGCTGCTGTTTCCTCAGCAGATACAGGAGCTTTTGGTTCAGGAATTGAATTAAACGCCATTCAACGTTCTAATCCAGAAATGCAAAAACGTGCCGCCAATGCTATTCGAGGTTTGGTAGAAAGTGATAATAATCCGATTGTATCTATTCATGATCATGGTGCAGGTGGACATTTGAATTGTTTATCTGAATTAGTAGAAGAAACAGGTGGATTAATCGATTTAGATAAATTGCCAGTTGGAGATCCAACGCTTTCAGCTAAAGAAATTATCGGAAACGAATCTCAAGAAAGAATGGGATTAGTAATTGGTGCGAAAGACATGGACATCTTACAACGAATTGCAGATAGAGAACGTTCTCCAATGTATGAAGTTGGTGTAGTTACTAATGACCACAGATTTACATTCGAATCGAAATCTACAGGTTTAAAACCTATGGATTATGCTTTGGAAGACTTTTTCGGAAGTTCACCGAAAACCATTATGAATGACAAAACAATTGTTAGAAATTACAGCAATTCAGAATATAACTCAAAAGAAATACCAACCTATTTAGAGCAAGTTTTACAACTTGAAGCTGTGGCTTGTAAAGATTGGTTAACAAACAAAGTCGACCGTTGTGTAGGTGGAAAAGTAGCCAAACAACAATGTACTGGACCGTTACAATTGCCTTTAAACAATGTAGGTGTAATGGCTTTAGACTTCAAAGGAAAAGAAGGAATTGCCACTTCTATTGGCCACGCTCCTATTTCGTCTTTAATTGATCCAGTTGCTGGTACAAGAAATGCTATCGCAGAATCCCTTTCTAACTTAGTTTGGGCACCATTAAAAGATGGTTTAGATTCAGTTTCATTATCCGCAAACTGGATGTGGGCTTGTAAAAATGAAGGTGAAGATACGCGTTTATATGAAGCGGTTCAAGCTTGTTCAGATTTCGCTATCGAATTAGGAATTAACATTCCAACAGGAAAAGATTCGCTTTCTATGAAGCAAAAATATCCTAATGATGAAGTTATTGCACCAGGAACAGTTATTATTTCTGCAGCTGGAAATTGTACCAATATTACTAAGGTTGTAGAACCAGTTTTACAACGAAATGGCGGAAACATTTACTACTTAAACTTATCACAAGATACTTTTAAATTAGGTGGTTCGTCATTCAATCAAACACAAAATAAAGTTGGAAATGAAACGCCAACGATCAAAAATGCGGCTTTCTTCAAAAATGCATTTAATACGTTACAAGATTTAATTAAAGAAAGAAAAATCAAAGCCGGGCATGATATTGGAAGCGGTGGCTTAATCACAACTTTATTAGAAATGTGTTTTGCTGATGTGAATTTGGGTGCGAATTTCGACTTAACTGCTATCAATGAAATCGATTCTACTAAATTATTATTCTCTGAAAATATTGCCGTAGTTTTCCAAGCTGATGCTGAAGTTGAAGTCACATTTAAAGCGAATGGAGTTGAAATTTTCAATATTGGAACGGTTACGAATTCAAATTCAATATCAATATCAAACTTCAATGACAAATTTGAATTTAATGTTTCAAAATATAGAGAAATTTGGTTTGAAACCTCTTTTTTATTAGATCAAAAACAAACTAAAAACGGAAAATCGTTAGAGCGCTATGAAAATTTTGCGAATCAACCTTTGCAATTTACTTTCCCATCGCATTTTGATGGAAAATTACCCGTAGTTTCCAACACTAACCGACCAAAAGCGGCAATCATTCGTGAAAAAGGAAGTAATTCGGAACGTGAAATGGCGAATGCGATGTATTTAGCAGGTTTTGATGTAAAAGACGTTCACATGACGGATTTAATTTCTGGACGAGAAACCTTAGAAGACATTCAATTTATTGGAGCTGTTGGTGGATTCTCCAATTCGGATGTTTTAGGTTCCGCAAAAGGTTGGGCTGGTGCGTTTTTATATAATGAAAAAGCGAATTTGGCCTTAAAAAACTTCTTTAAAAGAGAAGATACACTTTCCGTTGGAATTTGTAATGGTTGTCAGTTAATGATGGAATTAGAATTGATTACGCCAGAACACGATGTGCATGGTAAAATGAAACATAACGATTCACATAAACATGAAAGTGGCTTCACCTCTGTAAAAATTCAGAAGAATAATTCGGTGATGTTATCAAGTTTAGAAGGTGCAACTTTAGGCGTTTGGATTTCACATGGTGAAGGAAAATTCAACTTACCAATGGCGGAAGAAAACTATAACATTGTTGCCAAATATGGATACGAAGGCTATCCTGCTAATCCAAATGGATCAGATTACAACACTGCCATGATGTGCGACACAACAGGAAGACATTTAGTAATGATGCCACATATTGAACGTTCTACTTTCCCTTGGAACTGGGCTAATTATCCAGAAAGAAGTGTGAAAGACGAAGTGTCGCCTTGGTTAGAAGCGTTTGTAAATGCTAGAACTTGGATAGAAAATAAAAAATAAGGTATATTATTTTAGTGAAACTAACTTTTTAAAAGGCGCTTTTTTACAAAAGCGCCTTTTTTTATATAATACTTTGATGTTACTCAGTATTTTATGCGGTAAATAGTAATGAATGTGAATTAAACTTGGGTTAATACAGTATTTCATGGAATTTAATTACTAATAATAACACCCTACAGCATTTATTTAAAATAAATAAAAATTAAGAAAGAGACTTTACAATGAGGTGTGTAATTCTTAATTTAGCAAGTATAACTCATTGAAAAATTGATACTTATAAATAAATTGATTTTTTTTCAAAAAAAATAAAACCAAAAGAGAAGTATCTCCGTAAATGACAAAAACAAAGTTAAATAATAAACAACAACCATTATGATTAAAAAACAAATAGTACTATTACTTGCAGTAACTACACTAGGATGTGTTACCACTGCATTTTCACAAAGCCCAATTAGCGGTTTTATGCAAGGAAAAGGAAAGGGAAATGTTGCGCTTTCTTATAGTTTTGAGAAATATGATAATGTTTTTCTTGTTCCACAAGAAGTTGAGAGCGTTCCTGTTTTTAATGACGTAAAAATTACTAGCGCATCTATTTATGGTGTTTACGGAATCTCGGATCAAGTTGATGTTGTAATGGTTTTACCATACATAACAGCAACTGGTAATGCATCACAAGAAGTATTGACAAACAATAACTTTGAAAATGAGAGAAAAGGTCTTCAAGATGTTTCAGTTTTTGTAAAGTACAGTCCGTTTTATTTTGATTTCGGAAAATCATCGCTACGTCTTATAGGAGCTTTGGGACTTAAAACTCCAGTGGGAGACTACAACGTTAATGAGGGATTACAATCCATCATCGCTATTGGAAACCGTTCTACAACATTTAGTACAACCGGTATGGCCATGTATAAAATGAATTCGGGAGTTTTTGCATCCGCACAATTTGCTGGAAACTTTGCTTCTAATGAAGTTCCAAATTCTTACTCAAGTGAAGTAAAATTAGGATATGCAGCATCTTTATTCTACGCTGATGCTTTTATAGCTAACCAAACATCTACAAGCGGAGTTGATATTCTTGGAGAAGGATTCACAGGTTTTTTCCCAAGTACACAAGTAAATTATACTAAAATAGGATTAAATCTTTACACCCCGATTACAAAAGAAGTAGGTATTTCAGCAGGTGCAAGCACTGTAATTGAAGGTAGAAACGTTGGTAAAGCAACTGGTTTATACGGTGGTTTAGTATACAAATTTTAATAAAAAACAGTCAACAAAATGAAAAACGTAAACATAAAAAGCGTAGTAGTAGCGCTATCATTACTAGCTACATTGTCATCATGTGAGAATGATTACCAAGATGAGAAACCAAGTATTGCAGCAATTGCAGTAGCAAATCCAAACTTTAGTACTCTAGAAGGAGCAGCTATTCAAGGTGGAGTTGCTGGTGTATTGAGTAACAGTAACCCAAACGATCCATCAGGAAAATATACAGTATTTGCTCCAACAAATGATGCTTTCGCAAAATTAGGACTTGTAAATAGCGGAAGCCTTGGCGTTTTGCAGAACAGTTTTTTAACGAATACTTTATTATACCACGTTTCTAACGGAAGTTTAATGGCAAACCAAATTATGGCTGGAGGAACATCTGCATCTGCATTAAGCATAAACAGACGTTTTATTAGTAGAGGAAGTGATTTGTATATTAACGGATCAAAAATAATTCTTACTGATGTAGCAGCAAGTAACGGAACAGTTCACGCTATAGATAAAGTTATGATTGCAACCGGAGTAAACATTGTAGACTCAGCAATATTACTTAAAGATTCTAAAGTTTTTAAATCACCAGAACTTACATTTTTAGTACAAGCAGTTATTTCGTCTGGATTAGCACCTACATTATCAAATCCAGCAAACAATTTCACTATTTATGCTCCAACAGATGCAGCATTTAAAGCTGCTGGTTTTGCAACGATTCAAGATGTAGCTAACGCTCCTCAAGCAGTTTTACAACAAGTTCTATTAAACCATGCTATTAGTGGTGGTAAATTCACATCTGAACAAACTGCAACAACAGCTACAACAGCTGGTGGCGGTACCTTAACATACAGCCCGTTCTTAAATGGAGTATTTACAGTAAAAAGTAATGGGAATACTATTCCTGCTAACATGGTTATTCCAGATATCCAATGTAGCAACGGTGTGGTACATATCATTGATAGAGTTTTACTACCATAAAAATTCAGGAATAAATTATAAAAAAATAGTCTTACTAAAAAGTAAGACTATTTTTTTGGGCTGTAGCCAAAAAAAGATTCAATATCCTTCAGACCAATTGAATTTTTCTTCAATAATAGTTGCTTTTTCTTGAGCCAAATGTGCTAAGAATGCAGCCGCAACAGGCGCGTGTTTTTTACCTTTTAACCAAATAATACTCCACGTTGTGGTAATAGGTAATCCTTTGAAAGGAATAATCTGAAGCTCTTTATTAGCCAATTCATTTTTTATTCCAATAAGTGGCATTATTGAACATCCTAGTCCTGCAATTACAGCTTGTTTTACCGCTTCATTTGAGGTTAATTCCATTTTTTTGGGAATTGTTACAGCATTTTTATTTATAAAATTTTCCATTAATTGACGTGTACCTGATCCTTTTTCTCTAAAAATAAGAGGGACATTATTAAAAATAGTATCCTGATTTTGAAGGTTTGCTTTGTCTAAATTTGAATTTGCAACGAGATATAATTTATTTTGCAAAAGATCCAATCGTTCCACATTCAAATTAGTAGGCAACACCGATACCAAAGCAAAATCTATTTCATTTTTCTCAAGACTACTCAAAACTTTACTTTTATTGGTCACATCCATTTGCAGTTCAATACTAGAATGCAATTTCATGAAATGAGACAAAAAATAAGGCATAACATATTTACCGGTAGACACAACTGACACTTTCAATCTACCACTCAATTGCCCCTTGAAGGCCATCGTTTTATAGTTTATCGTCTCCACTTGGTTGATTATATTTTGAGCTACATCAGCAATTTCCTGACCAAAATCACTAATATACAAACGTCTACCAACCACTTCTGCTAGCGGAATATCAAACTGATCTTGAAAGTTTTTTAATTGTATAGATACAGCGGGTTGTGTAAGGTGTAGTTCCTCTGCTGCTTTAGTAACACTTTTGGTTTGAACTACTTTAAGAAATATTTGAAGTTGATGGAGTGTGTAGTTCATATATATAATTTATAGTAATCATTACAAATATAAATAAAAATTAATGCATTCCATCTATTATCTTAGCTCTAAATTTAATTAAGAAACATTTCTATTAGGAATTAGTACTTCAATAAAGTTAAATTAAACTGTAGTGGTTCGTTTTCTGATATTTTGAATTAGTACCCAAATACAGCAACGCCATTATTTTTGTTTGAATTATATTCGCTTAATTACTTCTCCAATGATAATTAAGCGATGTAATTCCTTTAGTAAGAAACTACAGTGAAAAACCACTTTTTTTTTAATACTTACATTTAATATCAAAAAGATATAACCACTATTTTTATGCATTTAAAACAAATAAACAAAGTAGTAGAAAACTTGAATATCTAAGTTGAAAACACCAATAAATATTAATTTTCACTATAAAATTTCTAATTATAAAAATTAATCACTAATTTTTTTTTAATTTGCAATTCAAACCAATATTTCCATAATGATAAATATCACCCGCCTCTTTGATTTCCCTTACTACCAACAAGAAAAATATACATCTATTCCGGATGCGTTGGTTACCAAACAAAATGGAGAATGGATTAAAACCTCTACGCAAGAATACATTGCTAATGCCAATGCTATATCTCGTGCATTGATCAAACTAGGAGTTCAAAAAAATGATAAAATTGCTATCATATCCACTAATAATAGAACTGAATGGAATGTAATGGATATTGGTGTATTACAAACAGGTGCACAAACTGTGCCTATTTATCCAACTATTGCCGAGGATGATTACGAATACATTTTAAATCACTCTGAATCTATTTATTGTTTTGTATCCGATGCTGAAGTGTTACGAAAATTACGTTTGGTTCAAAAAAATGTTCCAACTTTAAGAGGGATTTACTCTTTTAATGAAATAGAAGGATGTACAAACTGGAAGGAATTGCTAGTTCTAGGTCAGGATATGAGTCATCAAGATGCAGTAGAGCAACGCAAAAACGATGTAAAATCAGAGGATTTAGCTACTATTATTTACACTTCTGGGACAACAGGAAGACCAAAAGGAGTAATGTTATCGCACCAAAATATAGTTTCTAATGTTTTAGACAGCGCCAAAAGAATTCCTTTTGAAGCAGGAAAAAGTAGAGCGTTGAGCTTCTTGCCTATTTGCCATATTTTTGAACGCATGATTCTCTATTTATACCAATATTATGGAGTCTCTATTTATTTTGGAGAATCTATTGAGCGCATCAGTGACAATATTAAGGAAGTACAACCTACCGTAATAACTGCTGTCCCTAGACTTCTTGAAAAAGTATATGATAAAATATATGCTAAAGGAACAGAACTCACAGGAATAAAGAAAAAACTTTTTTTCTGGGCAATCGATTTAGGTCTTGTATATGAGCCTTATGGCAAAAACGGATTTTGGTATGAATTCCAACTTAAAATTGCACGTAAACTAATTTTTAGTAAATGGAAAGAAGGTTTAGGTGGAAAACTTGACTTAATGGTATCTGGTAGTGCAGCATTACAACCAAGATTAGCCAGAATTTTTGCAGCAGCAGAAATCCCTGTAATGGAAGGATACGGACTGACGGAAACTTCTCCTGTTATTTCTGTAAACGATCTTAGAAACAAAGGTTTTAGAGTAGGTACAGTTGGAAAAGTGATTGATAACGTATCTGTAGTAATTGCCGAAGATGGTGAAATTCTTTGTAAAGGACCCAATGTAATGATGGGATATTACAAAGACCCACAATTAACCAGTGAGGTTATTACAGATAATTACTTTCATACAGGTGACATAGGAGAATTTGACAAAGAAGGATTCTTGAAGATAACAGATCGTAAAAAAGAAATGTTTAAAACCTCAGGAGGTAAATATATTGCTCCGCAACTAATTGAAAATACCATGAAACAATCTCGCTTTATTGAGCAAATCATGGTTATAGGTGATGGACAAAAAATGCCTGGAGCCTTCATTCAACCTAGTTTTGAATTTATTAAAGAATGGGCTTTAATTCATAAAATTGAATTAGGTAGCAGCAATGAAGCTATTGTAGCCAATGAAAAAGTAATAGAACGCATTCAACAAGAAATTGATACTTTGAATGAAAAATTTGGAAATTGGGAAAAAATAAAACGTTTTGAACTTACGCCAAATATATGGTCTATTGAAGGAGGAGAACTCACTCCTACTCTAAAATTAAAACGAAAAATAGTTTTACAAAAATATGCTGACTTATTTAATAAAATTTACAATTAATATAATGTCTTAAAACCTTCTCAAGGATTTTAAATTAAAATATAATGTTACCCATTATCAGCCATAAGTTTTACTTGTGGCTTTTTTTTTGGTCTAAAAATATGGCTTTGTCTGGTTATAACAACATATTGACTACAACCAATCACAAGATACTTTACCTTATAAAGTTCTCATATTCAAGAATGTTTTTTTATATTTAATAAATTTTTAATAAAAAAAACACTTTTATTATGCGTGCATAGTATTTTTTTTATTATATTTGAAATCGATATAGTTTCCCATGAAAGATAAAACAATAGATTACATATTAAGAGCAACATGGCAAGCAGTCGCCAGAATGTATAACGAAGAAGCATCAAAATATGATGCTAGTATGGCAACAGGATTTGCTTTGTTGAGTATCGATAAAGAAGGTGGAACTCCATCAACTTCTTTAGGACCTAAAATGGGAATGGAAGCCACAAGCTTGACAAGAACTCTTAAATCAATGGAGGAAAAAGGATTGATTATTCGAAAGAAAAATCCTGAAGATGGTCGTGGAGTATTGATTTATTTGACAGAATTTGGAAAAGAAAAAAGAGAACTTTCAAAAAATACAGTGCTAAAATTTAATGATGCTGTACGCAAATCAATTTCTGAAGAAAAACTACAACATTTTGTTGAAGTTGCGGATGTTATTAACGAATTAATTGTAGAAAAGAATATTTTTAACAACACCCACACGCTTGATATACCTGTTGAAAAATTAGAAACTAAGGAAACCGTTTAATTAGGATCTAATATATCATTTGACAGATAAACCATTACAAATTAAAAAAAACAAACATAAACGAAGTATGAAACGCACCATCAAAAAAGTTGCAGTAATAGGATCCGGAATTATGGGATCTGGAATTGCTTGTCATTTTGCTAACATTGGAGTTGAAGTATTGCTTTTGGACATTATCCCAAGAGAATTGACTGATGCCGAAGCAAAAAAAGGACTCACACTAGAGAGTAAAATTGTTAGAAATCGATTGGTAAATGAGCATTTAGCCAATTCTTTGAAATCAAAACCATCCCCTATTTACAGTCAAAAATTTGCGAACCGCATCACAACTGGTAATACAACAGATGACATGGCAAAGATTGCTGGTGTAGATTGGATTATTGAGGTTGTTGTAGAAAGACTTGATATTAAAAAATTAGTTTTTGAACAAATAGAAAAATTTAGAAAACCTGGAACATTGGTTACTTCTAATACTTCTGGTATTCCTATTCATTTTATGAGTGAAGGTAGAAGTGAAGATTTTCAAAAGCATTTTTGCGGGACTCACTTTTTTAACCCAGCGCGTTACTTAAAATTATTTGAAATCATTCCTGGTCCACAAACAAGCACAGAGGTTTTAGATTTTCTTACGGTTTATGGAGAGAAATTTTTAGGGAAAACTTCAGTTTTGGCCAAAGATACTCCAGCGTTTATTGGAAACCGAATTGGAATTTACGGAATTCAAAGTTTGTTTCACTTGGTAAAAGAAATGGGACTTACTATTGAAGAAGTTGATAAATTAACTGGACCTGTTATTGGTCGTCCAAAATCGGCTACTTTCAGAACTGTTGATGTTGTAGGTTTAGATACTTTGGTTCATGTTGCCAATGGTATTTATGAAAACTGTCCAAATGATGAACAACACGACTTATTTAAACTTCCTGCATTTGTAAACACAATGATGGAAAACAAATGGTTGGGTAGCAAAACAGGACAAGGATTTTATAAAAAAGAAGGTAAAGACATCTTAACCTTAGATCTAGATACGTTAGAATATAGAGCTGCTAAAAAAGCATCTTTTGCAACACTTGAACTTACCAAAACAATTGATAAACCAATCAACCGTTTTAAAGTTCTTGTAAAAGGAAAAGATAAAGCAGGTGAATTTTATAGAAAAAGTTTTGCTGGTCTATTTGCTTATGTGTCCAACAGAGTTCCTGAAATTTCAGATGAATTTTACAAGATAGATGATGCTATGAAAGCCGGTTTTGGATGGGAAAATGGACCATTTGAAATTTGGGATGCTATAGGTGTTGAAAAAGGAATTGAAATCATGAAGGCAGAAGGTTTAGCTCCTGCTGCATGGGTAAATGAAATGTTAGCTTCTGGAAACACTAGTTTCTATTCAGTAAAAGAAGGATCTACGTTTTTCTATAATATTGATACAAAATCACAAACAAAAATTCCAGGACAAGACGCCTTTATTATTCTAAATAACATTCGCGAAAGCAAAAAAGTTTGGAGTAACAGCGGTGCAATCATCCAAGATTTAGGAGACGGGATTTTGAATTTAGAATTCCAATCTAAAATGAACACAATTGGTGGTGATGTTTTACAAGCTATCAATAAAGCAATTGATTTATCTGAGAAAGAATATCAAGGGTTGGTTATTGGTAATCAAGCAGCAAACTTCTCTGTGGGTGCCAATATTGGAATGATTTTCATGATGGCTGTGGAGCAAGAGTATGATGAGTTGAATATGGCTATCAAAATGTTCCAAGACACGATGATGCGCGTACGTTACTCTGGAATTCCAGTTGTAGTGGCACCACACGGAATGACTTTTGGAGGTGGTTGCGAAATGAGTTTGCATGCTGACAAAGTTGTTGCTGCAGCAGAAACCTATATGGGATTAGTTGAATTTGGTGTTGGGGTTATTCCTGGCGGTGGTGGATCTAAAGAATTGGCTATGCGTGCCTCTGATTTATTCCATAAAAATGATGTTGAGTTAAATGTATTGCAAGAATATTTCTTGACTATAGCAATGGCAAAAGTATCTACATCAGGATACGAGGCATTTGACACTGGATTATTACAGCACAGTAAAGATATCATTGTAATCAATAAAGACAGACAGATTGCAGAAGCAAAAAAACATGCACTCTTGATGGCCGAAGCTGGTTACACACAACCGATACGTAGAACGGATGTAAAAGTACTAGGAAAACAAGCTCTTGGGATGTTCTTAGTAGGTACAGATCAAATGGAAGCTGGAAAATACATCTCTGAACATGATAAAAAAATAGCTAATAAACTAGCTTACGTAATGGCAGGTGGTGATTTATCTGAGCCAACACTAGTAAGCGAACAATATTTATTAGACATTGAAAGAGAAGCTTTCTTGTCATTATGTACAGAAAGAAAAACATTAGAAAGAATCCAATTTATGTTGACCAAAGGGAAACCGTTGAGAAATTAATTTTAAATTATAAATGATGACTTATAAAGTTCAAATGATTTTCATTTCAAATTTATAATTCAAAATTCAAAATACTAGTTATGAAAACAGCCTATATAGTAAAAGCATACAGAACAGCCGTGGGGAAAGCCCCAAAAGGAGTGTTCAGATTTAAACGTCCTGATGAATTAGCAGCAGAAACCATCGAATTTATGATGAACGAGTTGCCTAACTTTGATAAAACACGCATTGATGACGTTATGGTAGGAAATGCAATGCCAGAGGCAGAACAAGGTCTAAACGTAGCTCGACTTATTTCCTTAATGGGTTTAAAAGTAGAAGACGTTCCTGGTGTAACTGTAAACAGATATTGCGCTTCTGGTTTGGAAACTATTGGAATGGCTACAGCTAAAATCCAATCAGGTATGGCACATTGTATCATTGCAGGTGGAGCTGAAAGCATGAGTTTTATCCCAATGGGAGGTTACAAACCAACTCCGGATTATGCTGTTGCAAAAGCTGGAAACGAGGATTACTACTGGGGAATGGGTCTTACTGCTGAAGCAGTAGCACAACAATTTAAAGTATCTCGTGAGGATCAAGATGAATTTGCATACCACTCTCACATGAAAGCTTTGCAAGCACAAGCTGATGGTAAATTTGACAAGCAAATTGTTCCTATTACAGTGGAACAAACGTTCCTTAACGAAAACGGAAAAAAAGAAACCAAATCATACGTTGTAAACAAAGACGAAGGTCCAAGAGCTGGTACATCAAAAGAAGCTTTGGCTGGATTACGTCCTGTTTTTGAAGCAAATGGAAGTGTAACTGCAGGTAACTCATCACAAATGAGTGATGGTGCCGCTTTTGTTTTGATCATGAGCGAAGAAATGGTAAAAGAGTACAACTTAGAGCCAATTGCTCGTTTGGTAAATTTCGCTTCGGCAGGAGTTGAACCAAGAATCATGGGAATAGGACCAGTAAAAGCAATCCCAAAAGTACTAAAACAAGCAGGTTTAACAATTAATGATATTGATTTAATAGAGTTAAACGAAGCTTTTGCTTCTCAAGCATTAGCTGTAACCCGTGAATTAGACTTAAATCCAGAAATCATTAATGTAAATGGAGGTGCTATTGCACTAGGTCATCCACTAGGATGTACTGGAGCAAAACTATCAGTACAATTGTTTGATGAAATGAAACGCAGAGGAAGCAAATACGGAATTGTAAGTATGTGTGTAGGTACTGGACAAGGCTCTGCAGGTGTTTACGAACTTTTGTAAGCTTAGATTTTAAATAAAAAACATATTAAAAAATAAAAAAATGGCAGATACAATTGAAAAAAACGTAACCCGTGGAGGTCAGTTTTTAGTTAAAGAAACAAAATGTGAAGATATTTTCACACCTGAAGATTTTACAGAAGAGCAATTAATGATGCGTGACTCTGTAAAAGAGTTTGTAGACAAAGAGTTGTGGGCACACAAAGATCGTTTTGAAAAAAAGGATTATGCTTACACGGAAGAATCCATGAGAAAAGCTGGTGAGCTTGGACTTTTAGGAGTTGCAGTACCTGAAGCTTATGGTGGATTAGGAATGGGGTTTGTATCAACTATGTTAGTATGTGATTACATTTCTGGAGCAACTGGTTCATTCTCAACTGCTTTTGGAGCTCATACAGGAATTGGTACTATGCCAATCACATTGTATGGATCTGAGGAGCAAAAATTAAAATACGTTCCTAAACTTGCTTCGGGAGAGTGGTTTGGTGCTTATTGCCTTACGGAGCCAGGAGCTGGATCTGATGCTAATTCAGGAAAAACTAAAGCAGTTTTATCTGAAGATGGAACGCACTATTCTATCACTGGTCAAAAAATGTGGATTTCAAATGCAGGTTTCTGTAGCTTGTTTATCGTTTTTGCTAGAATTGGTGATGATAAAAACATTACAGGTTTCATAGTTGAAAATACAGATAACAACGGAATCTCAATGGGTGAAGAAGAGCATAAACTAGGTATTCGTGCTTCATCTACTCGTCAGGTTTTCTTTAACGAAACTAAAGTTCCTGTTGAAAACATGTTATCTGAAAGAGGTAATGGTTTTAAAATAGCGATGAACGCACTTAACGTAGGAAGAATTAAATTGGCAGCTGCTTGTCTTGATGCACAACGTAGAGTAATTACAGGATCTGTAAAATATGCTAATGAAAGAATCCAATTTAATACAGCTATTTCTCAATTTGGTGCAATTCGTTCAAAATTAGCTGAGATGGCAACTTCTTGCTACGCAGGAGAAAGTGCTTCTTACCGTGCAGCAAAAGATATTGAAGACAGAATCATTGCTCGTGAAGCAGAAGGAACTTCTCATCAAGAAGCTGAATTAAAAGGAGTTGAAGAATATGCTATCGAATGTTCAATCTTGAAAGTTGCTGTATCAGAAGACGTTCAAAACTGTTCTGATGAAGGAATTCAAATTTTTGGAGGTATGGGATTCTCTGAAGATACTCCTATGGAAAGTGCTTGGAGAGATGCCAGAATTGCTCGTATTTACGAAGGTACTAATGAGATCAACAGAATGCTTTCAGTAGGTATGTTAATTAAAAAAGCAATGAAAGGTCATGTAGATTTATTAGGACCTGCTATGAAAGTATCTGAAGAATTGATGGGAATACCATCATTTGACACACCAGACTACTCTGAATTATTTGCAGAGGAAAAAGAAATCATCAAAAACTTGAAGAAATCTTTCTTGATGGTTGCTGGTAGCGCTGTTCAAAAATTTGGAGCTGACTTAGATGCACACCAACAATTATTAATGGCTGCTGCTGATATGCTAATAGAAGTTTACATGGCAGAAAGTACTATCTTAAGAACTGAGAAATTAGCTAAAAAAGAAGGAGAAGATAAAGTTCAAGAGCAAATTGCAATGGCTAAACTTTACTTATACAAAGCAGTTGATATTGTAAACCAAAAAGGAAAAGAAAGCATTATTTCTTTTGCTGAAGGTGATGAGCAACGTATGATGTTAATGGGATTACGTCGTTTTACAAAATACACAAACATGCCAAATGTAGTGGCATTAAGAGAAATAATTACTGCTAAACTAGTAGCAGAAAATGAATATTGTTTCTAATAAAAGTTAGTTTTTAGTTTTTTTTTTAACCGCCTTGTACCTGAAAAAAACAAGGCGGTTTTTTTATGTAAACTATTTTTTAAAAAGTGTTCAACTTCCTAAAAATGATATTAAAATATAGTAAGCTCTCATAAATATTTCAAAAAAATTATTTCACCTCTTTAACCTCTAGCACTTCTACTTTAATAGCAACTGCATAGTCATTTGGTACAATTTTATTGCCATGAGCATTCGCATAAACTTTAGTAAACTCAGCTCCAAAATATAATATAATTGCCGAATAATATACCCAAACTAAAATAATTACAATAGAGCCTGCTGCACCATAAACAGTGGCAACCGTTGAGCTTCCTAAGTAAAAACCTATTGCAAATTTCCCTATCATAAAAAAGAAAGAGGTAAAACTAGATCCAATTAAGGCATCTTTCCAAACAATTTCTCCATCGGGTAATGTTTTAAAAATCACTGAAAACAAAATGGTTGTTGTTATAAATAGTATAACAATATTGAGAACATAAAAAATATATACCGTTGTATCTGGAAAGTAAACTATCAGACGTGAATTGATAACATCCATAACCGTATTTAACATTAAACTTACCATTAATAAAAAACCAACAGAAGCAATCATTGAAAAAGACATCAATCTATTTTTGATAAACTTCATGATACCTTTATTTGGTTTTGCCCTTAAACCCCAAATAAAATTAATAGAACTTTGAATTTCGGCAAAAACTCCAGACGCTCCAATAAGTAGCATTATTCCACCAAAGATGGCTGCAAAAGTATTGCTATCTGACAATTCAATGTTTTTTATAGTTTCTTGTATTTGCAAAGCAGCTTCATTACCAACCATACCATTTATTTGCCCAAAAAATCGGCCTGTAACAGCCTCTTTTCCGAATATAAAACTAAAAATAGATAGTATAATAATTAGTAATGGGGGTAATGAAAAAATAGTGAAATACGACAATGAGGCACTCAATTTGATTGCGTTATCATTTTCAAACTCTTCATAGGTTCGTTTCAAAAGGCTCCAGCCATCTTTAGCTAACTTTCTCTTTTTCATTTAAAATAAAATATAGGTATGAGTACTCCATTTGAATCCAATTCTAATATTTGGTTTCAACTAAGAATGAATTTTCAAAATTACGAAGAAGTAACATACCGAATTGAAATGAATTTTACATAATTCAAGTGAAAATATTTTTAAACAACCAATAAAAATAAAAATCCTAAAATTTAAGTCTTTCTTAACCCCATTTGAAATGTATTTACATAATTTTATAAATCAAATGTTAAGGCATGTCAAAACACAAAACAAATGGAAAATAATACTAGCAGAAGAAGTTTTTTAAAGCAAACAGCAATACTTTCAACAGGAACCTTAATAGGGAGTTCTTTATTACAGGACGCTTTTGCAAATACTACTCAGCCCCTACTCGAAGAAACTGGGAGCGATATATTTACTAATAGCATTGAAGAAGGAACATTTGTGTTACCAAAATTACCTTATTCTACTGATGCTCTTGAGCCTCATATTGATAAAGCTACTATGGAAATTCATCATGGAAAACACCATCAAGCGTACGTAACCAACTTGAATAAGGCGATAGGAACTCTTGATAAAAAACTGGTCGAATCTTCTAGCTCACTCGAAACTATATTTAAAAAAATGTCACAGTTTCCAGATTCAATACGTAATAATGCGGGAGGCCATTACAATCACACCCTATTTTGGGAGTTACTCTCTCCTAATGGTGGAGGTTTGCCTAAAGGGAAACTAGCCCAAGCAATTACTAGTAGTTTTGGTTCATTTGATGAATTCAAAAAACAATTTGCTGACGCTTCCATGAAACGTTTTGGTTCAGGTTGGGCATGGCTAGTAGTTAAAGATGGTCAACTCGTAATTGGTTCCACAGCTAATCAAGATAATCCATTAATGCGTTTGAAAGGAAAAGGTCTTAAAGGCAAACCGGTCATGGCTTTAGATGTTTGGGAACATGCTTATTACCTCAAAAATCAAAACCGAAGAGCTGATTACATCAACTCTTTTTGGAATGTAATTAACTGGGAAAAAGCTGAACAACTTTTTAATTCCTAATTTTAAAATTGTAAATTTTAATAAAAAAATGCCTCAACACTTTAAATTTTGAGGCATTTTTAGTTTTTTGAAATTCTCAATTGATTTTGAGTTTATAAATCCCGATAAAACGTTTTTTTTAAAAACAATAAAACTACTTCACTCTGAAAAGAGCAAATAATAAATTGTAATTAAATAGTAAAGAATTAAAGTAGACCGCTATTTAACTCTAAATTTTAGAATAAAAACTAATTATCTTCATACCCATCAATTATGTTATTATTAATGTAATTCTTTTGTTAAACTATTTTTTTGGCTGACAAACTTGCTCAAAAAAGAATAGCTTTGTACTTTGAAATTAAAACAATGATTAACCCATCAGCTACAGGTTGGATAGATAAATTTTTTAATGAGCAAGATTTTTCTACAAAATCTGTTGCCATTACCACTGATGCTTTTTATGAAAAAGTAAGAGCAACTGGTTTTATTTATGGTCATATCATTTCCTTTAACACTCCTACTCAAATTCAAACCAAAGGCTGGTTTAAAGATGAAATATCAAAGGTAGCATTGCTTACACTACTCTATGATATTTTTTGTTTGACAAAAGGAGAAAATCAAAGTAATCTTTTCATAAAAGAAACGGTAGCTTTTTATAACCAAATGAATCCTCAGGGATTTAATTTGTTTAAAAAAATATTACCCAAAGATTCACTGGCGCTTACACTTGAAAAAATTATCGATAATCGGGTACAAACTAACGAAAGTATCATTAATAAAAACTTTTCACACTTAGTTACTAATGCTTTATTATTCATAGATATCATTGCTTACCAGCAATACTTGATTCAAGGTGAAATACCAGATAAATATTTAAAAAAAATAGAAGAAACCATAGTAAACGTGGTGACTATTGCTCTCAAAATAAAATCAAAAAAATCACAATACGATGATCTTTTAATCAAACTTTTTGAAGCATCAATACGATACAGTAAGTTTTCAAAAGGAACAACACAAAACTTAGATACACTGCAACTAGATTATTTTACAAATGATCTTGAAAAATACTACTTAATTGATCTAGCCTGTATGGCGTTATGGAGCGATGGAGAAATAGAAAATGAAGAAAATTATTTTTTACACTCACTTGCCACTATTCTAAACATTAATGATGAATTTGTAATTCAAAGCTTAAGCTGTACAAATACATTTATTGCACAACACAAAAAAGATATTCCATATTTTAATTATTCAAATCCAGTAAAACATTTTTACGATCAAACTACGCAAAGTGTGGTTACCTTAATAAGCCGAAATAAAAACCGGCTATTAAAAGAACTCTATCAAAGTAAGGAATTAATGGTTTTGCTTGCTTATTCCACAAGAAGAGATCTTGATGAAAAAGAAAAGAAAAAAGTTAAAAAACAATTGTTAGAAATTTGTAAAACCATACCTTCTCTGACAATTTTTTTACTACCAGGCGGTAGTTTATTACTGCCTATTTTGATAAAATTCATTCCTACCCTACTTCCAACGGCATTCAACGAAAACCTGGACGAAGAATAAAAAAAACCCAAAAAGCAATATGCTCTTTGGGCCTTTAATAATTTAGAATTTTAATTGATATACTTCATCAAGGTCATCTTCTGAGCTTATGTTTACATTTAAATCTGTTACAAAACCTGAATTTAATCCATATACCCATCCGTGCAAGGTTAGATCTTGATTGTTTCGCCATGCTCCCTGAACGATTGATGTTTTTGCAAGATCAAAAACTTGTTCCTTTACATTGAGTTCTACAAAGGTATTGAAACGCTCTGTTTCGTCTTGAATACTATCTAAATAGGTATTGTGCAAGCGATAAACATCTTTAATATGACGAATCCAGTTGTCGATAATCCCAATAGATTGATTACCCATAGCTGCCTTTACACCACCACAACCATAATGCCCGCAAACTATTACGTGCTTTACTTTTAGGACATTAACAGCATAATCTAGTACGCTAAGCATATTCATATCAGTATGCACCACCATATTAGCTATATTACGATGAACAAAAACCTCACCCGGCTTTGCACCCACAATTTCATTTGCTGGAACACGGCTATCAGAACAGCCAATCCACAATAATGGCGGTGTTTGACCTTTAGCTAAATCTGCAAAAAAATTAGGGTCACTAGCCAGCGATGTTTCAACCCATTTTTTATTATTGTCTAATATTTTTTTATAAAAATCGCTCATTATATTTTAATTTAATGTTTGTTAATTATTTTAATCTCTTTTGTAATACATTCAACCTTAAAAATCTATTTCGTCTCCAATTGGTTTTTTAACCATAACCCGTTTAGCTGCGTCATAATAGTGTTCAAAAGTAACATGATTGTTAGAATCATCTGAGTTTTCTAATTCGTAAGCATCTTTAAATCCTTTCAATTTTACTTTAATTTTTTTATCTACAGCTTTAATTGTTTTGAACTCATGAATAAGATCTAAGATGTCATGAGCAATATAAACGGTGTCTTTTGCATCAATAATTACTTTTGACTTTTCGGGAATATCATTCAAAGTTTGCTTGATAGCAGCTTTATTTAAAAATGAAACTTCTTGAGCCAAATCAATGTGAATAACGTCACCTGATTCATAATTCTCTTTTCGAAAGTTGTAAGCTCGTTTTAAATTTCCCTTTAGTACAAAAATGATACTAATAAAGATTCCAAGTGCAACACCTTTGAGTAAGTCTAAAAAAACAACAGCTAAAAGTGTTGCAATAAAAGGAATAAATTGGTATTTCCCTTTATTCCAAAAATGTATAAAAGTACTAGGTTTTGCTAATTTATACCCTACAAGAATAAGCACTGCCGATAACGTAGCTAATGGAATTTTATTGAGAACAAAAGGAATAGCTAGAACACTAACAAGTAACAAAAAGCCATGAATTATGGTAGACATTTTAGATTTAGCACCAGAGTTACTATTCGCTGATGTACGAACAATAACAGAGGTTAAAGGTAAACCGCCTAATAAAGAACTCACAACATTCCCTATTCCTTGCGCTTTTAATTCTATATTAGTATCTGTATAACGCTTTTGAACGTCCATCCTATCAGCAGCTTCAATACTCAATAAAGTTTCTATTGATGCTACAATGGCAATTGTAAAGGCGACAATCCATACTTTAGTATTAGTAACTGCTGCAAAATTTGGTGTTACAATTATGGATTTGAACTCTTGAAAAGTAGATGGAATAGGTAATGAAACCAAATGCTCATTTCCAATGGCTAATTTACTTCCTAAAATCATAAAAATTTCATTAAGTACTACCCCTAGAACAACGGCAATCAAAGCGCCCGGAATCAATTTCATTCTTTTTAAAAAAGGTACTTTGTCCCAAGCTATTAGTATACTCATAGATATTAAAGTAATAACTATAGCTCCAAGTTGTAAATAATTAAAAATATCGAATAAAGCAGTAAAAGTATTACCTCCGTCATTTTGTAAAAAAGCTTGATCGCCTTCAAAATCTTTATCATATCCAAATGCATGAGGTAATTGTTTCAAAATTATTATAATCCCAATTCCTGCTAACATTCCTTCGATAACATTTGTAGGGAAATAATTTGAAATACTACCTGCCTTTGCAAAACCCAAAATTAACTGAATCAAACCTGCAATAAAAACAGCGGTTAAAAAAACATCAAACGCCCCTAAATCGGTAATTGCTGTTAAAACAATTGCTGTTAAACCAGCTGCTGGGCCGGAAACACTTAAACTGGAAGAACTAAAATACCCTACCACAATTCCGCCTACAACTCCTGCAATAATACCCGAAAACAATGGTGCACCAGAGGCCATTGCAATACCTAGACACAAAGGTAGCGCCACTAAAAAAACAACAAGACCTGAAGCAAAATCAGACTTGAGGTGCGCAAAAAGATTACTTTTATTTTTCATAAGATAATGATAATTAATATACAAAGCATAGTCCATATCAAAAAGACACAGACGATTGTTTTTCTACAAAATAACATTACCCCAAGTTAGGAGGAGGTGCGAAAATAAAAGATACTACATTGTCATGTTCACCTATCGTGTTTGAAAAAATAAGCTCAATTTCTTCAAAACAAACGTTTATAAGCTCAATATTTACCAATTCTTGATGAACAAAATTCTTGATATCCTTTTGAGAGTCTTCTTCCTCTTCAGAAAAGTCAAAGAAAACAGATATATCACAGCTCTTTTTAATAATAACAACAATAGTTGGCGCAGCTAGAAAAGCTAAGAATAAAAATAAAAAAAAACGCGCAAACACTTTCATTGATTAAGTAATAAATTCCAGCAAATAGAACTAAAAAATTGCTTAAAAATAAAAAAACAATAGATGAGCTACATGCAATAATGGGATAAAGGTAATAAATATTTTATATAGGTAGCATTTAATTTATTTATAGAAAAAAACCGATTAACGTTAATATTGCTCATAATATCTGCAAATTAATCATAAAGTAAATTGATTGTTTTTATCTTTGCATCATAAAATACTATACATGACAATTACACAACTAAAATATGTTTTGGCAGTAGCAGAACATAAAAATTTTACACTTGCAGCCGAAAAATGTTTTGTTACACAACCAACATTGAGTATGCAAATTCAAAAAATTGAAGAAGAATTGAGTATTCAAATTTTTGATCGTACAAAAAAACCTATACAGCTTACAGATATTGGACAAAAAATTGTAAACCAAGCAAAAAATATAGTTGTTGAGGCTGATCGTATTCAAGATATTGTAGAACAACAAAAAGGGTTTATTGGTGGCGAATTCAGGCTTGGTATCATCCCTACTATTATGCCTACGTTATTGCCAATGTTTTTGAACAACTTTATAAAAAAATACCCTAAAGTTAAGCTCATAATAGAAGAATTAAACACGAATGAAATAATCACTAAACTCAACAACGGTCATCTAGATGCGGGAATTGCTGCTACACCTTTATTAGAAGAAAAAATAAAAGAAATAGTATTGTACTATGAACCTTTTGTTGCTTATATCCCGGAGAGTCATCACCATTTTCAAAAAAATGAAATTGAAGTATCTGATTTGAATTTAGATGAAATTTTATTACTGCAAGATGGACACTGCTTTAGAGATGGGATCTTGAATCTTTGTAAAAGTGGAGATAGAAATGAAGCGAGCCATTTCCAGATTGAAAGTGGGAGTTTTGAAACCCTTATAAAACTAGCCGATGAAGGTCTAGGAACTACCTTATTGCCGTACCTACACACCTTAGACCTTAAAGAAAGTGATGCCTTAAAACTTAAACATTTCAAGGAACCGAAACCTGCTAGAGAAGTAAGTTTAATTTTTTCCAAAAGTGAATTAAAAATTCAAATTATAGATGCGCTAAGAACTACAATTGCAGGAGTAATTAAAGGAGCAATAGTATTTCAAAACGTTCAAATTATTAGTTCTATGTCAAAAAAATAAGGAACTTGAGCGTTCCTTATTTTTTTTATGAATTTACTAATATTAAACATTGTTTTAATTCTGGCTTAGTTACGGTATAACTCAAAAGCCATTCTCTTAAAAGCTCCATTTCGTATGGCAACAATGTTTTTATTGCTTTTTCTAACTCTTTACAGAACAAAGCTGGATCAAAACTTACCCTCTCTAAAATTGATTTGGTATAGTCATACATTATTTTCGACATAGTGCAATTTATTTTTTTATTTGAGACAGCGTAAATTTAAACTAAAAATAAAAATGTTTCACTATTATTTAACTTAGTTTTTAGTTTTCAAACCAAAACAAAGGGTTGAAAGCCTATTAAAAAAATTACTTTTTAAATGCTCTAAACATTTCTCGTTTTCCCGGTGGTCCAGCTAATTTTTCTACAGTAAAACCTACTTCAATCATACTACGTTTGACTACGCCTCTTGCTGCATAAGTCACTAAAACACCTTCTTTTTTAAGGGCTGTATACATTTTTCGAAAAATTTCCGCACTCCATAAATCTGGTTGTACTCGATACCCAAAAGCGTCAAAATAAATTAAATCAAAGGCGTCAACATCATCTATTTGCTCAAAAAACTGTTTCCTTTTTGTGATTTCAAAATGAGGAGCCAGGATGTTTTTTTCTTCCCAATTGCTGGTATGCATCTTCTCAAAAACAGCTTTATATTCCTCAGCCTCTAGTTCAGCTACATAATTCATAGCTAAGACTTCTGTCGCAGATACAGGGTATGCCTCTACTCCTACATAATTTATGAATTGATTTCTTTTATTAGACTCTAACAAAGTAATGAACGCATTAAGACCTGTTCCAAAACCGATTTCTAAAATTGATACTTTTGAATTTGGAAAAAGTGCCAATCCGTTTTTTATAAAAACATGTTCGGCCTCTTGTATGGCACCGTGTTTAGAATGATAACACTCATCCCATTCTGGTAAATGAATGGTTGTAGAACCATCTAGGGTTTGAATTATTTCTCTTTTCAAAATATATATTTAGGTATAAATTAATAGTAATAGCTTTTTTACCAAAATTAGTGAAAACTAAAAGTTTTTTTTACTTCCAGTCATTATTATTTAATAGATACCCTCAAAATTAAACATTATAAGTATATTTTTTTAAATAACAAACAAATCACACTTTTATGCTATAATTAAACGAAATGAATAAAAGTATTCATTGTTTTTTATTTAATTTTGCACGCATTAAACAAAAAGCAATACTTGATTCACATGAATTGTTTTTTTTGTTTGAACAAAAAATAAACAAACAGTACACTATTATGAGTAACACTCTAACTACTAAAATTGAAACTATAAAAGCCACCACATCAAAAATAAACGATGTAGATTTTGAAAACTTAAGCTTCGGTTCTGTTTTTACTGATCATTTATTTGAATGCGATTTCAAAAACGGTGAATGGCAAAATCCTACTATCAAGCCATACGCTCCTTTTTTGATAGATCCATCAACAAGGGTTTTTCATTATGGCCAAGCAATATTTGAAGGAATGAAAGCCTATAAAGATACAAATGACTCTATTTGGCTTTTTAGACCTGATGAAAATTACAATCGTTTTAATAAATCAGCGGTACGTATGGCAATGCCAGAGGTTCCAGAAGATATTTTCATGTCTGGACTTCACCAATTATTACAACTAGACGAAGCCTGGATTAAAAAAGGGAACGGAAACTCGATGTACATAAGACCATTTATGATTGCTACAGGTACAGGAGTAATAGCAAATCCATCAAACGAATATAAATTCATGATTATCTTATCCCCAGTTACCTCTTATTATGCTGGAGATGTTAAGGTTCTTATTGCTGAACACTACAGTAGAGCTGCAAATGGAGGAATAGGTGCTGCAAAAGCTGCGGGTAACTATGCTGCACAATTTTACCCTACAACTTTAGCAAATAAAGAAGGTTTTCAACAAGTTATTTGGACAGACGATGCTACCCACACTAAACTTGAAGAAGCGGGAACTATGAATGTGTTTTTTAGAATCAACGATACCTTATTCACAGCTCCTGTGAGTGAACGTATTCTTGATGGTGTAACTAGAAAAACACTTATTGACTTAGCAAAAAGTGAAGGTATTGATGTTGAAGTTCGTTCTGTACTAGTATCAGAATTAGTTGAAGCAGCAAAAAACGGTACTCTAAAAGAAATATTTGGTGCTGGAACAGCAGCAGTAATTAGTCCTATTTCAGGATTTTCTTTCCAAGATGTGTATTATGATCTTCCAAAGGTTGATCATTCAATTGCCATTCAACTAAAAGAAAAATTAACAAACATTCAAAATAAACTTGACGAAGATACTTTTGGCTGGACAGTGAAAGTATAATTATTTCAAGAACTTAAATTTTAAAAAGTGATTTTCTACTGTGAAAATCACTTTTTTTATTTTTCGTTTAATATGTTTGAAAAATCAGGTTTAAAATAATGAGGTCCTTTCATAACCTTACCATCTTCTCTATAAATAGGTGTTCCATCAGTATTTAATTTGCTCATGTTACTAAGCTGAATGGCTTCAAATACTGCTTCCATTTTATCTTGTAATCCATGGGCTATAATAGTTCCACACAATATATACAACATATCCCCAAGAGCATCAGCTATTTCAACCAAATCATTATTTTGCACTGCTTCTAGATACTCTTCATTTTCTTCTTTCATTAAATTGTATCGTAACAAATGTCTCTTTTCTCCCAAATCAGCAACAGGTGCATCATGAAATCCTAAGTTAAAAGCAGAATGAAATTGTTTTACAGCGTCAATTTGTTTTTTCATATTCTTTTTATTAATTGAGATGCCAAAATAGCAACTATTTCTAAACTATTGATTAAATTTACAAAAAATTGTAAAACATGTTTAGTCAAGGTCAAATCATTTTTGGTATCTTATTTTTTATCGCTTTTGTTATAGCCGCAGTATACTCCTATAGAAAAGACATTCAAGTTCATAAAACATTTTATAAAGGCAATTATAAAATCCTATTGGGATTTATTGGTTTTATTGCTATTCTTTTTTTGATAAAAGTTTTCTTTAAAAGGTAGTTTTCACCTGATTATTAGTCCACTTCTTGTGGGCTTTTTTATTTATTTTATTTCAACACTACCTTTAATCTAAGTATTTACAGAAAAATACAACAATAATAATCAAGCTTTTACAATTTTACAATAGAGGATTTCAAGAACAATTTATAAAAATTTGAGCATTGAAAAACTTTTAAATAAAATCTATAACTTTACAAAATCAAGAAACCAACCCGTTATGCGAATTTTAAAATATATTTTCCTTCTACTTCTACTAAGCCTTGTGGCTTTGACTATATTTATTGCCACTCAAAAAGGAGATTTCACTGTAGAAAGAAGTCATATTATTAAAGCGCCTAAGAATACTGTATACCAATTTGTTAATGATTTAAGAAACTGGGAAGATTTTGCAACCTGGATATCTAAAGATGCAGCTTCAAACCTTTCTTTTTCAGAAAAATCAATAGGCAACGGCGCTACGATGACTTGGGATAACCAAACAAATTCGGGATCAATTGCAACACTTTCATCACAAGAAAACGATAGTATTTCACAAAAAATGGATTTTGATGGCAGTGAATCATCAGTAGTATTGCGTTTTAAAGATACTTTAAATGGGACTAAAGTGACTTGGAAATCTCAAGGAAAAATGAGCTTTACCATGAAAGTAATGGCTGCAATGCAAGGCGGAATAGATAAAATAATGGGTCGCGTTTACGAAAAAAGTTTAGAGAAACTCGAAAAAACATTGGTTTTTGAAACCAATACTTTCAATATAAAAGTCATTGGTCTAAGCACAAAATCAGGAACAAATTACTTAAAACAAACCTTTACAAGCAAGCTTACTAGCGTTTCTAAAAATGCTAATATCGTATTTAATAAATTAACTGCTTTTTGTACCAATAATGGCGTTGAAACAAATGGAAAACCATTTTTATTGTTTCACAATTACAATGCAACAACAGGATTAGCACAAATTTCTTTTTGTATTCCTACTAAAAACCGAATTTTGACTAGCTCAGGTAGTGATATTTTATCAGGTACATTAGAGCCATTTGAAGCCATAAAAACAAATTTAACAGGCGATTATACTCACATAAGCAAGGCTATTCAACAATCTAATGCGTACATAGCTAAAAATAAGGTTGTTGTAAGTCCTAATTTTAGCCATTTAGAAGTTTTTAAAATTAATAAATCAGACGTAAAAAACCCATCAAAATGGGAAACTGAGGTTTATGTGCCGCTTCCGCCAAAAGTGATTCCCGTAACTGCTCCTGTAAAACCTAAGACTGCTACTCCAGTAACTCCTGGCAATCAACCAACTCCAACAGAAATCAAAGAAGAAGATTCTGAATTTTAAAAAAACACCTTTTGGTATTAAACCTTATTATTCAAAAATCATCTTAAACTAAAAAAACATTGTGCAGGAAGAACAGGAATTTATAAACCAATTATTAAACCCCAAAACGCAAAATCAAGCGTTTCAGAGGTTGATATTGGAATATCAAAAACCATTGTATAACCATATCCGCACCATTGTTTTAAATCACGATGATACAGATGATGTTTTGCAAAATTGTTTCATTAAAATTTTTCAACATCTTAAAAGTTTTAAAGGAGATAGCAAACTTTTTTCTTGGATGTACCGTATTGCTACAAATGAGGCCTTGACTTTCTTAAAACAAAAAGCCCGTGCTAATAATATCTCATCTGAGGCTTTGCAAAATAAAACACTCGATAATCTAGAAGCCGATGTATTTTTTGATGGAAATGAAATGCAATTAAAGCTACAACGCGCAATTGCGTTACTACCAGAGAAACAGCAACTGGTTTTTAAAATGAAATACTTTCAAGAACTTAAATATGAAGAAATATCAGAAATTTTAGGCACCACAGTAGGCGGATTGAAAGCCTCCTATCACCTAGCCGTAAAAAAAATTGAAGCTTTTGTTTCTTCCACTTAAACCTTTTAGTATTAACATTGTCTAAACACTATTATGAAGACATTTAAATTAGAAAACGAACCAAAAATAGAACCTGGATTTAAAGTTCCTGATCATTATTTTGACACTTTTTCTGCAAAGATGATGCAGCAATTAGAGCAAAATGAACCACCCGTTATTTCTATTTTTCAACGAAAGAAAACTTTAATATTCTCTGCTGTAGCTGCCGTATTAGTTTTAGCGCTGATGGTTCCTTTAGTGGTACAACAACAAAACAATAAAGAAAATGAGCTAGAAACAGCTGCATTAGAAAATTATATTACTTATCAAACAAATGTAAATCAATACGATTTAATTAATGGTTTGAATTATGAAGAAATTGAAAATATGAAAACTCCAATTGCCTTAGAAGATGAGACAATTGAAGAACATTTTTCAACAAATACCAACTTAGAAAATTTAATTTTAGAATAATAGATTAAAAAAAAATACAATGAATAATTCCAAAATAATACTCCTTGCTTTATTATTTGTTTCTTTTAATTTTTACGCTCAAGGCGAAAGTATGAAAGAAAAAAGAGAGCAAATAAAAGTTTTGAAAGCTGCTTTTTTTACCACAGAAATAGGATTTACAACTACCGAAGCCGAAAAGTTTTGGCCTGTTTACAATACTTATGATGATAAACAATTTGAGTTAAGACATCAAAAAATGAAATCCTATGTAAAACGAATGAGCGATGGTTCTCTTGATAAAATTAATGAGAAAGAAGCCAAACTTTTTTTAGCTCAAATTGAGGGCACAGAAGAAGAATTATTCTTAGTTCGCAAACGCTTTTTACAAAATTTGAGAACGTTTTTACCAGCTGTAAAGATTGTAAAATTAAAAAAGGCCGAAGAAGATTTCAATAAAAAATTACTCCAACAATACCGCAATAACGGACAAAAAAATTAATTTCCTTTTTTATTAATTCAAGAACTACCCTCAGTGTCTAGCATATTGAGGGTAGTTTTTTTTTATTTAAATTGTAACCGAATCATTTTATTTTGGCCAGCTGCAATAGCCGTAGTTGCATTAATAAAGCGAATGGTATTCAATTTTGAATCAGTTGCTAATTGTTTCCAAGAAACACCTCCATCCCCAGAATAAAATATTCCAGAGTAACCCACCGTAACAATACCTTTCCCTTTACTATTAGGCACATATTGCACACAAGATGCATAACCAAAAGCCATATTCTCAGCTACTAGTTTCCAAGTTTTTCCTCCATCAACAGTTATGGCTTTATTTGAATGATTTTGATCTCTATTTTCATAATCTCCACCAGATACAAACCCTATTTTTTCATTGTAAAAATCAGCAGTAAATATTCCTGTCATGCTTTTACCTTGTACAATAGGCGTTTCATAAACTGTCCAAGACTTTCCTTTATTTGGCGAATAAAAAACTCTTGACTTAACTCCACCAGAGACAATCCAAGCAGAAGAACCTTTTACTACAATATTAGTGTTGCTTGCTGCAAAAGCAGCCTCTCCAGCACTTGTTGTAGGCATGAGTATGTCAGGAACTTTTTTCCATGAAGCTCCGCCATCACGAGTAATGATAACATTTAAACCAGTGGAAACAGGGTCACCCATGGCTATACCTTCTTTATTATTCCAAAATTGCATACTATCAAAAAAAACCTTTTCATGATTTTCTTGATAGACCAATTTAGTAGTTAAATCTTTTTTAGAAATTTGATATAGCATTGCAGGGTTCGATACACTCAAAACATAAACGTAATCTCTAGTTTGTGCATTACTTCTAAATTCTAATTGCAATGTATCCTTAACAATTTTGTTTTCAGTTTTTTTATTTGTTGCCAAATCAAAGTAGCCATACCGATTTTTATCAGCCACATACCAAATTTTAGTTCCATCAATCACTAAAGATCGAATGCTAATTTTATCTTCAAATAAGGTATCAATACTTACATTCTTAAAAACAGAGCTTTCCATCCCCGTTTTATTAGCATTAACTTGACTTTTACAAGAAACGATAAAAAGCACCCATAAAATAAAGGAAAAACGACAATTCATACACAAATAATTTTAGGCTAATATACAATTATAAATCAACAGTTATTCACTAAAAAATACTGGCACAGTAATTGGTTACTACATAAATGTGAAACTAATTCCATTATATATGAAAACTAAACTACTCCTATTCAGTGTCATGACTACCTTATTAGTCACAACTTCTCAGGCACAAGATAGAACATCAGTAAACGCCATGAATTCTGAAATAAGCGATAATCTAGATTTGAGAGCAATAGCTTCCATTTTTGGTGATTCCAGAGATCTTGATGATTTTGAAAGAAGATTAAACGACCCGAAAGCTCAGATATCTAATCTAGATTTAAACAACGACAATCAAGTTGATTATTTAAGAGTTGTAGAATCGGTAGAGAGCAACACACACCTAATTGTTGTTCAAGCTGTGCTAGACAGAGATGTATACCAAGATGTAGCTACAATTGATGTTGAAAGAGATAGAAACAATAAAGTTCAGGTACAAGTAATAGGGGATGTTTACATGTATGGTGATAATTATATTTATGAGCCAGTTTACTATACTACTCCTGTAATTTACGCATCATTCTGGAGACCTTCCTACCGTGCCTATACTTCTAGATGGAACTGGGGATATTACCCATCGTACTACTATACTTGGAATCCTTTCCCTGTGTTTAGATATAGAAATAATATTTCAATTTGTTTAAATAGCTATAACAGTTACAATTATGTAAATTATAGAACAAGCAGTAGAGCGGTTGTTCTTTATAACTCAAGACGCTCTAATGGGTATGAAAGACAATATCCAAACTATGCTTTTTCAAGACGTAATGTGGCTGTATCAAACCGATATGAACTAGACCAAAGAAGAACAAGCTCAAGAGTAGAAAACACTTATGGTAGACGCACCACCAATGATGCTAATAGATACTCTACAAATAGTAGCAGAGAAAACCGTACGGCACAAAACAGTACTTCTGGTAGATATGAATCAAAAGGAAGATCTCGCACAGAAAATAGCAACAATTCAAATCCAATACCAACAAGAACTGAAAACAACAGATATAGCACAAGAACTAGTGGAGAGACAACCACTGCTAACGGGCGATCTGATAGAAGCTACTCTCAAAATAGAGGCAATACAAGCAATGAAAGAGTTATGCAAAGAAGCGAAAACCAAACTGCAACAACTCAAAGTAGATCAAATTCTGAAAACAGCATACCATCAAGAAGAGAAAGTTCACCGAGAGATTATTCGCAAAACAGATCAAGTTCAGCTCCACAAGCTGCGCCACAAAGACAAGAATCAAGTTCTAGGGGTAATTCTGGTAGAGGATCTGAAACAAGAGGAAATAGCAATCAAAGAGGAAGTTCTGAACGATCAGAAAATAGAAGATCTTAGATTTGATTAAAATACTTGAAAAACACGACAATTTTAGTCGTGTTTTTTTTTACACAAAAAGCACCTAATATATTATAAAAGTGTAAATTTGAAACGTTTTTAAAAAAAAATTTCATGAACGCTTCACACAAAGACCTCCATACTAAATGGACATTAGGCGGGTTATTAATTTCATTAGGAATCATTTACGGAGATATAGGAACTTCACCTTTGTATGTGATGAAAGCCATACTTGGCACTCATTTAATAGTATCAGATATCGTTTTGGGAGGTATCTCCTGTGTTTTTTGGACTCTTACGCTACAAACAACCATTAAATATGTGATTATCACACTTAGCGCAGACAATCATGGTGAAGGAGGAATTTTTGCACTGTACGCATTGGTTAAGAAAACTAAAATTCAATGGTTAATCGTTCCAGCAATAATTGGAGGAAGTGCTTTACTAGCAGATGGTATCATTACACCTCCCATATCGGTTTCTTCAGCCGTTGAGGGTATAAGAACCTATTATCCTGAAATCAATACAATCCCAATAGTTATTACCATTTTATTCATTTTGTTCATGATACAACAATTTGGAACAAAATTAGTTGGGAAATTCTTTGCTCCCATGATGCTTATTTGGTTCGGGATGCTAGCTATTTTGGGGATTTCTCAAATTACTCAAAATACCGAAGTATTAAAAGCTGTAAACCCGTATTATGCATACCACTTATTATCCATTCATCCTGAAGGATTTTTTGTACTTGGTTTTGTTTTCTTATGTACTACTGGTGCTGAGGCATTATATTCTGATATGGGACACTGTGGCCGTAAAAATATCCGAATTAGTTGGGTTTTTGTAAAACTAGCATTGGTTCTAAATTATTTTGGACAAGCTGCTTACTTATTACAACATGAGGGTGAAACTTTACAAAGTATTGGTGGAAAAAATGGGAATCCGTTTTACTTAATTATGCCAGATTGGTTTCAACCAATAGGTATTGTAATAGCTACACTTGCTGCTGTTATTGCATCACAAGCTTTGATTAGTGGTTCATTTACCTTAATAAATGAAGCTATGAGGCTTAACTTTTGGCCAAAAGTAAAAATCAAATATCCTACAGAATTAAAAGGACAATTGTACATTCCGTCAATCAACTGGTTGTTGTTTATAGGCTGTGTTGGTATTGTATTGCATTTTGAAGAATCTAGCAACATGGAGCATGCTTACGGACTAGCTATTATCCTATGTATGATCATGACTACCATTTTATTGAATTACTATTTGATTATGAAAAGGGTAAAATTATATTTTATAGTTCCCTTAATCACGATTTATTTAGTAATCGAATTCAGTTTCTTAGCTGCTAATATTACCAAATTTGCCGAAGGTGGTTACGTAACACTTTTTATCGCTATAGCATTGATATCAGTAATGACAATTTGGTATTTGGCTAAGAAAATTAATAAAAGTTACACCAAACTGGTTAAAATTGAAGATTACAAGAAAGTACTTGTTGAATTAAGTGCCGATTTATCAATCCCAAAATATGCAACACATTTAGTTTACATGACTAACGCTGGACGAGTTGATGAAATAGAGGAAAAAGTAATGTATTCTATCTTACAAAAAAGACCTAAAAGAGCTGACATATATTGGTTTGTTCATGTCAATATTCTTACAGAACCTTACAAAACCGAATACAAAGTTACCGAAATTGTAAAAGACGATTTATACCGTGTAGACTTTAACCTTGGTTTTAGAGAACCAACTAAAATCAATCTTATGTTCCGTGAAGTTATTAGAGACATGGTTAAGAAGGGCGAAGTAGATATCACAAGTAGGTACGAATCTCTAAACAAAAACAATATTATAGGAGATTTTAAATTCGTATTATCCGAAAAATTCCTTTCTAACGATAGTGATTTAAGATGGCATGAAAAATTAATCATGAATTCATACTTTTTTATCAAAAAGCTAAGTCTTTCAGAAGAACGCGCTTTTGGTTTAGACAGTAGTTCTGTTAAAATTGAAAAATTCCCAATGGTACTTCATGCACCAGAAAACATAGGGCTCACGCGAGTAAAATAAATTAAGAATACATTTTAAAAAGCATTGTAGCAATACAGTGCTTTTTTTATGAAAATTTTTTAAACAACATTCAGTACTAAAATTTAACATTCAAATCAATTAATAGTACCTTTGCACCTCAATTATTTAAAATGAGATTACACAGAAATTTAGTTTACACAACAATAGATGCTTTAAACGCTATTTTTAATGAAGGCGAATACGCCGATAAAGTAGTAGCAAGATCCTTAAAAAAAGACAAACGTTGGGGAAGTTCAGACAGGAAGTTTGTAGCCGAAACCATTTATGAAATTGTGCGTTGGAAACGATTATACTCTGAAATAGCAGAGGTTAAAGAGCCGTACGATAGAGATAATTTATGGAGAATGTTCTCTGTATGGGCCGTTTTAAGAGGCTACCCAATCCCTGATTGGCGCCAGCTTGAAGGTACTCCTGAACGAAAAATAAAAGGTCGTTTTGATGAACTGTCAAAAGTAAGAGCTCTGAAAGAATCTATACCTGACTGGATGGATGAGCTAGGTGTAAGTGAACTTGGAGAAAAAGTTTGGTCTAAAGAAATTACAGCACAAAACCAACCTGCGAAAGTTATCCTTAGAGTAAATACGTTAAAAACAACTCGAGAAGCTTTGCGTGCTATTTTAATGGATTTAAACATTGAAACAGATACGCTTAAAGATCAACCAGATGCACTTGTTTTAAAAGAAAGAGCCAATGTATTTTTGACAGATGCTTTTAAACAAGGATTTTTCGAGGTTCAAGATGCAAATTCTCAACTAGTTGCAGCATTTTTGGATGTAAAACCAGGAATGAGAGTAGTTGATACATGTGCAGGTGCAGGCGGAAAAACACTTCACATTGCCTCTTTGATGGAAAATAAAGGACAATTAATTGCAATGGATTTATATGAAAGTAAATTAAAGCAGTTAAAAATTAGAGCCAAAAGAGATGGTGCTTTCAATATTGAGTATCGCATCATAGACTCTACTAAAGTTATAAAAAAATTACACGAGAGAGCTGATAGAGTTTTGATTGATGCTCCATGTAGTGGTTTAGGAGTTTTAAAAAGAAACCCTGATGCTAAATGGAAATTAAAACCAGAGTTCATTGATAATATTCGTAAAGTTCAATCTGAAGTTTTAGAAAGTTATTCCAAAATTGTGAAACCAGGAGGGAAATTAGTTTATGCAACTTGCTCTATTTTACCATCCGAAAACCAAGATCAAGTGAAACGTTTTTTAACTACCGAAATTGGAAAACAATTTACTTTCGTTAAAGATCATAAAATCCTAGCATCAGAGTCAGGGTTTGATGGCTTTTACATGGCGCTTCTAGAACGTAAAGAATAATATTAAAAGCTTATAGCACAAAAAAAGCTCCAATTTCTAAATTAGAAATTGGTGCTTTTTTTTATTAATTCTCTTCGTCTGTAAAGTGTGATTTAGAGTAACCTCGCCATTTTTCAATACAATCTTGAAAATCTTGAGGCAACTCAGTATCAAAACGCATCATTTCACCAGTTGTAGGATGAATAAATCCGAGTGTTTTTGCGTGAAGTGCTTGCCTTGGTAACGCTTTAAAACAGTTGTCTATAAACTGTTTGTATTTTGTAAATGTAGTTCCTTTCAATATCAAGTGACCTCCATAACGCTCATCATTAAATAAGGGATGCCCAATGTGTTTCATATGGGCCCGAATTTGATGTGTCCGTCCAGTCTCTAGCTGACATGATATTAAAGTAACATACCCAAAACGTTCTAACACTTTATAATGTGTTACAGCAGGTTTCCCTATTTCAGGATCAGCAAAAACAGCCATTTGCATACGATCTTTCAAATGTCTCGCTAAATTTCCTTCTATCGTGCCACTATCATCAGTCACATTCCCCCACACAAGAGCAACATATTCTCTTTCTGATGTTTTTGCTTCAAATTGCTTGGCAAGATGCGTCATAGCAGCTTCGGTCTTTGCAATCACTAACAAGCCCGAAGTATCTTTATCAATTCGGTGAACAAGTCCAGGACGTTCACTACTATTCATAGGCAAATTATCAAAATGATGGGCTAATGCATGAACTAAGGTTCCAGTATAATTCCCATGACCAGGATGCACTACCATTCCAGGTAATTTATTGATCAACAATAAAGTATCATCTTCATAAACAATATCAAGCGGAATATCCTCTGGAATAATATGATTTTCATACGGAGGATGAGAAAGCATAACCCGTACCACATCATGTGCCTTAACTTTGTAATTTGACTTAACCGTGGCATCATTTACAAAAATATTACCTTCACTGGCTGCTGTTTGAATTTTATTTCGGGTTGCATTTTGTATTAAACCCATCAAATATTTGTCAATCCTTAAAGAGGCTTGACCTTTTGGAACTTCAAACCTAAAATGTTCAAATAATTCGTCTTCTAAATCTATTGTCTCTATATTATTGTTCATCAACTGGTATTTCTTCTATTGGTGCCGCAAGGGTATCTGCAGCGCTTTCTTCTTCTTCAAAACTCATTTTTCCATCTCCCAAGACCAAGTCAATTTTGGACGATTTAAGCACTCTATCACCTGCTTTCAAATTCCTTCCTTTATAACGCATCTCCAGCACCATATCTTTCCCTAGATTTGGCACATAAGTAACAGTCCCTTCATCAAGTCCAAGTGCTTTTAAAGTAGGAACAGCTTCGCGGTAGGTTTTATTAACTAAATCAGGAATTCGCACAGATGAATATCCTGAAGTATTAATTTTTATATAAATTTTTCTACCTACTTTCACCTTAGTACCTGGTGTAGGATCTTGTTCTACAACACTAAACTGAGGAAAATCACTTCTATAATCAACACTGTCTAATAGTTCATAGTCTAAATCAAGCTCATCGAGTTTTTCTTCTACTTGTTCCTCGGTTAATTTTCTTAAATCTGGAACCGAAATTTCATTACCGTGATCTGTGGTAAATGTAAGCCAATGCATGAATAAATACACTAAAGCAACAATAATCCCAAGTGCTAAAATTACTTGAACAACAAAAACACGACTGGTAAGATACTTACGTAAACTCATAAAATAATTTTTAATTGTGGCAAAGATAAAGCTATTTCGTTTCAAAAAAAATGATAATTTTGTTTAATCGTTTTTAGGAATTATACGCGCTATTTTTTTGGAGCTTATTCCCGCTATACGCTTGTATCTTTGCTTTTTTAAAGAAAAAAAACAAAGGATACCGCTGCTATCGGGGCTAAAACAAATCATAAGCTGTCTTACCTTTTTTAAACAAAAAACACATCACTTTAAAACTGAATAAAATGAAAAATATTGCCATCATCATGGGCGGGTATTCAAGCGAATATAAAATATCACTCATCAGCGGAAACGTTGTCTATCAATACCTTGACAAGACAAAATACAATCGCTTTCGCATCCATATTTTAAAAGAAAAATGGGTTTACGTTGACGCAAATGATGCTGAATTTCCAATAGATAAAAATGATTTTTCAGTAACTGTTGCAGGCAGCAAGACTACTTTCGACTGTGTTTTCAATGCCATTCACGGCACACCCGGCGAAGATGGATTAATGCAGGCCTACTTTGAACTATTGCACATCCCGCAAACTTCTTGCGATTACTATCAAGCCGCATTAACGTTCAATAAACGCGATTTACTGTCGGTTTTAAAACCATATGGTATAAAAACCGCTACTTCTTACTATTTAAACAAAGGAGATATCATCAATACCGATGAAATTGTAAATAAAGTTGGTTTACCTTGCTTTGTAAAACCTAATAAAGCGGGTTCTAGCTTCGGAATTTCTAAAGTAAAAACTGCTGCTGAATTGCCTATCGCGATTGAAGTTGCTTACAAAGAAGACAACGAAATAATAATAGAAAGTTTCCTTGACGGAACTGAGGTTTCTGTAGGTGTTATAAATTATAAAGGAACAGTGACCGTTTTACCAATAACCGAAATCGTTTCAGAAAATGATTTTTTCGATTATGAAGCCAAATATTTAGGTAAATCACAAGAAATCACACCGGCAAGAATCTCAGATGAAATGACACAAAAAGTCAGCGAGATCGCTAAACGCGCTTACGAAGTACTCAAAATGAAAGGTTTCTCCAGAAGCGAATTTATTATTGTAAATGAAGAACCACACATGCTTGAAATGAATACTATTCCAGGTTTAACCACCGAAAGTTTAATTCCGCAACAAGCCAAAGCTGCAGGAATTTCATTGGAAGATTTGTTTACTAATGCGATAGAATTGGCTTTAAATAACTAACTTTCCATTATGACAGAAATCTTTGAATGGAACCGATTATTATTCAATGATCTACCGGAATCCTTCCTTTTAGAAGTCATTTTCCGTTCTACCATAATGTTTTCCGTTTTGCTATTGACATTAAAAGTAGCTGGCAAACGGGGTGTGAAACAATTATCCGTATTTGAAACGGTCATCATTATTGCATTGGGATCAGCAGCCGGAGACCCCATGTTTTATGAAAAAGTTGGTATCATTCCACCGATAACCGTATTTCTGGTTATTATACTTTTGTACCGATTAGTAACTTGGCTCACCGGAAAAAGTAAACGCTTTGAAGAGTTTATAGAAGGAAAAACCGAATGTATCATCAGCGAAGGGAAATTTTCAATCGCTACTTTCAAAAAGGAGAGCCTGGCACAAGATGAATTCTTTTCGGAACTTCGATTGAAATCAATAGAGCATTTAGGACAGGTTAAGAATGCATTTATGGAAACAAGTGGAGAGATTAGTGTTTTCTATTACGAAGACCACGAAGTCCAGCCAGGATTGCCAATTTTGCCTTTTTTATTCAAATTAAAAAGTAAAAAAATCCCAACAGAAGGTATGTATTCCTGTACGTTTTGCGGCAACACAGAAAGCCATAAACCAGGTAATGCCCTATGCAGTGTTTGTATAAAATCTGAATGGGTTGAGGCCATACAAACAATCCGAAAAACCTAGTTCAACCCAAAGAAAATCATTTTGATTTAATTATAACTTTTACAATGAGAAAAGCCATATTCCCGGGTTCATTTGACCCAATCACTTTAGGACATGAAGACATCATCAAAAGAAGCTTACCCTTATTTGATGAAATAGTTATTGCCATTGGAGTCAATGCCGAAAAAAAATACATGTTCTCTCTAGAAGAAAGGAAACGATTTATTGAGGAGACTTTTAAGGATGAACCTAAAGTTTCAGTAATTACCTATGAAGGATTAACCACTGATCTTTGTAAAAAATTGAAAGCAGATTTTATCCTGCGTGGTTTGCGCAATCCAGCTGATTTCGAATTTGAAAAAGCTATTGCGCACACCAATCGTAGGTTATCAAAAATAGAAACGGTGTTTTTATTGACCGCAGCAAAAACGTCGTATATCAGTTCCAGTATAGTTCGAGATGTAATTCGCAACAACGGGCAATATGAGATGTTAGTTCCTGATGCGGTTAGGATAAAATAATACTTCTAAGATTGATATAATTCGTTAAATAGTCACAAAAACAAGTTTTCTAAAAATAGAAATACATAATTTCGTCAAAAAATAAAAGCCATCAAACATGAGTATAGAAAGAGAATTAAGCAAACGCAGCGGGTCAAAATGTGAACTATGCGGTTCAACTGAGAACTTAAAAGTTTATCAAGTTTTACCAACCAAAAAAGGCGGACTTGACGAAAGTATTATGGCTTGTACGACGTGCATTGACCAAATTGAAAATCCAGATAACGTAGATTTAAATCACTGGAGATGTTTAAATGATAGCATGTGGAGTGAACATACTGCCGTACAAGTTGTCGCATGGAGAATGTTAAGTCGTATGCGCAATGCGGGATGGCCTCAGGAATTATTAGACCAAATGTATCTTGATGAAGAAGTTTTAGCTTGGGCGCAAGCTACAGGCGAAGGAGAGGAAGACGAAAACAAAATCATACACCGTGATAGCAATGGAGTAATACTAGAAACAGGAGACTCTGTTGTATTAATCAAAGATTTAAAAGTAAAAGGCTCTAGCATGGTTGCCAAGCAAGGAACTGCTGTACGTAACATCAGACTGGATCATGAAAACGCTGAATATATTGAAGGCAAAGTAGATGGTCAAACTATTGTAATTATCACTCAGTATGTAAAGAAAACATAGTTTATAATAATCAGCTTGCATTAACAAGTTGACAGAAAAATATATACATCAAACTAAAAATCGTTAACAGTAAACAAAATTTACTATTAACGATTTTTTTACTGAAAACTAAGACTGAGACTGATCTCGAAACTTCAGGACTACTCCTCCTCTTTCTTGATTACCTTTCGCGCAACTTCAATTTTATATTTTTTACCCTTCATTTTTTCATCCTTGATGGCGTGCAATAAATCTTTTACTTTGTTGAATTTTACTGCTGCAAATGAAATAAAATCTTTGACTTCAATAAGACCTAAATCCCCTTTTTCTAATTTTCCTTTCTGAGAAAAGAAGCCTACGATATCTATTTTATTCAATTTATTTTTCTTCCCACCACTGATGTATATAGTTTGAAATTCAGGCGGTTTTGGTAAACTAACAGTATTATCCACTTTTAATTCCGTCATGGAGTAATCAATATAATCTAGCTTTTTCTCGCTTTCATTGAAAATAATGTATGCGGTACCTGAGTTTTGCATCCTCGCAGTACGTCCGTTTCTATGTGTAAACTCATCTTCTTTAGATGGTAAATGATAGTGAATAACATGCTTCATCTCTGGAATATCAAGTCCACGAGCAGCAAGATCAGTGGTTATTAAATAAGTCATACTGCCATTTCTAAACTGTATAAGCGCACGCTCCCGCTCCTCTTGATCCATGCCGCCATGGTAATACGTAGCATAAATACCTTTTGCATTCAAAGTATCACTTATTCTTTCAGCAGCGTCTCTATGATTACAAAATACGATTGCAGCTTGTGACTTCAAAGAACAAATTAAGTTAAACAAACTACCCATTTTATCCTTGTCTTTAGAAACAACCATTCGCATAGAAAGATTGGTTTCAACAACATGCTCAGGAATAAAATCTAAAATAGTAGGATTAAGTACACGTGTATATTTAGGTATTTCAATATCTGAAGTAGCCGAAACCAACACTCGTTTATTCAATTTGGTTAATTTCCCAATGATAAATGACATTTGCTCATGAAAACCAAGCTGTAATGATTTATCAAATTCATCTAAAATTAAGGTTTGAATTTTATCAACCCTAAAAGTTCCTCTATCAATATGATCTGCAATTCTACCTGGAGTTCCTATCAAAACAGCTGGCGGATTGCTTAAGTTTTTAATTTCAGTATCTATGGAATGCCCACCATAGCATACATTTACTTTATAATCAGTACCCATTTTTTTCCAAACTTGTTCTATTTGGAGTCCTAATTCACGTGAGGGAACTAAAATTAAACATTGCACCGAAAGTATTTCAGGCTGTAGCATTTCAAATATTGGTAGTAAAAAAGCGAGTGTTTTCCCTGAACCTGTAGGAGAAAGTAATAAAATATTATTGTCATTCAGGATAGCATCTTGTGCTACTTCTTGCATTTCATTCAGGCTTTCTATACCTAAATTCAAAAGTATATTGTTGGAGTGGTGTTTCGTATTCATTTTATTCGTTTGTGCAAAGGTACTTTTAAATTGTGACTAATGAATTTTGATGTTTAAAATTTCGATAATTTCATACATCTGCCCTATTATTAAATATTCCTTTTAAAGATTCTATAAAAAAAGCTAAATTTGAAGCTCTTATATTGACGTAATCATGAAATACTTACACTACTGTTTGCTTTTATTTAGTATTTGTTCTTTGGCACAAAATCAAAATAAATACGATACTTTTTTTGAAAAAGGCAACGGAAATCAATCGGCATCCTACCCAGAAACTATTGCGTATTACAAATTATTAGCAAAAGATTTCCCAACCATCAACGTGCAAGAAATGGGGTTAACAGATAGTGGAGACCCACTGCATATGATTGTTTTTAATCCTGAAAAGCAATTTGATTTTGGAGAAATCCAAAAAAACAAAGCCGTAATCTTGATTAATAACGGTATTCATGCCGGTGAACCAGACGGAATTGATGCTAGTATGCAACTATTTAGAGATTTAGCTTTGGGCAAAATAAAAGCTCCCAAAAATACGGTAATCGCTTGCATTCCAGTTTATAACATTGGAGGAGCTTTAAATAGAAACTCAACCTCAAGAGCGAATCAAGATGGACCAGAAATATATGGTTTTCGTGGAAACGCACGCAACTACGATTTAAATAGAGATTTTATCAAATCAGATACCCGAAACACAAAAAGTTTTGTGGACATTTTTCATAAAATAAATGCCGATGTTTTTATTGACAACCATGTTAGTAATGGATCTGATTATCAGTACAAACTCACTTATATCATGACTCAACACAATAAATTAGGAACGGTGCTAGGTGATTTTTTGAATACTAAAATGATGCCGTCAATTGTAGCTGATTTACAAAAAAAGAAAATAGAAACTACTCCATACGTAAATGCTTTTCAAGTCACTCCTGATAAGGGATTTGCACAATTTTTTGAAAGTCCCAGATATGCTACTGGATACACTTCTCTGTTCAATACAATAGGCTTTGTAGTGGAGACTCACATGCTGAAAAAATATGCAGATCGTGTAAAAGTTACGTATGAATATATGAAATCAACGATTGATTACACCGATGAAAATTATAAAACCATCAAAGAACTGCGGTTAAAAAACGAAAACCAATATGCTCCAAAGAAAAAATACACCTTAAAATGGGAAATTGACACCTCTAAAACCGAATCCTTCTTTTTTAGAGGTTTTGAGGCTAGCTATAAAAAAAGTGATGTCACTACAGGAAATCGACTTTATTACGATCAAAAAAAGCCATTTCAAAAAAACATTCCATATAACAAAGAATACAAATCTGTAAAAGAAATTGTAATTCCTCAGGCTTATATCGTCCCAAAAGGTTTTTGGCCTGTAATTGATTTATTAAAAAGTAATACAATAACTTATTCTCAACTTAAAAACGATACTATTATTGAAGTAGAAAGTTATAAAATAGCTGATTTTAAAACTAGCAGTTCAGCCTATGAAGGGCATTATTTACATCGAAATACAACCGTAAATGCTACAATTGAGAAGAGGGCTTTCGCCAAAGGAGATTATTTGATACCTACGCAACAAAAAGGGATTAAATACATTCTTGAAACTTTAGAGCCAGAGGCAGTGGATTCTTTTTTCAATTGGAATTTCTTTGATACAGTACTCCAACAAAAGGAAGGCTATTCTGATTATGTTTTTGAAGATACTGCAACTCAAATTTTTAAAGAAAACCCATCTTTGAAAGCAGAATTTGAAACAAAAAAACAAAATGACGAAGCCTTTTTAAAAAATCCCGAAACGCAACTAGATTGGATATACAAACATTCGGTTTACTATGAAAAGGCGCATTTACAATATCCGGTGTATCGAGTTTTAAAATAAAAAAAGCTCCAATTGAATTATATATAAAACACGAATTTCACGAATTTACACTAATTATTTAGTGTAAATTCCTGAAATTCGTGTTTAACTTTAATACGTCAGTATAAAACTGCTCAATCTCCTTTATATGTTTCCGAAATGCAGCACTATTTCACTAGCTTCTCTTCTTCTTCAAACAATAATTTGATATTTTCATAGGAGTTTTTCAATGCCTCTTTTATTTGTTCTGGATTCATCCAAGCTACTTTTTCAATTCCCTCTTCTAATTGTCCTTGAGGAGTTCCTTCAAAATCAGATTGCATTTCAAACCAGTGTGTCACTTTCAGCTTATACTTACCATTTCTTTTAAAGACATGATACGTTTTTTGTAATTTGTGAGAAATTGACAAGCCATTTACACCTGTTTCCTCTTCAACTTCACGCATTGCGGTATCCTCAATATCCTCCCCTTTTTCAATTCCGCCTTTAGGTAAATCCCATTTTCCGTTTCTAAAAATGAATAAAACCTCTCCTTTTTTATTATAGACCAGTCCGCCACCAGCTTTACAAACAGGAATTTTGGCTTTCAAAGTCTTCATAATCAAGGTCTCATCCGGATGATATAAATAGGCTTTATTAATTTTATTTTGAAAAATTTTCACTATAAGATGCTCAATATCAATACTCTCTAGAAGAAACAATTGAAAATCTGTTTCCTTTGAGATGTGATTTGTCAAAAAAAGTGGTTTGTCGTTAACAAAAACTTTATACATTTGTGGTATGATTTTTAATAAAGATACAGCCGAAAAAACAGCCGAATTTCTATTGCAAATAAATGCAATTAAATTGAATCCAAGAAATCCTTTTACATGGGCTTCTGGATGGCTATCCCCAATTTATTGTGATAACCGTTTAATCCTTTCATTTCCAGCCGTTAGAAATTACGTTCGCGATGAATTTTCTAAAAACATAGAAAAACAATTTGGAAAACCAGATGTAATTGCTGGAGTTGCCACGGGAGCAATAGGCATAGGAATGCTTGTAGCAGAGAGTATGGGCTTACCATTTGTATACGTAAGACCTGAACCAAAAAAACATGGCAGACAAAATCAAGTAGAGGGATTTTTACAAAAAGGCCAAAATGTTGTTGTAGTTGAAGACTTAATTAGTACAGGAAACAGCAGTTTACAAGCTGTTGAAGCCTTGAAAGAAGCTGGAGCCAATGTAAAAGGAATGGCAGCTATATTTACCTATGGTTTTAACGTGGCCGAAGAAAATTTCAAAAACGCAAATGTTGATTTGTTCACCTTAAGTAACTATCAAAATCTTTTAAATTTGGCTGTAGCCAAAAGATACATTACCGAAGAAGAAGAACAAACTTTAAGAGAATGGAACGTATCTCCATCAACCTGGAATACAAATGTTTAATTAAAAATTAACTCCCAAAATATGAACCTAGAAAGCCCAAAAGTAACAGTAGAAAAATCAGCACTTGAATTATTTAACTCATTAAGTGATGTCAAGAATTTTGAAAAATTAATGCCAGACAATATTGCTAAATTTGAAGTAATTGGCGAAGATGCTTTCATTTTTGGACTAAAAGGAATGCCTGAAATTAAATTAAAAATGAAAGAGAAAATCGCTCCTAACAAAGTTGTTCTTGGAGCTGCTAGCGATAAGCTCCCATTTACTCTAGTTGCTAATATTGAAGCCGTTAGTGATGCAAGTAGCACCGTAAAACTTGATTTTGAAGGCGATTTCAATCCTATGATGGCCATGATGATAAAAGGACCAATAGGTAAGTTCATTGAAACACTTGCTGCAAATATGAATAAACTATAATTTTTTATTCTCCTATTATAAAAAGTCTTTAAGCAATTTCTTAAAGACTTTTTTTTTAATACAGCATTTGAATTTCTTTAATATCAAATTCTTGTATGCTGTCATCCTCTAGTAAAACCTGAAGTTTTCCTATACCAGATACTCCTTGAATCAGTCCCATAAATGCAGTTCCGTTTGGTAAACTAAAAGCAGTGGGAATTTCTTTTTTAAACAAATATTGAGTGTACAATTTAGCATCAAAAGAATTAGTATCTGGCCAATTATTTGTTTTTTCTTTCATCTCACTAACAATTTCTTGAACTAGTTTTGAAATGTTAAATGAAGTAGCACTCACACATGCAAGTGAGGAAGCTTTGGGTAGATTTTCAAATTTAGTTTGGTTCACATTCAACCCTAAACCTACAATTGAAAAAATAGAACCATCACTTTTTATACTATTTTCAATCAAGATGCCACCAATTTTTTTGTTATCTGACATTATGTCGTTAGGCCATTTAATACTTAGTTTAGGGATTTGATACTTTTCTAAAACAGATATTACAGCCAACGAAACAGCGATATTTAAATTAAAAATAGAATCTATATTGTAAAGAATATTTTTAATCAAAACACTCATTATTAGATTCTTACTTTTTTCAGAAGTCCACACAGCGCCCATTTGACCTTTCCCTTTTGATTGACTTTCAGCAGTAACTACAGTAAAATTTTCTAAGTCTTGTTTACTCGCAAGTCCTTTCAGGAAGTCGTTTGTTGAATCTATGGCATCGAGTTTGATTAGTTTCATATGTAGTTTTTTGTGAAACAGAATTTAATATTGTGTTAAGGTTCAAAAATAATCACAAAAAATGGTAACTTTACAAACTTATATAAAAATAATTCATGGCGAAAAAGACTATAAACAATGATATCCTTCTGGCAAATATCATTAAAGGAATAGAAGAAGTAAAAGGAAATGATATTACCATCCTCGATTTAAGAGAAATTGATACTGCAGTATGTGACTATTTTGTAATCTCAAATGGAAATTCAAACACCCAAGTTAATGCAATTGTAAATTCAATTCAAAAAACAGTATCTAAAGAATTAAAAGATAAACCTTGGCATGTAGAGGGTACTGATAATGCAGAATGGGTATTGATGGACTATGTAAATATCGTAGTTCATGTATTTCAAAAACACATTCGAGAATATTACAACATCGAAAGTTTATGGGGCGATGCTAAAATAACAACCATAGAAAACAAATACTAAAGACACATATCCGTAGTAATGGCTAAAGAAAATAATCCAAACCCGAATAAGTTTAAAGTAAGCCCGTGGCTTGTTTACACTTCAGTAATTTTAATTCTTTTGTTCATCAGCATAACTTTCCAAGGAAATGGGCTAAATGAGCCGGGACAATTGACTGCTTCAAAATTCAACGAATACTTACAAAAAGGACAAATTGAAAAAGTTATTGTTTATAATAAAACCGAAGCAGAAGTTTTCTTGAATGCCAATGCCATCAAAGAAGTAGCTCATAAAAAAGTATCCAAAGATGTTTTTGATAGACAAAATAAAGGTCCTCATTATACATTTGACATTGGAAACGATCAAATTTTTCAAAACAAGTTAGAAAAAGCAGTTGCTGAGGGAAAATTAAAAGATTTTAGTTTTTTACCAAAAAACAATTGGTCGGATATTTTAATCAGTTTACTTCCTATCATCATAATTATCGCAGTTTGGATTTTTATCATGCGTAAAATGTCTGGTGGCGGTGCTGGCGGTGGTGGACAAATTTTCAACATTGGAAAATCGAAAGCTAAACTTTTTGATGAAAAAACGGATATCAAAACTACATTTAAAGATGTAGCGGGTCTTGAAGGTGCAAAAGAAGAAATACAAGAAATTGTAGAATTTCTTAAAAACCCTGAAAAATACACCAATCTGGGTGGTAAAATACCAAAAGGCGCCTTACTTGTAGGACCTCCAGGAACAGGAAAAACATTATTAGCCAAAGCTGTTGCCGGCGAAGCTCAAGTACCATTTTTCTCTTTATCAGGATCTGATTTTGTTGAAATGTTTGTTGGTGTAGGTGCGTCACGTGTAAGAGACTTATTTAAACAAGCTAAAGAAAAATCACCTGCCATCATTTTCATTGACGAAATTGATGCTGTAGGTAGAGCTAGAGGTAAAAGCAACATGTCAGGCGGTAACGATGAGCGTGAAAATACGTTGAACCAATTATTGACAGAAATGGATGGTTTTGGCACCAATTCTAATGTTATTGTACTTGCTGCAACAAATAGAGCTGACGTACTAGATAAAGCTTTAATGCGTGCTGGTCGTTTTGACAGACAAATTTTTGTAGACTTACCAGACATTCGTGAAAGAGCCGAAATATTTAAAGTGCATTTAGCTCCTTTGAAAAAAATTGAAGGTCTTGATACTGACTTTTTAGCCAAACAAACTCCAGGTTTTTCAGGTGCTGATATTGCAAATGTATGTAACGAAGCTGCTTTAATAGCTGCTAGAAACAACAAATCTGCAGTGGATAAACAAGATTTCCTAGACGCTGTTGATAGAATAGTTGGTGGTTTAGAGAAGAAAAATAAAATTGTAACTCCAGAAGAGAAAAAAGCAATTGCAATACACGAAGCGGGTCACGCAACTGTTAGCTGGATGCTAGAGCACGCTGCTCCATTAATAAAAGTAACAATAGTACCTAGAGGGCAAAGTTTAGGTGCAGCATGGTATTTACCAGAGGAAAGACTAATTGTACGTCCAGACCAAATGCTTGATGAAATGTGTGCTACAATGGGTGGTAGAGCTGCTGAAAAAGTAACTTTTGATAGAATATCTACTGGAGCATTGAGTGACTTAGAGAAAGTAACCAAACAAGCTCGCGCGATGGTCACCGTTTATGGTTTGAATGAGAAAATAGGAAACGTTACCTATTATGATTCAACAGGACAAAGTGAGTATAACTTCTCAAAACCATACTCTGAAGAGACTGCAAAAGTTATTGATGAGGAGATCTCGTTATTAATTGAAAGCCAATACCAAAGAGCGATTCAAATTCTAGAAGACAACAAAGACAAGCTAAATCAACTTGCCAACATCTTAATAGAGAAAGAAGTAATATTTAAAGATGATCTTGAGGCAATTTTTGGTAAAAGAACATTTGACAAAAACCTTGAAGAAGTCGTATCGTAAATAATACATAATATCAATTATTTTTAAAATCTTAATTCAAAAACTATTTTTGAATTAAGATTTTTTTATCTTTGAACGGTTTTTATACCTTTAATTATTGTTTTCAAAAATAAATATGAGTCTTTTTAGAAAAATTTTTGGTTCAAGTCATCCGGCTGCTGAAGAGCAAAAAGAAAGTGAATTTAGTACTTACTATAAGGAACCAACTGTGTCTATAGACGAGCAATTTATTTTTAATTTCAAAAAAAACGGTGGTAAATTTTTATACTGTGAAAACAACTTAGAAATTACGGAGCAGTTTGAAAACATACTTGAAGAAAACGACTGGTTTGAAAGCGAAGTACTTTGTTACGATCCTGAACTTTTCCAGTTACTTGATGACAATAAACTTACATATGACAAACCTGAAAATCCTAAATTTTTACTTTCTAGTTGTGAAAGTTTGATTGCCGAAGAGGGTTCTATCTTGTTTTCATCCAAACAAATCAAACAACACAAACCAAACGATCTTCCTACAAACATGATTATTTTGGCTAAAGCCAGCCAAATCATGGGAACCAAAAGCGATGGTTTAAGTGCCATCAAGAAAAAATACGAAAGAGATTATCCAACTAATATTTCAACTATAAAGTATTTCGAAAAAGCCAAAGAAGAGGACTTCACCCAATATGGAAGTTCCGCAAAGAATCTGTATTTATTGCTTTTAGAAGATCTTTAAGATGAATGAAACTCTAAAACGAGGAATATCTGGAGTAGTTTACATAGTTTTACTACTTATATCTATATTATATTCGACCGAAACTTTTTTTATACTTTTTGGTATATTTTTGCTCATTGCCATATATGAATTTTGTAATCTGGTACAAATTCATAAAGTGTTTCCAATCATTTTTGGCTTTTCATTGTACTCTACAGTGGCACTTGTAAGCCATTATAATAAAGAAACTGTTACTTTTTTAAAGACTAATTTTGACTTAGATATAGACTTAAACATCAATATTCAGCAATTAAATATTGTTCTACTGGTCATTGCTCTTGTTGTAACTTTAAAATGTATTCTTTTTTTATTTTATGATTCTATCCAAAAAATTAATACTTCGTCAAAATATCTATATCTATTAGGTTACATAATCCTTCCTTTTGTGTTTATTACTAAAATATCTTTTGGAGTTATTGATTACAATCCTAAAATTATCATTGGACTATTTATACTCATTTGGACTAACGATACCTTTGCGTACATTGTTGGGAAATCCATTGGAAAAACAAAATTACTAGAAAAAATATCTCCTAAAAAAACAGTTGAAGGTTTTCTAGGTGGACTTCTCTTTGCGGTTCTTGCAGGATATTTAATATCAAAATATTACATCAAAGCCAAACCCGAGTTTAGTGAACGTTCCATACTAATTTGGACATCAATTGCAGTTATTGTGGGGGTTGCAGGAACAATTGGGGATTTAATTGAATCTAAATTCAAGCGAATTGCAAACGTAAAAGACAGCGGAAACATCATGCCGGGTCATGGAGGTATACTAGATCGACTAGATAGTGTTATATTTGTAGCACCATTAATATTTTTATTCTATCAAATTTTAAATTATGTTTCATAAAGAAGGAACCCAATCTATTTTACTAGGCACCATTTTTACTGCGGTTGTCCTTTTATTGTCTGACAATTTAATTGAGACCAACTGGCTCAAAATGGCTGTTCAAATACTAGCTCTTTTGCTGTTGATCATCATTTTACAATTTTTTAGAAACCCTAAAAGAACTGTAATTATTAATGACAACCAAATAATTGCGCCTGTTGATGGTAAAGTAGTAGTAATTGAAGAGGTATATGAAGGAGAATATTTTAAAGACAAAAGACTTCAAGTATCTATTTTCATGTCGCCAATAAATGTTCACGTTACTCGATATGCCTTGAGTGGAATTGTTAAGTTTAGTAAATACCATCCTGGTAAATTTCTTGTTGCTTGGCACCCTAAGGCAAGTGAAGAAAATGAAAGAACAACAATTGTTGTAGAAAATAGTACTTTTGGTGGCGTTTTGTACCGTCAAATTGCTGGAGCACTGGCACGTAGAATTGTAAATTATGCATTAGAAGGAACTCAAGTAACTCAAGGTACCGATGCTGGATTTATAAAATTTGGATCAAGAGTTGATATATTTTTACCTTTGGGAACTCCTATTAATGTGGAATTGAACCAAAAGGCTATTGGAGGAAAAACTATTATTGCAACCAAGGCATAATGACCAAAAAGGATTTAGATACTTTATTCCAAGAAGCTGTAGCTAAGGCAGCCGATATGACGCAAGCATCCTTACCACAGGATGTACAATTGCGGTTGTACGCTTTTTACAAACAAGCTACTTATGGCACTGTTGATTTAAGACAAAATTCATCGTTTCACTTGAGAGATGCATTTAAAACAAACGCTTGGATGCAAATAAGTCATTTATCTCCTGATGAAGCCAAACAATATTATATTGAAATCATTGACTCACTAATAAAATCATAATTTACCCATGAAAAAAGCATTTTATGTGTTGCCATTAGTTTGTGCAACAGTTTTTATAGTATCCTGTAATGAGAAAAAATTAATAGAAGTTGTTGAAGTCCCCTTGCCTACTGCTACAGAGCAAAAAACAGTTATGGGATCGCCTGATAATGTAAAAGCTGATGAAGGTTCGTTTCAGTTAGAAAAACTGCCGTATGCGTATGATGCGCTAGCTCCGAGCATATCAGCTACTACAATGGAGTTACATTACTCCAAACATTATTTAAATTACACAAATAATTTAAATAGTACCATAAAAGGAACTCCGCTAGAAAACTTAACCATAGAAGAAGTGCTAGCAAAACTAGACCCTAATGATGCTGCAATTCGTAACAATGCGGGAGGATACTACAACCACAGTTTGTTTTGGAAATGTATGGGTCCAAAAGCTGGCGGTGAGCCTAAAAATACTTTAGCTAGTGCCATGATAACTGATTTTGGATCTTACGGTAATTTTATGTCTCTTTTTAAAGATGAAGCTACAAAACATTTTGGATCAGGTTGGGTTTGGCTTATAGTAGATAAAACGGGTAAATTACAAGTTACAACAACTACAAATCAAGACAATCCTTTGATGCGAAATGCTATTATTCCAGGAACACCAATTCTTGCACTTGACTTATGGGAACATGCCTATTATATGGATTATCAATACCGAAGAAAAAACTACGTTGATAATTTTTTTAATATTATCAACTGGAATAAAATTGAAGAAAACTATACGGCTGTAGCCATTAAATAGTTCTCTTAAAAAGAAAAAAAGCTGCTAAAATTTTTAGCAGCTTTTTTTTATCCTTACAGTTGTAATATGAAAGATTCTAATGGATTAATTTTAATTTGCAAGGTTCCTTCTCCTTGAAAAACGTTTACTTCTGAAGAATACATCTGATACAATTGATCTTTTACAGTATATGAACCGTCTATTAATTGCCACTTTTTAATAAGGTCTTTTGAAATTTTAAGTTCAAAAGTACTTGTGGTCACTGATGAAAAATTAGTAACAACAATTAATTTTTGCTCTGTAGACCAACGGACAAAAGAAAAAATACTTTCGTCATAACCTTTTGTAAATTGACGGTTTTGAGTATGCAACTCCTGATAATCGCCCATCAATGCGGAACTATTCAAAGAAAAGTTAAGAAGTCTTTTGTAAAAATCTCGCAACTCTTTTTCGTTTGCTGTTAATAACGCTCCATCAAATTTGCCATTATTCATCCAGCGCTGGTGATTTGGCACACCAACATAATCAAAAATTGATGTTCTTGAATGTGTTCCAAATCCAGCATTCTCATTGCCAGCTTCACCAACTTCTTGACCAAAATAAACCATGGTAGGAGCTGAACTTATGGTTGTTGAAACTACCATCAATGGTTTTCCTTTTTCAGCTGATCCGGCAAATTCTGGACTCGCTAAGCGCTGCTCATCATGATTGTCTAGAAAATGAAGCATGTGGTTTTCAATGTCTTTTAAACCATTCTGAATTTCTACCAACCGATCTGGTGTAGCTTGACCTTTTACGATGGCTTTCAAAGCGTCATAAGTCTCTACTTTGTCATACAAATAATCCATTTTACCAAGATGAATGTAATTTCTATACTCTTTTGGGTTGTAAACTTCGGCTAATAGAAAAGCTTCTGGATTTTTCATTTTAATGGCTGAATTCATATAACTCCAAAATTCATAAGGCACCATTTCAGCCATGTCAAATCGGAAACCATCTACCCCTTTTGCTGTCCAATACAAAGCTATGTCTTTGAATTTAACCCACGAATTGGGTACATTTTTATTTTTCCAAAATTCAAAATGCTCCTGAACTGTTTTTTTATCATATCGTGCTGGAAGTTCTGGAAAATCTTTGGACCCATCCGGACGAATCCCATAATTTACTTTTACGGTCTCGTACCAATCATTCTTATCTGGTTTTGCCTTTCGGGAGCCATTTCCAGTCCATTTTGCTGGATTTTCTTCAAATTTTCCATCAACCAACGGATGAACTTCTCCGTTTAAAGGTGCATTCGTATCAGGAACTTCAAATTTAGCATTTGGAATATAATAAAAGTTGTTATCTCGTTTATATTCAACATTAGTATCATCATCAACACCAAAATCCCGAACTCCTTCCGGATTGTTTTTACCCTCGTACTTGCGCGCTAAGTGATTTGGGACAATATCACTAATCACTTTTAATCCCGCTTGATGCGTTCTATCAATAAGTGCTTCAAATTCTTGCAATCGGTTTTCAGGATTTACAGCTAAATCTGGGTTAACATTGTAATAATCTTTTACGGCATAAGGCGATCCTGCTCTACCTTTCACCACTTCTGGGTCATCATTAGAAATTCCGATAGCGGTATAATCCCGAATTAAAGCATGATGTGGCACTCCTGTATACCAAATATGACTTACACCCAAATCCTTTATTTCTTGCAAGGCTGTTGTTGTAAAATCGTTGAACTTCCCTACTCCATTTTCTTCAATAGTTCCCCAAGGTTTGTTGGTGGTATTTTTATTTCCAAATAATCGCGTAAAAACTTGATACACGACTTCTTTTTTACGTGCAACAGGTTCTTTTTGAGTAGTATTCATTTTCAAATCAGTTGTTTTGCAGGCTATTGCCAATAATCCCAAGCCTACACCCGCAACAATAGTTCTTTTTTTCATCATAGTTATCATTAGTGCTGATGTCAATAGGTCTTACACCAAATAGACATCAGTTTTTAAATTTAATATTTTTTATACTAGATGAAGTGAAAAACAATTAAAATTATACCATTCTAAGTGCTAGTGAACAAACTACAACGAAAGAGTAGTTTTATTTGTTGATAACTTTTAGCAGCTAAACCTATCCTTTAAAGTCCGTTTTTGACAAATTATAAATAAATCCTAATATGGATTAGGATTGTTTCCTTTTTCATAAATTTGACAAAAATTAGATCCATTGAAAAAAACACTTTTTTTCCTTACTCAACTAGCAATTTTATTGATTTCGCAGTTTGTTTTGGCGCAAGCCTCAAAAGTTATAGTTATAGAAAATGTCGATTTTGAAGAAGTTAATGACATAGAAGTTCCAGACGCGGTTTTATTGATGGGAAACGTTCGAGCAAGTCACGACGGTATTGTACTTACCTGTAACAAAGCTTATTATTTTAAAAAAGAAAAATACATCAAAGCTTTTGGAAATGTACAAATGGTACAAGGAGATACTTTGTTTTTGAATAGTAAATATGCCGAGTATAATGCAAATGTTAAAAAAGCATATGCTTCTGGTGACGCAGTTATGAGTTCGCCGGACGCAACCTTAGTAACAGATATCATCAATTTTGACCGAAATATTCAAGAAGCGTATTACGATACACCGGGAACTATTACCAATAAAGACAATACACTTAAGAGTAATTCAGGTAGGTATTATGTAAAGGAAAAGAAGTTTCAATTCCTCACTGCAGTTACGATTACCAATCCTACATATGTGATCAAATCGAATCATTTGGATTATTTTAGTAATTCGGGACATTCTTATCTTTTAGGACCCTCAACAATTACCAGTAAAGCCAATTACATTTACACCGAAAAAGGATTTTATGATACCAAAAAGAACCTAGCACACTTTCTAAACAAATCTTATATCAAATATGACGACAGAGTGATTAAAGGTGACAGTTTGTATTATGATAGAAACAGAGAATTTGCATCGGCGACTCGAAATGTAAAAATAACAGATTCTATAAACCGCGGTATTGTCAAAGGACATTATGCCGAAGTGTTTAAAAAACAAGATTCTATGTATGTTACGAAAAGAGCCGTAGCAGTAAATTTTGTCGAAAATGACTCGGTTTATATTCACGGAAAAAAACTAATGGTTACTGGAAAAGAAGGAAACAGAATCATAAGAGCCTTTAATAACGTCCGATTTTTCAAAAAGGATATGAGTGGAAAATGTGATTCGATACATTCTAGTACCAAAATGGGACTGACAAAAATGATAGGAAATCCAATACTTTGGAACGCAGAAAACCAAATTACGGGCGACATTATGCATTTGATAGGAGATAAAACTACTCAAAAATTAGACTCTCTTAAAGTACTCGAAAATACTTTTATTCTATCAAAAGACACCTTGGGAACAGGATACAATCAAGTCAAGGGACAAAATCTATATGGGAAATTTCTAGAAGGAAAATTACACGATGTCGACATTATCAAAAACGCAGAAGTCATTTACTACATGCGTAATGAAGCACAAGAATTGATAGGAATTAACAAAAATAAAAGCAGTAAAATAAATTTAGTACTGGCTGATAATGAGATCGAAACCATTACTTTTTTTCAAGATGTAGATGGCGATATTTTCCCCGAAAACGAACTGCCCGAAAATGCTAGAAAACTACGAGGCCTAGTTTGGCGAGGCGATGAACGTATAAAATCAAAGGACGATATTTTTCCTCCAGAAGAAAATGAAGATAATGAAAAAATTGCCAAAGCCACTAAATCAGCTCAAGGCAAAGGGAATATTCCGTTGAAAATTAGGAAAGAAACGCTGAATTACGATAAAAAGAAAGTAAAGAAGTAGTCTCAGTTTGCAGTCACAGTGAACAGTCACAGTGAAAAGCGAACAGTATCATTTTTCAGTAAACAGTTACATTAAAAAGTTACCTATTACAAAAAAGTATCCAATAAACGATTAAACAATAATTTGTGAACACAGATTTTTTAAAATACCAGGCACAAACTTCACCCTATCCGCTAGGCATGGAGGTATCACACGCTATAGGATCTTACATCTACGCAACAGATTCTAGAAAATACCTAGATTTTGTAGCAGGCGTATCAGCCTGTGCCTTAGGCCACCAGCATCCTAGAGTCAACCAAGCCATAAAAGATCAATTAGATAAATATTCACACGTAATGGTTTACGGCGAATATTCTCAAAGTCCAGCTGTAGCTTATTGTAAATTATTAGCCTCATTATTGCCTGCTCCTTTAGACAAAACCTATCTGGTTAATTCAGGTACCGAAGCCATAGAAGGAGCCTTAAAACTAGCCCGAAGAACCACAGGAAGAAGTCAATTGATTTCGTGTCACAACGCTTATCACGGCAACACGATGGGTTCTATGAGTGTCATGGGATTTGAAGAGCGCAAACAAGTCTTTCGCCCGTTGATCCCTGATGTGGAGTTTATCACGTTTAATGACGAAGCTGATTTGCTTAAAATAACGCACAAAACAGCAGGAGTATTATTAGAAACCATTCAAGGTGGAGCGGGATTCATTCAGCCCCACAATGACTATCTCAAAAAAGTGAGAGAACGCTGTGATGAAGTAGGTGCCATGATGATTCTGGATGAAATTCAACCAGGTTTTGGGAGAACCGGAAAACTTTTTGGGTTCCAAAATTACGATGTTGTTCCTGATATTGTCGTCATGGGAAAAGGCATGGGTGGCGGAATGCCTGTTGGTGCTTTTACAGCTTCATCAGCACAAATGGATTTGTTGAGTGATAATCCAAAGTTAGGACACATAACTACCTTTGGAGGACATCCTGTCATAGCGGCAGCCTGCTTAGCTACTTTGCAAGAAATTACAGAGACTAATATCATGCAGGAAGCCCTTGAGAAAGAAAAATTATTTAGATCGCTTTTGGTACATCCTTTGATACAAGAAATAAGAGGTAAAGGATTGATGCTAGCCGCCATGACTAAAAGCCCAGATATAACAAACGAGGTTATTTTAAAATGTCAAGATAGAGGACTTATCTTATTCTGGCTCCTTTTTGAAGGATGCGCCATCAGGATTACGCCTCCGTTAACCATTTCAGAAGAAGAAATACGAGAAGGTTGTAGCATTATTCTAGAAGTGATGGATGAAATAATGAATAAAAATTAATCTTTAAAATATTCGACAAGGAGCTACTCTTTGTTTTAACTAAAGAATTTTTTGTTAATTAAATTGTTCACAACAATTCTAAATTAACCTCACAGTACACCCACGATTACCTAATTTTAGTTAGGCTAAATTAAAAACACAAAGTATGCAATTAAGCAACGAAGAAGAAGATTATAACTTATCCTTATCAAAATTTGAGTCCATGTTGAAAACCAACAAGGTATTCTTTTTCGACTCCGAAGAATTTGAAGAAATTATCCTTCATTATCTGGATATGGGCAAAGCCACTTTGGCAAAAAAAGCCCTCAAATTAGCTTTGGAACAACATCCTAAAGCAACAGGGCTTAAACTCGTGCAAGTCGAGATGCTTGTGTATGATGATAAATTAGAACTCGCTGAAAAAATATTGAATGAGTTGTATGCTATTGAACCCAATAATGAAGAAATATACATTCAAAAAGCAAATATATGCTCTAAAAGAGACCAACATGAAAAAGCGGTTGAACTCTTAAAAATTGCCCTTAAATATACAGATGATCTGGCAGATGTGTATAATTTAATAGGCATGGAGTATTTGTTTATGGATAATTTTGAATTGGCAAAAACCAATTTCATCAATTGTCTTGAAGAAGATCTTGAAGATCAATCAGCGTTGTATAACGTGGTATATTGCTTTGAATTTTTAGATCAAAATCAAGATGCAATTCAATTTCTAAAAGAATACATTGACAAAAATCCGTATAGTGAAATTGCTTGGCACCAACTAGGACGTTTGCATTACAGCGTAAAAGAATATGAAGAAGCTATACGTGCTTATGAATACGCAACGCTGATAGACGACGAATTTGTAGGCGCTTTTATGGAAAAAGCCAAAGCATACGAACGTCTTAAAAATTATGAAAAAGCCGTTGAAAGTTACAGCAGAACTATTGAGTTAGATGATGCAACTTCTTATGCGCTGTTGCGAATGGGAAAATGTCATGAAAAACTTGGCAATACCACTCTAGCTCTCAAATATTATAATCAAACCGTGCATGAAGATCCTTTACTAGATAAAGGCTGGATTGCCATAACCGATTTTTATGTACGTCAAAAAAACTATCAAAAAGCACTCTATTTTGTAAACAAAGCCCTTGCTATTGACAATCAAAACAAACTGTATTGGAAACGATTTGCAAGTATCAACAAAAAAATGGGATTTTTTGAAGAAGCAACCTTCGGCTACAAAAAAGCAGTTGAATATGGAGAAACAAGCCTTGATGTTTGGCTTTTTTGGGTAGATATTTTACAATTTCAAGGAGAGTTTATGGCAGCTGTTCAAACACTTTTGCAGGCTACCGAATATTATCCTGAAGAAAACGAAATTGAATACCGATTAGCTGGTTTATATTATTTACTAAACGATACAACGAAGGCAAAATTTCATTTGAGTAATGCCTTACGTCTCAATGCAGCCAATTCAAAGTTATTAAAAAATTCTTTCCCATCTGTTTGGGAGAAAAAATCAGTGCAAAACCACATCAAAAAATATACGGGTACAAATGACGGAGAGTAATACAAGACGTTTTGGGTTAGTAGGACGTAACATCAGTTATTCTTTTTCTAAAAAATATTTTACTGAGAAATTTGCAGCTGCAGGTTTTGAAGGTTGTACTTATGAAAATTTTGACATTCAAGACATTCAAGATTTTCCAACAATTAAGTTTGAAAACAAAGATATACAAGGACTTAATGTAACCATTCCGTACAAAGAAACGGTTATTCCTTATCTAGATTCCTTATCCAAAAAAGCTGCGCTGATAGGTGCCGTAAATACCATTCGAGTTACAAAAAAAGGCAAACTAAAAGGATACAATACAGATTATTTTGGCTTTAAAAAATCCCTGATACCCTTACTGCAACCTCATCACAAGAAAGCCTTAATTTTAGGCACAGGTGGAGCTTCTAAAGGTGTTGCTTTTGCTCTTGATGAGCTTGACATTCCTTATGTATTTGTATCTAGAGAAGCTACAGATACAAGTATAAGTTATGATCGAATTAATGCTACAACATTTGATAATTACCAAATCATAATTAATGCTACGCCAGTAGGCACAAGCCCAAATACTGACGCTTTCCCGCTACTTCCCTATTCGTTTTTTACAGAGAAGCACATTGCCTACGATTTGATTTACAACCCCGCAGAAACACAATTTTTGAAAAAAGCTGCTGCTCAAGGCGCTCAAACAAAAAATGGTTTAGACATGCTTATTTTTCAAGCTGAAAAAGCTTGGAAAATTTGGAATAAGTAAAAATTAATCCCGCTAAAACTTTTTTTTAAAGTTAAGCTGTTGAGAGTTTTACATCAGTTTTGAGATACTTCTGTTTTAAAAAATTTCCTGTTATATTCTAGATTCCTAGCCCAGATGGAAGCGGCATCCTTTAGGATCCTGATTTTTTTTTCAGGATCCTAAAGATATAGCGTACAGCTGGAGAAAGCTCTTAATTAAAAACATCATTTGATGTATGATTAATAAAATGGCTTGTATATTTTGTATTTTGGTAAGGCTTTACTACCTTTCGGACTCAATATTATTTAGAAACCTTATACATTTAAAAAAATGTTAGAAGAAAAGAATGACAACCTGGATCAACATCAAGAAGATGCAGATGGAAATGGTACCGAAACAATCTTGAATGATACTACTGCAACTCAAGATGATTTAAGTGAAGTAATGCAACCCGAAGCTGTACTAATTGAAGCTGATGCCACTACTGCAACAGATGCGATTGCTGCCAGTAATGCAGAGGAAAGCGAAGATGAAACGTTGAAAGAGCGCCATGAAATTCCTATGAAGGATTATGATGCACTTGCACTTGAGGAGCTTGTTGAGGAACTTAAAGGTTTTGTTTCTAGCGATAAAGCACTTGCTTTCAAGGATCATATTGAAGAAATAAAGAAAGCTTTTTTAGCTAAATACAACCACTTAGTTGAAGAAAAGAAAGAGGAATTCCTTGCTGAAAATCAAGATCCTACTGAAGAGTTTGAATACCACTCTCCATTAAAAAGTCAGTTTGATAAATTGTATTCACAATTTCGTGAGGTAAAGAATGCTCATTTTAAAAGTTTACAAACTAACCTAAAAAATAACCTAGAAAATAGGCTTGCTATTGTTGAGGAATTAAAAGATCTTATAAATCCGCAAGCTAATATAAAGGACACCTTAAAACATTTTAATGATTTAAGAGAGCGATGGAATAATGCAGGGGCTATTCCTAAGGATAAGTACAACCATGTGTGGAATAATTATCATTTTCATGTTGAAAATTTTTATGATTATTTACACCTTGATCGTGAAGCGAGAGACCTTGATTTTAAACACAACCTGGAATTAAAACAAAAAATTGTTGCCCGTGTTGAGGAACTGGTTCTTGAAAAAGATGTTAATAAAGCTTTTAGAGAATTACAAGATTTACACAAAATCTGGAAAGAAGATATTGGTCCTGTTTCAAGAGAACACCGAGATGCAATCTGGAATCAGTTTAGCGATTTGACTAAAAAAATGCACGATAAACGTGAAGTTTTATTTGAAAATCAGCGTGCAGTTGAGTTGGCTAATCTAGAAAATAAAAAAGCCATTATTGCTCAAATTGAAGTTCTGGCTACTGAAAAAGTGAATGCTCACTCGCAGTGGCTAGGCCAAATAGAAAAGGTTGAGGCATTGCGCACTGCTTTTTTCTCGGCTGGAAAAGTTCCTTCAGAAGTTAATGAGGAAACTTGGAGTGCTTTTAAAAATGCGGTACGTAATTTTAATTCTTTTAAAAATTCTTTCTATAAAGACATTAAAAAAGATCAAAACGACAATCTTGCTAAAAAAACTGCACTTGTAGCAAAAGCAAAAGCACTACAAGAAAGCACTGATTTTGCTGCCACTACACCTATAATGAAGCAAATTCAAGAAGAGTGGAAAGAAATAGGTCATGTTCCTAGAAAGTATTCGGACAAAATATGGAAAGAGTTTAGAGAAGCTTGCAACCACTATTTTGAACACCTTAAAGAACATAAAAAAGAAGAAAATAGTGAAGAAGTTACTGCATTTGAAGGTAAAAAAACATATCTAGAATCTTTGAGAGAATTTCAACTTACAGGTGATCATAAAACCGATCTTGATGCTATAAAACTTCATATTGAAAACTGGAAAGGTTTTGGTAAAGTGCCTTTTGCTAGAAGGCATATTGAAGGGAAATTTAACAAAATTCTAGATGCTCTTTTTGAAAAATTAAGCTTGAGTAAAAAGGATACTGACATGATGCGTTTTGCTAATAGAATGGATCAATTATCTGAAAGTAATGATTCTAGAAAACTAGATAGTGAGAAAATTTTCATCATGCGTAAGATTGATGAAGTTCAAAATGAAATTTTTCAATTGGAAAACAACATTCAGTTTTTTGCCAATACTCGTAATGCTAAGAAAGAGAATTCAATTGTATTAGAAGTTCGTAAAAACATTGCCATTCACAAAGAAAGTCTTGATGTATGGAAAGAAAAACTAAAGCAATTAAAAAATATTAAAATAGAAGAATAGATTTTTACCCACAAGGTAGTAAACCCCAATCCAGCAGGATTGGGGTTTTTTATTTTTATGACAATTCTATATGATAATTATCATTTTTATCTTGATAGACTCGCCCTACTTTTGAGGTGCTAAAATGATCTATTATGAAAAATTCTTTGATTCAAAAATATAATGTACCCGGCCCTAGATACACTAGCTACCCTACCGTTCCTTACTGGGATGAAAGTGATTTTACTAGTGATTTATGGATTCAAACGTTACAACAATCATTTCGTAAAAGTGGTCCTCAAGAAGGTCTTAGTTTGTACATTCACTTGCCATTTTGCGAAAGCTTATGTACTTTTTGCGGGTGTAATAAGCGAATTACAAAAAATCACGCCGTAGAACATCCTTACATCATGGCAGTTTTAAAAGAATGGACTTTATATTGCAATCTATTGGGCGAAAAACCTACAATCAAAGAAATACATCTAGGCGGTGGCACACCTACTTTTTTTTCGACTCAAAATTTAGAGGACTTAATAAACGGTATTTTCATGCATGCCAATAAATCTGTAGATCACGAATTTAGTTTTGAAGGGCATCCTAACAATACAACCTATGCTCACTTACAAAAACTATATGCGCTAGGTTTTAGAAGAGTAAGTTTTGGGGTGCAAGATTATGCTGAAAAGGTTCAGAACGCTATTCACAGAGTACAACCGTTTCATAATGTAGCGAAAGTAACTTTCTGGGCAAGAGCTATTGGGTATACATCAATAGGTCATGATATTATTTATGGATTACCGTTTCAAGAAATTGACGATGTAATAGACACTATTGAAAAGACAAAATCCCTTAAACCAGACCGATTGGCATTTTACAGTTACGCGCATGTGCCTTGGATAAAAGGAAATGGGCAGCGCGGTTTTAATGACGAAGATTTGCCACAAGATGATAAAAAGAGGCAATTGTATGAAACTGGTAAAGAATTATTATATGAGAATGGGTATCATGAAATAGGGATGGATCATTTTGCATTAAAAACTGATGCGCTTTACATTGCTTTTCAAGAAAAAACTTTACACCGTAATTTTATGGGATATAGTGCTTCAAAAACTCCGTTAATGATAGGTCTGGGCGTATCCTCAATAAGTGACAGCTGGTATGGTTTTTCTCAAAATGCTAAAAACTTAGACGATTATTACCAATTGCTTGAATGGGATAGACTGCCAGTTTTTAGAGGTCATATCTTAACTCTTGAAGACCTCATCATTAGAAAACACATTTTAAATTTAATGTGCCAATTTGAAACTTCTTGGCATGATACTTCATTATATTTTGAAGAACTCCCAGAAGTACTGGAGCAGCTAGAAGAAATGGAAAAAGACGCTCTTATCGTGATACATGAAAATAGCCTTGCAATTACTGAAAAAGGCAAACCTTATATTCGAAATATAGGAATGGCATTTGACTTAAGATTGAAAAGAAAAGCGCCAGAAACGGCTCTTTTTTCGATGACAATTTGATACCCACTTTTACAAAAAAATAAAGCACGCTCAAGGCGTGCTTTATTGTTTATGAGAAAACATATTAATTAATGACAAGTGGCATTAGATTGAATAAACAAACTCATTGTAGACGGCGATACGTATGGAATACCCAAACCTAAACCGCGCAAAATAAACAAGCATCCCATTGTTATCGCTATATAGGGAATTAATCTCTGAATTCGGTTTCGCATAGGCATTGTAATATATCCCTGTATTAAAACAATACTACTCATGAGCGGCAATGTACCTAACCCAAAAAGTATCATGTATACAACACCCCAACCTGCATTTTGCATAGCAATAGCTCCAAATAAGGCAACGTAAACCATACCACAAGGTAAAAATCCGTTTAGTAAACCTATTGTAAACAATGACTTGAAACTTTTATTTTTGAACTGTGCTCCTAAAGTTGATTTAATACCAGCCACGAGTTTAAATATAGGCTTAGAAAAATTATATCTAGCAAATAACTTTTCAGGAATAAGTACCACTGCAATCATTGCAATTCCTATCCCTATAGAAAGTTGCTGCTGTATACCAGCCATAAAAAAACCTTTGCCCACTAAACCAAATACAAATCCTATGGTGGCATAAGCTGAAATTCTACCCAAATGATACGTGATTATTTGTAAAACTCTTTTAGAGGAGTTATTCCTATCTACAGGCAACATCATAGCAATAGGACCACACATCCCAATGCAATGAAAACTGCTTAGTAAACCAAATATAATTGCTGTATAAAACATGTTGTATTCTTATTGATCTAAGAAATAATGAAGAATATTTTGTTGAAATGATTTCTAGTACTTACCTCACGTAAACCGTTTCCTTTGACAAATATGATTTTCCGTTGTATTGCCATTCCATATTAATGTCCCAACGGCCGCCTGCTAAACTTTTTTTAGGAATGAGCAAAGTTGTAGCATTAGATAATGAAATAGGAATTTCAAAATCTAATTTTTTATTAGACGGCCTGTATAGAGACACTTTCCCTTTTATTTTATTGGTTTCAAAAGTCTTAGGAAATTCTACTTCTATTCCGTTTGCTTTGTTGTTTATAATTGGCCTTTGAGCCAAATCAGCAGCATTTTGTATGCGAGTCATCTCCTCAGCAAAATGAGCATCATGCTTGTAATACTCCTCTACTACCAATTCATTATCATATTTAGAATCAGACTGTACCTTAAATACAAAAAACAAAATGAATGTCATAAACAATCCAAAAGCAATTACTATTCCTGTTCCCCAATTTATTTTCATGTTCTTACTATTTGCTTGTTACACTTTAATTAAAACTACGTGGACTTAAAAAACTAGTAGTGGTAGTTTCTATTTTATCAATACCATTAAACACTTCAATTTTTAGATTTGTTTTATCGGTTTCTAAAATATTTTGATTGATTTCTATAAAAAGTGTTCCGCTGTCCATGCTTTGCTTAGACACTTTTAAGTATTGGATCCCTACAATTTTCAAACTTCCTTTGATGCCGACCAATTTAAAATGAACGCTGTCAAGATCTTTACTAGTTTTATTGATCACCTTAAAAGTGTACACATTACTTATATTGTCCCCTTTGTGTTGAAACAATTGCCCTGGCAACCTTAGAATCACCGCCTCAACATCTGAACGAAGGAATAACAAACCTATCAAAACACCCGTTAAAATGAATAAAACGGCTGAATACCCTTTCATTCGGCTGGTGAGTTTGAACTTTTTTTCTTTCTCAATTTCCTCTTCAGATGCGTATCTAATAAGACCTTGAGGCAATCCCACATTATCCATAATGGTGTTGCATTCATCAATACAAGCCGTACAATTGATGCATTCTAATTGCGTTCCATTTCTAATATCAATTCCTGTGGGGCAAACATTAACGCATTGTTTACAGTCAATACAGTCTCCTTTTCCGGTGGCACTCCTATCCTCTTGCTTATTGAATTTTGCTCTGCCAGCGGTTTTTTCACCTCGAACAAAATCATAGGCTACATTTATAGATTTATCATCTAATAAAACACCTTGTAACCTACCGTAAGGACACGCTATAATACAAACTTGTTCTCTAAACCAAGCAAATATAAAATAGAACACACCAGTAAAAATACCTAATGAAACTAAGGTACTGATGTGGTTACGTGGTCCCTCCTCAATCATTTTGTAAAGAGCATCACTGCTGATGAGATAGGCTAAAAAAACATTAGCAATAAAAAACGATATGATCAAAAAAAGTGACCATTTTAGCGCTTTCTTTCTAACCTTCTCAGCGTTCCATTCCTGTTTATGTAAACGAATTTGAGCGCCTCTATCTCCCTCTATCCAATATTCAATTCTGCGGAAAACCATTTCGAGAAAAATAGTTTGGGGGCAAATCCATCCGCAAAAAATACGTCCAAAAATAACCGTAAAAAGAATAACGAAAACAATTCCGATAATCATGAAAAGCACAAACAGATAAAAATCTTGTGGCCAAAAAGGAAATCCAAAAATTGTAAACCTGCGTTCTAAAATGTTGAACATCATGAACTGGTTGCCATTCACTTTAACAAATGGATTTGCTACTAAGACTAATAATAAAAAATAACTTACCCATTTACGGTACTCATACAACTTTCCAGAAGGTTTTTTAGGATAGATAAATTTTCTATTCCCCTCTTCGTCAATAGTTCCTATGGTGTCTCTAAACGCTTCGTCTGCTGAATTTGACATTATTTTAAGTTATAAAAACGAGTTTACAAAACTTGGAACTGATGTTCAAACACCAGTCCCAGGATGAAAATTATTTAGCAGCGACTACTGCACTTTCTTCAACCCATACTTCCCCTTCAGATGCTTTTGCATCAGGTGGGTTGCTGCCTTTCAAGGATAAAATATAACTAGCAACTTTTTGCATTTCTTTTGGCTTTAAGGTCCCTTTCCAGGATATCATTCCTTTTCCGTCACGGCCTCCATTAACCAGAGTATGAAAAACATTCTTTATACCACCGCCTAGAATCCATTGATCATCGGTTAAATTTGGTCCTATTTGACCACCAGCGTCAGCTCTATGGCAAGCAGCACAATTAGTGATAAAAATTTCCTTTCCAGCAGCTAGATCGGCCGGTTCTGTCAACAAGGTTACCGTTTTTTCATCCATCAAGTCTGGAGCAGTTTTCATATATTCAGCAATCTCAATTTTGGCTTGAGCCACTTCCTTTTGAAGCTCTATTTCTTGATTATCTGCTCCCAATACTTCATATCGTACCATGTAAACTACTCCAAAAATTATACACGCATAAAACAAATACACCCACCATGGCGGCAAATTATTATCTAACTCCTTAATACCATCATAATCATGATCTAATAACAACTGTCCTTCATTATCAAGAGGCTGCGTTTTAGTGAGTTTTGCCATTAAATTTTTATACCACGCCTGATCTTGAAAACGAATATTTTGTTTTTTAAGCAAAGCTTCTTTTTGATCTTGCGTCAATAATTGGTATGTAATGGTATCAACAGCTTTCCAAGTAATTTCTACTGCAATCAATAAAAAAAGAAATACTAATAAAAACACGGTGACCATTGGGAATTTTATAAATGCAGGTCGGTCTCCTGAGTCAATGAAATACTCCATTACCATAAAAACAGCAAAGAAAATTACAGGAACTCTAACGTATACAGGAAAATTATTTTTCATTCTAACTAGTTTAAATACTACAATTAATTATCGCTCAATGGCATCTGGCTCAACTCCTTAATTTTTTCTTTATTATAAGAGAAAACCCAAAGACCTAGACCTACAAAAAAGAAAAAGAAAATTAATAATGACAGAATAGGATATATGGCTACACCATCAATGGTCTCCATATTGTGTTTAATTTGTTCAAACATAACTACTATTTTTTTACTTTAATATCAGTACCCAAACGTTGCATATAAGCTATTAAAGCCACAATTTCTCTTTCGTTCATTGGCACAAATTTTTCACCTCTTGCTTCGGCTTTTTTCTTACTTTCCTCATAACTTTTTACAAAATCAGGGTCGTTTTTTAAACTTTCTTCGATAGCAATGGCTTGTTTGCGTAAATCATCCAGTCCACCAGCAATTTGCACAGGAGTGTAAGGAACTCCTAGTGTAGACATCACTTCCATTTTCTTTTGGGTCATAGAAATATCCATAGCTTTATTGTCAAAAAGCCATTTGTAACCCGGCATGATAGAGCCCGCAGATATACTTTGTGGATTCCAAAAGTGATTGAAATGCCAATTGTCATTGTACTTTCCACCTACTCTTAATAAATCGGGTCCTGTACGTTTTGATCCCCATAAAAATGGATGATCGTATACAAATTCTCCCGCTTTTGATTGAGGTCCGTAACGTTCTACTTCACTTCTAAATGGTCGTACCGATTGAGAGTGACATCCTACACAACCCTCACGAATGTATAAATCACGTCCTTCTAGTTCAAGTGGAGAATATGGTTTTACGCTAGTTATCGTAGGAATATTAGACTTTACCATTATAGTAGGTACAATTTGAATCACACCACCTATTAAGATAGCTACTGTTGCCAAAATAGTCAATTGAATAGGCTTGCGCTCTAACCAAGGGTGGAATTTTTCACCCTTAACTCTACTTGAACTCATTTTTAGTAACGCAGGAGCTTCGGCGTGTTCGTCTTCTACTTTTGATCCAAATCGAACCGTTTGCCAAATGTTATACACTAATACAAACATTCCTACCAAGTACATCGTTCCACCTATGGCTCTCATCCAATACATAGGCATGATTTGAGTAACCGTTTCTAGAAAATTACCATAGGTTAATGTTCCATCTGGGTTAAATTGCTTCCACATCGATGCTTGTAAAAATCCAGCAACATACATTGGTAAAGTATACAAGATGATTCCGAGAGTACCTATCCAAAAATGAAAATTAGCTAATTTTGTAGAGTACAAATTACTCTTGGTCATTCGAGGAACTAACCAATAAATCATACCAAATGCCATAAAACCATTCCAAGCTAGAGCGCCTACGTGAACGTGTGCAATAATCCAGTCTGTATAATGTGCAATAGCATTAACATTTTTAAGAGACAACATCGGACCTTCAAAAGTGGCCATTCCATACCCGGTAATTGCTACTACAAAAAACTTTAAAACAGGTTCTACTCTTACCTTATCCCAAACTCCTCTTAGCGTTAAAAGTCCGTTGATCATTCCTCCCCAAGATGGAGCAATTAACATGATTGAGAAAGCAACACCTAAATTTTGAGCCCAGTTTGGCAATGCCGAATATAATAAATGGTGTGGGCCTGCCCAGATGTAAATAAAAATCAGAGACCAAAAGTGAATAATTGAAAGGCGGTACGAATACACCGGACGGTTAGCCGCCTTTGGAATAAAGTAATACATCAAACCTAAAAAAGGTGTGGTTAAGAAAAAAGCAACCGCATTATGACCATACCACCATTGAACTAGTGCATCTTGAACACCCGCATAAACAGAATAACTTTTTAATCCAGATACTGGCAATGCCAAACTATTAAAGATATGTAAAACTGCAACAGTTACAAAAGTGGCCAAATAAAACCAAATGGCAACATATAAATGGCGTTCTCTACGTTTTAGAATTGTACCAATCATATTGATCCCAAAAACAACCCAGATCAAGGCAATTGCAATATCTATAGGCCATTCTAACTCGGCATATTCCTTAGATGTGCTGTATCCTAATGGTAAAGAAATAGCCGCAGCAACAATAATTAATTGCCATCCCCAAAAATGCAGATTGCTTAAAAAATCATTAAACATTCTTGCTTTTAAAAGGCGCTGCATAGAGTAATAAATACCTGCAAACATAGAATTACCTACAAAGGCAAAAATAACAGCATTAGTATGTAATGGTCTTAATCGACCAAAACTCAACCACGAAACTCCATCGGTGATATTTGGGAATAGAAACATAAAAGCAAGAATAAGTCCTACTAACATTCCTACTACCCCAAAAACTATGGTGGCGTAAATGAATTTTTTTACAATTTTGTTGTCATAATAAAACTGCTGCATTTCCATATTTGTAATTATTTTGAAAGTTGTTTATTAATTATTTTTTTGAGTTTCTAGATTTTCTATTTTTAAAGGCTCCTCCTTATTTTTTATTTCTTTTTGAATTAACTCATCCTCAAAAAGCATTCGAACAGAGGGAGTATAATCATCATCATATTGTCCTGTTTTGACCGCTCTAATAAATGCTATAAAAAAACCTATAGCAACTAGAATACTGATGGATATTAATAGATAAATGACACTCATATTGTATTTTTATTTCAACAAAGTTAATGTGATGCATTCACGTAAAATATGACATTTATCATACTTGAAACATTTGTTAATGAAATGTGAACTTTGTAAATATTTAATGAACTAGTGTTTTCTTTTAGCATAATAATTACTCATTACCGTAACAAAACTAACTATAGTTATGGTACTCAATGGCATAATAATAGCCGCTACAAGTGGTAATAAATTTCCTGTAATGGCAAAACCTAAGCCCACTACATTGTAGATTAATGACACTACAAAGCTCATTTTTATGGTGGTAATAGCATCTTTAGAATACCGTAAAAAGAAGTTTAGTTTTTTAAACTCTTCGGCATCTAAAATAGCATCACAAGCCGGTGAGAATACATTCACATTCTCTGAAATGGATATTCCGATATGGCTTTGCGCCAATGCACCCGCATCATTAAGTCCGTCACCTACCATCATCACATTCTTACCTTCGGCCTGCAAAGCTTTGATAAACTCTAGTTTTTGTTCTGGTTTTTGATTAAAAATTAATGCTGTGCCTTTCGGCAAAAGAGCTTCAAGAGTAGCTCTTTCTCCCTCATTATCTCCTGATAAAATTTTAATTTCGTACTTGTTACTCAAATCTTGAAACAGTTTCGCTAAACCATCTCTATACTGATTCATGAAGATATATTTCCCATAATAAACTTCGTCAATAGTAATGTATACAACGGTATTTTCAAGTTCAACTTCACTATCAAAACCTTTATTATCCGTCTCTAAATTTGTATGAAGAACAAAATCTCGAGAACCAATTTTTATATGACTTCCAGCAACCATAGCCTGAATACCTTTACCGGCTTGTTCTTCAAAATTTTCTACTTTAATCAATTTTGCTTCAGGTAAAAAATCATATAACATTCTACTCAACGGATGATTTGAACCTCGTAGCGCATTTTTTATTAATGCATTAGTTTCTGAATTAATTGCGGCCTCTTGAACTCCAATCCCATTTATTTCACTGGGTGGCACATACGTAATTTTAGATTTTTTATTGGTAGTGATTGTTCCTGTTTTGTCAAAAACTATGGTGTCTACTTTGGCTAATTGTTCTATAACCAAAGCATTTTTAAGGTAAAATTTTTGTTTTCCTAAAATTCGTAAGACATTCCCAAAAGTGAATGGAGCGGTCAAAGCAAGCGCGCAAGGACATGCTACAATAAGAACGGCGGTAAAAACATTAAAAGCAGTATTGGCATTAATAAAAATCCAATATCCAAATCCTACAAAAGCAATTAACAACAATATAGGAGTAAAATATCGACTGATTTTATCTGTAATTGTTTTGTGTTTTTGCTCCACATTTTTCTGGAACACATCATTACTCCACAGCTGCGTCAAATAGCTTTGAGAGACGGTTTGCAAAACTTCCATTTCTATCATCTTCCCAATTTGTTTTCCACCTGCAAAAACTTTATCTCCAGAATGCTTCACGATGGGCACTGCTTCTCCAGTTACAAAACTATAGTCTATCTCTGCTTTTTCAGACAGTAATATACCATCAACAGGAATGAGTTCTTGGTTTCTAATCAGCAATCTATTTCCTTTTTCTACTTCATAAATAGGAATACTCAACTCCGTTCCATCAGGATTAATTTTAGTTATTGCAATAGGGAAATAAGACTTAAAATCTCTTTCAAAACTCAAAAAACTATAGGTTTTTATTTGGAACATTTTGCCAAGGAGCATAAAAAAGATAAGTCCCGTTAAACTATCAAAAAAACCAGAACCATAATCCATGATGATATCAAAAGTACTACGCACAAACATGACAATGATTCCTAAGGCAATAGGAATATCAATATTGAGCATTTTGATTTTAATACTTTTGTAAGCAGACACATAATAACCGCTTGCCGAGTAGAAAAAACTAGGTAGCGACAAAGCAAATATTAACCATCTAAAAAAACCTCGATAGTGGTCAAGCCAATACTCCTTAACTTCAAAATATTCTGGAAAAGAAAGTAACATAATATTCCCAAAACAAAAGAAAGCAACACCCAGTTTGTAGGTTAAGCTTCTATCTACAACAGCCTTACCAGATTCGTAGTTTTCTAAACTTATATAGGGCTCATAGCCTATAGAACTTAGCATTAAAACAATTTCTTTGACAGATACCGTAGCGGAGTTAAAGGTGATGCGTACTCTCTTTTCAGGAAAGTTGACCTGTGAGGTGCTTATGCCTTTTTGAAGACGTTGTAAATTTTCCAGAATCCAAATACACGAGCTACAATGTATGTGTGGTATGTTAAGTGAAATAATTGTTGTTTCATTTTCTTTGAATTCCAATAATTTTGATACAATACTTTCATTGTCTAAAAAATCATATTTACCATTTGTATTTTGCGGTGTTGCTCCGGGTGATTTCTCAAAATCATAATAGCTTTTTAAATCGTTTTGATTAAAAATTTCATACACTGTTTTACAACCCGTGCAACAAAAAATTTTATCGTCAAAAAATATTTCTTCGGCTTTTATGACATCTAATCCACAATGGAAACAGTTGTTTTTCTCCATAACTTTGCTCATTTTTCCTGAAGCAAAGAACCTAAACGAATGTTAATTAAAATATGATATTTATCATAATAAAAAGCTAGTTTTGTATAACAAAAATATCATACCCATGAGTAAATGTGAACAATGTATCGTGCGCGAATTCAGTTCCTTGAAAGCCCTTACTAAACAAGAGCTCGTGCAATTATCTGATTGTAAAACGTCTCATATTGTAAAAAAAGGAGAAATAATTTTTAAGGAAGGAGATACTGTAAACGGAATTTACTGTATTAAAGATGGTGTTTGCAAACTCATCAAGCTTAGCGCCAATGGAAAAGACCATATTGTAAAACTGGTAACCAAAGGTGAATTACTAGGCCAAAGATCTATGATAAGTGAGGAGCCTGTTAATTTAAGTGCAGTAGCGCTTGATGATATGCAGGTTTGTTTTATTCCAAAATCAGAAGTGATGGGATATTTTGACAAAAACAACAAGTTCTCTATGAATGTGATGAAAACTATTTGCGGCGATCTAAAAGAAGCCGATGATCAAATGGTTAACCTAGCTCAAAAAACAGTCAAAGAAAGACTTGCAGAAACATTACTCTATTTGCATGATACTTTCGGAACAAATGAAGATGCATCCCTAAAAGTGCAACTTTCTAGAGATGATTTAGCTAGCATGATAGGTACCGCAACAGAAAGCTGCATTAGACTACTTTCTGACTTTAAAAAGCTAGGGCTCATTGAACTTAGTGGCAAAAAAATAGTTTTATTAGACCTTTCTAAACTCAAAAAAATAGCCGAGTAATTACTTCAATATTACTGTTTTTTAGGCATTGCTAAATAATAAACAGGGATTCCTAATGCAACAATAGCTAATCCTAGTCCGGTATTAAATGTGTCATAAATTAATAAGGTAAGACAAATAGCCACCGTGACTACAATATAAAGTGCAGGAACAAAGGGGTAACCAAATGCTTTATAAGGTCTATCAGCATGGGGTTCTTTTTTTCTAAGGATAAAAACCCCTAAAATAGTCAAGATATAGAACAATAAGGATGCAAAAGTAGCATACGTTAATAAGTCTCCAAATTTTCCCGAAATACACAACACACAAGCCCAAATACACTGTACCCACAAGGCTTTGGCTGGGACTTGATTTTTATTTAATTCTGTTGCTTGTCTAAAAAACAAACCATCCTTTGCCATCGCAAAAAACAATCTTCCTCCGGAGAGAATTAATCCACTATTACAACCAAAAGTGGATACCATGATTAATCCTGCCATAACAAAGACACTTACATTTCCCAATATCATACTTGCTGCTGCCGCACCTACTCTGTCATTATTAGCAAACATGATTCCGTTGCTCAGTGCGTCACTTGCGCTAGGCGAACCTTGCATAGGCAATAAAGCTAGGTAAGCCACATTAGCCAAAACATAAACCACAGTTACTATTACTGTTCCAAGAAATAGACTGCGAGGTATATTTTTTTTAGGATCTTTAATTTCACCTGCTATGAAGGTAACATTATTCCAAGCATCACTGGAAAACAAAGAGTTTATAATAGTAGCACCCGCAGCTCCTAAAAGCGCTGTCCCTACAAGTTTTGTAACCGTTACAGTTCCATCTGGGTTAACTACCGTTTTGCTAGCTTCCCACATATTTGCAAAATTATCCGATAAAATATCCGTTTTTAATCCTACATACAATCCTAATATAATCAAGGCAAACAACGCGATTAATTTAGCCGAAGTAAAAACAAGTTGAACCACTTTACCGCTTTGAACCCCTTTGGTATTGATATAAGTAAGTAAAACAATACTGAAAATGGCTAAAACTTTTTGGTACGAAAAAACAAAACTCGATCCGACAGAAAATAGCGTTTCATCTAAAACTGGAAAAAAAATAGCTGCATAATTTGCAAAGGTTACTGCAATAGCTGCAATAACTCCTGTTTGAATTACCGTAAAAACAGTCCAGCCATATAAAAAGGAAACAAGCCTACCGTATGCACGCTGAATATACACAAATTGACCACCTGCATTAGGCATCATCCCTGCTAACTCGCCATAACTTAAGGCTGCTGCAACGGTAATTAAGCCGGTAACAATCCAGATTACGAGCAACCAAGCCGCCGATCCTATGTCTCTGGCCATAGCAGATGTTACAATAAATATTCCTGATCCTATCATGGAACCTGCAACTAAACTGGTTGCATCGATCAATCCTAAAGAACGTTTTAACTCGGTTTTATTTTCTGACATTGGTAATTATAAATTTATATAAAACTATACTTTAAACTCTAAATATTGATTACAAGATACTGAATACTGCAAACTGACAATTACATTTTCTTGGCTTCTTCCCAAAAAATATCCATTTCAGCTAGAGTCATATCCATTAAAGGTTTTCCTAACTCTGAAGCTTTACTTTCTAAATATTGAAATCGTTTAATGAATTTTTTATTGGTTCGTTCCAAGGCATCTTCGGGATTAACATTCAAAAATCGGGCGTAATTAATCATTGAAAACAAAACGTCACCAAACTCCGCTTCTATCTTGTCCTGATCTCCCGCTTGCACTTCAACTTGTAATTCCTCTAATTCCTCTTGCACTTTATCCCAAACTTGATGCGTCTCTTCCCAATCAAATCCTACTCCTTTCACTTTATCCTGAATACGGCTCGCTTTGACTAAGGCTGGCAAACTTTTAGGAACTCCTTCCAAAACAGATTTCTTACCTTCTTTGAGTTTTAATTTCTCCCAATTTTGCTTGACTTCTTCTTCGTCCTTCACTACTGTATCACTGTAAATATGAGGATGGCGGTGTATCAATTTTTCTGCAATTTCATGGCACACATCAGCAATATCAAAATCACTAGTTTCACTTCCTATTTTGGCATAAAAAACAATGTGCAGCAAGAGATCGCCCAATTCCTTCTTCACTTCATGTAAATCATTATCTAAAATGGCATCACCAAGTTCATAGGTTTCTTCAATGGTAAGATGACGCAAGGATTGCATGGTCTGTTTTTGATCCCAAGGACATTTTTCCCTCAAATCATCCATTATGGTAAGAAGTTTGTCAAATGCTTGTAGTTGTGCGGCTCTAGTATTCATCAAAATTGTTTTGGTAAAAATAAAAAAATCCCATTCAAGAACGTCCTGAATGGGATTAAATATTTTGAAGCTTTTGTTATTCTTTTTTAGCTTTTGCTTTTTTAGCTGGTTTTTCTGTAGCTTCTTCAATTGCCTCTTCAACTGCTGGTGCGCTTGGTTCTTCGGCAGTAGCTGGAGCATCATCATTAAGCAATCCTTTTGATTGTAAAATTCCGTACCAGTTTAATATTTTTTTAATATCAGATGGGTATACTCTATCTTCATCATAATTAGGCAAAATGGCTTTGAAATACTCCATTAATTTTGCGTTTTCAGCTTTATGTGATAAAGCTTCCCCTTTATTTTCTTTATCTGCAATAGTTTGCATGATTTCAGATAATGGTTTTTCACCTTCGTAAGTATAAATTGAAATTTCAGAAAGTAAGCTTACATTACTTTTTAAGTTTACTGTAATTTTTTTTCCATCAGCTAATGACTCAGCCACAAATCCTGATCTAGTTTGTACTTTCAAAATGTATAAACCTGGTTTTCCTGAAATGGCTAATATTTTTTCTAAATTCATGGTTCGTGTAATTGTTATTGAAAATTGGATTAATTAATTTTATTTGGGTACCCAAAAATTGTACCACGCTTGTCTTAGCTCGACTTATCTTCCCTTTTTTCCGAAAAATTTCATTCGGTACTCCTGAAAAGTTTTTCCTTCTAATATGTTTTTTAATTTCTTTTGAATCAATCGCTTTTTTAAGGACGAAATTTTATCCGTAAATAAAACGCCTTCAATATGATCGTATTCATGCTGAATTACACGGGCTATGAGTCCGTCAAATACTTCAGTTTTCATTACAAAATCTTCTTCGCAATACTCTAATGTAATCGTTGGATTTCTGTAAACATCCTCTCTTACATCAGGAATACTTAAGCATCCTTCATTAAAACTCCATAATTCCCCTTCTTCTTTTACCATTCTAGCATTGATAAAAGTTTTTTTAAACCCTTTCAATTTATTTTGCTCTGTAGAATCTAGTTCATCATCATCGCTAAAAGGAGTTGTGTCTATTACAAATATGCGTAAAGCAAGACCTACCTGAGGAGCTGCAAGACCCACACCATGAGCATTATACATGGTTTCATACATATTTGAAATGATTTCCTTTAGATTAGGAAAATCTGCAGTAACAAGTTCTCCTGTTTTTCTTAAAACGGGATCGCCGTAAGCTATAATTGGTAAAATCATTGTACAGTGTTAAAATTAGGAGCTAAAAAATATGGTATCCAGCTTTTTTATTCAGTTTGCAAAAATAGTAAAAAATAAACAATGAATATTATACTATCAATTTTTAAAATAAATTAAATCTTTTAGACAGAAGTACGCTGTTTATAACGCTTATAACTTTTTCAAATCTTATCTTTGTAACAACCTAAAGATATGCTTACACTGATTCAAAAATTTATAGACACAGCTTCCTTTACAAACGCTCTTAAAGTTACTATTGCAGCAGTAATCCCTGTAGTTGTTTTCACTTATTTTGAGATGTTTAATATAGGTTTTGTACTTGCACTAGGAGCCATATTTGCATATCCTAGTGACATAGCAAGTAGCTTAAACCAAAAAATGTATGGCATAGTGCTTACAGCAATATCAACCTCTATTATTACACTTTTTGTCAATATATTTTTTCCTTATAAAGTCTTTTTCTACCCCATAATTACTTTATTAATTTTTTCTATTGCAATTGTATCTGTCTATGGTCAAAGGGCTAGTATGTTATCTTTTTCTTGCTTGGTAGCTCTGGCATTAGCATTTTCTAATACAACATCGGGTTGGCCCATGTTCTTTCACGCGCTTTTAATTTTTGCTGGTGGGATTTTTTATTTACTAGTTTCTCTTGTGTTTCATTATCTAAAACCAAATAGGTATTTAGAACTGCAAATACAGGAATGCATGAAACTTACCGCAAAATATTTAAAACTTAGGGGTGATTTGTGGTCCTTAAATGCAGATCGAAAAGCAATTACCGAAAAGCAGCTTCATTTACAGGTAGAACTCAATGTCATTCATCAGAATATAAGAGAAGTATTAATACCCAATCATAGCATTAATGGCTCCTCTGCTGCAAATAGAAAAATGCTTGTTGTCTTTATTTGCCTAGTTGAAATTCTTGAATTGGCTTTATCAACAGCATTTGATCATGAAAAACTACATGATAAATTTGATGATCATCCAAAAGTGTTAGCTACCTATCAAAAATTGGCTTACCATTTGGCGTCAAGCCTAAAGAATTTTTCAAAAAGTATTAAAAAAGGAAAAACACAACTCGATAAACTTTCCTTTTGGGAAGACATAAATGCCTTGCAAATTGTTATCACTCAATACGAGATAACACTTGGTAAACAACAAGCAGCCGAAGGAGTTTTTATGTTAACCACCATGTTACAGTATGCTGACAAACAAGTTGATAAAATCAAGACTATTGAACATGCTTTTACAAGAGATTATAACACACTTGAATACAAAGGTCTTGACAAGGATATAGAGAAATTTTTAACCCCTCAACATTACCCATGGACAACATTAATAGAAAACCTCAGTTTTTCATCATCCATATTTAGGCATTCATTACGAATAACAGTTACCTTAATAATAGGATTAGCACTAGGAAACTACTTCCCTTTTCAAAACGCTTATTGGATTTTGTTAACCATTATTGTGATTATGAAACCAGGTTATGGTTTAACTAAAGAACGCACGTTTCAACGAATAACTGGAACTATCCTTGGTGGAATTATTGCTTTTGGAATCCTATATTTCATTAAAGATAATTTTATAATTAGCATGTTTTCTGTACTATGTATGCTGCTTGGGTTTGCATTTTCACAAACTAATTATAAAATCGGGGCTACATTTGTAACCATGTATGTGGTTTTTATTTACGGAATACTAACTCCAAACGTGAATGAACTTGTACAGTATAGAATTGTAGATACTCTTGTAGGAGCTTTACTTGCAGCTGTGGCCAATTATTTTTTATGGCCTACTTGGGAATTTTTGAGCGCTCCCGCAACGATTAAAAAGGCAGTACTTGCCAACCAAAACTATTTAAAAGAAATCTCTATTTATTACAATACCAAAGGTACGCTATCAACACCCTACAAACTAGCTCGAAAAAATGCGTTTATAGAAATAGGAAATCTAATGGCTTGTTACCAAAGAATGGTTCAAGAACCCAAAACAAAACAATTACACTTAGAACAAGTGTATGAATTAGCCGTTTTAAACCACTCTTTACTTTCGTCGATAGCTTCATTAGGTACTTATATTCAATCCCACAAAACTACTGCGGCATCAGAATCATTTAATGTAGTAGTAAATACAGGAATTCAAAATTTAGAAAATGCTATCGAAACTTTGAATGGTAATAATCCAGCAAATCAATCTGCATCTGTAAACGAATTAAAACTACGATTCACAGAACTAAAAAATATTCAACAAAGAGAAATCAGCATACATAAAAGCAGCACTGAAACTGATTTTGACTCGATTATGCAAGAGGCGCAACTAGTTATAGAACAACTCATGTGGCTTATTAATTTATCTGAAAAAATAGTTCAAACCACACAAACATTAAAGAGTATTAGCTAAAAAAAACGCTAGAACATGAAATATGCTCTAGCGTTTTTTTTATAAATATGAATCGCCTAAATATTAATTTAACTTCAATACTTTGGCCGTATTTTCACGAACTTCTTTTAATAGTTCAGGGTTTTCATTTAATTTTTGTCCAAAAGATGGCACCATAACTTTAAGTTTATCTTGCCATTCTTGAGTTTGATATTCGTCTACAAAACACCTACTAATCAAGTCAATCATTATAGAAACAGCAGTAGATGCCCCTGGCGAAGCACCCAGCAATACCGATAATGTTCCATCAGCAGTTGTAATTACTTCGGTACCAAATTCAAGTATTCCACCTTCCTTTTCATCTTTTTTAATAACTTGAACTCGCTGACCTGCACGTTCTAGAACCCAATCCTTAGAGCGTGCACCTGGCACATACTCACGTAAAGCATTGATTCTATCTTTTTGAGATTGACGTACTTGTTCTATCAGATACTTAGTAAGCGGAATATTTTTGATACCCGCTGCAATCATAGGTATAATATTATCTGTCTTTATAGACAAAGGCAAATCAGAATAAGAACCATTTTTTAAAAACCGAGTTGAGAAACCTGCAAATGGTCCAAAAAGCAATTGTTTTTCTCCATTGATAACTCTTGAATCAATATGTGGTACAGACATAGGCGGAGCGCCCACGCTAGCTTTACCGTATACTTTAGCTTGATGCTTTGCAATCACATCAGGATTAGTACATTTTAGCCATTGACCACTTACTGGGAATCCACCATATCCTTTTCCTTCTGGAACATCAGCTTTTTCAAGTAAAGGTAAAGAACCTCCTCCTGCTCCAATAAAAACAAACTTAGTATATGCTTTACGTATTTGACCGTTAGCCAAATTCTTTATTTTAATTCTCCAAGATTTATCATCTTTCTGTCTTAGCTTTAGAACTTCATGATTAAAATGAATCGTAACACCATCTAGACTAGTAAGGTAATTAAAAATACTTCGAGTTAATTCTCCAAAATTCACATCGGTACCAATTGCCATTGTAGTAGCAGCAACTTTATCAGACTCATCTCTGCCTTCCATTACTAGAGGCATCCATTTCTTTAATTCAGAAAAATCTTCGCTAAAAATCATTTCCTTAAAAAGAGGATTGGCTTGCAAGGCTTCAAATCTTTTTTTAAGGTAATCTATATTTTTTTCGCCCCAAACAAAACTGAGATGAGGAATGCTTTTGATGAATTTTTCAGGCGAGGGAACTTTATTTTCTTGAACTAAGTAAGCCCAAAATTGTCTTGAAACTTCAAACGACTCAGCAATGCTTATCGCTTTATTTGGATTAATACTACCATCTTCGCCCTCTGGAGTATAATTTAGCTCACAAAAAGCGGAGTGACCAGTTCCTGCATTATTCCATGCATCAGAACTTTCGGCAGCTGCCATATCTAATCGTTCGTATATTTCAATTGTAATATCAGGTTTCAACTCTTTTAAAATTAAACCTAGAGTGGCGCTCATGATTCCAGCTCCTATAAGAACTACTTCACTGTGGGTACGTATCGTTGTATCAGGCATAATAAGATTTTAAAATGCAAAGATAAATTATTAAATTCCAAAAAAAAGTATAAAACTGAACCAAAAAGTTACATTTTTCAAACATTTTTCTCAAAAAGTCAACATATTCTCTTGAACCTTAAAAAGATTTTCTATTTAGGTAATCTTGCAGCATTATAGTTGCTGCAATTTCATCAATAAGTGCTTTATTTTGACGCTGTTTTTTACTCATTCCGTTGTCTATCATGGACTGAAAAGCCATTTTAGAGGTAAAGCGTTCGTCTACGCGAATGACTTTCATATCCGGAAAATGATTGGTAAAATGAGTCACAAATCCTTTGACAATGGAAGCACTTTCAGAGGGTAGTCCATTCATTTGTTTGGGCTCTCCTATTAGAACAGCTTCTACTTTTTCTTTAGCAAAATAATCTTTTAAAAAAGCGATTGCAGTACTAGAAGCGACTGTTGTCAGACCTGATGCAATAATTTGCATTTCATCAGTAACTGCAATTCCTGTTCTTTTTTGTCCGTAATCAATAGCGAGTATTCTTGGCATTATATTTTTTTTTCAAAGGTACGAATTTTGAATATCATACTTAAATAACAGTTATCATAACTAAAATTCAAATCCAAAACACCTTTAAAAACTAACCTCACATTAAAAATTATCATCAAATAACACCCCGAATTAAAGTTAGATCTGTAACATTTTAGTCTGTTTTTAACTGTTTTGCTTTTGGCTAAAAATCCTATCTTTGCCAAAAAATCATTAAAAGATGAATCCATTACAAACAATTATAGAGCAAGCTTGGGAAAATCGTGCCTTGTTACAAGAAACCCCAACAACAGATGCTATTAGAGAAGTTATAGAACTTTTAGACTCAGGAAAATTACGTGTTGCAGAGCCCCTTGGCGATGGATGGCAAGTAAACGAATGGGTGAAAAAAGCGGTGGTGATGTATTTCCCAATCCAAAAAATGGAAACCTGGGAATCTGGAATTTTTGAGTACCACGATAAAATGCTATTAAAAAGAAACTATGCCGAAAAAGGAATTCGTGTAGTACCAAATGCTGTAGCGCGTTATGGAGCTTACATTTCAAGCGGTGTAATTTTGATGCCTAGTTATGTGAATATTGGCGCTTATGTTGACGAGGGAACTATGGTAGATACCTGGGCTACAGTAGGAAGTTGTGCTCAAATTGGTAAAAACGTTCACTTAAGTGGAGGTGTAGGAATAGGTGGTGTACTTGAGCCATTACAAGCAGCTCCAGTAATCATAGAAGATGGGGCTTTTATTGGCTCTCGTTGTATTGTAGTTGAGGGTGTGCATGTTGGGAAAGAAGCCGTTCTTGGTGCTAATGTGTGCTTGACTGCCTCTACAAAAATTATTGATGTTACTGGAGAAACTCCAGTTGAAATGAAAGGATACGTACCTGCTCGTTCTGTAGTAATTCCAGGAAGTTATACAAAATCATTTCCTGCAGGTGATTTTCAAGTGCCTTGTGCCCTAATTATTGGAACCCGCAAACCATCAACAGATTTAAAAACATCATTAAATAATGCTTTACGTGAATATGACGTAGCAGTTTAAATAAGTATCAGATGAATATTGGCTTTGAAGCAAAAAGAATCTTTCATAACAAAACAGGACTTGGTAACTATAGTCGTGATTTGATACGCTTACTAAGCCAATATTATCCTGATAATACTTATGCCTTGTACAATCCAAAAAAGGCATCACAAACATTATTTGAAACTAATAACATCAATGTTGTCGAGAAAAAACCTCAGTCTCTTTTTTACCAAAAATTTTATAATTTATGGAGACAAAAAGGAGTTATAAAGGATTTAACAAAAGATGGCATTACGATTTTTCATGGTTTATCTGGTGAAATTCCTTCTGGACTAAACCAAGCCAGTATAAAAAGTGTGGTTACCATTCACGATTTAATTTTTGTAAAATTTCCAAATTTATATTCCTTTTTTGATCGCAAAATTCACTTTTATAAATTCAACAAAGCTGCGCATCAAGCAGATGTGGTTATTGCAATTAGTGAACAAACAAAAGATGATATTGTTGAGTTTTTAAAAATTGATCCCGAAAAAATAAAGGTAATTTACCAAGGATGCCACGCTATTTTCAAAAAGGAATTCACTGAGAGCGATAAAAAAAAGGTTGTATCAAAATACAATCTGCCAAAAGAATTTATTCTTAACGTGGGTACTATTGAAACTAGAAAAAATATTTTAATAGCTGTTAAAACACTCCATAATATAGATACTTGTTTAGTAATTGTAGGTAAAGAAACCGATTATGCCATTGAAGTAAAAAGTTACATCAAGAAACACAATTTAGAACAAAAAGTAATCTTCTTGAAAGGACTAACTCTTGAAGAGCTGGCTATACTGTATCAACAAGCTAAGATTTTTGTTTATCCATCTTTATATGAAGGCTTTGGAATCCCTATTATTGAAGCATTATATTCAAAAACTCCAGTAATTACAACTCAAGGTGGGGTTTTCCCAGAAGCAGGCGGACCCAATTCCGTATATATTGACCCTACAAATGTAATAGATCTTGAAAATGCCATTCAAAAATTATTGGTAGACAAACAGCTTCGTAAAAATATGATAGAAAAAGGTTTTGAATTTGTGCAAAAATTTAATGATGAAAATATAGCTCGTCAAGTTATGAATGTATACCAGGAGCTGGAGAATGAATAGATTTACGTTGTAATTCCCACAGTTTTACATATTTCAAAAAACTTCCAAGTGCTGAAAACATACTCCATACGAATCCTTGGTAACCGTTTAAAAAATTTCTGTTAAATAAATATACTTTAATAAATTCAAGAGGGAATTTGAAAAGTAGTTTGATAAAATATGTTCTTTTACCTTTTTCAAACATAAACTCTCCACTTAACAAAGCATAATTCACACATTTACTGATTCCTTTTGTCACATCTTCACTAGTGTAATGCAGCATTTCATTTTCATAACTCCTTGTTTTTCCTTGTGCTATAACAGTTTCATGTACTTTATTTTCAATAAAAAAACCGTTTTTTTTATTAAATAGGCGAAGTACAGGACGTTTATTTTCAGTTCCAAACTTAAAAACTTTACCCAAAAAAACATGTGTTCTAGGTATTGTATACCCAACAAATTCAGAGGTAAAAACCGTATTTTGAATTTCGTTTACAAGTGAATCTGAGAGAACCTCATCAGCATCAATAGATAACACCCAATCGTTTTTGGTTTGTGACAATGCAAATTGTTTTTGTTTACCAAAGTTCTCAAACTTATGAAAAATGATTTTTGCTTTGTACAACAACCCTATTTGAACAGTTTCATCGCTACTTCCTGAATCTACTATTATAATTTCATCAGCCCAAAACAACTTTTCTAAACACCTTGCAATGTTTTGATTCTCGTTAAGAGTAATGATAAAAACAGATATCTTTTGGTTCATTTGATAGCATTATAAAAGGAAAATAAAATTATTTTTTCCAAAATTTGAGTCGCTTTTTTAAAGCTTGTTTTTTGTAAAAATGGGTGTAAAACTCTTTTGTGTATTGCATCATTGTAGAAAATACCTTTTCTTCTGGCTGTCCATAAAGCTTGGCATATTCATTACTAATAATCTGAATCATTTTTTCATCTGGTGTAAGTTTATGCATATTACGCATTCTTTTTTCAAATGACATTGTAGCATGAAACTTCATCCTATTTAAATCAACCAAATAAAAGTTATAATTGCCATCAGCATCAACTTTTACAAGAGTATTTGCTTGTGAATGATCTAAAAATTCAATCCCTTCTTCATGCAATTTAAACGTAAACTGAGCAATACCTCGCAACATTTTATCTTTGTCTAAATGAGGGAGATCATGAAAAATACTTTCAAAAGTAAAATCGTGATTTAAATGTTCGGATACATAATAACTATCTCGTAATAAAACACCTTTAAAATTTTCCTTGTAAGCAATAGGTTTTGGAGTACCAATGCCTTTCTTACTCAAAATAGAAGCATTTTCAAATGACCGTTTGGCCTTTGACTTTCGAAAATATTTATAAATAAAACCATTTAAAATAATGGGGATTTTAAATGATTTAATGTTAATAATTTCTCCATTGTAACTAAACGTTTTTATCGTATTGCGTTTCCCACCAAAGAAAATTGTTCCTGTTTGAGAAAAGTTTTTAATGATTGCTTGTAATTCTTCGTCCATTTGACAAATATATTAAACTGAAATGTATTACCGAATGTATAAATTATTTTTCTTATTGAGTTCAAATGTTTTTGAACTCGAACTTAAATCAAGAAAACGTAGTACTTTCATAAATTAATAATGCTCAAGCAAGTTCAAATCTAATCTTAAAAGATCAATTTTACACAAAAAAGACATTCCAGAGAGATTTGATTATCTAAAAATTAAAATTACATTTGCTTTAATAACAATAAAAAAAACACGGTACAATAATGTAATTGATGGTGTTTTACTAGAGTTTAATTTAAAATATGCCACAACCTACAATCAGCTTAATTATTTCAACCTACAACTGGGAAAGCGCACTTTATTTATGTTTGTCAAGTGTATTATATCAAAAAGTACTCCCAAACGAAGTTATAATAGCTGATGATGGTTCCTGTGAACGAACTCGAGAAGTTGTTACCTTTTTCCAAAAAAAATTCCCTGTGCCATTACATCACGTTTGGCATGAGGACAATGGTTTTCAATTGGCAAAAATTAGAAACAAAGCAATAAAGAAAGCACAGTTTGAATACGTCATTCAAGTTGATGGAGATCTTATTTTAAACAAAAATTTCATAAAAGATCATCTGAAATTTGCTAAGAAAGAACATTTTGTTAGAGGCAGCAGAACAAGAATGGGAATTAGTTTGTCTCAAAAACTATTAGAAACAAAATCAATACACTTTTCACTGTTTAATAGTGATATCAAAAATCGTTTTAACGGATTTAGAAACTATTATATTGCTAAACTACTTGCAACACCTCAGCAAAATTCTAGAAAAATGCTGGGCTGCAATATGGCCTATTGGAGAGAAGATGCTTTAAAAATAAATGGTTATGAAAATAATCTTATTGGTTGGGGACATGAAGATGAAGAATTTGCAACTCGATTGATAAACAACTCGGTTTACAAAATTAAAATGAAACATTACGGTTTTGTTAACCATATCTATCATCCCGAACGCGCACGAGAAAATGAAGTTGCACATAATGATTTAATACAAGAAGTGATTTCAAGCAATAAAAAAAAAGCTACCAACGGAATTAACGAATTATAATAAAATGACAGTTTCATTAATAATAGCTACCTACAACTGGCCTGAAGCACTACTTTTAGTATTGAAAAGTATTGAAAACCAATCTGTTTTACCTAATGAAATCCTGATTGCAGATGATGGATCAAGAGAGGAAACTAAAAACTTAATTTCGGCCTTTAGCAAAAATTCAAGACTAAATATTGTTCATATTTGGCATGAAGATAAAGGTTTTCGACTAGCCAAAATAAGAAATAAAGCCATAGCAAATGCAAAATTTGAATACATCATTCAAGTTGATGGTGACGTTATTTTGCACAAAAATTACATTAAAGATCATCTGAAAAATGCCAAGAAAAACAGTTTTTTAACTGGACCTCGGGTATTACTTTCAAAGGAAACTACGATCAAAACCTTAAAAAATGAAAAGATTTTTTTTAATCCTTTTTCAAAAAAAATAAAAAACAGATTCAACGCCGTGTATTTACCTTTTGTAAATTGTTTTATAAATTCAAAAACAGCACCAATTGAAAAATTAATATTTAAAGTTAGAGGGTGCAACATGAGTTTTTGGCGTAACGATTTACTTGAAGTTAACGGCTATGACGAACAGTTTACCACCTGGGGAAGAGAAGACTCAGAAATTGCTTCCCGACTAATAAAAAAAGGAGTTGGTTTAAAAAAATTAAGATTAGCAGGAATTCAATATCATCTACATCACAATGAGCAAGATAAAAACAACATTGGACAAAATAATGCTATATTAGACAAGAATAAGTCAACATCTTCTTTTTGGTGCGAAAATGGAATTGTAAAAGAAAATAAATAAACTTTAACGTAAATAAACTTAATACTTTCTAAATTCATAAAACATTAAATTTATTGTTCTTTTTATCTTAAATTAAAATTAAAGGGAGATAGTCAATACTAATATAACACAAAAAAGGCCTGTCATTTTATAAAAATAAAGACCTCATTTTAGTATTCTTTCTTTAACTTAGGGATAAATAATAGCAATAAGTTCATTACTCCTTTTAAAATTAACCATGTAATTTTATGTTGCTTGATGTGTAAAAAATGCTGAAATCTTTTGGAATTAAAATCTATTTTATTTTCATATTGACTTATAAAAGCAGAGAAATATTTTTGATATGTTTGATTTCTTTCCTCTTGAATTATTTTTGCAAATTTTGGATCATAAGAAATCCCATTACAATCAAAAACAGAAACCACTTTATTTAAATATTTATATGGCACATTTTTATAGCAATGTGTATATACAAAAAATTCCCAGTCTGAAGAGACTTTAAAATTTTCATTATAATAAAAATGCTCGTCAAAAAGCTTTTTTCTTATAAAAGTAGATTGGTGACTTATAGTCCGGTAATAAAAAAAAGTAAAATCTAATTTTTCAGGATATTTTATTATTTTTTTATGTTGATCATGCCTAGAATTATAATTATCCCCATAATAAACATCAAACTCATCATTCAGCATTGGTGTAATCTCCTCTAAAACAGAGTCGTTACTAAAACAATCACCTCCATTCATAAAAATAACAAACTCCCCTTTAGAAGCTCTTATTCCTTTGTTCATTGCATTGTAAATTCCTGCATCAGGTTCACTAACCCAAAATGAAATTTTATCTTGATATTTTTTTATAACATCCTTACTACCATCTGTACTTCCTCCGTCTATTATAATAAATTCAAAATCTTTCCAAGATTGATTTATAACACTTTTGATTGTTTTCTCTAAGCTTTCCTTTTCATTATAATTAACCGTAATTATCGATATTTTACTCATCTTAAAATTTAAATCTGAATTAAATTAAAATTTCTCATTATAAACTTTCGTTATTCCTTCTCTAAGTTCGATAGAATATTTCCAACCCAAACTATTTAATTTAGTCGTATCAGTAAGTTTTCTAGGTGTACCGTCAGGCTTTGTAACATCAAAGACAACATTACCTTTAAAACCAACAATATCCTTTATTAAAAATGCTAAATCAGAAATAGAAATTTCTTTACCCGAGCCAATATTTACAAATCCTTTATCATTATAATTTTGCATTAAATACACACAAGCATTGGCCATATCTGATGCGTGTAAAAATTCTCTTAATGGATTTCCTGTCCCCCAAACAAGTACTTCTTTTTCATTGTTTTGTTTTGCTTCATGAAATTTTCGCAATAATGCTGGTAATACATGAGAATTTTGCAAGTCATAATTATCATTAAATCCGTATAAATTGGTTGGCATTACAGATATGAAATTACAACCGTATTGATCTCGGTAAGCGTCACACATTTTTATACCTGCAATTTTTGCAATAGCATACGGTTCATTCGTTTCTTCTAAAATCCCTGTTAAGAGGTACTCTTCTTTCAAAGGTTGTGGTGCCATTTTTGGATAAATACAAGTAGATCCAAGAAAAAGCAATTTCTTTACACCTGTTTTATAACTTTGATGAATGACATTACTTTGAATGAGAATATTTTCATAAATAAAATCAGCTCTGTAGGTATTATTAGCTATTATACCACCCACTTTTGCAGCGGCAAGAAAAACGTACTCCGGCATTTCGATTTCGAAAAAACGGGCTACAGCATTTTGATCGATTAAGTTAAGTTCAACTGACGTCCTAGTAATAATATTAGTGAATCCCTTATTTTCTAAATCTTTAACAATTGCACTACCTACCATCCCACGATGCCCAGCTACATATATTTTTGAATTGAGTTTCATATTTTTTTGAATAACTATTGTTTAAAATTTTTAAAATATTTTTCTTTTTTAAAAATTTCTAAATCAGATTGCATCATTTCGCTAACCAACATATTTAAGGTGTACTTTGGAGACCAACCTAATTTTGTTCTTGCTTTTGTATTATCTCCAATTAGCAATTCAACTTCTGTTGGCCTGAAATAAACAGGATCAATTTTAACAACAATTTGTCCTACTTTAAAAGTATAATCTGGGTTAGAAGTAGATCTTACTGTACCCGTTTCGTTAATACCTTCTCCATTAAAATCCAATTCTACTCCAACTTCCCTAAAGGCCATTGTAATAAACTCTCGAACTGTGGTTGTTACACCTGTAGAGATAACAAAGTCCTCAGGTATATCTTGCTGTAATATCAACCACATAGCCTCTACATAATCCTTGGCGTGCCCCCAATCTCTTTGAGAATCTATATTACCCATATATAATGTATCCTGCATCCCTAATGCCATTTGAGCTACTCCACGCGTAATTTTTCTAGTGACAAAGGTCTCTCCTCTTAAAGGACTTTCATGATTGAATAAGATACCGTTGCACGCAAACATATTATATGCTTCTCGATAATTTACTGTAATCCAATAGGCATAAAGCTTTGCAACAGCATACGGAGAACGAGGGTAAAAAGGTGTAGACTCTTTTTGAGGAACTTCTTGAACCAATCCATATAACTCTGATGTTGATGCTTGATATATTTTTGTCTTATCAGTCAGTCCTAGTAACCTTACAGCATCAAGGATTCTTAAAGTACCAATTCCGTCAGCATTTGCTGTATATTCTGGTATATCAAAACTCACTTTTACGTGGCTCATTGCACCCAAATTATATATTTCATCCGGTTGTGTTTCTTGAATAATACGAATCAAGTTTGTAGAATCGCTCAAATCACCATAATGCAATTTAAAATGCTGATTATCCACATGAGGATCTTCATAAATATGATCAATTCTTTGTGTATTAAATAAAGAACTTCTCCTTTTTATACCGTGAACCATGTAACCTTTAGACAATAATAATTCAGCTAAATATGCACCGTCTTGCCCCGTAATACCTGTTACTAATGCTACTTTCATATTTTTATATTTTTTTTATTGCTATTTCTATATTTAATCTCAATTTCATAAAATTAATTACAAGCAACTTTAGAAATTGTACTAAACAAATAACGTTTCGTAAATAATCATGTCAAATAAATTACAAAAAAATTATAAGAATGCTTTTTTAAATTAAAACATTTATTTAACAATAATTTTCATCTAAATAAATAATTTAACAATTACGCAAATGTAGTTTTATTTAGTAAAGAAACAATTTTAATAAATAACAAAAAGATACCTATTTAAACTAATAAAAACTAATCTACTTGAGAATATTTCATCACTATTACTAAAAATTATCATAATAACTAAAAAAAAATCTGTGTAAACATTTTATTAAATACCATACATATTTTACTAAATCAACATCAAAAAATTTTAACCAAGTAGTTTTATATTTATGAAAATCTTATATTTCCTTTTATGATGTTATACTTATAATACAATAGCGGAAGAGACCTATAGTATAATAATAATTTTTATTCGTTCCTTTGCGAAGTATAAAATTGTCACTTATATTTTAAATCAAAATGGAAAATCATAACGAAGAAATACATAACGCTTTCGAAATAATAAAAGAAGGAGGTATTATTTTATACCCAACAGACACCGTTTGGGGCATAGGTTGCGACGCCACAAATCCTGAAGCTGTTGCCAAAATATACAAACTCAAACAAAGAGCCGAAACTCAAAGCATGATTGTTTTGATGAACGGAGAAAAAATGATGTACAATGTTTTTAAGGATATTCCTGAAGTAGCCTGGCAAATTATTGATCTTTCCGAAAAACCTACGACCATAATCTTAGACAAACCAAGAAATGTAGCTCCAAATTTAGTTTCAGGAGACAACTCATTGGGAATCCGTATTGTAAAAGAGCCATTTTGCTTCAAATTGATGGAAAAGATGAGAAAGCCACTGGTTTCAACATCAGCAAATATCTCCGGACAACCTACTCCTATTGCATTTAAAGATATTAGTCCAGAAATTATAAAAGGTGTGGACTATGTTGTAAATTTGCATCGCGAAAAAATCGCCGGTAAACCTTCGACAATTATAAAACTGACGAACGATTCTCAGGTGAAAGTAATTCGAAAATAGTTTGCAGTATTCAGTTTCTAGTTTTCAGTTTAACAACTTTAGACTTTAGACTTTAAACATTTTTAAAATGAGCATTAAAACTTCATATAAAGAAGCCTTAAATAAAAAAATTTTCAAAGTTATCTCACAAGCATCTCAAGAACTTAACGTAGATAGTTATGTAATTGGTGGTTTTGTTAGAGATTTACTTTTGAATAGAGACTTTAAAAAAGACATTGATATTGTTGCCGTTGGCAGCGGAATTGAGTTGGCTTTAAAAGTATCTCAATTACTACCAAATAAGCCAAAGGTTCAGGTTTTCAAAACCTACGGAACGGCAATGTTGCGCTTTGAAGACACCGAAATCGAATTTGTAGGCGCTAGAAAAGAATCCTATCAGTCTGATAGTCGCAATCCTATTGTTGAAAACGGTACACTTCAAGACGATCAAAACCGCCGCGATTTCACAATCAATGCGCTTGCCTTAGCTTTGAACAAAGATAATTTTGGAGAATTATTAGACCCCTTTAACGGTCTTGAAGATTTAAAAAACAAAATAATTAAAACACCCTTGGATCCAGATATTACTTTTTCTGATGATCCTTTGCGTATGTTGAGGGGCATTCGTTTTGCGAACCAATTGGGCTTTGATATAGAAGAAAATTCGTTTCAATCCATCACAAAGAATGCAGAGCGAATCAAAATTATCTCAGGAGAACGTATAGTAGACGAATTGAATAAAATACTTTCAACAGATCAACCTTCAATAGGATTTTTACATTTGTTCAAAACAGGACTTTTAAACATTATTCTTCCCGAGTTAACGGCTTTGAATCAAGTTGAAGAAATAGAAGGTCACACCCACAAAAATAATTTCTACCACACGCTGGAAGTGGTTGACAATATTTGCCCAAATACGGATGACGTTTGGCTCCGCTGGTCTGCATTATTGCATGATATAGGAAAAGCTCCAACAAAACGTTTTAATAAAAAACAAGGTTGGACATTTCACGGACATGAATTCCTAGGAGGAAAAATGGCAAAAAAAATATTTGAACGTTTGCACATGCCATTAAATCATAAAATGAAGTTTGTTCAAAAAATGGTCATGATGAGTTCGCGTCCAATTGTTTTGTCACAAGACACGGTTACAGATTCTGCTGTGCGCCGCTTGGTGTTTGATGCTGGTGAGGACGTAGAAAACTTAATGACACTGTGCGAAGCGGATATCACAACAAAAAACCCAAACAAATTTAAAAAGTACCACAAAAACTTTGAAATAGTTCGAAAAAAAATTGTGGAAGTTGAGGAACGTGATCAAGTACGTAATTTTCAACCGCCAATATCTGGTGAGGAAATTATGGAGCATTTTAACATAAAACCCTCTAGGGAAATTGGCCTCATAAAAGAAGCCATAAAAGAGGCAATTCTTGAGGGTGAAATCCCAAACGAATATGATGCAGCTTTTGATTTTATGCTAAAAAAAGCATCTAAATTAGGTTTAGTCAAAGTTTAACTATTGTCTAGTGACCTACTCCATAGAAATGAGATAATTTTACAACAAAATAGAATTCCTGTGCAAAAATACTTTCTAAAATCCGCAAAAATAGCTCTCGTTTTAGTTTATCTAGTCATCTTTGCAGGTGCCTTTGTTCGATTAACTGGTTCAGGAATGGGCTGCCCAGACTGGCCTAAATGTTTTGGGTATTACATTCCACCAACAGACCAAAAAGAGCTTCTTTTTACACCGAATAAGGAGTATAATAGAGGACAAGTAATCATAAAAGAAGAATCGTTATTAGTTGCTAAAGAGGATTTTGTTGCTAAAGAAAATTTTGAAACATCTAATTGGACACCTTATCAAAAACACGATTATGCAATTTTTAATCCCATTCATACTTGGGTTGAATACATCAACCGCCTACTAGGGGCGTTAGCGGGCATAGCTTGTATAGTAACACTGGTTCTCTCCTTTAGTTATAGAAAAAAACAAAAGAGCCTTATTTACTTATCTTTTATAGTCTGTTTATTGATGGCATTTCAGGCTTGGCTCGGTAAAACAGTGGTAGATTCTGTACTCAGTCCGTATAAAATTACCACACACATGCTGGCAGCTTTGTTAATTCTAGCGATTCAACTTGTGGTTATTTACAGCGTGAAAACAAATAACAAAACTGTTACTTTTAATACCAAATTTAACGCCTTTTTACTCTTAGCACTAGTTCTTACTCTTGTTCAAATTGTATTGGGTACAGATGTTAGAGAACAAGTAGATATTATTTCAAAAACAGGAGCTCCAGAGGTCATGTGGCTCCAAAATCCAACTGTTGTATTTTACATTCACAGATCTTTTTCGATACTTGTGTTTGCGCTCAACGGTTATTTATTCTTCATAAACAGGAAATTAAATCTAAATGCGAGCAAACAAAATTGGGTTATGTTTTTGCTTTTCGTCGAAATTATTACTGGTATAAGTATGTATTATTTTGATTTTCCTTTTGGTACACAAACTATCCATATCGTTATAGCAACCCTACTTTTTGGGGTTCAATTTTACCTGGTTTTAGAGTCTTATTTGCAAAGAAAAAAACAACTTTAAAATCCGTCCTTGACTATATTGTCACATCTATTTTTGCTTACTAATTATTAAAATGTCTAAACTTGCAGCTCAAGATAAATTTTTAGATTTATCAGATTACGGGAGATTTTTCGGAAGATTTCTTGCCAACCAATTAAAAGATACACGCTTCACTCCCATTCATGTTACACTCCTTTTTGGCATTTCTGGACTACTTGCCATTTACAGTATTTTGCAAGGACATTACTTTTGGGCGGCCTTTTTTTTACTCTTAAAATCAGGAATTGATGCTGCCGATGGTGAGCTTGCCAGATTAAAAAAAACACCTTCTTACACGGGTAGATATCTTGACAGTGTGTTTGATATTATATTGAATTTTTTATTTTTAATGACTATTTGCTATGTCTCTAAAACTACTTTACTTCCTACAATTTTAGCGTTTATTGGTATTCAATTACAAGGCACATTATACAATTATTACTATGTTATTTTACGAACAAAATCAGTAGGAGGAGATACAACGAGTAAAATTTTTGAACATAAATCTCCGCGTGCATTACCAGGAGAAAGTCAAAAATCAGTTGATATTCTATTTACCATCTACACTGTAGTTTATGGAGTTTTTGATAAAATAATTCATGCTCTTGATCCTGATGCTTACAAGGTAAAAACGTTCCCAAACTGGTTTATGACCTTGCTTTCAATTTACGGATTAGGCTTTCAATTATTACTTATTGCAGCTTTACTTGCTCTTGATTGCATTGAGTACATCATTCCTTTCTTTATCTTTTATACTTCCTTCATTTTAGTATTAATAGGTATTAGAAAACTTGTTTTCAAGGTATAAACCCACCATAGACAACATCTATACCGATTACTTAAATGCCACGTTACCATTATTTTAAAACAAAACACTTACAGCTCTAATTCAACACCTTTATTTCAATTCAATATATTTTAGTAGCGACTATTAAATACTAATTGCTATTGGAATTATGCAATACATTTAAAGAATTGTATAACATTCAAGCAGCTTAAATTCACCAAATTTGTGAAGAACAAATAGTAATTTAAAACTTAGATATTATGCCAAATTCAAATGAGATTAAAGGAACCTGGAATGAGTTGAAAGGAAAACTAAAACAAAAATTTGCTGATCTTACCGAAGATGATTTATTGTATGAAGAAGGTAAAGAAGATGTAATGTGGGGTAAATTACAACAAAAATTAGGCAAGACAGAAAAAGAAATTAAATCTTTACTTGACTAGTTTTTGATTATATGAACAAGTGTTTATAGTACTATTTTTAAAATATTCTTGATTTGAATTCTTTTTAAAAACAGTACTACAAACACTTTTTTTAGGACTACAAATTTATCCTATCCAAGTCTTAAAATCAGATACTTTTTCACGACTTACAATAACGTCATCTTCTTTGTAAGTTGGCAAAATAACTTTCAATCTGGAATTGCTATAAAGAACAATTTCTTTGATTGCCTTCATGGGAATTATGAACTTTCTGCTAATTCTGAAAAAATCTTTTGGATCTAATTCTTCTTCTAAATTTTCTAACGTAACATCAATTAAATAATTTCTGTTATCATACGTGTGAATGTAGGTTCCTTTATTTTCACTAAAAAAACATTCAATTTCATCTATAGAAATCACTTTTAAATGTTGCCCTATTTTTACCGTAAAACGCTTTTTATAGTTTTTTTCAAAAGGGTTAGCCAGCATTTTTTTGATTTGTTCAAAATCAATAGCGAGGTTTTGAACAGCTACTTCTTGCTTAGGCAAAAGCGATTTAAATTTGGCAACAGCCACTTCTAAATCATCTTCATCAATAGGTTTCAACAAGTAGTCAATACTATTCAATTTAAAAGCTCTCAATGCATATTCATCATAAGCCGTTGTAAAAATTACAGCACTTTTAATTTCAACTTTTTCAAAAATTTCAAATGACAATCCATCCGATAGTTGAATATCCAGAAAAATCAAATCAGGATGTTCGTTGTTAGAAAACCACTCTAATGCTTCTTCTACAGAATGAAGCATTACCTCAACCGCTAAACTTAATTTCTCAAGTTTTCTTTGCAGTAATCTGGCAGCTGGTTTTTCGTCTTCTATAATTATTGTTGTCATTTACTATTGGTAATTTGTTAATTGAATCGTTTGCGGTTTTTGTTTGGTTGAAAACTGTGAATGAATGCTTGCTTCACTCCCATTTATTGTTTTTCTCTTTTTCCATAAGCTCTTTTATTTTGCGTTCTTCCCAATTTCGGCCTAAAACTATTGCAGGCAAAAACACAGATAAACCATGAGACGCTAATCCAATGCCCCAAAATAAAGCAGTGGCAAAATTATTCCATTGAAAATAGCTTTCGCCAGTTTTAAGGTTTTGTGTATTCAACACTACAATCATAATGTTGATAACGATGTAAACTATAAGGTGCGTATAAAACCCCTTAATTTTTCGAACTCTTTTAAGTGCATTATCGTATGCTAATTGATCGTTTGTTGTCATGATTATTCGTAGGTATTTGTTTTATTGTTTTCTTCTTGAATGTATTGTTTTAGTTTTTTTTCTTCCCAATTCCGACCAAAAAATGGAAGCCAATTAAAGACTCTGATGGCGTGAAATAAAAGTCCAATACCCCAACTTCCAAAGGTCCAAAGAAAAAATATATGGTTTGGAGAATATCTAAAATTAATCAAGATTAGAATTCCATTTACAAGTACAAATGAAGCAAGGTGCGAATAAAACCCTTTTAACTCTTCAACTTGCTTTTTAGCGATTTGATATTGCTCAAATTCACTATTGTTTGGTTTATTTAGTTCCATTTGTTTGTTTTGTTTTTGTTTAAAATTTCTTGAACTTTTTGTTCTTCCCAATTTTTGCCGTAACCAAAGGTCTCGAGTGCATGAAACGTTAATCCCATTCCCCAGCCCAAAAGCGGGAACCAAAACCATTGAAAAGGATGTGGCGAACTCAGGTTAATAATAATCAAAACAGGGATCACGATACAATACGAAATTAAGTTCCCATAAAATCCTTTTAATCTTTCTACTCTTTCTTTAGCTCTTGCGTAGGCTAAATTTTCGTTGCTGATTGTGTTAATTTCCATAGCGGCTATTTGTTTGGTTAAAATCGGAATCAGTACTTTAAAGTCTGTTTCCGTTTGTTCTACTAAAACTTTTCTTTTTGATAGCAAGGCATATCGGCTTACAATGTTTTGCAATCCTACTCCTTGACGGTCTTGTAATACTTCTTTTTTTTGTAAATTATTTTGAACTACCAAGTAATTATCTTGAATGAATATGGTAATTTGCAATGGTTTATTCTCACTTACTACGTTGTGCTTGATGGTGTTTTCGAGTAATAACTGTAAAGATAATGGCACTACTTTAGCTTCTGAATTATCAAAATCAGTTGGTAAATGAAAGGTGATGCTGTTCTCGAAACGCATTTTCAATAAATTCATATACGTTTTGGCAAAAGCCAATTCCTCGGCTACACTTACTAATTCTTTGTCTTTTTGCTCTAAAACGTAGCGGTATATTTTAGACAAAGAAGTAGTAAATCGTTGGGCATTATCTGGATTTTCTTCAATCAAAGAACTCAAAACATTCAAACTATTGAACAAAAAATGCGGATCAATTTGGTTTTTTAAACTTTCGAATTTGGCATTGGCTGTACCTGCAATAATTTTTTGTTCTTTAACTTTATTCTCATTGTACGCTTTGTAAAACGAAATCGCGTGAACCGAAAGCGTGATGAAAAAAGTAATAATGATTGCAAATACATATTTTGACGGTTTTTCGTTTGCCAAAAAGTATTCAAATGTTTGATTTTCGAAAACTACAACTTCAAAAACATGCATCAAGAAAATAACCAGCAACGAGACTAAAAAGGAACCTATAAAACCCGCCACTAATCTCTTAATTGAAAAACGATCCGTAAAATAAGAGTCTAATTTTACAAACAAAACCGCATTTGCCGCATAAAGGGAAAACGTATAGAGGGCGGTAAACAAGAACTGGGTTACTAAATGGTGATCTAGTTTTACAGTGCTCCCCATGACTATGTTGATGATTTGCATAATAACAAATATCAACACGGTGAGTTTAATTACTTTTTGCAATTGTTTATAAAGTATGTTCATTTTAAGTATTGTTTTGTATGAAGCGAGATTCAGCAACGTCAATCGTTTTTATATTATTTACAATTTTTTTGAGCAAATTGAGCTCTCTCTAATCCCCATGAAGGTGAAAAAACTGTTTCAGGTTTAAAAGTAGCAAAAAGTCCAATAGCTTTTTCAATTTGCGCACACATTGGTTTGGTATCGGTTCCCCAGAATTTCGCTCCGCCTATTTCAAATTCAGCTTTACAAAACACCACTCTTGGGTTTTCTGGAGCAATTGCTTGAGCTTTTCCGTACAATTGCATCACGGGTCCTGCTAATTTTTGTCCGTTTGTCATGGGGTCAAATGCAATCCAGGCGGTATGAATCATGGCTTGAACTACAAGCAACTCAGCATTATTCGGATTTTTATCCATTTCAATATCTACTGCTTTCTGTGCTTTATTTAGGAGTAAACTTACCTGTTCTTTATCTTTTGTTGCAAAAGCAGCATTTGTGTTTACCAATGCCACATAATAATTAGGCAACCAGCTAGATTTTTCGGCGGCAGCAATTCTTTCAAATAAAGCCGATGCTTCGGTACTTTTTCCTTCACCCCATAATTGAAGTGCTTTGCCCATACCTTGCTCAAATTGGCCTTGAGCCGATACATAAGAACTGATAAACAATACGATGGTAACGATAATTTTAGTCATAATTCTTAAGGTTTTAATTGGTTTTGTGTTAACTGTTGCTTTCATAATTTTTTTGATTTTAAGATTATTTGATATGATGTTTGAAACGCTTTGTTTTAATTACATTTCAAAAGTAGATTGCTTTTAGCAGCTTAAAAATTGATTCCTACCGAACTGTAGTTTTTAATGGATGAGTTGTATTAATTTTAGTCGAAAGTCTTAAAGTCGAAAGTCTTAAAGTAACAAACGTATGTATCTATAAGGACTTTAGACCTTTGACTTTAGGACATTATGACTGTATTTATAAATTCCTTAATTGATTGTCTTTTTTATCGTTGCTGATGGTCCAAAAGAAACCGACAAAGAAAAAACGATCTGCTGTGGGAGTAATTTCTCTACGGTTGTAAATTCCAGCACTGTTTGGATTCTTGGCGTACTCATACCCAAAAACATTTTGAGTAGCTAAAACATTCGAAACTGAGAAATACAAAATCTTTTGTGGACTCAATAAATAGGCCCAGTTAAAACTCAAACTGTTGTATGCTTTGGTTTTTCCATTCATGAATTTTGTTTCATTTGGGTTGTTGTACGGGCGACCTGAACTGTAAGAATTCGTAAATCCTATTTGTGATTTCCAGTTTGTTATGAAATATTTTGTAACAATAGACAAACTGTGATCAGCAACAAAACTTGGGGTCAATTGAGCGCTAAAATTTTTATAATCTCTCTCCGTATCGATGTACGAATAGGAAACCCAGTATTCTAAGTTATTAATTGATTTTCCGTCTCTCCAAAACAAGTCCAATCCTTTTGCATATCCTAAACCTGAATTATTGAAAGTCGAATTATACAAAGGTGTTTCAGTATTAAATTTCACTAAATTGCTATACTCTTTGTAATAGGTTTCGGCACGAAATGTTTTTCCGTTTTTGTTGTACTGAAAATTTAAGATGTAATGCGATGCTTTTTCGCTTTCAAATTGATTGTTGCTCGCATATTTGATGTAATCTGCGCTTGGAGTTTGAGTAAAATTGCCATAAGCAAATGAAAACTGGCTGTTTTTGGCCATTTTATAAGCAAATGAAATTCGGGGTGTAATAGCCGTTTCGTTTAGTAAATCATTATTTGCTGCCCTTAACCCTACTTTTGCTGCCCATTTTTTTGAAAATAAAACATCAACTTCACTAAAAACAGCCGCTATGTTAGAAGTGTATACATTGGTGAAAACCGAACCTGAATTATCCCTAAAATCTTCGTTGAACTGCGTCATAAAATAATCAGCCCCAAAGGAAAGTTTGATCCTTTCTGAAAAACTTTTTCTTAGTTTGAATTTCAAATGGGCCGCATTTTCATCGTTTGCCACTTTATCAATATTCAAATTAATTTTATTATTGCTATAGCCATAACTCAACCCAGAAGTTAGCTGCCAGTTATTCCCAAAAACTCCTTTGTAAGACGTATTGAAATAAAAATTATTGTTGTTTAAATCCACTCTAATTTTCTCAGGAGCATTGATATTTTCCTGATTGACATCAAATTTGGAAGCATCAAAAGCGGCATATACTTTCAAAATTCCGTTGTTAAAATTATAACGATACACCGTTTCTCCAGAAAGGGACTGAAAAGGACTGTTCCAATCTACGTTTTGAGGAATCGCAGCTTGGTATGGAGCCAAATTAATGTAATTTGAATTCACACTCAGGGAACTTTTTTTCCATTTTTGGGTATTCCCAATTCCCAATCCTACAGTCATCAAACTAATTTCTGTTTTATTTTGGTCCGGCTCGTCCTGAGTATTAAGTAACAACACACTCGATAAAGCTTCACCATATTCTGCAGAGTAACCACCTGTTGAAAATGATATTCCGTTGAACAAAAATGGAGAAAATCGGCCACGAGTAGGCAAATTATTAGTACTTGCGCCATAAGGTTGCGCTACCCGAATCCCATCAACAAAAGTTTGGGTTTCATTAGCCTCGCCACCACGAACAAACAATCGTCCGTCCTCGCCTACCGTTTGTGTTCCCGGCAAGGTTTGTAAAGCTGCAATTATATTTCCTGCAGAACCTGCTGTAGTAACAATGTCTAAGGGTTTTAACACCGAAACTCTTGCTTTGTCTCCAGATTCTAATGTTCCAGCGGTAATAATAACAGCATCAAGAGCTGTCACACCTTCTTTTAGTTTAATGGTTTTATCAACAAATGCAGCCACATTAATTACTGTTTTTGAGGTTTCATAAATCAAAAAACTCACTACCAAAGTTTGATTTCCTGTTGTTGTGGTTGTAAAACTAAAACTACCTGTTTCGTTACTTGTGGCGCCATCATAGGTTCCTTCTATAAAAATGTTCGCCCCTGCAACGGGTTTTCCTTTTTCATCTACTACTTTACCAGAAATTGTACTTTGCGAAAAAAGAAGTGTTGTAACTAGTAAGCATAACAATGTGACTGTAGTTTTCATAATTATTGGTTTTTATGAAGCAAATGTATCTGAGAAAAAAAGGTTTGAAAACAGAACCTTACTGAACTGTTGAAAATGGATGCTGAGTTGTACTGTTTTTAATTTTGGAGTACTTTTACAAATTAACAAAAGGCTACAACAAGTAGAAATGCATGAGGGATAGTAGTGAAAATCCTTTTATAGCCCGTTGCAAAAAGGGCTATAAAAGATTGTAGCGAATAGCCCGACCGATAGTCTCGTTTTTTGGGACGAGACTATCGGGCATGCCCAAAATAAAAAACATAAGATGGAACCAAAAACGGAAAAAGAAAAAATGATTGCTGGCGAATACTATTTATCTGGTGATGCTGTGTTGATAAAAGAACGCCGACGTGCGAAGTTATTATTGCACCGCTTGAACGTAACGGAGTATCGGATGACTAAAAAAGCGCGCGAAATCATTCAGGAATTGATTCCTAATGCGGGTTTTAATTTATATATTGAACCTCCTTTTCATTGTGATTATGGATACAATATAACGTGTGGTGATAACGTATACTTTAACGTGAACTGTGTGGTACTGGATAGCGCACCTGTTGTAATAGGTTCGAATGTTTTTTTTGCGCCTAATGTGCAAGTGTATACGGCCACGCACCCGCTTGATGCTGAATTGCGAAAAACACATGAAAATGCTTTACCAATAACGATAGGCGATGATTGCTGGATAGGCGGCAATACGGTGATATGTCCCGGAGTTACTATTGGAAAAGGTTCAGTAATTGGCGCAGGATCTGTAGTGACAAAAGACATTCCAGATAATTCACTGGCGGTGGGAAATCCAGCAAAAGTGATTCGGAAATTGAATGTTTAGTGAAAGGTATCAAAGCTAATTACCCAAAATAAATTTTACTATATTTGTTTATACATTTAAAAAAAACATCATGAAACACCTTAAAACATTTCTAGTCTTGGCCCTTATTTTTGTTGCAAACTCAGTATCAGCACAATCTACTTTTGATAAATGGCCTGCCATAAAAGAATTTCACGGAGTATTATCAGAGACCTTTCATCCTGCCGAGGAGGGGAAATTGGCTCCTATAAAAGCACGCTCAGCAGAGTTATTAGCAAAAGCTACGAAAGTGCAAAAAACTGATATTCCTGCAGAATTTAGAACAGAAATCATTACTGAATTAGTAAATCGATTACAAGCCAAAAGTAAATCTTTACACCAACTTGTTACAAATAAAGGTACAGATGCTGAAATTGTAAAATCGATAACGGGGCTCCACGATATCTTTCATGATATAGTTGGTTTGTGTTCCGATTCAAAAAAATAAAAAACCGAAAGCCTGATCAACTGATTGGGCTTTTTTATGGCATAAACTGAAAAGGAACCAATCCTTATTTAGTTCAATTTCACAACTGATAAAAGCAGTTTTTATCCAAAAAAATAAAAGCAAAAATGTAGTTGCCTCGGATACCAAGATAACAAGCAAAATAAAAATCTTATCAACAAATCGAAAAACTAAAATCGAAAACTGAAATTAAATTTTACCTTTGACCTTTCAATAAAAACAAAGATTATGGTTTATAAATTTAGGGTAATTCTAGACGCGGAAGAGGATGTTTTTAGAGACATTGCAATACTTGAAGACGATACTTTAGAAGATTTGCATAATGCTATTTTCAATTCCTTTGGTTTTGACGGGATGGAGGTTGCTTCTTTTTATACGTGTGATGAAACGTGGAATCAAGAAGAAGAGATTCCGATGTTTGATATCGGCGATGTTCCCGGTGAACAAAAAATCATGAGTGATTACCAATTATCTGATATTTTAGATAAGGTGAATACAAAAATCCTTTATGTATATGACTTCATTAACATGTGGACGTTCCTTGTAGAACTTGCCGCAATTGAAGATCAAGTTGTTGGAAATACATATCCTGAAACTATTTTCTCTCATGGAGAAATGCCAGATGAAGCAATGGAAAAAAACTTTGAATCTGATAATGCTGATGATTATAATGATGAATTTGAAGACGGTTTAGATGAGGATGATTTAGACATGTTTGAAGGAGATGACAGTTTTGAAGATTATGGTTTTGAAGAGAATTGGAATTAGTTTGTAGTAAGGTTCTAAGCATTTAAGGTTCTGAGGTACTAAGTTCATACATAAATTTAATTTATTATTTTCACACCATGAGCAATTTTAGAAACCTACTGATTTGGCAAAAATCAATGTCATTAACAACTAAAATTTATAATTCAACCAAGAAATTTCCAAAAGAAGAAATATTTGCATTAACATCACAAATAAGACGAAGCTCAGTTCCAATTCCGAGCAACATTGCCGAAGGGTTTGGAAGAGATAGTAGTAAAGAATATTTACGTTTCTTAAATATTGCAATTGGATCATTATTTGAATTACAAACACAAATAGAAATCGCAAAAAACATAGACTATTTAAACGAAGATGAATTCACTACGTTGTACGAAGATAGTCGAGAAATTGAACGAATGCTGGTTTCGTTCATCAATAAAATAAAAGAAAGAGATTAAAACCTCAGTAACTCAGCAACTTTTCACTTAGCACCTCAAAAAAAATGATCAACCTATATAACACACACATCGAAAATTTATCCATTCATAGAGTGGGAAATAAAAGCAGAAACGAAGCTATTTTTTTATCAGAGCAGCCCTTTAATCTTAATGATGAAATTGTGCCTTTGATGAAAGAATTTTTCTTCAAACCTTTTCGAGAAAAAGAAGAAAATTATTATCAATTTGCTCATGAGATTGACTTAGACTACAACGACATGTTTAAATATGCCACTGAAGTTTTTGACAATCCGAACAGTGTACACGAGGTTTCAAAAAAAATCACCACGCATTTGTTTGAGCAGTCTAATCACCCTCATATTAAAAATGGGGAAGTGTATGTAACGTACTTGACGAACCTCAACATAGATAACAATGTTGTGGATGCTATCGGAATTTTCAAGAGTGAAATTCAAGCTGATTTTTTACAATTTGAAGAGAAAGCTTCTCAATTGGAAATGATTTTACAACAAGGAGTGAGCTTAAACAAATTGGACAAAGGTTGTCTTATTTTTAATCACAAAAAAGAAGAAGGTTATAAAATTCTTACAGTAGACAGCAATCGTTACGATGCAAGATACTGGTTAGAGCATTTTTTATCAGTAGATGCTTTTGAGGACGAGAACTTTATCACTAAAAAATATTTGAAGTTTTGTCAAAATTTTGCTAAAGATGTTGTTTTTCCGGCTGAGGATAAAAAGGAAGAAGTGATGTTCATGAACCGATCTGTGAATTATTTTGCAAAAAACGATCAGTTTGAAGAGACTAACTTTTTGAATGAAGTTTTAGACAATCCAGATTTGATACCTGAATTCAAAAACTATAAAAGCGATAAGGGAGAAAAATACAGTATAGAGGATGTTACCTCCTTCCCTATTGCCAATGCAGCAGTGTCTGATGCACGAAAATCTATAAAAAATGTCATCAATTTAGATACTCATATCCAAATCAAAATGGACTTTATTAATCCCGAAAGTGCAGAGAAATTTGTAGAAAAAGGATGGGATGAAGAAAAACAAATGTACTACTACTTAGTATACTTTAACAAAGAGGAGAAAAGTTAATAGCATTAATTTATTAGTAAGATTTTATCAAAAGGTCCGCCATTACAACCGTAATAGTGGGCCTTTTGATTTGTGAAATAAAAGAAAAAAACGAGTCTTTGAAACTTACTTTATTCCTAAATTTACAGATTCAAAAATCAGTTCTAAATGCCACAATTTTTTTTCAAAGAAAGTCCTTTCAAAACTCTTATTTCGTTTCATAAACTCATTGATGGGCTGGAGGAAATTGCTAATAGCCCTATAGATTATAGAGCTAATTACGCCAAGGCATTGCTAAAAGAAATGGCACCATTTCCTGAGTTTAAAACAGGGATTGAGGATTTTGAAATGATTTTTAAAAATAAAGAATTATTAGAAAACATACTCGCAGATTTATTTCCTACGGTATTGACTCAAAATGAAATCAAAGCTGTAACTATTCCGTTTCAAAATTTCACTTTTAATTATTCTAAGCGTTTTCAAAAAATAATAGAAAATGCAGGAACACCCTTTGACATGACCATTAGAGATTTTGATGAAGATCAATTTTATGTCATGAGTTGTATTTTAATTTTAAATTCGTTTTACAAACAAAATTTTGAATACAACAAGCCTTTGTTTTATGATATTCCAGATAAAAATGGGATTATGAAGCATTATCGAATTTTGTACAATGCTGATTTTATGGAAATCATTCCAACTGCAGATGTTATCCCATTAACTACTAACGAAATAGATTTGTTAATGGATAACTTTAATGACATTGCATTATGGAAACAAAAATTCCCTAAAGAAAGTTGGATCCTGAAAGGTTTTGGAATTGTATCCTTGTTTGATGCTACAATTGAAAATGCGGTATCAAACTTAAAGAGTAATCTTTTAAAAACCAAAACAGAACCAAATGAAGATCCAGGAGATTTTGAAGGTATCTTTCGTTCAATTTTTAAAATCTCAGACTTAAAAGTTGGATTTATAATGTTTGACGAAGAGGAGCAAAAATTTGTCAAACCCCCTTATGATGTCACGGGAAGTTTCGTACTCCAAGATTTACCAGAGGTGGATTGTAATAATTCCCTATTTGGATGTTCATTAGAGAGTATTCTAAATCAAAACAAACCTTTTATCATTTCAAATGTTGAAGAATTTGCTCAGAATTTAAACAATGAAAAACTAGGAAACTATTTATTATCACTAGAAATCAAAAGTTGCATACTAGCACCAGTAATAAAAAATGGTAAATTATTAGGTATTATTGAGCTTGTTTCTAGCAAATCTAGAGCGTTAAACAGCATTAATGTCAATAATTTAAATATGATTTTACCTTATGTTGTTGATACCTTGGAACGGTATAATAATGACATGCAAAATCAAATTGAAGCCATAATTCAGCGGGAATACACTGCCATTCACCCAAGTGTGTACTGGAAATTCAAAAAAGAAGCGGTTACTTATTTTAAAACTCAAACTAAAGACTACAATTTTAAAGAAATTATTTTTAAAGAAGTCTATCCTTTGTATGGACAAATTGACATCAAAGGATCCTCTAATCATAGAAATGAAACTGTAATAGAGGATTTAAAAAATCAATTGAACGCGTTGATTCAAATTTTTGAAAATCAACGATTCAACACCAATTTAGTATTGTCTGAGCAGCGCACTTTTGAATTACAAACATTATTAACGCAACTAGATGCTCCGCTAAAAGCTGATACAGAACAACAAATACAACTGTATATAGAAAATGAAATTCATCCTATTTTAAAGAATACTATACAAGCTAATGATGGCAACACTTTAGAAAATAAATATTTTAATAGCCTAGATCCTAAAACAGGAATGTTTTATCATGCTAGGAAAAAATTTGATCATGCAATATCCATTATCAATAAAAAACTAGCTTCAATCCTTGACAAAAAACAAACTGAAGCGCAAGAAATCTATCCGCATTATTACGAGCGTTTTAAAACGGATGGCGTAGAACACAACTTATACATAGGCGCTACCATTGCACCAAACAAAACTTTCGATACTTTGTATTTGCACAATTTAAGGTTGTGGCAATTGCAAACTTTATGTGAAATGGAAAAAGAGCACCATCAATTGAAATATTCACTGCCTTATGAACTAGATGTAACATCGCTAATTCTAGTTTTTAGCTCTCCTATTTCTATACGGTTTAGAATGGACGAAAAACGTTTTGATGTAGACGGCACCTATAATGCCCGATATGAAGTAGTTAAAAAACGAATTGATAAAGCGCATATAAAAGGAACCTCTGAACGAATTACCGAAAAAGAGAAAATAACTATTGTATACTCACACAATAACGAAGAAACAGAATATCTCAACTACATTAAGTTTCTGCAATTCAAAAAAATACTTGAACCCGGCATCGAACAATTTGAAGTTGAAGAGCTACAGGGTGTATCTGGATTGAGAGCAATACGTGTTAAAGTAAGTAATACGAGCCAAACTCAAGTTAATTCTAGTTATGACTTTTATGAAAATAATTTAGATAAAGGGAATTAATGTTACCCCATTCTGAAAGCAATTACAAATGCAATTACAGAAATTATTATTCCAATCATGAAAAAATTATAAGTCAATCGCAACAATCGGTATTTTTTTTCGAGTACCACACCTAGATAATATAAATCTTTAATCATAGAATTGTACAAATACTCTTTGTCTTTCATCATTTCATTCATAGCCCATTGGTATTCCTCCAAAGGCATTTTATAAAAATTACCAAAAAACAATAAATTTACTTTTTGATTTTCAATATCTTGTCTGGTAAATATCCCTTTAGTTACTTTTGGTCGAGTGGATAGAATTGCAAAAATTATAGTTGTTACACTTGACATAAGCATGATAAAAGTAGGTATCATGAGATGTACATTTTTAGGGCTATCTAGTTTAGGAATTAAAATGGATAACGCAATAGATATAATAATTGCATTTACAGATAATAATATATTGGCTTTGCTATCAGCAATACCGCTTAAAGTAGTATGATTATTAAGAGTAACCCTAAAAAGTGTGTCAACAGCACGATCTGGTTTATCTTCTTTTTCCTTTTTAGTTGGAACAAATTCTAGATCTTTACCCTTGGTCAATCCCATTTTTTTAATTTTCTTTTGAAGTTTTTTAATATTTTTTTCTTTTAGAGGTTGCCATTGTTCGAGGGCATAATCCGTGTAATAACGATGAGTATTAGTAAGGAAATCAATATTTTCGAGAATCCAATCTTTATCTGAGAATTTTTTTTGATCCAAACATGCCCATTCTTCTCGCAAATCATTACATGTAGTAGCATAATTAGGTGCCGAAAGATGAAAACAATCACCATCCTTCATGATTTTTTCTAAGAGTGTTTGAGGTTCATATCCAAATTTAGTTGACATTATCAGCGAGGCTACCTGATCTATAAACTCAGATGACTTTACCTTATCTGATAGAAAATCACGCATCAGAGATACACTAACTGCTTCATGATGATCATAACAATTTGTATATCCCGTATCATGAAACCAAGCCGCAATTTGTAAAGTTTCAGAATCCTTTACACTTACATTTTCCATTTTAGCAAGTAATGAAATGGCTTCAACAACCTGAATAGTATGCTGTATATTATGATAGGTAAATGAGTTAGAAAGTTTATCTTTGAAGAGTTTTTCAACGTAATCCTTGGCTTGTTCTATTAAATTCATGGACATATTTTTACACTACTAAATTATGAAATTATTTTCGGATAAATCTTCTAATCCTTTTTATATAACTGGAATTTCAATTCTGTTTGTTTTTACTCTTTTCACGTCCTGTGCAACGCATCATGCACAATATGGGAAAAATGCAAAAAACCTAAGTCAAAACGCAACAGATAGCTTAAAAATTGCACATACTTTTTATTTAATTGGAGATGCAGGAAACGCTAATGAACCAAAAGCGAAAGAAACATTAAACCTCCTTGAAGAGCAATTAAAAAAAGAAAATACAAACAGCACATTACTATATTTAGGTGATAATATTTACCCAAAAGGTTTACCAGACACCAATCCGGCAAATGAACGATTAATTGCCGAAGAGAAACTACTAAATCAACTAAAATTATCTCAAAATTTTAAAGGAAAAACCATTTTTATACCGGGAAATCATGACTGGTACAGTGGCTTAAAAGGGTTAGAGCGTCAAGGTAAATTTGTTACGAATTATTTGAAAGAAAAAAAGTCATTTATGCCTAGTAATGGTTGTGGTATTGATGAACTAGAAATCAATAAAAACCTCAGTTTGATTGCAATTGACAGCCAATGGTTTCTAGAAAACTGGGACAAAAGCCCCACTATAAATGATGACTGTAGCATTAAGACAAGGGAAGCTTTTTTTGTTGAACTTGAAAATGTATTGTCAAAAAATCAGGATAAAACGGTAATCATAGCTATGCACCATCCATTGATGAGTAATGGTTCTCATGGTGGGCAATTTTCATTAGAAAAACAACTTTTCCCATTAGAGCAAAAAATTCCATTACCAGTACTAGGATCACTCATCAATTTAGTTCGAAAAACATCTGGCATAAGTCCGCAAGACATTCAAAACAAGCAATATGATCTGTTTATCAAACGCGTTAAAACATTGCTTCAAAACCATGAAAATTTAATAGTAGTTTCTGGTCATGATCACAATTTACAATATATAGAAAGAGATAATATCAAACAAATTATTAGCGGTGCAGGATCTAAATCTGAGGCAGCAAGGGCAATTTTAGAAGGAGATTTTTCGTATGGTAAAAATGGATTTGCAAAGTTAATTGTTTTTGAAAATGGGCTTTCAAAAGTGATGTACTTTGGAAAAGAGAAAGAGTCCCTCATTCATGAAAAAATAGTGTTACAAGAAAAAAAAGATTTTGACACCAGTGTATTTTCAAAATCGTTTCCAAAAACTATAAATACAAGCATTTACAGTCCTGAGCAAACAAAAAAATCTGGGTTTTATAAGTTCTTTTTCGGTAATCACTACCGCAATTATTATAGTAAACTCATCAACGTTCCTGTAGCAACTATAGATACACTTTTAGGAGGATTACAACCCAAACGTGCTGGAGGTGGACACCAATCTAATTCCCTTCAACTTTTTGATTCTAATGGAAAAGAGTATGTGATGCGCAGTTTAAAAAAGAGTCCTACTCGATTTTTACAAGCGGTAGCATTCAAAAAACAATTCATTCAAGATGAATTTGAAGACACTTACGCCGAAAATTTATTGGCTGATTTTTACACCACAGCACATCCGTATACCCCTTTGGCTGTTGGTAACTTGGCCTCAAAAATAGGTGTTGCACATACTAATCCCGTTTTATATTACATACCCAAACACGCAGCGCTTCAAAATTTTAATAGTACTTATGGCAATGAACTATATATGGTTGAAGAACGAGCAACTACAAATCAAATTGCTAACTCTAGTTTTGGAACACCACTAGCAATAGTCAGCACAGAGGATGTTTTAAAAAACATGCGCAAGGATGAAAAATATGCGGTAGATGAAAGTGAATACATCAAAGCTAGATTATTTGATATGCTAATAGGTGATTGGGATAGGCATGAAGATCAATGGCGCTGGGGCGAATATCACGAAAATGATACAGTTATTTACAAACCTATTCCCCGTGATAGAGATCAGGCATTCAGTAAATATGATGGTGCATTGGTTTATGTGTTAATGAAAAACGTACAACTAAGACACATGCAGTCGTTTAAAGATAATTTAAAAAATGTAAAACTAATGAATAGAGAGGCTTATCCACTGGATTTGGCCTTCTTAAAAAAAACTACAAAAGATGAATGGGTAAAACAAGCTAAATACATTCAAGAAAACTTGACAGATAGTGCTATTGATGATGCTTTTAAAGTACTACCAAAAGAAGTTATAGACTTTACAATTACAGACATACAACAAAAATTGAAAGCAAGAAAAAAAGAACTTACTATTGCTGCTTCAACTTATTATGATGTACTGCAACACACTGTAATGCTTGTAGGTACTGATAAAAAAGACAAATTTGTGGTACTAAATGAAGAAAAAAACAAAGTAACTATTCAAGTATTTCGAGTAAAGAAAACGGGGGAAGAACTGCAGTATTCCAGAAATTTTACTGCCAATAAAACCAAAAAAATATGGATTTATGGATTAGATGATGACGATGAATTCATAGTAAAAGGAACATCAAATTCAGGAATTAAAATAAGATTGATAGGCGGTCAAAATGAAGACTTGTACACTATTGAAAACGGCAAACAAGTAAAAATTCATGATTTTAAATCCCGTACCAATACGTACACTCTTGACTCAAAAACAAAGTTAAGGTTGATGGACGATTACGACAATAGCTTTTACGATTATAAAAAACCAAAATACAATTATTTTACTGGCTTACCCAACATTGGGTTTAACCCCGATGATGGTATAAAAATAGGAATAGTAGCAGGCTACATTGTAAATGATTACAAGCAAAATCCTTTTACTCATAAACATTCTTTAAAAACCAATTATTATTTTGCAACAAGTGGGTATGAGGCTATTTACAATGGAAAATTCCCAAAACTCTTTGGCAAATGGGATGCTGATCTTGAAGCCCGTTTTACAAGCCCTAACTTTACCATCAATTATTTTGGGTATGGCAATGAAACCAAAAACGATTCGGAGTTATTTGACATGGATTACAACCGTGTTCGAATTCGAATGATAAAAGTGATGCCATCCATTAATAAAATTGGTCTTAACGGTAGCAAGTTTCAGATACAATCTAGTTACGAAAGAATTACAGTAGAGGAAACTACTAATAGGTTTGTAGATACCTCTCTCGAAGTAAATACTAAAGTTTTTGAAAATCAGCATTTTGCTGGTGCAAGTGTGAAATACAGTTATGAAAACTATGACATCCCAGCATTTCCATCCATGGGAATGGGAATTAGTTTTACCGGAAGTTGGAAAATGAATCTAGAAGATTTAAAAAGAAATTTCCCTACTTTAGAAAGCAAAATAAACTTTAACCATAAAATAGATGCTAAAGGAAAACTAGTTGTTGCCACAATCCTGAAAGGAAAAGCAGTACTTAATAATAATTTCGAATTTTATCAAGGCGCAACTCTAGGTGGTGATTATGATTTAAGAGGTTTTAGAAATGAACGTTTCTTGGGGAATCAATCTTTTTATCACAGTAGTGATATCCGTTTGAATCTTGGTAAAATAAAAAGAAGCGTTATCCCAATGACTTTTGGTATTTTAGGTGGTTATGACTACGGGCGCGTTTGGCTAAAAGGAGAAAAATCTGAAAAATGGAATCAATCCATTGGCGGAGGGATTTGGCTTAACGGTCTCAATGCACTTACAGCTCGCATCACATATTTTAAAAGTGCAAGTGAGGAAGCTCGTATTGCATTTGGTTTAGGATTTGGTTTTTAGTTGTGTTAAAGTAGTTTTATAAACCTTACCGCCATCACTGCCATATTTTTCATCTGCAAGTAGTATTTTGTCATTGTCTATAAATGTGGCTGCTTCTTTTTGAGAAAAATGGTTTAATTCTAGAACTGTTTGGGTACCGCTCAAGAAATCATCGCCTTTAAAGTTTTCGAAAAGAATAATTTTATCATGCGTAAGCAATGCAACTTCCGATTGGTCAGGGCTAAGAATTGCACTCGTAATGGCACATGATTTATAGGTGTCACAGGTTTTAAAACTACCCAACAAAATAGCAGTATGATTTCCGGCTTGATTCGGTATCTTATAAATTAATGACGTACCATCAAATCCTTTGCTTCTGTTTTTGGTAAACAAATAAAAATAGTTATTCATCTCAAAAAAACCTTCAACATCATACAACAACTCTTTTTTATTGGGAGGAAATTGCTTTTGTTCAGGATATGAAAATGATATTTTTGAAACGGGTGCTGCAGTAGCATTCAATAAAGAATTTTTGTCTACTTTATATATGCATAAATCCTTGCGTTCATTGTCATTATTACCAAAATCACCGAGATATAAATTTCCGTTTTTATCCATAGTAACATCTTCCCAATCTGTGTTTTGAGCATCAGTTATAGATATTGTTTTTGTGATTTTACCTGTAGAATTAATTTTATATAATTCGCTAGCATTTCCGCTATCCTCAATTGCCCATACGGACTGATCTTCTGGCGTATAAATGATCCCTGAAACTTCTTTGAGTTTCTTTGGTAAAGAATACAATTCTGTAATAGAAGTTGATGGTTGCTCACAAGAAGCCAATAAAAGAGTGATAAAAATATATTTTCTCATTATATATAAATTTGATAATCCATAAAAATCAATTCAAATATAACCAATACGCTCTACTTAACAATTACTTTTTTAAAACCGTACTGTTTTTATAATTCCTTGTGATAAACTCAAAAGCGGCAACCATAATACTTCCCATTGATTTTGCTTTTTTAAAATTGAGATCTTTTGTATACCGGTACAACTCCATTTTTAATTGTTCCAAATGCATTTCGGTGGAAAGCGTATCCGCACTCATTATTTCGAGTAATCTGTTAATTCTGTTTTCTGAGGATAAAATTCTTTTGGCAAGAACTGCGCGTTCTTCATCTTTGTACTGCTCAATGGAGCTGGTTTGAAGCTTTTCTTTAACCAGTTTAACCATGGGGTAATTTTCTTTAAAAAATTGAGGTCTGTACACTTTAAAATTCCCCTCAAAACACTGCTGATCAAAATCTATAGCCCGTATTTTATAAACTACGTGATCAAAATCATGTATGGGAACAATGACATAATTATAGGCACGCATATCCCCCAACAATCTTATCATGCATCGTTCATTAAACTTTACAAACTCTTTTGCTATTTGAGCCTTTTCCGTTTCGGTACAATCAGCTAGCAAAGTTTTTATAAAAATATCTCCCGGGATTCCCATAATGTGTTCCTCAATAAGAGTATCATTATACACCAAGAAATTGATTTTATCAGGTGAAAGAATATGTTCTAATTCTAACCCATAAACTCGGGAAGCATCCGCTTTTTTTACATAAAAATGAGTGTAATTATCATTTAATATGTTTCTAACTTTGATTCGAAATGGTTTAGAATTTCCAAAAGTGCAATAATCAATAGAGTCGATATTCAAAAATTTGAGTATTCCTAAATTTCCATCAGAGTGCAGTAAGGAATATATCTTTTTTAAATTTAAGTCAATTTCCTCACGTTCAAACTCATTATAATACACTCTTATCCACAAAGTATCTTGGTCATTTTTATCATATACGGTCACAGAGCCTGTAAAACGTAATAAATCATCATAAAACACAGTTACTTTTGAAACCCTATCAAATCGTTCTAAATATTCTTGTAAAGAATTATTTATTGGATAAGACGGTTTTTTAAAAACCATAATAGGATCACTCATGAGTCTTTTTTATTCAAAAATACAATAAAAATGTATCTGAAGAACTTAATTCTTGCCTAATACCTTGTATTTAAAGACCAAAATATTCTTAAAAGTAGTGCACTGATTTGAAAAATATGAAACTATTTTTTAAATAATAAACTAAAATTTCAACATTATCATAAACGGAAATTAATTACAAATTATAAGTTTTAAAAAGTAGGAATTGAGAATTTAAACTTTATATTTGATATTGTTGAAAATTCATATAAAAATGGTCGTAAATTTTAGGTGAAACAAGTGCTTAAGTTAAATTAAATATACTTTTAGAAATGTATCACCAAAATAAAAAACTGAGCCTCTGTTTTACTATCTTAATTTCCAATCAACCAAATGCTTAGGGTCTAAATTTAAACTGATACAGTTATGAGCAATGAATTAACTTACCTTATTGATGATGACTCATTAACACTCCGGCTGACCACAATGCTTGCTAACCGGATAAGTTTTAGCAGTTCATTAGAATCCTTTTCGAATGCTAAAATTGCTCTTGAATTATTACAAAAAAATGCCACAAACCATCATGATCTTCCTGATTGTATATTACTAGATATAAATATGCCGTTAATGAACGGATGGGAATTTCTAGACGCACTAAAACAATTAAACATACAAAAAGATATTTTTGTTTTCATAATGACCTCCTCTATTGAATTTTCCGATATTGAAAAAGCAAAAAAATACGCTAATGTTAAAAATTATATAGAAAAACCTATAAGCATTGAAAAACTTGAAGGAATCAAACATTTTATAGCTATTTCAAAGTAAACCTAAAAAGTAGTAACAAAATCTTTTCTCCAACGTCATATAGTTAAACCAAAAAAAACTTGACACTTGGAAACCATTTTAACCATACAAAATCTTAATAAGCGTTACGGCGCAGTACAAGCCTTGAAAGATGTATCATTTGATATTCAAAAAGGCAACGTTTACGGAATTCTAGGACCAAATGGTAGCGGAAAATCAACAACGTTAGGTATTGTACTTAATGTTGTTAACAAAACTTCTGGCTCTTACAGCTGGTTTGGCGGTACGATACAAACTCACGATGCACTAAAAAAAGTAGGTGCTATTATTGAAAGACCTAATTTTTACCCATACATGACTGCCAAGGAAAATTTGGAGCTAGTGTGTCAAATAAAAGGTATTAATTATGCCAAAGTAAGTGAAAAACTAGAATTAGTAGGGTTAACAGATAGACAAAACAGTAAGTTTAGAACCTTTTCACTAGGTATGAAACAGCGTTTGGCTATAGCATCGGCATTATTGAACGATCCTGAAATTTTAATACTTGATGAACCTACAAACGGATTAGACCCTCAAGGAATACATCAAATTAGAGATATTATTAAAATCATTGCCGCACAAGGAACTACAATACTCCTTGCTTCTCATTTACTAGACGAAGTTGAAAAAGTGTGTACGCATGTTTTAGTATTACAAAAAGGAAAAATATTATACACCGGATTAGTTGATGGTATGTCTTCTAACGAAGGTTTCTTTGAATTACAAGCTGATAATATGCAACAACTTGCTGAACTTGTAGCAACGCACCCTGCAGTAAAAAACGTAGTGAAAACAAATGACAAAGTAATTGTTTATCTACAAAAAGAACTCGAAGCAAAAGACCTCAATCAATTTTTATTTAGTAAGAATATTATCCTGAATCATCTTGTAAAACGTAGAAATAGTCTTGAAGAGCAGTTCTTAGAACTGACAAATAAATAAGTCTATCTCAATTTCATTTTACTGACTAAACACAACCTTTTAAAATTTTGGCTAATTAGCCAAAGATAAAATTATACCTTATGAAAAGACTTCTTACGATAGAGTTACATAAAATCTGGAAAAATAGAGCGAGTCGGGTTTTAACACTAGCCTACTTCATTTTACTTACGTTCATTGCATTAATAGCATCAATCAAGTTTGATTTAGGTCCATTCAAATTTCATTTAGCCGAAATGGGCATTTTCAATTTCCCATACATATGGCACTTCAATACCTACATTGCATCCATTTTGAAATTCTTTTTAGCAATTGTAATTGTTTCAATGATGGCCAATGAGTACAGTTATGGTACCTTAAAACAAAACTTGATTGACGGAATGAGCAAAAAAGAATTCATTCAATCAAAATTTTTGACAGTATTTCTTTTTGCTACGGTATCAACGGTGTTCCTTTTTATTTTGACCTTAATACTTGGATTTAGTTTTTCATCCTTTACTGAAATTGATATTGTTTTTGCAGATTTAGATTATCTATTGGCTTATTTTGTAAAACTAATTGGCTTTTTCTCTTTCTGTTTATTTCTTGGAATTTTGATCAAGAGATCTGCATTTGCTTTAGGTTTCTTGTTGGTTTGGAATATTATAGAAGGAATTATAAGTGGTATTTTAACATTCAAAGTTTTTCCAGAGGGTACTACTGCAGCCAGTATTACCCAGTTTTTACCACTACAATCCATGTCTAATCTTATCATTGAGCCTTTTTCACGTTTATCAGTTGTAAAAAATATTGGTACTCAAATTGGTTTAGAGAATAGCAAGGACTATGGAGTTTCCCTTTTCTCACTTGCAATTGTATTGTGCTGGACCGTTATTTTTATATATTTTTCTTATAAAATTTTAAAAAACAGGGATTTATAGAAACTATAATTTAAGACGAATGGTTTAAATTCAGTATTGATTTACTTTATTGTTGCTAATTTTTAAAATTGTTCTAAAGCGATAACTATGGACAACTATACTCTACAGCCTCGCAAAGAGTACAGATAATTTTGGAAATATACTTCTAAAATAGCTTTAACGAGAATAGATACTTTTTCGGTTTTGCGAAAAAAACATTCTTATTTTGAGTAATTTACAAGTATTTTTCTAACATATGAAGTAATCTTATCTATTACTTGTAATAGTATGAATGCTTTAGTATTTTTTGTTTAAAAAAAGATGACCTCAATTTATATTAAATTCACAATATCGATCTAAGGGATATCTGGAACTTATATTTTAATTGCAAACCTACCATTAGGGTTTGATTTTTTCCCTATACAAAATTTATTAAATCAACTCCAATTATTTGAAAGTCGAAGATCAATTTACTTTTAAAAGATAATTTAAATTTTCCTATTTTTAGCGCATGAAAAAAACTTTACTACTACTAACGATTCTACTTTCAATTAGTTGTTTTGCACAATTTAGTAAAACGCACTACATACCACCATTATCTGGCTCCGACCAAGTTTCGGCTCAAGATCAATACTTGTATCTCTCAACTCCAAGTGTAACTCCAGTAAAAGTGAAGATAAATGCTCTAGGCGTAGGTATAACTACAGTTCAAGTATCAAAAAACACTCCTTATATTTACAATGTTGGCTTTGGAACAAATACACAGTTGCATGTTGACCCTAGCCTTTTAAACGTTCCTTTAGCAAATAAAGGATATATTATTGAAGCAGAAAATTTAATTTATGTAGCTGCAAGGGTTCTTGCTGGAAATTACAATCAAGCAGGGTCTTTAGTATCAAAAGGTATCTCAGCTATTGGTTATGAATTTAGAGTAGGCGCTTATGTAAATACTGCAACTACAGGAAATGGAAATTTTAGATATACTTTCATATCTGTTTTGGCTACAGAAAATAATACCGTTGTTAACTTTAGTGATATAAAAGCTGGTGTTACACTTATGGGGAATGAAGCAGCGGGAAGTAATCCTATTAGTGTTACACTAAACAGAGGACAAAGTTATGTAATAGCTACCGAAGATGTTAGCACTGCAAATAAAGATGGATTGATAGGTGTATTGGTCGAATCTAAAAAGCCCATTGCCGTAAATTGTGGCTCTTATGGCGGTACCAATGGAGATTTTAATGGAAATTTAGATTTAGGTTTTGACCAAATTGTCCCTGCTACAAAAGTTGGTAACGAATACATATTTGTTCGAGGTGTAGGACTAGACATCACAGAACGTCCTTTACTTGTAATACATGAAAACAACACCAATATTTATATAAACGGAAGCACAACTCCTGTAAATCCAACACCATTAAATGCAGGTCAATATTATATTTTAAATGGTTCTCAATTTTCAGCAAATGGCAGCATGTATGTGAAAACATCAAAAAATGTTTTTGCTTATCAAAGTGTAGGTAGTTCAAGCCAAGCTAATCAAGAAATGTTTTTTGTACCGCCATTAAATTGCTCAACACCTAATGTTGTCGATAATATTCCACAAATAGAACAAATAGGTAGCCGAACATTTTTATCCAATAGTGGACTAAATATAGTCACCGAAAAAGGAGCTACTGTAGAAGTAGAAATTAATGGAACCAAACAGCCTATAGGAATTGCGCCCAAGGATGTTATTGGTAACCCTGCCTTTGAAACCTATACATTAAGCGGCTTATCTGGAAACATCAGTGTATTTTCAACTAAGCAAGTATATGTGTCTTATTTTGGATCAAATAGTGCCGCTACTTATGGCGGATATTATTCTGGATTTGATACAAAACCTGAAGTTGTAAGTGATGTATTATCTGTTGCAACCTCAAATTGTATACCAAATGTGGTATTAAAAGTAAGTTCTATTTCATCGTATGATTCATTTGAATGGTTTTATAATAATGTATCAATTCCAAATTCTAATAGCAACTCATATACCCCAACACAACCTGGTTATTACCAAGTAAAAGGAACTATCACAGGTTGTATAACTCCGCCTGTTTTTTCTGATTTAATACCTGTAAGCACTTGTGAAACAGACAGAGACAATGATGATGTAAATGACAATATTGACATTGACAATGATAATGACGGGATCCTCAATTGCACCGAATCGTTTGGTAATAAAGGCATTGATATTTCTAATACAGCTGTTGGAGTAATAACCCAAGACACCTACTCTAACTCTTTTACTGGAACAGTATCAACATCTACCACCTCACGTCCAACACCTTTTACTGGTAATAATGATGGTGTTTTTACTACCGATGTTGCAGCGGGAAAAGAGAATTTTGTGGCATACCAAATGAATTTTACTAAACCTATCACCGTACAAATGAGTTATGTAAATGCTGCAAATAGTAGCGATTTACTTAACGCCGATGCGGAATACATCATCAATTCTGATGTAAACAAAACTATAACAGTATTAAACCCTAATGATCAACTTGTAATTGATACTAATTATGATGGTATTTATGAAAGTGGGGTAACCCAATTCACCTCTTTCGAAATTCGATTTAGGTTAAATAGTGCTATTCCTTTAGCTGCTGGTACAGGTACTTTTAAATTTGTATCCTACTTAACAAGTTCTTTAAGCATTAAACATAAAAATCTTTCCGATACCGATTTAAATAAAGGAACTTTCAAATTTGAAGCCGTTTGCATTCCGAGAGATTATGACGGAGACGGATTTCCTGATCAGGAAGATTTAGATAGTGATGCTGATGGAATTTTTGATACCATAGAAGCACAAGTCAATGCAGCACAAAATCTATCTAACATTGATGCTAATAAAAACGGTCTTGACAATGCTTTTGAACCAGGTTTTACACCTCAAGATTCAGATTCTGACAGCGTACCTGATTATCTAGATTTAGACAGTGATAATGACGGAATTCAAGATAGTGTAGAAACTGGAAATGATCTTGATACTGATGGAATAAAAAACTACAGAGACTTAGATAGTGATGGAGATTTGTGTTTTGATGTTGTTGAAGCAGGTTTTTTAGATCCAAATACTGACGGTATTCTTGGTAATAATCCTGTCACAGTTGATTCTAAAGGTAAAGTAACAAGTGCTGTAGGTTATACAACCCCAAATAGTAATTATTCAACAGCCGCACCAATAGTAATTACCACACAACCTAATGTTTTACCTACATGTGAATTACAAAATGCCACAATAACACTTGATGATAATGGAGGTAACACCTATCAATGGGAACTATCCACTGATGGTATTAATTGGAATACAGTAACAAATAATTCCACATACTCGGGCACAGCTACAAAAACACTTCTTATTTCAAGTGTAACAAAATCAATGAACGGCTATCAGTACAGAGTAATTTTAAACAAAATAGGAAATTCATGTGGTTTAATTTCAGATAAAATTAACTTGACAGTATATGACTTACCTACCATTAACAATGTAACCATTGTTCAGTGTGACAACGACTTAGATGCAATCACTACTTTTAATCTTATGGTTAAAAATAATGAAATATCAAGTAATGCGAGTGCCGAAACCTTTACCTATTATACAACTCTTGCTGCAGCAAATACTGCAAATGCTGCACAACAAATTACAAATCCGTTAGCTTATACTAACGCCACACCAGGAGTAACCCGCGTATGGACAAGAGTAACTAACAATAATAACTGTTTTAGAACTGCAGAAATTACACTTCAAGTATTGGCTACTCAAATTCCATCAACTTTTAATAATGTGTATACAGCCTGTGATGATTTAAGAGATCTAAATGGACTTGACAACGCTAATAACAATAAAAGAGATGGCATAAGTACCTTTGATTTCAGTGCAACAGAAACGGCTATAAAAACATTACTACCAGCAGGAAATTACACGGTATCTTTTTATAGAAACCAAGCAGATGCGCTAGCCGAAACCAATAAAATATCTGATATTACAAACTATAGAAACATTGGTTATCCTGGAACACAAGATATTTGGGGTCGCGTAGATAGTGATGTTACAAATGCTTGTTTTGGTCTAGGACCTTTTGTAAAGCTGGTTGTTGAACAAATTCCGTTTGCAAATCCAGTGACCATTGCAAGACAATGTGATGACAATCAAGATGGTATTTTTACTTTTGATACATCAGCATTACATGCAACAGTACTCAATGGACAAACTAATGTAAACGTTACCTACTTTGACGAGAACAACAATGCCCTTTCAAGTCCTTTTCCTGCTTCATTCACCACTACAACTCAAAACATAAAAGCTGTAGTTACAAATAATTCAACACTGGCTTGTAGTGAAGAAGTTACCATTGCATTTATTGTTGATGATTTACCAGAGGCGTTCTCTATACCTACAAATTTAACTACAGTATGTGATGACGAAGTAGATCCTCTTTTACAAGACGGACAATATTCATTTGATACAACTACCTTTCAAAATAGTATTTTAGGTGGTCAAACAGGCATGAAGGTAAATTATTTTGATAAAGATGGAAATCCTTTAACAAGTCCGCTTCCAAATCCATTTGTAACGCTTACTCAAAACATAACAGTTGAAGTTGAAAATACAATAAATCCAACTTGTAAAGCAATCTTAACGATTCCGTTTATAGTTAATCCATTGCCTCCAATTCAATTAAACACCAATGGAGGAGATAACGAATTAGTATGTTCTAATTTACCAACATTCTTTGTTCAACTAAATACTGGTTTACCCAATGGGACTAATCCTGCTGATTATACCTATACTTGGTACAAAGATTACAATATCATTACTAACGAAACTGGTCCAACTCTTGATGTAAATACAGAAGGTGACTATAGTGTAGAAGTGGCAACATTATTAGGATGTGAAAGAACAAGAACTATAAAAGTAACCGCTTCAGATATTGCTACGATAGCAAGCGTCGATATAGTAGATCTAGCCGACAATAATACGGTAACGGTTGATGCTAATGGAAAGGGTGATTATGAATACAGTTTAGACTTACCTAACGGTCCTTTTCAAGATTCTAACTTTTTTGATAATGTTCCTTCAGGAATTCATGAAGTGTATATTAATGATAAAAATGGTTGCGGTACCGTAAGCAAAACAATTGCAGTAACCGGAGCTCCTAAGTTTTTCACACCAAATGGAGATAACATTAATGATTACTGGAATATAAAAGGAGTAAATAATGTCTTTAATAGAAATTCAATTATATATATTTTTAATAGATTTGGGAAATTAATAAAACAAATAACGGCATCAAGCCAAGGATGGGACGGAACGTTTACAGGTCAACCCATGCCAGCAGATGACTACTGGTATACAGTAAAACTTGATGATGGACGAGAAATGAAAGGTCATTTCAGTCTAAAAAGATAATGCTCAAAACGCTTTAAACTACAAGTTATTCACCATTTAAAGTAATAGAACAGTTTATATAAAGACGGTATATTACTTTAAAAGGTGTTATAAAAAAATAAATATGAAGAATTATATAAAATATCTCGCAATGTTTATATTGATTTTAGGATCAATGACTAGTGAGTGTTTCTCTAATTCTGAATTCAGATCAAGTTCCTATTTTCAAGGCTTAAATCTCAAAAAAAGTACTGAAGCAGAAAATCTAAAAGGAACAAAATTTCTTTTTGAAACAATTCATGATGTAAAATCAAGCTTCAAAATTAGCTTTGATATTAATCCCAAGTATCTTATTCCAGCTGATGTTACATGTAATACCAAATTTAAATTACACAGCGAATTGTTTCAAATATTGAAACCTCTTCTGTATCAAAAACTATATCTGAAAGCATTATTTGAATTCACTAGTTATACACTTTAATTCCAAACATAGTTTGAAATTCATTTTTAAATCTTTTATATGATTTAAGAAAATAAAAAGGTGTTTAATTTAACGAAATAAAAATGCGTAAACTTAAAAATACAAATAGCCTAACTACTTGTAAAAGAATAATTACTGGAATAAAAAAGAGAATAATTGTAATACTTACTGCAATAATGCTAGGATTTGCAATGGGATTCCATGAAAATGAAAGCATACTCCATAAAAATTCAAAACAAACCGAGTGGCAAAATAAAAAGGAATAAGAATTTCAAAGATAATTTAAGTTTCTTCTCAGTACTGATCTTCATAAAAGTAGATTCTCTTATACCCCTGATGGGAACGGCATCCTTTTATAACACCCCTTTTTTGGGGTGGTATAAAAGATATAGTGTACAGCAGGATTAGGTTCAAAAAAAAAAAACCATCAACTTACGCTGATGGTTTTAATTAAAATTCAAATGAATTAGATTTTAAATCTTTTTCTATCTGTTTCTGTCAAATATATTTTTCTTAAACGAATAGATTTTGGCGTAACCTCAACATATTCATCTTTTTGAATGTATTCTAAAGCTTCCTCTAAGGAGAAAATAATTGGAGGAATAATTCTTGCTTTTTCATCATTTCCAGATGAACGAACGTTAGATTGTTTTTTCTCTTTTGTTACGTTTACACACATATCATCTCCACGAGAGTTTTCTCCAATAACCTGACCTTCGTAAATTTCAGCATTAGGTTCAACGAAAAACTTACCACGATCTTGTAATTTATCGATAGAATAAGGAATAGCTTTACCTTTTTCCATAGAAATTAATGAACCTTTGTTACGTCCAGCAATTTCTCCTTTGTAAGGCTCATATCCAATAAAACGGTGTGCCATAATAGCTTCACCTGCAGTAGCAGTAAGTAATTGATTACGCAATCCAATAATACCACGAGATGGAATATTAAATTTAACAATCATACGCTCCCCTTTAGTTTCCATGCTTAGCATTTCACCTTTACGCATAGTTACGAACTCAACCGCTCTACCTGAAAGATTTTCTGGTAAATCAATAGTCAATTCCTCAATTGGCTCACATTTTTTACCATCAATTTCTTTGATAATAACTTGTGGTTGACCAATTTGTAATTCATATCCTTCTCTTCTCATTGTTTCAATAAGAACAGATAAGTGAAGTACTCCACGACCAAAAACCATGAATTTATCAGCAGAATCAGTTTCACCTAACTTCATAGCTAAGTTTTTCTCTAATTCTTTTGTCAAACGCTCTCTAATGTGTCTTGAAGTTACAAATTTACCCTCTTTACCAAAGAAAGGAGAGTCATTAATTGTAAACAACATACTCATTGTAGGTTCATCGATATCAATCGTTTTTAAACCTTCTGGGTTTTCAAAATCAGCAATAGTATCACCAATTTCAAAACCTTCAACACCAATAATGGCGCAAATATCTCCAGCAATAACTTGTTCCACTTTTTTACGACCAAGTCCTTCAAAAGTATGAAGTTCTTTGATACGAGATTTAGATACAGTACCATCTCTTTTTACTAATGAGATTGGCATACCTTCTTTCAATACACCTCTTTCAAGACGACCAATAGCGATACGACCTGTAAAAGCTGAGAAATCTAAAGATGTAATCAACATTTGTGGCGTTCCTTCAGAAACTTTAGGAGCAGGCACATTTGCAACAACCATGTCTAACAATGCTTCAACATTATCAGTTACATTTTCCCAGTGGTCAGACATCCAGTTGTTTTTTGCAGAACCATAAACTGTTGGGAAATCCAACTGCCATTCTTCAGCACCTAACTCAAACATTAAGTCAAAAACTTTTTCATGAACTTCTTCAGGAGTACAGTTTTCTTTATCAACTTTATTGATAACTACACAAGGTTTAAGACCTAAGTCAATCGCTTTTTGTAATACAAAACGCGTTTGAGGCATTGGACCTTCAAAAGCATCAACTAGCAAACATACACCATCGGCCATGTTTAATACACGTTCAACTTCACCACCAAAATCGGCGTGACCAGGAGTATCAATAATATTGATTTTAGTTCCTTTATATTGAACTGAAACGTTTTTAGAAGTAATCGTAATACCTCTTTCACGCTCTAAGTCGTTATTATCAAGAATTAAATCACCTGTATTTTCGTTGTCACGAAATAGTTGACAGTGATACATAATTTTGTCTACCAATGTAGTTTTACCGTGATCGACGTGGGCAATAATTGCAATGTTTCTAATAGATTCCATCTGTGATTTTTAATGGCTGCAAAGGTACACTTTATTTTGATATAAAAAATATTTATACAATAGTTTACATATCCTTAACGGATTAGCAACTTAAAAAATAAGTTTTTTCGTCATGCCCATTTTAAAAGTTTTATTTAATTATATTTGAGTAATGAAAAGCAAAACTAATAAAGTAATCATCCTTTACTCACTTGCAACACTGTTTGTTGTTGTGATGTACCATACAGTCACGCAACATTTTGTTACTGAACAAAGTATATCTATATATAGTTTCACTAAAGACATTATTTTTGTAGTCATCACAACCTTGCTTCTAAAAATTATTTTATCAAAAAACGAAGAAATTAATATTCGAAATTTTAATAAATTAAAAAAAATAAACGAAGCAATAAGAGAATCAAATGACAAATATGATATTGTTGCAAAAGCAACTAGTGACACCATTTGGGATTGGAAATTAGAAGAAGATCATTTTTCTTGGAACAAAGGAATAGAAAGTGTTTTTGGTTATTCACAAGATAACGTAACTGTTGACTCTAATTGGTGGTTTGACAAAATTCATCCCGAAGATAGTATTAAAATGTCAGTACGATTGTATTCCTTTATCGAACAAAAAACAGAAAAATGGCAAGATCAATACCGTTTTAAATGTGCTGACAACACCTATAAATACGTGCTAGACAGAGCTTTTTTATTAAAAGATAAAAACGGAAAGGCCATTAGAATGATTGGCGCAATTCAAGACATTACCAAACAAAAAGAGGAAGAAAATAGATTAAAGTTACTTGAAACCGTTATCATTCAATCTAAAGATTCCATAATTATTACTGAACCTAAATCAGAACAATCAAAAATCCCAAATATAATTTATATAAACCCCGCATTTAGTGCAATGTCTGGTTACACATCACATGAAATAATAGGCAAATCACCTGATTTATTCAAAAGTCTAAATTCTGATGACGATGCTTTAAACCAATTATTTAAAGCTATAAAACAAAAAAAAGAATGTCAAATTGAAACTATATTGTTATCCAAAATAAAAAAGGAATATTGGGTGCGTTTATCAATGGTTCCCATTTTTAATTCTGAAAAAGAATTATCTCACTGGGTTTCAATCTTAAGAGACATTACACTAGAAAAAAAACAAGAAAAAGAAAAAGAGCAACTCATTAGAGAATTGACTCAAAATAATAAAGATTTAAAACAGTTTTCATACATTACTTCTCACAATTTAAGAGCACCGTTATCAAACTTAACTGGTCTTTTACAACTTTTAGAAGAAACTCCAATTCATGATGCTGAATTACAAGAAATATTACACGGATTCAGCCAATCTACACAACTCTTAAACGATACTGTAAGCGATTTAGTAAAAGTTATAACAATAAAAGACAAGCCTTCTATAATCAAGGAAAACGTAAATCTTGAGGAGATATTTCACTATGTTTTCCAACAATTGGAAACAATGATAGCCGATCAGAATCCTTTGATTGAATTAAATTTTAATGCCAATACACTTTACACACACAAACCATACTTAGAAAGTATTTTTTTAAACCTAGTGTCCAATGCCTTAAAATATAAATCCGAAAAAAGAAAACTACAACTAAAAATTACTTCACAAAAAGTAAAAAACACTACAGTAATTCTAATTCAAGATAATGGAATTGGAATCGATTTAATTCGCAATAAAGATAAAATTTTCGGATTGTATCAGCGATTCCACCTATATCCAGACAGCAAAGGATTAGGATTGTATTTAGTAAAATCACAAGTAGAAATCATGGGCGGCACCATAGAAATTGAGAGCGAAATTGACAAAGGGACTACATTAAAATTAACTTTTAAGAATTCAAAGTGATGCTAAATCAAGTTTTATGCGTAGATGATGACCCAATAACACTCCTGCTTTGCAAAAAAGTAGTAGAGCGGTTTTCGTTTTGCAATGAAATTATCACATCTACTAATGGAGAAGAAACACTTCATTATTTCAACACATTACTAAACTCCCCTGCATTAAAACCAGATTTAATATTTCTAGACCTAAATATGCCTGTAATGGGAGGTTGGGAGTTTTTAGAGGCATTTAAAAACCCAAAATACAAAGATTTTCATACTACAAAAATTGTAGTCTTATCGTCTACAATAGATCCTAACGATTTAAAAAAAGCTCAAAACTACCCAATGGTAATTGCTTTTTTACCTAAACCAATAAGTAAATCAATGCTAGAAGACTTGAAAGAAATATTAACGTAAAAAAAAAGTTCCCGATAAATCGAGAACTCTTTTTTTAAATATTTATTTTTAAATATTACAATTTAGCAACAAGTTTAGTCAATTTTGACTTTAAGTTTGAAGCTTTATTGTTGTGTATGATATTCTTTTTAGCCAATTTATCAATCATTGAGATAACATTAGATAATTTTGCAGATGCTTCAGATTTATCAGTAGCTAATCTTAACGCTTTGATAGCATTACGAGTAGTTTTGTGTTGATATCTGTTTAACACTCTTTTCTTTTCGTTACTTCTAATTCTTTTTAGAGCTGATTTATGATTTGCCATTATATTGCTTTTTTATCTTTTACTAATTTGTTTGTAGTCCGTAAGGGAATCGAACCCCTGTTACCAAGACGAAATCTTGGCGTCCTAACCCCTAGACGAACGGACCATATTCTCCTAAGTTTTTTTTCAATATGTGAATTGAATTGTAGCCCGTAGCGGAATCGAACCGCTCTTACATGGATGAAAACCATGCGTCCTAACCGATAGACGAACGGGCCATTTTTTCCTTATTACTTTAGGAAACGCAAAAAAAGTAGTAGCCCGTAGCGGAATCGAACCGCTCTTACATGGATGAAAACCATGCGTCCTAACCGATAGACGAACGGGCCTTGCTTCTCTAATGCGGATGCAAAAATACAACTATTTTCGAAACGAGCAATAGCTTGTACATTTTTTTTTTACTTTTTTTAATAGGCCTTTGCAAACAGTACACGCCCTGCTGATGGAGAACCTGTAAATACGCAATTACCAGCCTCTTCTACTCTATTTAAAGGTATACATCTTATGGTAGCTTTTGTAAGGTCTTTAATTTTTTCCTCAGTTTCTGCTGTACCATCCCAATGCGCAGAGACAAAACCTCCTTTATTTTCTAGGACTTCTTTAAACTCCTCAAAACTATTCACTTCGGTAACGTGCGTGTTTCTATATTCTAGTGCTTTTGCAAACAAATCATTTTGTATTTGCTCTAGTAATGAAGTAATGTAGTTTTCAATACCGTCTTTTGTCACAATTTCTTTTGACAAAGTATCTCTACGGGCTATTTCAAAAGTTCCATTTTCTAGGTCTTTAGGTCCAACCGCAATTCGAACAGGAACTCCTTTTAACTCCCACTCTGCGAACTTAAATCCTGGTTTTTGAGTTGTTCGATCATCAAATTTAACCGAAACGTTCAATTTACGCAAACTTGCAATAAGCACGTTCACCTCTGCAGAAATCGCTGCTAATTGTTCGTCTGATTTATATATAGGTACAATAACTACTTGTATTGGCGCTAAGCTAGGAGGCAAAACCAAACCTTGATCATCAGAATGCGTCATTACAAGTGCACCCATTAATCGTGTTGAAACCCCCCAAGAGGTACCCCAAACGTATTCTTGCTTACCTTCTGCATTTGCAAATTTAACATCAAAAGCTTTTGCAAAATTTTGCCCTAAAAAGTGCGAAGTCCCTGCTTGCAAGGCTTTTCCATCTTGCATTAATGCTTCAATACAATATGTTTCTTCTGCACCAGCAAAACGCTCCGTTTCTGTCTTCAAACCTTTTATAACAGGTATAGCCATGAATCGTTCTGCAAAATCAGCATACACGTTCATCATTTTTTCAGATTCTTCAACCGCCTCGGCTCTTGTAGCATGAGCGGTATGTCCTTCTTGCCATAAAAACTCAGCGGTGCGTAAAAACAAACGGGTTCTCATTTCCCAACGTACCACATTGGCCCATTGGTTTATCAATAATGGTAAATCTCTATAGGATTGAACCCAACCTTTGTAAGTAGACCAAATAATCGCTTCACTAGTAGGGCGCACAATAAGTTCCTCTTCTAGTTTAGCATTTGGATCAACCATTAATTTACCTGGTTTATCTGGATCGTTTTTTAATCTATAATGTGTTACAATTGCGCACTCTTTTGCAAAGCCTTCTGCATTTTTCTCTTCAGCTTCAAACATACTTTTGGGAACAAAAAGCGGAAAATAAGCATTTTGATGCCCTGTTTCTTTAAACATTTTATCCAACTCAGCTTGCATTTTTTCCCAAATTGCATAACCGTAAGGCTTAATAACCATACAACCTCTCACTCCTGAATTTTCGGCTAGATCGGCCTTGACAACCAATTCATTATACCATTTTGAATAATCTTCTGATCTTGTAGTTATGTTCTTACTCATACTGAATAGTTTGGCACAAATATTGCATTAATAAATTTTGATAAATAGTTCCGCAAAACTAACTATTTTTGTAATGTGCAACAATAAAAACTCCATATATATGAAAACTTATACCTTACCCACCAAGAAACCAATATTACTTTACTTATTTGGATTCATAAGCATTCTTTTTAGTTCATGTGGCACCTATCAAAATAGCTCTTATTACGATTCTGATGGTATTTATGGCGGAACTACTAGCCGTACACCAAGATACTCGCAGCCAAATGAGACTAGCACAAGTCCCTATGCTAGTTATTTCAATTCCTTACAAAACAACAATGAACCCGTAGAGATTTTAACTGACATTGATAATTATAATGTTGATAATGACTCTATACAAAATTATACTGACTACGCTGGCTGGGGAAGCAATCCGCAAAGCGTAAGCATAAATATTTATGATAACAGCTGGGGTCGAAATAATTGGGGCTGGAACACTGGCTATGGATGGGGTGGCTACCCGGGTTGGGGCTGGAATAACATGGGTTGGAACACCGGTTTTGGATGGGGTGGTTATCCTGGTTGGGGATGGAATACTGGCATCGGTTGGGGTGGCTATCCAGGTTGGGGTTGGAATACCGGGTTTGGATGGGGCGGAAACATCGGTTATGGTTGGAACAATTGGTATGGAAACAATTGGGGATATGTACAACATTATAACCCTAGAAATTACAGTTACAATTCAAGCAGAAGAGGATCTAGTTATGCTAATACCTCAAACTCAAATAGAGGAACGTCAAGCTATACTAGAAGTGGCACCAATGTAAGCTCAAGAAGAACAGATTCTAATTATTCCAATTCAAATGGTACATATTATGGAAGAGGCTCAGCTAGTAGAATGAGTAGAACTAGTCCTGTTTTTTCTAGAAATCAAACACAAGAAAGTGCGACCTACAATTCAAACCGAAGAGGATCTGGTTCAACTCGTACAGAAAGCAGTACACCATCTCGTACTTATACCCCATCAAGAGGAGAATCAAACTCAAGATCATACACTCCAAGCTCTAGTTCTAGTTCTAGTTCTTCTAGAAGCGGAGGTAGCTACGGCGGTGGTGGTGGCGGAAGATCATCTGGAGGTGGCGGAAGAGGCGGAAGAGGATAATTATCACTAATTTTGAACTACAAACATTATTTAAAATCGTATGAAAAAATATATTTGGCTATTGGCTATTGGACTCACTGTAAATGCATTGCAAGCACAAGAAGTATCTGATGCAGTGCGCTATTCACAGGACAATTTAAACGGAACTGCAAGATTTAGAGCTATGAGTGGTGCATTTGGGGCATTGGGTGGTGACTTATCTTCAATAAATGTAAATCCGGCAGGTTCTGCTATATTTGCTAACAATCAAATGGGTCTTACCTTAACAAACTTTAGCAACAAAAACAATTCAAATTATTTTGGAAGTACAAACAGCACCAAAAATAATTCCATCGATTTAAATCAAGCTGGAGCAGTATTTGTTTTTGAAAATAACGCTACTTCAAATTGGTCTAAAATTGCTATTGCTGTAAATTATGAAAACGCAAACAATTTTAATAATGACTTGTTTTCCTCTGGTACCAACACTAACAATACTGTAGCTGATTATTTTTTGTTTTATGCCAATAGAGGAAACAATGGAGCTCCTGTACCACAGCAATTTGTAAATAGAGAACCAGGTGAATCTATCAGTGATTTGTATTCTTTTTTAGGAAACAACCTTCCTAACAACCAGTTTCCTGGATTAAGTGGATATGATGCACAACAAGCTTTCTTAGGGTATCAAGCTTTTATAATTGATGCCATTGATGAAAATAATGCAAATTCACCTTACTCATCTAATGTTCCTGCTGCAAATTATTTTCAACAAAACGCAGTTTTCAATACAGGATATAACGGTAAATTATCTTTTAATATTGCAACTTCATATAAAGATAAGTTTTATTTTGGTTTAAACTTGAATTCTCATTTTACAGATTACGTTAGATCGTCTCGCTTTTCAGAAAGAAACGATGCAGCAACTACAAATAATTTTAAAGTGAATCAAATTCAATTTAACAACGATTTGAACACCTATGGAACTGGATTTTCATTTCAGTTGGGTGCTATCGCAAAGCTTACTAACGAATTGCGTTTGGGTTTAGCACACGAATCTTCTACTTGGTATAGATTAACTGATGAGTTATCACAAAGTGTAGTAGCCATTAGCAGAAACAGTACCGAAACTTTACCAGCTGATGTTGTAAGTCCAGATGTAATTAATGTTTATGAGCCATACAAATTGCAAACACCGAGCAAAACTACCCTTAGCTTAGCTTATGTATTTGGTAAAAAAGGCTTAATCAGCGTTGATTATGCAATGAAAAATTATGGATCAACTGCATTTAAACCCAAAAATGACGCCTATTTTATGGGTCTTAACAATACAATCAGTAACACACTAGATAACACAGGTGAAATTCGTGTAGGTGGTGAATACAAAATTAAAGCCTTGAGCCTAAGAGCTGGATACAGATTCGAACAAAGCCCATACAAGAACACGGAAATCATGGGTGATTTAACTGGCTATTCTGCAGGTTTAGGCTATAATTTTGGATCTACAAAACTAGATTTGGCTTATGCCAATGCTACTAGAAATACCCAACAAGGTTTTTTTAACCAAGGATTTACAGATGGTGCAAGAATAGCTAATAACAATAACAATGTGTCGTTAACATTATTATTTGAATTGTAAATTACATGATTAAACCTTAAAATCCGTCTCGTTATTCAAACAAGACGGATTTTTTTTAAACCTGATAATCCCGAAGCGTCGGGAGAAATCCTCCCGTTTTTTTTTCGGGAGATTACTTCACCTAGCACCAATTTTCATAAGAGTTCTGCGAACTTTATTTGTGCGAAGAGCAGGAAATAGCTCCTAATAATCTGAAAAGGCTTCGAAAAAAGTTCAGTTTGAATAAAAAATTGTAATTTTGCAAAATTCCCAAATTATCGGGATGCTACCACTATGAGAACGAAGTCTTTAAAAAAGAATAAAATAAATGTTATCACCCTTGGGTGTTCAAAAAATGTATATGATAGTGAGGTCCTTATGGGTCAGCTTCGCGCAAATGGAAAAGAGGTAACTCATGAGGCGCCTGAGGCTGAGGAAGGAAATATTATTGTAATTAATACATGTGGTTTTATTGACAATGCCAAAGCAGAATCAGTAAACATGATTCTGGAATACGCTGATAAAAAAGAAAGAGGACTAGTAGACAAAGTATTTGTAACTGGATGCTTATCTGAACGTTACAGACCTGATTTAGAAAAAGAAATCCCTAATGTGGATCAGTTTTTCGGAACTACTGAACTACCTCAGCTGTTAAAAGCACTTGGCGCTGATTATAAGCACGAATTATTGGGTGAGCGATTAACAACAACACCTAAAAACTATGCTTATTTAAAAATTTCTGAAGGATGTGACAGACCTTGTAGTTTTTGTGCAATACCACTTATGCGAGGAAAAAATGTCTCGCAAACTATAGAAAAATTAGTAAAAGAAGCGGAAGGTTTAGCTAAAGATGGCGTTAAGGAGCTGATATTGATAGCGCAAGACCTTACCTACTATGGTTTAGACTTGTACAAAAAAAGAGCACTTGGAGAATTACTTGAAGCTTTAGTAAAAGTTGAGGGCATAGAATGGATCCGTTTGCACTATGCATTCCCTACAGGTTTTCCTATGGATGTTCTTGAGATTATGAAACGCGAACCAAAAATTTGTAATTACATCGATATTCCTTTGCAACACATTGCAGATTCTGTTTTAAAATCTATGCGTCGTGGGACTACCCAACAAAAAACTACAAAATTATTAAAAGATTTTAGAGAAGCCGTTCCTGGAATAGCGATTCGCACCACTTTAATTGTAGGATACCCTGGAGAAACTCAAGAAGATTTTAATATTTTGAAAGAGTTTGTTCAAGAAATGAAATTTGACAGAATGGGATGCTTTGCTTACTCACATGAGGAAAACACACACGCCTATTTACTGGAAGATGATGTTCCAGATACGGTAAAACAAGATCGTGCCAATGAAATAATGGAATTACAGTCGCAAATTTCTTGGGATTTAAATCAAGAAAAAATTGGAAAAACATACCGTTGTATTATTGACAGAAAAGAAGGTGCACACTTTGTAGGGCGTACAGAATTTGATAGTCCTGATGTTGATAATGAAGTATTAATAGATGCCTCTAAACATTATGTGAAAACTGGGGAGTTTGTCATGATTAAGATTATTGATGCAACAGAATTTGATTTATACGGTGAACCTGTTTAAAAGATTTTTATTATAAATACACTATTATGAAATTTTCAATATTGTTTGTAATGTTTCTTGTACTCTTGCCTAAGATAACACATGCTCAGTTTAACAACAACGGTTATGGCAACAATGGTTACGGTAATAATGGATATGGCAACAACCGCAGGATGAATACTAGCATGGATCAAAACAGAGGTCAAGAAAAGCCTAAAGAAATTCCAGTAGAAGTTACCGTAGGAAAGGTCATAGAACGTTTAAAGCCTGAACTGAATCTTGATGAGTTACAAGTAATTGCAATATCAAATATCCTAACAGAAAGTATTAGATCTCAAGGGATGCTTATCAAGGCCGAAGTAAGTCATGAGGACAAAGTAAACAATATTAAAGCCCTCTCTGAAACTACAGATAAAAAAATCATGGAGTTACTTAATAAAGAGCAGAAAGAAAAATTTATACTCCTAAACGAGGAAGCAAAGAATCCTAAGAAAAAAGAGAAGAAAAAGTCTAAAGAACAATCTTAAAATAAAACAATTGAGCCAAATTATGAAAAACTTTTTTTACTGCTTTTTTATAGCTGCACTAGCTGTTTCATGTGGTACCAATCCATATAAAAAAAGTGAAAAAATTTACGATTCTAAGCTAAAAACACTAGAAGGAACCATAGCGAATAAAGATCCACAAACCTTACCTGTGATTGCTCATGTAACCCTTAATATTGACACTCTTTACACAAAACAATTACACACTTACAAAGATACCCTTTTTAAAATGGGACCTACACCATTACAAAATGGCCTAAGTACAGAATGGATAGGTACTGTGAATTTTAACTTAAGAAAACCTAATTTTATCATTATTCATCACACTGCTCAAGATTCTATTCAACAAACTATACGAACCTTTACAAAAACAGAAACTCAAGTTAGTTCACATTATGTTATAGGCGAAGATGGTAAAGTAGTACAAATGCTTAATGATTATTTAAGAGCTTGGCATGCCGGTAATGGATCATGGGGTAAAAACACAGATATAAATTCAAGCTCTATCGGAATTGAATTGGATAACAATGGATCCGAAGTTTTTACTGAAGTACAAATTAATAGCTTACTTGCCCTCTTAACCAAATTAAAAAAAGATCATAACATTCCCGTACAAAATATAATAGGTCACGCAGATATAGCTCCTACTAGAAAAAAAGATCCTAGTATTTTTTTCCCTTGGAAAATTTTAGCCGAAAATGGTTTTGGAGTTTGGCCTGACGAATTTTTAGTCACCGCACCTGCTGATTTCAATGCTGAGCAAGGACTGAGAATTATAGGTTATGATACTAAAAATTTAGCAGCAGCCGTTACCGCTTTTAAACTTCATTTCATGCAAAATGAGGTCAACGGAATTATAGATGAGCTGACTAAAAACACGATTTACTCTATTTACAAGAAGCAATAAGACACAAAGTATTTATTCTTGTGTTTACCAAAAAGAACTGCCAATACCTTGACGATATTGGCAGAAAAAAAAAAAAAAAAAAAAAAAAAAAATTAAAAGGAATACGTAGTAGCAAGTAATGCAAATGCCGTCAATCCTTTTGGTGCTGCATCACTATTTGTAAAAATATCTTCGGAAGCTTTATCAAAACGAATTTCCGGAATTACTGTTAAATTTCCTGATTTAAAATTTAATGATAACGTATTACCCAATACACTAGTTCCAGCAAGAGAACCTAGACCAGGCGTTGCATCTTTGGCACCAAGATATTCTATTCTATAAGCTAAACTTAAATTATCTTTGAGTACTACTGTAGCATACCCCAGAACAGAAAACCATTTCCCATCTAAATTAGAATCGATATCGTTGTTAGTTAAAGCATAAGTTCCATTAAAACCTAAAGAAAAAGTGTCACTTAATTTTTTAGTAGCCACAACATCAAATTGTGTTTTGTTTTCATCAGAAGACGGATTGCTGCTTCCTGAGGTAGCATTCAAATACAAACTTCCTGTATCTCCTAAATAAGAGAGTTGACCAATGAAAGTTTTTTGAGATGAACCAGCTTCAAGAGCAGTCTTAAAATCTGTTGGATTTGTGATTCCTGCCATGAAACTAAATTTTCCTGTTGTATATTGCGCTTTTATTCCAGTATTAAAAAAAGGCCCATAGGTAAAAGCATACGACATACTATAGTTTTTATTATCAACAGCATCTAACAACTCATATCCGATATGGGTTCCAAAACTACCTGCAATTACTTTAAATTTATCTGTGAATTCATAGGTGAAATTTAATTGTTTGATCATAAATGTAGTTGCCTCATCATTGTATGTAAACTGAGAAGCTCTATTACCAAAACCTAAATCTACAAAAACAGAAGCTTTTCCCATCTTATGACTCGCTTCAATAGAAGCCATACCTAGTTCAAAAGAGTTGTGAGAATTTGTAAAACTAGTAAGACTATTATCAACACCAGAAAAGTCATATTTATAATATGCATCTGCAGATCCAGCAAAAGTTGTTGCAGGTACAGCTGTTGATTCTTGAGCAAAGGCATTACTCATGGTAACTAATAAGGCAATTGTAGCAATTTGTTTTTTCATGTTTGGTTGGTTTTAGTTAATATTCGAATTTTACTCATCATTTTAGGCTTCATACCAATTACAATAAAGACCTTTATAATAGGATATTCAGCGCTAATTTCACGGTAATTATCTCATTTTCATGGACGAATTTATTAACTTTTATCAAACTCAAATCATAATTGACAATATTTATAGACTGAAAATGAAAGAATTATGAATATCGAAATATCCTACTGTTTAAATAGTTTATTGGTATTTAAAATAGATTATTCTATTTTTTTAATAATTATAAAAAACAATAATACCCCCTATTTTATTTAATAAAATACTATTTAAAATAAAAAAATCAAAAATTAAATAATTTAAAAGCAATATAAAACACAAACCCCTATAAAAAATAGGGCTTTGTGTTTTTTAAAATAAAAAGCAAAGTTATTTAAACATTTACTGAGCTTAAATCTAAAGAAGCAATTTTTTAAGAAAATTTTAAAATAATTTCATATCCTTTTTATTAACTTTATATAATAAAAAAAACAAAGAAGTCTATTTTTCAACTTGTTGTAGGCGCTTTCAATTATTGAAAAACTGCATCTATTATTACTTGAAGTAATCCATAGAGGCATCATTGAAAAAGTAAATAAAATCGTAAAAATCAAATTATTAGAGAATTCATTTTACTTGACATTCAAGATTTTAAAATCTCCGAGTACATTATTAAACTTGATATTTTATTAAAATATTTTAAAAAAATTAGAACAGTACTATCATTTTTCCCCTTTAATAATTACAAAAAATTATATCAATGAAAAACATATTTATCCTATTAACGCTATTTTTGAGTATGATTATTCAGGCCCAAACTCATGAACTCATAAAACAAGATGGTAAAAAAATAGATATAAATTTTATTAAAGTTGCTAACAATCAAGTTTTTTTCAACAGTCAAGGAAATCAAGAAGAAAAAAGCATGAGTAAATTTGCAATAGCACAGATTAAAGAAAAATCAAATTCTGATGTAAAAATGATTTCAAACAAAATCATCCTTAGTAGCAAAGAAGATTACAACAAGGTTGTATTATTAGAACCAAACCAGACAGAAGGACTTAAAGAAATTGGATTTACAAGCAGTTTCTTAGGCAAAACTAAAGGAGAAACAAATCAAGATTATAAAGATAAAGCTGTTAAAAGATTAAAACAGCACGCTGCTGCAAAAGGTTATCCGTTTATAGTTATGATTTCGTATGACTCAAAAAATCTAAAAGCAAAAATGTTTTCATATTGATTCACAACACCAAGAATTAAACAAACAATCTAGAGCAAATTTACATTTTGAATATTAGGTGTCCTGATTTTTTTAAAAAGAAAAACACTATTCAACGACAATTGACTTACTATTCATAAATTCAGGTAGTGTAATTTTTTTAAATTACTTTCTATTACAAGATATTTTTTACACCTTCAAATAGCATGTTAAATAATGAGTTTTAAATATTTCCCCACTCTAAATTTTTATACCAATTTTAACTTTAAAGCTATATGATATCAAAATTGATGCTGATAAACCACAGCATTTCTATTTACTAATATTTAGGTAACCTAATGATTACCCATTTTAATCGCTCAAGATAAAGCCCAAAAAGTTTACTCTATAATTCCTTGAGAAAACGATTGATTGATTTAAAAATCTTTTTCAGTTCATAAAATGATTTGGTACAAGTAAAACGAAGTACTTTTTTATCTAAATGCCTTTGTCTAGTCCTGAAAAAGTGATACAGGATTAATAAAAAATAAAAGTACAATTTTAGACAGTAGCAAGCTCTGGTTTGCTACTGTTTTTTGTTTTATAGGTTCTCATTTTAATTTTGTTTTGGTGATGCATCTGATTTGGAGTAAGCATGTAATTAGAATAATGAGGTCTGATTTCATTATAGATATCAATAGCTTCTTTTACAATTTTTTGCATGATTTCTGCTTTTTGATTGTATTTGTCAATCCTAAATTCCTGTTTTAAAATACCATTGATCCTTTCTGCCACTGCATTTTCATAAGGGTCAGAGTTTTGTGTCATACTGCATAGAATTTTATTTTTATTAAGTTGCATTTGGTAGTCATTAGCACAATATTGAATCCCTCTGTCTGAATGATGTATCAATGGTAAGTTTTTGTTGTTTCTGTGTTTAAGAGCCATTTTAAAAGCCTTCAAACTGCTTTCTGTGTTCATGTTATCGGCAACATAATATCCCATAATCTTTTTAGAATAAGCATCTGTGACTAAGCTTAAATAGCAAGGATTATCTCTTTTTCCTATATAGGTTATATCAGAGACCCAAACTTGCTCTGGTCTGTTAATTTCTAAATCTAGAATTCGATTTTGATGTTTATTAAATCGATGATGTGAGTTAGTCGTTACATGATAACTTCGTTTAGGATGTATCAATAAATGATTGGCTCTGAGTATATCAAAGAACTTATCTCTTCCAATTTTCATTAATTGAAGTTTATCAAACAAAAGATAATATAGTTTTCGAGTACCTATTCTAGGCATTGTCTTCCTGATATTATTCACCATCAAAATCACTTCTTTGGCTTTGTTTTGTTTGGATGCTATTCTTCTAGTCTTTCGATAATAAACCTGTCTGTCTATCCCGAACAAATAACAAGTAAACGCTACTGTTTTTTGTTCTTTTGCTCTAAAGCGGGCGATTGTTCGGGTGCAGAGTTTTTTCGGATATCTATATGATATTCTTTCTCAGCTAAATCAATCATCATGTCAAACAAGATTGCTTTTTTATCTGCAACGTAAGCTTGTCGTTCTAAAAGAGCCTTTTGTTTTTCTAATAGCTTGACTTGGACTTCAAGTTCCATAATTTTTGTTCGGGTGACTTTGCCATATTCAAAGGGGGTTGGTTTTCCCAATCAAAGTTACCAAATTTTCGTAACCAGCCCAGAACTGTAGCATGGCTTTGAATGCCATATTGTTTTCTAATTTGGGTAATTGATGAACTACCTTGCTCAACTTCTCTAACGATTTGAAGTTTTAAGGACATGCTGTAATCTCGCTGGGTGCGCTTTACATAATTCGTGTATTCTTCCATAACGATTGTTTTTGTGTATCGCTATTTCAGGACGGGACACTTTAATAAATAAAAAAACCACCATTTCTGGTGGTTAATACTTTTTTAATTTATTGAAAATTACAAAGGAATATTCCCGTGTTTTCGTACTGGCGTAACACTTACCTTGTTTTCTAGCATGCTATATGATTTTATCAACTTTCGTCTGGTATCTTGCGGTAGAATCACTTCGTCAATAAAACCTCGTTGTGCTGCTGTGTATGGATTTGCAAATAAATCAGCGTATTCTGCTTCTTTTTCTAACAGTTTAGCTTCTTGATCATCAGCTTCATTGATTTCCTTTTTGAAAATAATTTCCGAAGCTCCTTTTGCTCCCATAACAGCAATTTCGGCAGTTGGCCAAGCAAAATTCATATCTGCACCTATGTGCTTAGAGTTCATCACATCATAAGCACCTCCATAAGCTTTTCTGGTTATAACAGTAACTTTTGGAACCGTAGCTTCACTTAATGCATATAGTAATTTTGCACCATGAACTATAATTCCGTTCCACTCTTGATCAGTTCCTGGTAAAAATCCAGGCACATCTACAAGTACTAAAAGCGGAATATTAAAAGCATCACAAAAACGAGTAAAACGCGCTGCTTTTTTAGAACTATTCACATCCAGACATCCTGCAAGAACCATAGGTTGATTTGCAATAATTCCTATACTGCGACCCGCTAATCTAGCAAATCCTACAATTATATTTTCGGCATAATTTTTATGAATCTCAAAAAAGGAATCTTCATCAATGATTTCACTTATAACCGAGTGCATATCATACGGTTTATTAGGATTATCAGGAAGTATTGAGGTCAATTTATCTCGATATTCGTCATTAAGTGTATATGGCAAATCAGCTGCTTTTTCTTTGTTACACTGCGGAAAATAGCTTAATAATTGTTTTAAATCATCTAAACACACCACATCATTTGTTGATGTAATATGAGCCACACCAGATTTAGTTGAATGTGAACTTGCACCACCCAATTCCTCTGAAGTTACCGTTTCATTTGTCACTGTTTTAACCACATTAGGACCTGTAACAAACATGTAACTGGTATCTTCAACCATCATCGTAAAGTCGGTCATGGCAGGCGAGTATACCGCTCCTCCTGCGCAAGGGCCCATAATAGCCGATATTTGAGGAATTACACCACTGGCTTGTACGTTTCTATAAAAAATATCGGCATATCCACCTAATGATCTCACTCCTTCTTGTATACGCGCACCTCCTGAATCATTTAGACCTATCATAGGCGCACCCATTTTAACAGCCATATCCATTACTTTGCATATTTTTTCGGCATGAGTTTCAGACAATGAACCTCCAAAAACCGTAAAATCTTGAGCAAAAATGTATACCAAACGTGCATTTATAGTTCCGTACCCTGTAATAACTCCATCTCCATAATACTGTTCTTTTTCCATTCCGAAATCAGTGGTACGGTGTGTCACTAACATCCCAATCTCTTCAAAAGAATTTTCATCCAACAAATACTCGATTCTCTCTCTTGCCGTAAGTTTTTTATTAGAATGTTGTTTTGTAATTCTATTTTTACCTCCACCCAAATGAGCTTCGGCAATTTTTTTGTTTAATATATTTATTTTGTCTTTCATGTTTTTCTTTTTTTAAGCGCTAATTTTATTAAAGACCCCAAAATAATTGAGTTTCCTTAAAAAAAGGCTTGACTAAGCTATTTTTCAATAATGGATAAATAATAGTTTAATTCAACAAGCGTATGATTTTCTGGTCTTCAAAATAGTGCTTTAGAGCTACCATAGCAGCAATTTCAGCTTCTTGTTCCATTTGTTGTTTCAAAACTTCAGCATTGTAATATTTCTTAACGAAATGAGTATCAAAATTCCCAGAACGAAAAGCCTCATGTTCAAAAACAAATTTTCCGAAAGCTAAGGTCGTTTGAACACCCTCAACATGATAGTTTTCAATAGCCTTGATCATAATTTGAATTGCCTCTTCACGAGTTTCACCAAAAGCAATTAATTTAGCCAACATTGGATCGTAATAAATAGGAATATCCATACCCTGTTCAAAACCATTATCCACACGAACACCTTTGCCAACAGGCAATTGATATACCTCCAAATGTCCCACACTAGGTAAAAAATCATTCATAGGGTCTTCGGCATACACACGCAATTCTACGGCATGACCCTTGATTTTAAGATCTTCTTGTTTCATGGCTAATGCTTCGCCTCTGGCAACTCTTATTTGTAATTCTACAAGATCAGTTCCCGTTATAATCTCGGTCACAGGGTGTTCCACTTGCAAACGAGTGTTCATTTCGAGAAAATAAAAATTGTTATTTTCATCCAATAAAAATTCAACTGTACCCGCACCTAGATAATCACAAGACTTTGCGACTAATACGGCAGCTTCACCCATTTTTTGTCGCAATTCAGGACTTAAAACTGAGGAAGGAGCCTCTTCAATTACTTTTTGATGGCGGCGTTGAACACTACATTCTCTTTCAAACAAATACAACACATTACCATGACTGTCAGCCATTATTTGAATTTCAATATGTCTAGGAGAACCCACGTATTTCTCAATAAACACAGATCCGTCACCAAAAGCGGCAATTGCTTCACTGATAGCGCGATCCATTTGCGATTCAAAATCAGCTTCACTTTCTACCACACGCATACCTTTTCCTCCACCTCCAGCAGATGCTTTAATTAGAATTGGAAAACCAACTTCCTTTGCTATCAACTTTGCTTTTTCAACATCGGTAATAGCTTCATCAAAACCAGGAACCATAGGAATGTTATATTGCTTTACAGCCTCTTTAGCTGCTAGTTTACTTCCCATAATTTTAATGGCTCTAGACTTTGGACCAATAAAAATTATGTTGTTTTTTTCGCACTCTTCGGCAAAATCAGCATTTTCACTTAAAAATCCATAGCCAGGATGAATAGCATCTACATTTAAGCTTTTAGCAACTTCAATAATTTTATTTCCAAGCAAATACGACTCACTTGAAGGTGCTTCTCCTATACAAACCGCTTCGTCAGCAAATTTAACATGTGGCGCATTTCTATCAACTGTAGAAAAAACCGCCACTGTTTTAATACCCATCTTTTGGGCGGTTTTCATTACTCGAATAGCAATTTCACCTCTATTAGCAACTAAGATTTTTTTCATTTTATATCTTTTAAACCGCTGATTCGCAAATTTTACTCTCTTAAAATGTATTGCATTGAATTGTTCAACACTCTAATTTTAATTTGCGAACTAGCCTATTTTATTATTCAAATTCAATTAATAACTGACCTTTATCTACAGCATCACCTGTTTGTACAGAAATGCTCTTAATAACACCTTCGCGCGGTGAAAGAAAGCTATTTTCCATTTTCATGGCACCTAGAATAATCAAATTATCATTTTCTTTCACTGTTTGCCCTACAACTACATTGATTTCTAAAATCAAACCAGGCATAGGCGCCTTGATAAAATTTACTTGTTTTGAAAGTCCTGTTTCAAAACCCATTTCTTTTATCAAACTATCCAGCGGGCTAGAAATTGCAACAGTATAGGTGTTGCTATTTACCTTTACGGTATATTTTTTTTGATGAAAATCAGCAGATAGAATTTCTGCTTTAAAGGCTACATTTTCATGAAGAATATGAAAATTATTTTTTTCGATACTTACAGCATCAACTTGTGCAACACGCTCGCTATCCAAATCAAAATGAAAAGTGTCGTTTACAGTAACTTTATAATCAATACTCATTTGCTTCTTATTTTAGTGTTGTAAAAATAAGTAAAAGAAAACGTTTTCGTAATCGAAAAATAAAAGTTTTATGCTAATTAGATATAGTTTATTAAAAAAAACTTAAAGTACTAACAACTTATATTCTCTTAATGTTTTAATAGGCTTTGAGTACCAAAACAATTCAAAATCTTCCAGACTTAGTTCAAAATCTGCTTTTAATTCCTGAAAAGTATAATTTTTAACATTGAAAACGGATATTTTTTCCAAAGTTTTCACCAACCATTCACCCTCGTTTTTATTGGTAAGAATACTAAAAGGCTCTTTTTTATCATGAAAAGTAAGTGTAGCCATTTCCCATGAATTTCCTTTCTTAGTTTTAGTAAAATGATCCACTAACGGCTTTCCTCCTAGCCAAACAATTTTGGCAGTGGGTTTTATATTGAAAGTTTCTTCATCTTCAATAGCGTTAACAATAAAATCAGATTGAATTTTTGTTTTTGGAATCTTAAATTCAAACCAATCCTGAAGATCGTATTCAAAACAAATTCCGTGCATGTAATTATAAAGTGATTTTTTAAGTCCAAAACTAAACTTGTCGTGATTTATTCCAGTAGCATCGGTATAATCAATATCATTGTTAGCAAATGTCCCTATGCTTTCTGTGTTTTTTTTAACTCCAAATTGTTCTGGATACAAACCTACAGGACTGTGTGCTGTCATGGCAAACTGATGCCAAAACCCCGATTGCAAAATACCTACTTCAAATAATTGACGCACCATTTCAAGGCTATCAATAGTTTCCTGAATAGTTTGAGTGGGATATCCATACATTAAATAGGCGTGTACCATAACACCGGCTTGGGTGAAATTTCGGGTTACACGAGCCACTTGTTCAACCGTTACGCCTTTGTCTATTAATTTTAACAATCTATCTGAGGCTACTTCTAGACCACCAGATACCGCTATACAACCAGATGCTTTGAGTAGCAAACATAAATCCTCAGTAAAACTCTTTTCAAATCGAATATTAGTCCACCAAGTGACCGCTAATTTTCGGCGCAAGATTTCCAAAGCTAAGGCTCGCATTAAAGCTGGCGGAGCTGCTTCGTCAACGAAATGAAAACCTGTTTCACCTGTTTGGGCTATCATTTCCTCCATTCTATCGCACAATAAATTAGCAGCAACAGGTTCGTAAATTTTGATATAATCTAACGAAATATCACAAAACGTACATTTTCCCCAATAACATCCGTGCGCCATGGTGAGTTTATTCCAGCGACCATCACTCCACATACGGTGCATGGGATTCACAATTTCAATAACCGAAATGTATTTACCCAAAAGTAAATCTGAATAATCAGGTGTGCCTACTTGTGATTGCTTGTAATCAGGTTTAGCAGAATTATTTTTATAAACTACTTTACTGTTTTCTAATAAAAAAGTTCGTTTGAAAGTATTGTAATTTGGGTTTTCAATGGAATGAATTAACTCGTCAATTGGCATTTCTCCATCATCCAAAGTAATAAAATCAAAGAATTCAAAAACACGCGCATCCGATAGTGAACGTAATTCCGTATTGGGAAAACCGCCGCCCATTGAAATTTTAATGTTGGGATAATTATTTTTCACCCATTGCGCAGATCGGAAAGCAGCGTATAAATTTCCTGGAAACGGTACCGAAATCAGGAATAAACTAGGCTGAATAGCTTCGATTCGCTCTTTTAAAATCGAAAGTAATATTCGGTCAATATAAGTTGGCTCACCTTGCAAAGCTTCGTAAAGCTCGTCAAATGAACTCGCACTTCGACCCAAACGTTCCGCATAGCGGCTGAAACCAAAATTAGCATCAACACATTCCACAATAAAATCCGAAATATCTTCAAGATACAAAGTGGCTAAATGTTTCGCTTTATCTTGTGTTCCCATTGTTCCAAAAGCCCAATCGAGTTCTTCTAACTGTGTAAATCGAGAAGCCTCTGGCAGAAAATCTTCTTGACAAATTTGAAGCGCCAATGTTGGATTTTTTCCTTGCAAAAAAGCAATAACAGGATTAATTGTTTTAAAATATTCTTCTTGCAAAGCATAGATACGCTTTGAATTGTCTGAGATTTCTTCAACTCCAAATTTTAAACTAGCAACTTCAAACAACCTTTGTAATCCATCTTTTGAAAATAATTTCAAAATCACTTCAATCCCTAAATCGGCCTGAACAGACTCAATGTTTTTGGTATTTAGAAACCCTTTAATATATGCCGTTGCTGGATAAGGTGTATTCAGTTGGGTAAAGGGTGGCGTGATGAGGAAGAGTTGGGTTTTCAAAGCGGTATTGTTTTGATGCAAAAATAAGGGATAAAAATTGTTTTTTTTGAAAAAGATTGATTACCAAAATTTTGATTAAAAAAAACACATAATCTCGAAGATAGATTATTTTTTTCATATATAATTAGCTACATTTATACCTGCTAAATTTGAAAAATGAAATACAAAATACTCCTACTACTTATTTTAACAATCACATCTTCTTTTGCTCAAAATAAAAACAAAACAATTGGTTTTAAAGAGAATAAAGGTCAAATTCAAGACCAAAATGGCAAACCCAATGATGCAGTAAAATATCTTCTAAACTCATCCGGATTGAATGTTCAAATTAAAACTAATGGTTTTTCATACGATATTTATGAAACCAAAAAACATCCATTAACTGAAAAGCAAAAAGCAAAAATTCATCCATCATTTCAACCCGAAAAAAATAAAGAAGTAATTACTGACTATTCTTTAGAACACATTTACCATAGGATAGACATTGACTTTCTGAATTCAAATCCTAATGTAGAACTCATAAAAGAAGAAAAATCGAAAGATTACGATAATTTTTATAACGTTCCCAATAAGCCCAATGGTGTTTTAAAAGTGCATCGATACCAACAAATTACCTATAAAAATATTTACCCTAACATTGATGTGATTTTCACGGTTCCAAAAGACACATCAAAAACCGTAGAGTACAATTTTGTAATCCACCCAAAAGGAAAAATATCAGATATACAATTAAAGTTTAGAGGAGCTGAAACAGAATTAGTTGACAATAAAATCCAAATGAGCGTTCGTTTTGGCGAAATGGAGGAAACCCTACCTGCCAGTTGGACTGAAGATGGGGAAGTTAAAAAAGAGATTGCGGTTGGTTATAAAAAAATAAAGAAGAATGTTTATGGCTTTGAAAGTGCTGAAAATATATCTGGCAAAACTGTGGTAATTGATCCTGTACCCATTAGGCTATGGGGGACATATTATGGTGGTGAAGGAGAAGAAAACACTTTTAATGGTATTGTTAAAACAAATAATCAGTTTGTCTACATAGGCGGTCATACCTCAAGCGCAACTAACATAGCAACTAGTATTAGTCATCAATCAAGTCTTATTGAATATATTGATGCCTTTATCTCAAAATTCAATGAAAATGGCGAAAGAATTTGGGGCACATATTATGGTGGAAATCATAGAGATATATTTAGAGCAATAGATTTTGATAATAATAATAATCTTTATGCTTTGGGAGACACAGGAAGTACAACAAATATTGCTACACCAGGATCACATCAAACAACTTATAACGAATGGTATGATGTAATGTTAATCAAATTTGATCAAAATGGACAAAGAATATGGGGTACATATTATGGCGGAGAATTTGTCGAAGATGCGACAAGTATAAAAATTGATAATAATCAAGATATATTAATTGCAGGTTTAACTCATAGTATTAATAATATAGCTACTGCCAACAGTTTTAAACCTTCAGTACCTCCCACAACTTCTAGTCAAAATCAAGGTTCGGATGGATTTCTTGCCAAGTTTTCTCCAAATGGACAAAGAATATGGGCGACTTATTATGGGGGCAATGACGGACATGATGCTATTATTCTATAGACGTTGATTCAAACAATAATATTTTCTGTTCAGGAACAACTACAAGCTTTAATGGAATAGCTACAATTGGAGCTTACAATGAAAAATTCAATTATGCTACTACGGTATGGCATGATTCATTTGTTGTAAAATTCAATTCTATGGGAGAAAGACTATTCGGTACTTATTATGGAGGACTCGACTACGATTTTAATAGTGATTTAAAAATAGATAATGACAATAATTTCATAATTTCTGGTCAAACAAGAAGTATTGATGGTATTGGAAACACTAATTCATACTCACAAAACAATAATGGTGAATGGGACATTTATCTTGCAAAATTTACAAATAATGGAAAGTTAATTTGGAGTACATTTTATGGAGGATCAGGATCTGATGGCAATTTGGGAAATAATACAATAAACATCGATGAAAATAATTCAATTTATCTTTTCAGTAGTGGTACTAGTGAAAATAACATTTCAACAGTCGGGTCTTACCAAGAAAATTTGAAAGGTTATTCAAATTTATACTTAATAAAGTTTAAACCTACTGGTGAAAGAATTTGGGGAACCTACTATGGAGGAGAACGCGCAGATTATTCTGGAGACATCGCATACGAAAAAAATGGTGTTTTTTATATATCTGGATGGACATACAGTAACACTAACATTGCTTCAGCAGATGCTTTTCAAAAAAATAAAAATGGAGATATTGATACTTTTTTGATAAAATTCAAAGACTGTGTTTCTAATATTACCGTCACTAGTAATAATCCAATATGCACAGGAGCTACTCTTGAACTTAAGGCCTCAGGTGGAACCAATTATTCCTGGACTGGTCCCAATGGGTTTACTTCATCACTACAAAACCCTACAATTACTAGTGCTACTGCCATAAATAGTGGCAAGTATTTTTGTAGCATTACAGGAACAGGAGGTTGTGATGACACAAAAAGTATAGATGTTCTTATTGGAGATACAGATGCACCCATCCCCGATTTAACAACATTACCTACTATTTCAGGAGACTGTAATACCTCAATTACAACAATTCCAACTGCCACAGCTACTTGTGCAGGAACAATTACAGCTACTTCTTCAAGTCCGCTTTCTTATATTTTACCAGGAACTTACACGATTGTTTGGAACTATCAAGATGGAAATGGAAATTCGGTTACTCAAGAGCAAAAGGTAATTATTAATGCTCAACCTTTGCCTGTTTCAAACTCTCCCCAAACCTTTTGCATCCAACAAAATGCAACTTTAAATTCGATTGCCATCACTGGGCAAAATGTAAAATGGTATGATGCTTTAATCAATGGAAATATACTTGATAATAGTACTTCTTTGCAAAACGGCATTACTTACTATGCATCACAAACTTTAAACGGGTGCGAAAGTGAGAGAACTGCTGTTTTAATAAATATTCAAAATACATCCACACCAATTGCAAATACAAATCAAACCTTTTGTAGTAATCAAAATCCAACAATTGAAGCAATTCAAGCAACTGGAAGTAATATAAAATGGTACGATGCATCTAGGAATGGTTCTTCCATAGCAGCAACTACAAATCTTATTGATGGCACAACTTATTACGCTTCTCAAACCATTAATAATTGCGAAAGCCCGCGATTAGGAATTACAGTTTCAATTGTAGATACTCCAGCTAGCCCAACTGCAAATGCCTTTCAATCCTTCTGTAAAAATGAAAATGCAACACTTGGTACTATCCAAATGTCAGGACAAAATATAAAATGGTATGATAGTATTATAGCGACAGTTGCTCTCCCTAATGACAAAATATTAGTAAACAATACTACTTACTATGCTTCTCAAACCATAGGTTGTGAAAGTAGTAGAATTCCAATTCTAATTAGAATTCAGGATACACCATTACCATTAGCTAAAAGCAATCAACAATTTTGTATCTACGAAAACCCACTTCTTTCTAACTTAACTATTTCTGGAACAGCCATCAAGTGGTATGATACTCAAGTAAGCGGCAACATTTTATCAAACACGACTCCTCTCCAAAACGGAAAAACCTACTTTACAACACAAACAATTAATGGTTGTGAAAGTGAACGACTAGCGGTTACTCCAACTATTCAAGATACTGCTCCTCCAACAGCAGAAGCAATACAATCCTTTTGCGTTCAAAAAAATGCGAAAATTAGTGATATTTCAATTTTAGGACAAAACATAAATTGGTTCGATAGTCTCACGTCTTCGATAAGTTTACCTGAATCCACTTTACTAACTAATCGAATAACCTATTACGCCTCCCAAACTATAAACAATTGCGAAAGTAACAAAATCTCAATTTTGATTACTATTCTCGATGCCACAAATGATGAATGTATTAATTTGGTAGATGAACTTCCATATCCAAAATTCTTTACACCAAATAATGATAACTTCAACGATACATGGACAATCGATTTTAATTATTTAGAACCCAACTCGTCCATTAGAATATTTGATCGCTATGGTAAACTGGTCAAAGAATTAAGAAATAATGATTCTTGGGATGGAACATATCTTGGTTATATGCACCCAGCTAGTGACTATTGGTTTACGGTTATTCGAAAAAACGGTTCTGAATTTAAAAGTCACTTTAGCTTAAAACGATAAAAAAAGGTCTTCAAAATAAACTTAGAAGACCTTTAATATGCAATTTGGATATTAAAATTTATATTATTCTCTAATACAATGTTTTTGGTATTCAAAAACCCTTTAATATAAGCCGTTGCTGGATAGGGCGTATTCAATTGCGTAAAAGGCGGCGTGATTAGAAAAAGTTTTGTTTTCAAAAGAGAGATTGTTTTGTTGCAAAAATAAAGGTTAAAAATAGATTCTTTGTCATTTAAAAATAGACTTATCCTAAACATATCTTAAACCAAAATTAACTAACTTTACTTTTTATTACTTTAGCGACAAATTTAGAAACTCAAAACATGCCAACCGACTGTATCAGCTATCAAAATTCCGGATATTTCTCTACCTTGATGAACGATTATTTAGATCAAAAAAACAATTTAGATACCCTGTACAATAGATTTCCAAATCTTGAAAACTTTGAAGAGCAAATTCTTGAAAAGCAAAATAATTTCGACAATAGCAACAGATCCATTTTAGTTTCTACTTTACAAAAACAATATTTAAAAGTTGAAACTTCCGTTTTGACTAAACAAAATATTGAATCTTTAAATAATTCAAATACATTCACTGTTACAACTGGTCATCAACTGAATTTATTCAGCGGACCCTTGTATTTTTTGTATAAAATCATTTCGACAATTAATTTAACAACAGAATTAAAAGCGAAATATCCAACATACAATTTTGTCCCTATTTACTGGATGGCAACCGAGGATCATGATTTTGAAGAAATCAATTATTTCAATTTTAAAGGTAAAAAATTCCGTTGGAACAAAGAAAGCTCAGGACCTGTGGGTAGATTATCAACTGAAGGCTTAGCAGATTTCCTTGAAGTATATGCACTCGAATTAGGTTCCAGTATAAATGCAAATACCCTCAAAAAATCATTTGAAGATTCTTATCTCAAACACGATAATCTCGCCGATGCTACTCGGTTTTTAGCCAATGCGCTATTTGGGAATTATGGCTTGGTAATCATTGATGCCGATAATGCTGACTTAAAGCGCAGCTTTATTCAATACATCAAAGAAGAATTACTGCAGCAAACTTCTCATAAATTAGTACTCGAAACCGCTGAAAAATTAAAAGAGTACACCATTCAGGTAAATCCGAGAGAAATAAATCTGTTTTATATTGAAGATAACATCCGGGAACGCATCATCTTTGAAAACAATAAATACAAAATAAACCACACTAAACTAGAGTTTTCTGAAACAGAAATACTATCCCTTTTAGAAAATAATCCAGAAAAATTCAGTCCAAATGTGATCATGAGACCCCTATATCAAGAAGTAATTTTACCAAATCTTTGCTATATTGGCGGAGGCGGAGAAATTGCCTATTGGTTAGAACTCAAATCTTTTTTTGCTGCTTCAAAAATTACTTTTCCAATGCTTCTGCTAAGGAATTCTGTTTTATTAGCAACCGAAAAACAAGCTAAAAAAGCAGATCAATTAAACTTGAGTTGGTCCGACTTGTTTTCAAAACAAAACGACTTAAGAAACAATAAAACTAAAGAATTATCAGATATTCAAATTGATCTAAAAGATTTAAAAGAGCAATTAAAACAACAATTTGATACGCTTCATCAACTTGCCACAAAAACCGATCAATCTTTTATGGGAGCCCTAAAAGCTCAGGAGGCCAAACAAATAAAGGGATTAGAAAACCTAGAAAAACGTTTACTAAAAGCTCAAAAAAGGACTTTAAGTGATGTATTACAGCGTATTACTGATTTACAAAACGAACTTTTCCCAAATCAAAGTTTACAGGAACGACAAAATAATTTTTCAGAATTTTACCTTGAATATGGCGAAAATTTAATTCCGCAATTGATTCAAATGCTAAAACCATTGCAATCTAATTTTGATATAATTAAATTTCCTTAAGAAAAACAATGAATAAATGATAAAAGAACGCCTAATTTCGCTGGATGTATTTAGAGGATTTACTATTTTATTGATGACTATTGTCAATAATCCAGGAAGCTGGGCGACTGTTTATCCTCCTTTATTACACTCAGATTGGAATGGTTGTACTCCTACAGATTTAGTTTTTCCCTTTTTTATTTTTATAATGGGCGTAGCGGTTTCATTTGCAATGCCTACAAAAAATTTTGATGACATAACCTTTAATAAAATACTAATTCGCTCCTTACGAATGTTTTGTTTAGGAATGTTTTTTAATTTTTTTGGAAAAATACAAATCTTTGGACTAGAAGGAATTCCATTATTAATAGGACGAATAATCATAGCAATTACCTTAGGTTATGCACTAATGGGTAGTTTTAATGCAAGAGTAAAAACATATTTAGCTATTGGTGTTTTTGTTATATTTTTATGCTTAGCATATAGTGGAATTGAAGCTTATCAAGACGTCAGGCTACCGGGAGTTTTACAGCGCATTGGAATTGTATATTTTGTAATATCGCTTTTATTTCTAAAAACAACGCTTAAAACGCAAATCATAGTAGCATCAACAATTTTACTAGGATATTGGGCAATAATGACATTGATTCCAGTCCCAGGAATTGGATTAGCAAATCTTGATAAAGAAACTAATTTGGCATCATGGATTGACAGCGTCTTTTTAAAAAATCATGTATGGGCGGTTACTAAAACTTGGGATCCAGAAGGAATTCTAAGTACAATTCCTGCAATAGCTTCGGGAATAATAGGTTTGCTCATAGGTCAATTACTCAATCGTCCAATACCTAAACTGGAAATTGTAAAAAAAATGGGAATTGTTGGAATTATTCTTATTATTCTTGGGCTTTTATGGAGCATTACATTTCCTTTAAATAAATCACTTTGGACGAGCTCTTTTGTTTTATACACATCTGGCATAGCAACACTTTCGTTAACTATTTTCTATTATGTAATTGATGTTGCTAACTATAAAAAGTGGACAAAACTATTTCTTTTTTGGGGAGTAAATCCAATGATTGTATTCTTCTTTTCGGAAATAATTCCACAAGCATTAGAAATGATTCAATTTCAAAATCCAGAAATCCCTTCTGAACAAATCAATCTTCAAAATTATCTGTACCATTTTTGGATTGCACCCATTTTTAATAATCCTATGACGGCATCCTTAGCCGGAGCTTTGATCTATGTAACTATTTGGTCTTTCATTTTAAGACTATTTTATAAACATCAATTAATCTTTAAGGTTTAATTTAAAAAAAAGACCTGATTAATCTTAAACAACCTCCTTTTAATTGGTGATTTATTAAAATAAACACATAAAAAATGTTTACTTTTGCACCCAATTCGAAAAACTTAAAAAAACAAAAAAATGGCTACTAATAGAACATTTACAATGATCAAGCCTGATGCTGTTGCTAATGGACACATCGGAAACATACTTGCTATGATTACTAATGCAGGTTTCAAAATCGTTTCTTTAAAGTTAACACAACTTACTGTTGCTGATGCTCAAGCATTTTATGCTGTTCACGCTGCAAGACCTTTTTACGGTGAATTAGTTGAATTCATGTCAAGAGGACCAATCGTTGCTGCAATTTTAGAAAAAGACAATGCAGTTGAAGATTTCAGAACTTTAATTGGAGCTACAAACCCAGCTGAAGCTGCTGAAGGAACTATCCGTAAAGCATACGCAACTTCTATTGGAGAAAATGCAGTTCACGGTTCTGATAGCGATGAAAATGCAGCTATTGAAGGTGCTTTCCATTTTGCTGGAAGAGAGCAATTCTAGTATTCAGTTTTCAGTCGCAGTTAATAGTGACATATAAAAACAGAAAATCCCGTTTCATAATTGAAACGGGATTTTTTATTTGCAATCTCATTGAAAACTAAACACTGTGAATTTACACTATCTCAAAACCACATCTTTCACCACATCGCGTCTTAATTCCTCATTAATCATTTTAATGATTTTAGACTTTCCGTGACTTAATTCCTCCCGCAAAACAGATGAAGTCAACTCTACATATAACGTGCTCCCTTTCAAAACTACATTATTCGTATAACTGTTCACACCATTCCCCATAAGATTTTTCCAAGCATCTTTCACGTCAATTTGATCCATACCAGGTTGTAACTTATTCACTTGGATTATTTGTTTCAAAACATCCCCTATAGTACTCTGATTATTTAATCTCTTTGCCATCGCCCATCAAGTTTATTGCTGTTGCTCTTTTATAATGGTATTCCGTTTTATCTTTATTCAACAACACCAGCTCTTCATTTGTTAAGGCTATAATTTCCTCACTCCATTTCATATAAGGCGTTGTGTAGTCTATAAAAACACGGTCATCCTCATAACGTACAGCTACTTTTTCCTCTACATCATTCACTAAAAAAGTACCATCAAGTTGTGGCATCACTTTTTTTCTAATCCCTTTCTCTTTTACAATCTTAAAATAATCGTAAACCTCATTCATCCTATACTCCTTATCCTCAATAGAGTCAAAAACAACTTTTTCAACCTCCCAATATCCATTTAACAGAGCAACATCTTCGGTTTTAATATTTTGCTTACATGCCAAAAATACCAAGATGAGAACAAAAAAACCAACTACCTTTTTCATATCTATTTTTTTTAGGAGCTATTTCCTGCTGTCCGCTATATCTTTTTCTTGCTACCTTCCTTCGTCAGTAGTATCAAGAAAAAGGATGCCGCTTCCATCAGGGCTAGACCATTCTACTATAATTGTAATTGTGTAATTAGGTTGTAAAATACCAACCAAAAATAAAAAAAACGTATCTATAGCTTTGTCAATACAACAAAGACTTATAAAAAGATACTAGTTCAATTCGCTTAAAAAACAAGAAAACTCGAAATATATATCCGTCATATCTTGTTTTGAATTCAGGTTTTAGTTTCCCGATCTCCAAATAAAAACCAAGTATTACTTAGACTTTATTCGAATCAAAAAGCCAGCCACAAAAAAAGCCAAACCCACCAAAATCAAAAAATAATACAAACTGATGAACTGCCCCCGAATAAGATTAGCTACAACAAAGCACAACACACTAATCAGATAAAAGTATAGCGGTGGCATGTTTTTGATAGAAGAAAAATTCATAGTAACAATTTATTTGAAAAAACTATCTACAAACTCCAATTTGTTAAAAACTTGAAGATCCTCAATACCTTCACCTACTCCTATATATTTTACTGGAATTTGAAACTGATCAGAAATTCCGATAACAACACCACCTTTTGCAGTACCATCAAGTTTAGTAACTGCTAAACAACTCACTTCTGTTGCAGCAGTAAATTGTTTTGCTTGTTCAAAAGCATTTTGTCCAGTAGATCCATCAAGAACTAATAAAACATCATGTGGTGCATCGGCAACCACTTTTTGCATTACACGCTTCACCTTAGACAATTCATTCATCAAATTAATTTTATTATGCAAACGTCCTGCTGTATCAATAATAACAATATCTGCTTTTTGAGCTACCGCTGATTGCAAAGTATCAAAAGCCACCGAAGCAGGATCACTTCCCATTTCTTGTCTCACAATTGGAACGCCAACACGATCTGCCCAAATTTGCAATTGATCTATCGCAGCGGCACGAAACGTATCTGCAGCACCCAAAACTACATTATATCCTTGCTTTTTGAATTGATATGCTAATTTACCAATGGTTGTCGTTTTCCCTACTCCATTTACACCAACCACCATAATAACATAAGGTTTAACATCAACAGGAATTAAAAACTCTGATGATTCGCCCGTATTAGTTTCAGAAAGTAAGCCAGCTATTTCTTCTCTCAATATTTGATTCAACTCAGAAATACCTAAATATTTATCTGACGCAACTCGCTTTTCAATTCTAGTAATGATTTTCAACGTAGTACTTACTCCAACATCAGAGGCAACAAGAATTTCTTCTAGATTATCTAGAACTTCATCATCTACTTTAGACTTTCCTGCAACAGCCTTAGTAAGTTTTGAAAAGAAATTTGTTTTTGACTTTTCTAAACCTTTATCTAGTATCTCTTTTTTCTCTGATGAAAATATCTTTTTAAAAAAACTCATTGTAAGTAGGGTATAAAATGAACTATAAGTCTTAAAAAACACTTGGTTTTTTTTCGGGGTAAATATAGAAAATAAAAAAGCTACTTCCGAATGAAAGTAGCTTTTCTATATAGTATCTCTGTTAATTATTTCTTTTTCAAGAACTCATCAACAGCTTCAGGAGTCATAATAGATTCTACGAATGTATATGCACCTGTTTTTGGAGATTTCACCATTTTGATGGCTTTTGATAATCTCTTAGAAGATGTTTGTAACGATGCTACGGTTTTCTTTGCCATGATTCAAATGTTATTTAAATTTTAATTAGGTTTGAAACGTAAACATTTTAACCTTATAAAATTTGTAATTATTACTTAATTTCTTTGTGAACAGTTACACGCTTCAAGATTGGATTAAATTTCTTAATCTCTAATCTATCTGGTGTATTTTTTTTGTTCTTAGTAGTGATGTATCTTGAAGTACCCGCAACACCAGTTGTTTTGTGTTCTGTACATTCTAAAATTACTTGGATTCTATTACCTTTCTTTGCCATCTTGCTATATATTTATTGTGGAACGGATTATTTAATAAATCCTTCTGACTGTGCTTTTTTCAAAACAGCAGCAATTCCATTTTTATTAATTGTTTTTATCGTAGATGCAGCTACTCTTAGAGTAATCCATCTATCTTCTTCTGGAAGATAAAAACGCTTTTTAACTAAGTTCACAGAAAATTTTCTCTTAGTTTTGTTCATAGCGTGAGAAACGTTATTTCCTACCATCGCTCTTTTACCTGTAAGGTCACAAACTCTTGACATTATACTTATCTTTTATCGTTAATCAAAATCAGGGTGCAAAGAAAAGAAAAATAAACCTATTAACCAACAATAATTTTACACAATTTTCAAAATTTCTTTATACATTAGCTCTAAACTTTTTATCACAGCCCTATCTATCACTTTTTCAAGGGGTTGGCCAAAATTAAATTCCTCAACAATTATTTCACTTGGCGTAGCAATTGCTATAAAAACAGTTCCAATTTCAACATCTGAATCTCCTTTTAAGGGTCCAGCGTTTCCAGTTGTAGCAATTGCATAATCTGTTTTCATTATGGCTTTTACACTTGCTGCCATAGCAGAGACTACTTCTTTACTTACCACCGAATGAATTTCTATATCTTGTTTTAAAACCCCTAGAACATCAATTTTGGCTTGCGTATCATAAGTAACCACGCCACCTTTAAAGTATTTTGACGCTCCGGCTACCGCTGTTAACACTTGTGCAATTTTTCCTCCAGTACAACTTTCGGCAGTTGCAATTGTCTTATTATGCTTTGTAAGTAAAGATCCCAAAACAACTTCCAGCGTTTCATCATCATCAAAACCCACAATAATGTCCTTGATAATCTCAGTTACTGAATTTACATTTTCTTGAATAGCTGCTTCTAGAATTTCTTTATCTGTACCACGTGCTGTCAACCTCAAACGGACTCTTCCTGGCGCTGGCAAGTAGGCTAATTTTATAAAGACAGGCAATGCATTTTCCCATTCCTCTATTCGCTCAGCCACTACACTTTCACCTTGTCCGTATGTCAAAATAGTTTTGTGGATAATGTAAGGACGCTTATACTCTTGTACAATCTTTGGAATTATCTCATGCTCTACCAAATATTTCATTTCATAAGGAACTCCTGGAAGTGAAATATAAACTGTATTTTCTTTTTTAATCCACATTCCGGGTGCCGTACCTACCTCATTATGAAGCACTATACATTTTGATGGAACTAGCGCTTGATCTTTATTTACTTGTGAAGCTGGCCTATTCATAACCCGTTCAATAAGCGCTACAACATGCTTTTCAACATCTTGATTAACTATTAATTCATCTTCAAAGTAATCACAAAACGTTTTCTTTGTAATATCATCTTTTGTAGGCCCTAACCCTCCCGTAAGCAAGACAAAATCAACAGTGTTTTGCAATCTTGACAAGGTTTGTAAAATATGGTTTTTATCATCACTTATAGATAACATTTCTATTGTTTCGATTCCAATTCTATCTAAAGCCTTAGCTATAAATCCCGAATTAGTATCTGTAATTTGACCAATTAATATTTCGTCACCTATTGTAACTATGGTTGCTTTCATTAGTAAATTTTAATTATATAATTATCGTATTGGATTTTAAGAACCAATAACTATATATCATCACATTGTTTCGGAATAATGATATACTTTTTTATTTTAACAAATTGTTTTAACATATACTTATAATCAAATTCTCGTGCCTTATAACTCTTAAATAAAACTTCCTTTGCGATACCCAAAGGAACACCTTCACTATTCAGCCTTATATCAAAAGCCCTAGAAATTAACGATGTAGGTTTGTAAAATTCCGTACTTCTCTCAACAATACACTGCGCAACACCTTTATCAAACTTTTTATTCTTTCGACTCTTTACATATTGCATAGAATATCTTGTGTAACTTTTACCTGACATAATAGTATCACTCAAAATAGTATATTTAAATCGTTTAGTGTCGATTGCCTTACTTTTTTGCTTCATAACACTAGTGCACAATAATACAATAGACTCTGCTTTAAGAAATTCATTTTTATCTATGATTGAATCACTTGAAAAATCATCTGTTGAAACAAAATACATACTATAATTAGATTCATCCTCCTCCGTTATTTCACATTGATAAGAATCATCCTGAGAATTAGTTAAAAGAAAGATATTTCGAACTTTCATATCTTGATTAGATGTATGAACATATTCTAAGATATAATCAAAAACATATTTTTTTTGAGAGTTTGCATGGAACGTTACCAATGAAAATAGGCACGAGAAAAAAAAATACTTCACAGTTAGTTTGCTTTTATTAATGACGCAATTATTCAAAACTAATTTACAACTTTACAGATATTATTTATAAAAAAAGTGACCCGAAAAGGTCACTTTTTTTTATAATATTTACACATCAAAATCTTTTTTGATTTCTTTTACCGCATCATTAACTTGGTTTTTAACACTTTTAAAAGTCTCTTTTATATCTTTCTTTTTTCCTTCGGCTTTTGTCCAAGCTTCAATTTGTAAAATTTCTTCAAAAGCAACATTCATCCCCATTAAATCCAGAGTTGGCTTTATCTTGTGTGCATATGCATAAGCATGCTTGTGATCTTTCTTTTTGATACCTTCTTTAATTTGCAATAAATCTTCTGGAACTTCGGTAACAAACAAAGTCAATATTTCATTGACAAATTCTGGGTCATTATCTGAAAGTGCGTACACTTTTGATAGATTGTAATGTATAGCCATTATTTTACTTGTATTCTAAATAGTTGTTGTCCTTCTAAAAATCCCTCTAAAACGTCATCTTGATTTACAGCTGCTACTCCTTCTGGAGTTCCTGTAAAAATTACGTCGCCAATTTTAAGTGTAAAAAACTGCGAAACGTAAGACACCAATTCATCAATCTTCCAAAGCATCAAGCTTGAATCTCCTTTTTGAACTGATTTTCCATTTTTAAGAAGTTCAAATGTAATATTTTCTAATGAAGAAAATTGACTTTTAGGTAAAAAATCCCCTAAAACAGCAGAACCATCAAATGCCTTTGCTTTTTCCCATGGCAATCCTTTTGACTTTAATTTCTCTTGTAAATCACGTGCTGTAAAATCAATCCCAACACTTATTTCATCATAATATTTATGAGCAAACTTAGGTTCAATGTATTTACCAACCTTACTAATTTTAACAATCAACTCGATTTCATGATGCACATCATTTGAAAATTCAGGAATAACAAAAGGATGTTGTTTTAATAAAATAGCCGAATCTGGTTTTAAAAAAACAACAGGCTCCGATGGCTTTTCATTATGCAACTCTGCGATATGATTGGTATAATTTCTACCGATACAGATTATTTTCATTTCTTAATTAAAAAATTTAATGATTGAAAGATTCCAAAATTAGCTTAATTTATTGTTCAGTTTTCGAAGTTTAATCGCCGTTAAAACTTTCTTGGTATACAAAGGGAAATCAGCATTTTGAATCCAACTAAAATAGCCTGGCTCTGTTTCTAAGACCTTTTCTACTTTAGCACCTTTATGTTTTCCAAAGGTAAAAACCTCCTCATTGTCTTTATCAAATGCAATCATTCCTGCAAAATCAGCAATTTTCTTTCGCGTTGTAAATTCAGACAATGATTTCATGTCATTTTCAAGTTCTGGATAACGGTCTAATTGCGCTTTTAAAATCTCGTAAGTAGCCATGGTATCTGCTTCAGCTGAATGGGCATTTTCAAGATTTTTACCACAATAAAACTTTAAAGCTGCGCTTAAAGTTCGCTCTTCCATTTTATGAAAAACAGTTTGCACATCAACTGAAACCCTATTTTTCATGTCAAAATCTACTCCTGCACGAAGTAATTCTTCGGCCAATAAGGGAATATCAAAACGATCTGAGTTAAATCCAGCTAAATCACTGTCCTTAATCATATTGTACACCTGCGTTGCCAGTTCATTAAAAGTAGGCTCATTAGCCACTTTTTCATCAGTAATTCCATGAACCGCTGTAGTTTGTGCGGGAATAGGAATAGTAGGATTTACCAACCACGTTTTGCTTTCCTTGTTCCCGTTGGGAAAAACTTTGAATATTGATATTTCTACAATTCGGTCTTTTCCAATATCAATTCCAGTAGTTTCAAGATCGAAAAAGCAAATTGGTTTATTAAGTTTTAGTTCCATTTTTTGTTTTTGAATGTGACAAATATAAAAATTTGGAGTTAATTCCAAAGCTAAACAAAGACTAATAAAAGCAGAATAAAAAATAAAACCCCTGATAGACTTTTATATCAATCAGGGGTTTTAATTATGATTTAAGTGATTTAAACAGCTCTATCCGCATCAAAAGCCTCTAAATATTCAGCTACACGCTTTACAAAACTACCTCCTAATGCACCATCAACTACTCTATGATCATAGCTATGTGACAAGAACATTTTTTGACGAATTCCTATAAAGTCTCCTTCCGGGGTTTCAATAACAGCAGGTACTTTACGAATAGCTCCAAGGGCAAGAATACCAACTTGTGGCTGGTTTATAATTGGCGTACCAAAAACACTTCCAAAAGTCCCAACATTAGTAACCGTATAGGTTCCTCCTTGAGTATCATCTGGTTTTAATTTACCCATTTTTGCACGGTTCCCTAAATCGTTTACCGCTTTTGCCATTCCTACTAAATTTAACTGATCAGCATTTTTAATGACCGGAACAATCAAGTTACCATTTGGTAAGGCAGCAGCCATTCCTAAGTTTATATTCTTTTTCTTGATGATGTAATCGCCATCAACAGAAATATTCATACCTGGAAAATCTTTTAAAGCTTTGGCTACAGCCTCCATAAATATAGGAGTATAAGTAAGCTTTTCACCTTCGCGTTTTTCAAATACGTTTTTATTTTTCTCTCTCCATTTTACAATATTCGTAACATCAACCTCAATAAAAGATTGTACATGCGCTGATGTTTGAACTGAAGCTACCATATAACCCGAGATTAACTTTCGCATACGGTCCATTTCAATAACTTCATCACCACCGTTTACAGAAACTGGTACCGCTTTTTGAGCTAAAGGCACAGCAGCAGAAATAACTTTCTCTACAACTGGAGCCGGTGCAGCAACTACTTGCTGGTTGCCTCTATTTTTCACATAATCTAGAATGTCATTTTTAGTAACTCTACCTTCTTTTCCAGTACCTGTAATAGATTCAAGCTCAACGAGAGAAACACCTTCTTCTTTTGCAATATTTTTAACAAGCGGCGATAAGAATTTTTCTGAATTAGAAAAATCTACTGGCGCAGCAATGGTATTTTTTACAGCCTCAACTTCTTTTTCAATTGAAGTAGCTGCCACAGGTGTAGCAACTGCTGCTTCAGTACTTCCACCATCAGTACCTTCTGTTTCAATGATTGCAATGGTTTGACCTACTTGTACCAAATCATCTTTTCCAAAAAGTTGTTCTACAAGAACTCCCGAAACCTCACTTGGTACCTCACTATCTACTTTATCAGTAGCAATCTCTAGTACCGCTTCATCAGCTTCAATCTTGTCTCCAACTTCTTTTAACCAGTTGGTAATAGTTGCTTCTGCAACGCTTTCTCCCATTTTTGGAAGTTTTAATTCATATCTTGCCATATTATTAACCTAAAAGGTGATATTGATTTTCAGTTTGCGAAATTACTAAATATTTCAAATATAAATTACATTAAATATAATTTTTTACGTCATTTTAACTACTTCACCACGTGATGTACTATTATTACTTCCTATTAAAAAATCGGTAGCTTTTGGCTTAATTTTAAAAGTTATTCGTTGGTTAAATCCCTCTTTCTTTGAAGATTCCTGAATAGCGATACAATCCTTAAAAGATATAAATTCATTATCAAGGATGATTTCAACATTAGTTTCCTCTTTCACTATTGACGAAAGTAGCATTTTTTCTGTTTTTAAATCATGAAATTTTACTTTTTTTTGCAACGAGCGTTCCATTTTTTGAAGTAAACTTTGATCATTGGAAAACAAAATATATTTCGGAGAAATTATCTTTTTTGTTTTCTGGAATAATGAATTGCCTTGAATAGTCTTGTATACTGTAAATAGAGAAACCCCTATTTTCATAAAAAAAGCAAACAAAAGTTCGTTAATTTTAAACTTAGATTTCGAAGCGCTGAAGTGTTTTTTATAAAAAAAGTGCATCGCCTCTGAAAATCGCCTCATATACAAGCCATCTTTATGAGTACTTTCTCCTTTATAATGAATAACAGTAGTTACACCAAAGTAATAATTATTATACCCCCCTTTTAGCGCCATGTAAGACAAATCAATATCGTCAGAATACATAAAACAAGCTTCGTCAAATCCACCTAATTCTAGGTACAACTTTCGTTTTAAAAGCATAAAAGCACCGACTAAAACATCCACTTTACCAGTTTCCTCCTCCTGTAAATGATTTGCATAATACTTGCCTAAGATTTTAGATTTAGGAAAAAGTTTATAGAGACCCGCAATCTTTGTAAAAGCCACAAAAGGAGTAGGAACTCCGCGCTTACTCTCTGGAAGAAAACCACCAGAACCATCAATAAGCTTACAACCTACAATCCCTAAATGATCTTGTTGATTTGCAAATTCTAGAATTTTTAAAAAAGTATCTTCAGCCACAACCGTGTCTGGATTCAGGATACAAACATACTCTCCAGAAGCATGGTCGACACCTATATTATTCCCTTTTGGAAAACCTACATTCGATTTGTTTTGAATTAACTTCACTGATGGAAATCGTTGCAATACCATTACGCAACTATCATCGACAGAATTATTATCAACCACAATTATCTCGGCATCAATACCTTCAATTGCTTTTTGAACACTGATTAAACAAAGCTCTAGAAAGTACCGAACATTGTAATTAAGAATAATAACAGATAGTAACATGTGACAAATGTACAGAGAAAAACAAATAATAGAAACTTGAATATTATTTATCAATATTGCTAGTATAAAATTTGACGACAAAAAACATATTTTGTGTAACAAAAACCATTAACTCTCCACTAACGTAATTATGAGTGAAAAACTAGAACAGACTTTTGTGCAACTTTTGCAAGAAAACCAGAATATAATCCACAAGATTTGTAGATTGTATACTAATGGTGAAGATGCGCATAAAGATTTGTTCCAAGAAATTACGATTCAGTTATGGAAAGCTTTCCCTAAATTTAGAGGAGACAGCAAATTTTCTACTTGGGCTTATCGCGTGGCCTTAAACACAGCAATCACTTTATATCGAAAAACAAAACGTTCCATAAGTACTGTGGAGTTTGAAGGCAGGCAACATTTTCTTAATGATGTAGAATATGATTATGAAGAGGAAGAACAATTAAAATTAATGTACAAAGCGGTTTATCAATTGAATGATATTGAAAAAGCATTGATCTTCATGTATCTTGAAGACAAAGACTACCAAGAAATATCAGAAACATTGGGAATTAGCGAAGTTAACGCAAGAGTAAAAATGAATAGAATAAAAGGTAAATTAAAAAAAATATTAAATCCATTAGAAGCATGAAAGAACTGGATTTACTCAAAAAAAACTGGCAAAAAGAAGGAAATACTTTTGAACAAGTCTCTACAAACGACATCTATGTGATGATTCATAAAAAATCATCTTCATTAGTGAAGTGGATACTAATTGTTAGCATTTTAGAATTTTTGATTTTAAATGGGATATCTATTTTTATCAGTAGCAAAGAATATGATGCTTTTGTAATTGCACACCCCATAATAAAAACTCTAGAAATCATTAATTACGTTGTGATTTTTGGTTTTATAATCCTATTCTACAAAAATTACAAATCCATTTCAACTTTAAATTCGGCCAAAGATTTAATTAAAAAGATATTAAAAACAAGAAAAGTAGTTACGTACTACATTTTTTGGAATATCATTTTTGGTGGACTAACAGGTACTTACGTTGGCTTGCAAGGTTTCAATGAAGGTATGAAAGACGCAAATACAAATGCGGACGTTTTAGACACCTCAAGTATTATGGTGGTACTTGTTTTTGGATTATTTTTAATGGGCTTTATTTGGTGCTTTTATAAGTTAGTTTACGGCACTTTCTTATCCAGATTAAGCAAAAATTACAGCGAATTAAAAAAAATTGACTTGTAAAAAATCAAATTACTATCTAAAATTATCACCTTTAAAATAAAACAGAAACAACACAAGCAAATTTTACTTGCTTCAACTTCAACCAAACAATTATTTATAAAACAATACATACACAACTATTGTTTGTATTTTTGTAATGGACTATATTTGCATTCTTAAAATAACAAACAATGATTAAGATTACTTTACCCGATGGGTCAGTTAGAGAGTTTGCTCCAGGAGCAACTCCAATGGATGTTGCAAAAAGCATCAGTGAAGGATTTGCTAGAAATGTAATTTCAGCCTCTTTTAATGGTACTACAATTGAAACAACAACCCCACTAACCACGGATGGTAGCCTTACATTATTTACTTGGAATGACGCCGATGGTAAAAAAGCATTTTGGCATTCTACTTCACACGTTATGGCGCAAGTTCTTGAGGAAATGTATCCTGGAATTAAATTAACGCTAGGACCCGCAATCTCAAATGGATTTTACTATGATGTAGATTTTGAAGATCATAAAATCACAGATGCTGATTTCAAAAAAATTGAAGACCGTGTTCTTGAAATTTCAAGAGGAAAACACGAATTTAAATTGCGTCCCGTTTCAAAGGCAGATGCTTTAGAATTATACAAAGACAACGTTTACAAAACAGAGCTGATTACTAATCTTGAAGATGGTACAATTACGTTTTGTGATCATGACACCTTTACAGATTTGTGTCGTGGTGGACATATTCCAAATACCGGCATCATCAAAGCAATGAAAGTGATGAGCGTTGCTGGTGCTTACTGGAGAGGTGATGAGAAAAACAAACAATTGACTCGCGTTTACGGAACATCGTTCCCAAAACAAAAAGAACTGACAGAATATTTAGAATTATTAGAAGAAGCAAAACGTCGTGACCACAGAAAACTTGGAAAAGAACTTGAGTTATTTGCCTTTTCACAGAAAGTGGGTGCTGGATTGCCATTGTGGCTACCTAAAGGCGCGGCTTTGAGAGATCGATTGGAGCAGTTTTTGAAAAAAGCCCAGAAAAAAGCAGGTTACGAGCAAGTTGTGACTCCGCATATTGGTCAAAAAGAATTGTATGTAACGTCAGGTCATTATGCAAAATATGGAGCTGATAGTTTTCAACCAATTAACACACCAGCTGAAGGCGAAGAGTTTTTATTGAAACCGATGAACTGTCCGCATCACTGCGAAATATACAATGTTCGTCCATGGTCATACAAAGACTTACCAAAACGTTATGCTGAATTTGGAACTGTATATCGTTACGAACAAAGTGGAGAATTACATGGTTTAACTCGCGTAAGAGGTTTTACTCAAGATGATGCACACATTTTTTGTACGCCAGAGCAATTAGACGAAGAATTCAAAAAAGTAATTGACTTAGTCCTTTATGTATTTGGTTCATTAGGATTTGAAAACTTTACAGCTCAAATTTCGTTAAGAGATAAGGAAAATAGAGATAAATACATTGGTACCGATGAAAATTGGGAAAAAGCAGAAAATGCAATCATCAATGCTGCTGCAGATAAAGGTTTAAACACTGTAGTAGAATATGGTGAAGCTGCTTTTTACGGTCCAAAGTTAGATTTCATGGTTAAGGATGCCCTTGGAAGACAATGGCAATTAGGAACTATACAAGTAGACTACAACCTACCAGAACGTTTTGATTTAACCTATAAAGGATCTGATAATGAATTACACCGTCCGGTAATGATTCACAGAGCACCTTTTGGTTCTATGGAGCGTTTTATTGCGATATTGTTAGAACACACAGCAGGAAATTTCCCGCTTTGGCTTATGCCAGAACAGGCTATAATATTGTCATTGAGCGAGAAATATGAAATATATGCGAAAAAAGTTTTAGATTTGCTAGAAAATCACGAAATTCGCGCCCTAATTGACAATAGAAACGAAACTATTGGAAAGAAAATTAGAGATGCCGAAATGCAAAAAACACCGTTTATGTTGATTGTAGGTGAGGAAGAAGAGAAAAACGGGACCATTTCTATACGCCGTCACGGCCAAGAAGGAAAAGGAAATGTAACTGTTACAATAGAAGAATTTGCAGCTATTGTAAACGAAGAAATTAGCAAAACATTGAAAGTATTTACAGTTTAACTTAAATTATAAAGTCATAGCAATAAGAAGCAACAGAGGTTACCAACCTCGCGTAGAAAAAAAAGATGCCCACAGGATAAATAACCTTATTCGTGGTGTACAAGAAGTAAGGCTTGTAGGTGAAAACATCGAACCAGGTGTTTTTAAACTTGCAGAAGCCCTAAGGTTAGCAGATCAGTTTGAATTGGATTTAGTTGAAATTTCTCCAAACGCTGAACCACCGGTTTGTAAAATCATGGATTACAAGAAATTTGTTTACGAACAAAAGAAACGTGATAAGGTTTTAAAAGCGAAATCTACACAAGTTGTTGTGAAAGAAATTCGTTTTGGTCCTCAAACTGATGAGCATGATTATGAATTTAAAAGAAAAAACGCAGAAAAATTCTTAAAAGAAGGCGCAAAGCTGAAAGCATTTGTATTCTTTAAAGGGCGTTCAATTATTTACAAAGATCAAGGTCAGATTTTATTATTGAGATTAGCAACAGATCTGGAAGAATTTGGAAAAGTAGAGGCTATGCCTGTTCTTGAAGGAAAAAGAATGATCATGTTTATTGCTCCTAAGAAGAAAAAATAAGTCTTAAAGTCAAAAGTCTTAAAGTCAAAAGTATTTAACTTTCGACTTTAAGACTTTAAAGACTTTACTACTATATAATATAAGTAAGTAAGAATAAATTAAAACACTAGGAAAAAATGCCTAAAATGAAAACCAAATCTAGCGCCAAGAAACGTTTTAAAGTTACTGGTTCTGGAAAGATTAAAAGAAAGCATGCTTTTAAAAGTCACATCTTGACTAAAAAATCTAAAAAACGTAAATTAGCTTTGACACATTCAGCGTTAGTTCACAAAACAGATATGAAAAGCATCAAACAACAATTAAGAATTATCTAATAAGTCCAAAGGTAGAAAGTCTTAAAGTCTAAAGTACACACTTTCGACATTCGACTTTTGACATTTGACTAAAGATTTCTTTAGGTTAAAACAATTTAAAATAACCTTGGAGTATGGCTTTTAAGTTCCTTTGATTCAATTCAGGACGCCTGCTACAAAAAAAACAATAAAATTATGCCAAGATCGGTAAATTCAGTTGCTAAAAGAGCAAGAAGAAAAAAAATAATGAAGCAAGCCAAAGGTTTCTTTGGTAGACGTAAAAACGTTTGGACAGTTGCTAAGAATGCGGTAGAGAAAGCAATGTGCTACGCTTACCGTGATAGAAAAGTGAACAAAAGAAATTTCCGTTCTTTATGGATTCAACGTATCAACGCTGGAGCTAGATTAGAAGGAATGTCTTATTCACAATTCATGGGTAAAGTAAAAGCTAACGGAATCGAATTGAACCGTAAAGTTCTTGCAGATTTAGCTATGAACCACCCAGAAGCTTTCAAAGCAGTACTTAATAAAGTAAAATAAACGTTTTATAAACTCAATTTAGATTACTTACTTATAAAAAAAACCTCAATCAATGATTGAGGTTTTTTTGTATAACTGAATTATTCTATTCTTTAATGAGGATTATTGTGGCTTTAAAACCAGTTCCTAAATTCCATTGACTTGCTGATATCAATGCCCCTTTATCATCATAGACTTTAAATTCTGCAGTGTTTGGCCCAGAGCTTCCTTGATTTAATGCTACAAAATCAATTTTATTAAAACCTTTTTCTAAAACTATTTCAAAGCCTTTAAAATTACTATCTAAATTCACTTGGTTTTGAATGACTTTATCATTTAGAAAAACTCGTATTAAATCGCCATCAACATAAGCCGCATCACGATACATAATCTTTGCCGAGACAGAGCCTGTGGTGTAGTTCCCTAAGTTTTGATTTCTTCGATATACAATCCCTTCTGGATTATCTTCTTTCTTATTCAATTTATCTCTGTAGACATCTCCCGGGTTTATAAACTCGCTTGTTGGTATCATCGAAATAGGCTTTAATGGCTTCGTTTCGGGAATACTTGTAAGATTTGGGTTTGTTACGGGTGGTTTAACATTCGGCTTAGGCGAATTGATAGGAGGAATATCAATTTTAGGAGGAATTGTTTTCTTTATCTTTGGGGCGTTATTTTTAGGCGGAATTGCTTTGAACTTGGAATTAAATTCACTCTGAGCAAAACCACTGTAAAATGAACCAATTAGTATCATTGTAAATAAAATCCTTTTCATAATTTGTGGTGCAATCATTATAAGTTCTATTAAGTTTTAAAAATAGGAAACCATACTTTTAAATTCAAAAACCAAGCCAATTTTTAACTTTCATTTATAACTCTAGATTGATACAAATAGTATTTTGCTACACTTTTAATTTTAATCTATTGAAGAAAATCATGCCTAGAACTATTATTACAATTGTTTTAAAATATTTTTCAAAATATCAAGACCAAAGTGCTAAGAAAATGAATTACACGAGGCACGTCAAATGTTTTTTTCGTGAATTGAAACGAATGATCACAAAAAAAATGTTACAAGAAATCATAATATGGCTTTAAATAATACTTTTGTAAGCTGTAACTCTTAAACAGATGGATTTTTCTAAATATCAAACAAAAATAGCATCCCTATTATTGTGGTCCCTCATTTGTATCCTTATTGGGATATTCTCGGGATCAGCCTCTGCCCTGCTATTGTTTAGCCTTGATTGGGTTACACGATTATTTACGGTGCACAAAATGTTATTTTGGTTGCTTCCAATAGGCGGACTCGCAATAGGATTATTGTACCACTACCTAGGCAACGAAAGTTACAAAGGAAATAATCTACTTTTGATGGCTTATGAAAATCCTGAAACAAGAGTTCCTTTACGAATGGGGTTTTTGGTTTTTTTGGGCACATTAATAACTCATCTTTTGGGAGGATCTGCAGGTAGAGAAGGTACTGCAGTTCAAATGGGAGGAGCAATAGCATATCAATTCAATAAAATAAAAAAAATCTCTAAAAAGGAATCTCAAATATTAATACTTCTCGGAATTAGTGCGGGATTTGCATCGGTTTTTGGAACACCTCTAGCAGGCGCAATTTTTGCATTAGAAATTGTCTGTTTTAAAAGAATAAATTTAAAAAGCATCTTATCTGTATTTTTAGTAGCCTTTATAGCGAATTATACCGTAGACCTTTGGCAAATAGAACATAGCGTTTATTATATTTTTGAAATTCCAAATATCACATTTAAAACACTTTTATGGGTTTTAGTTGCTGGACTTCTTTTTGGCTTGACCGCAATGCTTTATTCAAAAAGTGCTCATTACTGGAATCGATTGTTTAGCGTTACTTTTCCATTTGCTCCTTGGAGACCGCTTGTGGGAGGCTCATTTCTTGTTATACTTTTTTATTGTTTTGATATGACACGCTATACAGGACTAGGACTACCCGTAATTGCAGAATCCTTTACAACTACTAGTTTGCCAAAAGATTTTTTATTAAAAATAATTATAACCGGAATCACATTAGGAAGTGGTTTTAAGGGTGGAGAAGTTACTCCGTTATTTTTTATAGGAGCAACTCTGGGTAGCGCTTTATCTCTAGTAGTTCCCTTACCCGTAAGCTTACTGGCAGGGATGGGATTTGTCGCCTTATTATCTGGTGCTACGCATACACCTATAGCTTGCACCTTAATGGGGATAGAACTTTTTGGGATTGAGGCTGGTTTATTTTTATGTATTGCTTGTAGTATGGCCTATTTTTGTTCAGGTTCTACGGGGATTTACACATCTCAATTAAGAATAGGACTAAAATATACGTTGTATGCTTTTTGCTTGAAAAAAATACGGTTATTAAGAGGTATATAGTTTGGTAATTTGTAGAAATGATTTCAACATTAGATTAAAAAAATGTAATTTCGCATTCTATGAAAATACAAGATATTCAAGCCGTACAAGAGTTGTTATCAACGCCTAAAAAAATTGCAATAATCCCGCACCGAGGTCCAGATGGCGATGCGATGGGTTCTACATTAGGACTTTATCATTTTTTACTAAAAAACCACCACTACCCTACTGTAATTTCTCCTAATGAGTTCCCTGATTTTCTAGCTTGGATGCCGGGAGCTGACAAAATTAAAATTTACGAGAAAGATAGAGAAAACTGCACAGCACTATTACAAGAAGCTGAACTAATTTTTACATTAGATTTTAATGCTTTGCACAGAACTGGAGAAATGGAAAATGTGTTAGCACAGCTTCAATCTCCATTTATCATGATTGATCATCATCAAAATCCAGATGACTACGCTGCTGTTACCTACTCTGACACTGCATTTGGATCTACTTGTGAAATGCTTTATAATTTTATTACCGCATTAGGTAAAAAAGATGACATCGATTTCACAATAGGCACCTGCATTTATACGGGAATACTTACCGATTCTGGTTCGTTTAAATTTCCTAAAACCACTGGAACAACACATAGAATTGTTGCAGAACTTATTGATTTAGGCGTTCAAAATACAGAAATTCCGAGTTTACTATTTGACAATAGCTCTTATGGAAGACTCCAAATATTAGGTAGAGCGCTTCAAAACATGATTATTCATCCTGAGCATAAAACAGCGTATACAACTCTAACACAAGATGAATTGAACTCGTTTAATTATGTAAAAGGAGACACTGAGGGAATTGTAAATTATGGTTTAAGCATACAAGGAATACATTTTGCAGCTATCTTTATAGAAAATAAAGAAGAAAAAATTATTAAAATTTCGTTTCGTTCACAAGGTGATTTTGATGTTAATCAATTTGCAAGAGAAAATTTTAACGGCGGTGGACATCGCAATGCAGCTGGAGGAAAATCAGAACTTACAATGGAAGAAACCCAAAAGAAATTTGAAGATTTACTAACAAAAATAAGCATCTAAACCCATGAAAAACAGCAACCTACTTGCAGTTGTATTCTTTTTATTTCTTGTACTTTCGGGGTGCAAACAGCATCAGGATGCTAGAAGACCTATCTCCCAATCGTCTGGGAGTTTTATGAAAAAATCGATTCTGCGCAATAAAAAATTGGTTGCAACAGAGGAAAGTCAAATACAAAACGTTATCAAAAACAATCCAAGTGTAGTATACTTGGCTTCTAATAAAGGGTATTGGTATTCTTATGAAGTAAGAAATACAATTGATAACCTCACTCCTAAAAAAGGAGACGTTGCTTTGTTTGACTATGAAATTAAAGATTTAAAAGGAACTTTGATTTACTCTCAAGAAGAACTAAAACCACAAGTATATTATGTTGATAAACAAAACATCATGATGGGATTGCGTGACGGAATCAAATTAATGCATCGTAATGAGAAAGTAAATTTTTTATTCCCCTCAAATATGGCTTACGGTTATCATGGAGACGATAAAAAAATAAATACAAACCAACCGATTATATGTACCGTTACATTGCGAGATTTTAAAACCGAAGTGGCGTATAAAAAAGAAGTTCTACAAACTATTGCACCTACAACTGACGTTATTGCAAAAAAAGCCTCGACACCTGTAACCAAAGAAAAAGATACTATAACTCCATAACAATTAATTTAGAAATGAAAAAAAAGATCGTAATTGCGCTACTAGCGATAGCCTCATTGTATTCCTGTAAAAATGATCATTCCAATTTACCTGATGGATTGTATGCTCAAATTGAAACTAACAAAGGGGAGATTATTGTACAACTGGATTTTGAAAAAGCACCTATAACCGTTGCAAACTATGTGGCACTTGCCGAAGGAAAAAATGAGTTTGTAACGAATGAAAATTTAAAAAAGAAACCTTTTTTTGATGGTTTAAAATTTCATAGAGTCATTGCTGATTTTATGATACAAACCGGAGATCCTCTAGGTACTGGCTCTGGAGATACAGGATATAAATTTAAGGATGAATTCAATGACTTACGATTTGATAAAGGTGGAGTTTTAGCTATGGCCAATAATGGACCTATGACCAATAGCAGCCAATTTTTTATCACACATCTTGCAACCCCTTGGCTAGACGGAAAGCATACCATTTTTGGTCATGTGGTAGAAAAAGGTATGGAAGTTGTCAATAAAATTCAACAAGATGATTACATCAAATCTGTAACGATCATTAGAAATGGTGAAGCTGCTAAGAAATTTAATGCGGTAAAAGTTTTTACCGACTATTTTGCAGTAGAGTCTGAAAATCAAAAGAAAAAAGCCGCCATTGAAGCTGAAAACAAGCGCGTTTATAATGAAAAATACAAAGTGGTAAGAGAGCAAAAAGTAGCAAGTTTTGCTGCCTTGAAAGCAAAAGCTACAACAACACCTTCCGGTTTACAATATGTAATCACTAAAAAAAGCGGAGGTAAAAAACCATCTAATGGCACTCCTGTTTTTATACATTATGCAGGATTTCTTGAAGATGGAGAGCTTTTTGACACAAGTATAGAGAGTGTTTCAAAAACATTTGGAAAATACGATGAAAACAGAGCAGCTCAAAATGGGTATCAACCTATTCCTTTTCAAGCAGGAAGAAAAGATGGCATGATTCCTGGTTTCATTGAAGGTATCGAACAATTATCTTTTGGAGACAAAGCCGTGATTTTTATTCCGTCCCGTTTGGGATATGGTGCGGCTGGTGCAGGAGGAGTTATACCGCCAAACGCCAATATTATTTTTGAAATTGAACTTTTAGAGAAAAATTAATTTACATAAAATTATAAAAAATGAAATTTAAATATCTGTTTTTACTACTTCTGGGATGTATTACTATCCAAGCTCAAACCGGAAAAAAAATAACACCAGTAAAAAAACCAACTACAACAGCAAAGGCAATTGTAAAAAAGCCAACTGAAACAGAAGGTATATTTGTGACTATTGCTACTAATAAAGGAAACATAGAATTAGAACTTGCGTACCAAAAAACACCCGTGACAGTAGCAAATTTTATTGCACTTGCCGAAGGAAAAAATACATTTGTAAAACCCGAAAACCTGAAAGGCAAACCTTTTTTTGATGGGTTAAAATTTCACCGCGTTATCAAAGATTTCATGATCCAAGGTGGTGATCCCTCTGGAAATGGATCAGGTGGTCCTGGCTACGCTTTTAAAGATGAAATTACTGATTTAAAGCATAATAAACCAGGAATCTTATCCATGGCAAATGCTGGACCTGCAACAAATGGAAGCCAATTTTTTATCACACACAAAGAAACGCCTTGGTTAGATGGTAAACATACTGTTTTTGGTCATGTAACATCTGGAATGGAAATTGTAAACGCTATCGCGCAAGATGATGTGATTACAAAAGTAACCGTGGTTAGAAAAGGTGCTTTGGCAAAGAAATTTGATGCTGTAAAAGTAATTTCAGACTACTTTAATTTTAAAACTGAAGATCAAAAAAAGATTGAGGCTGTTAAAGAAGCAAAGAAAACTTACCTATCTACAATAAAAGCTACAGCTACTACTACTCCATCTGGATTAGCTTACAAGATAGTTGAAAATGGAACAGGTGTAAAACCGGCTAATGGAGCTACATTTTATTTTAATTACGCAGGCTATTTTGAAGATGGTTCTTTATTTGACAGCAGTTATGAGAATGTGAATAAAGCCTACGGTAAGTATGATGAAAGAAGAGCGGCTCAAAACGGATACAAAGCATTTCCTTTCGTAGCAGGAAAAAAAGACGGTATGATTCCTGGCTTTATTGAAGGTCTTGAAAACATGGGTTTTGGGGATAAAGCAGTTGTTTTTATACCTTCAAATTTGGCTTATGGTGAACGAGGCGCTAATGGTGTGATACCGCCAAATACCATGCTTATTTTTGAATTAGAAATGCTTGAAAAGGAACCCGTAAAATAAATTAAAATATAAAAAAACACCGATGATATCTTAAATTTCATCGGTGTTTTTTTATAACTCTATTTTTTACCGAATTTCCAATCAAACTCATCTTTTTGATTGATAATTGCTCCCAATTCAAATTTTACAACCTCATCAAATTCTGTTTGAAAAATCATCCAGTTTTCTTCGTTAAAATAATTCTCAAAAGTATCAAATTCCTCTTGAGTAAATTTAGTTATAGACTTGCTAACTAAATCTTTTTTAACATCACTAATTTTTTTATTGATGATTTTGTTACCAAAAAGCTCTAGTTCTGGGCTTGATGCAACGATGTATCCTAATTTAAAATCTTCTTCAACATAAAAAGTCAAACGCATTTTTAAAGAGTTGTATGCATAAATAATATTGTCATCCTCGTCCTTATAATTTCGGTTTGGTTTTCCGTAAATAGCGGTAACATCATTTTGTTTCATTCCAAAAATGAGTTTATCAATTCCGTTTTTTGTATTTATTTTCATTACGTTTTACTTTAAAATTAAAATAGTGATGCAAAGATACTTCATTATTAGAAAATCAATCAGGACTATTGAGGTTTTAATCTCTATTTATTGTAATAAAAAGAAGTTTAGCCATCAATTTGCACAGGATTAAATTTTTAAAATAACAAGAATACTACTCCACAGAAATGTTTAGTGAGTGATAGTAATAAAACAGAGTCGCGTATCATTGTACCCATTTATTTCTTACTTTTAAGCACCAAAAAAATCCTATAAAAAAATTAAATTTTGTCTATGAAAACAAACAAACTACTCCTGTACTGTATGGTAGTTCTTAGCGCTATTAATTCTTACTCCCAAAAAAAAGATTCAAAAGAATTCAAAGTTGATTTTGAAAAATTCACTTTAGACAATGGCTTACAAGTCATTTTGCATATTGATAGATCAGATCCTGTTGTGGCTGTTGCACTAACAAGTCATGTGGGTTCGGCAAGAGAAATAAAAGGGAGAACTGGTTTTGCACATTTATTTGAGCATTTACTTTTCCTTGAATCTGAAAATTTAGGAAAAGGAGGACTTGATAAAATGAGTGCTCGCATAGGTGGAGAGGGAGCAAATGGATCTACTAGCCGAGATAGAACCAATTATTTTCAAACAGTGCCTAAAGATGCTCTTGAAAAAATGATTTGGGCTGAAGCAGATAAGCTTGGTTTTTTTATCAATACGGTTACAGAACCCGTTTTAGCAAAAGAAAAGCAAGTAGTAAAAAACGAAAAAAGACAAAGCTATGATAACAGACCTTATGGTAATAACTTCTCAGTGATTTCAAAAAATTTATATCCGTCTACTCATCCTTACAACTGGGATGTAATAGGATCTCTTGAAGATTTACAGAACGCAACATTAGATGATGTTAAGAATTTTTACAAGCGCTGGTATGTCCCTAACAATGTCACACTAACAATTGCAGGAGATATTGATGTAAACCAAACCAAAATTTGGGTAGAAAAATATTTTGGCGAAATAAAACGTGGCGACGCTATCCCAAAAATGGAAAAACAAGCTGTTGTGTTACCTGCTACCAAAAAACTGTACTACGAAGACAATTTTGCAAAACTTCCACAACTTACTCTTACATGGCCATCAGTTTATGAATACCATCCAGACAGCTATGCCCTGGAAGTACTTGCCAGTTATCTTTCAAAAGGTAAAAAAGCTCCTTTGTACAAAACCTTAGTAGAAGATAAAAAAATTACTGATGCTGCAGATGTTTTTCAGTACAACTCTGAAATAGCAGGACAATACATGCTTAGTGTCACCGCTTTTGATAAAACAAATTTAAATGAGGTCATGAATGGTGTCACCGAAGCTTTCACAAAATTTGAAACTGAAGGTATTTCGCAACAAGATTTAGACAGAATTAAAGCAGGACAAGAAACTGCTTTTTATAACAATTTATCAAGTGTACTTGGAAAAGGATTTCAACTTGCACAATACGAGATATTTGCTGGAACACCAGAATACATTAATGAAGATGTAAAAAATATATTAGCTGTAACCCGTGATGATGTAATGCGTGTGTACAAAAAATACATTCAGGGCAAGCCTTTTGTAGCAACTAGTTTTGTTCCAAAAGGAGAAAAAAATTTAATTTTAGATGGGTCGATACTAGCCGATGTAGTTGAAGAAAAAATCGTTGAAGGCAAAGAAGATACATTTGATGCAAGTATAGCGGCAACTTATGAAAAAACTCCTTCAAAATTTGACCGAAGCATTGAACCAGCATACGGCGCTAGTCCAGATGTAATTTTACCTGTGGTTTGGAAAGATAAATTGCCATCAGGAATGTCCCTTTTGGGTATCGAAAACTATGAAGTACCTCTAGTACAATTTCAATTACAAGTAAAAGGAGGTTTATTACTAGAAAATTCAGAAAAAATTGGAATTTCAAACATGCTTGCCGAACTGATGACCAAAGGAACCGCAAATAAAACACCTGAACAATTAGAAAATGCTATTGAGAGTCTTGGCGCTACCATAAAAGCAACAGCAAGTGATGAAGCTATTTCAATTTACGGTACCACACTAGCAAAAAACTATACCGCTACTATGGCATTAGTACAAGAAATTTTATTGCAACCACGATGGGATACCAAAGAATTTGAACTTATAAAACAAAGTATACTGAGTCAAATAATGCAGCAAAAAGCAGATCCTAATAGTATTGCGAGAATTGAGTTTAAAAAATTACTTTTTGGCACATCTATTTTATCTAATAATCGAATTGGAACTGAAAAAACCGTTATTTCAATCACCATTGATGACTTGAAAAACTATTTCACTACGAATATGTCTCCTTCAAATGTTAATTTTCATGTAGTTGGGGCCGTGAATAAAAACAGTGTTTCAAACTCCTTAAAAATAATAAGTAAAAATTGGAGTACTAAAAATATTGTTATTCCAACTAATGCCAATACAATAGCTATTTCAAGCTCACAAGTCTATTTTTATGATGTTCCAGGAGCTAAACAATCTGTAATACGAATTGGCTATCCCGCACTTGAAGCTACTGACACCGACTATTATCCAGCTCAAATTTTAAATTACCGTTTGGGAGGAGGGAGTTTTGCATCACAATTAACACAAGAATTACGTGAAGGAAAAGGATACACATACGGTATTAGCTCCATGTTTATGGGATCTGTAAATAAAGGATTTTTTGCAGTATCGAGTGGTGTTCGTTCTAATGTTACTTTTGAATCTGTTGCATTAGTTAAAGATATATTACAAAAATATGGTGCTAATTTCAATGCAAATGATCTCGATGTTACAAAAAGTTATTTGATCAAAAGTAATGCTAGAGCTTTTGAAACATTATCATCAAAACTTGAAATGCTCTATGACATTAGTAATTACAATTACACGGATGATTACGCAAAAAAACAGGAGAACATTGTAAAAAATATTACAATAGATGATATAAAAACTCTTGCGAAAAAATATTTAGATCCAAATAAAATGATTTATCTCATTGTAGGAGATGCTGAAACGCAATTGAAAAAATTAGAACAATTAGGTTTTGGCACACCCAAATTAATAAATAGCCCAAAACCAAATTAATAAAACAGCAGTATTACAAAACAAAAAAATAATTTTTCTGATTCACCAGCTACGTAAAAGTAGCATTTCGAATCAGAAAAATTATTTTTATATTAGGTGAGACTAAAAGGTTTCTCTACTCATTCATTTCATCATAACGTACAGGAACTTGTGGGTCATACAAAGAACATTTAAATTCCTCCAATGTATCTGAGAGTAAGTTCATAGTTTTTCCATCGGTACCATAGCAATCAATTAAAATACTTTGAGAAGTTGATTTTACTTGAAACGCACCTTTTCCATTTGGATTCTTCCAGCTGTTTTCATCTACTTTCTCCCAGTTAGAAAAAACTGATGCCAATCTATTCCAAATTACAGGCACAGGCAATTCCTCTAGTCCTTCAACAAATTGCTCCTCAAGCAATGCCTCATAAACTAAATGGTGGTTTAAATAAATTCCTTCTTGATATTTCCAAAAGATTAATTCGTACATAAATTATTTTTAATATTCAAAAGCTCCATATTCACTTTTTATGGTAAGCTTTTTTGTTTCAGAATCTTCTACTCTACCTACAATTTGTGCATCAACATGGAACGATTTTGAAATCGCAATGATATCTTGTGCAACTGCCTCAGGAACATAAAGCTCCATTCGATGGCCGCAGTTGAAAACCTGATACATCTCTTTCCAATCTGTTTTTGATTGTTCCTGAATTAATTGAAACAATGGTGGTACAGGAAATAAATTATCCTTTATAATGTGTAGATTTTCTACAAAATGTAAAATCTTGGTTTGGGCACCACCGCTGCAGTGTACCATACCATGTATTTCATTTGACGAATATGTATCTAAAATTTTCTTGATAATAGGCGCATACGTTCGCGTAGGCGAAAGCACTAACTGTCCTGCATCTATAGGCGAATTTGCAACTGCATCTGTTAATTTAACTTGTCCCGAATAAATCAGCTCTTCTGGAACTGCAGCATCAAAACTTTCAGGATATTTTGTCGCTAAGTATTTTTCGAAAACATCATGACGGGCTGATGTAAGTCCGTTACTTCCCATTCCGCCATTGTAACTTTTTTCATAAGTTGCTTGACCAAAAGAAGCTAGACCTACAATAACATCACCTGCTTTAATATTGGCATTATCGATTACTTTTGAACGCTTCATGCGCGCTGTAACCGTTGAATCTACAATTATAGTGCGCACAATATCACCTACATCAGCAGTCTCACCGCCAGTAGAATGAATAGTAACACCATAAGAATCAAGCTCTTTTATTAACTCCTCGGTACCATTAATAATTGCTGAAATTACTTCGGCTGGAATTAAATTCTTATTTCTTCCAATGGTTGATGAAAGTAAAATATTATCGGTTGCCCCTACACACAATAAGTCATCAATATTCATTATTAATGCATCTTGAGCAATTCCTTTCCATACGGAAAGATCACCTGTCTCTTTCCAATACATATACGCTAGTGACGATTTAGTACCCGCTCCATCAGCATGCATAATCAGGCAATAGTCCTTGTCTTGTGTTAAATAATCGGGTACAATTTTGCAGAAAGCTTGTGGAAATAATCCCTTATCAATGTTTTTAATGGCATTGTGCACATCTTCTTTGGATGCCGAAACACCGCGAAGTGCATACCTTTTTGAAGTATCTGAACTCATTTAATTTAGTTGTGAAGCCTGCTTTTAGGCAGTTAGTTGTGGCGCAAAGATACTAATTTGATTTAGGAATAAGGAACTTGATTTTAGGATTTATTGCACTATTTTTGAAGGATTAAAATCTCTACTCTTCTATTAGCTGCACGTTGTATTTCGTTTTTTTCTGGTAATGTAAAAATGGGTTTATTACTACCATAACCTTTGTATGCCAATCTCCTTTGCTGAATTCCGTTTTTAATTAAATAATCATGAACCGATTTTGCGCGACGATTGGATAACTTCACGTCATTTGGATCTGGATTACAGCAAATATGACCGTGAATTTCAATATTTAAACTGAGTTGACTCCTCATAATTTGTAAAAGCTCATTCAAATTCGCCATAGAGGAATTGACCATAACCTCTGAGTTAAATTTAAAATTTATATTTCGTAAAGTAACAAAATCACCTACTTTAGCTTGTTGAATTTGTGAAATTAAGGTGTTATTATCATTATTGCTTTTTGGGGATTTAGGCAGATCTGTAACCTCACTTTGATTTAATTTGCTTACGAATACTTCTTGAATTTTAGAATTAGATTTTTTTTGATAATATACAATTACTTTCCTATTGATAAATTCTTGTGTTGCTCCTATAAAATCTTCTCCAATATTATCAATAACTAGAGTACTATCTAATAAAAAATTGTTGCATATTAAGTGCTTTTGCACGTTTACAGCGCGCCTAAGTGCTAATTGCTTATTGTAATTATTTGATGCAGTACTGTCACAATATCCTTCAATTTTAATCACATTTACTTCTTTATTTTCATCTAACCATTTTTGAAAAACTCTTTGCGAATGAAGATTAGGTTGATCTTGATCTAAATCAAAATACAGCATAATTTTCTCCTGAGAATTCATTTTGAAACACAGTAGTAAAAAAAGTATAATACTCCTCATTGTTTATTGTTAATTATTTGATACCTATTTATGCAACCCTTTTTGACTCTAGCTTTAATAAGAACATTTTTTTTTGCTATCAAATACGTAACTTAAAAAACTTATAATTAAACGCAAAAAAGCATCTAATTCGTACTAATTAGATGCTTTTTTTAAATCATTAATTTTATTTATTCCCAATCAGGCATACTTGCATTAGAAAATAAAAGCATTCGAGATCCTCCTACATTATTTGTTGCAGGTGTATATTTTATAATATTTTTAATCGATAAACCATCGTTTGAGGTATTCATCAAAATTAACTCTGCTTCATTGGGGGCGTATCTCACATCTAAATCTAAGGTTCCCAATGGTTTTTCTAGACCAATGTCTGTTATTTGATTTGAACTTAATGTACACTGAAAAACTTTTGTATCCAGCTGTCTGTAATTCGCATCTTCAAAGCCTGAAACATCTCTGGTAAAGAGTAATCGCTGCCCATTTACAGAGAAATTCAACCCTCCAGTGGCACCTTGTGTACCAGATAACACTTGATTAATAACTGTACCTATGGCATTGATAACAAAGATTTCAGTATTGTAACCGCTTGCGTCATTTACTTTCAAGGCAATTTTTGTTCCGTCGTTGCTCCAATCACATTCTGAAATGAATTTTCCATTTGTTGTTTGATAAATTTTGGTCAAGCCACTGCCATCAGCATTAATTTTATACAATTTGTCAAAATAAGGATAGATTAATTGACTGCCTGAGGCGTTCCACGAGAAATTGATAAAGTCCGAGTTAAATCCAGCAATAGGAATAGAGTTAGTGACTTTAAGTATTCCAGATCCATCTGGATTCATAGTATACAAGTGATTTTGCGCGCCACTTGATCTTATAAAAGCAATTTTATTTGATGGAATGTTTTTTCTTGGTCTCCAACTATTAGTATTCGATGTTGTAATTTGGACGCTTTTCCCGGTCTCATCGCCAGAAAAAATCACATTATTGTCATTTATTTTTCTAACAAATAAAAACCTTGCGTTTGGAAAGCCAATCGTTGTAAAAGTTTGTACTGTACTTAATACTGGAGGATTGATTCCATCGGATACTGCAACTTGCCAAAAATACTTCGTGTTATATGCTAAATCTTTCAACAAGTATGTACTAGCTGCAATGTCTTTGTATACCGTAACCTCATTGCTAGTGTTCTTCCTTAATATAATTTCATACTTCAGGACGTCCTTATCCGGATCTGTAGCTGAGAAATTTAAATTTAATTCTATAGGCTGATCTACAGTATTATCCAAGGGCGAAGTTAATACCGTAGCAGTAGGAGGTTTATTGTTAGATGTTGATAGCTTTAGCTCAAATACAATATTTGTTATTTGATCCCTGTTAACCTTTGCAGGTTCAAATTTTGCCAAAAAACCTTCCTTTTGCGCTTCTAGAGAATAATCTCCCACCTTTACATTTGTAAGAACAAATTTCCCTGCTTCATCTGTAAAAACGATACTTGTACTGGGACTAGAAAACACTTTGACATTAGCTAAAGGTTTAAAATCAATGGCACTGACAATTTTCCCTTCGATAGTCCCGAATTCGTCTCCAGCTAATTTTTCTTCACTGCATGAACTCAAAAAAAACACAAAAAAAAGAGCTTGTATAAGATGGATAATTTTCATTGTTAAGGTATTATAGTTGAATGAATAGCTCATGGTAATGTTCTTATTTCGATATGTTTTTTGAAACAGTATTTTTTTTGCTATTAAAAAAATAATACGTGATTCCAAAACCAAAACGATAATAAAAATCATCACGCACTCCTCTTATTTGATAGTCAATGTTGTCACTAAAGTTTAGATTATGTTCGCCATAAAGTTTGATTCCTATGGCTTTTGAAACCATATATTCTAATCCCAGTCCATATTGAGCTTTAGTATGCTTGTTTTCAAAATTTTTGTTTGCACCATAGCCACCACCCGCAAATAGATAGGGTGAAAACTTATCCTTTGGCAAAACCATAAATTCAAGATTAAGATCAAATGTTGCATAACCTACATCTAAAAGATCTTTATTAGCTAATTTCATCACATTAGTAGAAGCACTGACATTGAACGCGGGAGTAAAATAATATTTTAAGGCACCACGACCCATTGGGCGAAACATGGCGTTAGGATAATCTCCATCTATTAGTGCAACACCTCCAGTTAATTCCATTGCGAAACGAGATCTTCTTTCTTGTAATTTCCTGCCATAAATTGCCGTAGTAGCAGCATCTGAATTTTCTTTTTCATACTTAGTTAGGATTGCGTCAACTTCTGGTTTAGGTACATCAGATTCCCAAATTTTTTCTTTGATTCCTTCTAAGACCAAAGTCGCAACTGCTTTTTCAATCGCCTCTGTAACGGCCATTTGCACGGGCTCGTTTGTTGTATATCCCGTTTCTACTTCTAATAATCTTTTGAAATTGACATATTTAAAAAGACTTTGATCGATTGCTTGCGATAAAATTGTCTTTGAAATATAAACTGATTTTAAAATTTTACCATTTGCCGTAGATACCATTCTTAAATAAACAGTTACACGATCTTGTCTGTATTTAATAGATCCACCAGTACCGAAATAACGCGCTCCAAACCCGCCAGTAATTATATTAGAGTCATAGGAAATAATTCCACCTTCCAGTAGAACACCCGCGTATAATAAAGGTGTAATTTGCGGTACATTAGGATCAACATCTTTGGAATATTCTTGCCGTGTAGACCGAATAAGATTACGTTCTTGCAATAAATTACCAATATTTTCTCTTTCGATGGGAATAAACCATTTTGAATCTTCAAGCGCTTTAATTAAAATTGATGTAGCCCCTTGGGTTACGGCTGTACTAAAATTGCTACCATTTTCAGTAGCTTTGTACTGTCCAGTTTGGTCTCGAAATTTATAAAGCCCAACTACTATCGGCTCTTTAGGCTTGGGCAACTCTTTCAAGAGTGTTGTTGCTGGAGTATTTTCTCCAATTACTGCCTTTTCTACACCAGTAGGTTGATTGTAATATGCTCCACAACTGGAAATTAAAAAAAAAATAAGTAAGGGTACACATTTTAATGTATTCATATTATCGATTTGGGATGATTACTTGTGTTTGTTCACCTGTTTTAGTATCTAAGATATCTACCGTTAATCCTCCTGATGAAGGATACACCTCTACAGAAAGACTACCAAAAGTGTAGGAACCTATTTTAATACCATCATTACCAAATTGTTGCTTAAACAAGGAGCTCGAAACTTGACTTAAAAGTAGCGAGTTTAAGCTTGATGTAAACCGCTCAAGTTCAGTTTGAGCAGGTTGCGAAATTGATTTGTCTGTAAACTTATTTTGGGACTCCGCCGAACTTGCCAGCCATTGATAATTAAATGTATCACCTCCAAAAGCAGGATTTTTAGGTTTGTATACTAAATCCTGTGCTATTACGGATTGAAAACCAAAAAAAACGATTGTTAAGACATATAATAATCTCATAAGTTTGTAGATAAAATTAATACTGAGTAAAATATTTGTTTTGTTTTTCTAAATTCTTAAGGTGTAAATACGTGGCATAAATAGCTTGTTCTCCCATTTCATTTAAATATTCTTCATCTGGACGTGCTAAAAATTCATATATAATATCATTCTCTATCGTGATTACTATCTTGGTATTTCTACCAAAACTAAATTCCTCTGTTAAAAAGACAATTTTTTTGGCATTAATTTTATACTCATTATAGAGATAGAAATATAAATCGTAAAAATCTTTACCTACTTTAGTCTTCGTTTCATTTGAAATAATTCCTATTATTTCAAAACCGTCAGCAGGAATATTAGCTACGTTGTCTTTTTTTTTTGAGCATTTAGAACTACTCGATCCTTTCCTATTAACTGCTTATTTTCATTATAAAAAAGTAACAAAACAATAACCTCATCTGTATTGCCCAAATTAACTTCTGTTGTTGACAGATTTTTATTTTCACTTGGATTTAAAGAAAAAAATCCTTCTTGAACATTATTTGATTGATTATCATTTACAGTATTTTTTTTAATTACTGATAATTTATAGGATAAGCTCTGTACACCATCCGATAAATTTTCGGCAGTGCCAGTTATTTTTATATTGGTTTCCGTTTTATCTATCACTATTTTTGCTTTTACAACTGTGTTTGTTGTTTGGGAATAAGATGTACAACCCAAAAACAAAAAAATATATAATGAGAAATTAGAGAGTACTATTTTCATAATTTTGAATTATTGATCAATAGTACGGTAGCACCATTTCCTGACTGAATAATTTTTAAATCTCGTGAGATTGAATTGGAACCAAAACTATTGATAGTTAGATTATTCCCTTTTTGCACAAATTCATTTTTGACATCATATCTACTGTAGGAAGCAAAATCGTAAATGGCATTATTATCACCTTGCTGTAGTACTTTTTTTTCAATTGAGAGCGCTTGACTATTCAACAAAATCGTATTATTATTTCCTTTTTGAAACACTGATACAGCAGTAGTATTTGATCTTAATACCGCATTAAAAGTATTATACTCCCCAATCTGTTGCATTTGCACAGTATTATCAAAAGCTTGTTGCTTAGCAGTTGTATTTCCTGATAAGTTAGTTGTAGATAGATATAAAGAACCTTCTTTATCTCCCATTATAGCTATATCTAAGTTTTTACCTTGTGAAGTTTCTGTTCCTTGAGCAGAAATGAGCTGCAACGAAAATAACACAGCAATGACAAAACACAGTACTCGAATTTTCATACTATTGCTTTTAAATTAAAAAAAGATGGGGCAGCTACAAAGCTGCTCCAATCTTCATGATTGCTCTATTAGTTACTTTGAGTTACACTAGATACATTGTAATTCCCTTGCTGAGAAACGGTATTGATGTTTCCTGAACTAAATCCTGTTTGCATTGTTGTAGAGGTATTTGATTTTCCCTCTTGCAAAATATTATCTAGATTTTTGAATCCATTTTGTGTAGTTAACGCAATGTTTTCTTTACCATATTGATAATGATTAGCCACATTTCTTTCGGTTAAAGACGTAGCTTTACCAACACTGTTTTGGGTAATAGTTGATTTGTTTTTGTCACCACCTTGACTCGTATAGGCTAGATTGAAGTTGCCGTTTTGAGTTTGAGTAGCTTCGTTGTCTCCATGTGGAGTCATTGGTATAGCTGACGTAAGTGGCACCATAAGTGAAAAAGTCCCAACGGCAGGAATAGGATTATTTCCTGAAGTCCCTTGATCAATAGTGGCTTTGTTATTATTACCTGTTTGTGTTTGGGTAGCATCATCATCCCCAAATAATGAGCCTGTTGCTACTTGAACTTCATCTTGCCAAATCGTGGCATCGTTTTTATCTCCAACTTGTTTTTGGGTAGCTCTGTTATCCCAATTGTTTTGAGAGATGTAAGCACGGTTGTCGTCCCCTTTTTGATCAACATCAGCGATGTTCTTTGCTGAAGCGTTAGCAGAAGACACAAACATTTGCCCTGGAAGTACTCCTTGATAAACAAAAGCATCATTGTTGCTTGTCGCTTGCTTAATTTTAGAACTTTGTGATGTTCCAATTTGATGTACTACCGCACTTTGAGAAGTTCCAGTTTGACCTACCAAACTTGAATTAGCTCCAGCTACTGGACCTGGTTGCGCATAAGATGCTGCTCCTACTAATAGCATCGCGGAGATGCTTAAAACTACTTTTTTCATAATAAATATATTTAATTGGTTGTTAATACAAATTATTATGTAGGTACAAAAAAGTGATTTGGGGATCTTCTTTTTAAGAAATCAAATGTAATTTCAAAACTTATTTTTTTTTACTTTTTGATTTCCACATGTCAAAGATAGAGAAGCATTTTAAAATCAACCCAAGTATAAATACGTGTTTTACAGATAGTTAGATGTAAATCCGATTAAGGGGTCATATAAATCGATGAAATACACCAATTAAAAAAAAGAACATATATATTTTTGAAAAAATAAATTATTAGGTCTCAAATTTTTAAAAAAAAAATGAAACAGACATATTTAAAAGTATATTGATCGTAATTTATTCATAAACAAAATTTAATGCTTTTTTGATTGTATCCTTTTATTATTTAGGTCGAAAAAAAAAATCTCACAGATTATGCCTGAAATGGATAAAAAAATGCCTCTCTAAAACAGAGAGGCATTTTCTTATAATGTGTACTTACTTTGCAATTAAGAATATCTTATAAACGATACTTTAATTTACTTTGTAAATAACAATTCTCGATATTTAGTCAAGGTCCAAATTTCGTTATCAACTAGTAACTCTAGTTTATCACAGTGGTTTCTAATAATCTCAAAATAAGGTTTTACTTTATCACAATAAGCTTCGGCCATTTCTTGAGCATTTGTTAAAGTATTTGCTTTTCTTCTTTCATCTGTCATTTCTTCAACTTTTGAATTTATCCCTTCAATATGTCCCGAAATTTCTTTGATAAGATTAATTTGCTCCTTAGCAATCGTTTCAAAATCAGCTCCAAAAATATCTTTCAACCCTTTTACATTGGCAATCAACGTATTTTGGTACTTAATAGCAGTTGGTATAACATGATTCTTAGATATATCTCCTAGAACTCTACCTTCTATTTGTATTTTTTTAGTGTATTCCTCTAATTCAATTTCATATCGTGCCTCCACTTCTACATGATTCATGATGTTTAACTCTGAGAACAAGTCTAGAGACTGCTTAGAAATTCTAGCTTTTAAAGCTTCGGGCGTAGTTTTAAAATTACTTAAACCGCGTTTTTTTGCTTCAACTTCCCATTCTTCGCTATAGCCATCACCCTCAAAAAGGATTTTTTTAGATTGCTTAATGTATTCTCTCAATACATTAAAGATTGCATCGTCCTTCTTCATATCCTTAGAATCGATTAAGGCATCAACCTCAACTTTAAAATCTCTCAATTGTTTAGCAACAATAGCGTTTAATGTTGTCATGGCATTAGAGCAATTGGCTGTTGACCCTACGGCTCTAAATTCAAATTTATTTCCTGTAAAAGCAAAAGGCGAAGTTCTATTTCGATCTGTATTGTCAAGAAGTACGTCTGGAATTTTCCCTACTACGTTCAGTTTTAAATCGGTTTTCTCTTCTGGTGATAATTTTCCTGCTGTTACGCCTTCTAGTTCTGCTAATACTTTTGTAAGTTGTTCTCCAATAAATACCGATATAATGGCCGGAGGAGCTTCATTGGCACCAAGCCTATGATCATTACTAGCCGATGCAATGGCAGCTCTTAGTAAAGACTCATTATCATTAACGGCTTTAATAGTATTGATAAAAAAGGTTAAAAACTGTAAATTACTCATAGGAGTTTTACTTGGACTCAACAAGTTAACCCCAGTATCTGTTGCCAAAGACCAGTTATTGTGCTTGCCAGATCCATTTACTCCTTTAAAAGGTTTTTCATGAAACAATACTTTTAAGTCATGGCGTTCGGCTACTTTTTGCATCACATCCATCAACAAACAATTATGATCAACTGCTAAGTTGGTTTCTTCAAAAATTGGTGCCAATTCAAATTGATTAGGAGCAACTTCATTATGACGTGTTTTTACTGGAATTCCAAGGAGCATACACTCTTGCTCCAAGTCTCTCATATAGGTAAGCGCACGTGTAGGAATCGATCCAAAATAATGATCATCAAGCTGTTGACCTTTTGCGGAAGTATGCCCAAGAAGTGTTCTTCCCGTCATGATTAAATCGGGACGTGAATTGGCTAAAGCACTATCAACCAAAAAATATTCTTGTTCCCAACCCAAAGTGGCGGTCACTTTTTTCACATTTTTATCAAAATATTTACAAACTTCTGTCGCTGCTTCATCCATAACCATAAGGGCACGCAACAGCGGTGTTTTATAATCTAAAGCTTCGCCGGTGTACGAAATAAAAACAGTAGGTATGCAAAGAGTCGTTCCAAAAATAAACGCTGGAGATGTAGGATCCCAAGCAGTGTATCCTCTGGCTTCAAATGTATTTCTGATTCCACCATTTGGAAAACTGGAAGCATCAGGCTCTTGTTGAACTAATTGTGCACCACCAAATTTTTCAACAGGATCGCTCCCGTCATGAGATGTTTCAAAAAAAGCGTCGTGTTTTTCAGCAGTTGTTCCTGTAAGCGGCTGAAACCAATGCGTATAATGGGTTACTCCCTTTGCAAGTGCCCATTCTTTCATCCCCATAGCAATGTAATCTGCTAGTTTACGGTCAATTTTGGTTCCGTGTTGTACCGCACTTTGAATTCCTTTTAAAGCATCCGAAGTTAAGTATTGCTTCATTGCCTTTTCATTAAAGACATTTGAACCAAAAATTATTGATTTTCTACCTGTTTCATCAAATTGAACGGGCTTTCGAGTCGATGCTTCTCTTAAAGCTTGAAAACGTAATGTTGGCATGTTGTTATTATTTAAATTAGTAGTAAACAGTTTCAATAAAAGTCAAATATACACAATATCGACAAAAAACGGTATCTCTATTTTATAGAATTATATTTTTAACCCCTCTAAAATTATCAATAAACGATATTACCCCCATTAAAAAATGAATTTTTAAAAAACAGAATATAAATTTACAAAAAATAACCCCCTAAATTATATGGTGTAGAAAAAAATTATACTTTTGTACCATTAATAATCACGAAGTAATTTATAATGTCATGGCAAAAATAAAATTAGAGTACATTTGGTTAGATGGTTATGAACCAACACAAAATCTTAGAAGTAAAACAAAAGTTGAAGAGCATGAAAACTTTCAAGGTACACTAGCAGAACTTGGAAATTGGTCCTTTGATGGTTCATCTACTAGACAAGCCGAAGGCGGTTCGTCTGATTGTTTATTGGTACCAGTAGCAATCTATCCTGATCCTACTCGTATTAATGGATATCTTGTTATGACCGAAGTTATGAATGCTGACGGCACGCCTCATGCTTCAAACGGAAGAGCAACTATTGATGATGATGGTGATTTTTGGTTTGGATTTGAGCAAGAGTACTTTATTATGGATACCAAAACTTTATTGCCTTTAGGTTTCCCAATTGGAGGTTATCCAGCACCACAAGGAATGTACTACTGCTCAGTAGGTGGAAAAAACACCCACGGAAGAGCACTTGTTGAAGAACATGCAGACCTTTGTATAGCAGCTGGAATCAACTTTGAAGGAATCAATCAAGAAGTGGCTTGTGGCCAATGGGAATTTCAATTGTTTGCTCAAGGTGCAAAAAAAGCAGGGGACGAAATTTGGGTAGCACGTTACTTATTGGATCGTTTGACTGAAAAATACGGGTATTATATTGAATACCACCCAAAACCGCTGGGAGATACAGATTGGAATGGATCTGGAATGCATGCTAACTTCTCTAACGAAGTTTTAAGAACATGTGGTTCTCAAGAAATTTATGAAAAAATATGTGAAGCTTTTAGACCTGTAACAGCTGAACACATTGCAGTATATGGCGCTTACAATGACTTGCGTTTAACAGGTAAGCACGAAACAGCTTCAATTCACGATTTCTCTTACGGAGTGTCTGATAGAGGTTGTTCTATTCGTATTCCTTTAATGACTGTTCAAAAAGGATGGAAAGGATGGCTTGAAGATCGTAGACCAGCTTCAAACGGTGACCCATACAAAATTGCTGCTAGAATTATACAAACAGTAAATTCTGCTTTGTAATTTTGAATACTATATTTTTTTGAATCAAAATGCCTTCCATAACGAAGGCATTTTTTTTTCACCAACTTGAAAGATTTACTCTCTTAACTTTATTTCTAATAACCTTCTTGTTTCAAGATTCTCGAAGTATCTTTGCGCTACATTTTAAAATAACTTTTATGATTGTTTGGATCTCTTTCTTAGTAGCAGTTCTAATTTTTCTAGCATTAGACTTGGGAGTATTTAATAAAAACCCACATATCATTAGCTCAAAAGAAGCTGGGAAATGGACCGCAATATGGGTTACATTGTCGTTTTTATTTTCTGGAGTAGTGTACTGGTTGTACTCAACAAATTACATAGCAAATCCAGACTCACTAAAACCAAGTGCTGCTGCTATTAAATTCATAACGGGTTACTTAATAGAGTTGTCATTAAGTATTGACAACATTTTTGTAATTGCAATTATTTTTGCAGCTTTCAAAATCCCTCAAAAATACCAACACCGCGTTTTGTTTTGGGGTATCTTAGGCGCTATTATTTTTAGAGGCTTGATGATCTTCTTTGGTGTGATGCTGATTAATAAATTTTCATGGATGACCTATATTTTTGGTGCATTCCTAATTTATACCGCAATGAAGATGTTGTTTAGCGGTGAGGACGAACAATTTCAACCTAAAAAATCTTTTGTTTACAAGGCATTAAAAAAAGTTATACCAATTTCTAATCACATTGACAAAGAACATTTTTTTGTAAAAAGAAGACACATTACAGCTGCAACCCCATTATTTGTATCGCTTATTGTAATTGAAGTTATGGATGTAGTATTTGCAATTGATAGCGTACCCGCAATTCTTGCTATTACAAACGATCCTTTTCTTGTTTTTAGTTCTAATATTTTTGCCATACTAGGATTGCGATCTATGTACTTTTTTTTAGCAAATATGCTTGCAAAATTCAGCTATCTAGAATACAGTCTTATTGCTATTTTAAGCTTTGTAGGATTGAAAATGTTACTGCACGACTTTATTAAATTACCAGAATGGGCTTCGCTTGCTTTTATTGCAGTTGCGCTTCTAATTGGTATTGGAGTTTCATTATACAAAAACAAAGAAACCGAAGTATAAAACATTATTTGTTGATCATAAAAAAAGGAAATCGAAAGATTTCCTTTTTTTTTAAATTACAAAGTGATCTTTTTAACATCGCTTTGCTGTACTTTTAGGGCTGACATGACTGCGTTAATATCATTCTTATTTACTGTTTTCGCAAATCCATCAGGAATAATTACTATTTTAAAAGTCTGGTTTATAGTCCAATCTGATGATAAAGTATTCAAATTAAAATTTGATGTTAAAAACACATTCACATTAAACCTAGTGTAATCAAAGTTATAATCTAGCTCTCTGCCGTTATCTAAGTAATACGTTTGAGGCATCAACCTCCACACATCATCACCATTAACTACATCAAATAAATGATATACTAAAACCGAGTCAAATGAACCTATTGGTCTATCAAAATCTATGATTCTACTATAATTATTTACAGACCCAAACGAGGTTGTTACTTCAAAAACTTCAGTCCTTGGACCTTCGTCATATACTTCTGTAACTTCGCAACTTTGTAGTGTCATCATCCCGATGAATGCTAAAAATAGAGTAATATTTTTCATGGTTATATAAATTTTAGTTGTTATTTTTAATTCTATTCACGAACTGTGCCAAAATTTATTTTTTAAAAAAATGTACATTTGATATATGGATAAAAAACTCAAATTATACATGATTATGCTAGGCTGCAAGCCAGCTGGACGATTTACAGAACAGCATGATATTTTTTTAGGAATTGGAAGTTCCTTAAAAGAATTAGTACCTCAAATGAAAGCTTTTTGGCCTGAAGCAAAAGGCAAAATTCATATTGATGCTTGGCGCGAAGTCACCGCTGTCAATAATTTTCATATCAAAGTTATTCCTAGAGCATCTCTTAGCGAAGAGACTCCCGAAAAACTTTTTTTCCTAAATTTAGGAGGATACAAACAAAACGAGTTCGAGGAATACCATTATAAAATGCTTGCCGTCACGAAAACGTTAGGATTAGCAACAAAAAAATCTAAAACAACAGCTTTTTACAAACATTGTGGTTTTAAAGGAGCCGAATCACATTTGGATGAAAAATACGGCGTAGATGTCGACGATTTATATCGTGTGGACGATATGCTCCCAGCAGCATCCAAATTGCTTTATGGTTTAGAGATCACGAAAGCTGAAAGTACTTTGGAAGAAGATATTTTACACATTGGTTATGTAAAAATAGGAAGTTTGAAATAACACTTAGAATAATTCGATTCCTTTTTTATTTCATCCTCCAAACAAAAGGCCTTTCAGAAACAACTGAAAGGCCTTTTTCGATTAAAAACCAAAAGTATTTATGGTACTAAAACTCCATTATTCTTTAAAACGGTATGAAAAAACAACAAATGCGATGGCAAAGCATTTTCCCAATACTCCCACGTATGTGCGCCGGGACGTTCTGTATATTCATGAGCTACTTTGGAATAAACCAATCTGCGGTGTAATTCTCTGTTTGACTCAATTAAAAAATCATCCACTCCACAATCAATAATTGCAGCCAGTTTGTTGGTTTTCATTTTATCAACCATATTCAAAACAGCATTCGCTGCATAAACTTCTTGCGGAACTCCTTCAGGACCAAATACTGGCTCCATTAATTTAGTAATTTTTTCCTTGCTTTCAGGAGTAATCATGCTGCCCATATCCACAGCTCCACTCATACTGCCAACTGCACTGTACAATTCAGGATGCTTGGTCGATAAATACAACGCTCCGTGTCCGCCCATGGAAAGACCAGAGATGACACGACCTTTCTTATCAGCGACTGTTCTATACGTTTGATCTATTCTTTGAATAACTTCTTTAGTAAGGTACGTTTCGAACTGACTGCCTTTATTTACGGGACTATCCAAGTAAAAACTAAAGGTTTCTCCTTCTGGCATCACAATAATAACATTGTACTGATCAGCCAAATTGCTCACCAGATTCTTATCAGGAGTTTTAGACAACCAATCGTTAAAATGCCCGTAAGCACCGTGCAATAAATACAAAACAGGATAATTTAGTTTGCTTTTTACATACGAATTGGGCACAACAACTGCTGCTTTATATGTTTTATTCATCGCAACACTAGGAATTTGTAGCGTATCTACCTTTGCTGCATAAGTAGTTATAGTACACACCAACAGACAGAAAATCAATAACAATAGATTTTTTTTCATAGTTTTTAGTTTAATGCCTAAATATAACACATTCCTTTCATTTGAAGTAGTTTAGTTTCCCAAAAAAAACAAAGGCCTTTCAGTGATGAAAGGCCTTTTAAATATTTATATTCTCATTGCAGGCAATATTTCAATCAGTGACTATCTGATTTAATTTGGTACAAAAAGAAAATTTTTGACTACATATTGCGTCTGTACTGACCACCTACTTCAAACAAGGCCGCCGTAATTTGTCCTAAAGAACAAACCTTTGTTGCTTCCATCAAGTGTTCAAATAGATTTTCATTTTTAATAGCCGCTTCTTGAATGCTATTCAGTTGTGCATTCACCTTATCTTGGTTAGATTGGTGAAGATTATTCAACATATCAATCTGGTATTGTTTCTCTTCTTCGGTAGCACGAATCACTTCAGCTGGAATTACTGTTGGAGATCCTTTAGAACTCAAGAAGGTGTTCACACCCACAATTGGGAATTCACCGGTATGTTTTAAGGTTTCATAATACAAACTTTCTTCTTGAATTTTACTACGCTGATACATTGTTTCCATAGCACCAAGAACGCCACCACGCTCGGTAATTCTATCAAATTCTAGTAATACCGCAGCTTCAACAAGATCTGTTAATTCTTCGATAATAAAAGCACCTTGAATTGGGTTTTCATTTTTGGCTAGACCTAATTCCTTATTGATAATCAACTGAATCGCCATGGCACGACGCACACTTTCTTCCGTAGGTGTCGTAATAGCTTCGTCATACGCATTGGTATGTAATGAGTTACAGTTGTCATAAATAGCGTACAAAGCTTGCAAAGTGGTACGAATATCATTGAAATCAATTTCTTGTGCATGCAACGAACGACCAGAAGTTTGAATGTGGTATTTCAACATTTGCGCTCTTTCATTAGCACCATATTTTGTTTTCATGGCTTTCGCCCAAATTTTACGCGCTACACGACCTATTACAGCATATTCTGGATCTACCCCATTCGAAAAGAAGAACGATAAATTAGGCCCAAAATCATTGATGTTCATGCCACGGCTCAAATAATATTCCACATAAGTGAATCCATTAGAAAGGGTAAAAGCCAATTGTGTAATTGGGTTTGCACCAGCCTCGGCAATGTGATATCCTGAGATAGAAACCGAATAAAAGTTTCTAACGTTTTTAGTAATAAAGTATTCCTGAACGTCACCCATTAAACGCAAAGCGAATTCTGTAGAGAAAATACAGGTGTTTTGAGCTTGATCTTCTTTTAAAATATCAGCCTGCACTGTTCCACGCACTTGTGATAAGGTTCTTGCTTTAATATCATTGTAAATTTCCATAGGCAAAACCTGATCTCCTGTAACTCCCAAAAGAAGTAACCCTAAACCATTATTCCCTGCAGGTAAATCACCTTGGTATTGTGGTCTTTCTACCCCTTTTTGCTTGTAAATAGCTTTGATTTGAGCGGCAACTTCAACTTCGAGGTTATTTTCTTTGATGTAAATTTCGCACTGCTGATCGATTGCAGCATTCATAAAAAAACCAAGCAGCATCGGAGCTGGTCCGTTGATTGTCATACTAACCGAAGTCATTGCATGAACTAAATCAAAACCTGAATACAACTTTTTAGCATCATCTAGACAACAAATAGAAACTCCGGCATTACCAATTTTTCCATAAATATCTGGACGCACATGCGGATCATTACCATACAAAGTCACACTATCAAAGGCCGTAGAAAGCCTTTTTGCTGGCAATCCTGCACTTACATAATGAAAACGTTTGTTGGTTCTTTCTGGTCCACCTTCACCAGCAAACATTCTAGAAGGATCTTCTCCTTCACGTTTGAAAGGATATAAACCTGCAGTAAAAGGAAATTCTCCAGGAACATTTTCCTGTAAACACCAACGTAAAATATCACCCCAAGCTTTGTACTTTGGCAAAGCAATTTTCGGAATTTGTGAATGCGATAATGACTCGGTATGGGTAGCCATTTTAATTTCGCGATCACGTACTTTAAACGTATAAACAGGATTTTTATACTTGTTTACTTTTTCGTCCCAAGTTAAAATAATCTCCCAGTTGTAAGGATCTAAATCCATTTTTACTTTTTCAAACTGAGTCAGTAAAAGATTTAGAAATATTTTATCTTCGGCAATCCCAACTTTTTCAAGTTCTACAGCTGTTGGCAAAACGGAATCATCATTGATTCCTGCTTTGTTCAGCTCTGGTGTTTTATTAGCAACCGTTTCAATGGTTTTATAAATACCATATAATTTTTGAGCTACTTGTTCTTGGCTCAACGCAGTCACATCATATTTGCGGTTACTTTCAGCAATTTCAGATAAGTAACGGGTTCTGTGCGGCGGAATAACGAAAATTTTCTCACTCATTTCGCGGGTAATTTGAAACGTAGATTTCAAATCAGAATTTGTTTTTTCATGCACTTTATCCATGATCGCTTTGTACAGCGTATTCATCCCTGGATCGTTAAACTGAGAAGCAATAGTCCCGAAAACAGGTAGCGTATCTAAATCAGCATCCCAGAGGTTATGGTTGCGCTGATATTGTTTTTTTACATCACGCAACGCATCTAAAGAACCGCGTTTGTCAAATTTATTTATCGCTACCAAATCAGCAAAATCAAGCATGTCAATTTTTTCCAATTGAGTTGCCGCACCAAACTCTGGAGTCATAACGTACAAAGAAACATCAGAGTGGTCCATAATCTCAGTATCAGACTGACCGATTCCTGAAGTTTCAAGAATAATAATATCATAGTTTGCCGCTTTGATGACTTGAATGGCATCAGCAACATATTTTGACAAAGCCAAATTAGACTGACGTGTAGCTAATGAACGCATGTATACACGTGGATTATTGATGGCATTCATTCGGATTCTATCACCCAGAAGTGCTCCACCCGTTTTTCTTTTAGATGGATCTACAGAGATTAATCCGATTGTTTTTTCAGGAAAATCAATCAAGAATCGACGTACTAATTCATCAACTAAAGATGATTTTCCTGCACCACCCGTACCTGTAATTCCTAGTACTGGTGTTTTACAATTTTCATTCTTTTTTTGGATAAGTTCCAATGTTTTAGCTGCAACATCAGGGAAATTCTCTGCCGCAGATATGATTCGGGCTAGCGCTGTTGGATTTTTAGCCTCCAATTGCTCCACTTCATTGGTCAGTTTATCTCCAGTAGGAAAATCAGATTTTTGAACCAAGTCGTTAATCATTCCTTGTAATCCCATCGCGCGTCCATCATCTGGAGCGTAAATACGGGTAATACCGTAAGCTTGAAGTTCAGCAATTTCAGTAGGCAAAATCACTCCGCCTCCACCACCAAAAATTTTTATTTGACCCGCTCCTTTTTCTTGAAGCAAATCATACATATATTTAAAGTACTCATTATGACCACCTTGATAAGAAGTGATGGCAATAGCATTAGCATCTTCTTGAATTGCTGTATTTACAACTTCTTCTACACTTCGGTCATGACCTAAGTGAATCACCTCCACACCTGTAGATTGAATAATCCTACGCATGATGTTGATTGCTGCATCGTGACCATCAAAAAGAGCTGCTGCTGTTACAATTCTTACTTTATTGTTAGGGATATATGGTATTTGTTGTTCCATTTTATGAATATGATAATTTAAGCCTGCAATTTACAATTTTATTTTAAAAAAGCTATTTGAAGTTAACCGATGTTATTCACATTTATAGAAGAATTTTCTAATCTAGCCCCGATTGCAGCGGCATCCCTCGCTTTTTTGGAGCGAGGATACAGCGAAAAGCGGGACAAATTTTCATGAATGCACAAAATGGGTGCTCCTATTGAAAAGTTTGGCTTTATTTTTGAATAAGTCGTATTTTTACAAATGCCAAATGGCGCACTAACGAATACCCTATTTAAGATGAAGAAGATTGTAGTACTGATCGCGGCGATTTCCCTTTCTGGTTGTGCCGAAATGCAACAAGTAATGAATCAATTTCCGCAAACGCAAGGCATTGGAGGCATTGATATTGCTGGTGGTTTAAAGGAAGCATTAAACAACGGAATTTCGAAACAAGTTACAAAACTAACGGCAACTGATGGTTTTTATCGCAATGAAGCTGTTAAAATTTTATTGCCAGAAGAATTGCGAAAAGTAGATACTGGCTTGCGCAAAATAGGACTCAGTTCCCTTGCCGACGAAGGTTTAAAAGTATTGAACCGCGCTGCCGAAGATGCTGTAAAAGAGGCCACACCTATATTTGTAGACGCAGTGAGAAATATGACTATTACGGATGCCAAAACTATTTTGTTAGGCAATCAAAATGCGGCAACATCGTATTTACAAAACAGTACTTCAACGGCTTTGTACGGGAAATTTAATCCTGTAATTAAAAACTCATTTACAAAAGTAGGTGCGGATAAAGTGTGGGCCAACATTATAACAAAATACAACAGCATTCCGCTGGTGAATAAAGTTAATCCTGACTTGACGGATTATGTGACTAAGCAGGCGCTTACAGGTGTTTTTAAAATGGTTGCCGTAGAGGAAAAGAATATTAGAACTAATTTGAGTTCCAGAACCTCTGTGTTACTACAAAAAGTTTTTGCTATGCAGGATAAAAAATAAAAATTTGGCTGTTTTATATCACAGAAACGGCCAAATCCTATTTTTTTATACCAACAAATACCATTAGTTTTGAAATAATAGCCTTCTACTATTTTGAGGCCTAAAAAGAAAAACGCATGCAAAAAATTACAATACTAATTTACTGCCCAGATCAAAAAGCAATTATTGCCACTGTTACTAATTATATTGCCGCCATTGATGGTAATATCGTTTATTTAGACCAGCATGTAGATGCTGATGAAGATGTTTTTTTCATGCGTATTGAATGTGAATTCAAAGCTGAAAATTGGAATCTTGAAGCTATAAAAGCCGATTTTCAAACTGTTATAGCTACACCATTCCAAATGTCATGGGAAATGTACCTGCAAACTGACAAACCTAAAATGGCTTTGTTTGTGTCCAAATATGACCATTGCTTGTATGATATTTTGGGTCGTTATCGAGCGGGCGAATTGCCTCTTGAAATCGCAATAATTATTAGCAATCACCACGATTTAGAAGCAGTAGCACATCAATTTGGAATTCCTTTTTATCATGTTCCTTTTACGAAAGAGATAAAAGATGTAGGCGAAAAACAACAATTGGAATTACTCCTTCAATACCAAATTGATTTTATTGTTTTGGCGCGCTACATGCAAATTATTACTCCAAATCTTATTGCGCAATTTAAAAATCGGATCATCAACATTCATCATTCTTTTTTACCTGCCTTTCCGGGAGCTAAACCGTATCACTCCGCTTTTAAAAGAGGTGTAAAAATCATTGGCGCTACAAGTCATTATGTAACCGAAGAATTAGACGAAGGACCTATTATTGAACAAGATATAGCACGAGTTTCTCACAGTCACTCTATTGATGATTATATCATAAAAGGGCGCGACCTAGAACGAACAGTATTGGCAAGAGCCATAAAATTGCACGCCGAACGTAAAACAATGGTGTATAATAATAAGACGATTGTGTTTGTGTAAAAAAAGCAATAAAATACTGATTTTCAAATTTTTGCATTTTAAAAAAATCATACTTTTGGATTACCAAAATCTTAACTAAAGTCCAACAAAGTAATAACAAAATCTTAACAACGAAATGTTGAGTTCTTCACGACCTTTGTAGAGTAATAAACTGGTTATTTATTATTTTGGTTTTGGTTAGTTAAAGAATTGCTCGTGCACTTGTACGGGCATTTTTTTTACCTTTTATTTTTTAGGAAAGAAAGAACAGCCTCATTAAAAATATTAGGTTGCTCGACGTTGACCACATGACCTGAATTTTCAACTACAAAAAGTTTTGAGGATTTGTTATGACTCTCGACCACTTTACGAACTGATGGTAAAAACATATAATCTTCCTCACCCATTACATATAAAGTAGGGATATTCAATTCAACTTGACGAAACCATTTGAGAACCGGATTGATTTCGGCTGTAAGCTTGAACCACTTGATGAATTCTTTTTGGTACAACTTTTTAGCTTCGTTGATAAACAGTAAGCGAGATTGTTTGTGGCTTTTCTTTGGCATGATTACAAATGCAAAGAACTTGTATAAAACCAAATAAGGCAACACGTATTTAAACATATTCCCCAAGCGCATTAATACTTGCGAGCGAAAATTCATTTTGAGAATGGCACCACCCAAAATCATGCTTTGTACCCGTTCTGGATACATTTCAGCGAGTTGCCTGATTAAAATTGTTCCTAATGATATGCCTACAAAATGGGATTTTTTAATGTGTAAATGATCTAAGACTTCGAGAATATCATTGGCCAAAGCCGAAAAAGTATATTTTTGTTTGAAAGCGGTTTTTAGAGTCGTTTTAGATTCTCCATGACCTCGCAAATCGAGTAGCAAAACATTGTATTGCTTTTTGAAATCTCGAATTTGTTTGAACCAAATAGACGAACTTCCTCCTGCTCCGTGGACAAAAGTAACCCACTGATTGGTGTTTTTATTCTCGTAGATGGTGTAATTGATCACGTTTTTTTTTTTGTAAAAATAGAACTTTAATTTAAAATTTCAACACTGTTTGATGCTAACCTGATTAATATAGGGTTGTAAAATCAAAATAAACCTAATGCCTAAACTGTTGCTATTGAATTATGGATTTTTTTGAAATAATCAAAAGCTTTGACTAATCTGCTTCCATGCCAGGAAAACATTTCGCCGTCAACAAAAATTGTTTTGCCGTGATGGGTGTGAATTCCTATTTCAAAAGCATGCTCCTCTGTAAAAGGAAACGGCTCCGAAGACAAAAAGACAAGTTGGGGATCACCCTCAGAACGTATTTTTGTAATATCAACTTCAGGGTATCGCTCTTTGTTTGAGTATATATTTTCAAAGTGATTTAATTGTAATAATTCATCAATAAAAGTTCCCGAACCAGCTACCATATAAGGGTTTTTCCAAATAAAATAGGCAACTCTTAAAGTAGGTTTATCAGCTATGAATTTTTTAAAATCGCTCCAGGCAAAAGTCAATTTGTCGATCCATTTTTGAGATTCGGTACGGCAATTAAACAGCTGTCCAAAATCTTTAATCATTTGGATATTGTCTTCAATAGTGCAGATATCTGTGACCCAAACGGGAGCAATTTTTTGCAATTCGGCAACTATTTCCTGAGTGTTTTCCTCTTTATTGCAAATGATAATATCCGGTTGCAGCAATCGGATTTTTTCATAATGCACTTTTTTAGTGCCTCCTACTGATTTCTTAGTCGATTTGAAATGATAGGGATGCACGCAAAACTTTGTAATACCAACTATTCTCTCCTCGAGACCTAAATCATACAGCAGTTCTGTTTGAGATGGAACTAGCGAAATAATGCGTTTTGGAGATGACTCAAACGTATGGGAACGACCAAGTTGGTCAATGTATGTTTTCATGAATGGATTCTTGTAAAATGGAATAGAATAAAAGCAAGCAAACGCAATCCTTAACTACTTTAGATCAAGAATTGCATTCATCTCTTGTTGTATTTTTAAAGCTTGTTCACGTGCTTTTTGGGCAAAATCAGTTCCGTTTGATGCATAAATTATCCCTCGAGAAGAGTTAATGAGTAGTCCAATGGAGTCATTCATCCCGTATTTGCATACCTCAGAGAGACTTCCGCCCTGCGCACCAACTCCAGGAACGAGTAAAAAACTATCCGGCACAATCTTTCTAACTTCAGTAAAATATTCGGCTTTTGTAGCGCCTACCACATACATTAAATTAGAACTATTTTTCCAAGTTTTTGAAGTTTCAAGTACCTGCTTGTACAATTCTTGCTGGTTTGTTTGTAGCGTTTGAAAATCAAACGCACCCTCATTTGAAGTAAGTGCTAGCATTATAGTATGCTTATTCTCAAAAGCTAGAAAAGGTTCAACAGAATCTTTACCCATATACGGAGCAACGGTTACACTATCAAATTTTAAGTCTTCAAAGAAAGCCTTGGCATACATAGAAGATGTATTTCCTATATCGCCACGTTTTGCATCGGCAATTGTAAAAATATCTGGATAATTTTCATTGATGTATTCAATAGTTTTTTGTAATGAAGTCCAACCCTTTAAACCATAAGCCTCATAAAAAGCTGTGTTTGGCTTGTAAGACGCTACTAAATCATGAGTTGCATCAATAATGGCTTTGTTGAACTCAAAAATAGGATCTTCAAGAGCGAGTAAATGTTTTGGAATTTTATCTAAATCTACATCAAGTCCTACGCAAAGGAATGATTTTTTAATTCTAATTTGATCGATTAATTGCTGTGTTGTCATATTATAGTAGTTGTGTGGCAAAATTACAAACATCCACATAAAATAATGTCATACCGTAGAATAAAAATTAAATTTTAATCTTTAACTGATGACTCTATAAATTAACCATGGAAAGGAAAGTCAAAAGTAATAAGCCTTAACAAAGCTCAATTTTCTCTTTTACAGCGAGATGTTTTACGAGATATAAGAGTAAATTTAATTTTGAAAAAAATATATAATAGCTTCATTTCTTTGTGTGAAATAAATTAATTTCCTACAAAATAAAAAATAAAATTAACGATTGTTCAATCTAAAAGAATGTACTTAAAATAATAAAGATGTCGTTACCACCCATTCCAATATTTTAAAAACCATACCATTAGCTAAGAAAAAACGTTACTACTAAATATTATTTGATCTAAAAAAAAACCTAAAAAAACATCTTGAAAACCGTGTATTAAAAAAACAAATGTTCCTTTTTATATCTTTACTGTAAATTGACAGTTTATGAAGATACATTTGAAGTTTGATTACGCACAATTAACAAAAAAAATCATCCAAGAAAAACTAACTGATTTGGGTTACAAGTTCAATATCATAGGCTTTGGAGAATTTAATTTTTTAGAAAAAGTACCTTTGGCAAAAATGGAAGAGCTTACCGCCATTTTTAATGAATATGGTATTGATATTGTTGAAAATCAAAAAAGTGTTCTGGTACAAAAAATAAAAGATGCTATTGTAGAGATGGTTCATACGGATAAGGCTTTGAATATAAAAAGCTCGGTCTATATTGCTGAAAAATTAAATTTGAATTATACCTATTTATCGAATGTTTTTTCAGAAGTAACCTATACCTCTATTGAGAATTTTATTATTATTCAAAAAATAGAATTAGCAAAGAACCTGATGATAAAAACCTCACTTAACTTAACTGAAATTTCGATTCAATTAAATTATTCCAGTGTAGCACATTTAAGCACACAATTCAAAAATACAACAGGAATGACACCATCGGCATTTCAAAAAATCATTCAAAAAAGAAGAGAAGTAGTCCAAAAAAACAACTAAAAAAGTATAAATATGAACACAGATTTTATAAATATTTGCCTTGCAGATGATGATGAAGACGATAGATTGTTTTTTACTGATGCGTTTGATGAATTAAAAATAAACACTAAAGTAAGCACCTTTAATGACGGTGTAGAGTTAATGGATTTTTTACACCATCCCGATTCTATTTTACCTAATGTTTTGTTTCTAGATTTGAACATGCCCAAAAAAAATGGCCAAGAGTGTTTACTCGAAATAAAAAAGGATGAAAAATTCAATGATATCGCTGTTGCTATTTATTCTACTTCATCATCTGAAGAGGATATTGAGCTTACCTTTATCAATGGCGCTAACATTTATATTAAAAAACCAAATGATTTTGAGAGACTAAAAAAAATCCTTTCAGAGGTTGTCACTCTTAACTGGCAGTATCATACCTCAGGTTTAAATAAAGATAATTTTTTAATGAGAATGTAATATGAGGTATATTCAATTACATAAATCACCTCTTTTTCTCAAAATAATTTTTATTATTTCAATTGCAATAATATTTTTTATCGGTGGAGTTACTTTTAAACACATAACGGTTTTAAAAAAATCGTCTGACTTTGTGAGTAAAAGCCACGATGTTAATACCGAACTGGAACGCTTAATTTCATTTGTAAAAGATGCTGAAACAGGACAAAGAGGGTATTTATTGACTAAAGATGAAACTTTTCTAAAGCCCTATTTAGAATCTAAAAACGCTGTCAAGAAATCCTTCAATAAAGTTTCTAAACTCACTGAAAATAGTAGAGCCCAACAAGCCAACTTAAAGAAACTACTTTTCTACATCAACAAAAGGCAAAATTATTTATCCAAATCTATTTATTTGACAAAAGATAAAAATTATGACAAAAATGAACTAGCTAAAAATTTAGTCATTGGTAGAAAAACTATGGATTCTATTCGCTCTAAGATAGAGGAAATGATGATTACTGAAAAGGTTTTATTAAACTACAGACAGCAAGAGTATATTTCGACCATGAATTATACGCCATTGTTAATTTATTTAACGCTTATTGTAACACTATTACTCATTACAATAGCTTTTATAAAAATGAATAGAGATTTAGTCTTGTTAAAAAAAACTATCAATACTTTAACCGTTGCTAATGAAGCTAGCAATTTAGCTGAAATTGTAGGGGGGTTTGGTAGCTGGCAATACAATCTTGACAAACAAACTTTTACTTTTTCTGACAATGAATACCGTTTATTAGGTTGTGAACCGCAATCATTTATTGCAAGTAGTGAGTCTTTTTATAAATTTGTTCATCCTGATGATGTAAACTATGTTCGGGAGAATTCTATTAATATCCAATCTGAAGTTAATCTAGCTCCATTTACCTATAGAATCATTCGCAAAGATGGTGAAATAAGATATTTTAGAGCATTAGGTAGAGTTGTTAACGTATCAAGCGGTGAGCGTACATACATAGGTACAACCAGTGATGTTACTGCCGAAGTAGAAGCCAAACAAATGATAGAGCTTCGGAATAGAGACTTAGAAAGCAGCAATAAAGAACTTATGGCTTTTAATTATATTGCAAGTCATGATTTACAAGAACCGTTACGAAAAATAGAAACTTTTTTATCTCGATTAGTGAGCAAAGATTATTCTAATTTATCCCAATCTGGACAGCAATATGTATCTAGTATACAATCGTCTGCAAAAAGAATGCGTGTGCTTATAGATGATTTATTACAGTTTTCTAGAACCAATAAGGGTGAAAAAATATTTGAAAAAACAGATTTAAATACAGTGCTTTCTCATGTTTTACAAGAATTAGCACCAACTATAGAGGATAAAAAAGCGCTTATAACAAGTGATGTATTGCCTACATTTGATGCAATACCTTTTCAAATACAACAATTATTCACCAATCTCATTAGCAATTCTCTGAAATATAGCAAAGAAAATAGTGCAGTTGAAATAAAAATTACCGCTACTACTTGCACTGCTGAGAATGAAGAAAATATTCCTGATACTATTATAGGTTCTGATTTGTATTACAAAATAGTAATTCAAGACAATGGTATAGGTTTTGATCAAGAATATGCTACTAAAATTTTTATTCTCTTCAATAGATTGCATAATAAAAATGAATATTCAGGAACTGGTATTGGCTTAGCCATTTGTAAAAAAATTGTTGAAAATCATCGCGGCTTTATTATCGCAAATGCAATTGTAAATGAAGGAGCTAGGTTTACAGTTTACTTTCCTGTCGTGTCATAAATACATTTGAAAACTGAATAAAAGGTCGTTTTTTTTTTAAAGAACGACCTTTTTTTATGCCTAAAAATCTTTGTTATTTATTTTTTCAAAAAGGGTATTTCAACAACAGTGTAACCTTTCAATTTATAGAATTATACTATTCCAAGGTCTCAACATAAAAATTCTGTAACAATTCTGAAAAGTAATATAACATAGTTTGTGTAAGGTCTTCGCATCTTTGTAAACGAAAAATAACTTTAAAAATCAGTGACAATGAAAAAATTAAATAAAATTTTCACATTAGTAGTATTTGCAATGGGAGCTACAAGTACTTTGCAAGCACAAGAAAATAATGCATCGATAGGAATAAAAGGAGGTTTGAATATGTCTAACTTATACACTGAGGATGTAGATGACAACAATCTTTTAACTGGATTTAATATCGGTTTATTTGCTCAATTACCTATAAGTTCTAGTTTGGCTATTCAACCAGAAATAAATTACACTACAAAAGGTGCTGAGCTACAATACGATACTTTTTTTGCCTCTGGAACAGGGAAGTTTAGATTGAATTACATTGAAATTCCAGTTTTGATAAAGGCAAATTTGACTAAAAATTTCAATGTCCATTTTGGACCATATGCCGCTTTTTTAGTGGACTCAAAAATTACGAATGAAACTGCAAATAATACTTTCAACTTTGAACAAGATATAGATAAAGAAGATCTAAACACGTTTGATTATGGGTTGGCCGCAGGTATCGGATTTGATTTTGACAATTTTGGCATTGGCGCCAGATACAATTACGGTTTAAGCACAGTGGGTAAAGAACGCACCTCTGGAGGGGTAACATACAACTTCCCTGACTCTAAAAACAGTGTATTGAGTATTTATGCAGCCATAAAATTTTAATTTCAACTGATCATTATGAAAAACATCTTATATATAGCAGCTGTACTTTTTGTGGTACTATGGGCTTTAGGTTTTTTTGTATACAATATGGGCAGTATGATTCATTTTTTATTGATTATTGCCGTGATCGCAATACTATTAAAAGTTATTAAAGGATAATATAAATTATAAAAACACCATCATGAAAAATAGTGAAGTAGCATTAGGAATACTAGCTGGATTAGCAGTTGGAACAGTAATAGGTATCTTATTTGCCCCTGCAAAAGGAAGCGAAACCAGAAAAAAAATAGCAGATAACGGAAGTGATCTCAAAAATTTGATTACTGATTCTTCTAGCCAATTGGGAGAAAAAATATCCCAAACTATGGATACCCTAAAATCTGAAACTCAAAATATATTGAGTGTATTGACACAAAATAATACTGACGAAAAGCCAAATTTTGACCACTTAGTCGATATAAACAGAGTCAAATAATTTTAATAATCGGATAGCGTCACACTGTTGAAAAGCAGTGTGATTTTGTCGTTTATAGTATGGAGATAACAATTATAGCTAAAAAAATTACATTTTGCAAAACAACATTACGTCTCTACAATAAACAACCCCAGAATTCACCTAAAAATGCAACTTAAAGATAAGATTTAATAATACCCCCAATGAAAAATTTAAAGAAACACTTCTACTTGTTACTTGTATTAATAATGAGTATTTCGTGTCAGACTAAAAGTGAAAAAAGAATTGAAATTGCAACGAATGATTATATCCATTTTGTTGATTCGGTAACGGAATATAAAAAGGAAGAAGCTCAAAAAAATTGGAAAACTATTGAAAAAGATTTTGAGAAAAAATTAAATACATTGAATCTGAGAATAGATAGTTCCGAAGGCGCATCTGAATTTGAAGGCAAGATAGATTCGGCTACTGATAAGTTTGAAATTTATAGAAAAGCAGTTTTTAAAGGTTATGCTGACCCAGATATTAATCATTACCTAGACTAGAAAAGTAAAAATACATTGATGTACTTAAACACAAATTTATTTGAGTTTACTAGTTTTTCTATTAATTCTAAAATTCTGTTTTTGGAGTTAACTCTTTTTAAATATAATTTGACACCTATAAAAAAAGACCTTACTAGCTATTAGTAAGGTCTTTTTTGACTTTTATAGATCTTATTTTAAAAAACCTCGCTAGCTTCTTTTAATTTCTCCATATTGTTAACTAATGCAAGTTCATCAACAATTTTTTGAATGTCACCATTCATAATATTTCCAAGATCATAAAGTGTTAATCCTACACGGTGATCCGTAACACGTCCTTGGGCATAGTTATAGGTACGTATCTTAGCCGATCTATCTCCAGAACTAACCTGAGAAGTACGTTTTGTTGCATCTTCGGCTTGTTTTTTAGCTAATTCTTGTTCGTATAAACGAGATCTTAGTACACCAAAAGCTTTATCTTTATTTTTGTGTTGTGATTTTTGATCTTGACATTGAGCCACTAATCCTGTAGGAATATGCGTTAATCGCACTGCAGATTTTGTAGTATTTACAGATTGTCCACCTGGTCCTGAGGAACAAAAGAAATCAACGCGTACATCGTTCATATCAATTTGTACATCAAATTCTTCAGCCTCTGGCAAAACCATTACTGTAGCAGCAGAGGTATGTACACGTCCTTGAGTTTCCGTTTGTGGAACCCTTTGCACTCGGTGAACACCGGCTTCAAATTTTAAAGTTCCGTAAACATCTTCACCTGTAACTTCAAAAATCACCTCTTTAAAACCACCAGATGTTCCTTCATTCATATCTACTACTGAAGTACGCCATCCTTGATTTTCACAATATTTTGTGTACATCCTGAATAAATCTCCTGCAAAAATACTAGCCTCATCCCCACCGGTTCCGGCACGAATTTCAACCATAACATTCTTGGCATCTTCTGGGTCTTTAGGAATTAACATGAATTTTATTTCCTCTTCAAGTAGTGGCAAACGCTCTTTAGCTTCATCAAGTTGCATTTTGGCCATTTCGGTCATGTCAGCATCACTATTATCAGCTATAATTTCATTAGCTTCTTCTATGTTTGCCATGATAAGAACGTATTCATCTCGTTTCTCAGCAAGGGCTTTTAAGCTTTTGTACTCTTGATTCAATTGCACATAACGTTTTTGATCTGATATTACATCAGGTTGAATGATCAAATCTGAAATCTCATCAAAACGTTGTTTTACTATTTGAAGTCTATCTAACATTTTATAAATCCTTTTATTGGAGTGCAAAAATACGAAAAAAGTATTCAGTTTGCAAGATGAATCATTGAGATTCAAATGGAGTAACTTACAATAGAATTCACATAAAATTAAATTCCTTTTTTTATTACAATATTCTTAGTTTTAATTAATAGATGCAACATGTGGAAGTTCAGGCTTGATTGATTTTTTTATCTAAAGAAAAAATTCAATTTAAAATCTGTGGTCTCTGTATTTGAAAGTGATTCTTAAAGATATTCTTTCAGGTACTAAGTCCAAAAAATAGACTAGAAACCTCAACTAATTAGATAAAAGGCCGCCAAAATGGTACCTACCTCCAAACCCAAAATAATTGCACAAACTTCAAAGAAGATGTCTGGAGACAAAGATAAATATCTTGAAATAAGACTGGTAAATTATATACCCAAACCAATTACCAAAGAAAAAGTAAGTGAAACATTTGGAAAATGGATGTCCTAAAAGCAAATTAGTATGAAAATGACACACCAATACCACAAGGAGCATTTATCAAACTATGTTGAAAACGCTATTTTGAATTATCATTCATAAAACCAATTATTTCATCAAATCTGGCACTCCAAGGTTTAAAAAATTGCACCACCATAGGAACGTGCTTTTTGTTCAACCGAATCGTTTGCACTTCAGGTTGAAAAGCTTTAATAGCTTTCTCAAAGCGTTGGCTTCCTTCAATAATAGAGGGATAGGTTTTTGTGCCCACATACAATAAAACCGGTGGCGTTTGAGCATTGACATAGTAAATTGGCGAAGCTGCTTTCCATTGTGCAGGATCGGCAGTCCAGGTTGCCAAATAATCGTCTTGATTGGTTGGAGGATATTTTTCGAGATAGTTTTTCATATCGAGTCCAGCCGCATCATTTAAAATAATTCCGGCGACACTCGTAGGTTGTACTCCGTATTTTGGGTTCATCACCGCCAAGGCACCGAGATGTCCGCCTGCAGAATGTCCAGTTATAAAAATTTGGTTTGTATTGCCGTTATATTGACCAATATTCTTTTTAGTCCATTCAATAACAGTTGCAATTTGTTGCGCCATAACATCGTAATTTACCGTAGGACTCAAGCTATAATCTGGTATAACAGCAATAATTCCCCTTCGAGCAAAATTACGACCTAATACATTATAAGTTTCCTTACGCCCGCTATTCCAGTTTCCACCATGCACAAAAATCAAAACTTTAGCGCCTGCTTTATTCACTTTTCGAGGAACAAAAATATTTAACTTTGGCGTAATGCCAGTATTTTCAACCGTAGTTGGTTGGTAAACAATATTAGTAGTCTTTTTGGAGGCACAACTCGTTATCACAAAAACCGATATTAAAACAGTAGGAATTTTAAATAAACGCATCATGTATTTTTTTTTACGAATATACTATTTAAAAAAAACGTATCCATTACCAAGTCTTTAAAATAGGGCTTTAAATTCAGAGTCATTTTCCCTTTCGGTAGATTAAAATCCAAAAAAAACGGTCCATATCAAGCATACAAACCGTTTTTAAGAAGCTTTTAAATTAATTGAACTGCGTTGTCACGTACTCAACTAAACTTTGATCTGTCATTTTATTCGAAGTACTTTCAGTAGCTACTACATTTTTGTACTGAGGTATTTCACTCAAATAATTTATAAATTGCTCCTGAGCAGTTCCTGTTCCTGTTACGTGCAATTCATCTACGTTTTGCATGTGAGCAGTAATACTTTTAAAAAGTTTTCTCAGCTGATCTCTCTCAGCATTGTTAGCGGCATTTTCACTGGTATTGTAGCCTTGTCCGTCAACGGTTTTATGACCTAGTACTAAAAAATCTCCGGAATCTACATTTTCTCTTCCTACAATGGTAGCGTGATGGGAATCCATCCACACTCCAAATTGCTTTTTGTTGTTCTGTGACATGATTATTTGTTTAAGTTATAACACCTTTTGCATCAGCTGTATTTTGCTGATTATTAGCATTCTTATAAAGGTAGCCTATCTATTTTTAATAAAGTTGTATTTAACAAAGTCTTATACTCTCTAAATATTGAAGTCCAAATTCTTAGTTCATATAAACAGTTCTAAAAAATTCAATTTTAAAACAGCAAAGTCGTTAATTAGCTGTCAAATAAAATACCATATCTTCAAATGTATTTCTGTAGCACGGCTACTAACAAGACTTTACAAAAACGGGAATTGTTTGTATCTTTACTACTTAATTAAAAACTACTAATTGTACGATGTACGACTCATTAATACGGTATATCCAAAGCAGAGCTGCAATAGAAAAAGAACAATTGAATTTCATTTGTTCCCGTTTTTCTGCTTTAAAAACAAACCGAAATGAAATTTTAGTACGCTACGACGAAATTTGCCAAAACTATTATTTTGTAAACAAAGGATGCATTCGCCTTTTTACCATCAATAAAGAGGGAATAGAAACCTCTCGCTTTTTTGCTTTTGAAGGAAGTTTTGGAACGGCATTGCCTAGTTTTATTGATCAAAGACCAACTTTTGAGTACTTACAAACCATAGAAAAATCGGATCTACTTGTTATTTCTAGAGCTGATTTTTATCAATTAGTGGACACCATCCCTGCTTTTGCAATGATTTACAGAGAAATTCTAGAGTTGGGTTTCATAACTGCTCAAAAACGAATCTATGGCTTTCAAGGATTTAATGCTTTAGAAAAAGTGCAATGGATTATTGCTAATCAACCTCAGTTTTTGCTACGTGTGTCCAATAAAATGGCCGCCTCCTATTTAGGGATTACGCCATCAACCTTAAGCCGCATTAAATCCAAACTTTAAAAAACGTTGACATAGGACAATCTTTATAACGCTTCTCATTTTTAATTTTGACAAAAAATTAATTATGAAAACAACCGCTTTTTTATATGCACTGCTAATCCCAATATTTGCAGCAGCACAAAATAAATCGCCAACTAACCCTGCGAGTAACCAACTGCCTTTGCAGCAGGAACAACAGTTCACTAAAACAGTTACACAATTAACACTTAAAGCGGCCGTTGCTATTACTGAAAATGCAAGAACAGCTGCTACAGGTTTACAAAAAAATGTCACTATTGCTATCCTTGACAATTCAGGAGAAATATTGATGATAACTCGAGGTGAAGAGGTTGGCCCACACAATACTGAAGCCGCAAGACGAAAAGCGTACACAGCATTATCAACTAAAACACCCACATTATTACTTTCTAGAAATGCCCGAAACAATCCCGATACGCAAAATTTAGCAACACTTCCTGAACTATTATTATTGGCAGGCGGCTATCCGCTATGGCACAACGGGCAAGTCATAGGAAGCATCGGAATTGCCGGCGGAGGAAGTCCAGAAAATGACGATTTTATAGCTAAATCAGGGGCTCTACCAAGTGCTCAAATCACTACATATTAATTCACATAAAAATAAAAAAAATGAAAAATTTACTTTTTAGTTTTCTATTTCTAGTTGCAGCAACTACATCTTACGCACAAAATAACACCTATCAACTATCTAGTCACATCTTAGATATTTCAACAGGAAATCCCGCAGTAGGTGTTCCTGTGGTATTAGAAAAATACGATGAACCTACAAAAGTTTGGTCATATGTCACTGATAAAATTACAGATAAAAACGGACGTATTACCGATTTCTTACCGAACAAAGAAAGCAACAACGGAATCTATAAACTTCGTTTTTTAGTTGACGATTATTTTAAAACTAAAAAAACAGCAAGTTTTTATCCTTTTATTGAAGTAGTATTCCAAATCAAAGATGCAAACCATTATCACGTTCCTATCACACTTTCTAGCTTTGGTTATTCCACATATCGTGGCAACTAATTGTAAGAAGCAGGAATTATATCTTTAGTAGTATTTAGAAATTTCAAACGCTACTTTTCTTTCTGCATAAAGTGTTACCTATAAAGCTTTATTTTTGTATCAATAAAATCTAGATTCGAAACAAAAATAATCCCAATGGAAATAGCTCAAATTATAAAAGAAAAAAGAGGAACCCTAATTGATGTGCGCTCTTACGCAGAATTTACTGGAGGTCATGTTGCAGGATCTTTAAATATTCCGCTCCAAGAAATACCACACAGAATGCAGGAAATTCAAGAACTCACAACTCCATTAGTACTATTTTGTGCTTCTGGTAATAGAAGCGGTCAAGCACAGGTATTACTGACTGCGCACGGAATCGAATGTTATAACGGCGGTTCTTGGCTGGATGTAAATTTTTTACAAGCACAAGCTGAGTAATTACTAAGAAGATCATTACCTTCTATAAAATTATACAATGCAAAAGCCCGCTACTTGCGGGCTTTCTTGTACTATATTGAATCGTCTCAATCAAATTTTTGAAGTATAAAAGGACTTAGTCCTTCAAAGCTGGATAATCGGTATATCCTTTTACTGTATCGGTGTAAAATGTACTTTGGTCTGGAGTGTTCAAAGGAGCATCCGTTTCATAACGCGCTACCAAATCAGGATTGGCAATAAAAGGAACACCATAAGCTACCAAATCAGCATCTCCATCTTCAAGCACTTTAATACCTGTTTCCTTATTGAAACCTTTATTGATAATCAAAGTTCCTTTGTAAAAAGGTCTAAAATGCTTAGCTACTTCAGTTACTGCAAAAGGTACTTCAGATACATCAGTAAAAGGCTCCGTTAAATGAATATACGCCAAACCATAATCATTCAGTTTGTTAATAATGTATTCGTAGGTTGGAATTGTTTCTTCATCAAGCATCATTCCCTGGGCATTGTGCAAGGAAGGATTCAGTCGAACTCCAACTTTTGAGAAATCGATAACTTCTTTCAAAGCATCTAAAATCTCAAAAAGGATTCGGGATTTGTTTTCAATAGGTCCACCGTATTCATCGGTACGATGATTCGAATAACCGTTAAAAAACTGTTGCAACAAATACCCGTTCGCAGCATGCAATTCAACGCCATCAAATCCTGCAGCAATAGCATTTTTTGCTCCGTTTTTAAAATCTAAAACTGTTTGTTTGATATCTTCAATTGTCATTTCTTTTGGCACAACCGTATCTACAAAACCATCATTGGTGTACGCTTTCGCGAAAGGATTCAACGCTGACGGAGCGTGAGGCAATTCACCATTATGTAAATCAGGATGCGACAATCGACCCGTATGCCACAATTGTGCAAATATCGTCCCTCCTTTTTCGTGTACGGCTTTTGTAACCAGCTTCCACCCTTCGGTTTGCGCTTCACTGTAAATTCCAGGTACATTGATAAAACCCACTGCTTTTGTACTCACAAAGGTTCCCTCAGATACAATTAAACCTGCGGTTGCTCTTTGTGCATAATATTCTGACGTAAGTGCTGTAGGAACGTTTCCTTCGTTATTAGAACGACTACGAGTCATAGGCGCCATCACCATTCGATTTTTTAAAACACTATTTCCTAAAGTGTAGGGCTGAAATAAAATTGATTTACTCATTTGATTTGTTTATTTAGTTTAATTTTTTTGTGCACTGGCTTTCAATCCAATGCTTGTGAGTAGCTTCAAAACAGTCTGCACGGCTTCCTGATTATTTCCGCTTATGTCAAAAGAATCGCTTGGAATAGCTTTTGATTCGCAAATATGCACGACTTTCGAAAATGGAAATAAAGCTTGAATTCTTTCAGAAGAATGGCTTTCAAAATCACTACTAAAAGCATTTTCAAAAAAAAGAACCAACTTTCCAGTAGCTACATTTTTAATTTTATTGATACCATTACCATCAATAACCGCATCATTTGAAAGTACAATTACATCAGCCTCCCAACTGGCGTTAGTGGGACAAATCATCATTTCTACATTGGCATTGGGATGTGCTGTCTGAATTTCAGAAAAAACGCTGTTCAACATCGCAGCATTATAATCAAACAGCAAAACAGTATTTGTTTTGGCAATTTGCTTGGCCACAAAAACACTATGGGTTTCTGACAATCCTAATACTGCAACTATTTTTCTTGGTGACATTGTTTTTTATCTACAGTACAAATTTACGGCAGTATAAAAGCAGTATTCCTTGATGTAGCGCAAGAAATTCTATTGATGTAGATCAATTATTTATTCCTTTTCGCGCAAGTGTTTTCGAATTCTACTAAGGGTTTCAGCAGTAAATCCAAGGTACGAAGCCAGCATGTGTTGGGGTACACGTTGTACAATTCCTGGATAGGCTTTCCCTAATTTAATATATTTTTCTTCGGCAGTTTCAGTTAATGTAGAATTGATTCTGGCTTGATTGGCAATGTACGCGTTTTGCAAAAGTAAGCGTTGGTAACGCTCAAACATGGGGATTTGATCCATCAAGGCTTCTCTGGCCTCCGTGGTTAACAACAGTAGTTCCGAATCCTCAAGGGCTTCAATGGTATATATGGAATGACTGTTTGTGAGAAAACTAGACAAATCTGTAATCCACCACCCTTCGATTGCAAATTGAACCGTATGTTCGTTTCCTTTTTCATCCAAAAAATAAGAGCGAAGAATTCCTTTTTCAACAAAAGCATTGTAGATACATACGTCTCCCTCTTGCAACAAAACTTGTTTTTTGCGTAACTTTTTTGGAATAAAAAACGTTTTACACAACTCCATTTCGGCTGGAGTTAGCATCACTTTTTCTTGAAAGCTCTTAAACAATTGGTCAAACATAGTGGCAAGATAGTAAATACCGAAATAATACTAAAAAAATCTTGTCAATAAAACAGCACTACCCTTCATAACTAATGATAAATCTAAAAATGGAACCTGATATTAATCAAATTATCTGATTATATTTGCCGAGTCTAATTTAACACACAAATGAAACCAAACACACAACAATTAAAGGATTTAACAATCCAAGTTAGAAGAGATATTCTTCGAATGGTACACGCAGTCAACTCAGGACACCCAGGTGGTTCTTTAGGTTGTGCTGAATTTCTTGTCGTATTGTATCAAAATATAATGGATCGCAAAGAAGGTTTTGAAATGGACGGAATAGGTGAAGATCTTTTCTTTCTATCAAATGGTCATATTTCACCTGTATTGTACAGTGTTTTGGCACGAAGCGGTTATTTTCCAGTTGCTGAATTAGCGACTTTCCGTTTGATCAACTCCAGATTACAAGGTCACCCAACTACACACGACCATCTTCCTGGTGTTCGTATTGCATCTGGTTCTTTAGGTCAAGGTTTATCTGTAGGGATTGGAGCTGCACAAGCCAAAAAATTGAATGGAGACAATAAAATCATCTACACCCTTCACGGTGATGGTGAATTACAAGAAGGTCAAAACTGGGAAGCCATTATGTACGCGTCTGCCAAAAAAGTGGACAATCTTATCGCAACGATCGATTTAAACGGAAAACAAATTGATGGTTCAACTGACGAAGTTTTAGCTATGGGAAGTATCCGTGCTAAATTTGAAGCTTTTGACTGGGATGTTTTAGAAATCGAAAAAGGAAACGATATCGAAGCTATTATTGCTGGTATGAACGATGCCAAATCAAGAACTGGAAAAGGAAAACCAGTTTGCGTATTGTTGCATACAGAAATGGGTAACGGTGTAGATTTCATGATGTACAGTCATGCATGGCACGGTAAAGCGCCAAATGATACGCAACTAGAAATTGCTTTGGGGCAAAATCCAGAAACTTTAGGTGATTATTAAAAAACGTTCAGTTGCCAGAAATTAGTATTCAGTAGATTAGAGATAAAAAATCAAAATAGGACAATGAAAAGAATCATCTTGATTATCGTAATTCTCATTTATCAAAACGTGCTTTGTCAATCGTTTACATTTGATAGATTTATTGAATACAAAGACAATATGGGTCGGACCTCCATTTTTATGATCAACTCTAAAAACAGTTCATATCATTTTTTTGGAAGTAGTTTTGCAAATGAAATTAAAGGAAGTGTTTTTGATTCTAAGAATAATAACAGGCACCTTTTTTCATTAGTGAATCGTATAAACGCTGTTCAATTTGATTATCTCGACTCCTCTATTGAAAAACCAAGCAAGGTTCCATGTTATGATAAAAACAATATAATTGAAGTAAAAGAAAAACAGCTAGATAGCACATCAAGTAATTTTGCTGTTCTGAAATTCAAAGATAGTAAAAAGAGAAAACCTATTCAAAGTTCGAATATTAAAGCGATTAAATCCGGAATACCAGTTTTTTCACTAATAATGAAACCGTTTTTCTATCATTTTATTTATTGCCAAAAGATAGAATTACCTGAAAATTATTTACCTATTATTGTTGAAATAGATTATTTCAATGGGAATAAAACTAAAATCGAATTGATTCAAAACAAAGAAGTTAATGTTCTTTTATCATTAAATAAAAAAGACATTAAAGTAAGAAATTAAGAAAATGAAAAAATATACAAACACAGGAAGTAAAGATACGCGCTCAGGTTTTGGAGCGGGAATGACTGAACTAGGTCAAAAAAACGAAAATGTGGTAGCACTTTGTGCCGATTTAATAGGTTCTCTAAAATTTGACGATTTTAAGAAAAACCATCCAGAGCGTTTTTTCCAAATTGGAATTGCGGAAGCGAACATGATCGGTATTGCGGCAGGGTTAACTATAGGAGGAAAAATCCCTTTTACTGGAACTTTTGCTAACTTTTCTACAGGAAGAGTGTACGATCAAATTCGTCAATCAGTAGCATACTCTGAGAAAAATGTAAAAATTTGTGCTTCTCACGCTGGATTAACTTTAGGAGAAGATGGTGCAACACACCAAATCCTTGAAGATATCGGATTAATGAAAATGCTTCCAGGAATGACTGTAATTAACACTTGTGATTACAACCAAACCAAAGCGGCTACTTTAGCTTTAGCAGATCATAACGGACCTGCATATTTGCGTTTTGGTCGTCCAGTTGTGCCTAACTTTATGCCTGCTGACGAACCGTTCGAAATTGGGAAAGCCATTGTTTTAACGGAGGGATCTGATGTTACAATTATAGCTACCGGACATTTAGTTTGGGAAGCTTTACAAGCTGCTGAAACCTTAGAACAACAAGGAATCTCTGCTGAAGTAATCAATATCCACACGATCAAACCATTAGATGAAGAAGCGATATTGAAATCATTGGCAAAAACCAAATGTATTGTTACCGCTGAAGAGCATAACATTTTAGGTGGTCTTGGCGAAAGCGTTTCAAGAGTGTTAGCCTTAAACAGTCCTGCTCCACAAGAATTTGTTGCGGTAAATGACAGTTTTGGTGAATCAGGAACTCCAGAACAATTAATGGAGAAATACAAACTGAACGACTTAGCTATTGTGGAAGCAGTAGAAAGAGTAATGAAAAGAAAATAATCTTTTCGATTTATTCCATAAAAAAACCAGACCCGGCGGTCTGGTTTTTTTTTATGTCTTTTATTTTCTAGTTACATTTAACTAAATGTCTTTTTATTCTTGCTGGATTGGTTGTATTACCATCACAACTTGGTATGTCTGCAAATGGAATTAGCTTTCCATTAACTGTAATTTCAGTTCGTGTGCTTATTCCATCAGCATCGTCATCTGTGTCTTGAAAATTAGGTATACCATCCTTATCGGTATCATCTGCATAACGAATAGCATCTGCAGGTGGCGTTGGATACGTTGTAGTATTGCTATAATTAGTCATATATCTATTACCATCTAAATCCTCAAGATAATCAGCAATCCCGTCGTTATCAGAATCTATTCTATTAATTTCATACAATTTAATACTAAACACTAACGGGGCATAAGCAGGAATACTATTTTGTCCTTGTGCATAGTAACCTAAACCTGAAGGAATAAAAAGAATTCCAGCTCCAAAATCACTGTATGAAACAGTACCGTCAGGATTTGACGTATAAGTTCCAGTTTTAAACTCTGGAAACGACTGTCCCCAACCTGCAATTGTCGATGATAAGTTAAAGAAAGTTTGTGGATTATTTGATTCCTCAAAGAAAGTCGCCCCAAGTGTATTTACCTCAGCTACTTTAGTTCTAGATAAATATTCTCCTCTGTAGGCAGTTAAAACACCATCAGTATTGGTAGGTGAAACCCCAGTTCCTGCTCTTAAAACAACATAATACAACTTATAAGTTACACCATTTCTAAGTACGTCTCTGCTTAGTAATTTTGGGAAAGTGGAACTGTTTAAATAAGACCAAATAGATGGCTGATTGCCTCCAGTAGGAATTTTTGAGATTTTGGTAACCACATCAGGGTTTGTATCCTCTATATAATATGTTTTTAAATACTCTTCAATATCCGCAATATCAGTAGCATACTGAACTGCATATTCTCTTGGCGGGGTAATAGGGGCAACTTCGTCTTTGGAACAAGAAAATAAAGACACAGTTGTAATTAATAGAAAAAAATAATACTTAAATTTGTTCATTATTGCTAATTTTTAAGTGCGCAAGATACAATATTGATTGATTTTTGTAAACTATTTAACTCCGATTTTAGAAATTTTATGAGAATAGATAAATATTTATGGTGTGTCCGGTATTATAAAACCAGAAACATGGTTACCGAAGCCTGTAAAAAGAATCACGTAACCGTTAACGGACAAGTAGCCAAACCCTCAAAGGAAGTTTTCCCTACTGATAAAATCACCTTTAGAAAAGATCAAATCACGCAAATTATTACGGTGCTTGACGTGCCCGAAAACCGCGTAGGTGCAAAATTAGTAGACATGTACCGCCGAAACGATACACCCGCCGAAGTTTACCAACATCTTGAACTTTTGAAATTATCAAAAGAGCATTACCGAAAAAACGGAACCGGAAGACCAACTAAAAAAGACCGCCGTGATATTGATGAATTTGGTAATGAAATAATCACCGATGATGAAGAGGGAGAATAGTAGTAAGTAATACAATAAAACATTAGTTAACTTCTGTAAAGCTAATAACCGACCGTAAAATTTGAATGCAGAATAAGTGACAAATAAAATCAGATAAAATATCAAATAACATTTGCCAGCCTTGGCTCCCTCCCTTTCGGGGAGGGCTGGGGAGGGGAAAACAAATTTTCAAATAATGAGCAAAAACATCATCTTGAACAATCAGGAAATTGAACATAAAATAAAACGAATTGCCTATCAAATCTACGAAACCTTTGTAGATGAACAAGAAATTGTCATTGCTGGAATTGCAAGTAACGGTTTTACTTTTGCCAAAAAAATAGCAGCAGTACTAGAAACTATATCGCCACTAACGGTTACGCTTTGCGAGGTACAAATTAACAAACAACATCCGCAGTCCCCTATTCATACCTCGATAACCCAAGAACAGTACACCAATAAAGGTTTAGTACTTGTTGATGATGTATTAAATTCAGGTACTACTTTAATATATGCTGTCAAACACTTTATAGATGTACCACTGAAAAAATTTAAAACAGCAGTCTTGGTGGATCGAAATCACAAAAAGTACCCTGTAAAAGCCGATTTCAAAGGTATTTCACTATCTACGTCACTTTTTGAGCATGTACAAGTTGTGTTTGACGAAAACGGCGACAATTACGCTTACTTAAGCTAACAAAGCAATAATATCAGCAACCGTTTGTTCGATAGATTTTTCATCTACCACCACTTTATATTGAGCTTGATTGTAATAAAAGCTTCTATCGAACAAGTGTTTTGCGATAAACTCTCTCATCTCCTCTTCGTTTTTACTCGCAATAAGCGGTCTTTTGCTTTTATTTTGATGTAATCTTTGAAATAAAGTCTCGATCGAAGCTTTTAAATAGATCGAAAAAACGTTTTCCCCTTTAAAAAATTCATGATTATTGGCATAACAAGGCGTTCCTCCGCCCAAACCGATGATCATTTCCTCTGTTGATTGCATCAAATCGGCAAAAACTTCATGTTCTATTTTGCGAAAATAGATTTCTCCATGCTTTTCAAAAATAGCATTTATAGATAAATTGAGTTTTTTTTCGATCATTTCATCCAAATCTACGAAAGGGACTTGAATACTTTTGGACAATATATTTGCAATAGTGGACTTCCCGCAGCCCATATAACCTAATAATATGATTTTTTTCATCTTAATAAAACCTTACAAATTAAGGGGTTGAGTTTTTTTCTTTAAAAAAGACAAATTTATAATAAAAATGCTTGCAATTATCCGAAATTAGTTCTTATATTTGCACCCGCATTCAAGGAAAGAATATGACTCGATAGCTCAGTTGGTAGAGCACATCACTTTTAATGATGGGGTCCTGGGTTCGAGCCCCAGTCGGGTCACAATTTTAGTGATCAACACATAATTTTCTTGAAAGCATTGACTCGATAGCTCAGTTGGTAGAGCACATCACTTTTAATGATGGGGTCCTGGGTTCGAGCCCCAGTCGGGTCACAAAAGGTCGAGTAATTTATTACTTGGCCTTTTATTTTTTTAGGCCACGTGGAGAAACGGTAGACTTGCCATCTTGAGGGGGTGGTGCTCGAAAGGGCGTGTGGGTTCAAATCCCACCGTGGTCACAAATAAAACCCAACAACTTCTTATAGAAAGATATTGTTGGGTTTTTTATTTAATAATTCTTCGATATTTTCTCTACACTATTTATTTGTCTTTAAAACTTATTTGACAAAAATCTCCTTTAATTGCCCAATAATGTTTCCACCGCCAGAAATAGTAATTTCACCAATTTTATCGGCAATTTTCTCAACATATTCCATTTCTTTCAATTTCCACAACATTTCGTTTTCTTCCATTAATTTAGCAGTATTCAACAAACTTCTTGTAGAGGCTGTTTCTTCACGTCTCATAATGCTATTAGCCTGCGCTTTCTTTTCTGCAACTAAGACCTGATTCATAATTTCTTTCATATCACCAGGTAAAATTACATCTCTTATACCAGCATCAGAAACTACCAACCCTAAATCATTGCTTTTTGCGGTCACTTCTGCTAAAATAGACGCACCAATAGTATCTTTTTTGCTCAATAATTCATCTAAAGTAAAACCGCCTACAAAAGCTCTTAAAGCCAATTGTATTGCTACATACAATTGTTTTTCAAAATCTTTATTAGCCACCAACGCTTTCAAAATATCAGTTACTTGGTATTTAACAAAGAAATTAATTCTCAAACCCGCTTTGTCTTTGGTCAATAATTCTTGACCAGAAATTTCCAATTGTTGCATTCTAACATCGACCGTTTTAACCTCAACAGGAATTGCATTATTCCAAAAGTAATATGTACCAGCAGTCAATTCTTTAGTAAAGGCACCATTTACAAATAACAAGGCTTTCTCATGACTCATGACTTGAAACTTTCTAGTAAATAATTTTACTTTTGTGTTTTCTAACAAAGTCATCGCAATTTGCTCTGTAATGTGTACTTTAGACAAATCAGCTTTGATAAATTTATTGTCTGCATAGCCTCTCCAAAAAGCATATCTGCCTGTGGTCAATACTTCTTTAAAAATGCCATTTACAAAGTACAAAGCGATTTCGTTATCTGCTACTTCAATTATTTCCAACATAGAAGCCAAGACTTCATTTTGCAATAAAAGATTCAATTCTACTGGAGAAACAAAGGATTGTTTCATTTCGTAAATGCTTGCTTCTTTGTTACCAAACAACCAGTATTTACCTTCATTCAACACTTCGATTAATTTTCTATTTTCAAATACCAAACCTACTTGGTATGCCTCAATTTTAATTCTTTTCAACATCATTTCTATTTATTACAATTATTATACTTTTTTTAAATAAGAAAACGTTTTGCCTTTGTCCTTATAAAAAGACGGAATGTAAAATGTTTCGTGTTTCTTTAATTTGGTTTTTGATTCTATATTATTTTTCAATATTGTATTTAAAACCTTCAAATCTTAAAGCAAATCAATGTCGCAAAAAACGAGTTTCATATTCAGGTCACTTCATAAGTGTAAAACTTGAACACTAATTGTTTTTTTTACTAACAAAGACAAATCAGTTTTCTTTGTGTCATTCTTTTTAAGAGTGAATGATCTCTGGAATACAGATTTTAAGTCTGTAAAATCTACATTAAAAGTGTAGCACTCTACCAATTGAGTTATCACATCAAGATGTGAGAAGGACTCGAACCTTCACTTTCTATTGTTCTAACCGAGCTGAACTATCACAACATAACATTGTGAGTGGGATTCGAACCCACGACCCATAGTGTGTGACAATTTTTTGGAAAACCATCAAAACCTCCAAATCAAGTTGCATAGTAAAACAGAATACTTCCCAGTACTATTTACCACAATGGTGCTATACAGAAACACACAACAGGACTTGTTTGATATTATAATGCAATGAACTTATTTATTACTTCAACAAATATTCAAAACCAACTACGCAGTTATTTTGCACACCTAATTTAATTGTGGAACAGAACCGAATCGAACGGTTCCCTCCTGCTCTTCAAACAGGCGTGCACACCATGTACACCACTATTCCATTTTGTCTGAGAAACAGGACTCGAACCTGCAGCCTCCTGCATCCAAAGCAGGTAAACAACCAATCGTTATCTTCCCAGAGTTATAATTTGGGTGTTTTCGGGAATCGAACCCTGTTCTTCGGATTCACATTCCGAGATTTTACCAAATAAACTAAAAACACCGTGTGCGGCCTATACGAGAATCGAACTCGTTTCTCCCGAGAGACAGTCGGGAAGGTTAGCCAGTAACCCCAATAAGCCAGTTTCCTTTCTAAAAAACTTGTGATTTCGACTGGACTCGAACCAGTAACCTAATGCTTCGTAGGCAGTTGCTCTTTCCAATTGAGCTACGAAATCAATAAAAATTAGACATAAAAAAAACACCTCTTTTGAAGGTGCTTCGTATCATTGCAGGAGTATATAATCATTATATTTCCCGATGAATGTCAGTACACCTATCTGTTAGTAAATCTCCATAAAAACACGGGTTTACATCTTGAGTAAATCGAATATCAAAATTCATATCCAGAGTCACTAGTAAATGAAGTTTGTCGTTATGTGATAGTATGTTCGTTTTCATAATATTATTTATGTATTGCAATTTTTATTATTATTCAAATTGCATTTTGTTTATGTCTAATTTTCTGAGGCAAAGATAATGTCAAAAAAAACTAACTTCCAAATTTATTCTTAACCAACTTCTTGATTTTCAATTATTTATATTTAATTTTAAAACAAAAGAGGTCCTGTCCGCTTGTGTGCGGATAATTTAATTTTGTCAAATGGCTGTCTCTCATTTGGTTACTATTCAAAGCTTATATTTCGTTATTTCGTTTGGGCATGAAACATTTTGTTTATTTTTTTTAAATTATTTTTATCATTGCTATTTTTAATTTCTTTTGCACTCTTATATCTATTATTTCATCTAAAATCATATCAAAATAAAATGCTATAAAAGCAAAAAAGCGCCCCGATTAAAGGACGCTTTTGTATTAATTATTGTTTTATAAAATCAATTTACAGATTTATAGCAACACATACAACGTCCGAAAAGTCCACACGGATATACACCCGCAAAGCGATCTGATCTTTCTAATAGTATATGTTTTTGCTTGTTCATGAGGCAAATGTAGTATTATTTTTTAATTATTGATACAATTCTTCTCGAATGCGAATCAAAGCCTGAATGTCCATTTTAAGTAAGTCATCGTATTCTTTGTTACTGGCTTTTATATCTGTATAGGGGTTGAGATAGCTAACACAAATGGTCTACTTCCCGAAATGACTTCGAAAAGGATGAGGGTTTGAGATGTTAGGTCTTGTATGGTCATTGAAAAGTTTGAAATTTATTTCATAAAAAAATCATTTTTTTGTATCACTTAATTGTCTCCAGAGCCATTCTAAAGGTCCGTAAACATGATTTTTCAACCACCAATAGCTAAATCCGATTTGAAGTACATAAATAGTGATAGCAAACAAAAAGTAAAAATAGAAAGGCATATGATGAAACAATCCCAAACCAACTCCCTGAAATACGAAAAAAGCAATTAAATTTTGGGTTAGGTAATTCGTAAAAGTCATTCTGCCAACCCATGAAAATGCTTTAAATGTTTTTTTTAATTTTTGATTTGTATAAAGCAATATGATTAACAAACTCGTAGAAAGCATGGTTGTTAAAACGATCCAATAATGAAATGAGAAATACTTTAAATAAGGTAATTTATACATATTAGAAAGTATAAAAATTCCCCATAAAACGATAGTGATGCTTACTACTAAAAATAAGGATTTTTTTATTTGACTTTTCTTTTCAAATACAGTTTCCAAGAACTTACTCTTTTGTATCGCCAATCCCAGTATCATACACGTAAACATGATATAATGCGCTGTTACAGAATAGGCCAAATTAAGAACTTCAGTATAAATTGAATTCAAAATATTGTATTTAAACACCTCTAGCAATTGGGTGCTATATCTTAAAGGTGCAATACTAGTTGTCAACGTAGTAACATATGCCGTATCAACCGTATTTATGTATGCTGCTAGAAACGGCGCAAATAAAAACAATACACCAGCCATGTACAATAATGTTTTAGCAGAGAAATGAATAAAAAACAAAATAAGTAAGCCTAAAAAAGCATAATCCCGTAAAATATCACCATCATAAAACAAACTGTTTACAAAAGCGAATACAAATAAAACCAGCATGCGGCGTGCCAGAAAAAAATAAGTTTGTTGCTTCTTTTTAGCATAAATGACTCCAAAACCAAAACCAAAAAGAGTAAAAAGTAAAGTCCATCCTTTAGCTGAAAAAAGTATAGATTCTACTCCATTTATGACTGTTGCTACAATTCCCTCTCCATGTATTGTCCACTCTGGGCTGTAAGCATAATATAAATAATTTGAAATAACCACTATTAAAAGCGCCCAACCTCTGAGCATATCAATAATTTCAACTCTTTGTTCTTTTTGCATCATTGTTTTAAATTCTATGTAAGTTTTTAATTTGTAAATTGTCTTTTGTTTCACCACCTACTTCCTATAATTTTACCCATGAAACTATTTTAACGGCAAATTATACATGCCTTTTATATCAGCAGTAGAGGTTGGCGTATTCAGCCCAAAGGATTTACTGCATGAGATTAATTCGAAAAGGATTAGGTTTTGAGATTTTAGGTCTTTAATAGTCATTAACATTATAATGAAATAATTAATTGATTCATTACTGGAGTGTATAAATCAATATCATTTTCTTCAGTTTCTAAACTAACAATTAAACTATAACGAACTACTTCGTTAAATTTATTTTGTCTTTTTAAATTTTTGTACCAACCATTTTTAGGAAAAACAGCTAAAGTATTTCTCTCTGACATTTCTCGACCAGTTGTAGTAATAAAATCTTTTCTTAAAGAACCTTTTGAACTTATTGTATTACCTATTTCCCAGCTTACTCCAGCTCTTGAAGGTTTATTTTCTTTAGTTTCATCTTCTGGTTTTGAAATTCTTATTTGAAAATCTTCAATAGTTTCATTTCGTTTAATAAGTTCAAAATCTAATTGATGTGAATGATATGAATAATGTGTTGCTAATTTTCTACTCCCTGGATTTGGTTCAATATAATATGACAAAGTAATAATAATCTTAACTAATTTTTCATCTAAACTTTCTAAAGCTTCAATTGGCCAAGGAAGATTAAATAAATGGTACTCGTTATATTGTCCCCTAGATTTTTCGTATTTATGTGGTTGAATTTCTCTTTCAGCAATAAGAGTTAACGAGTTTTCGACACTATACATTGCTTTTTGAATATTTGGAACACCATAACCAACTGTTCTAAGTAAATTTCTTTTCAAATTAGCAGTTTTTTTCATTGTTTCTGTCCAGTCCGCAGAATGAACCATTAGCCCTCTTATCGTCTCAACCCAATAATTTGGATACAATGTTCTTAATTCTGCTGCCATTTTTGATGCCAGAGCTGCCGCTCCGCTAGTATCACCAAAAGAAATAAAAATATCATTTGAAAATTCTGAATCTGTAGTTAATAGTCTTAGCTCGGAATGATCTGACGTTAAAAATCCATCAGTAGATCTGTTGCCTCCTTCAAAAACTAAATCTGGTTTATTTGGCCAACTATTATCAAATAAAATAGATGTTGAATTACTTGGAGACATCGCGCCATTTTTTGCCAATGGAAAATAGCCAGTAGAAATGTCAATTTTATCTTTCCTTGTGTAAGTACCTACAGTAATTGCATTATAAGCTTGTCCAGGATCACTTATACATTGTAGTTCATTTAATGTAGGGTAATCGTCGTGTTTGTTTATATCAACATTTCCCCCACTTACAATAAATAATTGCTTGTCCAATTCTTTTCCAAAACAAATTTTATCTATTGTTGCAGAACTTGATGATGGTCTACCTTTAAAAACATTATTTCTTAAGATAGTTAAACAAAATATTCTTAAATTATTGGGCTTGTTAATAAATGGGGTACTAACTGCATTTTCAAACTTTGGACCATCAAATTTTTCATCTTCTTGAATGTTATTAAATATTTTGAAAGATTCTATCCCATGATAAATTTTTAGAATTTCTGAAGAACTCAATACGTCTGTTAAATCACCATATAACGCTAAACCAGCAACTCCAGTTCCATGTCCTCCATTCGGATAACTATCTTGAAACCCCCATGATTCATTATAGGAATGTAAATTTTCGTCAAAAACAAAATCTTCTAATAATGGATGTTTATTATTTATTCCAGTATCTAGAATACATATTAATACACTATCATCATTGAAATTATTTTCTATCCTATCTTTTAAATCGTTTTGCCATTCTCTTTTATCTTCAAAAGATTCAATAAAATTTGCGATTTCCTGTGGTTTTCTTAATTCAGCTAAATTGTCTAGTAACAATAAGGAATCAGATAGTTGTTTTCTTGAGCCTTTGATTAATTTAACAATATATTCTGCTAATTCAATTTGTGATTGTCCTATTTGGCAACCAATAATTTCTAGATTTTTATAAACATCAATTAGTTTGTCTTGATAATTTTCAGATTTTCTGAACCAAACTTCCCACCAAATATTTTCATTTTCATTAGGAAATGGTATTTCTGGTTCGTCAGCCCAAAAAGATTTCAAGGTAGCAATCTCGATATTATTAATGTTGTTTAATAACGCTTGGTTGCTAAATTTCCCATTTTCAGAATCTTTAGTTGGGTCAAGAAATTTTTTTATTTTCTTTATAAATTCTGAAATTCCGCCTTGGTTTACCACTACAAGTAAAAAATATCTGAATTCTTTCGTGTCTTCTATATTTCTTACTTCTTCTTCAGTTTTTAAAAGTTGAAATAGAATCTTGTTTTTTCTGACACCATCCTTGTCAAATTTATCAAATTCAAATTTTGTACCCCATTCGGAAACAAATTCTATATAGATTGAATCATCTACAACAAAATCAGTATTCTCAATTATTCGGACATTAAATACTTCTTTTATTTTCTCAATCTTATCAAGTAAAAAATTACCATGTGATCTATCTCGCGTTATTGGTGGAGGAGAAACAGGTGTTGGTTTTGGCGTTTTATAAGGATTTTTATCGTAATTGCCTTCAAATGAAATATGTAGTTTATTTTTCATTTACAACATTTCTCAATTTTAATAATTTTTTTAATGTTGTTAATTCTAATTTATTCAAGTCATTAAGAATCATCTCCTTAATTGTATCGTTGCAAATTCTAACTATTTCTGAATAATTTAGACCTAATGCTAGTTTTGATAGTGCTTTATAATCAACTTTAGTTGAAAACGAAAATGCTTTTGTGTGCTTCTTTATAATTTCAATTATATGATTTTCATCTGGTAATGGATATTCTAAAATTTCGTCAAATCTTCTAAAAAGTGCCTTGTCTAATGATTCAGGTAAATTTGTTGCGGCAATTATTATACTGTTGCTTTGGTCTTTTTCAATATTAATTAAAAAAGAATTCAAGACTCTTTTTATTTCTCCAATATCTTGATTTTGATTTCTGTGTGAACCAATAGAATCGAATTCGTCGAAAAGATATACGGCTCTTTGGTCATTCATTGCGTCAAAAATCAATCTAAGTTTTGCAATTGATTCTCCTAAATATTTAGACATCAATCCATCTAATCGTATAATATAAACAGTAATCCCTAATTCCCCAGCAATAGCTTGAGCTGTCATAGTTTTTCCCGTTCCTGGTGCACCTGTTAATAATAATTTACGTTTTGGTTCTAAATTATGGGCTTTTAAAATTTGCCACTTTTCTTGTTCTTTAATAACTTTATACAGTGTTTCTTTAATTTTTTCATCCAAAACCATATCGCTTAAATTAATTTTAGGTTGGAAAACCTCAATTAATTCTTGCAATTCTCTTTTAGGTAAATTTAAAGGTAGAGCTTTATTATGTATGGCATTTACTGATCTGTCTTTTTTAGCAACATCAATCAGTTTTTTTAATTCTTGAGCAAATGTTGTATGCCCTTGTTTTGCTTCGGTTGCAGCAATTTGTAAAGCAATTGAAAAGAAACGACTTTCATCATCATCTCCAAAAGATTTAATCAAGGATTTTATTTGGTCAGCTGCTGCCATCTTATTATTAAAATTTGAACAAAAATAAACTAATTCTATTAAAAATATAAATCTTTACATAATCATTTCCCTAAAAACCTCATCCAACTCTCCATTCATCTTCTTTTCACACCCAACCCACTCAAATCCAAAAGACTAATTAGAACTAATTCTCTCGTATTTTATTTTCCATAAGGTATTTCTCAAAAATAATAAAAACAAACTACAAAAACAGGGTATAACTACCTGTTTTTGTAATTAAAATAACCCAAACTGTTTTCTCAATTTAAACTACAAAGTCTTACGGGTTGCTTAGGGAGGTTTTGAACCTCCATCGTTTTGGGTTTGCTATTATCTTCTTCTTTTTTTCCATGGGGCGTTGACTTCCCAATTTCCCGCCATGATACAACCATAAGGAAGTACTTCATCGATCACGGTTCCTAAACCAAACTCCTCCATTTGATTTCTTACTGATGCTGCATTTTTATAGGCCGATGGCAGCTCGGTAATGTCAATTTCGTTCGAAAAAAATCGAATATCCAAGCCTTGGGTTTCTTCTTCAAAAACTTCTTGGATTGTTTTTTCTCCCTTGCTTTTTCGGTGTTGGGTTCTACTTATGTTTCTTCCGGCGCCGTGTGGAGCAAATCCTAAATTGGTTTCGGTTGTGGCACCTTCCACAATTAAAACGGATTCAGCCATATTCAACGGAATCAAACGCGGTCCTGTGCTATCAGGCATGAATTTCGGGTCTAGTGGTGTGGCGCCTTTGGCATGATAAAAAAGATCCCCTTCTTTGAAAACAAAATTATGCTCGTTCCAGTACCTATTTTCTTTTTCGATTCCCAATTTCTCTAAAGTAGCATCGTGCAGGCATTCGTGGTTTAATTTTGTCCAAGAACGTATGATTTGCAACGCTTCCCAATATAAGTTTCCTTCCTTGGTATCAAAAGGAATCCACGCATTTTGTGGCAAGGTTTCTGGCGATAGTGTTTTTCTAAACTTTTCGGCAAGATGCATTCCTTTTCTATACAAATTAGCACCCACGCCTCTACTCCCGTGATGCGTTACCATCATGGTATTTCCTGTGTTTTTTGAAATCCCTACAAACAAGAAATGGTTTCCATCTCCTTGCGTTCCTAAATGCGAACGAGCAGCGCTAATCATTTTTTCATCGTTCAAAAAATAATTGCTTTGAAATGCTTCTAACATAGCAGCTGGAAAACGGAATTGCGTTTCGCGACTTCTTCCGCCTCCACCAAAATGGGTTATAGCATGTGCTGCATCTAAAACTTCTTTTGGATTTGTTTTTCCAAAATCAGTCAACATCACTGAACAGCAAATATCAGCACTATGCATTCCTGGATGAATTGCATTTTTAGCCACCGCAACTCCACCCACCGGAATGGTTCCGTCAGGACCTGTAGGGCAAGCATCCGGCATGATGACACCATTGACTAAAGTTGGTGTCCGCATCAAGGTTTTCATGGTTTGCACCACATCGGTTACATTTTTTTCTTCTAGTTCGTTTTCTGCCTTTATATTTTGATAAAAAGTGATCGCTTGAGCGTGTAACTCTATAGGATCAGGCAATAAGAATTGTGCCAAATAGGCTTTTATTTCCTCGCTTTCTAATTGATTGTCATTGATATGTGCAAGTGCTTCTTTGAACCAAGCTCCTTGCCTGAATCCTAGTTGAATAATATCAGCTCCTGTAAATTGTAATTTTTGTTCCATTTTTATTCGGTTTTTATTTCTTTGCAAATATTGATATTGTGGTACGCAATTATTTTGTGTAGTTATAAATAATTCATCGTATCATATAAATAACTTAGTCTTTGTAACTGCTCTTCTTTTAAATTTGTTGCCATAATTTGATTTTCAATTGCTGTAGTTATTGTCTTTTTATTTGCAATTATCCAATTTTCGATTATTGAATTTAAATCAGAATCAATAAAGCTATTAGTTCTTATTTTTCCTCTATAATTAAAATTATTTGTAATCAGTTGTTCCAAATGAATTATTGAAAAGTTACTTAAATCTTGTAACCAAATTTCAAGATATGGTTGCACATCAATACTAGCCAAATAAAACATATTTATTATTTCAATTAATTGTGCTTCATTATTGTATACATCTGTTTCTAAACATTTTTCAAAAAATGCTAGAAAAAATTCATTAATGCATTGTACCTCTTCATTCGTACTCCAATAGGTTCTGTTGTTAAAATTTAAATTTTTCAAACTCAACGACACATCCACTGCAGATGTAAATTCATACTCACTAATTAACTCTAAATATCTTGGTAAAAAATATTTAAATTCAACCATATCATAATTATATGCTTGCGCTCCATCATTGTAATCACAAATTAATTCAACAGGAATTAACTTTAATTCTGTTGTTAAAAGTAATCTTGCATCATTGATATCTAAACAACATGCTGTACAAACATTATTTATGTTTTGTGGTCTAGTATAGTTAAATACCTTGTATACTTTGGTTATTATATTTTTAAGTTTTGTTTCCATCAATCTTTTTATTTCTTCAACAAATATTCAAAACCTACTACGCAGTTATTTTGCGTAGTGCAAAAAGATTTGTATGTTTGGTGTAAACTCCGCGCAAATGCTTCAAAATAAATTTACTGCTTTACTGCTCCAGATTGGTTTTAATGAAAATGCAATCCTGATCAATTGGCTTGATTTAGTAAAAGCCTATGCTGCTAAAGGGAGACATTATCATAATTTAAATCATTTAGAGGAAATGATTGTTTTATTTGACCGCTATAAAGAAGCGTTGCAATTTCCTAATGAAGTTTTGTACGCTATTTTTTACCACGATATTATTTATAAAGTGACCCGAAAAGACAACGAGTTAAAAAGTGCTCAACTTGCTTTGTCTATTTTGCCTGAGAATGCCACACTGGATAAACAATTAGTTTTTGAGATGATTTGCGCTACTCAACTGCACCAACAAAACGACATAGAAGACATTAACTGGTTGATTGATTTTGATTTAAAAATACTGGCTAAAGACTGGAACGAGTACACCATTTATTGTGATCAAATTAGGAAAGAGTATAAAATTTATCCCAATCTTTTATACCAACCTGGTAGAAAGAAAGCATTGGAGCATTTTCTTGAAAACGAATTTATTTTTCAAACCGATGAATTTAGAACTAGGTTTGAAGCGCAAGCTAGAGAAAATATACAACGCGAAATAGAATTATTAAGCTGAAATTGATAATAGTGTTGCTTTGCGTGAGGGCATTGTCAATAAGCCAAGGGAAAAAAGAAAATATAGCACGCAGATGCAGCAGATTTTCACTCATTTTTCTGCATAAATCTGCGTAAAAACAAAAAGAACAATTCCTTAGCTTCATGATATTATGTAAGAGCAGTGTCAATAAGTTAAGGGGGAAATGAAAATATAGCACGCAGATGCAGCAGATTTTCACTGATTTTTCTGCAAAAATCTGCGTGAAAACAAAAAGAACAATTCCTTAACTTAATGATATTATGTAAGAGCAGTGTCAATAAGTTAAGGGGGAAAAGAAAAAAATATAGCACGCAGATGCAGCAGATTTTCACTCATTTTTCTGCATAAATCTGCGTGAAAACAAAAAGAGTAATTCCTTCAATTAATAACATTGTGCGTGAGGGGTAGTAGCGAAAATCCTTTTAGGGCTGTAGCGGTAGCGGAAGTTCTAAAAGATTGCAGCGCATGACCCGACCCGCAGTTTTTACGGAGGGGCACGCCCAAAAAAAAGAAAATATGTCACAAAATAAAAATGCGCTTATTAGGTATAAAACGATTGATAAGTGTTTGCAAAATAAATACCGTACTTGGACGCTAGACGACTTGATTGCGGCTTGTTCTGACGCTTTGTTTGAGTACGAAGGAAGGGAAAATGCGGTAAGCAAGAGAACGGTTCAAATGGATATTCAGTTGATGCGTAGCGAAAAACTGGGCTACAATGCCCCCATTGTGGTGTATGACAAAAAGTATTATACGTACGAAGACGAGGAATTTACGATTACGAATATTCCGCTGACGGAAACGGATATTAATGTACTCACAGAAACGGTTTCAATGCTGAAACAGTTTAAAGACTTTTCTTTGTTTAATGATGTGTCTGATATTTTGCAACGTTTAGAGGATAAGATCTATGCCGAAAAGTCTCAAACACAACCGGTGATTTACTTAGACAAAAACGAAAAACTGAAAGGCTTACCATTTTTAGAGGAAATTTACCAAGCCATTATTAAAAAAACAGTTTTGGTAATTACGTACAAGTCATTCAAATCGCAGGAGGAAACGGTATTTAATTTTCATGGATTTATATTGAAAGAGTTCAATAACAGATGGTTCTTGATAGGAAGAAGAAAGAAAAACCAGCCCATAACTAATTTGGCACTGGATAGAATCATTGCTATTGATTATGATTTTAATATGCCTCATTTAGAGGAAAATTTTAATGCGGACCTGTATTACAAAAATGTGGTGGGAGTGACTGTAAATACGGGTTTGCGTCCCCATCGATTTGAACTCTGGATTGACGCTATTAATGCTCCTTATGTGCTTACTAAACCCTTGCATAATTCACAACGGTTGATCAAGCAAAATGAAGATGGAAGCATTATTATTCACTTATTTGTGATTCCAAATTATGAATTAGCACGTATTTTTCTTGGTTTTGGCAGTGGTCTTGAGGTGATACGACCCGACTATTTCCGGAATCAAATGAAAAGTGTTATCCAAAAGTCTCTAGCGCGTTATGCGGAATAACGCTCTGCAATATCTATCTCAATTAAAATATATAAAGTACAATAAGGGATAGCAACAACACGCATTTTACAGATAAAATAAATGCTCCTAAGTAAAAGTAAAAACCTTCATTTTTTTTAAGAACGGGTTTACAACTGAATAAAGTACTCATGGTTTTAATTTATTTATTTTTGTGTTTTATCTAAGAGACAATGTTACGTGTATTAAAAGGCTTACACAATACCCACTTTTAGTGATATTTTAATTATTTATTTTAAAATTGCTAATACAACATCTTGACTTGATTACTGGTTAAAGTTCTGAAAACGATATCTTGATGCACTAAGAAAATATTAACGTTTAGGTCTTCGTTATTTTGTCTTTATGCGTTACTTTTGCAGTAGTAAAAAACAGAGTGAAAAAAGTTTGTATCATACTATTATCTTGTATTGTTCTAATGCCATCCTTGGGTAACTTTCTCACGTACGTGAACTTTAAATTGAATCAGGTTGAAATTGCCAAAACCATTTGTGTGCAACGCAAAATGGTTTTTAATAGTTGTAACGGACGTTGCGAACTGCAAAAAAGTTTAAAACGCTACACTGATAATGAAAAAAGCATGCAAAATAATCTGAAAGAAAAAACAGATTTAGTTTATGTTCGCGAATTGATCTCCAATGAATATGCGCTTGTGGAGCCTATGCTTCCAATTGTAAAAATCAGTACCACCGAAGCAAAAAAAACAGCTTCCTTTTCGACCTTCACTTTTCGCCCTCCCGCTTATTTCATTTCATAAGGACAGCCCTATTTTTTAGCATTTGCTAAAAACAACTCTGAACTATTGGTTCTGGGTCACTGTGCAATTGTACTATTAGCTCCTTACCATATTGCAACCTATTTACTAAGCATTAGACTAGTATTCAGGTTTGTATTTCACTGAAATAAGATCCTTTTTACCATTCAAAAAAAATGAAAAATATACTTTTTGTAATGCTCTTGGCATTACAAGTTGGATTTGCGCAACAAAAAATCCAAATAGATACTGCTGCGGTCGAAAACCTAAACGAAGTAGTTGTTACCGCCAACCGTGGCAAAGCCAAACGAAGTGAAGTACCAGTGGCAATTTCTAAACTATCAACAAAACTCATTCAAGAAACCAAAGCGACTTCTGCTTTCGAAATTGTAAATAAAACGCCTGGCGTCATGATGATGAATCTGGGCAATGAGCAGCACGGCATGTCCATCAGGCAGCCTATGGGTTTGAGTCCGTATTATTTGTATCTCGAAGACGGTTCGCCCATTCGACCACTCGGCGTTTTCAACCACAATGCTTTGCTTGAAATGAATCCGTTTAATTTACAAAATCTAGAAGTGATCAAAGGACCCGCTTCATCGCTTTACGGTCCAGAAGCTGTGGGAGGAACAGTAAATTTTATTACTGTAAAACCAAGCCGCGACCCCGAGTTTAAAGTAGGGATTCAAGCAGATCAATACGGCTACCGCAACCTTCAAGCCTTCGGCAGCGCTACCGTAGGTAAATTTTCGTTTGCCATTGCGGGCGCGAGCACTGACCAAACTAACAGTTGGCTCACATTTTCTGATTACAACAAGAACAATTTGAACGCTAAATTCCAATACAATTTTAGCAATAGTCTCCGCTTGATTAGTAGTACTTTTTATGGGCAATATTACTCGGACATGACGGGCAGCGTAAATGAGCAAGACTTTAATAATCGTTCCTACAAAAGCACAACCGATTTTACATACCGAAAATCAGAGGCTTTGCGCAGTCGTTTAACACTTGAAAAAGAATGGTCTGAAAACAGACAAACCGTTGTAACTGTTTACCACCGAGACAATAAATTAGGACAAAACCCAAGCTACGGCATTCGATGGAATCCTACGCCATCAGCAACCAACGACCCTACAAAAGCAACTGGCGAAATCAATTCGAATGATTTTAAAAGTTACGGAATCGTAGCGCAGCACACGCAAGGATTTTCGTTTTTAAACTCTAAACTAATCGCCGGAACTACTTACGATAGGTCACCAAACGACTATTTTTCGCACCTAATTAAGTTGCAAGCCAACCGAAATCCGGATGGAAAGACGGTAAACAAGTATCAAATTTTAGAAGTTCGACCTGATTTACGCATTTCAAATTACAATGCTACCATTTACAACAACTCGGGCTATGTGCAATACAACTTTCAACCGCTTTCAAAAGTAACGGTAACCACAGGGGCGCGCTACGACTACATCAAAATTGATTACATCAATAACATCAATGCTACTTCGGGAGCCAAAACCTACGATCAACTGACCTTTAAAGCGGGTATCAATTACAATCCGCTTACAAACGTTGGGTTTTATGCCAACTATTCTCAAGGATTCTCTCCACCTTCGGTGACTACTTTATTCCGTCCAAAACCTGGAGTTACACCCGTACAATTTTACACTGATCTTGATGCGGCAAATTTTTCAAACTATGAAATTGGAGGTTATAGCAGTTTGCTAAAAAACAAGTTGACACTAGATTTTGCCTTGTATGTACTTGATGGTCGCAATGAATTATTGAGCATTCGCCAACCTGACAATTCAACCGATACCCAATCAGCTGGAAAAACAAGCCATAGAGGAATTGAACTTGGACTACAATACAATCCGTCCTCACAGCTTGCATTTCGCCTTGGCGGAACCTATGCTCGTCATGAATTCATTGACTTTACTGTTTCCAAACGAAGCACCGATGCGGTTCAAAAACTCGACGGCTTTGACATGCCTAGCGCACCGAGATGGATTGCTAATGCTGAGCTCAATTACTACCCAAAATGGTTCCCGAACTTCCGTGCAGCGCTAGAGTGCCAGTACGTTTCAAGTTGGTTTCAAAACCAAATCAACACTGTTTCCTACGCGGGCTACACCCTTTTCAACGCTCGATTAGGCTACCGCTACAAACAAGTTGAAATTTTTACTAATATCATGAACTTGACCGATAAATTGTACGCTACCAATGTCTCTCGGGGCAATGCCACAATTGATCAGGCTACGTATACCGCTGCCGCACCCCGCATTTTCATGATGGGATTGCAGTACAATTTATCGTTAAAAAAATAATTATCAGGAGCTTATCCGGCTATCCGCTTTATCTTTTTTGAGGCCAAAAAAAGGCCTCAAAAAAGGATATCGCTCCTATCCGGGCTAAAAAACACACAAAATGAAAAAAGAAAATCAAAAGACATCTACACGAAAAAAAGATTCCAAATGGATCAAAAAAATCAAGCAGCACGTCTACGCATGGCACCGAACTTTGGCCATTATTACCATTATTCCAGTGATCTTTTGGACACTTTCAGGAATCATGCATCCGTTTATGGCGCATTTCTTTAAACCCGAAATCGCCAATCAAGAACTTTCACAAACCATCATCAAGACAAGCCAATTACCATTGACGTTGAAAGAGGTTTTACAAAAAAACCAAATCAAAACATTCAAAAACTTTCGCCTAGTCAACCTGAACGATAAAACCTTTTATCAAGTAAAAACCGAATCAGGAGCGCTACTCTATTTTGACGTAACCAATGCTCAAAAACTTGAAAACGGTGATCAAAAATACGCCGAATGGCTCGCACGCTATTTTCTAGATGATGCTAAAAGTACAGTTTTAAAAAGCGAAATTCTCACGGAATTCACCAGTCAATACAAATACGTCAACCGCTACTTGCCCGTGTACCAACTGAGTTTTGATCGTGACGATGAAATGCATGTTTACGTAGAAACCGCCTCAAGCAAACTAGCGACTTTCAACCCGAAATCGCGGCAAATTTTTATTTGGTTCTTCGATACCTTTCACAATTGGTCGTTTATTGATGTAATTTCTAATAACAGTTTGCGCATCATAATCATGATTTTAATTTTGTCTGTGATCTCCTTTTCAGCAATAAGTGGACTCTTGATTTATGGGCTTTTCTGGAAACAATTCAAAAAAAGCGATGCGCTTGCTCCCAAAAAAGGTGTTCGTCGTTACCACCGACAAATCGGGATTTGGATTTCATTATTTACGTTAACCTTTGCTTTTAGCGGTGCATACCATGCCACTACCAAATGGGATCCGTACACACTCTCGCAAATGGTGTACGAACCTAGCTTTAAAACCGAAGCACTTACAACTTCGCTTACTGATTTAAAACTAGATTGGAATCGGTTTGAAAATGCCAGTATAGTTGCTTTTCAAGACAGTTTGTACTACCGTTGTCAACTGCTTCCTAAGCAAAAAGCAAAGACTAACACAGCCATCAGCGCACCCGAATCAAAATGGGCAAAGAAAGACAAACAACCGCTAGAAATTGTTTACATCAACGCACAAACCAATCAAATCAAGCCTAATCTGGATGTGAAATATGCTGAATTTTTAGCGCATTATTTTACAGATGGCGCGCCAAAGGCAGCTTGTTGCGAAATGATCCCTGAAACTGACGAACCTGAAACTTCTTTACAAAATGCTAAATTGATTGAAACTAAAACCATTTACGAATTTGAAAGTCGCGAGTATGGCTTTGTGAACAAGCGCCTTCCTGTGGTGAAACTTGCTTATGACACACCAGAAAATACTACTTATTTTATAGAAACAGCCACCTCAAGATTAGCCGCAAAAGTAGAAAACGCAGATAAAAGAGAAGGTTATTCTTTTGCAATTCTACACAAATTTTTGTTTTTAGATTGGGCGGGCAAAAATGTACGTGATGCTGCAATGATTTTGGCCGCACTTGCAATTTTAATAGTGAGTATCCTGGGATTGATTCTATTTATCAAAAAAAGATAAGTCTAAAAAAAAGCGTCATCAACAAGAGTTCATGACGCTTTACTTTTTTTGTAGCAATAATTATTTCATTAATTGCTGTAAGGGTTTTAATTGAGCCATATCAATATTTGATTGTTGTAACACACTCATCATGGTCATAACAGCCGTGGGATTCATGTCGTCACCTGTCACACGTACAACGGCAAAACCATTTTCATTCTTATTGGCAAAAAAAATAAACTCTTCAATATGCTCATCAGTACCCACAAAACTTACTGAAGCTCCTTCTTTACCTGAGCCAAATTTCATCAATTGCTGGTACTTTTTGTCCTTTAAAATTAGATTTACTTTTGCGCGCTCTGCTTCAAATTCGGCTTTATTAGTCGCATTAGCATTAAAAGCTAAGATGTTCATTTTATCAAAAGATTGTAAAGCCTCGGTTTGAGCTACAGATAACTTAGCCTTGTCTACATTCAATATTTCGGGAGAAACATCTAAGGCAATAAAATTTTTATCTTCTGAATGTTCAACAAAATATTTTTGCAAAGAAGGCTCGTTGTTGCAACTTACCAAAAATAACGCCAGTAGTGCGGGAATTCCGTATCGTAGTTTCATCTTACTTTTTACCTTTACTTGCTTTTTTCAAATCGTCGCCACCTGGAATACGCATTTTATCGGTCAACACTGAAATTTCATTCAAATCAAAGTCCCCAGTCAATGACATTAAAACAGTATCTTCATTTTTTGCTCCTTCAATAAACATCAACAACTCACGTATCTGTGTATCTCCAGCACCTGATTTTACAAGGATTTTTACATTTCTACCATTATCATTTACGCGCATTAACTCTTCTAAACCCGCTGTTTTAATGTACTTATCAGCTGCTAGTTTCATTTCGCCTTCTACGCGAGTACTTTTGGTTGTAAAAACCCTCAAGTTGTCTAATTTTTTAATTAAAGCTAAGTATTGCTGCATTTCTTTATCGGATGCATCCATCTTTACTTTGCTCATTAAGTCAAACATTTTTTTGTTGACAATAAATGACTTGACCTCTACTTGACCGTCAAATTTGTCAAATGCTGTTTGTGCAAAAAGTGAATTTGTGGCCAAAAAAAGCGCCAGTGTTACCACAATTTTTGTAAATGTCTTTTGAATAGTGCTAAAAGCTTTTGTGTTCGTTGTGCTCAATGGCACCTTTTGATTGATTGATTTCATGATATAAATGGTAATTAATGATTAAATGTGAACTGAAAAAGGCTAGCGTTTTTTAACTGCCTTGTTTTCTTACTGGTTTTTTAAATACTTTATTTTTTGCAATTTGATACTCATCTAGATATAGTACACTTTCTATGCCAACATTAATATTATTCGATAATAAAGACAAGGCTTTTTGTGTAGCTTCAAACGCAACTTTGGGATCCTCATAGGTTCCTAAATCTGACTGTGGTGGCGCAGTATCAGTATTTAAAAAAGCATAGCTTCCTACTCCTACAGCAACGATTACAGAAGCTGCAATGGAAAGCCATAATACAGGCCTTATTTGTCTATAAAAAGGAACAATACGGGTAAACTGCTCTTTTTTTGACTGATAAAGACCCTTAAAAAAATGTTGGTATTGTATTAAATGTTGTGCAACATCGCCTGAAGAAAAATAAATACGTAATTCATTCTCTTCGGCAATACTTGTTACTCCTTCAAAGTATTTTTCTAAAAGTATTTCTATTTTATTGATTTCCATGGGCGTGTGACTTTATAATGTATTCCCTAATTATTTTTCGCGCTCTAGAAAGTGAAACTCGTACTGCGCTTTCTTTCATTTGTAATAGTGAAGCTATTTCTTCAAACTCGTATTGCTCTACATCGCGTAATTGAACAATCATGCGTTGCTGTTCTGGCAATTGAGCTAAACATGTATCAACCCACTTAAGACTATCTTGATCTTCTAATTTTTTTTCAAGACTTGGTGCAGTATCTACATAATTAGAATGAACTAATGGCTCATTACTAGCTCGTTTTGATTTCAGTTGATCCAAACAAAAATTCTTAGTCATGGTCATAGCAAATGCCTCAACACTACCGTACTTATTTAAAGAATCATTTTTTGACCACAACTTAGTCAAAACCTCTTGCGTTGCGTCTTCGGCCTCCTCTTTACTGAGCAATAATCGCTTGGCTAGCCTAAAGACTTTGTCCTTAAATGGAGAGATCAAGACTACAAATTCGCTTTGGTTCATACACGTTTTACTAACAACTTATAGATACAAGACGATTGAAAAGTTATTTTGTAACATAAATTATTAAATTAAAACTAAAGTTAGTATTTTTACGTTAATAAGGATATAAACCAAACCTATGAAAACCTACTTTAAAATTCCCCTACTATTACTCATTACACTTTTTGTGCTACAAGGGTGCCAAGATAATGACGATGTAGCAGCTCCAGCTACACTTGAAATACAAGATTTTGTCTGGAAAGGCATGAATCAATACTATTTATGGACAGATGAAGTTCCCAATCTTGATGAAACAAGATTTGCAGATCAGACCAATTTAAATAATTTTTTACAAACTTTTAATACCCCAGAAAGTTTATTTGAAGCGCTTCGGGTAGACGCTAACAAAGACAGATTCAGTTGGATTGTTGATGATTATTTAGAGCTAGAAGGACAATTTCAAGGAACTACTAACAATAACGGAGTTGAGTTTGGTTTAAGCAGAAAATCAACTGGCTCATCAGAAATTTTCGGATTTGTACGCTATATTATTCCGGGTTCTAATGCAGCTACTAAGGATATTAAAAGAGGAGATGTTTTTACAGCAGTGAATGGAACTCCACTTACAGTAAGTAATTATCAGTCTTTACTTTTTGGATCTAATAATGATTATACGCTTAACATGGCTGATATATCAGGAGGCGCATTTGTAACCAATGGAAAAAACATAGCCCTTACAAAAACAGTCTTAACAGAAAATCCTATTTTGGTAAACAAAGTAATTACTTCAGGTACTCACAAAATAGGGTATTTGATGTACAACGCTTTTACAGCAAATTTTGATATGAAATTAAACGAAGCTTTTGCTTCATTAAAGTCACAAGGTGTTACAGCTTTGGTTCTTGATTTGCGTTACAATGGCGGAGGATCTGTGCAAACAGCAACACGTTTAGCAAGTATGATTACAGGACAGTTTAAGGGTAAGGTATTTGCAAAACAACAATGGAATAAGGAAATAAACGATTATTTTGAGTCAGAGAATCCTGATGCTTTATATAATTATTTTACTGATAAAATAGATAATACCGCAATCAATAGTTTAAACTTAACCAAAGTTTATATTCTTACAAGTGCAAGTTCAGCATCTGCAAGTGAGCTAGTAATTAACGGATTAGAACCACACATCAATGTGATTCAAATAGGTGATGTTACCGTGGGGAAAAATGTAGGTTCAGTAACACTTTACGATTCTCCAGGTTTTGGACCCGATAATAGAAATCCAAAACACAGATATGCCATGCAACCTATTGTATTAAAAATTGTTAATTCGGTTGGTTTTGGAGATTATCAAAATGGTTTACAACCTGATTTCTTGCAAAAAGAAACTATAAGTACCATGGGCGTTTTAGGAGATGTTGATGAACCTTTATTGAAAACTGCAATTGCAAAAATTACAGGAACAGGTCGTCTTATATCTCAAAAACAAAGAGCTGATTATGAAGAATTCAGTAGCTCACAAGCCGTAAACGGATTGAACCAAATGTATATTGAAAAAGCTCCCGAAGGATTGCTAAAAGCATTAGAATAAAAAATTTAGAACCTAATTTTTTGCCACAAATTTGAAGATCCAACCCTTTGAATTTGTGGCATTTTTTTTATCTATTTTACAAAATGATTGCTAAACAATCTTTTATGTAAAATAATTTAAAAGCATGCAATAATTAGTGGTTTTTGTAAGTTTATATAGATTAACTTCTAAAACTGAAAACCAATGAAAAAAGCTATTCCTTTCTTTTTAGCTTGCGCTACTATGGTATCGCTAGCATTTGTAAAACCAAGTGTAGTCAACAACAAGCAAATTCACGTAGTTATTGATGCTGGGCATGGCGGTATTGATTTTGGTGCCACTTCAATTACTAGTACGGAAAAGCAAATTGTAGAACAGATATCTAAGAAAATAAAATTTTTGAATAAAAATGAGAATGTAACCATCCATTTTACTCGAAATGATGACCAATTTGTATCTCTAACCGACCGTGCAGATTTCATCAATAAAATTAAACCCAACTTAGTTCTATCCTTACACGTCAATCAAAGTCGCAATGAAGTAAAATCAGGAATGGAGTTTTATGTGGCTAATGAGTCATTAGTTAACGATCAATCAATTGAAATCGCTAATGAATTGCGCACTAAATTTTTACAAAGGAATGCGGTAGCTCCATATGAAATTAAAAAAGCTCCTTTTTTAATTTTAAAAAAATCAGTGTCACCTGCAGTACTCATTGAACTAGGTTACCTTTCAAATTCATCTGACAGAGCCTACCTGACTGATGATAAGAAACAAGATCAAATTGCTACTACAATCCTATCATTTGTAGCTGATTTAAAATAAAACAAATTTGTCTAGTCCTGAAAAAGTGATACAGGATTAATAAAAAATAAAAGTACAATTTTAGACAGTAGCAAGCTCTGGTTTGCTACTGTTTTTTGTTTTATAGGTTCTCATTTTAATTTTGTTTTGGTGATGCATCTGATTTGGAGTAAGCATGTAATTAGAATAATGAGGTCTGATTTCATTATAGATATCAATAGCTTCTTTTACAATTTTTTGCATGATTTCTGCTTTTTGATTGTATTTGTCAATCCTAAATTCCTGTTTTAAAATACCATTGATCCTTTCTGCCACTGCATTTTCATAAGGGTCAGAGTTTTGTGTCATACTGCATAGAATTTTATTTTTATTAAGTTGCTTTTGGTAGTCATTAGCACAATATTGAATCCCTCTGTCTGAATGATGTATCAATGGTAAGTTTTTGTTGTTTCTGTGTTTAAGAGCCATTTTAAAAGCCTTCAAACTGCTTTCTGTGTTCATGTTATCGGCAACATAATATCCCATAATCTTTTTAGAATAAGCATCTGTGACTAAGCTTAAATAGCAAGGATTATCTCTTTTTCCTATATAGGTTATATCAGAGACCCAAACTTGCTCTGGTCTGTTAATTTCTAAATCTAGAATTCGATTTTGATGTTTATTAAATCGATGATGTGAGTTAGTCGTTACATGATAACTTCGTTTAGGATGTATCAATAAATGATTGGCTCTGAGTATATCAAAGAATTTATCTCTTCCAATTTTCATTAATTGAAGTTTATCCAACAAAAGATAATATAGTTTTCGAGTACCTATTCTAGGCATTGTCTTCCTGATATTATTCACCATCAAAATCACTTCTTTGGCTTTGTTTTGTTTGGATGCTATTCTTCTAGTCTTTCGATAATAAACCTGTCTGTCTATCCCGAACAAATAACAGGTAAACGCTACTGTTTTTTGTTCTTTTGCTCTAAAGCGGGCGATTGTTCGGGTGCAGAGTTTTTTCGGATATCGATATGATATTCTTTCTCAGCTAAATCAATCATCATGTCAAACAAGATTGCTTTTTTATCTGCAACGTAAGCTTGTCGTTCTAAAAGAGCCTTTTGTTTTTCTAATAGCTTGACTTGGGCTTCAAGTTCCATAATTTTTTGTTCGGGTGACTTTGCCATATTCAAAGGGGATTGGTTTTCCCAATCAAAGTTACCAAATTTTCGTAACCAGCCCAGAACTGTAGCATGGCTTTGAATGCCATATTGTTTTCTAATTTGGGTAATTGATGAACTACCTTGCTCAACTTCTCTAACGATTTGAAGTTTTAAGGACATGCTGTAATCTCGCTGGGTGCGCTTTACATAATTCGTGTATTCTTCCATAACGATTGTTTTTGTGTATCGCTATTTCAGGACGGGACAATTGTAACAAAAAAGCGAGACATTCATTACTGAGTCTCGCTTTTTTATCCAATATAACTAACAATTATTTTCAATTAAAATAAAAAATTCATTCCTATTTTAAAGTTTCTTCCGCGTGTAGCATTACCTCTTTTTTTGAGGAAGCAAATTGAATTCTTTTTAATTTCGAAACAACTTAACTTACATGTAAAATACTGGCAAAAGAGATGCTATCACTTATAGCATATTTACAAAGGAGTTGCATTCGATTTTAATAAAAACCTTTGCAACCAATAAATATATATTATTTGTTAAAGTAAAAGCCATTTGGCCCTACTCCTACTGTCAATTCCTTTTGTAAATTACCCGTTAATGAATACACATACGCTTTACTGTTTGATGCGAAATCTCCTCCATCAGCAATGAAAATTTTATCATTCTCTACTGCAAAACCATACATTACCCCATATTGAGAAGTTGAAGTATAGGTAAACAAAGCCGTTTCACTTGCCTGACTTGCTGTAATATCCATAGCAAAAACACTACTCCCTTTAGTAAAGAAAACCTTAGAGCCATAAATATCTAAATTTTTAGCTCCTTTTAAAGTCGCTGGTAAAACTACTTCTGATACTGATTTGTCAGAAAGTTTAACTTTTACAATTTTACTTGATCCTGAAAAAGGAGAAGCCAAAACATATAATGTACCGTTTGTTATCTCCATACTGTTAGCACTAGCTCCTACAGTAACTGAAGATTCTAATGCCTTAGTACTAGTATTCACTACTAACACTTTGTCATTATTATAAGGCTCAATGATGTATAATTTATCGCCATCAAGTACTATGCGATCAGCTGTAGCGTTCAAATTAATTTTTGACTCCACTTTATTGGTTGCTAAATCAATTATAGCAACATAATCATCTGTATTACCTTGTGCTCCTCCATAATTATTAGCGTTTGTAACATAAGCTTTGCCGTTTTTTACAACACCATACCTTGGACTAGCTAAGCCAGAATCTATTTTTGCAAGTAACTTAAATGAATATCGATTTACTACATTTATTACATTAGATCCACCAGCAATAATATATGCTTTGTCTCCATCAAAGAAAATATTTTGTACATATTTACCAATGAAATCACCAGCATTTTCAGCGCCATAAACATCTTGTTTAAAAATAGTCATGTCATCACCCAAAAATGATACCGAACCACCAGAGGAATTACCTTCGTTCAAAATAAAAACACCATCATCATAACTACCTTTTGAAACATTTTCATTTTCATCAGTACTACATGATGCTAAAAATGCAAAAGAAAAAACCACTACTAAAATTCTAGTTACCTTCATTATATTAAAATTTAAAAATTATGTACATATTAAAATTACGCCCTGGCATTATTCTTTGTTCCAAACTCACATATTTGTGCCCCCAAATATTAAGAACTTGAGCACCAATTTTAATATTATTTAAAATTGGCAAATCATAATCAACGCTAGTATTGCTTACTGTATAAGCTGGAATCACAGCTGCAGGATTATTATCTGCTTGGGTGTATACAAAACCATTATAAAGTACTTGGTAATTGACATTCCATTTTTTATAAGAATATGCTAATGAAGTAGTAGCTTTATGGAAAGGCACAAAAAAAAGTTGTTTTTGTGTTTCCTCGTTTTGTGATATGGTGTAGGCGTAAGTACTATTCAATTGCCAATGGCTTTGTCCAATATTTTTATTCCAATTTAGTAAAACCTCAATACCATATGCTTTAACTCGATCTGTATTTTGGGGTGCCCATACTCCGTTATTTCCAGGTACCCATCGCAATAAATCTTTTATTTTATTGAAGTAAACCGTTTGTGTAAGCGATACATTATGATATTTAAAAATATTTGCGAGTTCGCCTTGATAAGCACTTTCTGGTTTTAAATTAGGATTGCCACCACTTTCCCAGTACAAATCATTATAGGTTGGAATTCTAAAATTATGCGAAACATTAGCCTTGATTTGATACCAAGAAATACCGTGCCAACTACTCCCCAGAGAGAACAAGACTGGTGATTGGTAATTGTTAGTAATTTCTTTACGAATGCCAAACTCATTTTGCCAATTTTTAGTGGCTTCGTATTTTGCCAAAACAGCAAAACTGCTAATTTCACGCTCATGATTACCAAATCCTGATCCTTCACCTTTAGTTAGATTATACTCTAACAGCGCATTTATTAAAAGTTTGCTATTAAATTGGTGGTTGACATCGGCTTTAACAATCCATGTATTTGTATTACCAAAACTATAATCTGGCTTTGTATTGTCTTCAAAATATTGATAGCCTTCTGTTATATATGCCGTTCTTAAATAAGTAGTCCATTTATTAAAACTAGCTTGGTACTCTAATAAATTTCTACTAAAATCATTTTTGTATTTTGTACGTGACTCAGATGATGATAACAAGGAAATATTTCGGTCGGTATTTGAGGATTGACTATACAGTTTTAAATACTGTTTTTCATTAAATTTATAACCAACTGTAGCATTTAGTGTGATAACTTCATAATCTCCATTTTCATTAAATCTTTGGTTTCCCCTCCAATCGTAACTATCTTGAAACTTATAATTATTAGTCGAACTATTTCTAGAAAAACCAAACTGTGTTGACCATTTGTCATTTGAAAAAATGCCTTTATACAATAGGTTTTGAGTGTTAAAGCTACCGTAGTCGTATCTTATTTCATTAGAAATTACATCTGTAAAACTTAAATTAGTACCTAAATGTAGCGTTCCACCAATAGCACCACTGCCATAAATAACACTTCCGCCGCCTCCTTTTACTTGTACAGAATTATAATCATTACTTGTTAAAGTATTAAAATCAGTACTGCCGTTCATTTGAGAATTAATATTTATCCCATTCCAAATCACTGCAGTTTGTGAGGAAGTTGTACCCCTAAATGCAACTGTAGACAACATCCCACGACCATATTCTTTAAAATACAAAACCGTATTATAGTTGAGTGAATTTGTGAGTAGTCCAGTGTTTTTTGACAAAATAGAGTCATTCAAACTAATTATAGTTTGAGTACTGGAGAATTTGCGCAGTTTAACATCAGAAACGATAACCTCACGTAAACGCGTGATGGAGTCGTTTTGACCCAAAATAACCTGGCTTGCAAAAAAGCAAAATAAGAAGAATACTTTAAAATGTGTCATAATTTCCTGAACCTTTATTCCCGAAAGTCCGCTATTGATTATGAAATAAGGCAGGTCTCCTGGCTTGCGTCTTGTTGTTGACCTTCCCACCCGCCAACGCGAGCAGTGGCATAGTAGATAACAACAAGCATAATAGCTTACAGTTGCGGGTACAGCTTAGGTTTTGAACCTAATTCCCTTTTAATGCGTTCTTGAATGTAATGAACGCAACCAAATTTCGATTACAAAGATAAAATTATAATGAGAAAATCACCAAAAAAAATGATAATTTTATAAAGTAAGACGTACAACAGCGCCAAAATCTACTTTATTCTGAAAAGCATCTTGTAAGGGCAAGTCAGAAACTGCACACAAAAAGCTCCTAATAACTCCTCCATGTGCCACAATAACAATGGGTTTTGTGGTAGCGGAATCCAGTGCATTTTCCATGAAATCCAACACTCTGTTGTGGAGGTTTAAAAACGACTCGCCGTTTGGTACAGGAACGTTGACAAAATCAGTCATCCATGGGGTAAAAACTTCAGGTGGAATACTGTCCCAATTTTTTAACTCCCAATCGCCAAAATTCATTTCCATCAAGCGCTCATCCAGCGTCACATTTGCAATAGCGAAATTATTTTGAATGTACTTTGCTAGAATGGTACAACGCTGTAAAGGACTTGAATAAAGTAGGGCATCTTGCGGCAATTGCTTTAAAATAGCATCAAAAACTGCTTCATAAGGCGTCGCAATTTCAACATCAGCTTGGCCGTAGCAAATTCCTTTTTCGCAAACGGTCTCGGTATGTCTAACTAAATAAATTTCCATAATGCACTAATTGAAAGATAAAAAATAACTTCACAAACTTGTTGTGTGGCTCCTAGACAATCTCCGGTGTAACCGTCAATCCATTTTTGAAAATAACGGGCTAGAAAAAATCGAGTAAGAAATATTGGTACTAGAACCAAGAGAAATGCTATTTGATAAAAAGACATCACAACCAGTGGAAGCAATCCAAAAAATGCTGATCCAATAACCTCTTTATTTGAGTAACTTTGAGCAATGGGCTTGCTTTTACTAGAAGCATCCTCACGAGAATATTCATGCGTAAAAACAATTGATATTGCAGCAAATCTACTAAGAGCATGTCCTGTTATAAAAACTAATAAAAAAGTGAAAAATGCATGGTAGTTTGTAAATAGCGATTCACTTTTGACTATAGTGACTAGACTCATAAACTTTAGCAAAAAAAGCAACACCAAACCAATTGCGCCATAAGCACCGATAGCGCTATCTTTCATAATGGTCAAAATCTTAGTTTTGGTCCAACCACCGCCAAATCCGTCGCACACATCTGCAAAACCATCTTCATGAAAAGCACCTGTAATCAATATACTTGCAATCATCGAAAGGACAATACCAATCTCAGCATTCCATAACCAAGAGGCCGCAGCATAGACTGAAAAAGCTGCCGCCCCAACAATCCAACCAATTAAAGGAAAATATCGGGATGCTTTGTTTAAATAATCCGGGTTATGATCTATATTTTTAGGACACGGAATCCGGGTATAAAACATCAATGCTGTAAAAAATATGTGAACCTCTTTTTTCATTTTTTTGTTTTTGGCTTAGCCAAATTTATAACGTTAATTTATGTTTTTGGAGTTTACCTGAGCCGATTCAAAACTGGCCATATCGTTTAAAAAAGCAACTGCCGATTCCAAAATGGGAAAAGCCAGAGCACAACCCGTACCCTCTCCCAAACGTAAATCAAGTTGTAACACTGAACGAACGTTTAAAAAATCAAGAATTTTTTGGTGTGCTTGCTCTGCTGAGGAGTGGCAAAAAATAGCATTTTCTAAAACCAATTTGTTTTTAGTGTAAGCCACTAAAAAAGCTACTGAACTAATAAATCCATCTACAAGAATGAGCATATTCTCTACTTTTGCTTGTATCATTCCGCCTGCCATTTGCATGATTTCGAATCCTCCAAAATAAGCAAGCAAACTATCTACATCTTGTGGACCATTATAATTTTCGCTGCATTTTTCCAGAATTGCAATTTTATGTTGCAGTTGGGTATCATTTATCCCTGTGCCTTTACCCACACATTCAGAAACCGGCAGATTCATCAAAACACTCATCAAAAGTGAAGCTGTAGCGGTGTTCCCAATTCCCATTTCGCCAAAACCAATGCAATTAGACCCATTTTTAGCAATCGCAGCCACAACATCACTCCCTTTTTTAAAACATAGTTCTAGTTCTATTGCACTCATTGCAGGTCCTTGTAAAAAAGACTGAGTACCCATTGCTATTTTGTTTGAAATCAGTTTTGTGTTAGTAGGAAAATCATAATTTACGCCAGCATCTACAATAGACAGTTCAATGTTGTGCTGCTTGCAAAATACATTAATTGCTGCTCCACCCGCTAAAAAATTAGTCACCATTTGCCTAGTAACATCTTGAGGATACGCGCTAACTCCATGATTTGCTATTCCATGATCAGCAGCAAAAACTACTATATTGGGGTTTCGTATTTGGGGTTCAAGAGATTGAAAAACGGTGCCTATTTGCAAAGCCAGTTTTTCTAAGATACCCAATGAACCGGTAGGCTTAGTCTTAGAATCGATCTTTTCTTGAAGTTGTTTTGCTAGTATTTCATTTTCAAAATTTGTGGATTGCCATGAATTTGTTTCAGATTTAATATGATGTAAAACTGAAATTTCTTCAACCAAAGGAGTTTTTGATTTCTGTTTCCAATTGAGTAGTTGCAGCATGGGCTGATTTTCATAATTTGTTGCTGGTTTACCAACACAAAAATATCCCAAAGGCTCCATGTGTTCTGGTAATCCTAAAATGGTTTTGAATTTGTGGTAGTTTAATATAGACACCCAGCCCATGGAAAATCCTTGCTCTGTTAGCGAAAGCCAAATGTTTTGAGCCGCACACACTGCACTAAACTTTATAGATTCATTACTTCCTACTGTACCTATGGTAAAATTATTGAGTACAGATCTGTCATAAGCTATTACTAATCCCACGGGAGCTTCCTCAATAGCTTCTAGCTTTAAGGCCTTGTAGGTTTCCTTTTGAGTTTCATCATCGGTTAGGTTTATTGCTTTTTTATCGTATTCTAAAAACAATTCTTTAATTGCATGCTTGATTTGTGGAGACTTAATCAAGAAATATTTTGTGGCATCAGTGAGTCCAACAGATGGTGCGTAATGACCTGCCTGCAACGCTTTTTCAAGAACTTCATCAGGAACTTCATCGTTAGTAAAATGACGTGTATCTCTGCGAGATTGTATAATTTCTTCTAAATGAGTCATGGAGCTTTTTTAATTTCTACAGGTATTCCAGATACCATCAAAACAACGGTATCAGCAGTTTTGGCAATATACTGGTTCATCCATCCTTGCAACTCCGTGAATTTTCTACCTATAGCGGTATCAGCATGAAGACCCATTCCTATTTCATTAGTAACTATGATAATGGTAGTGTTTTGTTGTTTTGCAAGAGCATCAATTTCAGCTTTTGCTTGTTCCAGACACTGAGAAACATCATTTTTAGTATCCACAAAAAAATTAGTTAACCAAAGCGTGACACAGTCTATTACGGCTACATTACCTGTAAAATCAATTTCACTTAAAAACTTTTCTTTTTCAATGTTTACCCACCGATCGTCTCTGTCTTTTTGATGCATATCAATTCGTTCTTGAAAATTAGCATCCCATTTTCTAGCAGTTGCTACATATATAGGATTGCTGGAACGTTCTTTGGCTAAACTTTCTGCATAACTACTTTTTCCTGAACGTTCACCACCAGTTATTAAATATATCATTCTTTGTTTCTTTCTTTACAAAATTCTTTTTTCTACTTTCAAATGGAAAATCAGTACTGTATCCCAGACCCTTTTTACTTCAATCTAACTTTTTGTTAGTCACTATTTTTGTTGATGCTTTTTCATTACTATTATCTTTTTGAAATTGCAAACTCCTTTCTAGGCAAGAAGGACACATACAATCTTTTTTAACATCTGATACATGTACCACAGGAAAATCATAACACCAGCAAGTAACACAACTGTTTTCAACAAGACATAAAAAAGCCGCTCCACAATTTGAACAACTTTTATTTGTTGGCTTATTCATGATGTAAATATAGTATTTGTTCAATTTTTTACTACCAAAAATAAACAAGAAATTTTATAATTTTAATTTACCTTTGCGTCAAGCGAAAAATTAAGCCATGAGAATTTCCATACAGCGCACCCTTTTTATTGTGATGATTTCAATTTTTATTGGATGTAATAAAAAAGAAACTACCACTGCAATTGATTCCACCACTGCTGCAAACAGCATTGAATACGCCTCAGGACTGGCAATACATAAATACAAAGGATTTTCCATAGTTACGGTGTCAAACCCTTGGCCTGAAGCCAAAAAAAAATTCACCTACGTACTGCGAGAAAAAAATAGTATTGTACCCGATAGTTTAAAAAAACATCCCGTAATACAAGTACCATTACAAACTATTGTTGTGACCTCAACAACAATAATTCCGTTCCTAGAAATGCTCCAAGTAGAACAAAAACTTACCGGTTTTCCGCATACCAATTATATCTCATCTGTTAAAACCAGAAAACGTATTGATGCTGGATTAGTTAAAAATTTAGGTCAAAACGAAAAATTAAACGTAGAACAACTCATTGAGCTAGAACCAAACTTAATTGTAAGCTTTGGTATAGACAACAACAATCCTACACTTGATAATTTACAAAAAAGCGGCCTTAAAGTACTTATTCAAGCCGACTGGATGGAGCAAACACCACTAGGAAAAGCAGAGTGGCTGAAATTGTATGGCGCCTTATTTGGAAAAGAAAAAGAAGCCAAAATCATCTTTGATAACATAGTAAAAAACTACAAAGAAGCACAACAATTGGTAGCTCAAAAAAAATCAACCTCAACAGTATTGTATGGTTCTATGTACCAAGAACAATGGTATATAGCAAGAGGAAACAGCTGGGTAGCGCAGTTTATGATGGATGCAAAAGCAAATTATTTATGGGCCGACATTAAAGGTACAGGAAGTTTAAGTCTACCATTTGAAAAAATTTTAGAAAAAGCAAGAACTGCTAAATACTGGATTGCAACAGGCTCTTTTAACACCAACAAAGAGTTTGAAAACAGCAACCCGCATTACAATCAATTTGACGCCTTGAAAGCAAAAAATGTATATACTTTTGAGAGTAAAGTGGGACCAACAGGAGGAACTGTCTATTACGAATTAGCAACAAGCCGTCCTGATTTAGTTTTAAAAGATTACATTAAAATATTTCATCCAGAATTATTACCCAATTATACTTTTACTTTTGCCGAAAAATTAAAGTAATAAGAACTAAATCTATATTTGAAATTTTACATTAAAAAAATTAAAGGGTTTTTACTCTAAAAAATAAACGTTGAATACACACAAACGAAATACCATTTTATTCTTTTTTTTTGCAACTGTACTCGTGCTACTGTTTTTTATGAACATTAGTTTTGGATCCATTTCCATTCCGTTTAAGGATGTGGCAACGAGTCTAACGGGAGGTCAAGCTAGCAAAACAACATGGGAATATATCATCATGAATTACCGCTTGCCAAAAGCCATAACCGCAATTCTTGCAGGTATGGGGTTGTCCATAAGTGGCTTATTAATGCAAACTTTGTTTAGAAATCCTCTAGCAGGACCTTATGTATTAGGTTTAAGCTCAGGTGCCAGTTTGGGGGTAGCGTTTGTAATTCTGGGTGCAGGAATACTTCCAGCTTTCTTAACTCCTTTTTTACTTTCGGCGTACGGCGTAGTTATTGCTTCTACAATAGGAAGTTCATTAGTCTTACTTGCCGTTTTATTTGTTTCACAAAAACTAAGAGATACCATGGCCATACTCATTGTTGGGCTTATGTTTGGCAGCTTTACCAGTGCTATTGTTGGAGTATTATCTTACATGAGTACCGCGGAGCAATTACAAAAATTCACGTTTTGGTCTATGGGCAGTTTGGGTAATTTATCATGGACATCCGTATTTGTACTGGCTGTTTGCGTAATAATAGGACTTATTTTAAGTGTCGTAAGCATAAAACCATTGAATGCTTTATTACTTGGCGAAAATTATGCCCGCAGTTTAGGTTTAGATTATCAAAAATCAAGATTGATCATCATTGTTGCTACTAGTATTTTAGCCGGCAGCATTACAGCATTTGCTGGACCTATTGCGTTTGTAGGACTTGCTGTGCCACATTTAGCCAAGTTGACTTTTCAAACTAGCAATCATACCATACTTTTTTGGAGTACTTTAATTTTTGGAGGTAGTATCATGCTCATTTGTGATTTACTTTCAGAAATACCAAGCTTGAATCTTAGCTTACCCATAAATGCCATCACGTCCATTATTGGGGCGCCAATGGTAATTTGGCTCTTGGTTCGAAAACAAAAAATGATAGGCTAATGGAACACTCAATACTACTAGAAGCATCAAAAATTAGCATTGGTTACTCTCATAAAAAAGAGTCGATTGTGGTTGCCGCTGATGTTTCAATTGCATTAAAAACAGGAAAACTCATAGCACTTATAGGTTCAAATGGCATTGGAAAATCAACCTTATTAAAAACCATTACAGGCATACAAAAACCTCTATCTGGAGAAGTTTTATTGCTTAAGAAAAATATTTCTTCCTACAATTCTTTGGCTTTGGCCAAAAATTTAAGCATTGTACTAACAGAAAAACTTCCGCCAAGCAATTTAACGGTTTATGAGCTAATTGCCTTAGGACGTCAACCGTACACCAACTGGATAGGTAAATTATCTGCAGAGGATAGTGATAAAATCAATGAAGCCATGCAATTAACGCAAATTTCTCATTTGGCTGATAAAAAGCATTATGAAATAAGTGATGGACAATTGCAAAAAGTACTGATTGCAAGAGCATTAGCACAAGATACCCCACTAATCATTCTGGATGAACCTACCACGCACTTGGATTTACTGCATAAAGTAGCGCTATTAAAATTGCTGAAAAAACTAACACATGAAACAGGTAAATGCATCTTGTTCTCTACTCATGACATTGATATGGCGATACAAATGAGCGACGAAATGATTATCATGACTCCCGGAAATGTAGTACAAGATGAACCCTGTAACTTGATCAAAAAAGGAAGTTTTAATACCCTTTTTAAAGACGAACATATTGTTTTTGATTCTGAAAAAGGGAAGTTTGTGATTTACTAGCAAGCCCTCTAACCCCTATTTTCAAAATTTTACCGACTAAAAATCCCTTGTTACTCAGGGTGCACATTAGACAATCAACCCAATTTGCCTTTTCGCCTCTCCTACTACAAAAGCAACAGAATTAGCAATATTAAAACTCCTTATTAAAGGTGAAATTGGGATTTTAAGTTGATTTTCTTTGGCAAACAAATCCAATACTTCTTGGCTCAAGCCCACACTTTCTTTGCCAAAAACCAACCAATCACCATCTTGAAACTGGATATTCAAATAAGAATGCTCTGAATGTGAACTCATTAGAAAAACTCTTGAAGTATCTGGAATTACCTTTATCCACTCCGCTACATTTTGATATTCTGTAACATCAAGATGCACCCAATAATCCAATCCAGAACGTTTGAGGTTTTTATCATTGATAACAAAACCAAAAGGATGAATCAGGTGCAAACGACTTTCGGTACCCACACACAATCGGCCAATATTTCCAGTATTATTTGGAATTTCAGGTTCTACTAAAACGATGTTTAACATTTTATACTTTATTAAAAGATTTAAAAATTAAAAGATTAAAAAAACTAGTACTATCTTTTAAGTTTCTATTTGAAAATTTTCTACTTCTATAACTTCTCCAGCTTGTAAATCGTTGAGATGTACATTGCCAACTCGAACACGAACCAAGCGTAAGGTTGGGAATCCAACAGCTGCGGTCATTTTTCGCACTTGACGAAATTTACCCTCATTTACAATAATTGAAGCCCATGTTGTAGGTCCGTGTCTTTCATCCCTAATTTTTTTTCCGCGTGGGCCAAAATTAGGAATTTCATTCAAAATAAAAGCTTGACATGGCTTGGTTTTATATTTAGTTCCATTGAAACCAATTTCAACTCCCTCTTTTATTTCATCAATAGCTTGCTGCGTGATGACACCATCTACTTGTACATAGTATTCTTTATCGACTTTCTTACTTCTAATTGCTTCACTTTCTTTTCCATCGGTAGTGAGTAGCAATAACCCTTCTGAATCTTCATCTAATCGACCAATAGCCATAGTGCCATCTGGAAAATTGTAGAGTTCACCCAACAAGCGTTTTTTTCGTTTGAGTTCATAAATAAACTGACTTAAAAAGCCATAAGGCTTGTGAATGATGAAATGGCGGTGCATGAATTAAAATCTTTTTTGGCAAATATAGTGGGTTATTCCATTTTTATGAAAGAGATTTTTTTTTTGAGCTATAAAAAGCTACATTTTTTAATTTATTCATACTATTAAAAAATATAAATTTAACGAATTGATTACTATTTAACAAAATATTAGTTAAATTAGCAAAAACATTTAATAAATCTTTAGGTAAGATTATCATCATTACATAAAAAAACAGGTATTTATACCTGCTTTTAGACCGCTTATTTCACTTAGATTTGTTCTGTAAAACATAAATTAAATTATATTTAATAAAAATAAAGTTACAAAAATTACTTTTTAATAAAATTAATATAAAAATTTAAAAAAATAAATATGGAGGGAACTATAGGAGAAATTCGTCTTTTCGCAGCAACATTTGCACCTAAAAATTGGTCGTATTGTGATGGGTCACTTATTCAAATAAGAAGCAATACTGCTCTCTTTTCTATTTTAGGAACTAATTATGGTGGTGATGGGCAAAACACATTTGCTTTACCAGATCTTAAAGGGCGTACCGCTTTAGGGGCTGGACAAGGACCTGGTCTGTCTTATTATGCCTTAGGTCAAAAATCAGGTTTTAATAGTGTCTCACTAAACAACAATCAGCTTGCCCCTCATACACACACTTGTATAAGTAATGTTACAATTCCTGCTTATTCAGATGAGGGAAATTCTAATTCTCCAAGTGGAAATGTTTTAGCGGCAAAATCTGCCATGTATAGTACGGTTGCGGGAGATACCTCAATGAAAGCAGCTCCATTTAATGTGGTAGTTAGTGCAACTGGAAATAACCATCCGCTACCTATTAATCAACCTTCAATTGGTTTGAATTATATTATTTGCCTGTATGGAATATTTCCTTCTCGCCAGTAGTACTCACATACAAATACATCATAAACTTTAAAACATTATTATGGAAGGAACTGTAGGGGAAATCCGCATTTTTGGTGGTAATTTCGCACCATTATATTGGTCATTTTGTAATGGCAGCACATTAAGTATTTCAGAAAATGAAGCGCTATATTCTCTAATTGGCACTACTTATGGGGGAGACGGAGTACAAACATTTAAGGTTCCTGATCTTCGCAGCCGCATTCCAGTAGGTACGGGTCAAGGGCCTGGTCTACCGCAAATGATTTTGGGTGAAGTTGGGGGTTCAGAAACTGCTGTAATGTCCAGTAATCAAATGCCCGCACACTCTCATTTTGGAACAGGTAATGTTTCAATTCCAGCATACAGTCAATCAGATAGTGTGGGTTCTCCAACCAATGCCGAATTAGCTGGTTTAACAGGAGCGTACTCCACCGAGACAGCAGATACTAGTTTAAAACCCGAAACTTCAACTGTAAATTTGGCTGCTGCTGGTCAGGGTATGCCATTTAGTATTATACAACCTTATACAGCTGCAAATTATATTATTTGCGTTGAGGGTATTTATCCAACTAGAAACTAACCTTAAAAACATTAATCATGGAAGGAACAATGTCAGAAATTCGCTTATTTGCTCCCAATTTCGAGCCTAAATATTGGGCGTTTTGTGCAGGACAAATACTTGCTATAAATACCAACCAAGCTCTATTTAGTCTTTTAGGAACAACCTACGGCGGTAATGGTGTACAAACATTTGCACTGCCTGATTTGCGAGGTCGAGTTCCAATGGGTACAGGCGTAGGAACTGTCGATCAATATCAATTGGGTGAAATCTCAGGGGCTAATAATGTAACTGCAACTCTTGCAAACTTGCCATCACATACCCATGTGGGAACTGGTTCTTATACTATTTTGGCTTATTCAGACGAGGGAGATAGCGGATCTCCGACAGGAAATAGTTTGGCAGCTTTAGCAGGTCTTTATTCTACAAAAACACCTGATACTTCTTTAAGACCTATAAATGCATCAATTACCATCGGTATAAATGGAGGCAATCAGCCAATACCTGTTCAGCAGCCGTATTTAGGGATGAATTATATAATATGCCTGATGGGAATTTTTCCTTCAAGAAACTAATTTTATATACCCATTGGATGTTTCCAATAGGTTTTTTGCCATGTTGTAAAACATCATTAATTATTGTTTATGAAAATAGCTTTACTCTTAACGCGTTCTGTAATCTATCCTTCAATGGCTTTTGATATCATGGATGGTTTTAAATCTTCTCTAAAAAAATTAGGAGTAGAAGGAAAACACGAAATCGTATCATCAAATATAGGTGTGGCCGGCAAAAATGAAGAAATTTATATTTGCTGCGAACAATTATTACTCAATAATACAGATATAATTATTGCTTATATAAATCCTATTACAGCAGAATTTATTCATCCTCTTTTTGAAAATTCCGGAAAGATACTGATCGTTTTAGATAGTGGTTATCATTTCCCTAACTTTCAACAAAAATTATCAAACGCTCATTTTATTTCTTTAGAAGGTAATCTGTGTTCCCGTGCGATTGTTCGTAAAGCCGCAGAAGAAGGGCTACAGGATTTTGCTTTTACATGTTCTTTTTACGATGCAGGTTATCGTCCTCCTTACACGTATTCAACTTCGGTTGAAGATAAAGGAGGATCTATTACATACAATCATATTACGCCTTTGAAACGCTCCGATTTTAGTTTGGAACCATTGGCGGGTTATCTTGAAGAGAACAAAGACGTAGCCCTTTTGACTTCTTTTTGCGGAGATATGGCTGAAGATTTTTTTAGAGAATCATCTAAATTTAAGAGTATAATATCCTGTAAAACTTACGGAAGCGGTTTTACAGCAGAAGAATTTTGGCTAAGTAAGATACCTTATCCAGGATATAATTGGAGCTCTTCTATTCCTTGGTCACTAACAATTGTTAGCGAAGAAAATAAAGATTTTGTTGCTACGATGGAGAATATCCGACAAAACAAAGCCAATATATTCTCGCTCTTAGGATGGGAAGCTGCTTTGTTTATAGAAGCTGCAAATGAAAAATCACTAGATGATATTACGATTCACTCACCAAGAGGAAAAGTTTATATGAATCCTGTTACCGGTTTTTCTTCAGCACCTATTTATTACGCCACAGTTGCAAAAAACAAAGAAACAGGCAACTGTCAATTAGAGCATATTACAGAAGCCGAAAATCTAGATGAAGAACGCAGCCGTTTGCAATATCATATTCTGGCGGTTCAGAATGTAACTTCAAATTCATGGTTTAATGCCTATGCATGTCTAGAATCATGAGCATGCAACGCGACATCGTTATTTTGTGTAATAACCGCATGGCTTTTCCTGCGATACAAACCTTGTATGGACTGAATAAATTACAGACTATTGGAGTACCTGTTGGTAACGATGAGGTGCTGTCTTTTTGTTCGGCTTTTATAAGTCAATCAGGGATCAATCTCATTGTACTTGAAAAAGAGAAAGTAGAAAATCAGCTACAAGTATTACTTGAAAGCAGTGAGGTCAAGTATATTTTTACAATGACGTTTCCGTGGAAATTATCCGAAAAAATTATAGAACAGTATCCTAACTTATTTTATAATTTTCACTACGGCCTTTTACCTGAAATGCGTGGTTGTGATCCTGTTTTTGAATCGATTCGTCAACAAAAGCAAGAAACTGGAATTACTGTTCATACCATCGAAAAAGGGATTGATACCGGAAATATAGTACTAAAACATGTGATTCCAAAAGCTACTAATGTCACTCATGGTATGCTTTGCACCAACTTATCTTATCTGGGAGCGCAAATGGTGCCCGAAGTACTAGCACTGTTGCAAACCAATTTCAAAGGAGTACCTCAAGACGAGACAAACGCAAATTACTATAAAAAAGCAGCTGCAGGCGATGTATGCATTCGATGGGAAACTCAGGATGCAAAATCAATAGAGGCATTAGTAAATGCTTGTAATCCTTGGAATAAAGGAGCCTACACTTACTGTAGCGGATGGAACATGCGCATTCTTGAAGTATCAGTAACCAAAAATATTACAGAACACTCACATTCCCCGGGGACTATTTTAGAAATAAATGAAAACAAGGGATTAATTATACAATGTTACAATAATTCACAGCTTCGTATACATACTCTTTATACAGATGAAGGTTTTATGAGTGGACACAAGTTGCTCGCTTTTGGTATAAAAAATGGACAAAAATTCACCTCTTTATAAATTAACTATTTAACTATGAAACATTTTTACGCTCAAATTAAGAATTTCATAAATATCGCCTTGTTTCTGGGGATATTTTTGCAGAGTTACGTGGGTAACTCTCAGACGACTCTGTCCGCTGGAGATATTATCTTCACAGGATATGATGCCAATCCCAGTCCCACCGCGGGAGATGTCTATTCTTTTGTACTTCTTACCAATATTTCGGCGGGTACAGAAATTAGTTTTACAGACCGTGGTTATTTTGGAGCTGGTGTCTGGCAAACAGCCCTCTCTACAGAAGCTACAGTTACTTGGACTGCAGGAACAGCTATTCCAGTTGGAACAGAAATTATGATCAAAGGTCTTACGGCCTCTACTTATGATCCAAATACCACTGCATTAACAACAAACGGAACGGTTACTTTAAGAGAGGGTAGTCCTCCAAACGGAATATCTTTATCTACAGTAGGGGATCAGATCATCGCTTTTCAGGGTGGTACGGGTATTCCTGAAAGTAGTGGTGTAACTTTTATCTCGGGACTGCATTATTTTTATTGTAGTTCTGGTGCCGGGACTTCTCAGGCAAGCTGGGACGATTTGGCTTGTGCCGACGGACCAAACTCTTCTGTAATACCTATTGGTCTGGTAGGAGGAATAAGCTCTTTTTACACAGGAACTTTACCAGGAAATGTTTTAGGGACATCAGGTAAATTTAATGGTACCGGAGCACCATTTGCTAACGCTGCCGCAATAAGAGCTGGTGTTATGAATCAAGCAAACTGGACACTTTCAAATACTACTCCAGCGCTTTCAATGCCTTCAGGTGCTGCTTTTCTGGGTGCAGCGCCAACTATTACAGCCAATCCGCCCAACAGAACAATTTGTATTGGTAGCAATACTACCTTTTCAATTTCTGCAAACGATGCTACTAGCTATCAGTGGCAGGTAAATACAGGTAGCGGATTTACAAATATTTCAAATGCTGCACCTTATTCTGGGACTACTACAACTACCTTAACTATCACAGCAGCAACAGCTGGAATGAATGGTTATTTATATCGATGTATTGCCACTGGTACAGGTTCTGCTACATCAAATGCAGGAACATTAACAGTTTCTAATATTACTGCAACTAGTATTCAAACTAATGTGAGTTGCTTTGGAGGTTCTAACGGATCTGCTATGGTTACTCCCTCCGGTGGAGTTTCTCCATATACATATAGCTGGTCTCCATCAGGAGGGACCGGAGCAATCGCTACGGGATTGTCAGCAGGAAGTTATACTGTAACCATAACAGATGCTAGTTTATGTTCGACTACTCGAAACTTTGTAATTACGCAACCAACTGCACTTGTAGCTACGCCTGCTTCACAAACTAACGTAAGTTGTTTTGGAGGTTCAAATGGTAGTGCTACAGTTGCTCAAACAGGGGGTACACCAAGTTATACTTATTCATGGTCTCCTTCTGGTGGAACTGCTGCAACAGCCACAGGTCTAAGTCAAGGAACATATACCGTAACTGTTACCGATGCTAACGCATGCACCACTACGCAAAGTTTTACGATTACGCAACCAACTGCAATTGCAGTTACACCTGCTTCACAAACCAATGTATCTTGCTTTGGAGGCGCAAATGGTGCAGCTACTATTAACACTCCTACTGGAGGAGCAGGCGGATACACATACAACTGGACGCCAGGTACTCCAACAGGTGACGGAACTACTTCTGTTACAGGCTTAACAGCTGGAACTTGGACATGCACAGTAACCGATGCTAACGGTTGTACCAGAGCGCAAAACTTTATAATAACACAACCAACTGCTATTGTAGCAACTGCAGCTTCTCAAACCAATATTTCGTGCAACGGAGGTTCTACTGGAGCTGCCTCGATTAATATTCCAACAGGTGGAGCAGGTGGATATACCTACAACTGGACTCCAGGTACCCCAACAGGTGATGGAACGAGATCAGTAACAGGATTAAGCGCAGGTGCTTGGACTTGTACTGTAACTGATGCAAACAGTTGTACTACTGTTGTTAACTTTACAATCACACAACCAACGGTTATTAGCACAGCAACTGCTGCACAAACAAATGTGTCTTGTAATGGAGGTTCTAATGGTTCTGCTTCGGTGACTCCTTCTGGTGGTGCTGGTGGATATACTTATTCTTGGTCTCCATCAGGTGGAACGGCTGCTACTGCAACTGGATTAAGTGCAGGAACATATACTGTAACAGTAACCGATGCTAACGCTTGTACAGCTTCTCGTAACTTTATAATCACACAACCAACGATTATTAGTACAGCAACTGCTGCACAAACAAATGTGTCTTGTAACGGTGGATCTAATGGTTCAGCTTCAGTTACTCCTTCTGGTGGTGCTGGTGGATATACTTATTCGTGGTCTCCATCAGGTGGAACGGCTGCTACTGCAACTGGATTAAGTGCAGGAACATATACTGTAACGGTAACCGATGCTAACGCATGTACGGCTTCTCGTAACTTTATAATCACACAACCAACAACTATCAGTACGGCAACAGCTGCGCAAACAAACGTATCTTGCAATGGAGGTTCTAATGGTTCTGCTTCTGTGACTCCTTCTGGTGGTGCTGGTGGATATACGTACTCATGGGCTCCTTCGGGTGGAACAGCGACTACTGCTACTGGTCTTACAGCTGGAACTTATACTGTAACAGTAACCGATGCTAACGCATGTACCGCTTCTCGTACCTTTGTAATTACACAACCAACTGCTATTGTAGCAACTGCAGCTTCTCAAACCAATATTTCGTGCAACGGAGGTTCTAATGGAGCTGCCTCGATTAATATTCCAACTGGTGGAGCGGGTGGATATACCTACAACTGGACTCCAGGCAACCCAACAGGTGATGGAACGATATCAGTAACAGGATTAAGCGCCGGAACTTGGACTTGTACTGTAACGGATGCAAACAGTTGTACTACTGCTGTTAACTTTGTAATCACACAGCCAACTGCTATCAGTACGGCAACTGCTGCGCAAACAAACGTATCTTGTAATGGAGGATCTAATGGTTCTGCTTCGGTGACTCCTTCTGGTGGTGTTGGTGGATATACTTACTCATGGGCTCCATTTGGTGGAACAGCTGCTACAGCAACTGGATTAAGTGCAGGAACTTACACTGTAACAGTAACCGATGCTAACGCATGTACAGCTTCTCGTAACTTTATAATCACACAACCAACGATTATTAGTACGGCAACTGCTGCACAAACAAATGTGTCTTGTAACGGTGGATCTAATGGTTCTGCTTCCGTTACTCCTTCTGGTGGTGCTGGTGGATATACTTATTCTTGGTCTCCATCAGGTGGAACGGCTGCTACAGCAACTGGATTAAGTGCAGGGACTTACACTGTGACAGTAGCCGATGCTAACGCATGTACGGCTTCTCGTAACTTTGTAATCACACAACCAACGACTATCAGTACGGCAACAGCTGCGCAAACAAATGTATCTTGCAATGGAGGTTCTAATGGTTCAGCTTCGGTGACTCCTTCTGGCGGAGCCGGTGGATATACTTATTCTTGGTCACCTTCTGGAGGAACGGCTGCTACTGCAACTGGACTTTCTGCAGGAACTTATACGGTAACTGTAACTGATGCTAACAGTTGTACTGCAACTCGTAACTTTACAATCACACAACCAACGACTATAAATACGGCAACAGCTGCGCAAACAAACGTATCTTGCAATGGAGGATCTAACGGTTCTGCTTCGGTGACTCCTTCTGGTGGTGCTGGTGGATATACTTACTCATGGTCTCCTTCTGGAGGAACAGCTGCTACAGCAACTGGATTAAGTGCAGGAACTTATACTGTGACAGTAACTGATGCTAACAGTTGTACGGCTACTAGAAACTTTACTATTACACAACCAACGGCTATCAGTACGGCAACCGCCGCGCAAACAAATGTGTCTTGCAATGGTGGATCTAATGGATCTGCTGCCGTTACTCCATCCGGAGGTGCTGGTGGATATACGTACTCATGGTCGCCATCTGGCGGAACGGCTGCTACTGCTTCTGGTCTTACAGCTGGAACTTATACCGTAACAGTAACCGATGCTAACGCATGTACGGCTTCTCGTAACTTTATAATCACACAACCAACAACTATCAGTACTGCAACAGCTGCGCAAACAAACGTATCTTGTAATGGTGGATCTAACGGTTCTGCTTCGGTGACTCCATCTGGTGGTGCTGGTGGATATACATACTCATGGTCGCCTTCGGGTGGAACAGCGGCTACTGCTACTGGTCTTACAGCTGGAACTTATACTGTAACAGTAACCGATGCTAACGCATGTACGGCTACTAGAAACTTTACAATTACACAACCTACGGTTATCAATATGGCAACAGCTATGCAAACAAACGTATCTTGTAATGGTGAATCTAACGGTTCTGCTTCGGTGACTCCTTCTGGTGGTGCTGGTGGATATACGTACTCATGGTCGCCATCTGGCGGAACGGCTGCGACTGCGACTGGACTTACAGCTGGAACTTATACTGTAACAGTAACCGATGCTAATGCATGTACAGCTACTCGAAGCTTTACAATTACACAACCAACTGTTCTTGTGGCAACTGCTGCTGCACAAACGAACGTATCTTGCAATGGAGGTTCTAACGGATCTGCAACTGTAAACGTATCAGGAGGTACAAGTGGATATACATATGCATGGGCTCCATCTGGAGGAACGGCTGCGAGTGCAACTGGATTAAGTGCTGGAAATTATACTGTTAATATTACAGATGCTAATGGTTGTACAACGTCTCAAGGTTTTACCATTACACAGCCTACAACAATTGGTTTCACAACAACTGTTTTATCTGGTTATGATTACAATACTGGATATAATCAGAGTATTGTAGCTTCAGGAGGAACAGGGGCTAAAACATATTCAGTTACAACAGGAAGTTTGCCTTCTGGTTTTTCACTATCAACAGCTGGACAGGTAACAGGTATTTCATCTCAAATTGCTGATAGTAATTTTACCGTTACTGCTACTGATGCTAATAATTGTACTGCTACATTTAATTATGTACTGAAATTAAACCAAATACCAGTTACTGTAACTGCTTCACCTTCGCAAACTAAAGTATATGGGGAAAGTGATCCTGTTTTAACTTATACAGTATCACCAAGTTTACTTTCTGGAGATTCATTTACAGGAGCTTTAACAAGAGTTAGTGGTGAAAACATTGGCACTTATGCTATTAATCAAGGTTCGCTTTCAGCTGGGTCTAAATATTTAATTACCTATGTTGGAACTAACCTTGCCATCACCGCTAAACCAATTACAGTTACAGCAACTACATCACAAACAAAAGTTTATGGGGAAATAGATCCAGTTGTTGCTTATACCGTTTCACCAAGTTTAGTTGGTAGTGATTCTTTTACAGGAGCTTTAACAAGAGTTGCTGGAGAAAATACAGGAACTTATAGCATTAACCAAGGAAGTTTGAGTGCGGGATCTAATTATATGATTAGTTACGCAGGTGCTAACTTTACTATTACTGCCAAACCAGTTAGTGTGACAGCAACTTCATCACAAACGAAAGTTTATGGAACAACAGATTCTGCATTAACTTACACATTTACACCAAATTTGGTAGGTAGTGATGCCTTTACAGGAACTTTAACAAGAACCGCAGGAGAGAACATTGGAAACTATGCTATTACACAAGGAAACTTAAGTGCAGGATCTAATTACAACATTACTTATGTAAGCAGAGATTTTACTATCACAGCAAAACCTATCATTGTAACGGCAGACGCTTCACAAACAAAAGTTTATGGTACAACTAATCCTGTTTACTCTTATACTGTTTCGCCAAGTTTAGTAAGTGGCAATTCTTTCACGGGAGCTTTAACGAGAGCCGCGGGAGAAAATATTGGAAACTATGCTATCACACAAGGTAACTTAAGTGCAGGAGCTAATTATAACATTACTTATGTAAGCAAAGACTTTACTATTACGGCAAAACCGATCACAGTAACTGCAAATGCTTCACAAACCAAAGTATATGGTACAACGAATCCGGTTTACTCTTACACTGTTTTACCAAATTTAGTTAGTGGCGACTCTTTCACTGGAGCGTTAACAAGAACTGCTGGAGAGAATGTGGGAACGTACACCATTGCACAAGGTACCTTAAGCGCCGGTGGAAATTACACCATTACGTATAACGGTTCTAATTTCACTATTACGAAAGCAGATCAGGTAATTACATGGAATCAGACTTTAGGATTTGGTTGTAATGGAGAAACTAGTATTGTTTTGACTGCTGTTTCAAATAGTGGTTTAGCAGTAAATTATGCTTCTTCTAACGCAAACATTGCTTCTGTTTCTAATAATTCATTATTTTTCCAAAATTATGGTTCTGCAACTATTACAGCATCGCAAGCAGGAAACATGAATTACAACGCAGCTCCGGCAGTTATTTTACCAGTAGTAGCTAGTCAGCCCAACCTAATCAGAAAACAATTTGAAAATATTATATTCTTTGACAACAGTTCGAAGAATTTCAAATCGTACAGCTGGTATAAAAATGGGATTTTAGTTCCAGGACAAACTTCACAGTATTTTAAAGAAAATAGTGCTTTGAATGGAACTTATTACGCAGTAGCAACAAAACTGGACGGAACATTAATTACAAGCTGTCCGTTAACTCTCTCTCCAACAATAGAAGAAGAATACATGAGAATTGTTCCAAACCCTGTTAGAAGCAATACGACTTTCCAATTAATGACTAATATTAGTGCAAGTAGAATACAGAATGCACGTGTTGAGGTTTTTAACTTAACAGGGAACTTGTTAACTACTTTAAATACAAGTCAAAACAATATTGACATGATAGCTCCGATTGTTGAGGGAATTTATATTGTAAAAATAACCTTAGCAAATGGCACCTATTTTACTAAAAATCTTTTAGTAAGAAAATAAAATAATTTACAGAATATGACATCCTCATTTTTAATAAATGGGGATGGATTATTCTAATTAAAAAAACAAGTATAAAATCGCCATTATCAACAAGTTTGCGTGAGCAATAACCAATAAATTAAAGGCGATGAAATATAGGAACGCTAAAAAATAAATTTTATATCTATGAAATTCAATATTAAAAACATAATAGGAACTATAGCTTTCTTAATTTCACAAGGTATAGCTGCACAGTTTTATGTAGGCATACAATCGGGAATCGGAAATATTCAGAGTGACATTACTGGTATACAAACCGGTAATCGCCTTGGTGGAGCTATAAAGGCAGGTTATATTTATTCTTTAAATAGTCATTTTGGAATTGGTACCGGGTTAGAGTTCTCGCAATACAAGCAAGAAGTTTCTTTTTCTAGGCCTACTGCAACACTTTCAAATTTTGAAGTGGATGCTTCCACTTCGGCATTTGTTTACAACATGACTACAAACAATTATAGAGAAAAACAAACTTTACAGGCTGTGCAAATTCCTCTTTTTGTGCAGTATAAAAAAAACATAAATACTGGTGTTGACTTTAATTTTAGAGCTGGTGCTAAATATTTTTTACCTGTAAACTATGAAATTAATGCAACTGCAGATTATGCAAATGGTACTGCTTATTATCCTGATGTCAACCTTACTATTGGTGATTTACCAGAATATGGTTTTGGTAAACAAAATAATTATTCCGCATCAGGAGAATATAAAACAAAAGGAATTATAATGAGTTCTTTCGAGTTAGGATTTACATTTGATATGGGAAAAAAGAGTTCATTATATGCAGCCATGTTTCTGGAAAATGGATATGGTACAATTTTAGACCAAAACAAGAATGAATCTTATATTGGTTACAGCCCAACATCTTCAGCTGAGAGGAAAGCTAATGGCTTGTATAGTACTAATAAAGATGCTGAAATAAAACCGGTAGCTTTTGGCGTAACGCTAGGATGGAATTTTAAATAATCTCTTTTTTTTTAATGCAAAAGGTCTTGACTCAAAATCAAGGCCTTTTTTTTGCAGAAAACATCTTTTCAAAGTGGTTGAATAGTAATTAAAATTTGCAGACGGAATTACCATCACTTCGGCCTCTATTCATGTGAGATTTCTTTGTACTAATAATTTTGAAGCGACCCCTGAAGTGGAAATTACCCAAATCCAAGTCAAAGAATTATTACCTTTATATCGGCTATGAATTCTGAATTTCAAGTAATTAATCTTTCTGATCAAGTACTAAAAACTTTTTAAACAGATGCTGGTGTCAACAATATAATTGAATTGCAAAACTTGAGTATTACCATTTATTTTATAAAACAAATTAGTATTCTTAAAGCAAAAACACACCGAATTATAATTAAAAAAAAACTCTATTTTCAATTTAAGTTGTTTAAGAAAATCTTGAACAGCTTTTTTTATTAAAAGGAAACCTCACTAATTGAAAAAGATCTGATACTTTTAATAACTTTATTAATCCTCCAAAATTTAATTAAAAACCTGTAACATATAATATTGGCTTAACTTTGAGAATTGTAAATTTGCAGGCTAATTACAATTGTAACCCAATGAAACACAATTACACATGGAACCATATTATGGTTTTATTTATTTTTTTTATGGGCTTCACGCCAAATCTTGAAGCACAAGTAACCCAACCTACACCTCAAGAATTACCTTTTACTCAAAACTTCTCTACACTTGATGCCACATCAACTACCTATTCAGCAGGATTTCAGGGGTGGAAAACAGCTACAGCTCCATCAGGAAGTAGTTTACCCGGAGGTATAACGCAATACCTCACTTCGGGTGTTTTACTTGCAGATCAACCTTTAACACCAAGTAGTAGTGCTAGCAACTCTTCTGGCAGTACTCATAACTATAATGGAAAGATTGGTATATTAAACACTGGTAGTAATGACTTTGCCATTGGTTTAGCTATCAACACAGCTGGCAAATCAGGCATTGAAGTGCAATACAATGCTATGACAATTCGTAATCCGTATAGTGTTCCCCCATCCACGACAAACACAAGGATCAATGAAATGTCCTTACAATATAGAGTTGGCACGACTGCCGATTTTATAACAGTGCCAAATACTGCCTATCAAAACAACACTACAACACAAATTGCGTCTGGAGTAACTACACCACAAAATCAACAACTTATAAAAGTTTTACTCCCGTCCGAATGTAACAACCAACCTATAGTTCAAATCAGATGGATTTCCAGACAAGTTTCAGGAGGAGGTGCCCGTCCATCTTTTGCAATTGATGACATTAGTATTCAAAATGATAACACTCCCCCACTATATGCTGCTGGTCTCCCTAAAATAAATACAATTCTTTCAACAGGTTTTAATTTTGTGACTAAAATCAATGAACCAGGAAAAACTTTTTATGTAGTGCTTCCTGCTGGCAGTACTGCACCTAGCATAGCACAAATAAAGACAGGAAACGATGCTACCAATACTGCCGCAATAAAATCTGGATTACTAACCATTATTGACCCAGAAGTTGAATACACACAAAGTCTAACCGGTTTATCTATAGGTACATCTTATGATTTATATGCCATTTCAGAAGATGGATCTGGTAATACGCAAGCGTCAAGTACTGTATTGAACGTTACTACAGCATCAGTAGCTGTACCTTCTATAACGCCAACAATATCAAATTTAAACTTTGGTTTCGTTGAACAAAATACAACAAGTACTCCACTACAGTATGACATTCAAGCTGAAAATTTAACCAATGATATCACAGTAACGGCAACAGGAAATTTCGTTATATCTAAAACAGAAACTGGTACTTATGTAAACAGTTTAAACTATGGTGTTAATGAATTTACTAATGCAGCTTTAGCAAAAGTCTTTGTAAAATTCACACCAACAGCCACAGGAACGGTAACAGGAACTATTACCCACCAAACAACTGGTGGAACGAATAAAACTATTACTCTTACAGGCAAAGGAATCAATCCATATTTCCAAGATTTTAATGATCCAAATGTACTTACTAATAGTGGCTGGACAGAATACAGTGTTGCTGGAAATAACTTAAAATGGACTAGTACAAATACACGCTTTAATAGTTCTCCTGCAGCCGTTCAAATGAATGGATATGCAGAAAACGGAGCTAGTAAAGACTGGTTGATTTCTCCCGTATTGCGTTTAAATGCTTTTGATAAATTTCCATTGTTATCTTTTTACGCTCGAAAATTTTTCTCTGGAACGCCTCTTAAATTGATGGTTTCAACTAACTATGACGGAAAAAGCAATCCCGAAACAGCAACTTGGACCGCCATTGAAGGAGATTTTCCAACCACTACAGGAACGTTCAAACAATCACAGTTCATTAACCTTGAAGCCTATAAAACAAATACTACTTATGTGGCTTGGGTTTATGAATCAGCTACATCAGGAGGAACTGATAGTGCCGAGTGGACTATTGATGATGTGAGAATAGCAAATGAAGCTACTTTTATTGCCTCAAACCCTAACTTAAATTTTGGAGAAATTAGTCCTAATACCACTTCTACTAGTCAATCGTTTATATTCATGGCAGGTGGTTTTGGAAACATAACTATTAATGCTCCAGCAAACTATGAATTATCAACAGACAATAGTGTTTTTACAACTAGCCTAGTTGTAACTGCTGCGGATGCTGTGATAGGTAAATTAGTCTATGCTCGTTTCGTACCAACTTCAAAGGAATTGAGTATCTCTGGCCCATTAAAAATTACAGGAACTGGACTAAATCAAGAAATTGGTTCTTTCAAAGGCTCTTCATTACCAAAAACTGAAACTTTTGACATTGTAACCTATAATTTAGAATTTTTTGGAACTGATGTTAAAGACACTAGCGGAACTGAATTCGGTCCAACAAATGATGTACTTCAAATAGATAATGTTGCAAAAGTAATTAATACAATGAACGCTGATGTGTATGCAGTTCAAGAAGTGTCAGATGATGCCGCATTAGAAACTTTGATCCAAAAAATAAGTGTAAATGGAAAAACATTTGCAAAATCAGTTTCTCCTGTATGGTCTCGCTCCTTTCAAGCACCAGATCCTAACTTTCCTCCACAAAAACTGGTAGTACTATATAATACACAAACTACAACCGTAAAGAAATCTCGTGTCATGTTTAGCAAACTTTACGACGAAGTACGTGCAGGAACTAAAACGTTACCTAACTACCCAAGTACAGGTGATAGCTTTTATTCTTCAGGTCGTTTACCGTATATGGTTGAAATAGAGACAAACATCAACGGAATTAAAAAAGACCTTACCATTATTAATCTTCATGCTCGTGCAAACAGCGGTAGCGATATTGCTAGATACAACATGCGTAAGTATGATGTTGAATTGTTAAAAGACAGTCTTGACGTGAATTATCCTAATGCAAATATTATTCTTCTTGGCGATTACAATGATGATGTTGACCAATCTGTAATTGCAGGAAATCCGTCTTCTTATCAAAAATTAGTAGAAGACACCGCAAGATATAATACACTGACCTTAGACATTAGTAAAGCTGGTGCATTTAGTTATTTGTCATCTGGAGGGTTTTTAGATCATATTTTAGTGTCTAATGAACTTACTGATGAGTATGTTACAAATTCTACAGTAGTATATGATCCTAGAAATGATGTTCCAAATTATGTTACTACAACCTCAGATCACGGTCCTGTAATTGCTCGTTTTGAATTAAAAGCTGATCCTGTGTTAAGTGTAAATGATATTTTACCAACGAATAAAACAATCGTGAAAATGTATCCAAACCCAGTATCAGATATATTAAACATTTCATTAGATTCATTTGAAAATGAAAACGTGAAACTTCAATTTTATGATGTTTTAGGAAGAGCCATTGGAATGCCAATACAATTGAGTCCAAAGTCTAACAGAGACAATTCTTCTATTGATGTATCTCAATTACCTACAGGCATTTACATATACTCACTTTCCGTTGGAAATAAAATTATTCAATCTGATAAAATCATAAAAAAATAATTTAAAGTAGACATATTAAAAAAGCCAGATTTCATGTATTTGAAATCTGGCTTTTTTGTTACGATAAAACCAAAAACAAGTTAATACACTTGCGAATTATTTTGAAACAGTTATTTGATTTTGTATCTAAATAGCTAGAAAGTTTTTCTTAATTTTACAGTCTTACAAAAGAAATTTTATGTCAACTTTACTTCCTTTTTTATTTATTTTTTTGGTTGCATTAGGTCTCGGAATTTTTCTGGGAAAACTTATTTTTTCTGCTCGATTTCAGTCTGAAAAAATTGGATTAGAAGAGAAACTAATTGCATACACCAGCCAATTCAATCAACTTAAGGAACAAGTTCAAGTAGACAAAGCAACTTTTGAAAAACAACTAGAGAGTGCCATTATTGCTAAAGAAGTAATTCGGAATGAAAAAGACAGTTTAGCGATTCAACTTTCAAAAAAAGAAGTAGATTTCGAAAATCTTTGGGAACGAAATAAAGAACAAAAGGAAGAGGTAGAAAAACTACAAGAAAAATTCACCAAGGAATTTGAGAACCTTGCCAATAAAATATTAGACGAAAAGTCGAATAAATTTACGGAGCAAAACAAAGAAAACATGAAAAACATCTTGTCACCGCTACAAGATAAAATTCAGTTATTCGAAAAGAAAGTTGAAGATACACATAAAGAAAGTATTGATTATCATGCGGCTTTACGCCAACAAATACTGGGCTTACGCGAAATGAATATTCAAATGAGCAAAGAAACAATTAACCTTACCAAAGCATTAAAAGGCGATAGCAAAATGCAAGGAAATTGGGGCGAATTAGTTTTAGAACGCGTTCTAGAAAAGTCAGGCTTAGAGAAAGGTCGTGAGTATGAAGTACAACAAGCTTTTACAACCGAAGATGGAAACCGAGTATTTCCTGACGTTGTTATTAATTTGCCCGACGGTAAAAAAATGATTGTCGACTCTAAAGTTTCCCTTACGGCTTACGAAAAGTACATCAATGAAGAGGATGATGCTGCAAAAGCTGGATTTTTACGCGAGCATGTCAATTCAATTAAACGTCATGTGGAGCAATTAGGCAATAAAAATTATCATGACTTATACCAAATGGAAAGTCCTGATTTTGTTCTGCTTTTTATTCCGATAGAGCCAGCCTTTGCTATGGCACTTAATGAAGATACTACGCTGTACAACAAAGCATTCGAAAAAAACATAGTCATTGTCACTCCAGCCACTTTATTAGCTACTTTACGAACTATTGATAGTATGTGGACCAATCAAAAACAACAGGAAAATGCACTAGAAATTGCTAGACAAGCAGGAGCTCTTTATGATAAATTTGAAGGATTTGTAGCTGATTTAATTAAAATTGGGAAAAAAATAGACGAAAGTAAAACAGAATATTCTGGTGCCATGAACAAACTAGTTGATGGAAAAGGTAACTTAATTGTCAGCGTCGAAAAATTGAAAAAAATGGGAGCCAAAGCTAAAAAAGCACTTCCAGAAAGCATATTAAATAGAGCCGAAAAAGACGATAATCAATTACTAAACTAAATAAAATGAGAAAATTTTTAATGATTACAGCAGCAATGATTATATTATTTATTGTTGGATATTTCACTTTTTTATACAATGCTACCTATAGTGAAGGAGTTCGTTCTGGCGAATTAATTAAAGTCAGTAATAAAGGAGTCGCTTTTAAAACTTGGGAAGGAGAAATCAGCCAAGGTATTTCAGGAGCACAAATTTTCACCTTTTCAGTATTAGATAGCGAGGAAAAAGTAATCTCAGATTTACAGTCGTTAGAAGGTCAATATGTTCAAGTAAATTACGTAGAACGATACCGTACTTTTCCATGGTGGGGCGATACACGCTATTTCATTACTGATGTTAAAAAAGTCAACTCGCCATTTAAAATAAAATAAATGAATCAGACATTTATAACTGTTGCTTCGTCAAACATTACTATTTCTGAACTCATGTTGCCTTCGCATACCAATTTTAGTGGTAAAATACATGGTGGTTATATATTGTCGCTTTTAGATCAAATTGCTTTTGCTTGTGCCTCAAAATTTTCAGGAAATTATTGTGTAACCGCCTCGGTTGATACCGTAAATTTCTTGAAACCCATTGAAGTTGGTGAACTAGTGACCATGAAAGCTAGTGTGAATTATGTGGGTAAAAGTTCTATGATTGTGGGCATCAGGGTAGAAGCCGAAAACATTCAAACGGGAAAAATAAAACACTGTAATTCCTCCTACTTTACCATGGTGGCAAAAAACAGCGACGGTGAAAGCGTTACCGTACCTGGACTTATATTGTCTAACCAGAGTGATTTGAGACGCTATTTTAACTGCGTTAAGCAAATTGCTTTAAAGAAAGAAAAAGACTTACACGAAGAAATTTTTGACCATAATTCACCTGCAGCCATTGCTAGCCTTGATGGCCACAATGTAAAGCTCGATATAGAATTTCACTAATAAAGGTTTTGAAAAAATAAAGATATTTCAGAATTTCTAGAATGAAACTATATCAAATTAAGGAGTGAATTTTTAAAACAAAAAAAATGTTAACTGAATGTGTTATTTCGTTAAACAATTCCTCAAAGCACCTTCTAGATTTTTAAACTGAAATTGAAAACCTGTTTGCTCTATTTTCTCAGACGAAACCCTCCTACCCGTAAGCACAATTTTTGACATTTCTCCCATCATAAACTCTAAAACAAATACAGGAACATTGGGCAACCAAATAGCGTAACCGTATACACAGGCAAGGGTTTTCGAGAAAATAGTATTAGTAGTATTGTCTTGTATGGCAGCATTGTAGGCTCCGTTCATGGTTTCATTTTGCATGGCATGAAAATACATCTCACATAAATCATCTACATGAATCCAAGGCATGTACTGTTTTCCAGTACCAAGTGCAGATCCTAACCGAAGTTTAAAAACTGTGGATAACTTATTCAATACACCATCCTTTTTACCCAATACTAAGCCTGTTCTTAACTTAACAGTTCTAATATTTCTATTCTCTATAAAATCAATTGCGTCCTCCCATTTTTGACAAGTGTACCCTAAAAAATCATTTTCTGGAAGCATTGTTTCTTCACAAATCTCCTCGCCATTAATAGCACCGTAAATACCAACTGCAGAGGCAGATATAAATGCGTCAAGCTTTTTATTGTGTTTCTTGATCGTAGTGTATAATAATAAAGTAGATTGTTCCCTACTTTCAATTATAGCAGCTTTACGTTTTGCAGTCCATCTTTTCTCAGCGATGTTCTCTCCAGCAAGGTGTACAATAAAATCTGCTCGCAAAACTGCTTGTTCATCAATGGTTTGATTTTCAACGTCCCACTTATAATAAAAAACCTTTTCAAGGTTAGGTCTCAAAGTCCTTGTCAAAATGGATACTGTAAAGCCTTTTGATAAAAGCAAAGTCGTCAATTGCTTTCCTATAAATCCTGTTCCGCCACTTATTAATACGTTCTTTTTCATAATAGTGTAAAGCTAATGATTTTTTAAAGATATAAAATTATAATAAATTTTGTTTAACTTTATTAATATATAGTTAAACATTCACTACCTTTATACCTTAATTTGAAATAAACACTAAAATGGCTACCAAGAAAACAGCAATTACAAAAGATAAAATAGTTTCATTGTATATGGATTATGTACTAGAACACAGTGAAAAACCTAAGTCCGTATACAGTTTTAGCAAATCAAATGATTTTACTGAGACTGATTTTTATGCCTACTTTGGAACTATTGAGAGCATCGAAAAGGAAATTTTCAAAATGTTTATAGAAAAAACAGTAGAACTACTGCATAAAAACAAAGAATATGAGATGTATGACATGAAGAGTAAAATGCTAAGTTTTTATTTTACTTTTTTTGAGATTCTTACTGCCAATAGAAGTTATGTAGTTTTAGTTTTAAAAGAACACAACAATCAGCTCAAGAAAGTGATGCAACTATCTGGATTGAGAAACAGCTTTAAAAATTTCCTTACCGAGATTATCGCTGATGATTTTAGAACACAACAGGAACGTTTACAAAACTTTCAAGAAAAAGCTTTTCAAGAAACGTCTTGGATACAACTTTTATTAACCTTAAAGTTCTGGCTTGATGATGCTAGTCCCGCATTTGAAAAAACAGATATCTACATTGAAAAATCTGTTAAAGTAACTTTTGAGTTGATGAATATTGCTCCGATAGACAGTTTAATCGATTTTGGAAAATTTATTTTCAAAGAAAAAATATACAACAAGTAATGAAAACAATAGACTATATACCCACTTCAAAAATTGAGCGGGCAACTAAATTAGTACAAACAGGTGCAAAAGTTGGCGTAAACTACCTTAAATATTATGGTGGCAAAATGGTCAACTCTGATATGACACGTGATCAATTGAATGAAGATAATGCAGAGGATATTTATGATGGGCTTAAAAGTTTAAAAGGAAGTGCACTTAAAGTAGCCCAAATGTTAAGCATGGATAAAAGTTTTTTACCACAAGCTTACGTTGAAAAATTCTCACTGTCTCAGTTTTCAGTGCCTCCATTATCTGCTCCATTGGTTTTAAAGACATTCAAAACTAATTTTGGTAAAACACCGTATGAAATATTTGATGAATTTAATGCTAACTCTGTAAATGCGGCTAGCATAGGACAAGTACACGTTGCGGTTAAAGACGGTAAAAAATTAGCGGTAAAAATTCAGTATCCTGGTGTAGCCAATAGTATTTCATCGGATTTGTCTATGGTAAAACCAATTGCCATAAGAATGTTTAACCTGCAAGGAAAAGATTCTGATAAATATTTCAAAGAAGTAGAAGATAAATTGATTGAGGAGACTAATTACTTACTGGAACTAAAACAAAGTCAAGAGGTAGTTGAAGCGTGCCAAAAAATTGAAAATTTAGTTTTCCCTAGCTATTATCCAGAGTTTTCATCAGAGAAAATCATTACCATGGACTGGATGACCGGAAAACACTTATCTGAGTTTACAAAAATAAATACAGATCAAGTGGCATCTAATAAAATTGGTCAGGCATTATGGGATTTTTACATGTACCAAATTCATATTCTGAAAAAAGTACACGCAGATCCTCATCCAGGAAACTTCTTGGTAGATGAAAACAATAATCTTGTAGCACTTGATTTTGGATGCATGAAAAAAATTCCTACTGAATTCTACATTCCATATTTTGAGCTTATTGACAAAAAGGTCATAAATGATCCTAAATTATTTAACGCTAAATTGTTTGAACTTGAAATTTTAAGAACAGATGATACCCAAGAGGAGATAGCTTATTTTACAACTATGTTTCATGATCTGTTATCCTTATTTACCCAGCCATTTCAAGCATCAACATTTGATTTTTCTGACGAAAGCTTTTTTGAAGATATTGCAGCACTAGGAGAACGTTTTTCAAAAGACACCAACCTGAGAAAGATGAATGGGAATAGAGGTTCTAAACATTTTATATACATGAACAGAACATTTTTTGGATTGTACAATTTAATGTTTGACTTAAAGGCTACAGTAGTTGTCAATGAGTTTGAAAAATACAAGTAGTGAAAAAAGAGCATTTACCCTCAAAGATGTGCCTAGTTTGTAACAGGCCCTTCAACTGGCGGAAAAAATGGGAAAAGGTTTGGGAAGACGTAAAATATTGTAGTGAAAAATGCAGAAGAAACAAAAAGGTTTAGTTTGGTTTAGAAATGATTTAAGAGTTCAGGATAATGAATCACTTAAGAATGCAATTGATACTAATGAGACAGTTGTTGCTGTATATTTTTTTGACCCAAGACAGTTTGAAGAAACGCAATTTGGATTTAAAAAAACAGAGAAATTTAGAGCCAAATTTTTAATTGAATCTGTGGTTGTTTTAGGCAAAAATCTAGAAAAACTAAACATTTCTTTATTGGTTTACCACAAAAAACCTGAGGATGTATTGCCTGAATTCATTAAAAAGAATGAAATTAATTCCCTTTACTTTCAAGAAGAATGGACTAGTGAGGAAAAGCAAGTTGAACAAAATGTTAGAGAAAAAACAGAGGCTTCAGTAGAATTTAGAACTTCTTACAACCAGTTTTTGTTTCATCCTGATAGTATTCCGTTTGATATTGAATCGATACCAAATGTTTTTACACAATTTAGAAATAAATGCGAAAAATCAGCTCGAGTTAAATCTTTATTTGTTTCTAAATCAAAATCAAAAGAAAATTTAGTGCCAAATGACACTAAGATTCCTACTCTACAAGACTTAGGATTAGAAGATTTTGAATTAGATTCTAGAACTGCTTTTCCGTTTTATGGCGGTGAAGATGCAGCTTTGTCTAGATTACAAAGTTATTTTTGGGATAGTGAAAAGTTAAGCGTTTATAAGCTCACTCGCAATGGATTGATAGGCGCTGATTTTAGTTCGAAATTTTCGCCTTGGTTGGCCAATGGTTCTATTTCAGCCAAAACTATTTATTGGGAAATCTTGCAATATGAAAAAGAGGTAGAAAAAAACGAATCTACATACTGGTTAATTTTTGAGTTGATTTGGAGAGACTATTTCAAATATATTTCCTTAAAAAACGGAGATAGCATCTTTAAAATAGGCGGCATTTTACATAGAGATTACGATTGGAAAAATAATAAATATGCAATTACTAAATGGATAAATGGAACTACCGAAGAACCATTTGTAAATGCAAATATGATTGAACTAAAGGAAACGGGCTGGATGAGTAATAGAGGTAGGCAAAATGTAGCTTCGTACTTTGCTAAAGACTTGTTACTGGACTGGCGTATTGGTGCTGCTTATTTTGAGTCTCTTTTGCTTGATTATGATGTCCACAGCAATTATGGTAACTGGATGTATGTTTCTGGAGTGGGCAATGATCCTAGAGATCGCAAATTCAACATTAAGTTACAAGCGTCTAATTATGACGGACAATCCAAGTTTCAAAATTTATGGTTGCAAAATAAACTATTCTAATATAAATGAATACCAATAAAAAAAATATCAATGTAGTCTGGTTGAAAAGAGACCTTCGTTTGCAAGATAACGAAGCTATTTTCAATGCAACAAAAACGGGAATACCTACTTTGTTGTTATATGTATTTGAAAAATCATTAGAAAATGATACTCATTACAGTACAAGACATTGGAATTTTATCAAACAATCTATAGTAGATTTAAACAAGCAATTAGAAAAATCTAACACAAAAATATTAGCAGTTTCATCTGAGGTGATTCAAGTATTCAATTTTCTTGAAGAAAATTATAAAATAATAACCGTCTATTCACACCAAGAAACAGGAATTAAAATAACCTATGAACGAGATAAAACGTTCAAGAGATATTGTAAAAACAACTTTATTCAATGGCAAGAAAATATCAATAATGGTATTTTTAGAGCTTTAAAGAATCGTTCCAACTGGGTACAAGACTGGGAGCAGTATATGAATTCACCGTTACTACATTTTGATTTTGATCCGAATAAATACATCTCAGCTGAGGAGATTAACGAAATAGAAAAAACATTAGAAAAACAGAATCTAGAAACTGTACCCGATACCATTTTTCAAAAAGGAGGTACAACAATGGGGCGTAAATATCTAGAAACCTTTTTTACTGAACGTTATTTCAACTACAGTTCGCATATTTCTAAACCTTTATTGGCTAGAAAAAGCTGTAGTAGACTTTCTCCATATATTGCTTGGGGAAATTTATCCACTCGCGAAGTATTGCAAAAAGCAGCTACTTTTAGATTAAATTGTAGTGATCCCAAACAAATTGACTCCTTTGTTTCTAGGCTAACATGGCAAGCCCATTTTATTCAAAAATTTGAAATGGAGGAAATCATGGAGTTTGAGAGTGTAAATAAAGGCTTTCATTCTTTACAAAAAAAGGTGAATTTGAACTATATAGAAGCGTGGAAAACAGGTAACACTGGATTCCCACTTATTGATGCCTGCATGAGATGTTTAAATGAAACTGGATATCTAAATTTTAGAATGCGTGCCATGTTAGTGTCCTTTTTTACACATAATTTATGGCAACCATGGCAGGAAGCTACCCATCATTTATCCCAAATGTTTTTGGACTTTGAGCCGGGAATTCATTTTCCGCAATTGCAAATGCAAGCAGGAGAAACAGGTATAAACATGCTTCGCATTTACAATCCTATAAAAAACAGTTATGAACATGATCCAGAGGGAGAGTTTATACGAAAATGGGTTCCTGAGTTGCAAAATATTCCGCGCAGCTTTATCCATGAACCTTATAAAATGACCTATTTAGACCAAAAGTTTAATGATTTTGAAGTTGGTGTAGATTATCCAAAACCAATTGTCAATATGGAAAGGACTAGGAAATTTGCGAGTGATTTTTTATGGAAAATGAAAAAAAATCCGCTTGTAAAAGAAGAAAGTTATCGTATCCTAAAATTACATACTATGGCCGATATAGGCGAAAGTGAATCCTAGACTAAAAAATAATAACAAAAATATTCTATCGTGACTGTAAAAAAAGAACTTACTGATTTAGAAAAAGACCGCGTTATAGAAATGGCTTGGGAAGACCGAACTACGTTTGACGCTATTTTATTGCAATTTGGACTCAAAGAACAAGAAGTAATCAACTTGATGCGCGCCGAAATGAAACCATCAAGTTTTAAAATGTGGCGTGAAAGAGTGCAAGGTAGAAAAACGAAGCATGAAAAATTAAGAGATTTTAGAGAAGGACGATTTAAATGCACCATGCAAAGACAAATCAACAACAATAAGATTTCAAAACGATAATTTACATACAACTACAAAAATAAATTTTAATAACTGATTGATATTACACATGAAAAACATAGTAATCATTGGGGGAAGCAAAGGTATTGGTAGTGCTATACTATTACAACAATTAGAAAGCAATATCGTGTACAATATAAGTAGAAACGAGCCTGAAATCACACACCCCAACTTGAGACACTTTTCAATAAATGTTCTACAAGATGCTTTACCTGATATAGAAAACGTGGATACTTTAATCTATTGTCCTGGTTCTATAAATCTAAAACCAATAGGAAGTTTAAGTATTGACGATTTTAGAAATGATTTTGAAATAAACGTAATAGGGGCAGTAAAAGCTATTCAAAAATACTTAGCCGCTTTACGAAAAGGAACTAATCCGTCGATCGTTTTATTCAGTACGGTTGCTGTAAAACTAGGAATGCCGTTCCATGCGAGTATTGCTACCGCCAAAGCAGGAATTGAAGGGCTTGTAAAATCATTAGGAGCTGAATTAGCATCTGTGATTAGAATCAATGCTATTGCGCCTACAATTACCGAAACGACTTTAGCAGCGGGAATATTAAGAAACGATCGTATGAAGGAAAATATGGTAGAACGCCACCCGATGAAAGGGTATTTAAAGCCAGAAGAAGTTGCGAATATGGCTAACTTCTTGATTTCAGAGAACGCTAAATCCATATCCGGACAGATATTCGAAATGGATTACGGCATCGTATCTTTTAAAATATAAAAATAATTCACCCAAAATAAAAATTGAAACCCAGAATAGAATGATCAAAGAAATGAAAAGTTACGAAAAAATTGAACAGTACGATACCGAAATAACAAACGCATTAGCGGATAATTATAAAGTAATAATCGAAAATTTAGGTGAGGATGTGACTCGCGAAGGTCTAGAAAAAACACCTGAACGCGTTGCAAAAGCAATGCAATATTTAACACATGGGTACGGCTTAGATCCTTTAGAAATTCTAAAATCTGCTATGTTTACTGAAGATCACCAGCAAATGATTGTTGTAAAAGATATTGAAGTGTACTCCATGTGTGAACATCACATGCTTCCGTTTTTTGGAAAAGCACACGTTGCTTATATTCCAAATGGTAAAATTGTAGGTTTGAGTAAAATACCAAGAGTTGTTGATGCTTTTGCTCGAAGAATGCAAGTACAAGAACGATTGACGGACCAAATTAAAAACTGTATTCAAGAGGCTTTAAATCCGCTAGGAGTTGCCGTAGTGATTGAAGCACAACATATGTGTATGCAAATGCGTGGGATTCAAAAACAAAATTCTGTAACAACTACTTCTTCTTTTACAGGTGCTTTTGAAAAAGACAAAACCAGAAAAGAGTTTATCAGTTTGGTATCTAATAAACTAAGTTAATTGTATCTTTAGATAAAAATTATAATCCTACCATAAATTCACAAAAGGAAATTACAAGATTTAAATATTGCGTAGTTTCCTTTTTTTGTTAACCTAATTTATAAAGCCATGAAAATTCTCTTAACTGGTGCCACAGGATACATAGGAAAAAGACTTTTACCCTTATTAGTAGAACAAGGTCATGAAGTAATATGTTGTGTACGAGATAAGAATAGGTTTTATTGCCCTATTGAATTTCAAAGTAAAATTACAGTAATTGAGGTTGATTTTTTAGACGAACTATCGGTTCAAAATATTCCGAATGCAATAGATGTAGCGTATTATTTGATACACTCCATGTCAGGATCTGCTACAAACTATGACGAATTAGAAAGTTTATCAGCGAAAAACTTTGTTTCCAAGTTGAACCAAACTAGCGTACAGCAAGTAATTTATTTAAGTGGTATTGTAAACGACCAAGCCTTGTCAAAACACCTTTCTTCCCGAAAAAAAGTAGAAGATATTTTAACTAATGGAACTTTTGCTACCACTACCCTACGCGCTGGAATTATTGTAGGATCTGGTAGCGCCTCATTTGATATTATCAGGGATTTAGTGAATAAACTACCTATAATGATCACCCCAAAATGGCTCAATACAAGATGCCAACCCATAGCCATCACTGATGTGTTGGATATTTTAATGCGATCCTTATTGAATCCAAAAACGTTTGATCAAAGTTTTGATATTGGTGGGCCTGATATTTTAACGTATAAAGAGATGCTTTTAGGTTTTGCTGCAGCCAAAAATTTAAAAAGATGGATTTTCACAGTACCCGTAATGACCCCTAAGCTTTCCTCCTATTGGTTGTATTTTGTAACTTCAACATCCTATAGATTGGCATCGGCACTGGTAAGCAGTATGAAAGTGGAAGTGGTATGCAATGACAATAGAATTAATGACATTGTGCAAGTAAAACCTATGACGTACCAACAGGCATTAAAACGAGCTTTGATAAAAGTGGACGAAGATAAGGTGGCTTCCAGCTGGAAAGATTCTATGATTAGTGGGCGTTTCAACACCAATCTTTCTAATTATTTAAAAGTACCCAAAAAAGACTGCTTTATTGACCGCAGAAAAATGGAAATCATTGACCGGGAATTTACCATCAGTAGAATTTGGTCCATAGGAGGTGAAACGGGTTGGTATTATGGAGATTGGCTCTGGGATTTACGAGGTTTTATTGATAAATTATATGGTGGTGTAGGTTCCAGACGTGGACGAACCAACAGACATGATATTCATGCTGGTGATGCTCTTGATTTTTGGAGGGTTTTGTATGCCAATAAAGAAGAAGGAAAACTTATCTTATTTGCCGAAATGAAACTTCCAGGTGAAGCTTGGCTCGAGTTTAAAATAATTGGAAATACCTTATATCAATCGGCAACTTTTAGACCTGATGGAATATGGGGTAAATTGTATTGGTACAGCGTTGTTCCTTTTCATGGATTTATATTCAAAGGAATGCTTCAAAAATTAATTTACTAATTCTGTTTAAAACTCAAAACCCAATACGCGTTTAAAACTTTTAAACATGTATTGGGAAATGTAAACTATTTTAAAATTCCTGCTTTATACGTAGCAATAGCTCTATCTCTAGCCATAGCGTGCTCTACCATAGGTTTTCCGTATCCTAAATCAAATTCTTTAATCCATTTTCTAATGTAAGCTCCTTTTTCATCAAACTTTTTTTGTTGAATATCTGGATTAAAAACTCTAAAATATGGCGCTGCATCACAACCAGTTCCAGCAGCCCATTGCCAGTTGCCTACATTTGCAGACATATCATAGTCTAATAATTTTTGTGCAAAATAGGCTTCGCCCCATTGCCATTCAATTAATAAATGTTTGCATAAAAAACTAGCTACAACCATACGGACTCTATTGTGCATGTAGCCGGTCTCATTAAGCTGACGCATCCCTGCATCAACCATAGGATAACCTGTTTTTCCTTCGCACCAACGCTTAAAATCGGCTTCGTCATTGCGCCATTCTATTCCGTCGTAGGCCGCTTTAAAATTACGATTGACCACTTTTGGAAAACTGTAAAGAATTTGCATAAAAAATTCTCTCCAAATCAATTCGCTTAAAAAAACATCATTTTTATGAAAAGCCCAATTGACTAATTTGCGCACACTTACTGTCCCGAAACGCAAATGAGGAGATAGATAAGAAGTTTTATCCATAGCTGGAAAATCTCTTGTATCCTGATAATTTGATATAAACTTGAGATTGTGTGGCTTAACACTGATAGCGCTTTTTTCAAAACCTATTTCTTCCAGTGTAGGCATTGCATAGGAATTCTTATGAAAATTAGCATATAATGATTCTGTATCATACTCCACAACAGGCGCCATCGTTTTGTATTTTTCTAACCATTTATTTTTAAAGGGTGTGTATACGGTATAAGGCAACCCATCAGCTTTTGTGATTTCTTTTTCTTCGAAAATTACTTGGTCTTTAAAAGCTTGTGCTTTTACGTTACTTTGTTCAAGCAACTCACAAATGGCGGCATCACGCTCTAGTGCATACGGCTCATAATCTTTGTTATAAAAAACATTTTGAATATCGTATTCTTCTAATAGCGATTTCCAAACGACATGAGTTTGTCCTTTTTTTACAAGAAGTGAACTCCCTATTTGCGCTAATGCATCCTGAATGGTACTTAATGATTGATGTATAAAGTTGACCCTTGCATCATTTACTGGCAGTTTATCCAGTATGGCATCATCAAAAATAAACAACGGAATTACAACTTTGCTTGACTGTAAGGCCTGAAATAAACCTGCGTTATCGTCTAGTCTTAAATCCCGTCTAAACCAAAAGAGAGATACTTGTTGCTTGCTCATTATTTTGAATTAAAAATTTCATCAACCTTTGTTACACGGTATTCAAAAATTGATTTTAATTTATTTTTCACTACTAATGCGTTCATGATGCGACCTAAAATGCCTAATGGCAAGCCATAATGCACCACATCAGTCATTTTTGTTCCTGTAGGGGTTTCTTCAAAGAAATGTTTGTGGTGCCAAAAGCTGTAAGGTCCAAAACGCTGTTCGTCTATGAAATAGCTGTTTTCTTTAACTTGAGTAATAATCGTCATCCAAGATAAGGTGATGCCAAAAAGTGGTGTCACTCTATATTGTATAACTTGTCCGGGATACATTGATTTTTGATCAAAATCAGTGATTTGAAAACCCATTCCTTCGGGTGTAATTTTTTGAAGGTTTTTTGGGTTCGAAAAAAAAGTCCAACATTCAGCAACAGGTGCATTGACATGCTGAACGGTTTCTTGTTTGTATATTTTCATAATGGCTTTGTAAAAGAAATTGGTGTTTTTTTTGCGCGTGAGGGATAGTAGTGGAGCTCTTTTTTTGGGTTGACTTTTTTTGTCAAGCCAAAAAAAAGCGGGAACGGATAGCCCGACCCCGCTGTAACGCTAGTGGAAGCGAGGTCACGCCCCAACGATTTTAATTAGATTTTGTAGTATTTGAAGGGTACAAACAGCATCCCAAAACACTCTCCGTGTTCTTTACCTAAATGCTTGTGGTGTACTTTGTGTGCTTTACGCAAACCTATTAAATACTTATTATTAGTGTGTTTGAACCACTTAAAACGCTGATGAATAAGGACATCATGGATTAAAAAATAACACAAACCATAAAACATAATGCCTAGACCTATGAAAAATCTATAATTCAAACCGCCTTCAACTCCGTAGTAAAAAAGAGCAATGCTTGGCGCTGCAAAAATCACAAAAAAGATGTCGTTTCTCTCAAAGATGTTTGCGTATTTTGGCTGATGATGATCTGCATGAAAATACCACATGGAACCGTGCATTACATACTTATGGGTACACCAAGTAATCCCCTCCATGGTTAAAAAAGTACCAAGAAAAATCAAAAAAAATATCATTTTATTATGTATTTAAGTGTAACAATTTTTATTAATGATGAAATTATACTAGTTTTAATTTATAAGACACAAAAGATTTGGCTAGTAAACCTGCTTTGGTGTAGTTAGAAACCCTAATACGAGCGCTACCAATTTCATGATACGGCGTATTTTCAAGTTTTTTTAATAATTTTTTGTAGTAAACAAATGCGGTGTAAACACCAAACTTAGCTTCGATTGGCAATTTCACAATCCCTTCGTAAGCCACTCTAAAATCTTCTTCGATTTCAGTAATGATGGCTGTTTTTGCCTTTTCGTCAAATGAATTTAGGTCTACTCCTGGAAAATAATTTCGGTTCAATACCAAGTTATCATCTTTTAAGTCCCGTAAGAAATTCACTTTTTGGAAAGCCGATCCTAATCTCATGGCTTCATCCTTGAGTTGATCATAACGCTCGTTATCTCCGGCTACAAACACTTTGAGGCACATCAGTCCTACTACATCTGCTGATCCGTATATATATGCATCATATTCTTCTTTACTATCATAATCAGATTTGATTAAGTCTAATTTCATGCTACGTAAAAAGGCCTGAATTAAATCGTCAGTAATATTATATTGCTTTACGGTTTGTTGAAATGAATTCAAGATGGGATTCAGACTTATACCACGATCAAAGGCTTTATAGTATTCGTCTTCAAACTCTGTGATTAAACTTTCCTTGTCAAAACCATGAAAGGTATCTACAATTTCATCTGCAAAACGCACAAAACCATAAATGCTATAAATGGCGTCCCTAATGCTTGGTGACAGCATGTACACCGCTAGTGAGAACGAGGTGCTATAATTTTTGGTAACTAACTTGCTACATTTGAAAGATACGTCGTCAAATAATTGCTTCATACTATTGTTCTGAAAATTGCTTATTAATTAATTCCGACACTAATTTTCCAGAAATTAATGCGGGCGGAACACCTGGTCCAGGAACGGTCAACTGGCCTGTAAAATATAAATTTTTAACCTTTTTACTTTTCAACTTCGGTCTCAAAAACGCTGTTTGCAAGAGCGTATTTGCCATGCCGTACGCATTTCCTTTGTATGAATTATACTCTGAAACAAAATCATTTTTACAAAAAGACTCTTTAAAAATAATACTTTCTCTAACATTTTGCTGTGTTAGGGTTTCAAAACGCTTGATGATTATTTCAAAATATTCTTCTCTTAACGCCTCAGTATCATTTATCCCTGGTGCTAAAGGTACAAGAAAAAATCCAGACTCCATACCTTCAGGTGCAGCAGTTGCATCTGTTACAGATGGGAAATTTGCATAAAACAAAGGCTCTTTCGGCCATTGAGGTTCATCATAAATATCCTTAGCGTGCTGATAAAAATCAACATCAAAAAACAAAGCATGGTGTGCTATGTTTTCTAATTTTTTATTAAATCCTACATAAAACAATAATGATGATGGAGCAAAAACTTTACTATCCCAATATTTCTCTGAATACGCTCGGTATTTTTGATCTAATAATGTTTCTGTGTGGTGGTAATCAGCACCACTCAAAATTAAATCAGATGCCACGCGCTCTCCATTTATTTGAAGGGCAACTGCTGTTCCGTTTTCAACAATTATTTTGTCAGCTCCCGCATTGGTTACAAATTGTACTCCTTGTTCTTTTGCAAGATTTACCATGGCTCTCACCACATCAAACATTCCTGTTTTTGGATGCCAAGTTCCCAATCCGAAATCAGCAAAATTCATAAAACTATAAAAAGAAGGCGTATCAGATGGTTTTGCACCAAGGAACAAAACAGGAAACTCTAAAATCTGGATTAGCCTTTCGTTTTTAAATTTCTTACGTACATCTCTACTTATGTTACTGAAAAATTCTCCCACTTTCAGCGCCGTTTCGGTGGTAATTAATTCTAAAGCCGAAACTCCTGGACGATAAACTAAATCTTTAATAGCGATATCATAGTTGCTTTTGGCACGAGCCATAAATTTTTGCAGCTTTGCACCACTACCATTTTCGATGGACTCGAAAGTAGCAACAATTTCATCTAAATTATCAGCAATAGTAATAAAATCATTGATTCCGTAGTACACTCTGTAGGCTGGTGCTAGTTTAATCAACTCATAATAATCAGTAGTTTTTTTACCAAAATCAGCAAAAAATCGCTCAAAAACATCTGGCATCCAGTACCAACTAGGCCCCATATCAAACGTAAAACCGTCTATTTTGAGTTGTCTTGCTCTACCACCTAAAGAATCGTTTTTTTCATAAACGGTTACATCATGGCCACTTTGAGCTAAATAGGAAGCAGCAGCCAAAGCAGAGAAGCCTGATCCTATTATTGTTATTTTTTTTATATCTTTCATTTGTCTAGCAAATATACAAATTGTTTAAACAAAATATTAAATCCAATCAATTAATTCTGAAATAGAATTAAAAATTGTTATTTGCTCTGGAAGTTCGTCCTTTTTTATAAACTCAACCATGCGCCCAATATACCATAATTCTGTGGTGTCATCTAATAATTCTTCTGACATCTTCTGGATATAATTATCCAGAATATCTCGTTCTGGCTGAACCGTCATGTAAGAAACATATACAATAGAGTTAAAGTGTTTTTTTAAGTCTTTTAGGTTTTCAATAGGCATACTTTCACCCAGATAAATCGTTTTGTATCCGTGTAATAACACTTCATAGTTTAAGTACATCAAACCTAGTTCATGAATCTCGTTCATAGGCAAAGACAAAACAAAAACTTTATCGTTCTTGGTTTGCTTTAAAACTTGAAGTTTCTCTGTATTAATTAGTAATTTTTGTTTGATTAAATAACTAATAAAATGCTCGTGAGCAGGTGTAATTGTATCGGATTGCCACAAAAGTCCTAATTCATTCATCAATGGAATAAAAACTTGATGAAAAATCTCTTTAAATGATTTCTCAGCTATTAACCAATTGTATGTGTTAAAAAATAACTCTTGATCAAAGTTCATCATAGCCATCTTAAACTCACTGATGGCGTGACTTTTTGCAGTTTTACTCGAAATTATTTCACGTACAAGCGAAGGAATTTTTTCCTGAGGATAGGTTGCAATTTTTGATATCTTGTATCCATAATCATGGAGCAAGGTTATGTTTAAAAGTTTTTGTAAACTAGCCAAATCATACAAACGAATGTTAGTATCTGTACGCATGGGCTGAAGAATATCGTAACGTTTCTCCCAAATTCGTATCGTGTGAGCTTTGATCCCCGAAAGGTTTTCAAGATCCTTGATACTGAATACATTTTTTACATTGTTCATCGTTTTTTAATATTTATTGAACAAATGTAAAATAAATTTTATTATAAATGGTACTAAATACACCAAAACAAGTAAAAACAGTTGTATTTACTTCAAACTCACCCGTTTTATTGTATTCAAAAGGTCTAAATGCAGAATTGTCTTAGAATTATCTTCGTTTCTAGTGTACATAGGTTCAAACTTAGCACCATAAATTAATTCGTTAAATGTATATGATGTTCTTGTGGCAACTGTATTGCTAAACATATCGTCAAAGGCGGTTAAGAATACAATAATTTCTCCGTTGGTAGATTTGAAATCCTCTTCGGTAAATCCATATAGTGGACTGCTCTCTGTAATAGGATGAACGAGTGTCCAGCTTAAAGTGAGTACATTTATTCTTTCTAATTCTAGGTCTAATGCAAAAAATTTATTGATATAAACCCCATTTTCTTTTATGCTCATTCTAATGGTGACCTTAGCAAAAGCATCAGTAAGATTGGTGTTTTTAAAAGGGGTTACTCGCATCATCAAACCCGTACCTTCTTTATACGGTGCAATGATAGCATTATGAGAAAACTTAAGAAAAGCGGTGGGTTTACTAAATCTTCCAAAAAATAAACCTGTTGCAATGGCAAAACTAAGTAATCCAATCAAGGCTTCGGCTGCAGCTAATAAACTACTTAAAAAACCCTCCGGACTGATGTGACCATACCCCACAGTGGTAAAGGTTTGAGCACTAAAAAAATACGCTTGACCAAATTTCCCCCAATCAGAACCCCCAGCATCTATCCCATTTAAGTGTTCTATTCCTATAGCGTAATACAAAAGCGCAAAAATAAGATTCATTGCAATATAGAACAATAAAAGTATAGAGAGAAACCGCCAACGTGGCATATCAATCATGGTATGATACCAACTGATTCTACTCCAGAAAAACATTCCGCTTTTTACCACATTTGCAGTGCCATCTTTATTTATAAATCGGCCTCCATAGTTATTGGCATTCGTACCAAAACCTGTATTCTGTTGTGATTCCCCTTTTGGATTCATAGCTTTTAGTTATAAAATGACAAAAACACCATTAGAATGGCCTCCTTAAATGCTTGATTGAAACAACAAAAATATAAATATAAAAACAAGTACGTTAACACATACTATAAAACGTTGTCAATCTCATGATAAACTACCATTTTTAAAAGTAATTCGTTCCCACTTTTTTTATAAATTAGTACCAACTAAAAAAAACTATGAAAAAAATAACCAAAGAAGATATCAGTCAAGAAATATTTGACTTGTATGACGATTATGCGCACAACAAAATTGACCGTCGCGGATTTGTAGAAAAACTATCTTTATTTGCTGTTGGTACCTTAACGCTTCCTTCATTATTGAGCTTTATGTCCCCAAATTATGTAGATTCAATTTTGATACAACCCGAAGACCCCAGAATAAAATCGGGATTTATTACTTACAATTCAGACAAAGGTGGCGGACCAATAAAAGGACTTTTATCTCAACCTACAGGAACAAAAAAGAAATTACCAGGAATTATTATAGTACATGAAAACCGAGGTCTTAATCCGTACATTGAAGATGTAGGCCGTAGAGGAGCAGTTGAAGGATTTATTACGCTAGCGCCAGATGCTTTATCTCCATTAGGTGGCTATCCTGGTAATGATGATGCAGGACGCGAACTTCAAAAGAAACGTACGCGCGAAGAAATGCTCGAAGATTTTATTGCTGCTTACCATTTTTTAAAATCGCACAAAGATTGCAACGGACATATAGGAGTTGTTGGGTTTTGTTTTGGAGGTTGGATTGCGAATATGATGGCCGTAAAAATACCAGAACTTGATGCCGCAGTACCTTATTATGGAGGGCAACCCACAACTGCTGAAGCCGAAATGATTAAAACTCCTATCCTAGCCCAATACGCTGGCTTAGATACCCGTGTGAACGAAGGTTGGCCTGCTTATGAAACCATCTTAAAAAAGAACAACGTACAACATGTAGCCTATTTTTACGATGGTGTTAACCATGGTTTTCACAACAATACCACACCAAGATACGATGAAAAAGCCGCTACTTTATCTTGGACCAGAACCATTGATTTTTTCAAGAAAGAATTAAAGAAGAAATAATGACATACAAGATAAAATTCCCAAATTATCTTTGGGAATTTTTGTTTTGGTCTATAAAGATAAGTGCTTAAAATATTCAACTGAACGCATCAATAACTTGAATTCTAAACAAATAAAAAGAATTAAATCAAAAATGAAACTAAAAATACTATCTCTCTTTGCTGTTTTATGGAGTATTAATGGAATGACGCAAGAATCCAAAGGATTGATCATAAAAGACATTAATATAATAACAATGACCAGTCCAAATATTACTGAAAGAAAAAGCGTTTTAATTGAAAATGGTAAAATTGTAAAGATTGATGATTACAATAAAATGTCAAAAAAATCAAACCTTGAAGTAATTGAGGGTTACAACAAGTTCTTGATGCCAGGCTTAGCTGAAATGCACAGCCATGTCCCTACAGAAAAGGATGTAGAGAATTATCTTTTGGAAAATATTGCCGCAGGAGTAACTCACATTAGAATTATGAATACTAAAACACCACAACTCCTACTAAAAAATAAAATTGAAACCAATTCAAAGATAGTAAGTCCTAAAATACATTACAGTCATATTATAACCCGTGAGGATAAGTATACAGAACCGCAATTTGACAGCTTGATGGTTGCAATAAAAAAGAATAATCTTAATTTCATAAAAGTTTTTAGCATAGCTAATGAAGAAGTTTTTGACAACTTGATGAAATCGGCCAATAAAAATTCTGTTATCGTTTGTGGACACTATCCAAAGGAAGTTGCACTTGAAAAAGTACTGCAATCCGGCTACAAAAGCATTGAACATCTTGCTGGCTACGAAAAAATTAATGAACAAAGTACTCTAGCAAATGCTATTCTATTAACCAAAAAATATAGCGTTTACAACTGCCCTACCCTAGATTGGGATATTATGTCAGCAAAACTTAGTTATCCGAATGACTATAAAAATAGACTGGTATACTTTAATGCACCTAAAACGTATCTCGAAAAATGGGAAAAAGAATTAAACGATTACGTTTCTGCAACAGGACATGACCAAATCATACAAGCTACAGAAAAATACAAACCTCAATTTCAATACAAACAAAAAATTCTAAAACAACTCATTGATAACAAATGCCTTTTGTTACTAGGTAGTGACCCTACAGGGACCTTTCAAATGAACGGATTTAATATGCACGATGAAATGGTAAATTGGTCAAATGCTGGAATTGATACCTTTACTATTTTAAAATCGGCCACTTCAACACCTGCATCCTTCTTTGGTGAAACCAAAAATTGGGGAACAATCGAACCAGGCAAATCTGCTGATCTAATAATTCTAGATAAAAATCCATTACAAGATATTACAAACATAAAAACAGTTTCAATCACAATTATTGAAGGCAAGGTATATTTTAAATCAGAACTATTGAAGAAATTAGAATCAAATTCTAAGAATTAAAAAATTGTGTGTTTCATAATACTTTGCTACGCTTACCAAAAAAATAAACAGCAAGCCAAACAAAAATTAGTACAGCTAGAACCCATTATATAACAACTCACAAGTAAATCCCAATTGTGACTCTACTGGTTTTTAATAGCCTACCTTACCAAGAAACTCATGGCTATAGCACACAAGGTTCAATTGGTAGAAGCATTATTTGACCGTCTTGAAAAGGAAATTATAGTCTTTCAGGCCCAATCACAATTAAACTGTTGTAGCGGTTGTGGTGCATGTTGCAGTACTCCTGAGATAGAAGCGTCGCCATTAGAGTTTTTGCCTTGGGCACTGCATTTATTTTTGAATGGAGAAGCCGAAAAAACACTGGACACGTTACAACATAAATCCAATACTTATTGTCACTTGTATCAACCTCTAACCTTAGTAGATCGAGCTATGGGGCGTTGCAGCAATTACCGATACCGCGGTTTAATCTGTAGGCTTTTTGGGTATGCAGCCACAAGAGACAAATACGGTCAGCTACGATTAGCGACTTGCAAAATCATAAAAGAAGGACAAAACGAACACTACAAAACTACTGAAGAAGCTATAAGTAAAGGGCTTTACATTCCTGTTTTTACAGATTATTATATGCAACTTTCTCAGATAGATTCACGTTTAGGAACTACTATGATGCCTATCAATAAAGCATTAAGCACTGCCATTGAAGAGGTGCTACACTATTATGCCTATCGCCCTTTTCCAACAGATTTGGCAAATATTGCTTAATCCAAAAACACAGTCCCACAAAAAAAGCCCCAGTTGGGGCTTTTTCATTATCAATATTTTGAGTATTATTTACTCAAATACATTTTTCTTCTGGAGTACAATTCATAAAATTGATCGTCTTTCAAGTCATCAATAAACAAAATGCTTTCCCCTGTTGATTTCATTTCGGGTCCTAAAGCTTTGTTTACATTGTGGAACTTACTAAAAGAAAACACGGGCTGCTTTATGGCAAATCCTTTCAACTGCGGATTGAAATCAAAATCAGTTACTTTACTATGACCTAACATAACTTTTGTTGCATAGTTCACATACGGTTCTCCATAGGCTTTTGCAATAAATGGCACAGTACGAGAGGCTCTTGGATTTGCTTCTATGATGTACACAATATCATTTTTTATCGCAAACTGAATATTGATTAATCCAACGGTTTTAAGTGCCAATGCAATTTTTTGAGTATGATCTTTTATTTGTTGCATCACAAATTCACCTAAGTTGAATGGCGGCAAAGTAGCATTACTGTCACCTGAGTGCACACCACAAGGCTCAATATGCTCCATAATCCCTATGATGTATACATTTTCACCGTCGCAAATAGCATCTGCTTCAGCTTCAATCGCACCATCTAAATAATGATCTAAAAGTAATTTATTCCCTGGAATGGTTTTCAATAAATTAATGACGTGTTCCTCAAGTTCTTGCTTGTTGATTACAATTTTCATTCCTTGACCTCCTAAAACATAAGAAGGACGAATCAATAATGGGAAGTCTAACGTATCCGCTAGAGCAGCAGCTTCGTCAGCAGTTTCTGCAATACCAAACTGTGGAAACGGAATAGCTAATTCTGTCAAAAGTTCAGAAAAACGGCCTCTATCTTCGGCTAAATCTAGTGCATCAAAACTAGTTCCTATGATTTTGATTCCGTATTTAGATAATTTTTCAGCTAATTTCAAAGCCGTTTGACCACCCAGCTGTACAATAACTCCTTCAGGTTTTTCGTGTTGAATAATATCATAAATATGCTCCCAAAAAACAGGCTCGAAATACAATTTATCAGCAGTATCAAAGTCAGTTGAAACCGTTTCTGGATTACAGTTGATCATGATGGTTTCGTAACCACACTCTTTGGCGGCAAGTACTCCGTGTACGCAAGAGTAATCAAATTCTATACCTTGTCCAATTCGATTTGGCCCTGAGCCCAAAACAATAATTTTCTTTTTATCGGTAACAATACTTTCATTGTCTACGTAACGCGTACCATCTACTTTTTCAATTTCAGCTTCAAAAGTCGAATAATAATACGGTGTTTTTGCTTTGAACTCTGCAGCACAAGTATCTACCAGTTTAAATACACGGTTGATATTTTTAGCGGTACGCAAATCATGAACTTGGCTTTCTAAACAACCTACCATATGCGCAATTTGTCTGTCAGCAAACCCTTTTTGTTTGGCTTCAAGCAATAATTCTCTTGGCAACGTTTCAACTTTAAAAGTAGAAATCTCTTTTTCTAAAGTGTAAAGTTCTTCATATTGCTTCAAGAACCACATGTCAATTTTAGTAATTTCATGAATGCGGCTCAAAGGAATTCCCATGGCAATAGCATCATAAATCACAAACACACGATCCCAACTTGCAAAAGTTAGTTTCTCAATAATTTGTTCGTAGTTGGTATATCCTTTTCCGTCAGCCCCTAAACCATTTCTTTTGATTTCCAATGATTGTGTGGCTTTATGAAGCGCTTCTTGAAACGAACGCCCAATTCCCATCACCTCACCTACAGATTTCATTTGAAGTCCCAACGTTCTGTCAGCTCCTTCAAACTTATCAAAGTTCCAACGTGGTATTTTTACAATTACATAATCCAAAGTTGGCTCAAACAAAGCCGAAGTTGATTTAGTAATTTGATTTTGCAATTCATCTAAGTTGTAACCCAACGCCAGTTTAGAGGCAATTTTTGCAATAGGATAACCAGTTGCTTTTGATGCCAAAGCAGAAGAACGAGATACACGAGGATTGATCTCGATAGCTACAATATCCTCTTTTTCATCTGGCGAAACAGCAAATTGTACGTTACATCCACCCGCAAAGTTCCCTATGCTACGCATCATCAAAATAGCATAATCACGCATTTTTTGAAACGTTGTATCAGATAAAGTCATCGCTGGCGCAACTGTAATGGAATCTCCGGTGTGAATCCCCATCGGGTCCATATTTTCGATAGAACAAATGATAACGACATTATCATTTTTGTCTCTCAAAAGTTCCAATTCATATTCTTTCCACCCCATCAAAGCTTTGTCAATCAAAACTTCGTGTATAGGAGAAGCTTCTAAACCTCTAGTTAAAAGTTCATCAAAATCTTCTTTTTTGTATACAATTGCTGCTCCTGTCCCTCCTAATGTAAACGATGGACGAATCACCAATGGAAAACCAAATTCCTGTGCAATTTCTTTTCCTCTTAAGTAGGACGTACATATTTCAGCAGGTGCCGATGGTACATTTATTTTTTTAAGCAATTGTTTGAACTGCTCTCTATCCTCAGTAATATTAATGGCATTAACATCTACACCAATTAATTTCACATCAAAATCTTTCCAAATTCCCTTTTCTTCTGCTTCAAGACATAAATTCAAGGCCGTTTGTCCTCCCATCGTTGGTAAAACCGCATCAATTTGAGGATGTGCTTTTAAAATTTCAATGATTGACTTTGTGGTCAATGGCTTCAAATAAACATGATCAGCCATTGAGGGATCAGTCATAATAGTAGCCGGGTTAGAGTTGATTAAGATGACCTCAATTCCTTCTTCACGAATAGAACGTGCCGATTGTGAACCTGCATAATCAAATTCACAAGCTTGACCAATAACAATAGGACCAGAACCTATTATCAAAACGGATTTTATAGATGTATCTTTTGGCATTTTATGTAGTGTTGTGTTGTTGTTGTTTATAATTATTAAAAGTATCAAAAATAGACACTTAAGTGTAAAATAACCTATCCTTTTTTAACGACTAGGTATAAAAAAAGGCGATACTAAAAAAAGTAACGCCTTAATTATGTTTATAAAAACATTATTTTTTGTGTCTTGGTTCACTAGAAACAGTCAATTTATGTCTTCCTTTAGCTCTTCTACGCGCAAGAACTTTTCTTCCATTAGCAGAAGCCATTCTGTCCATAAATCCGTGCTTATTTCTTCTTTTTCTTTTCGATGGTTGAAATGTTCTTTTGCTCATTGCTTTGTATCTTTAAAATCTTATTTATATGTCTACTAATTTGAATAATTGTTTATTCGAAAACCGAGTGCAAATATACAAAGACTTTTTTTCCTCACAAGTAGTTTTGCAAAATTATTTTCAATTCATTTTACTATATTTGTAATCTTAAATTAAACATACTATGTTTCACAGAAATATCAAACTTATTATTGCCGGACTTATCGTAGCTACTGGCATTTGGCAATTCACAGAGAGTAATATTGGTAACGGAATTTTTCTTTTACTAATCAGTGTTATCCCCGTATTTTTATACTTTAAAAATGAATTTATCCTTTTAGCATTTCTAAAATTAAGAAAACAAGACTTTGAGGGCGCTAAAAAATGGTTAGCATACATTAAAAATCCAGAAACAGCATTGGTACAAAAACAACAAGGATATTTCAATTATCTACACGGAATTATGCTTTCTCAAACCAATATCAATCAAGCAGAGAAATATTTCAAAAAAGCAATTGAACTTGGTTTATCAATGGATATGGATTTGGCTGTAGCCAAATTAAACCTTGCTGGAGTAGCTATGACGCGCCGTCGTAAGCTGGAAGCAACCACATTATTGAACGAAGCTAAAAAATTAGACAAACAAAACATGCTGAAAGAGCAAATTGTAATAATGAAAGAGCAAATGAAAAAGATGTAACTCTTTTTTTTAACAAATTAACTATGAACCACTTACAAATGTAAGTGGTTTTTTTACGCGCATTACATTTTATCGGTTTTTTTGGTAATTGAACGATTTTATTAAAATTAATAAAGTTATTAACATACTTTTAAACAATAATTAAAATATATGTGGAGAAAATTATACTTACTGTTATTTTTCCTCTTTACCACAGGCAACTATGCACAAGATAGTATTGTCTATTTTTCTGATGCTGTAAAACGCAATATTAAACCTTATCGATCAGCAAGTTTAATTGCTTTTGAAAATAAAGACTTCACAGAGGGCAAGCGGTTATTTGACTCTTTAGTCCAACACAAACTAAATGGCACTCTATTTGATGATTTTACCATAAAAGGATATAATTCTAAAAAAGTAATACTCCATAAAATAAACAAACCAATTTTATTAGTAACTTATGCCAGCTGGTGCGTGCGCAACAAAGGAGATGCTCCAGCTTTGAATACACTAGCTAATAAATATGGTAATAATTTACAAATAGTCATAGTCTTTTGGGACAAAAAGAAAAATTTAAAGAAAACAGCAAATCAATTTAATTCTAAAATAAAAATTTGCTACGCTAATGAGGCTTACCAAAATGATTTTAAAATAGTAGCTACTTTAAAACACACCTTAGGAATACCTACCGTTTATTACATAGACGAAAATAAAAAGGTAGTAACCATTAACCGAATTAAAAATCAAAATAAAATAAAAATTTCCAAGGACGCAGCATTCGCAATGAGTTATTCCCTTTTTGAAGATATGATTCGCACAACAAATACTAAATTAAGTTTAAACACAACCACCAGAAAATTTTAAGTTGGCTGTTATTCAAAAAGTTTTAAACCTCATATCTATCCGTAATTATAAGTGGTAATTTCTCATTCAACCATTTGTATTTATTTAAAATCATAATGTGAGTACCTCCTTTTACAACAATACATTTTTTTATATTTTTTATAGGAAAAACATCATCTAGATCTCCATGGATGTGAATGACACTTTCATCGATTGTGACTCTATCCCAAAGCACAACTTGCTCTACTGCCCAGGTTAAATAACGAATATCTCGAACCGATAAAAATTTCTCATACAACTTGAGCCTTTGATTTACTTTTTCACCAAAAGAGAATTTAGCTAAACTTTCTATGTTCAAAATCAAGTTCATCGGTATTAGTTTATATGCTTTGGTGGACTTTGCTAATTTTAATCGCACTGGAAACTCAGTATTACTCTTGACACTGGAAATAATAATAACTTTGTTAGCCGCAATATGTTTTGCCATTTCCTGAACTAAAATACCTCCAAAAGAAACTCCTACCAAAACTGGATTTTTGTGGGCTATTTTATCTGCAATTCTCTTGGCATACGCTACCAATGTCTCATTATCAAATGGAATTTCCCACTCCAGGTAGTGCATTTCAAAATCAGTTTCAGGAAGTTTTATACGCTCAAAAATAGTTGTACTGGCCGCTAAACCAGGCATAAAATAAACTTGTATTTTACTCATAATTGCTTTTAACTTATTTATAACACCTTTCGATATTATTATACCGAAATTTGTTTAAAATTAATTTTTTTTTAGAAAATACACACACACGCAATCATATATTAATAATAAATTATGACTTCTCAAATTTACAAATCAAATACAAGAGGCACAGCCGACTTTGGCTGGCTAAAAGCTAATTTTTCATTTTCATTTGGTAATTATTTTAATCCAGCGCGTGTACAATTTGGAATGCTACGTGTACTAAATGACGATACCATTGCAGCAGGTGCTGGTTTTGGCACGCACGGTCACGCCAATATGGAAATCATCACTATTCCCCTCGAAGGTGGCTTGATGCACAAAGACAGTATGGGTAACGAAGGTGTTATTCGCTTTGGCGAAGTACAAGTAATGAGTGCTGGTAGCGGAGTTGAACACTCTGAAATGAATGCCAGCAAAACCGAACGTGCTAAAACGTTACAATTATGGGTTTTTCCGGATACGGAAGAAGTAACGCCACGCTATGACCAAAAATCATTTGACCTAGAACAACATAAAAACACTTTCATAAAAGTAGTTTCACCAAAGGATCATAACGATGGCAACGCGCTTTGGGTGCACCAAAAAACGTTTTTTAACTTAGGTATTTTTGACAAAAACACTGCGGTAAACTACCCGATTCAGATTCCAAAAAATGGCGTTTACTTGTTTTTAATAGAAGGTGAAATTGAAATAAACAACCAAATTCTGAATGCAAGAGATGCAATCGGAATAACCACGACAACTGCAATTGACATTAAAATTAATAGTACAGCTAAAATACTGTTGATTGAAGTACCAATGCAGCAGTAACCATCCTTATTTTTATGGAAATTAAAGACAATACATTTTCGAGACAATTTGAAACCAATAGCCCACAAGGTTTACTCGCTGTGGAGTATTCTTTTCAAGAAAAGAAAATCTTTCTCACCAAAATTCACAAACCAGAAGGATTTAATGATGAAGATTTTTTGAATGATTTTCTAAAAAGTATCTTAGAAAATGCCATTGAGCAAAAGTGGAAAGTAGTTCCTATTTTACCACGAATTGTACAGTTTTTTAAAAAATTTCCGCAATACAAAGAATTACTTCCTCCCGGAATTAGACTATAAACAAAAAGCGACTGCATTATTCCTGCAGTCGCTTTTCTATTTTAGATCGAAAATTTTACTTTTCAATTTCACGCATATTTTCCATTTTCTTATTAGCCAAGAAACCGGTAATATCTTCAAAATGCTCTACCACTCGTTTGTTTCCAAATTCGAAAACCTTTGTTGCTAATCCGTCAAGGAAATCACGATCGTGTGACACTAGAATCAAAGTTCCGTCAAAATCACGCAAAGCATCTTTGATAATGTCTTTGGTTTTCATATCTAAGTGATTCGAAGGCTCATCTAGAATTAATAAATTTACAGGCTCAAGCAACAATTTAATCATCGCAAGACGCGTTTTTTCACCACCTGAAAGTACTTTTACCTTTTTAGTAACATCGTCACCGTGAAACATAAAGGCGCCCAAAATATCTTTTATTTTAGTACGTACATCACCTACGGCAATATCGTCTATGGTTTCAAATATCGTTGCATTTTCATCTAATAACGAAGCTTGATTTTGAGCAAAATACCCAATTTGAGCATTATGACCAATCTCTAAACTCCCCCCATCAATGCCAATCTCCTTCATAATGGCCTTAATCATAGTCGATTTACCCTCACCATTTTTACCTACAAAAGCTACTTTTTCACCTCTTTCAATAACCAAACTAGCATCTTTAAAAACTACGTGATCACCATACGATTTGGTCAATTCCTTTACAATAACGGGATATTGACCAGAGCGAGCTGCTGGAGGGAATTTTAACTTTAAAGCCGATGTATCTACCTCATCCACTTGAACAATCACCAATTTTTCGAGCATTTTTACACGTGATTGTACGGCATCTGTTTTAGAGAACGTTCCTTTGAAACGGTCAATAAAAGTACGATTATCAGCAATCATGCGTTGTTGTTCATCGTATGCTTTTTGCTGGTGCATACGACGGTCTTTTCTTAGCTCCAAATAATGAGAATACTTGGCTTTATAATCATAAATACGACCCATAGTAACCTCTATAGTACGATTTGTAATATTATCTACAAACGCTCTATCGTGTGAAATTACCACAACCGCCTTGGCTGAATTTATCAAAAAATCCTCTAACCATTGAATACTCTCAATATCCATATGATTGGTAGGCTCATCTAGTAAAATCAAGTCTGGTTTTTTCAAAAGAATTTTAGCTAACTCAATTCGCATTCTCCAACCTCCTGAAAACTCTGATGTTTGCCTTGTGAAATCCTCACGTAAAAAACCCAAACCAGTTAATATTTTTTCAACTTCGGCTTCGTAATTCACTTCTTCAATGGCATAAAACTTCTCGCTTAAGTCTGAAACTCTTTCGATTAATTTCATGTACGCATCACTTTCATAATCAGTACGAATGGTTAATTGGTCATTAATCTCGTCTATCTCTGCTTTCATCGAAAAAATTTCTCCAAAAGCTTTTGAAGCCTCCTCCATAACAGTAGCCCCATCAGTTGTTAACAAATGCTGCGGCAAATAAGCTACTACTGCATCTTTTGGTGCCGAAATATTTCCGGTTGAAGGTTTACTTTGTCCTGCAATAATTTTAAGTAAGGTAGATTTACCCGCGCCATTTTTACCCATCAAGGCAATTTTGTCATTTTCATTTATGGCAAAAGAAACATCACTAAAAAGCGTTGTACCACCAAATTGCACTGAAATATCATTTACTGTAATCATTATTTTAGTTTAAAGTTTAATGTTCAAAAGAGTGAAGGATTCAATATTTTTTGAAACCGTTTTTTGAAGGTGCAAAGATAGTTTAAATACAGAATTAGACAATTTGCAACTCAGAAAGTTTTGAGTATCCTAATAACAAAAATGCCATTACTATAAAGAAAGGCCTTAAACAGAATTATCTTTACAGCAATAGCATTCTAAAATACTAGATGATAAAAAACGATCTTATTCTTTTCTCCACTTTTTGGTTTCCTCAAAAACATGCTCTAAAATAGCTGCTTCTCTTTCATCAAATTCTATATTTCTGCGGCTCATGACTAATCGGGCGGTTTCAAAAGCTTTTTTAGTGATGTATGTTGTAAATCCAGCTGCACCACCCCATGAAAAACTTGGCACGAAATTGCGCGGAAAACCACTTCCAAAAACATTAGCACTCACACCTATCACTGTTCCGGTATTAAACATCGTATTGATACCACATTTACTATGATCGCCCATCATCAAACCACAAAACTGCAGTCCCGTTTTAACAAATCCCTCGGTTTCATAGCTCCATAATTTCACTTCCTCATAATTGTTTTTCAAATTTGAGTTGTTACTATCGGCACCTATATTACACCATTCTCCAAGAACCGAATTTCCTAAAAATCCGTCATGACCTTTATTAGAATATCCAAATAAAACTGAATTATTAATTTCCCCACCTACTTTAGAATATGGTCCAACAGTGGTTGCACCATAAATTTTGCTCGCTAATTTCACCTTCGCATGTTCACATAAGGCAAATGGACCTCTAATCACAGAGCCCTCCATAATTTCTGCATCCTTACCTATATATATAGGACCTGTAGAAGCATTTAAAGTTACAAACTCTAACTTTGCTCCTTCCTCAATAAAAATATTCTCGGGTGCAATGACATTTACACTCTTTGGTATAGGTTGTGATTGTCTGTCTTCGGTTAGAAATTCAAAATCTTCTCTAATAGCAGCATCATTTTTAGCAAAAATATCCCAAGGATTGTGCACAGTCAAACAATCGTCAGTGTATTCAAGTATCTCATAAGTATCAAAATCTACTTCTTCTTGCTCCTCCGTAGTGTAAAAAGCAATTACTTCATCTCCTTTAAAAATAGCTTGATTAGGCTCTAAGTTGCTTACCATCTCTGCCAATACCGCATTAGGTAGGTAAGATGCGTTAATCATTACATTGACTTCAAGTTCCACCATTGGATATTTTCCTGATAAATATTCCTCTGTAAGTGTTGTGGTTGTTGACCCTAGATGCAATTCCCATTTTTGTCTAATAGTCATAATACCAATCAAGATATCAGCAACTGGACGAGTAAATGTAAAAGGCAATAAGGCATTTCTTGAAGGTCCGTCAAAAAGGATGTAATTCATAGTGTGGATTATTTATAAGTATATCGGTGTCAACTTCACCTGCATGTTTGTAATATTGACTTCAAAGTTACAAAGTTTTCAAATAAATAGCATAAAAAAAGCCTTTCATGAAGAAAGGCTTTACTATTATAGAAAACAAGTTAAAATTATTTAACGTGTTTAGCGTATTTAGTTTTGAATTTATCAATACGTCCTGCAGTATCGATAAGTTTAGATTTACCTGTGTAAAAAGGGTGAGATGTTCTAGAGATCTCCATTTTTACAACTGGGTATTCAACACCATCAACAGTTATTGTTTCTTTAGTATCTGCAGTAGATTTAGTAATAAAAACTTCTTCATTTGACATGTCTTTGAAGGCTACTAATCTGTAATTTTCTGGGTGAATTCCTTTTTTCATCTTGTAAATCTTTTTTATTTGTTAATTATTAAGTTGCTTTGAAGCTTTTCTTTTTACAGAAAAGGTATAAACTCCTAATAACTTTTTGTTTTTATACTTTTATTTTGAGTCTGCAAATTTACACTATTTTTTCAATAAACAAATCTTTGTTTCACTTTTTTTATGTTAACTCAAAAAACGTTTTTTAACGTTGAATATATTGGGAATTGTTATATTTGTAGACTAATTTTAAAACCACCTAAAATGATCAACGAAATTGTCAAAAAAAATGGAATAACTTTTGGAGTTATAATAGGAGTAGTTTCAGCACTAATCACAGCAACAATATATGCTGTTGATCTTAATTTATTCACAGAATGGTGGATAGGTGTACTAAGTATTTTGACGTATTTAATTTTAGGTATAGCCTTACTTGTTAAGACAAAAAAAGAGTTAAATGGTGTTTTTTCTTTTAAAAATGCATTTACTACTTATTTCATTGCAATAGTAATAGGAATATTAATTTCAGTTCTTTTTAATATTTTACTTTTCAATGTCATTGATCCTTCGGCTAAAGAAGCTGTGAATGAATTAATCATTAAGTATTCAATGAATATGATGCAAAAGTTAGGAGCACCTGCTTCTTCAATCAATGAAGCTATAGCAAAAATGAAGGAAAATGATCCTTATTCACCTATTGAATTATTAAAAGGGTCTATTTTCACAATACTTTTTAGTTCTCTTTTTGGTTTAATTTTAGCAGCATTTTTTAAAAGCAAATCTACACAAGAATAAAAATTAATGAATTTATCTATACTAATTCCGCTTTTAAACGAAGAGGAATCGCTTCATGAACTTTATACATGGATCATCAAAGTGGTTCAATCCCACAATTATTCGTATGAAATCATTTTTCTGGATGATGGTAGTACTGATAATTCTTGGGCACTGATTGAAGACTTTTCGAAAGAAAATCCTCATGTAAAAGGAGTGCGTTTTATGAAAAACTTTGGGAAATCACAGGCTTTACATGCTGGTTTTGCTAAAGCACAAGGAGACGTTATCATTACCATGGATGCTGACTTGCAAGATAGCCCTGAGGAAATTCCGGGATTGTATGACATGATTACCAATGGTAAATACGATTTGGTTTCGGGTTGGAAAAAGAAACGCTACGACTCTGTAGTGGCTAAAAACCTTCCGTCGAAACTATTTAATTGGGCGGCTCGAAAAACATCAGGCGTAGAATTGAATGATTTCAATTGCGGCTTAAAAGCATACAAAAACATTGTAGTTAAGAATATCGAAGTTTCTGGTGAAATGCACCGATACATTCCGGTATTGGCTAAGAATGCTGGTTTTGGCAAAATTGGCGAAAAAGTTGTACAACATCAGGCCCGAAAATATGGTGAAACCAAATTTGGGATGGAACGTTTTATTAACGGATTCTTAGATTTGATTACTATTTGGTTCTTGTCCAGATTTGGAAAAAGACCCATGCACCTTTTTGGCGCGATGGGATCCTTGATGTTTATTATTGGATTTATGCTTGCTGGTTACATCGGTTTTTCAAAATTATACCACATGTATAATGATATGCGTTATAGTCTTGTGACCAATAATCCTTGGTTTTATATTGCCTTAACTACAATGGTTTTAGGAACACAATTGTTTCTAGCAGGATTTCTAGGTGAAATCATTTTGAGAACAAAAAATAATGAAGAGCGTTATAAAATTGCGAGTATCGTAAACTTGTAATTTAAAAATAGACGCCTTACAACGGGATGATTACTAGCCCTGATAGTAGTGAAAATCCTTTTATGCGCCGCGGCGAATAAAAGATTGTAACGAATAGCAGGAAATAGCTCCTAAAAAATTAAAAAATACATCAAATGGAAATCAAACAAAACATTCTAGACGCGGTAAATGAGTGGCTTACGCCAACATTCGATAACGCTACACAAGTGGCTGTGAAAGAATTGATGACTACTTCACCAAAATATTTAGAGGAAAGTTTTTATAAAAACTTAGAATTTGGTACTGGTGGAATGCGTGGTGTAATGGGCGTAGGAAACAATCGCATTAATAAATATACACTAGGAAAGAGTACACAAGGATTGTCTAATTACTTGCATACTGCGTTCCCAAACCAACCTTTGAAGGCCGTTATTGCTTACGATTGTCGTCATGATAGTGATACACTAGCCAAAATCGTTGCTGATGTATTTTCGGCAAATGGGATTGAAGTATATTTGTTTTCGGAATTGAGACCCACACCAGAATTGTCTTTTGCGGTAAAACATTTGGGATGCCAATGTGGTATTGTACTTACGGCATCGCACAACCCACCAGAATATAATGGATACAAAGTATACTGGCAAGATGGTGGTCAAATTGTTCCGCCAGAGGACAAAGGCATTATTGATGTGATTGAAAAATTGACCTACGATCAAATTCAGTTTACAGCAAATGAGGATTTAATTCATTATGTAGATACTGCTATTGATGCCGCATTCATAGCATCATCTATTGCAAATGCTAGTTTTAACACTTCGCAAACAGCAAAAGACGATTTAAATATTGTATTTACGTCATTACACGGCACCTCAATAACTATCATTCCCGAAACTTTGGCGCAAGCCGGATATAACAATGTACATATTGTAGAGGAACAACGCGAACCGAATGGCGATTTCCCAACGGTAAAATCTCCGAATCCAGAAGAACCAGAAGCATTGATCATGGCACTTGCATTGGCAGATAAAACCCATGCTGATATTGTAGTGGGTACAGATCCAGATTGTGATCGTTTAGGGGTTGCTGTGCGTGATAACAACGGTAAAATGACTTTGCTAAACGGGAACCAAACTATGGTTTTGATGACCGCATTTTTACTAGAGCAATGGAAAAAATCAGGAAAAATTAATGACAAGCAATTTATAGGTTCTACTATTGTATCAACTCCTATGATGATGGAACTTGCTACTAATTATGGCGTGGAATGCAAAATAGGTTTGACTGGTTTTAAATGGATTGCCAAAATGATCAAAGACTTTCCAGAGCTAGAGTTCATTGGTGGTGGCGAAGAGAGTTTTGGTTACATGGTAGGCGACGCTGTACGTGATAAAGATGCTGTTGCAGCAACCCTATTGGTTTGCGAAATGGCAGCTCAGGCTAAAGCCAATGGAAGTAGCGTATATCAAGAATTAATCAAATTGTATGTCGACAACGGTTTTTACAAAGAACACTTAGTATCCATCACTAAAAAAGGAATGGAAGGTTTACAAGAAATCACTCAGATGATGATTGACTTACGTGAAAATCCTTTGAAAGAAATCAACGGAGAAAGAGTCATTATGGTAGAAGATTACCAGTCAAGTATTGCTAAAAACTTATTAGATGGTACTGAATCAGCCATGACGATTCCAAAATCGAATGTATTGATTTACTATACGGAAGATGGCTCTAAAATATGTGCTCGCCCAAGTGGTACCGAACCAAAAATTAAATTTTATATCAGTGTAAATACTACACTTGAAGCGGTTGAAGATTTTGAAGAAGTAGAAGCAATTCTGGACCAAAAAATCGCCAATATAATTACTGCAATGCAATTGAACTAATGGATCCGAATATAAAAAAATTAATACCTTTTACAAAACCCTATCAATCACATATTATTTGGAATGTGATTTATAATATTTTGTATGCTTTGTTTAGCACGATTTCAATGCTGACTTTGTTTCCTGTATTGCAGGTACTTTTTGGCAAAACAGAAAAAGTATATGAACAGCCAATTTACACTGGAATAGGAAATCTTAAGGATTATGTAACAGAGTTCATTAATTTTAAAATATCCTCTTTATCAGATGGTGAAAGCACTGAGGTTGTTTTATTGTTTGTTGTAGCCATGGTCATCACAACATTTTTCATTAAGAATTTATTCAACTACTTGGCTTCCTATCACATCATGCACCTAAAAAACGGTGTTTTAAAGGATTTGAGACGCTCGATGTATGCCAAAATTATTGAATTGCCTATTTCCTACTATTCTGAAAAAAGAAAAGGAGACATGATGGCGCGTATGCTGGGTGATGTCAACGAGGTTCAAAACTCTTTTTTCTCCATTTTAGAATTGGTTGTAAAAGAACCCTTGACGATCGTTTTCGCTTTGGGAATGATGTTTGCCATTAGTACCAAATTGACATTATTTGTATTGATTTTTATGCCTATTTCGGGTTATATCATTTCTAAACTGGCTAAAAATTTAAGAAGCCAATCGATGGAGGCGCAAAAAGAAAGTGGTTCTTTAATTTCTGTGGTTGAAGAAACTTTAGGCGGTTTAAAAGTGATCAAAAGCTACAATGCCGAACCCACTTTTAAAGGTCGCTTTAATGAATCTGTAACCCGTTTGTTAAATTTGAACAACAGCATCGGAAGCCGAAATAACTTAGCGACACCCTTAAGCGAATTTCTTGGTGTAACTACAATAGCTATTTTACTTTTTTACGGAGGCCTATTGGTTTTAAATGACAAAACTCTTGATGGAGCTTCTTTTATCGTTTATCTAACACTGGCATTCAATATTTTAACCCCTGCCAAAGCCATTTCAAAAGCATCTTATTCTGTGAAAAACGGATTGGCCGCTGCTGAACGTGTTTTTGAAGTTTTAGATGTTGAAAACGAAATCACTTCAAAAGAAAATGCTATCCAAAAAGATACATTTGAATCTGACATTACCATTTCAAACATCAACTTCAAATACGAAGACGAAAAAGTGTTAAAGAACTTTTCGTTGGAAGTAAAAAAAGGACAAACTGTTGCGCTGGTAGGACAATCCGGTAGCGGAAAAAGTACCATTGCCAACTTACTAACTCGTTTTTATGATGTAAACGAAGGCACTATTTCTATTGATGGAACGGATATAAAAGATCTTGACTTACAATCACTGCGCAGTTTAATGGGATTGGTAACCCAAGACAGTATTTTATTTAATGATACCATCAAAGCCAATATATCATTAGGAAAACCAGATGCTACCGATGAAGAAATAATTGAAGCCTTGAAAATTGCCAACGCCTTTGAGTTTGTAAAAGATTTACCAAAAGGAATTTACACCAACATTGGCGACAGCGGAAACAAATTATCCGGTGGACAAAAACAACGTTTGTCTATTGCTCGTGCCGTTTTGAAAAATCCGCCAATCATGATTTTGGATGAAGCAACCTCGGCATTGGATACTGAAAGTGAAAAATTTGTGCAAGTAGCGCTAGAGAACATGATGCAAAACAGAACTTCAATTGTTATTGCACATAGATTATCCACAATTCAAAAAGCAGATGTCATTGTGGTGATGCAAAAAGGAAAAATTGTAGAGCAAGGAAACCATGAAGAATTGATTGCGCTACAAGGTGTTTACAATAAACTGGTGAGCTTACAATCGCTTGAGTAGTTAAAATCGACAACTCAGATTTGAGGTAAGACATTTCAGTATACATTTTTTAAAGGTTACGTAAGATAGCAATATATTTACGTAACCTTTTTCATTTAAAACAGTCTGTTATGCTATTCAAAATTATCTTAGTGCTGCACATTCTTTCTGGATTTACTGGTTTAATGTTGGGTACCGTTGTTTTAATTCGCAAAAAAGGCGATAAAATTCATAAAAAAATTGGCCTGATTTTCACCATAGCCATGGTCAGCACCGGTTTATGTGCCTTTTATTTGGCGTATGTACATACTAATTTATTTCTTTTTATAGTAGGTGTATTTACGATCTATTTGGCTATTACCGGATACAGAATGATTCAGTTAAAAAAAGCCCATTTAGGTCAGAAACCGCAACTTGGCGATGCAATACTTACGATTGCCATGTTGATCTGCTCAGCGCTTTTTTACTACATTGGCATCCGTTATTTACTAGCTAAACAAGTTTTTAGTATCGTATTTCTATTATTTGGAACTGCCAGTTTAAGATTGTGTTACATAGAATACAAAGCCTACACAGGTAAAGTTATCGATACCTTATACGGTTTAAAAAATCATATTGGCCGCATGACAGGTGCCTATATTGCAGCTTTTACAGCTTTTATCGTGGTCAACAATACTTTTTTACCAGATGTGTTAGCTTGGAGTTTACCTGGAATTCTAGGCGGTATTTTTATTTCAAGGTCTATCCAAAAATTAAAATCTAACCTAAATAAAATTTAATGATGAAAAGAATTTTTGCTTTAACATTATTCTTGAGCTTTTCATTTTCAAATTACGCTCAAAAAATAAAAATAGACACAATGGAACTAATAGTAGCAAATGGCAAAAAAATAACGCTAAAAAAACATGTTCTGAAATCATAAGTAAAAAAAAATGATGAACTTTACATAAAAGCATCTCCTATAAATTGTAGCTATGTACGTTAATAACACCTCGATTAAACTTCCTCAAGACCCGCACACAGTAGTATGGAAATACCTAGACCTATCTAAATTTCTGGATTTATTGCTTTCGCAAAAGCTATTCATGTCGCGCTCAGATAAGTTTGAGGATCAGTACGAAGGCACCTTTAGCGAACCCACTTTTGAGGAAATCAAAAAATTATCTCAAGACAATCCTGATTTTTTAAATTACTACAAAAAACATCGCGAAAAAGTAGCCATTAGCAGCTGGCACATTAATGAATACGAATCCTTTGCTATGTGGCAAATATTTACTCAAAACACCGAAGGGCTTGCTATTCAATCCACAATTGGACGTTTGCAACAGTCCCTTCAAATAGAAAAAGAGTATCAACAATACATAGGAGAAGTCAACTATATCGATTATAAAAAAGAGCACATTCCATTTGACGACTTGTTTTTTCCTTTTTTATTTAAAAGAAAAAGTTTTCAATATGAAGGCGAGGTACGCATCATAACTGATATTGGCGAAAGCGAAGTTAAAATCAATGAAGGTTTGAAAATAAACATTAACATTAATACCTTAATTGAAAAAATATACATTCACCCAAAATCCGAAAACTGGTATAAAAACTTGGTAATCCAACTGGTAAAACAACTCGGCTTTGACTTCACTATTGAAAAATCCGATTTAGAAAGTGAGATTTTGATTTAGAAAAACCAATTAAACTGGCTCATAAGTAGTAATCTTCCACTCTTTACTGGTCAAATCAGTATAATAATAATGAACCAAATCATTTTTATCAAATTGACCGTTTTTATTAGTATCCTCAACCGTTCTAAAATACAAACGATTGCGAGAGGCTAGAAGTTTCCAATCTATTAATTCCTCAAAGTCAGGCGAGATTTTAGTAAGACGCTCCCCGCTTATAGTACTCAAATGCAAGGATTTTATGTCGCTAGCATCTAATTTACCATCTTTGTTGGTATCCATATCAACCATAGTGTACACCATGATTTGGTTTTTGGTTCTATCTGCAACCGTTTTTAAATACGTTGCTGTTTGTATCAAAACGGGTTTATCCGTTAATTTAGTGATGGAGTCTGAATCAATTTTTTGGAATTTAATATTTTGTAAAAAACCTGTAATTTCATATTCTCCATAATTGGAAATCGTAAAACTCAAATCATTCACACTTGATGAACCATAACGCGATTTCACGCCACGATCACGAATACTCAAATCAGCAATAGGGTGAATTAAATAATCCGTACCTTCCATTTGCCAAGGCAAATCAGCTATTTGTATTTGGGTTGAGTCTGCCTTTACAATCGACTTTGGTTTATTAGTTGCATCGTAAGTCACTTTTGGCGTTGCTGCATCCTCTTTACAACTGGCTAAAAACAACAAAGCAATTCCTATAATGGCGATCTGTATTTTTTTCATGTCATTCTAATATTAAAACTCAAATGTAATCATTTTTAAAAATAGCTTCCTTATTCCAAGTACAATTTAACGAATAAAAAGAATGAAACTGGGTATTGAAAGCACCTTACAACTTAGCAGTCAACTTTACATTAAAAACTCTAGTGGTCATGTAGTTTGGTATTGCATATTGATTTTTAGAGTATACATCCCTAACCCAAGTATTTGTAATAGCATTTTGATTGTTAAAAAGATTAAAAATTTCTAATCCTAGAGCTAATTCTTTACAATTTTTAAATAAACCCGAGCTTCTTTTCCTTGTGGTGTTATCAATAAATACTTTAGAAAAGCCTACATCAACCCTGCGGTAATCATTCAATCGGTTTTGGTACAAATAAGGATCTGCGTATGATGGTGATCCTCCTGGTAATCCTGTATTGTAGACTAAGTTCAAATACAATTTTACACTTGGAATATTAGGCATGTAATCTTGAAAAAGCATCGCAAACTTTAAGCGTTGATCTGTGGGTCTAGCTATAAAACCCCTTTCATTGCTGTTTTCCTCTGTTTTTAAATACCCAAAACTGATCCACGATTCGGTTCCAGGTACAAACTCACCATTCAAACGAACGTCTACACCTTGGGCGTAAGCCACTGCATTGTTATTAGCTGCATACCTTATGCGTACATTATCAATAGTGTAGGTATTAGCATCAGTTATAGATTTGTAATACACTTCAGAGAGTAACTTAAAAGGACGATCCCACAATTTAAAACTGTAGTCATTTCCTAAGACTATATGAAAGGATTGTTGCGCTTTTGTATTGGGTTGTACCACACCGTCTCCATCCCTGAGCTCTCTATAAAAAGGCGGTTGATGATAAAGTCCTCCAGAAATCCGAAAAACAACATCTTGTTCCCAATTTGGTTTAATGGCAAACTGAGCCCTTGGACTTATTGTAAATTGAGACTTACCCAATGTGCTAGCGCCAGAAACTTCCCAATTGTGCATTCGGATTCCTGCATTATACCAAACTTCATTCGTTCCTAAATTTGATTTTAAACTCCATTGTCCGTAGCCTGAAAACCGATTTATAGAATTGAAATTTATAGCTCGTATATCTTGATATGGAACCAACGGTCCTGTGTAAGGAGTATAAGGCTGATCGTTTTTTGGCAAATTTAAAATTGGCGGATTCAATGCAAAACCAGCTGAATCAATAACTTCCCACTCTATTATTCGGTCTCTAATAGATTCACGAGTATACTTAACACCCCATTCTATTTGACTGTTTTTCCAGTCCTGAAATCCTTTTATTTCAGTATTTACAATTAAGGCATCAAGATCATTCCTAGCATGACTTAGCTGTGATCCAATACCTCTTGTGAATGAAACGTCACCTAGAGTTTCTGAACCAATATTAGTATCAACTTCACCCAGTCTATATTGCGCCAATATGTCAAAATACTCTTGTTCTAACGTATGAAAGATGGAACCTATAAATTTTAAAGTAAAATTATCCGATACATTAAATACTGATTTTATTGCTCCAAAATACGTATCGTATTTATCTTTTTCTTGACCTTCATAAAAAACCGTAAGTGCCATAGGGCTGTCTAGTGTTCCAAAATTTGAAACGCGTGATAAAGGACGATATTGGTATTTATTTTGAGAAATGTTACCTAAAAAACTCCACTGCCATTTGGACGAAGCCTGATAATTAATATTGGTTTGGATATCAGCAAACGTTGGTGTAAAATTAGTTTGCGTTTCCTGACTGTTCACAAGTAGTGAATTATTTCTATAGCGTAATCCCGTTACAGCTGACCATTTTTTATCTTTAGAAACCGCATCAATAGCAACGCTTCCGCCAAGAAAACTAGCTTCAAGGCTTGCGCCAAAAGTGGTTGGCTTTCTATAAGTAATATCTAATACCGAAGACAGTTTGTCTCCATACTTAGCTTGAAATCCTCCAGCAGAGAAATCGACATTATGAACCAAATCAGTATTGGTAAAACTCAAACCTTCTTGCTGACCTGAGCGAATCAAAAAAGGGCGATAGACTTCAATTTCATTCACATAAACTAAATTCTCATCATAATTCCCTCCACGCACAGCATATTGGGTACTTAACTCATTATTGGAATTAACACCTGGCAAGGATTTCAAAATGTTTTCTACACCAGCATTCGCACCCGGAATTTTTCGAATCATTTCGGGTTCTAGATTTACTATTCCCTGAACCACACTCCTATTGCCCGTTATTACAACCACTTCTCCCATTTGCTCTGCCTGGCTGTTCATTACAGGGTTAAATTCCTTTTGTTCATTAGCCTCAAGCATAAAAACAACAGTGATTTTTTTAAGAGAAACGTGTGTAAAAACAACTGTTACTTTTTGATTTGCAGGGACTTTAACATCATAAAAACCATTCTCATTAGACTGAGTATTAAAACCGTCAAATGTAATATTGACATTCTCTAAAGGTTGTTTGTTTTCATCCAAAACAATACCTCGTATCCTTGCCGTTTGTGCAGTTGCAGAAAAACCAAGACAAATAATCGATAAAAAAAGAAAGAATTTAGTAGTACTCAATTGATTTGGATTTATTTTTTCTGACCTCTATAAAAACGCGTTTCAAAAGTAGTTGAATTTCCCATATTATCAGTTACATCAACTTTTAAAACATTAGAACCATCTTGTAAATATTCATCTCTTAAAAAATGAGTGATTTTGCGGGTTTTATTATCATATTCAAAAAGCACCCATTTCCCATTCAAGTATCCGTTGTAGGTTTTAATTCCAGATAAAGCATCACTTATAGTAAGCTGTAAAGACTTTTGCTCATTAATCCATTTGCCTTCAATAGGATTAGCTATCGTTACTGTAGGCGCCACCGTGTCTGATAACAACTTGTAATTTCCTAAAACCTTCACTTTGGTAGAAAAAACACTATCCTTTCTGTAAGTAGAATTGTAACTTACTTTACCGCCCTGCACTTTACCTATAAACATTTTTTGACGTTGCTCCTCAGTACTTTTTGCATCTTTAATGGTAATTGTAAAATTTGAATGAGCTGGAACAGTATCATCATGCAAAAATAAAGTATCATTAACCACATTAAAATTCATATTGAAATCTTCATAAAAAGTGCCTGCAGGAAAAAAAACTGACATATTTCCAAGTTCAAAATTACTGTCATTTAACGCTTTTACAAAATATTTAGACTGCGGCTGATCAGTGCCAATAATTGTAGGTAACAAATCATAATGTATGGGTATAGAAATAGTTCTCTTATTACCAAAATAATCTGAAACTTCAATTCGATATAATGAGGCTAAGTTAGGAGAAACCTGTAAAACTCCTTTATTTTCATCTACTTCAATAAAACGCAAATCATAAGGAGCTTTCATAAAAAGTTTTTGTACCCGTTGTTGCATTTTTTTATAACGAGAATAATCAATTAAAGCATTGATATACCTCATGTCATTAAAAGAATAGGTGTTAAATGCATAACCAAAATTTGGTTTGCCGTTCAAAAAAGTCTGGACCTTATAAACACCATTATTATTAAATGATACATCATCAACGTCATGAGCCGTTATACCGAAACCTATAACGCCATTAGAAACAACTTTATCAGACAAGTAGGTACCATCTTTTTGTAAAGAAACATTTAATAACACAGGACGCTTCGCATTATTTACAGTGGTTTTACTATCTAGTGGATAGACATAAACACCCGTAACAAGTGGCTTTTTAGTGTCTTTTAAAAAAGTATCAAAACCAAAAAGTAGTGGATTTATAACAAATTCTGTTTTTGTATCTCTAAATTCAAAATGCAAATGCGGACCTTCAGAAGCTCCTGTATTACCAGACAAAGCAATAATGTCTCCTTTTTTTATTGGCAATTCTTCTGGTTTTAAAAACATTTCAATCTCAAAAGACTGTTCTTTATAGTGGGTGTTTTTAATATACGATTCAATGGCGCCTTCAGCTGTTTTTAAATGCCCATAAACAGAAGTATACCCATTAGGATGATTAATGTATATTGTTTTTCCATTACCAAAAGTAGAAATTTTAATTCTAGACACATATCCATCAGCTACGGCATAAACCTTCAAACCCTCCTTTTGTTGTGTTTTCAAATCAAAACCCGCATGAAAATGATTGGGCCTCAACTCACCAAAATTCCCAGACAATTGCATAGGAATGTCAAGAGGTGAACGAAAATAATCTTTTGGATAGTCATTTTGAGCCTGAATAGAGCTGCAAAAAAACACAAAAAGGGCAAAAAATCTCATAATTTACATTTTGGCTAAGATAAAAAAAAACAACGGAATCCAAATGAGAAAAACAAAAATGTAATCCGTTGAAATTGAGTACTTTAATTTATTTAATGCAAAAAAAATAATAAATTATTGCAAAATTAAAAAGGAATAGTAACTTTGTAAGATATGTAATGAAAAGGATAAATAATGAGTACAATTGCAGAAATTATTGATACTCTTGAAAATAAGGTTCTAAAAATTTTCAGCAAAATGAAAATTTTAGAACAAGAAAATCAAGATTTAAAAAACAAATTAATAAGGTCTGCAACCACAATACAAACTCAATCAAGAGAGATTGAGGCACTAAAAATGCAGTATGAAACACTCAAGATGGCAAACTCATTACTAGGCAGTGACGAAAATAAAAGAGATACAAAGCTAAAAATAAATTCATTAATTCGGGAAATTGACTACTGTATAGCTCAGCTATCAGATTAAGAAATATGGACGAAAAGCTAAAAATTAAAATATCAATCGCCGATAGAATCTATCCTTTAACGGTAGATCTTTCACAAGAAGAAGGTCTTAGAAGCGCTTCAAAAAAAATTGATATAATGATTAAGCAATTTGAAGAAAACTATGCTGTGCGTGATAAACAAGATGTTTTAGCCATGTGTGCGTTACAATTTGCTTCGCAAACAGAACAAAAACAAATTGACAATCAAATAAATGGCGAGGAAACCATGGAGCGAATTAAAAAAATTAACGCACTTTTAGACCAATATCTCGACAAATAAACGTTCTTTACAAAAACTAAGATACTGCCTACATTAGTTCATATTTGGTAAACTCAACACTAACAATTTAGAATGAGCAAATCATCGTTACTATAGCAAGCCAATTCAGTTTGGAAGCTTGAACAACGAGTTAGCTCAAAACTTGTCTTTTCGAGTTTATACAAGCAATCTAATGTAGGCTTTTTTTATATATAAATTTTAACAAACATGGACAACATATTAACGATCGTTATTACAGGAATTATAGGTATCGCAGCTGGTTTTGGGATAGCCAAACTAATTGAGAAAAGCAATATTTCAAACCTCATAAAAAATTCAAAAAAGGAAGCCGCATCCATACTTAAAGATGCAAACCTTGAAGCCGAAAATATTAAAAAAGATAAAATCCTTCAAGCAAAAGAAAAATTTATTGAGTTAAAATCTGAACATGAGCAAGTAATCCTGGCACGAGATAAAAAAGTAGCTGAAATAGAAAAAAGAATACGCGACAAAGAATCTCAAGTATCAAATGAACTATCAAAAGCTAAAAAGGTAAATGATGATTTTGAAGCTAAAACTCAAGAATACAGTTCAAAAATTGAAAATTTAGAGAAAAAACAAACAGAGATTGATCGTTTACACAAAAGTCAATTACAACAACTTGAGGTAATTTCAGGTCTATCTGCAGAAGAAGCAAAAAACCAACTTGTAGAAGGGCTAAAGGCTGAAGCCAAAAGTAAAGCGATGTCTCACATACAAGACACTATTGAAGAAGCTAAACTTACTGCACAACAAGAAGCTAAGAAAATCATCATTAACACGATTCAAAGAGTAGGTACTGAAGAGGCTGTTGAAAACTGCGTATCGGTATTTAATATTGAATCTGATGATGTAAAAGGGAGAATCATTGGACGTGAAGGTAGAAACATTCGTGCTCTTGAGGCTGCGACAGGTGTTGAAATAATTGTAGACGATACTCCAGAAGCAATTATTCTATCTTGTTTTGATCCTGTACGTAGAGAAATTGCTCGTCTAGCCTTGCATAAACTGGTTACCGACGGCAGAATTCACCCTGCAAGAATTGAAGAAGTTGTTGCAAAAACAGCTAAGCAAATCGATGATGAAATTATTGAGGTTGGAAAACGTACTGTAATTGATCTTGGTATTCATGGTTTACATCCTGAATTGATAAAAGTTGTGGGTAGAATGAAATACCGTTCTTCTTATGGACAAAATTTACTACAACACTCGAGAGAAGTTTCTAAGCTATGTGGTATCATGGCAGCGGAACTAGGATTGAATGTAAAACTAGCTAAAAGAGCTGGATTACTTCACGATATTGGTAAAGTTCCTGATACTGAAAGTGATTTACCACACGCCTTATTAGGAATGCAATGGGCGGAGAAGTATGGTGAGAAAGAAGAAGTTTGTAATGCGATTGGTGCGCACCATGACGAGATCGAAATGAAATCTTTACTTTCACCTATAATCCAGGTTTGTGACGCTATTTCAGGAGCAAGACCAGGAGCACGTAGACAAGTACTAGACTCATACATACAAAGATTAAAAGACCTTGAAGAAGTTGCTTACGGATTTAATGGTGTAAAAAATGCTTATGCTATTCAAGCCGGTAGAGAGCTTCGTGTAATTGTTGAGAGCGAAAAAGTTTCTGATGAAAATGCTGCAAGTTTATCTTTTGATATTTCACAGAAAATTCAAACTGAAATGACCTATCCTGGACAAGTAAAAGTTACTGTAATTCGTGAAACAAGAGCTGTAAATATCGCCAAGTAAAATATTTAATTCCATAAAAAAAATCCAAATCCCAATGCTAATTTATTGGAATTTGGATTTTTTTTTGAAGTTTATTCTCTACTTCCTAGGGTGAAAACTATTCATTACTTGTGTTAAAAATGTACGGTCTAGATGCACATAAATTTCAGTAGTTGTAATAGACTCGTGTCCCAGCATGAGTTGTATGGCACGTAAATCAGCACCATTTTCCAGTAAATGAGTAGCAAATGAATGTCTAAGTGTATGAGGACTTATGGTTTTGTTAAGATCAATTGTAACGGCTAAATTTTTTATAATAGTGAAAATCATAGCCCGTGTGAGTTGTTTTCCTCTTCTATTTAAAAAAAGAGTATCATCAAACCCTTTTTGAATAGAGAGATGGGTCCTCACAGTATTTTTATAGAGGAGAATGTATTTTTGAGTCACATCACTTATCGGAACTAAGCGCTGTTTATTTCCTTTACCCGTGATTTTGATAAAGCCTTCTTCAAAAAACAGATCTGATATCTTTAATGTTACCAACTCCGAGACTCTTAAACCACAACCATACAATGTTTCTAGCATGGCACGATTACGCTCTCCTTCATTTGAAGACAAATCAATCGCCTGTATTAATCCATCAATTTCTTCAACCGTAAGCGTGTCAGGAAGTTTTCGACCAGTTTTGGGCGTTTCAATTAGCTCCATTGGATCATCGTCGCGATAATCTTCAAAAACTAAATATTTAAAAAAGCTTTTTAAACCCGAAATAATTCGAGCCTGCGATCTCGGATTTACCTCTTTGGCAACACTGTAAATAAATTGCTGGATGATTTCGTCAGTTATTTTTAGAGGAGAAACAACAATTTCATTTTGGGATAAAAAAAGCAATAAACGCTCTAAATCAAACGAGTAATTCTCTACCGTATTCTTTGACAATCCACGCTCAATCTTTAAGTACGATTGATAACTTTTTATAATACTGTCCCAATTCATACTTACAAAGGAACGTATTTTTTAAGCATAAAAAAACCTCCTTTTAAAGAGGAGGTTAATTAACTATCTTAGATATATAATTTACAATTTGAAATTCACACCTAAATTTACAGAAGAGTAAGTTCCACCTTCTACAGATATTCCTTTGTAACCAAGATATACTTCTACTTTTTCAGTTTGATAACCAAATTTTGGTTGGTAATATACTCCACCATTACCTTCTCCTTCACCTAAATAAATTCCATATCCTAAATCTGCACCTAAAAATAAGTTATCCGTTAGAGAATATTGTGCTGTTGCAGCAACTGGTATAAATCCAGAATCTTCAGCTTTAATTTCTGCAACTCCAGCACCAGTGTTAATTTCAAAAGTTTTACCTAAGAAATTAGTATAACCTGAAGCAATACCAGCACTGAACTTATCAGCAACTTTCCAAGTGTAAGCAACATCTCCTCCGAAATTTACAGAACTGAAATCCTTTGCGTCTCCAGTTGTTAATCCTACATGAGCACCTAATTTAAAGTTTCCTTCTTGTGCATTAGCAAATCCGAAAGCAAATACAGCCGCAACTGTTAAAATAATTCTTTTCATTTTGTTGTTTTTTTTGTTTAATTATGAATCAAATATATATAAACCGTTATTTTAAAAAAAAATTTTTAATAAGATTTTTATATTACATGAAGATAAACTGCTGTACTAATTCAGATACACATTAATCATAAATATCTATCAATTAGCAACTTAATAAACATCCGTATCACGGAAATTAGTGAGGTAAAAAAAATTAAAAAAAACAAAATATTAAGTAAGAAAAATTTTAACAATACTATAGTATTAACATCGTTTTAAACCGCAAAAAGAACCTGTTTTAAATCAAAAATATAGCGTATTATTACAATTCAAAAATGAAACGCTTACTTGAAAGTTAAAAAAACAAAATTCTCACGAAAAAAAAAGGATAATTAAACACTACTTGGAACAGTTATTGAAACGTTAAAAATTGAGATTAGCAGCAATAATTTTAAAACAAAATAGTTTTTAAGTAATGTGCTTTATCACTAACAACAATAATTATAAAAATGTAAATTATGAAAAGAATACTTTTAGCAACAATCGTATTGTTTGCAGTTTCTGCTAACATGCAAGCACAAGCCATCAAGTTTGGATTGAAAGCAGGTTTTAATTACGCAAATCAGTCAGGTAGCGATATTGGCACTAGCCTTGTTGATTATAAAAAAGAGGCTATTACTAGTTATCATGCTGGTTTAATTGCTGAAATAAAACTGACCGATGGATTTGCTATTCAACCCGAACTATTATACTCAACTCAGGGTGCTTCCTATGAAAATGCAGGAGAAGAATTTAAAAATGAATTAGGATATATTTCTATTCCTGTAATGGCAAAATTCAGCCTTAACAACAGCATTAGTTTAGACCTTGGCCCTCAGGCCTCTTTTTTGTTGAGTGAAAGAAAAAATGTTGCTTTTAAAGAAGCTGAAACATTTGAATTTGGTGCAGCGGCTGGTTTGACCCTAAATGTTACTAAAAATTTATTCATTCAAGGTCGCTATGTACTAGGATTAACCGAAGCAACTAAAGATGCTGAAGTTAAAAATTCAGTAGTCCAGCTATCAGCTGGTTTTAAATTTTAACCAAACCTAAAATTAAATTGCAAAACCGTTCTATAAATTAGAACGGTTTTTTTATTTTTACCAAAATCAGAATTATGAAAATAGGCATTATCAATGGTCCAAATTTAAATTTATTAGGAAAACGCGAACCTGAAGTTTACGGAAACCAAACATTTGAAGACTATTTTAACACATTAAAAGAGCGTTTCCCAGCAATTAACTTTTCTTATTATCAAAGTAATATTGAGGGCGAATTGATTGATAAAATTCAGGAATTTGGCTTTTCATTTGATGGTATAATTCTAAATGCTGGAGCATACACACATACCTCCATAGGTATAGGAGATGCTGTAAAAGCAATAACAACGCCTGTAATTGAAGTTCATATATCAAATACATTTTCTAGAGAAAGCTTTAGACATCAATCCTATATTTCTGGAAATGCCAAAGGTGTCATACTAGGTTTTGGTTTGCAAAGTTATGATTTAGCTGTACTTTCTTTTGAACAAAAATAATTAACAATACCTTAAGTTATTGTTTAACAAATAATTAATAACCTATGTAAAAAGTACTGCTATTTTTGTGGAAGAAAAAACTTTCATGAAAAAACACTACCTGTTACTCTTATTAGTTTCTACATTTTTTTGCAATGCACAAATAAAAGGAAACATCACTGACGAAAAAGGCAATCCATTAGCATTTGTAAACATCTTTCAAGAAGATACTTATAATGGAACTACCTCAAACGAATTAGGGAATTACGAATTTAATGTGCTTCCAAAGGGAAAACAAACCTTAGTTTTTCAATTTTTAGGATTCAAAACTCAAAAAATTATTATTGAAACCGCAAAGTTGCCTTATACTTTAAATGTAAAACTCGTTGAGGAAAGTTTTTCTCTTAATGAAGTAATCATTAATACTAAAAGTAATCCCGCCATTGCCATTATAAAAAATGCCATTGCAAACAGGGATTCTAATACTAAAAACACCAATAAATACCGTGCAGATTTTTATTCCCGTGGTATATTTAAGCTGAAAAATGCTCCAAAAAAAATACTTGGACAAAAAATAGGCGACTTAAATGGTGCATTAGACTCAACAGGAACAGGGATTATTTCTTTATCTGAAACATTTTCTAAAATTATTTATGAAAAACCCAATAAACTCAGTGAAATAGTAGTGGCATCAAAAGTAAGTGGCAATAATAATGGCTATAGTTACAACACCGCTCGATCTTCATTTTATGATTTTTATGATAATACAATTGACTTTGGCATAGCAATGATTTCGCCAATTGCCAGCAACGCATTGAATTACTACAATTACAAACTAGAAAGCACTTTTTTTGATGACAAAAATAAGATGATCAATAAAATTAAGGTTAGTGCAAAACGAGATAGCGAACCTGTTTTTGAAGGATATATCTACATTGTTGAGGATTCTTGGGCTATTTATGCCGTAGAACTTGACATTAAAGGATATAGAATAAAAGAAGATTTTCTTGATGTAATGACTTTAAAACAAAATTTTAGTTACAATAATAATTCGAAAATTTGGACGAAAAACACCCAGAGTCTCGAGATTACAGCAGGAGCCTTTGGAATTAAATTCAACGGAAAATACAACTATGTCTATAGTAATTATGAATTTGTAACTTCTTTTGCTCCCAAAACGTTTACCAATGAAATTACAAAAATTGAGCTGAACGCAAATCAAAAAGACAGTACATTTTGGAATAGCAACAGACCAATTCCATTGACTAGCGAAGAAAATTTAGATTATTACAGAAAGGATAGTATTTACACCGTTCGAAATTCAAAAAAATACTTAGACTCCATTGACAAAAAAAATAACAAATTTAATCCACTCAAACTGCTAACTGGATATACATTTAAAAATAGTTCCCAAAAATATAGTTTTAGTTATGCTGGGTTGGTCAATATAGGTTCTCTTAGTTTTAATACTGTTCAGGGGTACAATCTTGATTCGGGTTTTAGATATACAAACTGGAAAAATCAAGAAAAAAAAGGAATTTATACTACACTTAGCACAACGTTTAATTATGGTTTCTCAGAAGATCGTTTGCGTGTAACGGGGCAATTCCTTCATAGATTTAACAATCAAAATTATGCTACCGTTTATGCAACAGGTGGAAGCTCAGTAAAGCAATTCAACCCAAATGAACCTATTAGTAAAGCTATAAACAGTGTAAGCACTCTTTTCTTTAAAAACAATTTCATGAAATTGTACAACCTAGAATCTATGGCTATTGGGTTTACACAAAATATCGCAAATGGCATCAACCTGAACAGTAAGATAGAATACCAACAACGCAAACCTTTACTAAACACCACTGATTTTTCACTGTTTAATAAATCTGATTTTCATACATCAAATAACCCCTTGGATCCTACTAATTATAGTTCATCTGCTTTTGAACAACATCATTTAACTAAATTAAATCTGTTTTTCAAAATCAATTTTGGCAATAAATATTCCTCTAGACCAGATGGCAAATTCAACATTAGAAACGAAAAATATCCAACGCTTTATGTAGCCTATGAGAAAGCCATTGGCGCAAGCGATAAAAAATATGAATATGACTATGTCAACCTTCGCGCTACTTATGATTTAAAATTAGGAAACAAAGGAGCTTTAGGCATAAATATGAAAGCAGGTGCGTTTATAAATGCTCAAAATATTGCTTTTATGGATTACAAGCATTTTAATGGAAACCAAACAAGTATAGGTCAAGATGAACGTTATTTGAATGTTTTTAACTTGCTACCCTACTACTCTAGCAGTACTAACAATCGCTTTGCAGAAGCCCACGCTGAATATAATGACAAAGGGTATATTATGAATAAAATTCCACTATTGAATAAATTAAAAGCTACTTTAAATATAGGAGCTCATTCACTTTCTATACCAGATAAGAAACCATATTCTGAAATGAGTATTGGTCTAGATAATATAGGAATTGGGAAATTTAAAATGTTTAGGATAGATTATGTTCGCTCCTATCAAAATGGTTTTAAAGGTGACGGAGTGGTATTTGGACTTAAATTTTTAAACATAATTGATTAAAACAGTAAATAGTTTTCTCTCGAAATAAAAATTCACAATACATAAAAAAGGCACCTGAAAATAATCTAGGTGCCTTTTTTATTGGTGTAAATTTACTCATGAGGTTCTACATGTATCAAAACATGTCCTAATTCTGGGATTTGTTCTCTTAAGGTATCTTTGAGTTTATGAGCAAGGTCATGACCTTCCTTTACGGTTATATTTGAGTTGACTGTAGCATGCAAATCAACATGAAATTGCATACCTGCCTTTCGGATAAAACATTTTTCGGTATCTAAAATTCCGTCAACTTGAACAGATACCTCTCTAATATGTTCAATCAAGTCATCGTATAAATGTTCATCCATGATTTCGCCAAGAGCAGGTCGGAAAATTAAATAACTATTATACAATATAAATCCAGATGCAAAAAGTGCTGCCCAATCATCAGCTGCTTCGTAACCATTCCCTAAAATTAAAGCAATAGAAATCCCTAAAAAAGCAGCTACCGAAGTGATGGCATCACTCCTATGGTGCCAAGCATCGGCTTTTAATGAAGAACTATTAGTCTCTATACTGCGTTTCATAACTACTCGAAAGGAATACTCTTTCCAGATAATTATGGCGCCAAGAACAATTAGTGTCCAAGGCTTAGGCAATTGATGCGGTGTACCAATATTGATTATGCTTTCATAAGCTATAATTGTTGCCGAGGTTATCAAAAACCCCACTACCAAGAACGTAATCAATGGCTCAGCCCTACCGTGTCCGTAAGGATGATTCTCATCAGCAGGTTTATTGGAATATTTAATTCCGAACAACACTAAAAATGACGCAAAAATATCTGTTGTAGACTCGATAGCATCAGCAATCAAAGCGTATGAATTGCCAAAAAAACCTGCAAATCCTTTTATAATGGCCAGTATTGTATTGCCCACAATACTAAAATAAGTAGCCCTAATTGCTGTTTGTTCTCTTGACATTTGTTTCGTTTAAAAAAGAATCGTTTAAATAAACCACTTGCTTTTTTGTATTGCTAGATGGTTTACTTAAACGATATATTAAGAATTGAGTACGTTTACGCTCTAACGATTTGAGCTCCAATAGCTCTCAAACGTTCGTCAATACGCTCATACCCTCTATCTATTTGTTCAATGTTTTGTATGGTACTTGTTCCTTTTGCAGAAAGTGCGGCAATTAATAATGATATACCAGCACGAATATCTGGTGATGACATAGTTGTAGCCTTCAATTGTGATTTAAAATCATGTCCCATAACTACAGCACGGTGTGGATCACATAACATGATTTTAGCACCCATGTCAATTAGTTTATCAACAAAAAACAAACGACTTTCAAACATTTTTTGGTGAATCAAAACATCACCTCTTGCTTGTGTAGCCACTACAAGTACAATACTCAATAAATCTGGTGTAAATCCAGGCCACGGTGCATCAGCAATGGTAAGAATAGAACCATCAATATCAGTTTTTACTTCATACCCATTTACATGAGCAGGAATATAAATATCATCTCCACGACGCTCTAGGGTAATTCCTAATTTTCTAAATGTATTTGGGATTACTCCAAGGTTATCCCAACTAACATTTTTTATAGTAATTTCAGATTTTGTCATGGCAGCAAGACCAATCCAACTTCCTATTTCAATCATATCTGGAAGAATTCTGTGCTCACAACCACCTAAGCTTTCTACCCCTTCAATAGTCAATAAATTTGATCCTACTCCGGTAATATTTGCGCCCATTGAGTTCAGCATTTTACACAATTGCTGTAAATAAGGCTCACAAGCAGCATTGTATACCGTTGTTCTTCCTTTTGCTAAAACGGCTGCCATTACAATATTTGCAGTTCCCGTAACTGATGCTTCATCTAATAACATATCAGCTCCAACTAATCCGTCAGCAGCTTCTACACCATAAAAGTGATCCTCTCTGTTGTATCTAAACTTAGCTCCAAGATTTATGAAACCTTCAAAGTGCGTATCTAATCTTCGTCTTCCAATTTTATCTCCACCCGGTTTTGGAATATATCCTTTACCAAAACGTGCCAAAAGCGGTCCTACAATCATGATAGATCCTCTAAGTGATCCACCTTCTTTTTTAAAAGCTTCGGTCTCCAGGTATTGAATATTTACCTCATCTGCTTGAAATGTGTAAGAACCAGAACCTGTTTTTTGAATTTTAACACCCAAATTACCTAATAAAGTGATCAATTTATTAATGTCAATAATATCTGGAATATTATTAATAATAACTTTTTCAGGTGTTAATAAAACAGCACACAATATTTGTAATGCTTCATTTTTTGCACCCTGTGGAGTGATTTCTCCTTGAAGACTAATGCCTCCCTCTATTTTGAAAATTCCCATCTTTTAAGGTTATGAGTTATAAATTATTTAATTGTAAGTAATGATTTTAAAAAAAGTGACGAAAACGTAAAAAGATAATAACTGTATAATTAAATTACAACGGTTTTCTATTTTGGTTTTTATGAGGTAGGTTTGGCTTACCTGTTTTCAAATTTTTGTTGCTTAAAATTTTAGGTTGACCAATAGGAGCTATTTTATTAGAAACTCGTTTATTAGTTCTCAACAAATCAGTAGTATTAAGCAATTCTTCTGAACTTTGAATTAAATTCAATTTTCCATCAGAGAGTTCATACAAGTGCTCAAAGATTACATCATCTTTTACCGTATCTTTATTCCAACTTAAATATGATTTTTTCATGTGGTTGGCAATTACTTTTACCAATGCTTTTTTCATATCGCCATCTTCCCATTTATTGGCAACATCAATCATATATTTAATGTTATTACCGTAAAACCTATATTTAGGAAAATTTTGTGGGTATTTTAAAACATCCGGCTTTAACTGCAATACTTCTCGCGATGGTATAGGATAAGGAGAATCAGCAACTAGTTTAAAATCAGACATGATAAACAACTGATCCCATAATTTATGTTGAAAATCTGGGACATCCCTTAAATGCGGATTCAAGCTCCCCATCACCTGAATGATATACTTTGAAGCCTTATTACGCTCCACATCGTCTTGAATGTTTGTAGCCAAGTCTATGAGCTTTTGCAAATGTCTTCCGTATTCTGGAATTATAAGATGCGACCTTTCGGCATTGTACTCAAGATGATGCACTACATCATTTGAATTTTCTTTAATATATTTTGAATTCATGTTTTGAATGTATCTATTTTAATTCGGTTGCATTATCGAGAAGTTCACCCAATCGAGAAGCACATCAAAAATTATGTTTTTATAAAGAAATAATGCCTTCAATTGTAGAAACTTCCAAGTATTTATCTACAATTTCTTGTGAGTTTTTCATGGTCACATCAATGGATATGCTCGTAAACTTACCCGTTTTAGATTTTGTTGTTTTGATGACAGCACCCATACAATCAAAAGCAGTCTGTACTTTTTCAATATTTTTAGCATCACTTGGCACTATAAATTTAAATAAGTATTCTGCAGGCCAAGTATTATTAAGGTCTAACTCTACTTTTAATCGATCATAAAATTCTTCAGTCTTTTTATCCATTTTGATTTAAAATAAAGGCAAATATACGGTTTCAACCGTTAATTATGAATTTTTGATTTGTGAATTTTTATCTATTTGCATTTTATATGTGCTGAATTTTTATAATCCCAATAAGTTTAAGTAAATTTGCCCCTTATTTTTTAAAAGTGCAAAAAGAAATCATTGTTATCATAGGTGGTCCTGGTACAGGAAAAACTACTATTATAGACGGACTGGTCGCAAAAGGCCATTGCTGTTATCCTGAAATTTCACGTGAAGTTACCATGGAGGCAAAAAAACAAGGAATAGAACAATTATTCCTTGAAAAACCATTGCTTTTTAGTGAATTATTGCTTGAAGGCAGGATAAAACAATTTTATAACGCTCAAAACGAAGCTCATAATGTAGTTTTTATAGACAGAGGAATCCCTGATGTCTTGGCTTACATGCACTACATAGGCGATAGTTACCCTGCAAGTTTTGATATGGCCTGTAAAGAACACACGTACTCAAAAATATTCATCCTACCACCTTGGGAAGAAATTTATATTAGTGATGATGCGCGATACGAGAATTTTGAGCAAGCGAAACTCATTCACAGTCATCTTATTGAAACATATAAAAACTATGGCTACGATTTGATTGAAGTTCCGAAAGACACAATGGAAAATAGAATTCATTTTATCTTAAACACTATCTCGAATTAGTTGCATCAACAAGGAGTTTTAATTTTTCATGGTAATAAAACAGATACTTTATGAATGATGCTCTTGCTGTTCTTCAAAAATATTGGAAACACAACTCCTTTCGATCGCTTCAAAATGAGATTATTGAATCTGTACTGCAAGGTCAAGATACCTTTGCAGTATTGCCTACTGGAGGTGGAAAATCAGTGTGTTTTCAAGTCCCAGCGCTTTTAAACAAAGGAATATGCCTTGTCATTTCTCCGCTGGTAGCATTAATGAAAGATCAAGTAGCTAATTTACAACTAAAAGGCATCAAAGCAATTGCCTTGACAGGAGGCATCAGAAGCGAAGAAATGATAGATTTGCTAGACAACTGTCAATACGGTGATTATAAATTTCTTTATTTATCACCCGAGCGGTTACAATCGGACTGGATTATTGATCGCATAAAAAAACTTCCTATAAATTTAATCACAATTGATGAAGCGCATTGTGTATCCCAATGGGGACATGATTTTAGACCTGCATACCTAAAAATTTCTACACTTAAAGAGTACCTCCCAAACACTCCTTTTCTGGCCTTAACCGCAAGTGCAACTCCTAGAGTAAAAACGGATATCATACAACAGCTTAGTCTTGAAAAACCAATATTATTTGAAAAATCTTTTTCAAGACCAAACATTGCTTACATGGTTTTTGAAGTAGAGGATAAATTATTTAGAGTGGAGCAAGTTTTAAAAAAAAATCCAGATCCATCTATTATTTATGTTCGAAACAGAAAATCAACTCTTGAAATTGCTTCCCAATTAAACAGTTTAGGATTTAAAGCTACTTACTATCACGGAGGACTCACTACAAAAGACAAAGATAAGAACATGCAGGCCTGGATGCAGGAAGAGGCACAAGTCATTGTAGCAACAAATGCTTTTGGAATGGGAATAGACAAACCCAATGTAAAAACGGTAATTCATATACAATTACCAGAAAACATGGAGAATTATTACCAAGAAGCTGGTCGTGCCGGACGTAATGAAAAAAAAGCTTTTGCAATTCTACTGACGAGTCCATCAGATATAATTCATGCTGAAAATCAGTTTTTAAACAATTTGCCTGACAAGAAATTTTTAAACCTAATGTATGTTAAGCTTTGCAATTATTTCCAAATTGCCTATGGCGAAGGTATTGATGAACAATTTACGTTTAATTTGAACCAATTTTGCATCAAGTATAAATTTCCTACCTTAAAAACGTACGCTGCAATGCAGTTTTTAGATCGCCAAGGAGTTATTACTTTATCACAAGAATTCTCAGAGAAAATTACTTTGCAATTCACCATACCTTCAAAAGAAGTAATTCGATACATGAGTTTGAATCCAAATGATGAAGAAATAATTTTAGCTATTTTGCGTACATATCCAGGCATATATGAGATGCAAACCCCTTTCAACCTGCAGCTTGTAGCAAAAAAATCAAATCATAATGAAGCTCAAGTACATGCTGTTTTACACAAATTAAAAGAAAAAAACATAGTAGAATACCAATCTAAAAACAATGATACCACATTGGTTTTTAACGAAATTCGAGAAGACGAAAGAACAATAAATAGAGTATCCAAACACTTAGAACATCAAAACCAATTAAAAAAGACACAACTCGAATCTGTAATTGAATATATAAACAATAAAGACACTTGTAAAAGTCAATTAATTCTAAACTATTTTGGAGAGAAAAATACAGAGGATTGTGGTCATTGCTCCTATTGCATAACACATAAAATAAAGAAAAAAGACAGTAAGAATCTTGCTCAAGAAATAGTAACTTTGCTCAAGCAAGGAGATTTAAGCTCCAGAGATATTCAAAATAAAACGAATAGTTCAACCGAAGACGTTTTTTCCGTTTTACAAGATCTTTTAGAAAATAACATCATATTGGTTCAACCAAACAATACTTACACATTACGATTATGACAGATAAATTACGAATTGTATTTATGGGAACTCCAGACTTTGCAGTAGGGATACTTGATACTATTTTAAAAAACAACTATAATGTGGTAGGTGTCATCACTGCAGCTGACAAACCTGCTGGACGCGGTCAAAAAATAAAATTTTCGGCTGTAAAAGAATTTGCGTTACAAAATCAGCTTCCATTATTGCAACCAGCAAGCTTGAAAGATGAAGATTTTTTATCCGAATTAAAAAACTTGAATGCAAACTTACACATTGTTGTAGCGTTTAGAATGTTACCTAAGGTCGTTTGGGATATGCCAGCATTAGGAACATTCAACCTACACGCTTCCCTGCTTCCGGAATATAGAGGTGCAGCTCCCATAAATTGGGCAATTATCAATGGAGAAAGCAAAACTGGTGTAACTACTTTTTTTATAGATGATAAAATTGATACCGGAGCAATGATTTTAAGTGACGAAATTCCTATTGATGAGAACGAAAATGCGGGCCAACTACACGACAGATTGATGGAATTAGGCAGTAAAACTGTAATCAGAACATTAGAAATGATTGCAGAAGGTGATGTTTCTACTCAGATTCAAGAAGACAATGCATCAATTAAAACTGCGTACAAACTTAACAAGGAAAACTGTAAAATAGATTGGACAAAATCCGCAAGTGTAGTTCACAATTTAATTAGAGGATTATGTCCTTATCCAGCCTCATGGTGCTATTTCAAAGACAATGAAGAGGAATGGAATGTCAAAATATATGAATCGTCAATTGTATTAGAAAAACATGCCTTTGAAATAGGAAGCGTACATTGTACCAAGAAAGAATTAAAAATTGCTGTTTCTGATGGATTTGTCAAAATACTGAGCTTACAATTTCCAGGAAAGAAAAGAATGAATACTAGCGATTTATTGAACGGAATTGTTTTTTCTGCTTTTGCAAAAGCGTATTAGACCCAACAAAACAAGGGAATCACAGCGCGACGCCTAGATTTATCAACAAAAAAAATAAGTTATCAACAAATTAAGCTAAATTAACACAAAACACTTGCGAGGAAAGGAAATCCACTTAAATTTGTATATTAACAATATTTGATAACCAACAATTAATAACTATTATTATGAACAAATCAGAATTAATCGATGCTATCGCTGCAGATGCAGGAATAACAAAAGCAGCTGCAAAATTAGCTTTAGAGTCTTTTTTAGGTAACGTGGGAGAAACCTTGAAAAAAGGTGGTAGAATTTCATTAGTAGGTTTTGGATCTTGGTCAGTATCTGCTAGAGCTGCAAGAGATGGTAGAAACCCTCAAACAGGTAAAACGATTCAAATCGCAGCAAAAAATGTAGTGAAATTTAAAGCTGGAGCTGAACTTGAGAGTGCAGTGAACTAATTTTAGAACACCATATATAGACAAAACCTTCCATTTGGAAGGTTTTTTTTTGCATTTCAACGAAAATGTTTATGAATTAAATAATAAAAACCTTAATTTTAATAAAAAAATTATTCCAATGATTACAGATAAATTAAAAAAAGGACATTTGCTCATTGCAGAACCTTCCATAATTGGCGACTTATCATTCAACAGATCAGTGATTTTACTAGCTGATTACAACCAAGAAGGCTCAATAGGTTTTATCATTAATAAACCCTTAAAATACACTATTCACGATTTAATTCCTGAAATTGATGCTTCTTTCAAGATTTACAATGGCGGACCTGTAGAACAAGATAACTTATATTTTATTCACAACATTCCTGATTTGATTCCAAATAGCATTGAAATATCAAATGGTATTTATTGGGGTGGTGATTTTGAGTTCACTAAAGAACTTATCAATAAAGGCTACATTAATAATGACAACATTCGTTTCTTTTTGGGCTATACGGGCTGGCATGAAAACCAATTGGAAACCGAAATGAAAAGCAATTCATGGATCATAACAGCAAATAGTTATGAAAACAAGATCATTGGAAAATCTGCAACTCATTTTTGGAAAGAACAAATAATGGAACTTGGGGGTGATTACCTAATATGGTCAAATGCACCTGAAAATCCTTATCTAAATTAATTTTGCACAAGCTTATTTATTTCATCAAGCAACTGTAAAGCTATTTTTGAAATATATGTTTTTTTACGATAATGTGTTATGGGTTGAATTCCCTTTATTACATTGGTAACAAATAATTCATCTGCTTTTTGAAGATCAAATGGAGAAATTACCTCTTCAAATACTTCAAGATTATCTATTTTTTTTGCTATTTGCAAAATTTGTTTTCGCATAATACCATTCAAACAACCTTCTGAAATAGGCGGCGTTATTAACTTATTTCCTTGCACCATAAATATATTTCCTTGCAGTGCTTCGGCTACATTTTTACTATCATTGAGCAAGATACAATTGTCTAAGCCGTTTTCGCTAGCAAAAATACTACCCGTTATATTAATAATTTTATTTGTTGTCTTAATACTCGAAAGTAATTGTTTAGAAATATAAAAATCCTTGTATAAATCTACTTCATACTTTTTATCTTCAATATCGTAATGAGAATTTTCAATTGAAACTACTTGAATCAAATATGAAACGGTTTGATTTTGTGGCAAATAATACCCACCTTCGTTTCTAAAAACTGTAATTCGGGCTCTTGCCGAACTAGATATTTCATTTTTAAGTGCCAAAGAAATAATTTCTTCTTCAAGAAATTCCATGGTGAAATTCATGGGAATTTCCATTCGGAGAACGCGCATGGACGCCATTAATCTGAAATAGTGATCTTCTAGAAAAAGAATTTTACTATTGACAATTTTGACTGTTTCAAAAACACCATCACCATACAAAAAAGCACGGTTTTGCCCCCATTTGCAATCGTCTTGAGAAATAATTGTTCCGTTAAAATTAACCATAAAAAAAGCCCTAAAATTATTTAAGGCAAATATAGTTATAAATACTATTTTTAAACGGAACCGATGAGATGTTTTAAATCAGAAATTTGATTTTCCCATAATAAAGTAGCTTCGCTAACCTCTCCCTTTTCGGCAAAGTCTACTACCATTAGAGATACATCTTTGGTAAGCTCATCAACCAGAATGTGTAGTTCAAAAAAGTACTCTGTATCCTTACTATTCTCATCAACCCATTTAAATTTTACTTTCTCGCCCGTTTTTTTAGACGCAAGTCTGGCTTTTTCCTCTGAATCATTCCAAATAAAGGTAAAATATTCACCTCTCGAGTTAACGTTATCTGCAAACCATTCTGACAACCCTGATGGAGTTGATATGTATTGATACAGTAATTGAGGGGATGAATTTATGGGAAACTCGATTTCGTAACGTACTTTTTGATCCATGAGATACTTTTGTATTTTTTTGGAAATATATAGATAATTACCACATAAAAAAAGGTTTTTTAAAAATATTTTTTTTTTATTAATTTATGCTTGCAAGCTCTAAATTTATTTCTATATTTGCACCCGCAATGAGGGACAGTTAACCACCCTACAATGGCGAGATAGCTCAGTTGGTTAGAGCGCAGGATTCATAACCCTGAGGTCCCGAGTTCAAATCTCGGTCTCGCTACCAAAATAAAAACCCTAACATCAACATGTTAGGTTTTTTTGTTGGAATTATATTTCGAAAATATAGACTTTAAAACGCTCAAGTGAGGAAAGGGAGTGAGGAATTTAAAAAAGATACCTATATATAACTCTGACAATGTGAACAATAAGTAACCAGATCTCAGGTTCAATCACACCAGTCCTTTTTTTGTTTTCATTTTTATAACAAGCAATTTAAACTGACAAGACAAACAATTTACATCAAAACCTAAATAGAGGTATTATCAAAAAAGAAAAAAACAGACCCTTTTCCTATATTGCGCAGAAATTATTTTAAACCTTGTATTAGAAATACAGTGCAAGCCTTCTTCCATAAGTTCTTTGAATACTGGCTTAAGCAGAGCCAAATAGCATCAACCTTTAACCAAAATATCAAAGGTTGTTGTTTTTTTTGAGTGTTTAGATTTTTAAACAGGAATCAGAATTTATACAAATCCTAATCCATCAGACTCAAGAATATCATCATACCTAAGTATTCAAAAACATCATCCAAAATTTATAATTATAAAAAAGTTTCTGTTTTCAGGAAAATGAAATCATTAGCTTCTATATTAAAGACAATGGTATTGGTATTCCTGCTGATCAGCATGAAAATATATCAAAAATTTTCAAAACGCTTGACCGAAACGCTGTCAACAATGGTGTCAGGCCTTCAGTGTGCAAAAAAATAGAAGAATTGCACGTACGAAAAATTACATTTCAATCCATATGGGGCCAAGGTCCAATATTTCATTACACTATTTAAAAAAATAATGTTAAATAGTTATAAAAAATGAAACTATCACAAAATTTATTAATGTATTAAACTCAAGTCTAAAATAAAATATATTTATATTTGACTTTAAAAAACAAATATAAATGACTGATAAACAATTTGCCAATCTTTTTGTTGAACAGTCGAAGGACCTTATTTGGATCATCGATTCTCATTTTAAGTTAATATACGCCAATAAAGCGTATCAAAACGCCATGACACAAGTGAATGGCAAAGAAAAAAAATTGGACGAACCGATCTTTACAGTAGGTTTTGGTGATGGTTCAATAGAAAAATGGAAATCCTATTTTGTGCGTGGGCTGAATGGCGAACATTTCGAAATTGAGGATCAGTTTTACAACCCTACTACGAATCAAGTTGAATACAGTCAAATATCGTTTCATCCAATAATCGATGAAAACCGAGTTGTTGCTAGTGTAGCATGTCAATTAAGAGATATTACTTCGATTATAAAATCAAATACTGAAGCAGAAATAATTATGGATGCTTCTTTGGATGTGATTTGTTCTATTGATGAGCAGGGATTCTTCAAGAAGGTGAATGCTGCTTGTAAAGAATTATGGGGATATGAAAAGCATGAATTGGTTGGTAGAGCATACATTGATTTTGTTATTGATGAAGATGTAGAAAAAACTAATGCAGCCGCTGCAGATATTCTTTCAGGCAAAAACGTTACAACTTTTGAAAATAGTTATAAAAGAAAAGATGGAGGTATTGCTTTCAATTTATGGTCAGTACGATATGACCCAAAAAGCAAAATTATGTTTTGCGTAGCGCGTGATGCAAGGGAAAAAATCCAAAAAGAAGAATTACTGATTGAGAGTGAAAACCGCTTTAAGGCACTAGTGCAAGAGGGGTCTGATATGATCAGTATTATCGATGCGGCTGGAAATTATATCTACACCAGTCCTAACACAACGGCAATCTTAGGGATTACCCCAGAGGAGTTTGACGGCAATTCCATATTCGACTTTATCCATCCCGATGATATCGAAAAATCAGCCGCATACATACAGCGAATAAGTACCGAAAACAAAGTGATTGTTGAGCCTTTTAGATTGAGGGATGGCAAAAATGAATGGCGATGGATAGAAACAGTATTGACTAATATGCTGGATAACCTTGCTGTGAATGGTATTGTGGCCAACTCGAGAGATATCACCGAAGAGAAAAAATTAGAGAAACTCAATAAACAAACCAATGATTTAGGCAAAATTGGAACCTGGGAATACGACCTGATTGAAAACAAACTCTTTTGGTCAGATGAGGTATACTATTTGCACGATGTAGACCCTGGTACATTTGTCCCAAATGTTGAAAGTGCTATAGACTTTTATAAGGAAGAACATAAATCATATGTTACGGATGAAATCACTAAAAGTCTGACTCAAGGAGTTTATTTAGATTATGAGGCTGTTATTATAACTAGAAGTAATAAAGAAAAATGGGTACGAGTGATTGGTAGCCCTGAATTCATTGAAGGAAAATGTGCCAAGTTCATTGGAAGCTTCCAGGACACTACCGACCTCAGAGAAGCTGAAAGTCGTCTGCAAAGTTTGTCTGACAACATCCCAGGAGTCGTCTTTACATACCTAATTCATCCAGACGGTTCAGATGAATTTAAATATGTGAGTAAGGGATCTGAAAAAATTTGGGGGTATAGCCCGGAAGAGGTAAAAGACAATTCTGATCTGGTTTGGAATCAAGTAAAAGCCGGAGGTGATTTTGAAGTAATGAAGCAAAGCATTAGTGACTCAACTGAAAATAAATCGCAGTGGTATATGCGTTTTAGCATCGTTAGAGCGGATGGCGAAAAACGATTGCTCCAAGGATTGGGAACACCGGAATTTTTATCTAATGGTACTGTGCAATATAATTCAGTGGTGCTAGACATCACTGAAGAAGCTAAAAACGAAGAGCTACTTGAACAAGCCTCCAATCTAGCAAGGATAGGTAGCTGGGAAGTAGATCTGAAAAAAAACAAAATATTGTGGACTGAAATGGTGCATCAATTGCACGAAACCAATCCCCAAAGTTTTAAGCCGGACCTTGCCCAGAGCATTAATTTTTACCGGGAAGATTTCAAACCCATGATTACCGAAGCGGTCAATCAATGCATTCAGTTAGGTACTTCTTTTGACTTTGAGGCGGTAGTTGTAACCGCAAATAAAAACGAATTGTGGGTAAGAGCCATTGGTAACGCTGAATTTATAAATGGGGAATGCGTCAGAATTTATGGCAGCTTTCAGGATATCCATAAACGTAAAGAAGCCGAGATTCGCTTGCAATCCTTATCAGATAATTTACCAGGGGTAGTTTACACCTATATCATTCATCCGGACGGTACCGACTCAATGCAGTTTATTTCTGGAATGGTTGAGAAGATGTGGGGTTATACAACCAACGAAGTAATGCAGAATATTGACTTATTATGGGATCAAATAAAGCAAGGTGGTGATATAGAAGAAGTCAAGTCGAGTGTAGCCAAATCTATCGAAACAAAATCAAAGTGGACTTGTCGCTTTAAAATTGTTAATCATAACGGCGAAATTAGAACTCATTTTGGCAGTGGAACTCCCATTTTTTTGGCAGATGGAACCATTCTATTCCATGTAATGGTACTAGACATTACACAGGAAGCCAAAAATGAAGAATTGCTAGAGGAGGTTACCAACATGGCAAGAGTCGGAAGCTGGGAACTGGACTTGATCAACCAAGACGGAGAAAGCATTTATTGGTCTCCAATTCTGAGGGAAATAGTGGAGGTGGATGATAGCTACAACCCTACATTAACAGGTGGTATAGAATTTCATGTTGGAGAAAGTAAAGAACGCATTCAGAAAGCACTGGACCTTTTAATTTCTGATGGTATAGAGTTTGATGAGGAAGTACTTCTTCGTTCACCAAAAGGAAATGAGCGATGGAATCGATGCATTGGTAAAAGAGAAATGGTAAATGGAAAATGTATCCGCATATATGGTAGCTATCAGGATATTCATCAGCGTAAAGAGTCTCAATTAGAATTATTGGCTGCTATAAAAAAAACACAGGAAAGCGACGCTAGATTTAAATCATATACGCAACAGTCACCAATTGCTATTTATACAACTGATATAAATGGAGATTGTATATATGCCAATGAAACGTGGCTTGAAATGGCAGAAATGCAATTGGAAGACGCCTTAGGTAAAGGATGGATTAACGCTCTTCATCCTGAGGACATGGACTATGTAACTGACAATTGGTACAAATTAATTGAATCTAATGATGAATGGAATTATGAATATCGCTTTTTAAGTAGCAATAAAAACATCATTTGGGTCAATGGAAGTGCTAAAAAATTATTCAATGATAAGAATGAACATATTGGTTATCTCGGATCTAATGTAGATATCACGGAACGCAAAAAAGCAGAGCAAGACAAAAACAGTTTGCTTGCAACGCTGGAAAAAAGTTTGAATGAAATTTATGTCTTTGATGCAAAAACATTAAAATTCACTTATGTCAACCAATGTGCTCTCAATAACATCGGCTATTCAGAACAAGAAATAAAGGAACTTACTCCGCTTGATCTAAACCCAGAATTTACCGGAACAACTTATAACCAGCTGATAAATCAGTTGATAACTAAAGAAAAAGAAAAAATTATCTTTTTTACAAATCACAAACGAAAAAACGGGAACCTTTACCCTGTGGAAATCCATTTACAATTCATCGTAGAAGGCAACAATAAAAGATTTCTGGCAGTAATTTTGGATATTACGGAGCGAAAGCAAAGCGAAGTAAAACTGTTGGACATAAATAAAAAGTTAAATATCCAAACCAAAGAATTACAACGTTCTAATGAGCAACTTGAACAATTTGCATTAAGCCGAAGCCAATACGTTATGCAGATGGAAGCACAAAATGAAAAACTTAGAAACATTGCATGGACGCAATCTCACCTTGTGAGAGCACCCCTATCCAGAATATTAGGTATCATCAACTTAATAGAAATGCAGCGAGACAATCTCGATGATTTGATGTTTTGCTTAAAGCAACTACGAGTTTCATCCGATGAAATGGATGCTATTATAAGGAAAATCACAGAAGAAGCTCAAGAAATTCAATTAAATAAAATCAATGAGTAAGACAATATTTATTATTGATGACGATCCCGTATTTAGCTTTATTGTAGAAAAAATGATGATAAAAGTGGACAGCACTTTAACAATTATTTTATGTAAAGACGGTAAAATAGGTTTAGAAAAAATATTTGGGCATCAAGGCTACTTATCAGAATGTATTGTTCTTTTGGACATAAATATGCCTGTACTAGATGGGTGGGGGTTTCTAGACCAAATACAATCAGAACAGTTTAGTGAGTACCACAATATACCATTATATATTTTATCATCATCTACAGACAAAGTAGATATTGAGAGGTCCAGTCAACATTCAATTGTTAAAAAATTTTACTACAAACCATTAAGCAGTGTTGATATTGTAGAAATATTGAACTTTAATAATATACAATCAGAAAGATTTTAGCGGCTTGTTAACAAAAGCTATAATACCATACTCACAAAATTAGAAACCTAATTAGTGAAGTAAAATTGAAACCAAAGACAAAAACCTGTAAGTTTCTAAACTACTTATAGGCTCGGGATTAGTCCTTTTAAAATGGAATCATAGATGATTTTTAGTAAGCTACTTTGACCCAAATTAAAAATTGCTCCAAACAAGTTAGATATTCAAAAAATATTTGGAAAAACCACTATAAAATTACAGCAATTCTAGCACTTTACAACCCCATACATAAACCTATCCATCAGCGAAAACTCCGTAAAGTGTGTGTTAAATAGCCGCACCCTAGAAAGCATGTAAAGCTTCAGAAAAGAACAACCAAGTCATATCAGTGGTTTTGTGAAATTTGGGTTTTCGGCCTAATATGAAGTTGGTTTTGTATTTGGAAATTTTGGCTAATCCGAAAATTGGGCTTAATTTAGTCCAAAACCCGCTGTAGTGTCGTAACGTAGGCAGAAACCTTAGAACTAGATATACAATAACGTTAATCATCATTTAAAATAACTATGAAAAAAATATCTATTTTATCCTTGTTATTTTTTACTACAATATTGTATTCTCAAATTGATACCACACATAAAAAAGACCTAAAAAACTTTTTTATATTGTCTCAAAAAAAAGATACAATTAAAAATTTTTCATTAAAATTTGATTTTAAAGACTTTTCTACAGAATTGTTTTCAGCATATAACCAGAATTCCAAATTAAATGATATTTTCATCATCAAAAAAGACACCTCAAACTTTGTGAAATCGACAATCAATTTCAATAATAACCTTAGAAACCCTAAAATTGATTCATTCAATCCTTATGGTGCTAGTGATGCTAAATCTGGTTTGATTATTGGGGCAATTGGAGGAGTTTTTAGATCCATCTTTAACACTGATTAATTTTTAACTCTTTTATGTATTGGTTTCATTGCGTGCGCAGCACGAACAATGAAACCCCTGTTGAATAGCCTGTCCCCTTTTTTCGGGAGAACCACTTATATACAGTCAACATTTATGGAGTTATCGTAAAGATTTAAGAGAGAATTTCGAGAGGATTTAGTGTCTTACTTTTTTTTTGAGAAATAATTTAGGTTTGGTATCGTGTATTATTCCTTTTATACATAAATTCCCTTACCCGTTCGCTCGTATTACTTTCCTTGCGTTTTATTTCTAACAAATGAAGAAGTAATGCCAATAACTCTACAATTATTAAAAAATGAAACTGGAAAAACGCTCCATGTCCTTTACCATAAAAAATTAGGAAATCGTTTTGTACAATGATATCAAAATACTAAGAAAGTATATCGTTACTAATAAATGAATCCAAACAGACGTACTAAAACAATATTTAAAAGTATTGGCTTTATATTTTGGAACTTTAACAGCTGTTTTTAAAGCTTAGTTATACTTTTATTATCTCAAAGCGAATTCCATAAATTTTTTTTTATTGTAAGTGAAATCACTTATAATTATTTTGTAATTTACCACATAATATTTGTTTAGAGATTTTTAGACAAATTGTTGTTAGCTAAAAGCCATGTATTCGTTTTTTGAAAAATGGTTCGTTATGCACTACATGCTGTAAAATTAGACTGCCTACAGAAAAAAAAAAAAATGAAATATGGATGAAATTTTTGAAATCGTAGAAAATATTTTCAGTTCTGGTGGCTTTATGCCGCGATGGATATGCGGGCAATGGTCAGAAACACTCGGTTGGCTCTACATTATTTCAAATATAGCTATTGGATTAGCTTACCTATCTATACCGATCTTCTTATACAAATTTGTCAAAAAAAGAAAAGAAAAAATATTTAATAGAGTGTTCATATGCTTTATGCTCTTTATCTTTTTTTGCGGCACTACGCATTTTGTGGACGCTATTATATTTTGGTTTCCGTTATACCGGCTAAATGCGGTAGTCTTAAGCATGACAGCATTGATATCTTGGATTACTGTTTTGGTGCTTTATCGTTTCCTTCCGATAGCATCACAATATCGATCTCCTGCAGATTTGCAACTAATTATTGAGGAACAAACGAGAGACTTGGCCATTGCTTATCAAAAATTATCAATCAGTGAGAATCAATTTAAGACTCTAGTTAATAGTAATCCGGATATCATTACTCGGATTGACAAAAATTTAACCTATCAATTCATCAATAATTCGATTCGCAAAATACAAAACATGGATGCTGAAAATATTATTGGTAAGAATATTCGAGAAGTGCGTGTGGAGGTCGATAACCAGATAAATGAATCATTCATTCGCCATGTAGAATCTGTTTTCAAAACAAATAAAACCGAAACGTTTGAATTTGAAATGAACACCAATGAAAATCAACATAACTATTTTCAATTATCAATCATACCACTTGAAAATAAAGTAGGAGAATTACCTGAAGATGTCTTAACAATAACCCGAAATATTACACATCAAAAACTATATGAACAGGAACTTAAGCGTAATATTAATCATTTCGAACTATTAGCTGATGGAATAGAGAAAAAGAGAAAGATATTAGAAGATTTTACTTATATTGTTTCACATAATTTAAGATCACCTGTTGCCAATTTAGCCGCTTTGTTAAATTTACTAAAAGACGAAACAGATGATGATATGCGAAACATGTTCATTGAAAAAATCGACATTGCCTTTCAAAGTCTTTCTACTACGGTAAACGATTTGACAAATGTTGTGCGAATACGGCAAGATAGTGAAATACCGAAAGAAGAACTTTTCTTTCAAGATATTTTATCAAATCATCTAATCAATCTGGAAACACAGATTAACGAAACGGCTACCACAATTACTTACGATTTCAATGCATGTGAGAAAATTGATTATCCAAAAGTATACCTTGAAAGTGTTTTTTTAAACTTATTAACTAACGCGATTAAATACAGCTCACCAAAAAGAGCACCGCAAATTATTTTTAAATCGTTTATTGACAAAGATGGAATGATTAGCTTAACTTGCGAAGACAACGGCATGGGCATTAATCTAGAAAAACATGGCGCAAAGCTTTTTGGTCTAAATAAAACATTTCACGAGCATCCTGATGCGAAGGGTGCTGGCTTGTTTATCACTAAGAATCAAATCGAAACAATGGGAGGTGCGATTTATGCTGAAAGTGAAGTAGATAAAGGATCCAAATTTATTATCTATTTCAATGTCAATAATTCTTAAATTTAAAAAAAATATTGTGATTGTAAAAAATAGTACAATTCTTTAAAAAACATTTATGAAAAAGATAAATACTTTTTGCATTGTAGACGATGATGATATTTATCAGTTCACTACATCACTTTTGCTGAAAAAGACTGATCTAGTAAATAAGATTATCGTGTTTTCAAATGGACTAAAAGCCATTAATTTTCTAAAGGATGAGATGGGTAATATAGAAAACATTCCTGACATTCTATTTTTAGATGTGAACATGCCTGTTATGGATGGGTGGGAGTTTTTGGAGGAATACCTAATAATCAAGCCCATGATACCTAAAACAATAGTAATTTACATGGTGACTTCATCTGTGGATGAAAAAGATGTTTTAAGAGCCAAAAGTATTAGTGCATTGTCAGGTTATTTGGTAAAGCCTATATCAAGCCAAAATATAGAAGAAGTTATTTTAGGAATTTTTAATTGAATTTTGTTTTCAATCAACTTTTAAATCTAGCCGCAAGGATGTTCTTTCCGTGTGTGTAAAACTTTTTTTCGCAAAAAATAACTATAAAGTTTTCAGGTTTAAACCAAACAGTCCATTCTGTTCGCTTGGGATTACATTCCGTTACTGTTTACTGTTATCAAATAATGAATTACACTAAATACTTCCATCATCATTAAAAAATGAAATTAGAAATACTATACCCATTCTTTATCACAAAAATTCAATAAATCATTTCTACCCAATTATAACAATTTAACAAAACTACTTTATCTTTGATTAAACATAAAAGGAAATATCCTTTGTTACATAAATCCAAAGTCATTATGCCTGAGAAAAATAATGACAAAACTATTTTTTCGCTGCTGGAAGTAACAAAAAGTATAAAAAAAACTCTGAAGCAATGATATTCAATTACTTTTTGGATTAAAGCTGAAATGAACAAACTGAATCATTACAGTCATTAAACAAGTGATAGATCAAAAACATCTTCCATATTAGGAGTGAGGAAAAAGCATGAAGAAAACGGTAAAAAACGATAAAAATAGATTTTTTTTTAAAAATTAAAACATTGAAAATCAATAGTTTAAAAAATAAAAAAGTTAAATTTCAATTTTCATAACCATGAGGTCCCGAGTTCAAATCTCGGTCTCGACACCAAGACAAACCCTTAAACCTGAATTGTTTAAGGTTTTTTTATTAAAAATGAATTCCGGAATGCAGACTTTAAAATGCTAAAGCGAGGCAAGGGACTGAGGAATTTTACATATTGAAATTCAAATATCAATCGATTTTAAACAAAAAAAGGTATAAATGAATTGTAGTTTTCATTTATACCTTTTGAATTTTAGTCAAATTGATTTGAATTATGCAACTATTGAAAAAATTAACTGTGGATTATTTAACAAAATATAACTTAAATCATAAGTTAGTTTTTTCTATCCACATTTATAAAATAAAATTGTTCAGATTTTGAAAACCAAGGGTTTTTGTTTAAAAATTAAATTTTGCTCCTTTTTGAAATTGCTTTGTAATTATTAATAAGTATACTGGCTCCATTTGCAGAAGACAATTCCTCTAAACTTGTTTCACAAAGAGCATCTATCCTGCACATTTGATCTATTGTAGAGAGTAATTTTCCAGAGGTTTCATCAAAAATAAAAATGTTATCAATTGCATTTTTAATAATTTTGATTAGTTGTTTAAAATCATCTTGGGAAAATTCATTATCTAAAATATAATTTTCTAATCTAGCTCCTTTTCTGTATTTAGGATACTCCTCAAGCCCCATAAAGTGCAACATCCATGACTTATTGTAATATCCAATTGTTTTTACAATTCCTATATAATCTGCAATTAACTCATCGTGTAAGTTATTTGATGCTATCCCATATTTTTGAAGAGTATATAAATGTGTACATTCATGTTCTTCTCTTATCGAAATGGAATAGGACAACCATGCATCTTCAGTCAAACCCAATTGTTTTGCTGCTACATTACTATAGGGTTTTATACTCAAAATAATTAAATTATCCTTAAATAATTTCTTATTAGGCAATACATTACAAGTAAACTCTTCTGTCCAATTTCCAAAAGTATTGGTTGCTAACCATTTGTTTTTTAAAATGGTCAATCTCTCCCAATTATTGATGCCGTTTATTAACACGGCACCCATAGATTGGGGAACATAGTTAGGGTTGTTTTTATATAAAAGTGACTGTATAATCGTAGTGAAGTCTTCACTATTTGAAACCGTTACTATGGGTATTGAACCAGCAATACTTTTATGAACTTTAAATGTGATATTTTCAAAATCGTTTAAGTGTAGTAAAAAAGGAAAATTCATATCGACTGTTTTTCCTCTTAACACTATATCTTTATAAAATTCTGTTTTTTCTATGCCTAACTGTATTGGGAAATTCAATTGAGGATAGCATTTTTTTAATTCATTAAACACCATTTTACCTTCTGAAACTCGTGTTGAAATCCCTCTCCAATATTCAAGATCAATCTCATCAAAAAAAGGTGATTTTACGTTTTTTTTTACTAAAAATTTATTCTCCAAGTAGTTTTTAAGTCCTGCAGAAAAACAAATGCTGTTAGTGTGGTCAACTTCCTTTACCATATCTTAAATTTATTAAAAAGTATTAAGCAATTTGACGTTTAGCAAGTTCTGTAAACAATCCGTCCTTTTGAATTAATTCTTCATAAGTTCCTGACTCTTTAATTTCCCCTTTATCTAATACAAAAATACGATCAGCATTTTTTATAGTACTCAACCTGTGTGCTATGACTATACGAGTAGCTTGAAGTTTATCTAAACTTTCTGCAACAATATTTTGAGTTTTATTATCAAGAGCACTCGTAGCCTCATCCATAAATAATAATCTAGGCTTATGGGCAATTGCTCTTGCAATCATTAATCTTTGTCTTTGACCTCCTGAAAAAGTTCCAGCTCCCTCACTAATAACAGTATGCATTTCCATTGGCATATTCTTTATATCATCTTCCATACCAGCCATTCGTGCTGCATCCCAAGCATCATCTAATGTTAATTCTGAATTTCCAACAATATTTTGATAAATACTACCTGACATAAGTGCTCCGTTTTGTAATACCACCCCTATTTGTCGTCTTGTCAATTCTTTATTCATTGCGTCAAATGTATTACCATCATAGAATATTGAGCCTAACTCCGGATGTTCAAATCCTAAAAGGAGTCTCATAATAGTAGATTTTCCAGAGCCGGAAGCACCTACAAAAGCAACCATTTCACCAGGTTTTATTTTAAATGTAATATTTTTTAAAATTAAAGGTTGATCCTCATAATACCTAAAAGATATAGAATTCAACTCAATTTCACCCATTAATTCACCTGGATCAATACTTTCCTCTATCGATTCTGGTTTTTCCTCTAGAATAGGCTTAACCCTTTCGTAAAGAGGGATAACACTAAGTGAAGAAATAAATGCCATACTTAATCTTAAACTATCATTTAAAAATTTGTTGAAGGAAATGATAAAAGCCATAAATGAGCCAACAGACATCATTGCCGCATCTTTAGAATTTAAAACCGTATAATATATGAATGAAAAAAATAATATACTTGTAAAAAGAGGATAAGAACTATTGAAAACCTCCACAAAATTTTGGTAACTACCTGCACTAAAGCCTAATTTTTTTAATTTTGAAAACTTTTCACCCCAAAGAGAAAAAATTCTTTTTTCACCTCCTGTTATCCTTATTTTACTAATTCCAGATAGAAATTCGAAAAGAAAACCTTGAATATCTCCTTGGTATTTTGACACCTCTCTATCGTACTTGAGTTTAAACCAGCCCATCAAAATCATAAAAGCAATAGCTATTAAGGCAAGCGTAACTCCAACCCATGCTAAACTAGAATCATAATAAAAAAGAAGTAATAAATTTACAAAAGAGAATACCCCACTAAGTACAACTGTCATCAATGTATTAGATAAAATTTGTCTTATTGAATTAATACTTAAAACTCTATTTGTAAGATCACCCGCTGTATATTTTTTATAGAAAGTTACAGGTAAGCGAAGGATATAATCCATCACTCCTACTTGAAGGTTAATACTTGATTTTGACTCTAACCTCATTTGCAAAACTCCTTGCGCAAGTTGCAGTCCAGCTGTTACAAAACCGATAATTATCATGATAATGAAAATTTCTAAATGTATAGATTTATCTGCAGTGGGTATTACATCATCATATATCATTCCTGATAAAATAGGAATTAATAAACCTATTAGACTTACAAGTAAAGAAGCAACTAGTAATAGTCTGGCATCTTTTTTTACGCCATTCATAGCGAAATTCAATACTTTTTTTATGGAATCCATTTTCACATCAAATCCAGAAAAAAACATATACCCAATAGGTTCTAAAGTGTCGGCTATTTCATTATTAACTATAGTTTCGGTACCCTTAGAAAAGTTTTTAATTAAATAAGTGGTAGAATTTTTCTGAATGAGAGCTACAGGTTCATTTGTTTCTTTTACAAATGCTAACAAATGTCCATTTTCATCTTTCCACCACACATCTCGTAAAATAATTTTTCGTATTCTTACTTTAGAACTCTGAGCAATTGCATATAAATAATTATTTGTATTGTAATTATCTGCCTCAAAATATTTAGGTTCTTCAAATTTAAAACCTGTTTGCTCTCCAATTAATTGGCATGTCAAAAAAAGTATATTTTGCTTTTTTGCCTTATCTTTCTTTAAGTGATGTAACTCTTTTTTAGAACCAGTAACTATCGATTTTATTTTTTCTAAAGTGCTTTTTAATTCTTCTTCTTGATAAATTAATTTATCATTAAGAATATCACTTTCTGATAAACTACTGATCTCTATATTCTTGCAAAGTTGATTGTAAAAATGACCTTGTAGTTTTTCTAAAGAAATTAAAAAATTAATTTCATCCTCTAGAACTTCTCTGGTACTCATAGATTTCAACTCAGAACTTTCAGATAAGGACTTAACCCATAACTTATTACAAACAGGAATAGGGAATTTAAGTCCATCATTATAATTAATGGTCTCATGATCTGAAAAAATAGAAAGCTCACCATCAATTAAACTTATCCAGTTTATTCCATGAGAAGGGTATGCAATTGTATTTTGATTTAAAAAAAAATAATTATAACTATCAATCGTTTTGTAAGTTTTTGGAGTATTACTTGAGTTGATTTTAAATGAAGTTTTTAGTATCCATTTATCAATCATACCGGCTAGAAAAAAATGATCAATAGCAATAAGTTTATGTTTATCTATTGATAATAAAGTTGCTTCGTTTGAAAAAACAATTAAACGAGTATCATTTTTACAGTCAGTAGAAAGCAAACTAAATAATAAGTCTCCTTTTTTAGCGGAGTATAAATATTTTAACGCACATAAATAATCTCCTTTTTCATCAACTCTTACATAAAACACATTTACCTCACCAGAAACTACCATCCAGAGTTTATCTGTGTTATTTAGTATCAATGGTTCTTCAACTCCTATATATATTTTTTCTTTCGTTGACATATCTTAATTTTTATTTTGTTTCAATCAATTTAGCATAAACACCATTTAATTTTAATAATTCTTTATGAGAGCCTCGTTCTACGATTTTACCAAACTCCATTACAATTATCTCATCACAGTCCATTATAGTGCTTAATCTATGGGCAACAATTAAACAAGTACATCCTCTTTTCTTAATATTATCCATCACAATTTTCTCTGTGGTTGAATCCAAGGCACTGGTAGCTTCATCCATAATTAAAATTGAAGGATTGCAAACTAGAGCTCTAGCAATTTCAATTCGTTGACGCTGTCCACCGCTAAAATTTGATCCACCCTCTAAAACAGAGCTATCGTAACCTTCATTTCTAGCCGCAATAACATCATGAATATCAGCATCTTTTGCGGAATTTATAATGTTTTTTTCTGGGATCATCACGTCCCAAAAAGAAATATTCTCTTTAATTGTGCCATTAAACACTAAAACTTCCTGATCAATTACTGCTAATGATTCTGTAATGACATGTCTAGGAATATCTTTTCTATTTTTATTGTCTAACAATACGTCACCATCCCAAGGATCGTAAAGCCCTGATGCTATTCTTGCCACAGTAGACTTTCCGCTTCCAGAACCTCCTACTAGTGCTACTCTACTTCCGGGTTTTAACTTTAAATTAAAATTCTCAATTAACGCTGGCATTGTAGGACTATATCCAAAAGTCACATTCTTCATTTCAAAATATCCAATTAATTTGTTATTAATGGATTCCTTATTGGGCTGCTGGATATTTTCATCTTCGTTTTTTATAAATTGTTTGTCAATTTCATAGTTCATTACATCATCAATACGCGCCATATCGCTTTCTGTTTCGTGCAACATAGCTCCTACTGATACTAATTGATTTACTGGTGTAATAAAATTGTTCATTAAATAAGTAAAGGCAACTAAAGCTCCTAATGTCATCTCTCCTTCCATTATCCTCAAAGCCCCTAAACCTAAAATTAAAGTATTTGTTAAAGATGAAATTAGGTTTGGGAGTATATTAAGCCTTATAGTCAACCACCCAAATTCTTGTTGAGCATTCATTACTTTAGCCAAATAACCAATCCAATTCGTGAAAAAATCATTTTCTCTACCAGAAGATTTTAATGTTTCAATCATGCTAATTCCAGAAGTAGTAGTTCCTAATAACTTTCCAGTTTCATTGCTCAATCTTCGGCTTCCGTCTTTTCTAGCAGTCGAAACATATTTTAAGGCAACCACATTTAATAGTGCCATAAAAACACCTATTAAAGTCAGGGTAACATCATAGGAGAACATTAAAATTGCATAAAAAATTACAACAATAACATTTAATGCCGCATTTGCTAAATCACCACTTAAAAGTTTTGCTACTTTGTCATTCAATGAAACTCTATTACCTATTTCACCACTATATCTCTGAGTAAAAAAAGCAATAGGTAAATGAAAAACATGCCAAAGAAATTTACTAGATGTTACTAATGCAAGTTTTGTTTCTAATTTAAGCAAAAAGTATTGCTGCAGATAGACTAGAGATGCATTAACAATAAGAAGGCCACCCATAATTAATAAAAGCGGCATTACAAAACCTGAAAAATTATTCACTAGATATTTATCTATAAATATTTTAAGGAAAGATGGAATTACTAAACCAGGAATTACTAAAAACAAGCTTGCAATAATAATGTAGGTTATACTCAATTTAGAATTTGTAATTCTTGAAATTAGCGATGCAAATAATCCTTTTTTCTCATTTCCTTTTTCAAAATCTTTTGATGGACTAAAGGTTAAAACAACTCCTGTGTAAGAATCATCAAATTCTTTGTGAGTTACAAAATACCTACCTTGAGCTGGATCACTAAGATAAACTCTGTTTTTTGTAAAACCCTCAAGTACCAAAAAGTGATTGAAATTCCAAAAAATAATCGATGGAGCCTCTATTTGCATTAACTTTTCAATAGACTTAGCATATCCTTTTGCCTCTAACCCAAACTCTTTAGCCGCTTTTAGAATATTTGTAGCCTTTAATCCATCTCGTGATACCCCACAAGCTATTCTCAATTTTTCTAATGGAACAAATTTTCCAAAATGTCCTAATATAATACTTAAAGCAGCAGCACCACATTCAACGCTTTCCATTTGAAGAACAGTAGGCACTTTGACAGGTCTATTTTGTTTTTTTAAAAGTAAGTTTATGATATTTTTCATTTTGATGGATCAATATAAGTCAAAAAATTTCTTGAACGCTGGAACAACTAATGTAACAGGAGGCTCTCGTTTGATTGTGATTTTACCTAAACATGATGTACCTTCTTTTAAAAAAATATCTGGTCCTTTTGCAGAAGTCCACTTATATCCACTATAGGATACTGGGTCTTTCTCAAAATCTACGTATACTTCAAATAAAGGACCACCTACTAAAAGTTGCTTTGTAAGTTGATCATTTTTAACAGATGTGAGCATTCCTTGTTGGGTTATCGGAAAATCTGATACATAAGTAACTTTTCCTTTTATAAATCCATATTCTTCAGGCTGGACAGTCGAAGGTACAATTAAAGCTTCCATTCCTTTTTTGATTTTTTTTCCATCTTTTGAAGGAATATAAAGAATACCTCTTAATTGAGATTGTTTTGTTTTAATGGTATTCTTAAGTTTAAATAATGGAGACCCTACAGAGACAACAATTCCAGCATCGGTTAAAACCTCAACTACTTCTCCACTATATGGACTTTTTATATTTCTTTGATTGTCATACCTTTCAGTTAAAAACTGAAGATTTCTTTCAGCTTCCGCAATTCTTTGCTTTTGTAATATCACTTTCTGTTGCATATCAAAACCTAAATCATTTTGCTGACTTGAGGTCTGAGCTATTTGTCCTTTTAATCTTTCAATAGTATTTTTGGCTACTTCAATTTGTTGTTTCGTATTTGCAACTTGCGATTTAGTTATTAAACTTTTATCCAATAAAATATTCTCTGATTCTAGTTGATTATTCAGAAAAATAATTTTCTTTTTTTCTGATTCGATCTCCCCTTTAATACTTACACGGGATTGACTAATTATTTCACCTTGTAGTTGAGTACCTTGATTCCCGTAAGACATTAGCTTTTCCATTTCAAATTTTCTATCAGATAGAACCGCTTTTGCATCTTCTATTTGTTGAAAAAGTTCTGGTTGTCGAATTGTAGCAATTATGTCACCCTCTTTAACGGTACTCCCTATTGCTACTCTCAACTCAACTAATTGCCCTTGTGCTGTAGCAACTACTTCATGAACGTCCCCGCCCAGTACAACACCAATTACATCTAATTTTGTTTTTACGGTGCCCATAAAAGACCACATTATGGCTGTGAAAATTGCTACTATAATTGTAATTAAAGCTATCCAAGCTTTTGTACCAGTGACCTTAATTAATTGATCTAATTTTTCTGGAGTTGAAAGTTTTTCTAATGCCGATTTTCTAAAAAAAGGTGCTGACATAATTTATGTATTTTTAATTTTCTTTGTTAGGAATAGTATAAAATGCATTTTGAGTAATTTTAAACCCAAGATCTTCTTTAGAAATAAGCGTACCTGTTTCGTGCCTAAGTATTAAGATTGCATTTGAGAATTGTTGCTGTGCGTTTAAATTCTCTAATTCTGAACCAGTAAGTCTTTCTTGAAATAAGATTAAATTTAAAAGAGTAGTTAAACCGGATTGAAACTTAATGTGTTCATTTTTAAATGCATTTTGATAAAAATCAAAAGATTCTTTTGATTTTTGAAGAATCAAAACACTATTCATAAGATTATTAACTGCTATGTCAATATTCAATTCAATATTTCTATGAATGTTTTCATTTATTACCGTTTGATTTTGCAAAGCAATTTTACGTATCGAATAATTCCCTTTGGCCAAATTGTTATTCAACGGAAAAGAAAATGAAAGTTTGGCTCCACCACCTAGTTCTTGACCTTGATTATTAACAAGAGAAGACCATGTTTTATCAACTCCGTTTCCTACGCTTGCACTCCCATAAAAACCAAAAGCTGATAAGTTTAATTGAGGCCTTAGATTATTAGTTGCTACTAAATATTGAAGTTCTAATGCTTTATATTCTTCTCCTATTGCTTTAACATCACCTCTTTTACTCTTAGCAATTTTAATTAGTGCATTTTTATCAATAAATTCATTGTAGCCAGATTCTAAAACAGTGGGGAAATCATTAACAGGAATATCTAGTCTTTGACTTTCTTCATCAATTAAACCAATAACTCTTCCTAAATTAATTCTTGAATTATACAAATTTTGTCTTGCAACTGCAGTTAGCCTTTCTTGATTTCTTAAATCTGCATTGACTTGATCTAAATCACTTAGCGGTTTTTTATCCGCTTTTACAAGTTCTGTAGTCATATTTAACACATCTCTCACTCTATTCTCATTTTGAGTATAAATTGATAGACTTTTATATGCCGTATAATAATCCCAATAAGCAATGCCTATTTGCTCTATTTCAAGAGAATTTGCAAACTCATAATCATATTTACTTTTATTGATGTAAAAAACAGATGCTTTTTCTGAAGCTGTAACTATCTTAGCTCCTCTTCCTCTTAAAAGTGGTTGAGTTAAAACAAGGTTAAGCGTACTAGAATGATTACCATAAAAACTACCAACAAGTTCATTGAAAGTATTGTACGGAAAATTTGAATTATTATAATTATATTTTAAACCTATATCAATTGATTGTCCAGTTCGTAGTCTTTTTTGTGAACCAATTGAAAAATCAAATGAATTATTTCTAAGCGTTTTATCGACGAAATCATTTCTAGGATCTGCATCAAAAAGATTGTATTTTCTATTTTGAAATGTAACATCAGAGTTTAAGTTAAAATCAAAAATACTTCTTTGAACTTGTAAATCAGCTTCGGCATTTTGAATGGAGTAATTAGCACTTCTAATAGTTGGATTTTTATTAAATGCAATACTTGAAACCTCAATTAAATCACACTTAATTTTAGCCTGACTGTACAAAAGAGTATAACTACTAAATAAAATATAAAACAAAAAATAATTCCTCATATTGAACTTAATAATTAACACTGAACTTTACTTCTGAAAATCTATTTAATATTTGACCAAAACGCGCACCTGCTTGTGAAACAACATCTAATACTTTTGTGTCAATTAAATCCTCTTCCTCTGGTACTCCATATCCCAACTGATCTGTAGTTTTTCTTAACCTATTAGAAAGAAATAAGGCTAATGAGTAATAAAAATTAGCTTTGAAATCTGGATTTGATGAAAGACGTGCTTCTATTACATTTCGAGATATTTTATAAACTACAGCTGATTTTTTTGAAATAACAGAAACTGATGGAGGTCTAGACTCTAAAAAAGACATTTCACCCACAATTTCACCTGCTCCTAAGGTGGCTATTTCCTCATTCTCAGTCTCATCTGAAAAGATTGATAGTTGACCTGATAATAAAATGTATAAATTATCCACATAGTTTCCTTTTTGGATTAATTTATCTCCTGTTTTCAGTTCTATTTTTTGGCCGTTTTGGATCATCCATTCCACATCTCTGTCGTTCAATTGGCCTAAGAAAAAAAGTACTCGTTTCATAGTATGTATTTTAAAGGTTATGGTTATTTAGTTATTCTTTTTTTAAATAATTTTTATTTTAACTATTGGTTTTGATAGCACTGTATCAACAGTTTCGTTTTCAAGACAATGAGTTTATTAATTCTTTGGGAGATATATTATATTGATTGCTAAATAACTTAGAAAAATAATGAGAATCATTATAACCAACAGAATATGAAACTTGAGAGATCGAATCTTGAATATAGTTTTCTATCAATTGCTTAGCTTTATGCAACCTTAAAACACGTATGTATTTATTAGGTGTTAAAAAAACTAAATTCGAAATTTTTCTATGAAGTTGCCTTTCACTAACAGCCATTTTACATGATAATTCATATAAGTCAAGGTCACTTTTAGAAATAGAATTATAAATTTCTTTTTCTAAATTGATTAACCAATTTTGATCATTTTTTGTTACTTTTTCTGGGGTAATCTTATTAGAACATAGATGCTGAACATTCTTATTTGACTCATAAATATCAAAAATATCAGGACGTCTTTGAATGGTTAAGCTTACTGATTTAGATTTAATTTCATTTAATATTTCCTCAATAAGGTCATTAATTTGCTTACTACTAGAAAAAATTATTTCATTTGTTATCTTATTCTCAACTGAACTAGGGGTGCTAGCAGTCATAATAGTATCTAATGGGTTCTTTATATGTAAGAATAAATGATTTAAAATATCCGGCGAAGACCAATCTATTGTAGTTTTTTTTACTGTTGCATTCATGACTTATAGCGGTAATTAATTCTATTGATTACTAAATTTCAAAATTCGGATACTAACATGTTCGTGGGCAAACTCAAAGTCTATTGACTTTCATTATTTTCAATTACATAAAACTATTAGTAAAATGAGATACCTATATTGCTATGTACACATTCTATTTTGTTGGTTTTATACCCTTCAAAATGTTAGCTGAAAATGATTCTTAAGAAATTCTATATGCCAAAACTACAACTGAAGTTTAGTGAAGCTTTACACTTAAAGTGTAAATAAAGTTAAATCTCAAAAAATCCTGAATACAAATAACTCACACAGGATTAATTGCATTAATTGCTACAAAATCTAACATTAAACACATTAGAAATTATAAATAAAGACTTTTGGATTCCTAAAAAAAAGATAACTATTCATCGTAACAATACGACAAAATTTACAAGGAGATTATGATATTATTTTAGTTTGTTAAAAGGTATAAAACAAACTGTATCTATTTTGAATGAAAAAATGCAACGCCCTTTAACTGATATGCTATTTAAAAAAGACACACCACTTGTTTGGAGCTGGTCAAATAGTTTCTTGAATTCATTTAATATAATATTCTAATATTAGATCTATAAATGTATGTTCAATAGCAACTTAGCGTTATTTTGATTTTACATTAAGAATCAACGTAATACGAATTCCGAATACTTTTAATATTTATAGTTGCCAAAATAAATGAGATAAAAATTAAAAAAATCTGATCAACGTTAAATGGTAATAAAATAGAATTTTAGATAAAAATATGGAGAGGATATTATTTAAAGATTAGAAACTGAAACAATAATTGAAGTTTAACTTCGAGGGGAAATGATAAATGAAACAATTAAAAATAAAATCTACATTATTAGAATCTATTTGAAATACAGCTTTGTTAATTTAGAATGAGGTTGTATAAGAAATTGAAAAAACACATGAAATACCGTATTATGTTTCCTGGTTATAAAACGTATTCTTTTGAAGTTTCTTTTATTTTTTTTGAAATTTTTACATCAAAAGTTAGATCATTCTTAATATTCTACACTCCCGTAAAATGTCTTCGTCATTGCCTTTATCAATACCTAAAATATCCTTTATTTTACTTTTACGCTTTTTAACGGTATCTTCTGATACTTTAATTGTAGTGGCAATAGTCTTTATTTGACATCCATTAGATATTAACGTTATAATTTGACGATCAATAGTGTCAAAATGTCCTTCAGCTAATAAACGATCTGTTTTTGCTTTTTTAGCAGTCTTACTGAAATAGTTTTCACCAGCCATGATTTTATCGTAGGCCAATAACAATTCCTCATCGTCAAAATCTGTTTTTACCAAAATTCCATTGACTTTTGTTTTTTGAAACATATTGTACAAAATAACACTTTCAAAATGCGAAGTAATAATCAGTGTTTTTGCTAAAGGAATATATTTATGAACTAAAACTGCTAAATCACCCCCATTAGATATATTTTTATCAGAAAAAGGAGGTAAACTATAATCAAGCATAACCAAATCAAAAGAAATTGTATTGATTTCATTTGAAATGCACTCGTATGCTGACTCACAATTATTAGCTGAATAAAACTCTAAATCATGGCCCAATCTATTGTGCGAAAGAATAGTCTGATAAGCAGTAATCATTGAAGGGTGATCTTCAACTATTAATATTTTTTTTGTCATAAATATTTAAAACTCAAATCTATTGAATTCTATCGGGATTGACAAATTTATTTTTGTTCCTATATTTTGTTTAGATTCTATTGAGAATTGTCCGTTAATCTCCTTAGAGCGGTATTCCATATTTTTTAAACCAATTCCTTTTTTTATTTGCTGTATTTCAAAACCTTTTCCATTATCAGCAATTTGAACTCCTATACTTGTTTCGTTTTTAGTAATTACAATCGTTATTAAATTAGCGTCTGCATATTTATTAATGTTTTGTAATGCCTCTTGAAAAATTCTGTAAAGATTCATTTTTACATTTTTATCAATAACAGACCATACTATTCTTGGATCAACTTCTATGCTTATTTTAGCTGCTGAATTTAGATTTAACTCTGTGAATAATGCTTTAATCATAGCTTCAAAATCATCAGAGCCTGAAAAAACAGTAGTATTTAAATCGTGTGTAAGGTTTCTAATTTCCTCTTCAATATCTTTCATCCCCGCAATATGATCTAAATGCTTTTTTATGGATTCTGGAGATTGATTGTATTTAATTTCATATAAATTCATACGTATTGCTGACAATTTTCCAATTATTCCATCATGGAGATCCCTGGAAATTCGTTGCTTTTCTATGAGCTTGCCCTCTTCAATTTTTTGTTGATTTGAAAGTATCAAATTATATATCTGTGAATCATTAAGAGCTTGCTCCTGTTTACGGAACAATTTTTCAAGTTTAATGTTTTTGTTTTTGATAGATAACACAAATAATAATATTAACAATATAAATCCACTTAAAGCAGCATATAAATAAAACTGTTTAGAGATTTCATTTTTTTTATCCTCAACTACTTTTTTTTCTTGAACTATTTGGTCAGTCTCAAACTCAATTCGGGCATATTTATCTCGAGAAGTACGCTCTACATCTTGAAGACTATCAGTAAGATGAATATATTTATTTGAAAAAAAGGATTCCTCTTGAGGATTAACAAGAGCTAATAATTTAAGAATTATGAGCTCATCTTCGAAAAGGTTATTTTTATGAGCTTTTAATTGCGCTTCTTTTAAATAGTAATTCGCTTTTGAATCGTTTTTTTGATTTAAATAATATTCGCCTAAATAAATTTTAGAAGTTATCTGAATAGGGGTACTTCCAATGCTGTCTCCAATTCTTAAAGTTTCTTCAAATTGTTTAAATGAGGATCTATCACCTAGTTTAAATTTAGAGTAAGCCAATTTATTGATAAGATAACAATAAATTGGAGGATCTATTTTTTTAAAATCAGCTAAAGCTAATCCCTGTTTTGCAAATTCAATAGCTTTACTATATTTTTGGGTTTTTACATAAATATTTGCAATTTGATTATAGGGCTGGCATTTATATGATAAATACATTGGTTCTGATTTTAGATATTCAGAGGCTTCAATAGCTTTATTGTTATAGTCTAATGATTTGTCATAATTCTTTAAACCCATGAGTGCAGTACCTAAAGTAAGATAACAATTATAAATCAATAAATTGTTTTCTTTAGCAATGCCAATTTTTAATGCCTCAATGGCTAGTTTTTCGGTTCCAATATAATCATTCCTAAATGATAAAATTTCTGCTTTTTGGATTTTAACGTTTCCTAGCAAATTGTCATTTTTTTCTTTTAAAATGACTTTTTCAGATTTTGTGTAATAATAATAGGCTGAATCATATTTTGTTTCATTATTGTACACACCTGCAATACTGTAGCTTGCATTTTGAATGCCTTCATTATCTTTTAATAAAATTGATTTGCGATACAATTTTTGCAATAAGCAAAGACTAGTATGGCTTTCTCCAAGCTGTGAAAACGAATCTGCCAATTCAAAATAATAGTCGGAGGAAACTATTAAAGCATTATCGTTTTCAATAATTTTAAAAGCTAATAATGCCTTTTCTAGTCTTTCCTTTTTAGTTTTGGTTTTGTCTCTGGAATTTGAAATTAAGGAATCTACATTACTAGTGGTCGGAGCGTAAAATTTTTCATCTTTACGCTGGCACCCCAAAAAAAATAGACTAAAAATCAATGCTATGTGAAATAGTTTCAATACAGAAGAATTAAATAATTGTAAAAGTACATTTTTTATACTTTTTTATACGAAAAAAGGAATATCAATTCAGATAATAACCTCTTAATAACGTTTTATTATAGCTATATTATTTCTTTGGTGGTATTATACCACCACTTGTATTTTTTGGATCAACATCATCTTGAGCTTGTACTTGAACTTTAGGTTTTTCTGTTTCAATTTCGTCAGCAGTACAAGAATTTAAACTAACAACTAGGGCGAGAATGGCTATACAATAAAATAAATGTTTCATGGTCTTTTTGATTTATGTTTAATAATAGTTTTTTGAATCATTGTTTTTTGAAGCTATTTCATTATTGAAATTGCTAATCAAGAATTCCTTGTTCTTGTAATATTACACTACAAATCTATAATGATTCTAAAGTTTGGCTTTAACCTAAAAGTGTAAAAAATGTTAAAATTCCTATGTTTCAAATTATTGTTATTGTAAAAACAAACATTAAGGGGTAGTTGAGTTTATCTTTTTTTTTTCGAACAATGTCGCTTTAACTTCCTTTATCAGCATAAACGCTGGGTTGACTTTATAGCAAAGCAATCGTAGAAAGTTTATTGATTATTCAAATTTCAATCATTGAAACAAATGAGTATTACAGTTGTAGTAATAACTTCAGAAGTCTGAGGATTTTGGAGAGACAATTTTCCTAAAAAATCCAACTCCTGGATTAGGAAAATACATAAACATTATAAATTACTTCAAATAATTGAGGAACTTATTTTTGATATAAAATCAAATAATTATTGAAAGTTTGGTACGAAAAACAAAACCGAAAAGAAAACAGTTTTATCTAAAAGAGAATTGGAAATTTTGCAACTCTACACGAGAGGTTTTACCATTACCGAAATTGCAAAAACCATATTTGTTTCGCCAGATACGGTGAAATTTAACAGAAGAAAACTGTTTGAAAAACTGGAAGCAGACAGTATTACGGAAGCTATTGCGTATGCTATTAGTGGAAGTATGTTTTCCCTATTAAACTGGCTATACCTGTAATCATACTATAAATACGTACAATAAAGAATGTAGCAAAAAAAGAACGAAGAATTAATGAATACTTTTTATAACCACAAGTGGAGAAATATTGAATTATAAAACAAAACATATAAATTGACAAAAATACAGTTAAAATATTATTAATTATTCTTAATACTTCTATATTATTATAAAAAACAATGAGTATAGTAAAAGGTATATATAATAGAAGCGATCCGCACATCATGTATATATTTAGTACCACATTTTCCAAAAAATTTTGCTTACTTTTCCTGAACATTAACCAAGTTACAAGCGCAAAAAAAGGAATCCCTATTAATCTTATAATTTTATTATAATTTTGAGCTACTTTTGCATATCCTAATAGTTCTTTACCTAATATATCCTCCCTACTTACAGATGAATAACTACGAATAAAATGTTCTAAAGCAATAACCAGTAGCAACAAAGTAAAGTAATTAAAATGTTGAACCCTTTTACCTTGAATAAATTCTCTGATACTGTGACCAGGTCTAATTAAAAGCTCTTTTATGGTATATGAAAAACCTTTATCCAAATGAAACACACCATGTACAAAATCATGTGTAAAGTGGTGATAAGTAAAACGATGGGTTGTGGTTTTTTGCCCACAATTGGGACAAAAATTATTATCAATTGTGCTGTTACAATTTAGGCAATTTTTATTCATAATTATCATTTGTTATTAAAAAAAAGACTATTAAATTCTTGTTGTAAAAATAGGCTTTTATATATTTTAAAATATTAAGTAATTGATAATATGTGTAATTTAGAAAGAAAGTAATCTCTGTAATTCATATTTTGAATGACAATATTTTCAATTTTTTTGTTTTTCCTATTATCAAATCTTTGTATATAGTTATAAATCGATTGATGTTAAAAACATATTTGGCCAAAATAAATAAAAAAATTAGTATGAACCCTCCAATTCTGCCGCAAACAAATGGGAATGTAGTTTTTTTAAGTATAATTATTTGATTGTCCGTTTTTTGTCATAATCCTGTAATGCCAGCAATTACTAACCGATCAAATAGTTTTTCTTCAAAATATCTTCTATTTAACTTGTAAATAAACTCATTTAGGTATAATTGAAGATATTTTCCTTTTATTTTATGATAATTTCCTAAGAATTTACACTTAGCATTGCTAATTGCTATATGAACCTATTTTAAAGTTTCTGTTGTTGTTTCTTTATTGGATTTCTCTGTTATGTGTATTTCAACAAAGTCTGCAATGTCAATATATGATGTGCTTTTCTATAAAAAAGAATGCTTTTCTCTGAAATAGATTCTTTAATAGTTTCATTTACTTGTTCAGAAGTATGATTTGTTAATACTTTAGCTTTAAAATATCTACATTGATTTGATTTCTTCCCTGTTTCAATAGCTTCTAAAATTGTTGATTCAGCCATAATAGCTATGACATTTTCCCTACTTAATCACGACCACGAATACCTTTTTCTTGTTCTATTTCTAATGATTCAACAGTAAAATAACCTTCGTCAAATCCAATCATTCCTTCTAAAGTATAACATACATCTCTATTTCCTATTGCTTTTCGTAGCTTATGCACCATTTCCCAAACTGGTTCATATCGTTTTAATCCCAGTTGCTTTTGAATTTATTTACTCGAAAATCCTTTTTTGGTAGCAGTCATTAAAAACATAGTTTTATACCAAATCAGAAATGATAAATTGGAACTTTACATTATTGTTCCACTTCGCAAAGAAATTCTGCTTCTGCTTTTTTTACATTCGTAGCTCCAAACACTCTATATTCAAAAATGTTCTTTACTTCCGCACTTGCATTGAACTCCTTGCTTATCTCTTTATTATTTAAAATGCATTCTACAAGATTCTTCACTCCCGAAATTTGCTGTAAAACTGAATAAATTCATCGCTTTTTTTATCAAAAAAAATACTTTTTATTAAATTATGTGTAATGACGGATAATAAAATATAATTATAATTAGTAAATAAATACAATCATTAATTTATGAATTGTTTTTAATATATATCTTCAAATTCCTCTACAGATATTATATTGAGAATAGTTTTTTTATTTTGATTAAAATATTCCCAATCAATAGTATTTTTCAATCTATAATTATTCATATATCCGAAGTTAATTATTCCTATACCAAAATCTGTATCAACTACTCTGATTTGTAAATCGGAACGAGACAAACGTAATTTTACTATTGACCTCCACACATCCCCATTCCATAAGAGTGTTTCCCTTGGAACTTTTTGAGCTTCATAATTTATCGGAATGCAATCATGAACTACTATATAACCACCAGGCAATAAATGTTTTAAAGAATTCTCTATATCTTTATTAACTTGGTCAGCATGATGTAATCCATCAATAAAAATCACATCATACTTAATTTTAGAATCTTTTATAATTTTGAAAAATTCATCAGAAGTTACAGGATAATTAACTTCTGAAGTTAAGTAACCTTCTACTCCGGGATCGACACCATCTTTATTAATAGCTTGAATCTTTCGAATATTATCACCCTGATACACACCAATTTCTAAGTAGTTTGAAAATTTGTTTTTGTTTATTAAGTAATTTATAATATCATACCTTTTAACAGTACACATTAAATTATTAATAGCTTCTATCCCTTTAATATTGTTTTTATACATTTCTATCAGATTATTATCTTATTATTCTCAATTTTAATATTCTTTATCTAAGAATATGTTTGATAACTTCTTCCATATTAAAATTTAACATAATTTGGTGGGTTTCATCTTAATGCTCAAAAAAGACATAAAATCTGTTAACTCACTATTCCAGTTATTTTTTATATGATTACAGAGCCCAAATCTAATTTTCTGAAGAATACGCTTTTACGATAAGGCGTATTGAATAACTTTCTCCATTTTAAAATTAGACATTGTTTCATTTATTTCAAGTCGTAGTTTATCCAACATATAAAAATTTATTAATGTGTTTTTTTCAAATTTATCTACTAATTCGAGAAAAACATTCCAATAGTTAGAATCATCATCGGGGTGAGGTATATGACCAGAAACTTCAAGTTCTTGAAGCCTTAGAGCTATATCTTCTCGGTCGTAACACTGCGTACCTATCGTTAAGGAAGGCACTCTGTTCATTATTGGGTAGTGGTAAATTCCAGAACTACATTGATGAATCACTAAATTTGAAATGCCACATATATAGTTTAATGGAAGTAATTTATTATAAAATACCATTTGTTTATAGTCTTCATTAATGTCACATTTACAAGTTGTTATAACTATGTAGCCTCGCTTTATAAAGAACTCGATAAATTTTTCTATAGGAGTTCTGTCTATTGTGCCAGTAGTGATAAAAACAATAGGTTTTTGTTTGTTAACATTTAAAAAATCATCCATCCTACTAGATAAATCCTTAGATGGTTTGTCTAAAATAAGAAGGGGTCCAGAGTAAAAATAAGATTCCCTATCTTCAATTTTTTCTGGTAAACATTCAATTGTTGCGATTCCGGGAATGATCTTAGCTTTCGGTTTTATATAATGCTCTAAAAAAGAGAGATCAGAGTCGTTAAACATTGACATCTCAGATTTATACAAATTAGAAAACCCCACAGATTTTCCAAAATTATTGCCTTTCAGAAAAGAATGTACATGGTTGTCATTTCTATAACGTTTATCGATTGATCTAAAAATTCCTGTTCGCTGAATTGAAATTCTTGGGATATTGTTCTTCTCAGCAATTAGCGGAGTAAAACATGAAGTATCTTCGATAATCAGTGAAGGTTTAACGATATCATAGGTTTTCTTTTCCATTTCAACGACACATTCGTTTATTTCCGATAAATTTTTCGATATAATCAGACTTTCTTCAAAGGCATAATCTAATGGAACACAGTCTACTCCCTGCGTCACTAGGAATTTTTGCGAATTACTATTGACTAAAAACTGATTTTTTATTCCGATATTATTTCTTAAATATTTCTGTTGCAAAACATACAAAGGAATTAAGTGTGAGATTCCACCGGCAATATATGGGATAGTTAGAATGTTCATAGTATTAGTGTTTGTTTTTAGTGTTAACAAAGAAGTTAAAATTGGCCCTTGCAATAACACAAGGATAAAAATCTTAACGATTACATTTTTTAATTGAGATTCGAATTAAGACTTTCATCTTCTATAATTATTTCAATCATACTTTTAAGAGAAAGCATATTGAATAACTTTATTCATTTTAAAATTTGACGCTACTTCATTTATTTCAACTCGAAGTCTATCGATCATTTCATAATCTGTTAATGTATTTTGTTCAAACTTATTTACCTTTTTGAGAAAAATATCCCAATAGTTAGAGTCATCATCTGGATGAGGAATATGTCCAGAAACTCCAAGTTCTTGTAACCTTAGCGCTATATCTTCTCTATCGTAACATTTCGTGCCTAAAGTTAAAGAAGGTACTCTGTTCATTATTGGATAGTGGTACATTCCTGAACCACACTGGTGAATAACTAAATTTGAAATTCCACATATATAGTGAAGAGGGAGTAATTTATTATAAAAGACTTCTTTAGGATAGGCATCATTAATTTCACAGTTACAAGTAGTAATTACGGCATAATTGTTTTGTACAAAAAACTCTATGAAATTCTCAATTGGGGTTCTATCAATTGTTCCTGTGGTAATAAAAACAATAGGTTTTTTTTTATTGTTATTTAAAAACTCTTCCAATCGAATAGAAAGATTCTTTGAAGGTTTGTCCATAATAATAAGTGGGCCACTATAGAAATATGACCCCCTATTTTCTATGTTTTCTGGCAAACGCTCAATTGTTGGAATACCAGGGATAATCTTTACTTTAGGCGTTAGATATTGTTGAAAAAAACACAAATCAGAGTCGTCAAATTTAGGTAACTCTAAATTATTTAAATTTGAAAAATTTAGAGAATCCCCAAGACTATTACCCTTCATTATAGAATGACCGTGGTTTTCATTTCTATATTGTTTATCAATTGATCTAAAAAAACCTGTACGTTGAATTGAAATTCTTGGGATATCATTTTTCTCAGCAATTAACGGTGAAGTAAAAGAAGTATCTTCAATAATTAGTGAAGGTTTAACTATGCTAAAAGCTTCTTTTTCCTTTTCAACCAAATATTCTACTAATTGTGGGTAATCATTTGAATTGAGCAGGTCATCATTACTGAAATAATCCAAAGAAACACAGTTAATATTTTGCATTTTAAGTATTTTCTGCAAATTGTTACTAACCAAAAATTGATTGTTAATTTCACTATTGTTTCTTAAATACTTATGATGTAAGACATATAAAGGAATCAAGTGAGAGAGTCCACCTGCAAAATAAGGTATGTTTAAAATAGTAATCAAACTTATTAGAATTTAAAGTTTTTAATGGCGCTTTTAAAAGTGAATTGCGTTGTATGTTGAGCATTAGCTGCCAAACATAATGCCGTAGCTTCTGATAAAATCAAATAAGTTACAGAGAGTAGAAAAATAAGTACTAAAAGAGTTAATAAAAATTAATTTCTATCAACTCTTTTAGTGTTTATTTTGAAATTTTGTTTTTAAATATGACAAACAATAAAAAAACGAAAGTTACAATATAAATAGAGTCTAAACATGGCTTCTTAAAAGTTAACGTACTAAAGTTGAAATGCTTAAATATTATGATGCCTAAGATTACTGCTAAGAATATTGCAACTGGTCTGAAAGAAGTATTACTCATGATATAGTATTGTAAATATGCTTTAAAAAAAGTTATCAAACAACCACTCTGAAAGTTTGGTTGTTTGATAATGTATAACAAATGGATTTTGCAATGATTCTATACATGTGAGCCAAGCCAACATAAACCAAAACCAATACCTGCTCCAATAGCATATGCAACAATTGGTAAAATTCCACCAGAAATCATTTCTAATTGCTCCTCAGTTAATTCCAATTCTTCTAAGTTAACTTTTGCAGGAATGTTGAAGTAAATTACAGACTCATCTGATTGATCTTCTACTACAATTCTTCTATCATTAAGATTTGGCAAACTTTTCCCTGTAACTTGCTCAATTGTTGCTACTGGATTTTTAATCAATTGCTCTTTAAAAGCAGCATTTTCCCATGCTTTTTGTGCAAGACTTCTTACCAACTCTGCACCTTTCTCTTGTTGTTCTGCTGTTGTTTTCATTGTCATTAATGTTTATAAGTTTATATCTAATTTTTTTTTTATTGATGTGATGCTGCATAAATTGCTATTCCAACGCAAACTCCATAAAGAATTAATGGTAAAATACCTCCTGCTACTTGTTCTAGTTGCTCCTCAGTTAGTTCTAAACTATCAACGTCCATTTTTCTCGGAACGTTAAAGTAAACCGTTGAAGCATCCGATTGGTCTACAACTACAAGTTTTTGTCCTTCTGGCAAACTAATTTTATGACCTGTTAATTTTTCTATAGATCCAATTGGGTTTGCTACCAATTCTTTCATGAATTGTGTATCTTGCCAAGCTTTTTGTACTACTTGAGAGTTTAATTTTTGTTCTAATGAAATTTCCATAATTTTATATTTTTAATTTGTTAATAAATGTTGATTAAAATTCAATTGTTCCAGGAGGAAAAGTAGGAGTTGGTATTTGCGGCCATTTAATAAATATAGGAAAAACAGAAACTCCTCCTGATACCGATTCTAATTGTTCCTCATTCAATTCTGCATCTACATATTTAGTAGATTCGGCTGGAATGTTAATATAAAAAGCTGATTCATCTGTTTGATCTCTAACCACTAAGGTTTTCCCTTTAGGTAAATTCATTTTTTTGCCTATAAATTTCTCAATTGTAGCTATTGGATTTGCAACTAATTCTTTTTTGAATTCTGCATCTTCCCAAGCTTTTTGTACGATTTCACCATACATTTTTTGTTCTTGTGTAAATTCCATGTTTAAAAATTTAAATGTTAATATTTATTTTAGATTATTTTTTAATTGATTCAAGCAAATAATGAGAATGGCTTTATTATAGTATCTATAATTTCTTTAATTGATACTCCACCTGCAACCATTTCCAATTGCTCTTCGCTCAATTCTGCATCTATTTGTGGTTTCGCTGGAATATTAATATAAACAACCGATTCATCTGTTTGATCTCTTATTATCAAAGTTTTACCCTTAGGTAAGTTTAATTTTTTACCAGTTAATTTCTCAATTGTCGCTACTGGGTTGTCAATTAATTCTGCTTTAAAAGAACCATCTTCCCATGCTTTCTGCACAATCTCTGCGTACTGTTTTTGTTCTGATGTAAATTCCATTTTTTTTGATTTAATTGGTTAAAGTAATTGTATGAGTCTTATACATGAAATCTTATATTTTGTAATAATTTAAGAATATCCGGCAATGGCATATCTTCGCCCCCCGTTCCACCAGCCACTGCTTCTAATTGTTCTTCGCTCAATTCTACATCTTCTAAATTAGACTTAGCAGGGATGTTAATATAAACAGAAGACTCATCAGTCTGGTCTCTTACTACGATGGTTTTTCCTTCTGGTAAATTCAATTTTTTTCCAGTTAATTTTTCTATTGCATCAACAGGTTTTGCTATTAATTCTTGTTTAAATGTAGCATCTTCCCATGCTTTTTGTACAATTTCTGCATACAGTTTTTGATCTTGTGTGAATTCCATATTTATTTATTTTTAGATTATAAAGAGGTTAGATTTTAATAATATCTTTCAATTCTGGAAATAAATTATTTACTAAATCAGCCCATACCGTTTGTCCACCTCCCGCAATAATTTCTAATTGCTCTTCATTAAGTTCTATATCTTCTATACTGGGTTCAACTGGAATATTCATGTAAACCTTTGATTTATCCGATTGATCATTTACCACTAGTGTTTTACCTTCTGGCAATATGATTTTTGCTCCTGTAAGATTCTCAATTGCTATTATTGGATCACTTATTAAGTTTTTTCTAAAATCAATATCTTCCCATGCTTTTGAGATTATTAATCGTAAAACTTCTTCTTTATTTTTATTTTGCCCCATGACTCAATTTCTTAATTAATGTAAAATTAGCTGATCTGTTTGCGACAAAATTGCCAAATAAACCGACAAAAAAACATCCTGGTTGCAACCTGTTAAATCATAAATCACAAACCTGATTTTGTTTTTACTCTTAAAATCATTCTCGTTATTAATGTAAAATTAGCAAGTATATTTCTGATGAAATTGCCAAATAAACCGACAAAAAAAAAAACATCTTAGTTGCACTGTTTATAAACTATAAAATGTCAACTTCATTTTGCTATAGCTTCATAATCTGTTCTGTTTTATTAATGTAAAATTAGTAAGTCAAATTCTGATGAAATTGCCAAATAAGCTGATAAATTACAGCGTAATTAATTCATTTTCAATAATTTAAACCCGACATGAACCACATTAAATTCAAGAACAGTTTATCATTTAAAAAAGCTTAATCAAAAAGATCATTTGTTACTGATCTTTTATTTGCTTTTTCATTAATGTAAATTTAAAGTATCTAATTCCTGTAAAACTGACAATTATACTGACAAAATTGAATTTGAAAATTGGTTTTATTACTAGTGGTTATTTAGTTTGGAATAATAGGATTCTTTTCAACAAAATACATTTTGATTTCTCCCTTCCCTTTTGCGTGGATGTTGCCGCGGTATTGAAAAACAAAAGATTCATCATCCTTGATTAAATCATATAGTGATTCGCTTATATTTACTTTACCTACAATTCCATTGCTTTCAATTCTGCTAGCCGTATTCACCGTATCGCCCCACACATCATATTGAAACTTTTTTATTCCTACGATACCAGCTACAATGGGTCCTGCATGAATTCCTAGTCGCATCTCAAAGGCAGGATTATTATTTGCTTCGTTATTAATTTTTCTTTTAGACATAAAATCCTGCATTTCTAATCCTGCTAGTACAATATTTGTCAAAGACTCTTTATCAGGTTTGGGGATACCACCAGCTGCCATATAAGAATCACCTATTGTTTTAATTTTTTCAATTTTGTATTTTTCAGTGATTAAATCAAAAGCTTTGAAACAAGTATTTATTTCTTCAACTAAATTTTGAGGAGACATTTTCTCGGCGGTTTGAGTAAAGGATTTAAAATCTGAAAAAAGAATCGAAACTAAATTAAAGTCTCGGGCATTTACAAAACCCTTTTCTTTTAATTCTTGTGCAATTTCTTCAGGTAAAATATTTAGCAATAGCTCTTCAGAGAGGTCTTTTTCAATTTTTAAAGCAATTTTAGATTTTCGTGTATAGTTTAATCTATTCCATAATCCAAGAGCTACAAGAACAATAAAGCCTAATGAGATAATGATAATATTGCGTTGCGTTTCCTTTTTTTGAACTTCTTCTTTATGTTTGATTTCAACAGCATGTTCCTTATTTACATGAGAGATACTATCTAATAACTGTTGCCGTTGAAACTCCATATTCATCATTTTATTTGAAGTTTCGCCAGATTTTAAACTGTCCTTAAAATTTATTGATTTTTCATAAAAATGAAGAGCCAGTTTATCATTTTGACTAGACTTATAAGCTTTATAAAGACAATCACATGCCTCTTTTTTTACAGATATAGCTCCTATTTTTTGGGCGGTACTATAACCTTTTAAACATTTTGTAATTGCTTGCTTATTTTTACCTAAATTATTTAGTATTTTTCCAAGGGCAACTTCTGCTATGCTTATATATTGTAGACTATTAATTTCGGTAGCATATTTTAAAGAAAGATTATAGTTAAATAATGCACGTTCAAAATTTGATTGTTTAAAAAACAATTCGCCTAAACTCGATAAAATTTCAATTTTTAATTGTTTATCATTTATTTGGTTTGCATTATCTAATGCTTGGTTTAAATTCTTTAGTGCTTTTGGGTAATTGGATAATTTTATATAAACAATCCCAGACGCATTTAAGTTTTGAGAGATTGCTTTTAAATCAGTACTATTTTTATAAATCAAATAAGATTTACGAAAGTATTTAAGTGCATTTGGATAATCTTCTACTTGTGAATATATTGCACCAATATTTTGAGAGGTTCCTGCAGTCATTTTCATATCTTTGAGCTCTTCTTGAACAACAATTGCTTGTTTATAATAATTTAAGGCTTCTAGATAGTTTCCTAAATAATAATAAACCCCTCCGATATTATTTAAAATAGAAGAAATTCCTTTTTTGTACTTTGTTTTTTTATAAACTTCGATACTTTTCTTAAAAAAGAGTAAAGCATTTGAATAATCACCTTTATAATAAAAGGTTACTGCTTTATAACTAAAACAGTCACCCACATTTTTGCTTTTACCCAAATGATTATAAATCCTTAAACTCTTGTCAAACAAGAGTAATGATTTAGAATACTCTCCTGCATCTTGATGTTTCATACCAAGGTTTAGAATTGAATCAGCCATTTTAATGTTTTCCTTTTTTATCAGAATAATTTTTTGTTTAATTCTTGATTGCCCAAAATAAGATATTCCATTAAATAATAGAAAAATAGAGAAAACAATATGTATGACTCTTTTCATGAGTATATTGGTTATGATAAAATATGAAAACGTACATATTCAAGTTTAGAATAGGTACGTTTTTAATATTTAAAATTGCAAATAAGTTAAATTTATTTAAAGATATCCCCTGTATAATTGTTAGGCTTAATTATAACTGGGGGTATTATATCTCCATCCCCACCAGATACAATGTCTAATTGCTCTTCATTTAATTCTACATCATCCATATTTACCTCAGCTGGAATATTGATAAAAATTGTTGAAAAATCTGTTTGATCAACAAACGCAATATTCTTACCCTCAGGCAAATGAAAAGGCTGCCCTAAAAAATTTTCTATAGTTGTGATGGGGCTAGCTATTAAATTGCTTTTAAAAGTTGGATCCTGCCATGCCTTTTTAATAATTGCATCTAGAATTTTTTGGTCTTTAGTTAATTCCATTTTTATCGTTTTTGTTAATTCATTTTTAGAATTGTGAAATTAAGCTCTTATTTACGAACAGAAATGCCAAAAATGCTGACAAAAGATTAATACTTGATCAACATAAAGTTTCTTAAAACAGTTTTTATCTTATTAATTATTATAAATTGAATGATTCACTACTAAAATTCTTCTGAGATACCATGTTCAAATCTCGGTATTTCTAGAAGTTTTAAAAATCAAAAAGTTTACATTTTAAGCGGTATTAAAGCAATTCATCACCTCTTTTTAATGTATAATTTGTTGCGATAATTGTCATGTGAACACCATTAAAGTAGAAGAATTTATGGCATAAGCTAAAGGAATTTTAATCGCTGTTGAAATTATTGATGCTACAACTAGATATATTACAAAAGAACAGTTTCAAGATTTAGAGCATCAACTAAACTATAAACCTAGAAAAAAGTTTGGTTATAAAACACCAAAGCAATTTCATTTAAATATATTGACAAATCAGCAAAAACTTGCATTTACAACTCGTATCCACCTACTATTAATTCATCCTCAACAGCAATTGTTAAGCTTTTGCGGTTTTTTTGTGATTTTTTCAAAATAAGGATTAAAAAAACAAACGGCTGACTGTTAGTTATTTATGAATTTTAACTAAATTTGATAAGAATCTTAATCCCAAAAATTATGTCAAAAAAAATTCTTTATCTTTTAGGAATTGCACTTACCATTATTTTAGGTATGTTTTTGTACCAAAACTATTGTTGCAATTGCTGTATGAAGCCTCCTAAATTAGACGACTCAACTACTGTTGTCAATAATAAGAGAACTGGTCTAGTTCCTTTTACTATTAAAGGGAGCGATTTCGACTACCACTGTAATGACAATATAAAATTTGTCAAAAACGAAACGGCGGCTCTTGTGCCCTTTTCTGATTCTGTAGCAATTGGATTTAAAAATCTGAAAACAGCATTACAATCTAATCCTAATAAAAAAATTAAGATTACAGGTTATGCCACTTCCGACGAAAAAAACACCAGTACTTTTCCGAATTTAGCCCTAGCTCGAGCTAATGATCTAAAAAAGTATTTAATTTCAACTGGTTTTGATGCCAATTCTTTTATTTTAGAAGGAGAAATTAAAGATAAATGGGAAATGATTTCAGACACGCTTATTGGTCCTGCATCTTTTAACATCATTGAAAACGAACCAGCAAGCAACAATCAATGGGAGGTGTTAAAAGCAAAAATAAATGCAAATCCACTCATATTGTATTTCAACACGAATGAATCTCGAGAGAACTTGAGTACCGAGGAGCTAACTAAAATTGCTGAAATAGCAACTTATTTAAAAAATGTTCCTAACGCAAAAGTGAGTATTGTTGGGCATTCCGACAGTGTTGGTGCAAGAGAAGCAAACATTGTTCTGGGACAATCACGTGCTGAATTTGCTAAAGCATTTTTAATAAAAAAAGGAATTGATTCAAAACAAATTCAAACCAGTTCGCAAGGTCCAGACAATCCAATTGCAGACAACACAAGCGAAGAAGGAAAATCAAAAAACAGAAGAACAGTTGTTACTATAAAATAACCAAAAACACATTTAATTATGAATATACCATGTATCTTAATACCCTTAATAATAGGGTTAATTTGTGCCTTATTAGGCTATTTGTTAGGAAAGTTGTTGTCCAAAAACAATTCCGATTCAAGTTCTTTGAAAAATGATTTGGATGCTTGTTTGCAAAAATCAAATCAATATTCTAAAACTATTGCCGACTTAGAGGCTGAATTGGCAAATGCCAAAAAAGCAACTTTTCAATCTTTTGCAACTGTACCCGATGCGCCTAAATTTTTATTCGATTCCGAATTAGCAGCTTCGGTTTTTGGAAAAAAAATCAAAGAAAATGATTTGAAAATTGTAGAAGGTATTGGTCCAAAAATCGAGGAATTATTTCACGCAGCAGGCATCAAAACTTGGCAAGCTATGTCTGAATCCTCTGTTGAAAAACTCCAAAATGTTTTGGATTCAGGTGGCGAAAGATTTTCTGTTCACACACCCGGAACTTGGGCAAGACAAGCTGAATTAGCATACCAAGGAAAATGGCAAGAATTAAAAGATTGGCAAGATAAATTAGACGGAGGAAAAGAATAAAAAAACATTATTTTATTTTTAAAAGCTACAACGATACTCTTATTTGTTGTAGCTTTTTTGTTTATTTTAAGTTCTTTTATTTGTAAATTTTCACACTCTATTTTTTGACAACGATTTCATTAATTGATTTACTTTATGGAAAAAGGAAAAAAGTAACGTTCTACACGCTAAATTGTACATTAAATTTTTCGGACTTAGAATTTTAATTCTTGAAATTTGTAGCCGATAATTCTAACTCAGCTACTACAGGAATGTATACTAAAACCAAAGACTGTAACGATGATGGTGAAATTAGCACAATTACCATTCGAACGTACATAGGAGGAAATACCTATGGTTCCCCATTGTATTTAAAATTAAAAAAATCTGCTGGATCATAAAGAAAAAACCTTACTATACCGATTAAAAATCAACATAAATTAAAATTTTAGATTCTACTTTAATTGAAATAGAACTTGCCAAAATGTTTTTTAAAACAAAAAAGCCCAGCATTTCTGCTGGGCTTTCGTTTGATATCAAATAATCTACCAAATTTTAACACGTTTATCAGTTGCTAAATAAAGTGAATCTGTTGGCTTAATTTTAAATGCTTCGTAAAATTCTGGAACGTTGCGTACTACAGCATTAATTCTGAATTTAGCTGGCGAATGTGGATCAGAAGCAATTTGATTGCGTATTGCTTTTTCACGGCTTTTGTCCAACCACACTTGTCCCCAACCTAAAAACACTCTCTGAATCCCTGTGAAACCATCCATAACTGGTGCTTCTTTTCCGTTAAGGCTTAGTTTGTAGGCTTTAATTGCAATACTTAATCCTCCCAAATCTCCAATGTTTTCTCCAAGGGTAAACTCTCCGTTAAGATTCAAATCTGGAAATACTTTGAAAGTACTGTATTGATCTACTAATGATTTTGTTTTGGCTTTAAAAGCAGTTAAATCTTGTGGTGTCCACCAGTTTCTCATAACCCCTTCACCATCAAAAGTACTTCCTTGATCGTCAAAACCATGACCAATTTCATGACCAATTACCGCTCCAATTCCGCCATAATTTACGGCGTCTTCTGCTTTTAAATTAAAGAAAGGCGGTTGCAAAATAGCTGCTGGAAATACAATTTCGTTTAAGGTAGGATTGTAATAGGCGTTGACCGTTTGAGGTGTCATGCCCCACTCTGTTCTGTCAACAGGTTTTCCTAACTTGTTTAACATTCTGTTGTATTCAAATACTCTAGCTCTTTCTGCATTTCCATACAAATCGTTTTTAGCTACTTTTAATGCTGAATAATCTCTCCATTGGTCTGGATAACCAATTTTAATCATGAATTTATCTACTTTGGCAAGCGCCTCTTTCTTGGTGTTTGCACTCATCCAATCTAGCTTCTTAATGCTTTCGGCATACGCTTTCAAAAGATTTTTAACCATTCCGGTCATGCGTTCTTTTGCTTCTGGCGAGAAATGCTTTTTCACATATACTTTACCCACAATCTCTCCCAAACCACCGTTAACACTGCTTACACCTCTTTTCCAATCTTCTTCCTGAGCTTCTGTACCGTAAAGTGTTTTTCCGTAAAAGTCAAAATTTTGTTTGTCTAAAGCTGTTGTTAAATAATTGGCAGTGTTGTTAATCAAACTCCATTTAAGGTACGTTTTCCAAGTATCAATTGGTGTGTTTTTGATAATAGTATTTAAGCTTTTGGTATATTCCACCTGAGAAATTACGATTGTTTTTTCTTTATCGATCCCTGCATTTTTAAGCATTGCATTCCAATCGAAATCGGCCATTAACTTTTTCAAATCGGCTACATTGTATTTGTTATATAGTTTTGCCGTGTTTCTGGTTTCCTCTTTTTTCATGTGGTTGGTAGCCAATACGGTTTCCAAGGCCATGATTTTAGAAGCACTTTCAGCTGCATTTGGAAGCCCCACCAACTGCAACATTTTTTCTATATGTGCTACATATTTCGCACGTGTTTCCACCATTTTTGCATCGGCTTGCAAATAGTATTCTCTTTCAGGAAGACCTAATCCGCCTTGCCAAGTCATTAATGTGTACTGTTTTGGGTTTTTAAAATCTTCGGTAACCACTACAGAGAAAGGCATTGAAACGCCTGTTCTGTTTGATTTTCCAAAATAAGCCGCCAAATCAGTATAATTTGCAATAGCATCAATATTTTTCAATTCTGGTTGAATTGGCGCAATTCCTTTGGCATCACGGTCTTTTCTATTCATGAAAGAGCTGTAGTAATCGCCAATTTTCTGTTCGTCTGAACCTTCGGCAAAAGTACCTTTTGATGCTTCTTCGATAATTGCTTTTACATCCTTTTGAGATTGATCATACAAAATATCAAAAGCACCGTAAGACGTTTTATCTGCTGGAATTTTATTGTTTTTTACCCAGGTTCCATTTACATAGGCATCAAAGTTGTCACCAGGATTCACAAGCGTGTCCATATTTTTTTTGGTAACACCCGAAATTAATTCTTCTTTTTTATTGCACGAAGCCATAAGAACGACTGCAGCAACCAAAGAAATTTTTAGGTTTTTCATTGTTGAAGTTTTATTAGTTGGTTTAATATATTTTCTTACTTTCTTAATAGTTAGTTGCTTTTTTAGCAATTTGTTACATTAAAAAGTAGTAATTGTATTTTTATGGAATTTAATGAGTGATATACTTTATTCGAGACTATGATCTTAACTAAGGTTTTAAAAATTTTAAACATTTAAACATTTGGAGGTATAAACAATTTTTATAAACTTCAAAAATGCTGTGATTAAGTTAGTTAGTCATTTTTTAATGTTTTTCAGCTTGGCGAAGTGGCAGATTTATAATCACTTACTTTCAACTAAACACTAATGTTTATTAGAATTCCTAATGTTCAATTTAGCACTAAACCCGCTATTTTGCCATACTGCGGTTAGCGGTTCAGGCTTTTTTCTTTCGGGAGCAATATTGATCTATTATTTAATTCTATACATATAAAGTAACCGAAAATTACTCCGATTATTGACGCAACAATATCACTAAAATCAAAAGTTCTGTATGTTAAAACGTTTCCTTGTACAAGTTCGTAACCAATAAGACCTACTAAAGCAAAAAAAGCATTTTTTATGAATTTATTTTTGTTGTAGACATTTTGAGTGAAATAAAAAAACATAATTAGTAGTCCCGCAAAAAAGTTTGGTGATGTGTCTGATATTCCAAAATCTTGTATATGGTTCTCTGTTATATATTGTCTATAAATAGATTTAAATAAGATTGCAATTATTGTCAATGCAATAATAATTAGCCAAACATATTTACTCTCTTTTAAACTTATAAATTTCATTTTTATACTTTTTAAATAGTTACTTTATTTTGTTAACGACTGTCTTTTAGGTCTATAAATATACTGAAATCCAACACCTTGCTAGTAGGCGATGGTCGGGGTAAATAAAGAAATTATTTTCGGTTTTTCACTGACTTTGCAAATACAAAACCAACTTTAAATTAAGCCCAAAACCTGCCATTTTTGCAAACTGCTGTTGTGCGATCGGTTATTTATTTGTCTAATTCTTCTATTGGTTTATTCGCTTTTGAATTACTTATTAATATTGCATAATCAAAATAATCAGTCGTTGTTTTACCTTTCAAATCGTTTTTGTTTGACTTTTTAAGAAATAATTTTATTTCCATTAAATCAGTTTGATTTTTTTTATAAGGTGAATTTTCATTATTCAAACGATAAAGTGTTAAATTTGATAATCTGTTGATTTTAAGTTTATTTATTCCTTTGAAATATTCTTTCCAATAATCACCAATACCATATCCACCTTCAGTTGTGTAGCCAATATATTTCTTGTTTTCGTCATATTTTAAATCCCAAAGCACTCTACTTTTGGTTAAAAATCCCGCAATTGAAATAATTTCTTCCTTTTTGTAAATGCTGTTTTCTATCAACCTTGTAAAAAATGATGGATAATTATTTTCTCTATCTTTTTCAATGTGGAAAAATCCCATTCTTACAAAATGAGGATTAGATTTAAAATCATATAAACTATTTAAAAATAAATAATTATCATAAATTGTTTTTTCTCTATCTCGTTTTTTAAATGTTAGATTTATATTTTCAATTAAGTTATCGATGATTTTTTGATTTTTTGAAATAGATTGAAAATAAGGTTTGTTATTTTCATAATCAGCCAAAAAGTTTTTTAAAATAGTTTTAGAATAGCTGTCATAGTTTGGCGAATAATCGGTTGTGTCAATTTTCACCATTGCCACTAAATTATCATACGATTCATATTTGCCTTTTTCTGTTTGAAATAACTCTATTAGAAGTTTTGATGTATATTTATATGTTACAATAAAGTCAATTCCAACAACTTCAATTTTATCTTTTGCTAATTGATTATCATTAATTTTTTTGATATTTTTCCATTTATTGTAAGTTTCTATAGTTTTTTCTTGTGGAACTCTATTTCCATAATGCTTTACCAAGTCTTTCAATAAAATTGTGTCACCAGATTTTAAATACTGGTTAAAATAATGAGCAATTCCAAAATCGGTTTCAGGCAAGTAATATTTTATTTTTTTATTTTTGATGAGATTTTTAAGTAAAGTATTTTCTATATTTTCCGTTTCCTGGCTTCCATGATAAGCACCAAAACCCATTATTTTAAAATTTTTTTGAGGAAATTCAAAATCTGATTTCATTAAGTCGAAACGATTATTTTTTAAATATTCGTTTTTTGATTGGGAAAATGCTGATTGGATAAAAATAACCAACAATGCTAATATTTTAACTTTCATATTATTACGTTCGTTTTTCATTAACTGCCGCACAACGTTCCGCAAGTAAGCGATCGTCGGGCTAAATAAAGTAAATATTTTCGGATAATCAATAAATTGCCAAATACAAAACCATCTTTCCATTAAACCAATTGCCCAAATCCGTTGTAGCGTGTGTTGAACTAAACCTACGGTAGCTTGTGAGCCTTAAAATAAATTCCTTTCAAAAACAACCATTAAAAACAAATTCAAAAACTATTTTTTGTATTTTTGCAATAGAATAAGGACGTTTTTATCTGGATTACTTAATTGATTATCAATTTATTGTCGATAATTCCATAATAAAAATAGAAACACTTCTCAAATAGCCTTATTTACACTTTTCGATAACTCCATATTACAAAATAATTGCCGGTTCCGTTCAACACGGGTCTCATTGTTCGGCTTGCAGCCGCAACGAAACCTTATCTGTTACCTACTGGCGTTTTATTAAATCGCAGTTTCATCTTTATAATATTTATAAATTATTGAAAACATATAAATTAGATATATTAACAAACAAATTGTAATAAAACTTACAACGTAAAGCGAATATAATTTTATACAAAAGTAATAATCAAAAACGATCCTTTGTAAAACCCAAGAAATAATAAAAAATATTAATGATAAAATCACGATAACAACAATTTTATCGTTGATTGATTTTAATCGTTTAATATATTTTATTGCGAAGTTTTCTTTTTGAGAAAGTAAAGGATTTTTGTCACCTGATTTAACTTGTTCAGCAATATTTCTTATTTCATCTCTTTTGCTAAGGATGAAGGAATACAATAACGTAAATATTGACAACGCAATTCCAAATAAAACGAGATGGAAATTCCATAAATCGTTAAACAAATCATTTATTTGACTAATTTTCATCATTTGTACTCATATAATTCTCTAAGATAGGTAATAGCTTCGAGAAAATAAAATCGGTGTTGTGAACATCTTTGTCAAGTTCTTCTTGAGTTATTGAAGTTGTAGCATTAAAAACCTTTTCTGCTGCTTCTTTCAAAACATCACTTGCTTCATTTATTAGTTCTCTTGTAATTTTATATTCTTTTTTACCAACAGTGAGTTTAGCTTCTTTTTTTTGATAACCATCTTCTTCAGGTTCGTTTATTAATTGTTCAGCTTTGTTAAATGGAATATTCTTAAAATGATCTTCTTTTTCTTTTTTGATTTTTCCATCTACCAAATATTCTCTGTACATAACATCAACTTCATTTTCGTTATTATAAATTGAAGAATATTTAATTTTTAAGTCTGGAATTGTTGGAATTGTTCTCAGTTCTTCAAGTAGAGTTGGAAGTTTAATATTTGCAATAGGTGTTCGTAAAATTTTGCCAAGAACTACTTTTGCAATTTTTGAAATTTCTTCATTGTTCTTTGTTGGATCTTCGTAAATTAAAATAATGAAATAATGATGATACTTCGTTCTATCAATTCCTTTTATAATTGGATAAATCATTATAAAATTTGTATCACTTCCGATTTTATAATCTTTCTGAAAGTTTATTTTTTCTTCTGCTTCAAAATATCCATCATATAAATTTGTACTATAAGCTGAGATTTTGAGCAATAAAGCTTTATTAATTCCCGAATCGTGTTCTGAAAAATCTACCTTATCTATGACAGTTCGTTTAGTCTTATTTCGATTGTCAAAACTTAGAGGCTCACTTTTAGTAAAAATTTTTAAGTTTTTCACTAAATAGTGATGCATATCATTATAAGTAATTCCGCCAAAAAGGTCTTGAGCATTCTCAATAATTTCAGAAGTGTAAACTGGAACTTTTACTACGTAAGATTTTTGTTTTTTACTCATAATATTGTTTTAATTACGATTTTTTTACGCTTGCAGGTAACTAGTATATAGGCCTCACAAAATCAAACACATCACACCAAAACCGGGTTGGCTTGTCTGACAAACGTTATCATTTTGCTTTTGCTAATCTATAATTAAATTATTACAAATAAAAATATTTTTAAGTTTACAATCTTACATGGTTTGTACCCTTGTTCCTTTTATGAAAATCTCCACAAGCTTTTTCATTTTCATAATAACACTGCTGAAGCGGATTATTAACCGTACCCATTCCAATTAGAAACTCTAAATTATTATTCATTAATATAATTTTCTAATCTTCTTACTTTGTGCGCATACATTGTGTACAAAAAATGTAAATCCGAGTGATCGAATTTTATTCAACAAATCTTGCAAATCCATTTTTAATAGGATATAGTTGTTTATATTCTTTATTAATGATGCTTTCACCTTTTTCATTGATAAAAGTAAATTTTTCGTTATTTCCTAGTTTTACCAGCGCAATATTATTTCTGAAAGGGAATGCTTCTTTATAAATATTTGAAATAAAAAAAATTCCTTTTTTGTCAATGTATCCGAATTTTCCATCTTTTTTTGCAACTGCAATTCCGTTACTAAAATTGCCATGCCAGCAAAATTCTAAATCAGGTTGAATAACTATTTGATTTGAGGAATTAATATAACCAATTTTCTTACTATTTGTATCTTTACTAAAAAATGCTAAATCTTCATGAAAAGGATTCAAATGTTTATATTCAAAAGGAATGATTGTTAGATTATTTAGATCAATTGCTCCCCAAAAACCATCTTTTTCTGCAATTATTTTATTTTCTGAAATATTCTTAACTTGATCGTAGATTAAAGGAATGATAATTTTATTGTCTTTATTTACATATCCTATTTTTCCATTTTTAACAACCTTCATCAAACCATTTTCAAAATAACCTGAAATTTCATCATAATCAGAAAAAACTAGAAGTTTGTTATTTTGTATGTCATATAAATTTTCAGGATAATCACTGGCTTTTACATTTGTCAAAAATTCTGTTAATCCAGTTGCAATTGATTTTAATTGTCCTTTTTTAAGCTTGTTTTTCTTATCATCACTTACCAAAACAAGATTACTTAATATCGGTTTATACGAAGTTTCAAATTTTTCTAAAAATTGCAGTTCATTACCATTTTTATCTATGTAAAACCATTTTTTACCTTTTTTTACTGACGCAAACCCATTATAAAATGGGAATGCATCGTCATAAATCAAAGGAACAATAATTTTTCCCTTTCTATTTATGAACCCATATTTTTCATTTTGTATCACTAAACCCAAATCGTCTTCATTCCAATAAGTAATTGAATAATCTGGAAAATATTTTGTTTTTCCATTTTTAAACAGTAACCCTGGAATAGAGTCTTTAACAACATTTGCATAATCTCCTTTAAAATCAGATGCATAATCAAATTCCGCAGTTTTAAAAACTTTCCCGTTTTTTGAAATGTAGCCAAATTTTCTATTTTTTTCTTTAGTGTCTTTTGTCATTAAGAAATTTATAAGATCAGAATAATATTCTGCAACACTCTCTACTGGATATGAATTTATTTTCAAAAATTCTCTTTGAAAAACATCTGACATGTCTTTGTTCTGAGCATTTATTGTTATACAAATCAAAAAAAATAATAGTGAAATTTTATTTTTCATATATTCAGTTTTATAAGGAATTTTGGTTACTATTCATGCTAAAGTTCAGGCGCTTGGCGAGGTTGGGTATTGATAAAGACTCATTTTTCGATTATAGGCAAGGTTTTGCATCTACAAAAACAACTTAAAATTAAGCCTAAACCCGCCATATTGCCAAACGCTGGTTTTACGGCCTTATTCTACGTTAATTGTTATTGGGAAAACAAATAAAGTTCGAACTAATTGATTATTCTTTTTAGCGGGTTTCCAATTTGGGCATAATTTAAAGACACGTAAAACTTCTTCGGCAGTTCCATAACCAATATCTTGTGTTATTTTCATATTAGTTAATGAACCATCTTTTTCTATTATAAATTCAATTATTGTTTTTCCTTTCAATCCCGATTTTTCTGGCGCGACAAAATTCTTTCCAACAAATTTATAAAACTTTTCCATTCCTCCTTCGAAGTCAGGTTTCTCATCAACTTCAGTAAATTTGTAAACAGTTTCATTGTCCATTAATTCTTGACAGTAACTATTTGTTGCAAAGGCTAACAAGACAATTAAAATAATTTTTTTCATATAGTTAATTTGGTTTTAAAGTCGTCTTTTATAATGACGCTCAAATTGTATATCCGTCTAACAAAATCAGACATATCACACCAAAACCGTGTTGACTTGTCTGACTAACGTTATCATTTTACTTTTGCTAATCTATAATTAAAACAGTACAAATAAAAATATTTTTAAGTATCTAATCTTACATGGTTTGTACCCTTGTTCCTTTTAAGAAAATCTCCTCAAGCTCTTTCATTTTCATAATTATCCGATAACCAATGTTTTCAACGTCTTTGATCTTTGAGATATTCTCATTAATGAACATTACTAGGAAGCTTAAAATAAAAAGTACTACCAAGTCCTAATTCACTTTCTACTCCAATAATTCCGTTTTGTGCTTCAATAAATTCTTTGCTAATGGCTAAACCAAGTCCTGTTCCAGATTTTTGGCTACCCGGAACTTGGAAATACTTATCAAAAATTTTAGTTTTATAACGGGTATCAATTCCTTTTCCAGTATCAATCACTTGAAAAACAACTTGATGGTTTTCATTTATAACCTTTACAATTATCGTACTGTTTTCTGTTGAATACGTAATTGCATTGGTTAAAAAATTAATCAAAACCCAAGCAGTTTTTTCACTATCCGCTTTTATATCCGGTAAATTTTGATCAGTCTCGACAACTAGTTCAATTTGTTTTTGTTCTGCTTGCACTTTTACGGCTTCGGCAGCGTAGTTCATAATTTCATAGGGATTACTATTCTCCATATTCAGCTTTATATTCCCGGTTTCTAACTGAGACAATTCTAACAGTTCTCCCGTAATTTTTAATAACCGCTGACTATCGTCTTTAATGCTTTCTATTAATTGCTTTTGATCTTCGTTAATGTTGCCTGTTTCTGCTTTTTCAAGTAATTGTAAACTTAATTTTATGGATGAAATCGGGGTTTTCAATTCGTGCGAAACGGTAGCAATAAAATTGGTTTTAGCAAAATCCAGTTCTTTAAAAACAGTAATATTTCTTAAAATAATAACATTACCAATGTCAATAATTTGATCTTCTCCTGTGGGTTTAATGGTAATGTTTATGGTTTCTTTTTCGAAGTAACTTTCTTTGCCATCAGCAAAAATTTTCATGGGAAGCGATTTCTGTTTTTCGTCCGACAGATCCTTAATTACTAACGATTTCATCAAATCATTGGTTAGAGCAAGAGTTGTTACGAGTTTACCCATAACGTCCTCTGATTTTAAACCAATTATTTTTAAAGCCTCATCATTTGCAAATAAAATCAAACCTTGATTGTCTAACCCGATAATTGGGTCATGCATGTTGTTGATTAAAGTTTCTAGTCTTTTCTTTTCAAATGACAGTTTATACAAATTACTATTATTGTATTCCTGCAGTTTTTCGGCCATGGTATTGAATGATTTCGCTAAATCTCCAAATTCATTGTGGTTCATAAAATGCACTCGTTGTGAATAGTTTTTATTGGCTATTTGCTTGATACTGTCCGTGAGTTCTTTTATTGGATTGGCGATATTATTGGGCAAATTCACTAATAAATTGAACGCTATCAAAAAGCAAAGTGTTCCTGTTACTGCAATCCAAAAATTAGCAGTCTCTGCTGTGTGTTTTGCAATATCACTTTTTTCTTTTATTGCATTCATATTCAATTTCATAATCTTGAAAATGTCTTGACGAATTTGGCTTTTTAAGGTTTCATCAGTTCTATTTTTCTTCAATAAATCAAAATTTTTCTGCAAATTATAGGTCGCTTTGTCTTCGCCAGCCTCTGTAATATTGGCAATTTGTTTGGTAATATTGGTTTCAAAAATAATAATTGCCTTTTCTTCATTCCCGTTAATTTCATCTAACGAAAGAAGCATGTTTCGAGAATATTCTAGCGTGTTATAATTGGCTTTCAGAATATTTTCGGTATCTTTTTTTATCGAAAAAATATAAAATGCCGCTACTAGTGAAAGTATGATTATCATTAGAAAAAGTAATCCAACACCCAGGTTTAATTTGGTTTTAATTTTCATTTTAAGATAGAATTATAAGATAGAATTATAAGATCAATATTAGAAGACGATAGGTTGTTCAACAATTTATTGAAAACAGTTGTCGATAAAATTACTTTAAATAAACTCAAATGCGGTTTGCCGATGCAAACAGTAGTAATTTGTTTTTGAGCGACCACCTCTAAAATTGCATCTGTTATATGAGTATTCTGAACTTTAATTACTTCGGCACCAAGTTGTGTAGCCAATTTAAAATTATTTATCAGATGCCGCTGTTTGTCGAGCGCAATCTTATCGCTGCTTTCTTTGGGTGTTTCTACATACAAAACACACCATTTGCTGTTGTAATAACTAGCTAATCGGGCCGTTTTTCTTATGATTGTCTTAGCGATTTTGTCGTTACTGCTGATACAAGCCAGCAATCTTTCATGTTTTACTGCAAGGCTTTTGGGCACTTCACTTTCCACTTTCCTATTGACTTGACTCGCTACTTCCTTCAAGGCCAATTCCCGTAATTGTAAAATTTGATCGGATTTAAAAAAATTATTCAGCGCCGTAGCGATTTTATCTGCGGTATAGATTTTACCTTCTTTTAAACGCGTAATCAACTCATCTGAAGTCAAATCAATATTCACCACCTCATCTGCCAATTTCAAAACACTGTCCGGAATTCGTTCCTGAACATCAATATTCGTAATGCTTTTTACGTCTGCATTTAAACTTTCTAAGTGCTGAATATTCACAGCCGAAATCACATTTATGCCTGCTTCTAAAATCTCCAAAACATCCTGCCAACGTTTTTCGTTTTTGCTTCCTTCTATATTCGTATGCGCTAATTCATCTACAATAACCACTTCTGGACGCAAATTGATAATGGCTTGTAAATCCATTTCTTCAAGCAGTTTCCCTTTGTAAAAAAGGGTTCGCCTTGGAATGACCGGTAAACCCTCTAGTAGTTCGTGTGTTTCTTTCCGATTGTGCGTTTCTATAAACCCAATCTTTACATCGATACCATTTTTTAACAGCGTATGTGCTTCCTGTAACATCCTGAAAGTTTTGCCCACACCGGCACTCATACCGATGTAGACTTTAAACTTTCCTTTTCGTGATTTCTGAATTAAATCAAGAAAGTGCTTGACATTATTTTCTTTTTCGTTGTCCAATTTGGTTTTAGGATTTTAAATTTTAGAAAAAAAATTAAAAAGAAATAGCCAATGCTGTCGTTAAAAATACATTTTGATTGTTAGGATCCGTGTTTTTCAAAAAGATATCGTCTTTACTATTCAAAGTTCTTGCCTCTAATCTAAACATCACATTATCGGTAACTAAATAATCAAAATTTGTGGAGAAACCGTATGTTTTAAATCCGTTTGGTGTTGCTGTTGCTATTATTACTCCTTTTTCATCCGCGTAATACTCAGCTCTTGCTGCCAATTGGATTTTAGTTGTCGGTTTGTATTGCGCTATTAAAATCGGTGCAAACCAAACATCATATTGGTCACTTTCTGTTACTTTTTGTTGCGCTCCAATATCAAAACCAGCTGTTAAACTTGTTTTTTCAGACACTTTAAATTGTCCGTAAAAATTATTGAAATAACGCCATTTTTTTACATTATCCGGTTGTTCATTCCCAACATACGTACTCCAGTTTAATGTGGTTTTGGCAGTAGGTTTATAGGTTACTTGTGTACCAAAAGCCGGTGTTTGGTTGCCATCAATTTTTTGGATGCGTTGCCATCCGTTTAAATACATGGCGGCCAAATACCATTTTTCGCTTTTTGAAGTATATCCAATTTTCACACCCGCTTCATAATACGGAGAATTGTCAGCCAAAATACTTCTAGTCAAAGTGGCGCAATCTTTACCAATAGCGCTTTCAAAACCAATATGTGACGGCATAATTCCCGCATCAACCCACAGATTGTGTTTCGACGAAATTTTCACACCCACATTCGCTTCATACACATTTCTTAGTAAATCCTGTTCTGCTGCTAAATTGTATTGGGCATACGTTCCGGCCATTAAGGCAAAATTCCCGCGAACATTGTCTTTAGCATAATTTACCTTTGCCAATCCTAAATTCAAATTGACTTCGTTGTGTTTGTTATGACTGTAAATAAATCCAGGCCTTACATGATTGTCTGGTTCTCCAAAATCATAACTGTAATACGTTTCTAAATAACCCGAAAACGTGAAAGGACTTTGTGTTTTTTCAGTTTCTTGTGCACTCACTGTTGATACCCCAAAAGCTATTAAAGCGATACTTATTATATTTTTCATTTTTATTATTTTTAGAAGCTAATCCCGCTATCATTCCAATCTTTTGTCTCGCAAAAAAACGAGACAAAAGGATTTTCCCTTCTATCGGGGCTAGGGCATCTCGTTTTTAAAGACCTTGTTTTTTAATTTGCCATTCTCTTTTCTATTGAAATCATTCCTATTTCAATTCGTCCAAGGCCACATTCAATTCTAGAACATTTACGGTTGCAGTTCCTATTACTGCTGGTGTATTGATTTTAGTTTGCACCAAAGCTTTTACTTTTTCTTCTGATAGGTTTCTTTCTTTCGCCACCCTTTTTACCTGAACCAATGCTCCTTGCGGTGAAATATTAGGGTCTAACCCACTTCCCGAAGCCGTCACCATATCCGCAGGAATCTCTGATTTTTTAAGATAAGGATGCACGATTAAAAAAGTGTCGATTCTTTTTTGCACCAATGCTAAATAATCCGGATTACTCGGTCCTTTATTACTTCCAGCGCTTCCCGCCGCATTATAATCCACGGCCGAAGGTCTTCCCCAAAAGTAGTTGGATTTATCGAATTTTTGTCCAATTTTTTGATACCCCACCACTTTTCCGTTTACAGTAATTGTTTCTCCTTTTCCTTTGTTGGGAGCCAATTGTGCTATTCCAAAAATTGCCATTGGGTAAATAACCGCTAACAATACCACCATAAATAAGGTGAATTTTAATATTGAAAATATATTTTTCATTTTCTTTTGTTTTTTTATGAAACCTAACCCGTTTTCGAAACCAGTTAGGTTTGAATTTACATAAATAATGCTACAACCAAATCAATTATTTTAATTCCAATAAATGGGATGATCAAGCCACCAAGACCATAAATCAATAGGTTTCGCTTTAAAATAGCACTCGCACCGATCGGTTTATAATCAACTCCTTTTAGCGCAAGCGGAATCAATATTGGAATGATAATCGCATTGAAAATCACAGCTGATAAAATCGCACTTTCTGGACTGTGTAAGCCCATAATATTTAATCCTTCAAGAGCAGGAATTGCCGTGATGAAAAGCGCAGGAACAATGGCAAAATATTTAGCCACATCATTCGCAATAGAGAAAGTAGTAAGCGTTCCTCTGGTCATCAATAATTGTTTTCCTATTTCAATGATTTCAATTAACTTGGTGGGATCATTGTCAAGATCGACCATGTTTCCGGCTTCTTTAGCTGCTTGTGTTCCGCTATTCATGGCCACACCAACATTGGCTTGCGCCAAAGCAGGTGCATCATTAGTTCCATCACCCATCATCGCTACTAGCTTGCCTTGTTCTTGTTCGTTTTTGATGTAATTCATTTTATCCTCAGGTTTGGCTTCGGCAATAAAATCATCTACACCAGCAGCTTCGGCAATAAATTTGGCTGTCAACGGATTATCTCCGGTTACCATCACCGTTTTTACACCCATTTTTCTCAAACGCTCAAAACGTTCTTTCATTCCCGTTTTGATAATGTCCTGCAGTTCAATAACACCTTGCACTTGAGCATTTTTTACTACCACCAATGGAGTTCCTCCTTTTGATGAAATAGCAATCACTGCTTGTGCAATATCCTCGGGGAAAATTGTTCCCGCTTTCAATGCAATATTTTTTGCAGCATCCTGAGCACCTTTTCTAATATCGGTTCCGTCTTTTAAAACAACACCGCTGGTTCTGGTTTCGGCAGTAAACTTGATTAAAGTGGCGCCTTCAATAGATAGTTTGTTTGCCACTTCAATTCCTGCCAGTTCCACAATACTTTTGCCTTCGGGCGTGTCATCAGCCAGCGAACTCAAAACTGCAGATTTGATAAAATCATCTTCCGATATTCCTTTTGCTGGATAAAAACGAGTCGCTTTTCTATTTCCAATGGTGATTGTTCCCGTTTTATCCAGAAGCAATACATCAATATCTCCGGCAGTTTCCACCGCTTTTCCTGATTTGGTAATTACATTAGCACGCAAAGCCCTATCCATTCCTGCAATTCCAATGGCTGATAACAAACCGCCAATCGTTGTTGGAATCAAACAAACAAAAAGAGAAATGAATGCAGCTATTGTTATCGGAGCATTCGCGTAATCAGCAAACGGTTTCAAGGTCACGCAAACAATCACAAAGATTAATGTAAAGGCAGCCAACAAAATAGTTAATGCAATTTCATTAGGCGTTTTCTGGCGGCTTGCGCCTTCAACCAAAGCTATCATTTTATCCAAGAAACTTTCTCCTGGTTCGTTAGTTACGATAACTTTGATTTTGTCTGATAACACTTTAGTTCCGCCGGTAACTGATGATTTATCGCCACCCGCTTCCCGAATGACAGGAGCACTTTCTCCGGTAATCGCACTTTCATCTATAGTGGCCAATCCTTCGATAATTTCACCATCAGTTGCAATTAAATCCCCTGCTTCACAAACAAAAACATCGCCTTTCTTTAATTGTGAAGAACTGATATTCTTAATTTCGCCATTGGCTAAAACTTGTCTTGCGGGTGTTTCTTCCCGTGTTTTTCTCAAACTATCCGCTTGTGCTTTTCCTCTTGCTTCGGCAATAGCCTCAGCAAAATTGGCAAATAAAAGCGTTGCTAACAAAATTAAAAATACAATGAAATTATAAGTAAAACTACCTTGGTCTTGTGCGCCAAATAAAATGGCAATACACACAGCAAGCATAATGGCAGTTCCAATTTCAACGGTGAACATGACCGGATTCTTGAACATTATTTTAGGGTTTAGCTTTACAAAAGACTGTACTAGCGCCTCTTTTACTTGCTTACTTTCGAATAATGAATTGGATTTATTGTTATTCATTTTTATTATTATTTTAATGTAAAGTACTCCGCTAAAGGTCCAAGGGCTAATGCTGGGAAGAAAGATAAGGCTGCAATAATGGCGATTACGGCAAAAACCATAACTCCAAAAATGGTCGTGTCTGTTTTTAAAGTTCCAGCACTTTCAGGAATATATTTTTTATTGGCCAACAATCCTGCGATAGCCAATGGCCCAATGATAGGAAGGAAACGACTCAATAACAACACGATTCCTGTGGTGATATTCCAAAAAGGATTATTGTCGCCCAAACCTTCAAATCCAGAACCGTTGTTGGCTGCGCTCGAAGTATATTCGTATAACATTTCCGAAAATCCGTGATTACCAGGATTGTTCAACCAGCCAGTGGCATTACCGCTAAACCAGTAGCCCATTGCAGTATCATTTGCAGCAAAATAAGATGCCAAAGCCGTTCCTGACAATATCAATAAAGGGTGAAGAATGGCAATGAAAGCAGCAATTTTGACTTCTCGGGCTTCAATTTTCTTTCCTAAAAATTCTGGTGTTCGTCCCACCATTAATCCCGAAATAAAGACCGCTAGAATGATAAAAATATAGAAGTTCAAAAATCCTACGCCGCAACCACCATAAAAGGCGTTGACCATCATAGCTAATAATTGCATCGAACCAGAAACCGGCATCGAGCTGTCATGCATACTATTGACCGAACCTGTAGAAATTACGGTGGTAGCAATGCTCCAAAATCCAGAAATAGCGGGTCCAAAACGAACTTCTTTGCCTTCCATGGCTCCGGTTGTTTGGGCAATTCCCATTTTTTCGATAGCTGGGTTTCCGTTGAGTTCACTAATAACTGTTGGAATAACTAAAAGTAAAAACCCAATAGTCATCACACCAAAAACTACGTAGGACAGCCTTCTTTTCTTTAGATAAAAACCCAAAGCAAAAATCATAGCAAACGGAATGATTAATTGTGCCCAAAGTTCAACTGCATTACTAAAATAAGTAGGATTCTCTAATGGATGAGCCGAATTGGCTCCAAAAAATCCACCACCATTCGTTCCTATATGTTTTATAGCGATAAATGCTGCGGCTGGTCCTCGGGAAACTGACACTGAATCACCTTGTAAATTGGTAATTGTATCTTTTCCTTCAAAAGTCATTGGAGTTCCGCTAAATAACAAAGCGATGGCTACAAGAGCAGAAAGAGGCAGTAAAATTCGAGTACAGCTTTTGATAAAATAGTTATAAAAGTTGCCCAATTTATCAGTGGTTCTTTCTTTCATTGCAGTAAAAACCATTGCTGCGGCTGCCATGCCGACACCTGCAGAAACAAATTGCAGGAACATCAATATCATTTGTGACAAATAAGAAACGCCTGTTTCGCCAGAGTAATGTTGTAAATTGCAATTTACCATAAACGAAATAGCGGTATTGAATGCCAAATCGGGAGTCATATTTGGATTGTTATCTGGATTCAAGGGCATTGAACCTTGAAATAACAACACAAAAAAGCAAAGAAAGAACCAAACCATATTCACGCTTAACAACGCTTTCAAATGTTGTTTCCAGTTCATTTCTTCGGTGGAATTGATGCCACTTATTTTGAAAATAAATTTCTCAATTGGATTAAAAATCGGGTCCAGTACTGTTTGATCTCCCTTAAAAACTTTAGCTATATACCTTCCAATAGGAATAGCCAAAACTATAGAGACGATAAAAATGCTGATGACACCAAATAATTCTGTATTCATAAGATGTAATTTGTTAATGGTGAAACATGAATTGTAAAATGTAAGTTGTGATCCGTGAGATGTAGGTTGTACTGCAAAGAGATTCTTTCAACTTTTCACTTCTCACTAATTACATTTCACATGCTTAAAATTTTTCGGGCTTGATTAATACATAAACCAAATAGCCGAAAACAACAAGTGCAATAATAAATAGTGCAGTCATAATTTAGATTTTTTCAAAAAATTCGACAGATTTAAAACATATCGCAAATAACAAAACGGCTAGTGCGAGTAAAAGGATTGTGATGATCATAATTTTAGATTATTGAATTATTGGACTTTTAGACAATTTATTAGCCTCGTTATACTCCGGAAGCATTAATTTGCTTGATGTATTCCGCCTTCAAAGATTTTGGAAAAAGATCTGAAATTGTGCAATGACGCATTTCCATAAAAGAGGAAACCGAAAAAAGATAGACATTGGAAATAGCAATTTTTGTTTCGTTGCTTCCTGTTGCCAATAAACGTTCAGCGAGTGCCAGACATTTTTTTGCTCTGGAAATATTTCCCGTAATAATGGCAGTCTTGGTGATTTCGGCGAAGCGTTCTGCTTGTTTGTAAATCGTGGTGACTTGATTTTTCATAAGAATGATTTATTATGTTCTTCATCGCTTATGCCAAAATGCATTCCAAAATACCATAGCACACCTCAAAGCTTTGTCAATTAGGATTTTGAAGTTTTTATGCCAAAAAAAAGCATAAAAAAAGCCTATCAAAATGATAGGCTTTTCTCAAAATAATATGATTTTAATGAATATTGTATTCGTCTAATTTTCTGTAAAGTGTGGCAATACCAATTTCTAGTAACCGTGCCGTTTCGGCTTTGTTGCCTTTTGTATAATTCAAAACTTTTTGAATGTGTAATTTTTCGACACTTCCTATAGAAAAAGCGGAGACTATCTTGTTGTCTTTGACAGTTTGATGTTGTATTTCGTAAGGCAGCAAATCTTGAGTTAAAATCTCGTTAGTAACTAAAATAACAGAACGTTCAATCACGTTTTTAAGTTCCCTTACATTTCCTGGCCATTGGTACGTTTCTAGTTTATGAAGAAAATCAGCATCAATTTGAACTGTTTTTTTATTGGTTTTAGCCGAGAATTGAATTGCAAAACTTTGGGCTAATGGAGCTATGTCTTTTACTCTTTCGCGCAAAGGTGGAATTTTAATCTCGAAAATATTTAGTCTAAAAAAAAGATCAGAACGAAAACGATGTGCTTCACTTTCTGCTTTCAAATCCCGATTTGTAGCCGCAATCAAACGAAAGTTAGATTTTTTCACAGTAGTTCCTCCAACAGGAATGTATTCATTCGTTTCTAAAACACGAAGCAATTTAGCTTGCAAATCAATAGGCATTTCTCCTATTTCATCCAAAAATAAAGTCCCGCCGTGCGCTTCTTCAATAAACCCTTTTTTATCTTTTAGTGCTCCCGTAAAAGCACCTTGCTTGTGTCCAAATAATTCACTTTCGAGAATTTCCTTACTGAAAGTACTGCAGTTCAAAGCCACAAAGGACTTCCCTACTCGATTGCTGTTTTCGTGAATCGCTTGTGCAAAAACTTCTTTTCCGGTTCCTGTTTCTCCTGTTAATAAGACTGTTGAATCTGTAACGGCTACTTTTTTAGCAAGTTCAATTACTTGTTGCAAAGCTTTTGATTTTCCAATTATGGTATGGAATGAAAATTTATCTGAAATTCGTTTTTCGAGTATCACAACTTTACGTTGCAATTCTGATTTTTCAAGAGCTTTATATAGCAGAGGCAGTATTCTGTCATTATCATCGCCTTTAACAATATAATCAAAAGCGCCATTTTTCATGGCCTGAACACCATCGGAAATATTTCCAAAAGCTGTCAATAAAATAACCTCAACAACGGGAAAGGATTCTTTAATCTTGCTTACAAAATCTACACCATTTCCATCTGGAAGTTTAACATCACACAGTACCACATCAATATCGTTGTGTTCTAATTTTTTAAACCCTGATTTCAAATCGGGAGCTTCAATGACATGAAAACCTTCTGATTTTACTATTCGAGCAAGCAATCCTCGAAGTTTTTCTTCATCGTCAATTATGAGTATGTTTTTCAAAATAAGCTATCAATTAGACCACAAAAATACATTTTTTTGTAGGGGATTCATGAAAACATTGTTTGCTATTGCTTTTTTTAAGATCATTTCTAACTTTAAAAAGCTACTGCTCTTCACTTTTAAAAATTGTACGAAAGTAAAAAAGTAAAATAAAAAAATAGATTATATTATCAATAGCTTGCGCTAATACAACACCTTCAATGCCATATTTTTTTAATAGAAAAGTACTTAAAAAAAACATCATAAATAAGGAGAACAACTCTGTTACTAAGAATGCTACAGTAAGCTTTTTGGCAAAAAATTGACACCCTAAAATTAAAGCAGCAACCTTGAAAATGTCTCCAAATAATTGCCAAAAAAACAGGGCCGCAACTGGACGGAAAGTGGGAGTAAAAAGAAGATCAATGATGTAAAATCGTAGGCAATATAATACCACCATGGCAACTATAAAAAGTGGCAAAACTAATTTATAAAATTCCAAAAACATTTTTTTTGTTGCCAAATTGTTTTTGGCTGTAGCCAATTGCGGTAAAAAATATACGCTTATTATAGTGGTCACAAACATCATATAATACAAAGAAATACGCGTCATAGTCTCCCAATATCCCGCCTGTTCAAGTCCTAAATTTAAGATAATATTTTTCCGAATGGCGAGGTAAATAAATGGGCCTACTACAGCTGTAGCTATAGTCATTACGGTATAAGATGCTAATTTTTTTAGAATTGCAAAATCAAATTCTTTCCAAGAAAATAAGGATATAAATGCAATTTCTTTATTGGCAAAAAAAACGGCTGCAAAAAATAGTGTTGCTGGCATCAAGACGAGCGCAAGTAACGCACCCGTTGTTTTGTAATTAATAATCAATACTATAGACAATAAAAAACCCAATACATTCCCTATTGTATTGATCCAAATAACTTTTTTGTATTTACCAAATCCATTGATAACAGCGGTAAAAAATACAGAAATGGTATACCATGGTAAAGAAAATGCCAAGACTTTTATGATAAAAACAAAGTCGAAATTTTCTCCAAATAGCAAAAAATTCCAATAGGATGCCAAAAAAAACAAGGAAGAACTCAAAACCACTGCAACTGCAAGCAAACTCATCGTTACTGTTGCTAAAACTTTCTTGAGTTCCAAATCGCTATTTTCGGCTTCAGCAACATATTTTACAATGCCATTTTGAAAACCTAAAGTTGAAATATTCTCCAGTGAAGTAAAAAAAACACGTAAATTACCCACCAATGCCATTCCGCTAGGTCCTACAAAAACAGCTAAAATCTTTGATGTGAGTAATCCTGAGACTATTTTTATGGCAACACTCAAGCTATTCCAAGTAGCGATTTTAAACAACTTATTTTGAATAATTTTACTTAATATGTTCAAAACTAATATTGATTTAAAATCGTTATCACATAACTAACTTCGGACTCAGTCATAACAGGACTCATGGGTATACTCAAAACCTCGTTGTGTATTTTCTCGGTTATGGGAAATGAATATTGGTTTAAAAATTCAAAAGCTTTTTGCTTGTGTGGCGGTATAGGATAATGCACTACCGTTTCAATATCATTTTCGCTTAAATATCTTTGCAGATCATCTCGATCAAGTGTTCTAATCACAAACAAGTGAAATACATGACTAGTTTCATGACCAATAGAATTTGAAATACTAGGTAATATTATCTTTTCATTTTTTATTTCATTTAAATATCGCTGTGCAACTGCTATTCTATTTGCGTTTGCTGCATCTAAATAAGGTAATTTTACATTTAAAAATGCTGCCTGAACCTCATCTAATCTAGAGTTTACCCCAATAAAATCGTTTTTGTATTTAAGCTTAGAACCGTAATTTCGTAAGTACCTTAAAACTTCAGCAAGAGCAGCATCATTGGTAGTAATAGCACCTCCATCTCCTACTGCTCCCAGATTTTTACTTGGATAAAAACTATAGGCTTGATTGCGGGATAATGACTCCTCTTGTAATCCTAGACTGGCTTTACCACTCGTAATTTGAGCACCATGAGCTTGGGCTGCATCTTCCAGTACTATTAAATTATGAGCATTTACAAGGGCAAATATAGCATCCATATCTACCAATTGTCCGTATAAATGAACTACTAGAATAGCTTTAACATTTGGGGTAATATGCGTAGCAATAGCATCAGGATCAATGTTGTACGTACTAAGCAAAGGTTCTACTAGTACAGGAACCAGATCGGCTTGTAAAATAGCTAGTATGCTGGCAATGTAGGTATTAGCAGGAACAATGACAGCATCTCCTTTTTTTAATTTACCTAATTGTATGTATCCTTTAAAAAGCAATAAAAGTGCATCAAAACCATTGCCTACACCTATACAATACTTGGTACCGCAGTATAAAGCAAAATTCCGTTCAAAATCTTGCAACTCACTCCCTAGTATATACCAACCATTATCCAGTACTTGTTTCAATTTATCTTGAAAAGCACATTCATAAGGTGAATTTATTTTCTTTAAATCTAGGAATTTAATCATCTATCAAGACTTAATTTTTAATTACAAAAATAGCGGTTAACTTTTCAAAATCAGCCGTTTGTACTTCATAAAAATCTTGAATTATTGTTCTAGCTCCAAAACTTTCTTTCCAGTATGACAAACCTTCGTTGAGCAACTTCCCATTTTGTTCATTTGAAATCCCAAAATCAAAATATCGCTTATGAGCAAAAACTTGATAAATTAAATGTTGGAATAAAATGTCAAGGCTTCCTAATTTTTTTCCATTTTCAAATTTAGATAGGTATTGACAATGGGCCACTGTATCGGTTTCAAATATTGTTGCACCTGCTACAATAACATCCTTGTTGTATACATTAAACTGCCTAACGTTTTCAGGAAACTTTGTTTTTAAAAACTCAATTTCTTGAACCGTATGCACAGGCTCTATTTGATGTTGTGCTTTTAAATTGGGAATCAACACTTGGTTCCAAAATGCATTACAGCTATTTTCTTCTCTTATTTCTAGGTTATTTTTAACGCCTCTTATAATTCCGTTTTTTCTCGATCTATCAAAAACTACTTTTTGGGACAAATCAATTACGGCAAGAGAATCTCTTCTAACTAATTTGGCATCGGCCAAAAATAAGGCATAAAGCAATTCATCAGATGGTTTGTTACAATATATGGAGGGAATTGCTTTTAGATACAATTTTTGAACCGCATTATGATTTAGGAAATATAAGACCTCCTTAAAGGCTATGAGAATAGTTTTGAGCTTAGATTTATCAGTTGTAACCAGACCTCCGTAAGTAAGACCTTGGTGGGAAAAAACAGTATCCTCAACTCTGTTGGCTGGCAATACACCTATCAATTGTGAATTGAAATAAATCAAAAGTGAAAAATCAACAAAACGATCTTTGTGGTACTCCATAAAATCCCTATGATACAAAAAAGTAGCATTTTTGGCTTGACCAATAAAATCATTCCACAGTTTATAATCAGTAGGTTCGTATTTTTTTATGTAAAATTGCTTCACTTTTAAATTTTAGACAGCATTAAAGTAATCATTTTTTCATTTCTTTTCTAAGGTAGGTAAATACCATTTAAACTTGACTGCCATTAGTCTAAGCGAAATAATTATAGACGAAGTTGTTAAATAAAGTACATCATTTTCTAGGTTTAAATCCCTAAGTATAAAAAATACGATTCCGCCCAAGATACAAAGGGTAGCGTAAATCTCACGCCTAAAAATAACTGGAATTTCAGTGCATAATATATCCCGAATTACGCCTCCAAAACAAGCCGTCATAGTACCCAGCGCTACACATATTATAGGATGTAACCCAATGTGAATTCCTTTTTCAAGACCAATTAGTGTAAAAACACCCAATCCTATGGTATCAAACAAAAATAAGGAAGTCCTAAGTTTGTCAAATTTTTTTCTGAAAATAATTGCCAATACAAAACCCACGGCAATAACATAAACATAATTCAAGTCTAGCATCCATCCTACAGGAGTGCGCCCAATCAAGATGTCACGCAATGTTCCACCGCCCACAGCCGTTACAAATGCTATAATAAAAACACCAAAAGGGTCCATTTTTTTACTCATAGCAGTTAATGCTCCCGAAAGTGCAAAAGCCATTGTACCAATAAGATCTAGAAAATGAAACATTTAAAACTAGTTTTTTGCCAAAAATAGATAAAATCTGCGTCAATTCACCTCTAGTATCCCTAAATTCTAGCGCTCTTGCTTTGTATTAAATATTAAATAAAAGGGCTTTAAAACTGTCATTTCTCTATGTATCTTTGTAGCTACAAATCAAATAGATCAAAATCTTGAAACAAATTACTTCAGTTCAAAATCCATATATAAAATCCTTAGTGCAACTACAGGAAAAGGCTAAAGCACGCAAACAATCCGGAACTTTTTTAATAGAAGGAAAAAGAGAAATTGAAATTGCAGTTAAAGGTGGATATGTTCTGGATCAAATTTTATTTCTTCCAGAGATTATTTCAGAAACCGAAGCGCTGCAATTATCAGCAACTGCTGAGTTAATTTCTATAAATAAAGAAGTGTATCAAAAACTAGCTTATAGAGATACTACCGAAGGAATTTTGGCTGTAGCCAAAACTAAATCCATGCAACTAGCTGATCTTAAACTCTCTGAAAACCCTCTAATCCTTATTGCCGAAGCACCAGAAAAACCCGGAAATATAGGTGCACTACTGCGCACTGCCGATGCCGCTAATCTGGATGCCGTAATCATTGCAAACCCAAAAAGCGACTTGTATAACCCTAATATTGTTCGCTCAAGTGTTGGATGCTTGTTTACCAACCAGATTGCTACTGGAACCACCGCAGAAATTATTGCTTTTTTAAAAGATAAAAAAATCAACTTTTACTGTGCCACCTTACAAAACTCAAACTCCTATCATTTAGAAGACTACACTGCCCCAACGGCACTAGTTGTAGGAACAGAAGCAACAGGACTGACAGAGGATTGGCGAAATGCAGCAACACAAAACATAATTATCCCAATGCAAGGCGAAATTGATTCTATGAATGTCTCGGTAGCAGCTGCAATACTTATTTTTGAAGCCAAAAGACAAAGAGGTTTTTAAAATTTAAAACTTACTAATGTCCTTTTTTTAAGTGCTAAGAAAATGATAAAACACCTTTTTGATTTGCAAATATTACAATAAATTGCTAAATTTAGTGATTATACAAAGCTGTTATGATAGAAATTGATATCGAGAAAGAAAATAAAGCAATTGCACAAGAATACAAAGAGTTACTAAGAATAAGTTACCAAACCCTAACCGAAGAGGATAAAAAGCTCATTCGTAAAGCATTTGATGTATCTGTTGAAGCCCATAAAGACCAAAGAAGAAAATCTGGTGAAGCCTATATTTTTCATCCGATAGCTGTGGCCAAAATTGTAGCGTCAGAGATTGGTCTTGGAGCAACTTCTATTGCTGCAGCCTTACTGCATGATGTAGTTGAGGACACGCCAACAACTGTCCAAGACATCGAACGCTTATTCAACCCTAAAGTAGCTCAAATTGTAGAGGGATTGACTAAAATCTCATTGGTACAAAAAGACTTGAACGCCTCTTTACAAGCGGAAAATTTCCGTAAAATGATATTAACGCTCAATGATGATGTACGTGTAATATTGATAAAACTCGCCGATAGATTGCACAACATGCAAACAATGGATTCTATGCGTGAGGACAAACAAACCAAAATCGCATCAGAAACGCTTTATATTTATGCTCCACTAGCGCACCGTCTAGGTTTGTATAATATAAAAACCAAACTTGAAGATTTAGGATTAAAATACACTGAACCATCAATTTACAACGAAATTGTTAGTAAAATAAAAGAAACTAAAGAAGAACAAGACGCCTATATTGCTGATATTTCAGATGTTATTAAAACATCATTAGATATTGAGAATATAGAATATATAATTAAGGGACGACCAAAATCAGTCTATTCCATTCGAAGAAAAATGAAAGCTCAAAATGTAAGTTTTGATGAAGTGTATGATAAATTTGCGTTGCGAATTGTATACAAATCAAATCCTCATGAAGAAAAATTCATTGCTTGGAAAATATATTCTATCGTAACAGATCATTACAGACCTAGCCCTAGTCGTTTACGCGACTGGATATCATCGCCTAAATCAACTGGTTATGAAGCCTTACACATTACTGTTATGGGTCCAAAAGGACGCTGGGTAGAAGTACAAGTACGTAGCGAACGCATGGATGAAATTGCAGAAAAAGGATATGCTGCACACTACAAATACAAAAACGGAGCTACCGAAGAAAGTGGTCTGGATGTATGGCTTAACCTCTTGAAAGAAGCGCTAGAAAACTCTGAAACAAATGCGGTTGACTTTGTAGAGGATTTCAAAATGAATTTATATTCGAAAGAAATTTTTGTCTTTACGCCAAAAGGAGAAATAAAATCATTGCCAAAAGGTGCTACCTCACTAGACTTTGCATTTAGCATACACTCAGAAATTGGAATCAGAACTAGAGGAACGCGTGTAAATGGAAAATTAGTACCACTAAACTTTGAATTAAAAAGTGGAGATCAAATAGAAGTAATCACATCACAACATCAAAAACCTTCTATCAACTGGCTGGATTATGTAACCACTTCAAGGGCAAAAACAAAAATTAAAAATGTTTTAAATGAGAATACTAAAAAAATTGGCGAAGAAGGAAAAGAACTTCTTACACGCAAATTAAAACATTTAAAAATAACATTGAGTGAGCAAGTTATTAATGAGCTCGTTAATTTCTTTAAACTCAAAACAAGTCTTGATTTATTTTACAGAGTAGGAATAGGTGCTATAGAAAATCAGCAACTCAAAGACTACGCTGCTCAAAAAAGCAATACGTTCATTAATTTTTTCAAGAATAAGATAAAACGTTCTCCTAGTCATACATCAGATGAGGACATTCACAAACCTATTATCAGTAGTAATTATGACATGCTTGTTTTTGGAAAAGAACATGACAAGCTGGATTATAAATTATCTCCTTGTTGCAATCCTATTCCTGGGGATGATGTTTTTGGGTTTGTAACTATAAATGAAGGAATAAAAGTTCACAAAAAAGATTGCCCAAATGCAATAGGGATGCAATCTAATTATGCATACAGAATCATGTTCGCAAAATGGATTGACTCTTCTCAAGAAGAATTTAAAGCCATTATCAATATTACGGGAATGGATATACTAGGACTTGCAAATGAACTTACAAAAGTAATTTCGAGCAATATGAATGTAAATATTCAAAGTATTTCACTGAGTACCGATGCAGGTATTTTTCACGGACAAGTAGCAGTTATTGTACAGAACAATACTATTTTGAAAAAAATGATCAGCAACATCAAAAAAATAGATGGTATAGACAAAGTTACAAGAGAATACAAGACCTAATTATTTTACAAACTAATTAGTTGCCAATACCTTCTTTTTATAAATCAAGTACAATCTTGTATGGATTCAAAAAAGAAAACTTTACATTTTAAACTAAAAAAATTATCTTTGCCAGCATATGACACTTATTGCCACAGACAACTCAAAAAACCAAGAAATCGTACGAAATGTATTTACGATTTATCTTGAAAAAAAAGGGCATCGCAAAACACCAGAGCGATATGCTATCCTACAAGAAATTTATGATAGCGAAGAACATTTTGATGTAGAAAATTTATACATCAAAATGAAAAACAAAAACTACCGTGTGAGTAGGGCAACACTTTACAACACCATTGAGTTACTGCTAGATTGTGCTTTAGTTAGAAAGCATCAGTTTGGTCAAAATCAAGCGCACTATGAAAAATCGTATTTTGACAAACAGCACGATCATATCATTATGACTGATACCGGAGAAGTAATAGAGTTTTGTGATCCAAGAATTCAAACGATCAAAAAAACAATTGAAGAGATTTTTGATATTGAAATCACCAATCACTCGCTTTACCTTTACGGCAATAAAAAACAAAAACAATAAGAGAACACTAGTTCTTAAAATATAAAATTAACTACAAATAACACTTAGAATGACGGTAGATTTATTATTAGGATTACAATGGGGAGATGAGGGGAAAGGAAAAATTGTTGATGTTCTTACTTCAAAATATGATATTATTGCACGTTTTCAAGGTGGCCCAAACGCAGGTCATACTTTAGAATTTGATGGAATAAAACATGTTTTAAGAACTATTCCATCCGGTATTTTTCATAAAACTGCTGTAAACATAATAGGAAACGGAGTTGTTATTGACCCTGTAGTTTTTCAAAAAGAAATTGAAGGCCTTGAAAAATTTAATTTAGATATCAAAAGCAAATTAATAATTTCTAGAAAAGCACACTTAATCTTACCTACTCACCGCTTGCTAGATGCTGCCTCTGAAGCTTCAAAAGGGAAAGCTAAAATTGGTTCAACCTTAAAAGGTATTGGCCCAACCTATATGGACAAAACAGGTAGAAACGGAATTCGTGTGGGTGATATTGAGCTTGAAGATTTTGCAGATCGTTACAGAGCATTAGCTGACAAGCATGAAGAAATGATCAAGTTTTACGATGTATCAATTCAATACAATTTAGCTGAAATGGAAACTGAATTCTTTGCAGCTATCGAAGAATTAAAAAAATTAGATTTTATTGACAGCGAAGAGTACTTACACCAAGCTCAAAAGGCTGGTAAATCAATCTTGTGCGAAGGTGCTCAAGGTTCTTTACTAGATGTTGATTTTGGAACGTATCCTTTTGTAACATCATCAAACACTACAGCTGCAGGTGCTTGTACTGGTTTAGGTATTGCTCCAAATAAAATTAAAGAAGTTTACGGAATTTTCAAAGCATATGTTACTCGTGTAGGAAGCGGCCCGTTCCCAACGGAACTTTTTGATGAAGATGGAGCAACAATGGCACGTGTTGGAAACGAATTTGGATCAGTAACAGGAAGACAAAGACGTTGTGGATGGCTTGACCTTGTGGCATTAAAATATGCTGTACAAGTTAATGGTGTAACGCAATTGATGATGATGAAAGGTGACGTGCTTTCTGGATTTGAAACCCTAAAAGTTTGCACGGATTACAATTATAAAGGAGAAAAAATTTCGCATTTCCCGTATAACATTGAACCAGAAAATGTAACTCCAGTTTACCAAGAATTTAAAGGTTGGAAACAAGATTTAACGGGTATGACAACTTATGATGAATTGCCAGTTGAACTAAAAGAGTACATTGCTTTTATAGAAAAAGAAGTTGAGGTGCCGATCAAAATTGTATCTGTAGGTCCAGATAGAAAACAAACGATCTTAAAATAAACATACTAAACGTCCCGATTCAACGGGACGTTTTTTTTGTTCCAATAAATGAATCAAATGAAAAATCCAAATATTAAAATCCAAAATACTGAAATACTTTCTGATAACTGGTATCAACTAAACAAAGTAACATTTGATTATCAAAAAAAAGACAACTCATGGATTACTCAAAAAAGAGAGGTCTATGACAGAGGTAATGGAGCGGCCATATTGTTATACAACACGCATTTTAAAACAGTTGTACTTACAAAGCAGTTCAGACTACCTACCTATTTAAATGGCAATGAAAGCGGGATGATGATTGAAGTTTGCGCAGGACTTCTAGACCAAGACAATCCTGAACAATGCATAATAAGAGAAACTGAAGAAGAAACGGGATACCGAATTTCAAAAGTAAAAAGAATCATGGAAACGTATATGTCACCAGGTGCTGTTACTGAAATTCTCTATTTATTTACTGGTGAATATGATGCTAGCATGAAAGTAAGCGAAGGTGGTGGAGTTGAACATGAGGAGGAAAATATCGAGGTAATTGAAATGCCATTTGAAGTTGCATACGCTATGATTGAAAGTGGTGAATTAAAAGATGCTAAAACAATTATGCTCTTACAATATGCCAAAATAAATAGCCTTTTGTAATGAATAACACTATTAAAGGAGTTTTATTTGCTTTACTAGCTACTTTACTTTGGTCAGGAAATATGGTTATTGCAAGCGGGATCAAAGGACATATCCCTCCTGTTGGCTTAGCATTTTGGCGCTGGGCGGTGGCTTGTATTGTTTTGGCACCATTTGCTTTAAAAACAACTATTGACACAATTTCAACAGTTAAAAAGCACATTAAATACTTATCAATTACTGCTTTGTTAGGCATCACCATATTTAACACACTCATCTACTTTGCTGGCAAAACAACTAGTGCTGTAAATTTGTCATTAATTGCGATTTCGATTCCATTATTTATAGTATTGTTGTCCCGTATTGTTTTCAAAGAAAAAGTTTCAACTAAACAAAATATTGGAATTGCAATCATCATAACTGGAGTTTTGGTACTCATTTCCAAAGGATCATTTCAGGCATTACTGCACATACAATTTGCCATTGGAGATGTTTTAATGCTTTTTGCCTGCTTTTTCTTTGCGTGTTACACCATTTTAGTTCGCCAGAAACCAGATGAGTTAACTCCAAAAGTATTTCTATTCAGTTTGTTTGTAATTGGAACTATTTTCCTGCTTCCGATTTACGTCGTAGAACACATTTACTTTAAAAAAGTAACTCTCGATTCAAAAACTATCTTCATTACGGGCTATGTTGGCGTTTGCGCGTCCTTAATTTCATTTTATGTCTGGAACGAAGCTATCCGTTTGATAGGCACCTCAAAAACAGCTTTGATTTACTACTTAATCCCAGTATTTAGTGGACTTCTAGCTTATTTATTTCTAAATCAAGAAATTTCACTTTTGCAAATGATCAGTATGGGAATCATTATTTCAGGGTTGTTAATTACCAATAAGAAATAGGATTGATAATTTATTAAAAAAAATTAAAACGTTCTATTTCTTCTTTAAATTCGGCAAAAAGAGCGCTATTATACCAATCAAGGGAAGATAAGCACATATAAAATAAACATGGGTTATACTAGTTTGATCAGCAAGACGGCCTAGTAAAGCAGAACCTAAACCTCCCATTCCAAAAGCAAAACCATAAAACAGTCCTGAAACCATTCCGAGTTTTTTAGGCAATAACTCTTGCGCATAGACTAAAATTGCTGGAAAAGCAGATGACATGATAATCCCAATGAGCACAGATAAAACTCCTGTCCAAAATAAATCGGCATACGGCAACAATAAGGTGAAAGGTGCAGCCCCTAAAACAGAGAACCAGATTACGTATTTTCTTCCAAACTTATCGCCAATGGGTCCGCCTAAAAGTGTACCTATAGCACAAGAAACTAAAAATAAAACCAAATAAAACTGTGCATCTTGAACCGACAAGCTAAATTTTTCAATAAGATAGAAAGTGAAATAACTAGACATACTAGCCATATAAAAGAACTTAGAAAAAATCAAAACCAACAAAACTACCACAGCTAAAACAATGGTGTTTTGGGATAAATCCGGTAGAGCAATTACTGTTTTCTTGGTGCTACGTAAACTCAAATGATGCTGGTACCATAAGGCAATTCTACTCAAAACCACTAGGCCAATTAAAGCTGCTACAACAAACCAAATGATATAAAACTGTGAATTAGGAACTACAATTAAAGCAATTAATAAAGGACCAATAGCAGTACCAGCATTACCTCCTAGCTGAAAAATGGATTGTGCCAAACCGCGCTTGCCTCCAGAGGCTAGAAACGATATTCTAGAAGCTTCAGGATGAAAAATAGAAGATCCTATTCCTACCAAAACAACAGCAATAATAATCATTTCAAAACTAGAAGCGTAGGACAAACATATAATTCCTGACATAGAAAACAACATCCCGAAGATTTGTGAAAAAGGCTTTGGCCTCTTGTCTGTATACAAACCCACTAATGGCTGCAAAATAGAGGCGGCCAGTTGATAAGCTAACGTAATTAGACCTATTTGTGAAAAAGTCAAATTAAAATTTTGTTTTAAAATGGGATATGATGCCGGAATAACAGCTTGCAGTAAATCGTTTAGTAAATGTGCAAACGCAATAGAAAACAAGATCGAATAAACGGTTTGCTGTGCAATAGGATTTGTATCTTGTTGGGATACCGAATTAGTAGATGTATTCATATTAAAAAAATAGATAAACGTATATAAGATTTAGTTGTTATAAATCAGTTTAAATAAACTGTACTAAAAAATACCAAAACAACAAAGTCACAAACGATAATGGGATTCCAAAACCGATCATCATGCTGCTTAAACGAGGTTTTAAACCATGGGAAGCAGATAAAATACAAGCTGTAATCATAGGAGCCATCGCAGCTTCCATGATTGCTACTTGAATAATTTTAGAATGCTGTTGCAAAAGCACTACATACAGAAAATATAAGAGTGCAGGCGTTAGGATTAATTTATATAGAAGTCCGAGTCCTAAAAAACGCCAATGCTGACTTTTACGTTCAAATTTTAATTGCAACCCAACTGATAACAACGCTATTGGTGTTACACCGCTTCCTACTTTTTGTAATCCAAATTGAAGCGTATCAATAAAATCATATCCTAAATTATTCATGACACAAGCAACTAAGAATACAATGAAAGGTGGAAAAAAAAGGATTTTTTTTAAAATATCAAGTCCATTAGATTGACTACTCGAATACATCGTAGCGACTAGAATACCTAGGGTGGAAAGCACCACAAAAGATCCTGGTTGATCTACTAAAATAGCTGTTTTCAATCCTTCTTCACCATACAAAGCCTCAATTATTGGGAATCCTAAAAAGGAAGTGTTTCCTAATCCTGATGTCAGAATCAAACATCCAATGAGTTTATTAGACCAACCAAATTTTTTCCCTAAAAGTGTAAAAAAAAGGTACGCGCCGATAAAGCCTATCCAAGCCACACCTATAGGAAAAAGCAACTCCGTACTCCATTTTATTTTAGGGATGTAAAATAGTCCAAGCGCAGGAAGACAAACATAAATTACAATTTTATTCAGAAATTTATAAATGTCTACTGGAAATCCTTTGCAATATTGCAAAATAATACCGAGTACTAAAAAAACAAAAATTAATATAAAATTGGTCATAGCTTAATTTGCTACAAAAGTACCCCTATTTTATGAATTGAATCAAATGAATTTACAAATAGGCGCATGAAGAAGAAAAAAAACATTTTAAAATTGGTAAATTAAAAATACATCGTATATTTGTAACATATTTTATTACAGTATGATTTCAGGTAAGTTTGCTATAACCATTCACATTCTCACATTGATGCATCAATTTCCTGAGGAATATTTATCCTCAGAGTTCTTGGCATCAAGTATGAATGTACACCCCGTTTTGGTTCGGAAAGAGATTGCAAACCTCAAGAAAAATAACATTGTTGTTAGTAAAGAAGGTAAAAACGGAGGTAGTAAACTGTCCGTATCGGCAGCATCAATTACTTTAGATACGATATTCAAAATGACTTTTGAAACGGTTAACTTAGGCTATGCAAAAAACACGCCCAATCCAAAATGCCCTATTGGAAGAAAAATGAATGAAAAACTAACCGATTTGTATGATGAAATCAACACTAAAATCAGCTCTGAATTGAGCAACATAACACTCGAAAAATTTTCTAACCAATTTTAAACTTTTTTTTAAATTAAACTGTAACATTTTTTATTACTTATTAAAACCTAACATTATGAAAATTGCTATCATTGGAGCCACTGGATTTGTGGGCACCGCTATTTTAAACGAATTGACATCACGTAATCATGAAATTACTGCAATTGCGAGAAATCCAAAAGACGAAAATAATGAAGTCGTAAAATGGATTAAGGCTGATGCCCATGTAGAAACGGAATTACTTGAGGCCATCTCAGAAAATGATCTTGTGATTAACGCTTATAGTGCAGGCTGGACCAATCCTAACTTTTACAACGATTTTCTTGAAGCCTCAAAAACAATTCAGGAAGCAGTAAAAAAATCAGATGTAAAACGATTTCTTACTATTGGAGGTGGCGGTAGTTTGTACGTTGCGCCGAATGTTCAAGCAGTAGACACACCTGATTTTCCTAAAGAATATTATACGGGCGCTACCGCTGCAAGAGATTACTTGAATCATATTAAAGAGGAAAAAGAACTAGATTGGGCTTTTTTCAGTCCTGCTTTGGAGATGCATCAGGGCATAACTACAGGAAGAACGGGCAAATACCGTCTAGGTTTAGAAAATCCTGTCTTTAATGAAGATAATAGAAGCATCCTATCTGTAGAGGATCTTGCAGTTGTTATTGCCGATGAAGCTGAAGAACCAAAGCATCATCAAGTACGATTTACAGCGGCATATTAGTACACAACTAGCATCTAAAAAAACAGTTTCAAAAAGTAAAAGCTTATTTGAAACTGTTTTTGTTTTTAGTACTTTTACAGTTCAACGCCACCATATTTTGGAACAAAAAAACAAAAACCCAAGCGCACTTCACGAAAAACCTGGAATTGCTCCTCCCGAAATGATCAGCACAACATCTGTTGGAGTTATTCAGCGTTTTAGAAAAATACAACCGTCCGCAAAAGAACTTGTTGAAGGTATTTTAGCCGAAAATATTACTGCCTTGAGCCGAGCCATTACTCTTGTAGAAAGTACCAGCAGTACTCATTTGGCTAAAGCCAATGAAGTAATCACAGCTTGCTTACCGCACGCCAATAAATCGGTGCGAATTGGAATTACAGGCGTTCCCGGCGTTGGAAAAAGTACTTTTATTGAAGCTTTTGGAAAATACTTAACGAGCTTAGGAAAAAAAGTAGCCGTACTGGCCGTTGATCCTAGTAGTACTATTTCACACGGAAGTATTCTGGGTGATAAAACTCGTATGGAAGAACTAGTCAAAGATAAAAATGCGTTTATCCGTCCATCAGCTTCAGGAGAAACATTAGGAGGCGTAGCCCGTAAAACTCGTGAAACCATTACACTTTGTGAAGCTGCAGGTTTTGATATCATTATTATAGAAACTGTTGGCGTAGGCCAAAGCGAAACGGCTGTTCACAGTATGGTTGATTTTTTTCTGTTGTTAAAAATATCTGGTGCAGGCGATGAATTACAAGGCATTAAACGCGGAATTATGGAAATGGCCGATGCTATTGTGATCAACAAAGCCGATGGGGATAATATCAAAAGAGCCAATCTTGCCAAATTAGAATTCAACAGAGCTTTGCATCTTTTTCCTGCCAAAAAATCAGGCTGGACACCCACAACTGCAGCTTGTAGTGCCATTACTCACGAAGGAATCAGCGAAGTTTGGACCACCATCGAAAAATTCTTAAGCCTAACCAAAAGCAATGCCTATTTTTTTGAAAAAAGAAAGGAACAAAATCAATATTGGATGCTTGAAACGATCAACGAGCAATTGAAAACCAATTTTTTCAGCAATCCAGAAATCCAAAAATCATTAACATCTACAAAAAAAGCGGTACAAAATGATGAAATTTCACCCTTTGCAGCCGCTCAAAAATTATTAGAAACCTATTTCAAAAAAGAGTAAACTTACTCTTTTTCGTAGCGTTCCATTTCCCGGTCATAAAACTCATTGGCAAGAACGATTAATCCTTCCATTTCAGTATTCAATTCGGCTTCGTCTAAATCCTCAGCTTCTTCCATAAACTCTACCTCATCGTCTTTCAGATTAATTATAAATCTTGGATAGTCTAAGTGTATGATAAAAATATCTTCGGGAAAATCAGTATTGTCTCCTAGTAAAAATTTTGGTAATTCCATTATGTATTATTTTATTGATTCGTTTTATAATTCACCAGTTAAGTGAGTTTTCTTTAGTTCCGCCAAAACTTCAAAAATCTATTTATCAGAAAGAATTATGGGTGCACTTCCTTTACCATTCATAAAAATAATTTTTGTGTTTGATGACGCTGCTAATTCTTTTTGTGCCTTTATTTGCTCGTATTGCAATTGCTTATCTGACAATCCTGTCGAAATAATACGCTGATAATCTGCAATACCTTGTGCTTCTACTCTTTTACGTTCGGCTTCTTGTTTTTCTTTCTGCAACACAAACGTCATTTTTTGCGCATCTTGCTCTGCATTAATTTTACTTTCGATAGAGGCTTTTACTGATGCTGGTAAGTTTATATTTCGAATGAGCAATTGCTCTAGAACCAAACCTCTAGCTTTGAAATCAGCTTCAATTGTTTTGAAGATACGCTGTTGAAATTCATTTCTTTTTGTTGAATATAAAGCTACAGCATCATAATAAACAGCATTGTCTCTAATACGCGTTCTGGTTACTGGACGAACAATTTTATCTGAATAGTTTACACCAATTTCCTTAAAGATTTTTGGAGCAGATTCTGGAGAAATTCTGAATAAAACAGTCAAATCGATGACTACTTCCAGTCCATCATTAGAAAGAACACGAATGGCATCATCACCTTGTTGAGCTCCTTCGCTATGAACGGCAGACATGGTATAATTTTGTGTTTGAATATCAAATTCTGTCACATCCATAAGAGGATTAATCAAACTCAATCCACTTTCTAGGATATCTGACTGCACACTTCCATAAAGCGACTTTACACCGACTTTACCCGCATCAATTTGTTTAAAAACCGACGAAACAACGCCTAAAAAAATCAGAAGAATACCTGCAATTTTTAGAGCTCCTGAAAATTTAGAAAAAGAATTTGACGTATTATTTAATGTAAAACTAAAAACTAGTAGAACGACTCCAAGGATAATAAATACTATCATTTTGTAAAGGGTTAAGTTTGTATCCTTGTTATACGGAAATAGAAATAAGAAGTTACAATGTACGAAAAAATTTAACTTTGATGTTGTTGCATTGCCAACTTCTTAGTCAATCTTGCAAAGCGAATATACAAAAATAATGCAGCAATTGTTAAACCTGCTAAAAGTCCTATCCAGATACCCACAGCTTTGAGCTCTGTGTACTTTCCTAAATAATACGATATAGGAAAACCTACAACCCAATAGGCTACAAAGGTAATGTACATAGGGATTTTTACATCTTGAAGACCTCTAAGTGCACCCAAAACAACAACTTGAATCCCATCTGAAATTTGAAATATAGCCGCAATCAACAATAATTTTGAAGTGATTGCTATAATTTCATTATTATCAACTAGTTGACTCGCATCGGACATGTTTAAGAAAAAATGTGGTAACACTTGATGAAAAATAACAAATAAAATCGCAAAAAATATTTCTAGTAAAATAGCTAAAATAAAAATAGAGCGCGCTACTACAATAAGTTGCTTAAAATCATTCAATCCCTTGGTATTACTTACTCGTATCATGGCTGTAACACTAAGTCCCATAGCCACCATAAAGGTTGATGATGCCAGGATTAATGCAATTTGATTTGCAGCTTGGCTATTTTTTCCCAATGATCCAGAGAGCCAAATTGCCGCCGTAAATAAAGTGACCTCAAAAAGCATTTGCATGGCTGAGGGCATTCCTAAATTAATGATTTTTTTAAGAATCGATTTTTTTATTTCTTTGAAACTAAAATTCTTGAAGTATTTTTTCAAATCGGCGTTTCTTTTCATCAAATAATGCATAAAAACCACCATCATGATTCGGGATAAAACCGTTCCTAATGCTGCCCCTAGAATTCCTAATTTTGGAAAAATCCAAATTCCATAAATCAATACGTAGTTAAAAAAAACATGCACCACGTTCGCCAGCAAAATGGCATACATAGAGTATTTAGTTTTTGATAAACCATCTGCAAACTGCTTGTATCCTTGGTACATAATTACCGGAATCATAGAAAAAGCAACCCAATCAATATAAGGCGCAGCAAGATCAGCTACTTCTTTGGGCTGATGCATGATATACATTACTTGTTTAGAAAGTACCGTAACTACAAACAACACAAATCCCAAAATGGTACATAACAATAATCCGTGATGAAAAGTAGTTCGGATTTTTTGATTATCTTTCTCAGCATCGGCCTCTGCAATAAGCGGTGTTATTGCGGTAGAAAACCCAATACCAATAGACATTGCAATAAAAATAAAACTATTTCCAAGTGAAACAGCTGCTAATTCAGTAGAGCCTAATTTCCCTACCATAAAATTATCAACAATACCTATTAATGTATGTCCCAACATTCCTAGAATGACAGGATAGGCTAATTTGATGTTATAAGAAAACTCTTTGACGTACTGCGATAAATTCACTATGCTATTTTTTGATGGCAAAGATAATTAGAAGCTTCCAATTCTAACCGTGTTATTACATTATTAACCTAACCTTTTTTGAATAATATATACAAAAACAAGAAATTCTGTAACAAACCCGTTAAATTGTATAACATGCCTACAAAACTCCAAGTCTATATTTGTACCGTTGTATTGCACGAATAACAAAAGCAAAATGACACAAAATATTAATATTAAATTTTACAATTATGACAATCGCAGGAAAAATTAAAACAGGATTTTTAGTAGCAGTAGCAATGATGTTTGCTTCAACAACTCAAGCACAAGAAACAAACACAGCAGAGAATTATGATCAAGGTTTCCGTTTAGGTGTAGGATTAAATGCAGGTTACTCAACTAATGACCCATACAAATTAGCACTTGGTGCTGACGTAAGAGGTCAATATGATTTATCAAAAAGATACTCTTTGACCTTAACTACAGGATACACTAATTTGTTTGTTAGTAAAGCTGATGGAAAAGACTTAGGTTTAATCCCAGCTAAAGCAGGTTTCAAAGCCTTTGTTTGGAATGATCAATTTTACTTAATGGGTGAAGCAGGTGCTGCGTTTGCTGTAAGTAATGTAGACAATACCAGAGATAAAACATCTTTATTGTTGTCTCCAAGTATAGGATACGCTACTAAATATATTGATGTATCGTTAAACTATACACACTACAACCATTTAGATCGTTTAAACAACAATGGAACTCTTGGTAGAGGAGTTGGACAAGTTGGTGTACGTTTAGCTTACGGTTTTCAACTATAAGACCTCTTAGAATTAGTTATAAAAAAAATGCGCTGAATTTCAGCGCATTTTTTTTGTCTAGTCCTTTTCTAACATTTCTTTATACACTTCTATATTAGCCTTGACCTTATCATCCATCTCTGGTTCCTTAATATCAGTGTGTTTTTGCATTTCTTCCCAGATAATCTTAGCCACAATATAACGCGCCATTTCTTTATCATCAGCCGGAACAACATACCATGGCGCATGCTCAGAACTTGTCTTGTTTATGGCTTCTTCATAAAAATGCATATAATTATCCCATTGATCACGCTCTTTCAAATCTCCCACCGAAAATTTCCAGTTGTGCTCCCGCTCTTCTAATCGGCGTAACAAGCGCTGCCTTTGCTCCTCTTTACTCAAATGCAAAAAGAACTTTAGCATTATGGTTCCATTTTGCGTAATATGCTTTTCAAAATTATTAATCTGCTCCATTCTATTTTCCCAAAATTCCGGCGTAATATCTGCCACGTCTTCAATTCCAGGTAGATTTTCGTTCAAAATATACTCAGGATGCACTCTCGTCACCAATACATTTTCATAATGTGATCTATTAAACACAGCAAACTTACCTTTTTCAGGTAAAACTAAGTAATGCCTCCACAAATAATCATGCTCTAACTCGGTAGAATTGGGCGTTTTAAAACTATGAACCACCACCCCTCTCGAGTTAAATTCCTTGAAAACTTCCCGAATCAAACTGTCCTTTCCAGAAGTGTCCATTCCTTGCAAACAAATCAAAACACCATACCTATTGTGCGCATACATGACATCTTGAAGGGCACTTAATTTTTCAGTGACATTCTTTAATTTGTCTTCTTTTTTTTCATCACTGGCACCAATTTCTAAATTGGTTGGCAATTTTGACAAGTTAATTTTGTCAACAACTTTAAAATCGTCTGGATTTATAGACTTCATAGGAAATAATTTATCTTTACTTCTCAAATATAACAAATTACAAGGAGCTTTTTCCTGCTGTACGCTTGAATCTTTTCCTCCGCCAAAAAAAGGCGTTCGTAAAAGGATAACGCTTCCATCAGGGCTAGGGACTTGCTTTAAAAAGACAAATCATGGAAAAATTTAAACTCGAAATTCTCTTTCACATCATCGGTATTGGTTCAGCTTCAGGACTTATCTATAAAAATAATTCTCTCCTAATAATAGGTGATAACAGCGGATTCCTTTATGAATATCAATTGGATTCCAAAGAATTACAACGCCATCCGTTGCTCGAAAATCCTATTGAAAACACCCCTAAAAAAGATAAAGCCGATTTTGAAGCTATCGCATACTTTGGCGATAGTCTTTTTGTTTTTGGATCTGGTTCAACCGCCAATAGGAACAAAATGATTCAACTAAACGATGCCGATAAAAAAATAATTGCAACTCACGATCTAACCGATTTGTATGCTGTCATGCAAAACTTTGGCGAGATTAATCCCGAAGAATTCAATATTGAAGGCGCCACGTATAATGGTCAAAATTGGTATTTATTGAACCGCGGAAACGGAATTTCGAATAAAAATGTACTTTTTACCATAGCCGGAAAAAACCTAACAAACGATTTTCAAATTCTTTCCAATACTTACAAATTACCTAAAATAAAAGGAGTACGCAGCAGCTTTACCGATGCGATTCTTGTAGAAGATACGCTTTATTTTTTGGCCACAGCCGAAGATACAAAATCAACGTATGATGATGGAGAAGTTTTAGGAAGCTTAATTGGGAGCATCGACTTGAAAACCATGAAAATCAATTTCACACAAAAAATTAGCGATACCCATAAATTTGAGGGATTGACTTTATACACCAATTCAAAAGAAAAAATTGAGTTCCTGCTTTGTGAAGACAAAGACACTGAGGTTCTTGAAACAACCATTTACCAATTGACATTAAATAAAAAAAGATAGTTGACACCATCTTAATTTTACTTTAGCTCCACGTAAGTTAAAATTAGATTAAAATAAAAATCAAATGAAGATAGCAGTTGAAAACATGCTAATTTTACATAAAAATTTGTCAAAACTAACATCAAATAACATATCAAATGACTGATTTAAAAAATAAAAATGCACTTGTTACTGGTGCTGGAAAAGGAATAGGAAAAGCAATTGCATTGGCTCTAGCCAAAGAAGGTGTAAACGTAATTTTAGTAGCGCGCACTCAAGAAGAAATTGACAGTGTAGCTGCAAAAGTACGCTCGCTACGTGTAAAAGCCTTGGCTGTTACTGCAGATGTTGCTGATATCAACTCTGTAAACGCTGCGGTAGAAAAAGCACTAAGCGAGTTTGGAACCATTGATATTTTGATCAATAACGCAGGTATCGCATCTTTTGGAAAATTCTTAGAATTAGAACCAACCGATTGGGAACGCATTATTCAAGTCAATTTAATGGGACCGTATTACGTAACCAGAGCCGTTGTTCCGAACATGATTGAAAGACAAACTGGAGATATTATCAACATTTCATCAACCGCTGGATTAGCCGGAAATGCCATGACGAGTGCGTACAGCGCTTCTAAATTTGCTTTGTTAGGTTTAACTGATTCATTGATGCAAGAAATGCGCAAACACAACATTCGTGTTACCGCACTTACGCCAAGCACCGTGGCGACTGACATGGCCAAAGAACTCAAACTTACGGACGGAAATCCGGATAAAGTAATGCAAGCCGAAGATATGGCAGAGCTCGTAATCGCGCAACTCAAATTAAACCGACGCGTGTTTGTAAAAAACAGCAGTCTTTGGTCTACTAATCCGTAAAATTTAAAAGCTTACAGTATAAAAACTAAAAACCATTAAGAAGCAAATTAAAATCGCTTTCTCAATGGTTTTTTCTTTGTTACAAGCTGTGTCTATTCCTTATTTTGTTGCGTAGCTCTATTTTTCTGTTCTTTTAAAATGGAATTCAAGTGTGGTTTTGTTTCTCTTTCGATATCACTTTCGGTGATTTGTAATCCTTTAGCATCGTCTGCCAAAACATACCAAGGTTTGGTTTTTCCAAACGGATAGGCTCCAAAAACAATGACAGGAGTTCCTTTTACTTTTACATTTTGTTCATCTTCTAGCACCCATTCCTCTGCCCAACTGTACAATTTTTTAGCATCTGCTTCTTGAAGTCTCAAACAAGAGTGCGACGCTGGATAACCCGGCAAAGCATATTGATGAAAACCAACACCCAATTTATTTTCGATGTTAAAATTCCATTTTAAATCCCACTCATCGTTAAAAGTACTAGTTGTTTCCTCTGCTTTCCAGTTGGTAAAAAACAAGCCCGTAGGTGTTTTATCTTTTTCCCTTCCCATATTCGTTGGACCGGTATAAATCAATTCGCCGTTTTCATAGGCTGCAAAGGTTTGTGTTGGATATGAAAAATAGATAACTTTATCGATATCTTTCAAATACGGAACTTTCAAAGGAAATGGCAAATAATAGGCTATGTCCCCAGTAAAATCATTTGGAACAATAACCGAATCTAATTTTTTGAAATTCTCAGCATCTGTTCTATTAATCGCATAAGCAAGCTGCAATTGAGCACTATCGTTTGTAGCTTTCTCTAACCATTGTTTCGTGTTTTCAAAATTATAAGTGACCGTGCCAGGTTTTTTTCGTTCTATTTTAGTTGGAATTTTTTCTGTTTGATTTTTGTTTTTGGAACTAGTTGCGCTCTCTTTGCAAGAAAACAAAACAGTACAAACTACTGCGCTAAGGATACATATTATTGGCTTCATAAAGTTAAATTTTAATTAGTTTAAAATTACCTCAATCAGCTATCAAGTCTCTTACACAATTTGTACTAGTTGTTACAGAATTAAACTTCAAAAACCATTAAGAAAATGAATAAAATTAAGCGTAAATCTTAATGAACTTAATTCCTTAATGGTTTAAAAATATTTTACTTCAATGACTTAAATGTTTAAACCTAAAACAAAAAAAACATTAAGAAGATGAAGAAAGTTAAGCCTAAAACTTAATGAACTTAACCCCTTAATGGTTTAAAAATATTTTACTTAAATGACTTATATGTTTAAAACCTACACTAACACAGATACAAAATCCATGCGAACGCTGCCATCTTCATCAATTCGAGTCAAGTTGATATCGTGTAGCGTATTCACCAATTCTGGATTCCAAGGCGTTTTTACTTTTACGTAATTTTCAGTAAATCCGTGAATGTAGCCTTCTTTGTTTTCACTTTCAAACAACACTTTGCGTTGCGTTCCCAACTGACTTTCGTAAAAAGCACGACGTTTTTTCACTGATAATCCACGAAGCATTTTACTGCGTTTCGCACGCACATTTGCCGGAACAATGCCACTCATAGCAGCAGCTTCGGTATTATCACGCTCCGAATACGTAAAAACGTGCAAGTACGAAATATCCAAATCATTCAAAAAATGATACGTTTCCAGGAAATGCTCGTCCGTTTCACCAGGAAAACCTACAATCACGTCTACACCTATACACGCATGTGGCATCACCTCGCGAATTTTATTCACTCGCTCCGTGTACACCTCGCGCAAGTAACGGCGTTTCATCAACTTCAAAATATCGTTACTCCCTGATTGCAACGGAATGTGAAAATGTGGCACAAAAGTCCTGCTTTTCGACACAAATTCAATTGTTTCGTTTTTCAATAAATTCGGTTCAATAGAGGAAATTCGCAAACGCTCAATACCTTCCACTTCATCCAAAGCCTGAACCAATTCCAGAAAAGTATGTTCGTGTTTTTTATTTCCAAATTCCCCTTTACCGTAATCGCCAATATTTACGCCAGTCAGTACAATTTCTTTAATGCCTTGTTTCGAAATTTCGGCTGCATTTTTCAATACATTTCCTAACTCGTCACTTCTAGAAATTCCTCTCGCCAGCGGAATCGTGCAATACGTACATTTATAATCACAACCATCCTGAACTTTCAAGAACGCGCGCGTTCTATCGCCTATAGAATAACTGCCTACATAAAAATCAGCTTCGGCAATCTCGCACGAATGCACCTCGCCCATATCATTTTTAGACAAATCATTGATGTAATCGGCTAGTTTGAATTTTTCGGTAGCACCAAGTACCAAATCTACTCCATCCACCGCCGCCAATTCTTCGGGTTTTAGTTGCGCATAACAACCCACCGCAGCCACAAAAGCTTTATCATTGAGCTTCATGGCCTTACGCACCACTTGTTTGAATTGTTTATCGGCATTTTCAGTAACTGAACACGTATTAATCACATACATATCAGCCACTTCTTCAAAATCAACGCGATCAAAACCCTCGTCTTGAAGATTGCGCGCAATAGTTGATGTTTCTGAGAAATTGAGTTTACAGCCTAAAGTATAAAAGGCTACTTTTTTGCGTTTTTCCATAAGTAAGCGCTATCTAATGAAATCGTTGTCAAAAAAATAGCGTGCGCAAATTTACGAACAAATACGAGAAAACGATAACGATTTGAATTTTTATTAAATAGGGCGTGCCCCTCCGTAAACTGCGGGTCGGGCTCTTCGCTCTATCTTTATTTTTTTAAAGAAAAAAAATAAAGGATGCCGCTGCTATCCCTCACGCGAGCGCGCAAACTGTAAATCAAAACAACTGCAACAAGAAACACTATTGCTTTTGTAATAAATTTATTATTTCTATATTTGATAAATGCAAACCAACTGTGCTATATACTAATCATTTTCAATTGGTTTGACTTGGAGAGGGTTTATGGTAATTGATACAGTGCTTGTGTGTAATTTAATGAATGAAACGATACATGAAAGCAACATTTTTAGGACACGGACTTAATACAGAAAACAAATTCAATGTTGGAAAACAAATTGTAGTTTCATTAGCTGACAGAAAATATAATTGTTTTAACGGTTTTGTTGCTTTTACTGCTATATCAGGAGTATTAACAATTCTAAAAAATTTAAAAATAGCTTCAAAAAATTATTCTCAATTACGTTTTTTTATTGGTGTTGATAATATGGGAACTTCAAAGGAGGCTCTTGAACTTTTATTGAAAGAGAATATTGAAACCTATATATTTCATGATAAAAGAGATTATATTACGTATCATCCTAAAATATATCTTTTTGAAGGACCTATTTTTACAAGAGTCATTATTGGTTCTTCGAATCTTACAAATTCAGGAATGAAAACTAATATAGAAGCTTCCGTTCAAATTGATTTCAGAACTAAAACAGATAAACAAGGTGAAAAACTTCTCAGTGAAATTAAAAATAATTTTTCTGAATTACTTAATTTGAAATCAAACAAACTATCAAGACTAACAGCTGAATTAATTGAAAAACTTGTTGCGGATAATTTAATCTACTCTCAAAAAAAATTAGGAAATTCCATAGAAGAAAACATAAATAATGATGGTGAAAATCCTATTGAAAGCGGTACACTAACTGTTGCTGAATTCGATATCAACTCAGGTTTTGAACAAGAAGTAACAGAATCAAAATCAAAAAATGTTAATTTCTCGGAGCGTGAATATGAAATTTTTGATGAATATATAGAGAGATACTTAACTTATGTCAATACTTTAAACCCAAGCGGTGTTGTAAGCAATCAGACAGACGATAGAGAACTTTATAATTGGTATCGGAGAATGACCGATTATTTCAGAAATGACGAATTACCAGAGGAAATATTTGAGAGATTATTAGAAGTTGATTTTCCATTTGGGGAAGGCAAAGAACGAAAAAGATTAATGAATTGGGACAACCGATTTGAACAACTTAAAGTTTTTAAAAAAACGGTCGATCCAGAGGGTGAATTTACTCACGTACCACAATTTAAAGACAGCTCCAACAAGTATTATAAATTAGGTACTTGGTGTGCAACTCAGAAACAAAGAAGAAAAGGTAATTATCCCCCTGAATGGACAGATTATGAAGAGGAAAAAATGAATTCAATAAACTTTTTATGGGAGGCTATTAATATGGGAAGCAGACCAAAAGATGATGAATGGATAGACAATTTAGTCAATTTAGAAAATTATTATAGTGAATCTGTGAATTATAAAACTGTGCCACCACAAACAACTAAAGTTGGCAAATGGCTTAATGACCAGATGACGCTAAAACTAAAAGGTAGCAGAGGTAAAGTTAAAAAATTTCTTTCTGTAATTAGAGAAGAATTACTTGGTAACTTGCTTCTAAGAAATGGAGTTGAATGGGAATGGGAAAAGCAAAAACATAGAGAAAGCGTTGAAGAAACATTAAAAAATTGGAAGGAATTACAATTTATTGACTCTCAACCTCCTAAAAAAAACATTACAGAAACTGAAAAGGAACTTATAAAATCTTACAGAGAAAAAGTTGCTTCCTTGAGACACAGAAGTAAAATATGGCACAATGAGAAGAACAAATGGAAACTAGAAATTTTAGATAAAGCCGGTTTTCCATATCCTAAACCAAATGAAACTGATGAATTGCTAGAATGAGATAATCCAACCGGCGCTCATTCGCAACGAATGCCTACTAATCTTAAAGAAGAAAACCCGATAGAGCAGATTTGCAATCCGTGTCCACAACAATAAGACACAAAAAACAAAAACTATTATTTATTTCGTTCAAAAAAACATCAATCACTAAAAACAACAATCATTATGAAACAACGTTCCAAGCATTTTGCAGTAAAGACAATCCTAATTGGTCTATTCATCCAGTTAATTACAATAACAATTTCCTTTGGGCAAACCAAAACAGAGCAAATTGATAAATTGATGAATTTATATTCAGAATATGAGCAATTTAACGGCTCCATTCTTGTCGCTGATGCTGGAAAAGTTATTTATAAAAAGGGTTTTGGAATGGCAAACATGGAATGGAATATTCCGAATCAGCCAGACACAAAACACCGCTTGGGTTCTGTTACCAAACAGTTTACCGCTGTGCTAATACTTCAATTAGTGGAGCAAGGAAAATTAAAGTTGGATGCGCCTATCTCAACCTATCTTCCTGATTATCCTAAAACATTGGGCGATAAAATCACTATTCATCATTTACTGACGCATACCTCTGGAATTCCTAATTACACTTCGTTTCCAAATTTCATGAAAGATTTAAGCATGAATCCGTATAGTCCGGAAGTTTTTGTGAAAAAATTCTCTGATCTACCACTGGAGTTTATACCTGGCGAAAAATTTGCCTACAGCAATTCTGGTTATTTTTTATTGGGTTACATTATAGAAAAAGTTTCTGGCAAAACCTATGAACAGTTTTTGCAAGACAATATTCTTACGCCACTCAAAATGAATAATACAGGATACGATCACCACGAAACGATTCTAAAAAACAGAGCTTCTGGTTATGAGAAAAACGGTAAAAACTATAGTAATGCTAGTTATCTTGATTTGTCAATCCCCTACGCTGCCGGCTCTTTGTACTCTACTGTAGACGATTTATTTCTATGGAATCAAGCACTTTACACTGAACAATTACTTTCGACAAAATATAAAGAACTATTATTTAATTCCTATATCCCAGCAGGACCGGGCCATTATGGTTACGGATGGTTTGTCAACAAGGCTTTCAACGAAGAAAAAAATGAAAGCATAACAGTTATTGAACATGGTGGTGGAATAAATGGATTTAACACCTTATTCTCTCAGATACCGGCTGACAAAAATCTAGTAGTTTTATTAAATAATACGGGCGGTACAAACTTAAACGAGATGAATAAAGCGATTAGAAATATCCTTTACAATAAACCTTATAGTTTGCCTAAAAAATCATTAGCGAATGCTTTCGCAGAAGTTATTCTGGAAAAAGGAATCGCATCTGGAATCCAGTACTTTAAAGAAAATAAAAATTCAAATACTTTTGCTATCAACGAAAATGAAATGAACAGCGCAGGATATCAATTATTACAAACCGGAAAAGTAAAAGAAGCGATAGAAGTTTTTAAGCTAAATGTTGAAGCGTTTCCTAAATCAGGAAATGCATATGACAGTTTAGGAGAAGCCTATTTAAAAAACGGAGATAAAAAACTTGCCCTTGTTAACTATAAAAAATCCATAGAACTAGATCCAAATAATGAAAACGGGAAAAAAGTATTGGAAGAACTTTCAAAGTCCTAAATTATCCCACTGGCGCTCGTTTGCAGCGAGTGCCAATTTTTCTCAAAGCAGAAAATCGTAGCGTTTGCAACGCGTATACTTAAACCAAAATTAAATCCTATAATTTTTAGACATGCAAAGCAATTAAACAAATACCCATTTAGCGCCAGGCTTCTTGAGATTCCTCCTTCGTCGGAATGACAAAAAAACATGCACAATTTTTTAAAAATAAAACCATTAAAAAATTAAGATTAAGAACAAATCTTAAATCCCTTAATTTCTTAATGGTTTATAAAAAATAGTACAATAGCCTACACCAAAATGTACTTACTCCTCCTTCGAAAAAAATAAAAAAAGGCTAAAATTTTTAAAAATAAAAATCGCTAGCAATCAATAGTTAGGATATTGCAATCCATATATCGAAATTATTAATTGATTGTTATGATTTTGAAAGAAGTGCATTCGCTATTAAAATGGTTCTAATTTTGAAACCAAAATAAAAAGCAATGCTATCTAAAAAAGAAATACTAAACACATCCTAAAATACGTTGTAGTAATTGTTTAATTAAGAAATGTTATAAAATAGCTCAATAATTGAATGACACTTTGAGATTGATATTTTATACACTATCTTTCCATTGTAATTTAATATATTTTAAATTACTCAAAAACAAATGATTAACAACTGGGTAAGCCGAAAACCAACTAGAGTAGGCAACATTTTATAACTACAATGAAAACATTTTTCCCCACAATCTACTTCATTCTTTTAGCAGCTCTAGGCTGTTATGGTCAAAATCCTGCTCCAAAAACCAACACATTCCCATCAGTTACTACATTGAGTAATTGGGCAAATTACAACTCACAACAAAAATTTGATTTAGAAATTAGAACATTAGGTTTTAAATTCGAAATAAAAGAAGCCGAAACTAGCTCTATTGCGTACACCTACATACGCAAAGTTGTTATTGATGGCGTGAATTACACGGATAGAATAGTGTATCGCATTGCAAATGATAACAGCGCAAGCATTATTTCACTGGTAACAGCATCTACAGATCTAGTTTCATTATACAACCCACAACTAGCTACTTTCAAAAATGTCAAGTGTGATACACCAATGGCAAAAGACAAGAATACTTCATGCAATTGTTATGTAAGTAAAACTCATGCAATTGATATTTGTGACGAGCGCGTCAAACTAACTATGGGAGACGGAAATAAATACTTTATATCAGTAGCTAAACTGTAGAGAACTACAAAACGATAAAACTATTTCAGCGATACATTTAAAAAAAATGTATCGCTTTTTTATTAGTTTATGTTCAAAATAAAACGTTCAATAACTTCGGCCACGCCATGATCGTTATTTGATGCTACAATTTCATCGCCGTACATGCGTAACTCTGGTGTAACATTATCTACCCACACGCCAAGTCCGGCATATTGAATCATTGATAAATCATTCCCTGCATTACCCACAGCAATGATTTCGCTTTGATCAATTGCTAATTTTTTAGCTAAAAAAGCGATACTTGCTGCTTTATCAATTCCGTTTGGTGCTACTTCTAAGAAAAAAGGTTTTGACATGGAAACACTTAAATCTGGCATAGCGTTTTTTAAATCTTTTTCTACTTCTTTTAAGTAAGAAGGTTCTTCAAGCAAGATACACTTTACTGCATTAGTGGTAACAGCAGCTTTAAAATCAGGTACTAAATGATGTTCAAGTCCTGTTATGCTTCGTTCTACCTCAATAAACTCTGAGTGAGTCTCGCTAATAATAACATCGTTTATATAAGTAATAATGTGGGTATTACTTTTTAAACTGTATTCATGGAGTATATGAATTTGCTCTTTGGTCAAAGATTTTTCAAAAAGAATTTCACTAGTATTCAAATCAGAGACTACTGCTCCATTAAAAGAAATCATGAAATTATTTTTCAGCTCATAAGCAAATTGCGTCATGGCAGGTGTAGGTCTACCTGATGCTAAAACTACCTCAACGCCTAAATCTTGCGCCCTAGCAATCATTTTTCTGTTCTCTGGAGAAATGGTATGATCATCCGTCAACAAGGTATCGTCCATGTCTAGGACAAGCATTTTGTATTTCATAATTTTTATTTTACAGCTAAAAAATCAGTCACAGACTAGCTTAGATATTCATTCTAAAATCTTCAATAACTGGATTGGCTTTTGCAAAATCAGTTTCTTGAATAAAAAGTTCTACTGCTAAATCACTACCGCCAAAACCTCCCAAACGTGAAGATTGAATGTTGTCCTTTTTTAAGGTTTCAACACCCGCTGTTTCTAATCTTTCTTGCAAGGCTTGCGCCAAAATTTCACTTCCTGAAAAGACTTTCATTAATCCCATTGTATTTCTATTTATTAATTAACATCATTATTTTCTTCCTCGTTTTCTTCATCTTCGTCCTCTTCATCCTCATCTTCGTCTTCATAAAAATCAAATTCAAAAGGCTCAATTAACATTCTCTCGGCCATGATTTCAATTCGTTCTGAGAACTGCTCGGTGAAAATAATGCGTTGGGTTTTATCAATACTATTCGAGATTCGCATGATTTTGGTTTCGTGACGCAATTTCAAAATAGGATCAGCATCGTCTAGAATAAACATTTTCAATCGGTTCACGTTGTAGCCCGCCGATGAAAACATTTCGCTCAATTTATTTGGCGTCCCAATCAAAACATCAATACCGGTTGAAATGTAATTTTTGTCATAATCCATATCGCCTTTGTCATGCACACCATATATTTCTAGGTCTGTGTATTTTGCCAATTTTTCAAATTGCGCTACCATCTCGACAACTTTTTCCTTATCCGATACGATGATTAAAGCACGTGGCGATTCTTCGACAGAGCCAACCAAGCGTTGAATTACATTGATCACAATTGTAGTCGATTTTCCGCTGCCCGCTGGTGCTACAATAATTGCATCGGCACCACTTTTTAAAGTCCCAAAGGTCTCTTTCTGAATATCATTCGCCTCTAAGAACCCGTTGTCAATTAAGTTTTGTTGCAGCGTCTCGTTTATTTTTTTTAATTTCATTCTTTTTAGATTGAAAGATTCAAAAATTTAAAAATTAAATGATTAGCTCACTAATTTTTAAATGATTCAACCTCTAAATTATTTAATTATTTTGATGCAAATAACTTCACATCATTCTCTGAAATCTCGCTTCCGCCAAGGATAATCAAGCGTTCCACAACATTGCGTAATTCCCTAATATTCCCCGTCCAATCATATTCTTGTAACAATTTGATTGCCGCTGCCGAAAATTTCTTTACCGTATTTCCTTGCTCTGAAGCTATTTTATCAGCAAAATGCTTGATCAACAATGGAATATCATCACGTCTGTCATTAAGAGCTGGTACTTTTATAAGGATTACAGCCAGTCTGTGGTATAAATCCTCTCTAAAACGTCCTTCGGCAATTTCAACTTTTAAATCCTTATTAGTAGCAGCAACAACTCTTACATCAACTTTTATATCTTTATCTGCTCCCACACGGGTAATCATACTTTCTTGTAGCGCTCGTAAAACTTTGGCTTGCGCCGAAAGGCTCATATCGCCAATTTCATCTAAGAAAATAGTTCCTTTATCTGCCGCTTCAAATTTTCCTGCACGATCTTTTACTGCTGATGTAAAAGCTCCTTTTACATGACCAAATAATTCGCTTTCAATCAATTCAGATGGGATTGCAGCACAATTTACTTCGATTAAAGGAAAGTTTGCACGTTCGCTTTTTTCATGCAACTGATGCGCGACTAATTCTTTTCCGGTACCGTTAGGACCTGTAATCAATACTCGTGCCTCGGTTTGAGCTACTTTATCAATCATGATTTTAATATGATTAATGGGCTCGCTCTCACCAATCATTTCATAATTCTTGCTGACTTTTTTCTTTAGGATTTTATTCTCAACTACGAGTTGTTTTTTGTCCAAAGCATTTCGAACCGTATTCAATAAACGGTTTAAATCAGGTGGTTTAGAAATGTAATCAAAAGCTCCTAAACGCATAGTATTTATAGCCGTTTCCATGTCACCATGCCCGGATATCATAACCATTGGGATTTCTGGTTTGATTTTTTTGACTGCTTCTAGCACTTCAACACCATCCATTTTTGGCATTTTTATATCGCATAGAACCAGGTCATAATCGGTGGTTTTAATTTTTTCCAAACCCACTGCACCATCCTCTGCCTCCTCTACTTGGTAGCTATCATTTTCTTCTGATAGGATTTTTGAGAGCACTCTTCTAATGGCTGCCTCATCCTCAATGATAAGTATTTTTGACATATTTTTATTTTTGATTGGCTTATGAACACCAAATTATTTTTATTGCAAAATTCAACTTTCTTACGGGATTCTCTAGCCCCGATTGCAATGGAAATCCTTTACTGCGGCGCGCTAGCAGAGCAGGAAAGATTGAAATGAAAAGCGGGAAATAGCTCCTAAAAAATACTCTTGAACAGCATTTTATAAATTATTTTACTATTTCAACCATCGATACAATTCTTTCCATGTTGGTTTTTTACCATACATTAAAATCCCGATTCGATAAATTTTACCAGCAAACCAAACTACGGATAAAAAAGAAGCAAAAAGTAACGTTATTGATATGGCTATTTGCCACAAAGGTACGCCAAAGGGAATTCTCATGAGCATAACTATGGGCGAAGTAAGCGGAATCATTGAAAAAACTACTGCCACTGTACCGTGTGGATCATTAATAACGGTAAAGAAACCAACATATACGCTGAGTATAAGCGGCATGATTATGGGCATTAAAAACTGTTGAGAGTCGGTTTGATTGTCTACTGCGGCTCCTATTGCGGCATAGAAAGAGCTGTATAACAAATAGCCTCCTATAAAATAAACTACAAAACCCGCTAGTATACCTGCAATAGGCAAGTTCCATAATTCCTTGATATAAAGTGCGGCTGAACTACTCATTTCTGGCTGTGCCGAAAGTACATCTTGAGCACCAGAAACAGGTCCTATATTAACTCCAAAAAATAGTGACACTGAGAAAAGCAATATAAACCCTAAACACGCCCAAATGAAAAATTGCAACAATCCTGCCAGAGCTGTACCTATAATTTTTCCCATCATTAATTGAAATGGTTTAACAGAGGAGATAATAATTTCTACTATTCGGCTTGTTTTTTCCTCTATTACGCTACGCATGACCATGTTGCCATAAATGATAATAAACATCATGATAAGATAACCAAATGCTCCACCTATTCCAATTTTAATTTCGTTTAAGCCTTTAAGACTCTCTTCTCCAGATGCTTTTGTAATGTTAATAACAACTTTTGCCTGTGCTTTTTTGATGGCAAGTGTATCGAGTTTAGCTTGTTCTAAATTTGCCTTTGTCAACTTATTAGCCACTATATCTTGCATGTTTTCAATAAATGCAATGCCTGGACTATCATTTGATATGTATTGAATTTTATTTTCTAACAGTTTTGTATCCTGTACTTTTGGGATATAAATAATTCCTTCGTATGCCTCAGCACTAATACTATCTTTTAAAAAATTTAAATCAAGAGCCGTTAAATCTTGGTAGTCATACGTAGCTTTTTTATTGTTTTTATTTAAAAATTCTTGTACAAACAATCCCGATTTATCATGTATGGCAATGCGCTTTGTATCTGGTTTCATACTGCTCAAGTACGCTACAAAAACTGCAATGGCTACAAATAGCAACGGACTTAAAAAAGTCATTACAATAAAGGACTTGTTACGTACCTTGGTAATGAACTCTCGCTTGATGATTAATGTAATTATTGACATTTTTTAGTTTTGATTTGTCCAAAATTCCCAAAAAAGAGGAATCAAAAAATGGTTATTTAGTTTATTTTTTAATGTGCACATGTCTTGCTAAGAACCGCTAACGGTTTGAATGAAAATATCATTCACACTCGGGATTTTTTCTACAAAATGTGTGATTTGACCAAAAGGAGTTAAACTGTTGAGCAACTCATTTGGTGATGCATTCCCTAATTGAATGTTTAATTTAAACTCATTATTTAACGATTTAAATTGGGCAGGATTTGTGCTAAAGTTTTGAGATAGCGCTTGCATTAAAGCTTCAGGCTTATCCGAAAGTATGCCTACTTCAAATGTATTGGTTTTAAATTGCCTTTTGACATCGTTTAACTTGCCTTCAATTAATTTATTTGATTTGTGAATCAATGCAATATGATCACACATTTCCTCCACACTTTCCATACGGTGGGTAGAGAAAATTATTGTAGCACCCTGATCTCTCAGAGCTAGAATTTCGTCTTTGATAATGATGGCATTCACAGGGTCAAAACCTGAAAAAGGTTCGTCAAAAATGAGTAATTTGGGTTTATGCAACACACAAACAACAAATTGGATTTTTTGAGCCATCCCTTTAGAAAGTTCTTGAATCTTTTTGTTCCACCAGCCTTGAATACCTAGTCTATCAAACCAATATTCCAGTTGTATTTTGGCCTCAGCCTTTGAAAGACCTTTCATTTGCGCTAGGTACAGGCATTGCTCTCCTACTTTCATAGTGTTGTACAAACCTCTTTCCTCTGGTAAATATCCTATGTGTTGTACATGCTTGGGTTGTAATTTTTCTCCATCAAAAATTACAGTGCCACTATCAGGCATTGTAATTTGATTGATAATTCGAATTAATGATGTTTTACCAGCTCCATTTGGTCCCAAGAGTCCGTAAATACTGCCTTTAGGTATATTAAGCGATACTGCATTAAGTGCCTTATAATCGCCGTATTGTTTTACAACTTGATTGATTTCAAGAATAGTACTCATACTTATATTTTAATGGTGTAAAAGTAAATAATTAGTATCAAAATACTTAGAATAGTTTGATATAAGTAGTATTTTATTTTGGCAAAAACTTAATTTTTTAGCCTTGCATAAAATGCTTTTTGCTGACACCAAAATAACAAATTGTATTTCACAAAAAACCCATCCTTGTGCATAAGGATGGGTTTTTTAAGAATGTATAAATATAAAATCAATATTTTTGAATTACGAAAACATGTCTTTTACTTTTTCAAAAAATGACTTATCTGATTTCTCAGGATTTGGAATAAAATTATCGTCGGTTAGATTTTTCTCAAAAAACTGTTTTTGTTCTTTGTTCAATGTTTTAGGAGTCCATACGTTCACATGAACTAATAAATCTCCATTTCCATATCCATTGATACTTGGTATCCCTTTACCTTTTAATCTTAAAATTTTACCAGATTGAATACCTTCTTCTAATTTGATTCTAACTTTTCCGTTTATGGCTTCAATATCTTTTGAAATTCCAAGAACAGCTTCAGCAAAACTGATGTATAAATCATAGTGCAAGTTTTCACCTTCACGTTTCAAGAAATCATGTTCTAGTTCCTCAATAGCAACAATCAAGTCACCTGGAATACTGTTTCCTGGCGCATCGTTTCCTTTATTAGAAACTTTTAATTGCATACCATCAACTACACCGGCTGGTATTTTAATTGAAACCGTTTCGTCTTCAAGGATCATCCCTTGTGAATCTGCTTCAGATGGTTTTTTATCTAATATTTGACCAGAACCGTTACAAGAAGAACACGTTGTAGCAGATTGCATTCTACCCAAAATAGTGTTCGTAACTCTCATGACCTGACCTTGACCATTACAAGTAGAGCAAGTTTTATAGGAAACGCCTGGGGCTTGAACTTTTCTTTTTACTTTAACTTTCTTTTCAACACCGTTTGCAATTTCTTCAAGAGTAAGTTTCACTTTTATACGTAGGTTACTTCCTTTAGCACGACGAACTCCGCCGCCACCGCCGCCGCCAAAACCTCCAAAACCACCTCCAAAAATATCTCCAAACTGACTGAAAATATCATCCATATTCATGCCGCCGTGACCGCCTCCGCCAAAACCGCCTGAACCATCAAATGCTTGATGACCATACTGATCGTATTTTGCCTTTTTTTGTGGATCACTCAATACCTCATAAGCTTCTGCAGCTAACTTAAATTTCTCTTCAGCAGCTTTATCGCCAGGATTTTTATCAGGGTGATGTTGCAAGGCACTTTGTCTGTATGCTTTTTTTATTTCTGCAGCAGTTGCACTTTTAGTAATGCCTAATATTTCGTAAAAATCTTTTTTCATCTGTATTTTTTATTTAGTGCGAATGTATTTTAGTATTATCTTAAAAAGCTAATACTCCACATTTATACTTAAAATGACACTTTCAACCAGCATCGCAGTTGTATTATTGACCTATTACCACTTTTGGAAAACGGATAATCTTGTCTCCAAGTTTGTATCCTTTTTCTAGCACATCCACAATTTTACCTTTCATACTGTCTGATGGCGCAGGAATTTGCGTAATTGCTTCGGCAAAATCAGCATTAAATGCGTCACCTGCTGTAACCTCAACTTGCTCTAATCCTTTAGCCACTAAAGTATTTTTTAGTTTTTCATGGATAAGTTCAACACCTTTAGTAAGCAATTCATCCTCTGATTTGTTAATCTCAATAATAGCTCTATCAAAATCGTCTAGCACTGGTAACATAGCAAGTAAGACTTCTTGATTTGCTGTTTTAAACAGCTCAATACGTTCCTTAGTTGTTCTTCTTTTGTAATTCTCAAACTCTGCGAACAACCTTAGGTATTTATCTTTTTCTTTTGCTAAATCTTGTGTTAATTGTTCTTCCACGCTTAATTCCTCAACAATAACCTGCTCTTCATTAACATTATTTTCTAATGTTGCATCCTGTAATTCTTGATCGATTTCTGTATTTTCAGTGGTCATAGTGCTCTTATTTTTAAAAATATTCTTAAACTTCATTTTAATCTTTTTTTGAATTGCAAAAGTACTGCCAATTCTCTTAAAATGTCAAATTGTCACACTTAATATTATTTATGCTTATCAAAAAGGGGGGATTTTACCAAAAATGGCTCACGTACAACCAACTTGAATTCCTTTAAACTGAATAAAAAAATAAATTTCTTAACAATTTTTACCAACGCTTTATTTAAAATTTAGGTTTTTTTTAAGATTATCATATTACATTATTGTTATATTTGTAAATGGTTTTATTCATTTCGCATGAAATAGAATGACAAATTATTAATTCACATTTACGTTATATAAAAAAAGCTTCGTTTTTCAACGAAGCTTTTTTTTTTAATTCTGTAAGAGATAATTTTTCAAACCTTCTAAATCGAGAACCTGCTGTTCTCCTGAAAGTAAATTTTTAAGAGCAAATGTTTTAGATTCTAATTCTTGTTCTCCTGCAATAATTGCAAAAGGTATTCCACGCTTGTCAGCATGCTGAAACTGCTTTGCCACTTTTACATTATCTGGATATAACTCTACTTTAATTCCAGATTCTCTAAGTTTCTTTATAGCTTGCATGGCATAAAAGGCTTCGTTATTTCCGTAATTGATAAATAAAGCTTTAGATGTTGCTGCTATTGTTTCTGGAAACAACTTTAGTTCTTCTAACACCAAATAAATGCGGTCAAGACCGAAAGATATTCCCACTCCACTCATGTTTTTCAAACCAAAAATACCCGTTAAATCATCATAACGTCCTCCGCCACCGATGGATCCCATGGCAACAGTTTTGGGTGGTGCCACTTCAAAAATAGCTCCAGTGTAATAATTTAAACCTCTAGCTAATGTAACATCTAGATCTAAAACAGCTGTTGAAAGCCCTAGTTTTGAAACCGTTTCACAAATAAAATGCAATTCCTCCACACCTTTCATACCTTCTTCTGAGTCTTGTAATAAAACAGAAAGTTTCTCTATTTTCTCAGTGATAGAACCTGTGAAATTAAATAGAGGCTGAACTTTTGACAGTGCTTCCTCAGGAATTCCTTTTTCTATCATTTCTTTCTTGACTCCGTCCTCGCCTATTTTGTCTAATTTATCAAGAGCTACTGTGAAATCTATTAGCTTGTCAGAGGCTCCTATTACGGCTGCAATTCCAGATAAAATTTTTCTATTATTGATTTTGATGGTAACGCCTTGCAATCCTAATGCTGTAAAAACGGTGTCATACAATTGAACCAACTCTACTTCTTGCCACAAAGATTTTGACCCAACTACATCGGCGTCACATTGATAAAACTCTCTAAAACGTCCTTTTTGAGGTCGATCAGCTCTCCAAACGGGTTGAATTTGATAGCGCTTAAACGGAAATTCAATATCGTTTTGATGTTGCACCACGTAGCGTGCAAAAGGTACCGTCAAATCATAACGCAAGGCTTTCTCTGATATGCTTGACGTTAATTTGGTACTGTCTTTACTTTCCAGATGACTTTCGTTGGCTTTAGAAAGATAGTCTCCAGAGTTTAATATTTTAAAAATCAATCGATCGCCTTCTTCTCCGTATTTACCCATTAAGGTTTCAGAGTTTTCAAACGATGGTGTTTCTATAGGTTGAAAGCCAAATTTTTCGAAATTGCTTTTAATGATTTGAATGATATAATTTCTTTTGGCCACATCTGCTGGCGAAAAATCTCGGGTTCCTTTTGGTATGCTAGGTTTTGATGCCATGAATCTGTTTTTGCTGTCCTTATTATTATGCCTTACTAGGCAATCTTTTTCTGGTTGCAAATATCTTATTTTTAAAATTATTCTGTTTACAAAATGCCACATTTTATTACTGCTTGTTTAGCCCGGATTATCGTGGAAATATAGCACTACAAATTCTTATGTTTTCCTGACTTAAAGAGCGACCAGCGGAAGCTCCTTTAAGGTAGAAAGAAAATAAAGAATTTGGAGTGCGGTATTGTAGCAAAAGCCGGAAACAGCTCTAAAAAAATTAAACACTCCATGAAAATATTTTTTTTGCTTGTAAATTTTGTAACAAAAAATGTAAATTCGTGTCAAATGGGTATGATGTTAAAATTATTTAAAGAAAATGTTCGAATTGCTTCTGGTTCAATCAGAACGCAATTGTTGCGAACGGTTCTTACGGTGATGATTATCGCCATAGGAATCACGGCTTTAGTGAGTATTCTTACGGTTGTATCTGCGCTGGAGAATACTATTTCCTCTGATTTTGCTTCAATGGGTGCCAACACCTTTAATATTAAGCAATATGAAAATACCGTAAGAAGACAGGGGCGAGATGAACGTGAAATAATCAATCCTATTATTTCATATCCCGAAGCGGTGGCTTTCAAAAACAAATACAACTACCCCTTAACCGAAACTTCACTTTCCTTTACCGCAACGGCAGGAGCCGAAGTAAAATATGAATCGACTAAAACAGATCCTGAAAACTCTGTTGTAGGTGTTGATGAGTATTTCATGACCAATTCAGGTCTTGAAACCAGTTCTGGTAGAAATTTTACCCGTTTTGATGTTGATAATAATGCTTATGTATGCATAGTAGGTTCTGATTTTGAAAAAGGACTTTTCAAAGACATCAATCCTATAGATAAAGTAGTCTCCATACGTGGCGCAAAATTTAGAGTTATTGGAGTGTTAAAAGAAAAAGGTTCCACTTTTGGCAATAGTCAAGATTTAAGAATATTAATACCTATCCAAGTAGCACGTTCCCTATTTACAGCACCTAACATTAATTATACCGTGAGCGTAATGGTTAATAAAAAGGAGTTACTAGAGCAAGCGCTAGACAACGCAACAAGCGTAATGCGTAGGGTTAGAAAACTTAGTCCTATAAAAGATAATAATTTTGGGATTGTACGAAGTGATGATTTAATTAATAGAATTCTAGGAATTACACAATATCTAGGATGGGCATCATGGCTTATTGGGATTATTACCGTTTTAGGTTCATCTATTGCATTGATGAACATTATGATTGTATCGGTAACAGAGCGAACTCGAGAAATTGGGGTTCGAAAAGCACTTGGAGCCAAAAAAACAACCATCGCCATTCAATTCTTCATTGAAACCCTGCTCATAGGACAAATGGGTGGCTTAGTAGGAATTATTTTTGGTATCTTAATTGGTTTTGGTATAGCAACTGCCATGGATTTTGCTTTTGTAATCCCTTGGGGCGCAATAATGGCAGCTTTTATCACCAGTTTTATAGTAGCTATTGCGTCTGGTTTATATCCAGCCATTAAAGCTGCTGTTTTAGATCCTATTGAGGCATTGCGTTACGAATAATAGACATTTCATTGTAAAATTAGGGCGTGACCCTATAAAGAAAAGGGGCAACAAATCATACTGGATTGTTGCCCCTTTTCTTTATAGGGTCGGGTTATACGCGTTACATGGTAACGTGCTGCTACCCCTCACGCGAAGTGCCCAGTAGTTTGTTTTTGGTAACAAGAAACTGTTTTTTTCCCTAGTCTAGTTTACTGTAATTACACTGTATCATTCTGTCATTCCCGTAGATATCTTTTCTTAATTCGATATTTTTAAAATTCAAGTTTTCAAGTAAATCCACCGTTTCCTTACCTAAATACTGATTAATTTCAAAATAAAGAAATCCATTATTAGAGAGACTTGTTTGAGCCAATTCGGCTATCTTTCTATAAAAAATCAAAGCATCTGAATCTTCAACAAAAAGTGCCAAATGCGGTTCATGATGTAATACGTTATTTTTAATTTCTTGCTTTTCTAAATTGCGTACATACGGAGGATTTGAAACAATGACATCAAATTGTTGTAATAAATCATTTGTTTCAAGAATATTTTGATGCAGAAACGTAATGCTAACTTGATTTTTTTGAGCATTTTTCTCAGCTGTCGCCAATGCCTCTTCAGATACATCTAAAGCAAAAACTTGCGCATTTCCTAGATTTTTTGCTAGAGAAATAGCAATGCAACCACTACCCGTTCCGATGTCAAGAATCTTTACTTTTTGATTATTACCTGTAGATTGTAAATTGTTAAGAATCCAATCAACCAATTCTTCCGTTTCGGGCCTTGGAATTAAAACGTTAGTATTAACCTCAAAATCCAATCCATAAAAACTAGTTACCCCAAGGGCATATTGTACCGGGATTTCGTTTTTCAGTTGCATTAAAAATTGATCCCAAACTTGAAGTGCTGCACTTGAAAAAACTAAATCGGGTTGCAGTGCAAGATCAATCCGTTTGAGCTGCTGTTGATTTTCTAAAATCAAATAAAAAAAACTTTCAGCCTCATCTTCACCATAAAGAGCAGTTAAATCTTGTATGAATTGCGTTCTATATTCTTTAATTTTCATGTGTGAGGGAAAGTTTTAGGGTAAATCACCACCATAATTTATTTTACAAATCCTTCAACATCCATACCGGACAACTGCTGTGACCAGTAGAACCCATAGGCCCATCAATGTTTTCAAAACCTGTTTTTTTATATAATTTTTGAGCACCATGCATAAAAGGCATCGTTTCTAGATAGCATTTTTCGTATCCAAAATTTCGAGCACTTTGCAAACATACTTCCATCATCTCAGTTCCAATTCCCATTCCACGAGTTTCAGGTAAAAAATACATTTTTTGTAATTCACATATAGAAACCGCTTCATTAGCCAGTGGCGCAATTCCAGCCGCGCCTACAATCCTATCATTATGCTCTACAACATAATACACAGATCTTGGCTTGCTGTACTCCTCATACATCAAATCCAAATACGGATCTTCGTAAGCTGTACCTACTTTTGGAATATCCATTTCGTCAAAAACAGAGCGAATCAATTGAGCCACTGCTGCATTATCTTCTTTATTTATTTTTCTTATGCTGTAATTTTCCATATTTAAAAAATCAGGTTATTGATGCAAAAATAGAAATACTTTGCTATAAAGACGTAAAACATTTTAACAAAATGAAAAGCTCAAAAAGTATTACTTTTGCACCGTGAATATACATGAAAAATACATCAACCGCTGCATACAGCTGGCCCAAAACGGACTTGGCACAACCTATCCTAACCCACTTGTGGGAAGTGTGATTGTACATAACAATGTCATTATAGGTGAAGGTTGGCATAAAAAAGCAGGAGAACCCCATGCCGAGGTGAATGCAATACAATCTGTACGAGATACGTCATTATTAAAAAACGCCACAATTTATGTGAGCTTAGAACCTTGTAGCCACTTTGGTAAAACACCTCCGTGCTGTGACTTGATCATCAAACATAAAATACCGAATGTAGTTATAGGAACCATAGATCCTAACATAAAAGTAGCTGGAAATGGTATAAAAAAACTTCTTGAGGCAGGCATTAACGTTAAAGTAGGTGTACTAGAAAAAGATTGTCTGGAACTCAACAAACGTTTTTTTACTTTTCACGAAAAAAAGAGACCTTATATCATCTTGAAATGGGCCGAAAGTCAAGATGGTTTTATTGCTCCAAAAGAACGTTTTGAACAAAAACCCGTTTGGATTACTAATCCCTATTCTAGACAACTGGCTCACAAATGGCGTACCGAGGAACAAGCTATACTGGTGGGAACTCAAACCGTTATTGATGACAATCCTACACTTAATGCACGCGACTGGTATGGAAAAAACCCTATTAGACTGATCTTAGACCAAAACAATAGAGTCTCAAATAAAAGTGCCATTTTTGACAATCAAGCTCAAACGATTGTTTTTTCAAGTGCAAAAAATAAAGAAACTCCAGCTCACATAATTGAAAAAACCATCGATTTCAAAGAAAATATCGCTCCTCAAATTGTCCAAACGCTTTATGAAATGGATATTCAATCGGTTATTATTGAGGGCGGACAAAGGACTTTGCAAACTTTTATAGAGGCACAACTTTGGGATGAAGCAAGAGTTTTCATTGGAGAGAAACCTCTTCTTAACGGAATCAAAGCTCCACAAATAAATAAAACTATAGTGCAAAAAAAGCACATTTTAACAGACGAACTAATTTTGATCAAAAATCATGATTGATACTATTATATTTGATTTTGGAGATATCTTCATCAATTTAGACAAGCAAGCCACTCCTAAAGCTTTCAAAGAATTAGGCTTACAACAATGGAATAGCACCTTGGATGCATTAAACGTCGCTTTTGAAACTGGAAAAATATCCCGTCAAGAATTTTTAGATGGCTTACAAAAACAAATTCCACAGGCTAACCAAACTGAGATTTTGAAAGCATGGAATGCCATTCTGATTGATTTTCCACAACATCGATTGGATTTCTTAGTTTTATTGTCAAAAAAATACCGTTTGTTTTTATTGTCTAATACGGATGCTATTCACATAGAGCAATTTGAAAAACAAAGCGGGGAGGCGTTTTACAGCACTTTTTATAAATGTTTTGAAAAAGTATATTTCTCTTTTGAACTTGGAATGCGCAAACCCGATCTAGAAATTTACAAGCATCTTATAGAATCACACCATTTAATTCCAACCAATACCCTATTTGTTGATGATAAAAAAGAAAACACAGATGCAGCATTAAAAACTGGCTTACAGGTTTGGAATTTACAAGTTGATACGGAAGACGTTGTTGATTTATTCGAAAAAATAAATTTCTAACGCTTTAGCAAATTCTAAAATACCATAAGATTTTAAATTAATTGTGAAAGACACCTATAAAACCATTGACACGCCTTCTGGTGAAATTCTATTCAAAGAAAAGAACAGCAAGTTTTTTGGCTATGCATTCCCCGCAAGCAGTGAAGAAAATGTAAAAACCATACTTGAAAGTTTACGCAAACTTCACCCAAACGCAGGACATTTTTGCTATGCGTATCAAAAAGGGACTTCAACTTATACCTATAGAGCAAACGATGATGGAGAACCAAGCAACAGCGCTGGAATGCCAATTTACGGGCAAATACTATCCTTTGGTGTCACAAATATCCTTGTTGTAGTGGTGCGCATCTTTGGCGGTGTAAAACTAGGTGTTGGTGGATTAATATCTGCCTACAAAACGGCAGCGCAAATGGCCTTATCAGAATGCGAGATTATCGAAAAAACAATTGACATTCATTTTAAAATCATGTTTGATTACCAATTCATGAATAAAATCATGCGCGTGGTGAAAGAAAAAAAATTAGATATCGTGACACAAACTATGGAAATTAATAGTTTGACACAACAACCCGAAGGCATTATTGAAATAAAAACACGAAAAAAAAATGCCGAAATGATATTCGACATTTTTAATTCCATTTTTGAAATCAAAATTATTCGTGTTTAAATTCACAAAAAACTGCATCTTTTTTATTTTATTCCATCGCTTTTAGCAATTCTAAAATATAATCTGGCGGAGCCACTGGACGACCTGTTTTTAAGGACACAAAAACCAAGATAAATTGGGCAGTTGTTAATAACTCATCCTGCTCATTATAGATAGCGCAATCAAATTCTATCTTAACAGACGACTGACTTTTAAAAACCGTATGAACCGTTAAAAGCTCATCATAGCGAGCTGATTTTTTATAATTTATATTCATAGAAACTATAGGCAATGCAATACCGCTTTCTTCCATTACTTTATACGAAACCCCTTTGTTTCTAAGCCATTCCACCCTTCCTATTTCAAAATAAGGTATGTAATTACCGTGGTAAACCACTCCCATTTGGTCTGTTTCAGAGTATCGAACTCTAACTTGTACTTGATGATCTTTCATTAATAATGAATTAAAAAATTTAATTAAAAATAGTGCCTTACAACAATAATAGGGAAAATTATAACCCTATATATTTTTTTTTACAGAAATTTGTTCACATATTTGTTACCCCAATAATAAGTAACAAAACATCTTTTTTTTAGTAATCTAAAAATTACAAATAAAAAACAATTTATTTAGAATATATGAACAAAACTGCTCAATCAGTATGGGAAAACTGTTTGTCTTTCATAAAAGACAACATCCAAGACCAAGCCTATAAAACTTGGTTTGAACCAATCAAATCAGTTGAACTTACCGATAATGCATTATATATTCAAGTACCTAGTAAATTTTTCTACGAATGGCTAGAGGAACACTATGTAAAACTTTTAAAAGTTGCCTTGACTAAAGAACTTGGAAAAAACGCTAAGTTACTTTATAAAATTAGAATGGAAAACACCTATGGCAACAAACAACCGTTTACAGAACAGTTGCCAAGTGCCAATAGAGTTCCCATGAAACCTCAGGAAGTTGATGCTCCGTTTAAAAACTTAAACCCAGAGCTCAAAAATCCTTTTGTAATTCCTGGTATTCGAAATCTTAAGATTGAATCACAGCTTAACGCCAATTATAGCTTTGATAATTTTCTTGAAGGAGATTCTAATAGATTAGCACGTTCTGCAGGTATGGCTGTGGCCAATAAACCGGGTGGAACATCATTTAATCCTTTACTAATCTTTGGAGGTGTAGGACTAGGTAAAACTCACCTTGCACATGCAATAGGTGTAGAAATAAAAGATAAATATCCAGAGAAAACTGTTTTGTATATTTCTGCCGAGATATTTACGCAGCAATATATTGACTCGGTTAAAAAAAATAACCGTAACGACTTTATCCATTTTTATCAATTGATTGATGTTTTAATCATTGATGATGTTCAATTCCTTTCTGGTAAATCAGGTACTCAGGATGTGTTTTTCCACATATTCAACTACTTGCATCAAAACGGGAAACAGGTAATTCTAACATCTGACAAAGCTCCTGTTGACATGCAAGACATTGAACAGCGTTTGCTTTCGAGATTCAAATGGGGATTGTCTGCAGAAATTCACCAACCCGATTATGAAACTAGAATTTCTATCTTAAAAAACATATTGTATAGAGACGGAGTTGAAATCCCTGAAGATATCATTGAGTACGTAGCTAGAAATATCAAATCAAATGTTAGGGAGCTAGAAGGTGCCATCATTTCATTGATAGCACAATCCTCATTCAATAAAAAAGAAGTTACTCTTGACCTAGCGAAAAGTGTAGTTGAAAAATTCGTTAAAAATGTAAAACGTGAAATTTCAATTGATTACATCCAAAAAATAGTTTCAGATTACTTTCAATTAGATTTAGAGACTTTACAATCAAAAACTAGAAAAAGACATGTGGTACAAGCCCGTCAACTAGCTATGTTTTTTGCCAAAAAGTTCACCAAAGCTTCACTAGCTAATATTGGTTCACAGATAGGTGATCGCGATCATGCTACCGTTTTACATGCTTGCAAAACAGTTGATAATCTTGTTGCTACTGACAAACAATTCAAAAAATTTGTTGACGATATCAATAAAAAATTAACGTTGTAAATAGTTCATGCCTACTAAAATTCTCATGGTTTGTTTGGGTAATATCTGTCGGTCACCATTGGCTGAGGGAATATTAGCCTCTAAACTTGAACCTGAAAAGTTTATTGTAGACTCAGCTGGTACCGGTTCTTGGCACGTGGGTAAATCACCTGATGAACGTTCGATTGCCGTTGCAAAAAAAAACAACATACATATTTCTCATCAAAAAGGAAAACATTTCAGTAAAAAGGACTTTGAAACCTATGATTACATCTACGTGATGGACAGTTCAAATTATGATGACGTTATGCAACTTGCACCAACTCCTGAGCATCAAAAAAAGGTAAAAATGATCTTGAATGAACTATTCCCAGGTGAAAATGTAGATGTTCCTGATCCCTATTATGGATTATCGAATGGATTTGAATTGGTTTTTAACATGCTAAACGAAGTTTGCGACATCATTGCAGACAAACTAAAAAAACAACATTCCTAATTATATTGATGCAATTTAGTTTTCTAAAAAGTAATCATTCAAGACTTAAAATTACAGTATATGAACAGTAAAACTTCTCTAGGCAAACTTTATTTAATCCCTACAACAATGGGTGAATGTGATCCTATGGATGTTTTTCCGCAAACTATAAAAAGAAGCATAGAACTACTAGACCATTATATTGTTGAAAATGACAAAACAGCAAGAAAATCAATCAAATTAGTATGTCCAGAAAAAAAGCAAGCTGATCTTACACTTTATGTTTTAAACAAACATACTGAAACTAAAGAGCATCTTGAGTTTATAAAACCTTTGCTTGAAGGCCATAACATGGGACTTATGAGCGAAGCCGGCTGTCCTGGTGTGGCCGATCCTGGTGCCGTGATTGTAAAACTAGCACATGAAAAAGGCATACAAGTAGTTCCATTAGTAGGACCATCCTCAATATTACTAGCAATGATGGCATCTGGAATGAATGGTCAAAGTTTTACTTTTCATGGTTATTTACCCATAGAGAAAGACGAAAAAAAATCCAGTTTAAAAACCTTAGAGAGAATCTCATTTGAAAAAAATCAGTCTCAGATTTTTATTGAAACTCCTTATAGAAATAATAAGTTACTGGAAGACTTAATTCAGATATTGCATCCAGAGACACACTTGTGTATAGCAACTGATATTACCTTACCTACTGAATATATTAAGACAAAAAAAATAGCAGCTTGGAAAAAAGAGACTGTTGATTTACATAAACGACCTACTATTTTTATCATTCATAAAATGTAAGTTGGGTTGCGTGAGGGATAGCAGCAAGTACCGAAGTACTGCGTATAGCCCGACGCTACAAAAAAAGGGGCTTTGTCACTATTACGGTGATAAAGCCCCTTTTTTTGTAGGGTCACGCCCAAAGGAAAGCAACGCTGCATAATATAGTAATCCCTTTTTTTGATTGATAGCACTCATGGTATGTATTAAATCCTTATTTTTAACGTGTTTTAATTGACTATTTCATGAGTAAACTTCCGGATGTAAAAACAAGTATTTTTTCGATAATGTCTAAAATGGCAGCGGAACACCAAGCAATAAATCTTTCGCAGGGCTTCCCAAACTTTCCTGTAGATGAAAAGTTGACTGCTATTATGGCGCGTTTGTCCCAAGAAAATGTGCATCAATATACACCCATGGCGGGATATCCTCCGTTACTGCATCAAATTTCTAAGTTGGTAGAGCGTTCTTACGACAGAATTTTGAATCCTGAAACTGAAATCCTAGTGACAGCGGGCGCTACTCAAGGGATTTTTACTACTATAATGGCTCTGGTGAATAGTGGCGACGAAGTGATTATTCTAGATCCCAGTTATGATTGTTATGAGGCTCCGGTGTTGCTAAGTCAAGCTACACCCGTTAGGATTCCGCTTCATGATGATTATACTCCTAATTGGGAGCGAATTGCGACTGCTTGTACCTCAAAAACCAGAATGATAATTATTACAAATCCGCACAATCCTACCGGAAAAATATTGAGTAATGAGGACATTGAATGTCTTGAAGCTATTTTGGAAAAACATCCTAACATCATCTTACTTTCAGATGAAGTGTATGAATACATCACATTTGAAGACAAACATATATCAGCGCACACTAGAAAAAAAATTCGGAATCGCTGTGTCATGATTTCCTCTTTTGGTAAATCCTTTCACATCACAGGCTGGAAAATAGGATATGTTGTAGCTCCCGAAGCATTGATGATTGAAATTAAAAAAGTACATCAGTTCCTTGTTTTTAGTGTGAATAGCATAAGCCAAGTGGCCATTAGCGAATACATTGATATCGTAGATCTTTCTGAAATTAAAAAACAATACCAAGCAAAGCGAGATTATTTTAAAGAACTGCTTATTTCTAGCAGATTTGACCTGCTGTCCTGTGAAGGAACATACTTTCAGGTAGCTTCTTACGCCAAGATATCTCAGGAAAATGATGTTGATTTTTGCAAACGATTGATCCTTGAACATGGTGTTGCTGCAATCCCTATATCGACCTTTTATGCTGATGGTAGAGATTTAAAACTCATTCGTTTTTGTTTTGCCAAGGACAACAATACACTTAAAGAGGCTGCTTTACGATTGTGTAAAGTTTAACTATTTCTGAGTATTTCTTTTTATTATGCATGCATACTATTTTTATTTTATTATATTTACATTAAAAAACATCAAGATATGAGTTATACAGATAAAATGTTACGCGACGATGCGCTTCAAGGAAAAGTTATAGTTGTAACTGGAGGTGGTAGTGGATTGGGTAAAGCAATGACTAAATATTTCCTAGAATTAGGGGCAAAAGTTGCTATTTCCTCTAGAGATATTGAGAAATTAAAAAACACAGCTGCTGAGCTTGAGCAAGAGACAGGTGGGACTTGTTTGCCTATTCAGTGTGACGTACGTCATTATGAAGAAGTAGAAAATATGCTTCAAGAAGTTTTAAAAACCTTTGGAAAAGTAGACGTCTTACTTAATAATGCTGCTGGAAATTTTATTTCCCCTACAGAACGACTGTCGTCAAATGCATTTGATACTGTTATTGATATTGTACTTAAAGGAACTAAAAACTGTACGTTGGCTTTTGGAAAACATTGGATCGATACCAAACAAGCCTCATCGACTGTTTTAAATATTGTAACCACTTATGCTTGGACAGGATCAGCGTATGTAGTACCTAGTGCTACTGCAAAAGCGGGAGTGTTAGCCATGACAAGAAGTTTAGCTGTAGAGTGGGCTAAATATGGTATTCGTACTAATGCTATTGCGCCAGGACCGTTCCCAACAAAAGGAGCTTGGGACCGATTACTTCCAGGAGACTTAGCCGAAAAATTTGATATGGCGAAAAAAGTGCCTTTAAAACGTGTGGGTGATCACCAAGAATTAGCTAATCTTGCAGCTTATTTAGTATCTGATTTTTCAGCCTATATCAACGGAGATGTAATTACTATTGATGGTGGCGAATGGCTTAAAGGAGCTGGACAATTTAATTTACTTGAGGCAATTCCAGAGGAACTTTGGGATCAACTAGAAATGATGATCAAAGCCAAAAAAAATAAATAAACACGAGTCTAGTGACATAAAAAAAGGCAAAATAACCAAGTGTAACACTTGTTTGTTTTGCCTTTTATATTTACAAAATAATTATTCTAAAGCTAGTAAGATTTCGCTAGTAAGTAATCCGCTACCGCCTCCATAATGTTGTACGATTCGGCAATGAGGTTGCTGTTTTTCAAAAAAAGAGCGTAAAGATTCTTCTTCTTGTTCTAAAATTCCACATCCCAACAAAACAATATCAAAATTAGATTCTGCAAAAATTGCTTTGGCTTCATCATCTTTTAATACGCCTTGAGCATGCCAATTATCTTGCTTATTGATCAAACGAATTACTGTTTGCAATATTTCAAGATGTCTTCCTATGTATAAAATATTGACTTTTTTCATGGTATTGGTATACATTACTTCGGCGAAAGCCTCAACAAACAACGACTTACTTTTTAAAAATAGAGTTTATTGTTTTACGAATTGCAATTCGATTGCCAAACGAACCTCATCACTTACAAGAACACCACCTGTTTCAAGAGCTGAATTCCAAGTCAATCCCCAATCTTTGCGGCTAATTTTACCTTCTAAAGCAAAAGCTACTTTGGTATTACCCCAAGGATCTTGCATTATTCCTCCAAAATCAGCAGCTAAAGTAATTGGTTTTGTTACGCCATGTAAAGACAAATCGCCTACCAATTCATAATCAGAACCGCTTTTTTGTGTAAAAGAAGTCGCTTGGAAAGCAATTTCTGGAAATTGCTCAGCATCAAAAAAATCAGCACTTTGCAAATGCTTGTCTCTATCGGCATTACTTGTATTTACTGAAGCTACAGCTCCTGTGAAATTAATTTTAGCATTCTCGAAACTTTCATTCTCTGTTTCGATGGTAGCATCAAAAGTTAAAAATTTACCAGAAACATTTGTAAACATCATGTGTTTTACTTTAAACCCTATTTCAGAGTGTGTTGGGTCAATTGCCCATTTAATTGTAGCCATAATTGATTTATTTAAAAATTAATAGATTGTTCATAATTTAAAGTTGCATGGGTACTTCCATCAATAAAATTTCGGCACCATCACTGTTTGACGTAATTTCAAAAGAATTAGTATCCCATATTCCTAAACCATCTCTTTCATTTAAAGAAACACCACCAATTGTAAAATCACCTTTCAAAATAAAAGCATAAACGCCATTTCCAGATTTCTTCAATTGGTAATTAGCTGTATGCATGTTATCAAACTTACCAATGTGAAACCAAGCATCTTGATGAATCCATACGCCAGCATCATCTGGATAAGGAGATAAAATTTGTTGTAATTTGTTGTGTCGGTCGTTTAAATCCAAAGTAACTTGGTCATAACGCGGGGTAACATTCTTTTTATTTGGATAAATCCAAATTTGTAAAAATTTAACTAGTTGATCTTTGTTTTTATTATATTCACTATGAAAAATTCCGGTACCAGCACTCATCACCTGAATATCACCTTCTTTTATCACAGTTGTATTCCCCATGCTGTCTTGATGTTCTAGATCTCCTTCGAGAGGAATGGATATTATTTCCATATTATCATGCGGATGTTTCCCAAAACCCATACCTTGATTCACTCTATCATCATTTAATACACGTAAAACTCCAAAATTCATTCGGTCTTTGTTGTGGTAATTTGCAAAACTAAAAGTGTGATAGGACTCTAACCAGCCATGATTAGCGTGCCCACGAGTGTTCGCTTTGTGTAGTTCATAATGAGTTAGTGCATTTTCTTGAGGTATCGTTGTATTTTCCATGATTTCTTGTTTTAATATTAGAGTACAAAATTGCAACAAAAAAGAAACTAGGACATTGAACTAGGACAAGAAAAACAATTTTCTACATTATTTCTTAGCCATTTTTGTTCTTATTTTGCTTAAAAATTCAGCCGAAATGCCCAAATAGGAGGCAATATAATGTTGTGCCACACGTTGCGAGAGAGTGGGATATTGTGCTGTGAATTCTTGGTATTTTTCGGTGGCCGATCTTGAAATAGTTTGAAATAAACGCTCCTGAGTTACAGCAAGGCTGCGCTGCATTAAAATCCTAAAAGCACGTTCAAACCGTGGTGCTTTCGCAAATAGCTCTTCTTTGGTTTCTGGGTTAAAGACGAAGAACTCACAATCTTCCAGAGTTTCTATAAAAACGCGACTCGGTTTATTTTCATAAATACTAAATGAACTATCGCTCACCCAAGCATTTTCTATGGCAAATTGTAAAATGACTTCAAATCCATTGGCATCAATATAATACTTGCGAACACAGCCTTTGATTACAAAAATTTCAAAATTACAGATCTCCCCTTCTTGCAACAACATGGTTTTTTTGGGCACCTCTTTATAAGTCAAAAGTGAATTAAAAATTTCTAACTCACTTGAACTGAAAGAAACATAACGAGTGATATTGGAGTTAATTTGTGTATACACGATGGGTTCTGAATTTAAATATTAAAGATACTAAATCTGATCGCATAAAGGACAAAAAAAGCATGCTGTTGAACTAATTTTTATTCGAAAAATGAAAAACTACCCCATTAAAATTCCTATTTTTGCCACAATAAAAACATAATAATACACATATGCTAATTATAGGAATTGCTGGAGGAACTGGTAGCGGAAAAACAACTGTTGTACATCAAATTATGAATGAGTTACCGCAAACAGAGGTAGGCATTATCTCTCAAGATTCTTACTACAAAGAAAACCACGGACTCTCATTTGATGAAAGAGCCTTAATCAACTTTGACCATCCTAGAGCCATTGATTTTCCACTATTAGTATCCCATTTAAAAGAATTAAAAGCTGGAAACAACATTCACCAACCTGTATATTCTTTTGTAACACACAATAGAACAGACGATACTGTTTTTACACACCCTAGAAAAGTGATGATTGTTGAAGGAATTCTTATCCTGGCAAATCCTGAGTTAAGAGAATTATTTGATGTAAAAATATACGTTCATGCAGACTCAGACGAGCGCTTAATTCGTAGGATGAAACGTGATATTGCAGAACGCGGCCGAGACATGAACGAGGTTATCAACCGTTATCAAAATACATTAAAGCCAATGCATGAGCAATTTATTGAACCTACAAAAGCTTTTGCTGATATTATCATTCCAAACGATAAATACAATACCGTTGCTATTGATGTGGTTAGAGCAGTAATAAATCAAAGGATTTCATAAATTGATGTATCTTTATAAAAAATAAAAATCGAATACCTAATTGTATTTAAAAGAAAATGAAAAACAAATTTACAAACAAACCTTGGCTTACGTTTTTGAGTAATAAATACGTCTGGGTTTTATTGTTTTTTTGTATCTGGATGATTTTTTTGGACAATTACTCCTATTTTAACCATCGAATTTTAGATGAGCAAATACAAGATCTAGAAGAAAATGCTAGTTATTATAAAGAGGAAATTAAGAAAGACAAAGAAAATATCAAGCAATTGAAAAATTCCGAACAAATAGAAAAATACGCTCGGGAAAAATATTACATGAAAAAAGATAGCGAAGACATTTACATCATAGAATTTGAAAACGATACTTTAAAAAAGTAAAATTCTATTTCTGATTTCGCATTGCTTAAGGATTATTACATACGCTAACAGCCCAATAAAACAACATAAATCGGTGTCCTTTTTTTAGGGATAAAGATGCTGAAAACTATAAAAAAGATGAATACAAACCTTTTTGAAGATTTTGATCCTGTTTCTTCCAAACAATGGAAACAAAAAATCCAATACGAACTCAAAGGAGCGGATTATAACGAAACATTAGTTTGGAACTCCCCAGAGGATATTATGGTAAAGCCTTTTTACCATAAAGACGAAACTAGTCCTGCATTAAACAGTGGAACAAAAGCTACTGAATTCAAAATTTGTCAAAATATATTTGTTTTTGATGTATCAAAATCTATTGAAAGAGCTCAAGATGCATTAAATAGAGGTGCTGACAGCTTGAGGTTTACTATTGAAGACGAAACTGTAGACATCACTCTTTTACTAGAAAAAATTACTCTTCAAGGGATTACCGTTTATTTTAACCTAGGATTTTTTTCAATCGATTTCGTAAAAAAAATAGAGGATTTTGCTAAGAAAAACAACGTTACTATCTTTTGTAATCTAGATCCAATAGGCCAACTTGCTAAAGATGGAAATTGGTTTTCAACGCCAGAAAAAAGTAATTTTGATAGTTTGAACACTATAGCGTCATCCACGAACTCGGTTTCTTTTATTAGCGTAAACGGCGCATTGTATCAAAATGCTGGCGCTACAATTGTGCAGCAAATTGCATATAGTTTAGGTCATGTAAATGAGTATTTTAATCGTGTGGAATCAATTTCAACACCTATTGTTTTTGAAATAGCTGTTGGGACTAACTATTTCTTTGAAATTGCAAAACTACGTGCGCTACGTATCCTTTTTAACTTAATTGCTAAAGAATACAACCACGCACTACCGTGTAACATTATTGCTTTTCCTACCAAAAGAAATAAAACTTTGTATGATTATAACGTAAATATGTTGCGCACCACTACCGAATGTATGAGTGCTATCCTAGGTGGCGCAGATGCAATAGCCAATCTACCTTATGACGCTTTATATCACAAAGACAATGAATTTGGAGATAGAATAGCCCGTAACCAGTTGCTTATTCTTAAAAAAGAAAGTTATTTTGACAAAGTAAACAACCCCGCCGATGGCAGTTATTACATTGAAAATCTAACGCAACAGCTTGCAGAAAAAGCCTTAGCACTATTTAAAGATATTGAGGCAAATGGTGGTTTCTTAAAACAACTAAATGAAGGAACCATAAAAAGAAAAATTCAAGAAAGCGCAGATGTAGCACAAGAATTATTTGATTCTGGTAAAGAAATTTTGTTAGGAACTAACAAACATCCTAACAAACAGGATAAAATGAAACATGATTTAGAGTTATTTCCTTTTGTAAAAGTAAAGCCAAGAAAAACATTGATTACACCCATCATTGAAAAACGTTTGGCAGAAAAAGTAGAACAGGAACGATTAGACCTTGAATAAAAGGATAACGAACTTTATAAATCAACAGCATTCCTATAATTTGGTACATTACAAATGAAAAGAAAAGATTTACAACATATAAAATTAGAGAGCGACCCAATAACAGTGGTGAATGTAAATTCTTCTGCTGATGCATTTCTAACTGCAGAGGGAATCGAACTAAAACCAACATACACACAGCAAGATATTGAAAAGCTCACACATCTTGATTTTGGGGCTGGTTTTGCACCAAATTTACGTGGACCCTACGCAACCATGTATGTTCGCCGTCCTTGGACAGTAAGACAATATGCTGGATTTTCTACAGCCGAAGAAAGTAATGCTTTTTACCGCAGAAACTTAGCTGCAGGACAAAAAGGACTTTCAGTAGCTTTTGACTTACCTACCCATCGAGGATACGATTCAGATCACGAACGTGTGGTAGGCGATGTAGGAAAGGCAGGAGTCGCTATAGATTCCGTTGAGGATATGAAGGTTCTTTTTGACCAAATCCCTCTTGATGAAATGTCAGTATCCATGACTATGAATGGTGCTGTTTTACCTATAATGGCTTTTTATATTGTAGCTGCAGAAGAGCAAGGAGTTAAAGCAGAACTACTCTCTGGAACTATACAAAATGATATTCTAAAGGAGTTCATGGTGCGTAATACCTATATTTATCCCCCTACACCTTCGATGAAAATAATTGCTGATATCTTTGAGTATACCAGCAAAAACATGCCTAAGTTCAATTCCATTTCAATTTCTGGATACCACATGCAAGAAGCTGGAGCTACAGCCGATATTGAATTAGCGTATACACTAGCTGATGGATTGGAATACATCAGAACTGGATTAGCCACAGGAATGAAAATAGATGAATTTGCTCCGCGTTTGTCCTTTTTCTGGGCAATTGGAATGAATCATTTTATGGAAATTGCAAAAATGCGTGCCGGTAGAATGATCTGGGCTAAATTAGTCAAACAGTTTGAACCAAAAGATGATAAGTCTTTGGCGTTACGAACGCATTGTCAAACATCAGGATGGAGTTTAACCGAGCAAGATCCATTTAATAATGTAGCAAGAACTTGTATAGAAGCTGCTGCTGCCGCTTTTGGTGGTACACAATCTTTACATACCAATGCACTTGATGAAGCCATTGCATTGCCAACAGATTTCTCAGCTAGGATTGCAAGAAATACTCAGCTATATCTTCAAGAAGAAACTAAAATTACAAAGACAGTAGATCCATGGGCTGGCAGTTATTATGTAGAGAGTTTGACGAATGAAATTGCCGAAAACGCATGGAAATTAATCGAAGAAGTTGAAGAACTTGGCGGAATGACCAAAGCTATTGAATCTGGTATCCCAAAATTACGTATTGAAGAAGCAGCCGCAAGAAAACAAGCTAGAATAGACAGCGGACAAGATATTATTGTAGGTGTAAATCAATATCGATTAGAAAAGGAAGATCCACTACAGATTCTTGATGTAGATAATCAAATGGTTCGCAAGCAGCAACTAGAACAACTAGATCGAATTAAAGCGTCTAGAGATACCCAAAAAGTACAAGATTCACTAAAAAAACTGATCCTTTGCGCACAAACTGGTGAAGGAAATTTACTTGAAATTGCAGTTGAAGCAGCCAGAAATAGAACTACACTTGGAGAAATTAGTGATGCACTTGAAGCCGTTTTTGGCAGGTACAAAGCACAAATAAAATCATTTAGCGGTGTGTATAGTAAAGAAATAAAAGACGACAAAAGTTTTGAAAAAGCAAAACAACTTGCCGACGAATTTGCAGTAAAAGAAGGCCGTCGCCCTCGAATCATGATTGCAAAGATGGGGCAAGACGGTCATGACAGAGGTGCAAAAGTAGTAGCAACAGGCTATGCCGATGTGGGATTTGATGTGGATATAGGTCCGCTTTTTCAAACACCTGAAGAAGCTGCCAAACAAGCCGTAGAAAATGATGTGCATATTCTAGGTGTTTCATCCTTAGCTGCTGGACACAAAACGCTAGTGCCACAAGTAATTGACGAATTAAAAAAATACGGTCGTGAAGATATTATGGTCGTTGTAGGCGGTGTAATTCCAGCGCAAGATTATCAATTTTTATTTGATGCTGGCGCGGTAGCTGTTTTTGGCCCTGGAACAAAAATAAGTGACGCAGCAATCAAAATACTTGAAATATTGCTCGAAAGTTTTGAATAAACCTTTTACAAAACAAAAAAATCACCTAAATGGTGATTTTTTTGTTTTTACAATGAATGTAAAAGATAATTACTTCTCGTAAAAGTTCGTCCAATACATCCGTATTGAATTTGAACAAACAAAAATTAAAATTTTAAAGTTTATTTTAGAAAATAAAAAAATACTAGATATTATGGACTGTTGCATTATTATCTGCAACAATAAAGGAAGTGTCATACCCGCCAAACATTTTCATATAACTCCTGATAGAGGTACCGTAAGCATCTCTAAAGTTGCGCTTGCCTTCGTGTCTAAAATATTTTTTTACCGATCCTGCGCCTCCTAAATGAGCAGCAGCTAATATTCCTGATTCGGTGATTCGGATTCCATTGAGCACTGTACCATCGTACTTCTCAATTTCTCTTTTTAATTCCCACTTATTTTTTGCTAATAGTGCAATAAAAGCGCGCTCTTGTAATTCAGGACTATTCAAAAAGGTAGTACTACTCTTTACACCAACAGATTTTAGCGTTTCGGTACCAAATTGATATTTACCTAAATATCCAAGTGAATTGATTTTCTTGTATTTGCTTTCGGATTCTCGATGCCCGATCGCTTCTTTGAAGCCTATGAAAAAATTTCCTGTAAATGGAATATTCAAATTAGTGTATTCGCTTGCTTCTTCGGATGGAAATAAGTAGTGTGTTCCATCTTCTTCGTTGATTAGAAACCAAGGGCTGGTTTCTAGATTAAAAGGTTTAAAACCTGAGCTTAAAAAAACTGTAATCACAGTTAGGCTAGCATAAAAATACCACTTCTTTATCATAAATTGTTTTTCTTCAAAACGCTGTCCCGTTGAGAAATTTCTATGCACAAAGATACAAAAAAAAAATAGCAATCTTGATAATCAGCACGTTAAACTTATCTAAAAATAGATTAAGTGGTATTTAATACCGTTTAAGTGCGAGAACTCTATTGTAGGTGCAGGAATTTTGACCGTATTAAAAACCGAGAAAACCGTCTTCAAAAAATGAGAATTTGTTTTGATTTTTGTCAAGTCAACATCCAAACTAAAGTAAAACTGTCTATACCGTTGTGGATTAAAAGTCGCATCTGGAGCAAGTGTAGCGCTATTTCCCGTTACCATTCCTTCGGCACCATAACCCAAAGCAACATTCAACCATTTTGGTATTTTAGAATTTTTAGTAAAAGAATGTAAATTGATAGAGAGCCAATATGTTTGTCCGTTATAATCCTTTATGATTTGTTCTGATAATGATTTCCCTAACACCGCTGGACGGTATTGCGCATAAGGTGAAGTATGAAAAGAAAATTTAGGCAGTATACGTTGTTCATCCCACAGTAATTCTTGCGACACGTACAAGCCTGTTCCTGTAGCATTAGCAACAACATCGCCTAGAGAAGCTCCCCATTCTGCGGAGTATCCGTCCATTACCTCAACAGCGGTCAAGAATGCAAAACCCAATCCTGCACCATAAATCAGTTGATTTTTTTTAGAAGCTCCACTCCAATTGAGCATTTGAGCACTAAAACTACCCAATTGATAGGATGAAAATACATGGCCTACTTTGTCCATCTGCAACCACTCTGCATTATCATTTACAAAATGAAAATCAGATTTGGGATAATTGGCATACCATAACTGATTCAAAGCAAGTAATGTTCCTGTTGCAACCAAAGCTTCGGAAATCAACACTGTTTTTTGCCTTTGCACTTGTATTGTATCCGAAGGTTTTAAAAACGTGTTTAATTTGCTTTGGCAAAAGCCAATTTGAAAAAACAGCACAGCAACAAACGTGTACCTTAAAGTAGTATTCACAACTATCTTACTACGCCTTGATTATTAATCCAATCTGAATATTTTTTGGCGTTTACATTATGTTCTGGCAATGTAGCGGCAAATTCATGATACCCAAAACGGTCAACACTAGCGCAAAAATAAATGAAATCATTTTTTTCTGGATTTAAAACAGCCTCTAATGCAGTAATATCAGGCATAGCAATAGGTCCTGGAGGAAGTCCCACATTCATATACGTATTGTAAGGATGAGGCATTGTCAAGTCATTGTAAAAAACTCTTTTGATTACTTGGTTAAAATCATTGGCTTTCTTTTTCATGGCAAAAATCACCGTAGGATCTGCTTGTAAAGGCATTTCTAATTTCAATCGGTTGAGATATACTCCTGCAATTCTTGGTCTTTCGTCTTTTTTTACCGACTCTTTGTGAACAATTGAGGCTAAAATTGTAGCTTCAACTGGAGTAAGACCTTGCGCTTTTGCTTTTGCAGTACGCTCTTCGTTCCAGAAGTTGCGGTACTCTTTAATCATTTTGTCTCGAAACTTTTCGGCTGTGGTATTCCAATAAATTTCATAAGTATTGGGAATAAACATGGCTAAAATGTTTTCCTCATTGAATCCGTTTTCTTGTAAAAAAACTGAATCTTTGAACGTATTTAGCAAAACTAAACTATCCGCTTCTATTTGAGATCCTACACGACCTGCAAGATTTTCTATTCGTTCTTGATTGTTGAAAGCTAATTTTACTGCCGAATTTAAACGTAAGGTTTTTACAAGATCATAGCTGCTCATTCCCTTTGTAAGTAAAAATCGACCTGGAATTACATTTTCAATATAGCCTCGCTTAGAAGCTACAAGCTCAAAACGCTCTAGATTTTCTACGTAAGGGCTTAAAATTTTCTTCACATCTTCATATTTAGAATCTGTAGGTACATAAACGTACACTTCTTGCTCAGGAAACTTAGTATTGGCAGAGAAAATTTGTTTTAATAAAATCATGCCGTAGATCATCAGTCCAGATATCAAAACAACTGAAACAATGCTAATAATTTTCTTAGTATTCATAGGGTGGTATTATTTTTTTAAGCTTTTAGTTTATTAAAAAGGTAATTAATTGATTTAAAAATACTTATATCTTAATTTGAAAAATTAAAATTTAGTATTGATAAGCTGGTACATGGCTTCATCTTTGTAATATCCCTGATGCAAAGTCCAATCTTTTTTTATACCAATCATTTCAAATCCAAATTTAGTAAAAAGTGCGGTACTTGCTACATTTTCGGTACCAATATTTGCATATAATTGATGTAAATTTAGATTATAGAATGCATATTCGATTAATAACTCCAAAGCTTCGGAGCCTACATTCTGATTTCGGTTTTCGTTCTTTTGAATTACAATACCCACACCTGCCCTATTATTCCTTGGATCGAAATCAAATAAATCAATTAAACCTATGGCGGGAAAATCTTGATCTTGGCAAATAGCAAGACGCAACTGCTTAGCTTCGTAAATATCTTGATGTGCGTTTTCAAGGTATTGCTTCACTAGAAACCTACTATATGGAGTGTTTGTATTACTTACTTCCCAAATGCTTTGGTCGTTTTCGATAGCGTAAATAAATTCCAAATCATTGGGTTCTAATGCCCGAATGTAAATATTATTACCTTTTAATGTTTTCATTTATTTTTTTCACAAAGTTACACAGAGATACACCAAGCTTGATTTTAATACAGGTTTCGAAAATTAAATCTCAATCGTACCTTGAAATACAAATTGAGCTGGGCCTTTAAGAAAAACATTGGTAAACACACCTTCATTGACATCAAATGAAACTGCTAATTTTCCACCTTCAACATTTAAGTTAATAGCAGTTTCAGTTGTTTTTCCAAGTACATTCATGGCTATTGCAACTGCTGTAGCGCCCGTTCCGCAAGAAAGTGTTTCATCTTCAACACCTCTTTCATACGTTCTAAGAGAAAAGTTATTTCCATCAATTTGCTCTACAAAATTAACATTACTACCTACTTGTCCGTATAAATCTCCGTATCTAATTGATGCACCAATATGTTTTACATCGTAGTTTTCTAGATCACCTACCAGTTGCACGTGATGTGGTGAACCTGTATTTAAAAACACATAATCAGGAGTCACATTTACGGCGGCAACATCAATCATTTGCAGTGCTACAATTCCGTTTTCATCAACAGTAGCATGATGCAATCCATCTGTGGCTATAAATGTAGTTTTATTTTCGATAACCTGAAGCTTTTTGGCGAAAGCCACTAAACAGCGTCCACCGTTGCCACACATAGAACTCTGGTTTCCATCTGAGTTGTAATACACCATTTTAAAATCGGTATCCAAGTCGTTTTCTAACAAAATCAAACCATCTCCTCCTATTCCAAATCGGCGGTCACACAGTTGAGCGATCAATTTTGTGTTCTCTTTTGGAAAAAATTCGGTACGGTTATCAATCATTACAAAATCATTGCCCGTTCCTTGGTATTTATAAAATTCTAATTGCATTTTTTATCGTGTTGAATGATACAAAAGTACGAACTATTAATGAAATGTTAATCATTGTTAAAGAGCGTTAAACTGTATTTTAACAATCAATTTTAGTGTTAATTTTACATGTAAATATCTTTAAAAACGAATTTAATTATGAAAAATTTTTCAACACTTTTTTTGGTTTCCTTGTTGAGCGGAGTAGTAACACTAGGTTCATACAAGCTATTATTTGACACCGATGGCTATTTTTCTAAAGATAAAAGCGGATTGGTTACCATGGCCTCTGATTCCTATACTAAAAGAGTAGGATTATCAACGGAAGTACTTGATTTTACAGAGGCGGCTGATAAAACTATACACACGGTGGTACACGTAAAAAATGTTTCCAGAACAACCGTTTCTAACCCCATTTTAGAATATTTTTACGGCTTTCGTGGCGGACAATCGCAGGAGCAAGTAGGAACAGGATCTGGAGTAATTATCTCTGAAGACGGGTACATTGTAACGAACAATCACGTGATTAAAGATGCATCCGAAATTGAAATTACGCTCAATAACAAGAAATCATACAAAGCAAAATTAATTGGCACCGACTCCAAAATGGACATTGCTTTGCTTAAAATCGATGCGGGTGAAAAGCTTCAATACACGGCTTTCGCCAATTCTGATTCGGTGAAAGTAGGTGAATGGGTATTGGCAGTAGGAAATCCGTACAATCTGAACTCCACTGTAACAGCAGGTATCGTTTCGGCGAAAGCTAGAAATCTTGACACGAGCGGAATTCAATCTTTCATTCAAACGGATGCGGCGGTAAATCCAGGAAACAGTGGTGGTGCATTAGTGAATACTCGTGGTGAATTAATTGGTATCAATACGATGATCTCTTCACCAACCGGAAGTTATACTGGATATTCATTTGCAGTACCCTCAAACATTACCCGAAAAATCATTGAAGATTTAATGGAATTCGGGAATGTACAACGCGGAATTCTAGGCGTTGAAGGTGGCGAATTAAACAGTATCTCATCTAAAGAGTACGGCCTTAGTTTGACTCAAGGATTTTACATCAATAAAGTGACCAAAAATTCTGGTGCTGACAAAGCTGGTTTGACCAAAGGCGATGTTATCGTGAAGATAGATGAGCAAAACATCAGCTCTTTTGCGGATCTTTCTGGTTATATCAATACGAAACGCCCAAATGACAAAGTTCAAGTAACTTATAGCAGAGACGGAAAAACGAAAACCGTTCCTGTAACTTTGAGTAAAAACGAGTTTTTTAATGCTGAGTTCAAAGGAATGACTTTAGAAAACATTGAAGCAGCTGACAAAAAGAAATTTAAAATCGATTACGGAGTGCGCATCAAAGGCATTAGCGACCAAAAATGGCAGCAATATGAAGAGGAATTAGTGGGAAGTATCATTTTAAGTATCGATAATGTAAAAGCTACCAATGTAGAAACCGTATCCAAAATGATGAGTAAAATTGATGACAATCAAAAAGTGCGCATCGAATTGATCAGTAAAAATGGTGAACTGGTACGTTTCTATATGTAAGTTCATTTTTTAAAATTGAATACTAAGCCATCTTGTAAAACAAGATGGCTTTTTTATTTTATAAAAAAATCTAAAAACACACTACGAAATCGATTGAAATGGGTACTTTTGCAAAAAATTTTAAAAAATACAACACCTTATTTTCCTTAAATTTTCAACATGGCAACTACTACTTTATACGAAAAAGAAGTCTCTTTGCAAGCCGACAGACGACGTGCAGGAGTAGAATTGATTAAAATCATCAGTGATTTATGGTATGACAAATCAATTGAGATGGTCTTATTCCGAAATCAATTATTAGACAGAAATGTAAGTGACATTATCAATTTACACGAATATGCTGCTGAGTTTGTAGGCAAACCTATTTCAGTTTTTGATTCGGTTAAAATTGCAAAAGCTATTTTAGAATTGAACTTACTTCCTGCAAAATTAGACATCGGAAAACTTACGTATGAATATGGATTAGAAGAGGACAAATATCCAGATGCTAAGTATTTTGTAATTGACAAACTAAAAAACGCTAAAGATTCTGAAGAAATTCAGCCAAAAGATGTTGTCTTATACGGTTTTGGACGTATTGGTCGTTTACTAGCAAGAGAATTAATGTCAAAAACGGGAAAAGGAAGTCAATTGCGCTTACGTGCTATTGTAACCCGTGATAAAAACGATGCTGTTTCTCTTGAAAAAAGAGCTTCATTGTTGCGCTATGATTCTATTCATGGAGATTTTGAAGGTTCAGTAACTGCAGATCTTGCAAACAATGCTTTAATAATTAATGGGACAACCGTTCATATTATTACTGCAAACAGTCCAGAAGAAATTGATTATACGCAATTTGACATCAACAATGCTTTAGTAATTGATAACACTGGCGCTTTTACAACTCAAGAAGCATTGAGCCGCCATTTAACTTCAAAAGGAGCCGATAAAGTATTGCTTACCGCTCCTGGAAAAGGAGTTCCTAATATTGTACACGGTGTAAACCACAACGAATACAACCCAGATGAAATCAACATTTTCTCTGCAGCTTCTTGTACTACCAATGCCATTACTCCGATTTTGAAAGCGGTTGAAGATACCCTAGGCGTTGTTAAGGGACATTTAGAAACTATCCATGCTTATACTAACGATCAGAACTTGGTAGACAACATGCACAAGAAATACCGCCGTGGTAGAGCAGCAGCGTTGAATATGGTAATTACTGAAACTGGTGCAGGAAGTGCTGTTGCAAAAGCATTGCCTAGCTTAGCTGGAAAATTAACTTCAAATGCTATTAGAGTTCCTGTTCCTAATGGTTCGCTGGTTGTATTAAACCTTGAGGTTTCAAAGACCACTTCTGTAGAGGCCATCAATGGAATTATGAAAAAATATGCTCTTGAAGGGGAGCTTGTAGAGCAAATAAAATATTCATTGAATAACGAATTAGTTTCTTCTGATATTGTAGGCACTTCGGCTCCTGCTATCTATGACAGTAATGCTACTATTGTGTCTGCAGATGGGAAAAATATTGTGCTTTACATTTGGTATGATAATGAATACGGGTACAGCCACCAAGTAATTCGCTTGGCTAAATATATTGCTAAAGTAAGACGTTTTACGTACTACTAGCCTACCGTTTACAAGTTGTGGTGGGTGGTTGTAATTTTTTTAGTTTTAGTAAATAGTTTAAATGGAAGACAGCCACTTCCCAACTTGAATAAAATTCAAAATCCGTCTTGTTCTTCAACGAGACGGATTTTTTGTTTATGCTTTTTGATGTGGTACCGAATTGGCACGCAGATCACGCGGATTTAGCAGATTTTCAACTTTATAAATATTCAATCTAAACTCAGAGATTAAAAACTGAGACTGAACACTGAGACTGCGACTGAACCACAGATTTCACTATTTTTTTAGTTTTAGTAAATAGTTTAAATGAAAGACAGCCACTTCCCAACTTGAATAAAATTCAAAATCCGTCTTGTTCTTCAACGAGACGGATTTTTTATTTTATGCTTTTTGTTGTGGTACTGAATTGGCACGCAGATTACGCGGATTTAGCAGATTTTCAACTTTATAAATATTCAATCTAAACTCCGAGATTAAAAACTGTGACTGAATATTTAGCACCGCGACTGAACCAAACACAGATTTCACAGATTTCACAGATTTTCAACTTTATAAATATTCAATCTAAACTCCGAAACTGAAAACTGAGACTGAAAACTGAGACTAAAAAAACCTACTCCTTCGCCTTAGTCAAATAGTAAATCGGGATACCAATAAGCATAATCAACACGCCCCAACCACAGGTAGTTGGTTTTGTGTACAATAACGCCAAACATATCGCCGAAGAAATCAAAATGTATAAAGCAGGCAATACCGGATAACCAAAAGCTTTGTACGGACGTTCCACATTGGGCATTTTTTTACGTAAAATAAATATTCCTAATATTGTCAAGATGTAAAACACCAGTACAATAATCACCACAAAATCAAGTAAATCCCCATACTTACCCGTCAAACACAAGGCCGAAGCCCAGATGCATTGCGCCCAAATAGACCATTCTGGTACACTCGCTTTGTTTAACGAAGCCGCTTTTTTAAAGAAAACACCATCCTGCGCCATCGTATAATACACGCGAGCACCAGCCATAATCAAACCATTGTTACACGCAAAAGTCGAAATCATAATCATCACGGCAATAATCAAAGTTCCTACCGACCCAAAAATAGTTTGCGAAGCCACCACAGCCACACGATCTGATTCGGCAGTAGCAATATCAAACAAAGGCACCACAGCCAAGTACATCACATTGGCCACAATATAAATCACACTCACCAATAATGTTCCTAGAAACAAACTCAAACCCACATTGCGTTTTGGGTTTTTAATTTCGCCTGCAATAAAAGTCACGCCTTCCCAAGCCACACTCGAGAATTGCGATCCCACAAAGGCCGCCGAAATACCTGATATCAGTGCAATACCACCAATAGGCAGCCACTCGCCTGTTTCCACATTCAAACTTTGAGCTTGCCATGCGTTGGCCCAATTCGCATCCCACACCGCACTATCAGCAGCAATAAAACCAAAAATAATCAAACCCGCTAACGAAAGTACTTTGATCACTGTAAGCACCGTTTGCAAGATCTTAGAGTTTTTCACCCCGCGACTATTGACATAACTCAACAACACAATGGTAACGATAGATACAATTTGGGCCGCGTTCAGTTTAAAATCGCCTATTTCATACAAAATATTTTTATCACTCAAAGGCGCATACAAGTAAGCCGCAAATTTGGCAAAAGCCACACCCACAGCCGCAATAGTACCGGTTTGAATCACCGCAAAAAAGCTCCATCCGTACAAAAAACCAATCAGTTTACCGTAAGCTTCCTTAATATACACATACTGCCCGCCCGCCGTAGGGAACATCGCGCTCAACTCGCCGTAACTCACCGCAGCAATCACGGTAATCACGCCCGTAAGCACCCACATAGCAATCAGCCAGCCGGCAGAGCCGAGTTGTCTCACCATATCCGAGCTTACAATAAATATCCCTGATCCTATCATAGAGCCCACCACAAGCATGGTCCCGTCAAGTAGTCCTAATTCTCTCTTAAAATTGTCTGGTTTTTGGTCTTCCATAAAATGGTTTTTTGGTTAGTTGTGGGCTAAAGATATACTTTTTTTAGAAATCTAAATTCAGATGCGCTTATTTTGGGCATGTCCCAGCTTCCGCAAGGCTACAGCTGCGTCAGGCTATGCGCTCTATCTTTATTTTCTTAAAGAAAGAAAATAAAGGATGCCGCTGCTATCCTTCATGCAAAATCCTCCTTTTCAAGTTTAATCTCAAAAAAGAGAAGTGCTGCACTAGTGTTTTAAGTACGAAAAGCTTGCAATTAATAAAATGCCTTTACCGTTTTGTAATACTATTATACTTATATTTGAAAACAGATAAAAATGGCTGACATCAAAGCAAGCGACCTAATTTCAGGCTGCTGTGTTTGATTTTGCGGGATAAAGCTAAAAGTTATGCACAATCATAAAGAAACCTAGAAATGAAAAAAGAAACTAAAGATGACATTGCATATGGTGTAGCAAAGGCAGTTCTTGGTTCTATTCCTGTTGTCGGTGCGACAGCGTCAGAGCTTTTACAATTATTAGTCACTCCTCCATTAGAAAAAAGGAGAAATGAATGGATGATTGAAGTAGGCGAAAAACTAAAACAACTTGAACAGAAAGAAGAACTTGATTTGATTAAATTAGCAAATAATGATGTGTTTATAGACGTTGTTTTGCAAACCACACAGTTGGCACTTCGAACAAGCGAAAAAGAGAAAATACAATATTTCAAAAACGTAATTTTGAATAGCGCCGTTGAGGAAAATCCAAACATAACTGAAGTGCAAATCTTTCTAAACTTTATATCTACTTTCACAGTTTGGCACATTAAAATCTTGAAATTATTTGACAATCCAGAAAATTGGTTTAAGAAAAATGGAAAGAGTTTACCGAATTATATGGCTGACGGTTTATCAAATGTTTTGGAAGAAGCATATCCTGAATTAAAAGGAAAAAGAGAATTGTATGATTTGATTTGGGATGATTTGTCACGAGCAGGTTTACATAAAACTAGCGGTTTACATACTACAATGACAGGCTCAGGTTTAATGGTTCCGAGAACAACAACCTTTGGAAAAGAATTTTTAGAATTCATAACTGAAAGTCCAATCGATTAAATGACTGTGCATTATAGCCACTACGACGGATTTAGGCAATTAGCATAATGGAAAAATGGTTTTGTATTTGGGATGATTTGGCAAATCTGAAAATAGGGCTTTCTTTATCCCAAACCCGCAATAGTATCTGAACGATAGCGCTAATATTAAAAAAAATGACAAAATAATGATTCCTGATTATCAATCCATAATGTTACCACTCTTGAAAATAATGAGCGATGAAAGAACTCATAAACTTAGAGAGCTAATAGAAATTTTACATGATCATTTTAAATTGAGTGATGCTGAGAAAAAAGAATTACTACCAAGCGGAAGTCAAGCAATTTTTGACAATAGAGTTGGTTGGGCAAAATTCTATTTGGAAAAAGCTAGTTTATTAAAAACTGAAAAAAGAGGATATTATCGTGTTACTGAACTTGGTGTCACTTTCTTAAAATCAAATCCAAGTGAACTCAAAACAAAAGATTTAGATAAATTTAAAGCTTTCAAGGAATTTAAAGAATCAATTACTCCCAAAAATGATCTTGACAATTCTAATCCGGAAAATCAAGAAAATGGAGACACTACTAAAACTCCAGAAGAAGCTTTAGAATATGCATATCAGAAATTAAAAAATGATTTATCAAGAGATTTACTTGACACTATTAAAAGCTGCTCCCCTTCATTTTTTGAAAGGTTAGTCGTTGATATGTTAACAAAAATGGGATACGGCGGTTCACGTAAAGATGCCGGAAGAGCTTTAGGCAAATCAGGAGATGGCGGAATTGATGGAATAATTAAAGAAGATAAATTGGGTCTTGATACAATTTATATTCAAGCTAAAAGATGGGAAAATGTTGTTCCTGTTAGAGAAATTAGAGACTTTGCAGGTGCATTACTTTCAAAAAAAGCTAGAAAAGGTATTTTTATTACAACTTCTAACTTTCCAAAAGGAGCTTATGAATTTGTCGAAAGCATAGAACATAAAATAGTATTGATTGATGGTAGTCGACTTGCAGATTTGATGTTTGAGTATAATGTTGGTTTATCAACTCAATCCACTTATGAAGTGAAAAGAATTGATACTGATTATTTTGACGAATAAGAATACTGATTATAACTTCGTCCCGCTCGTGATGGTGTCAACGGATTACTATGATTTTAGTTTGTACTAGTCATTAGATTTAAAAAAAATATTGAAATAGTATTTGTGTTCACGAGCGTGACACTACAGGTAGCTTGAGGACAATTTTTTTTTTCAGAAAAAGCAAATTAGATAACATTATGACAGAAGGAACGAAAATGAGCAAAATAGAAGCGATTGTATTTTTCATTTTAATTATAATTGGATTTTGTTTTATTATCAACAAAGCCAATAAATCTAGAGAAGAAATTGAAAATTATCCTGGTACAACGATTTGTAAATACACGCTGTGCAAACCTGTCGGCAAATCTTCTTCCGCTTTTGTAAAATACGTTGTAAATAATAAATTGTATCGAACTAATAGTGGTGGTTGTCCTGAGAATTCTTCTGAAAAAATCAATAAATTCTTCTACCTAAAATATGCTACAGTTAATCCAAACAATATTGAAGTTGATTTTACAAAAGAAGTTACCAACAAAACAGAGATTGAGGCATTAGAAAATCAACTTAAAAATTGGTTTGATCTGGAATAACATTGCTCAAGAATTAGCGCAGCGGGTTTAATAGCAAGCTCAAACTGAAATTGATTTTCTGCATAAAAAATAACCAATACAAATGATAACTTAATTTAAAACGCAATCAAACACTATGTAATATTTTTTTGAAAAAACGAAACGCAACAATTAATTTAAAATAAAAAAAAACGTAACACCTAGAATTATTTAACAACGATGAAGAATACCTTGAAATTTATGTTAATCTGCACAACAACGCTTTTAATGTGCAATAAAACAACTGCTCAAAACAATTACATTGAAATTAACAAAAAACTTAAAAAAGTAAATCCTGCAGTAATTAGTAAAATACAAAGTGAAGGCTACACCACTAATTATGATTATTACATCAACAATTATTTGATGGTTAATAAAAATGATTATCAAAGTTTTAGCGACACTTTAGGTAACGTTGTTAATTTACCTCTGAAAAATAGCGCTGTTTTTTACCCAACCAAAAAAGGAATCATTTTTACTTCAGATGCAAGTAAAAATATACATTCTCACTCCGACAGATTGTACAATATTCAATCCTTTACTGTAAAAGGCGAAGAAAAGAAAATTCAAATAAATGATTTGAGTTCTTATTTTTTTTCTCGTAGAGTAAGCCAAACTGTTAGACAATATTTTACAGATTATGGAGATTATATTACCATACACAAAGCGGTGGATAATGTAATTTTCGAAGGATTGTTGCAAGACGATGGAAAATTAGTTTTACCAGCAGAATACCAATCTATTGATCATATTGGAAAGAATTTTTTTTCGCTCAAGAAAGACGGGTTTTATTACATTTATGATGCTGTTAAAAAAACAATTAATCCCACAAAATTTGAGGAAATTCAAATTTACGAAATTGATTTTCAAAACTATTTTTATGGTAAAAATGTTGCCAAGAAAGACAATAAATACGGCCTGTATGACTTCGCTTTAAATAAATGGACTATTCCAAATGTGTACGACAAATTGGAACAAGTAATTGAATCCTTTGGCGTAGATCAAAGAACTCCAAAAGCAAGACACATAAAAGTAATGTACACAGACTTGTATTATGCAGAAAAAGATAAAAAAAAGGGAGCTATTAATCAGCAAAATCAAGTGATTGTACCCCTTTTATATACAAATCTTAGCTACTCAAAAGATGGTCGTAGTCCAAATTATTTTACAGTTTACAACGACATCAATCAATACAATTATTATGATTTAACATCGAAAAAAGAACTCTTTAAAAATTTTTACAGTGAATTGAATTTTGATGATAAAAAAAGAGATGTTGTTCTAGGAAAAGCAGATAAATATTGGAAAATGTTTAATTCAATTACCGATGAAGTTTATTTAGATGAAACGGAAAAAATGGTAAATATTCAGTTCGGAAATTTTGGGCCTTGCTTTTATATAGAATTTGAAGATGGCACGAAAGGACTTGGTTCGCGTGAAGCTAAAAAAATCATAGTTAGTAAAGAAAGGGATATCTACAAAGTCAATGATTGCAATAGTTACTACACAGTCAGCACGGCAACATATAAAAATTATATCATTGATAGCAGTGGAAACATAATCGTTCCTCCTCTTAAACAATTCAATGGAGCTGTTAAATTGCTAAAAGGCCATTTTGTTGTTTACAATTATAATAAACCTGACAAAATATTAATGGTATTTAATATGAAAGGCGAGGAAGTTGATAAAAAAGAATTTTTATCCAAATAAAATCAGCTTCAAAAGCCTTTTGGCAGGATTGCGAATTTTGAGGTACATACTTGTTTTTATTTGATCAGAAGTATTTTTCTTATATCGAAAATAATCAGTTTCAAAGTTCGCAACCTAGCCAATCATGGAAAGGTTGATGGCAATATTTCCCCGCTAGCGCGAGCGTCCCGCTAGTGATGGTCTTAACGGATTACTATGATTTTAGTTTGTGATAGTCATCCGTTTTTTTTAAAATATTAAGAAATTAATTGTGTTCATGATCGTAGTGCTCGCGCCACAAGAAGAATTTAGAATAAGCAGAAGATAATTTTATGTTGTTTGAGTATGAAACAAATAGTAGCATTTGGATTTTTAAATAGTATAATACAAACTGTATTTTATTCCTTCCTCCTTGCATTAGTTTATTTAACGATAACGCCAAATCAAAAACTAATTATAGGAACTATATTTCCATTTATTGTACTTGCTTTTTTTATCATTGTGTTAATTCAGAACGTGTTAACTTCAATATTCAATAGCAAAAAATTTACTTGGATATTTTTCGTCTTATCGATAGGATTATTCTCTTTACCGATTTTTAATCCGCTAAGAATATTGCTTTCGGTATTTTTCTGTTTACTAATCGTTTTGATTTTATTAATTCCGAGGTTTCTAAAGAAGAATTTGAGAACAATTGAAATGGAAAATGGAAAATTGTGAAGAAAAAATTAGAAGCGTAAAAGTTGGATTTTGCGTCCCGCTCGTGATGGGTGAATGAATTAATAGGATTTTAGTTTGTGCCAGTCATCAAATTTTGTGATTTAACAGCCTTCATGAGCGAGACGCTCGCGGCAGATGAGTAAACGCTGGCAACAACTTTAGAGAAAACATAAAATAATTTTATAAATAAAAAATGAAGGTTAAAAAAATAATACTGCTTATTACCATTAATGTAAGTTTCAGTTTGTACGCTCAATTTACAACAAAAGAAGAAACAAAAATTGAAATTTTAAAATCGAAATTAGTTGATAACGTAAGTGTTTTTGGAATAAGACAACTAAAAGTAACTAGTGATGATTTAAGAAAAGTCATGATTAAAACCAAAATTGAATCTAAAATAGATAACAAGACAAAGTTAAGTGCATTTTCACTTTTAGACACTAAAAATAAAATTCGGTATAGACTTGCTGACTATAAAGGATATGCTGGAATAATTGGATATCCAGAATTAATACCATTTAGAAAAGATAAAATCTATAAAGAAAATGGTGAAGAAATTAATGGCTATCTGTTACCTCCTTATGATCCTTCTGAAAAAGATTATTTCAACCTTTTCGATATTGAAGGTTATAAAAACTTTGAAATGAAAATAAATTTTGGGACAACAGAAAAACCAAAATTGAGCACATTATATTTTGGAGAAACTACCTATAAAAAATTTACAGCAGAATTGTTTTTTGCAATTTTAGTAGTTAACAAAGATTCGGATTATGAATTATACTATAAAGATGAAAAAGTAAGCGACATACAATTTGAGTAAAACTATTCTGCCTTCAGCTTCTGCAACAGATTTGGGCAATTGACAGAATTGAAAGTTGGTTTTGTATTTGGAAGTTTAGTGATAACCGAAAAACAAATCTTAACTCAGTGCTAAACCCTTGATAGCAAACAAAATTCACATACATATCACTCGAAAAAACGAAAAATAAAATTAACTAAAAAAATAAAATTATGACCCCGAAACAACTTGTAAAACTTAGCAACGCAATTGGAATCACAGCGATACTTCTATTAGTTTATTGGGTTTTTACATTTATTATAATTCAAGTTTTTGGATTAAAAGTTTTTAGAGAAAATATGACAGAAACGTTTTATCTGAGCGTTTTGGGTATTCTTGCTTTAATGGTTGGCTCACTAATTATAAACGTAATGTTCAATCTAACAAGAATTGCAGAAACGAAAAATAATGATGACACTAATACAAAATCGAATAAAAAAACATATTTAATTCTTTTTATAATTTTTCCAATAATTGGAATGATATTATTTGGTGGCGATTATTTAACATCCAACAAAAAAGAAAAAATGCTGATCAAATCGGCAAAATCAATTTTAGAGAAAAACGAAAAGAATAGTTCAAAAATAGTCAATTATGAATTTTCAGAAGAATATATAAATGAAACTAGTACTATTTTAGAAATCTATTCAGAAACAGATAAGAATTTTCCAAGTGTAAATTTATTAGTTAAGGATAGTATAAATGGTTCACCTGTTTATTTAGGATTTAACCAAAGTAATTATGAAAAGTTAAACGACACTATTGAACCGAATAAAAAAGAATATCTGTACAAAACAACTCAAGAAGAAAGAGAATATTTAGACAAAGTATTTAGTGGTAAAAGTGAAGAATTGAGATATAGCAATCACGATGGTGACTATGAATTATTTTATCCCTACAAAAAAGGCAAAAAAATAATTGTTTTATATTTTTCAGAACATGTAAGATATGGAAAATTAGGAAGTTAAAAAACACGATCTAGTTACGAAAAATTAACAGTAATTGAAAACGAGTAGCATAGTAAACAAACAAAATAACACAAATAAAATATAGTGGAGTATTTTAACCAAGAAACAGAACGAGTAATATTAAGAAAGTTAACAATGTCTGACGTTGAAAAATGGACTGGCTTTTTTGTAGATAATCAAATGTTAAAGTATGTTGGTATTGACATGTCAAAATCACCTAGTACGCTAGCAACTGACTGGATATCCAAACAATTAGAGCGCTACGAAAATCAAGGACTTGGGCATCTTGCAGCTATTGAGAAAAATTCGGGGGAGTTTATTGGGGTAAGTGGAATTATACCACGTGAAGTTGATGGCAAAGCACAAATGGAAATATCGTATTCCTTAAAACAAGAGTTTTGGGGAAAAGGATTTGCTACAGAAATCTCAACACAGTTAAAAAAATTTGGACTTGAAAATAACATTTCAAATCATTTTGTTTCAATAATAGACAAAGGAAACACAGCTTCTATAAACGTAGCTATAAAGAACGGGATGAAGATTTTATCCGAAACTAAATATTTAGGAATGGATGTTTTTATTCTTGGATAAAAAGTAAAAATCAACCACCGCAAACTCACACTCTAGTATGAGCTTCTCGCTCATAATGGGTATTAAAGTTTAAAACGATTTTAGTTTCCACCAGTATTTAGTTTTTTTTGAAATATTGAGTTCGTATTTGTGTTCACGAGCGGGACCCTCGCTTTAGCTGGAGTATTAAATTAAATCGTAATTAAAATAGTTTGTTTTGAAATACTTTAATAAATTATTTAAAACATTAAAATTAGAGATATAAAATTTAAAAAAATAAACAGATGAGTAGGAAGAATATTTTTGGAATAATTGTTAGTGTAATCGGATTAGCGATGATGGGTTTTGAAATGGGAAAAAACTCAAAAAATGGTGAGAGTAATGCGCTTTTACATTTTGGAGGTTTAATTATTGTTTTCGTAGGAGTTTTTATTGTTAGTTTTAATAAAAAAAAAATCGATAAACAATAATTCCCCTGCGAGTGGGAGAAGTTTCGTTCCGTTCACTAAGCTGGCGCGAGCTTCTCGTTCTCAGGCCAAAAACAAAGATGCATTAAAGCTAACAGCAAATTAAAAACTGATAATTTCAAACCAAAATAGTTATGACAAATTGGACGCAAAAAATGCAAGAAATTTTAAACGATAAAACTGAAAATTATACTTCCCAAGAGAAGGTTACTGTTAATTTTGAGTATTTAAAAAACTTACTAATCAAAATTGAAGACAACCATATACCTGATAGCGAATTACTTTGCTCAAAAACAGAATAGGTTATTAATGGTATCCAACCTAAGACAGCGAATCAAAAAATTCAGTATAAAACAAAAAATTTGAATGACATTACTAATTTACAAACCTTTGTAAAAGAAAACTACAATTATATCCCAAAAGGTAAATTCAAAAAAAGTTATACCAGTCAGGGTATGGTATTAGGAATGTCAATCGGGATAGCTATTGGTGCTGCATTAGGAAAAATAGCACTAGGTTTACCAGTAGGTATGGTCTTTGGAATCGCTGTTGGGCAGTTAATCGGTAATAATTTAGATCGAAAAGCTGAAATCGAAAATAGAGTGTTGTAAAAAATAAAGTAGTTCCCTCGATTAGATGGAGCTAATCACGTACTTTTAAAAAAATATGTAGGTTTTGTAACGCTACTACATAAAAAAAGTAACATTATAAAACACACCTAAATCCCAAAAAAAATGAAAAAAATAGTTTTCCTTTTACTACTTATTGTTTCATCAAAGGGCTTTTCGCAAAACCTAGAGTTATTTGGAAAAGTCGAATCTTACGGCTTACCAGAAACAGGTAAAATTTATTGGACGATAGAAGGAAAGCAATTTGATCCTAAAAAATTTATACCTTTTGGAAAGGATAGAGCGTTCCGTTTTAAAATAGCCATTGCCGAAATCAAGAAACTAAACAGTCCCGTTTTGGTCTTTGCAACTGACATAACGCAAGAAACAACTAATCCAAACAGTTGCGTACAGCGCATCAAGGTATTAGAAATTGTAAATGCTTCGGAGTTTGAAAATTTAAAAAACATAGCCCTTAACACTGATTTAGTGTTAAATCTAAATTGTGAAGCCGGTGTTTACTACGATGCTAGAATGGAACAATTAGAGCAGTTTGTAGGGTCTTATACGCTAACTACTGCTGATAATTTTCGCACCATTAGATTGGGTAATGATTTAAAACGATACAATGGCTATCTCTCGAAACAGACAAAAGATTATATGACCACAGAAGTTGGAAGTTGGAACTATGATAAAGAACAAAAAATACTTTCTTTTTACGTATTCAGACAAATGAACGAACAGTACGGCTTAGTCTTGAGCATGCATAACGAATACAATTTTACGGTAAAACAAAGCGAAGGTCCGATGTTGTTTGAGTCAGAAATAGGAGTCTTAAAAAAGAGATAATCACTTATAATAGACCAAGCTTCTGTACAAGTTTTTGTTTAAAAAAAAGATATGATTTTATCCATAAGAACCTCAATATAGCAATGATAAAACGTGCTTTATTGAATAGACAGCGCGCTTTGTAAGGCTTACCGTTCTATTTTTTATTAGATTCAAAAGCAAACTATAAGATTAGAATACATTACGGTTTTGTAATTTAGAACGACTATATTTACGGTATACATGCAGCGTTTTTAAAGCATATTGGCTATGATAATAAGTTTTGAAAAGTGCTTCTGAAATTAATTCTTTAGCAAAAGAACAAAGTTAGATAGTATTAAAAAACATAAAACCTAAATGAAAACAAGCCACATCAGTAAAAAAGAAATTCAAAAGGGTGAAGAGGTAAAATGTTGGGATATAAGAGAAGGAATTTTCAATTTAATCAAATCAACCTTTCCCGACTTAAAACAAGACGATTATATTACTATTGACGAATTGAATCAATACAGACGTCTTTATTTAACCTCCTTAATCATTCTGGAAAAAGGAGAAATTGCGGCCATTGATCAAGATGTAATGGAGGCCATAAAAAACAACTCCATTCTTTCTGAAAATATTCAAGATGAAATAGAGGCTGAACTCACTTTCGGACAAAAACTTGCTGATAATGTTGCTTCATTTGGTGGTAGTTGGATGTTTATCATCACTTTTTTTTCTTTCATCTTAATTTGGATGATCATTAATATTTGGTTTTTAACCACAAAACCATTTGACCCATTCCCCTTTATATTGCTTAACCTTAATCTTTCTTGTTTAGCAGCTATCCAAGCTCCTATTATTATGATGAGCCAAAACCGACAGGAACAAAAAGACAGACAGAGAAGCGAACATGATTATAAAATCAATTTAAAAGCCGAACTTGAAATAAAACTTTTAAGTGAAAAAATTGACCATTTGTTAGCCCATCAAAACAAAAAACTACTTGAAATTCAAGAAATCCAAACAGACTATCTAGAAGATTTAATGAAAGAACTCAAAAAGAAATAAAATTAAATACCACAGCATAAATTTCAAATGACCAGCTAGTACCTAAAAACAAAACATATTCATAATGATACTTGTTCTTATTTTGTAGTTAAAATCAATTATATTTACGATTAAATTCACTTACCTTTTGAACCAACCGAGATAGCTATTAACCTACAGGCAGAATAATTAAGAATCTATAAACATGAATTGTAACAATTGTAATCAAGAATTAACCTCAAAGTATTGTCCAGAGTGCGGACAGCCAGCTGAGCTAAAAAGAATTAACGGACACTACATAATTCATGAAATAGAACATGTTTTACATTTTGAACGGGGCATTTTATTTACCGTTAAAGAGTTACTAGTTAATCCTGGGAAAAACATCAGAGATTATTTCACACAAAACAGAACCCGACTTGTGAAACCAGTGATATTTATAATTGTCACTTCTCTAATTTACACCATTCTAATTAACTTTTTCAACCTTGAGGATGGATATGTAAAATACCAAGGAGCTCAGAATGATACAACAAGCATAATTGTAAAATGGTTGCAAGGACATTATGGATATGCAAACATATTAATGGGAGTATTAATAGCAATATGGTTGAAAATATTTTTTAAAAAGTCCAGCTATAACTTCTACGAAATCTTGATAATGCTATGTTTTGTTTTGGGAATGGCAATGCTGATATTTTCAGTTTTTGTAATCATTGAAGGTGTAACACATTTCAAAATTATGACATTTGCAGGTGCCGTAGGTATATTGTATAGTTCTTGGGCAGTAGGACATTTTTTTAATAAAGGCAAAGTTATGAGCTATATTAAGGCATTGGGTGCGTACCTATTAGGTATGATATTTTTTTGGGTAATACCTGTCATAATAGGAATTTTAATTGATTTGGTGAACAAAAACTAAAAAAGCAACTTAAAAAATTTACAATTAGTTCTAGCGAATAAAATAGTATCATACTTACAAAACACAATCCAAATCGTTTATAAAGAGAAAAACGGTTCACACATATTTTATAAAATAGATTAACCAAGCCAACCATCATGATTCTATTTTTAAAAAAATTATTTCAAACAAAAAAGAAATCTCCCCAGATGAGTACCAGCATTTTACAGTCGATATTACAAAAATCTAAGGACAACAAAGAAATAATTGCCATCTGGCAATACAATTCTGACAAAGGTTCCCTTGTAGGCTACATCACTGAAATTAATGAAGATTATATTGGGTTTAGACATTACACCCGTTTTGGTAAACCAGATGGAATTATTTTTATAAAAGTAGAAAATATTAAAAATGTTGACTTTAATGATGATTACATCAAGGTGATGGAATGCCTCATCCAATATTCTGATATTATTGACAAGCCATCCAACTTTGCTATTCACTTGAATCAATCCGAAAACTGGCAGTTTAGTGCTATTTTACAATTGTATAACAATCAGGATCAAATGGCGAGTTTTGAAATCAACGGAAATGAGTTTTTCACTGGTTTTGTTAAAGACCTTTCTGACCAAGATTTTATTCTGAATTGTGTAGCAAAAAACGGAGAAGATCTAGGAACCTCGCTCTTTAAAATAGAGGATATTACTGAGGTAAGAGTAAATGATATTGATGATAGAAGAAGATTGTTATTGTACAATTGGCGTAAAGCTACTCTGTAATTCATTCTTAAAAACTAAAATCATAACGCCAAATTGCATAACACTACTCAATTAAAATATAATGAAACACGCTGAATTTACTATTGAAAACAACACCATAGAATTTTCGAACACTATTCTTGGAGTTGAAAAAGTGCTTTTAAACGGTAAAAAAGTTTCAAGTAAATTTTCTTTCTCAGGTGAAAATCATCCCATAAAACTTCAAGGCCGGAATCTAGTTTTAAAAGTGAGATACGTACCAGGAAATATGAAAATGCAATTGATGGAAAATGATCTATTGCTTGAAGAACAATCTGCTAAAATTAGTATCAAACAGAGGATTCTTTGGTCTGTGATTGGAGTTGGAATCGGTTTTTTATTGGTGAGACTTATGAGTTATTTATAAATATAAAATCAAAACTCCTCAGTCCCAAATGTGCTATCGGTAAGATGATTTATTTACAAAAATTAAACCGTACTTTAGTGTTGTTTTCCTTTTGCAAGTATGCATTTAAAACCAAAAAGAAAACAAATCATTTTTTGAACTAGAAAATTATGAAAAATATACAATTAGGATGGGTCGGTCTGGGCAACATGGGTAACCCAATGGTGCTTAACCTACTTAAAGCGGGTTTTAATGTATCCGTTTTTAATAGAACCAAAGAAAAAGAAACTCCATTACTGGCTGCGGGAGCAAAATCAGCAGACAGTTTACAAGATTTAATGGAAACTTGCGATATAGTTTTGACCATGTTATCTAATGACGCAGCAGTAAAAGAAGTTTTGGAAGGTCCGAGTGGTTTATTATCAAAAGGTAATTCTGGAAAAACCATTATCAATATGAGCACCGTTTCTCCTGAAACCTCTCGCTATTTAAATACCATTTGCAACCAACACCTAGTAGCATTTATAGACGCGCCCGTTTCGGGAAGTGTAAAACCAGCGCAAGATGGCACACTTGTAATTTTGGTGGGTGCTACTCTAGAAAATTTCGAAAAAGTAAAACCGATATTTGATGTTTTGGGTAAAATTGCCATTCATGTAGGCGAACCTGGCGTAGCAAGTTCGGCTAAATTAGCTATCAATTATTTACTTGGCCTCAACTTACAAGGTATTGCGGAGACCGTATTATTTGCCGAGAAAAATGGCGTACGTAAAGAAAACATGCTTAACATTATCAATCAAGGCGCTTGTGGTAACGGCATCACAAATATCAAAACTCCTTCTATTTTAAGCGATTCCTATCCAGCAGCATTTGCGTTGAAACACTTGGTTAAAGATTTAGGCTTGGCCAAAGCAGCGGGATTAGATTCACCACTCATTCATCCTTTGTATGATAGTTACGCTGCAGCCGAAAAAGAAGGATTGGGCGATCAAGATGTAATGGCGATTATTAGTAGTTTGAAAAGTAAATAGGGTTTTATAATTCTATTAAATACCCACAAAAACAAGAAAAGCTACACCCAGTAAGATGTAGCTTTTCTTGTTTACTCGAATCAGAAAACGATATTACTTTGTTTTCATCGGTGGCAAGTCAAACGCAGCAGGCTCATGCTCAAAACTATTGCGGTGTGCACCATCACAAAAAGGTTTGTTGGCAGATAAACCACAACGGCAAAGCCCTAATGCGGTTCTTCCTTCTAATCCGTATGTTTTTCCTTCACAGTCTGTAATTTCAAAATCACCTTCTATTTTTATAGAACCATTCTTATTGATTGTTAATTTAGTCTTGCTCATATTGCTGTATTTTTTTTTAGAAATCAAAGATTGCAAAATATTTTAGAACCTGTTCAAGATAGAGTAGTATTTTATTATTGAATAGGGTTATTTACATTAATTCTATTTTGTTGTACTTCATGAAAAGTGTTTTTATTCAGCAAGAACAATCAATTTCAATCAGAGAAAAACAACAAAAAACTCACAGTCTATTAAGCATTTTAAAGTTTTGAACCAATTCCAAATAATACTTTTTTTACTCAAAAAAACAATGTAAACAAGTAAATTGTACATTTGTCCAAAATAGAACAGTATAACATTTCATATATAACATGAGCCTTCTAACAAAAATCAATGTGCTGCGCCGAGCTATAACTCGTGGACTTACAAAAAATATTGGTAACTCAGCTAGCAACTTCGCAATAGATCCTTCTCAAAAAATAACAATTAAAAAAGTTTTAATTTCTAGACCCAATCACAGGCTTGGTAACTTACTACTTATTACTCCGCTTGTTCAGGATGTCACCAACACTTTTCCAGATTGTAAGATAGATTTGTTTGTAAAAGGTGGCTTGGCGCCAATTGTTTTTCAAAACTATGACAACATCAATAATATCATAGAATTACCCAAAAAGCCTTTTAAAGATCTTGTTGCTTATTTTAAAGTATGGGTAAAAATCAAAAGTGAAAAATATGATATTGTAATAAATGTGGATAAAAACTCCTCTTCTGGTAGGTTATCAGCACAATTTGCAAATGCGAAATATAAATTTTTTGGAGAAGAAGACGAAATACTCCGAATGAAATACCCTGATTACGATCATATTGCAAAGTTTCCTATCTATGAATTCCGAAGTTTTCTAACTAAATTAGGTTTCCCCGAGAATCATGCAGCTTTGCCTCCATTAGACATCAAACTGACAGCAGCGGAATTGCTACAAGGTAAGAATGCTGTTGATGCTTTAGTACCAAATGACAAAGAAACCATTTGTATTTTTACCTATGCTACGGCTGACAAATGCTACTCTACAACGTGGTGGGAAGAATTTTATGCTAGTCTAAAAGTAGAATTTTCTGATTACAATATCTTAGAAATTTTACCCGTTGAAAATGTGTCACAAATCAATTTTAAGGCAACTTCATTTTACAGCAAAGATGTGAGAGAAATAGCTGCTGTAGTTGCAAATACAAAACTTTTTATAGGAGCTGATAGTGGCATTATGCATTTAGCAAGCGCCGGTTTAACTCCTACAGTAGGTTTGTTTTCAAGGCCAAACATTGATATCTACAAGCCTTATCACAACAAAAGCATAGGAATCAACACAAACATAGGTACCACAAAAGACTGGATTGAAACAATAAATAACGTATTGCTTAAACAATAATTAATCACATCCTATTTATAAAAATATCCTTAGAGGTAGAAATATTGAAACCGTACAATGATTAAAATACTTAACCTAGTTGTACCAACTTAAGAACAAATTTCTACTACCCATCCTATTTGCATTGCTTTGTATGGCAACAATTTCGTCGTAAAATCCAGAAACTTTAACTCTGATGTTAGATTATATGACAGTTTCAGTTAAAGATCTGGATCGATTATTTGATGTTTACAAAATGTATTGAAGCTATCAGAAATCACAATCCTGACCAAGCGTATTAAGGAGTTTTCTTGGTATATAAAACCCTAATTCTGAAGCTTTAATCAATAATGATCAGTTTACTAAACAGCTTCCAATAAGACCTTCCAAGAATACTTAAAAAGAGTACGGTTCCCGCAGATGGAATAAAACAATTCCACATTTAGGATACGTGAAAAATGAAACTTTTACTCTGAATTGTATAATCCTTTTTACTGTTTTATATCCCAACTTTGTAAAAGAATTTACAGAGTCTAACAGTCTAAATAAAACTTAGGATTATGAGTGATCAAGCAAATGAATATACAATAGAAGGAATAGATAAACTTAAAAGCCTAGTTGCAGAAATTAACACCTGTCTTTTTTGCACCAATCTCAAAACGAATGATGGAGCAACCACTAGACCAATGGGAGCGGTACACGTATGTGAGCAAGGAAACATTTGGTTCTTCAGCGAAAAAAATAGTGATAAAAACAAAGAAATTGAGCAAGATTCTAGTGTTCAATTATTTTTTGCACATCCCGGAAAAGGAAGTTACATGGTTGTTAATGGTGAAGCATCAATAATTACCAATCAAGAAAAAATCGAAGAACTTTGGTCTCCTGTTGTAAATATTTGGTTTAAAGAAGGTAAAAACGACCCGAATATTTCGCTTATCAAAGTAAAACCAAGCAGTGCTTATTTCTGGGACACTGACGGAAATAAAATGATTAATTTTCTAAAAATGGCGGCATCCGTTGTAACAGGAACAAATTATGTAAGTGGTAATGAAGGAGAAATTAAACTTTAAAACAAAAAAAACGCCCCAATTGTGGGACGTTTTGAATATAAATATTTTTAATTTTTAACGGGAATTATTGTAGCACTCTATTGATTTGGGAAAAGTTTTTTTCATAATACTTTTCCTTGGTTGAAGATATGATTACTCCGTTACTTGTTGATGAATGGATAAATTTTATTTCTCCCTCACAAACCTCAACAACCATTCCTACGTGATTAATCTGGCCTCTACCATTAGTTTTGAAAAAAATTAAGTCTCCTTTTTGAGCTTCATCTGTACTAATCTTAGTGCCCACCGCAGATTGTTCTCTAGAAGTTCGGGGTAGTTTTATGTCAAAAGAACCAAAAGTGGAACACATCAATCCAGAACAATCAAAGCCCTCTTTGCCGGTGCCTCCGCTTCGGTATCGAGTTCCTATATTTTCTGAGGCTCTAGAAATCAACTGGTCTAAAAAATCGTGATTAAATGATGGTTTAACGGAGGTATTAAAGTCAATTTTTTTACTTTCTATAGCAGCATCAGTTATTTTTATATCTCCAGCTGTTTCAAGTACAGTATTTGAAGTTATTGGTGAAATAATAGAAAGTTTATCCCCCACAAGAAGTCCGTTTTTTATTGTAGGATTTTGTTTCTCTAATTCTTGAACAGTGATACCATATTGTTTGGCTATAGCATACTTAGTTTCCTTAGGTAAAACCTCTCTTACTATAGATTGGGAACTAGAATTTAATGTTCCTGCAGCAGTATTAGGCTGAATAATTCTAGCTGAATTATCTGTTACTTTTTCTACTACGCTACTTGTAGCTGGTATTGTTTCCAAATTTTCATTTTTGGGACTTTCTGCAACAATTGTTTTACTAGTTTCTTCAAGAGGGATAGTTTGACTTTGTGATACAACCTCTGTGCCCGGGATTGTTATCATTTGACCCGCCCGCAATGCTTTTACGCCTATTTCAGGATTTGCTTTGTCAAATTCTTTGATTGTAATACCGTATTTTCGTGTGATAGAATACTTTGTCTCTTTTGGTAAAACTGCTCTTGTAAAAGTGCTTTTAACTTCATTTTGATCTTCGCTTTCACCACTTTCGGTGCGATTTACAACATCCGATTCTATTTTACTAGATAAAAATGCATTTTCAGGAATATTAATTTTTTGACCTATTCTTAATTCAGATTCTCCGAGAGTGGGATTCAATTCCTTAAGTACTTTAAATGCAATTCCGTATTGTTTTGCAATACCGTATAACGTTTCTTTGGCTTGTACTTCATGATCTTTTGTTTTTTGACTTAAGATCGAATTACTTTTGGATACACTTTTATTCTTAGATTCTTGCGGTATTACTAAAACTGAATTCAGTTTTAATAATTTTTTTGCACTTGGATTTAACTTTATAATTTCACTTTGCTTCACTTCATATTTATCAGCAATACTGGATACGGTTTCTCCTTTTACGATAGTATGTTTTATGACTCGCTCTTGCGAGAAAATAGCAATACTATTTAGAAAAAATAAAGCTGTTAGTAATCGTAAATTCATATTTATTTGTTTGCTGCTCTTTAAAAAACATACAGAGCGTGATTTGGTTCTTAGCTAATAGCTTAAAAAAATGATGTAAAAAAACTTTTCATTTCTAAACAATATAAAAATGCAATTACCCTAATCTCTTTGTCTGAAAGAGTTTTTCCAATCTAAATATTAGCGATTGGGATTAGTATTGCATTAAATTCAAAAATTTCTGAAAATGAATTAAATTTTTATTTAATTATTTCAAAAAAGCTAATTTAATTGATTTAATCAAAAAACACACCCTTTTTTAGAACTTTAACGTTGAAAAAATCCATTTTAACGAATTCTTTAGAAAAATTAAAGCAACTAGCCTACCTGATATTTATTACTATTCTTACTTTAGAAGTCAACTCAAGTAATTTATATCACAAAAAAAACTCTCAAAACAGCTTTGAGAGTTTTAAATGATGTAAAATCTGTTTATAAATTACTTGCTGCAGCAATTAAATTTAAAGCTGATCCTGCCTCAAACCAACCAATTTGACTTTCATTATAAGTATGATTTACAAGAATTCGATCACTGCTACCATCTGAGTGAACAAACTCTAGTGTGAGTGGTTTTGCAGGTGCAAATGATATTAAGTCAAGAAAATTAATGGTATCGTCTTCTTGAATTCTATCATAATCATTTTCATTAGCAAAAGTCAAAGCTAGCATACCTTGTTTTTTTAAATTCGTTTCATGTATGCGTGCAAACGATTTAACAAGTACGGCTTTCACCCCTAAAAATCGAGGTTCCATAGCCGCATGCTCTCTTGAAGATCCTTCACCATAATTGTGATCTCCCACAACTATTGACGGAATCCCAGCAGCTTTGTAAGCCCTTGCCACCGCAGGAACAGCGTCATATTCACGTGTTACTTGATTTTTTACGGCATTTGTTTTTTGATTAAACGCATTAACTGCACCAATTAACATATTGTTAGAAATGTTATCTAAATGGCCTCTAAAACGCAACCAAGGACCAGCCATAGATATGTGATCTGTGGTACACTTGCCAAATGCTTTTATCAATAACTTTGCTCCTGTAATATTTTTTCGATCCCAAGCTTCAAATGGAGCTAAAAGTTGCAGCCTATCAGACGTTTCACTAACTAAAATTTGAACTCCAGAACCATCTTCAGCTGGCACTTGAAATCCATTGTCTTCTACTGCAAAACCTTTTTGAGGCAATTCATCACCATAAGGAGCCGTTAATTTCACCTCTTCACCTTTATCATTAATCAAGGTATCTGTAATCGGATTAAAATCCAAACGTCCCGAAATAGCCAGAGCCGCAACCATTTCTGGGGAAGTTACAAAAGCATGCGTGTTGGGATTTCCATCAGCTCTTTTCGAAAAGTTTCGATTAAACGAATGTACAATGGTATTTTTTTCTTCTTTATCCGCTCCTGCTCTATCCCATTGCCCGATGCATGGACCGCATGCATTGGTAAATACTTTGGTTCCCATTTTTTCAAAAGTGGCAATAATTCCATCTCTTTCAATGGTATATCTAATTTGTTCCGATCCTGGATTGATTCCGAATTCAGCTTTCGGAGTAATCCCTAATTCCACTGCTTGGTTTACAATTGATGCAGCTCGTGCCATATCTTCATAAGATGAGTTGGTACAAGACCCTATCAAACCCCATTCTACTTTAATTGGCCAACCGTTTGCAGCAGCTTCTGCTTTCATTTGAGATACTGGTGTTCCTCTATCAGGCGTGAAAGGTCCATTAATATGTGGCTCTAATTCAGAAAGATTGATTTCAATTACTTGGTCGAAATACGTTTCAGGATCTGCATAAACCTCAGGATCTGCGGTTAAATATGCTGCTACATGGTCTGCCGCATCTACTACATCTTGTCTGCCCGTTGCTGCTAAATACCTACGCATGGATTCATCATAACCAAATGTAGACGTTGTTGCTCCTATCTCTGCACCCATGTTGCAAATAGTCCCTTTACCAGTACATGACATTGAAGTTGCTCCTTCTCCAAAATATTCAACAATAGCTCCTGTTCCACCTTTTACAGTAAGGATATCAGCTACTTTTAAAATAACGTCTTTTGGAGCAGTCCATCCAGATAACTTACCCGTTAATTTAACTCCAATTAATTTTGGAAATTTTAATTCCCAAGACATTCCAGACATCACATCAACAGCATCAGCACCACCAACACCAATGGCGAGCATTCCTAAACCACCCGCATTAACGGTATGTGAATCAGTCCCAATCATCAAACCTCCAGGAAAAGCATAATTTTCTAAAACGATTTGATGAATAATTCCTGAACCTGGTTTCCAGAACCCGATTCCATATTTATCAGAAACCGAAGAAAGGAAATCAAAAACTTCTTTGGATTGTGTATTGGCTACAGCCAAATCGGATTGAGCTCCGTTTTTTGCCAAAATTAGGTGATCACAATGAACTGTAGTGGGTACGGCTACCGTTTTTTTACCCGCATGCATAAATTGCAATAAGGCCATTTGTGCTGTAGCATCTTGACAAGCAACTCTATCTGGTGCAAAATCAACATAATCAACCCCACGAGTAAAAGCTTGGTTAAGCTTGCCTTCCCAAAGGTGATTGTACAAGATTTTCTCGCTTAATGTTAGTGGTCTACCTACAACTTTTCGTGCTGTATCAACACGATCTGCCATGTTGCTGTACACTCTTTTTATCATTTCTATATCAAAGGCCATAATTTCTATTTAAGTATTGTTGAACAATATTACAATTTACAAAAAATTAAGACAGCTATTACACAAAAAAAAGCTCGAGTACCTAAACCCGAGCTTTTTATAAAAATTTTAACGTATCTCTTTAAAATACAGATTGCTTATTTGAAGGTGCAAATTTGGTTAAATTAATTCCTTGAACTGCAATTTTATACTCTTCAATAGTTGGAGTTCTTCCTAATATTGTTGACAATACAACTACTGGTGTAGAAGAAAGTAGTGACTCTCCTTTTTTCTCAGCTGTATCTTCTACAACTCTACCTTGGAACAAACGAGTAGATGTTGCCATAACCGTATCTCCTTTTGAAGCTTTTTCTTGGTTACCCATACATAGATTACACCCTGGGCGCTCTAAATACAACATGTTTTCGTATTCAGTACGTGCAGCACCTTTTGGAGCATTATCGTCAAACTCGAAACCAGAATATTTTTGTAGAACTTCCCAATCACCTTCTGCTTTTAACTCATCTACGATGTTATAGGTTGGTGGCGCTACTACTAATGGTGCTTTAAATTCTACTTTACCATTTTGTGCTTCCACGTTTTTAAGCATTTGAGCTAATATTTTCATATCCCCTTTATGCACCATACAAGAACCTATGAATCCTAAATCTACTTTTTTATCCCCTCCGTAAAATGAAAGTGGACGAATGGTATCGTGAGTATATCTTTTAGAAACGTCTTTGTTGTTTACATCTGGATCAGCAATCATTGGTTCGTTAATCACATCCAAATCTACCTCCACTTCTGCATAATATTTAGCATTGGCATCTGGAGTTAAAGCTGGTTTATCACCTGATTTAATCTCAGCAATTCTCTTATTTGCTTTGTTGATTAATCCTTGAAGAACCTGCGTTTTGTTATCCATTCCTTTATCAATCATGATCTGGATTCTTCCTTTTGCAATTTCCAAAGATTCCACTAAAGTATCATCTTCCGAAATACAAATCGAAGCTTTGGCTTTCATTTCAGCAGTCCAATCTGTAAATGTAAAGGCTTGATCGGCTGTAAGCGTTCCTAAATGCACTTCAATAATTCTTCCTTGGAAAACATTTTCTCCTCCAAATTTTTGTAACATTTGCGCTTGAGTAGCGTGAACTACATCACGGAAATCCATGTAACTAGCCATTTGACCTTTGAAAGTTACCTTTACAGATTCAGGTATAGGCATAGAAGCTTCTCCTGTTGCAAGAGCTAAAGCAACTGTTCCAGAATCGGCACCGAATGCTACTCCTTTTGACATACGAGTATGTGAATCACCACCAATAATAATTGCCCAATCGTCAATTACAATATCATTAAGAACCTTATGAATTACGTCTGTCATTGCATGGTATTGACCTTTAGGATCACGAGCGGTAATCAAACCAAAATCGTTCATGAATTTCATTAATTTTGGAATGTTGGCTTGCGCTTTTTTATCCCAAACTGAAGCAGTATGACAACCCGATTGGTAAGCACCATCAACTATTGGAGAAATCACTGTTGCTGCCATAGACTCTAATTCTTGAGCCGTCATTAATCCCGTTGTATCTTGAGAACCAACGATATTAACTTCTACACGAACATCAGAACCCGCGTGTAATGCTTTTTTAGAAATTGTTCCTACAGCATTTCTATTGAAGATTTTTTCAACAGCAGTAAGTCCTTGTCCTTCTATTGAAACTTCTTTTGAAGGCGCATAAACTAGAGGCGCTTCAATTCCTAAAGTTTTTGCTGCAAAAGTTTGAATTTTTTTACCGAAAACAATCGCATAAGAACCACCAGCTTTGATGAATTCCATTTTCTGAGGCGTGAAAGCTTTAGAAATGTCAATTAATTCTTGGTCTCCGTTATATAATTTTTTTGATTTTGTATTAATAGTAAGAACCGTTCCTGTTGCTACAGAATAGGTTTCTTCTAAAACTGGATCACCACTTTCATTACGAACAACTTCTCCGTTTGCATCTGTCTTTTTTACCCAGTTTTTCAAATCTAAACCAATTCCACCCGTTACATCAACTGTAGTTAGGAAAATTGGAGAAATTCCGTTTGTTCCCGCAACGATTGGCATAAAGTTTACGAATGGCACGTATGGACTTGCTTGTTTTCCTGTCCAAAGCGCCACGTTATTTACACCTGACATACGAGATGAACCTACACCCATTGTACCTCTTTCTGCAATTAGCATTACAGATTTGTCTGGATGTTGTGCTTGCAAGGCTTTGATTTCATCTTGTGCTTGAGGCGTAATCATACATTTACCGTGCAATTCACGATCTGAACGTGAGTGTGCTTGGTTACCTGGTGACAATAAATCTGTAGAAATATCTCCTTCACCTGCTATAAACGTTACTACTTTTATTTCTTCAGCTACTTCTGGAAGTTTTGTGAAAAATTCTGCTTGAGCATAACTTTCTAAAATTTCTCTAGCTACTTCATTATTACTTTCAAATGCAGCTTTTAAACGATCCATATCGGCATCGTAAAGATATACTTGAGTTTTAAGAACTTTAGCAGCTTCTTTGGCAATTGCTACATCATTTCCCAAAGCTAAATCTAGTAACACTTCAATTGAAGGACCACCTTTCATGTGCGATAATAATTCAAAAGCAAAAGCAGGAGTAATTTCATTTACTACTTCTTCACCAAGAATAATTTCCTTTAAAAATTTTGCTTTTTCAGTAGCAGCACTTGTAGTTCCTGGTAAGGTATTGTAGATAAAAAACTTAAGAGAATCTTCTCTATTTGGGTTATTTGTATCTTTAATTTGTGCTACGATTTCGATTAGCAATTCTGCTGAATCGATTGGTTTTGGGTGAAGACCTTGACCTTTACGCTCTTCAATCTCATTAATGTAATCGTTATAAGTACTCATAAGTGTGATATATTACTGTTCTATAATGCTAAAAATTTATTGCAAATAGAGACATAAGAATTAAATGTTATTTAGTTTAGCAAATTTAAGAATTAAAGCTGAGATTTAAAAAAATTTAATATAAGTCCCGTTTTTAAAAATTATTATTGCTAAAACCATATAAAAAACCACATCCAATGCAGATAATTCAAAATTTTAATAAAATTTTATTTATTTGGTATTTAAAAAAGCCATTTTTAGCAATCCGTGAATTTAGACCAAAATAAAAAAAGGTTCTTTGCTGCTTTTACAACAAAGAACCTTTCTAAATAAGCTAACTACAACGTTATAATAGCTTTTCGATAATCATTTCTTCAGTTATTCCCTCGGCATCTGCTTTGTAATTTTTAATGATTCGGTGTCTCAAAATTCCGGTTGCCACGGCTTGAACATCTTCTATGTCTGGAGAAAATTTTCCATTAAAAGCCGCATTGGCTTTGGCAGCCAAAATTAAATTTTGAGAGGCTCTAGGTCCTGCTCCCCAATCTAAATAATTTTTCACAAATTCATTTGACAAAGAATTATCTGGACGCGTTTTACTCACCAAGCGCACCGCGTATTCTATAACATTATCCGCAACAGGAATTCTGCGAATCAATTCTTGAAAATCAATGATCTCTTGTGCTGTAAATAACGAATTTACAACTACTTTCTCATTTGAAGTAGTTTGCTTTACCACTTGTACTTCCTCTTCAAAACTTGGATATTCAAGTTTTATAGCAAACATAAAACGATCCAGTTGCGCTTCGGGTAAAGGATAGGTTCCTTCTTGCTCAATTGGGTTTTGAGTTGCCAATACAAAATAGGGTAAATTCAATTTATAATTGTTTCCAGCAATAGTAACAGATCTTTCTTGCATAGCCTCAAGCAAAGCTGCTTGCGTTTTGGGAGGCGTTCTATTGATTTCATCAGCCAAAACTATATTCGAAAAAATAGGTCCTTTTATGAATTTGAATTGTCTGCTTTCATCTAAAATTTCACTTCCTAAAATATCCGATGGCATTAAATCTGGTGTAAACTGTATTCTTTTAAACTCTAAACCTAAAGCTTGCGCCAAAGTGTTTACCATAAGTGTTTTTGCTAATCCAGGAACACCCACCAATAAAGCGTGTCCACCTGAAAAAATACAAAGTAATATTTGATCGACAACAGCATCTTGTCCTACAATAATTTTTGCGATTTCTTTTTTTAGTTCATTTCGTTTTTGAACCAAATTATGTATTGCTGCAACATCTGACATGTATATATTTTTTAAATTAAAAAAGAGCTAGTTTATGCAAGCATAAAACTAACTCTTTTTATTTATTTACAGAAATTTTTTAAGTTTTAAACCCTAAAAATAAGTCTATTTTTTTAACCAATTGTTCGTGAATTTACAATCTCTATATTCCCCCTGAATCTTGATGTAGGTCTCTTTGATTTTCTCGTCAAACCATTTTCCTATTTCAGTAATTCGTTTTTGCTTTAACGCTAAATCCTTTATTTTAATGTAATCCTTAGCATAATCTGCTGTATGCTCATCAATTCTATTGGTTACCGTAATAATTTTAAAGCTCTTTTTACCTTCTTCACTTTGATCTAAGATAGGCGCAGAAACTTCATTTTCTTTTAAATTTGAAACTTGGCTGTAAAAAGAAGGATCCATTTTAGTCAACTCAAAACGGGTATCTTGTGTTTGTGGATTGATTAAAGCACCGCCATTTGCTCGAGTTTCTTTTTCATCAGATAAAGTTCTGGCAGCTTCTGCAAATGTGATATCTTTATCCTCTATTCTCTTTTTTATTAATTGAATTTTCTCTTTGGCCTCAGCTAAAGATGCATCTGTAACTGTTGGTGCTAATAATATATGACGCAACTCTACTTCTTGACCTTTAATCTTTTCGACAAGAATAATGTGATATCCAAATTCCGTTTCAAAAGGAGCAGAGATTTCTCCCTCGGCTAAACTAAAAGCAACTTCTTTAAATTCTTTTACAAAAGGAGTTTTACGATTCATTTTATAATACCCTCCATTTGACCTAGATCCAGGATCTTGAGTGTACAAAACTGCCTTTGTTGAAAAACTAGCACCTTCTTCTACTTCTTTTTTAAACCCATTGAGTTTGTCAATGACTTTTTGTTTGTCTTCTGCAGAAACTTTTGGCTTAACCACAATTTGTGCTACCTCGAGTTCCACACCAAAAAATGGCAAATCAGCCGCTGGTATTTGTTTAAAATAATTTCTTACTTCTTCTGGAGTAATTTCTACAGCATCAATAATCTTTTTTTGCATTTCCGAAGTAAGTTTTCCCTCCTTTAAGATATCAGCAAAATAAGTTCTAAATTCTTCTTCAGAATCTTTTTTATAATATTGAACTACTTTTTCCATAGACCCAATTTTGTCTATCATGTAATTCAATCGTTCTTCCATCATTCCTTTCACTTCTGTATCTGTAACTATAATACTATCTTGAACAGCTTGATGCGCATACAACTTGTCTTCTAGAAGCTTTCCAAGCATTTGACAACGATCGTACTCTGAAGTATTACCACCTCCAGCTTGTATCTCTAAATACGTTTTATCTATATCTGAGTCTAAAATAATATAATCCCCAACAGTAGCTACAACACCGTCAACTTTTTGTTTGCCAGTTGACTTTACTTTTTTTACGGGAGCTATTACAGAATCCTTAATAATTTCTTGTGCATTTACAACTACACTCATAAACATTAAGAACAAAACAGTAAGTGTAATTCTATTATTATTGGACTTCATTGGTATTGAATTTATTGGCATTATTTTAATTTACTTTTAATGATATTGTCTTTAAAATTAAGATTTTCAAAATGAAACCTTTTCAGGTGTCCCAATTCTAATTATAACATTCTAAAATTGAAATATTTACTACATCAAATCAAAAGTTGTTATCTTAAAATTTTAAAAACGAACAAAAATAACAATTCAATTACATTATACAAGTATACCTGCTACTATTAACAAAAAATTATAGCGCAAAAAAATAGTGAAATTAGAGCTCATTTCATGAGTTATCACTAACATACAATAAGTACATCTTAATTCTATTTCAAAAACAAAAATCCTATTTCAAATATTTTGTTTTGAATATCTACTCATAAAATTATAAAACTGGATTAATACTATTTAAAATTAAACTCCGAATTAAATCTTAAAATTCTCATTTTTTTAAGTCTAAAATACAAAGTTGTAAACACTACATCGTTTTCGAAACAAAATAAAAACAAGTAAATCACCTTCAAATCATTTAATTTATAAATTAGCTATTGTTATCAATTTAAAATATAAAAGCACAATAAATTATAAATACCATTATATATTGGCTTTATAATTTACATATACTCAATAAGAACTTATTTACCAAACCCTATTCTATTATTATAAATTAACACTATCAGCAAGAATTCATCCCAAAATCTAACATGAACTAAAACCAATTAACCTAAATGATTATGAAAAAAAATGTATTAAAAACCTGTGCCATCGCGTCACTTTTTTTAAGTTTAAATGCTTGTTCTACATCAGATGAACTACAAAAAGACTCTATAGAACAAGCATCTCAGTTTAAAATTATTCAAGTCACTAAACATGATGGACGTCCGTTTAGCACAGGAAAACAAACGAATATTTCCACTGGAAGATATGTTGCAAATCCGGGTGGAGGTGTCATGATGCAAGCCTTCTACTGGGATGTGCCCGCAGGTGGAACGTGGTGGAATGTAGTCAATTCAAAAATAACAGCTTGGTCAAATGTAGGTATTGGTTCAATTTGGTTACCACCTGTTTCAAAAGCTCAAAACGGAGCGTTTTCTATGGGATATGATCCAACTGATTATTTTGATTTTGGTAATTTTAATCAAAACGGAACTGTTGAAACGCGTTTTGGTTCTAAAACCGAACTAGAAAGTTTAATAACAAAGGTTCATGCCGAAAACATGCAAGTGTATGCAGATATGGTTCTCAATCACAACAGTGGCGGGCAACTAGAGAGCAATCCATTTACAGGAACACAAACATATACTAATTTTACAGGTGTTGCCTCTGGTAAGTTTAAACGAACAAGTGCTGATTTTTATAAAAATGCCTACGGAAATAATGATGAAGGTTTATTTGGAGGATTTCCTGACCTAGCTCACGTTACTCCAAATGTTCAAGACTGGCTCTGGAAAAGAGCTGATGGTGTAGGTAAATTTTATAAAAACACGATGAAATTTGACGGCTGGAGATTTGATTACGTAAAAGGTTTTGGCGCTTGGGTTATTAAAGATTGGAATACCAATGTAGGCGGATTCTCTGTAGGTGAACTTTGGGATTCTAATGTAAATATACTCAATGACTGGGCAAATAACGCCAATAGTTCTGTGTTTGACTTTGCTTGCTATTATAAAATGAATGATGCTTTTGATGGCAATAACCTAAACGTACTCAACGATGATATGATGTGGAAAAGAAATCCATACAAAGCGGTTACATTTGTTGCGAATCATGACACTGATGAAATTTGGAAAAAAGAATTAGCATACGCGTACATATTAACACACGAAGGATATCCAACAATTTTTTACCGTGATTATGAAGAGTGGCTAAATAAAACCAAATTGAATAATCTAATTTGGATTCACAACAACAAAGCAACCGGTAACACTTCTATTTTATACACAGATAATGATGAATACATAGCAAGAAGAAACGGATACAATGGCAATCCAGGATTAGTCGTTTACATCAATAACTCTTCAACCTGGCAAGAGCGCTGGATACAAACCAACTGGGCCAATGCACAAATTAAAGATTTTACCGGTAACTCTGGCTGGTTCCCAACAACACAAGCTGACAAATGGGTAAAAATACAATGTCCTCCTAATGGATATTCTGTATGGTCCATCAATATGTAATAGTTTTTCTTTGAGGCTGCCCTTTTTAGGCAGCCTCTTTTATTTGGAATCGTTTACACAATACGAAAATACCTTTTAAACAGATCAAATTTTCAAATAGCGTATATAAATAGTACTTTTGCAAACTATTCATATACATATGGGCTTTTTAGAAGAAATACAACGCAGAAGAACTTTCGGGATTATCTCACATCCTGATGCTGGAAAAACGACATTGACTGAAAAATTACTTCTTTTTGGAGGAGCAATTCAAGAAGCAGGTGCCGTAAAAAATAATAAAATAAAGAAAGGTGCTACGAGTGACTTTATGGAAATTGAACGCCAAAGAGGAATTTCTGTATCTACCTCTGTACTTGCATTTAATTACCAAGACAAGAAAATAAACATACTTGATACACCTGGACACAAGGATTTCGCCGAAGACACTTTTAGAACTTTAACAGCAGTTGATAGTGTTATTGTAGTGATTGACGTAGCTAAAGGTGTAGAGGAACAAACTGAAAAATTAGTAGCAGTTTGTAGAATGCGTAAAATTCCAATTATTGTATTTATCAATAAATTAGATAGAGAAGGAAAAGATGCATTCGACTTAATGGATGAAGTTGAACAAAAACTTGGACTTACCGTAACACCTTTGAGTTTCCCTATCGGGATGGGATATGACTTTCAAGGAATTTATAATCTTTGGGAACAAAATATCAATTTATTCAGTGGTGATAGTCGTAAAAACATAGAAGAAACAATTGCTTTCTCAGATGTACAAAGTCCAGAGCTTGAAAAAATAATTGGTCAAAAACCAGCCGATAAACTTAGAGAAGAATTAGAGTTAATTGACGAAGTGTATCCAAAATTTGACAAACAAGATTATCTAGACGGAAAACTACAACCCGTTTTCTTTGGTTCAGCCTTGAATAATTTTGGTGTTAGAGAACTACTAGATTGCTTTGTAGAAATTGCACCTTCGCCAAGACCTAAAGATTCCGAAACAAGACTTGTAGATCCAGAAGAACAAAAAATGTCTGGTTTTGTATTTAAAATCCATGCCAATATGGATCCTAAACACAGAGATAGACTCGCTTTTATAAAAATTGTTTCTGGAACTTTTGAAAGAAACAAACCGTATTATCACGTAAGACAAAAGAAAAATTTAAAATTCTCTAGCCCAAACGCCTTTTTTGCAGAGAAAAAAGAAATTGTAGATATTTCTTATCCTGGAGATATTGTGGGCCTTCATGACACTGGAAATTTTAAAATTGGTGACACACTGACCGAAGGGGAATTAATGAGCTTTAAAGGAATTCCAAGTTTTTCTCCTGAGCATTTTAGATATATTAACAACGCTGATCCTATGAAAGCTAAACAGCTGGAGAAAGGAGTTGATCAGCTAATGGATGAAGGTGTAGCGCAATTATTTACTCTAGAAATGAACAATAGAAAAATTATTGGAACGGTGGGTGCTTTGCAATACGAAGTAATTCAATACCGTTTAGAACATGAATATGGTGCAAAATGTACGTATGAAAACTTTCCTGTACATAAAGCTTGTTGGGTAAAACCAAATGACCCAAAAAGTGAAGAATTTAAAGAGTTCAGAAGAATTAAACAAAAATTTCTAGCTCATGATAAATACGGTCAATTAGTATTTCTTGCAGACTCCGATTTTACTATACAGATGACACAAAACAAATATCCCAATGTGAAATTATTTTTTACTTCTGAATTTGAATAGTTCCGATCTAAATAATGTCTAGTCCTGAAAAAGTGATACAGGATTAATAAAAAATAAAAGTACAATTTTAGACAGTAGCAAGCTCTGGTTTGCTACTGTTTTTTGTTTTATAGGTTCTCATTTTAATTTTGTTTTGGTGATGCATCTGATTTGGAGTAAGCATGTAATTAGAATAATGAGGTCTGATTTCATTATAGATATCAATAGCTTCTTTTACAATTTTTTGCATGATTTCTGCTTTTTGATTGTATTTGTCAATCCTAAATTCCTGTTTTAAAATACCATTGATCCTTTCTGCCACTGCATTTTCATAAGGGTCAGAGTTTTGTGTCATACTGCATAGAATTTTATTTTTATTAAGTTGCTTTTGGTAGTCATTAGCACAATATTGAATCCCTCTGTCTGAATGATGTATCAATGGTAAGTTTTTGTTGTTTCTGTGTTTAAGAGCCATTTTAAAAGCCTTCAAACTGCTTTCTGTGTTCATGTTATCGGCAACATAATATCCCATAATCTTTTTAGAATAAGCATCTGTGACTAAGCTTAAATAGCAAGGATTATCTCTTTTTCCTATATAGGTTATATCAGAGACCCAAACTTGCTCTGGTCTGTTAATTTCTAAATCTAGAATTCGATTTTGATGTTTATTAAATCGATGATGTGAGTTAGTCGTTACATGATAACTTCGTTTAGGATGTATCAATAAATGATTGGCTCTGAGTATATCAAAGAACTTATCTCTTCCAATTTTCATTAATTGAAGTTTATCCAACAAAAGATAATATAGTTTTCGAGTACCTATTCTAGGCATTGTCTTCCTGATATTATTCACCATCAAAATCACTTCTTTGGCTTTGTTTTGTTTGGATGCTATTCTTCTAGTCTTTCGATAATAAACCTGTCTGTCTATCCCGAACAAATAACAGGTAAACGCTACTGTTTTTTGTTCTTTTGCTCTAAAGCGGGCGATTGTTCGGGTGCAGAGTTTTTTCGGATATCGATATGATATTCTTTCTCAGCTAAATCAATCATCATGTCAAACAAGATTGCTTTTTTATCTGCAACGTAAGCTTGTCGTTCTAAAAGAGCCTTTTGTTTTTCTAATAGCTTGACTTGGGCTTCAAGTTCCATAATTTTTTGTTCGGGTGACTTTGCCATATTCAAAGGGGATTGGTTTTCCCAATCAAAGTTACCAAATTTTCGTAACCAGCCCAGAACTGTAGCATGGCTTTGAATGCCATATTGTTTTCTAATTTGGGTAATTGATGAACTACCTTGCTCAACTTCTCTAACGATTTGAAGTTTTAAGGACATGCTGTAATCTCGCTGGGTGCGCTTTACATAATTCGTGTATTCTTCCATAACGATTGTTTTTGTGTATCGCTATTTCAGGACGGGACATAAATACCAAAAAAAAACGCTAATCTTTCAATTAGCGTTTTTTTTGTTTTTTATATTTTTAAGCAACCATAACTTCTGAGTTAATTGCTTTTTTCAAGAAAGTTTTAATTAAAATTCTATTAGGAGCAGTACCTGATGTAATTACTTGTTTTTTTGTATTTGTTTCTTCGATAGAAGTATTTGATTTAGTATCTTGTTTAGAACCCATAAACCAAAGCACAAAATTCACATTATTTGTTGTACTCGTTTTAGTTATATTTTCATTTTTAACTGATACTATTTCAATAGGATTATTTTCTACAATGGTTTGTGAAGATTGCGAAAAAGTTACATTAGAACACAATATAAAAAAGAAAAAAAGGCAACCTTTAAGTGTTAATTCATTGCAAACTAAAGACGAGAAATATTTCATAAATAATAATATTTTTTTTCGGGGAGTTGACATCCAAATCCGAAACAAAAGTATACCATTTGTTTAGTCGTAAAAAAAATTTTCGACAAAGCACCATAATAGTCGATTAAAGCACAAAATTTAATATTAAAGCATGTAATAATAACGATTTAAACACATAGATTTCTGTTTAGTAATATCGATTTAACAAATTAAAATCCAAAACAATTTACCCAGTTATAACCTAAAAAAAAAGCTCCAGTAAATATACTGGAGCTTTTGAAATTTATGCTTGACCGGCTGGGCCAAAGTTGAGCGGTATGGGCAACTGTTCCGTGTCTTTAATTTCGCCATGGGCAATTTCAAATCTATGGATATTTTCTCCAATAGCCTTTAATAATCGTTTAGCATGCTGTGGTGTCAAGACAATTCTTGATTTCACTTTAGCCTTAGGAATTCCAGGCATTATACTAACAAAATCTAAAACAAATTCTGAAGAAGAGTGATTGATAATTGCTAAGTTAGAATAAATTCCTTCTGCAGTTACTTCATCTAATTCTATATTAATTTGATCTTGTTGTTGGTTTGAATTGCTCATATCCTTGTATTAATAAATGTACTCCTCTTTGTTAGCCATCATATCATTGTAATCATCTTTTGACCCTACAATTGTAGCATCATATTCTCTCATACCTGTTCCTGCAGGAATTCTGTGTCCTACGATTACATTTTCTTTCAATCCTTCTAAGTAATCAATTTTACCTGCAACAGCAGCTTCATTTAATACTTTAGTAGTTTCTTGGAACGATGCAGCAGAGATAAATGATTTCGTTTGAAGCGAAGCTCTGGTAATACCTTGTAATACTGGAGTTGCTGTAGCAGTTACAACATCACGGGCAACAACAAGATTTTTATCCGTACGTTTCAATAAAGAGTTTTCGTCACGCAACTCACGAGGAGTAATGATTTGACCTTCTTTTAAAACGCTTGAATCACCAGCATCCTCAACAACCTTCATTCCGTAAAGCTTATCATTTTGAACAATAAAATCTTTAGTGTGAATCAATTGATCTTCTAAGAATAAAGTATCACCTGGATCTTGTACTCTTACTTTACGCATCATTTGACGTATTACTACTTCAAAGTGCTTGTCGTTGATTTTTACCCCTTGTAAACGGTATACTTCTTGAATTTCATTAACCAAATACTGTTGAACAGCAGCTGGACCTTGTATTCTTAAAATATCATCTGGAGTAATTGCTCCGTCAGACAATGGCACACCTGCTCTTACGAAGTCATTTTCTTGAACCAAAATTTGGCTTGATAATTTAACTAAGTATTTACGAACATCACCAAATTTAGATTCGATAACAATCTCACGGTTACCTCTTTTGATTTTTCCAAAAGAAACAACACCATCAATTTCAGAAACTACAGCTGGATTAGATGGATTACGAGCTTCTAAAAGCTCTGTAATTCTTGGTAAACCTCCTGTAATATCTCCTGATTTAGAAGAACGACGTGGGATTTTCACCAATACTTTACCAGCTTTAATTTTCTCACCGTTTTCAACCATCAAGTGGGCACCAACTGGTAAGTTGTAAGAACGAATCAATTCTCCATCTTTACCGTAAACTAATAAAGTTGGGATTAATTTTTTAGCTCTAGATTCAGAAATTACTTTTTCTTGGAAACCAGTTTGCTCATCGATTTCAACCATGAACGACTGTCCTTGTTCTAAATCTTCGTAAGCAATTTTACCAGTAAACTCAGAAACAATAACTCCGTTATATGGATCCCATTTACAAATTACATCTCCTTTAGCTACAGATTGACCATCTGCAACAAAAATGCTTGAACCGTAAGGAATATTATTAGTACTTAATAAAATACCAGTTGTTTCGTCAATTAATTTTAACTCTGTAGAACGAGAAACAACGATATCAACTGAGTTTCCTTCGCTATCTTCACCTTTAACAGTTTTAAGATCTTCAATTTCAAGCTTACCAGCAAATTTAGTGATGATGCTTGATTCTTCAGATATACCACCCGCAACCCCTCCAACGTGGAAAGTACGTAATGTTAACTGTGTTCCTGGTTCCCCAATAGATTGTGCTGCAATTACACCAACTGCCTCACCTCTTTGTGTCATTTTACCTGTTGCAAGGTTACGACCGTAACACTTAGCACAAATACCTTTTAAAGCTTCACAAGTTAGTGGAGAGCGCACTTCAACTTTCTCGATAGGAGAAGCATCAATAGCTTTCATAATAGCTTCGGTAATTTGCTCACCAGAATGAACCAATACTTCGTTAGTCAATGGATTAATCAAATCTTGTAAAACTACACGTCCTAAGATTCTTTCTCCTAATGATTCTACAATTTCTTCGTTCTTTTTCAATGCTGAAACTTCAACACCTCTCAAAGTACCACAATCTTCGATGTTAACAATAACGTCTTGAGAAACATCATGTAATCTACGAGTCAAGTATCCAGCATCGGCCGTTTTCAAAGCCGTATCCGCAAGACCTTTACGAGCACCGTGAGTAGAGATAAAGTACTCAAGGATAGAAAGACCTTCTTTAAAGTTCGAAAGAATCGGGTTTTCAATAATTTCACCACCACCAGCAGTAGATTTTTTAGGCTTAGCCATCAAACCACGCATACCAGTTAACTGACGAATTTGTTCTTTAGATCCCCTTGCTCCAGAGTCAAGCATCATGTACACCGAGTTGAATCCTTGTTGATCTTCTCTAATGTTTTTCATTGCTAGCTCTGTTAATTGAGCATTTGCTGATGTCCATACATCAATAACTTGGTTGTAACGTTCGTTATTGGTAATAAGACCCATGTTATAATTTGCAGAAATACCTTGAACCTGTTCTCTTGCATCAGCAATTAACTGAGGCTTTTGATCTGGAATTCTAATATCTCCTAATGAGAATGATAAACCACCTTTGAAGGCGAATTTATACCCCATATCTTTCATGTTATCCAAGAAAGCAGCAGTTGTTGGAACATCTGTACAGCTAAGTACGTGACCAATAATGTCTCTTAAGTTTTTCTTAGTCAATACGTCATTGATATAACCAGCAGCTTCAGGAACAACTTCGTTAAACAATACACGTCCAGCAGTAGTTTGAATCACTTTGTATACTAATTCACCTGCTTCGTTAAAATCTTTTGCTCTAATTTTAACACGAGCATTCAACTCTACTCTTCCTTCATTCAAAGCGATGTTCACCTCTTCTGCAGAATAGAAAGTAATTCCTTCACCTAAAATTTTCATTTCAGGAGTTGACAAACGTTCTTTGGTCATATAATAAAGACCCAAGACCATATCCTGAGATGGTACCGTAATTGGAGCACCATTTGCAGGGTTCAAGATATTGTGCGAACCTAACATTAATAACTGAGCCTCTAATATAGCTTCTGGTCCTAATGGTAAGTGTACCGCCATTTGATCCCCATCAAAATCCGCATTAAATGCCGTACAAACTAAAGGGTGCAATTGGATTGCTTTTCCTTCAATTAATTTTGGTTGAAATGCTTGAATACCTAGTCTGTGCAAAGTAGGAGCACGGTTTAGTAAGATTGGGTGACCTTTGATTACATTTTCAAGGATATCCCAAACTACAGGCTCTTTCTTATCTATTATTTTCTTAGCTGATTTAACAGTTTTTACAATACCTCTTTCAATCAATTTACGGATTACGAAAGGTTTGTATAATTCTGCTGCCATATCTTTTGGGATACCACACTCAGATAGTTTTAATTCAGGTCCAACAACAATTACCGAACGAGCAGAATAATCCACACGCTTACCCAATAAGTTTTGACGGAAACGTCCTTGCTTACCTTTTAACGAGTCAGAAAGTGATTTTAAAGGTCTGTTTGATTCTGTTTTAACAGCAGATGCTTTACGCGTGTTGTCAAATAATGAATCTACAGATTCTTGCAACATACGTTTTTCGTTTCTCAAGATAACCTCTGGAGCTTTGATCTCCATTAATCTTTTCAAACGGTTGTTACGGATGATTACACGACGGTATAAATCATTTAAATCTGAAGTTGCAAAACGACCTCCATCAAGTGGCACAAGCGGACGCAATTCTGGTGGAATAACTGGTACCACTTTCATAATCATCCACTCAGGACGGTTTTCGCGGTTTAAGTTAGACTCACGGAAAGATTCAACTACTTGTAATCTTTTTAAAGCTTCAGTTTTACGTTGTTTAGATGTTTCATTGTTAGCGCTATGTCTTAATGAGTAAGACAATGCATCAAGATCAATTCTTGCTAACAAATCCATAATACACTCTGCTCCCATTTTGGCAACAAATTTATTAGGATCAAAATCATCTAAATATTGGTTGTCTGCAGGAAGTGTATCTAAAATATTCAAATACTCTTCTTCGGTTAAGAAATCTAATCTTTGTAATGATTCTCCATCAGGATTTTTAGCAATACCAGCTTGGATTACTACATATCTTTCGTAGTAAATAATCATGTCTAATTTCTTAGATGGAAGACCAAGGATATAACCAATTTTGTTTGGTAAAGAACGGAAATACCAGATGTGAGCAATTGGCACCACAAGATTGATGTGACCTACTCTATCTCTACGTACTTTTTTCTCAGTTACTTCAACACCACAACGGTCACAGATAATCCCTTTGTAACGTATTCTTTTATATTTACCACAAGCACATTCAAAATCCTTAACAGGACCGAAAATTCTTTCGCAAAATAATCCGTCACGCTCTGGTTTGTGCGTTCTGTAGTTAATTGTTTCCGGTTTTAAAACTTCCCCTCTTGATTCTTTCAAAATAGATTCAGGAGATGCAAGACCGATTGAGATTTTATTAAACCTTTTTACAGGGTTTTTATCCTTATTGTTGTTATTTCTATTATTCATCATAGTTTTTACTATTGATTTATTTGCAATTAAAAAATTGATTTGATTTTAGTCTAAAGTCAAATGTCATAAAGTTTTAAAGTCACGACTGACTTTTTACTTTTGACTTTCAAACTTTTGACTTAAACACTACCTCGGGTTACTTCTCTAAACTTCAAACCTTTTTATTTTGAAGTGCTAGTTATAAAATTATTTGAAATTTCATAAAAAATCGGAACGGGTTACGGGTCTAAATCCTAAAAACTTATATAAATGCCAAAGTAGAGATGCGATTAATCGCATCTCTACAGTTGACAAAATTTATTTATTCCTCTAAACGAATATCAAGTCCAAGACCTTTCAATTCATGCATTAATACATTGAATGATTCTGGTAATCCTGGTTCTGGCATAGACTCACCCTTAACGATTGCTTCGTAAGTTTTAGCTCTACCAATAACATCATCAGATTTAACAGTCAAGATTTCACGTAGCGTACTAGAAGCTCCATAAGCCTCAAGTGCCCAAACCTCCATCTCTCCAAAACGTTGACCTCCAAATTGAGCTTTACCTCCAAGTGGTTGTTGAGTGATCAATGAGTATGGACCTATAGAACGTGCGTGCATCTTGTCATCAACCATGTGACCCAATTTCAACATGTAGATTACTCCAACAGTTGCTGCTTGGTGGAAACGCTCTCCAGTTCCTCCATCATATAAATGAGTATGTCCAAAACGTGGTACACCTGCCTCATCAGTCAAAGCATTTATTTGATCAAGTGAAGCACCGTCAAAAATTGGAGTAGCAAATTTTCTACCCAAGTTCATTCCAGCCCAACCAAGAACAGTTTCATAAATTTGACCAATGTTCATACGAGAAGGTACCCCAAGTGGATTCAATACGATATCTACTGGTGTTCCATCTTCAAGGAAAGGCATATCTTCATGACGAACGATACGTGCAACAATACCTTTGTTACCGTGACGTCCCGCCATTTTATCACCCACTTTCAATTTACGTTTCTTAGCGATATAAACTTTAGCTAATTTTAAGATACCAGCTGGTAATTCATCACCTACAGTAATTGTAAATTTCTCTCTACGTAACGCACCTTGCAAATCATTCAATTTAATCTTATAGTTATGAATTAAATCATTAACCATAGTATTAGTAGCATCATCAGCTACCCATTGACCTTTACTTAAGTGAGCAAAATCTTCAACAGCATAAAGCATTTTTTGAGTATATTTTTTACCTTTTGGTAAAACTTCTTCACCCAAATCATTCATTACACCTTGAGATGTTTTCCCGTTAACGATCAAGAAAAGTTTTTCAACTAATTTGTCTTTTAATTCAACAAATTTTACTTCAAACTCCATTTCAAGTGCTCCTAAAGCATCCTTGTCTTGTGTACGTTTACGTTTATCTTTCACTGCTCTTGCGAACAATTTCTTGTCTAAAACAACACCATGTAAAGAAGGAGACGCTTTTAAAGAAGCATCTTTTACATCACCTGCTTTGTCCCCGAAGATTGCACGAAGCAATTTCTCTTCTGGAGTAGGATCTGATTCTCCTTTTGGAGTAATTTTTCCGATAAGAATGTCACCAGGTTTTACCTCGGCTCCAATTCTAATCATACCGTTTTCATCCAAATCTTTAGTAGCTTCTTCAGAAACGTTAGGAATATCATTCGTTAATTCTTCGTTACCTAATTTAGTATCTCTAACTTCTAATGAATAATCATCAACGTGTATAGAGGTAAAAATATCATCACGAACTACTTTTTCAGAAATTACAATCGCATCCTCAAAGTTGTACCCTTTCCATGGCATAAACGCCACTTTCAAGTTACGTCCAAGAGCTAACTCTCCATTTTGAGTTGCGTAACCTTCCGAAAGTACTTGACCAGCAACAACTCTATCCCCTTTTCTTACGATTGGTTTAAGGTTGATACTTGTACCTTGGTTGGTTTTTCTAAATTTAATTAGATTATATGTTTTTTCATCTGGTTCAAAACTAACCATTCTTTCTTCCTCAGAACGATCGTATTTGATAGTGATTATATTAGCATCAACATACTCAATAACTCCATCACCTTCAGCATTTATCAACACTCTAGAATCAGAAGCAACTTGACGCTCTAAACCTGTACCTACAATTGGAGCTTCAGGACGAATCAAAGGAACCGCCTGACGCATCATGTTAGATCCCATCAAGGCTCTGTTCGCATCATCATGTTCCAAGAAAGGAATCAAAGATGCAGAAATTGATGCAATCTGGTTAGGCGCAACGTCAGTATAATCAACTTTTGAAGGCTCAATTACTGGGAAATCACCTTCTTGACGAGCAATAACATCCTCAGCAGTAATTTTACCAGCAGCATCCATTTGAATGTTTGCTTGTGCAATCAACATACCTTCTTCTTCTTCAGCACTTAAGTAAACTGGAGTAGACTCTAAATCTACAACTCCGTTAGTTACTTTTCGGTAAGGTGTTTCAATGAAACCCATTCCGTTAACTTTAGCATAAACACCAAGAGATGAAATCAAACCAATGTTTGGTCCCTCTGGAGTTTCAATTGGACATAAACGTCCGTAATGCGTATAGTGAACGTCACGTACCTCAAAACCAGCTCTCTCTCTCGAAAGTCCACCTGGTCCTAGTGCAGATAATCTTCTCTTGTGCGTAATCTCTGCTAATGGATTTGTTTGATCCATAAACTGAGACAACTGATTTGTTCCAAAGAAAGAGTTGATTACAGATGATAATGTTTTAGCATTAATCAAATCTATCGGTGTAAACACCTCATTATCTCTAACGTTCATTCTCTCACGAATGGTTCTAGCCATACGAGCTAAACCAACACCAAATTGTTGAGACAACTGCTCTCCAACTGTTCTTACACGACGATTAGATAAGTGATCAATATCATCAATCTCAGCTTTTGAGTTGATTAATTCAATCAAATATTTAACAATAGTGATGATATCCTCTTTGGTCAAGACTTGCTTTTCCATTGGGGTATCTAAACCTAATTTTTTATTAATTCTATAACGACCTACTTCACCTAAGTTATAACGCTGATCAGAGAAAAATAATTTATCAATGATACCACGAGCGGTTTCCTCATCAGGCGGTTCAGCGTTACGTAATTGTCTGTAGATATGCTCAACAGCCTCTTTTTCAGAGTTTGTTGGGTCTTTTTGTAACGTATTATGAATGATCGCATAATCACCTTGATTTGCATCTTCTTTATGTAACAAAATAGATTTAACGTTAGAATCAATGATCTCTTCTACATTATCTTTATCGATAATTGTATCTCTATCAAGGATTATTTCGTTACGTTCGATAGAAACTACCTCACCAGTATCTTCATCAACAAAATCTTCATGCCATGTATTCAATACACGTGCCGCTAATTTTCTACCGATATATTTTTTAAGACCTGTTTTCGAAACCTTAATTTCTTCAGCAAGATCAAAAATTTCAAGAATATCCTTATCTCTTTCAAAACCAATAGCTCTGAATAAAGTTGTTACAGGAAGTTTTTTCTTTCTATCAATATAAGCATACATTACACTATTGATATCTGTAGAAAATTCAATCCAAGAACCTTTAAACGGAATTACTCTCGCAGAATACAATTTTGTCCCATTGGCATGGAATGATTGACCAAAGAAAACTCCAGGCGAACGATGTAATTGAGATACAACTACACGCTCAGCACCATTGATTACAAAAGTACCACTTGGTGTCATATAAGGAATTGTTCCTAAATAAACATCTTGAACAATCGTTTCAAAATCTTCGTGTTCTGGGTCGGTACAATATAGTTTTAACCTAGCTTTTAAAGGTACACTATAGGTAAGACCTCTTTCTATACATTCTTGAATTGTATAACGTGGTGGGTCTACAAAGTAATCAAGGAATTCTAATACGAAATTATTTCTCGTATCAGTAATTGGAAAATTCTCCATGAAGGTATTGTAAAGCCCTTCGTCACCTCTTTCGTCTGATTTAGTTTCTAATTGAAAAAAATCTTTAAACGATTTAACCTGAACATCTAGAAAATCTGGATAGTCAGGAATGTTTTTAGTTGAGGCAAAATTCAATCTTTCAGTCTGATTTGTTAGCATCAATGAACAAAATTTTGATTAAAAAGTAATTTTATTATACAAATAAGAAGCTATTTGTATGATTATTTCACATGCATTACATCTTTTAAAAATTAATTAAGGATAACTACTTTCTTATTATCTATTAATTTTTTTTCATCGTAATGGGTAAAATATATTTCGATAAATAAAAAAAGCATCTAAAAACGCTAGATTTTAATTATACGAAAAAATGGTTTAGGTCAAAAGGTGATTAAACCCATGACCTAAACCGTATTCATTAAACGGAGTTTAATTATTTAAGCTCAACAACAGCTCCAGCTTCTTCTAAAGATTTTTTAAGACCTTCAGCCTCTTCTTTAGTTACACCTTCTTTAACGTTACTTGGAGCGCTATCAACTACATCTTTAGCTTCTTTCAAACCTAAACCTGTAAGTTCTTTAACTAATTTTACAACTGCTAATTTAGAAGCACCAGCCTCTTTCAATACAACTGTAAATTCAGTTTGAACATCTTCAGCAGCAGCTTCACCACCACCTGAAACTACTACAGCTGCAGCAGCTGGTTCGATTCCGTACTCATCTTTTAATATTGTTGCTAATTCGTTAACTTCTTTAACTGTAAGGTTAACTAATTGTTCTGCGAATTGTTTCAAATCTGCCATTTTTTTATCGTTTTAAAATGATTTGTAAAATATAATTTATTTATTGTGCGCGTAATTCAAATAATATTAGATAAAATCTAAAATTATTAAGCTTCATCTTCCTCAGAAACCTCTTCGCTACCAGCGAATTGGTTTTGTAAAGCAGAAATAACTCTCTGTGCAGGTGATTGTAATAATCCAATGATTTCACCAATAAGCTCTTCTTTAGATTTGATAGTTGCTAATGCATCTAATTGATCATCACCTAAATAAATTTCAGAGTTAATGTAAGCACCTTTTAAAATAGGCTTAGCTGATTTTTTTCTAAAATCTTTAATGATTTTTCCTGGAGCATTAGCCACATCTGAAATAAAGATAGCGCTATTACCACTCAATACTGAAGGTAAATCACCATAATCATTATCAGAAGCTTCCATTGCTTTTGCAAGCAAAGTGTTTTTTACAACCTCTAATTTTATACCTGCTTTAAAACAAGCTCTTCTTAAACTTGAAGTAGTTTCTGCGTTAAGTCCTGAAATATCAGATACATATATAATATTTGTACCAGCTAACTGTGCAGTTAAATTTTCAATCGCGATTGATTTTTCTTCTCTAGTCATACTAAAAGTTATTAACTACCAATTATACTGCTTTAGGATCCAATGCAATAGCAGGACTCATTGTGCTTGTAAGGTGTATACCTTTAATGTACGTACCTTTAGCAGCAGTTGGCTTAAGTTTAATTAATGTTTGAATAATTTCGTGTGCATTGTCATAGATTTGCTCAGCTCCAAAAGAAACTTTACCAATTCCAGCATGAACAATTCCAGTTTTATCAACTTTAAAGTCAATTTTACCAGCTTTAACCTCTTGAACAGCTTTAGCAACATCCATAGTTACTGTACCTGTTTTAGGGTTTGGCATTAAACCTCTTGGTCCCAATATACGACCTAAAGGACCTAATTTACCCATAACAGCTGGCATCGTGATAATTACATCAACATCTGTCCAACCATCTTTGATTTTTTGTAAATAGTCATCAAGACCTACATAATCAGCACCAGCTGCTAAAGCCTCAGCTTCTTTATCTGGAGTAACTAATGCTAAAACTTTTACATCTTTACCAGTACCGTGAGGTAATGTAACAACACCTCTTACCATTTGATTCGCTTTTCTTGGATCTACACCCAAACGAACTGCGATATCAACAGACTCATCAAATTTTGCAGAAGCTATAACTTTGATTAATGCAGCAGCATCTTTCAAAGAGTATAGTTTGTTCTTCTCAATTTTAGAAGCAGCCTCTTTTTGCTTTTTTGTTAATTTTGCCATTTCTTTCTCTTAATTAAAAAGGAGCATCTCCTGATACAGTTATACCCATAGATCTAGCAGTTCCAGCGATCATGCTCATTGCAGATTCGATTGTGAATGCATTTAGATCTACCATTTTATCTTCAGCTATCGCTTTGATAACATCCCAAGTAACACTAGCTACTTTTTTACGATTTGGTTCACCTGATCCAGACTTTAGCTTTGCAGCCTCCAATAATTGAACGGCAGCTGGAGGAGTTTTTACAACAAAATCAAATGATTTGTCTTTATACACAGTAATTTGTACTGGGCATATTTTGCCAGGTTTATCTTGTGTTCTAGCATTAAATTGCTTACAGAACTCCATGATATTAACCCCAGCAGCTCCTAAAGCAGGTCCAACCGGTGGCGACGGATTCGCAGCACCTCCCTTAACTTGTAGTTTAACTACCTTACTAATTTCTTTAGCCATTTTTTAAAAAATTTAACACCATAATCATTGGAAGCGATTACAGTGGATATTATAGATGTAACAAAAATTATACTTTTTCAACTTGCATAAAACTAAGTTCTAATGGTGTTTTTCTACCGAAAATTTTAACCATTACTTCTAGTTTACGCTTTTCTTCATTTATTTTTTCAACTGAACCATTAAATCCATTAAATGGACCATCAATCACTTTAATTGTCTCTCCAACATTGAAAGGAATAGATCTAGTATCAGTATTTACAGCAAGTTCATCAACCTTACCTAACATTCTGTTAACCTCAGACATCCTTAAAGGAACAGGCTCTCCACCTTTAATCTCACCTAAAAAACCAATAACACTAGTAATTGATTTAATGATATGAGGTATTTCTCCAACAAGATTCGCTTCTATCATGACATAGCCAGGAAAGTAAACTTTATCTTTAACTAATTTTTTCCCTTCTTTAACAGTTACTACTTTTTCAGTAGGAACCAGAACTTGAGAAACATAATCAGTCATTTCTAATCTTGCAATTTCAGTCTCAATATAAGCTTTAACTTTATTTTCTTGGCCACTTACCGCTCTAACGACATACCATTTTTTAACATTCACATCTGCCATAACAAAAAAATTAAGCTTTTATCCAGTTAAAAAATCCTGCTAAAGCTTTTGCGAAAATTTCATCAACTCCCCATGTTCCCAAGGCAAATAAAACAGAAAAAACAGCCACAACAATCGTGAGACGTTGTACCTCAGACCATTCTGGCCAAGTTACATTTGATTTCAATTCTTCAAATGCTTCTGATATGTAATTTACAACTTTTGTCATTGTGATATATTTTTTGCACGGGCGGAGGGATTCGAACCCCCATCAACGGTTTTGGAGACCGCTATTCTACCCTTGAACTACGCCCGTAGAATAAAAAACAATGTCGTCGTTAAACGACATTGTTTTTGAATTTATTTTTTTTGTAGATTAACCTACAATCTCAGTAACCTGTCCAGCTCCTACTGTTCTACCACCTTCACGGATAGCGAAACGTAAACCAACGCTCATTGCGATTGGGCTTAACAAAGATACATTGATAGTTAAGTTATCTCCTGGCATTACCATCTCTACACCTTCTGGTAAAGTAATAACTCCTGTTACGTCAGTTGTACGTACGTAGAACTGTGGACGGTAGTTGTTATGGAATGGAGTGTGACGTCCACCTTCTTCTTTTTTCAAGATATAAACCTCAGCTTTGAAAGTTGCGTGTGGCTTAACAGATCCTGGCTTAATGATAACCATTCCTCTTTTGATAGATTCTTTATCAACACCTCTTAACAATAAACCTACGTTATCTCCAGCTTCACCTCTATCAAGGATTTTACGGAACATCTCAACTCCAGTGATAGTAGAAGTCAATTTTTCAGCTCCCATACCAATGATTTCAACTGGATCTCCTGTATTAGCAATACCTGTTTCGATACGACCTGTAGCAACAGTTCCACGACCAGTAATTGTAAATACATCCTCAACTGGCATCAAGAAAGGCTTATCTGTATCTCTGATTGGCTCTTCGATCCAAGAATCTACAGCCTCCATCAATTCAAGAATTTTAGGTACCCAAGCAGCATCATTATTCAATCCACCTAAAGCAGAACCTTGAATAACTGGACAGTTGTCTCCATCGTACTCATAGAAAGACAATAAGTCTCTAATTTCCATTTCAACTAACTCTAATAACTCAGCATCATCAACCATATCCACTTTGTTCATGAAAACTACCATTCTAGGAATACCTACTTGGCGACCTAAAAGGATGTGCTCACGTGTTTGTGGCATTGGCCCATCAGTTGCAGCTACAACAAGAATAGCTCCATCCATTTGAGCAGCTCCTGTAACCATGTTCTTCACGTAATCCGCGTGACCTGGACAGTCAACGTGTGCATAGTGACGATTAGCAGTTTCGTACTCAACGTGCGATGTATTAATTGTAATACCTCTTTCTTTTTCTTCAGGAGCATTATCAATTTGATCAAATGATTTTGCTTGACAGTAACCAGCATCAGATAATACTTTTGTGATTGCTGCTGTTAAAGTAGTTTTACCGTGATCTACGTGTCCGATCGTACCAATATTTAAGTGTGGTTTCGAACGGTTAAAGGTTTCTTTTGCCATTTTACTTAATTTTAATCTTGTTATATATTAATTTTTATTTCCTACTTACTTGAGCCAACTACGGGAATTGAACCCGTGACCTCTTCCTTACCAAGGAAGCACTCTACCTCTGAGCTAAGTCGGCAGAACCTCTTATCAAAGAGCTCGAATTACAATTTTTAAATTTTTCAATTCAAAAAAACACAATTCAAGTTTTCTAGTGGGGAGAGCAGGATTCGAACCTGCGAAGTTCACACAGCAGATTTACAGTCTGCCCTCGTTGGCCGCTTGAGTATCTCCCCAACTTTTTTTATTTTATACCTCAATAATTTGAGCCGGCGGAGGGACTCGAACCCACGACCTGCTGATTACAAATCAGCTGCTCTAGCCAACTGAGCTACGCTGGCAAATCAATAAAAAAAGTCCGCTATTTCTAACGGACTGCAAATGTATAGATTTTATCTCTCAATCAAAACATTTTTTGAAAAAAATTTATATTAAATATGAGAACTAATCTTTTCTTTTCTCTTGAGCAACATTCGTTCTAGAGATTCCGAAGATAACTCTATCGCTTCTTCAAAGGTTTTACACTGCTTTTTGACCAGAAATTCATCACCAGGAACAATTATTTTTACTTCGGCAATTTTATTTTCCTTTTCGCTAGTTTTTTCTACTTTCAAAAAAACATCCGACGACACCACCTTGTCATAGTACTTTTCTAACTTATCCAATCTTTCTTGAATAAAATCAACTAGCTTCTTGTCAACTGTAAAGTTAACTGCATGTACACTTACCTTCATGATCTTCTTTATTTAATGGTTCAAATTTTATTTTTACTTTCTCGAGGATGAGCCTTTGCATATACGTTTTTCAACTCAGCTAAACTGTTATGGGTATAAACTTGCGTAGAAGCTAAACTCGAGTGACCAAGCAACTCTTTTACTGAGTTTAAATCAGCTCCGTTATTTAATAAATGTGTAGCGAAAGTATGTCTTAGAATATGCGGACTCTTTTTTACCTTCTCTGATATATTACTAAAGTACGAATTTATTAATCGATACACAAAAGAATCACTTAATTTATCTCCTTTTTTAGTTAAAAAAAAACACTCCTCATCATTAATCGTAACTAGCGTTCTTCTTTCTTCTTGATAACGAGATATTTGATCTTTAAGTATAGGCAACAATGGAACTATTCGCTCTTTATTTCGCTTTCCTAATACTTTTATAGTGTTGTTTGACAAATTTACATCTGAATTTTTTAAATGTATTAACTCCGTCCGGCGAATACCAGTAGCATAAAACAACTCTACAATTAGAGCATTTCTTATTTGCTCAAAACCTTCAGCATGCTGGGTTCCAAACAAAAGATTTTGCATTTCATTTTCCGAAAAAGGTATTTGTACTTTTTTAGCTGTTTTGAGAGCTTTATGTTTTAGTAAAGGACTTGTCTCAATTTGCTTTATCTTCATTAAAAATTTAAAGTAGGCTTTAAGGGAAGCTACTTTACGATTGACAGAACTATTCGAAACCGACATATCCACTAGTGAGACTATCCAGTTTCTTATTTGAACATAATGAACATGATCTATAGTTTCTTGGTCAAATTCTTTTTTAATGTATTCCGAAAATGCATCCACATCCACACAATAAGCCATAATGGTGTGTGCTGAATATTTTTTCTCCAAGGTGAGATAATCTCGAAATGCATCTTTATTAGTAGCCATAAAAAAACCGTTAGCATCAAAGTTATTAAATTTTGATGACTAACGGTTTTATTTTTCTGTAAAATAGACTAACTCTCTAAGTTATCTCTCATATTTTGAATATAAGCCGCTTTTTGAATTTTGATTCTATTCGTAACTGAAGGCTTAATAAAAGCAGTACGCGCTCTTAATTGACGAACAGTTCCTGTTTTATCAAATTTTCTTTTGTAACGTTTTAACGCTCTATCGATATTTTCTCCGTCTTTAATTGGTATAATTAACATAATATAGACACCCCCTTTCTTTAGGCTGCAAAAGTAGACATTATTTTTACTTTATCGCTATTTATTGTTATTTATTTTGGGTGTGCCGGCAAGGAAGTATTTTTTATCTATTGAAATACTATCTTTTTGCCGTCAGGCTATGCGCTACAATCTTTATTTACTGCTACGCATCCATAAAGGATTTCCACTTCTATCCTTCACACAAAAAAAGAGCCTTGAAAAACAAGACTCTTACTAATATTTATAACTCGTGCCGTACACATGAGGGAACCAAACTATTTTACAGCCGGCTCATAATTTTGATTATCAATGATCATTTTTCCTAAAATTTCTTTTAAGATTTCAGATGTTCCTCCACCAATAGGCCCTAAACGACTATCTCTAAACAAACGTGCTAATGGATACTCTTCCATGTAACCGTAGCCTCCAAGCATTTGCAAACAACTGTAAATGGTTTCATCAGCTACTTTTGTCGATTTTAATTTTGCCATTGTTGCTTCTTTAACCACATACTCCCCTTTATCAAGACGGGCTACTGCAGCATAATTGAAAATTTTACAATGCTCAACCTCTGTTGCATGTTCTACAAGCGTATGTCTTAATGCTTGAAACTTACTGATTTTTTTACCAAAAGCCTCACGTTGCGACATATATTCAATAGTATAATCAATAGCATATTCACCTCTAGCATGCGCATTGATTGCCATAATTAAACGCTCTAAAGCAAAATGCTGCATGATGTACGGAAATCCTTTTCCTTCTTCACCCATTAAATTTTCAGCAGGGATTTCTACATTATCAAAAGCAATCTCTGCTGTATCCGATGCTCTCCAGCCTAGTTTATCAAGTTTTGAAGCTGATATTCCCTTAAGACCTGTATCCATTAAGAAAATACTAATTCCCTTGTTACCAAGTTCTGGATTTGTTTTGGCAGCCACAATGTAATAATCGGCATAAACACCATTTGTGATAAATGTTTTTGAACCATTAATCACATATTTGTCACCTTTTTTCACGGCATTAGTTCGCATTCCCGCAACATCACTACCACCAAAAGGTTCTGAGATACATAAAGCACCTATTTTCTTTCCAGCGATACTTGGCGCTAAGTAGTCTTGTTTAATTCTTTCGTCACCCTCAGCATTTAAGTGTGTCATAGCCAAATAAGCATGAGCCCACATGGCTGCAGCAAAACCTGATGATTTTATTTTTTGTAATTCCTCAAGGAAAATAACCGTGTAAAATAAGTCCAAACCAAGACCTCCGTATGCCTCTGGGTAAGCAATACCAAAATAACCCATTTCCCCGAATTTCTCCCAAATAAAGCGCTCTATTGTTCCTGTTTTTTCCCATTTCTCAATGTGCGGAACCACTTCTTTTTGTAAAAAACCTTTTAAACTTTCTCTAAATGCTTGGTGCTCCTCTGTGAAGTAAATTGAATTCATATGTTTTTTTCTTTTTTAACAAATTTTAGATTGGTAGAAACTAGATATAAAGTCAGTTTCTGGATAAGTGACAAAAAATCAAAATTGGAAAGAACAATAAAATTACGTTTGTACAAATTATGATAAAAAAACGCACTTTTTATTCTAGTTTTTTGATAGTTCTATTTAAAGTCCAAATATAAGGCAATTATTTTTGCTTTATCAACAGGAAATCCCTTAGTTTTTGTTAAATCCTCAATATTTTTTATGTTTCCATTCATACTTCTGTATGTTACAATTTCTTTAGCAAGTGCATATCTAAAGTAATGAAACGCGCTAAGCTCTTTTAAAGACGCATTATTAATGTCAACTTTCTTAGTATTAGGAAGCACTCCGACTTTAAAATGAATGTTTAATTTCTCTATAACTTCTGGAGACAACCCCCATATCTCATCCATTTGCTCCATTGAGACAAACGCTCCAAGAGTTTCTTTTTGTTTCAAAATTCGGGAAGAAATAGCATCTCCTATTCCGTAGACCTTCATCAAAGCTTCTTTATCAGCTTGATTGATATCTAATACTGAAACCTTTTCTTTTTTGGCGAAAGCCTGATACTCCTGATTTTTATATTCTTTATAAGGAGACGTGCCTTTTTTATACTCAACCCAATTAGGGAACTTAAACAAGGGAGACATGGTTTCAAGTAATGAATCTGAAATTTGTGTTACCCGCTGAAATTCTTCTGGGGAGTTTACAAATTTATTCTGCTTTCTAAAAGCAAGTAACCTGTCAATCTCTTGTGTAGACATTCCTAATTTATAGCCTTTGTAATCTGAAATAAAATTGGGATTGAATGCATACTGTTGTTTTGGTAAATTTTTAGTAACATTCTTCTCGTAATCTAAACTTGACTGCAACGCAATCCACTGTAACTCCTGCGGCGACTGTTTAATACTAGGATTAAAATCATAGCAATAGTAACATATTTGTAAAATAAAAATAAGAGTAAATAATACTATAATTCCAAGACGTTGTTCTTTATTGAACTTAAAAAAAGATTCAAAAGTTTTGAAGTCCATAATCTAATTAAAATCATTAAAAGTTAGATGCGTATAAAAATAAAAAAAATAAAGAATCAACCGTCAAACAGTATGAGAATTTAAAAGTTTTTAAAACAAAAATATAGGAGTAATTATAATAAATTGACAAAAAAGACTTCAAAAAGGATTTTAAAACATTTTTTATGAGTTAAAAATCAATTATTGTTTTTATTTTTTATAAAAAACAATACATTTGGAGCTTAATAACTTAAAACATTAAACAACCATGTCAATTTGGAGAGTTAAACCAGTATCAGCTTTTGAAGCTGATATGAAAAAAAGTCAATTAAAAAGAGTTTTAGGAAAGTGGAGCCTTACTGCAATTGGTATTGGAGCTATTATCGGAGGAGGAATATTCGTTCTTACAGGTACAGGAGCCTATAATCATGCTGGACCAGCACTAGCACTTTCATTTGTTATTGCGGGTATTGCCTGTGTATTTGCAGCGTTGTGCTATTCTGAATTTGCTTCTATTTTACCTGTAGAAGGATCTGCTTATGCCTATGCTTATGGAACTATTGGAGAAATATTTGCTTGGATAATTGGCTGGGGATTAATACTTGAATATGCTATGGGATCTATGACTGTCGCCGTTTCGTGGTCAGGCTATTTCAATAAAATGCTGAAAATGTTTGGTATAAAACTCCCTGAGTGGCTTACCACTGACCCAGCGAGTTATACTGGCGAAGGATTTTCAATGAACTTACCCGCTTTTTTAATTGTAATTTTGGTCATATCTTTATTAATAAAAGGTACTGAAAAGGCAGCTAGTGCTAACAACTTTATTGTAATTTTAAAAGTATCTGCTGTAATTTTTGTAATTATTGCTGGTGCATTCTTCATAAATGTAGACAACTGGTCTCCATTTATACCTGATGTACAAACTATTATAGTTGATGAAAAACCGCATCAAGCTTACGGACTCAAAGGTATTATATCCGGAGCTGCGGCCATTTTCTTTGCATATGTAGGTTTTGATGCTGTTTCTACTCAAGCTGGTGAAGCAATCAATCCTAAAAAAGACGTTCCATTTGCTATTATTGTATCATTATTAGTATGTACAATTCTTTACATATTAGTATCGTTAGTATTAACAGGTATGATTAGCTACCAAGACTTTAACCCACTAGGAAAATATCCTGAAGCTATTAAAGCTCCCGTAGCTTATGCATTTGACATTGCTGGACAAGCTTGGGCTGGTTATATTATTACAATAGCTGCTACTGTAGGTTTAATATCAGTATTAATGGTAATGATCATGGGACAATCTCGTATCTTTTTAGGGATGTCAAAAGATGGTTTAATTCCTCCTGTTTTCTCAAAAGTTAATCCTTTATCTGGTACGCCAAAAACAAACTTGATGATCTTAGGTGGATTTATTGCTACTGTTGCTGCCTTTACACCGATTAGTAAATTAGCAGAAATGTGTAGTTTTGGAACTTTATTCGCCTTTACAATGGTATGTGTCGCTGTGTGGATTCTGAGAATTAAACAACCTGGTTTAGAACGAACTTTTAAAGTTCCTGCTTTACCAGTAATTGCTGTTTGTGGTATTGCAATCAACATTTATTTAATGACTCAACTAAGTTTAGATGCTCAAAAATTCTCGATGGGCTGGTTAGGAATAGGTCTCTTAATTTACTTCCTTTATGGAAAAAGAAATTCTAAATTGAACAACCCACAAGAATAAAGTAAAAAAGGCTCCTAATAATTAGGAGCCTTTTTTTATTTATTTTACAAATCAAATACTGAAGTTCGTTTTGCCCTTATGAGATCTTTTAACTTCATCCAAAATGCAAGTGTAAGATACACTGCAAACCATAATCCAGCAGTGACAAAGGAAAGGTATATAAAAAAAAGACGCACACTACTTGCCCGCATTCCAAGCGTATCTGCTAATCTGGAAGAAACATGAAATCCGTGTTTTTCGAAAAAAAATTTTATTTTTAAAATTGCTGACATCTAGGAATGAATTTAATAAATACAAAAATACAACTCTATATTCACATCTTCTTATTCTTGTCTATTTGTTTTTGAGCAAATCCATACCGATACTACATTGTAAACACAAACTTTGATTGCAATACTCATTTTTCAATTGCAAAAGTGATTGTGAATAAAAAGCATTTTTGGAAACGATTCCAAAAGAACTAAACTTATCAATAATTGAATTTTTTTCTGGTGCAATTTCTGAAAGCAAATTAATAAAATCCTCTTCCATTTCTTTACCTTGGCTCTTTAAATAGGCAAATTGAATCGGAATTATTGTATTGATAACAATCAAATCAATGAATGATTTAGAGAGCCTTTTATTCTTTTTAGGACTTACTTTATCAAACTGATAATGTGTATTCCAATACAACGATGAAGGAATTTGAAACAAATTATAACAACTTTGTAAAGACTTTAAAGCACTAATTTTTGAAAATAAATTTTGATGTAAATGGTACAAATTTGACAATTGAGAAAGTCTAATTGTGGGAAAATTATCTGGGCGATGTTTAAAAAACTGAACAGGCTCTATAATTTCTTTATCAAGCTGGTATTTATGAAGTAAATAAAAATACCTGAATTTCAAATCCTTAAAATAGTTATCCTCTTTATCAGCATCTAATAAACCTGCGGTACCAAAAATTAAAGCTTCTAAATTTTCAACTTCAAAACTTTCTTTTCTTATGGTAGCAAATGGAATAGATTGTGCAATTTTTAAAAAAGTGTCTCCATTGGTGTTTAAGCCAAAATTTTTGGCCAAAAGACAATATAAAACCGCTTCCCAATCTTGATTAGTTTGATTTAATAAATCGAAAATAGGTTTTGATTTACGTTCTAAACGTTCAAAAAACAATCGTTCTTGCCAATTTTTCAATACAAACTCATCAACTTGATTAATTTGTTTCTCGCAGAAAATCCAAGATTTAGGAGCTACAAGAGATTGATAGTTGCTAAGAATTGAGGGATCAACATAATTTTTAAGCTCTAAAACTGGTATTTCGGTATTGTTTTTTCGGTGAATTTCGGTGTCATGTTCCCAAACTACATGCAAAATAACACTATCGTAGGCATCGTCTTTTTCGTGATGATGTACATACCAATCAGAAGATTTTATATGTATTTCAACATTTCCAGCCCATTTTTGACCCTCAATAAGGATTTGAGCATTAAAAAAATCAGGGCCCGAAAGTTCTAAATACTGCCCAACATTTATGATAGTCAAGGATTCACCTTGATGTGTTTTCAAATCTAGAATATTGAATTTTTTAAATCTCCAGATGTAATGAAGAAAATCTTCTTTCATATTGTTTATATTTCACTACTTACTAAATTAGTGAAAATAATCTATTCTGAGCAAAACATAATACGAAATTAAGGTAAACAAGCTAAGTACTATCTATTTCAATAAGTACAATTGTGCACAGGCTCGCGCATCAGACAGCGCTTCATGGTGGTTGAGTTCTATGTTCATTTCCCGACAACAATCACTCAGTTTAGTAGGCTTAAATCCTTTGCTTCGATATATTTTAACCGTACATTCCCATCGATCAGCGATATTTAGATCCGAATAATCTAAATAGTTATTCGCCATGGACTTAGCCAAAACATTCCTATCAAAACTCTCGTTATGAGCAACAATTACACGATTATAAAGCCTTTTGTGGATTTCAGGATATATTTCAGCAAAAGTCTTTGCGTACTCTGTATCGTATGGATGAATACCATGCACTTGTATTGTGTATGGAGAATAGTAATTATTAGGCGGCTGTATTAAGGTAACAAATTCATCAACAACAATACCGTTTTCAACGGTTACAATACCTACAGAGCAAGGGTGATAACCAATTGCTGTTTCAAAATCTATTGCAGTAAAAGTCACTTTATTTCTATATTAAGGTAATATTTACAAATATACATCAAAAATAAGTTCCTCATACTCCAAATCACTTTTAACATGCTCATAAAATAATTTCATCAAAACAAAAAAAAGCCTACAAAGTAAAAACAATGTAGGCCTCTAATACTATTTATAACTATTTATTTAATAGAACCAATAATATCATATTTAGTAATAATATGGTGATTCCCATTTGCTAATTCAACTAAAACAGCTTCGTTTTCTTTAGTAAATAATTTAGAAACCTCTTCAATAGGTGTTCCCTGCTTCACTATTGGAAAAGGTTTACCCATAACCTCTTTTATCGGTTTATCAGCTACATTTTTATCAGCAACATAGCTTTGAAACAAATCACTTTCATCAACAGAGCCTACAAAACCAGTAATGTCTATTACAGGAATTTGAGAAATCTTGTATTTACGCATGCGCTCAATAGCATGTGAAACCAACTCTTCGGTGCGAACAACAATAAGTGGCTTATCAATATGATCTTTTATAACATCTTCTGCCTTAGTTACTTCTTCTTCTAAGAATCCACGTTCACGCATCCATTCATCATTATACATTTTCCCTACGTAACGGCTTCCTGAATCATGAAAAAGTACAACTACAACGTCATCTGGCTTAAAATGCTCTTTCAATTGCAACAATCCTTTGATAGCAGCACCTGCCGAGTTCCCAACAAAAATTCCTTCTTCAAGTGCAATTTTTCGAGTGTAAACTGCCGCATCTTTATCCGTTACTTTTGTAAAGCCATCAATAAGAGAAAAATCAACGTTTTTAGGAAGAATATCCTCCCCTATACCTTCAGTGATATAGGAATAAATTTCGTTTTCATCAAAAATTCCCGTTTCATGATATTTTTTAAATACAGAGCCGTAAGTATCAATTCCCCAAATTTTAATATTTGGATTTTGTTCTTTTAGATACTTAGCAGTTCCAGATATCGTTCCGCCGGTACCTACACCAACTACAAAATGAGTAATTTTACCGTTAGTTTGTTCCCAAATTTCAGGACCCGTTTGCTCATAATGTGCAATTGCATTAGATGGATTATCGTATTGATTGACATACCATGAATTAGGTGTTTCCTCAGCTAGCCGTTTTGAAACTGAATAATAGGATCTTGGATCAGTAGGCTCTACATCAGTAGGACAAACAACAACTTTTGCCCCTACGGCACGTAGAATATCCATTTTTTCTTTTGATTGTTTATCAGAGATAACACAGATCAATTTGTAACCTTTAATTATAGCTACTAGTGCAAGTCCCATTCCTGTATTCCCTGAAGTACCTTCAATGATTGTTCCTCCGGGTTGTAATCTACCATCAGCCTCGGCATCTTCAACCATTTTAACTGCCATTCTATCTTTTACAGAATTTCCTGGATTAAAAGTTTCTACTTTTGCAAGTACAAGAGAATCCACTTCGGCGGTTACTCTATTTAGTTTTACTAAAGGTGTGTTGCCTATTGTTCCTAATATATTTTCGGCGTAGCGCATTTGGTTATAAATTTTAAATGATATATTGTAGTGTATAATGGTGCAAAGATAACATTTTTGCAAGTAATATTCTTGTGTAATACAGATTGCGTTCGTGATAGAAGCGGCATCCTTTTCTTGCTTTCTTTAAGCAAGAAAAGATATAGCGCATAGCACGGAAAAACGCCCTAAAGAAAATTGAAATTAATTGAAAAAGTTCCAGATTAAACCAAAACGAATTGTGAAATCACGAGATGGATTATTAGGTGAAGCATAAAAATTATTGCCCGTAAGGCTTGAATTAAAATGTTCTGCTTTTAAGTATATTCTAGTTCTTTGAATTTTTGCATTTATAAAAAAATCTAAATTTGGATGATTACCAATTTGTTTCTCGTTTTGAACAAAAAACTCGCCAATTAACGGGTTGTATTCATTCGCAAAATATTTTGAAAAATAATTCAAAGAAACTCCCGTTTGTAAAAACAATGCATTTTTGAAGAAATAATTAGAATAATAAATGGTGTTTCGGGTTACCACTTCGGGCACATTTAAAACAACTTCGTCTTGTGTTGTTTTTTGAAATAAAACAGTATTATCTAAAGCAAAATTGCCGAAATTAATTTCTTTACTTAACTTTAATGAAGCGTAATTTAAAGTTCCATTATACTGAGCAGGCGCCACAATTTGAGTTCTAACACTCTTTTGCTGATCTGTTGCAATGTTAGTAAAGTATAAATAATCATTGAGTATGGTATATTGAAAATCAATATCAACCCAAGGAGAAACTAGATTAGCATTTAATATATTAATTTTTTCATTTTTAAAATCATTAGACCAGTTGTACTGTATAAAGCTACTTTGGTATAAGTTATAATTATTATTTGGCAATTTATTCAAATTTTGATATTGCAAAGACAGTTGAAAATCTTCATTAAAATTAAATTTAAAATTTGCATCCAGATTTGATAAAGATTGAGATGTTATAGAGCGTTGATATGAGAAATCACCAGAGAATTCTTTTCGATAAAAAGCGTATTTACCTGATATGGTATTAATATCTTGACTTAAGGAACTAGGAATGTTAGTTTGATTGTTAAAAATTAAAATCCTATTGTAATACGAATTTGATCTAAAATCATCAATAAAAAAATAAAACTTACCTAATAAACTGTTTTCAAACGTCAACCCTACTTTATTGTACAATTTATTATAACGCGTTTGGTCGTTTATATTGGAATTAATAAAAGAATCACCAAAACGTTCAACAGCTGAAGAACCTACCGTTGAGGAAACTGTACGCTGATTGAACTCGAAAAATTTATTTTCGTAGTTTACTTGATGCGATACATATAAATTTGTATTCCCTTTTTCCGGATTTATTCTGAAATTATGATCCAGAAAAATTCTTTTCCCTTTTAGGAAAGACTTGGCATCTGTAAAATACACTTCAAACCGCTGTCTATTATTAAAGCTTGTGTTTTCACTTTCAAAATCTTCAATAGTAGTAATGCCACCATTCTCTTCATTTAAAATGTCTTGAAAAGTGTAATGCGCATTTGCAAAATAACGCTTGTTCTTTGTATTATAGCTAGTAGTAAATCTAAAATTACCCGTACTTGATAACTGGTTTAAATACTCTCCTTCAGATCGAAGGCCTTTATATGCAATTGAAAAATTAAGATTCTCTGAAGTATTCAGAGTAATAAAAGCGTCTACAGATTGACCTCTTTTTATGGTAGTTTTAAAATACAACTCAGTAACAGGTGTAGCAACTGAATAATACCGTAAATGCTGAGCTTCTAAAAAATTAAAATGCTTGGCTTTAAAGCCAAACTCAGGTAATGGGTTGTACTCTCTCAGGCTATACTGCAACGTATTATAAGTTTGCCCATCATTTGCAAAAGGAAGTAAACCAAAAATATCTTTTCGAAGATAGTTATGACTGTATTCTTTTTGAATGGTCAAAGAAGTATCTATATACGTTGTATCATTATCAACTGTAATTACTTTGTAAAGATCAATTGATGCTACTTTTTTGTTTCTGAGAGAATCTGGGATCCTGAGTGATTTAGTTTTTTGTTCGATAGATTCATTTTTTACTTGAGCAAAAAATAATAAAGGGCATAACAATATGATGTAAAGAAATAAAAGACATTTTTGCATGGATGAGAATTAAGAATTAAAACCAATCATGCTACAAATGTAGATTATAAAAAAGAAGAAAAAAAGAAAAAAATAGATTAGAACCTTCTGTAAAGTAAGTATAAAAAAAAAGAGTGTTTTGAATAAAACAAAACACTCTTTTTAAGAATTAAATTTAAATTTTATGGATTTATTTCAAATGGTGTAATTTTTGTACATCCATATGCACCTGTACCAGATGCATGCTTGATGATAGAACAGTCTAATCTATAACTACCCTCATAAACACCGTCTGCTTGACCATCACAATAAACATCTTCCATAATAAGAGTATACTTACCGTTTGGCAAGTTAATGTTATGGGTATAAACTTTTCCTCTACTAGCCGCAGATGAAGCAGGTCCATAAGTTCCAGGAGGGATTGATGCAACAACTACACCAGCAGCATTTTTGATTTTCCAAGAAGTTTCTTCTGCATACGCATCTGTAGTTACAGTTAAAACAACATTATTACAAACAACTTTTTTGTTATAATTAATTGTAGCAACTTCATTAAATGCTGAACCTCCTGCTGGAGCAACTAATTTCACAAGTAGAGAATAAGCAATACCGTCTTGTAATGAAACAGTATTCAAATCTACATCTAAAGTTCCTTCATAAGAACCCGCAGGAATAGTAGCAACTCCAATTTTGTAAGAAGCAGCAGCTCCAGTAGATTTTGCATCTGCAACAGCTTGAAAAGTTCTAGAAGCAGTTGAAACTGTAGTTACAGATACAGGAATAGTAACTTTAGTTCCCTCTGGTGGAACAGTAATGTTGTAACTCCTTGTGGTAAACTGAATACCTTGTTGACCGTTCACGTTATCAAACTCAACAGTCTCTTTTTCACAACTTGCAAATAACCCAATAACTAGAGCAAATGCAGCTATTTTTAAAATATACTTTTTCATGATTGATTAAATTAATTAATTAGTAACCTGGATTTTGTTGATTTTTAATACCTGTATTAGCAGCTAATTCTTGGAAAGGAATTGGCATTGTAAATCTAAAATCATTACTTGGAATAGAACAAGCATTAAAAGCAGAACAATCCTCAGGCGCTCTATCAATGGTAACACCAGCCTTAACACCTAAACGTTTCAAATCTAAATAACGATGACCTTCAAAACACAGTTCTATTCTACGTTGATTTAGAATTTGAGCAAAAGCAGCTTGTTTGTTTGCTGGCACAGGAATTACAGGAGCAGTACCTGCAACAAAACGAGCATTTGTAACAGCTTGCAATTGTGCAGCAACACCAACATAATTATCAGCCTCAGCTAGAGCTTCAGCCTTTAAAAAATACATTTCCGCAGTTCTAAAAATCTTAATATCATTTAACTGTACAATACCTCCAGAACCTGGATATTTACCAATGACAATTCTTCCACCTGCTGGATCTGAAGATGGACTTAAAAATGCACGCCTTCTAATGTCATTAGTATTGTTCAATAAATTATACAATCTAGTACTCATTTCATAAAAAGGAGAACCATTCACGGTACTGTTTACAGAAGCCCAAGTAGCATTGATTAATCGGTTTCCTGGAACACGCTCCAATTTAAAAATAACTTCATTTTGAGTTGCAGTTGGAATTGCAACATCAGACCAAATATTCAAATACAATGAAGTTGCTTCAGTTGCAATAGTTGCAGATCTTGGCGTCAAAGGATATTTCGTAATTAATTCATCCGCCAATGTAGTAACTTCGCTATATTTTCCTCTGTAAGCTGCCATTCTAGCTTTAAATGCTTTTACAAAATCAGTTGATACAAAAGTACGTGTAGTATTAGTATTAGATGACGCATTCAATGAAGATGCAAAATTCAAATCTTCATTAATCAAAGCAAAAACTTCACCATTTGTATTTCTAGGCAATTGATCCAGTACTGTAGGTACAAAATCAAGCTTAATTACTCCTAAAGCAGAGTCACTAGTTAAGTCAGTAGAAAAGTGGCTTAATAAAACAAAGTGTCCCCAAGCTCTAATAATATGAGCTTGCGCTACAATGTCATTGTAAGTAGCAAGATTTGCAGCAGTTGGTGTTACTAATTTAGCACCTGCAATTACTCTGTTAGCTCTGTTTATCAATGAATAATTACTAAGCCAAATGTTAGCAGCATCAGCAGAAGCAGCATTCAAATTAAACACATACTCCCCACCATTTAAACCTTGGCCACCATTTGCAAAACCAATGGCAACTTCATCAGTAAAAACAGTACTAAAGGCAATTGGATTTTCTCCTGCGATTGCAGCATAAACTCCATTAAGTCCTAATTGTAAATCACCTACTGTTTGAAAAGTAACATTCGGGCCTAATTCTCCTGGTTGAACAATCTCTAGTGCATCATCACAAGATGAAAAGACCGTCACTATTAATGCTATTAAAATAAAATTAATCTTTTTCATATCTTTTTTTATTAAAATTCTAATTGTAATCCTACAGAAAATAATTTCGGGGTAGGGTATTGATATTGATCAGCAGTACGTGGGCTTTCAGCATCCCAACCTCTCCATTTCGTGAATGTAACTAAGTTTTCACCTTGAACAAAAATTCTTACCGATTTAAACGGTGTTTTCTCAATTTGTTTTTTAGGTACATCATATCCAAATGAAGCGAATCTTAATCTAACATAAGAAGCATCCACTAAATATCTATCAGAGTTATTTTGCGCAGCATAATTTGTAGCTTTTAAAGACGGAATATCAGTAACTCTATTCGTTGGCGTCCATGCATTCAACAAATCTGCAGACACATTGAATACACCAATGTTATTAGTTGGATTTTGTAGACCTTGTAAATCAAAGTCAATTCTGTATACTTCAGCAGCAAAAGAAAAGTTAGTATCAAAATAGAACCCTTTGTATTTGGTATTAAAACCAAAACCTCCTTGATACAACGGTATACGTGATTTACCAGTAAGAACTCTATCACCTGTAATGTTTGGATTTTCTGTTACTTGTCCAGATGCAGTCAAGAACAATAAGTTACCATTTGCAGGGTTCACACCAGCATATCTAGTTAAGAAAAATTCATCAATAGTTCTACCTTCTTGAATTACAGTTGTAGTGTTATCAATTACACCTGTTGTACCTGCAACATCCAAAATTGTATTTTTATTATATGAACCATTAAAATTTAATGTCATATTAAAATCTCCAGCTTTATCTGCCTTAAATAAATCATAGTTTAAAGTAGCTTCAACTCCCTCATTTTTAAGGGCTCCAAAGTTTTTACTAATCCCTGTAGTTGCATTTACACCTGAAAGTGGAACACTTAAAAACAAATCAGTTGTTTTTTTACGATATACATCGAATGAACCTCTCAATCTACTTTTGAAAATTTCAAAATCAACACCTACGTTAGCTTGAGCCGTAGTTTCCCATTGCAAATCTGGAACAGCTAATTGACTTAATATAAAAGATTGTGTTCCATTATAACCCGTCCCTGTAGTGTACAATTCTCTTGTATTATTTAATGCAAGATATACCCCATTTGAAATATCTTGATTTCCAGAAGTACCATAAGAACCTCTTAATTTTAATCCGTTGAAGACAGAACCTTGCATGAATGCTTCTTTGTCAATATTCCAACGTCCGCTTAAAGAATAAAAAGTACCCCATCTGTAGTCTTCAGCAAATCTTGATGATGCATCTCTACGAATAGAAGCTCCAAAACCATATTTACTATCGTAATCGTAATCAACATTTCCAAAATAAGACAACAATCCTGTCACTGCACGTGAAGCAGATACTGTAGGAACGTTTCTATCATCGGCTGGACCATCAAGGATATATCCTGTACCAGCTCCGGGAGAAGTAGTTTTTGGATTTAAACCTCTTTGTGTGAATGTAAATGCATTTCTATTCGACTTAATATACTCTAAATAGGCGCCTGCATTAATCGTGTGTTTTTCATTAAAAGAACGGTTGAAATTTAGACGCGTTGTTGATGATAACGCTAAATCTCTTTCAAAAAATTGATTTTCAGTATCTGGAGCAGTTGCAGCAGCACTAAAAAGCAAAGTATTAAATGCTGTTGGACTCTGCCAAGTATAAGAATTCCCCTGAGTATAATCTAAACCTAAGGCTGTTCCTAAAGTTAAATCTCTAGTAATCTTATAAGAACCATCAAGATTTACAAGACCTTTTAATTCATCTAATCTATTCTGGAAAGTTTTAAGTTTGTCAATTAAGAATAAAGGAGTCAATAACAATGTACCACCTTGAGCGTTATAATCTGCCAACAATTGTTGACTAGTACTGTATTCATTTGGTGAAATGTAAGGAGCACTATTGTTAGCACCTAAAACATAGTTTTGATTTACCCCACCTGTTCCAATTGCATTTGCTTCGTTTCTTCTAGAAAAATTAAGAGAAGTTGTTGTAGCATAAGCAAACTTATCGTTATTAGACTTTCCTGTAAGATTATTTCTGAAACTGAATCTTTTTAAATCAGATCCCTTCAAAATACCTTGTTGATCAAAATAACCTAACGATGTAAAAGATGTAGCATTTTTACCACCACCTGATATACTTACTACGTGGTTTTGAGTTACACCAGTTCTAAAGAAATATTTATTCCAGTTGGTGTTTGGAGCAGCTGCAATTTGAGCATCTGTCATTGGACCCCCACCAGGACCTCTTGTAAAACCTCTACCTCTACCAAATGCACGCTCTGTTGTAAGGAGCTCTTGTGCATTCATCAAGTTGTAATCTGTTTTTTGCAAAGTAGAAAAACCAGTTGTAGATGTGTACTTAACACTTAAAGGAGAATCAAAATTTCCTTTTTTAGTTTTAACAATGATAACACCATTTGCACCTCTATTTCCGTAAATAGATGTAGCTCCTGCATCTTTTAATACAGATACAGATTCAATATCATCTGGGTTGATACTTCTAAAGTTGTCGTTATTCAATGGAATACCATCAATAACGAATAAAGGTTCAACTTTACCATTAATAGATCCTGTACCCCTGATAATAACCTGGCTATTTCCACCTGGCTGCCCTGTACCTGAAGTAATATTCAAACCAGCTACTTGTGCTTGCAATGTTTGAATGAAAGAAGCATTAGGTCTTCCTTCAATTGTTTGTGCGCTTACTGTAACCGAAGCAACATTTGATTTTGCTTTTGTTTTTGTAACGTTGTAACCTTCAACAATTACATTTTCTAGAACCATGTTATCGTCCTCTAATTGCACATTTACTCTGGTTTGACCACCTACAACAACTGTAACAGTCTTAGAGCCTACGATAGAAAAAACTAATCTTTCACCAACAGATGCCTTTATAGCATAGCCTCCGTTAAAATCAGTTTGAACACCGCGTTTTGTACCTTGTACCACAACATTTACCCCTGGCATAGTCATTTGATCGGCTTTTGATGTAACAGTACCCGAAACAGTTTTCTCTTGCGCAAAGGAAAACTGAATAAAGAACGCTAAACATAGCGTCATAATCCAAGTAAACTTTGATTTCATAAATTTTTTTTTTGAGTTTGTTAAAAGACAAAACTATTAATTAATTATTAATTAACAAACTTTTAATAGTTAATATTAATAATATATTAAATAACGTTCGAAGTCCGTAATAGATTGTTAAAATCCATGAATATTTAAATATTGTATGGTTTTACTTTAAAAAAATTAATTTTTAACGATTTTCCATATGGATTGCTTCACACCTTGTTTAACTACAAACAAATAAATTCCTTTTTCTAATGACTCAACGTTAACAGAAGTATAATTTAATACACTTTTGTCATCCATTTTCTTAACTAATTGAAGTTTTCCTAATATGTCATAAATTTCAAAAGTTATAGATTCATTTGATTCTGATTCAAAAGCAACATTGACTATATCGTTCATTGGATTAGGCCATACATTTAAAGACTTAAAATTTGATTCTGTAACATTTAAAGTATTTTCCTCAACACCTGATATAATTAATGAAAAATCTTGACTACCACCAACCAAGTTTCCTTTATGACTAACTGTAACAGTATAAAAATCATTGGAAGGATTTTTTATCTCTATCTTTTCAACATTATCAACAGTGTTATCTGCTTTGATGGCAGGTTGTGATTTATCGTCATTCAAACGCCAAGGTAAAAAAACATCATTATTTCTTGTTATTCTTATATCAAGATCATTCACTAACACAGGAGTTTTTAAATCTACAGTACCTGTATTTGTAAAACCTGCTCTATCTGTCCATGATATAGTTGCCATAAGAGGCTCGCTACCATTAGACTTTACTACTCTTGTAATTGTATTTCCTTGTTGAAAAACAGTTGATCTTGAATCAAATTCCTCTATAAGTACTTTCTTGTTTGTGACGAATGCATTTGATATTAATACAGCCGCTTTTTCAGCGTTCAATAAACCCCACCCAAACTTTGGATCTGGACCATCTGCTTCACCTGCTTCATCAGCACTATGAACCATAAGACCTCTTAAAGTTGCAGATCTCATAAAATTTCGTGACAAATTATTAAAATGTTCTTGCAACAACAATAAAGTTCCTGTAACACCAGGTGCAGCCATAGATGTCCCAGAAATAGTACCATACCCTTTATTTCCTGCTGCGTTAGTTGTTGAGAAAACATTAACCCCCTTAGTTGAAATATCCGGTTTAACGCGATTATCATCTGTAGGACCCCAGCTGCTAAAATTAGACATTACAACACTACTCGGGTCTACATAACCTGATGTACTCAAACCTTCTACAGCTGCAACTACTATTGCGTTTTTGGCCGTGCTAAAATCAGTTAATAAATCATAACCGTCTTTAGCACCATTGATGCTTGGAGCTTTATTTCGATCATTTCCTGCTGCTATTACTGGCTGGTAATAAGGAGCCTCAAAAGTAATTTGGTCTAAATCTCTTGAGTCTGACCTATAAGCGCCAAAGATAAATTCAGGAAAATTAGCATTAGATGCTGCAAGTCCATAGGAATGATTAGAAAGTAGCAATCCGTTATTCATTGCCAATTCAGTCATCTCTTCAATATCACGAGTCCAGTTACTTACATAAGCAAAGGCTTTATAGGCCATGCCTCTACCAGATCCATTAGGAGAGTTAACTCCTGAGCTGATCATTGTACCCGTAACGTGTGAGGAATGATATGAAGTAGGACTTGTATTGTTGTCATAAATAAAAGCTCGTCCTCCAAAATCTTCATGACCAATCGTAGCATTATCCTGATCCCATACAGCAACAAATAAACCTTCACCTGTAAGATTTAATCCCAAGCCGCCATTAGGCTGCAGTTTATTAGCACGAGACGTAAAAGCAGAACCCACATTTTTTGTCTCACGGTATAGAGGAAATCCTGAATCAGTAATTTCTTTGATTTCAGCAAAATTACCCTCAGGGGTAACAAAACTAATCGGCCATCCATTAAGTTTTGCTAAACTTAAAGTCTTAGCATACTTCTCAGAATGTTCTTTTGCAAAATGATTTTTTAAACGATGAAGATTAGAAATATTTGATTGTTTTAAAATCGCATCACGGTTTTTAACGTTTTGTGCATAAATAATTGAAGAACCAAATAAAAGTGAAACAAAAAAGAGTGATTTAATAGTATTTTTTTTCATAATTAGATAAATAAAAAAGTAAAGTGCTAAATTAAGAAAATTTACATCTAAAAATTGTTAAAAAATCAATACAAATCACAGAAAAACAACTAAAAGAAATTTATTTAGGAATATTTGTATCAAATAGAAAATTGATAAAAAAAATAGTAATGCAAAAAAAAACCTTCTCATTTAGAGAAGGTTTTCAAAAAAGTAATTTATTTATTGTCTAGTATCCCAGAACACTTTCACATTCATATCTGCTTTTTGCTTCACATTTTCAGAATTTAGATCAATTTCAGTCTGTGGGTAAAATAAAGATCTTGGAATAGCAGTTGTAACTGCATTAGAAGGAAGTGTAAGAGCTGGATATCCTGTTCTTCTCCAGTCCGTCCATGGCTCTAAAAGCACTCCATAATTAGCTACATACTTTTCAGTAATAATTTGCTCTAATTTTTGAGCATTAGTACCTGTTAAAGTACCATTTGCAGCTAAATAAGTTGTGATATCTGTAGCACTTACACCCGCTGATTCCATAGAAGCCGTTATACCTGCTCTAAAAAAAGTATCTGCATTACCTGGTGAAGCAAATCTTAAAGCAGCTTCAGCTCTAATAAAGTTATATTCTGCAAAAGTTAACATTCTAATAGGAGCAGCTCCTGAGTAGGCTGCTGTTAAGAAAGCACCTCTTAAATATGTATGGAACTTTGAATAACTATTTGCTGCAGCTGGAGCTCCAGAAACAGCTCCCACATAATTTCCAGAACCAGCTGGGAATTGAGTGAAAAAGAATTGTCTACGTGGATCAGTTTTACCATTCATGATATTAACCAAACGCGCATTAACAACTAGTTGACCAACTCTAGCAGTTTCAAACTGATCGATTGGGTTTCTAGCATTTGCAGCATCTAAAAAGTTCATTTGAAAGTTATCAGCATTGCTAGTAAAAAGTGGCGCACCAGAACCTACTAATTGATCAATACTAGATTTTGCAAAAGTTGGATTTTTTTCACTGTAGTGAATGTAAATTCTCAACTTTAAAGTATTAGCAAGTTTTATCCAATTATTTTTCGTTGAAGAAAAAGCACCTGGAAAAATAGTACTATTTGTACCTGGAGAAATATTGGAAGTAGTAGCATTAACTTCTGCAATACCTTCATCCAAAAGCTTAACGATACCTGTATAAATTTCTTCATCAGAATCGTATTTAGGCTTTGTGTTTGCAGCTAATTTTTGAGTGTCTGAAAAAGGAATTTTACCCCAAGTATCAACTGCAACTTGATATGAATATGCTTTCATAATCTTTGCAACACCTGAATAGTGCGGGCTATTAGTAGCTTTAGCATTTGTAATAATGTTTTCAGCATCGTTTAATATTGTAGCATATAAACTTGACCAAGCATTATTTTGATCAGCACCAGAAATTTGGAACGATTCATATAACTGAGTTTGATTTAAAGCACCAGTACTTTGACCTGAAAATTGCTGGGTAATTAATGACGAAAATCTGTTTAAATCACTTCCAGCAAAAAAACCAACATTCACAGTCAATGAAGTTAATTGCTGATTAATAGGCGCAGTTAAGATATTGTCTCTATCTTGATTTATGTCTCCAAATTCACAACTGCTTGAAACAAATGCAGCTAAAAATAACGAAGCAATTATTGAAACTTTTATATTTTTCATATTTCTAATTTATTATTAAAGTACTACTTTAAGATTCACACCAATTGTTCTTGTATTTGGCAATGAGTTAAATTCTAATCCTTGTGCATTACTAATACCCAAAGCATTTTGCTCAGGATCAAAGTGTGGATAATTCGGAGCATGTAAGAATAAATTTCTACCAAAAGCACCAACTTCAAATTGTTTGAAAGGAGTTTTATCTAAAAGTTTAGAACTTAATTTATAAGAAAGAGAAACCTCTCTTACTCTGAACCAAGATGTATCATAAATAAAACCTTCTGCAGCAACATATTTACCTGTGTTACCAAAATAATTTTGTGTTGTTACAGCAGTTGTATTAGGTTGACCTGCATTAGCACCTGATGCATATACACCTTGGTAGGTATACGGCTTAGAAGGAGTTACTCCATCAGCTTCAAATCTATTGAACTCAGCTGTTTCAATTGCAACACCATTTCTTTGAACGTCAGCAATATTTCTTGAATATTGATCCCCACCCTCTTTAATATCTAACAATACGTATAAGTTAAAGTTTTTAACTGTGAAATTATTAGTAATACCCATTGTAAATTTCGGGTTTGGATTACCAATTTTCTTAACATCAGGTGTGGCCAAAGGTAAGCCTGTAGTAGGATTAATTAATAGATTCCCAGCAGCATCTCTTTGATATGCTGAACCGTAAATTTGTCCATATTCATCACCAGCAACAAGTCTGATATTAGGAGTCGTAAATCCACCTAAGAATATATTAGAAACTCCTGGCGCCAATTCCTCAACCATAGATTTGAATTGAGTGTAATTTACACCAATATCCCATGAAAAATTCTTAGATTTAATTGGAGTACCAGAAACCATTAATTCAACACCTTTTGTAGAAAGTCTTCCTGCATTTCTTAAAACAGAAGTTACACCTGAACCAGCAGAAACTGGAACACTCAAAATTACATTACGAGTATTACGGTTGTAGCTAGTTGCATCAATAGTCAACCTATTATTGAAAAATCCAAACTCAGCTCCAAAAGAAACCTCTCTTGTAAACTCTGGAGTAATATCCGCATTTCCAGCACCATTACCTAATGTAAAACCTGCCAAACCATTGTATGGAAAAGTAATTTGAGGGCCAAAACCATCAGAAGCTAATCCTTGTACATAGTAAGAATCAGTACTATAAGCTGGCGCTCCTTTACCTACTTCTCCTGCACTAGCTCTAAATTTTATTAAATTAATTTTATTATTTAATTTAATTCCAGGGAAAGCTTCAGTTAAGACAAAACTACCTGAAATGGCTGGGTAGAAAATAGAATTGTTAGCTGGCGCTAAAGTAGATGACCAGTCATTTCTTGCTTTTACGTTAACCGAAAGAAAATTTCTATACTCAACAGCCACATCTCCAAAAACTCCATATATTTTAGAGCTTGTCATACCCGTTTCAGGTAAGTAAGTTGTAGCATTTTTTATATTTCTAAAACCTGGAACAGTTAAACTGTATCCAAATACATTTGAAGCATAGCTGTAATTACTGTTGATTTCATTACCTAATGTACCTGAGAATGTAAAATCATTAATTTTTTTATTCGCATTCAAAGTAAAATATGAATTCACATTGTGTACGTTATTTACTCTGTCAACAATACCACCTACTCTAGCACCACTTGATCCAGTAAATCCTCCACCTCTGTTTCCTATTTGATCAAAACCTTTACTTGTTAGGTTATAAAAATCAGTACCGATTTTAAAATCAGCACTTAACCAAGATGTAAATTCATACTTTGCATTAAAGTTCCCTAAAATTCTGTTCACTTTATCGTTGTAAGTATTGTTTTTAATACTCCAGTATGGATTATCCTCACCTGCAAAATACAATTGTTGACCTGTTGCATTTTCAAAAGGCAATCCAGTTAAGTTGTAAGATCTTGGTGTAAAATAAGCTCTAAACAATGGGTTTGATAATTGATTCCCTTGAAGTGTTCTCTCAGATGAAGTGTTCGTGTAAGTAAATGAAGCACCAACAGTAAATCTATCAGAAACATCAGTTGTACCCGTAAACGTTAAGTTGTTACGAACTAATTTATTATTATCCAACACATACGTTTCCTCTGTATTTCCATAAGCAATTCGGTATGAAGATTTCTCTGAACCACCACTAAAACTTAAGTTGTTCTGGATATTGTATGATTGTTTAAAGATATCTCTAACATTATTTTTGTAAGCTTTAAGAATTTCTGGTTGACCAAATGAATTCGTAATGGTTTGTCCAGCTATTCTAGGCCCCCAAGATGTTGTAACTCCTCCACCAGGACTATTTACGTTACCGATTTGTGTTGGTGTTAAAGTACCATTTAAACCTTGTGCATATTCATTCTGATAATCAGGCAAACGATTTACTGTACCTGCATTGAAACTTGTATTAAAAGTAATAGAAGATCTTTCTCCCTTTTTACCTTTTTTAGTAGTTATAGAAATTACACCAGAAGCCCCTCTAGAACCATACAATGCTGTAGAAGCTGCATCTTTAAGTACGACAATATTTTCAATATCTTCAGGATTGATATCAATCGCTCTATTTGAAGAAGATGAACCTCTTTGTAATTCTGTAGCACCACCACTATTGTCAATTGGAACACCATCAATTACATATAAAGGTTGGTTACTTCCAGTAAAAGTAGTAAAACCACGAATAATAACACTTGACCCCGTAAATGCTCCACCAGAACCTGACACACGCACACCTGGTACTTTACCAACAAGTTGGTTAGTTACGTTTGTTGCTCTTGCAGCTGTTAATTGTGTAGCATCAATTTTTGTAGTCGAATACCCTAGTGATTTACGATCTCTCTTTATACCAAAAGATGTAACTACCACTTCTTCCAAAGCATTATCAGCTTCAACAAGTTTAATGTTAACTGTTGATGATCCTGTAACAGACACTGCAACTTCTTTCATACCAATAAATGAAAAAACCAACGTCTGACCAATACTTGCTTTAATGGCATACTTACCAGCTAAGTCCGTTTGAACACCATTTCTCGTTCCTTTTACAAGAACATTCGCCCCAGGGATTGGACCAGTTGCATCTGATACTATACCCGAGATAGTTCTTTCTTGCGCAAAAGAAAACTGCATAGAGAACGCTAGTAAAAGCGTAAAAATCCATTTAAATTTTGATCTCATATTAAATATGTTTTGATTTAGTTATGTAACAAAAATCATAATAAATTCTTAAAAAACCAAATTTTTAGAAAATTTAACACAAATCATGTTACATTTAATTTAAAACTTCTGAATATTACAAAAACATCTTACCTGAAAAAATCACAATCCTTCAATTTAATCTTAATTTTGAGTAAAAAATACAATGCTATTATCTCATTACTATAAGTCATCTTTAGAAGCTGGAGCTGACGAAGCCGGTAGAGGCTGTTTAGCTGGGCCAGTTACAGCAGCCGCGGTGATACTTCCTGAAAACTGCACTATTCCTTTGTTGAACGATAGTAAAAAATTATCCGCTAAAAATAGAAATGAGTTAAGACCTATTATTGAAGAAAAAGCGCTGTCCTATGCTGTAACACATCTTGAACCTTTAATTATTGACGAAATTAATATTTTGAATGCATCAATAAAAGCCATGCAGGAATGCGTATTAAAATTAAATCCAAAACCTTTATCCGTAATTATAGATGGCAATTCTCCTTTTTTACCTAAAACTGGAATTAAAAATCGCGGCGGTTTACTTTTCAGTGAAACTGAAATTGAAATATTAACCACAACACCTAGTGCCTGTATTATTAAAGGTGATGCAAAGTACCAAAGTATAGCTGCTGCTTCAATATTAGCCAAAACGTATCGGGATGAATACATGAACCGTATTCATGAAGAATTTCCTATGTATAACTGGAATAAAAATAAAGGATACCCCACTAAAGACCATAGAGAGGCGATAAAAAAATATGGTATCACAAAATACCATCGTTTGAGTTTTAAACTTCTACCTGAACAATTAAAGCTTAATTTATAAAATGGCCAATCAAATTACTATAATTATACTTTTTTAAAACTTTCAATGAAGCCTATATGAAGTTATATATTTCATGAAAAATTCTACCTATATATATAATCAAAAAAAAAGTTTCATTTAAGACAAAAAAGTTGACAATTGAAAAATAGACTTGAGTTCATCTATACCTTTTTATAAATTAGAAAATAAGTCTATAAACTTATTAAAGTTTATTCTTTAACCAAAGTACATTCAAAAAGATTTTTAAAATGATGCAGGATTTTTTCTTTTACTTCACTTTCATTCACTTCTTTTACTCCTAGCTCCACATTTAGTGAAGTCACAGCTTTTCCTTTTATACCACAAGGAATAATATTGTCAAAATAACCTAAGTCCACATTTACATTCAATGCAAACCCATGCATGGTAACCCATCGCGATGCTCGAACACCCATGGCACATATTTTTCTGGCAAATGGTGTTCCTACACCAAGCCAAACACCAGTCTCTCCTTCGCTACGGCCGCAGGCAAGACCATATTCTTGTAGTGTAAGAATAATTGATTCTTCTAATAAACGAAGATACTTATGAATGTCTGTGAAAAAATTTTCTAAATCGATAATTGGGTAGCCTACTATTTGTCCTGGTCCGTGATAGGTAATGTCACCGCCTCTATTAATTTTATAAAAAGTAGCACCTTTGGCTTCCAGTTGCTTTTCAGATAAAAGCAAGTTAGTCAAGTCACCACTTTTACCAAGTGTATATACATGCGGATGCTCTACAAAAAGAAAATAATTAGGTGTTGCCAATTCAAGTTCCTCTCGACGATTCTGAATTTTTAAATCTACAATACCCTTGAACAATTCTTCCTGGTATTCCCAAGTTGCTTTGTAATCTTTATTTCCTAGATCTTGAAGTTGGATTTTTTTATTCATTTTATTTAATTTTCAAACAGCACTTTAAATCCTAGTTGATCACTATTCGCTTTTAAGTTTTCTATAGGAATCTCAACCACAAAGCTTTTTTTATCCTCTGAAATCTTAGCGTCCTTTAATGAGATGCTTTTTATCTTTTTGGGGAAATGATATTCTAAAGAATATTTACATTCCTTAAACATATCCTGCATTTTTTTTGAGAATTCATCATCAGCTTCTTTTTTAGCACTCTTTTTTTTACTCTTAGCAACAGAAGTTGAATTTTTTATTTCTTTATTATTTTTATCTAATACTTTCTTTTCAAAACTAGCACCATCATAAGCAAACGAAGTTCTAAAATCATTCTCGTCCTCTGATTTTTTAGAAACCTTACCTCCTAACCTTTTATCTGATAATGATAATACCTCAGCACTTTTTAGAGGAGACACCATATTTTTCAAGCTATCTAAAGACGCAAAATCAAATGCCATATTGTATTCAAACAGCTGTTTTTCTTCATTGACTTTTAAATTAATTTTAAAATCCTCAAGCAATTTTAACTGTTCTTTTTCTACCATAGAGAGTTTACCAATGCTGTCACTCATTTTTGAAAACATTTCCTTGAATGTAAAAACAGTATCTACATTTTTAGGAACTTTTGCAGAGTCACTTTTTGGCCCTCCCATTTTTAATAGAGCAGCCATATCAAATCCATACGAAAATGTTCCTGAACCGTTTTCATTTATTACCATTTTCTCTTTTATGGTACAACTCACTATTGAAATGAGAATCAAAAGAAATACTACTATTCTTTTCATATTTTTTTTTGTTCAAATATACAAACTCTTTACAAAAGAATCCGAACTCATTATTACTCCAAAACCACCTCTAAGTTAGTACTGTCTGGATTGTATAGACAATCTGTAATTTTAAAATCTAATTGCAATGATTTTTGATCAGAACTAATTTTAGCATTTGGGTTTGAAACCGATTTTATTTTTAATGGAAACTGGTATTTGAGCACAAAATTTTCTACTAGTTTTAATGAAGCGTAATGTTTTTTGTTAGCCTCTACTCTTGCTTGCTCCGATTTAAGTCTTTCTGGATCTGTGATTTTAACAATTCGTTTAAAAATTTTATCATCATAGCTATATTGTACACTAAAATAATGTTCCTCGGCAGCCAATGCATAATTGTGAATGATATCACTTACATAATTTTCGGTTTTTAAAAGGTCGGCCACTTCTTCAACCGCCTTAAATTCTTGCGTAAAAGTAGTTTTGAAATGTTTTTCGATTGAACTCTTTTTTATATAAACCGTTACTGGATTGAATTTTCCGAAAACCTCTTTTTCAAATTTTGTTAGTCTCGAAAAAGTTTCTTGGTTTTTAGCGATGACATCCTTAAAAACATAGGTAGTATCTTGGTATTCTTCTTCTTTAGAATATTCCTCTCCCATTAACAATTGGTAGCTTTGCTCATCTCTTAAAACTTCTTGAGTTATTTTACCCGATCCGTCGCCATTTATAGTAAGTGTTTCGGTAATTTGACAACTTGTCAATAAAATGAGGCTTATTAAACCTAAGAATTTTTTCATAAGAGCTACGGTGATAAAATTGAAAGCAAATATACATGAATTATACTACTTTTAGACTGCTGAAAAAATATATTTTCTAGTATTGCCCTGATAGCAGTGGCATCCTTTTTTTCTTGTTTTTGCAAGAAAAAAAGATAGAGCGAATAGCAGGAATAGGCGTCAATTGAAAGGTGATTGTGTGCATCAAAAAAGAAAAAAAAGGGGCCTTGATAAACTTTAATTTTTAAAACTTAAATAGTATCTTTGCAGACTTAAAAACAGCATATAATGGCATTATCTGAACAAGAAATATTACGTAGAGAGGCACTCACAGAATTGCGAAACCTAGGCATTGAGCCTTATCCTGCAGCAGAATTTGTTACAACAGTTTACTCTAGCGAAATCCTTGCTGACTTTGAAAAATACGAAGGCAAAGAGGTAGTTTTAGCAGGTAGATTGATGGGAAAACGCATTATGGGGAAAGCTTCATTTGCTGAATTGAAAGATGCCGAAGGACGTATACAAGTATATATTTCTCGTGATGATATTTCAAATGATGAGGAGAAAACGATGTACAATGTTGTTTTCAAAAAATTATTGGATATTGGAGATTTTATTGGTGTGCGCGGTACGGTTTTTAAGACACAAGTAGGTGAAATATCGGTGCATGTTCATGAACTCAGTGTTCTATCTAAAGCTCTAAAACCATTACCAGTTGTAAAAACAGATGCTGACGGAAAAACTTACGATGCCTTTGCAGATCCTGAACAAAGATACCGCAGACGTTATGTAGATTTGACTGTTAATGATCATGTAAAAGCTACTTTTATCAAAAGAACTAAATTGTTTAACGCCATGCGTTCTTTTTTTAATGATAAAGGATACCTTGAGGTTGAAACTCCTGTTTTACAGCCTATTCCTGGTGGCGCTGCGGCTAGACCGTTTATTACACACCACAACTCACTTGACATTCCGCTTTACATGCGTATTGCAAATGAATTGTATTTAAAAAGATTGATTGTTGGTGGATTTGATGGGGTTTATGAATTCTCTAAAAACTTTCGTAATGAAGGAATGGATAGAACGCATAACCCAGAATTTACTGCCATGGAAATATATGTAGCCTACAAAGACTACAACTGGATGATGAAATTTACCGAAAACTTACTAGAGCATTGTGCAGTAGCGGTTAACGGAACTAGCGAAGCTATTTTTGGAGAACATACGGTAAATTTTAAAGCACCGTATGCACGTGTTACCATGACGGATTCTATCAAACACTTCACTGGTTTTGATATTTCTGGTAAAAATGAGGCCGAATTGTTTGAAGCAGCTAGAGGCATGGGCATTGATGTGGACAAAACCATGGGTAAAGGAAAATTAATTGATGAAATTTTTGGCGCTAAATGCGAAGGAAACTACATTCAACCTACGTTTATTACTGATTATCCAAAAGAAATGTCTCCGCTTTGTAAACAACACCGTGATAATCCAGAACTTACAGAACGTTTTGAATTAATGGTTTGTGGTAAAGAAGTTGCCAATGCCTATTCTGAATTGAATGACCCTATTGATCAAAGAGAGCGTTTTGAGGACCAAATGCGCTTAGCAGAAAAAGGTGATGACGAAGCGAACGGTACTATTGATGAAGATTTCTTGAGAGCACTGGAATATGGTATGCCTCCTACATCTGGATTAGGAATTGGAATGGATCGTTTAATGATGTTCTTGACCAATAATTCATCTATTCAAGAAGTATTGTTGTTTCCACAAATGCGTCCTGAGAAAAAACAAGTTAAAATTGAGCTTGAAGAAGACGAAAAATTAATTGTAACACTTTTACAAGTAAATAACAATCAAATGGAATTTGGTTTGTTGAAAATCCAATCTCAATTGAGTGGTAAAAAATGGGATAAAGCCATGAAAAACCTTTCTTCATTAGGGATGACCGAAGTTGTAGTTGATGGTGATGTAAAATCTTGTAGATTAAAAGAATAAGTCTGTTCTAAAACTATATTTATAAAAAAAGAGCTTCAATTGAAGCTCTTTTTTTTTGTTTTTAAAATAAACTTGAAAATTTCAAGCCTGTTTTTATTACGCTGTCACTAATTTTGGAATCTCAATAGCAATTAGTGCGACTTTACAAATATTAAGTTGACTCTGAATCTGACATTTGGCGCTTTCGAAAAATGGAGTTTTTGAAAATAAATCTTCATAGTATTCAATCCCTTCTAGCAAATTATTTTTGAACGAATTCCATTTTTTAATTTGTCCCAAAGTTATTTCTTCGGTAACCGCTGAAATTTCATTTTTCAGATAATCCAAATACATTTTTAACTCCTTCACAAATAGATTTGGACGATCAGTAACCGTCAATACAGAAGCGTTTCCGTAAATATGCTGTACCATTTTAGACAGCGATACTTCTTGATCAAAATACGCCATATTGGGTCCTGGACAAATGATTACGCCTTGTGCCTGCCCTTTTATCTTAATGTCATTTTCAAGATACGAAGCATTGGCTAAACCCACACAAAGACAGGCTTTCTCCGTAATGCTATTTTTCTTTTTTTCGAAAACTTCTGCTGGTAAAATATCTTTTTCGAGTAGCAATTCTTCTAGTTTTAAATCTTGGTATTTCTTAGAAGATGTACAAATTCCTTTCGCATCGTATTCTTTGCTTAACGCCAAAAATCGTTTTGGACACGAACTTCCTGCTTTGCTTTCCTCAATTCGTTTCAATTTTAATTTTTCATTCGTCGTTCCTCGCAACGTATTGAAAGGAATTCCCAACGGCGAAATATGACTTAAATATAAATCATCTTCCTTGGCTCTAGCCAATAGCGCTCTGGTGTGTGTATCAACCGAAGTGGCTTCAGGAACCAATAAAAACGGGGAACCCCAACCCACAGAATCAATTTCATAATGTTCCAACAGGAAATCATGTTCTTCAGCAGTCCCTACGCCGCCTTGAACCGTGATTTTTAAATCCAAAGGTTGTTCCGGAACATGCATTTCTTTTTGCCCCAACGCTTTCACCATCAACTCATGAGCAGATTGAATCAATTGCTCTTTTTTCTGTTTGAATTCTTCCAGAATAGGTCCCAACAAATAGCCTTCGGTAGCAAAAGCATGTCCACCACAATTCAGTCCTGATTCGATTCGATATTCAGAAACCCAAAGTCCTTTTTTAGCCAAAAAATTCCCTTGAATCATAGCAGAACGAAAGTCACTCACTTTTAGTGTAATTTTCTTTTTCGGTGCATTATTTTTATCTGGAAAGAAAGCCGAAAAACTTTCGAAATAGCTGTATAATCTTGGATTCATACCAGCCGATAAAACAACCGAAGATTCTAACGTACTGTTCACAAACCCGCGAAGTGCAGCATGTGCATCATTAAAAGCAATTGGCAATTGTTCGTCTTTGATAAAATTGTCCTTATCTAATTTGGTCATAATATTAACATCAATATCACCTGGGAAAAGATTTTTCTCCAGATAATTTTTGATATTTTCTTTAAAAGCAAAACCGTCCTGCATCAAGTTTTGTAGACCCGCTTTAATCGTTGATTTGTTAGGAAGCATGGCGATATAATTTTCCAAAGCTGATTTACTTTCGGATAATTCCGTTTTGAAATTTTCGAATTTTTCCTTCACGATTTTGTCTACCAAATTCAGATAAGAAGCAATACGTTCTGCCCGATAGTCATGTATTTTTTGGGTAATTTCCTGATACGGCAAATCGAATTTCTTACTGTAAAAAGCATTCATTTTTTCGATAAGTTCATCATCCATAATTGAAATCACGGAGGAAATTCCATACTTAGCCACTCGTATCGGGCTATCAATCGTATAAGCAAGTCCCATAACTGGGATATGAAAGGTATGAAGTGGTTTACGTGTAGTCATGCTAAAATGAGTTTTATATATAAACCACAAAAATCGCGAAAGAAAACCGTTTAAAAACTGATAAATATCATGCTTTCAATGCTATAAACAGCATTTATTTTGTGCTTTTTAGAAAAAGAAAAACAACATCAACTATACATTTTGTTAGTTCAAGTAAAACGTGTAACAGATGCATTAAAAACACTTGCAGTTAGCTGACGTATTTTTCGAAGCAGACACGAAAGTTAAATCTGTCTTAAAAATCATACGTAAATAAGTTTAATTTCTACTTTTACTGGAAAAAATAGATATGAAAAAAATTACAACAACATTATTTGCATTATGCGCATTTGCATTTGCAAATGGACAAGCAAAAGACGGTCAGCTCTTAAAAGGAAAGTGGCTTATTGAAGCCAATACAGGTTTTGGTAACAACGTAGGTTCTACAGCTTTATATTTTAGCAATACTAATGGTGTAAACGCCTTTAACATTGGCGCTGAAGGTGGCTATTTTATAAAAGACAACCTAGCTTTAAAGTTAGGATTGGGTTATGGAGAAATAGATGGTGTAGGTGAACCAATTGCCTACAAAGTTGGTGCTAAATATTATATCAAAGGCATGATTCCTGTTGAACTTTCGTATAATGGCATCGGTTTTGGTCAAGCTGATTTAAATCCTACGTATTTAGGAACTCAAATTGGTTATGCTGTATTTTTAGGAAAAAATGTGAGTATTGAACCTGGAGTACGATATAATTTTGCAACACACAAGCAGTTTTATGACAATACGTTCCAGTTAAACATTGGTTTTGCATTGCATTTTTAAAATAAAAAGTAATCAAAAAAACAAGCCGACTCCCTGCAAGGAGTCGGCTTACTAATTCAAAACAAAACTAACTAAATATTAAAAACCTAAACCTACAGCCATTGCAGTAGCTTGAACATTTACATCTGTGATTTTTGTGGCAGCTCCTGTAGTAAGATTGATGCTGTATACAGAGGTAACGTTATTTACTTTAAGCAATGCAAATGCTGTTGCACTATTTCCTCCAATATCAAATCCACTATCAGCATCTACATTAATTCCTAAACTTCCTATGGATACAAGAGTTCCGTTATTAGGTGGATCTTGACGGAAAAGAGTATCTGTTTGTGAGTCTATTACAAATAAAACCGTTGTTGTTGCACCTGCTACATTATTTGTGTAAGCACCCGCAGTAACAGCTGGAGTTCCAGGATTTAAATTTCCATCAACTGCTGCAACCGTTCCTAAATCTGGATGTAAACGTAAATTTTGACCTGTATTACTTACTAAACGTATTCTATCAACAGTAGGATTAAAATCAAAACCAAAAGCAGTTCCTATTAACGCAGTTCCAAATGTAGAACCTACAACAGTTAAGGCACCGTTTGCTGTATTCACTGTAAAAAGTCTACTTTGATTTGATACAGCATACAATCCACCATTTGCAGGTCTAAAATCAAGTCCTACGATAGATTCATTTGTTGCTAAACCTGTTAGAGCAACTGAATTATTAGTACCAGTTGTTGGGTTAAAACGAAACAACATATTAGTACTTGTAGTAGCATAAGCAATAGGATTTGTTTTAAAAGCAATACTTACAATTTGCTCAGCAAACTTCCCTACGTTAGCTGCTTTTCCCGTTGTTAAATCAATAGTAAATAAAGAAGATACATTATTATTGTTGATTACTGCTAAAGCGGAAGAATTATCAGGTAAAATGTCCATATCACCCACGCCTTCAAAGTTTATTCCTAGATCACCTACAAATTGTAATCCACCATCATTAGGAGGATTTTGTAAATATAATTTATCCTGCTCAAAATCAACATCATACAACATGGTTGTTGTAGCGCCCGCCATACTGTTAGTGTATGCAATGGCGCCAATTTTCGGGCTGACACCACCATTAATAACTCCATCTGTAGCAACAACAGTTCCTAACTCTGGGTGTAATCTTAAATTTTGACCAGAATCTGTAACCAATCTAATTCTATCAACAGTAGGATTAAAATTAATTGATGCATTAGCAGATGCAATTACAGGCGCAAAAGAAGTAACCCCCAGTGCTGTTGCTACTCCACTTTTTTCATTGATAAAATACAAGCGACTTGACGAACCTAATCCGTACAATTGTCCCGTTGCTGGTCTATAATCAATACTCACAATTCTTTCAGATGTTGGTAATCCAACAATAGGTACTGTAGCAATTGGCGCTCTCAATGTACTTGCGTTATATGTAATAATAGTGTTATTACTTGCCAAAGCTGTAAAATTTACATCAGGCGCAACTGCTTCTACAGGTCTATCAGAATTATTTGAATCATCATCATTACATGAAATTGCTGTTAGAGATAAAATTGCTGCTCCTAGTAAGGAAGCAAAACCTAAATTAAGTTGTTTCTTTTTCATCGTTTTATATATTTAGTTATTCAGTTATGCATTTATGTACGACAAGAAGTTTAATTTGGTTTTCTTGATCTAAAAATTATTATAAATTACTGTAAATGAACATCAGCTTGATTTTTTTCTTGGACTAAAACATAACAATCATTATAATAATATTTAAGAGTTATAGTAGAATAAAACCTTCAGAAACGCTTTATAATTAATAGAGAAATGTTTAATTAACATTAATCGTTTTTTGTTTGTGTATTTTATGTAAAATAAATTGAATGACTCTGTAATTATTCTAAAAAACAACTTTCAAACAACAAGTTAAATCATAAAAAAAATAAAATTGAAAGAAAAAAATTCCTTTAATCAATTCACTTACCGCTAAACTTTTGTTAAAGACTAAACTTTTTTGTTTTGCATTTGTCTTATAACTATACATCTTAAAACTAAAAAAATGAAAAAATTATTGATTGTATTGGTTTTGGCTTTTGGAATAACAAGTCAAGCACAAGAAAGAAAAACAAAAACTGACAGCGCTAAAATGGAACGCATGAGTGCCGAACAAAAGAGAGTCTTACAGGTCAAGAAAATGACTCTTGAACTAGATCTCAATGCATCGCAACAAAAAGAAATTAGTTCACTTCTTGCAGAACAGAGCACTAAACGTGAAGCGATGCTTGCTGATAGAAAAGCAAACAAAACAGCAGAAAAAAAACAACTGACATCTGATGAGCGTTTTGAGCTTAAAAACCAAATGTTAGACAATCAAATTGTGATGAAAGAACGAATGAAAAAAATTCTTTCGAACGAGCAGTTTAAAAAATGGGATGCTTCAAGAACAGAAAGACACCAACGAGATGCTAAAAGACTAGCGTATCAGCATGGCAAAAAAGCAAATAGAATGGAGTCTCACAGAAAATAAATGATTATTTTATAAAAAATACCCCCGAATAGTATCTAACTTTTTGGGGGCATTTTTATGTAAATATTTTTTACGTCAATCCTTTTTTTAAAAAGTTTTAGACACTTTATCGATGGCTTGAATGGTAAAATCTAGATCTTCATACGTAAGCGCATCAGTTATAAACCAAGTTTCATACGCAGAAGGCGCTATGTAAATTCCTTCTTGGAGTAAGCCATGAAAGAATTTCTTAAAGGTTTCATTGTCTCCTTTTGCAGCTGTTTGAAAATCTACCACTGCGTTTTCATCAAAATGCACTGAAATCATAGATCCAATGGTATTTATTGTAAACACCACGTTGTTATTGCGCAAAACTCTATCTATTCCTGCTGCTAAGTAAGCTGTTTTGTCTTTTAATCGATTAAACACGTCTCTATCTGCATCTAAGGCTTGTAACATGGCTAATCCTGCGGCCATAGCCAATGGATTTCCAGACAAAGTTCCGGCTTGGTAAACAGGACCTAATGGCGCAAGATAATTCATAATTTCTGCACGTGCTGCAAAGGCACCTACAGGTAAACCTCCGCCAATAACTTTTCCAAAACAAACAATATCTGAAGTAACCCCAACAAGCTCTTGAACTCCGCCTGCTGCAAGTCTAAAACCGGTCATAACCTCATCAAAAATAAGTAGGATTCCATTATCTGTACACAATTGGCGTAAGCCCTCTAAAAAACCTTCTTTAGGTGGAATACAACCCATATTCCCCGCCACAGGTTCAACAATTATGGCTGCAATTTCATTAGGATTTGCTGTAATTAATTCCACAACATTATCTAAATCATTGTATCGCGCAAGCAAGGTATCCTTAGCCGTTCCAGCGGTAACACCAGGGCTATTAGGAGAACCAAATGTAATAGCGCCACTTCCTGCTTGGATCAAAAAAGAATCCGAATGTCCGTGGTAACAACCCGCAAATTTGATGATTTTATCTCTTTTAGTATAACCTCGCGCTAGTCTGATAGCACTCATACAAGCTTCTGTTCCTGAATTTACAAAACGAATTTTGTCAATATTAGGTACCATTTTTATGGCCAAAGCAGCTATTTGGGTTTCAAGCTCAGTTGGCATCCCAAAAGAGGTTCCTAATTTTGCTCTTTCAATTACAGCTTCAACGACTGGCTCATACGCATGGCCTAAAACCATTGGTCCCCATGAATTGATGTAATCTATTAGTTTATTTCCATCTTCATCATACAGGTATGCACCTTTGGCACTTTTTACAAAAATAGGTGTACCACCTACTGCTTTAAAGGCACGAACAGGAGAATTGACACCTCCAGGAATTACTTTTTCTGCATCAGCAAAAAGCTGACTACTTCTTTTATATAACATCTAATGAATACTAATTATGTGTTTATACTTATTTTACAATTAACCGCTGACCAATAGCGAGTGCATTATCAGTGAGGTTATTTTTTTGTTTTAAATCCTCAACTTGTAAGGCAAATTTCTTCGCAATAGAATATAAAGTATCTCCTTTTTGAACTTCATAACTATCAGAATTCCAAGCTACTGAATTTTTATTAGAAATATTTAATTCATCGGTGATTTCCTTAATTTTAATATTTGAATTGATCCCTAAAACCAAATCATCATATTGATGCAAATTATATCTTTCTATATATGAAATTAATTTATCAGGATATTTAGGATCAGTGGCGTAACCTGCAGCTCTTAAACCTTTGGCCCAAGCCTTGTAATCGCCTTTTTGATTTTCGAATAATTTAGCATACCTGTTTCTACTAGTTAAAAACAACGCATGATCTCTAAAAGACTCTGATGGATTTTCATATTTTCTAAAACATTCCTGAGAGGCATCATCATCATGATTGACTGATTCTCCAGTCCAACCAACATGGCATTTTATCCCGAAGTGATTGTTAGCACTCAAGGCCAAATCACCGTTTCCTGCCCCAGATTCAAGGATTCCTTGTGCCAAAATAATACTCGCCGGAATGCCATAGTTTCTCATGTTTCCCATAGCAATATCCTTGAATTTTGAAACGTATAACACAATGACATCACTGGTCACAACCGTTTTAGAGGTAGAAACTATGACTTCTTTTGGTACATTATGTACTGTTGCTTTTGATTTTTGAGATACCGCAACGCTTGGTTTTGTTGGCACTTTGGCAACAGTCTTTTTAGCTGGTTTATAGGTTTCGGGTTTTCCCTTTACAACAGTTGGAACACTTGCTCTTGGCGTGTTTTTTTTAGTTACAATAACGGGTTTAGTCGTATTACAACTTGCTAATACTAGCACTACAAGCAAGACTATATATTTTTTAAACATGTATATCAATAGTTGGTAATTGTTTGTTTTTTAACTTGATATTCATGCCTTGAATACCTTGTAAACCTCCTGTATGGATCATTAAAATTTTCGAATTTTCGGGAAAATAATTTTTCTCCATCAAATCAAGAACACCATAAACCATTTTACCGGTGTAAATGGGATCTAGTGGGATTTGAAAATCAACATTAAATTGATTTATAAATTGAACTAAAGTATCATTTACCTTGCCATACCCCCCAAAATGATACTCCGTATTTAATTCCCAAGCATTATTATTTACAAAATTACGAATTTCCTCTTTCATAAAATCACCTTTTAAAGCAGGAAAGCCTAAAACTTTTTGATGAGGCAAAATACTGTTTATAATACCTGAAATTGTCCCCCCTGTTCCAACGGAGCAACAGATATAATCAAAATAACTATCCTCCTCATTTAGTATTTCCTCACACCCTTGTATGGCTAATGAATTTGTTCCGCCCTCTGGAATCAAATAAAAAGCACCCCATTTTTCGGTCCATTTCGCTAGATTTTCTGGTTCATTCTTATGCTGATAATCTGATCTTGAAACAAACTCAAATTCCATTCCGCATTTCTTTGCAAACGTTAATGTGGGATTTAAAACCGTTTGGTTCTCTAATTCATCCCCTCGAATAATACCAATAGTTTTAAAACCATTTTCATAACCTGCATATGCTACTGCGGCAATATGATTTGAAAATGCACCGCCAAAAGTGAGCAACTGCTTTTCTTGCAATTTCTTAGCTTCAAGAATATTATATTTTAACTTCCTGAATTTATTTCCTGAAACAAATGGATGTAACAAATCCTCTCTTTTGATGTATAATTCAATGGAGTTGGAGAACAGTTTCGCTACTTTTTGATTCAAAATATTTGATTTTAATACAAAGGTAAAACTAAAATGCATAAAAAAATGCAACCTTCTCAGATTGCATTTAGATTTTGTATGCTATTGAAATTAATTTTTGATAATTATTTTTTTGCCGAAATTTTTATTGTCTTTTGTAGTCAACTTCACAATATAAATACCATCTCCATAACTGGCTGTTGAAAAAGTTAAAGTTGCTTGATCACCCAAATCATCTTGGACAAAAATCAATTTTCCTGCCACATCATAGATTCCGCAAGATGCTAATTCTATTGAGTTTGGATTGCTTATTGTTAAGCTTTTTGAAGGATTGTTTTGGTAGACCATAAAGTCCTCTTTTGCGTTAGAATCTACTCCTAATGTTTTGTTGTCTTTAAAAGTAATCTCAAATTGTGTATTATTTTTTCCAGCCGGCAACACCATTTCATGAAAACTATTTTTGATATCATGATAGGTATCTTTGATTTTGTCGTGCAAATAAACGGCATTAACAGTAGGAACATTAACAATCTCTGAAACTGTTATTTTAAAATTAGCTTGTTTAGTGTTTTTAAATCCAATTGGAATTTTTTTATCTAGATCAAAGTTTACTGCATTAATTACATATTCAGAATCTTGCAAAACAAAATAAACATCGGCAGGAGCACTATCGCTTGATGACATTGCATCCATGGCACGATCTACTCCATCTGTTGCTTGAGGAATAAATGCAAGTGCTAACTGTCGAACCCCTTGGTTATTCATTAAGGTATTTAATCTTATTTGTGGTGTAAGCTCCGTACTTACCGTTTTATAATCAAATCCAGAAACAGATTGAATTTTAGACAAAAACTCAAAATCTGGATTCGTCTTTTTCTTTCCAGAAGTTTTTTCAAATTGAGAATTGTTTGCTACCCCTTCTTTTACAAAAACTCTATAACTGTTTTTCATTTCTACAGTTCCATTTACTCTTCCATTAATCATAAAACCTTGTCCAATAGGTGAAAAACGTCTTTGAAAAATAGTCCCCAAACCAGTTATACCACCACTATTTCCTGATCCATCATAGGAATAAAAAGTAGCTGGCACATAAACGCCGCTGCTACCTAATGTTCCAGGAGAAAAAGTACCATAACCTCCCTTATAATCCGTAATATAATGGGAATTTACGGTTTTGTCTTGTTCCCAAAAATAAGCAATACCTGAACAATTTGTTTGTTCAAGCAAGAATGCAGAAAGATCAATCGCAGATGGATATGGATTACCTGTGAGAGTGAACTGCGACAAGCCAACGGATATTTGTATTGTACCATCATTAGGTTTTCCTCTAAAATCATAACGTTGCTTACTTCCAGGGTTGTTTTGAACTCCATTTACAGTTATCGCATTTGTCCCCGAAGTGCCTTTCATTGTAAATCCTTCACCCGCATTTATAGTTGCTGCAGAACCTACTGCCAACCAACTCGCATAACTAGATGAACCTATTAATTTATTAATCCAAAAAGGGGCAATTCCAAGCGGACTTGCAGTTCCATTATAGCTATTTGAGGCTAATATATTAGGCTCGTTAAACCCAATAATACTAGTGACGTCCTTCAATTGACTTATACCAAAAGGGGAATTTCCTGTAGTAGCAGCAGCCCCACCTACCGGCGAACACCAATAATTATACTGAAAATTATTTGTGGAACCTTCTTGATATACAGATAAACTACCTAAACCACTGTTGCTTGTGTTGGTTGTAGTGCCTTGTAAAAGTTGCGCACTATCTCTCAAATAAAAATTACTTGTAGCAGCTTTGAGTTCTAATTGCTCTTTTATAAAAACCAACTCATTTGTAGCAAATACATAACTATTTGGACTCACATACATTTGTGCCTTACTTTCATTTTGAAAAAAAATGAATAGAAAAAAGAAAGCTCCTTTTTGAAGTATTGATGTGTTCATAAGCTTTTAAATTAGAAAGTATTAATTTTTTATATAAAAGCAGCTTTGCTAAATAGTTTTAAAATGTAGGTTCTAAAAATTCAAAAACAAAAGCATAAAACTGTTTTTCATTACCTAAATTTACAAAAAAAATAAAATACAAACAGACAAAAAAGCCGATAAAAAGTATAAATAATCGATGAAATACACTTTTTTAGTTTTAAAATATGTTTTTTCTTTCAAAAAATAAATAGACATAAATACTAAAAATACTACCATTTTAGTTCTCATCTTAAAACAATAACGAAATGACGGAGGTATAAAAACGTATACTATCTAAAAATAAATTTTAAAAAATTAAAGAAAGTACGTTTTTTTAAGAAGTTTAAATCTTGTTCATGCGTATAACATTCCCGCTCAAAGGAAATGTTTTTGTAAGCGAGATAACTATTTTTATAATGTAACAATCGTATACAATACTCTAAAAGGTACCAAATAAAAAAAGGGAGAATTAGCAACTCGATTTGTTGCCTGATATGTATGCGTTCATGATTTAGTAAAATTGGATTTTCTTTATCTTTCTTGAATTTTACTATTACAAAAGGAAAAATCGTTAATCCACGATATCCTTTTGGAATTAAATATTTGGACACAATCAAAAACATTAGCACTAAAATTTATAAATTTGTAGTCATACAAAACCTTAAAAAAAGAACATTTTGTGGAATTGTAAAATTATATTCTCCAAAGTAGTATCAAAAAATAATGAGCCAAAGTAATGAAAATAAATTGATAGAAGGGGAAGATTTCTATTACACACCAGAAGGATATAAATGTTTTACCGAGAAACACCACCTTAAAAGAGGTTATTGTTGTAAAAACAACTGTAGACATTGTCCTTACGGATTTGATAAAAAAACAGGAACCAATAAAAAATAATCACATTTTAGAATCTAAATAACAAACAATATTAGAGTGCTGGTTTAAAAAAACACATACATAAAATGGATATTTGTTCACAGAAATATAGAATCAAAATTCACAAATCCTACCATAGGTCGGATATTCGTTATCCTTAGTTGTTTGATTTTTTACAAGAAGTAAGTGCTTCTTTAACAAAACACTACATGAAAAATAACGAAATAAAATTAAAAATGACTTTTCAAGAACAAATAGTACAAGGAATTCCTTCGGTTTTACCAAATCCAAAACCGTATGACACCGAAATAAATCATGCTCCAAAACGAAAAGAAATCCTTTCGGATGATGAAAAAAAATTAGCACTAAAAAACGCTTTGCGCTATTTTGAGCCGAAACATCATGCAGAATTACTTCCTGAATTCAAAGCCGAATTAGAAACATACGGAAGAATTTATATGTATCGCCTACGTCCTGATTATAAAATCTATGCGCGACCAATTCATGAATATCCGGGAAAATGCGAACAAGCAAAAGCCATCATGTTGATGATTCAAAATAATTTGGATTATGCCGTAGCGCAGCATCCGCATGAATTAATTACGTATGGCGGAAATGGAGCAGTATTTTCAAACTGGGCTCAATATTTATTGACCATGAAATATTTGGCAGAAATGACCGAAGAGCAAACGTTAGCCATGTATTCTGGTCATCCCATGGGATTATTCCCTTCTCATAAAGAAGCGCCAAGAGTAGTTGTTACTAACGGAATGGTTATTCCAAATTATTCCAAACCGGATGATTGGGAAAAAATGAATGCTTTGGGCGTTTCTCAATACGGACAAATGACTGCCGGAAGTTACATGTACATCGGTCCACAAGGAATTGTCCACGGAACTACCATCACAGTTTTAAATGGTTTTAGAAAAATTAAGAAATCGCCAAAAGGCGGATTATTCGTTACTTCTGGGCTTGGCGGAATGTCTGGTGCACAACCAAAAGCAGGAAATATTGCTGGTTGCGTAACTGTTTGTGCCGAAGTAAACCCAAAAATTACACACATTCGTCATTCGCAAGGTTGGATCAATGAAGTGATTGAAAATATCGAAGAATTAGTTCCAAGAGTTAAAAAAGCTTTAGAAAAACAAGAAGTAGTTTCCATTGCTTATCTCGGAAATGTGGTTGATGTTTGGGAACGTTTCGATAAAGAAGAGCTGCATATTGATCTCGGTTCCGATCAAACTTCATTACACAATCCTTGGGCTGGAGGTTATTACCCAACTGGATATACTTTTGAAGAGTCGAATGAATTAATGGCAACTCATCCTGACAAATTTAAAGAAGAAGTTCAAAGGACATTGCGTCGTCATGCTGATGCAATCAATAAACATACAGCAAAAGGCACCTATTTCTTTGATTATGGAAATGCCTTTTTACTGGAAGCCTCTCGTGCTGGAGCCGATGTTTTTGCAGAAAATCACATCGATTTTAAATACAACAGCTACGTTCAAGATATTATGGGACCAATGTGTTTCGACTACGGGTTTGGACCATTCCGATGGGTTTGTGCCTCAGGAAATCCAGAGGATCTAGCCAAAACTGATAAAATTGCTTGCGATGTATTGGAAGAAATGATGACAAACTCTCCAGAAGAAATCCAGCAACAAATGGCGGATAATATTCAATGGATTAAAGGCGCGCAAGAAAATCAATTGGTTGTTGGCTCACAAGCCAGAATTCTATATGCGGATGCCGAAGGTCGAATTAAAATCGCCGAAGCCTTCAATCAAGCTATTGCTCGAGGAGAAATTGGATATATCATTTTAGGACGCGATCATCACGATGTTTCTGGAACCGATTCACCCTACAGAGAAACATCCAATATTTACGACGGCTCAAGATTCACTGCTGATATGGCAATCCAAAACGTAATTGGCGATAGCTTTCGCGGTGCTACATGGGTTTCTATTCACAATGGTGGCGGTGTCGGTTGGGGCGAGGTAATTAACGGTGGTTTTGGTATGGTTCTTGATGGTACAAAAGAAGCATCAAAACGCTTAGAATCAATGCTTTTCTGGGATGTAAACAACGGAATTTCGAGAAGAAGTTGGGCAAGAAACGAAGGGGCTATTTTTGCAATAAAAAGAGCCATGGAAACGCAACCTTTATTGAAAGTCACCATCCCTAATGTAGTTGACGAAGATTTATTATAGTTTCAGGTTTCAAGTCTAACTTTTCAAACCTGAAGCCTCAAACTTGAAACACTAAAATAAAACATTATGAAAACAATAAAATTTATTCCTGTACTATTACTCTTTGTATTTGCTTCCTGCAGTTCAGTTAGAGTGTACTCTGATTTTGATAAAAAAGTAGATTTCACTCCGTACAAAACGTATGCGTTTCATAAAAATGGAATCGACAAAGTTGAAATTTCACAATTAGACAAGAAAAGAATCCTAAACGCTATAGATCGTGAATTGAGTGCAAAAGGCATGACCAAAAGCGAAGATCCAGATTTGTTAGTCAACATTTTTACCAAAGAAAGAGAACGAGTTGATGTCAATCAATTCAACTCTGGATGGGGTTACGGCTGGGGTTGGGGTTGGAGTCCTTTTATGTGGGGAGGACAAAATACAATTGCTAGTACTTCAACTGAGGGGACACTTTTTATCGACTTAATTGATGCTAAAAAGAAAGAACTCATTTGGCAAGGTGAAGGTGTTGGGAATTTAACTCAAAACCGAAGAGACAAAGAAGATCGAATCAACGAATTTGTTACTAAAATTTTAGAACAATTTCCGCCAAAAGAAAAATAGACATTACTACAATCAAACATAAAGCCTACCTTTGCGTAGGCTTTTTTTATAGAAATTATGATACCACAAAACGATATTGCTACCTTAGACGATATTAAACTCTTAGTCAATACCTTTTATGCTCAAGTGCAAAAAGACGAAATAATAGGCCCTATTTTTAACGAAAAAATAGGCAACCGTTGGCCTGAACATTTAGAAAAAATGTACGGATTTTGGGAAACTATTTTGCTGGAAGTTCACTCTTATTCTGGAAGTCCTTTTCCGCCTCACAAGCAGCTCCCTATTGGTAAAGATCATTTTAACCGTTGGATGGAACTATTTACACAAACTACCGATCAATTATTCCAAGGACCGCTTGCAGATGAAGCCAAATACAGAGCAAAAGCCATGGCTGATATGTTTCATTACAAAATTGACTATTTCCGTAACGCCGAAACAAATCAAGCCAATCCATCGTAACGTTATTAGCTGCAGCTATCTTATTTTTATCTAGTACACTATCAATTCTATGCGCAAATTATTTTTTTTAGTTGTTCTTCCTGTATTTCTTTTCTCTTGTGCCAATGTAAAACAAAGCGCTGAACACAGTCACGTCCCAAAAATAAAGTTATTAAACACTATTGAAGTTCCGTTTGATGCCCAATTTCAAAATACAAAAATCGGTGGCTTATCTGGTATTGATTATGATCAAAAAAAAGAGTTGTATTACATCATTTCCGATGATCGATCGATTTTTAATGAGGCTCGTTATTACACTGCCACCATAGCTTTGGAAAATAACCTTCTGAAAAATGTTATATTTCAAAGCATGAGTACTTTAAAAAATGAAACCGGAAAAGTATATGGCAGCTGGAACACTGCACCAAACACCTCAACAGATCCAGAAGACATCCGATTTAATCCAAAAACAAACACTTTGGTATGGAGCAGCGAAGGAGCTCGAGTGATAACCGCAGATAAGGAAGTTTTGCAAAATCCTGCCTTGAACTTCATGACTTTAAAAGGTGATTTTCTAGGAGATGTAACATTCCCAGAAAATCTAAAAATGCAAAAAATAGAAAAAGGGCCAAGAAACAATGGAACTTTAGAAGGCATTACTTTTGATAAAAACTTCAAAAACATTTACACCAATATTGAGGAACCGCTATTTGAGGATGGTAACCAAGCCACAACCAGCAAAGGAGGTTTGATACGTTTGTACCAGTTTAATGCCAAAACCGGAAAAAATACGGCTCAATACGGCTATCTTTTAGACCCTATTGCCCGCGAACCCAATCCGAGTGGTGCTTTTGCTGTCAATGGAATTTCGGCAATTCAGTATTACAGTAAAAATAAACTACTTATCGTGGAACGTTCCTACTCCACGGGAACCCAAGAATGCTCCGTAAAAGTTTTTGTGTGTGATCTAAAAAAAGCAACTAACGTTAAAAATAACACCTCCTTACTGAACCAAAACATACAATTGGGATCTAAAAAACTGGTTCTAAACATGGATGATTTGGATATTTTTATTGATAATATCGAAGGAATTACGTTTGGCCCCAGGCTGGCTAACGGCAATCGATCTTTAATCTTGGTTTCAGACAATAATTTTGCGGAAAAACAGAAAACACAGTTCTTTTTGTTTGAGGTGATGGAGTAGGAAATCCGACAATATCTTATCATTTGCAAATCCCCTAGCCCCGATTGCAATGGAAAGCTTTTTGAAAAAGCAGTTTTGATTTTTCTTGTTTATAAAAAGCGACCGCAGGAAGCTCTTTTATAAACTTTAGAAAAACAAACGGGTTTGCAAAAACTTGCAATGAAAAGCGGGAATTAGCTCCTGAATTTCGTATTTTTGCATAAAAACTACAACGTTTTCGACATGAACACAACTATAGAAAGCAATCCGTTATTAGACCGATTGCCAAAACATTTACAACAATTTATTAAACCTCAGGATTATAGCGACTATACACCTATAAACCAAGCGGTTTGGCGTTATGTGATGCGCAAAAACGTGGATTATTTATCCAAAGTGGCGCATAGTTCCTACCTAGAAGGATTGAAAAAAACAGGTATTGAGATAGACAATATCCCGAGTATGTATGGCATGAACCGCATTCTGACCGAAATAGGCTGGGCTGCAGTTGCAGTTGATGGTTTTATTCCGCCCAATGCTTTCATGGAATTTCAAGCCTATAATGTACTTGTAATTGCATCGGATATTCGCCAACTCGAACATATTGAATACACTCCTGCACCAGATATTATTCACGAAGGTGCTGGTCATGCACCGATTATTGCTAATCCAGAATATGCGGAATACCTTCGTCGTTTTGGAGAAATAGGTTGCAAAGCAATTTCTTCTCACAAGGATTACGAAATGTACGAAGCTATCCGACTGCTTTCAATCGTAAAAGAAGCCGAAGGTACGCCACAAGCTACGATTGATGCTGCCGAAAAAGCAGTTGAAGATTTGCAAAATAACATGGGCGAACTCTCAGAAATGGCCCAAATACGCAACTTACACTGGTGGACGGTTGAGTACGGATTGATTGGTACGGTTGAAAATCCTAAAATATATGGTGCTGGTTTGCTTTCCTCAATAGGCGAGAGTGCGCATTGTATGACTCAGGAAGTGAAGAAAATACCTTATGATATTTCTGCAGCCAACCAGAGTTTTGACATTACTAAACTGCAACCACAGTTGTATGTTACACCTACATTTGCCTATTTAAATTTAGTTTTAGAAGAGTTTGCTAATAAAATGGCGTTGCGTACCGGTGGATTATCAGGTATTAACAAGTTAATTGATTCGAATGCCTTAGGAACGATCGAATTGAGTACTGGATTGCAAATTTCAGGAGTTTTCAGCTCAGTTATGGAGCATGAAGGCAAACCCATTTACATTCAAACTACTGGAAAAACGGCGCTAGCGTACAGAGAAAAAGAATTAGTAGGTCATGGAACCTTGACACATGCTGAAGGTTTTGGTAGCCCAATAGGCAAACTACAAGGCATCAACCTTGCTATTGAGGATATGAGTCCAAAAGACTTGAACGCTTATGACATACTCGAATCAAAAACGGTTACACTAGAGTTTGAGGGCGGTATAACGGTTAAAGGTGAAATTATTACAGGCTCCAGAAACTTACAAGGTGAAATTACTTTGATTCGTTTTAAAAATTGCACGGTAACGCATGGTGAAACGGTTTTATTCCAGCCAGAATGGGGCGTTTATGATATGGCGGTGGGCAAGAAAGTAACTTCGGCTTTTTCTGGCCCTGCTGATGTAAATAGCTTTGATTTGATTTCGCATTTGCCATCGAGCACTACTATAAAAGCAAAACATACCGCTGAGCGTGATGATTTAGAAATTTTATATCAAACGGTTCGAAATATCAGAGAAACAAATGATAAAGAAACGTCTTTGAGACCCATTTTTGAAAAAATACAAAGCAATCATCCTAACGATTGGTTGCTTGCGGTAGAACTTACAGAACTGCTAAAAGACAGAAACGAACCTCAATTATTACAAGAAGTTTTGGTGTTTTTAGATCAAATGAAACTAAAAAGACCCGAAGTATCTCATTTAGTTACTGGAGGTTTGGACTTGATTTTTGATAAAGCGAAAGCTTAAAAGCAATAAACCTTAGATTCGCAGATTTTAATTACTTCTAAAAAATCTGTGAATCTGCGGTTATTTTTTCGTTTTACAGTTTTATTTTTTGACCAAATTCTTTTTCGGTTGTGATCACCTGTCCCTCGTATTTTAAGGTCCAGCCCAATTGACTTGTTGTTATTAATAGTTTAGACAATTCGCTGATCAATCGGTTTTGAGCATTTGTTTTTAAACTTGATTTCTCAATTTTCTTAGCCAGATTTGCTTTAACAGATTTGTTTATTTTATTGTAATCATCGCCAGTAAACGGATTCAACTTACTTTGTTCTACATCATAAAACTGAATATCTGGACTGATTTTGATTTCTTCTTTGGGAATACTCACAATTGTAATTGTCTTATTAATAGAATCAATGTCGTACTTCATAAGATGTAAATCATAGGCCACAGTAACATCAGCATTTACAACAACTAAGGCTTTTTTCTCAAAAGAAAGCATGTCCATTAAATATTTCTGTTGGTTTTTATAGGTGATCACTTCAGAGAAATGCCCTTCAGTAACAACCAACTTGCCCACGTTAAGAATTTGCTGCTGAATGAGATTGGTATTATAGGTAATATCTTGATCCTCATTTTTCTTAAAATCGCAATATTTAAACAATAAAAAGACACCAATAATGATTCCGATTCCGATAAGTATTCTTTTGAGCATAATTAAAATTTCATGAATGAATATTGATTTTCTAAGATAGTTATTTTTTCCTTAAGTCTTGTCTCAAATTTAATATGACTTTCAGAGTTGGGGTTGAATGGCTTGTGAGCAAGACTTTTTTGGATCGCTTCTACGTCATCCATCAGAGTGTGAGCCGTTTCAGAAATGGTAGTTTCTTTAAAGCGTTGCCAAATATAATCGACAGCTAAAGTATTAGGATGCAGCATATCATCAGCATAAAACCGATAATCTCGCAGTTCGTCCATCATGATCTCATACGAAGGAAAGTAAGCCCCCTCCGCCCCCGAAGGGGGAACTTGCAAAACAGTATGCAAAGCAGAAACTATATTAGCTTTGCTCCTTTGGTTTTCAACAAAACCGTCTTTGATGTGTCTTACTGGTGAAACTGTGAAAATAAGCTTGCTTTCAGGGTTTAGAGAATGTATTAAACCTACTGTCTTGGTTATACTTTCTTGTATTGCTGCAACAGAAAGTAATTCTTTGTGAAACTGTTTTTGCGGTACCTTATGACAATTTGCCACGATGGCTTGGCTTTCTATATTGCGATACACCCATGAGGTTCCGTAGGTGATTATGATATGCGTTGATTCGATTATTTGTCGCTTTGTTGCTGTAACAATCTCATTCAAGTTATGGAGTAAATCGTCTTTATTAGCATGACTCCAATCTGAATGTACATCAAAACAATGCCAACGTTCGTTATGAAAAAATACATCTTCTTCTGTAAATTTCTTTTCGGAAACAGCAAAATATAGGAGTTTTTCAATTGCCAAAGGATGAAACAAAATCCCAAACGGATTGCAGCTGTTTTGAAATTTAAAAAGATCCAGTTTTTCGGCCATGTTTACAGCAAAACAAGAACCTATTGACATGATTTTAGAATTGTAATCAATAGGATAATTACTGGTAGGAATGGGAATTTCGGTTCTGAATTGCATGGAATTGTATTTGCAACAAATTTCAACAATTTTAGCGAATTAAATGAGATTTTGTTCTTTATTCCTAATTCATGACAATAAAAAAACCCTTTCAAAATTTAAACTTTGAAAGGGTTGTATTTGAGAAATTTTATCTTAATAAAAATATTCTATTTTCAAATACCCCACGAATCCACTAGCTAAAGGCGTAGATTCAGAAACTCGTTCTTTAGGATAACTCTCTAAATCATAGGTAAATGCATTTTTATATGTTGTAACAGAGGATGTAATTTGACCGTTTATTGAAGTGCTCGTAATTACTGTACTGATAACATTATTATTGATAGAAATTTTATCATTTTGATTTAATAATTCTTTGAACCCTGCAATATTAAATAATGGATTTCTTTTATTGTCATAATCAAAACTAATGCTATACTTAGATTCCTCTCCCGCTAGAGAATTGTCATAAATACGCTCTTCTTTAGTTAAATTATCATTGGTAAAATGTAACGTTCCGTGATATTCTTTAACCTCAACATTTCCTGTACCTAGGGTAAATTTTTCAAAGGAAACTGTTTTATCTGCATTATGGGTATACTTTATTTTGTAATTTCCTATAGATAAAACGCTCACTAATTCCCCTTTAAGATAGTTGTATTCAATAGTTTCAAGAAGTTGGTTCGTTTTATTAAGTTTAACCATTTTAGAAATCAAACCATCGGTGTATGTAAAGTCTGTGCGTTCCTGAGTGCCATCAATACTAACTATCTGGCTCCCATTATAAACATATACATACGTTTGCGTATTTCCTCTTGCTGTTGTTTCTATTACTTTTTGAAGCAATTTAAAACTATCGTCAGTATCATTTGCACAAGAAACAAATGTTAAAATAATAAAAGACAAGAAAAAACGAAACACTTTTTTATTTTTCATAAATACTCAATTCAATCTTTTTATTTTCGGAACAAAGTTAAATATAAATAACTACATACCAATATAATACAAAAATTCAAGTTTGATTACTAAATTAAACTATAAAAAAAGGCTTTAAATAGTATTCATTTCACAATTAAAACAACTGTATTTCTGTAAAAAAACAAACCCTTTTCAAAACTATTCAAAAAGGGTTTGCGTATGAATTCTAATTTTTGTTTAACCTAAAAATGTTATTGCCTCGTCTAATGCTTGTTGGATTCCGTTTGCATTCTTTCCTTTTCCAGAAGCAAAAAACGGTTGTCCACCACCATTTCCATCAATTAACTTTCCTAATTCTCTAATTACAGTTCCTGCATTTAATGCTTTTTCTGCAACCAATTCTTTAGAAATATAGCAATGAATATTTGGCAAACCTTCTTCAATTGAAGCTAAAAACACAAATGAATTTGGTTTAGCTGTTCCAATGGCTTGTGCCAAATCTTTGGTCGAACTCATTGATAAATCAACTTGCTTTGCCAAAAAGTTAACACCGTTTACCTCATGAAAATCAGCGACTAAAACATTCTTTAATCCGTCGACTTTCTCTTTTAGTAATTGCTCAATTTGTTTTTTTAACTTCGTGTTATCGTCTTGCAATGAAGCTACCGATTTTAAAACATCTTGTGGATTTTTCAGCGTTTCTTTGATTTCCGCCAAAGTATTTTCTTGATTTTGATAGAAATTTTTCACTGCAACACCCGTAATGGCTTCAACTCTGCGAATTCCTGCTGCTACTGCACCTTCAGAAATGATTTTGAAATGCCAGATTTCAGCTGTATTTTTCACGTGAATTCCACCACAAAGTTCTTTGCTTTCGCCAAATTCTATCATTCGAACTGAATCCCCGTATTTTTCTCCAAACAAGGCCATTGCACCTTTGTCCAATGCTTCTTTAATTGGAATATTGCGGTGTTCTACCAATTGCAATTGAGCTTCAATCTGAGCGTTTACACTTGCTTCTACCTGACGCAATTCCTCATCTGAAACTTTAGAAAAATGCGAAAAGTCAAAACGCAAATAGTTTGGATTTACTAAGGATCCTTTTTGCTCTACGTGCGTTCCTAAAATACTTCTCAAAGCCAAATGCATCAAGTGCGTAGCCGAGTGATTCTTAGAAGTTGACGTTCTTAAATCCGTATTTACTTTTGCCGTAAAACCTGCTTCGATATTTTCTGGAAGCTGTTTTGCAAAATGTAATATTAAATTATTTTCTTTTTTTGTATCAATGATATCAATCGTTTCGTTAGCAGAAACTAGTGTTCCTTTATCACCTACTTGTCCTCCACCTTCTGGATAAAATGGTGTATTGTCTAAAACGATTTGATATAAAATTCCATCTTTTTTAGAATCTACTTTACGAATACGAGTAATTTTTACTTCGTTTTCTGTTTGATCATAACCCACAAAAGTTTCTACATTTCCAGGAATTAAAACCGACCAATCTTCGGTTGAAACTTCAGATGCAGCACGCGAACGCGCTTTTTGCTTTTGCAATTCAACTTCAAAATCTGTTTCGTTGTAAGTGTATCCTTTTTCTTTTAAAATCAAAGCAGTCAAATCTTTTGGAAAACCGAAGGTATCGTACAATTCAAAAACTTTTGCTCCTGAAACTTCATTTCCTGATGTTTCCGCGACCACTTTGTCTAGTAATTGCAATCCTTGGTCTAACGTTCGTAAAAACGAAGCTTCTTCCTCTCTAATTACATTGGTAACCAATTGTTGCTGTGCTTTAATCTCTGGGAAAAATTCTCCCATTTGATTTGCCAAAACGGCTACCAGTTTATTGATAAAAGGTTCTTTGGTATCCAAAAATGTAAATCCGTAACGAATTGCACGACGCAAAATTCTACGAATTACATAACCAGCACCTGTGTTTGATGGCAATTGTCCGTCAGCAATAGCAAATGCTACGGCACGCACGTGATCTACAATAACGCGAATAGCAATATTAGTTTTATTCTGTTCCTCTGAAATGTTTTTTACTTCATCAGATGTATATTTAAAACCTGTAATTTGTTCTACTTTCTCAATAAGTGGCGTGAAAACATCCGTGTCATAATTAGATGTTTTGCCTTGCAAAGCCATACACAAACGCTCAAATCCCATTCCGGTATCTACGTGCTGTGCTGGAAGTTTTTCAAGAGTTCCATCGGCTTTACGGTTGAACTCCATGAATACATTATTCCAGATTTCAACTACTTGTGGGTGGTCATTGTTTACAAGACTTTTTCCTGAAACCAAAGCTTTTTCAGCATCGGTACGCAAATCAACGTGTATTTCAGAGCATGGTCCACAAGGTCCTTGATCTCCCATTTCCCAGAAGTTGTCTTTCTTGTTTCCAAGGATGATTCGGTCTTCATCAATTAATGTTTTCCAGATATCCCAAGCTTCTTGATCAAAAGGAACATTATCTTCTGTACTTCCTTCAAAAACAGAAACGTATAAATTTTCTTTTGGGATTTTATAGACCTCTGTTAATAATTGCCAAGCCCAATTGATAGCTTCTTTTTTGAAATAATCACCAAATGACCAGTTTCCTAACATTTCAAACATGGTGTGGTGGTACGTATCAAAACCTACATCCTCGAGATCGTTATGTTTTCCTGATACGCGCAAGCATTTTTGAGTATCGGCTATTCGATTATTTTTTGGAGTTCCGTTTCCTAAAAAAAACTCTTTGAACTGAGCCATTCCAGAATTATTAAACATCAAGGTGGGATCATCCTTCAGGACAATAGGTGCTGATGGAACAATTAAATGCCCATTTGAGGCGAAAAATTCTAAAAATTGCTTGCGTACGTCTTGTGATGTCATTGATTTGATTTAAATATTTAAAGATTGCTAAGAATTGAATTTTTCAATCTTTTAATCTTTCACTCTTTTTTGCCCCAGATAGTAGTGTAAAGCTTTGCATTTTTGCCTACTATTTTTTCTAGAGCTAGCAGAGCGACCGTAGGAAGCTCCTGCTGGATCCAAAGAAAAAAAGAGGGCAAAAAGGTAAACTTGTAACGAATAGCTGGAACAGGCACCTAATTTATTTATTCTTAAAAAAAGACGGTAACAAATGAAACATTTCTTAAATTTGTTCGTCTAACCCATTATAGTGTGCAAAAATAGGGTATTTTAAAATATGTCGAAAGTAAAATATTATTACGATTCTGAAAATCTAGCCTACAGGAAAATAAAAACACAAAAAAGAAGAAAATTTGGTGTTATTATTCTGTTCATACTAGCTGCCGCGTTGTTTGGTTTTTTGAGTTTCATCGTTTTATTGAACACGCCTTTTTTTGAAACACCAAAAGACCGCTTGCAAGCCCGAGAGATTGAAAATTTAAAATTGAATTATGCCATTCTCAATAAAAAAATGGATCAGGTGAACGGTGCGCTTGACGCAATAGAAGAACGTGACAACAATGTTTATAGGGTGTATTTTAACAAAACTGCAATCCCAGACTCTATTAGGAAAGCTGGTTTTCAGGGTAAAAATAGATATGAATTGCTGGAAGGTTATAATAATTCACAATTAGTCATCAATACCACTAAAAGGATTGATGTTATGAGTAAACAATTAGCCATTCAATCAAAGTCACTAGACGAAATTTTAAAATTGGCCGAAGCTAAAAGTGAATTTTTGTCAGCTATTCCTGCCATTCAACCGGTACGAAATGAGAACTTAAAACACATGGCTTCTGGTTTTGGATACCGAACAGATCCTTTTACGAAAGCCCGTAAAATGCATGAAGGCATGGATTTTACAGCCAAAAGTGGAACGCCAATTTATGCTACTGGTGATGGTGTTGTGGCAAAAGCGGACAACACGGCATCAGGCTACGGAAATCATATTGTAATTCGGCACGGATTTGGATATGAAACTTTATACGCACACTTGAGCAAGTACAATACAAGAGCAGGACAGCGTGTAAAAAGAGGTGACATTATAGGTTACGTAGGAAGTACTGGCCGATCAGAAGCTCCGCATTTACATTATGAGGTGTTGAAAGATAAAAAGGTAGTAAACCCACTTAATTTCTATTACGGAAACATATCGGCGGTTGAATATGTAGCTATTTCACAATTAGCGAATCAAGAAAATCAGTCGCTGGATTAGAATAGTGAGATGTGAAATGTGAAATGTGAAATGTGAAAAGTGAGATGTGAAAGATGAAATTTCATTGGACAACAAAAATTAGAATTACAAAAAATTAGAAAATAGATAAAAATGCACATTGAACTTTCAAAAGACAAACGATACTATAGCATAGGCGAAGTAGCCAAAGCTTTTGATGTAAATGCATCACTCATTCGGTTTTGGGATAGTGAATTTGATATTTTGAAACCAAAGAAGAATGCAAAAGGCAATAGAATGTTTACGCCTGAGGATATAACCAATTTGCAATTGATTTATCACCTTGTCAAAGAAAGAGGATTTACACTAGAAGGTGCTAAGACCCATCTGAAAGAAGGCCAAAAGAAAACTTTGGATAAATTTGAAATTATTAGAAAACTAGAAGCAATACGAATGCAATTAACCAACATAAAAAACGAACTTTAAAACAAACCTCACCCGTGTGAGAAAAACTAAATAACTAAATTTTAAACACTAAATTAAACAAACATGAGAAGATTTTTGCCTTGGATTATAGTAGCAGTTGTAATTTTTGTAATGTACAGCTGGGTTAAAGGGATCAACAACACTGCCGTAACTTTAAATCAAGATGTAGAACAGTCTTGGGGTGATGTACAAACTGCTTATCAAAGAAGAAATGACCTTATAGGCAACTTAGTAAACACTGTAAAAGGAGCCGCCGATTTTGAAAAAAGCACATTGACTGCTGTAATTGAAGCGCGCTCTAAAGCAACTTCAGTAAAAATTGACCCAGCAAATATTACACCTGAGCAATTAGCTGAATTTAACAAAGCTCAAAGCGGAGTAAGTAGCTCTTTATCAAGATTATTAGTTTCTGTTGAGGCATATCCTGAATTGAAAGCTAATCAAAACTTCTTGAAATTACAAGATGAGTTAGCGAGTACTGAAAATCAAATTTTAACGGCAAGAACACGTTTTAATGAAGCTGTTAAGCCATACAACTCTCATATCAAAACATTCCCAAACAGTCTTTTTGCAGGTCTTTTTGGTTTTAAAGAGAAAACCTATTTTACTGCTGTTGAAGGAGCTGAAAAACCTGTTGAAGTAAAATTCTAAACCTTATTTTTTATTTTGAATAACGATTTTTGATTACTACTAGCAAACTAGTGGGATTGAAAATCGTTATTTTTCACTCAAAACTATTTCCGATGTCAAAAGTAGAAGATTTTTTAACCAAAGAAGAGGAACAAGAAATTGTAACAGCTATTTGTAATGCTGAAAAAAACACTTCGGGCGAGATTAGAGTTCATATCGAAAAAACCACCACTATGGATCATTTTGATCGTGCTATGGAAGTTTTTAACGAACTGAAAATGGATGCAACTGAACTCCAAAATGGTGTTTTGATCTATCTAGCGGTTGAAGATCGTAATTTTGTCATCTGCGGGGATAAAGGAATCAATGATGCTGTGAAAAGTGATTTTTGGGACAGTACCCGTGATGTAATGGTAGCGCACTTCAAACAAGGTAATTTTAAACAAGGACTTATTGATGGCATTACAAGTGCTGGGCAACAATTGCAACACTATTTTCCTTGGCAAGAAGGAGATACAAATGAATTATCAAACGAAATATCTAGAGGATAATGGTAGTACAAAAAAAGAATGCCTTGTTGTATCTAAAACTATTTGTCACTTTATTTTTCGCACAAATAAGCTTTGCACAATTTACAATTCCTGAAAAACCAACTTTTCAAACTTCAGTATATGATTACGCTAAGGTTTTAAGCGAAAGCGAAAAAGCACAGCTTGAGGAAAAATTAGTCAAATATGCGGACTCTACCACTACTCAAATTGTGGTCATTACCATTGAAAGCCTTAAGGGCGAAGACATAGGAATTCTTACTCCTAAATGGGGGCAAACTTGGGGAATTGGTGGTACTGCACAAAATGATAATGGTGTTCTTATTTTATTAGCTAAAGCAGAACGAAAAATATGGATCTCAGCAGGATACGGTCTTGAAGATCGATTGACAGCTGGAATTGGCGGTGAAATAACTCGAAACATCATTATTCCCGAATTTAAAGCCGGAAGTTATTACAATGGACTTGATAAAGGAACTGATGCACTTTTTGATGTTTTTAAGGGGAAATACAAAGGGAAACGCGTAGAGAAATCAAAAGAAAAAAAATTCCCCATTGTTCCCATTATTGTGATTATAGTAGTTATCATCGTACTAGCTTCCCGAAATAAAGGCGGTGGCAACTCTGGAAATCGCGGTGGTGGCTTTGGCCCTAGCCTTATGGATGTCATCATACTTAGCAGTCTTGGCCGTGGTGGCGGAGGCGGAGGCTTTGGTGGTGGTTCTTCTGGAGGAGGATTTGGCGGAGGCGGATTCGGTGGTGGATTTGGCGGAGGCGGTTTTTCTGGAGGAGGATCTGGAGGCGACTGGTAAAACACATACATTAATTAAAAGCTGCAAATGCAGCTTTTTTTTGTTTCTAAACAGCACTTTACGGTAGTTTATTACTGTTTAAAAGGCAATACCTCTGTTGAAAAATTAAATCACTTTTTAATTTATTTAGTAGTAATAATTTTATCTTTGACTAAAAAAACTAAATTTTAAATAATGAAAAAATTAAAATTATCGCATGGTATTGCAATCCTAATGTTGTGCATTGGATTTCAAGGTTACTCCCAATTTAGCGGTTGGAAAGAAAAAGTATTACAAGCAGGCGCTGCACTAGGAGCCAAAAAAATGGGACTTGATCAAATACTAAAAAAACCAGAATCTATTACAACTTCCTTTGAAGATGTAGATCAAACAGGATCAAAATTACCTGATTTACTGGTGGTCAAAAATGTACAACCTTTATATTTGTTACCAAAAGCTACTGAAGGCGGATTTGTATTGTGTGATGGCTTTTATGAAATGAGTGCCAAAAGTTATTGTTTAAAAGCAGGTACCTTTGCCCCTTCTCAAGGCGATGGGTACATGTACGCACCCACTCTAGGACCTAAGCAAGAAATTGTAACTACAATTTTAAAAAATGCCGAAAAACATCCTGAAATTCAGCAACACGATATACAAGAATTATTATGGGCTATAATTGCTAAATCCCGTTTTGCCGATTTCAGTGGACAACTAAAATTAACAGCTATCGCTCTTTTAAGTACAGCTGAATTAACGCACCTTGAAGGTGGTATGTTAGGCGTATTGCCTGCTAGCCTTATGAATCAAGCAAAATCAAAACTTCCTGAAGCGGTTCAAAATGTTTTTGAAGCCGAAAATAACATTCGACAAATGGTTGCTAATGGAAATTATACTTACGCCGAAATGGAAAAATACGCCATTATTGCGGGTATGGCACCTGTACGTACAGATATTCCAAGTGGGATTTGGACTTTACATCCTGATGGATACTACATTCGGTATTACCCGTCTGGTTACGCTATAACCAAAGTACAGATTTATGTTCCAAAAACACTATTAGCCACTGGAAAACGAATAGTTTATGATGCGACTAATGACATTGCCTGTCCGGCAAATGTAGGTTCACAACGACTAGCACAAACAAACGAACCGTTAAATCCAAATTACGCTATTAAGTTGAAAAGCAGCTGCAAATAAATTTGTGAAGTATCGTTAAATTAAAAAAGGATAAAGCTGCTTCAGGCTTCTTTATCCTTTTTTTAATTTAACGGTAAGCAATCTTATTAATGATAACAATCTTGAAGGTCTGAAAACTTCATCGTTTAAGTTGATTCGTTTAAAAAAACAAGTATCTTTAACCTCGTTTTTAAACAGTAAAAAAAGCGTAATCCGAATACCAAATGCTTTCACAAAAAACCAAATATGCCCTTAAAGCACTGCTCTATCTAGCCGAGCAGGACGCAGACCATATTTCTAAAACAATTGAAATTGCCGAGTCGGCTTCTATTCCAAAAAAGTTTTTGGAACAGATTTTATTGGATCTAAAAAGGGGGCATTTTGTGGGTAGCAAGCAAGGGAAATTTGGAGGTTATTATCTTCTAAAATCAGGAAATGACATCACTCTAGCTGATATACACCGCCTGTTTGACGGAGCTATTGCATTATTACCTTGTGCTTCTTTAAATTTTTATGAACCTTGTTCAGACTGTAAAACAGAGTCTGAATGCAGTTTACGTCATGGTTTAATGCTTATTCGAGATGAGACCTTAAAGGCCATGCAAGGTATCACTATAGCCTCATTAGTCAAAAATTAAAAATTTTATTTTAAACTCTACTATTTTTATAGAATTTATATATATTTGCACCGAAATATTAATAGTAACTCTATTTAAAGCAAGATGAAAAAGATGCAAGTACAAAAATCCCTAGAAGTTTTCAAAAAATTAAACCCCAAGTCTAAAGCCTGTATGATGTGTATGTGTTAGAAATAAAAAAAAATTATTTTAAAACTCTACTAATTACATATACATACTATAATGAAAAATATTTATTTAAAATTAAGCACTACTTTATTTTTTTTTCTAGTTTTCTCCACTTCTTTTGCTCAAGTACTTCTTGAAGGAAAAGTAAAAGACGAACAAGATTCCCCAATTGCAGGTGTCAATATCGTTCTAAAAGGCACCACAAACACTACTACAACGCTAGCTGATGGAACTTTCAGTATTGAAGCCAAGTCACTTCCCTTCACGCTTATTGTACAATATGCAGGCTACAATACCAAAGAAATTAAAATTACCGAACTGCCTACCAATGTAAAACCGCTGGAGATTATCATTTCGTACGGAGAAGAAAAAGTACTCTCTGAAGTGGTCGTTACCTCTCGCAGAAGAATAGAAAAAGCACAAGATATCCCAATTGCTGTATCTGTAGTAACCGGAAAACAAGCCGAACAAGCAGGTGCTTTCAACGTAAATCGTGTGAAAGAATTGATTCCTTCGGTACAATTGTACTCCTCCAATCCTAGAAATACGGGTATCAACATTAGAGGACTTGGTTCGCCTTATGGATTAACTAATGATGGGATTGATCCTGGTGTTGGTTTTTATGTTGACGGAGTATATTATTCGCGACCAGCAGCGACCACTTTAGATTTTGTAGATATTGACCGGATTGAAGTATTACGTGGACCACAAGGATCACTTTTTGGTAAAAACACAACCTCAGGAGCGTTTAACATTACCACCAGAAAACCAAGTTTTACATCTGGTGCTGATTTTGAAGTAAGCTACGGAAATTATGGTTTCCTGCAAGCTAAAACATCAATAACAGGTGCGTTAAGTAAAAAACTGGCTGGTAGAATCTCCTTTTCGGGAACACAAAGAGACGGATTAATTGATAATGTAGTGACTGGAAGAGCCACAAACACCTTAAACAATCAAGGAATTAGAGGCCAATTATTGTACAACGCTTCTGAAAACACGAACATTTTATTCGCAGCTGACATTACTACACAACGTCCTGATGGATATGCGCAAGTTATTGCTGGTGTAGCGCCAACACAAAGAGCCGCTTACCGCCAATTTGACGCCATCATTGCTGACTTAAATTACCAACTCCCGAGCAGAAATGCTTTTGACCGTAAAATTGATCACGATACACCATGGCGTTCTGGACAAGATTTGGGCGGCGCATCGCTTAACGTAGATACTAAAATTGGTAAAGGAACTTTAACCTCAACTACAGCATGGCGTTTTTGGAACTGGGATCCTTCAAACGATAGAGATTTTACAGGACTTCAAGTTTTGGCTAAATCACAAAACCCTGCCAGACATACGCAGTTGACACAAGAAATTCGCTATGCAGGACAAGTGTCTTCTAAATTAAGCGGAGTAATTGGTGCCTTTTTTATCGATCAAACGGTTAAAATTAGAGGAACGGAAGAATCTGGAAATGCACAATGGCGTTTTTCTCAATCGCCGGTAAACTACAACAATAACGGCGTTTCAACTCCTGTACCGCTTGCTAGATGGGCTGAGCCAGGTTTGCTTGAAGGCTACGGAATACGCACCATTGCTGATATTCATGCTGTAAGTGCGGCTTTGTTTGGTCAATTAGATTGGCAAGTTACCGATAGATTACATATTCTACCAGGCTTACGCTACAATTATGACAAAAAAGAATCGAACTACGACCGTCAAACGTATGGTGGTTTACAAACTAATGATCCACAATTATTAGCAATTAAAAGAGCGGTATACACCAACCAAACGTTCTCTGCTAACAAAGATAAGTTTGACTTTTCAGGAAATATAACAGTGAATTATAAAGCGACTGATAAAATTAATGGCTACGCTACTTATGCTAAAAGTTACAAACCAGTGGGTGTAAATGTAGCCGGTTTGCCTACTCCTGCTGTAGGACAAACATTGGCTGATCTTGCTGTAATTAGACCTGAAGACGTAAATCACTATGAAATTGGAATAAAAACCTCTCCGTTAAAAAGAGCTATTTTAAACCTGACTATGTACAATACGGACATCAAAGATTTCCAAACCAATGTACAAGCAGCTGAATTAGGAGTAAATCGTGGTTACCTTGCCAATGCGGACAAAGTACGTGTAAGAGGTGCCGAAGTGGATGCTAGTTTTGTAATCAATGAACATTTTACTTTCAACGGGGCATTGAGTTATACGGATGGAAAATATATTAAATTCACCAATGCTCCACTACCGCTTGAAGAAACGGGATCTCCTGTATCTTTCAAAGATGTATCTGGAAGTACTTTGCCAGGTGTTTCAAAATGGGCCGGAAGTTTAGGCGGAGAATATAACAAATCAGCTAAATTCTTTAGCAACCTAGGTAAATTCTTTGTAGCAATTGACTCGTACGCACGTTCTGAATTTTCTTCTAGTCCATCGGCTTCAAAATACTTGGTGGTTCAAGGATATGCTATCTTTAACGGTCGTTTCGGATTTAGAGCAACCGAAGGATTATCTGTAAACTTTTGGGGTCGAAACCTATTGAACAAAGATTACTTTGAGCAATTATTACCAGCTGGAGGAAATGCTGGACATTATGCTGGTGTTTTAGGCGACCAAAGAACCTACGGAATTACCTTGAAGTACTCGTTATAAACAGCAACTTAATCCTTTTATAATACAGCACCGCTACCACATAAGTTAGCGGTGCTTTTTTTTATAGGTAAAGAATTGAATCAACAAATACGTAACTGCTTTAAAATGGTTGACTTTGTGTACATTTGCAACCATTTTTAAAACTAATGACTCAAAAATTCCTTTTCTTTTGTTCACTACTGTGTTTGGGGTTACAAGCACAAACCGTAAAAAAAGTAGACCACCAAAGTATTGTTTGGACGCGCTATTACAATCAATTGCTGTTGAGTAAAAAATGGTCCTTGCATTCTGAAATTGATAATAGAGTTTTTACAAAACCCATTCAGCAAAATGTTTATGTGTTGCGTGTTCAAGGACGTTACAGAATAAACAGCCATCTGGAAACAGGTGCTGGATTTGCTCATTTTTCGGTTACTACACAAATACCTGAAATCAATCCCGACTTTAGAATTCCTGAATACCGCGGGCAACAAGACTTGACTTGGAGAATCAGCGGCAAAAAACTAGTGCTCAACCAGCGTTTTCAAGTGGAAGAACGTTTTATTCACAATGCTAATTCCTCAGGATTGCTACCCGGAAATACTTTTTCATGGCGTTTTAGATACCGCCTTCAGGGAGATTATACCTTTTGGAAAAAAGAAAACCAAGCTATAAAAGCCATTCTCTCTGATGAAATCATGTTTAATGCTGGAAAATCAACCCGTAGAAATACTTTTGACCAAAACAGAATTTACGCAGCGATACATTTTCAAGCTAGCAAACATTTTTCGTATGAGTTAGGCTACCTCAACAGTTATCAAAGGCGACAAAGCGGCCTTAACTTTTTTGATCGTGATATTATCCGATTGAGTGTTTTTCATCGTTTGAATTGGAAAAATAAATCCTAAAAAAAAGTCAAGATTACTCGAAATTTATTTTTTAGTTACTAGCATCCCTTCACTATTTCTAGTTGCTAGAGCACCATAAGTACACCTACAAAATCCAATCGTATTATCACATTCTTTACATGGAATTGGTAACAAATATGCTTGCTGCATAGATAAAATTTTACCATCATTGCTCCTACAGTTTTCGCAACAGCCCTTGGCTGTAATTATTTGGAAATCAAATACTAAATCACTGTTTTGGCAACTATCTAGCAATGCTTTGGCACTTAACTGTAAATATTTAAAATTATCTTTACCTTCTTGATGCAGTTTTACAGCCATAGAATAATAAATCATTCGTAATTTATCAAAGTCATTCACATTTTTAATCAGTAATTCATTAAAAAGAGACCAAATCACGTCATCATTATTGTTTTCAATTCCATAATTTAAATAATTTTCCTCTTTCCGTTTTAGAAATTCATCTTTTGTAACACCAAAATTTTCTAAATCATGAAATCCTTTAAATTGCAAATATTCTATTTCTTTTACCTTATCAATTTCTTTAGCTTCATCTTCAGTAATGAGAGATTTAAACACCGAATTGTGTAATTTTCTGGCAAAAATTGTTTTTTTACAAAAAATACATTTTGTTTTTCTAACCGGAAATTTTTTCAATTTAGAATTACAATATGGACATACTGCTTTAGATTCATTTTCAATTTTTGAAATTTCTAAATCATCACTCTGAAGATTTTCAGTAAAGACCACCTTTTTACTAAAAAGCCATTTAAATATATCCATAGAATTATTAGTCTAAATTTAGAAATCTACATCCAAGAAAATTCTCCTTCTATTTACCAATCTGATTTGGATACTTTCTTAATCGTAAACAATTCTACTAAATGAGGGTTCAATCTTTCGGTCAAATTATTTTTTGATGACGATTCTCTAATTTGACCATCCTTTTTAATCAAAGCCCTCTCAATTGTAAATTCCGAAATTGTTTGCATTAAAAGTCCTCCACCATATATTCCAGCTGGCTGTACAAAGAATTTTATATTAAAAACAGAAACACGGTATTTCCCTTTTTTCGTTTCGATCTTAAACTCTGCAGTTAACTGATCAAGTTTTTTATCTTCAAAATTAGTTTTTTTAATCCTTCCAGTTGAATCTGATACAAACTCTAGTCGAGGATTAGACTTTAGATTAGATATACTTGATGAATCTTCATAAACAAGTTTCCAAAATATAAGCTTGTCTTCAACTGTAAAGTTCTTATTTTGACCAAAACTGAACAAACTAAAGACTAAGCAAAACCAAATTAATAAATTTCTCATGTTTTTATTTTTTTTCCAAATATAATGATTCGTAGGGTAATATTTATTTTAATTAAAAACACATAGAAAAACCACTCCTTACAAAGTGGTTTTCTATTCTTAATTTCTAGCTGTTATGCGTCGTTTTTTATTCTGAAATGTTTGGATAATTTTCTATAAAATATTCTAATGAACATATTTCTTTAGGTGTTTTTTGTCCTTCATAATAAAAGTAAACTTTAGGATTCTCTTTTCCATTAGCTTTGAAATACCAAAACATATATCCTTGATGCATCATAAAAACAAAATCATCATCATTGAGAAAATTTTCAGCATTATCCTCATCCAATAATTCTTTCGCCCATTTATTCAATTCTTTGTATTCATTAAATAAGTCAGTTCCAATCATTCCTTTTGGAGTTGAACTTTCGCAAAGTTTATAAAAATCCTTATAGATTTTTGGAAAACTTAAACCATTCGTTATTTCTAATTCATTTAAACTATTCATTTGCTTTCAATGGATTTATTTTAACAGTTCAGTTTTCTTAAAATGACGCAGACGTTATGGAACTACAGCGGGTTTGGTTCTAAATTAAGCCCATTATTCGGATTTGCCAAATCATCCCAAATACAAAACCATTTTCCCATTATGCCTGATTCCCGACTTTTGCTTACTAGCTTTTATTCGGTGTTGATTTCAACGAATAGACATCAAGTTATTTATACTAGCAGTATTTTTTAAGTTATCATCTGTTTGTTTTCAATATCGATACCGTTATGTTCAATTTTTAGTATCCAATTGGCATATTTTGAATATTCAATATATACAGAATCATTTATATTTAAATCATTAAACACATTTTCTGTGACTTCGTATTTTTTTATTATTTTTGAATCAAGTGTTATGAAAAATCTTACTCCGCCATTCTGTTCATAATCTTTATACTTATTTGTCACTTTTAATTCATCAGTAATTTTAATTTGATTTTTAATATCATTCCTTGTAGTAATAATTTTTTTTGAGACAGCATAAATGAACAATAATAAAAATGATATCAAAACAATGTTGATTGAGTTGTTTAAAATTGAATAAGGGGATTCTTGACTATTCCAAATCCAAAACCAAATAGAAGCAAATGCAAAAAAAACAATTATAAAAATTTTCGCATTTTTAATCTTACTTTTTATTAAAACAACTTCAGCATTAATCATTTTAATTTCTGTGGGATCCATTTTTAATTTTTTATTTTGCAACTTAGTTCGTTTTGGTTCAATACCGTATAACGTCCCGCTACTACAGCGGGTTTGGGACTAAAGTAAGATTTATTTTTCGGTTATCACTAAACATCCAAATACAAAATCATTTTCCCATTAAGCCCAATGCCCAAATCCGATGTAGCGTGTGTTGGCGGCTGGACATTTACGTTATTTTCTTAATGTATAAGTTTTAATATCTGATCCTGTAATTCTAAAATCAGTTTTAGCGTCTAAATAATTAGATATGCTAAAAGGTTCAATATGACATTTGTTTAAATGATTGATTAGTTGATTTAGTAAAGTACCGATACAATTTATTCCTGGTTTTTTAACTTCAATAAGTGTTTTTATCATAGGATTTTCATCTTCCAGCATTGATACAATTGTCCCATCTTTAATTTCTCCAAATAAATAATATCCGTAATTCAAAACGTATATATCATTTGGCATATATTTATGGCCTTCACTAACTTCTAAATTTTCTATTTTCTCTTCATCGATAGCAAAAATGAAAGAAAACAGAGGATTTTTAAAATTTCGTTCTGACGTCATATTTATAAGATCAGCAATTAATGTGCTGTTAGAAATTTTATTTCCAAATGCAGTATTAACAATTAATTTCCGTTGCATATCTTCTTTCAAATATCTAATTTTTTTTCCAAATTCTATTGGATCTTTACTTCTCAAAGTTTTTTTAATTTCTCCAACAGCAAGAACAGATTCAATTGGGTAATATACAGTTTCATTACTAGCTTCAAAGAATTTAGGAGTGTTCAATCTATCAAAAATTATAATGTCGAATTGATTACTTACTTTACCTTCAGAATTAATAATATGTCCCTGTTTAACTAAATACCTTTCAGGTAAAAATAGACTAATTTTTTCACGGATTAAATTTTCAACTTCATCACCAGAAGTTTTTATGTTACCAGCTTTATGAATAAATTTAGACTTTCTTTTTGCTTCATTTATATCCCCAATTATATTCTCAATAATCTCTTTAAATTTCAATTCTTTATTCATATTTGAGTTTTTTTGGTGATTTTGTGGTTGTCTTAACGCCAACTAATAAATATATGCCATGTAAAAAATCCAATCTATCCTGATGTAGATAGCTACATAACATTTCAATAGCTCTGATTGCTACGAAAATAATCATAATAATTTTCTTTACAATAGAAATCTTCAATTAACTTACAAATCCATAAACCAGTAATATATACTACAAAAAAAGCCCAAGAATCAAATCTTAGGCTTTGCACATTTGCATTAACAAAAAAACCACTTCGTTACAAAGTGGTTTTCTAGTCTTATTTCTCTCTAATATAAATATCGATTGGCACTCCTGAAAAATCCCAATTTTCTCTAATTTTATTTTCAAGGTAACGTTTGTACGGTTCCTTAACATATTGTGGCATGTTGGCAAAAAATACAAACTGAGGCGTTTGTGTAGGCAACTGCATGCAATATTTAATTTTTACATATTTCCCTTTGGTAGCTGGTGGCGGGTATGCCTCAATTACCTTAAGCATGAATTCGTTAAATTTAGAAGTCGCAATACGCTGCTGTCTGTTTTCGTACACTTTTACCGTAGCTTCTAATGCTTTTAGTAAACGCTGTTTGGTCAATGCCGAAACAAAAAGAATTGGCACATCCGTAAACGGCATTAATTCTTTCTTGATTTTCTCTTCGTAATCGCGGGTTGACATAGTATCTTTTTCAACCAAATCCCATTTGTTTACCAAGATCACTACACCTTTTCGGTTTTTTTCGGCCAACCAAAAAATACTTTGGTCTTGCCCTTCAAATCCACGTGTCGCATCAATAACAAGGATACAAATATCAGCATGTTCAATAGCACGCACAGAACGCATTACCGAATAGAATTCTAAATCTTCCTTAACCTTAGCCTTACGACGAATTCCCGCCGTATCCACCAAGTTAAATTCAAACCCAAAACGGTCAAACTTCGTATCAATAGCATCACGCGTAGTACCCGCAATGTCTGTTACCATAAAACGTTCTTTACCAATCAAGGCATTGATAAAACTTGATTTACCAGCATTTGGTCGCCCAACTACCGCAAAACGCGGCAATACCACTTCCTCTTGAACAGGTTCTGGTTTTACCGGGAAAGCATCAATTAAAGCATCTAGTAAATCTCCTGTTCCACTACCTGATATACTGGCAAAAGTATAGTATTCACCCAAACCTAAGTTGTAAAACTCCAAGGCATCTTTCTCACGCATGGCGTTGTCTACCTTGTTTACCGCTAGCAAAACTGGTTTAGTTACTTTACGCAACAAGCGCGCCACAACATCATCCATAGGCGTTATGCCTTCCTCAACATCAACCACAAAAATGATTACGTCGGCCTCATCAATAGCCAGTTCTACTTGTTTGCGGATCTCGCCCTCAAACACGTCATCAGAACCTTTTATGTATCCTCCGGTATCAATTACAGAAAATTCTTTTCCGTTCCACTCGCTTTTACCATAGTTTCTATCGCGGGTCACCCCAGATACTGAATCTACAATAGCTTCTCTTCTTTGTATCAGCCTATTAAAAAGGGTCGATTTCCCCACATTAGGTCTTCCTACTATCGCAACAATGTTATTCATAATATAATTTGAAAATTCGTTTTTCCGAAACCTTATTTTTCCGTTTCGGGTGGCAAAGGTAGTGTTTAAAAGCGTGATTATCAATTTTTTTCGAATATTAGCCACATTAGCAAAACCTAACCACCTCATCTTCAAAACAAAACTCACAAGCTTGCCACTGCCCTTTGTATTTATTCGTTCTTCGAATATTCTAAAATATCGCCTGGCTGGCAATCTAAGGCTTTACAAATAGCCTCCAAAGTACTAAACCGAATCGCCTTAGCCTTTCCTGTTTTTAATATGGATAAATTTGACAAGGTCAAATCTACCTTCTCCGAAAGCTCGTTCAATGACATCTTGCGCTTAGCCATCATCACATCTAGGTTTACAATTATTGCCATAACTTAAATGGTTAGTTCGTTTTCTTGCTGCATTTCGATTCCCTTTTTTATAATTTGTCCAATTACCAATAAAATTACACTGGTAAACCACCACACATCACCACCACCAAAACTCAAATCGGCAACATTAGGCATTTGTAGTCCATCTGCAATTAAATTCTGTGTAAAGCCTGCTCCCCACAAAGAAAAAAGCCCGATTCCAAAAGAAATAGTAGCCACCAAATCAATAAATTTCTTCAAAGAATCATTAAACGGCTGTTCCAAATTGATTTTTTTATTGTGAAAAACGAGTACAATATTGTAAAACAATACCGCTTTCAAAACCGCAACAATACACATTAAAACAGTCAAAGTCACATAATGCGACTGGTTGAAATGATACAAAGCTGCCAAATCAACCTCTGTCCAAAACTTACTTGCCCCAGCTGGATTGAGCAGCAACGTAAAAACAGTATTAAAAATAAAGCCACCCGCCTGGATGCAAAGCCCCACGAAAATAATCCAAGATACCACTTGCACTACTTTAAAAACAAAATTGGTTTTTCTAGACATGATACAAAGTATTTAAAATTAAAATACAAATATATTGATATTTATTGATAAACAATAAAAATACATCCTTTATCAAAATATATTTATCTCTTTTAAAACCTTCAGGAGCAAATCCAGCGCTACAATACAACTCCTCGCGACTCAAGGAGCTGTTGCAAAGCCCGTGCAGGAGCTTCCTTTGGTCGCTCTACACGAGCAGCAACACCATCCTTTTTTCGCTGCGGGGTTTCCTTTTCGCTCTGGGCTAAAAAAAAAATCAGTACAAGAGACTAACTCTAGTACTGATTTTAATGTTTTGCTGCTTTAGGAAGTTAGGGATTTAGAAGCACTTACTTTCAAGTCAGCACTAATATTAATTTGAAAACCGATTGTTCAATTTAGGACTAAACCCGGCAATTTGTCAAGCTGATGTTGTGCGTTCGTATTTCTTAAAATCGCTTTTCAAAAGCCTTTCCATTAAACTTAAATATATTTCCGTCTGCCATCCCAAAAAGCAAATTATTTTTATTGTCTTTATAAATAGTCCAAATCATTGGTTTGGATGGTTTGTCACTAACAGAATAGTTTGTCAAAGATTTACCGTCATATTTCCAAGCTCCATTATACACATCTCCAAACCAGATATTGCCTTCTGAATCTTCTTCAATAGCAAAAGCGTGTTCAAGTGTGCCTGGTTTTGATTTATCTCCTCTTTTTGTGCTTGTTGGGTGGATTAAATTATTCTTTTCAGAAAAATTAATTATCGAATTACCTTCCATTAACAATACGCCAATTCCATTATTTCCTATCCAAATTCGTCCTTTTGAATCTGCTAATACACTTCTTATATGCAAAAGCTCATTATCTTTTAGGTTTAATTTTTCAGTATCAAAGATATTTACCCTTTTACCATCATAGCTGAATAGTGCTGCATAAGTTGCAATCCAAACTTTACCACTTTTATCTTTTGAGATACCCGTTACACCATAAGATTTATCAGGATTTTTAGGTTTGGGGAAAATCAAATAGTTCATATTTATCCCATCAAAACGATTTATTCCGTCTTCTTCCCACGAATAAAACCATAAATCTCCATTGGTTTCATTCCAATCTAATATTGGGTTGTTATTTTTAGGAGGATAATTAGCAAACTTTCCTTTGTCATATACACTTATTCCTTTCGCAGTTCCAAACCAAATTTTACCATTGTCGTCTTCTTGGATTGAACGGATTTGATTGTCTGATAAACCTTCATTAGTTGTAAAGTATTCAAATGATTTTCCATTATAAAAACTTACGCCTTCATTATGACTTCCAAACCAATAATTACCTTTGCTATCCTGAAAGATAGCACGTATTGCAGAAGTAAATTTTAAGGTGTCGGTTTTTGGTGTTACTACCAATTCAGGTTTGATAGTTTCTTTTTCTGTTGATTTCTTTTCAACGCAAGAAAAGTTTAGTGTCAATATGAGTATTAAATAAATCAATTTTATTTTTTTGTTCATTTCTGATTTTTAAAATATGACGCACAACTCTTGTAATTGAATGAAAACTAAAAAAACCAGTCACTTCACTCCTCACTACTGATTATATCCAAAACGTTTTAACATATTCGCGTTGCTTCTCCAGTTTTTGTTCACTTTTACGTAAAGCTCAATGTGAATTTGTTTTCCAAAGAATTTCTCTAAATCTTCACGCGCCTCAGTACCTACCTTTTTTAAAGCGGCACCTTTGTGACCAATCACAATTCCTTTTTGAGTTTCGCGTTCCACCATAATCAAAGAACGAATGCGAATGATATTATCGTCTTCAAAAAATTCTTCGGTAACAATTTCAACTGCGTACGGAATCTCTTTGCTGTAATTCAACAAGATTTTTTCACGAATGGTTTCATTCACAAAAAAACGTTCTGGCTTATCCGTCAGTTGGTCCTTTGGGTAATACGCTGGAGACTCTGGCAAAAGTGTAATGATTCTTTGAAAAACCTCAGGAACATTAAAATTTTGCAATGCTGATATTGGATATATTTCAGCATTTGGCACTTTCTCTGTCCAAAAAGCCACTTGTTGCTCTAATTGTTCTTGGTTCGAATTGTCAATTTTGTTCAGCAATAGCAAAACTGGAATTTTCGAGTGGATGATTTTATTAAAAAACGCTTCGTCCTTAAGTTCCTGCTCCCCTATTTCGACCATGTAAATCAAGACATCGGCATCTTCAAAAGCCGATTTCACGAAGTTCATCATCGATTCCTGCATTTCGTATGCTGGCTTAATGATTCCAGGTGTATCAGATAAGATCATTTGAAAATCCTCACCGTTTACAATACCTAGAATTCTATGACGAGTTGTTTGTGCTTTTGAAGTAATAATTGATAATCGCTCTCCAACAAAGGCATTCATTAATGTTGATTTACCAACATTTGGATTCCCGATGATGTTTACAAAACCTGCTTTATGTGACATTTCTACTAAAATTTATGCCACAAAGGTAGTCATATCAAGTGAATAGACGAAATAAAACATTTTTTTAAATTTATGTTGTAAAATGCAGAAATTGATTGTATCTTTGCACCCGAAACAACGCGGGATAGAGCAGTAGGCAGCTCGTCGGGCTCATAACCCGAAGGTCACAGGTTCGAGTCCTGTTCCCGCTACTAAGTAGCCTTATTGAGATTACAAAACGCACATCGCGGGATAGAGCAGTAGGCAGCTCGTCGGGCTCATATCCGCCGCGGCGGACACAGGTTCAAAAAAAGTAATCTTATTGAAAGTACAAACGCACATCGCGGGATAGAGCAGTAGGCAGCTCGTCGGGCTCATATCCGCCACGGCGGACACAGGTTCAAAAAAAGTAATCTTATTGAAAGTACAAACGCACATCGCGCGATAGAGCAGTAGGCAGCTCGTCGGGCTCATATCCGCCGCGGCGGACACAGGTTCAAAAAAAGTAATCTTATTGAAAGTACAAACGCACATCGCGGGATAGAGCAGTAGGCAGCTCGTCGGGCTCATAACCCGAAGGTCACAGGTTCGAGTCCTGTTCCCGCTACTAGAAAGCTTCAGAGAAATCTGGAGCTTTTTTTGTTTATCTTAGCTTTAATGAAGCTTGATTCAGATTGTCGACACGAATTAGGAGGGCTCATATCCGCCACGGCGGACACAGATACGAGTCTCCACCAGTGCGAGACTACTATAAAAGCTTCAGAAAAAGCTGGCGTTTTTTGTTTTTAAAAACTTTCTATCATGGATGAATTTGTGGTTTACATTTTATATTCTGAAAAATTCAATAAAAACTATACAGGATTTACATCTAATCTCATAGAACGTTTCAAATCACATAACGCTTTAGGCACTAAAGGATACACCTTGAAATTTAGACCTTGGACTGTAATTCATGTTGAATTTTTCTCTTCTAAAGCTGAAGCCATGAAAAGAGAAAAATATTTAAAGTCAGGAATTGGAAGGGAGTTTATTAAAAACTTAATTCTAAAATAAAAACTCGTCGGGCTCTTATACGCCGCGGCGGACACAGGTTCGAATCTCCACCTCGGCAGACTATTAGAAAACCCCCTGAGAAATCTGAAGCTTTTTTTGTTTATCTTAGTTTTAATAAAGATTATTCAGATTGATGATGTGAAGTCGGAGACATTCTCACAGCTTTTGATAAGACATTTTTAGGTGAGCGAAACACGGAATGCAATTTCGAGCCATCAATATCCAGCTTAGTTATTCCATAACGTATCTCACAAATTCATCTTTCTTATCATAAGGGATGTTATAATGTAGAGATTTTAATATCATAGTATTCCATGGTTTCCATTGATCTGAAAGTTCCGTATTGGTTATTTTATGATGTTCCATAATTCCTTCTAAAAAATAATCTTTCAGTGGGATATCGAGAATTCTTTCCTTTCCATCTTTAGTAAGGACTATTCTATATTCCAATTCGTTTTTTTTATTAATGTGGAAAGTGAATTTACCGCTGTCCCATGAACTTAAATATTCTAAATCACCATCTGAATCGTATTGAGTAGGCACTAGATTATTATCTTTTTCATATTCAAATATCATCGATATCATACGCTCATTTACCCACTGATAAAAAATATCCGCATAATTTAATAAGTCTTGCTTTTCTTTTTCTGTATCCCACCAATATTTTTCCGAATATGTGCTATCTAAATTAATTTCTATTTTTACACGATTGAACTTCTTACTAGAGTTTTTTTCCTCCTCAAATATCTCCGCTATCTTTCTAACAGTACTTCTAATAGGCTTATTCGAAACTTCTGATTCTCTGGATTTCCTATTTTTCTCATATTTAACAATAAAATTGTAACTACCTTCTAATGTAAAAATGTAGTCAACAATTAATTTATCATATTCAAATTCTCTATAATAGTTCTTTATTTCTGAAACTAAATAATTGAAATCCATTTTATAATTTTATGGGTTGGTTATTCCTTACTTAAAGTATTACTATACTTGCCGTCAACATGAACATCTACATCAATTGCGCTAGGTCATTTTGAATTTCCACCAAAATGAAATTCTATTTCCACTTTTATTTTTTTATCGGGATTTACCCCTCTGATGCTCGTTTGCAACGAGTGCCTGCTTACTTAATTAAAGAAAATAAAGTGTTTGAAATGTGGCTCTATTAAATGAATAACCATAAAATTAAACATTTCTGGTACAAAAAACTGCTTAATTTTCAAATATAATTATTTACCTACTAAATAAAAAACCAGCTGCTCGAAGTATTCAAAAAAACCTACTCAAAGACTGCGGGCTGCTTCGCAAATGTCGCCAACTTAGCGCCATTTAAAATATTTTTTCACCACAAATTTGCAGATTATGGTATTATTTAATCTGCGAATCTGCGGTTGTCTTTGATTTTTTAAAGTTTAACTCAGTTTCCGCATGCGAAGTCGGAGACACTCTCCACAGCTTTTTATATGACACGTTTCTGAAAGAGAGAGAACTATTACGAAAACACCATTTGAAAAACTTGGTGTTTTTTGCTTTTTAAAAACTCACAATCACTCTCATTTACTGGGTCTTAAACCCAAAATTTGATCCTCGAAAAAAAATTTAAAAAAAAAATGCTTTTTTGAGGTAACAATTAATCTAGTACTGTATCAAAAGGTAAACTTTAAAAAAATACATCTTATGAAAACGAAATCTATTTTAATTATTGCATTTTTCCTTTTGATCTCAAAATCTGTTTTTGCTCAAACCGCCTTCAAAGTAGAGGTAAAAGGAAAAGGAACTCCAGTCTTGTTATTCCCTGGTTTTGGCTGCACCGGAGAAGTTTGGAATGAAACAGTAGCAGAGCTTTCTAAAAACAACGAATGCCATATTTTTACTTTTGCGGGATTTGGGAATGTCGCCCCAATAGAAACCCCTTGGTTGGCTACCATCAAAGATCAGGTAATTTCCTATGTAAAAACAAAAAAAATAAAGAATGCTACATTAGTTGGTCATAGTTTAGGAGGTACTTTAAGCTTGTGGTTAGCCTCTCAGGAAACCAATTTGTTCAAAAAATTAATTATTGTTGATGCTTTGCCTGCAACTGCCGCTTTAATGATACCTAACTACAAAGGAGAAATTATTCCGTATGACAATCCGCAAAGTAAAATGATGCTCAACATGGACCAAAAAGCGTTTGACGGAATGAATTCGCAGTCAACTTCTTTTATGTGTATGAACAAAGAAAAACAAAAAACAATCAATGAATGGATGCGTCTTGTGGATCGAAAAACTTACGTTCACGGTTATATTGACATGCTAAATTTAGACCTTCGAAAAGAAATTTCTAAAATTAAAATTCCTGTTGTAATTTTAGCTGCTTCAAATCCAGATCTTACCACAGTACAAAACACTTATAAAGCCCAGTATGAAAATCTGCCTTCTGTTAAAATTGAATATGCAGCAAACTCCGCTCATTTTGTTATGTACGATCAACCAGAATGGTTTCTGGATAAAGTAAAACTTGAATTAAAATAAGGTGGCTAAAAAAGAACTATTCGACGAGATATACTATAAGCATTACAATAAAGTGTTTCGATTGTGCAAAGGATATTTTTGTGGTGATACCGCATTAGCCTCTGATGCAACTCAGGAAATCTTCATCAAAGTCTGGGAGAAGTTAGACACTTTTAGAAATGAATCAAATATCAGCACTTGGATTTACAGAATTGCAGTAAACACTTGCCTTCTTTATTTGAGAAAATCATCTACAAAGAAAGAAATCAGGACCGATATTCTGCCTCAGATTGTTGCAGAAACTTATTCGAGCGAAAAAGATGAGCAACTTAGACAAATGTATCATTGCATACAAAAATTGGAAGAAACGAACAAGATGATCATCCTGATGACTTTAGACGGTTTGGAATATCAGGAAATATCCGAAGTAATCGGGATAACCGAAGAAACCCTTCGCGTTAGAATTCATAGAATCAAAAAAAGTTTAACTCAATGTGTACAAAATGAAAACATTTGAAGAATTACAAAATATCTGGGATCAGCAGACAGCATCTGAATCACAACCAACTCCCGCCGAAATCATAAAAAAAGCGGAGTTACATACTAAAAAAATTAAACGCGGTCATTTATGGACCAGAATAATTTTAAGCTTGACTTCTATAATATTAATCTCCTATTATATCTGGTCAGGTGCTTATAGAAATGTTCAATTTAGTATTGGATTGTGCATTATGATTGTAATGCTTGTGAGTCGCGTAGCCTTAGAATGGATCAGTGTAAAAAAGCTAGCCAATTTAAATACTGATCTCACATTAATAGAATACAGTAAACTAGCACATCAGTTTTACAGTTGGAGAAAAAAAATACATTACATCCTTACTCCTATCATTTACCTCACGTATACTGCCGGGTTTACATTGCTTTTACCAGTTTTTAAAACCATTTTCTCAAGAGGATTTTATCTTTACATTCTATTAAGCGGATATATTTTTTTATTTCTATTTGCATTTTTTATGATACGATTCATTCAAAAGGAAATAAAGCTTTTACACTTCTTGAAACACATTTCGTAAAAAACAATTGGTAGCTATTGTATAGTTTCCCAACACTAGAAAAGCTTCAGAGAAATCTGGAGCTTTTTTTTTATCACATTCAAAGGACAAATATTTAGATTATGCGCACAAAGAAGACCTTTGTCTTATCATTGGGACTCTTGAGGCAGCTTGTCCTTTTAGTTAATCATTTCATAATCCCATAAGAAAGTTAACTGTATTGGTATAAATTCGTTCCGTGAATTCGTATGAAATAAGTTATGTTTTAAAAAACGACTCCTTTCAATGGTATCCCAAAACAGATTAGAAAAATAACTTTTAAAGCCAGAAATTGATTTATACTACACTTTTAAATATCGCCATTTTTCAGGGAATAGTCTTGGGATTAGTTATTTTAAGGTCTTCCTTATTTAATAGTAATTCAAATAAATATGTGGCATACTTGCTATTTACACTTTCTATCCTTTTACTGAATTATGTCTTTGAATTAGAAGAAGCATATACTCCCTATCCTTTTCTACATTTTATTGACAATGTAGAGTGGGCATTACTATTGCCTGCATTCCTATTCCTATATATCGTAAATCGGATTGATGACACTGTAAAAAGCAAACAAAAAATATATTTATGTTTTGTTCCATTTGCATTTTCCGCTGTACTCAACATTACAAACGATCTTGATCGTGTAGCAGGAATTTATACTATTCCAAAACCAGGAATTGTTATCATTGAAACACTGAGTCTATTTCATCTTTTTTTAGTCCTTACATTCATCCCTTTTCTGTTGATTTACTCTTATTTTATGATGAAACATTTAAAGGATTCAGAAGAAAAAAAATGGGTAGTTACGTTATTAACCCTTTTTACATCTTTGTTATTCTCTTGGATTATTACCTGGTTAGTCGCCATATTTCTTCAATATGACATTTCTTCTGCTATGAGTGTCGTGGCTTTATCTGCAACTTTCATTATTCATTGGACAGCTTATGTAGGCATTTACAAGTACAGACTCGCAAAAAACAAGGATGCTATCTCTACTTTTCTAAATAACGATTTAACTATTTCATACAGTAATTTGGAAATTAATGAAAATGACAGCCCAGAAGAATATCGGGAATCTATTACGGTAGATAATCTTTATTTTCAAAAACTTGATATTCTTTGTAAGGAACATCATATTTATACCGATTGTACCTTGAATAGAGAAAAAATCGCTGAAAAACTAGGCATAAGTGCTGGATATGTTTCACAAATTGTAAATACGGTAACAGGTGACAACTTTGCCAATTACATCAATCAATATCGGGTTGAAGCTGTGAAGGAAATGATCTCTAATTCTGAATATGAAAATTATAATCTATTGACTATGGGACTAGAGTCTGGTTTTACTTCAAAAACCACTTTTTATAAAGCTTTTAAAAAAGCTACTGGTCAAACCCCAAATGAGTATCGGAATTCAAATAAATAAGTACCGATTTATACAATTTGAAGTTTTTGGCACCTTTTCTAGTTCTTCTTGTGTGAGTTTTGCACTTCAATAATTAAAAAACAATTTTTATGAAAAAAATTTTAGTACTAGCTGTTCTTACAGTTTTAGGATTTACAAACGCAAACGCGCAAAAAATTAAATTTGGTGCAAAAGTAGGTATTAACATTAGTAACATTACTGGTGACAACACCAGTAGCCTTGAACCTGTTTCTGCCTTTAATTTCGGATTAGTAACTGAGATTCCAATTGCGAAAAAATTTTCTTTTCAACCAGAACTTATGCTTTCCGGTCAAGGTTACAGCTTTAAAGGAAGTGACGGAAACATTGTTGGATTAAATTATTTAAACGTTCCGTTAATGGCAAAATATTATGTAACAAAAGGGTTGAGTCTTGAAGCTGGACCACAAATTGGGTATTTACTTTCGGCCAAAAATGAAAGCACAAACGTAAAAGATACGTTTAAGAAAGTTGACTTAGCTGCTAATTTAGGAATTGGTTACAAACTAGAAAACGGACTTAATTTTGGAGCAAGATATAATTTTGGATTATCAAACATTAATAATTTAGATAATTCTTCTAGTAAATATAGAAACGAAGTATTTCAACTATCTGTAGGTTATTTCTTTTTCTAAAACCTAATAATTCTATAAAAGATTTTACAGACTGAATTATAAAGGTATTAACCTAGCATTGCTGGAAAATTCAAAAATTTTGAATTAATCGTTTTGACAGTTGTATTAATCTTATTTTACACAACTCAAAACTTGTATGCAGGCACTCAATAGCGGTTCGTTTTTTAGTAAACTATACAATCAAAAAAGCATCTGTCCTATTGATATAAAGTAATTTAGAAAGCATAAAGTCAATTAAAAAAAAATGAGCCCGATACATCATCGAGCTCATTTTTTTCATTAGTTAGAAAATTATTCAACTTTTTGGATTCTTTCTATAAAAGCTGAAATTCTCTTTGCAATTGATTTTATATTTTATTTAGAAAACTCTAAACCTTTTAATTTTTGCCATCCACCGCGAGTAAAATCAGGAATCTCAACTGCTGCTGAATTATTATCAAGTGATTTTTCGGTTAACGGGCCAAGACAAGACCATTCTGCTAAATCATATACATCCATATCTAACGGAAGTCCGTTTTGTAAACAATAAATCAAACGATAATCCATTACAAAGTCCATCCCGCCATGACCACCAACTTTTTTAGCTTTTTCTTCAATTCCAGCTACAATTGGGTGTTTGTATTTTTCCATTAATGCTTTTTTTACATCAGCAGGAACAAAACTGTGGGCATTTAATTTTTCATGGTTGGGTGTAATATCTGAACCAACTTCCTTTGACCCCAAAGCATATCCTTCAACGGGATATTTATTTGCAAACCCTTTTGTCCCACTAATTTGATACATTCGACTGTAAGGACGCGGGGAAGTCACATCATGTTGAATTTGGATTGTTTTACCTTTTTCGGTACGAATCATAGTCATCGTGTGATCTCCATTTCTAAAGTCAGTAACTTCTTCTCCTGATTTTTCTTTAATATAAGCAGGATTTCCAACAGCTTTAGTATCCATAGAAACTAAAAAGTTCATTTTGTCACCACGGTGAATATTTAATGCTTGACACGCCGGTCCCATTCCATGAGTTGCATAAATATCACCACGGTGTTTTCTATTATAATCCATACGCCAGTTATTCCAATATTCGCCCCAGTAAGGCTGAAGTCCGTGAATGTAAGCCCCTTCAGCATGCATAATTTCTCCAAACAATCCTTGTTGCACCATATTTAGAGTTGTCAACTCAAAGAAATCGTATACACAATTCTCCAATTGCATGCAATGCTTACGTGTTTTCTCAGAAGTATTAATTAAGTCCCAAATTTCCTCCATTGTCAAGGCACCAGGAACTTCAATAGCAACATTTTTCCCATCTTTCATGGCTTGAACGCCAATATTTGCATGGTTTTTCCAATCGGTTGCTACATACACAAGATCTACATTAGGTAGTGCTGTTACTTTTCTCCAAGCATTTTCATCTCCAAAAAACTCTTGCGCTTTTGGAAGCCCTGCTTTAGTAAGAATTTCATTAGCTGATTTTGTATTGGTCTCTAACATATCACACAGTGCTATAATCTCAACCCCCGGAATATGAGTCATACGTTCTACAGCGCCTGGACCACGCATTCCTAAACCGATGAAAGCAATACGAACCGTAGGAATGGGAGCTGTAGCTAGCCGTAAAACATCTGTTTGACCTTTAGGTCGTTTGGGAGTTGGGGTTTTAATCATTTGAGCTGATACAGTTGTCCATCCCAGAAAAACAATGGAAATAAGTAGTAATTTAAAAATACTAGTTTTCATATATGTAAAAGTTATTTGTTAGTGGTCATATATGGTGTCGCCTTTTACTTATTGGTGTTTGCTTGCAACAAACCTGTTGTTAATGGCGATTTCATAATTTAATTTATTTAAAAAAGGCAGATAATCTAGTTCTAGATTACCCATTCAATAATATTTTATTGTAATTTTTAATTTAAACCGTGAGTACTCTTTACGGCAATACTTTAAAATCAATATCAGGTCTTTTCTGACTTAATGATCTTGTAAAAATGCTTTGTGCTTTGGTAAAATTATTAAAAAAGCCTCCGTTCTTCAAATAGAATGAATCGTTATTTAGTAGACCTCCTGAATAATCCATACGGTATCCTATAGTGCCCGTATTGTCTGTTGTGAACTTTGCGGAATTTATCTCTGTCCAATTTCCGTTAGCGTCACAATACCATTGATTGCCAAATAAAACTTCGCGAGATTTATCCCCTTGTTCTGGAGAAAAATTTTCAAGGAACGAATGAAATCTTTTTAAATACGTATTAGTCTCCGGGCGATTAAAGCTAGCTATTAATTGCCATTGGTTTAATTCAGGAGCAAAAAAGTAAGCGGTATAGGTTGTTGAATTATCGTTTTGAGGAGTTCCACGGAGTAAAAATTTATAAGTATTTCCTGCAATCCAATTGTATTTCAAATAACTTTGTCCTCCAGAACCCTCATTGCCAAACTCTCCAGTTGTTACTCCTGCTCCTTTTTTAAGAAGTTTAATTTTTTTAGAATCTGGTATAGAGGCCGGATCATCAGTTACAAATGGGCTCCAGACAGAGAATAATACTCTGCGCTCTGTTTGGGAATTAACTTGAATACCAAAATAACCTTCTGCAAATCCGTTTGCCATATAATAAGAACCTATAACATCTTGGCCTTTTGGAACTGTAACTTCGTTGTAATACCATTCAATATCCTTATCTGTTGGCACTTGATAATTTAAATGTACAGAAGGTCCTCTTCTTCCCCAATGATAAAAACTACCTTCGTCATTTTGAACAAATGCAATTTTTTCTTTAGCAATTGAACTGTTAATTGTTACGCTTACAATAGAAGGAAAATGACTTTTACTCTTGTTAATTCCTTTTATTTTTAAAGCAACATAACCTGGCTCCTTAATTTCCCAACGTCCTATTTGGTAAGAATCTTTTTTAGTCTCGTTAAATTCTACTCTTTTGGATTCATTGTTAATGGTGAATTCTAAAGTTGACTTCCCAAGAACTAATAATGACTCCTTATTTATAGAAAATTGAAAAACTCCAGGTTCAGAAACTCGAAAATAAGCAGTGAAATATTCTTCAGAATTAGTCCAATCCTCAATTCCATTTTTTGTAATAGTTTTAATTCCTGCAAAAGGAATAGAACTAAAAGCATTTCCACCAAGAGGCAAAGAAATTGTGGATACCATTTTAGAATCATTATCACCTACCTCATCACTTTTTTCAATACCGCTGCAAGATGTAAGGGGAATCAAGAATATGATTGCTGCTAGTTTTGTTAAGAATCTTTTTTTCATCTCTATTTTTTATACTGTTTGATTTTTTTATAATCCTATTTTATGCTTACGAAAAATTTAGCTACCTAATGGCAATTGAAAAAACAATAACCTCTTACCATTCTTTTTTAAATTCCTAAAATTATTCACCAACATTTTTAAGAACGGCAACTGCATTAAGCTCAAATCTATCTTTCTATTTAAAATAAAATTGCAACAATAACATTCAATAAAACTGCTGTATTGAATAAAAACAAGCATCCATTGATATCTAAATTACTCTACTAAAGTACAGTAGCCATTAGACAATCAAGTCTATTTTTTTTTAAAATAAAGAAAAATGAACGCTAAAAATTTAATTTATAATTTCTTTACGGAGCTAACTTTAGTATCAATCTAACCTCTTTTTTGAATGCAAATTGCTCCATTTATTCTCTTAAATGATCTTTAAAAACATCGAATTTTGATCTAAAAAAAGGTATGTTATTGTTTAATACTTAACGAAACTATAGATTATATTTTTACTAAGCAAGAAAAACACAAAAAATGTGCTCGAACACATATTATTTATGTTCTCGAGCACATAAATAGTACATGAAACGTTTTTTTTAAATAAAATTCTAGTTTATTGGTAAAAGAACAGCAACATATTCGATCTTGTTGTTAAGTAAAAGAGGCCACACCAATCAAATGATAAGAAATTTGGAAATTAAAAATTCAACAGCAGTTTCATGATATTGAATTTAATTTTAATTTAGATTTTATGTTATTTTGATCTGAATTCGATAGAAAAAAGCCATATCAATCTCCAATTTTGGAAAGTAGAAAATAAAAAATTTGACAAAGAGATTCAGTCAAAATTCTTTTACCTAAATTTCGAAAAAATTATTCGAACACGCTATTAAGTAAAACTAAATAACGCATAAAATAATTCCAGAAATGAAAGAATATCAAGTACATCTAATTAAAGAAAAACAACTGATAATCTCTGGAAATGGAGATGATTTCGAATGGGATAATGCCCAGATTTTGACTGATTTTTGTTCCCCATGGAGTACAGGAAAAGGTAAAGAAGTTATATTTAAAGCGCTTTGGGATCGGGAAAATTTATTTTTTAATTTTACTATTTTAGATATCGAAATCCACATAGAAAAAAAGGATGACAGTATTGAAAGCATCGGAAACTCTGATCGAGTTGAACTCTTTTTTAGAACTGATCCTGCAATGAATCCCTACTATTGTTTAGAAATAGACACTCGTGGTAGAGTAATGGATTTTATAGCCTATCCTGATAAGAATTTTGATTTCAATTGGAACTGGCCCAAGAATGAATTAACAGTAAAATCATCTGTAAAAGCTAATTCTTTTATTGTTGAGGGATCAATCAGTATTGAATCTTTAAAAAGTTTAAGCCTAATAAAAAACAATAGGATAGAAACCGGTATTTTTAGAGCTAAATACATCAAAACACAAAATGAATCTGTTAAACCTAACTGGATTACTTGGATTAACCCAAATACAGAAACTCCAAATTTCCATATCGCTTCTTCCTTTGGTGTATTAACTTTAAAAGAATAGATTATTTTTTACTCCATATAATACGAAGCATTTTCTGAGTTCACAATATCAATGGGCAAAAGAATCCTTTCTGGAATTTCTTTTTGAAAGAGAAAATATTCCACTAAGGAAGTTATTCCCAGATACGCTTGTCTTTTCTGGTTTTGATGGATTATAAAATCGATAAAGCCTTGATTTAAATACGTAATATTTTCATCTATTAAATCATATCCTACCACTTTAATTTTATTGATTTTAAAGTCGCTTATTATTTTTGCCATTTGATACGCTTTAGACGTGGTAACAAAAATTCCTGTCACATTTGGATTTTCATTCAAGAATGTTTTGAAATTAAGTTCAATATTTGGATTTTTTAATTTTAAAGTGGTAATTGTGTACGCAGAATTTTGTTTCTCATTAAAATAAGTTCTAAAACCCCGCTCCTTTTCTTGCATGTGAATTGCATTTTTGTAGGTTTCATCAATATGAACAATAGCAATATGACCCGCATCAGTAATTGAATCTAATAATTTTGCTGCCACTCGCCCACTTCGGAATAAATCTTGACCAACAAAACTTTTCACAAAACTGGATTCGACCTGATTATTGAACGTATTCACAATGATGTCTAACGAATTGTATTGCTCAATAACATCCACGGTTTCTTTATGGAATAAAGTCGCTATTAAAACTGCATCAGGAGATAATTCTAATAAGGCTTCATTTATTTTTAAAAAAGATTTCTTTTTTTCCGGATTAAAATAAAAGGTTTCAATAACCAAATTATAGGCTTTGAATTCTTTCACCGCATCATTAATACCGTTCAAGCAAGGACGCCAATATGGATCAATTTCAGGATCAGGAAGTACAACACAAATACGATAAATCTTATTGTTTTTTAAATTTCTGGCAATAAGGTTTGGCTCGTAGTCAATTACTTTTAAAACTTCGTTGACTTTGTCCAAAGCCGTTGGCGAAACTTTACCTCTTTTGTGTAAAACTCTATCAACTGTTCCTTTTGAAACACCAGCTAAATTAGCAATATCCTTTATTGTATATTTTTTATCCATATTGAGCAAATATATAAAAACTTTGGTTTTGATTTTTTTGTAAGACTTAATTAACAAAGGATTGACTAATTATGAGTTTACATTCTTTAAAAGTAATTACTAATCTTTTTATGAGTGTTTTTTTAAATCAATTCAAAATATACTAAACAACAAACTTGAAATGTGTTCGAGCACATTTTATATCTTTTTAATTGTTTTATTAGATTTTAATCTATAGTTTCGTAAAACAAAAACTAAATAAACAGTTAGAATTACATATAAAAATAGCCTTAAACCCTATTAAAACAGCATTTTAACACCTCTAAAAAGTGAAAAAAATAATATCATTAGCTCCAGGACGAACGTGTCTTTTTGGAGACCATCAAGACTATTTGGGTTTACCCGTGATAGCGTGTGCTATTAATCGAAATATAATACTAACTGCTGTTCAAAATGACACTTCAGTTTTCAAATTGAACATGGAGGATATTAATGAAGTTAGGGTCATTGATATTCATGCTACATTTCCAGAATTAGCGCCTCGAGATTATTTTGCCTCTTCCTTGAGAGTTTTGAGACGACATGGTTGCATACCAACCGAAGGATACAACATCACTATAAAAGGAGATATTCCTATCAATTCTGGAACCTCAAGTTCATCTGCTTTGCTCATGGCTTGGATACATTTTTTGGTTACCGCTTTTGGAGTTGATACCGAAGTTACACCCGAATTTATTGCAAAAATGGGTTATACTTCTGAAGTTTTAGAACACAGAGAACCAGGCGGAATGATGGATCATTACAGCATAGCTATGGGCAATATTGTACACATTAACACCAAGGATCCTTTTTCATACAACATCATTGGCAACGAATTAAAAGGCTTAATAACTGGTGTTTCTGGTGTGCCCAAGGAAACAATTGGTTTAATAGGAGAATTAAAAGGAAATGCCTTAATAGCTATTGCCATTATTAAACAAAATTTCAAAGATTTTGATTTAAACACATCTGAAATAGAAGATTTAGATAAATATTATAATTACTTACCAGATCGATTAATTCCTTTTTTTGAAGCGGCGATCAAGAATTACCATTATACAAAAGAAGCTTTAAAAGAATTTAAAAAACCTACTCCAAACTTAAAGAAGATAGGTGCTTTAATGAATCAACATCATGCTGTTTTAAGAGATTTATTAAAAATTACTGTCCCTAAAATTGACGCAATGATCAATGCGGCATTAAAAGCTGGAGCATATGGAGCAAAAATAGTAGGATCAGGTGGCGGAGGAAGTATTGTAGTACTGGCCGAACCCGGACATGAAGCTCCTGTAGTGGCAGCAATACTGGCAGCAGGCGCTATTGAAGCCTACACAGTAACCGTAGATCCTGGTGTGAGAATACTAGAACAGTAACATTTTAAAAAATTAAGTATGCATGACAATCTAATCATTTTGGCTGGTGGTGCTTCTTCTAGAATGAAAAAACAAGTTACAGTTGATAATTTGAGTGAAGAAGAAATTACGCAGGCGAACGAAAGAAGTAAAGGATTAATTGGCGTTGGACCAAACGGAAGACCATTATTGGACTACCTTTTATTAAATGCTAAAAAAGCTGGGTATAAAAACATCTATATCATTATTGGAGAACAAGGAGATTTATTCAAAGAGTTTTACGGAAGTGAAAACAGCAACAATAATTTCAATGGCTTAACGATTTCCTTTGCAACGCAATACATTCCCGAAGGGAGAATAAAACCATTTGGCACCGCTGATGCTTTATTCCAAGCTACTGAGCAATATCCTGAATTGAATTCTCAAGAGTATACGGTTTGCAATAGCGATAATTTATATTCTACCGAAGCCTTATACGCACTTAGAAAAAACACTAGTCCAAATGCATTTATCAGTTATAACCGGGATGCATTGGAGTTTCCGTTAGAGCGAATTTCTCGTTTTGCAATAGCCAAGCTAAGTGAAAACAATCAATTGCTAGATATTCTAGAAAAACCAACTGCAGAGGTTTTAGAAAGCTACAAAGACACCGAAGGAAAATTAAGAGTGAGCATGAACGCTTTTAAATTCAACGGAGCGCTTATATATCCGTATCTAAAAAACTGTCCAGTTCATCCTGAAAGAGACGAAAAAGAATTACCAACAGTACTTTTGAACGCTCTAAAAGAGCATCCAGATACCACATTAGGAATTTCGTTCTCTGAACATGTTCCAGATTTAACAGCCAAAGAAGATATTACCGAGGTAAAAGCCTATTTAAAAAAACACTATCCAGTACTCAACTGGGAATTGTAAAACCTACAAACAAATAGCATGTCACAAAGTAAAAGCACCATAAATAATAAACTTGGAAAGACATTAATTCCGCTGGTTATTTTGACATCTTTATTTTTCATTTTAGGATTCGCAACTTGGTTGAATGACCCACTAATTCCGTTTTTTGAATTAGCATTTAAACTGTTACCATCACAGGTTTATTTTGTGCCTTTTACCTTTTACATTGCTTATTTTGTAATGGCTCTTCCTTCCACTTGGGTTATAGAAAAAGTAGGCTATAAAAACGGCGTTTCGGTAGGATTGGTTGTAATTGCTTTGGGAGCATTTATGTTTTACCCTGCAGCCGAAGCACGTACTTTCCTCTTATTCCTAGTGGCTTTATTTGTTATGGGCACTGGTTTAGCAATTTTGCAAACGGCAGCAAGTCCTTATATAGTTGTTATCGGTCTCAGAGAAAGTACCGCAGCACGAATTAGTGTGTTAGGGATTGCCAATAAATTAGCAGGATTTATCGCGCCGCTGGTTTTGACAGCTTTGGTGCTGTCAAACATGCAACAGTATACGGCCGATAAAATTGCTGTACTGGATCTAGCCACTAAATCTGCCGTGTTAGATTCCCTTGCGCTACAATTACAGAGACCTTATTTGTATATGGGCGCTATTATTCTTGTCTTAGCCGCTCTAGTTAAACTATCCCCGCTACTTGAAATTGATCTGGATAGAGATGGAAAAGTATTAAATCAAAGCGTTTTTATACAGAAAGTAAATGCTTTTAAATACCCCCAATTAGTTTTAGGTGTAATCACTTTGATGGTATACTTGGCTGCCGAAGTTTTGGCAGGAGATTCAATTGGAGGTTTCAGAAAACAATTAGGCGTATATGGTGAAAATGGTGATTTTTATTTAAAACTAGCTTCATTTACCATGACCGCAATGGTAATAGGATATATTTTAGGAGTTACGTTAATTCATAAATATGTTTCACAGATGACAGCACTAAAAACTTCTGGGATTCTCGGGTTAATTTCAGCACTATTAATTACTATGATCTCTGCTACTATATTAATTCAGTTACCTGATTTACCTACTTTGCCTTTAGTCATTATCTTAATATAGCAATTGGGACTAGTCAATGCTCTTTGTTGGTCTGCACTATGGCCAATGGCGCTTCAGGATATGGGCGGATATATTAGAATAGACAAGGCTCTATTGATTATGGAAATCATTGGAGGTGCAATTTTCCGATTGGTTTATGGTTATTTGGCAGAAACCATCAACTTTGCTAATGAAGTCATGGTGTTACAGAAAAAGCAAAAAGTGGCAATCAAATTGCATATTTAATTTTAGTACCTTCTTATTTGATGATTATTTTTTATGATTTTAAAGGATACAAATACCGACGCTGGTCCAGAAAATAATTCTCGATTAAGATTAAAATCCATTTAAAATTCAAACAAAAGCATAGAAACTGATGACAGGTATATTAAAACTACTCCATAAAAAAACCTGTAATTGCTTACAGGTTTAATTCAACTACGTTTATTAAATATAAAACCAACTAACTTATTTATTTACTAAACTTTAATCTTCAGATACGATTGCAGAATTTCTGTCTGAAACTACCCTTAAAGCCACAGCCAAACCTTTTTCATTCAACATAGTCATATTCATAATATCTAATACTGCTAAATCTTTGGACACAAATCCATTAAATTTATTGTAAGATAAATTCATTTCCTTTAATCTAGTTAATTTTTTCAATTCCATAGGAACTTGTCCATTCATATTGTTATCAAACAAACTTAAGTTTTCTAAAAAAATCATATTTTCAATCTCTTTACTCAAGCCTCCCACTAATTTATTACTGTTTAGCATTAAGGTTTTTAAACCTTTAAGTTCATAAAGTGAGCTAGGAATCTCCCCTGTGATTTCATTATTAAAAAGCGACAAGTTTTCTAACTGTGTTAACAACCCCAACTGACTTGGTAGAATTCCAGATAAATTATTCATATACAATTCAAGAGAACTCAATTTATCTAATTGACACAATGAAGTAGGAATAGGACCAAACAATTGATTGAACGAAAGGTCCAAAATTCTTAATAACTTTAACTTTCCTAAAGATTGAGGTATGTTACCTGAAAGTTGATTTTTGTGTAAATTTAAAACCTGCAAATTCACTAAATTAGAAATTTCATTAGGAATCTTACCTGTTAAATTATTATCTGATAAATCTAACGCAATAACTTTATTATCCTCAATTTTAACACCAAACCATGATGTTTCTGAAGCACTTAAATCCCACTTCACTTTCCATTGTGGACCAGCTGTGACATGGTATAATTTTATCAAAGCCTCTTTTTCCTTTGGAGAGATTGCTGCAATAATTACATTGCTGCTCAAAAGAATCAAAAATAATAGTAAAGCTTTTTTCATACCCTGATTGTTATATTACATATTAACATAAAATTAGTTTTTTTTCAGTTGTTCAGCAAATAAATCCGACGAACTACATGTTTTTTAGTTTTTAATAAAACAAAATCTTACATTTATGTAATTTCATTTAGGAAAATACAATTTAAAACAGCCTACATAAAATATTGAACTAATGAAAATTCATTTACAATTACTAATTAAACATAAGATTCTAGTACACAAAAACATAAATTCATTATTTTGCAAATCAATTACAGGATTGCATTTATAGCTGTTGCAAGCTGGATGTCTTTAAGTGTTACCCCACCAGCATCATGTGTACTGAGTTTAAGATGTACTTTATTATAGGAATTTGACCAATCAGGATGGTGATCAAAAGAAGAAGCAATAATACCTACTTGAACGATAAACCCCATTGCTTGAGTAAAATTCTTAAAAACATATTTTTTCTCTAATGCATTCTCTATAAAGTTCCAATCTTGCAATGCAACCAATTCATTTTGAATAGTCGTTTCAGTATATGTTTTCATAAATATTTTATTGATTTATAATCCCTAAAAGTGTACAGCTAAAGGTACAAAAATTCTACACCACTGAGTAACAATGTTAAATATTGTTTAAGCATCCCTTTTTATACTTTTCAAATCAACTTCTGGTTTACTATATTAAATTTTGCTTTATACGTGGTTCAATTTTTTTAGAACAATGCTTTAATGCTTTAATGTAAATCATTGAACATAAATAACTAATTTTGTATAAATATTTACACTCAATTTGGATTCATCATATTCGTTCAAAATTTTCGATAATACCACATCTTTACCTGCAAATTGGGATACCCTTGCTAATACGACTGTTTTTTTATCTAAAAAATACCTGCAAGTGCTTGAGACTTCTAGCCCAGCAAATATGAAGTGTAACTATATTGGTATCTTCAACCAAGATGACTTAATTGGGATTGCTATTTCTCAATTTATTGATTTAAATGCACTTGATAGTTTTGGGGAACGTGATAACAGTATAAAGAATAGGATACGGAATTTTGTTTTTAAAAAAATAGCCTCGCATGTACTGATTATTGGAAACAATATGCTCACAGGTCAAAATTCATTTGCATTAAGTGCAGATGCAAACCCTGAAAAAGCAATACATACTCTTAATATAGCTGTCCAGAAATTAAAAAATACTTTTTCCCAACAAGGTATAAAAATACACATTACGTCTTTTAAGGATTACAATTCCAAAGAATTTGAACTGTTTAAAGTACCCGCTTTTCGCAAAGATTTCAAGTTTTCTACTCAACCCAATATGATTTTTACAATTGATGAAAATTGGCATCATGAGGTGGATTATATCAGTTCATTATCGAAAAAATACAGAGATCAATATAAAAGAGGTCGTAAAAGGGCAACTGGAATTGAAAAAAGAAAATTACATCTAGAGGAAATCATAGCCCTTGAAGACACTATCTACGAATTGTATCTTTATGTGGCCAAAAATGCTCCTTTTAACACTTTTTTTCTACCCAAAAATCATTTTAGTGTTTTTAAAGAGCAATTTAAGGATAAATTTCTTTTTTATGGATATTTCTTGAACGGAAAACTTATTGGTTTCAACACATTAATAAAAAACGGATCTATTATGGATACCTATTTTTTAGGTTATGATGAAACCATTCAACGAGAAAAAATGCTTTACTTGAATATGCTTTATGATATGATAGCCTATTCCATAAATAAAAAATTTAAATCAATTGTATTTGCCAGAACAGCATTAGAAATAAAAAGTTCCGTAGGTGCTAAACCGGAGAAAGTATTTGGTTTAATGCGCCATGAATCTTCTATATTTAATCTTTTATTACCAAAAGTATTCAGATACTTAGAACCCGAAACCATTTGGCAAGAGCGTAATCCTTTTAAATAATTGAGAGATCGGTATAAGGAATAGCCACTTTCATTTGTCCTTTAAGTATTTCAATATTTAATTTGGTTTCTTTACCACAGTACTCACCATCTATTTGAAAGTCTGCTGGAACATTAAGTGAAATTTGAGCTTTATTGGTTGATATAATAGTGACATCCTCATCATCAAGAGGCATATTTCCCGTTATTATTTTACCCAATAAGAGTAAATCCATGTTTTTCAATATTACCAATTCAAATTTCCCATCGTTCATTACTCCATGGGGATTTATAGTAACACCAGTACCATATTTTTGAGAATTAGCTATAACCACCATTCTAGCTTCGCTCACAATAGTTGGAAAATCTCCAGTGATAGTTGCAATAAAAGGATCATCAAGCTCCATTAACGTAGACACGGTTTGCAAAGCATAACCCCACATGCCTCTTACGTTACTGCTTTCATAATTTTTTACCAATGCTGCATTAAGACCAATATCACTTAAATGAATACTTTTTTTTCCGTTGATTGAAATCATATCAATAGTTAGGTAATCATTCAAGAATGCAATTGAAAGGTTCTCCTCGATAGTTGAGGGTAAATTAAGATCAACAGCCAAACCATTGGCCGAGCCTGCTGGCAAAATGCCTAATATTACGTCCTCTTTTTCCATGGCTTCGGCAACCATTTTAATGGTACCATCACCACCTGCAACGATAATTCTTTCAGGCTTGTAGTTAGTATATAAGTCTTTTATATTTTGAATATCGTTTTCACCAATAGTAGTAAAAACTCTGATATTCAAATTTTCTTTTGCAGCAAATTGAGATACAGATTCTATCAAGGCTGATTTATCGATATCTCCAGAAATAGGATTTACAACAAATAAGATATTCTTTTTCAAATTTCTTTTCTTTTTTTCGATTAAAACCTCTACTTTAACTTTTTTCAAAAATACAAAATTTATGAAGCCTATTTTAAAATTATACCGTGGTTATGCAAATGAACAAGAATTAATTGTCATGGGGCACGTATTTAAACCTACTACGTTAGAAGAGTATAATTTTCAAAAGAAAAACCTCAAAAATGCTACATCGGTAATCAAAATGTTTCAGATGAAAACACAAGCAAACGCCGATGTTTACTTAGAACTAAATGGTGCTAAAATTCACACTAAAACACTTGATGATGGCTATTTTAAATTTTGTATTCCACTAGATCCCAACAGCGATTATGGATGGATTGACTATGAAGTAAGCATGACTTATGAAAAAGAAACCATCATAAAAAAAGAAAGCTACATCAGGCCACATAAAGGAAATTTAGGAATCATATCAGATATTGACGATACTTTTCTGGTTTCCTATACCTTCAATCCTTTATTGAAGTTGTATGTCCTTCTTTTTAAAAACATAAACAAACGAAAAATTTACGATGATGTAGTAACGCATTACCAAGCGTTGAGTACTGCGGGAAGAAATAACGAGTCCGAATTCAATGCTTTTTTTTATGTTTCTAGCAGTGAATGGAATTTATACCGTTTTATCATCAATTTTACGGCAATTCACAAACTTCCAAAAGCGGTGTTACTATTAAAAGATATTAAAAGCAGTTTAACCGATTTTTTTATGACGGGCAGAGGTGGTCACAATCATAAATTCGAAAAAATAAAACATATTCTTGAATTTTACCCCAATCTTGAATATGTACTGCTTGGTGATGACTCGCAGCACGATCCCTACTTATACGAATCCATTTGTAAAATATTTCCAGTAACGGTAAAAGCGGTTTACATCAGGCAAACTGGAAGTTCAAAAAAAGAAAAAGTTAGTTCAGTTTTAAACAACTTAACTACACTTAACGTTGCTGTGTGCTATTTTAAGGAGAGTAGCGAGGCTATTTCTCATTCTAAATCTATTGGCATTATCAACTAAAAAAAAGAGCTCCATAAGGAGCTCTAAGTTACATTAAAAATTATCAATTTCTTCTTGAATTATTTCCCAGTCCAACAATAATTGATCTAGTTCTGATTTCTTTTTATTGTAAGCCGTAAAAAACTTAGCATCTTCAATATGTTTGTCATAATTAGAAGTAAGCATTTTATCATCCTGCTGAATGTCGCGTTCTAATTGTTTAATTTGACTTTCTATTTTACTCAATTTATTTTGAAGTGCTTTCCCCTTTTTTTGATCTTCATAAGAGGTTTTGTTGCTTTCCTTTGGTGAGGTTGCCTTTTCAATATCTTTTTTCTCCACCTCACGCATATTCTCCAAATTGCGCTGTTCCAAGAAATAATTGATATCCCCTAAATACTCCTTAATTTTTTGATCTTTAAATTCATACACAATATTAGACATTCCTTGTAAAAAATCACGATCGTGAGATACTAATAATAGAGTTCCTCCAAATTTTTGCAAGGCAGCTTTCAAAACATTTTTAGACTTAATATCTAAGTGATTCGTAGGCTCATCCATCAACAACACATTGATTGGCTGTAATAATAATTTACACAATGCAAGACGGTTTCTTTCACCACCTGAGAGTACTTTTACTTTTTTCTCAACATCATCTCCTCTAAACAAAAACGAACCCAACATATCCCTAACCTTCATACGGTTAGTATCTGCAGCGGCATCTTCCATAGTTTGAAGCAATGTAATCTCACCATCAAGATATTCTGCCTGATTTTGAGCAAAATAACCCAATTGCACATTGTGACCTAATTTGATGTTTCCCTGATATTCAAATTCATTGACAATTGCTTTAATAAATGTAGATTTACCTTGACCATTTTGACCTACAAAAGCTATTTTGCTACCACGTTCTACTAATAAACTAATGTCTTTTAAAATCGTATTGTCACCATAACTTTTGGTGACATCTTCGGCCTCAATAACAACTCTGCCCGGTTCTTTAGAAACTGGAAAAGAAATATTCATTACCGAATTATCATCTTCGTCAACCTCGATACGTTCAACTTTATCTAATTTTTTTATTAAAGACTGTGCCATCGATGCCTTAGAGGCTTTGGCACGAAATTTTTCGATCAATTTTTCGGTCTCTTCAATTTTTTTGGCCTGATTTTTTTGAGTTGCCAATTGCTTTTCTCGAATTTCATGACGAAGTTCAAGATATTGTGAATACGGTTTATTAAAATCATAAGCCTTCCCTAGAGAAATCTCAATAGTTCTATTCGTAACATTATCAAGAAACATTTTATCATGCGAAACAATTACAACAACACCTGGATAATTTCTTAAAAAACTTTCTAACCAAATGATACTTTCGATATCTAAGTGGTTCGTTGGCTCATCCAGTAACAATACATCATTAGCTTGCAATAATAATTTAGCTAGTTCAATACGCATTCTCCAACCTCCAGAAAAAGTTTCAGTTTGATTGTCAAAAACTTCTCTTTTAAAACCCAATCCCAACAAGATTTTTTCGGTGTCTCCCACATAATTATATCCTCCTAAAAGTTCAAATCGATGGGTGTAATCTGATAAATCTTCAATAATTTGGCTGTAAGCATCACTTTCGTAATCAGTTCTAGTAACCAGTTGATGATTTATTTCTTCAAGCTTTTTTTCAACAATTTTAATTTCAGTAAAAGCTTCATACGCTTCTTCGAGAACTGTTCTTCCTTGCTCAAAATCAATATCTTGACGCAAAAAACCCATTCTAATATCTTTCTCTTGTGAAATCACACCAGAATCTGGTGCAAAATCTCTTGCCAACATTTTAAGCATGGTAGACTTCCCCGCTCCATTTTTCCCAACTAGGCCTACTCTGTCTCCAGCACCTAGACGAAAAGTAACTTCTTCAAACAAATAAGTACCACCAAAAGAAACAGATAAATTGTGTATATTAAGCATGTATTATGATTTATTTCCTTAATGAATGTGTAAATTTGTAACAACAAACACTGCTTTTCAAAAAGAAAAAATTAATTTTTTGCAAATGTTAAAAAAAGGATCCAAATTATATAGTATTTTAACAGGAACTTGTCCTAAATGCCAGAATGAGAGCATGTATTTGGAAAAAAATCCATTTCAATTGACAAAAATTCTAAAAATGAAAGAAAATTGTAGTCATTGTGGATTACGCTACCAAATAGAACCTTCATTTTTTTATGGAGCTATGTATGTTAGTTACGGACTTAATGTTGCTTTAGGAATAGCAGCATTTATTGTCTCTTTTATTTTTTTTAAAACGAATTTAAAAATAGCTTTCGCGGCTATTATAATTACCCTCGTTGTGACTTTTCCGTTTGTCCTTAGGTGGTCCAGAAATATATACATAAATATGTTTATTTCTTATGATCCAAATGCAACTACAAAAAAGAATTAAGAATAGTATTTAGCTTCATATCGCCTAATATCAATAACGGGATCTAATATTTTTTGGTCTTCAATATGGTTATATAATTCTTGAGCCATAGCAGGTCCCAGCATTACTCCACGTGTTCCAAGACCATTTAAAACATGAAAACGCTTGTATTCTGGATGAGTGCCTATAAGTGGTCTCCTATCCTTAACCGTAGGCCTAACTCCTGCAAAATGCGCTTCTATAGTAAAATCACAAGATAATATCTCTTTAATACGATCTATGAGTTCTATTTTACCATCTTCTGTGGGAAAATCATCTTTCTCTCGCCAATTGTAAGTAGCTCCCACTTTGAATAAATCATTTCCTAAAGGCAAAATAAAAACACTAGTATTAATAATTACGTCTAGATCTAGATCGCTTGCTTTTATAATAAATAGCTCACCCTTAGTTCCATCTAAAGGTAAATAATTAAAATAAGGATTAGCATGCAACCCAAAACCTTCCGCAAATACAATATGTCTTGCTTTCAAGCCTTTATAAGAAACCCTCTCTTGATCTTGAATTAATTCATTGTAATCAAAACACTCTGGTATAAATACGTCTAGTTTTTTTAAATAAGTACAGAAAGATTCTAAAAAAAAAGAAGTGTCAACATAACCCGTTTGTAAAACTTCTCCATAGCCAAAAGGAGCATCTATTCCATTTACATTTTTATAAATCAAATTAGTGGAAAGAAAAGGCTCTAAACCTTTTTTATCTGCCGCTAAAAACCAATTATTTTGTTCTTCAACGGAATAAAACTTCCTTAAAATAGGAGTTTTAAAATCAAATTGTTTTTCGAGTGTTTTTTCTAAAATGGTATAAAATTCATTCATCACATCCAATTGTTGTTGCGCATTCCAAACTTCACTGAATCGCTTTAAAATAACAGGATTATATAAACCACCTGCGATTTTAGATGAGTTTTGAGAATTATTATCAAAAACCATAATAGATTTTTGATTGCGTAAAGCATATTCAGCAAATGACAAACCAGCCAAACCAGAACCAACTATAATATAATCTAACATTTAAATAAAATAAATTTTAAAGAAAAGAGCTTCAAACAAAAAACTCTTACCAAAAGGTAAGAGTTTTTTTATATTCATTGAAAACTACTAGTAATTCCACATATCTGATTCAAAGTTTCGAATTTTATCTTTCACTCTTTCAGATTCTAACAATTGATTTTGAGCATTGTCTTTCATATACTCATCAATTCTTCTATCTCCGTATACATTTTCTTCTTTATAAATAAAGGCATTAAAACGTCTTGAGTTTAAAATTTGATCAAATGATATTGGCAATGCAGAGTTTTTATCATTAAAAGCTTTAGCATCATGCAAAACTTCTCTAGCGGCTGGGAAAAAGATCCAAAATAATTCAATATAATCTTTCTCGTCACTGTTCATAGTGTAAACATCAGGAGTAACAGGACAAATACCTAACAAACGATACTTCAATTCACTTTGACGTTTGTCAAAATACCAATATCCTTTGATTTTATATTGCGTTACATCTTGAGCAGCCAAGTTTTCTGTTATTATATACTCTTCAGAAACTTTACTTCCAGCATTAATTTGCTCTCTACCTGCATCCGTTGTATCAATTCTTGTTAATGAAGCTTGGATATCTTTAAGCGATTTTTTAGTGTTAAAATAACTATCAGTATATACTTCGGTTATTTTACCATTCTTAATTGCCTTAGACAATACATCATACAAAGATCTTCTATCATTACCTATGTTAGCAGTATCAATAGGGAAATACAAAGAAAAATTAATCTTTTCACTAAGATCTATAATTTCCCACGTTGTTTTACCCATCAACACGTCTCTATCGTGAACATAACCATAAGCAAGTGGCTTATCATTATCCGAGTCAAGTTGCGCAGCTGTTTTTAATCCAATTTGATCTGGAGTTTTCGCATTCAATAAATTGGATTGTGCACTTGACACAAAACAACCCGATAAAGCGACGATTGCGATAAATAAATTTTTGATATTCATAGTGGTATTCTTATTGATATTGAAAAGGATTTATAAAATCCAATTTATTATTGTATTTCAAAAATAACCGGAGCAGTTCTTGGTAATAAATAACTACCAGCACCGTCAAGTTTTGTTTTTATTTCAGAAATGGTAACTTGATCACCTCTACCTGCTTTAGAAAGTACAGCTTTACACTGAGCATTCAATTTGTTTCCTTGTACAACCACCGTTGGCTGGCCAGTAACCTTAAGGTTAAAACCAATAACACTTAGTCCTACTTCAAAATCAAAGTCAACAAGCTTAGCTCCTACTGTAGATACTTCTAAGTTAGATTTAGGCCCTTTAACAACACCCATTTCACCTCTAATCGTACCCGTTGGTCCAGGAATTCCTTTTATTCTGAATACTTTTTTATCAGATGCAACTTTACCATCCGCCATTTTACCAGAAACATTGATAATAACTTCATTACCAGCTCCAGGAGACATCACGTATTTACCGTTACCTACTTTTGACAATCCAGGTGCTGATGCATTTACCTGATTATCTGGAATACCTGCAAATGAAATAGTAATAGGGTTTTGAACACCTCTATAAACAACATTCATTTTATCAGCAGAGATAGTAGCCGAATTAGGTCTAGGAACTACAACATATTTACCAGCGAACTTCAAAGGAATGTTTTTACCATCCTCAAGGAAAGTAAACTGTCCATTAATAGATTGCTCACCCACATTTCCAGCAGTCATAGCAATTACAGCTTGACCATTAACAATTTTACCTGGTCCTGAAAATGAAGTTGGTTTTGTGTTTTCATCATAACGTCCTAAAACTACTTTTCCAGTAACTTGCTCACCTTGAAAATATGCACTTTTATCTAAAACAACTATTGCTTGATAATTACTATAAGATGCAGCAGCAACAGCGGCTTTTCCTAACAACGTATTATAAACATCAGTCTCCATTTTCTTAACATCATTTTGCCAAGCAGATAATTTGGCCAATGAAGCAACAGCAGGAAAACCTTTAAAATTGTAATCTAAATAAGGAATTGAAATTCCGTCTTTATTTTTCACAGGCAACAAAGAGAATTTAGATTCAACTTCTGAAACAATAGAAGAAAGTTTTTTGTTACTTCCTAATGCAGCTTTCATGTCTGCTTTGTATTGTTCAACTGTTTTTACAACTTCATTCCCTTTTGCAGAATAACCTGCAGGGCTAAACCAAGATTGATCTAAGTTATCACCCTTGTCCATTGACTCATAAGGTAATTTACCTGTTTCAGGGTCAACTTTAGTTCCTTTTAAAACATCAGTCTTTATGTTAGCGATGTAATCGTAAAATTTCTTTGTAATCGCTTCTACTTTATGAGCGGTTCCAGATGCAGCAGCAAATTCACCACCGGCTTCAGCTGCCTTAGCATCTAAACTCATCAACATTTGTGCATTTGATTGCTCTGCAGCACTATTAGAACCTTCAAATTTTTCATTCATAATTCCAAAAGCAGATAATACTTCTTTGGACATATTTAATGCTAACATCGCGATGAAAACCAAATACATCAGGTTTATCATCTTCTGTCTAGGGGTTAGTTTTCCTCCTGCCATATTTTCTAATAATTAGTTTAAATTAATATAATAGTTCGAAACTAATTATCCTTTATTGTTCATAGCTGAAAGCATTCCTCCGTAAACTGAGTTCAAAGAAGATAAGTTTGAAGTTAAAGATTGCATTTGCTCTTTAAGCTTCATATTGTTTTGTGCTACCTCCTCATTGATTTGAGCATTTCTAGAAGCACTTTCCAATTGTACTTTATATAAACTGTTTAAAGATTCCATTTGAGATGCAGCAAGAGTTAACTCTTCACTGTATTTTTTTGTAGAAGCAATTGAATCTACTGTAGGAGCAATTCCTTTTGCAGCTGATTCAAAATTCTTGATACTGCTTCCTAAACTTGCCATTAATTCACCATCAATTTTAGCATCTTTAAGCATAGCATCTAACTTTTGTGACAATAAACCTTGCGTATCAGCTATAGGCTCTACTTTTTTAGCAGCTGGCTTAGCTTGTCCGTTAGCTAATTCAGGGTAAACTAAAGTCCAGTCCAACTCATCATCAACAGGTTCAAAAGCAGATAATGCAAAAATCAAAGCCTCAACAACAAGACCAATAGTAAGCATCAAATTACCTGTTAAAATACCATATTCAATGTGAGTAATTTTAAATAATGCTCCAAGGATTACAACTGCAGCCCCCATACCGTAAGCGAAATTCATTGCTTTTTTTCCTAATAATGCCATAATAATAAATTTTAAATTTTAATAGATTGGGTTTTTGTTTAATTTATTTCTTTTTCTTAGCGTTTCCTGTAGTTTGAAGACCCATGTAATCTTGCACAGTTCTGAAGCCAATATAACTTCTTGCAGAATCAGCATATTCATAATCTCTTGTACTAACTTGTAAGAAGTAAGCAACATCTTTCCATGATCCACCACGCAAAACTTTACGTTTGTTAGAAGCATCTAACACATTAGGATTCATTGAAGAAACGTATTCATAAGCGTTTGAATCATATGCAGAATCAGTCCACTCTGACACATTTCCAGCCATGTTGTACAAATTATAACCATTAGGCTCATATGATTTAGCCTCTACTGTATACAAAGCCTCATCAGCAGCATAATCCCCTCTATTAGGTTTGAAATTAGCTAAAAAACAACCTCTATCATTTTTAGTGTAAGGACCACCCCATGGATAGGTTGCTGATTCTAAACCTCCTCTTGCAGAGTATTCCCACTCAGCCTCTGTAGGCAATCTAAAAGAATTTATTAAATCTTGACCTTTAGTTTTAGATTTAATATAACTATTTTTATTTAATGTTCTCCAAGCACAAAAAGCTTTTGCTTGCGTCCATTTAACACCTACTACTGGATAATCCCCGTATGCTTTGTGCCAAAAATAATCATTGTGCATAGGCTCGTTATAAGAATATGCAAAATCCTTAATCCAAACTGTTGTGTCTGGATACACATTCACCTCTTCAGTTTTGATAAAATCTTTTCTACGACCTACTTTGGCTTTTGCAGCTGCTTGTATGTCCATCCAAGAGTAACGAAACTTTAATTTATTAACGTCAATTGTTCTCAAACCATTATATGATTCTTCACTTGGAAGATACATAGAATCCATTACCTCAGTATATGCTGCGTCAGGATATTCTTTCGGTCCTTTAGCAAGCTTTACTTTTCTATTTAATTTTCTACCAGCATATTGATCATCTTCAGTACCAATACTATAATAGTTGTCATACATATATTTGTCATATGCAGTCATTTTAGTAGTATCTGAATCGCTAAAAGCATAATCAGCTATACTTCCTAATTTACTTCCTTTACCAGATCCTGTTGTAGCAGGTTGACCACTTAAATCAGCCATTATTGCTAATTTAACTCTTATAGTTGAATCTTTAACCCATTCTACAAACTGACGGTATTCACTATTTGTAATTTCAGTTTCGTCCATATAAAATGAACGTACCGTTACTGTTTTTGTAGGAGCATCCTCAACATTCGCTAAATCTGCATCAGATTTACCCATAATAAATGAGCCTCCAGGGACTAAAGTCATTCCGTATGGCTTCTCAGGGTGCCACTTTCCACCATTAATACCAACTAATTCCCCTTTATCACTTGATTTAGCACAGCTAATCAATAGGGTTAAAATCGTCGTAAAAGCTATGAACTTATTCATATAATTTCGGTTATCTATTCATTAAATTTGAGGGTGTAAACCTATTTATTATTTTTAACAAAAACAATTTTTTTATACTAAACAAATCGCTTTTTATAAAAAAATCATATATCTATGTTAAATATCTCTAAATAAGATTTTTTCTTTGTGCTTTCCACCACCTTTCTGGCAATTCATTATTGCATGCAAGGAGGTATTCATCGTATGAACATGGTAATAACGTATTTCTTTTTAATTTATTATTAACATTTGAAATAAATGGTATTTCAATCCACCATCTTTCTGTTTTATCGCTTTTATAAAAAATCAATTCTTCTTCATCCAGTGGCACAATGTACTTTAAATAAGACTCTTTACTGCCAAAAGGATATTCATTTGATCTATATTGAACTCCCTCAATAAAATACCAAATTATTTGCGCAACAAGTATTGATTCTTGATGAGTTCCATTAAAATTAAAAACACCAAAAGAACTTACCTTATCGCTAATGCCAGCATAGCGGGCCAAAGAACATATTTCTTTACCATTAAAACCATTTGGCTGAAACGAAATAAAATTCCCAGAATCCGAAGATTTAACAGCATTTAAATCAATACTTACAAGATCTGCATCCCTAAAAACAGGCTCTGTGATCAAAATATTATTTGAAACCTCACCAAGACGATAGGCATCAAAAAATAATTTTTCGATTAAATCAATTTCTTCCTGAGAGTTAAAATACGTTTGATAGCCTAAATTACTAAAATTAAATAAATTATTTGGCTCATCGACAATAATTTTTGTTAAATACGATGTAGACGATAGTTCTTCTTCATCTTTTCCAAAATCAAACTTACTATCAATGGAAACTATATTAACCATTTGTTCCAACACGTCATAAGCTCTATACAGACCGTAGGTTATATCTTGAGAACCTCCCAAGATAATAGGAATAACTCCTGATTTCAATAGTTCTGATGCAATTTTTTTGACAGCAAAATGTGTATCGGATACTGTATTTCCAGCTAGAATATTTCCTAAATCAGCAATTGACGTTTCCCAGTTGCCAGGGAATAAGCTATAAAGTTCTTTTCTTAAAGAAATTAAACTTATATTTTTAGTTTCAATAGATTGCCCTCTATTATCTAAAACACCTATGATTGCTAATTTGATTTTGTTTACATCTGGAAATTGATCTTGGGTATGCATCACAACCTTACTCCCAAGTTGCTGTGAACTCAATCCAAAACAATATTCTAGAACCTCATCCTCAACGGGGTTTAAAAAATCAAATTCCATTTATTCTTTTTTCATCTTCACTACACTGTTAACTTAAAATTGTGTAGCGAACAAATTAAATTATTAATTATTTCTTTTTAACGGCCGGTTTTTTAACGGCGGCTTTCTTTGTTGTTGCCTTTGTTGAAGGTGCTTTTTTAACTGCTACTTTTTTAGCAGGTGTTTTTTTAGCAATCATTTCTTGAACTTCTGCAAGTGTTAGTTTTGACGCATCAACATCTTTACTTAACTCGATTTTAATTTTGCCTTTTGTAATCACAGATCGACCCCAACGTGCTTTTTCTACAAGAATTCCTTCCTCTTCCCAATTGTGTAATACTTTATCAATATTTTTTTGAAGCTTATCTTCTATCAAGGCTTCAATATCTGATTGAGATAAATTATCAAAATTGTATTTTTTGCTCACATTGATAAACAATCCACTCCACTTGATAAAAGCCCCAAAACGACCAACACCTTTTTGAACTCCCTCACCTTTATAAACAGCTATAGGCGCATCTGCCAAGGCTTTTTCATCAATTAATTCTTGAGCTCTTTTATAATCAACATCTAATGGATTCTCTCCTTTTGGTAAAGACACAAACGCTGCACCATGACGAATATAAGGACCATAACGACCATTACTCACCTCAACTTCTTCTCCTTTATACTCTCCTAAATTTTTGGGTAACAAAAATAAATTCAAGGTTTCTTCAAGGGTAATGTTACCAATATTTTGATCGTTCATCAAACTGGCGAACTTTTTATCTTCATCATCAGGAGCACCTATTTGAGCCATCGGTCCAAATTTCCCTAAACGAACCGAAACTGGCTTTCCTGTTTTAGGGTCAGTGCCTAGAATTCTTTCGCCACTTTCACGCTCAGCATTCGCTTCTACATCTTTCACCGTTGGATGAAATTGATCGTAAAACTCCTGCATCATTTTGGTCCAAACAATATTTCCCTCGGCAATTTCATCAAAGTCCTGCTCTACTTTTGCCGTAAAATTATAATCTAGAATATTTCCGAAATTCTTGACAAGGAAGTCCGTTACAATGGTTCCGATATCAGTAGGTACTAATTTCCCTTTATCTGATCCAGTATTTTCTTTAAGTGCTTTCTCATCTACCTTACCAGATTGCAAAATCAACTGCGTATAATTACGCTCTTGACCGTCTAAATTTCCTTTTTCAACGTAATTCCTGTTAATAATGGTAGAAATTGTAGGTGCATAAGTAGATGGACGACCTATTCCTAGTTCTTCTAGTTTTTTTACCAAAGAAGCTTCGGTAAAACGAGCTGGAGCTCTAGAATACCTCTCGGTTGCTGTGATATAATTGTTTTGTAATTTTTCGTTCACTTTCATTGCGGGCAACATTCCCTCCTGCTCTTCCTCATCATCATCATGACCTTCCAGATAGACTTTTAAGAAACCTTCAAAAAGCAATACCTCTCCAGATGCGGTGAATATTTCATTGTGATTGCTCGCTTCAATTTTCACATTGGTACGTTCCAATTGCGCGTCACTCATTTGCGAGGCCAATGTTCTTTTCCAAATTAAATCATACAAACGTGCTTGATCACGGTCAATGTCTACCGTATGGCGAGACATATCCGTTGGACGAATTGCCTCGTGCGCCTCTTGTGCTCCTTTACTTTTATTAACAAATGTTCTTGGCTTAGAAAACTCTTTACCATAAGATTTGATGATTTCGGCTTGAGCAGCTTCCATCGCATCTTTTGACAGGTTAACACTATCCGTTCTCATGTAGGTAATCAATCCCGCTTCATATAGGCGCTGTGCAAGTTGCATGGTTATACCCACCGGTAAATACAGTTTACGCGCAGCTTCTTGTTGTAAAGTAGAAGTAGTAAAAGGACCTGTTGGAGATTTTTTGGTAGGTTTTGTTTCTAAATCTGCAACCTTATATGTAGAACCAATATTTTTGTTTAAGAAATCTTGAGCTTCTTGTTTTGTATTAAAATTTTTAGGCAATTTAGCCTTGAATATTTTTCCAGACTCGTTTGTAAACTCGGCAACAACTGAGTAGGTTGCAACGGCTTTGAAATTTTGAATTTCTCGTTCGCGTTCTACAATTAAACGTACAGATACCGACTGAACACGACCCGCAGATAAACCTCCTTTAATTTTTCTCCACAATACAGGAGATAATTCATAACCAACTAAACGGTCTAAAACACGTCTCGCTTGTTGTGCATTAACTAAATTATAGTCAATCTCTCTAGGATTATCAATTGCTTTGAGAATAGCTGTTTTAGTAATCTCATGAAAAACAATTCTTTTGGTTTTGTTTTTATCTAAATTAAGCTCTTCGGCAAGGTGCCAAGAAATAGCTTCACCCTCACGATCCTCATCACTTGCTAACCAAACCATATCGGCTTTCTTAGCTAACCCTTTCAGCTTGGTGACCAAGGCTTTTTTATCAGCAGAAACCTCATATTTAGGCTTAAAATTATGATCTACATCTACTCCTATTTCCTTTGAAGGTAAATCAGCAATATGTCCGTAACTGGACTCTACTTGATAATCTGCACCTAGGAATTTTTCGATTGTTTTTGCCTTTGCTGGGGACTCTACTATAACTAAATTCTTTGCCATTCGTCTATTTTTCTGGGACAAAAGTATCTATTTTTTTTAAATATTAAGCTTTTGAAATAACATTTGAATGAATTGACACTTATTGATAGGGACTTTTAAGCTGTTACTGAACTTATTTTTAACATCATATTCCAAACATTTGTATCTGCATTTATTAGTATAAAATTTGACTTGTAAAATATACTTTCAAATCATTTCTTCATCCTTTAGATAATCCACAAGTACTACACAAATTTAGAAATCAGTCCGTATTAGTTAAACAGAAATTCTAATGATTTTTCTAAAATTTCACCCTTTGAAATAAGGTATTAAAAATATTCTAAATTATAGATGCAATTTATAATGCTGAAATAGAAAAACTGATCAATTGATCAACAGTAAACAAATACAGTTTTCAGACTATTATTTTTTACCTTGCAAACAAAATTTAATATATAAAAAAAGATAATTCAGTTTAAAAATATTTACCTAAAATGTATTTTATCTATAGATTTTTAAGGATTTAGCTGCAATTGCAGTGTGGCAAAATAATACATGTCAGACTAATGCAAAAAAGAGATTATCAAAATTGTATAAACGACTAACAACATGAGAAAAATTTTAAGAACAAGCGTTATTATCCTATCCTTTATTTTTATTCTGCAAGGCTATTATATAGCGTATATTGATAAAGAAAATCGTATTTATTTCTATCTCATATATTTTATAATAGCAATTCCACTTACTGTTTACGAGCTTATCCAAATTATAAAAGATGATCAAATTAACAATAAAAATACTGGAAAAAACAGAATAATAGCGTTTACTACTGTAGTGGTAATTTTATTTTTAATTTCATTTTTATGAATTGAGTTTATCAACCTAAATACTTCAGATCATTAAAACAATAAAGAAGTACTTCATACTTAAAGCTCTCGAATTGCCTCGAGAGTTTTGTTTTTTATACTCTTTAAAAAGGCAAAAATTACGTTCATAATCCCAATTCAAATAAAGTCTTAAATGCTAGCTTTTTTTCTTTTTTTGTAAAAAATTGGCAAACACAAACAACTAATTCTTCAAACTTAAAATACTGTTAATTCTTAATCTGACAAGTTGTCACATTTATTTGTTTTAGCTTATCTTTGTGCTTTGAAAAAATAGCATGGAAAAGATTATTGAAGAAAGCAAACAAGGCGAAAGTCTTGTTTTAGAGAATAAACCTGAGAATACAAAGAAACTTTTTATAGAAAGCTATGGCTGCGCGATGAATTTTTCGGATAGCGAGATTGTAGCTTCCATTTTATCTGGAAATGGGTATAATACCACACAAGTTCTGGAAGAGGCAGACTTAGTTCTAGTAAATACCTGTTCTATACGCGATAAAGCAGAGCAAACCATTAGAAAACGTTTAGAAAAATACAATGCCGTAAAACGCATTAACCCTAAAATGAAAGTTGGGGTTTTGGGCTGTATGGCAGAACGTTTGAAAAGTCAATTTCTTGAGGAAGAAAAAATTGTGGACCTTGTTGTAGGTCCAGATGCTTATAAAGATTTACCCAATTTATTACAAGAAGTTGAGGAAGGTAGAGATGCCATAAATGTTATTTTATCAAAAGATGAGACCTATGGCGATATTTCTCCAGTTCGATTGATGAGTAACGGGATTACGGCTTTGGTTTCTATCACTCGTGGTTGCGATAATATGTGTACTTTTTGTGTGGTTCCTTTCACTCGTGGACGTGAACGCAGTCGTGAACCCCAAAGTATCATGGCAGAAGTTCAAGATTTATGGGACAAAGGTTTTAAGGAAATTACGCTTTTAGGTCAAAATGTAGATAGCTACCTCTGGTACGGTGGTGGTTTGAAAAAGGATTTTGAAAATGCTAGCGAAATGCAAAAAGCTACAGCTGTTGATTTTGATCAATTACTTGAGATGGTTGCTATTGGTTTTCCTAAAATGAGAATTCGATTTTCAACTTCTAATCCACAAGACATGCATGAAAGTGTATTGCATGTTATTGCTAAGCATCCTAATATTTGCAAACACATTCATTTACCGGTTCAGTCTGGAAGCAACCGAATCTTAAAGGAAATGAACCGTTTGCACACTCGTGAAGAATACATGACTTTAATAGATAAAATTAGGACTATTATCCCGAATTGCTCTATTTCTCAAGATATGATAGCGGGTTTTCCAACAGAAACTGAAGAGGATCATAAAGACACAATGAGTTTAATGGAGTACGTGAAGTATAATTTTGGTTATATGTATTCGTATTCTGAACGTCCAGGGACATTGGCTGGAAGAAAAATGGAAGATGATGTTAACGATGAAACTAAAGCCCGTAGATTGCAAGAAATTGTAGATTTACAACAAAAACACGCTTGGTTTAGAAGTGAAGAATTCATAGGTCAAACAGTAGAAGTTTTAGTCGAAAAAGTTTCTAAAAAATCAACAGAAGAATTCTCTGGAAGAAATTCGCAGAGTATAACGGTAGTTTTTCCAAAAGAGAATTACAACATTGGAGATTTTGTTAATGTAAAAATTGAAAGCTGCACCTCTGGAACGTTAAAAGGAATAGCAGTTGGTTTGAGTGATATGAATTAAGAAAAGTTTGAAAAGTTAAGATTTAAGTTTCATTGTGAAACCTGAAACTTTAAACTAACAAAACTTTAAACAAAAATAAAATGGAATCAGTTCAGTCAATAAAACAGCGCTTTGAGATTATTGGGAATGACCCAAAACTCAATCGTGCCATAGAAAAAGCCATACAAGTTGCCCCTACTGATATCACTGTGCTGGTAACTGGTGAGAGCGGTGTAGGTAAAGAAAATATACCGAGAATCATACACTCCCTTTCGCATAGAAAACACGGAAAATACATTGCCGTAAACTGTGGAGCAATTCCCGAGGGAACTATAGATAGCGAACTTTTTGGTCACGAAAAAGGAGCGTTTACGGGCGCTACAAGTACCAGAGAAGGCTACTTTGAAGTGGCTGATGGTGGTACCATTTTCCTTGATGAAGTGGGCGAATTACCCCTTACCACACAAGTACGTTTGTTGCGTGTTCTAGAAAATGGTGAGTTTATTAAGGTGGGTTCCTCTCAGGTTCAGAAAACTGATGTTCGAATTGTGGCTGCAACTAATGTCAATTTATTTGATGCCATAGAAAAAGGAAAATTCAGAGAAGATTTATACTATCGTTTGAGTACCGTTGATATCACCTTACCTCCTTTAAGAGATAGAAAAGACGACATTCACTTATTATTCAGAAAGTTTGTCGCTGATTTTGCACACAAATACAAAATGCCACCACTAAAATTAGAGGAAAGTGCTGTACTAGTGTTGCAAAAATTTCGCTGGAGCGGTAACATTCGCCAGTTACGAAATGTGGCTGAACAAATTTCAGTTTTAGAGACAAGCAGAGATATTACAGCTACTACATTGCAATCTTACTTGCCAGAACAAGGCAGCAACTTACCCTCTGTAATCAAGGATAAAAAAAGTGAAAACGATTTCAGTACGGAAAGAGAAATTTTATACAAAGTCCTTTTTGATATGAAAAGTGATTTGAATGATTTGAAAAAACTGACTTTGGAACTGATTCAGAATGGGAGTTCAAAAGTGCAAGAGACGAATCAAAGTTTGATCAAAAAGATTTACGGCTCAAACGAAAATGATAATGAAATAGACTTTGAAGAATCTCCTAGAAACAACCAAATTACAACTTTGAATAACGAAAGTTTGTACCAAGAACCAGAAGAGAACTATTTATTTGCTGAAACCATTGAGGAGGAAGAAACCTTGAGACTAGAGCAGAAAGAAATAGAAATGATTAAAAAATCATTAGAAAAAAACAAAGGTAAACGCAAGGCAGCCGCAGATGAGTTAGGAATATCGGAGCGCACTTTATATAGAAAAATCAAACAATTTGACTTGTAATTTAATGTTATTAGACTTAACAGGTCAAACAAACAGAAATTAACTATTACTCTTTTACATGAAATACTTAAAATTTATATTTGTCATACTACTCGTTTCCTCGTTACAAGGATGTTCTGTTTACAACTTCACGGGAACCGGTAAAATTGATGCCGAAACGTTTCAGGTAGGTTTTTTTCAAAATAATGCTGAACTTATAGAACCTGGTATTGACAGAACTTTTACACTTGAACTCCAGGATTTAATTCAAAATCAGACTAATTTAAACTTAGTAAAAAATGGTGCCGATTTGACTTATGAAGGAGAAATTGTAGAGTATAGAATTAGTCCAATGACAGCAACTGCTGATCAACGTGCTGCTCAAAACCGATTAACAGTAAGAGTTAATGTGCGTTTTACCAATAAGAAGAAAGAAACAGATAATTTTGAAAAACCATTCTCATTCTTTTTTGATTATCCCGCAGACCAACAGCTTACCGGAGCAACTTTGAATAATGCCTTGAAAGAAATTTTCGAAAGAATTACACAAGAAATATTTAATGAGTCATTAGCTAAATGGTAAATTAGGATCTATTAAAAATTAGTTCACAAATCGATTTTGAGCACTGAATAAAAACTCTAGCAAAAAAGAAATTACCGAACATTGAACAATTAAAAAATGAATGTAACTGACTTTATCCATATCATAAATAAACCGGATACTATTCATGTGCAACAAACACAAGATTTAGAAAAGGTAATAGATGAATTTCCGTATTTTCAAAGTGCACGAGCATTACAACTTAAAGGGCTTTACAACCAAGACAGTTACAAGTACAACAATGCCTTAAAACGCACTGCAGCTTATACCACAGACCGATCTATATTGTTTGACTTTATAATATCTGATACTTTTATTTCAATACATACTAGTTTGTATGAAAAGAAAGCTCAAGAAATGTTAGACATTCAAGTAGTTGACAGCGAAATAATTGTTCCAGAAAAAAAATTAGATCAAAAAATCAATACTCTTGAAGAATCGATTTTAACTTCAATTTCTAAATCTAGCACTGTAGAGCCCGAGGAACAATCCCATCAAATTGAGGAAAAACTAGCCATAGGAACTCCACTTGATTTTTCGAAACAAGAACAACATTCGTTTCAGGAATGGCTTCAATTATCTCGTAGCGAACCTATAAAACGTGACGAAAAAGTACTTGAACCAGAAACTTTAATGGATGAGGAAAAAAGAAAAAAACTAGAACTCATTGACAAGTTTATTGAGACCAGTCCCAAAATCACACCTGGAAAGAATGGAGTAACAATACCTATTACCATTGAGATCAATACAACTGATAATTCATCATTAATGACCGAAACACTTGCAAGAGTATATTTGGAACAAAAAAAATACCAAAAAGCAATTCAAGCATATGAAATATTAATTTTGAAATATCCAGAAAAAAGTAGTTTCTTTGCGAACCGCATTTCGGATATTAAGATTTTACAACATAATAATAATTAAACAATGAGCACATTTTCAATTTTTTTAGTTTTAATAACTATAGTATGTTTTTTATTAATCGTAGTCATAATGGTTCAAAACCCTAAAGGTGGAGGATTATCTTCAAACATTGGAGGTTCTCAAATGCTAGGTGGAGTTCAAAAAACAACTGATTTTTTAGATAAAAGTACATGGACTTTAGCAACAATTCTTATATTATTGATCTTGTTTTCAAGTTTAAGTTTTACAGGAACGCTAAGTGATACTGATTCTAAAATAATTGAAAACACAAGTACTACTGCGCCTGCTGCACCAGTACAAAACGCTCCAGCTACTCCAGCTCCAGCAAAATAAATAATATCACATATATATTAAATGCCAGCCTGTCAAAGCTGGCATTTTTTTTAGGAAAATATGTCAGTTCAAGCATGATGGCACAATTTCTGAAAAACTTTAATCACAACTTTTTAATTTAATATAAAAATATACGACCATGAATTTAAACATTAAACCACTTTCGGATAGAGTTCTAATTGAGCCTATGGCTGCTGAAACAAAAACTGCTTCTGGTATCTATATTCCTGATACTGCAAAGGAAAAACCTCAAAAAGGAACCGTTGTTGCAGTAGGAAACGGAACTAAAGAGCACACGATGACAGTGAAAATTGGAGATACGGTACTTTATGGCAAATATGCTGGTACAGAATTGAAACTAGAAGGTGTTGACTACTTAATTATGCGTGAAGACGACATCCTAGCAATAGTATAGTCTAGATAATCCCACAATAGGAAACAAAAAATTGAAATTTTCAATACTTAAAACAATTAAACAATTTTTGAAATAATGGCAAAAGATATAAAATTTGATATAGAAGCACGTGACGGATTAAAACGTGGTGTTGATGCATTAGCAAATGCTGTAAAAGTAACTTTAGGACCTAAAGGACGTAATGTAATCATTGGAAAAGCATTCGGAGGTCCAAACGTAACCAAAGATGGTGTTACTGTAGCCAAAGAAATTGAATTGAAAGACCCATTAGAAAACATGGGAGCTCAAATGGTTAAAGAAGTTGCTTCTAAAACAAATGATTTAGCAGGAGACGGAACTACAACTGCAACTGTTTTGGCACAAGCAATCGTAAAAGAAGGCTTGAAAAACGTAGCTGCTGGAGCAAATCCAATGGACTTAAAGAGAGGAATTGATAAAGCTGTTGAAGCTATCGTTGCCGACTTAGCACAGCAAGCAAAAGTAGTAGGAAGTGATTCTGAGAAAATCAAACAAATTGCTTCTATTTCTGCTAACAATGACGAAGTAATTGGTGAGTTAATCGCTACTGCTTTCGCAAAAGTTGGAAAAGAAGGAGTGATTACGGTTGAAGAAGCTAAAGGTACTGACACGTATGTTGATGTAGTAGAAGGAATGCAATTTGACAGAGGATACCTTTCTCCTTATTTTGTAACTAATTCTGAAAAAATGGAAGTAGAATTAGAGAATCCTTACATCCTTTTATACGACAAAAAAGTTTCTTCACTGAAAGAATTATTACCAGTTCTTGAGCCCGTAGCTCAATCAGGTAAGCCATTATTGATCATTGCTGAAGATGTAGATGGAGAAGCTTTATCAACATTAGTTGTAAACAAATTAAGAGGAGCTTTAAAAATTGCTGCTGTTAAAGCACCTGGTTTTGGTGACAGAAGAAAAGCAATGTTAGAAGACATCGCTATCTTAACTGGTGGAACTGTAATTTCTGAAGAAAGAGGATACACTCTTGAAAACACAACGATTGAAATGTTAGGAACTTCTAAAAAAGTAACTATCGATAAAGACAATACAACTATTGTAAGTGGTGCTGGAGATGCAGACATGATTAAAAACCGTGTAAACCAAATCAAAGGTCAGATGGAAGCAACAACATCTGATTACGATAAAGAAAAATTACAAGAGCGTTTGGCTAAATTAGCTGGTGGTGTTGCTGTACTTTACGTAGGAGCTGCATCTGAAGTAGAAATGAAAGAGAAAAAAGATAGAGTTGATGATGCTTTACACGCTACTCGTGCTGCAGTAGAAGAAGGTATTGTTGCTGGTGGTGGTGTTGCATTACTAAGAGCTAAAAATGTTCTAAGCAACATTATTGCAGACAATGCTGATGAAGCTACAGGAATACAAATTGTATCCCGCGCTGTAGAAGCTCCGTTGAGAACTATTGTAGAAAATGCTGGTCTTGAAGGTTCAGTAGTAGTAGCAAAAGTAGCTGAGGGTTCAGGAGATTTTGGATATAATGCTAAAACTGACGAGTATGTAGATATGCTTGCTGCTGGAATTATTGATCCTAAAAAAGTAACTCGCGTTGCTCTAGAAAATGCGGCCTCAGTAGCTGGTATGATCTTAACTACAGAGTGTGCTCTAATTGACATTAAAGAAGAAAACGCTGGTGGCGGAATGCCAATGGGCGGCGGAATGCCAGGGATGATGTAGTCTTAATTTAAGAATTATCTTTAAAAATAACCAAACCGAAGCAAATTGCTTCGGTTTTTTTTTTAATTTTAAAAACTTAAAACTAACAAACCGACAAACAATAATTTTTATGCGCGCCAAAAAAATCCATTATACAATAATAACATTCTTTCTTTTCCTAAATTCTTATTGTCAAGACATCAGTAATAACCCTCAAATAATTGACAAGTTAAACGCCTATTTTTCATTAGAACGAGAAAATATTCACCTCCATTTAAATAAAAAAACATATCTCTCAAACGAATCAATCTGGTTTAAAGGATACACCTATAACAGAAAAGAACTTTTGCCATTTTACAACACCATGAATGTGTTTGTTGCGTTGCACGATCAATCTGGAGCAGTAGTAAGCAAGCAACTCAGTTATGCCAATACAGGTACTTTTGAAGGAGTTTTTAAAGATTTAAAAAAATTACCTTCAGGAAATTATTACGTTCAAGTTTACACCAATTGGATGAATAATTTTCAGGAAGATGAATCCAGTATTTATCCCATAAAAATCATAAATACTCAAAAGCCTAATTTCTTTGACAGCACAATTCCCAACCCCGAAACAGCTAAAATAGAGGTAATTCCAGAAGGTGGCGTTTTACTATACGGAATCAATAATACCGTGGGAATTAAAATGGTAGACGCACATAATAATGCCATTGGGAATCAAAAAATTTACTTAAAAAACGCATCTGATGAATTAATTTCAGAAATCGCTATAAACAATGAAGGTTTAGGAAAGTTTGTTTTAAATCCGAAAAATGAAAATTACACGCTATCAGCTGACTTGAATAATAAAACCATTAAAAAAAGCATCCCTAGCACTACCCTTAAAGGTGTTACATTAGAGGTAAACAGTTTTTCATTGGCTGACAAAGCATCGGTAAAAATAAAAACAAATCCTGAAACTATTAATGACATTAGTAAGAATAAATTATTTTTAGTGGTACATCAAGACGAAAGAGCTTTACTATTTGATGTAAATATAGACGCAGCTACGCTGGAACAAAATATTATTTTCAGTACAGATGCAATATCGGATGGTATTAATGTTGTTCGAATAATAGATCAGTATTTAAATCAACTTGCTGAAAGAACTTTTATAAAACTTCCAAAAAACAAAGAAAACGTAGCACTTACAAAAAAAATAAATCTAAATGGAGGGCTAGAGTTAGACGGATTATCCAATCAAAAAGATGCAAATATTAGCATATCTATTGTTCCCAATAATGGAAAAAATACAGATTTGAATAGCTCCATAACAACGGATTTCTTATGTAATTTTTACTTGAATTCTCCCGTAAAAAATATTGACAACTACTTGTCTAATCCAAAGAGCGGGGTAAAATACGAATTGGATCTTTTAATGCTTAGCATACCAAAATCAAAATATTCATGGAATGAAATCATTTCCAATGCTCCAAAAAATTTATATGAATTTGACATGGGTCTTACTATAAAGGGAAAAGTCATTTCTCCAATTCTTAAAAATGCAAAGGAATACAACGTTAGTTTTAGATCGTACCATCATCAAATTAATGTACAATCTCCCATTTCTATCGATGGTGATTTTGAATTCAAAAACTTAATTTTAAGTGACTCCACTTTAGTTGATTACAATTTGCAAAGAAATACAGATAGTAATCCAATCAAACTTGCGCACACTGCTAAAGTAATTAATGGGCAAAGGAATTATAATCATGCTTTTAAAGGGATTTCTATAACAAGTAATGATCAGATTGCAAACACTCTTATAGAAGATATTCCTGTATTTAAAGAAGAATCTATACTACTAAATAGCGTTAATGTGAAGGCAAGAGAATCTAAAGATATTTTAGTTCATGAAAAAAAACTAAGTAATGTAAATTTAAGAGGATATAAAATTACAGGTCAAGAATCTATTGATTTACTCACCTTTTTAGACACTAAAGGATTTAGAGTATATAACTCAGGTAGTAATGTTTCCATTATAAGTCCTAGTGGAGGAGATAGAATTGCTAAATCTCCTGAGATTTTTATGGATGACATGCAAATTAGAGACTTTTCGTTTTTACAAAACATTCAAATGAATGAACTTGAAGAAATTTATTTGAATCCAAGTGCGCTTGTTTCCTCTGGGCGCAATCTTCAAGGTACAATAAGAATTTATAAAAAATTCAAGCCAAAACCTTGGATAAACAATAATAGTATTAAAAGTGTAGCCATTGAAAATGGATATAGCGATACTCCAAAATTTGAAAATGTTGAATACAGCAGTACTAATGATAATGGTTTTATAAATTACGGAGTAATCAACTGGATTCCTACATTACTTACTGACCAATTAAATACAACAAAGGCAGAAATTCCTAACTTAAATCAAAAGAAAATAAAAGTTACTCTTGAAGGATTTACCTTTGATGGGAAACTAATAAGCGAAACTCATTATATAGATTTATAAACTTATAATTTTCAACATAAAAAAAGGATATAATTTTCTATAAACTACATCCTTTTTTTATTTTTTATTTAATTGATAATCTTGAAACTAGATTATTCTTCACCCTTTGATTTTTTACTAAACTTATAAATCACCGGTATAACAGTAATTCCTACTAAAGCCAACACAATCAACTCTATATGTTCTTTTAAATCAATTTGATAATTTTCTAACAAAAAGCCATACAAATAATGTCCTGCAAAAATTAATGTGAATGACCAGATAAAAGAACTCAGGATGTTATAAAACATAAACTTGTTTTTATCCATTGATACAATTCCTGCAACTATCGGTGCAAATGTTCTGAAAATTGGTAAAAAACGAGCAAAAATAATCGCCTTACCACCATATTTTTCGAAAAAATCTTTAGACTGAACCAAGTATTTGCGTTTGAACCAAAAGCTATCTGCTTTGTTATACAAATAATAGCCACTTTTTGAACCAAACCAATATCCCACCACGTTACCTAAAATCCCTGACAATGCTACCAAAGTAGATAACAAAACTACATTCAAAAAATCATTGTCAATTATAAATATATTTTCAATTAACTCTCGACTGTAAATTCCAGCCAAAAACAACAAACTATCACCTGGCAGAAAGAAACCTGCAAAAAGACCGGTTTCGGCAAAAACAATAAATAAAACTATAAAAATCCCCAACTTAATTCCATTTATGTCAAAATGGATGTAAAAAAGTGGGTCAATTAAATTTTTCCAATCAAATTCGTTCATTCTAAAAATATTTTAAACCTAAAATTATAGTGTGTGAAAGTAAGCATAATAAGTTTCTGGAGCAATACAATACCTTATTTTAAAGTTTTATTAACGATTAAAAAGCAATAAAACGAATACTACCTTCTTTTTTGATAGTAAAAACCCGCAACAAAAAGCAATAAAAAAATGGGCTGTATGATAAATCTTCGAATGTAAAACAAATGCCATTTTTGGTTCTCGTATGAAATATTGGCAACAGTAAAAAAACCAATGATCAAAACCGCAAAAAACAACAAATACAAAACCAGAGATAATTTTACCAATTCAATTTCATTAAACACAAAATAAATAATACCTAATGACAAAACAGTATTTATAGCATATCGAAAAAACAACACAGTAAAATAAGTATAATTTGAAACATCAGGCAAACTCAAACTAGAAAAATCTTTTTTAAAAAACTCCAATAAAGGATCATTAAACAATTGATTTTCGTAGGCTCTAGCTAGAATTATTAGAAAAAGCAATACTACAATGACTAAGATTCTAAATATTTTATTTTGTTTTTTCTGACGCATACTTTGAATGTTTTTGAACCCAATAAATCCATAAAATAAAAACAACCCCATAAATATAAAGCGGAAAAATTACCCCATGCAATAAAGTTTCTTGTTCGGGATAATAAAAAATCAACGAACTTAACAAGGCTATTCGTATTACATTGAGTATGTAAATAAATAAACTACCCAAGACAATATATGAAAACGTTGGTTTGAATCTTCCTGAAAAAGCAATTATAAACGAGGCAAATAAAATAATAACACTCATAGCATTGCAACCCTCCACAATTTTAGCTACATATTTTCCACAATAAATCAATTTCATATAATCTTGAGATGCATTTTTAATCACATAAGATCCCTCAGTGAATACTTGAAGTATTTGGGCCGTATTTATACTTACAACTCTAGTAAAACCATCAACTTCATTATTTTCATAAGTTCCAAGATAATATTGATAACACAATGTAAAAATCAAATAGCTTATAAAAAATAAACCTAAGAATTGTAAAAAGGGTTTGTAGCGTTCTAAATATTTTTTCAAAATAAAATTTTTAACAAATTTATGTAAAATAAAGAAATCTCTTTAAATACTTTTGTACTAACTAAAATTTAAGAAAAATGACATTTCAAGATTTAAAACCAAAAGTATCCGAAATCATAGCACGTCCTGAACAAACAAGAGACGAAAAATTATTAAAAATTTGCCAACTATTAAGCAGCTCTATTTCCTACTATAATTGGGTAGGATTTTATTTTGCTAATCATGAAGCCAAAACTTTACATTTAGGTCCATATGTAGGTGCAGAAACAGATCATACTGTAATCCCTTTCGGAAAAGGAATTTGCGGACAAGTGGCTGAGTCAAATGCTAATTTTGTAGTGCCCGATGTAAGCGCTCAAGATAATTACATTGCGTGTAGCTTTACTGTAAAATCTGAAATCGTTGTGCCTCTTTTTGTAAATGGAAAAAACATAGGTCAAATTGATATTGATAGCCATGTTATAGATCCTTTTAGTGAAGAAGATGAACGTTTTTTAGAATTTGTTAATCAAGAGGTAGCAATCCTATTCAATTAAACCCTTTTATGAAATTCAAAAAAAAACTATTTATCAACTTATTCTTGCTGGTTTTAACGAATACTATTTATTCACAAGACAATAACAAAAAGCTATTTTATACAGATGCTTTCTTTGTCACCTCCAACGAGAATAACTTTGAGTATATAAAAGAAATTGAAGGTTATGAGACCAATAAAGAAACCTACCCTGTAAAAATTTATTACAAGTCAGGTAAGATTTTTTTAACAGGAAATACTTTAGACAAAGATAGGGTGTTGCTACATGGTAAATGTTTGTATTTCTATGAAAATGGTAAAAAAAAGAGAATTGCAAATTATGAAAATAATAAATTAATTGACAAACAATTTTATTACTATGAAAATGGACTTTTCAAATTAGAATCAGAAATTGAAGTCAGTAAAAACAAAAAAGAATATAGTATTAAAATTCATAACTTTTTTGATGAAAACAATGATCAAAAAGTAACAAATGGAGAAGGTGAATTTGTTGACCAAGAATCGGACAATGAAACATCTTTCGGTGTTATTAAAAACTTTGTAAAAGAAGGTATTTGGAAAGGTCGTATTATTGATGAAAAAGTTGAATTCACAGAACAATATAACAAAGGTAAATTAACCTCTGGAAATAGCATCGACTCACTGAATAATAAGTACTCTTACAATTTAATTAGAGAGACAGCAAGCCCCAAAAAAGGGATGAATAATTTTTATAGCTATGTGAAAAATTGCGGTGTAATCCCAAAAAACATCGATGGTTATGTTACTGGTAAAATACTAGTGATTTTTGATGTAAACGAGAAAGGGGCACTAGAAAATGTTTCGGCCTATTCACAAGATCAGTTTGGCGTTACCGAGAATGCCTTGAAGTTAATTTCAAAATACGAAAATTGGATTCCGGGTAAATATAGAGGAATGTTGGTAAAAACACATTTTACTCTACCTATAACCTTCCAATAAAAGTGAAATTATATCTACCAAACTAATATGTGGTTCAATCCTTATCAAAATAAATGCCGATTATTGTTTCCTTATTCATAATTATTTTATACTTTTGCACCCGTCTACCAATAGATGGGAGACATACATAAGAATCATTAAATAATATTGGAATGTATTTAACTAAAGAGATTAAAGAAGAAATCTTCGCACAACACGGAGAAAAAACGAATACTGGAAAAGCTGAAGCGCAAATCGCTTTGTTTACTTACAGAATTAGTCACTTAACGGAGCACTTGAAAAAAAATCGTCATGATTATAACACAGAGCGCTCATTAGTATTACTAGTAGGTAAAAGAAGATCGTTGTTAGATTACTTGAAAAAGAAAGAAATCAACAGATACCGTGAAATTATCAAAGTATTGAATATCAGAAAATAATCAATAGAAAAGAGGTGCGAAAGTGCCTCTTTTTTTATTTTATATATTATTGTCTTTAAGTACTACAGAAGTCCTGACACAAAAGGGATTAGAGCTAAGACAAAATCACAAAATCAATTCATTTGAATTGATCATTAAAAAAAGTTTGGTTTTTCATTGGGTTTTAGGCATTAACTACGCAAAACAACAACTACAACACAACTAGAACCCATGTTTAACTAAAAAATTAAATTTATGATTCCACAATTATTTGTAGAAAGTATCGATTTAGGTGATGGCAGAAGCATCACAATCGAGACAGGTCGTTTGGCAAAACAAGCTGATGGATCTGTAGTAGTAAGAATTGGAAAAACTGTTATTTTAGGTACAGTTGTTTCCGCAAGAAAAGCAAGTCCAGGTATTGATTTTTTACCATTAACGGTAGATTATCGTGAAAAATTTGCAGCAGCAGGTCGTTTTCCTGGTGGTTTCTTCAAAAGAGAAGCACGCCCTAGTGACAACGAAGTATTAACAATGAGATTGGTAGACCGTGTTTTACGTCCGCTTTTCCCAGATGACTACCACGCTGAAGTTCAAGTTATGATCCAATTGATGTCTCATGACGAGGATGTAATGCCAGATGCATTAGCAGGTTTAGCAGCTTCGGCAGCACTTGCATTGTCTGATATTCCATTTGAAACTTTGATTTCTGAAGCTAGAGTTGGTCGTATTGATGGTAAATTCATCATCAATCCTTCTCGCGCACAATTAGAATTGTCAGACATAGACATGATGATTGGAGCTTCAACCGATTCTATCGCCATGGTAGAAGGAGAAATGAAAGAGATTTCAGAAGCAGAAATGTTAGAAGCAATTAAATTTGCTCACGAACACATTAAAGTACAAATTGCTGCGCAAGAAAGATTAGCTGCTGCTTTTGGAAAAAAAGAAGTACGTGAATACGAAAATGAAAAATCAGACGAAGCTATTTACGCTAAGGTAAAAGAAGCAGCTTACGATAAAATATATGCTATTGCAAGCAAAGGTTCTTCTAAACAAGAACGTACTGCTGCATTTGCAGAAGTAAAAGAAGAAGTAAAAGCTTTATTTACTGAAGAAGAATTGGCTGAAAATGGAGATTTAGTTTCTAAATATTTCTACAAAACCAATAAAGAAGCTGTTCGTAACGTAACCCTAGATTTAGGAACTCGTTTAGACGGAAGAAAAACTACAGAAATCAGACCAATCTGGTGTGAGGTAGATTATTTACCATCAGTACACGGATCTGCATTGTTTACACGTGGAGAAACACAAGCTTTGGCTACAGCTACTTTAGGAACTTCTAGAGAAGCTAATCAAATTGATTCTCCATCTGAACAAGGTGAAGAAAAATTCTACTTGCATTACAACTTCCCTCCTTTCTCAACTGGTGAAGCTCGTCCTTTAAGAGGAACTTCAAGAAGAGAAGTTGGTCACGGTAACTTGGCACAACGTGCCTTGAAAAACATGATTCCTGCTGATTGTCCTTATACAATTCGTGTAGTATCAGAAGTTTTAGAATCGAATGGTTCGTCTTCTATGGCTACCGTTTGTGCTGGTACATTATCATTAATGGATGCTGGTATCCAAATGATTCGTCCAGTTTCTGGAATTGCAATGGGATTAATTACAGATGGAGAACGTTTTGCTGTATTGTCTGATATTCTTGGTGATGAAGATCATTTAGGAGATATGGACTTTAAAGTAACTGGAACTTCTGAAGGAATTACCGCTTGCCAAATGGACATCAAGATTGACGGTTTGAAATACGAGATTATGGAAGCTGCATTGGCTCAAGCTCGTGACGGTCGTTTGCATATTCTTGAAAAATTAATTGAAACTCTTGCTGCTCCAAAAGAAGATGTGAAACCATACGCTCCAAAAATTATCACCAGAACTATTCCTGGTAACTTTATTGGTGCTTTAATTGGACCTGGTGGAAAAGTGATTCAAGAATTACAAAAAGCCACAGGAACTACTATCGTAATCAACGAGGTAGACGAGCAAGGTGTTATTGAAATTTTAGGAACTGATCCTGCTGGAATTGAAGCAGTATTAGCTAAAATTCAATCAATCACTTTCAAACCACAAATGGGTGAAGCTTACGAAGTGAAAGTAATTAAAATGCTTGATTTTGGTGCGGTTGTAGAATATACAGCTGCTCCAGGAAACGAAGTATTGTTACACGTATCTGAACTAGCTTGGGAAAGAACTGAAAACGTTACTGATGTGGTAAACATGGGCGATGTGTTTCAAGTGAAATACCTAGGACTTGATCCAAAAACAAGAAAAGAAAAAGTGTCTCGTAAAGCACTTATCGCTAGACCTCCACGCGAGGAGAAAAAAGAGTAATCAGATCTTAGTTTACTAAAGGTTTATTTATAGAAAATCCCGTTCGCCAATGCGAACGGGATTTTTGTTTTTCTAAAAGCACATAACGTTCTAATGTATACTAAACCGCATTAGGGATAGCAGTGGAAATCCTTTTTATGCGCCGCAGCAAATAAAAAGATTGTAACGCATAGCCCGATTCGCCGCGGCGAAAATGCCAAAAAAAATCTTTTTAAAATAAAATTTAAAAATAAATGTAACTTTTTTGCAACTCCTTACGTATAACTATTTGTACACTTTAAAATTGAGGAGACAACACCATGAGACAACTTAAAATTACCAAGCAGGTAACGAATCGTGAAACTGCATCATTAGACAAATACTTACAAGAAATTGGAAAAGTTGATCTTATTACGGCTGATGAAGAGGTAGAGTTAGCACAAAAGATTAAAGCTGGTGACCAGCGCGCCTTAGAGAAATTAACAAAAGCCAACTTACGTTTCGTAGTATCGGTGGCAAAACAATATCAAAACCAAGGTTTAACCCTTCCCGATTTAATTAACGAAGGAAACCTTGGACTTATAAAAGCAGCACAACGTTTTGATGAAACTCGTGGTTTTAAATTCATTTCGTATGCTGTATGGTGGATTCGTCAATCGATTTTGCAAGCTTTGGCTGAGCAGTCTCGTATTGTTCGTTTGCCTTTGAACAAAATTGGTTCTATCAACAAAATCAACAAGATGTACGCTTTATTAGAGCAATCTAACGAGCGTCCGCCATCTGCTGAGGAAATTGCAAAAGAACTTGACATGACCGTAAATGATGTAAAAGAGTCTATGAAAAACTCTGGCCGTCACTTATCCATGGATGCTCCACTTGTAGAAGGTGAAGATTCTAACCTTTACGATGTATTGCGTTCTGGAGAGTCTCCAAACCCAGATAGAGAGTTAATTCACGAGTCATTACGTACCGAAATTGAGCGTTCTCTTGAAACTCTTACACCTCGTGAGGCTGATGTAGTTCGTTTGTATTTTGGTCTTGGTGACCAACACCCAATGACTTTAGAAGAAATTGGAGAAACTTTCGACCTAACTCGTGAGCGTGTGCGTCAAATCAAGGAAAAAGCAATCCGTAGATTAAAACACACTTCTAGAAGTAAAATTTTAAAAACCTATTTAGGATAACTATATTTGTTTCAAGTTTAAAGTTTAAAGTTGCTCAAAACATCTTGAAACCTTAAACTTAAAACTTTTTTAAAGCAAACAACAGTCTGATTAACTGTTCGTTTTTTGATTGATGATTGAAACCTCGGCTGATTACCGAGGTTTTATTTTTTTAATAACACCTCGGTCTGTTCTCCGCCACGGCAGATCGAGTTTCCGAAGTTTTATTTTTTTCAATATAACCACAAATCACTATTTACTGAGAACTAATCACTGAATACTGTTCACTACTCACCACTCACTATTCACTTCTCACTATTCACTTCTCACTTTAAAGACGTAACCCTCCGTAAAAACTTCGGGTCGGGCAATTCGCTGTATCTCTCCGTTGAACTACGAGGATGCCGCTTCTATCCCTTACGCAACCTTCGTTACTAAAAGTCGTTGTTTCTTCTTAATGAAAAAGTACCGCAATTGGTCTAAAAAAACTATTTTTGCACAAACAACAACTTAAGAATCTGAAAACATATTCAGCTTAAACAACTACACAATGAAAAATACACTTATTGCTCCATCAGTATTAGCGGCTGATTTTGGAAACCTACAACGAGACATTGAAATGATCAACAACAGTGAAGCTGATTGGTTTCATATAGACATCATGGACGGCGTTTTTGTACCTAATATTTCATACGGAATGCCAGTACTTGAAGCCATTGCTAAACACGCTACAAAAACTATTGATGTCCATTTAATGATTGTAGATCCAGATCGCTACATCAAAACATTTGCTGGACTTGGAGCCAATATCCTTAGCGTACATTACGAAGCGTGTACACATTTACACAGAACACTACAGGCCATAAAAGCAGAAGGAATGAAAGCAGGGGTTGCCATTAACCCGCATACTTCAATTGACCTGCTAGAAGATGTTATTAATGACATTGATTTGGTTTGTATCATGAGTGTGAATCCTGGTTTTGGTGGTCAATCATTTATTGAAAACACCTATTCTAAAGTTGAAAAACTAAAAGCCTTAATTACAAGAAAAGGAGCCAACACTCTAATTGAAGTTGACGGTGGTGTAACTAGTTCTAATGCAAAACAACTTGTTGAAGCAGGAGCGGATGTTCTTGTTGCAGGAAGTTTTGTTTTTAAAGCAACAGACCCTGTACAAACAATTCAAGATCTAAAAAAGCTTACCACTTTTTAGTACAAAATGGCGCCTAGTGCGCCATTTTTATTGATTTTCTTTATAGTTTATCATGGTGACAACATGATCATACAAATCTGGATGTACGGTTTTAAATTGAGCTGGTGTTTCAAAGAAATGTTCTAAAACTACTGCTAAAAATTCAAATTGATTTTCATACGCATAGGATCTAAAATACTGAGCATCGCTTAATGAGGAGCTTAAAACCGAATCAGAAAAATACTTGACTACTTCATTAAAGGCATCAAAAAAGATAATAGAACTGGGATCGTTATTTTTCATACAATGAAAATGCATTACATGCGTAAATTCATGTAATCCTAGATTCAAATTATCAGTTGAACTTAAATGACCTAAGATAAAATCCTCCCAAGAAAAAACTACTGCTTTCATCATGGGATTAAACTCGCCTTTGTGAAAAACTTCATTTTCGGTTGAGAAGTATACCGTAGGATAAATTACAATTCGCTTGAACAACGGAACAAGATAATTACGCATCCCAAAGGTAAGCATGACATAAGTAGCTGCTATTAGCAATCGCATTTGCTCTGTAACTACAAGATCTTTACCTATAAATTGATATTGTTTTGTGAACATAAGTATTCTATGTTCAAAATACTCTTTTCTTTTAGTCGATAAGGTACTGTAATAAGGAAAATCGTCTGATAAAATTTTACGCTGATGGGGCTTCAGTCTTTTAGAGAAAGGATACCAATGTATGAACAATGGCTTATTAAAGAACATCATATAAGAGGGCTCAATAACTTTAAACAGTATAAATAAAAGAAAAAAGAGACCTATAAAAACTGTCAAAACTACTTGGACAACCATATTAAAGTAATTCATTAAAAAAATGCCTCAAAAAACTCAAGAAAACTTGTAATTTTTTAAGGCATTTAAAAGTTAAAAAGTGGCCGCGACAGGGTTCGAACCTGCAACCCTCAGAGTCGAAATCTGATATTCTATCCAGTTGAACTACACAGCCATTTGATTAGAGATTTGTGATTAACGATTCTAGATTTATAATTGTTAATCTTGTATCTTAAAATTTAGGTCAATAATTTTTTAACTATTGTAGAAATCGTTTTCCCTTCAGCAGTTCCACCAAGTTTTGCTGATGCTAATCCCATAACTTTCCCCATAGAAGCAATACCTGATGCTCCGGTTTCGGCAATAATTGCTGCAATAACTGTTTCTACTTCTGCCTCACTCAATTGAGCTGGTAAAAATTTCTCAATAACTGCTATTTGCGCTAGTTCTGGCTCAGCAAGATCTAAACGGTTTTGCTCTGTGAAGATTCGGGCACTTTCTTTACGTGTTTTTACAAGTTTTTGTAGCAACTTAACTTCATCGTCTTCTGAAATTTCTTCTTTAGATCCTGTTGCCGTTTGTGCTAGTAATAGTTCTGATTTTATTGCTCTTAATGCTTCAAGTGCAACGGTATCTTTAGCTCTCATGGCGGTCTTCATTTCGTCCATGATTAATGTTGATAAACTCATATCTTATGTCTTTGTTTTTTCAATTATGATGAAACAGCAGTTACGGCGCACTGTTGCTTACTGCCCCAGATGGTCGTGAAAAGCCTTTTTAGGGCAAAAAGCAATTTTTTTCTAGGAGTTAAAAAGCGACTGAAAGAAGCTCTTTTAAGACTGTAGAAAAAAAGCGTTTTGTACAAAAAGCTTGCAACAACAGCTGGATTCAGGCTCAACAAAATTACAGTATTTTAACGGGAATAGCAACTGCTATCTGGTGGATTGTAGTAAAAAAAGAAACCCGAAAATCATATTAATTTTCGGGTTTCCTAGAATTAATTAACACCTTAATCTACGTTATCGTGTAAATACGAATTATTAGAACGCAATTGCAAATCATTGTTACTATCTGTACCAACAGATATCCTTGAATTTGCAGTATTCATTTGATTATTTGAGATATTTATACCCAATCGTTTGTAAGCAGGTTCTTTCTCATATTCATCAATTTTAGAAACATTATTATGAAACTTATAATTGAAATCTTTTAATTTCTTTCTACGCTCATCAGCTCTCATTCTTAAAGACTCTTCAATAGTCATTTCTGTAGGAGCAATGCTTTCAAAATCCATATGCTCAGCTGTTGTAGTATCTACTTGTTTCAAAGTGATATTCAATTCAGCTGGCGTAACCACTTCAGTTGCTTTTACTGCAGCTTTTGGCATAAACTCTGGTTCTTCATCCATATACTCCTCTAGCGAATATTTGATAATTCCATTGTCTGAAAGCTCTGTTACTGGTACAAATTGAACTGCTTCATTTACTTTAATTTCTTTAGTCTCATTTGTCAATTCAAAAATTACGTTATTGTCTTGTTTTTGTTCTGACACTTCTGATTTAAAAAGAGGTAAATCAAATGAAAATGATGTTTGCTCTTGTTTTTCTGTTGTTTTTGCTTGCACCAATTGTGGCTCTACTGCTGGAGTAGAAACTATAAAATCGATATCAGTAATAGGTGAAACAATTTCGAATGTTACGTCTAAATTGTTTATAAAATCAGACATTTCAACCAAGTCTTCATTATTGATCGTTGGTGTGTTTACAACTGGAGTTTTTACAACTACTTCGTCCTCCATTAAATCAAATACAATTCTATCATTTGCAGAAGACGCTTTTGGAGTCTCCATATTTAAGTCAAATGCAGTTACAGAATTGTTTATTAAATTGTACACACTTTTTTGCTCATCCCCTAGCGTATGAATTATCTTTTTAGGCTCTGTGTTTACAATCTCATTTTGTTGTTCTATGTCAAATCCTGTTGCAATAATAGTTACTGCAATAGCATCACCAAGAGACTCATCCTCACCTACACCCATGATGATATTGGCATTATGTCCCGCTTCGTTTTGAATGTGATCATTGATTTCCCCAATTTCATCGATAGTAATTTCATTAGTACCAGAAACGATAAGCAACAATACGTTTTTGGCACCAGTAATTTTGTTATCGTTTAATAATGGCGAATCTAGAGCTGCAATAATAGCCTCTTTTGCTCTGTTCTCACCTGATGAAACTGATGAACCCATAATTGCGGTTCCACTATTATACAAAACCGTTTTAGCATCTCTTAAATCGATATTTTGAGTATAGTGATGCGTAATTACTTCGGCAATTCCGCGTGAAGCAGTTGCCAAGACTTCATCCGCTTTAGAAAATCCTGCTTTAAAACCAAGGTTTCCATAAACTTCTCTTAGTTTGTTATTGTTTATAACAATTAAGGAATCTACTTGTTTACGTAATTTTTCAATTCCAATTAAAGCTTGCTCTTGACGCACTTTACCTTCAAAAAGAAACGGTAGCGTAACTATACCTACTGTTAAAATATCTCTTTCCTTAGCTAGTTGAGCAATTACTGGAGCTGCACCGGTACCTGTACCACCACCCATACCAGCGGTAATAAAAACCATCTTGGTATTTTGATCCAACATTTTTTCAATTTCGGAGATGCTCTCTATAGCTGACTGCTGTCCTACATCAGGATTAGCACCTGCGCCTAACCCCTCGGTAAGATGAACACCCAACTGTATTTTATTTGGCACTGAACTGCTATGTAAAGCTTGAGAATCTGTATTACACACTATGAAGTCAACGCCTTTTATTCCTTGCTTAAACATGTGGTTGATAGCGTTACTTCCGCCTCCACCGACCCCTATAACTTTTATTACATTTGATTGGTTTTTAGGTAAATCAAATGAAATACTTCCAAATTCTGTGTTGCTTGGCATAATTTTGGGTTTTTTGAAATTATTATTAATTCTTAGCTTCTTTTTTGAGTTTTATTCTGCATTATCAAGAAATTCTTTGATCCTATCCACATAACGATCAAAGAAGTTTTTTTGAATTCTAGTTGCGGTAGAATCCGGTTGTTTCTCTTTAATATTGTATTCTTCCTCTATTGCAATTTCAGACACTTCATTTACAGGAGTTGGTGCCACAGCCACGGGCGCTCTATAAACTGGTTGCTCTTTTACTGGAGCAACAAGATCCAATCGTACTGCACTTTGAGTTTTGTTTTCTATACTTTTCATTACTAACCCCACAGCTGTTGCATATAAAGGACTTGATATTTCCTCATCTGAATTCCCTGCTAGGTGCTCATTTGGATAGCCTATTCTGGTATCCATTCCTGTTATATATTCTACTAGTTGTTTTATATGTTTCAACTGAGCTCCACCACCAGTTAATACAATACCTGCAATTAATTTCTTTCTTGGATCTTCATGACCATAAGCTTTCACTTCGGTAAAAACTTGTTCAATTATTTCAACTACACGTGCGTTAATAATTTTAGAAAGATTTTTCAATGAAATTTCTTTTGGCTCTCTTCCTCTTAATCCTGGTATTGATACAATTTCATTGTCACGGTTTTCTCCTGGCCAAGCAGACCCAAACTTCACTTTTAAAAGTTCAGCTTGCTTTTCAATAATAGAACATCCTTCCTTAATATCATCAGTAATAACATTCCCTCCAAAAGGGATGACAGCGGTATGACGAATGATTCCATCTTTAAAAATGGCTAAATCAGTGGTTCCACCCCCAATATCAATTAAAGCAACTCCAGCCTCTTTTTCTTCTTGACTTAAAACCGCATCAGCAGAAGCTAATGGCTCCAGTGTAAGCCCAGAAAGCTCAATACCCGAACTTTGAATGCAACGCCCAACATTTCTAATGGAAGCTGCTTGCCCTACAACCACGTGAAAACTTGCTTCGAGTCTTCCACCATACATTCCTATCGGTTCCTTAATCTCTGATTGACCATCAATTTTAAATTCTTGAGGCAAGACATGGATAATTTCTTCTCCAGGTAACATGGCTAATTTATTCACTTGATCAATAAGAAGTTGTATGTCACTTTCGCCTATTACTTCTTCTGGATTGTGTCTGCTAATATAATCTGTATGTTGAATACTACGTATATGCTGACCAGCAATACCTACTACTACATCTTTAATTTTAAAACCTGAATTATTTTCGGCATCTTGGATTGCTTGTTGTATAGACTGTATAGTTTGCGTAATATTATTAACCACGCCTCTAGCCACACCAAGACTTTTAGATTTACCTAAACCTAAAATTTCCAGTTTACCATACTCATTTTTTTTGCCTATCATGGCAACTATCTTAGTTGTCCCAATATCTAGTCCTACTGCAATCTTCTCTTTTTCCATTATCAATTATTTAGTGCAAACTACTTGATCCGTAAATCGGAGGTCAATTTTTTTATATTTATACAAAGAACCATCCAAAACAGCCTTTTGAAAAAAAGCTTTGTAATTCCTAAATTTTAACACCGAAAAATTCAGACTACCAAAATCTATTTGATAATCAAAATTTCTATTGTGCATAATTAAGCTACCGTTTGGCATTATTTGTATCCCAATGATGTTTTTTTTCAAAAATTCATCATCGTAAATAACTCGAAATAATTTTGTTAATTCTTCGCTATTTTTTTTATTTCTCGCTCCTGAAACAAGCGGTACTCTGGCTGTAAAGTTATCTGACAAAGGCATTTTACCGCCTTGATAATCAATATAAAAAGACTTACCATTATCAAACACCCTAGCAATTGGAGTCTTTTGTTCTACCACTGCTTTCAACACGCCATCAATGGTCACATATACTTCTGATTTTTTAATCATAGCATGTGAATCAATAGTGGTTTCTAGTTTATTCAAATCTAAATTAACTTTTTGAATACTTCTTACGTTGTCACTATTTTCTATCAACAATTTATTAACTATTTCTTGTTTAACAAATGGCGAATTAACTCCCACAAATGTTACTGTAGATTGCTTCAGTTTTCTATTTTCATTTCGTTTTGATGTGAATGAAAATAAAAAAATCACCAGTACAAACATGAGCACTAATCGTACATTTGTCCAATTAAAGAGTTTCATTTAATGCTTTTTTAATTGTTGGAACCCATTCTCCTAAATCTCCCGCACCTATTGTAACAATAATTGTTGCATCACTGTTTACAATCTTTTGAACTAAATCTTTCTTTTCTACTAATTCTTTATGCTCATTAGTCATTTTTTGCAACAACCACTCTGATGTTATTCCCGGCATAGGCAATTCTCTTGCAGGATAAATATCCAAAAGCAAAATCTCATCAAAAGCCGATAAACTTTTGGCAAAATCATCCCCAAAATCATGAGTTCTACTAAATAAGTGTGGCTGAAAAATTGCCAACACTTTTTGGTTAGGATACAACTCTCTTACTGCTTGATGCACTGCGTTAATCTCAGTAGGATGGTGTGCATAATCATCAATATAGACTTTATGATCCGTTTTTATTTGATATGAAAATCTTCTTTTTATACCCTTGAATGACGCAATAGCTTTTGCAATAGCATCTTGAGGAGTTCCATATAAATTTGCCATACCAATTGCCATCAAGGCATTCATAAGATTATGTTTTCCGGGAAGTCCAAAATGCAAATCCTGCATCACACCAGATGGTGTTTGAACATCAAAAACATAACTTCCGTTTCCGACACGTACGTTAAACGCTTTATAAACAGCATCTTCATTTACGGCGCAGGTTATTCCCTCTAATGGCAAATCCTTTGTTATGAAAAGATTACTCTTATCTTCAATTTTAGAGGCAAACTCTACAAACGATTCTTCAATTGCAGCACTTGTTCCATAGATATCTAGATGATCCGCATCCATAGAGGTGATGCATGCAATATTGGGGTGCAAATGTAAAAAAGAACGATCAAATTCATCTGCTTCTACCACGGTAATTGTTTTACCGTTGCCTATTAAATTTGAATTATAATTCTCAACAATACCACCTATGAAAGCAGTCACATCAGCACCACTTTCATTTAAAATATGTCCTAAAATCCCAGATGTAGTTGTCTTGCCATGTGTTCCTGCTACTGCAAAACAAAACGTATTTTCGGTAATCAAACCTAAAACCTCTGCTCGCTTTTTTATTTCATATCCTTCTTCTAAGAAAAAGTTCCATTCGGAATGCGTTTTTGGAACAGCTGGAGTTACCACCACAAGCGTATTACTGATCAAAAAATCTTTTGGAATCAATTGAACATCATCTTCAAAATGAATTGAAATTCCAGACGCTATTAATTCACTTGTAAGACTTGAAGGGGTTTTATCATATCCAGAAACTTGCTTTCCTAATGTTTTAAAATAACGAGCAAGATTGCTCATCCCGATTCCTCCGATGCCTATAAAATAAACGTTATGTATGTTATTTAAATTCATTTCTGTTATATTCTGATAGTATTAAACTACTTTATCTTTTATTTATTTCAACAATGATACAATGGCATCCACAATGTCTTTAGTCGCATTAGGTTTAGCCAATTTTTTCATGTTATTACTCAAGTTTTTTTGAAGTTGTTCGTCATGAATAAGTTTGTTAAAAACTGACTCAAACTTTAAATCCAACTCACTTTCTTTAATAAGTAAAGCTCCGCCATTATCCACAATTGCTTTACCATTTTTGGTTTGATGATCTTCGGCTACATTTGGCGATGGTATAAAAATTGTGGGTTTAGCTACCAAGCACAATTCAGATACTGATGATGCACCTGCACGCGAAATCACAAAATCAGCAGCAGCATAAATTAAATCCATCCTGTCAATAAACGAAACTACTTGAACATTTTCCCTGTCAGAAAAATGTTTATACTCAGCCATATAAAAATTACCACATTGCCAAAAAACTTGTACTCCTGAGGCAATTAAAAAATCAAGTTCTTTTTCAATAAGCTGATTAATTCGTCTTGAACCTAAACTTCCACCCAAAACTAGAAGTGTTTTTTTATTATCGTCTAAATTAAAATACGATAAAGCTTCACTTCTTTTAGAATCGATATCTAATAAATCTTGACGAACTGGATTTCCTGTTAGAATGATTTTGCCTTGTGGAAAAAACCGTTCCAGATTTTCGTATGCTACACAAATTTTACTAGCCTTTTTACTCAATAATTTATTTGTAATTCCTGGAAAGGAATTTTGTTCTTGAATCAAGGTAGGAATACCACTCATCCCTGCTGATTGCAATAATGGCCCACTTGCAAATCCACCAGTACCTATTACAACATCTGGCTTAAACTCTTTTATGATTGATCTAGAGCGCCACAGGCTAGAAAGTACTTTTACAGGAAACAAAATATTATCAACGGTTAACTTTCGTTGTAATCCTGAAATCCATAATCCTTTTATAACATAACCTGCTTGAGGTACTTTTTGCATTTCCATCTTATCCTGAGCTCCAACAAATAAAAATTCAGCATCTGGAAAACGCAATTTTAATTCATTAGCAATAGCAATGGCCGGATAAATATGTCCGCCAGTTCCTCCGCCGCTAAGTATGAATTTATATTGTTTCATTTTAAAAAAATTTCGAATCCTATTTATTAAACACTGCCTTCATAGGATTTGTAGCTTTATCCTCTATAGAATAATCCTGCACCACTTCATACTCCTCATTAAGCTCTCTATCAATGAGCTTTTGCAACGCTTCTTCTCTTTTTGCAGCTTCCTTTTTTTCTTCTGCTATTTCTTCTTCTTTTTTGGTCACGCTAATAATGATTCCTAATGCAAAACATGTCATCCAAATGGAGCTACCTCCACTACTTATAAGCGGCAACGTTTGCCCTGTAACAGGCAATAGTTCAACAGCAACTGCCATATTTACCATGGCCTGAAAAACCATTGGAAAACCTAAACCTACGACCAGTAATTTCCCAAAAAGGCTATTGGCTTTATGAGAAGCCACAACAAAACGAAATAGCAACAACAAGTACAAGACAATTACTCCAACTCCGCCCACAAGACCATATTCTTCAATAATAATTGCATATATAAAATCAGATGAAGATTGCGGTAAAAAGTTTTTTTGGACACTTTTACCTGGTCCTAATCCGTATAATTTTCCTGATGCGATTGCAATTTTTGCTTTCTCTATTTGGTAATCATCTTCTCCAGGTTTATCACTGGTGAAATTTTCAACTCTACTAATCCACGTATCCACACGGTTGGGAAATGCATCAGGAAAAGTCTTTGCGATAATCATGAAAAAAGCTAACATCACAACTCCAGAACCAATAACAATACCCATGTATTTCAATGGATATTTGCCTATAAAAACTAGCATCAACACCATAGAAAAAATAAGGGCTGTTGTACTGAAATTTGCAGGCAAAATAAATATTAACGTTATAAAAACCGGCAACCATAGCTCCCACACAGAGGCTTTAAATGTTAAGAGCTCAGTTCTTTTTTTTGATAAAAAACGAGCTACAAATATAAACAACACCATGGAGGCAAGAGTTGAGGGCTGAAAAGTAACACCAATGAAAGGAATTTGAATCCATCTACTAGCATTAGCACCTGCAATTACTGTGCCTTTGAATAATGTAAACGCTAAAAGCAACCAAACAAAGTACAAGGACCCCTTTGCAATAGCTTTGAAATAATGATAAGGTACTTTGTGCACCATAAAAATTATTGTAAATCCTATTGCAATATGAACAATGTGTTTTACCAGATATCCCAGCGTATTACCATCTCCTTTTCCTATGTAAGCCAAATTACTACTCGCACTAAAAACAGGCATAAAAGACAACAAGGCTAATAAGGCCACAAATGACCAAATCCCTTTATCCCCTTTTAAATTGCTTATTAGTTTTTTCATTTTCATTCTTTGTTACCAATTCTAATCCTTTTATAGCAGAGGAATAAACTGCCCTTTACCACTTTAAAACACTATTTGCTTACAAACTTTTAACTGCTTGTTTAAATTGTTTACCACGATCCTCATAGCTTTCAAATAAATCAAAACTAGCACAAGCAGGAGACAATAATACAGTATCTCCTTTCTCTGATAAGCGCTGTGCCATTCGAACAGCATCGCTCATAGAAGTTACCTCAACCATCATGTCTACTACATTACCAAATGCGTCTATAATTTTTTTATTATCAACTCCAAGACACACAATTGCCTTAACTTTTTCTCGAACTAAAGACATTAATTCATTGTAATCATTCCCTTTATCAACACCACCAACAATCCATACTGTGGGTGCATTCATACTATCTAAAGCAAAAAAAGTAGCATTTACATTTGTAGCCTTAGAATCATTAATGTATTGAATGTTTTGAATCTTCAAAACCTTTTCTAAACGGTGCTCAACTCCTTGGAAATTTGACAAACTTTCACGGATAGTAGCTTTTCGAATTTGCATTAATTTTGCTACTGAAGTGGCTGCCATTGCGTTTTTCATATTATGTTTTCCCTCTAAGGCGATATGCTCTGTATCCATTGAAAAATCCTCTCGGTTAATTTTAATTTCCATTTTATTTTGTATTATGTAAGCTCCTTCGTTGAATGTTTTTGTCAATGAAAAAGGAATTAATTTTGCTTTTGTTTGATGAGTTGTTAACCAATTACTGATCGCTTCGTCATCTGCGTCATAAATTAGATAATCCTCCTCTGTTTGATTCATTGTTATTCTAAACTTTGAATCGATATAATTTTCATATTTATATTCGTATCGATCTAAATGATCTGGACTAATATTCGTAATTATTGCAATGTGTGGCTTGAAATTAAACACACCGTCTAGTTGAAAGCTGCTCAATTCAAGCACATAATAATCAAACTTATTATCCGCTACTTGCCAGGCAAAACTTTTACCTATATTTCCTCCTAAACCTACATTTACTCCAGCTGATTTCAACAAATGATACGTAAGCATGGTTGTAGTTGTCTTTCCATTACTACCCGTAATTCCTATAATGGTAGCATTTGTAAAAGGAGCAGCAAACTCAATCTCTGACATTACCGAAACACCTTTTTCTACTAGTTTTTTAACAATAGGAGATTTATCAGGAATACCAGGGCTTTTCATAACCACATCGGCATTCAAAATCAAATCCTCAGTATGCTTTTCTTCTTCCCACGGAATTGAATTGAGAGATAAAACCTCTTTATAATTCCCTTTTATTTTACCAAAGTCAGATACGAAAACGTCGTACCCTTTCTTTTTTCCTAAAATTGCAGTTCCAATACCGCTTTCTCCTCCACCAAGAATAACTAGTCTCATACTATCTCAATTTTAATGTAACTATGGACAGTATGGCTAACATGATGGCTACAATCCAAAAACGGGTAACAATTTTACTCTCATGATATCCCTTCTTTTGATAATGATGATGTAATGGGGACATCAAAAATATTCTGCGGCCTTCGCCAAAACGTTTCTTGGTATACTTAAAATAACTCACCTGAAGTACTACCGAAAAATTTTCTACTAGAAAAATACCGCACAACAATGGGATTAGCATTTCCTTACGAACTGCAATTGCTAGTACAGCAATGATACCCCCAATAGTCAAACTTCCCGTATCTCCCATAAATACCGATGCTGGATACGAGTTATACCAAAGAAACCCAATTAAAGACCCTACAAATGCCGCTATAAAAACCGTCATTTCTCCTGAGTTAGGGATATACATAATATTCAAGTAATTGGAAAAAATAATATTCCCCGATACAAACGTAAAAATACCTAACGCCAGCACTGAAATGGCCGATGTTCCTGCAGCAAGACCATCTATACCATCTGTTAAATTCGCACCATTTGAAACAGCTGTGATAATAAAAATTACCACTGGGATAAATATTAACCAGGCCCATTTTTCATAACCTTCACCTGTCCAAGCTAAAACTTCGGCGTAATCAAACTCATTATTTTTAAAAAACGGAATTGTAGTTGCTGTTGATTTCTCTTCAATAGGTGCTGGCAACACAACAGTGCTAGTAGTCGCTCTAAAAATATCTGATGTAGACGTATCTGTACGTACAGTAACACCAGCATGAAAATAAAGAACGGTCCCTACTATTAATCCTAAACCTACTTGTCCTATTACTTTAAAAATTCCTTTTAAACCTTGCTTGTCCTTTTTAAAAATCTTAATGTAATCATCAATAAATCCTATTGTTCCCATCCAAAGAGTGGTAACAATAAGCAATACTATATAAATATTGTGCAGTTTTGCAAAAAGTAAAACCGGAACAAGCGTTGCAAATATGATAATCAAACCACCCATTGTAGGAGTACCCGCTTTTTCATTTTGACCCGCTAAACCAAGTTCTCTAACCGTTTCTCCTACTTGCTGTTTTTGTAAAAAGCGAATGATTCGTTTCCCATAAATAGTAGACAATAATAGCGATAACATTAAGGCTAATGCTGATCTAAAAGTAATGTACTGAAAAACTCCTGTTCCAGGAACATCCATCATTTTGTCTAAATATTCAAATAAATAATACAGCATATATCTTTGTTTATCTTGTTAACTGTTATTTTGTTTTTTTCTATGGATCGCTTTAAATACCAAACGATTTGAAATTATTTCCCTAATTGTTCTAATAGTTCTTTTACTATTTTCATATCGTCAAAATCATGACGAACACCATTAACTTCTTGGTATGTCTCATGACCTTTACCAGCAACCAATAAGATGTCATTAGGCTGTGCTAACTGACACGCTGTTTTAATAGCTTGCATTCTATCTGTAATAGAAATTGTTTTCTTAAAATGATGTGGAGCTACTCCTTTTTCCATTTCAAAAATAATTTCTAAAGGATCTTCACTCCTTGGATTATCCGAAGTGAAAATAGCTTTGTCACTTAAACTTGCAGCAATATCAGCCATTACTGGTCTTTTTGCTTTATCCCTGTCACCCCCACATCCCACAACCGTAATCAGCTGCTCGTTTTGAGTACGAATGGTATTTATTGTTTTCAAAACATTCTCAAGAGCATCTGGTGTATGAGCATAATCAACAATAGCAGTCACATTAGAATTCGATACTATATATTGAAACCTGCCTGAAACACTTTCTAAATTAGATAACAACCTAAGAACTTCTAGACTATCAAGTCCTAATTCTATAGCGGTACCGTAAATTGCAAGCAAATTATACGCATTGAAATCTCCAATCAATTTAACCCAAACCTCATGACCGTTTATTTTTAATAACAAGCCTGATAATTGATTTTCTAAAATTTGTGCTTTATAATCGGCATAGGTTTTTAAGGCGTACGTTTTTTTATTAGCAACGGTATTTTGTAACATGACAGATCCGTTTTTATCGTCAGCATTGGTGAGGGCAAAACCAGTTTTTGGCAAACTATCAAAAAAAGCTTTTTTAACATCTCTGTATTCAGCAAATGTGGGGTGATAATCTAAATGATCATGAGACAAATTGGTGAAAACCCCACCTGTAAAATGCAATCCTTCTGTTCTCTTTTGATGAATTCCATGCGAACTCACTTCCATAAAACAATATTCAACACCACTTTCTATCATTTCATTTAGGTAGTGGTTTATTGTTAACGAATCTGGAGTGGTATGCGTAGCTTTATACTCTTTCTCATTCACCATGATTTTTACTGTAGAAAGCAATCCTACTTTATACCCAGCATTTATAAATAATTGGTATAATAAAGAGGCAATAGTGGTTTTACCATTAGTACCTGTAATACCAACTAATTTTAGTTTTTGCGAAGGCGAATCATAAAAATTTGCAGCCATGCAAGCCAATGCCGCATTGGTATCTTGAACCTTTATAAACGTTACTCCTGGCGCAAGTACTAGTGGCAATATTTGACAAACTATTGCAGTGGCTCCCTGTTGGATAACTTTGTCAATATAATCATGACCGTTTGAAACTGTACCGTGAATAGCAACAAATACATCTCCGTTGAGAATTTTTCTAGAATCGAATTCTATTTTATTCACAGGAATATCTGTAAGACCCGTTACCGAATCTATAGCTACTTTGTATAATATGTCTTTTAGTACTTTCATGATAACTCTAATAATATTGTTGCATTTTTTACTACATTTTCACCTGCTTGCAACGACTGTTTTTTTACTTTTCCTACACCCACAACTTTTACTTTCATTCCTAAATTTCCAAGAAGCGCTACAGCATCCATGCCTGACATTCCTTTAAGATTAGGAACTACTTTCTGCTTTTTTTGAACTTTTGAATAGTAAGCCTCATAGCTTTGTTCTTGCTTATCAATTTTCCTGTCAAGATTTTTTATGGTATTGGTTGAAGGAGCATCGGTAAATATTTTTTGTGCAATTCTTTTAAAAACTGGCCCAGCCACATCAGCTCCGTAATAATTATTAAGCGCAGTATTGGGCTTATGCACCACCACTATACAAGAATACTTTGGATTCTCGGCTGGAAAATAGCCCACAAAAGAGGAAGCATAATACATTCCTGTTCTACCTGCTTTACCATAATTTACCTGCGCCGTCCCAGTTTTTCCTGCCATTGAAAAATCTTTAGAAAACAATTTAGATCCCGTTCCTTTTTTCACCACATTTGCCAAGACTGCTTTCAGTTTTACAATGGTTTCCTTAGAACAAATTTTAGGGTTCAAAACTTCTTTCTCGTATTTTTTTATGGTTCTATTCCACTCTTTTATTTCAGATACAAACTGTGGTTTTACCATTTCTCCATCATTTGCAACGGCATTATAAAACGCTAAAGTTTGCATTGGTGTAATATGCACTCCATATCCAAAAGCCATCCAAGGCAATGATATTTTAGACCAACTTCTATCTGTAGGTTGAGGCACGTACGGAATTCCTTCCCCTTTGATGGAAAGTCCTAATGTTTTATTAAGTCCATAATTATTAAGGTGATTTACAAACTGTGATGGATTCTCTTTGTATGCATTATAAACCGCTTGAACTAATATTGTATTAGATGAAACCTCAAAACCTCTAGCCAAAGAAATTTTACCGTATCCACCTTCATGAGAATCTTCTACTTTTTTACCAAAATAAGTTATTACTCCGTTTTTGCTATCATAAACTGCACTTGTATCTACTTTTTTATCATCTAACAATGCCATTAATCCTGCTAATTTATAAGTAGAACCAGGCTCATGAGACTCTGCTACAGCGTAATTAGTAGTTTCATAATAAGTTCCGTCATTGGCTCTTCCTAAATTAGAAATTGCTTTAATATGACCGGTTTTAGTCTCCATCACTACTACTGATCCATGATCTGCCTCATAAGACTCCAGCTGTTTCAATAAAGCGTGATGTGCTATATCTTGAATATAAACATCAATAGTAGAAATCACATCATACCCGTCTTGAGGATCAACTTCATTTACATCACGAATAGGTTTCCACTGTCCTTTTGCAATTTTTTGTTTTAAAATCTTGCCGTCTTTCCCATTCAGATATTTTCTAAAAGCCCATTCTATTCCTTTTCCATCAACAGATTGACCGTTTTGAGTACGTTCGTACCCTACTGTTCTTTCTGCAATTTTACCAATGGGATGCTCCCTAACTGTCTCTTGCTCTATAATTATCCCACCTTTAAAAGCTCCCAAATTAAATAATGGGAAACCTTTAATTTTAAAATAAGAAGTATAACCTAGTTTACGACCTATTAAATAATATCTATTCTTGTTGGCACGTGCTTTTCTTAATTCATTTTCAAAATAGCTAGATGTTTTACCCAAGACTGTTGCTAAAGAGTCTGAAAGTGATTTTACATTCTTTTCAAAGACTTCGGTTTTGGGCGCTACGGCATCAAAACGTATTTCATAATTAGGAATTGACGTAGCCAAAAGACTGCCATCAGCCGAGTAAATATTTCCTTTATTGGCTGGTATTACAAAGTTCCTTACCGTTCTTTCTTTGGCTAATTTGCGATAATAATCTCCCTCAACCCATTGAATATTGGTTAATTTAATAGTAATAGCCACTGCAATCACAAAGATGAATGCAGCAACCAGATAAATTCTGTAGGATATATTTTTATCGTCTACTCCCATATTTTTTTGAAAAAGTTTTTTTCTTCTTCTTTGACTACTTTTATTTTTACTGGTGGCACTGTGGATGGATAAATTTGTCTTTGCAACATTTTATCAGATATAGTGGACTCCAATTTTAATTTCATTAACTCTGATCTTCTATCAATAAACTCTGATCGTAATTCTTTCACCTGATTTGATAGTGCTGTTATTTCAAAAACTTTTTGATCAAATCTTTGTGTGCTTGCAATCATAATAATAGCTAGTACAATTACAAAAACAATGAATCGCCAGTTTTTTACAGCATCATCGTTTACAAGAAACTTTGCTTTTAATAAACTGTAAACCCCGTTTTTCATTTTTTATCTTTTTTCAGCAATTCTTAATTTTGCACTTCTTGCTCTATTATTATCTTTAATCTCGTTAGCATTGGGAACAATTAATTTTCCGATGGTTTTAAATGGAACCGAAAAATTTCCAAAAAAATCTCGTTCTGGCTCTCCATCAAACATTCCGTTTTTTACAAATCTTTTTACCAATCGGTCTTCAAGAGAATGATATGAAATAACACTCAAACGTCCTTCTGGTTTTAAGATTTCTAAAGATTGCTCCAAAAACTCCTTTAAAACATCCATTTCTTGATTCACCTCTATACGTATAGCTTGATAAATCTGAGCCAATATTTTATTCCTAACTCTTTCTGGTAAATACCTTGACAAAACCTCTTTTAACTCATCAGTAGTTTTTATTGGGAATTGCGTTCTGGCCTCCACAATAGTTCTGGCCAGTACAGGAGCGTTTTTTAACTCTCCATAATCTAGGAAAACTCTTTTTAAGTTAGCTTCATCATATTCGTTTACTACCTTATAAGCACTCAAGTCATTTTTTTTGCTCATTCTCATATCTAAGTCAGCATCAAAACGAGTTGAAAAACCTCTTTCAGGAACATCAAACTGATGAGAAGAAACTCCCAAATCACCTAAGATACCATCAACACTCTTTACTCCATAAAAACGCAAAAACCGTTTTATAAAACGGAAGTTTTCATTTATCAGGGTAAATCTATCATCAGCTAATGCGTTGGCTAATGCATCTTCATCTTGATCAAAGGCAAACAACTTCCCATTTGGTCCCAGCCGTTTCAAAATTTCTTTTGAATGACCTCCTCCTCCAAAAGTTACATCTACATATACTCCATCAGGATGAATATTTAAACCATCTACTGATTCCTGAAGCAAAACAGGATTATGATATTCCATTGTTGTCGTCATTTAAATTCCCCATTACTTCCTCTGCTAAATCTGCAAAATCCAGATCATCTCCACTTATTGATTTCTCATACAAATCTTTATCCCAAATTTCTACCATATTAATAGATGACGAGAAAACAACATCTTTAGTAATACTTGCAAAAACTGCTAAATCCTTTGGAGCCAGCAATCTACCTAGCGCATCAATCTCTACCACTTTTACTCCTGCGGTAAACCTTCGGATAAAATCATTATTCTTTTTCACAAAGCGATTGAGCTTGTTAATTTTTGCCATCATTACATTCCACTCTTGCATAGGATACAACTCTAGGCATGGCTGAAACACAGAACGCTTCAAAACAAACCCGTCTTGAAGAGATGAAGCCAATTGCTTTTTAAGCGGCGCTGGTAGTAGCATCCTGCCTTTAGCATCAACTTTGCATTCATATGTTCCTACAATTGTGTCCAAACAAAAAGTATTAAATGATGTAGAGCAAAAATATAAAAAAATCTACCACAATTTACCACTTACTACCACTTTGTTAATAAGTTTAACCACTTTCTAGCTAAAATCCTTAATTTATATACTGTCAACAGGTTAGCCTCATTTTTGTTAATTCACTCTTCAAGAATAAAAACCGTAGCAGGATTGTTCAAAATATGGAAATATCAAGCAATTAAAAAGATATTTTCACGTAAAAAAACACTAGTATTTTACTACATAAAAAGGATTATTTATGACACGCTAGTGATAATTTTACAATTAAAAATTGTCTTAAAAATTCATTTTTATTTATTAAATCCTATATTTGTCAAAATTGAAAATAGGGATTAAAAAAAAATGGAAAAACACTATAAAAAAGAGGGAAGATACAGCTATTATGAAGCAGGTGAAGGGACTCCAATTGTCATTTTACACGGACTTATGGGCGGACTTAGTAATTTTGATGCTGTTGCTGATCACTTTTCTTCAAAGGGTTACAAAATTATCATTCCAGACTTACCCATTTACACACAAAACATTTTAAAGACTAATGTAAAAAGTTTTGCAAAATACGTTAAAGATTTCATCACCTTCAAAGGATTAGAGCGTGTTATTTTACTTGGAAATTCCCTAGGAGGACATATTGCATTGTATCACACCAAAATGTATCCTGAAAAAGTAGCTGGACTTGTAATTACTGGTAGCTCTGGTCTTTACGAAAGCGCCATGGGTGATAGTTACCCAAAAAGAGGTGATTACGAATACATAAAAAAGAAAGCCGAAGACGTATTCTATGATCCAAAAGTTGCAACAAAAGAACTTATCGATGAAGTATACGAATCTGTAAACGACCGTATCAAATTAATAAAAACGCTTACGATTGCAAAAAGCGCTATACGCCATAATATGGCCAAAGATCTACCTAAAATGCATGTACAAACTTGTATTATTTGGGGAAAAAATGATAAAGTAACACCTCCAGATGTTGCCGAAGAATTTCATAAATTATTACCAAACTCTACTTTGTACTGGATTGATAAATGCGGTCATGCTGCAATGATGGAGCATCCAGAAGAATTCAACCGCCTGCTAGAAGAATGGCTTACCAATACGCATCTTGCCATACATTAAGGCAAAATTTGCATTTTACACCTTTAGAACATGAAAATTAATACCGCCGAATTTGTTATCAGTAACTCCGATGTATCAAAATGTCCAAAAGACTTTTTACCGGAGTATGCTTTTATTGGCCGATCTAATGTGGGAAAATCATCCTTGATTAACATGATTACCAACCACAAAAAATTAGCTAAAACATCGGGACGCCCAGGAAAAACCCAATTAATAAATCATTTTTTGATTAACAACAACTGGTTCTTAGTTGATTTACCTGGCTATGGTTATGCTAAAGTATCAAAAAAAACCAAGTCTATATTTCAAGAATTCATTACTGATTATTTTGAAACAAGAGAACAACTTGTTTGCGCTTTTGTGTTAATTGATATTAGGCATGAAGCACAAACGATAGATGTTGAATTCATGTCATACATGGGCGAAAGTGAAATTCCGTTTTGTATTATTTTCACCAAAGCCGATAAGATTAGTAAAGTAAAAATTGACTCCCACATTGCTGCCTATAAAAAGAAAATGTTTGCAAATAACTGGGCCGAAATGCCTCAATATTTTGTTACATCTGCAACAGAATCTACTGGAAAGGAAGAGTTATTGACCTATATTGATGAAGTAAATCAAGAAGTTTTTAAAAACAACAGTCAATTTTAGAACTAATTTTTCAATGAATTCAAACAATAGGAGCATCTTTTTTAAAGTAGGAATCCTTTTTATAGCTCTGAGTTCCTGTAAATCTAACACCTACCTACTTACAAATCATGATTACAAAACAGGTGTAGATTTTACCCAAGGAAAATGGCTCTTAAACACGGTCTACAGCGCTAAAGAAAACCGTGAAAAACTCACTGAAGAAGCAACATCGTTTTTTGCTGAAAACATAGGTAACCGTTATCATTTTCGGGCTGATGCAAAGGGCTTGCTCCTTCCTGAAAACATACCTCTTAATCCCAATAAAGAACAAATCAAATTACTACAAGCAGGTACAGGATTTGATTACTTTATCAATGTATCATCCAAAAAAAATAAGGATGAACTAGGAACAATCTCTTTATATGACGATGAGCACTCAACAGAGGAAAACAATGCTGAAGTAACTCTAGAAATATACGATTTGAATTTACATCAAATTATATATGCACAAAAAGTAATAGGTAGGGATCGAGCAGTTCAACAGAAGTCAATGTGGGAAACCAAAAAATCAAACAAACTAATTGATAACATCAATTTTCATAAAAGCTCCAATAAATTAGTATTAGGGAGTCTAAAAAAGATATTGAAAGATCTTAAAAAGAAATCTATACAAAAAAAATAAGAGCTGCAGGAACAGCTCTTATTTTTTTTATTTTTTGGTTAAGTCCAGTTTTTCTGCAAAATAATCGCAAAAATCCTTCATTGTTGCAGCCATTTTTTCGTCGTTTGTAGCCCTATTAAAAGTATCAGACATGGCAACTAATGTCTGATGGAAGAAAATTTTCATTTCATCTACAGGCATATCCTTTGTCCACAAATCAATTCTCATACTTTCTTTTGCTTTACTATCCCAGATTGATAGCATTATAGCTTTAGCCTCTTGTTGCTCTACACCACCATCTTTGGCAGTCCACATTAGTTTTTCTGGAACGCGATTTTCATCTAGTTCAACTAAAAATTTTATTTCTGATGTATTGGTATTTGACATTATTTTTTGGGTTTGTATTTTGATTTAACAAAGATTTCTTTTGCGTCTGTTTTTAACAATTCTTCTAGTGAAGCGCCACTGTTTTCCATGTAAGCTCTAACAATTTGCCATCCTACCCATACCCCTACTTGACCAGGAGAATCGTTATCAATTTCTAAATAAAATTTTGAGAACGGTGCTGGGTTGATAAACCTAAGTGCTAATTTTTGCTCACTACTATAAAGCATTTCCTTCTCTAAGAAATAGCGCCACATGTAGCTTTCGTTTTCTTCACACCATTTTATTTGTTCAGGAGTGTACCCTATTTTTTCGGCGTCAGTGTAAGTAGGCAACAGTACATCTTTCAAATAAAGCTGCTTACCCCAATAAACCATTTGAGACAACAACTCCTTTTGAGTTCCCGGAGGAATTTTACGCATGGCAAAACTGGACACTACATCAGGTGCAATTTGTCTTTCTTCAAAATTTTGTTTTAGGTAATTGGGAAATTGATAAAATTTATGATCTTTTCCTAAGTACAATTCGAGAGAAATGATTACCAAAGAATCTGCATAAATTGCTTTGGTATTATAATCCATTTCAGAAATCACAGTGATCACTTTTGGGGTTCTTGTTTTTGGAAAATGATATTTTATTTGCTTAAATAAATCATCTAACTCTTTCTTTACTGGTTCTATGTTGGCATACTTTTTTTGAACCTCTGTGTAAAGTTCTCTCCAAAGAGGATTTTGCATTTTCTCTATCCAAACCGTGTTATCATTGCCTGCAGGAAAAAAATAAGGATACTGTTTTTTTACCTTATCTAAATTTTCTGGTTTGGTTTCGAAAAAAAGTTTGTCAAATCTTTCTACCTTCAAATCTACAGGAATCTCTGAAACTTCATGCTCTACTTTCGTTTTTTTCTCGCATGCCATCAAAACAAGACAAAAGACTGCTGTTAATAGGTATTTTTTCATAATTAATTAATTAAATTTGTGTAAGTAACCTCGGGAATTAATGCACAACAAATTGCTTTTGCAAATATACATCCCTCCTTTTTAAAACGTGAATTATTATGACTAAAAAAAGTATTTTTGAAGCTGAAAAAGTAAATACTCATATTGTAAACTGGTTAAAAACCTATGCCGAAAATGCAAAAGTTAATGGTTTTGTCGTAGGTATTTCGGGTGGTGTAGACTCTGCAGTAACCTCTACTTTGTGTGCACAAACAGGCTTACAAGTTTTATGTGTTGAAATGCCTATTCATCAGGCTGAAAGCCACGTACAAAGAGCCCAAGAGCATATTGAGCAATTAAAATCTAGATTCACAAACGTACAAAGTGTACAAACTGATTTAACTGCTGTATTTGAAACTTTTAAACAAAGTGTTCCTCACAGTATTGATGAGGCAAAGTTCAACCTTTCACTAGCAAACACGCGTGCCCGCATACGAATGACTACGTTGTATTACCTGGCAGGCATACATGGATTGCTAGTTGCTGGAACTGGAAACAAAGTTGAAGATTTTGGTGTTGGATTTTACACAAAATATGGTGATGGCGGAGTAGATTTAAGTCCTATTGCTGATTTAATGAAATCCGAAGTGTATGAATTGGGGCAGCATTTAAAAATTCCAACTTCTATTCAAAAGGCATCCCCTACAGATGGACTTTTTGGTGATGACAGAACAGATGAAGACCAACTGGGTGCTAGTTATGACGAATTAGAATGGGCAATGCTAGCTGATGAATCTGGAAAAAAAGCATCTGATTTTGAAGGACGACAAAAAATTGTTTTCGAAATTTACAAACGTTTAAACACAGCAAACCGCCATAAAATGGAGTCTATTCCAGTTTGCAAAATAAATTTTTAATAAAAATTTGAATTTTTATGTTGATTTACAATTAATTACAGAATTTATTTATTAATTTTACAATTCCAATAACAAACAATTCAAAAAAATTTAAAATTATGATTAAAGTATGTATAGCCGATAATTATCCTGTTGTGCATTTTGGAGTAAAATCTTACTTTAAAGATAATGCTGACATCTCTATTGTAGCCAATGTGGGCAATTTCTTGATGGTACGAGATATACTTCAAACGAAAGACATTGATGTACTAGTACTGGATTTAGACTTGGAAGGACTTTCAAGTATCTTCGAGATCAAAACAATCTTGAAAGATTTCCCAAAAACAAAAGTGATTTTATACAGTGGCCTATCTGAACAGATTTATGCACCAAATGCCATTAAAGCCGGAGCATCTGGCTTTGTGCACAAATCCGAAAAGTTAGAAACACTAGGAATTGCTATTGTAAAAGTATCGCAAGGTAAGATCATCATGAATGAAACCGTGAAGAAAAACTTAGCCTTGATTGCAAAACAAAGTAAAAGTGAGCGTTTGTATCGCAAACTTTCTAACCGTGAGGTAGAAGTATTACGCTACTTGAGTGGAGGGAAAAAGAACCACGAAATTGCTGATATCTTAAACCTGAATGAAAAAACAATCAGTACTTACAAATTACGTTTATTAACTAAACTAAATGTAACTAATCTGGTTGATCTAGTAGACAAAGCAAAAAAATTAGAAATCGTTTAGTAATATCTTGACATTACTCTACCTAATTTTTTTGAAAAAGAATGGATTAAAATATTATAATCCATAACTAATGATAAAGGCTCTGTATTATCTGAATTTGGTTCAGATGATATAGAGCTTTTTAATTCTTCAATAATACTTCCTACAAGATACCAACGAAGCGTTAAAATAGTCTCTGAAACCTCTTGACCTATTGTTTCATTTTTAGTTTTTGGAAAAATATTTTGACCTACCCAATCATGAAGAACGAGTTGCTCATCTTCCATTAAAATATCTGTTACTTCTTGGGCAAAGTCAACATCCAAGCGCATTAAATACTGTTCCATACTAAAGGATTCATTCTCATTATAAAACGCTATAAGATCATTGTAAATTGCTCTAAATAATGGATTAGCAAGTTGCACCTCATCTTCTTGCAAACTGAGGTAAATACGTTGGTAAACCTTATAATTTCTTTTTTCTGAAACAGTTTCAATTTCTCCTTCTGCATTTGTACGTAAAAATACATCCTCAAATTCTTCTTCAAGGTTGCCATACAATAGTAAAATTTCAATTATTTTACGTTCTAATCTATTTAATACATCAACTTTAGCGACAGCTATAGGATTTTCGTTTTTAACAATTTCAAAAGCTTGTTGCTCTTGTTTTTGTTTTTTTCCAACCTCGGCAACTTCTTTTTGAGATAATTGCGCCAGAGTACTTTGTAATACTTGCTCTGAAATATCCATAATTCGGGAACATTCCTGAATGTAAATTTCGCGTTGAATTCGATCTGGAATTTTAGATATACTCCCTACCATATCTCGAATCAGGTCGGCCTTTTTTACCGGATCGTTTTTAGCTTCATTCATTAAGAGCGATGCTTTGAACTGAATGAAATCTTTAGAATTATTTTCAAGATAATAGACTAAATCATCATACGACGTTTTTTTTGCAAAACTATCTGGATCTTCCCCATCAGGAAAAGTACACACTTTGACATTCATACCCTCTTCAAGTATCAAATCAATCCCTCGCACAGAGGCGCGCAATCCTGCTGCATCACCATCAAATAAAACGGTAATGTTTTTTGTCAATCTATTTATCAGTCTAATTTGATCTGGCGTCAAGGCAGTTCCAGATGACGCTACCACATTCTCAATACCAGATTGATTGAATTGTATCACATCAGTATATCCTTCAACAAGGTAGCAATTGTTTAATTTTGCTATGGATTGTTTGGCTTGATAAATACCATACAGCACTTTACTTTTGTGGTAAATTTCACTTTCAGGTGAGTTTAGGTATTTTGCTGCTTTTTTATCATTGGTTAAGATACGACCTCCGAAACCTAAGACTCGTCCGGACATGCTCTCAATAGGGAACATCACACGCCCCTTGAAGCGATCAAAAGGCCTGTCCTCTTTGGGAATTGTAAGTCCTGTACTTTCCAGAAATTCTAATTTATATCCTTTGCCAAGAGCTTCTTTTGTAAACGCATCCCAGCTTTCAGGTGAATATCCTAGACTGAATTTTTTGATGGTTTCATTTGTAAAACCTCTTTCCTTAAAGTAAGAGTAGCCGATAGCTTTTCCCTCTTCGGAATTTAAAAGTGTATTGTGGAAATACGTTTTGGCAAATTCCGAGACCAAGTACATACTTTCTCGAGTATCTGTGAGTGCTTTTTCTTGATCTGTTTGCTCTGTTTCTTCAATTTCAATATTATACTTTTTGGCTAAGTATCTAATGGCTTCTGGATACGTAAAATGAGAATGCTCCATCAAGAAAGCAACAGCATTTCCGCCTTTTCCAGAACTAAAATCCTTCCAGATTCCTTTAGCCGGAGAAACCATAAATGATGGTGAACGCTCTTCAGAGAATGGACTTAAACCCTTATAGTTACTTCCTGCTCTTTTTAAATGAACAAATTCACCAATAACCTCCTCTACACGAGCAGTTTCATAAACAGTATCAATTGTAGCTTTTGAAATCAAGTTGAATAAAATATTTAGGGATTGAAAAATGTAAAATTACACAAATCAAATTGGATAATTCACAATCTAAAAAACAAAAAAACACTTCTTTACAAAGTGCTTTTTTATGCTGCTAAAATGCCATCAGCAATTAATTAAAATCAAAACGCAAACCTAGTGAAACATTGTTTTGCTTGACAGCATTGTCCTTAAACAATGGATTTAAATCATATTTCAAGTATAAACTTGTAGCTTTATATCCTATATAAGTGCTCAATCCATAGACAAAATCACCTGTGTTAAAATCTCCTTTAGTTTTTTCGGTTGATTTTAAATCTGAATTTTCATATTGTAAAATTTGTTTTGTTTTCAGGTTTACTCCTGCGTACCCGCCTAGTCCTACTCTAACACTTTGATGAGATTTAAAATAGGTTTTGTCGTTCTTAACCTCTGGCTTTGTAAAATCAAATTCTAAATGTAACGGAAATACCAAGCTTACATTTCTAAATCTAGAATCTTTTAATTCAATAGGATTCACTGTCAAATTGGTTTGATTGCCATTCACCTCAAAACTACGATTATCTGTAGGGCGCAGGTTATTGTACATCACTGACAAACCGTACTTGGCATGCAATAGGTTAGAATTGTTTAAAAGTCTAGAATTATAAGAAACGCCAATTTCATAAAAATGAGATCCTAAATACCTGAAATCTGATTTTTTAACTTCACCATCGGTAATGACATTGTTCAATCCTGCAGCAAAAACAAATTGTGACGTTGTTCTTTTGGATTGGCGTTCATCCTTATCCTCTTGTCCGTTGTACACTTTTAAAGAGGAAATATTAAATTCGGTTTGATTTGGTCCAAGCTCTTCAGAATTAGTCCCAAAAATAACCATTCTGCCGCCACTTCTAGTGTCTTTAGCGTCTTGCACTTTTCCATCCACTTTATCTTGTACCAACTGGTTGAGTTTTTCTTCCTGAACACTAACTTTAGAATCAATATTTGCTGCATGAACGGCTGCTTTCTTTAACTTTAAATCATCCGCTTGTTCCTTCGTAATTACTTTATTATCGAGATCTTTATCAATTTGTTCGATCTCTTTTTTTAAGGCATTTTTTTCTGAACTTGTTATTGATTTAATTTCGTTACCAATGGCTTTAGCTCTGGTCTCAAATGGAATTGATTGGTGGTCTCTTCCCTTTGTAAGTCCCGTTTCAGGTGTAGTATCATCAACTATTTCCAATGCAATGTCTTTAAACCATACCTGACCCGTATCATCTAATAAAACTCCATAGGAAATAGAAGTTGCATCTGCTGGCACATGCAACACAATTTCATATTTAGCCCAATCTTTTGTACCTTTTATGGGATTTTTTCGCATGTTATCAAAAGCTAAAACGGCAACATCATAATAATCCACACGCATCCATAAACCAGTCCAAGATTTAATATTATCACATTTAACATATCCCGACATTTTTACTGTTTTTCCTAAATACAAGTCTGGCTTAATTGATTTCATGATTGTACCAAAACCATTGATTTTACTTTTAACCGACTTAATGGTTAAGATATTTTCTTCTTTAAATTCGGAGTTCTTTTCAAGACTCATTTCATAATTTGGCGACACCGGTTGCCAATATGTCCAGTCTAGAATATTTTTATAAACTCCTTTTTCTTGCGCATTAACTTTTGTTAAAAAGGCCGATAACAGTAGTACTGTGATTAAAATAATTTTTTGCATAATGTTCGATTTTTGATTGATGATTGATTATTCTTTTTCGTAATTTCTATTGGCCAAAACTGTTTTTATGGCGTTGTAATTTTTATTAAACTTGCTTATGGCCGACTCTCTAAAGGTTTGATTCATCTCTGTTTCTACATCCGACAATAAATTCTGAGGATTAACCGTGGTGCTTTTTATCGGTTTTGGATTGACTTGCAAATTAGTTGATGACTCCAGTTGTGTATTACTCACTTCTGCTAACAATCCAGATGCTGAAACATACCTGTTTTTAGTACCTTTTTTTAGATTAATATTTTCTAATGAAATGTTTAAACTATCCTTCTTAGAATTTTTAATTTGGGATACTGCTAATTGATTGTTCTCTAATTTCAATGATTTTTGCTGCGTTGAAGCTTGGTATTGAGGAACAACAATGCCTTTTTGAACGTTAGGTTTTAAAGCAATTGACAGTGTGTTTGTATTTTTTAACGTATCAATTGTTTTTACATTATCTTTATTCTTATTTGAATCTTGAAATACAACTCCATCCTCTTGATTTACATTCACACTTTCTTTTTGATCAAAAAATAGGGTTCCAATAAGTAGAAAACCAACAAAACTTGCCGCCATATACAACCATGGGAATTTGGTTTTCTGTTTTTCTGTCTCAGAAAGCATTGTGTCGAGTTTATCCCAAGCCATCGCCGAAGGTTTGATTTCTCTAGCATTCAACTGCTCTTTTATTTGCATTTCAAATTTATTCGGTTCCATACTCATAATTTTTTATTGTACTAATTTGTACTTGCAGCATTTTTCTAGCATGCGATAATTGCGACTTTGATGTTCCTTCATTAATTCCCAACAGGTTTGCAATTTCATGGTGTTTAAATCCTTCTATCGCAAATAAATTAAAAACCATTTTATAACCATCTGGTAAATTATCTATCAAGGATTGAATGTCGTCTACAGACAATTGACTTTCAATAGCATTAAAACTTTCCTCATCGCGACCGATCACGAAATCATCTTCGATATATTTAATTTTTTTATTTACTCTGATAAAAGAAATGCATTCATTAACCATAATTCTCCTGATCCAGCCTTCAAAACTACCTTTATGTTCGTAATTTTTAAGATTAGTAAAGACCTTCATAAAAGCAGTAATCATAACATCTTCGGCCTGATGCATATCTTTTATGTATTGACGGCAAACACTTAACATTTTAGGAGAAAACTGGGTATAAATTTGCTGTTGCGCTTGTCGATTATTATCGACAGCCAACCGGATTAATTCCTTTTCCTCGTGATGTAAGTTGATTACTTTCATAAATAGTTTCAATGACAAAAATCAATATCAATGTCAATACATTTTAGTGCTGTTGCAATTAAATCTTGATATTGAACCTCATCTCTATTTACATAGACGCTTTTCGATATAAAAAGGTTGCATGACATCTGATTTTTTTTTGATTTTGAACTTTGAAAATCAAAAAAAACGAGTAAAATAAGGCGTTCAGAAGATAAAATATTTTAAAAAAAATTATTTCTTTCTTTCAATAACGTAGTTGACCATTAAAATTAGGGCGCTTTTATAATCGGATTCAGGGAAATCTTGAAGTAATAAAAGTGCTTCATGTTGAAAAGCAACCATTTTTGCTTCGGCATAAACCAAACCATTGTTGTTTTTCACAAATGCAATAACCTCTTTAACGCGTTTTTTGTCTTTGTTATGGTTTTTTATCGAATTGATAAGCCAACTTTTCTCTTTTGGGGTACAAGTATTTAAAACATGGATAAGAGGCAAAGTCATTTTTTGCTCTTTGATATCAATTCCTGTTGGTTTACCAATGGCTTCATCCGTATAATCAAATAAATCATCTTTGATTTGAAAAGCCATACCTATCAGCTCTCCAAATTTGCGCATCTTTTCAACTTGCTCTTCACTTTCAATGACAGAACAAGCACCTAAAGCACAACAAGCAGCAATAAGAGTAGCTGTCTTTTTTCGAATAATTTCGTAGTAAATATCTTCAGTGATATCCAGTCTGCGGGCTTTTTCAATTTGAAGTAATTCCCCTTCGCTCATTTCGCGTACAGCGACAGATATAATTCGAAGTAAATCAAAATCACCGTTATCAATAGACAGCAACAAGCCTTTTGACAACAAATAATCACCTACTAAAACAGCAATTTTATTTTTCCAAAGCGCATTCAACGAGAAAAAACCTCTTCGGCGATTACTATCATCTACTACATCATCATGAACCAGTGTAGCAGTATGTATAAGCTCTATCACACAAGCACCACGATACGTACGCTCATTTACAAGACCATTAGCAACCATTTTTGCTGTTAAAAAAACAAACATAGGACGCATTTGTTTCCCCTTGCGGTTTACTATATAATAGGTAATTCTATTGAGTAAAGCCACTTGCGAAGTCATAGATTCATAGAACTTTTTTTCAAAAAGTTCCATTTCTTTTAAGATGGGCTGTTTTATTTGAGAGGTGACATTCATGAGTTTCAAAGATACGATATTAGCAAGAAATCAGGCAACAAAGCATCTTCTTTTGGATTATTATTAAGCAGTAATTTCTTAAGCTTCCTTGTTTGCTAATTGTCCGCATGCAGCATCAATATCTTTACCGCGACTTCTGCGCACTTTTACCACAATTCCGGTTGCTTCAAGTGCTTTGATGTAGGCATTTATAGATTCTTCAGATGCTTGCTGGAATTCTCCATCATCGATTGGGTTGTATTCGATGAGATTCACTTTACAAGGAACATATTTACAAAATTTGACTAGAGCATCCACCGCTTCTTTAGTGTCGTTGATACCTTTCCAAACTACATATTCATAGGAAATTTTGCTTTTGGTTTTTCGGTACCAATATTCTAATGATTCCCGTAATTCAGACAAAGGAAAATTAGCACTAAAAGGCATAATTCGGGCACGAACTTCATCTATTGCCGAGTGTAATGACACAGCTAGTTTGAATTTCACATCGTCATCTGCTAGTTTTTTAATCATTTTAGGTACTCCAGAAGTTGAGACCATAATTCTTTTTGGAGACATCCCTAATCCTTCAGTGGAAGTAATCATTTCAATGGCCTTCAAAACATTGTTGTAATTCATCAACGGTTCTCCCATTCCCATGAAAACAATATTCGATAACGGATGATTGTAATACAAACGACTTTCTTTATCAATGGCAATTACTTGATCATAAATTTCTGCAGGTTCCAGGTTACGCATTCTTTTTAATCGCGCTGTGGCGCAAAAATTACAATCTAAACTACACCCTACTTGACTAGAAACACAAGCTGTAGTTCGTGTATTTGTAGGTATCAAAACCGATTCGACCACTAGTCCATCATGCAAACGAACCGCATTTTTTACGGTTCCATCTTCGCTGCGTTGCATGGTATCTACTTTGATGTGATTGATCACAAAATGCGTTTCCAGCATAGTCCTGGTTTGTTTAGAAACATTGGTCATGTCCTCAAAACTGTGAGCACCTTTACTCCACAACCATTCATATACTTGATTTCCTCTAAAGGCTTTGTCATTATTGGCAACAAAAAAATCACGCAATTGTTCTTTTGAAAGGGATCTTATATCTTTTTTTTCGATTTCCATGTTGCAAATTTAATGACAATTTTGAATTATATGGATTTTTTTTAACCCTCAAAATTATATTTTGTAACTTTGTTTTTCTAACAGTAATAGACATGGGACTTCCAGAATTAAAAGAGAAAATTCAAATGCAAATTGAAAATGCCGACGAACGTTTATTGCGTATTGTTTCTTCGGTTTTTGACAATTATTTGAATGAAATTGTTTCTTACGATGCTAAAGGAAATTCCTTAACAATCTCAGAATATCATAATAAAGTTGAAGAAGGTCTAGAAGATATTAAATACAACAGAGTAGTTTCTCAAGAAAATCTTATTGAAGAAATGAAAACCTGGAAAAATGAGTAATCCAAAGTATCCGATCTTTTGGACTACAAATGCAAAACTTGATTTAAAAGAAATTTATTTTTCGCTGGAACAAAAGATCTCACCTCATGTTGCAACTAGAATAACTACTGAAATTTTCGAAAGTATAAAGGCAATCACTTTCCCTGATCAATTTCAAATTGATGAATACCGAATTGATTGCAAGAGAATCATTATCCGAAATTATAAAGTACTTTACCAATTTCATCACAACACCATTTACATTGTTCGAATATTTAACACTTTTCAAAATCCAATAAAAAGTTTAAGATAATGCATTTCATTTCACCAGAATTAGGAAATTACATTGAGCAACATTCCGAAAAAGAACCAACATTGCTCGCAGCATTAAATAAAGAAACCTATCAAAAAATTTTGCTTCCGCGAATGTTAAGCGGGCATTTTCAAGGCAGGGTTTTGAGCATGTTGTCAAAATTGATTCGACCTCTGAATATTCTGGAAATTGGCACCTATACTGGCTATTCAGCATTGTGCTTATGCGAAGGGATGCAAGAAACCGGACAATTGCACACGATTGACATCAAAGAAGAATTAGTTGATTTTCAACGCAAGCATTTTGACAAATCTCCTTGGGGAGAACAAATTGTTCAACATCTCGGCGAAGCGGTTGACATTATCCCAACGATTAACTTAAAGTTTGATTTGGTTTTTATTGATGCAGATAAAGAAAACTACTTGAACTATTTTGAATTGATCTTACCCAAAATGAATAAAGGAGGGATTATTCTATCTGATAATGTTTTATGGAGCGGGAAAGTTTTAGAACCCCTAAATCCTAAAGATTTAAGTACAAAAATATTACTAGAATACAATCGTTTATTAGCAACAGATCCAAGAGTAGAGACCGTTTTACTGCCTATTCGTGATGGTTTAACGGTAAGCAGAGTTCTTTAGTTTACAAATTCTACTGAAAGCAACTGCCCTAGCCCTGATAGAAGCGGCATCTCCCGATCTTAAAAAAACAAGGCTCTTTTTGCCGTAGTTTTTTTTAAGATCGGGAATATAGCGGATAGCAGGAAATAGCTCCTAAATAAAAAGAGTTATGAAAGCTGCTGAGGAAAATATTTCTTTTGTGCTTTTTTGTATAAAAGGTGCATTAGATACCCAAAAACAAAGCCGAAGAAATAGCCCGTGAGTATGTCTAAAGGATAATGCAAGCCTAGATAAATCCTACTGTACGCAAAGACTAAGGGCCATAGAAACAAGAATCCAAGATACTTGATTTTGTTTTTAAATACAAAGTACAAAAAGCTAGCAACAGCCATAGAATTTGCGGCATGCCCTGAAAAAAAGCTATAAGAACTTCTGGATTGAACCACCCTGATAAACGTATTAATATCTGGATTGTTACAAGGGCGCAAACGCTGAAAACCATTTTTGAAAGCGTTTGTTGTTTGATCTGTAAAGGCAATTAATATCGCTACAAATAGCAGTAAATACAAGGTTTGTTTACTTCCTAATTTTTTGTAAACCAAAAACAATAGCAATAAAAAAAAGGGAAGCCAGTTGATTTGTTTGGTCAAAAATAACCATGTCGCATCAAAGGTTTCATTGCCAAGGCTGTTGAGATAAACAAAAAGTTCTACATCAAGTGCACGTAGTTTTTCTAGCATTACATTTGTCGTTTAATAGGTCCTGTGATTTCATCTTCAAGTGAAGAAGTTGCCTCTTCAACAGGCTTTGTTTCTGCAAGTAAACTGTCTTTTACTTTTGTAATCTCATCCGTTACACCTGATGTAATAGAATCAAATGGAGAGGTATCTCCCAAGATAGATTCTTTTGCTTTATTAATTTCGCTATTGATCGATCCTGTTATGTTAGAAATTGATTTGGTATCAAAACCATTTGTTTCTGCTCCCTTTTGAATTTCACTTTTTATATCATTTGTAGCATTTTTTAACTGCGCCATTGCTTTACCCATGGTTCTAGCAATTTCGGGTATTTTATCTGACCCAAAAAGCATGAGAACAATAAACATGATAAAAATTAATTCGCCTCCTCCTATACCAAACATAATTTTATATTTTTTATGATTACAAAGATATTACTTTTTGCATGGTTGCCTTTTAATTATTTCATAAAAATACCCCCAAAGAGCAGTTGCTTTTGGGGGTATTGTATTTTATTTTAAAAGTAATTAATCAAATTTTGACTTCACTTCTTCTTTTGGCCAAGTATTATTAGTTACATCAATATCAGCCGTTTCTAATTTTGGATCTACAATAATTTTTTTGATCGCTTTATCTGTTGCGTATACTTTCTTAGCAGTGTCATTGTTTTTTCTCCAAATTTGAGCTGGGTATTTAAACGTTTCTTTTGAGTCATCCTCATACGTTAACTCCACAATGATTGGCATTAACATTCCTCCTGGCTTGTTAAACTCCACTTCGTAAAAATATTTTGGTGCTTTTAATGCTGATTTTTCCTCGGCAGTAAAGTTTTTTTCTACGTACTCAGATAATAAACTTACCTCGTTAATAGCCAATGCTTTTTTATCTTTAGCGCTTAACTCCTCACTTGTTGCTGGAACTAAGTATACGAATGGTCCTTTTTCTTGACCAAAACGCCCTCTACGAACTACGGCATCTTTCAACTCTTTTGTTGCCGTTTCAGATACATAATATTGTTTTACCTCTTTTACACCGATGTCTACAAAATCAGTGGAGTAAAACCAACCTCTAAAGAACCAGTCTAAATCAACTGCCGAAGCATCTTCCATCGTTCTAAAAAAGTCCTCAGGAGTTGGGTGCTTGAATTTCCATCTGTTTGCATACACCTTAAACGCATGGTCAAACAATTCTCTACCCATAATGGTTTCTCTAAGAATGTTTAATCCTGTAGCAGGTTTTCCATAGGCATTAGCTCCAAATTGAACTATGGTTTCAGAATTTGACATGATTGGCTCTAAGAATTTTTGATCACCACTCATGTAAGGAACTATTTTACTTGCTGGTCCGCGGCTTGAAGGGAAATTAACATTCATTTCTTGCTCAGCCATATATTGCATAAACGTATTCAATCCTTCATCCATCCAAGACCATTGACGCTCATCAGAGTTTACGATCATTGGGAAAAAGTTGTGTCCTACCTCGTGAATTACTACACCAATCATTCCGTTTTTGATTCGATCGCTAGTTACACCTTTTTCGTCAGGACGCCCGTAATTCCAGCAAATCATTGGGTATTCCATCCCTTGATCTTCTGCTGAAACCGAAACTGCTTTCGGGTAAGGATAATCAAAAGTATGTGCTGAATAGCTCTTTAAAGTGTGCGCTACTGTTCTAGTTGAAGTTTCTCCCCACAATGGATTGGCTTCTTTTGGGTAAACCGAAACAGCCATTACCGTTTTCTCATTTAGTTTCACCGCCATGGCATCATAAATGAATTTTCTAGAAGTTGCAATACCAAAATCTCTAACGTTTTTAGCACTGAATTTCCATGTTTTCTTTTTGTCTGAAAAACCTTTTTCAGCCGCCTCAGCTTCTGCCTGCGTTACAATAACCACTGGCTTATCATATGATTTTGTTGCCAATTCGTATCTTTTCACTTGCTCTGCAGTAAAAACTTCGCTTCTATTCATTAATTCACCTGTTGCTTCCATCACGTGATCAGCAGGAACTGTGATATTTACATCAAAATTACCAAACGGCAATGTAAACTCTCCTGTGCCCCAAAACTGCATGTTTTGCCAACCTTCAACATCGTTGTAAACCGCCATTCTTGGGTAAAACTGAGCAATTACATATAGTTTGTCGCCCTCTTTTTCAAACAATTCATATCCAGAACGACCGCCTTCTAGTCTGTAATTATTAATGTTGTACCACCAGTTGATAGAAAAAGAAAATTTTTCTCCAGGTTTTAATGGTGATGCCAAGTTAATACGCATCATTGTTTGATTGATCGTGTAGGATAAAGGATTTCCTTTAGCATCCTTAACTTGTTCAATATTAAAACCGCGTTCTGCTGGCTCTTTTAAAAACTTAGTTGCAAAACTTCCTGCTGGAAAAACTTGCTCCATTCTTTGGCTGTCTGCCAATGGTGTCTGCGAGTTTTTAGCAGCTTGATTTTGATCTAATTGAACCCATAAATACTCTAACGTATCTGGTGAGTTGTTGGAATAAGTCACGGTTTCTGAACCTGCCAATCGTGATTTTTTATCGTCTAATTCAATGTTAATTTTATAATCGGCTTGTTGCTGGTAGTAAGCAGGTCCGGGAGCTCCAGAAGCAGTACGAAACATGTTTGGCGTTGCCAAAACATCATACATCTGGCTAAATTTGTTGTTGTCATATCTCCCTGTTTGCTTAGGAGTTACAGGTGCGGTTTTCTCTTGAGCAAATAGCATTGCCGGAAGCAGCAAGAATAAGGATAATTTTTTCATAGTTGGAAATCTGGTTATTTCAATGGGTGAAAATAATATTTTTTTTGTTTAAAAAAGCACTAATTAATATTTTAACACTCCTTTTGATGTTGATGTCGTAAATAAAAGTGTGTTTTTGACCCCCAAAACATTAAAATGCATAATATTTTGTTGCTCAGCATTATTTTGTGTCAATACTGCATTGTATATATCTAGTGCCTTCATTTTTTTGATTTCTTTGATACTCAAATAACAAATAAGCACATCCCCTTCCATCTCTTTGCTAACAAAATTTATAACTTTGGTTTGTCCATCTACTTTCACAATAAACTTCTCATTAAGATATTTTTTTAATAGCATGACATCGTCAGCTGTCTCCATTTCTGAACCTAGATTTACTTTTCTATTATGCTTTTTTTCTAAGGCATTATTCAAGTCGTCTACAAAAATACGAGCAGTGATTTGAATCATTTTTTTCTCAGAAACATAATTTACTTGAAACAGGGCAACATAAAATTTGTGCGCCGCAAAAGATGACATAGAGAGAATGAGTACTACAAAAAGAACTCTTGTAATTATTTTTTTCATTTTTCAAAAGTAGTGAATCTTTTAAATTCTTTGTTCTTGTTAACCAAAAAATCCATTAATAAAAAGGTATCCGTATGTTCTAAATACTTACTTGAAGCAGCATCGTTTTTACAATAATCTAAAAATAAATTGACTTCCGCTGGTTCTAGTTTTAAAGTATGCGAAAAAAAATAGCCATCAATTCGGGACAACACCATTTCTGGAAATTGATCCGTATTGTTGCTTTTAGATTCATCTACATTCTTCTTTGTGAATGCTTTTTTAAGCATTTTAAAAACGCGTACAAAATCTAATCCGTTTTCAATGGATCTATCCGATGGCATGGCGCTATTCTTTACAGCTGATTTTTCATCGCTTATGAATTTCATATCAACTATTTTTTGGGTGTTAGGCAAAGATGGTTTTGGATCTAACTTTCCTTTGACCACAACTTCTTTTAAGGCCGTCAACTGAGATTCCATATCAAATAAAGCGAGCGGCTTTAAAAAATCATTTTCAGAAACAATGATTTTTCTCGACTTAAAATTTAAACTGGAAATGAGCAACGTATCTTTGGCTTGAGCCAAAATATCAAAGAAACCCTGCTTGCTGATAAACGTTTTGGTCTTGGCACTCAAATTAAAAACATACCCATTATCTACAATGGTAAAATCATTGATCAATCGCGCATGCAATGGCTTTCTATCTTTATTTTGAGCCCATAAAACGTTTCCAAAAAGGATAAAAATAAGTAAGAGCTGCTTCATATTATTGTTTTTTCAAAATTGCTATTTCAGTTGCCTTGTAATTTATCTTTATATTCTTGTGCCAAGGGTATCATGCTAAAAATAATTTGATCTTTGTCCCGAGTGAGCAGTGTTTTTGTAAAGTTATCATTTTCAACTAAATAATATTTAAACCCACTGATAAATTCCTGTTTAATCCCTAATTGATTTGTAAAAAAGGCATCTTGAAACTCCTCGGAAATCCATTTGATATTCAGTTCTTTTCTTTCAAGAACAATCAATTTTTTTAAGCGTTTGGTTCTTCCGTTTATTTTATTAATCAAGGGATCTAATTCCATTGAACCGCCTAATAGGCCCAACAGCATGATGGGTTTCCAATCTCCCGCTGTTTGTAACTTTCGTTCTGCAGGAGTGAACTTTTTAGTATTTTTTGACGCTATTCCTAAACTGTAGGCATCTATCTTTTTACCATTGACAACAACTTCTTTCAACACCGTGTTCTTAAGTTGCAACTCTATTACAGCATCTGCTTTTTCGAAATCGGTATCTATGATTATTTTTTGTTTCTTTTGCAATTGAACGGCTTCAAAAACTAGAGTATCTTTGACATGAACTACTATGGAAAAAAAGCCATCTTGGTTGGTATTTACTTGCAGACCTGTTTTTTTATTGGTAATAGTTACACCTGCTGTAAACTGATTGCTTACTATTACTTTTCCAGTATAAACCTTCTCAACAGTAGATTGGCCAAATGTAATTTGGAATAAAAAAAGAACACAAACTACTATTTTAAACTTATTGCGACGCATTCATTTCATTATAAATTTCGGCGAGCTTTACAATTCTGAACATTAATTTCCACTTGTTATTGCTTTTTAGAGACGCACTAAACTCTGCATCTTCTATACAATAATACTGAAACCCTTTGATGTAATCTTTGTCAATTTTTAAGGTTTCAACATAATATTTATCCTGAAAAATCCCATCAAGCCTATTTAATGCTGCTATATTCCGTTCTACTTTAAGAGCATTATCAAGCGCCGGATTTTTAACAGTTATCATTATTTTTATTGCTTGCAGTGGTCCATTGGGCTGGGAATACCTACCGCGTTGCGCTGGCGTTACTACTTTTTGATTTTTAGGAATTATACCTAATGCACTTGCATTAATTTCCGGGTGAGCATTAACGTAAACCACTTGCAATTCAATTGCTTTTATAAACATTTCAATATCTAAACGTTTTTGATGCATATCCTCTTCATCAATGCTTCGCCTATGGATTTCTAAATTTGGTGCTGTAAAAACCAAAAGATCGTCTGGTTTTGCCATAATATTAAAAACACCCAAACTATCACTTACCGTTTCTTTTTCATTAACAATATTCAAGACATGAACACCAGCTGCAGGCTTTGCATTTGCTATAATTTTACCTGTTAGGAGTTTTTCATTTATAACCTGTCCCTGAGTACAAATACTCAGTAATGTTGCTATTAGTGCTATGCTTTTATTTTGTTTCAAGAGCTATGATTTCGTTGTAATTTTGAGCTAATTTGGATATTAAAAACATGGCCTTCCATTTATTTTTAGCAGCAAGTGCAGCTGCAAAGTCAACATCATCAACACAATAATACTGGAATCCTAAAATATGTTCCTGAGGAATTTTCAAAGTCTCTATATAATATTTATCTTCAAAAAAGTTTGCAAACCTGGCCAATAGTTGTTCCTTTTTCTCCACAATCATTTCTTTTTTCAGCATAGCCTTACGTCCAGAAATGGTGTTAAGTAACCCATCTATTCCTCCACCAGAGGTTGCCGTATACATCTTTCGCTCCGCGGGAGTGTACTTTTTTTGACCGTAAGGAATAATACGCAAACTTTCTGCAGTAATACTATTATCATTGACAATAACCTCCCTTAAAACAATACTTTTGGGATTCATTTTTACCAACAAAAGCGTTTGCTCAAGATCTTGTTTCTCTATTTTTTTTCGTAGTCCTTCTAAATTAACGGCTGTAAAAACAAGTACGTCACCCTCTTTTGCAGGAATTGTAAAAAAACCGTTGCCATCAGATATTGTTGCTTTCTCCGTGGTAATATTAACAATATTAATGCGGTCTACAGCAACAGAATCTGCTACAATTTTACCCCGAATCTCTTTTACGGGCACATCTTGACTGTACATTGATTGCACCATCATAAACAGCACTAACAATAATGTATTTTTAATTTTCACGAGCTATTATTTCTTTATATTTTAATGCTAAATCTCCCATCAAAAACGCAGCTAAAGCAACATTTTTTGACTTTAAAGCAGCTATAAAACTATCATTTTCAATACAATAATATTCAAATCCTTTTACGTACAAAACCGGAATCTTCAATTTAGTATCAAAATATTCTGGAGTAAATAAATTCTCTATTTGTAAAATATAAAATTGATTTTTCTCTGCATTCAACTCCTTTTTCAGCATTTTTGTTCTACCTGAAATCCAGTTTAGCAATGGATCCACCGAGACTGAACCACCAGCCATTGATCCTGCATTTAAAGAAGCATTCAAGTCAGTTGCAGTATATAATTTTCTTTCTGCGGGAGTGTACGTCTTTTGCCCTTTAGGAATAATTCCGAGTGCTCTAGCATTGATTCCGTTTTGAACTACAACTTCCTTTAATTGATACGAGCGTAAGTTTGCTTGTACCGAAATAAATCCTTGAAGAAATTGCTGTGCCGATATTGGAAAATAAATATCTTTTATTTGCAATCCTGTAAAAACCAAAGTATCTCCAACCGCTGCAAGTATCGAAAAATTTCCTTGAGCATTTGTACGAGTGGTTTCTTTAGTCTTTTTGTTCACAACATCAACACCCTCTAAAACATCATCTTGCACCATTACCGAACCCTTTAGAGCAATTCTAGGCATCTCTTGCGACTCCATTTGTGTAGTCATCAAAACAATAAGCAAGCACAGCACTTTAAACATTCGTTAAAAAAGAAGTATTGATTCGTTGTAAAAGTATCGTAATGCTTTGCAAATTAATTACTAATAGGATGGTAAAAAAATGTTAATTAAAAATCACAGTTAAAAAAGACGGTTTTAATATCTTTATAAAAAAATAACACCCTAACAATGAAAAATATGATCATTGCAAGTACCTCAACGCTTGCTCATCAAAGTTACTTAGAGTATCTATTGCCTACCCTAACCAAACATTTTAAGGATTGCAACAGCATCCTTTTTATTTCATATGCTAGACCTGGCGGTATTACTCACGAGGAATATACAGCTATGGTTCGATTGGCTTTCGCCAAAATTAATATTACTGTAAATGGAATTGAGGAATTTGAAAATCCCGTGCAAGCCATACAAGAAGCATCTGGAATTTTTACCGGTGGCGGAAATACCTTTGTATTAGTATCTCAATTGTACAAAAATAATATCATGCAACCACTTGCTGATGCCATTAGAAAAGGCACACCATATTTAGGTACAAGTGCTGGTAGTAATATATGCGGACTTAACATGCAAACTACAAATGACATGCCTATTGTTTATCCGCCTAGTTTTAAAACTTTAGGAATGATTCCGTTTAATTTAAATCCGCATTACCTTGATCCAGATACAACATCTACTCACATGGGTGAAACGCGCGAAACTAGAATTAAGGAATTTCACGCATACAATTCGGTTCCCGTATTAGGATTGCGAGAAGGCAGCTGGCTAGAAGTAAAAGGAGATAAAATAACTTTGAAAGGCAATTTAACCGCAAGATTGTTTGGTCAAAATCAAATTCCCACAGAACTTGAAACAGAAACCGACTTGAGTTATATTAAATAATTTAAAGAAACTTTTGAAACAAAAAAAGCCGAAACATAAAGTTTCGGCTTCAAAGAGAGAAAGTCGGGGCTTCCTGTATTCTTCGTTCAGGGGATATCCTGAAGCTTCGGGACTAGAACAACCATAAAACAAAAAAACCTCAAACAAAAGCTTGAGGTTTTAGAGCGAAAGACGAGGCTCGAACTCGCGACAACCAGCTTGGAAGGCTGGAGCTCTACCAACTGAGCTACTTTCGCATTATAACAGTAAAAAAAAATTCTAAGTAAAACTTGAAACTTAGAGCGAAAGACGAGGCTCGAACTCGCGACAACCAGCTTGGAAGGCTGGAGCTCTACCAACTGAGCTACTTTCGCATTAACAACGGTGCAAATATACTTAATAAGTTTCCTTTAATGCAAGTTTTTTTTAGAAAAAGTCAAAGCTATCAACCGTTCAACCTTTACATAAACCCAAATTTAAAACCCTAAATAATTTAATATGAATTTATTATAACCCTTGAAAGCTTTAAAAAAAATTATAAAAAATATTTTAAAAACACCTGTTTTAAGTACTAATAAGATAAAAAACACTACTCAATATGCGTTCCTACCTATATTATGAAGCATTACGAAATGCTTCTACTTCCAAAAACTGTTGCTCTAGACGGATGATAAATAAAAAAACAAGATTTATTTTGTATCGTAGTGATGATTTCTTTAGACATTTCTGCAGGAACTGCCGGACATCCTTGGCTACGGCCTAAGCGTTGATTGTTTTTTATAAAAGAATCAGATACGTAATCAGCGGCATGCATGACAACACCTCTTGCGCGGGCATTATCATTTACTCCTTTTTCTAAACCATCTAAACGCAGTGACATACCGTGTTTTCCGGTATAAATTTCGCCCGTGGCATAGAAACCCAAGCTACTTTTATACGATTCTGAAGCATTAGAAAATTGAGAAGCATATTCTTCTCCGGTGTTGCGACCATGTGCTACCAGTGAATGAAATAAAATTTCACCTGTATCAATATTAATAACCCAAAGTCTTTTAACATTAGACGACAAACTAAAATCAATGATAGTAAGAATGTCTTTTTGGATTATCCCTTTCTCTTTTAAAGAATAATATCCTTTGAGAGCCTCAGAGAAACTTTCCAGTTTTGGCAATGAAAATTTGTCCGAATTTAATCTTCGGTACACTTGTTCCATTTTTGATTCTTCGGTAGGTACAGCATTATTTGCATATACGTTGTGACTGCTTGGGATTTTATCAACAAAACGTGGTTTTTCTGTCAATGAAGTAAATAAAAGCAATAAAATAGTAGGTAGCATCGTATAAATCATTCGAGTCTATTAGATTATAATTTGATTTGGAGTCGCAAAATTACACATAATAACATGTCATTCAACGGGTTTAACATAATTTTATTTAAAAATTACTTGATAATGAATGTTTTAAATCGCGTATACCTCCGCTACCACTACTCTACACCTACTTGAATTTGTATTGTTTTAAAAGTTTTAGTTCTTCCTAATGTCCATGTTTCACGAGGCAATCATACATTTAATGATTATTTGTTTTAAGAAAGTGTAACAATACTATAAAAAATAAGTCTATTATGACAAACTATGGATTTATACAGAAAACATTACTGTAAAAGCAATGGTTTTCACATCAATCATTTTATAATCACTGCATGAAGAATCTATTTTTATTTTGTTTCATTACTTTCTCTTTCATTGGCTACAGCCAAAAGAAAACATTACAAACCAAGTTCATTTCTGAAAAAATAGAAATTGACGGTAAACTAAATGAAGCTATTTGGAACTCTGCAGCTGTAGCGGGTGATTTCATCACATTTGAACCTGATAATGGAAAGCCCATCCCCGAAAACAAAAAATCAGAGGTTCGGGTTTTATATGATAATGACGCCATTTACATAGGCGCAATGCTGCATGATGAAAATCCTGATAAAATTTTAAGAGAAATCACACAGCGAGATGATTTTGGGACTTCGGATATTTTTGGGGTGTTTATAAATGGATTTAATGATGGTCAACAAGATTTTCAATTTTTTGTAAATGCTGCTGATGGTCAAGCTGATTGTATTACAACCGATTCAAATGGAGAGGATTATTCTTGGGACGCAGTGTGGGAAAGTAAGGCTGTTATTACTGATAAAGGCTGGGTTGTGGAAATGCGAATCCCATATGCTGCACTACGCTTTTCGGCAGAAAACAAACAAACTTGGGGACTGAACTTTTTTAGAGAAGTAAGAAGAGATCGATATAAATATTCTTGGAATTTTATTGACTCAAAACTAGGGACTTTTACACAGCAAAACGGAACACTAGAGGGTATTGAAAACATCAAACCTCCCGTTAGGCTTTTCTTATTGCCGTACTCCTCTTTTTATGTAAATGCCAATGCTAAACAAAAAACATATGGCACACTCAAAGGCGGACTGGATTTAAAATACGGTATCAACGATGCTTTTACGCTAGACATGATTTTGATACCTGATTTTGGACAAACAAAATTTGACGATCAAATCTTGAATTTGGGTCCGTTTGAACAGCAATTCAATGAAAACAGACCTTTTTTTACAGAAGGAACGGATTTGTTTAGCAAAGGAAATTTACTGTATTCGAGACGTATTGGCGGAAGCCCAAGCACTAGACCTAACTTAGCAACTAATGAAGTTGTTGATGCTAGTCCAGCCACTGTAAACCTAATTAATGCCTTTAAAGTTTCGGGTAGAACTAAGGGCGGACTGGGTGTGGGAATATTGAATGCCGTTACCGAAAAAACAACCGCATCGATTCGTAATACTGAAACTGGCGCTAGACGAGAAGAGCTTATTGAACCCCTAGCCAATTACAATGTACTCGTACTAGACCAACGCTTTCGCAAAAACTCCTCAGTTGCATTCATAAACACTAATGTTACTAGAAATGGGAATTTTAGAGATGGGAATGTTACTGCACTAGCATGGGATTTAAACACTAAGAAAAACACCTATAATTTAGCTGGAGATTTTAAGTACAGCTACATTAACACTACAGAAGATAAGAAAGGAATCAATTCTCAACTTAATTTTTCCGAAACTAGTGGTAAATACAGATACGGTATTGGTGCTGATATTATGACAAAAGATTTTGACAACAATGACCTGGGAATTAATTTTCAAACCAATTATTATAGTGTATACGGAAATGCAAGTTATAGAATTTTAAATCCTACTAAGTATTTTAACTCTTTTAATACCAGGATTAATGCTTATACACAATTTCAAAAAGAAACAGGAAAAATTCAATCCAACAACCTCAATATTCAAATCAACTCTGATACCAAAAAAAACCATTACATCGGTTTTGGCATCAATAGCAACCCACTAGAATCCTACGATTATTACGAACCAAGAGCTGAGAATAGATTTGTCATTATACCGGAGCGCATAGGTGGATTTGTATATGTATCTACTAATTACAACAACCGTTTTGCTATTGATTTGAATCCGTCTTATGCTGTCTTTAATGAAAAAGGACGCGAATCTTATGGTTTTGCGATAGGACCAAGGTACCGTTTCAGTGACAAATTATCCTTGAATTACAACTTCAATTTTTTTAGACAAAACAACAATAAAGGATATATTGACACCTATATCAATCCTGACCCAAGTAGTAATTCAGATCAAACTATTGTATTTGCCAATAGAAATGTAGTAACGTATTCAAACACCTTGTCAGGAAAGTATGCCTTGAACAGTCAAATGACTTTCAATGTTGCAATGCGTCATTACTGGTCTTATGCCGAAAATAAAAACACATTATCCTTAGAACAAAATGGCAGGTTTACAGATTTTAAAGATTATACCGCAAACAAAAATTCAAGTTTTTATTCTTGGAATGCTGATTTGTCATACACCTGGTGGTTTGCTCCAGGAAGTCAAGTAACCGTCTTGTATCGAAATAATGCTGGTGCTTTTGAACGAAATATCAACAAAGAATTCAACAGCAATGTAACTCGACTACTCAATAATGATGCTTTGAGCCATGTATTTTCGATCAGCTTACGCTATTTTATAGACTACAATCAGGTGAAGAATACATTTTGAATGCATTAATTACAAAAATAGATGCCTCTCATAACTAAATAGTCATTTTTTGTATGCGTTCCCCTTTTAATGTATAATAGTTATTTCTGGAGATTTGAACCTTTTTAGAAATACTTTATCTTTGTTTAAAAGACACGATAATGAATAAAAAAGTAATTCTTATGATATTGGATGGTTGGGGAAAATCACCAGATCCAAAAGTTTCAGCTATTGATAATGCAAATGTCCCATTTATAAATAGTTTGTATCAAAATTATCCTAGTGCTCAACTAAGAACAGATGGCTTAAATGTAGGTCTTCCAGAAGGACAAATGGGAAACAGCGAGGTGGGTCACATGAATCTGGGTGCAGGACGAATTGTGTACCAAGATTTGGCCAAAATTAACTTGGCGGTAGCTCATAGAACGTTAGCCCAAGAACAAGTACTTGTAGATGCATTCACTTATGCTAAAATTAATAATAAAAAAGTACACTTTCTAGGACTAGTATCTGATGGTGGTGTACACTCACATACTTCGCATTTACGAGGATTGATTGATGCATCGCAAGAATATGGTTTAGAGAAAGTATATGTTCATGCTTTTACAGATGGCCGTGATGTAGATCCTAAATCAGGAAAAAATTACATTCAAGATTTGCAAGAATACATTAGCAACACTTCTGTTAAAATAGCATCGGTTATTGGTAGGTATTATGCTATGGATCGAGACAGACGCTGGGAAAGAGTGAAACTGGCTTATGATTTATTGGTAAATGGAAAAGGCACACCAGCAACAAATGCTGTAAATGCTATACAAGAAAGTTATAACGCAAATATTACAGATGAATTCATAAACCCAACCGTAATCACTACCTACAACAGTGAACCAATCGCTGTAATTGAAGATGATGACGTAGTTATTTTCTTTAACTTTAGAACAGACCGAGGTAGAGAATTAACGGAGGTACTATCACAAATGGATTGTCATGAGCAAAACATGCACAAGCTTAATTTGTATTATGTTACCCTTACCAATTACGACGAAACGTATCAAAACGTAAAAGTAGTTTACAATAAAGATAACATCACTGAAACACTGGGTGAAGTTTTAGAAAAAGCAGGCAAAACACAAATTAGAATTGCTGAAACAGAGAAATATCCACACGTTACATTCTTCTTTTCAGGAGGTCGAGAACTTCCATTTATTGGCGAAAGCCGAATTTTAAAAAATTCTCCAAAAGTAGCTACTTACGATTTACAACCTGAAATGAGTGCGAATGAACTAACGGAGGCACTTATTCCAGAACTTGAAAAAGAGGAAGTTGATTTTGTATGCTTAAACTTTGCCAATGGAGATATGGTAGGGCATACAGGTATCATGAGCGCGGCAATAAAAGCTTGTGAAGCAGTTGACCAATGTGTTGAAAAAGTTATCACTACAGCACTTGCTCACAATTACACCACTCTTGTAATTGCTGATCATGGTAATTGCGAAACAATGATTAACCCTGATGGAAGTCCAAATACGGCTCACACCACAAATCCAGTCCCACTAATTCTAGTAGATAAGGACTTAACTATGATTAAAAACGGTGTGCTAGGTGATATAGCCCCTACAATACTTGAATTGATGGGTGTTGAAAAACCTGAGGTAATGACTTGTAATTCTCTACTATGAAAAAGTATATGATTGCGCTATTAACTATAACTTTATATAGTTGCAGCTCATTAGGAACAGGACATAACGGCAGCCCTGGTGAGAATGGCTCAAATGCAATAGGAAACGAGAATGGGAAAAGTGGCGCTCCTAGTAAAAACGGTAAGTCCCACTATAACTAACAATAATTAATAAGAAAGAGGCTTTCAAAAGTATTTTTGATCAGCCTCTTTTTTTGTTAAGAATACTCTCATATCTGAATAGTATCCACATCTTAAATTAAAGTTAAATAAACAATATCAATAGTATTACTATTAATTATGCTGTACTTTTGCTTGAATTAAAAATTCTTTTTATGAAAACATACTTTACAACTGTCCTTGTTCTTCTTATTTCCACTAGTTTGTGGAGTCAAATTAAGTATGAAAAAAATAAAGAATTCAATAATTTAAATGATGCTTTGAAAAATCCTGAGCTTATTTATCGATTGAATTTAAGCAATCAAAACATAAAACTCGATGCAGTGGATTGGTCTAAATTTATAAATCTAGAATACTTAAGTTTAAAAAACGACCATTTAAAAGAAATTCCAAGCGGTATTTCAAACATTAAAACATTAAAATCTATTGACTTAAGCGGGAATGATTTTGATGTCCTTCCTAGTGATTTCTCAAATCTAAAATTACTTGAAGAAGTACGATTAAACGATGAAAGTAAGATGAACTTACCCAAAACACTTGATGTTTTAGCTAAATTACCAATGCTTAAATCTTTGTACTTGGAAAATGATCAGCTCAAAACGCTACCAACTGAATTATTAAAAATAAAAAATCTTGAAAATTTATATCTTGGAAACAATGAAATTGAGAAGGTTCCTACTTTAAAAAAATTAGACCATCTTAAATATTTAGACTTAAAAGACAACAAAATCAAAAATGACTTGCAAGACATGAAAAATTTGAATTTTGGACTGAAAGTAAATTTCTAATAAGATTAAATTAAAACAGATTATAAATACAAAATTGAGCTTAAACAAATATTATGGACGCTATTTTATCAAATATAAGTATTGCTATTAACGAGAAGTTGTACGTTAAAAACCCCGAAACCTCCACTCTAGGCAAGAAAATAATAGAAAACAGTATCTTACTTATTGATGAAATTGGCTTTGATAATTTTACCTTCAAAAAACTAGGAGAACGAATTGGGTCTAACGAAAGTTCTATATACCGCTATTTTGAGAACAAACATAAACTCCTTTTATACTTATCGTCTTGGTACTGGGGATGGATTGAATATAAACTAGTATTTGCCACTAATAATATTCTTATACCCATTGATAGATTGAAAAAAGCAATTACAATCGTAACCGAAAAAATTGAGGATGATTATGCTACAACTCACATCAATGAAAACATCTTGAACAAAATTATTATTGCAGAGTTTACTAAAACCTTACTCACTAAAGAAGTAGACGAAGAGAATAAAGAAGGCTTTTTTTTAGTTTACAAAAGAGTCATAAACCGCTTAATTGAAATGATAGTTGCTATCAACCAAGAGTACCCTTTTGCAAAAAGCTTGGCCTCATCAATAGTTGAAGGAGCCTTGCACCAACATTTTTTAAAAGACCATTTAAAAACCATAACAAATTGTAATGAAACCATTTCGCCAACAGATTTTTACATAGATCTAGTAGAAAGAATTGCAAAATAAATACTATGAAAAACACTCCTTTAAAACGATTTTACAACTTACTTACCTTAGATAGAAAAGATGTTTACCAAATTTTCTTCTATGCGATTTTTGCTGGATTAATAAGTTTATCACTCCCATTAGGTATTCAAGCCATTACAAATTTTATACAATCAGGACGCGTGAGTGCTTCATGGATTGTGCTAATTGTATTAGTTGTTTTTGGGGTAGCTTTAGTAGGGCTTTTATCTTTAATGCAGCTCCGAATTACGGAAAACTTACAACAAAAAATATTTGTGCGTTCCTCATTTGAATTTGGTGCTCGTTTACCCAAAATAAAAATAGAAGAACTCTACAACACCTATCCCCCAGAACTTGCCAATCGTTTTTTTGATACTTTAGCAATACAAAAAGGAACATCAAAATTACTTATTGACTTTTCGGCTGCCTTACTTCAAATTATTTTTGGTATTATATTGTTGTCTTTATACCACCCTTATTTTATTGTATTTGGAGCATTACTGTTTTTATTGCTTTATTTTATATTCAAATTTTCATACAAAGCTGGACTTGAAACAAGTTTAAAAGAATCTAAGTTTAAATACAAAGTGGCTAGTTGGATTCAAGAAATGGCTAGAAACAGCTACAGTTTTAAAAACGATTTAAATTATAATTTTGGGTTACAAAAAAACGACAATCTCGTGAGTGATTACTTGTCTTACAGAGAAAAGCATTTCAAGATTATTCAAAGACAATTCAGTCAATTGATTATTTTTAAAATAATAATTACAGCTAGTTTACTCTCAATTGGTGGTTTTTTAGTGCTGTCACAACAAATGAACATCGGTCAATTTGTGGCTGCAGAAATTATTATCCTATTGGTCATCAACTCTGTTGAAAAAATTATTTTGGGACTTGAGACATTTTATGACGTATTAACATCAGTTGAAAAAATAGGGCAAGTAACTGATTTAGAACTTGAGCAGGAAATGCCTTTTACGAGTGATACCTGTTACAATAAAATTTCACTTGAAATGGACGGAATGAGTTTTAAATTCCCTGATTCAACAAAAGAAATTTTAAATGGCATAACATTAAAAATTGACCAAGGGGAACACATAGCAATAGATGGTGAAAATGGATCTGGCAAGTCTACATTAATCCGAATTTTATCGGGTTTACTAGAGCCTACATCGGGTGCTTTATATATAAATGATGATACTTTCAAAAAAATAAACATAAAACAATATCGATCTCAAATAGGATCTATCATTACTGGAGAAACCCCATTTGAAGGTACTCTACTCGAAAACATTACCTTTAATGATAAATTCATAAGCACTGAAGATCTTAGATGGGCAATAGATGGCGTCCAACTCACTTCATTTATAAAATCATTACCTAAGGGACTTGACACTAATATATTACCCGAAGGAAAACAACTTTCGTCATCGAATTGCCAAAAGATTTTATTGGCCCGAAGCATCATTCATAAACCTAAAATTTTGTTTTATGAAGATCCAACTGATAAAATGGATACCACTGTTGCAAATGAAATTATAGATTTTATAACGTCCGAGAAACACAAATGGACCATCATAGTTTCGTCAAAAAATCCATATTGGAAAACCAAGTGCTCCCGAGTAATCATTATGAATAACGGTGTAATCGAACAAGATTTAAAAAAATAATTAGCCATGCTAAACATATCCGAAAATAATACAAGACTTCCTTCATTTGATCGTTTCACGACGGTACATAACCTTGCTAATAGACCTCATTATAAGATTTTAAATAAAATTATAGCGGCCGTTTCAATCATAGGAGTAATCGCTTTGTTCTTACCTTGGACACAAAATATATCTGGAAGCGGTAGCGTAACCACTTTAAAACCAAATCAAAGACCCCAATCCATACAAAGTGTAATATCTGGTAGACTTGAAAAATGGTATGTACAAGAAGGTGATTATGTAAAAAAAGGGGACACAATTGTTTTTATCTCAGAGATAAAAGAAGACTATATGGATCCTAACTTGGTACAGAACACTAGAAATCAAATTAACGCTAAGAAACAATCCTTAGAATCCTATAGCTCAAAAGTAAGTACATTAACCGGACAAGTAGAAGCTATTGAAAGAGAAAAGGATTTAAAACTGGAGCAAGCTCAAAATAAAATTAAACAATCTGTTTTAAAAATTAAAAGTGATAGTATTGATTTGGTAGCTGTAAAAACGCAACTAAAAATTGCGACAACACAATTCAACCGTTCTGTTGCGTTAAACAAAGAGGGATTAAAGCCATTGACTGATATCGAAGAAAAAAGATTGAAATTACAAGAAGTTGAGGCTAAGATAATCACTCAGGAAAATAAATACCTTACTAGTAAAAATGAATTTATAAATGCCAAAGTTGAAATAAATAGAATAAGTGCTGAGTATGCTGAAAAAGCATCCAAAGCTAATAGTGATAAGTATACCGCATTGAGCAGCCAGTTTGATACAGATGCACAAGTTAACAAATTAGAAAATCAGTATGCTAATTACAGTATTAGAAACGGTATGTATTACATCAAAGCATCTCAAAACGGCTATGTCAATAGAGCCTTGCAATCTGGTATTGGCGAAACCATAAAGGAGGGAACTCCAATAGCTACGATTATGCCTTCAGAATATGATATTGCTGTTGAAACCTTTGTTAATCCTATTGATTTACCCCTTTTGAGTAAAGGTGAAAAAGTACGTGTTTGGTTTGATGGATGGCCCACTATTGTATTTTCGGGTTGGCCTAACATGTCCTATGGAACCTTTGGTGGAAAAATTGTGGCGATTGAGAATTTTATCAGTGCAAACGGTAAATACCGAGTGCTAATTGCTCCTGATGAAAACGAAGACAAGTGGCCAAAACAATTAAGTATAGGAGCTGGTGCTCAAACCATAGCTTTACTTAACAATGTTCCTGTGTGGTTTGAACTTTGGAGAACACTTAACGGTTTTCCTCCTAATTATTACAAAACAGCAGATCAACCTACAAAAGATAAGAAGTAATGAAACAAATACTAGTAGCGTTTTTATTTTTTGGCATCTCATTATCCGCGCAAACTACGGTTACAAAGGAGTTCTCCTATACTGAATTTTTAGGTTATGTAAAAAAATACCATCCTTTGGTAAAAAATGCTAACCTAGAAATAAACAAAGCGCAAGCAAACTTGATGATGGCTAGAGGTGGTTTTGATCCGAAAATTGAAGTCGATTTTAGCAAAAAACAATTCAAAGACAAAGAGTATTATTCTATTTTAAACAGCAGTTTCAAAATACCAACTTGGTACGGTATCGAAATTAAGGCTGGATTTGATAACAATGAAGGCGTGTATCTCAATCCTGAAAATACAGTACCTAATCAAGGGCTAACATCTCTGGGAGTTACTGTTCCGCTTGGACAAGGCTTGTTAATTAATCAAAGAATGGCTGATGTTCGAAAAGCAAAAATGCAAATAAAACTAAGCGAAGCAGAGCGAAAACTGCAAGCCATCGTTGTGCTTTATGACGCATCAGTAGCGTATTTTAACTGGAAAAAAAACTTCAATGAGGTAGAACTTTATGAACAATACAATCAAAATGCTCAAATACGATTTAAAGGAATACAATCCCTAATCAATCAAGGAGACAAACCTGCTATAGATAGTGTTGAAGCCGGAATTATTGTAAAAAACAGAGCTTTAAGCCTAGAAGATTCTAAATTAAAACTTACCAAAGCCAAATTAGAACTGTCTAATTATTTATGGCTTGAGAACAACATTCCGCTAGAATTAGCTGAAGATTTAATTCCAGAAATTCAATTGGAGTTTACCATTCAAGAAAGTTTAAGAACAAATGATCTGGTTAATCAAAACTTTTCGATTACCAGTCATCCAAAAATAAAAGCGCTTGAAAGTAAAATCGACATGTTAACTGTAGATCAAAAACTGAAAGCCAATATGCTTTTACCCAAAATTGACATCGGTTATTCCTATTTATCTGAACCGAGCTATATAGACAATTACCGCTTTGAAGATTATAAGATTGGGGTTAACTTTTACTTTCCTCTATTTTTAAGAAAAGAAAGAGGAAGTCTTAAATTAGCTAAATTCAAAGTACAAGAAACAGAATTTGCCTTGAATCTTGAAAAAGTACAATTGACGAACAAGATTAATGCTCAAAAAATAGAAATCGAATCTTTATTAAAACAAAAAGAATTAATAAAAGGTCTGGTGAAAGACAATCAAACCATGCTGAATTCTGAAGAGCGCTTGTTTTCATTTGGAGAAAGCTCACTGTTTTTAATCAATACTAGAGAGAACAATTTAGTGAGTGCGCAACTCTCAAAAATAGCATTGGAAAACCGCTTTTACATTTCAAATTCGGAGCTGTTTAAAATTATGGCCAATCCGGATTAAATAATTATAAAATCGTACTTTTGCCAACTGAAAATTCGAAATTATGATTATAGCAAAGTCACGTGAAGAAATAGAATTAATGCGCGAAAGTGCCTTAATCGTATCCAAAACTTTAGGAATGATTGCCTCTGAGATCAAAGAAGGAGTAACAACATTATACTTAGACAAACTTGCCGAAGCCTTTATTCGTGATCACGGCGCAGTACCAAGTTTCTTAGGATTGTACGGTTTTCCAAATTCACTATGCATGAGTCCTAACTCACAAGTAGTTCATGGAATCCCAAACAACAAACCATTAGAAAGCGGTGATGTAATTTCGGTGGATTGCGGTGCTTTCAAAAACGGATATCATGGTGATCATGCGTACTCTTTCGAAATTGGAGAAGTGGCACCAGAAACAAAAAAATTATTACAAGTTACAAAGGAATCCTTGTACGTAGGAATTCGCGAGCTTCGACTTGGAAATCGTGTGGAAGATGTGGGAAATGCTATTCAAAAATATACCGAAGCACATGGATATGGTGTAGTACGTGAGCTTGTAGGTCACGGCTTAGGCCAAAAAATGCATGAAGATCCCGAAATGCCAAATTACGGTAAAAAAGGTCGTGGTAAACTTTTTATTGAAGGTATGGTGGTTGCCATAGAACCGATGATCAATATGGGAACCCGCAACATCAAACAACACAAAGACGGCTGGACTATTACTACTGCCGATGGAAAACCAAGTGCCCACTTTGAACACGATGTGGCCATTATTGATGGAAAACCTGAAATTTTATCCACTTTTGCTTACGTTTATAAAGAACTGGGAATTGTGAGCAATGAGGAAGAAGAGTTTAGAAAAGTGCCTTTGGTGATGTAACATTTTTTTGATTGACACAGATTACACAGATTTTCACAGATTATTTTTTTTTTTTGAATATGGAGGAATTTTATTTAAAACAAGAAACATACAAAATTATTGGACTCTGTATGGAAGTACATAAAAATTCTCGGTAAAGGTTTCAATGAAATTGTTTACAAGGAAGCCTTGCAATATGAATTTATAAAAAATAATATTCCTTTTGAAAGAGAAAAAGAATACAAAATTGAGTACAAGGATATTATTTTGTCAAAAAAATATTTTGCTGATTTTGTAGTTTTTGATGAAATAATATTAGAAATAAAAGCAATCTCACAATTAACAACTAGTGATACGGGGCAAACTCTAAACTATTTAGCTTGTTCGAAAAATAAAATAGGACTTGTTATTAACTTTGGCGAGGATAGTTTAAAATACAAAAGAGTTATATTGTGATAAAAAATCTATTTCACTCCTATTAAATCTGTGAAAATCTGTGCAATCTGTGTCGTATAATTATACTAATCTGAAATTCGTGTTCAGTAAATAAACTTTAAATGAAATCTGCTTTTAAACTTATCCTCAATACCATTCCACGTCCGTTATTAATTCGTTTGAGTTATGTGGCTCGACCAATAATAGCCTTTACTCTTAAAGGAGACAAATTTACTGATCCTATTGACGGTAAAAGCTTCAAATCAATGTTGTCGTATGGATACGAAACGCAACGCAACAACGTGCTATCGCCAAGTACTCTTTCATTAGAGAGACACCGTTTATTGTGGTTGTACCTCAACGAACAAACCGATTTTTTTACTGCACCTAAAAAAGTTTTGCATTTTGCTCCTGAACAAGCTTTTTATAAATTGTTTCGAAAGCAAAAAAACTTAGATTATACCACCACCGATTTGTTTTCGCCTTTGGCAGATGTGAAAGCAGACATTTGCAATTTACCTTTTAAGGACAATCAATACGATGTGATTTTGTGCAATCACGTTTTGGAACACATCCCTGACGATACCAAAGCGATGCAGGAATTGTATCGTGTTTTGAAACCTAGCGGAATGGCCATTTTACAAATTCCACAAGACTTAAATCGTGAAGTAACTTTTGCGGATGACAGCATTACCGACCAGAAAGAACGTGCCAAAATATTTGGACAATACGACCACGTGCGCATTTATGGCCGAGATTATTTTAACAAATTAAGAAGCATAGGTTTTACAGTTGTTGAAGAAGATTACACCAATAAAATTGCACCTGAATTGGTAGAAAAATACTGTTTGGCCAAAGGCGAAATTATCCCAGTTTGTTTTAAATAATATTTAGTAGATTAAAATCCAACACAGATTCCACAAATTTGCACAAATTAATCTGTGTAAATTTGTGGAATCTGTGTCTATATAACCTAACAATCAAATAACGTTATACTTTTGGAACCCGAAAATCATTTCCAGTTTTGCTTTGATCTTAGTTTTGAAGCGAAACTCAATTACTATATCCCTACTTCGTATGTGGTTGGACATGTGGATACCATCACGTATTTAGAAAAAAAAGCAAGTTCAGAAGTGCTGCAAAGTATGGGCGTTGAGACAAAACAACTCCCACTTGCAACGCAAAAAACACTTAGCATTTGCGAAAGCTTACAACCAGAAGTCTTGTTTAAAAAATACAGAATAAAAAGTAAAGCTGCCAAGAAGATTGAGGACTTATTGCAAGACGAGAAATTAAAATTCGGAATTACACAATTCATACAACTGCAATTAGCATCCTTTTATGCTTTAGTTCGCGAACATGATTTTCCGCTTTCGTTTCAATTAGGTAAAGAAAAAGATTTTCGCATTAGTCGTATTGGCACTCAAAATCCAGCTTTAGAAACCAAACTGCATTTTGATAAACACGAAAACGGAATTTCATATACTTTAAAACTCAAGGAAAATGACCTTGCTTTTTATCCCTCGAACACAAAAGTAACATTGTTGTTAGACGAACCGGGATGGTTGGTTTCACACCATAAACTGTATGCGTTAAAAAGCATCAATTCCAAAAAAGTAACCCCTTTTTTAAATAAAAAAACGGTCGAAATTCCTTCGAAATTAGTTCCCGATTATTTTGAAAAATTCATTAAAGACATTGCCAAAAAAGTAGACATAAGCGCCACGGGTTTTGAAGTAATAACCCAAACCGCTATACGTTCTTGCAACCTACAATTGGTACATGACTTTTTTAAAAACACCTATTTCATTAGCCTTACTTTTGATTATAACGGATACGTTTTTGATGCCACTAAAACCAAAAACACGCATACGGAAATTGATTTAAAAGACTTAGAGAACATAAAACTAATCCATTACAAGCGAAGTCAAGCTGAGGATACATTTATTGAATCCTTTGAAGAACTTGGAGTTAGCAAACAAGAAAATCAGCTTTTTGGACTATTACAAAAAACAGAACAGAAAGACACTTACGCATGTGTTCAATGGCTATTAGCCCATCGAGAAAAATTAGAGTCATTAGGTTTTTCATTAGAAAATCTTAAAATCGACGGAAAATATATTGACAATAATACAGATACCATTACATTCTCCAACACCATACAAAACGATTGGTTTGATATTAAAATGACTGTGGTTTGTGATGATTTTGAATTCAATTTCAGCGACTTAATTCCGAATATAAAAAGCCAAAACCGCCTGTTTCTCTTACCCAATGGGAATTATTTTTTAATTCCGCTTGAATGGATGACGCGCTATGCAGCCATGGCTAAACTGGCTAAAATCAACAACGGAACTATGGCAGTGCTCAAAAGTAATTTTGCTGTTTTTGAAGACATCCCTCAATTAAAACAGACCTTGCATGTAAAAGAAACTGTTCAATACCAACCTTCGGATTTGGTTAAAGCCACGTTGCGACCGTACCAAATAGAAGGCGTACAATGGCTTCTAGAACATTACAACAACGGTTTAGGTGCTTGCTTGGCCGATGATATGGGATTGGGAAAAACATTGCAAACCTTATCCACGCTCGTCGCCGTTCAAGAAAAATTAGATTTTGAAAAAGCCGAAAACATGCAACTCGATTTGTTCGGCAATGAAATTCCTATTGCCAAAGAGTACCTAAAAGCCTTGATTGTACTTCCCTCCTCTTTGGTATTCAACTGGTACAACGAAGCTAGAAAGTTTACACCTCATTTTCGAAGAATTCAATATGTAGGACAAGATCGAAAACTAATTTCTAAAAAATTAGAAAAATACGACTTGATCTTTACGAGTTATGCCATTGTATCGAAAGATCTTTCCATTTTGGAAAAGTACCAATTTCGTTTTTTGATTTTGGACGAAAGTCAATATATCAAAAATAAAAACTCGAAAATTTTTCAAGCTATTAATCAAATAAAAACGACTCATAAAATCTCGTTAAGTGGTACGCCAATAGAAAACTCATTAGACGATTTATGGTCACAAATGCAATTCATCAATCCGAATATTTTAGGGAGTTACGCTTTTTTTGCGGAGCATTACAAAGTTCCCATTGAGAAAAAACAAGATGAAAACAGTCTACTGGAACTTAAAAACTTAGTCAGTCCGTTTATTTTACGTCGAACGAAAGAACAAGTTTTAAAAGACCTGCCGGAACTATCAGAACAAGTTTTTTATTGTGACATGGAACCCGAACAAGAGAAATTATACGAAGAAGAAAAGTCGAAAGCAAGAAATGCACTTTTAAAAACGAATGGTTCTGGAATTGACAAAATCAACATTATCAATACATTGATGCGCTTAAGACAATTGAGCAATCATCCTAAAATGATTGATAAAAAATCAGAACTAGATTCAGGAAAATATATAGCGGTGACACGATATTTAGAAACCTTAGTACAATCCAATCAAAAAACAATAGTTTTCAGTTCGTTTGTGTCTAACTTGGAATTTTATAAAAAATGGAGCATCGAAAACAAAATTGATTTTTGCGAATTGACTGGCGCAACCCCACAAAATGAACGCGCGTATCAAGTGCAAAAATTTCAGGAACAGGAGCGTGCTAAATTGTTTTTCATTTCCTTAAAAGCGGGTGGCGTGGGACTCAATATCACAAAAGCTTCGTATGTTTTGTTTTTAGATCCATGGTGGAATCCCTTTGCTGAAAAGCAAGGAATTGGTCGGGCTCATCGTATTGGGCAGTTGAATAAAGTAAATGTCGTTCGATTCATTACCAAGAATACCGTCGAGGAAAAAATCATTCAATTACAAGAAAACAAAAAACTGCTTTCGGATGCGTTGCTTGATGAAAACCACATCAGCCCTGAAATTGAAGAAAATTTAGATTTTATTTTAGCATAAAAAAAACCTGCTACTTCAATGAAATAGCAGGTTTTAGTTTTAAGACTAAAAAAATTATTTTTTCTCTGGCATCAAAATACCTATCACTTTATCTTTTGTAAGATATTGTTTGGCGATGTTTTGAATGTCTTTAGCAGTAACTGCATTTACCATTTCTTCAAATTTGAAAACATCCTCTGGGCTGTATCCATTGATGTAAGATCTTGTTAGATTAGACAACCAATATCTGTTTTCTTTACTGTCTTTTCTAAAATCAGCAAGTTCACCTTCCTTGAATTTAGCAATATCTTTCTCATCTGGTCCTTTGTCAATAATGTTTTGAAGTTCTTTCAATGCAGATGCAGTTAACCTCTCAGCATTTTCTGGTCCACAAGGGAAACCTATCGAAAAATTATATGATCCGTATGGCATTTTGCTGATGCTTCCTCTTGCATTTACACCATACACACCACTTTCGTTTTCACGCAATTGCTCTGTCAGTTTAATAGTAAGAACTTCGCCTAAAGCTTGTATACTCATAGCGTCTTTAGCAGAATATTTAGCATCCCCATAAAACATGATGGTAACGTTACTCTTTGGATCTGCTCCTTTATTTACTACTTTTTTCAAGTCTCCTTTTAGCAATCTGTAACCTAAGTCAACTATTTTCTCTTTTTTATCATTAGCTGGTAATGAAGCTATGTATTTTGCTGCGAATGCTTCGATTGTTGCATCATCAACGTTTCCAACAAAATAAAATTCGAAATCTGCAGCATTTGCAAAACGCTCTTTGTATTTTTCATACGCTATTTTATAATCTGTATCTGCCCATGATTTATCAGTAGGCATCACTCCGTTGAATCTTGGATTCTCCTTGTTCAAGTAGGTGTAAAACTCTTGTTGAAAATAGTTTTGAGGTGTAGAAGCCATGTTTTTGAAAAAACTAGACTGCTTTTGCTTAAAGCCTTCAAAAGCTTCTTGATCAAAATTTAAATCTGTAAAATAAGCATAAGTCATTTGGAAAAGATATTCTAAATCCTTAGGTGTTGAAGAACCACGTAAACCTTCGGTAGTAGCACCAATGTAAGGATTTACTCTTGCTATTTTACCCGTCATGAATTTATTGATATCGTTCAATTTTAATCCTGAGAAACCTGCCTCTGCAAGTGCTCCATTGGCAAACTGAACTTTTTTCATTTCTTCATTCGAATATAAATTCGAACCACCTAAACTTACTGCCTCAAAAAGAACCTCATCATTTTTAAAATCAGTATTCTTGTAAGTTACCTTGGCACCATTAGACAAAACAAGTGTTTTTGTACCTAATTTTGCATTGCTTTCTCTGCTTACAATAGTTCCTGGTTTTACTTCGTTTCTTAGTAAACTAGTAGCAACGGCAGCATCTTCGTACGGTTTTAATTCGTCAGTATTCACTTTTATTGCAGCTAATACTTCTTGCTCTGTTACTTTTTTCAAGCCTTCTTTTTCAGGACCAGTTAGAATAATAACTCGGTTATCCTCTTTAACGTACTCTTTAATTAACCCATTTACATCTTTAAGATCAATCAACGGTAAGATTTGCTTGAAGGTTTGAAAGGTCCATTCAATTCCTGGAGCAGGTTCGTTTTCAAGGAAATTTGCTTGAAACTCCCCAACAAAGTTCTCTGAATTCGTTTTACTTCTATCATTGTATGCTTTTTCAATAGAAGCCATAAATTCAGACTTAGCACGATCTAATTCTCCTTGTGTGAATCCAAATTTCTTAGCACGCTCATTTTCTGTTACCAATACTTTTAAGGCGCTTAGTTGCTTATCTTCTTGAGACATTGCAACGGATTGATATGCTTTTTTGGTTCTTGCAAACGTTCCACCATAATAGGAATACCCGTAAGTAAATGGTGGTGTAGAAGAATTGGTCAACTCATTTAGTCGCGTATTTAAAAGCGTTGCAAATAAATTCTCGATCATGTAATTTTTAAAATCACCTAAATTTACCATTTTCTTAGGTCCAGCATAATCTTTGTACAATAATTGTACTTGAGTACTTGAGGCTTCTTTGTCACTTTCTACAGCTACAAAAGTTTCTTTGTGATTAGGAACCTCAAATACCTTTCTTGGTTTTTCATTTGAAGGATTTTTATAAGCAGAGAAGTGAGAAATAATTTTTTTCTCCATTTCGGCTACATCAATATCACCTACTACAATAACACTCATCAAGTTAGGGCGGTACCAATCTTTGTAAAAATTAATTAAAGACTGATGTTTAAACTTTTCTAATACCTCTTTTTGACCAATTGGCAAACGAGTAGCATATTTAGAATCATGCATCATTTTAGAAAGATAACGACCCATCATTCTTTTTCCAGCACCTAAACCTAAACGATATTCTTCTAATACTACGCCTCTTTCTTTATCAATTTCTTCTGGTGTCAAAACAGTGTTGAACGCCCAGTCCTCAATAATTTGGAATCCTTTTTCTAATTTTTCAGGATCATCTGATGGAATTGGTAAAAAATAAACCGTTTCATCAAAACCAGTGTAGGCATTTAAATGTTGACCAAATTTTACACCAATGCTTTGTAAGTAATCCACCAATTGGTTTTTAGGAAAACGCTTGGTTCCATTAAAACACATGTGCTCAATGAAATGCGCTAGTCCTTGTTGATCATTTTCCTCGAGAATAGAACCCGCGTTAACAACCAGTCGCAAATCTACCTTCTTTTCTGGTTTGGCATTTTTCTTGATATAATATGTTAACCCGTTTGGTAGTTTTCCTGTTTTTACCGAAGGGTCTAAGGGAATTGCTGTTGAAAAATCCATTTGCTGCGCAAAAACAGCCGCTGGAAACAACATGATCCCTAGTACAAATTTGTTTAATTTTTTCATAAGTTTTGTTTGTTTGCAGTAAAAATAGCACCCAAACCCTTAATATATTACAACATTATGCTTTTTTTAACAGAATTTACATACGTAAAACATACTATAGGCGAATAAATAAATCTGCAACAAAGAGCAGTAATCCTTATATTTACACAATCTTAAGCATCCCATAATGAGTACCTTCTTTTCTAAAATAGTTCTACTTATCACTGCCATTAGCTTCAGCAGCGTAACATTTGCGCAGGCAGAAAAAGAGATCACACCACCTTTTAACATCAAAACAATTTCCTTTATTCAGAATGATCAAAATATCATTCCATTTTTAAAATTAGGCGAAGGATTTCAATTAGAATTTGATGATCTGTATGGCAATGAAGCCAATTACTATTATGAAATAATTCATTGCGACTACAACTGGGTTCCCACCCCTATTCCCAAAAATGAATACCTCGAAGGTTTTGACAATCAAAGAATACAAGATTATACAAATTCCTTTAATACGCTTCAGATTTATTCGCATTACAAATTAGCGATACCCAATCAGTTTACGCAACAGCTCAAAATCAGTGGTAATTACATGATAAAAGTATTGGACGAAAACAAGGAGGTTGTTTTTTCTAGAAAATTCATCCTCTACGAAGACCTTGTTACAGTTCCCTTGCAAATAAAAAGAGCAAGAACAGTACAAAGCAATGATGCAAAACACAATCTTGATTTTAGCATTAAATCTAGCAGCATTACTTTTCAAAATCCAATTAAAAACGTGAAAGTTCTTATTTTACAAAACGCACAGTTTAAAACCGCATTAAAAAATATTAAACCTCAATATACAATAGGAAATGACCTGATTTACAAATACGATATTGAGACGCAGTTTTGGGCAGGCAATGAATTTTTATTTTTCGAAAACAAAGACATTCGCTCAGCAAGCAATAATGTGGCCCGAATTGATTCTAGCACACCTATTTATGGCACTTTTTTACACACAAATGCCGCTCGTGCAAATTTCCCGTATACTTTTACTCAAGATGCCAATGGTGCCTTTGTTACGAAAAATCTAAACACTATAAAAAGTGAAATAGAAGCTGATTATGCTTGGGTATACTTCAACCTATCTGCTCCAACTTTCAGAATGAACAAAAATGTGTACGTAACAGGAATGTTCAATAACTACGCCTTAACTCCAGAATATCAGATGGAGTATAACCCAAAAAATGGCAGGTATGAAAAAGCTATTTTAATGAAACAAGGATTCGCAAATTTTCAATATACAATTGCCAATGACACAGGTATAATTGACCAAGAAAACAGCATTGATGGCAACTTTTATCAAACCGAAAATGAATACACCATATTGGTCTATTACAAAGAAAGTATTGATCGGTACGAGCGCGTGGTTGGTAAAGGCGTAGCGAGTTCCTTGAACATCATTAACTAGAAAAAACTTTTTATAGAATGGACTGATTTAAGACCATTTTTTTGTAAATTTGTCAATAATAAACACATATTCACTCTTTTAATATGGTTTCTCAAATAACAAGAGGCATAAAAATTTCAGTATTAACTAGTTTTGAAGGTACTTACTTCAAAAACTATAAGATTCACTTTGCCTTTAGTTATGTAATTACAATTGAAAATCACAGTAAGGATTCAGTACAATTAATTTCACGTCATTGGGAAATCTTTGATTCTCTTAACGATATAGAAATTGTGGATGGCGAAGGTGTTATTGGAAAAAAACCAGTATTAAAACCTGGCGAACAACATACTTACAGCTCAGGTTGCTTATTATCCTCCCCGTATGGTGCCATGAAAGGATACTTCAACATGATTAATTTTACTTCAACTAGAAATTTCAAAGTAATCGTGCCTGCTTTTAGGCTATGTGCACCATTTGCACTTAATTAATACTTTTCATAAGGAGCTAATCCTGCTATTCATTACAAGTTTTTTTGTGTCAAGCACGTTTTCCTAGCCCTAAAAAGAGCTTCTTCCAGTCGCTTTTTTAGCGCTGCAAAATCGGCTTTCCATCATAAAAAGCTTTCCATTACTATCAGGGCTACAATCTAGATAAAGGACAACAAGATGCTTTAGATTACTTTAAAAAATATCAAATCTTTAAAGAAACCTTTGTACTTTTGTTTTTAGTTTAAAAAACAATACAACACTATTTTTAACCCAATAAAAACATCAATATGTTAAAAGGATTTTTTCACGTACCCAACGCAGTAAACGAACCTGTAAAAAGCTATGCCCCTAACTCGCCAGAGCGAGCAGCGGTTTCAGCAGCATACGCCGAAATGTGGAACGCTACAGTAGACGTTCCTCTTTATATAGGAAACGAAGAAGTTAGAACTGGAGACACTAAAAAAATGTCTGCTCCTCATGACCACCAGCATATTGTAGGGGTATATCACCAAGCCGAAAAAAAACATATAGAAGCTGCAATTTCAACAGCACTTGAAGCTAAAGAAGACTGGGCTAAAATGGCTTGGGAGCAACGCGCTGGAATTTTCTTAAAAGCAGCAGAATTATTAGCTGGACCTTACAGAGCTAAGATCAATGCAGCAACAATGATTGCACAGTCTAAAACAATATATCAAGCCGAAATTGACGCCGCTTGTGAATTAATTGACTTCTTACGTTTCAACGTACAGTACATGACACAAATATACAACGAGCAACCAAAGTCAACATCAGACATGTGGAACCGCGTTGAATACAGACCTCTTGAAGGATTTGTATACGCCATTACTCCTTTTAACTTTACAGCAATTGCTGGAAACTTACCTACAAGTGCTGCCTTAATGGGTAACGTTGTGGTTTGGAAACCTGCAGCAACTCAAGTGTACTCTGCCAACTTATTGATGCAAATTTTCAAAGAAGCAGGTCTACCTAATGGTGTTATCAACATGGTTATGGGCGACTCAGGAATGATCACCGAAACCTTATTGGCTAGCCGTGATTTAGCTGGAGTTCACTTTACAGGATCTACAGGAGTATTTAATGATATTTGGGCAAAAATTGGTACTAATATTAGCAAATACAAAACATATCCACGAATAGTAGGTGAAACAGGTGGTAAAGATTTCATCATTGCACACCCATCTGCACACTCAAAACAAGTTAGCACAGGTATCGCTCGTGGTGCTTTTGAATACCAAGGTCAAAAATGTAGCGCTGCTTCACGCGTATACATTCCGCAAAGTTTATGGCCAGCTGTACAAGCTGAATTAGAAGCTGATTTGAAATCAATGAAAATGGGATCGCCACAAGATATGAGCAACTTTATCACGGCAGTAATCTCTGAAGGTTCATTTGATAAATTGGCGAAAGCTATTGACCAAGCTAAAGCTGATGCTGATGCAAAGGTAATTATCGGTGGGAATTATGACAAATCAAAAGGGTACTTTATAGAGCCAACAGTTATTCTAACTACCAATCCAAAATACGCTACAATGGAAACCGAATTATTCGGACCAGTCGTAACTATTTACGTTTACGAAGATGCTAAATGGGCAGAAACTCTAGAATTAGTAGACACTACATCAGAGTATGCTTTGACAGGAGCTGTTTTCAGTCAAGATCGTTACGCTATTGAAGAAGCTACCGTGAAACTACAAAACGCAGCTGGTAACTTCTACATCAATGATAAGCCAACAGGAGCTATTGTAGGAATGCAACCGTTTGGTGGAGCAAGAGGATCAGGAACTAATGATAAAGCAGGATCTATGCAAAACTTATTGCGTTGGACCTCTGCAAGAACTATCAAAGAAACTTTTGTAACGCCGGTTGATTACAGATACCCATTTTTAGGAGAGTAATTTTTAGTCCTAAAGTGAAAAGTCAAAAGTCTTTAGAGCATTTTAGCAAATACCAAAAAGCCGAATCTAAAAATTTAGATTCGGCTTTTTTTTATCTAATTCTTTCTTTAGACTTTATGACTTTCGACCTTTAGACTAAACCGTAAACTTCAACGGCAAGTGAACAACTTTCTTCGTTTCAAAAAATTCATCTTCAAAATAATCCGCTAAGTTGTACTCCGTGGCTTTAGGGAAATCTTTTAATTCTTCGGTTAAGTCACCTCCTTTTAGATAAAGAATTCCGTTTTTCAATTCGTGTTTGTTGTTCTTTTTAATTTTGGTTTTCACCCAAGACACAAAATCAGGCATATTGGTTACGGCTCGACTCACGATAAAATCGAAATCACCTTTTACATTCTCAGCACGCATTTGCTCTGCTTTTACGTTTTTCAATTCTAAACCTTCGGCAACAGCCTGAACCACTTTTATTTTCTTGGCAATAACATCAATCAAATAAAATCTAGTTTCCGGAAAAAGAATCGCCAATGGAATTCCTGGAAATCCACCGCCAGTTCCCACATCTAAAACGTACGTTCCAGGTTCAAATTTCATTATTTTAGCAATTCCAAGTGAATGTAAAATATGTTTGGTATATAAAGAATCAATATCTTTTCTCGAAATCACATTGATTTTTTCGTTCCATTCGTGGTATAAAAAATCGAGCTTTTCGAACTGTTCCTTCTGAAGATCACTTAAATTAGGAAAATACTTTAAAATCTCGTCCATCTATTATTTTTTTTAACAAAAGTAATACTTTATGGTTAAAATATTTATCTGAAATTTGTATACCAAAAAATTTTTAATAATTACCTTTGAACCTTATCTACATTATATGAATAACAATGCCCCTACTTTTGCTAAGCAAGATAGCCTAAAATTTTTTAGAACACTTAACTCTCGGGTTAACAACTACTTCAAAGAGAACAACATTCAAAAAACAGGCAACTGGCAATTATACCTGAAAACGATTATTTTATTTTCTGTTTTTCTAGCACCTTACTTTTTAATTCTAACCCTTGGTATGCCATTTTGGGCGCACTTGTTATTGACAATCGTCATGGGAATTGGTATGGCTGGAGTTGGAATGAATGTGATGCATGACGGAAATCACGGGTCGTATTCAAACAAATCATGGGTTAACAAATTCATGGGCGGAACAATATACGTACTAGCAGGTAATGTGTACAACTGGCAAGTTCAACACAATGTCTTGCACCATACCTACACCAATATTCCGGGACATGATGAAGATTTAGATGCTGGTCGTGTTATTCGTTTTACCAAAGAAGCCAAGTGGTATAACTTTCACCGTTTTCAACAATATTACTCTATTTTCTTGTACGGTTTATTAACCTTCAACTGGGCGATTACTACCGATTTTAAGCAAATGCGCAACTACCTCAAAAGAAAATTATCTTACGGAGAAGCTAAGAGCCCAAAAATACTTTGGACAACGCTAATTATTACCAAAGTTATTTATGTTGCTATTTGGATTGTATTACCAATCGTAATTGGGATCACTTGGTGGAAAGTACTAATAGGATTTTTTGTGATGCATTACACTGCTGGTTTGATTTTAAGTGTTGTATTCCAACTAGCGCACGTAGTAGAAGAAACTACAAATCCTACACCAAACGAATTGGGCGAAATGGACAATACTTGGGCTATTCACCAATTGTTTACCACGACTAATTTTGCACCAAAAAACGCAATCGTAAACTGGTACACTGGCGGATTAAACCACCAAATTGAGCACCATATTTTCCCAAATATAAGCCATGTACATTATGGTAAAATTGCAAAAATTGTAAAAGAAACTGCTGCAGAATGCAACCTACCATATTATGAATATAAAACGATGAGAAGTGCCGTGATTGCTCATTTCAAACATTTAAAAGATTTAGGCCAAAATCCAGCATTAACCGCATAAAAAAGCCTTTATGGGCTACTAACATATTAAAACTAACTACAACTTAATACCAATGAATCCATTATCCGATAGAATAAATAATTTATCTACTTCACAAACCTTAGCCATGGCGGCTTTAGCCAGAGAATTAAAAGCACAAGGTAAAGACATCATCAGTTTAAGCCTTGGCGAACCTGATTTTAATACGCCTGATTTTATCAAAGAAGCAGCAAAACGTGCTATTGATGAAAATTACAGCACCTATTCTCCTGTTGAAGGTTACCTTGAACTGAAAGAAGCCATTTGCCGAAAGTTTAAAAGAGATAATAATTTAGACTATAAACCCACACAAATTGTGGTTTCTACCGGAGCGAAACAATCGTTGTACAACATTGCTCAAGTAATGCTAAACGATGGTGACGAAGTAATTTTACCAGCACCGTATTGGGTTTCGTATTTCGAAATTGTAAAATTATCAGGTGGAGTTCCTGTTGAAGTTCCTACATCTGTAGAAACAGATTTCAAAATAACACCGGCACAATTAGAAGCAGCCATTACACCGAAAACAAAAATGATGTGGTTCTCCTCACCATGTAACCCATCAGGATCTGTTTACAGCCGTGAGGAATTAACAGCGCTTGCTGCTGTGTTAGAAAAATACCCACATGTATATGTAGTTGCTGATGAAATTTATGAGCACATCAATTTTTCAGGGACTTTTTGCAGCATTGCATCCATCCCAGGAATGCTAGAAAGAACCATTACTGTAAATGGTGTAGCCAAAGCTTTTGCCATGACAGGTTGGAGAATTGGATACATTGGTGCTCCAGAATTCATTGCAAAAGCGTGTACAAAAATCCAAGGACAAGTAACCTCAGGAGCCAATTCTATAGCACAACGCGCTACAATTACTGCTGTTGATGCTGACCCGAGTGTTTTAAAACACATGGTAGATGCATTCCACAGCCGTAGAGATTTAGTTGTAGGATTACTAAGAGACATTCCAGGAATCAAAATCAACGTTCCAGAGGGTGCTTTTTATGTTTTTCCAGACGTTTCATCCTTCTTTGGAAAAACACTTAAAGGAACTTTTATCAAAGATGCCAATTATTTTTCTATGTACCTTTTAAGCGAAGCTAATGTAGCTACTGTAACTGGTGACGCCTTTGGGAATCCAAACTGCATTCGTTTCTCTTACGCTACTAGCGAAGAATTATTAAAAGAAGCATTGCGTCGCATTAAAGAAGCAGTCGCCTAAAACCAGTATTGAAATATTTAAAATAAAATGCCTCTAGATTTATTTCTTGGGGCATTTTTTTATTTTGAAAAACTAACATACAATCTTTTATATTTTACCATGACCCCTTTTTAATACAAGGAAATTTCTGTAATATTGTCTTTTAATAACAAAGAGGTGTTTTTAATCATAGAAATACAATTTTATGAAATTAGCCCGAGTAGATTATACCTCTTTCAAAATTTATTTTTCCTTTCTTAAATAGATCTCTCTTTATATGAAAACAATGAAAACAATTTTAAGTACTATTATACTTTTTAGTCTAATTAATGTTGCTTCTGCACAAGTTAACGTACAAGGAAATATTAGTTTTAGTACTACTTGGACAAAAGCACTAAGTCCATATAAGATTATTGGCGATGTTCAAGTTCCCTCAGGCGTAACTTTAACAATAGAACCCGGTGTAGAAATTCGTTATACTGGAGATTATGAATTGCTAGTAAAAGGAAGACTTGAAGCCAACGGAACCCAACCTAATACTATCGTTTTTCGAAGCGATGTAAGCGGCATGAAAAAAGGAAAACGTTTCCTGAATTTTGCAGCCACTAATCTAGCTACACACAAACTCAGCTATATCAAAATGCTGGACGGAAATATCGGCATACAAGTAGGCAATGAATCCGAATTCCAGCAAGGAGACAAAAACACTGGAAAATTAACTATAGATAATTTACAAATGATAAACACCAACATACTTACTGGTGGATATCAAACTGGTGCCGAGTTGTTACTTTCCAATGGTAGTTTTGAATCAGGACAGATATTGGGAGAATACCCAAGAAGTGAAAAAATATCGCTGAATAACATGCAATTAATCAACGCTACTTTATTTTCAGATTCATACAATTCAGGTATCTGGCTTGATGGATGTAATGTAAAAAACACGACATGGAAAATAGGATGTTGCGGAGCAAATTTCAATATCAAAAACAGTGTCGTGGAAGGAGGCAGTTTTGTTCCCACAAATGATTATTACGATATAAACATTGATAATAGCCAAATCACAAATTTACCTATGAATTTAAGGCTGGCTAATAAGGTATCTATTAATAAAAGCGTGATATTTGGCGAAGCCAATATTATTTTATCCTGCAATAATCTGACAATGAATGAAACTTCGATAAGAGGTTCTGGAAATAGCACAGGATTAGAACTATACGGAACGAATACTATAAATCAAAGTACCATATCAGGAATGAACACTGGGATAAAAGTTAATACCAATGGTAATTTAACCATTACAAATAGTAACTTTTTACAAAACAATACCTTTAACATACAAAATCTTTCCTCAAATAACCTTACTGCTACACAAAACTGGTGGGGAACAAATAACATAACAGACATCAACAAATTGTTATGGGACAAGAATGATGATATAAATAAAGGAACAATAAACTTTTCCAACCAATTAACAGATTCAAAAACAACTGCGCCAATAACCCCACCATTAAATGTGGTTAAGATTACCAATGGCAGCAATGTTGTATTAAAATGGACCGCCAACACTGAAACGGACATTTCTGGTTATAAAATTTATTATGGCTCTACCGATGGCATACATTTTACAAATGTCATTAATGCTGGTAATGCCACCACATATACTTTAACCAGTACAATCATTAACGACATCATTGCTGTAACTGCCCATGATTTATCAGCCGATGGGGTAAATGACAAAATTGAAGGCCATGAAAGCTGGTACTCCATAGCTGGAGCACCCTCCGCAATAATCAGTTTATCTACAACAAATATAAACATGGATGTTGTTCAATTAAACAACACTGTCAGCAAAAAAATATTAATCACAAACAAGGGAGGAGCGGATTTGGTAATCAGTAATATTACCTTGAATAGTAGTCTGTTTTCTGTAGACAATACAAGTTTTACCATAAAACCTGACGAAGTATATGAATTAACGGTTAATTTTAAACCAGTCTATTTAGGACAAGTAAACACAACCCTAACTTTAAATCATAACTCGAAAGAAAACACAAGTACTGTCAACCTTAGCGGAATGGGAGTATTAGATGCAGGAACTGGAGTTTGCGGTTTAATTGCTCAAAATGCAACTTGGACAAAAGCATTAAGTCCATATTATATATTATGTGATGTTCAAGTTCCCTCAGGCGTAACTTTAACAATAGAACCCGGTGTAGAAATTCGTTATACTGGAGATTATGAATTGCTAGTAAAAGGAAGACTTGAAGCCAACGGAACCCAACCTAATACTATCGTTTTTCGAAGCGATGTAAGCGGCATGAAAAAAGGAAAACGTTTCCTGAATTTTGCAGCCACTAATCTAGCTACACACAAACTCAGCTATATCAAAATGCTGGACGGAAATATCGGCATACAAGTAGGCAATGAATCCGAATTCCAGCAAGGAGACAAAAACACTGGAAAATTAACTATAGATAATTTACAAATGATAAACACCAACATACTTACTGGTGGATATCAAACTGGTGCCGAGTTGTTACTTTCCAATGGTAGTTTTGAATCAGGACAGATATTGGGAGAATACCCAAGAAGTGAAAAAATATCGCTGAATAACATGCAATTAATCAACGCTACTTTATTTTCAGATTCATACAATTCAGGTATCTGGCTTGATGGCTGTAATGTAAAAAATACGACATGGAAAATAGGATGTTGCGGAGCAAATTTCAATATCAAAAACAGTATAGTGGAAGGAGGCAGTTTTATTCCAACAAATAACTACTACGATATAAGCATTGATAATAGCCAAATCACAAACTTACCTATGAATTTGAGCCAAGCAAATAACGTATCCATTAATAAAAGCGTGATATTTGGCGAAGCCAATATTATTTTATCCTGCAATAATTTGACAATGAATGAAACTTCGATAAGAGGTTCTGGAAATAGCACAGGATTAGAACTATACGGAACGAATACTATAAATCAAAGTACCATATCAGGAATGAACACTGGGATAAAAGTTAATACCAATGGTAATTTAACCATTACAAATAGTAACTTTTTACAAAACAATACCTTTAACATACAAAATCTTTCCTCAAATAACCTTACTGCTACACAAAACTGGTGGGGAACAAATAACATAACAGACATCAACAAATTGTTATGGGACAAGAATGATGATATAAATAAAGGAACAATAAACTTTTCCAACCAATTAACAGATTCAAAAACAACTGCGCCAATAACCCCACCATTAAATGTGGTTAAGATTACCAATGGCAGCAATGTTGTATTAAAATGGACCGCCAACACTGAAACGGACATTTCTGGTTATAAAATTTATTATGGCTCTACCGATGGCATACATTTTACAAATGTCATTAATGCTGGTAATGCCACCACATATACTTTAACCAGTACAATCATTAACGACATCATTGCTGTAACTGCCCATGATTTATCAGCCGATGGGGTAAATGACAAAATTGAAGGCCATGAAAGCTGGTACTCCATAGCTGGAGCACCCTCCGCAATAATCAGTTTATCTACAACAAATATAAACATGGATGTTGTTCAATTAAACAACACTGTCAGCAAAAAAATATTAATCACAAACAAGGGAGGAGCGGATTTGGTAATCAGTAATATTACCTTGAATAGTAGTCTGTTTTCTGTAGACAATACAAGTTTTACCATAAAACCTGACGAAGTATATGAATTAACGGTTAATTTTAAACCAGTCTATTTAGGACAAGTAAACACAACCCTAACTTTAAATCATAACTCGAAAGAAAACACAAGTACTGTCAACCTTAGCGGAATGGGAGTATTAGATGCAGGAACTGGAGTTTGCGGTTTAATTGCTCAAAATGCAACTTGGACAAAAGCATTAAGTCCATATTATATATTATGTGATGTTCAAGTTCCCTCAGGCGTAACTTTAACAATAGAACCCGGTGTAGAAATTCGTTATACTGGAGATTATGAATTGCTAGTAAAAGGAAGACTTGAAGCCAACGGAACCCAACCTAATACTATCGTTTTTCGAAGCGATGTAAGCGGCATGAAAAAAGGAAAACGTTTCCTGAATTTTGCAGCCACTAATCTAGCTACACACAAACTCAGCTATATCAAAATGCTGGACGGAAATATCGGCATACAAGTAGGCAATGAATCCGAATTCCAGCAAGGAGACAAAAACACTGGAAAATTAACTATAGATAATTTACAAATGATAAACACCAACATACTTACTGGTGGATATCAAACTGGTGCCGAGTTGTTACTTTCCAATGGTAGTTTTGAATCAGGACAGATATTGGGAGAATACCCAAGAAGTGAAAAAATATCGCTGAATAACATGCAATTAATCAACGCTACTTTATTTTCAGATTCATACAATTCAGGTATCTGGCTTGATGGCTGTAATGTAAAAAATACGACATGGAAAATAGGATGTTGCGGAGCAAATTTCAATATCAAAAACAGTATAGTGGAAGGAGGCAGTTTTATTCCAACAAATAACTACTACGATATAAGCATTGATAATAGCCAAATCACAAACTTACCTATGAATTTGAGCCAAGCAAATAACGTATCCATTAATAAAAGCGTGATATTTGGCGAAGCCAATATTATTTTATCCTGCAATAATTTGACAATGAATGAAACTTCGATAAGAGGTTCTGGAAATAACACAGGATTAGAACTATACGGAACGAATACTATAAATCAAAGTACCATATCAGGAATGAACATTGGAATAAAAGTTAATACCAATGGTAATTTAACCATTACAAATAGTAACTTTTTACAAAACAATACCTTTAACATTCAAAATCTTTCCTCAAATAACCTTTCTGCAACCCAAAACTGGTGGGGAACAATAGATATTGGTGTTATAAGTGAAAAAATATTTGATAAATTTGACGATATAAACAGAGGAGAAGTAATTTACAGTCCTTTGCTTATGGCAGAAAAAGGCGATATCAATTATGTTCCTGTCGTAAATAATTTTATTACTCCTCTATTAGGAGAAGTTCCGCTTGAGGTGACTTTTACTTCTACTGCAACTGACCAAGATGGCACAATAAAAAATTACAAATGGGATTACGATGGTGATAAAGTTTATGATTTCTCTTCAGAATTAAACGGTAATACAAAAAACACTTATACAAAGGGAGGAGATTACATCATTGAATCTAATGTATCGGATAATAAAAACCTAACTAATAGATTGTTCTATAAAATATCAGCAATTGATTTTAACTCTAAATCTAAAGTTCTTGATGATAAGACTATAATTGTTAATTGGGGTTGGGGTCAATACCATACAGTAGTTGTTGAAGCGTCTGCATTTGATTTTTTATCAGATGGAGATATTATTAATGTTTACGATCAAAACGGAATCAATTCTACAGACTGTAACACCCCTACTCTTAAAGGTAAAACAATCGTAAGCTCTATTGTATATTCAAGTAAGAATGATTCATTATACGTTTTCAATTGCAAGCCTAACATAGACAAATGTGCTTTTAACTCTACAATTACTCCTGGATACACTATTGGGAATCAAATTTATTTTGAAATACAACATGGGTCGAGTACTTATAAGATAAATCCAAAAAATATTAAGTCTGGAGCAACATTATTCACAGATTCTGATTTTACATTTATTTCAAAGTTTGAAAAAGATACTCAAAAATCAGCATTTTCTAACAAAAAAACAAACAATACTAGCAATGTTAATAGTAGCAAAAACTACTCTTACAATATTTACCGTAACAATATATTATTTAAAGAGGGAGTAACAGACTTATATTTATTAGATACGGAAATAGTAGAAAATAACGTTTACTGTTATGATATATACATAGTAAAAGATGGAAATCAAATTTTATCAAAATCAACCTGTACAAAAGCTGAAACACTAAATACCAACGAAAATTTCAATGATATTAGTTTTATCTTCTATCCCAATCCTGCAAATGATTTTTTAATTATAAAAACCACAGAATTATTAAATAAATGTTTAGCGTATATTTATGATATTTCTGGAAAAGAGGTATTAACACAACCAATAAGCAATGAAGAGACAAAAATAAGAATCGACATGTTGCAAAATGGTGTTTATTTATTAAAAATAAAAAATAACGATAAAATGAATGTTGTGAAATTTATAAAAAATTAAGAATTCAGTTCAATACACGGTATTCAAAATAGGTTTATAAATGAATACTCAAGTGTTTTACAGTAACGCAAAGTTCCATTTCACACTAAGCCTCAAGGAAACTTGAGGCTTTTTTATGAGCCTAAAATCGAGAAAGATCATTTTTTATCCTTCAAAAAATATTTCTCAAAAAATCCATTCCCGAATTAGAAATCTTGAATAATTTATTAGACCTTTGCTCACTTTTTTTTTGGAACCACCAAAAAGACTAAAGTGTTAATAAACAACTAATTTATCATCAAATCGATGAAGAAAAAAATAGAAATTCTAGCACCTGCCAAAGATTTAATTCATGGTATGGCAGCTATCAATAGTGGGGCTGATGCCGTTTATATTGGTGCACCACAATTTGGAGCCCGTTCTAATGCTACCAACTCTATCGAAGATGTGGCTGCTTTAGTAGAGTACGCACACCTTTTTAATGCACAAGTTTTTGTGGTTATCAACACGATCTTGTATGATAACGAGCTAGAAACTTGCCGCCAGATGATTTGGCAATTGTATGATATTAAAGTTGATGCTTTAATTGTACAAGATATGGCCATCATGGAAATGGACTTGCCTCCTATCGTTTTGCATGCTAGTACGCAAGCCAACAACCGTGATCCTCATAAGATTAAATTCTTGAAAGATGCCGGAATGAAACGCGTCGTTTTGGCTCGTGAATTGAATTTACACCAAATCAAAGAAATCGCTGATACAGCTGATGTTGAGTTAGAATTTTTTGTAACCGGTGCACTTTGCGTGTCATTCAGCGGAAACTGTTATATGAGTGTGGCCAATGGCGAACGCTCCGCTAACCGTGGTTCCTGCGCACAAAACTGCCGTTTGCCGTATAACTTAATTGATGGTAACGGCGAAACTTTAATCAAGAACAGTCACTTACTTTCTATAAAAGATTTTGACGTTTCGGATCAAATTCCAAATCTTGTAGAAGCCGGCGTGATGTCCTTTAAAATCGAAGGGCGATTGAAAGATATCGTGTACGTAAAAAATAATGTTTCTTATTTACGTCAAAAACTAGATGCTTTCTTGGAAGGGAATGAAAACTACACCAAAGCTTCTTCTGGAAAATGTACTTTTACTTTTGACTCTGCTTTGAACAAAAGTTTCAATCGTGGATACACCGATTATTTTGTAAACGAAAGACACCAATCTATCGGTTCTTGGGAAAGTCCAAAATCAAAAGGACAATACATTGGGAAACTAATTCGTACTGTGGGTAATGCTTACGAAATAGAGAACGGCGAATTACTCCACAACGGCGATGGTTTGTGTTACATCAATGAGAACAACGAGGCTGACGGAATTTATGTAAACAAAGTCGAAAACGGCTTGGCTTACCCAAATGTATTAAAAGAACTAAAAGAAGGCACTTTTATTTACCGTAACAACGACGCAGCTTTTATCAAAATTGTAGAACGCGAAGACAGTGCGGTTCGTAAAATAAGCACTACTTTGCACTTATCCGAAACAGAAAATGGCTTTGAATTAAAAGCTACTGACGAAGATGGTAATGTGAGCAAGGTTCAATTGGTACATCCAAAAGAAAGAACCAAGAACAACGAGTCAATTGAAGAAAACTTCAAAACTAACTTGGCCAAAACAGGTTTCACGCCTTACACAGCTGATGAAATTACAATTGCATTTTCTGAAAATTGGTTCTTACCAATATCCAAAATCAACGAAATTCGAAGAACGGTTTACGAACAACTGTCGGAAATTCGTTTGGCTAATTACAAAGTTGAGGAACACCAATTGGTTAAAACATCGCATCCTTATCCGGAAACCAAATTGGATTTTATGTACAATGTTTCAAACAAACTGGCGCGTAAATTCTACGAGCGTCACGGCGTTACCGAAATCGAAAAAGCCTTTGAATTGCAATGGGATCCTGGGAAATCACGTGTGATGACGACGAAATATTGTATTAAATACGAATTAGAACGTTGCCCGAAATACCATCGAGAAAATATGGACAAAAAGGTAAAAGAACCTTTGGTATTAAAACAAGGCGAATTAGAATACAAACTCAAATTCAATTGCAAACCCTGCGAAATGGAAATTTGGGAAAAAGACGCTGAATTCGAAATTGAAGAAGATCATTTTCATTAAAACACAAAACCGATGCTTTATTAAAAAAAGGCATCGGTTTTTTTATTAAATTTGGGCGTGTTCGCCGCGGCGAGCGGGCTATGCGCTATATCTTTTGTTTCGCTATCGCTTCACAAAAGGATGCCGCTTCTATCCCTCACGCAAAAAAAACTTGTAATGAATTACTCAAACAAAATACATTCTGATGGTTTTGAGATTATTGACAATGTTTATTCAGATTTTGAAATAGACGAAATAATTTCATTTATTGACCAAAAAACATCCCAGCAACCTTCTGATTCAACCTTTAGAAAATCTAAAGAATTATTTGCAATTCGACAATTTCATAAAGAAATTCCCCAAGTACTTTCCCACATCTTCAATAAAAACTTGATTAACATAATACACTCAACTTTTGGGAAAGATTATTTTATAACAAAATCTATATACTTTGATAAACCAGAAAAATCAAATTGGTTTGTAGCTTATCATCAAGATCTAACTATTTCTGTTGACAAAAAAATTGAAGTTGATAATTTCGAAAATTGGACTTTAAAACAAAATCAATATGCGGTTCAACCTCCTAAAGATATTCTAGAAAAAAATTTCACCATTAGAATTCATTTAGACAAAACAACCAAAGAAAATGGAGCACTAAAAGTTCTAAACAAATCACATAAAAATGGCATCGTAAGAGTTGAAAATATAGAATTTAAAAACGAAACAGAAAAGATCTGTGAAGTTGAAAAAGGCGGAATAATGATCATGAGACCTTTACTTTTTCACGCATCAAATAAAACAACTAATAACGAAAGACGCAGAGTAATTCATATTGAATTCAGTAATAAAGAATTACCAAACGAACTAGAATGGAGTGAGAAAACAAATTTGAATCTGAATTAAACTACTAACTTCTATCCAAATTACTAAACTCCTCAAATAACTAAATACCAAATTATTATTTCTGTATAGAATTAAATATACCAAATCTGCAAAAAATACTCGGGAATAAAATCCATTTTTTATCTTTACTCTCAAAACCAAATGTAAATGAAATCACAAAATAGCATTACTAGAAACTCTATAATCGCTGGTTTTTTTATTTGCTCCATTTTTCCAATATTAATCTTTACGAAAACATTATTTATTGAAATCTTAATAGCAGTAGGTGACTTTGGATTATTCGGAAATCAACTTTTTTGGGGAATTCTATTCCCCCTATTTATTATTTTTATTTTTTGGAATTCAGCCAAAAAAATAAGTTTATCAGTAAGACAAGCATCTTACTTTCAAACTTGTTCTCAATTTTCATTTCAAGTAAGTGCAAAACTTATAATAACTTTGTTCGCAACATATATAATAGGACTATTTATTAATGGCACATCTGTTGTGTTAGGGTCACAGATTTATTCTCAAATTATATTTTCAATACTAATGATTCTATTTTTATCATTCCTATTAATGATTTTGACGTTTATTAGTAGTTTAATAATTGTAAAACGGAGTCAAAATTCTCAAAAACAAACAATTTAAAAAAATGAAAATACTACTCCTCGGCTCAGGCGAATTAGGTAAAGAATTTGTAATCTCTGCACAACGCATCGGGCAAACTGTAATTGCAGTAGACAGTTATGAAAATGCACCTGCTATGCAAGTAGCGCACGGTTTTGAAGTCATTAATATGCTTGACGGCGAGGCATTAGACCGCATCGTTGCTAAACACCAACCCGATTTTATTGTTCCCGAAATAGAAGCCATTCGTACCGAACGTTTTTATGATTACGAAAAACAAGGTATAACCGTAGTGCCATCAGCAAAAGCAGCCAACTTTACGATGAACCGTAAAGCCATTCGTGATTTGGCCGCCAAAGAACTTGGCCTAAAAACGGCCAACTATCTTTACGCCACCACTGCCGAAGAATTGACAAAAGCAGTAGCCGAAGTTGGAATGCCATGCGTGGTAAAACCATTGATGTCTTCGTCTGGAAAAGGGCAATCCACTATCAAAACGGAATCTGATATCGAAAAAGCTTGGCAATACGCCGTTGAAGGTTCACGTGGCGATGTGGTAGAAGTAATTGTAGAAGCATTTGTCAAATTCAATTCGGAAATCACATTATTAACGGTGGTACAAAATAATAACCCAACACTTTTCTGTGCGCCAATTGGTCACCGTCAAGAACGTGGTGATTATCAAGAAAGCTGGCAACCTGCCCTGATATCCGACAAAGACTTATACGAAGCCCAAGATATGGCTGAGAAAGTTACCGAAGCTTTGGGAGGCGCAGGACTTTTTGGAGTCGAATTTTTCTTGGCTGATGATGGTGTTTATTTCTCAGAATTATCGCCAAGACCACATGATACAGGAATGGTAACTTTGGCGGGAACGCAAAACTTTAACGAATTCGAATTGCATTTACGTGCTATTTTAAGCTTGCCTATTTTTGAAATTACACTAGAAAAAGTGGGTGCTAGTGCCGTTATTTTAGCGTCAGAAAACTCTGAAAATCCAAGTTTTACAGGAATAGAAAAAATTGCTGCTTTACCCAAAACTGATTTTAGAATCTTTGGCAAACCCACTTCAAGACCTTACCGACGTATGGGTGTGGCTTTGGTAAATGATAGTCTTGAAACACCAATTGACATTGTTGTAGAAAAAGCCAAGAATGCGGCAAGCTTTATTACTGTTCACCCATAAGTACATGCATTAAAACGTCAGACAAAAAATCTAAATATTTGCCAGTATGAAATTTAAAAATACCCTACTCTTGCTATCTAGTTGCGCGCTCATTATAAACAGTACATTATTAATCCTTGAAGTGACTTTTGTACAGCCTAATTATTTGTATTTCATTAATACTGTTTGTAGTTTGTGTATTATTTATGTGGTACTAACAAAGAAAAAACAAAACATTTCCACCAAAAACTAATTTTTGGTGGTTCTAAATTGGCTAGGCGTTAATCCCGTTTGTTTCTTAAACAATCGGGTAAAATACGAGTAATCTTCATATCCTAAACGTAATGCTATTTCGTTTACAGTGAAATCTTTGTCAAACAACATGCGTTTGGCTTCGAGTAAAACTCTGTCCGTGATAACCTCCGTGGTGGTTTTTTGGAGTCTTTCGTTGCAAATTCTATTTAAATGTTTCAGCGTTATGTGAAGCTGGGCTGCATAAAAAGAGGCCGCTTTCTCTGTTTTGTAATGCTTTTCTAATTCGGTTTCAAAAGCTTTAATTTTCACATTGTAGGCATGTGCTTGATACAAATTCGATTTTTCATACTTACGTGCAATTTCGATATGAATGCAGTCCAAAAGATTCAAAATATAATCCTTTTGCCAAGGCTGAGTAGACTGTGATTCCTCGATAAGTCTTTCAAAATACGGCACAATGGCAAGACTTTCGTCAGTTTGTAAAACAAGCTCGGGTTTATTATCCACAGCAGAATAAAAAGGGTAGTTGGCAATATCTTTTTGTCCAAAGTAAAGATTGTAAAATTCCTGTGAGTAAAAAACAACATATCCTTCAACATCTTCGGATAAATGCCAATGGTGAATTTGTCCAGGTTGCATAAAAAACATACTTCCGGGCTGAATGTCAAAAACATCAAAATCAATCTCATGCGTCCCCGAGCCTTGTGTAAAAAATACTAAAACATAGGAATTATGGCGGTGCGGTTCCTCTACGAAACTGTGCGTAATTAAATGATTTTTAAAAGTATTGATGTACAAACTACTATTGACTGCATTGCAATTAAACCGCTGAATATTGTAAATGGGATACTTAGCCATGATATCTAAATGTCTTTATTGTCCTAGAAGTAGCGAAGATAGAAAATACTATTCATGGGAATTAGAAATACCTTTGATAAAAATAAATATCATGTCAAACGCTATCGCGCATATCCTAAATAATGATTGTCCACAGTGTCAAAAAGGAAAGGTTTTTAATGAAAAAAGTCTCTTTTTTACTTTTGGTTTCCCAAAAATGAACGAATACTGTTCGCACTGCCATTACAAGTTCGAGAAAGAACCTGGCTATTTTTTTGGAGCTATGTATGTCAATTATGGCCTAACAGTGGCGCAAAGTATAGCCACTTATGGAATTGCTCAGTTTTTCTTTCAGGAAAGATTTGATTTGAGAATCATACCTATTATTGCCTTTGTGATAATCGCCTTAGCTTCGTTCAATATTCGTTTGTCGCGACTGTTGTGGATTTACATGTTCAAAAACTATTCAATGTAAAAAACAGGTATCTTTGTTTTTTTTTATAACTTTATTACCATGAAAAAAATACTTTGTATAGCACTTTTAATTATTGCTACTCTAGCCAGTGCTCAGGATAAAAAAGAAAACCAAGAATCTAAAATTGTGGAAGCTTCTTGTGGTCAATGCCAATTTGCAATGACGGGTCACGGATGCGATTTGGCCGTTCGCATAGACGGAAAATCTTATTTTGTAGACGGCAGCTCCATCGATTCTCACGGCGATGCACATGCCAAAGATGGATTTTGTGCTGCTGTAAGGAAAGCCAAAGTTACAGGTTACATAGTTAACCAGCGTTTTGTGGCAACATCATTTGAATTATTGCCTGAGAAAAAGAAAACAGAACAAAAATAATAGCGTTAATTCATCAAAATATTACCCAATACAGTGCACTAACTCCATAAAAAGAAAGCTTATTTCTATCCAAAGTAGAGACTATTCACTTTAAAGCCAAAACTATTTTATTCGGTAGCGGCCAATTTGTGAACATTACAAATTTTACAAATTCTGGAGTATCAATATAAATGACAATATAGTCGAAAATTCTCTACCCTTTACTTTTGAAGATTACCCTGTTATAATCGAAAAAACATATTAAAAAACACATCGTTACCAATTTTGGTATATCTTCTGAGTTTTTTAGCAAAATGAAATCATAGTTCCAAAAGCCATCGTTGTGTCACAAGACAGTAATTACTTGTAAAATAGAGTAGCTGTAAAGTATTCAAAAGTTTCAAGAGATCTACCAATTTGCAAAGGAAACTCCAATTCCAATAGTAGTTTGCTTGACATTATAATCAATCAAAGTCTCTCCGTAACCTTGAAAAATCTGAGCATGACCTCTCAAATGGCCATGAATTGGGAATACATAATTAAGTTGAATATTTCCTTTTTCAAAAGTACTAAACGAATGATTGATCAGCGTATAAAATTCGTGCTTACCAAATTGTGCCGCTATTTCTAACTCTGCATCTCCAACATATTTGGTAATATTTGGATTTTCGTCTTCCGTATCAGGCAAGCGATACCAAGGTCTAAAATTTACATTCCAGTTTTTATATTCATATCCAATGTTTAAAACAATTCTATTCCAACTTCTTGACGTAGGAATGTCTTTCCCATTAGATTGATGGTTCAAAATAACCCCAAAAGTTCTGATTTTTCCTTTAAAAAGAGTAATATCTGCAGGGAAGTTTAAAATTATTTCGGGTTCATAGTTGAGTTCTCTAAAGGCTCTAGATAATTTTTTATTGTAAATCTGCCAATGCGCTATTTGAGTATACCCTACCCATAAATCACCAAACCCATTGAACACTCCTTCCATCACTTTAGTTTTAAAACTAATTTGAAATTTAGACTCGATATTATTAAAAATATTTTTGTCGGTAGTGTTAAATTCGCCACTTTCATTAAAAGGTGCTTCATTCTTTTTACTAGACCAACGCGCTGCAGCTATATAAGTAGGACGATAAGAGACAAACCTAAAAGTTCCTTGTTTGTCTATACTATCTAATTCCCATGCTTGCGACAAGCTTTTCCTAATAATCACTTTATCGAAATCTATTTGAGCAAATGATGAAGTGGTTATCATCATCATTGCTAGTACCACTTTGTATAATTGACTCATGCTATTTTTTTGACTAATTTTAAAAGCGCAAAGATATTTGTTTGTAAATGCTCATGGTTATACAAATTCAATTGATATTTGCATAATTACAACGTTTACAGAGGCTACCAAAGTTTGTTTTGGTAGCTTCTCAATCTATATTAAGTGCTCTCATATTTATCTGCCTAAATTTGTATAATAAAAATCACTAAATTTATATACTGTAGGAAATACAGTTTTACACAAAGCAAGCACTAGATAACATTCAGATCACTGATGGTTACAAGCTAATTTTGGTTTTAGATTCAAAAGTTGGTACAATCCTTATAGAATTCAATTTGGAGCACTTCGTAATTTAAACGATGACGTTAAAATGTTTTGGTAATGATTTGCTGTTAGAGAGAAGTTCATATGCATGAGATAAAGACTCTAATGTTGTTCCATTTTGGTATTTTGTAAAACACGTTTTCAACAAAACTCCCGAATTTAAAGATGTTTTATAACTACGTTCAAAAAATAATATATTACTGATGGAAAAGGCTTTAGAGAATGATATTTTAGGTACTATTGGTTCCCAAAAATATTTATGCACAATTACTTGGAGGAACGGCCAACTTATAATGGATGAGCCCGAAAGCATAGGAGGAAAAGATTTAGGACCAGATCCTTACAGTGCGCTTCTTGCCGCCCTAGCATCGTGTACACTTTCTACTTTAAGAATGTACATCGACCGAAAAGGATGGGACATTCCTGAAATCAATATTGCGTTAAATTTTAATCAGGAAGATGGTCCAACACCTACTACATTTATTTCAAGGGCGATTTATTTCCCTCAAACAATTGAAGATGACGTCAAGCATCGATTATTGAACATTGCCGAAAAATGCCCCGTTTCTAAAATACTAAAAAACAACATTTTAATCAACACCACAATATAATTATGGACTCAATGGACATCACAAAAGAATATACTAATGGTGAACTGACTGTAGTATGGCAGGCTGGCAAATGCATTCATTCTGGTAATTGTGTTCGCAATAATCCCGATGTTTTTCAACCAAAGGAAAAACCTTGGATAAAAATTGATGCTTCGTCCTCTGAAAAAATAAGAGAAACGGTAGACAAATGTCCATCGGGTGCTTTGACTTATTTTTAAAATACTCCTTAGAAATAAAATCAAAAAAGGCTGAATTCAACACAACTGAATCCAACCTTTTATCACTACAAATAATTAACCAAAATTATTTCTTTTTTAAATTGATGTTTTCAAAAGTGGAAACATCAATTACTTCCTCTGTATCAATATCAAATGAAATTTGGATCGTATCGCCAATCATGGTTACTGGCAACTGACTCGAAATTTGCGATGAGCCTACAAAAATATTAGGATAATCTTTTACTTTAAAATAATAATAGCTGTTGCCGTTTTTTACATCATTCTGAATTCTAGTAACGACGGTCTTCAACATTTTTTTATTTGACACATTGCCCGGATTAATCTTATTATCTGACATGTTGTACGCATTCTTAAATGAGGTTAATGCTTCACGCATCGTATTTCCAACACCTACAATGGTATAATCCGAAATAGCGACCATAGCAAACATTTTAACTAATCCGCCTTTATCTTTCAAAGTCATCACATACGTTGGAATGTTATTAATGTTGTAAGGAATAGGCAAAGATGCCTCATATCCTTTTTCCTGAACTTTTCCTTGGGCAGAACTCTGGGCAGCAAATTCAGTTGCACCTCCTTGTTTGTAAAAAGTAGTTTCTTTTGTTCTGGTATCAACCAATACAAAACCCACAGCGGATTCGTCCTTTCCTACTGATGTCAAACCCGTATACCAATATGACTTGTTGTCGTTACCGTAAACCAATGTCAAACCTTCGGTAATTTGAAGTTTGTTCGCATTCGAAAAATTCCAATATCCATGCACGTATTCGCCCCAATCATTCAATTGATCTTCGATAAATGATAAAGGCTGAATTCTGTCCACCCATTTTGGTGTTTTACCAATTGAGTATTCTACAATAGCTCCAGTTTGTGCATTAACAACAGCTACACCAATAGCTTCTTTACCTGAGAAACCTATTTTTTTAGCATATTTAGTTACAATCCAAAACGGATTTCCAGCATCGTCAATTTCAAAACTAAAATCAGTCAAACCTACTGTGGCATTTCCGTTAAAATAGATATGCCTGTGAATATTACTTTGAAAAAAAGCTCCTTGCTGGTACTTAATTTTAATTGCTTTACCCGCTACGTTTTGTACCAATTTTACATCACGCTCATTGGTTGCTGAAACCATAACATATCCTGCTGTTCCTTCTTGATTGTTGAACCATTTAAAAAAACCAGAGTGTAATAAAGGCGCAACCCAATACAAACTATTGTTTACTTTTTGAATACAAAAATCTCCTAATTCTACTTGGCTACCCAAAGCCGGTTGCGAACCTAAGATTTTCTCACCGAGCAGATGTGCCAATTCTTCATCAACAACACGAATTTTGTCAATTGCAATTGGAGCAATGTGATTGGTTATTTTGTCTCCATTTTTAACTTCTCCAAGCAACTTTTGGTACGAGTCAGAGCGAAACATTTTCAAACTAGTTACAAAGGGCAAAATCGTACAATACCCCAAAACTACAAGAACTATATATACTAAAAAACGACTGGGTTTCGAGACCACTTTTAACTGATTATTAGAACCTGAAACAGCAAATCCCGTCGAAAACAGCAAGGCCAAAACGGCTAGAATCAACAAAATAAAAGCAAAACCAGTAAAGCCGTAATTGAGAACAGGTAAATTGCTATAAAACAATAAAAAACCTAAAATAAATAAAAAAATAAAAGTAAATGTCTTTTTCATTTTGAAAAGTTATTTGTGTACCAGATTAGTCTTCGTACATCAAAAAGCGTTACAGTACTATTCCGAAAAAAAGGAAACTATTGTCGCTTGTAAAAAAATAGTATTTTTGCAGCGAGATAGATTCGTAAATTCTATCCATATTTTTTTAAATTTTAAAAGAAACACATGAAAGCATACGTATTTCCCGGTCAAGGCGCACAGTTTACAGGTATGGGTAAAGATTTATACGAGAGTAATCCACTTGCAAAAGAATTATTTGAAAAAGCGAACGAAATTTTAGGATTTCGCATCACCGATATCATGTTTGAAGGAACTGCCGAAGAATTAAAAGAAACCAAAGTAACACAACCAGCTGTTTTTTTACACTCTGTAATATTGGCTAAAACTCTAGAAAATTTTACTCCAGAAATGGTAGCGGGTCATTCTCTTGGCGAATTCTCTGCACTTGTTGCTAATGGAGCTTTGTCTTTTGAAGACGGTTTAAGACTAGTTTCTCAAAGAGCTTTGGCCATGCAAAAAGCTTGCGAAATTACTCCTTCAACTATGGCCGCTGTTTTAAACTTAGACGACAAAATTGTTGAAGACATTTGTGCTTCTATCGATGGAGTTGTGGTTGCTGCTAATTATAACTGTCCGGGACAATTGGTGATTTCTGGTGAATACAAAGCTGTTGAATTAGCGTGCGAAAAAATGAAAGAAGCGGGTGCCAAAAGAGCTTTGATATTACCAGTAGGTGGTGCTTTTCACTCCCCAATGATGGAGCCAGCTCGTGAAGAACTTGCAGCAGCTATTGAGGCTACGACTTTTTCAACACCAATATGTCCAGTGTATCAAAACGTAACTGCAAGTGCCGTTTCGGACCCGAACGAAATCAAGAAAAATTTAATCATACAATTGACTGCTCCTGTAAAATGGACTCAGTCTGTACAGCAAATGATTGCTGATGGGGCAACCTTATTTACCGAAGTTGGTCCTGGAAAAGTACTTGCTGGATTAATTGGAAAAATCAATAAAGAAGCAGTTACAGCCAACGCCTAAGCTCGTTTTCAAACTAATAAAAATTCCTCATAGACCTGTGTTTATGAGGATTTTTTTATATCTTTAAAAGTACAAACACATAAATAAATTGAATATGAAAAAAGTAATTTTAGGAATAGCATTTTTAGCACTAGTAACAGTATCTTGTAAAGAAGAAACGAAAGCTAAATTAGACGAGGCAAAAGAAGCCGTAGGTACTGAATTAGAAGCGAAAATAGATACTGCCACTGTAAAAATGGACAAGGCTGTAGATACCTTACAATCAAAAACTGGAAAAGCACTTGAAAAAGGTGCAGCAAAATTAGATGAAGCAGCTGCTAAAATGAAAGAAGCAGCAAAAAAATAAATCAATAAAAAAGGCAGTCTACATAGACTGCCTTTTTTCAATTATGCTCTTGTCCCGTCCTAAAATAGCGATACACAAAAAGTATCCTTATGGAAAATCCTCAAGAATCACGCTACTTAAAGCGTACCCAAAAAGACTACACGATGTCTTTTAAATTACAGATTGTACAAGACATAGAGCAGGGAAAGATGTCTATTTCGCAAGTCAAAAAAGTTTACGGTATTCAGTCACGCTCGACAATTGTGCAATGGCTCCGGAAATTTGGTAACTTTGATTGGGATAATCAAACACCATCAAATATGCCAAAATCACCTGAACAAAAAATAATGGAACTTGAAGCACAAGTCATGTTGTTAGAAAAGCAGAAAGCATTGCTAGAGAGAGAAGCTTATGTATCGGATAAGAAAGCTATCATCTTTGATATGATGATTGATATTGCAGAAAAAGAATATCAAATTGACATCAGAAAAAACTCATCACCCGAACAATCGACCAATTCAAACAAGAGCAACAAGAAACAGTAATGTTTACCTGTACTTTGTTCGGGATAGACAGACAGGTTTATTATCGAAAAATAAAAAGAAGAGAAGCAAGACAATCCAATGCTTCTAAGATAGTTGCTATGGTTATAACAATCAGGCATACGATGCCCAGGATTGGAGCAAAAAAACTCTATTTTCTTTTAAATAACGAATTAAAGCAACTAAAAGTCGCAAGAGATAAATTTATCAGTATCCTAAGAGCTAATCATTTATTGATTGTTCCAAAGCGTTCGTATCATATTACAACCAACTCGCATCATCGCTTTAGAAAACATCAAAATCAGATTCTGGAACTAGAAATAAAACGTCCGGAACAAGTTTGGGTTTCAGACATAACCTATATTGGAAAAAGAGAAAATCCGTGTTACTTAAGTTTGGTAACTGATGCTTATTCTAAAAAAATAATGGGGTTTAATGTAGCTGATAATATGAATACAGAAAGTAGCTTAATAGCATTGGAAAACGCAATAAAACTAAGAAAGGACAAGAATTTATCATTAATACATCATTCCGACAGAGGAGTGCAATATTGTGCAAATGATTATCAAAAACTACTCAAGAAAAGCCTTATAAAGTGTAGCATGACACAAAACTCAGATCCTTATGAAAATGCAGTAGCAGAAAGAATAAATGGTATTTTAAAACAAGAATTTGATATTGATAAATTCAACAAAGACCTTCCAATTATGAAGTTGTTGGTTAAAGATGCTATTGAAATCTATAATCAAAAAAGACCTCATTACTCCAATTATATGCTAACACCAAATCAAATGCATCAGCAAAGTAAAATTAAGATGAGAACCTATAAAAGAAAAAACACTTGCAAGAACGATCCAGCAAGTGTTTAATTAATTATTTTTGTTTAATAATCTGTATCGATTATTTAGGACTAGTCATCTTACTTTCTGTTCCCATTTCCAGGCACTTGCCATGGCCTCTTCAAGTGTTGATTGCGCTTTCCAACCTAAAACCTCATTAGCTTTTTCAGTACTTGCGTAAGCTGATGTGATGTCTCCTTCACGTCGACCTACAATTTTATAAGGCAACTGCTTCCCACTTACTTTCTCGAAAGTTTCAATTACTTCCAGAACCGAACTTCCCGTACCGGTACCTAAATTGAATGTCTCTACTTTGGTTTCATTTTTTTTATTCAATAAGCGCTGCAATGCAATCACATGGGCTTTCGCCAAATCAACTACGTGAATATAATCGCGAATGGCAGTGCCATCGGGCGTAGGATAATCGTTTCCGTAAACTGATAATTCTGCACGCAATCCCATTCCTGTTTGCGTAATAAAAGGCACTAAGTTTTGCGGTACTCCCAATGGCAATTCTCCAATTTCAGCTGAAGGATGGGACCCAATTGGATTAAAATAACGCAATAAAATAGCGTTGATATTGGTTACTTTGGCTGTATCAGTAATAATCTCTTCCCCTATTTGTTTGGTATTTCCATATGGAGACATCGCTGTTTGAATAGACGCGCTCTCAGTAATCGGCATCGTTTCGGCTTGACCGTAAACCGTGCAAGAGGAACTAAAAATAAAATTGGCTTCTGGTTTTTGTTGTAATTCCTGCAACAGATAAATCAAAGCACTGATGTTGTTTTCATAATACAACAACGGATTCTCAACACTTTCACCCACCGCTTTTGAGGCCGCAAAATGTATTACTCCTGCAATATCCTGATGTCTTTTAAAAAAATCTTGAACTTTATCTTTCTCTCTTAAATCAATTTTTTCAAATGCAGGCTTTACTCCTGTAATGTTTTGAATTCCATCTAATACATCCAAAGAAGTGTTAGATAAATTATCAACAACCACTACTTCAAAACCTTCATTTTGTAATTCAACAACGGTATGTGATCCTATAAATCCTAAACCTCCTGTTACTAGTATTTTCATGTGTTATTAATTTTTATAAAAAATATCTTACTGGCTCGTTTTGTTTCATAAAAAAGACGCTAATCAAAGCGTCTTTTTTACTTTATTTTAAAAATTCTAAAACACTCGATGTAATGAATTCTATTTGTTCATCGTCCAATTCTGTGTGCATTGGTAAAGAAAGCACTTCTTTAACCAATTGATTGGTTGCCGGAAAATCTTCTTCTTTATACCTAGCATCAGCGTATGCTTTTTGCGAATGCAACGGAATAGGATAATAAATGGCACAAGGAATCCCTTTGTCTAACAAATGTTGCATCAAGCCATTTCTATCTGCATCGATAATTCGTAATGTATACTGATGAAAAACGTGACAGTCGCAAATATCACAAATGCTAGGTGCAATTATATTTTTGTGCCCTTCAAAAGCCGCAGAATATTTACGTGCTGCATCTTGTCTGGCTTTTCCGTATTGATCTAATAAAGGCAATTTAGCATTCAAAACTGCTGCTTGTATGCTGTCTAGTCTTGAGTTTACGCCCACAACATCGTGGTGGTATCGCTCGTACATACCATGATTTACTATTCCGCGTAGTTTGTGAGCCAAAGCATCATCATTGGTAAAAATAGCTCCACCATCACCATAACATCCTAAATTTTTAGAAGGAAAAAATGATGTCGCTCCTACGTGACCAATAGTTCCTGCTTTCTTTTTTGTACCGTCAGAGAATTTGCAATTAGCGCCAATCGCTTGCGCATTATCCTCTATCACATACAAATTATGTTCTTTGGCAATAGCCATAATCGCTTCCATATTGGCTGCACGTCCAAATAAATGAACCGGTACAATCGCTTTTGTTTTTGGAGTTATGGCTTTACGAATCCCATCAATAGAGATGTTCATGTTGTACATGTCTACATCTACTAATACGGGAGTTAGTTGCAACAAAGCGATTACCTCAACAGTAGCTGCAAAAGTAAAATCGGCAGTAATAACCTCATCACCAGGCTTTAAATCCAATCCCATCATTGCAATTTGCAAGGCATCAGTACCATTGGCACAAGGAATTACGTGCTTTACATCTAAATATTCCTCTAGTGATTTTTGAAATTCGTGTACTTTAGGTCCGTTGATATACGTATTAGTGTCTAAAACTTCTTGAATAGAAGCATCTACAACATCTTTTATTTTTTCATATTGACTTTTCAAGTCAACCATTTGGATTTTTTTCATTTCGATTTTCAGTTTAATGTTCGAAAGATAAGCTTGCCATTGCATTCTTGTTCCTTTCTTAAAACGAAGAACAAAAATAGCTATTTATGTCTTGATACCAATACAACGTTTCTTAAAAAACAGGGAATACAATAAAATAAACTGCGCTAACTTTAAAATTAAAAAAAATGATGCGTTAGAAATTCATTTAAAGAAAACGTATTTTAGCCCAAAATTTTTAACCATGCTTTTTATCTACAATTTATTAGTTTTATTTGCGAGTTTTCTTTTGAAGATTGTGGCACTTTTTAGTCCAAAAATGAAACTTTTTGTAGACGGCAGAAAAGGTGTTTCTACGCAACTTGAACAGCAAATAAAACTAAACGACAAAACCATTTGGTTTCATGCAGCATCACTAGGCGAATATGAGCAAGGCTTGCCCGTGATTGAAAAAATCAAGCAACAGTTTCCTGGTCATAAAATAGTACTTACTTTTTTTTCCCCATCAGGTTACGAAGTCCGAAAAAACAATGCTGTAGCTGATGTTACGGTTTATTTACCAATGGACACGAAGGATAATGCACAACAATTTCTTGAACTAGTTCATCCTGAAATGGTATTTTTTATCAAGTACGAATATTGGCCGAATTACTTAAATGAACTCAAAAAACGCGACATAAAAACGTATTTGATTTCTGGAATTTTAAGAGAAAATCAAGCCTTTTTTAAATGGTACGGAGGTTTTTATAGAAAAGCGCTCGATGCTTTTACTTACTTTTTTGTTCAAAATGAAAGTTCTAAAAAACTCTTGCAACAATTAGGTAAAAGCAATGTTATCGTATCTGGTGACACTCGTTTTGATCGTGTGGCTACCATTTTAGAAAAAGATAATACTCTGGATTTTATTGCTCAATTTAAGGATAACTCGGTTACAATTGTTGTGGGAAGTTCATGGCCAAAAGATGAAGATTTCATTGTAAACTTCCTTAACTCGACTGCTTTGAATGTGAAATTTATTATTGCTCCACACAATATTAAAGACTATCAAATTCAAAAACTCAAAAACAGCATCAGCCGAAAAACTGTTTTATTCTCTGAAAAAGAAAATAAAAACCTAGCGGATTATGACGTTTTTATCATTGACACCATTGGGATTTTGACCAAAATCTACGATTATGCCGATATTGCTTATGTGGGTGGAGGCTTTGGAAATCCTGGCGTGCACAATGTTTTAGAACCAGCTACTTTTGGTGTTCCAATTGTTATTGGCTCCAATTATTCGCATTTTGCAGAAGCAATCGCATTGGTTAACATGGAAGCGTGTACTGCCATAAACAACCAACAAGAACTGAATGAGGCTTTTGAAAATTTGATTCGAAATGAGGACATCCGCCACGAAAAAGGACATATGAGCAGCACTTTTGTACAAATGAACAAAGGCGCAACGCAAATGATTGTGAGTCGAATTTAAAACCGAATTAAAACCAAAAAAAATCGTTTTTTAATTCACCTGAACTTGTTGCGACTACAAACTGAGCTTGTCTTTAAAATTACTGGCTTGTCTTCGGGAAATTTCCACTTTGATATCTTTTGGAAGTTCTGCCAAAAGATTTCCGCTAAACCATGTTTCAATTTTACCAATGTATTGCACATTTACAATTTGGTTCCTATTGGCTCTAAAAAAATATTTCTCGGGAAGTTTTTCCTCAATTTGGTTTAATGATTTATTGATCGTAGCTTTTTCATTTTGAAAAAATACTTTGGTGTAATTGCCATCAACTTCAAATAAGTAAATATCTGAGATTTTAACCAACCAGCATTTTTCGCCATCTCTGATAAAAATCTGATTGTCTAAAGCTAGTTTCTTCTCATTTTTTTCGGCTCTTTCAATCAAATTGGTATTTACTTTTTCTATTGCTTGTGCAAACCTTTTTGGATTGATTGGTTTTAACAAATAATCGAGCGCATTGTATTCAAAAGACTTGATGGCATACTCATCAAAGGCGGTTGTAAAAACCGTAATAGGTACATTATCGAGCATTTCAAGCAAGGCAAAACCATCTTTTTCAGGCATGTTGATGTCCAGAAAAAGCAAGTCAGGCTGCGTGTTGTTGATCAGTTCAAAACCCAAATCTACGTTTTCGGCTTCACCAATTATTTGAATTTCAGGGTGATTTTTAATTAATTCTTTTAGCTCATTGCGGGCCAAACGAGAATCTTCGACTATGACAGCTTTTATTTTTTTCATCGGTTACTAAGAAATAGGTAATGTTATTTTAGCAATGACTTCATTTTCAACTTCATTTAGTGAGAAAGTAGCGCTGTCGCCATAAATCAATTGCAGTCTTCTTTGAATGTTTTTAAGACCTAATTGTGTAGTTCCTGTTTGTTGCGATAAATTACCTGTATTCTTAACTTGAATATGTAAATCGGTATTTTCTTTTTTGATATTCAATAGTAAAATGCCACCGTTTTTTAGTTGCGAAATTCCATGTTTTATAGCATTTTCAATCAACATTTGAATGATCATGGGCGGAATTGGCAATTTTAAAGTCTCCTCTTCAATTTCTGAAATAAATTGCAATCGATCTTCGAGTTGAATTTTTGAAATGGCGATAAAATTTTCAACCATTTCAATTTCTTCCTCAAGTGCAATGGTATTCACCTCGCTTTTTGTCAAAGAATATCGCAGCATTTCAGACAATCGTGTGATCATTTCCCTTGATTTCATTGGGTTTTCCAGAATCAAACCGCGAATATTGTTTAGACTGTTAAACATAAAATGCGGGTTAATTTGTCCTTTTAAAGCATTAATCTGTGACTCTTTGAGGGTAGACTCTAATTCTAACCGATTCATTTTATTGTCTTTTAGTAAGAAAATTGTTTTAATTACGGTGTAAGCAATCATCCATATAAAAAACAAAAATGCAACTGTCAACATAACAAGCGCACCAGCTTTTAGATTTTGGCTAGGATGATCGATAATCTCGGCTTTGTCGTAAACAAAAGTGGCCATCAAGTAATTATATCCATTAACGAACACAAAAAACAGAATGCTTGATACTAAAAAAACAAGCAATAACTTAAAAAAATCTTTCTTAGAAAAACTTTCAAAATCAATGTACTTTTTAAAAAAGTAACGAACTGCATAGGTTATCGAAAGTATTGCAACCGTATGAGAAAAATAATCTAAAAGGAGTTGCCATGTTTCGTATCCTAATACATTGCTTTTGGGATTTAGTATTGAAGGCAGAAATATAAATCCAAATATAATGGTCCAGATCACAATTTGAATGATCCAAAACGTATATTTTCTTTTTGATATTTTTTCTATTGAATTCGTTTTCATTGCTTTATTATGAAATTAGTGCTGTGAAGTACTCAGCAATCTTTATTACTGTAATCAAAATTAGTTTTACCATCATTTTGGGTTTTAAATTAAAATATTCCTTTTAAAACTTTTGGCGAAGTACAACTACTCCGCCAAAAGTAAACTTTTTCAAATTAATTTTTACTACTTCAAGTGTTGTGCAAAAAAGCCAAGCATTGATTTATAAAGCTCAATTTGATTTTCTTCTCTAAGAAAACCATGACCTTCATTGTACTTGACCATATAAGGAACTTCAAATCCTTTTTTGCGTAAAGCAGTCACAATTTGATCTGATTCTCCAATGTTAACCCTTGGATCATTTGCACCTTGAACTACAAACAAAGGCTTTTTGATTTTATCGACTTGATAAAAAGGCGATACCTCTTTGGCAATTTTAGCCTGTGCAGGATTGTCTAAATCATACCAAATTTTCTTTGTCGCTTCTGTATAAGGTTTCCAATATTCAGGAAAAGAACTAAAAAAAGTTTCAATGTTTGAAATTCCCACATAATCCACTCCACACGCATATAAATCAGGTGTTTTTACTAATCCCATCAAAGTAGCATATCCTCCGTGACTTGCACCATAAATAGCAATTTTATCTTTATTTATCCATCCCTGTGTCAATACATATTGCACCCCATCTTCAAGATCATCCATCACTTTACGTCCAATTTGACCATATCCTGCTTTCAAAAATTCTTTTCCGTATCCTCCTGAAATTCGGAAGTTTACATGTAAAGTAGCATAGCCACGACTCGCAAATAATTGTCCTTCTGGACTAAATCCCCAACTGTCTCTTAACGTTTGTGGGCCACCGTGCGGATTAACAATTAAAGGTACCTTTTTTCCTTCTAAAGCCTCTTTAGGCAAGGTGATATACCCGTAAATTAAAATTCCGTCACGACTTTTAAAAGAAATCGGCTTCATTACAGCCATATCTTTTTGTTCTAGTTTTGGCATCAAATCGAACATATAAGTTAATTTATTTAACTTTGAATCGTACTGATAATATTTCCCGTAAAATTTATCACTAGAAACAATGATCAACATTTTTTCTTCATCATCACTTTGGGAAACAATTGTAAATTGCGCATCCTTAAATTCCTTTTGTATGTTGTCGTATATCTTTTTAAAAGTTTTACTTATTGGGATGATGGTGTTTTTTTCTCCGTTAAAACCAACGTAGTCCACTTCAAAATTTCTTTTTTCAGAAAGCCCTAGAATATTAGAATCAAAGGTCGGGTTAGAATAAATTTCTTTAATCATCTTATTCTGCTTCAAATCATACAAAACAATTTGTGTTTTATCAGATTCTAAATTTGATATTACATAAGCATCATCTGGATTGGGCGTTTGGTAATTTAAAGAAACAAATGTGAAGGTTTCTGTAGATTCAAATTCTTTTAACAATTTAAAATCGTTAGCACCTGAAGGCTTATAGTAATACTGCATACTTATTCCATTAGCCACTCTTACAAAGCCTATTAGATTACCATCTTGATCAAAATTATAGACCAGTATTGGGTTTTTAAGATCCGTATTGGCATATAATCTTTCTATAGCTCCCGTTTTGGTATTGATTTTATAAGGTTCCTTAAGTTGCTTGTTTTCCTTATTCATAGAAACGATAATAAAATCTCTTTGATTTTTTAGTACCGTATTAATTTCTGCCTGTACACCGTCAAAAGGCGTCAAATCAATTGGAGCAGAACCGTCAATACCGGCAGAATAAACATGTATGTTTTCATTTCCTCCTTTATCCATTGCATAAATTAATCGCTCATTATTCAACCAAAAATACGTTTTGATGAGTTCTTCTTTTTCCTCTATTGTTAGCGAAACTTTGCCTGTTTTAATCTCCTTTACGTACACATTGGTTTTGCCGTTATCCATTTTTTGAAAATAAGACATGCGTAATCCGTCAGGTGATAATCTAAACGTTCTTGCTTTTGGTTTTGTGTAGAAATCTTCAACGGAATATTTGTAATTTCCATCGTCAAAAGAGGCTAATTTTTCTAGCGCTCCTTTAGACGAAGGCAATGAAATATCGCCAGGTTTCTTTGTTTCTGGTTGAGCTGTTTGTGCATTGACATTTGATAATCCCATTATTGCTAGCGCAAGTGCTATGATGTTTTTTTTCATGATTTCAATTGATTTGATTTTGATTGATTTTGATTGATTTTGATTGATTTTGATTGATGATCTATTTTCTAGACTATTATTAATTTCATTAAATAAACCAGCAAAACAACTATTATAAAACCAAAAACTGCTTTTATTATAATTAACCCTTTTTTTGAAATTTCTGTTTTCATACTTTTTTATTCCTGATTGATTGATTGATTGATTGATTGATTGATTGATTGATGATAGAATTGCTTACGCCAATTTGGTTTAGGCAATTAACATTTTAAGGTTCTGGCGCTTGGCGAGGTTGGGGATTATAGATGCGGGATTTTTCGGTTAAACACAAATTTTCCAAACACAAATCTATCCTTAAATTCAGCCCAAAACCCCAATCACGCCAAACGGCTGTTAGCGGTTCGGGCATTTTTTGTGCTTCTTTTGTCATTTTATCCTGCTGATACAAAAATTGTCATATAGTAATTTATGCAGTGCAATATTGTAAGTATTAATAATTCCTTATTGTCAAACTTGTCGAAGTTTTGGGTTGTTTCAATATTATAGTCATAGTTAAGTTTATTCCATTTAAAATCAGTTTCAGCAGCCATTAACTCTCTTTTGTCTGTGTCAATTAAAACAAACTTACTACTCAAAAGTCCGTTAAGTTTTAGTAAAAAAGTATCTTCTTTGTTATCAAAAAAGGTTTTGATAATTATTCCTTTCCAACCCATTTTAAATTCTAATAAAGCTTTTGTGCCGTCTTTTAACTCAATTTTAGAGTCCCAAAAACCTTTTGGTTCAAGTTGATATTTTGCACCGTCAGACATTAAAATTTCAGCGTTGAAAGAATACCATTTTTCATAAATTAGTTCCCCAATTTTCTGATTGTCAAATGTTAAATTGAAATTTTGAGAATTTATTGAGTTTGCCTTGTATTGTCCCATAGATGTTGATTGATTGATTGATTGATTGATTGATTGATTGATTGATGATAGAATTGCCTACGCCAATTTGAGTTTAGCCGATTAACATTTTAACTAGATAATACAGTGCAAAGCCTACTATAAAACCTAATACTGCTTTTACTACAACTAACCCTTTTTTTAAAATTTCTGTTCTCATTTTTATTTGTTTTAAATTGTTTTTATTTGTTTTGATTAGACAAATATAGAACGGCTTCTGCTGTTGTTTTGCCGAAAAATGACGAACGGTTGTAACGAAATGACGAACGGTTATGGCAAGACCAAATTCGATATTAACTACATTTACGCTACTAAATAGAACAATATGATTCACTTTAAACCAATAGATAAACAAGATGTAGATACTGTGAGTGCTTTGATGGTTGATTTTTACGCCATTGACGGTTATCCTATTGCTACAGAAAAGACAAAAGAATTACTAGATCAATTTATAGACAATCCAGAGTTAGGAAAAGCTTGGTTGATCTATAGCCAAGAGCAAGTGGTAGGTTACCTTATTCTAACCTTTGTGTTTAGTTTTGAATACAAAGGAAAAATTGCTTTTTTAGATGAATTATTCGTCACAGAAACAGCTCGAGGCAAAGGCATTGGCAGCAAAGCCATAGATTTTATAAAAGCCGAAAGCCCTAAATTATCGTTAAAACTGATCTATCTTGAGGTAGAACCACACAATACAAAAGCACAAAAATTGTATCTTGCCAGCGGTTTCGAAATGCATAATCGAAAATTAATGCGTCTTAAAACCGATTGAAATTGCTAATAAAATAATCAAACACGGACTTTTTAAAAGTTTTACTAAGCCGATTCGTTTTTAGAAACCTTTTCAAAGTTAGTTTTACTTTTAAAAATGAAGCGAATCTATTGAGCTAATAAAATGAGAACCAAAATATGTGAAATTTGCTCTATAGCAGCCGATACTATGTTTCGGGTTCAAATTAAAGCAGGAAAAAATTGGATTTTCGTTTGTCAATCTTGCTGCGAAAAATCAAAATCATTGCCCACTTACAGATATGGTGGCACGTGGAAAGGAAAACGCCACTAAAACACTTTTTAATTACATTATCGTTCCTATTAATAATCAATTTGTATCACACTTTTTTCAAACTAAATTATATACTAATGAAATTTTTAAAATTATTCTTATTACTATTTGTCATTCAAACACAAGCACAACAAGGCGGCATGTGGATTCCCTCTTTATTGAAAGGAATGAATGAAACCGAAATGAAGAATCTTGGCATGAAAATGTCAATCAAAGACATTTATGATGTAAATCAGTCTAGTATGAAAGACGCAGTGCCGCATTTTAATGGTGGCTGTACTTCTGAAGTGATTTCCCCAAAAGGCTTATTACTTACCAATCACCACTGCGGTTATTCTCAAATTCAATCGCACTCATCAGTTGAAAAAGATTATTTAGCTGATGGATTTTGGGCCTATAAAATGGAAGACGAATTACCAAACGAAAATTTGACTGTTACTTTTATGGTAAAAATTGAAGACGTAACTACGCAAATACTTGACGGTACAGCGACACTTGCAAACGAAGCCGACAAACAGAAAAAAATTCAAGAAAACATTACTCAATTGAGTGCCTCTTTCCCGAAAGAATCTTGGCAAGAAAACAAAATTCGTACTTTTTATGAAGGCAATCAATACTTACTTTTTGTAACAGAGACTTTTTCTGATGTTCGTTTGGTTGGAGCTCCGCCTACATCAATAGGGAAATTTGGGTCTGACACAGACAATTGGGTTTGGCCACGTCATACAGGGGATTTTTCATTGTTCCGAATTTATGCCGATAAAAATAATCGTCCCGCAAAATACTCCAAAGACAATGTGCCTTATACTCCAAAACACTTCTTACCTATTTCTCTTGACGGTGTAGCCGAAGATGATTTTACACTTGTTTTTGGTTATCCGGGAAAAACAAACGAATACCTACCATCTATAGCCATCGAACAAATTGTCAACGAACTTAATCCTGCAAAGATTGAAATTCGCGATAAAGCCTTAAAAGTAGCCGACGGATTCATGCGTAAAGACAATGCTATCAAGATTCAGTATGCCTCTAAATATGCTAGTATTGCTAACTATTGGAAAAAATGGATTGGCGAAACCCAAGGACTTCAAAAATCGAATGCTGTAGCAGTAAAAAGAGAGGCCGAAAAAGCTTTTCAGCAAAAAGTTACTAAAGCAGGTAAAGAAAAAGAATACGGTACACTTTTAGCTGATTTTGATAAAAACTATAAAGCAATTGCTCCTTACGCTCTAGCTAGAGATTACTTTATGGAAACCGTACAACGCAATACTGAACTATTGAGTACCGCCTTCAGATTGTATCAATTAGAACAAGTATACAAATCAAAAGGTGAACAAGCCTTTACAGATCGAAAAAACAATTTAGTTATAGGCTTGACTGATTTTTATAAAAACTTCAATGCTACCGTTGACGAAAAAGTTTTTGAACAATTGATAGCATTGTACGCTACAAAATCCCCAAAACAATTTTTACCGAAAAGTGTAGAAAATATTGACGCCAAAAGTCTAGCTACATCAATATACACCGATTCAAGATTAACTAGCTTCAACGGCTTAAAAGAAGTATTAACTGGAGACGCGCCAACCGTTTTAGCGAATTTAAATAAAGATCCTGGATATCTTTTAGCAAAAGAACTTGCAGATAGCTACAACACACTTGTAGCTCCTAAGTATGACGAAATCAACCAAACGATTACGGCATTGCAACGCATGTATATGAAGGCGCAATTAGAACTTAATACCGATAGTAGAATTTTCCCAGATGCAAACAGTACCTTACGTGTTACTTATGGAAAAGTAAAAGGCTACGAACCCAAAGATGCTACACTGTACACCCCAATAACGTATTTAGATGGTGTAATGGAAAAATACATTCCTGGTGACTACGAGTTTGATGTTCCAAAAAAACTGATCGATTTGTATCAAAAGAAAGACTATGGTGAGTATGCTGAAAACGGAAAAATACCAGTATGTTTCATAGGTACAAACCATACTACTGGAGGCAACTCAGGAAGCCCTGCTCTAGACGCTAGTGGTAACTTGATAGGTTTGAACTTTGACCGTGTTTGGGAAGGTACAATGAGTGATATCTATTACGACCCAAGTATCTGTAGAAACATCATGGTAGACATCCGCTATGTGCTCTTCATTATGGATAAATACGCTGGGGCGAAAAATCTAATCAATGAGTTGAAACTGGTACACCCAAAAAAAAGTAAAAAATTGACAACAAAAAAGTTAAACACAAAATAAAGTCAAATTTTGCTCAAAAATTAATAACAAGAAAAACACCGTTTGTTTTATTAAAATTGGCACAAAAATTGTAATCAAATACAGTGTTGGTAAAAAGTATATTATTTTTCAAAAAAAAAATAAAAAAATATTTTACATATTAAAAAATTTATATCTTTGCCACGAATTAATAATTAACCTTTATATTAAATTAAGATGAAAAAAGTATTTTTAAGTTTAGCTGCTGTTGCTGTATTAACTGTTGTTTCTTGTAAAAAAGCTGATGCTCCTGCTGAGGATGCTGCTGCTGTAGTTGATTCTGCTGCTGCTGTTGTTGATTCTGCTGCTGCTGTAGTTGATTCTGCTGCAACTGTTGTTGATTCTGCTGCTGCTACTGCTACTGAAGCTGCTGAAGTTGCTACTGAAGCTGCAAAAAAATAATTAGAACTCAATTCTAAAAATTTTAAGAGCCATCCGCCTTGCGAGATGGCTTTTTTATTGGAGTACAGTCATAATTAAAAAGAGCGCTTGATTTGATTCCAAGCGCTCTTTTTTAGTTTACAATATTTAGTTTAATCTTCTAAAAATATCAAATCATTCGACGTAAAATCTAACGTCTCAGATACCGATGCGTAGCGTACAATTTCATCAATACCTTTCTGAAGACGCAAGGACGTGGTATACTTTCTACTTGTTGCAAAATGACTCCCCTCAAGCATGAGCTTAAAATAAAATTTACCAGACGTAGATTTGAACTTTAAAAAATCAGCAGTATCACTTTTAAGTTTAAATTGCTCAATGGCTTCCTCACATTCAAACTTCAACTCATAACTCAAACTTGTAAAAACTACCTTCCCTTTTCTAGAAGTAAAAACAAATTTATACTCCTCATTATACCGCTTACTAATTACAAAAGCACCCATACATATTATTAAAAAGATAAAAAACAATTAACCCACTAACAACTAAAACCACAGATAATCAGCAATAAAAAAAGGTCATAAAAAAAGCCCCTTCAAACGAAGGAGCTTTGTACTCAGAGCGGGACTTGAACCCGCACGAACATTGCTGTTCACTGGATTTTAAGTCCAGCGTGTCTACCAATTTCACCATCCGAGCATTAAGAGGTGTTTGAGCGAAAAACGGGGCTCGAACCCGCGACCTCGACCTTGGCAAGGTCGCGCTCTACCAACTGAGCTATTTTCGCATTTTGCATTTAAAAGAACCACAACACTTGTTCTGTATTGCGGATGCAAATTTAAGACATTTATTGGATTAAACAAGTCTTTTTTACAAAAAAATCAAACAAAAAAGATAACAATCTGATAATGTGCTACTAAAAAATTAAATTATTTCCGAGTCAACATTCTTTTAATTTCATTGAGTTTCATTAACGCCTCCATAGGCGTTATGGTATTAATATCAAGACTAATGATCTCTTCTTTTATTTCTTCAAGTAAAGGATCGTCAAGGTTAAAGAAACTCATTTGCATTGGCTCCTCCGGTTCTCCTTTTAGTATTGATCCCTGCTTTGAGGTTTTAGTACCATTTAAGGCATCACTAGAATGGTTACGCTCTAATTTCTTGAGTAGTTTTTGGGCTTTTAAAATCACTATTTGAGGCATTCCAGCCATTTTGGCTACATGAATCCCAAAACTGTGTGCACTTCCTCCTTTTACTAATTTTCGAATAAAAAGAACATTGTCTTTTAATTCTTTGACAGCCACATTGTAATTTTGTATGCGTGTTAATGACTCACTCATTTCATTCAATTCATGGTAATGCGTAGCAAATAAAGTTTTGGGCTGAGATGGGTGTTCGTGTAAAAATTCGGCTATGGCCCAAGCAATCGAAATTCCGTCATAGGTGCTGGTTCCTCGACCAATTTCATCTAATAGAACTAAACTTCGATCTGAAATATTATTCAAGATAGATGCCGTTTCATTCATTTCAACCATAAAAGTAGACTCACCCATAGAGATGTTATCACTTGCCCCTACTCTTGTAAAAATTTTATCTACAATTCCCATTCGTAAACTTTCGGCAGGGACAAAACTTCCCATTTGCGCCAAAAGTACAATTAAGGCGGTTTGTCTTAATATTGCTGATTTACCAGACATGTTAGGCCCTGTGATCATTATTAATTGCTGTGTCTCTCTATCCAAAAAAACATCATTTGCAATATAAGGCGTACCTACAGGCAATTGTTTTTCTATCACTGGATGTCTTCCGTTTTTGATATCCAATTCAAAACTATCATCAAGTTCAGGACAAACATACTTATTCTCAACAGCTAACTGAGTAAATGAGCACAAGCAATCAAGTTGTGCAATTAAATTAGCATTCATTTGAACTGGTTTGATGTAAGTTGCAATCCAGCTGACCAATTGTTCAAATAATTCGACTTCTATTTTATGAATTTTTTCTTCGGCGCCTAAGATTTTTGTTTCGTACTCTTTTAGTTCTTCCGTAATATACCGTTCTGCATTGACTAATGTTTGTTTCCTGATCCATTCCACAGGCACTTTGTCTTTGTGCATATTACGCACTTCAATATAGTAGCCAAAAACGTTATTGAATGAGATTTTCAACGATGAAATCCCCGTTGCCTGTGATTCGCGTTTTTCAATACCCTCTAGAAATTCTTTGCCAGAAGTTGAAATGGCTCTCAACTCGTCTAGCTCAGCATGAACTCCTGGCGCAATAGCATTTCCTTTAGCAATAGCCACAGGAGCATCTTGATTTAAAACGGATTTAATTTTTTCGCGAAGCAAATCGCAACTATGTAAGCTATCCCCTATTACTTTTACTGCTTCTTGCTGACTTTGTAAAGCAAGTGTTTTTATGGGAATTATGGCATCTAGAGATTCTTTCAAGTAAATCACTTCTCGTGGCGAAACTTTACCAGCAGCAATTTTAGAAATTAACCGTTCTAAGTCGGATATTTGTTTGATTTGGTTTTGAATGTTCTTCAAAACACTCTGATTCTCTTTTAGATAAGAAACCACTTGATGCCTGCCTTTTATTTTATGACTGTCTTTTAGAGGTAAAGCTAGCCATCTTTTTAGTAGCCTTCCACCCATTGGCGAAAGCGTATTATCAATCACATCAAGCAAGGTCACCGCATTTGGATTGTAACTATGATACAGCTCTAAGTTGCGAATCGTAAAACGATCCATCCATACATAAGCATCCTCAGCAATACGCTGTATGGAAGTTATGTGTTGCACCTTATTGTGTTGCGTTTCGGACAAATAATACAATATGGCTCCAGATGCAATGATACCTTCGTTCAAATCTTCAATACCAAAACCTTTTAAAGAAACGGTTTGAAAATGTTTTGTAAGCGTTTCAAAGGCATAATCTTCCTTGAAAACCCAATCTTCCAGATAAAAATTATGAAAGTCTTCGCCAAAAGCTTCTTTAAATTCCCCTTTTTTATTTTTTGGAATCAAAACTTCACTTGGACTAAAATTTTGAAGCAACTTATCTATATATTCGGCGTTGCCTTGAGCGGTTAAAAACTCTCCTGTTGAAACATCCAGAAAAGAGATCCCTATGATTTTATTGGCAAAATAAATTGCCGCAAGAAAATTGTTTGTTTTAGATTGCAAAACCTCATCGTTCATTGAAACTCCAGGCGTGACGAGTTCCGTAACACCACGTTTTACAATGGTTTTGGTCATTTTAGGATCTTCGAGCTGATCGCAAATTGCTACACGCAAACCTGCTTTGACAAGCTTAGGCAAATAGGTATTCAAGGAATGATGCGGGAAACCTGCCAAGGCAGTTTCTCCTTCGGATCCTGCGCCACGCTTGGTCAAAACAATTCCAAGAATTTTTGAGGCTCGAACCGCATCTTCGCCAAAGGTTTCATAAAAATCACCCACACGAAATAGCAAGCAAGCATCAGGGTACTTTCTTTTTATCTCGTTGTATTGTTTCATCAATGGTGTTTCCTTGACTATTTTATCTTTTGACGCCACTTTTCTTGAGGTATTTGGTAATTAAAATTTAGGCGAATTTATAGATTTTTAAACAAAATTGAACGCAATTCAAACTAAAGTATTCATTTTAATATAATTTTTAGATGTAACATATAATTTTTTATTTAAATTTGTACTTACAATTAAACATTATACTGACATGAAAAAAATAATTGCTTTAGCTATGCTAGTTACCTTTGGGATAACAGGTATGAACGCACAAGAAACTACAAAAAAATTGAAAGCTGTAAAAGCTAAAATTGCTACTACGAAAGTAAATGGAGCAGGAATGCTTTTTGCAAGTGAAACCATTGATTATGGTACTGTTGCTCACAACTCTGATGGAAGAAGAGAATTTGTATTTACAAATAACGGAAACAAACCATTGATCATTACAAATGCTCAAGGATCATGTGGTTGTACGGTTCCTACTTACCCTAAAGAGCCTATTGCTCCTGGAGCAAAAGGAGTTATTGGAGTGAAATATGACACTTCAAGAGGAGGACAGCCGTTTACAAAAACAATTACGTTAACATCAAACGCAGTTGTTCCTACTAAAACACTTACTATCAAAGGAAACGTTTTAGCAGCTGAAACATCAAAAAGTTAATTCTTTTTACAACAAATACTCTTAAGCTTCCTTTAAAATTGGAAGCTTTTTTTTTGAATAATTCCACACCATGAGAAAGTTAGAAAACAGTGAACTCGAACGTAAATCAATTGAAACCTTTAAAAAATCTACAAAAACACCCCTGATATTGGTGTTAGATGATATTAGAAGTTTGCACAATATAGGATCTGTGTTTCGTACCGCAGATGCTTTTTTAATTGAAAAAATTTATTTGTGCGGCATTACAGCCACTCCTCCTAACAAAGAAATTCATAAAACAGCACTTGGCGCTACAGACACTGTTGCGTGGGAACATTATGATAGTGTCTTAGAAGTTATAGAGAAATTAAACATTGAAAATGTGATTACTCTAGCTATTGAACAAGTAGAGCATGCTGTTTTTCTTCAAAATTTTAAAGTTGAAAAAGATAAAAAATACGCTTTAGTCTTTGGTAACGAAGTTCATGGCGTTTCACAAGAAGCTGTGGCATTATGTACTGGTTGTATTGAAATTCCTCAGTTAGGAACAAAACATTCCTTAAACATATCTGTAAGTGCTGGAATTGTAGTTTGGGATTTATTTAAACAGTTCCAGTATTGATTTTTTATAGTTAGATTTCTCAAATGCTGTAAACTGTAGCACTGGATTTTTTTTATAATTAGCAACTATTTGTAATTAAGTCTATTTTTAATAACTGAAATATCCCCCGCTACTACTTTTCTTTTTTTATCTTTTCTTAATTACGATTTGGGTGTACCCGTTCAACAATTCTTTAAAATAAAAAGGGGGATGCACTGAATTGTTTGAGTTTTACTATTTTGAATAGTGTTATTCAATAACAAACAACCCTTATTTAGAACCATTTAAGGCATTTACGTTCATATAAGTTAGATAAAATAGAGGTCTTAATTTATCACATGCCTTTTACTATCTCTAAAAGAACTAAATAATAGATTTAATTTTTACAATTATTTTCTTTTATTTTAAGACCTAGCATACCTTGTAGGGTTGTTTTTTTGCTTGTGTGATTACCTACATAGTTAAGGGTAGTACTTTTAAAATTTTATATTACGTTTTAATAATGGCAATCTGTTTTATATAATATCCAAAGAAATTATAAGTTAAATATCTTAAAAAGAAAAAATCACCCCACTAATCTTTCAACTCCTTTATCAATTGTTTCAAATCAGCTATTATTTCATCCTTTTCCTTTAACCTAATTTCGTATTGTTCTATAAGTTTATCCGAAAGTTGATTGATAACCAAACCATTGTTATCTCCTTTTTTGTTTTTTTGATGAAATGAAAATCCTTCTTCTTTTAAAAGGTCTATTACCTCCATTTCATAAATTTCGGCGACTTTTTGTATGATTTTGAGGTCAATTTTTCCCTTGTTATTTTCTAAATTTGAGTATGATGCTTGTGGAATAGTTAGTAAGTCGGCTATTTTTTCCTGCGTGATTCCTCTCTCTGCACGTAAGGTTCTTAATTTTTTTCCTATTTCCATTATTTAGTTTTGAACAAATTTAGTTTTAATTGCTTGATAAAATATAATGCAATATAATAATTTATGCCGCATTATAGTAAACAGGTTAAAGTATTTTCTTTTTATTTGTAAGACTATAAGCATTAAAATACTACATATATATTATGAAGACAAAAATTACATTCAACGACATTCCAAATGCTATCGATCGTAACGAAATGAAAGAGTTTATGGGTGGTGCAGGTGAGCTTACCATTTATAACAACAATAGTTCTTTTTATTCAGGCTTAGGGCCTTTACCTGTAGTTTATGAAGGTGGAGGTACGGGCAATTATAGTAACCCATTTGCAAATCATTTTGTAGGTTTGGGACATGGTTTTGCATGGACTCAATTTGGTGCTCAAGCAAATTCTAATTCTTCTAGTAGTGCTTGGCAAGCTACTTCAAATGGTATGGCAACTAGTGATCCAGAAGCGATAAAACAATTCTTTACATTAATGTCTTCTTCTCAACAACCAAAATCAGACTGTGTTTTTCAAACTATGGGATTCATGAGTGCAATGTACGGTACTCCGTCTCGTGATAGCAAATTTTATGAAGATGCTTATAATAAGTTGTATGGTACTGCTGACAACAGTACACCTGCGGCAAATGGTGTTCTTCCTGAAAACATGGTGGACTTTATGGGTAGATTTTTTGGTACTAATAATTTAAATGAAACCGTACCAAATAATATAGCTGACTGGATTAATCTATGTGGAAATCCTACAGGTGATAACCAATTAATGGGGGTTTATAGAACACCATCTGGTGGCTTACATGCAGTAACGGTTCAAGATAGTAATGGAAATTATTATAACATTTACGATCCTCAGAATAATGTATCTCAACCAATACAAAATTCTTGCATGGAACAGTACTATGGAGTAAGTGGGCAGTGCCTTGAATAAGAATAATTAATAAAACTACAATGATGAAGAATGATATCTTTCGAAAAAATATTTATCTACTAGGGATGTTTTTGAGCTGCTTTTTCTGCTTTAATTATACACATGCTCAATCGAATGTTGATGAAGATGCCGAATTGTACTTGAATAAATGCATGTTAAGCTACTTTGAACCTAAAAATTATTACTCAATTAAATCAGTCGGTGATTGTTCGTCTATCCACCCAGATTTTCACCAAGGAGCTTTTTTCATTACTTTGATAAATAAAGAAAACCAAATTAGGATTGCAATTAGCATGATTGACTACCCAAAACCTACAAATAAAATCAATAAATATTTAATAGCTAATGTAGATATGAATCATTTTTCAGAGAAAGCAGTTGCTGCACAAATCGACACTACTTTGTCAAAAATGATGGATATAGAAGCGCTTCATTTAAAAAAAATGAATGCGGATCGAGGGATTATTTACAACATAAAAGTTGATGGAAAGTATTTAGGAATATACCCCAGATGTAAGAAAATAGAAGTCTACAAAGACAATACCGCTAGAGTTGAATTGTTGTTTTTTTATAAGGAAAATCAAGAAAATCAGGTCAGAGATGAAATAGAAAAGACATGGGGGATGTTGAGGTTTAAGTAAGGATTACTAAACCAAGTTTTACAAATCATAAAGAGTCGATTTAACAGGTATAGCGCCTGAAGGCTTACATTCAGTAACCGTTCAAGGTATTAATGGAAATTACAACAACATTTACGATCCTCAAAACTATAATCCTCAAAATAATTCTCCACAAATAGAAAATTCTCGAATGAAACAGTATTATGGAGTAAGTGAGCAATGTCTTGATTAAGAATAATGAATAAAACCATGGGGATGAAAAATAATATCATTTTAAAAAATATTTATATACTGGGTCTTTGCTTGAACTTTTTTTTGTGCTTTAACACAGTTTATTCACAATCCTTTGCCGATCAGAGCATCGAATTTGAATTGAATAAATGCCAATTAACATTTAGTAAACCAGAAAATTATTTTAGAATTGAAGCACCCTCAGGTTATTTTTCTATACATCCAGATTTCAATCAAGGTGGCGCTAATTTTTCTTTGATTAATAAAGAAAGTGAGACCATGACTTCAATTACCATGATTGCATACCCAAAACCTATTAATAAAATCACTAAGTATTTAATAGCCAAGGGCGAAATGAATAATTTTTCACCAAAAGCAGTTGCTGCACAAATCGACACTACTTTGTCAAAAATGATGGATGTAGAAGCGCTTCATTTAAAAAAAATGAATGCGGATCGAGGGATTATTTACAACATAAAAGTTGATGGAAAGTATTTAGGAATATACCCTAGATGTAAGAAAATTGAAGTCTATAAAGATAACATTGCTAGAGTTGAATTGTTGTTTTTTTATAAGGAAAATCAAGAAAATCAGGTCAAAGAAGAAATAGAAAAATCATGGGGTATGTTGAGGTTTAAGTAAGGATTACTAAACCAAGTTTTACAAATCATAAAGAGTCGATTTAACAGGTATAGCGCCTGAAGACTTACATTCAGCAACCGTTCAAGATATCAATGGAAATTACAACAACATTTACGATCCTCAAAAAAATGTATCTCAACCAATACAAAATTCTCGAATGAAACAGTATTATGGAGTAAGTGAGCAATGTCTTGATTAAGAATAATGAATAAAACTATGGGGATTAAAAATAATATCATTTTAAAAAATATTTATATACTGGGTCTTTGCTTCAACTTTTTTTTGTGCTTTAACACCGTGTATTCACAATCTTTTGCTGATGAAAGCATCGAATACGAATTAAATAAATGCCAATTAACATTTAGTAAACCGGAAAATTATTTTAGAATTAAATCCCCCTCAGGTTATTTTTCTATACATGCAGATTTTGACCAGGGAGATTCTAACTTTTCTTTGATTAATGAAGAAAATGAAACTATGATTACAATTACCATGATTGCATACCCAAAACCTATTAATAAAATCACTAAGTATTTAATAGCCAAGGGCGAAATGAATAATTTTTCACCAAAAGCAGTTGCTGCACAAATCGACACTACTTTGTCAAAAATGATGGATATAGAAGCACTCTATTTAAAAAAAATGAATGCGGATCGAGGGATTATTTACAACATAAAAGTTGATGGAAAGTATTTAGGAATATACCCTAGATGTAAGAAAATTGAAGTCTATAAAGATAACATTGCTAGAGTTGAATTGTTGTTTTTTTATAAGGAAAATCAAGAAAATCAGGTCAAAGAAGAAATAGAAAAATCATGGGGTATATTGAGGTTTAAGTCTTAAATGCTGTTTTTTTCAATAAAAAAAATATATGACAATGAATAAAATTAAATATTTAATAACGGGCTTTTGTTTTGTTGTTTTAACTTCTTTTTCCTCGGACAATTTACCGAAACAATTTACCGACTTACTCAACATTACGAAAATGACTTTTGATCAACCAGATCAATATTCCGAAACACCGGTAATTGAGAACCCACAAATGAATTATGAATATGCCATTATAAACAATGCCAAAGACTTTGAAATTCGCTATGCCATTAGACCATTGGACGAGAGGATCAAAAATCATAACGAGCGAGAAAAGAATAAAAAACCAGGCGATATAAATATTCACCCCAATAAATTACATACTGCAACTTTTCAAGCAGTCGTTTTTAATGTTTCGGGTGGCAAATTTCCAAAAATTGGCGAGTTTGAACCTGAATCAGTGAAGAAAGAATTCAATGCTGATTGGGGAGCATTAACAATGGTTGAAGTTGGAAAAGAATTTGGAACAGACTATAAATATTGCTTATTAATTACCATTCACAAGGATGATGTAGCAGATGCGTATTTTTTTTATTTGTCCAATACAAAAGAGGATATTACTAAAAATATGCAAGCCCCATTTCATGCTTTAAGATTTAAATAAAATCTACCTATGAGGAGGACTATACTAACATTTAAACCCAAATTAAAATGAATATCTATAATTTTATTTTTTGTTATTTTTATCAAAAAAATGGTACCGATATCGGAGGAAGAATATTTGGAAGTGGAATGTTGTTTTTTACAATTATGATGCATTTTTTTTTGTTAGATGAAGTAATAATGATCATGACTAATAAAAAGATCTTTGCTTTTTTTACAGCCATAAGACAAGACAATAAGTTTCTATTTCCTGGATTGATGATATCTACTCTCTTTTTTTTTTATAGCAGTAAAAGAATGTTGATTTTAATGAAACATTTTGAAGAAAGAGATGAAGACATTCAACGCGGAGATACAAATAGAATTATTTTATATATCGTTGTACCATTTATTTTAGCGATTGTAGCTGTAGCGATAAGACAAAAAATTTATGGTGTTTAAACCCGAATTAAAAGTTGAATATGTATAATTTTATTTTTTGTTATTTTTATCAATCTGGTCAAGATGATGCGGTAAAACAGGGGATAAAAAAATCTGAGGTATTGTGAATTTTAAATCAGTCATTTAAATATCTCAAAAATCATTAACATTAATGCCAGCTAAACCCTAGCGGGCTTATCATCCAAAAAAATCAAACCCAAATTCTATGCTCAACTTTCCACACGAGTTTCAGCTCGATGCTAAGGATTGCGGTCCTACTTGTGTCAAAATCATAGCAAAATATTATGGCAGGTTCTATAGCTTGCCCTATTTGCGGGATCTCTGCGGTATTAGCCGCGAAGGCGTTAGTTTTTTGGACATTAGTGATGCATGCGAAAAAATCGGTTTGAGAACAAAGTGTGTTAAAATTGATTTTGACACTTTACAAAGTATCCCTTTGCCTTGTATTGTACATTGGAAAAACAGCCACTTTGTAGTGGTTTACAAAATCAATTCTCAATACGTTTGGGTTTCTGATCCTGCCAAGGCTCGTATAAAATATTCTGTAGCTGATTTCCAGAATGGCTGGTTGACCAATGAAAAAGTGGGAGCTGTTTTAGCTATAGAACCCATGGCTGATTTCAAGCAACGCTCGGTTCAAGATAAACTGGAACGCCGCAAAACGCTAGAGAATTTTTTAGACTATTTTACGCCTTACAAAAAGAGTTTTTTGAACTTGTTTTTTGTGATGCTCATCGTTACAGTCTTACAGGCATTTTTGCCTTTTGTATCAAAATCAGTTATCGATGTGGGGATTCAAACCAGCGATGTCGATTTTATCGATTTGGTCTTGATTGCCAATATAGTGATTATCATTAGCATTTTGTTGAGCAACATGGTTAGAGACTGGATTTTGCTCCACGTCACCTCAAGGGTTAATATTTCGTTAATCTCGGACTACCTCATAAAATTGATGAAGTTGCCTATTACTTTTTTTGAAAACAAATTGGTGGGCGATATTCTTCAACGCGCGCAAGATCATGAACGTATTCGTGATTTTATCATGAACAATTCGCTCAATTTTGTTTTTTCTATTCTTTCCTTCTTCATTTTTGGCATTATCCTATTGATTTACAGCCCAGTTTTATGCTTGATCTATTTGGTGGGTAGTACACTTTTTATGCTTTGGGTGGTGTTTTTTCTTCAATTTAGAAAAAAATTAGATTGGGAATATTTTGACGTTCATAGCCAAAATCAAAGCTATTGGATAGAAACCATTGGGAGTATCCAAGACATAAAAATCAACAATTACGAAAAACAAAAACGCTGGAAATGGGAAGCCCTTCAGGTGCGTATGTTCAAAATAGACCAAAAGATTTTACGCATTACTAATGCTCAAAACTTAGGAGCACAATTCATCAACCAATTAACTAATTTGTTCATTACATTTTATTGTGCCAAGGCGGTTATTCGGGGTGAGATTACCTTTGGGGTAATGATTTCGACACAGTTCATCATCGGGATGCTCAACGGCCCGATTATGCAGTTCATCTCGTTTATCCAATCAGCTCAATATGCCAAAATTAGCTTCTTGCGCCTAAATGAAATTCACGAATTAGAAGAAGAGGAAGAAAACGAGATCAATAACAGCATACAACTACCCGAAGACAAAAGCTTACTTTTGAGAAATGTATCTTTTCAATACAACCGCAATGGTGACTATATTTTGAAGAATATTTCGATGATTATTCCACAAGGAAAAGTAACTGCCATTGTGGGGGATAGCGGCAGCGGAAAAACCACTTTACTTAAATTGATCCTTAGATTGTACAAACCCTCTTTTGGGGAATTGACCATGGGGAATTTAAACATACAGAACATCAGCCTAAAACAATGGAGAGAAAGCTGCGGTGCCGTAATGCAGGACGGTAAAATTTTTAGCGATACGATTCAAAACAACATTGTGCTTGACGATGAAAATGTGGATTATGAACGCTTAAAAAAAGCCGTTACCGTAGCCAACATTGCAAGCGAAATTGAAGCTATGCCAAAAGGCTATCAAACCATGATGGGAGAAAGTGGCAGAGGTTTAAGTGGTGGACAAAAACAAAGAATACTTATTGCTAGAGCATTGTATAAAAATCCTGATTATTTGTTTTTTGACGAAGCTACAAACTCTCTTGATTCTATAAATGAGCAGAAAATAGTAACCGCTTTGGAGGACATTTTTAAAAACAAAACTGTAATTGTTGTTGCCCACAGATTAAGCACTATTAGAAAAGCCGATCAGATTATTGTGCTCAAAAATGGGTCTATTACTGAAATAGGAAATCATGACTCATTGATGACAAGAGAAAATGGACATTATTATCAATTAGTAAAAACACAAATGGGAGACAGTATCAATGGATAAACAAGAATTTCACAAAAGCCTACACGAAAACAGAACAGAAGAAGTTGCGCATTTGATAGAAAAAATGCCTGTTCGTTTCGGTATCGCCGTGAGTGGTATCGCCATAGGATTGGTTTTGCTATTGCTTATTTTTGGTTGGTTGATCAAATATCCTGAGGTGCTGCATGGTCAAATTACACTAAACACAAGGCAAGCTCCCGTAAAAATAGTTTCGGCAACTACAGGAAACCTTGTTTTATTGCAAAAAGAAGGAGGAGCCACTGTACAAGCTGGAACATATTTAGGGTATATCAAGAACTCTGCTAGACTTAAAGATGTTCAAACACTGGACCGTTTATTACACCAAGTTGCAATTTACAACTTGAACTCGGCTGCTCATCGTCATTTCTTTCCAGAAAACTTGTCTTTAGGCGATGTCAACAATCCGTATTTCGGGTTTTTGAGTGCCTTGTATCAGTTTTTGGATTATAAAGAACAGCAACCTTTTGTGGCTCAAAAAAAAATTACCCAAAAGTTGCTAAAAATGCAAAAGACAACTCTTGCCGCTTTGCAAAATGATTTTGAAAACCAGCAAATCAAATACAATCACTCGATGGAATTATTTAAACGAGATTCTGTTTTGTTTAGCAAAAAAGTGACGGCTTCAGCTGATTTTGATAAATCCGTAATTGCCAAAGCCAATACGATACTTGATTTTAAAGCCATTGACAAGCAAATTACAAACACCGATTATCAAATACAGGATGCCGAAAATAAGTTGGAATTATTAGCCATCGAAAAATCCAACAAAGAAACCGAGCTGATTATCAAATTATACAATAGTTATTATGACTTATTAGATGCCATCAAAAAATGGGAACACACCTACGTTTTTATTGCCCCAATTTCAGGGAGAATCGATTTTTTAAGTTTCTTAAAAAATGACGATTTTATTCAATCAGGACAAGAAATATTCAAAATTATTCCTGACAAGAATGAAATTATCGGGCAAGTAAATTTACCCGAACAAGGCTCAGGCAAATTGAAAGTAGGGCAAAACGTAATCATAAAACTAGATAATTATCCTTATAATGAATATGGTTCAGTTAAAGGAAAAGTCAGCCGTATATCACTGGCTACTAATGAACAAACTTTATCGAACAAGGAAAATAAAGTAAACGCATATTTGGTACAAGTGCATTTAACTGATGGATTGAAAACTAACTACGGCACAGTTTTGAACTTTCATGCCGAGGCAAATGGTACAGCAGAAATCATTACCGAAGACCGCCGATTGATAGAACGCTTTTTTGACAATTTGAAATATAAGATAAAATAATATGAGAATTATGCAACGTTATGTCTTGGGCTTTTAGTTGTTGCAGTTGCGGTAATTTTATCCAGATGTAGTTTTGTATTGCAAATCAATATATAAAGAATTATGGATTGACCAATTGTAATTGCACTATAACGAGGTCGTTTGCACTTTAGTTTTTGATCTTCTTTTGAATTTCGTTCAAGATAAACAAGTAGTCTTCTTGATTTTTAACAAAATCTCTATCAGACACATCAATGATCAAAACATTGAGATCTGTTTGAGATTTAATGTATTCTAAATAACCACTATTTATTTTATCTAGATAATCGGCTGGGATTTTTTGCTCATAACTGCGTCCTCTTTTCTTGATGTTTTGCAGCAGGCGCTCTGAATTTTGATATAAATAAACGTATAAATCGGGCTTAGGCATTTCTTTGTAAATGATATCAAACAAGTTGCGATACAAGCGGTATTCATCTTCAGCGAGTGTAATCTTAGCAAAAATCAACGATTTAAAAATATGATAATCCGCTACTAAAAAATCTTTAAACAAATCAAATTGCGCCAAGTCATCAGATAATTGTTGATACCTATCAGCAAGGAAAGACATTTCCAGCGGAAAAGCATAACGGTTTTGATCTTTATAAAATTTGGGTAAAAAAGGATTATCAGCAAATCGCTCTAAAACTGTTTTAGCATTAAAATCTTCCGCTATTTTTGATGCTAAGGTTGTTTTTCCTGCGCCTATATTCCCTTCAAAAGCTACATAATTATAGCGCTCTAGCGGAATGTTACGCAACGGTTCATCAAGATCTTGTACGTATACACAAGCGCTTGTGTCTGGAGTACACGCCAACAACTCCGAAACATTTTTATGTAAAACAGGGTGTTTCCAATCTAGATTCAGATCCAAAACGGGAACCAAAACAAAATTCCTGTTTTGCATTAAAGGATGTGGCACCTGTAATTTTTCAGTAGCAATAACATCGTCATCAAAAGCAACAATATCAATATCAATTACTCTAGATTGGTATTCGTATGATAGATTTGGAACACGTCCCAAACGTTTTTCAATTTTTAAAACCTGATTTAAAACTTTATGCGCCGCTTGATACGTATGAATTAGTACAGCACAATTATAAAAGGCTTCACTCTCAAAACCCCAAGCGGATGATTCATATAACTTAGAGGTTTTGATAATTGTACCAACCTCTTGATGTATTAAGTGCAGGCATTGCAGGATGTTCTCCTTTCGATTTCCTTGATTACTTCCTATGGATAATATGACTTGATGTTGTGATTTCATAATGGGGTGCAAATTAACTAAAAGAATTTTAGAATTATATCAAATTGAGCTATGCATAAAATAATAAACATAAAAAAATCTCCCATTTGTGTAACAATTCGATGGTTTCAGAGACTTATTAAAAAAATATAAGTATGAAATTTTTAGGAAATGTATTAGCTACCATCATTGGTATTTTTGTGTTTTTCATGTTGTTTTTCTTTGGTATTGTTCTGATTGGAGCCATTTTTGGTGGTGAATCTGAAGGAGTTGTAGTTGAAAATAATTCAGTTATCGAGTTGGATCTAGGAAATATACAAAATGATTATGCAGGGAAATACAAAGACCCTTGGGTTACCGTTTTCTCAGAAAATAAAACCATAGGCTTGATTGACATATTAAATGCTATTGAAGAAGCAAAAAATGATGACGATATAAAGGGAATATCTATTCTGAATAGCAATTCTGGATTAGGTATGGCACAAAGCAAAGCCTTGCGCGATGCACTAGAAAGTTTTAAAAAATCAGGGAAATTTGTTATGGCTTACGCCAATTCGTATTCTCAAAAAGAGTACTACATCAACTCTGTTGCGAGTCCTATTTACATCAATCCTGTTGGAGAAATGGACTTTAAAGGTCTTTCATCCGAAATTATGTTTTTCAAAGATTTCCAAGAAAAATCAGGATTAAAAATGGAAGTAATCCGCCACGGAAAATACAAGAGTGCCGTAGAACCTTTTCTTGAAAACAAGATGAGTGACGCCAATAGAGAGCAAACTACAGCTTTGTTAACCTCTGTTTGGAATTCTGTTGTAAATGACATTTCAAAAAGCAGAAATATCCCAGTGGCAAAACTAAATGAAATTGCCAATGGCCTGCAAGCTAGAACACCAGAAATGGCAAAAGCACAAAAACTGGTAGATATTATTGCCTACGAAGATATATATCATGACGCCATTAAGAAAATTTTAAAAGTAGATAAAGACAAAGATTACAACACCATCTCTGTTGTAGATTATGCACAAAAAGTAGCCACAACCTCCCTATCAAAAGATAGCTCAAATGAAATTGCAATTATTTATGCTCAAGGAGAAATTATGGGTGGTGAAGGAGATGTAACAGTAATAGGTGAAGGATCTATGCGTCGCTCATTGGAAGAAGCCAGAAATAATAAAGACGTAAAAGCAATTGTTTTACGAATAGACAGTCCAGGTGGAAGTGCATTAACGTCTGACTTGATTTGGAGAGAAATTGAATTGACCAAAAAAGTAAAACCTATTGTAGTGTCCATGGGGAATTATGCAGCATCTGGAGGATATTACATTGCTTGTAACGCCAATACCATTTTTGCTGAAGAAAACACAATTACGGGATCTATAGGAGTTTTTGGAGTTTTACCAAATTTTACGCCACTGGCAACAAAGATGGGTATTTATACCGAGCAAGTTAAAACGCATACTAATGCAGCTGATTATAGTCCATTTGTACCATTAGACGAAAACTTTAAAGCCGTTACTCTTGAAGGGGTAGAGCATATCTACAAAACATTTGTAACACATGTAGCAACAGGTCGTAAAATGACATTTGCTCAAGTAGACGCCATTGCCCAAGGAAGAGTTTGGACAGGATCTGAAGCACTAAAAATAGGACTTGTAGATAAAATAGGTGGTCTAAATGATGCTATTGCAAATGCTGCTAAGCTGGCTAAAATAGAGTCATACAGCACTCAAAATTATCCTGAATACGAAAAAAACTTTGAAGAATTATTTGCTGGATTCCCATTTGCTAGTTCAAAGGCAACATTTATCAAAGAAGAAATTGGAGAAGAAAATTACCGTGTGATACAGGAGATAAAAAAGCTTCAAAACCGCAAAGGTATACAAGCTATATTGCCTTATGAAATCAACATTAGGTAATTAATAAAAATCAAAAGCTTACAAAATCCGCTTGAGTATGATACTCTAGCGGATTTTTTTGTTTTCAAATAATAAAGATTTTTGGGTTTTATGAAAACATTACATACAATTTCCCCAAGAAACTATTATTTTTGTATGGAGTTGACCAAAATTCTCCTTGGTCTTACCCCATTAAAAACTAAAACATTATGGTAAAGAAAATTTTAAAAATCATCGGAATCCTAGTATTACTTTTGGTAGTAACGCTATTTGCAGCACCGTTTTTATTCAAAGACCAGATAAAAGCAAAAATATCTGAGGCTATAAACGCCAATGTAGATGCCAAAGTAACCTTTGCAGAAGCAGATTTAAGTCTTTTTAAAAATTTTCCAAATGCAAATGTAACCTTAGAAAAATTTGTCATAATCAATAAAGCTCCGTTTGAAGGTGACACTCTTGTTTCGCTGGGAGAAGTAGACTTGAAAATGTCTATCAAAGAACTTTTTAAGGATAAAAAAGAAGCCATTGCAATTGATGGTATTTACTCTAAAAATGGTTTAATTAATATCATTTTCAATAAAAATGGAATTGGCAACTTTGATATTGCTCTTAAAGATCAAAAAGCAAAAGAAGAAGGTCCAAGTAGTCCATTGCTTTTAAAAATCAAAGATTATAAAATTGAGAACTTTCAATTTCGCTATTTTGATGAAAGTTCAAAAATTAAAATGGTTATTGATAGTCTTAACCATGAAGGAACCGGAGATTTTGCCGCAAAAAAATTAGACTTAGACACTAAAACTACAGCCAAAGTTTCACTCAACCTAGACAAGGTCAACTACATGAATAAGGTTGCCTTAACACTAGATGCCGTTTTAGGTATTGATTTGGCGCAAAGCAAATATACGTTTAAGGAAAACAAAGCCTTAATCAACCAATTGCCGTTAGAATTTGATGGTTTTATACAAATAATGCCAAACGGACAACAATATGACTTAACGTTTAAAACACCTACCTCCTCATTCAAAAACTTCTTGGGGATTATTCCTGAAGCCTACGCCGCTAGTTTAGACAATGTAAAAACTACGGGAGATTTCACCATAGTTGGTTTTGCAAAAGGATTATACACAGATGCTACTGTACCAAAGTTTAACATTGCCATTGCCTCAAACAATGCTTCGTTTCAATATCCGAACTTGCCTAAATCAGTTGATAAAATTGTAATAGATACCAAAATTATCAACGAAACGGGGATTCTTAATGACACCTATGTAAACATAGACCAACTCTCATTTCAAATTGACCAAGATGTATTTAATGCCAAAGCCAATATTAGAAACGTGACGCAAAACGCACTAGTTGATGCCGCATTAAAAGGAACTATTAATTTAGCGAATCTCTCTAAGGCCTATCCTATCAAACTTGACAAACCTTTATCAGGTATTTTAAAAGCTGATGTCACTACTAAATTTGACATGCAATCTGTAGAGAAAAGCGACTATGAAAAAATAAAGAATGCCGGTAACATGAGTTTATCTGGTTTTAAATACGCTGACGAAAACGGAAAAACAATGAACATAAGCACGGCAGTGGTTCAGTTCAATCCTAGCCAAGTGAATTTAAAACAATTGAATGCTACAACAGGAAAAAGCGATATTAGTGTAAGTGGAATTTTAGAGAATTTTTATGGTTTTATCTTTAGAAATCAAGAACTAAAAGGAAATTTTAACATGACCTCTAAACAATTAGCTGTTGATGATTTTATGACGACCGGCGAACCTGCAAAAACCGAAGCTGGTACAGCTAAAAAAGCTGATGCCATGAAGATTCCTGCGTTCTTAAACTGTACGCTTACCGCAAAAGCTACTACGGTTTTATATGACAACCTTACACTAAGAGACGTATCTGGAAAATTGACCGTAAGAGACCAAAAGGTAAGTTTACAAAACGTAAAAACATCTATTTTTGGAGGAACAATTGGCGTAAACGGAGCTGTTTCTACTAAAGGAAAGACTCCAGTTTTCAACATGGATTTGAAATTAAATCAAGTTGATATTGCTCAATCGTTTACGCAACTAGACATGCTGAAAAAAATTGCGCCTATTGCAGGCATCATCAACGGGAAGCTAAACTCTAGCATTAAACTGAACGGAAATCTAGATGCAACTGAATTTACACCCGATTTAAAAACACTTACCGGCGATTTATTGGGTCAATTGTTGTCATCTACTGTAAATGCAAATAATTCTACTTTGTTGAAAGCAATTGGGTCTAACATCAAATTTATTGATGTCAACAAAATTAATTTAAATGACATTAAAGCAGCCATAACCTTCAAGGATGGTAAGGTAAATGTAAAGCCATTTGATATTAAATACAAAGACATCAAAGCTACTGTGGGTGGAACTCATGGCTTTGACCAAAGCATGAATTATACTTTAAAATTTGATGTACCCGCAAAATATTTAGGCTCGGAGGCCAATGCGTTACTAGCCAAACTAACACCTGCTGATGCTGCCAAACTTGAGAATTTACCTATAAATGCATCTTTAGTTGGTAATTTTACAAATCCGAGAATTACAACTGATGTAAAGACGGCAGTCACTAAGCTTACAACGCAACTGGTAAACCAACAAAAAGACCGATTGGTTAAAAAAGGAACCTCGGCAATTACAGATTATATTAACAAAAATAAAAAGCCAGGTGATACTACAAAAACAGCTAAGCCAACTACACCTGCTACAAAAGAAGAAGTTAAAGCAAAAGCAGCCGATTTGCTCAACGGACTGTTTAAAAAGAAAAAGAAAGTTGTAGATACTACTAAAGTAAATTAAGAACGTTTTATAAAATAGGAAAGAGGAATTCACTAAGTGAAATTCCTCTTTTTTTTGTTTGTAATTTTAGTATAGTTCCTAGTGTAGGCGTGCTGCTGCAACGGGTTTGCGTGCGTAAAGGATGGAAGCGGCATCCTTTTATGCAGCGCAGCGGAATAAAAGATATAGCGAACAGCCTGACCTTTTTTTAAAATTTTTTCAATTTTAAAAAAAGGATACGCCCTAGAACTTTTTATACTGCAAGAGATACTACATACCCCTCTGAACCACGGATGTTAAAGACGGTTCCGTTTTCAAAAAGCAAATATTGCCCTTTTATCCCGGTAAGTTTGCCTTTAAATTGTGGCGTTTTGTCCAAGCTTAAACTGTTTACTTTAGCAGGATAGTCCAGAACGGGGTAATGCATTTCATACAAATCATTTTTTTGAGCATGAAAATATTCCTGAACCTCTTGTGGAATTAAATTCTCAACTTTTAAACGTTCTGCAACTAAGTCAATTTGCTCTATATTATTGGTTAACATTTTTCGCCAATTTGTTTTATCAGCATAATGGTTCTTGAGCGCTACTTCGGTAATTCCAGCTAGATATCTATTAGGCACTTCAACAATTGAAATGGCTTGGTTAGCACCTTGATCAATCCATCGGGTTGGGACTTGTGTTTTACGAGTCACTCCTACTTTTACTTCGCTAGATAAGGCTAGGTAAACAATATGCGGTTGCAATTGCACTTTTTGTTCATAGGCTAAATCCCGGTCTTGAATCCCAAGATGCGCTGTACTTAACTCGGGTTTCATAATCCAATCGCCCACGGCTGGGCTAGAATAAAAACAATCGTAGCAAAAACCTTGACGGAATATTTTTTTCTTTTTGCCACAATTTAAACATTGATAGCCTACAAAATTGATCTCTAGCTCTTTATTTAGTAACTGATTCACGTTCAAAAAACTATCTTCAAAAACCAAGTAATATTGAATGGGATTACCCAATTCGGTTTGCATTTTTGCAAGTACACCTTCGTAAGTCATGCGCTTTAAAGTTTCGGGTTTAACACAAGTTGTTAAACAAATTTTGTTATTTTTGGTAAAGTTATCATTCGTAATTCATAATTCATAATTTAAAAATGCCGCTAACCATAATCAATTCGTTTGCTTCTTGGGTTCTTAAACAAAGGATTCATCAAATCGAACTTTTCTTGAAATACCCTAATGAAGTTCAGGAAGAATTGCTTATGCACTTGATACAATCCTCAAAGAATACAGTTGTTGGCAAGGAATATGAGTTTGCATCTATACAAACCTACGCCACCTTTGCAGAACGAGTTCCTATATCTAGCTACGAAGAATTGCAACCCCTTATTGAACGAACTCGCCAGGGAGAACAAAACGTTTTTTGGGAAACACCCATCAAGTGGTTTGCTAAATCAAGCGGTACCACGAACGCTAAGAGTAAATTTATCCCAGTAAGTAACGAAGCATTAGAAGATTGTCATTACAAAGGCAGCAAAGATTTGTTATGCTTGTATTTAAATAACAATGAAGACTCAGAACTGTTTGTGGGCAAAAGTTTGCGTTTAGGTGGCAGTTCCCAAATTTACGAAGACAAGAATACGTTTTTTGGTGACTTGTCGGCAATTTTAATAGAGAACATGCCTATTTGGGCGGAGTTTAGCAGTACACCAAGCAGCAAAACCTCCTTGATGAGCGAATGGGAAACCAAGATTGCAGCCATTATCAACGAAACAAAAAACGAAAATGTAACTAGTTTTGCAGGTGTTCCTTCCTGGATGCTGGTATTAATGAATAAAATGCTAGAGGAAACTGGCAAAGGCAATTTACTAGAGCTTTGGCCCAACTTAGAAGTCTATTTTCATGGCGGTGTTAATTTTGAACCGTACCGAGAGCAGTACCAAAAAATACTTCCTAAAAAGGATTTTAAATACTACGAAATATACAATGCCTCCGAAGGTTTTTTTGCAATTCAAGACTTGAATTATTCCAGTGATTTGTTGTTAATGTTGGACTACGGGATTTTTTATGAGTTCATTCCGATGGATACCTTTGGCACGCCAAATCAAAAAGTAGTTCGACTGGCAGATGTAGTATTGTTTAAAAACTATGCTATTGTCATTACTACCAACTCTGGTTTGTGGCGCTACATGATAGGTGACACGGTGCGTTTTACTTCCTTAAACCCCTATAGAATAAGAGTTACAGGCAGAACCAAACATCATATCAATGTTTTTGGCGAAGAATTAATGGTTGAAAATACGGATCAGGCTATTGCCAAAGCCTGCAAAATCACCCAAACCGAAGTGGTTGACTATACCGTAGCACCCATTTTCATGGAGGGCAAAGAAAAAGGCGCTCACGAATGGATGATTGAGTTTAAAGACAACCCTACAGATGTAGCGGAATTCCAGAAAGTATTAGATGAATCCATACAAGCTCTCAACTCTGACTACGAAGCCAAACGCTACAACAACATGACCTTAAACCCATTGGTGATCAATGTAGCTCGTAAAAATTTATTTTACGACTGGTTAAAAGACCGAGACAAACTAGGCGGGCAACACAAAATACCAAGATTATCCAACCAAAGGGATTACTTGGAGCAATTGAAGGAGTTAAAGTGAGGAATAAATATACGTGATCCACATAAATAAAAACTTACTTTAAACCTAAAGTGAAGCCGAATTAAAAAATAAAAAGCAACAATAATGCATTTATTTTAAAGCAACAGATTCCTACAAGCTATAATCCATTAAGAATGTAAAAGTATTTGAAATATCTATTTGAACGCAAAATACATTATTCTATATTAGCGTTTTAAAATGCTATTCCCTGAAATGAAAACACATAACCTCCTTCTTGTAGACGATCATCCTATTACTATTGATGCCTATATCAATATATTATCCCGACTTGAAAACCCTACTATTCCAAAACATTTTACTACAGCATATTCTTGTCAGGACGCTTACATTAAAATAATGGAGAGGTATGAATTACAAGAAACATTAGACGTAGCTTTTTTAGACATTAGTTTACCTCCTTACGAGGATAAAAACATTCAAAACGGTATTGATTTAGGGAATATTATTAGGGAGTATTTTCCAGAATGTAAAATCATTTTATTAACCATGCATAGTGAACCTATACTGCTTCATAACGCAATTCAAAAAATAAATCCTGAAGGTTTTATATTAAAAAATGATATCAATGCACAGTCTTTGATGACAGCATATCAATATATTATGCTTGGACAAAAATTCTACAGCTCAACTATCAATGACGTTTTAAATCAATCCATCATTAAAAAATTGAAATTTGATGTTATAGATTGTGAAATTATAACCTTACTATCCCGTGGTATAAGGACCAAAGACATGACAGAGCTTCTAGAACTATCCTTAAGTACCATTGAAAAAAGGAAGTCAAACATCAAAACCCAGCTTTTAATTGACAAAGGTACCGATAAAAATATCATTGAAGAGGCAAGAAAAGTTGGCATCCTCTAATCCAAAAAACCGTAAAATTTTAACATAAAAACCGTAAAATTAATCCAAACCCTTGTATTAAATTTGTAACGTAGAAGTTTAAAAAAAACAGAGTGCCCCCAATTTTCTGTTCTATTAAGCGTTTGTTAAAAATTGAAAGCACTAGATTGATTTTACGCTAATCATACTAATCTGACGAAGGACCTACTACTTCTTTTAAGATTAATTTTAGAAGTATATAGTTATTTTTTTTAAGAAATTATAAACTAAAAAATCAGCATTCTAGTGCTATCAAACAATTTGTTGAGATGATTTATCCATCTCAACTTGAAATAAGAAAACTGTTGTCAGTTAGCTGTTTCACAAATCTATTGATACTATTTTTTGATTTATAGCCATCACAAAATACATCATAGATTTTTTTTGAGTTAAGCACTCGTGAATAACGAGTGCTTTTTTTTTTTGAGATTTTCTAGAAGATTAATGCTCCATCATATCAATATGCCTGTCATGGTATCCTAACAGGTATAAAACACCATCCAGACCCAAACTAGAAATAGCACTTTCTGCCTTTTCCTTAACAGTGGGTTTCGCGTGAAAAGCAATTCCAAGTCCAGCAAGATTTAGCATTGGTAAATCATTCGCACCATCACCTACCGCAATGGTTTGATTGATATGAATACCCTCTTTATCAGCAATGGCTTGTAAGTATTCGGCTTTCTTTTTACCGTCAACAATCTCACCTATGTAATTGCCTGTTAATTTACCGTTTTTTATTTCTAGTTCGTTTGCATGTACATAATCAATTCCCAATTCTTTTTGCAAATAGTTCCCAAAAAAGGTAAAACCTCCAGACAAAATAGCTGTTTTGTATCCGTAATATTTTAAGGCCTTCATCAAGCGATGCGCGCCTTTTGTGATAGGCAAATTCTCAGCCACAGTTTGCAGTACTTCTTCACTCAAACCCTCTAACAAAGCCATTCGTTGCTTAAAGCTTTCGCTAAAATCAATTTCTCCATTCATTGCAGCCTCTGTAATTGCTTTAACTTGCTCGCCTACTCCTGCAAGTTCTGCAAGCTCATCAATAACTTCAGTTTGAATTAAGGTCGAGTCCATATCAAAACACACTAGACGCCTATTTCTGCGATACATATTGTCCTCTTGAAACGAAATATCTACATCTAAAGTTCTCGAAATTTCCATAAAACTGGCGGTTATAAAAGACTTATCAACGATTGTTCCCGTTACCGAAAGCTGAATGCAAGCACGAGGGAATTCTTCTTTTTCAATAATGGAAACACGTCCTGTCAATCTCTTAATGGCATCAATATTCAAGTTTTGATTGGATAAAATCTGGGTCACAGCAGCAATCTGGACCGCTGTTAATGTTTCCCCTAAAATATTGATTGTATACCGTTGTTTTCGTTGCCCTTTGACCCAAATCTCATATTCGGCAATAGATATAGGAATAAATTTGACTTTAACCCCCAATTCATAGGCTTTGAATAACAAATCTTTTAAAACTGGTCCTGATGTTGATCCAGCCTGAATTTCAAATAAAATACCCAAGGATAGCGTATCATGAATATCAGCTTGACCAATATCTAAAATAATAGCATTGTAATTGGCTAAAATTGATGTTAAACCAGCAGTTACTCCAGGCTTATCTTGTCCTGAAACTTTCAATAATATAACCTCTTTGTCCTCTACTTTCATGTGACATAATTAAATTGTACTAACAAAAATCGATATTCTAAAGTTGATATTAAATAAATAGACGTGATTTTTTGAAACAATAACAAATACTGTAAAAACTGCATAAAAAAACCTGTTTATATCAATAAACAGGTTTACAATTTTAAGAAAACTGCAATCTAAGAGATTCTCGGATTTGATTAAATCCTACTTACTATTTATCTTATAGCACTAAACTTCAACGTTGCTATTTTTAAAACTTTTATAGAGTTGAATTTTCGACATGTTTTTTAAAATTATCTAAAATTGCCTGCCATCCATTTTTTTGTAATTCTTCTGTATTCTCTGTTTCTGGGTCAAAACTTTCTATTATTTTTATGTTATCTGCTTCCTTCTCAAAAACAATTATCACTTTTCTCCCATCAGCTAGTAGGTACTCTATTAAAGAATGGTTCACAACTTTAGTATAAACTCCTTCAAATTCAAATTGCATTGTACCATCTTTTGAAGCCATCGAATATTTGAATTTCCCTCCCACTTTTAAGTCGTTTTCAGCAAAAGGAGTATGCCAATCATCTGAGGCGTTATTCCATTTCATAATATGCTCCGGAGTAGTCCATATCTTCCACACTTTCTCAATTGAAGCATTTATGGTGCTTTTTACTGTTATCATTTTAAAGTTCTTTTTAATTTAAATATAAAATTACAAAATATTTAAAAGTAGATTTTCTTTTTTATATGCCAATATCTTTTTAAAATTTCCATAAAAAAAACCTGTTCAAAATCAATGAACAGGTTAGTGTTTTCTTTGAGAAAATCGCAATATTAAGATGCTATCTCCAATCGTTTCAATAGATTTCTATTCAAAGTTTCTTGCGCGTATTCTTCATCAATCACTAAGGTCTTGTCTTCTGAACTTGGTAATTCGTACATCGCATCTGTTAAGATAGCTTCACATAAAGAACGTAATCCACGAGCACCTAACTTGTATTCTAAAGCTTTGTCTACAATAAAGTCTAATGCTGCATCAGTGATAGAGAACTCCACCTCATCCATTAAGAATAGTTTCTGATACTGCTTGATTAAGGCATTTTTAGGCTCTGTCAAAATAGAACGTAATGTCGCTCTATCCAAAGGATCCATGTGTGTCAATACTGGTAAACGACCAATAATCTCTGGAATCAATCCAAAATCTTTGATATCCTTTGGGATAATGTATTGCAACAAATTGTCTTTGTCAATATTGTCTACATTTTTTGACGTTGAATACCCCACGGCTTGACGGTTCAATCGTTTCGAAATAATTCTTTCAATTCCATCAAAAGCACCACCGGCAATAAACAAGATATTTTGGGTATTTACCTCCACAAATTTTTGGTCGGGGTGCTTGCGTCCTCCTTTTGGTGGGACATTCACAACGGTTCCTTCAAGTAATTTAAGTAAGGCTTGTTGTACTCCTTCACCAGACACATCACGCGTAATAGATGGATTATCACTTTTACGAGCAATTTTATCAATCTCATCAATAAATACAATTCCGCGTTCTGCTTTGGCTACATCATAATCAGCAGCTTGTAACAAACGTGTTAAAATACTCTCTACATCTTCACCTACATAACCTGCCTCTGTCAATACCGTAGCATCTACAATAGCCAAAGGAACGTCAAGCATTTTCGCAATGGTTTTAGCTACTAATGTTTTTCCTGTTCCAGTTTGACCTACCATGATGATGTTACTTTTTTCAATCTCTACCTCATCGTCTTGTTGCTGTTGCATCAAACGTTTGTAATGATTGTAAACTGCTACAGACATCACCTTTTTAGTCTGGTCCTGCCCAATAACGTATTGATCTAGGAAAGCTCTAATATCTTTTGGTTTTTGCAAAACTAAATCTCCTACTAGTTTAGAACTACCAGTTGTTTTTAATTCTTCAAGAACAATTCCGTGCGCTTGCTCGATACATTTATCACAAATGTGCGCATCAATACCTGCTATTAATAAATTAGTTTCTGGCTTTTTCCTTCCACAAAACGAACATTCTAATTTTTCTTTCGCCATTCTTTTTAGTCTAATGTCATAAAGTCAAAAGTCTCAAAGTCTGCATAATGCATTCGACTTTAGTACTTTTGACTTTCGACAAATTTTTATCCTCTTCTCAATACTTCATCAATCATTCCGTATTCCTTAGCTTCGTCTGCTTTCATCCAGTAATCACGCTCACTATCTGCATGCACTTTATCAAAAGTTTGTCCAGAGTGGTGTGAAATGATGTTGTATAATTCGTCTTTTAATTTCAACATCTCTCTCAAGTTGATTTCCATATCAGTAGCTACACCTTGTGCTCCTCCTGATGGTTGGTGAATCATTACTCTTGAATGTGGCAATGCCGAACGTTTTCCTTCAGCACCAGCGCATAACAACACTGCTCCCATTGAGGCAGCCATACCGGTACAAATTGTAGCAACGTCAGGCTTGATGTATTGCATGGTGTCATAAATCCCTAAACCTGCATATACACTTCCTCCTGGAGAGTTCAAGTAAATTTGAATATCCTTAGAAGCATCTGCACTTTCTAAAAATAACAATTGCGCTTGTACTATGTTTGCAATTTGATCATCGATTCCTGTTCCTAGAAAGATAATTCTATCCATCATTAATCTAGAGAAAACGTCAAGTTGCGAAATGTTTAACTGGCGTTCTTCAATGATATATGGAGTCATATTGGTAGGATTCATTGCCGCAACGATTTTATCGTAATACATGGCATTTACTCCTTGGTGCTTTGTAGCAAACTTTTTAAATTCTTTACCGTAGTTCATGTGTATGTGTTCTAAGTTGTACTTTATCTCTAGTTCTATAATCGGTATTGCAAAGGTCGTTCCGCTTTACAGATCGTGTCAATATGTCTTGCTTTTTAGCCCAGATAGTAGTGGAAAGCTTTTTGAAAGCTGTTTTTTGATTTTATAATTAGGGCAAAGCGACCAAAGGAAGCACTTGCAATAATTGTATAAAATCTAAACAGATAAAAAAACTTGCAACGAAAAGCTGGATTAGCTCCTACTTGCTAAAATAACAAAAGAGCGTCAAAAAAATAAATTTCTGACGCTCAAATATAGGTAATTTTTATTGTTTTGCATTTGTAATAAAATCTTAAAATTTGAAACAACTAACGAAATTGTTTTTCGTTTTTTCAACTTTTGACTTTATGACATTTGACTTTACGACTAGAATTTATTCTCCGTAAGATGCAGCAATAAATTCTTCGTAAGTCACTTCTTTAGTAGTAGGATTTGCTTTTTCTTTGAACACTTCTAATAATTTTTCAGCAACTACTTGATCCGAAAGTCTTTTTACTTCGTCTTGGTTAGACAAAACGCGTGCTACAATTCCTTGAACTTCTTCCTCAGTAGGATTTGTTTGTCCGAATTGTGCCATTTGCTGACGGATATTTTTCGTAGTGAATGTTTTTAAGTCTTCAAAAGTGATTTTGATGTCAGATTGCGCCATAGCTCTACCTTCGATCAATTGAAAACGCAATCCTTTTTCAGAACGTGCATACTCAACCTCAGCTTCTTCTGGAGTTAATTTTTTCTCACCTACCGTTTGTAACCATTTTTTCAAGAACTCAGCTGGTAAATCAAATTTTGTGTTTTCGATTAAGAACTCAGTTACATCACCCAATAATTTTTGATCTGCTTGAGCAGCAAATTGACTTTCAGCATCCTCTTTGATTTTTCCTTTCAATTCTTCAAGTGAAGAGATTGTTCCAGCACCAAACAATTTATCAAACAATTCTTGGTTCAATTCAGCTAATTCAGCAGTGTTGATAGCTTCGATAGTGAAGTTTACATCAACGTCTAAACCGTGAACATCGTCGTGAGCCACTTTCATGACATCCATTAACTGGTGATCGTCTTCAAATAAACCTTTAGTATTTACAGTTACCACATCACCTACTTTTTTACCAATGAATAAATCAAAAGTCGCTTTGTCTTTAAAAAGATCAGCAGCAATAGTAGTGGCATTATTAATTCCTTTTTCTTCGTTAGAGAATGTTCCCGTAACATCTGAATCAGCAGCAACAACTTCTTGAGGAATTGCAGTTCCAAATTGTTTTTGGATTCTTTCTACTTGACCGTCGATTAATTTATCATCAGCAGTAACCACATATTTTACAATGTCATTTTTAGCTTCTAAATCCAATTCGAAATTAGGAACCAAACCGATTTCATATTCGAAAGTCAATTCTTCAGCACTCCAATCAAAGTTTTCATTCACTTTAGGAAGTGGAGTTCCAAGAAGATTCAATCTCTCAGACTGAACGAAACGCTCAAGTGCTAAATCTACAACTTTCTGAACTTCTTCTTGTTTAATAGCTTTACCGTATTGTTTTTCAACAAGGTCTTTTGGCACAGCACCTTTTCTAAAACCTTTAACAGTTGCCAAAGGCATTTTTTCGTTTATTCTTTTTGCTACTTGACCTTTATAATCCATATGAACAACTGTCATTACAATTGTTTCATTTACAGCGTCTATTGCTACTCTTTTAATATCCATCTTCTTCTTTAATTTACATTATAAATTCGGAATGCAAAATTATAAAATTTTTATAAGCCAACCAAGCTTTTTATCGAGACCCTTTTTACCCAATTTCTTCTTTCAAAATCTTATAAAAAGACCATTTCCTAAATATAAATTCTTGAAGTGATTGTTCTTTGCCTTTTTGCTACAAGCTTAAGGAATCCATCTATAGATTTCAGACTCTACCCAAGTCAGGAAACGTATAGATTTTCTTAAACAAAAAAAGCCTCGATAAAATCGAGGCTTTTAGTTTGTGCGTGAATTATTGACCTAATACATCAAAATTGAAAGTTTGTAGCCCGTAGCGGAATCGAACCGCTCTTACATGGATGAAAACCATGCGTCCTAACCGATAGACGAACGGGCCTGCTTTTATTTCGGGTGCAAAAATAGAAACTATTTTTTAAAATCCAAAAAAAAATTGCTGCTTTTTATAAAAAAATAAGAATTACATGGAACAAAACTCGCAACTGTTTGATTTATAATCACTAAAAATTTAAGCAATTTATTTAAAAAATAGGGTTTGAAACCAATAACACCTCTTAGACTTGATCCTTTCTTTAAAAAGACACATTAAAAAAACAGTATTCAAGTAAAAGCACAATCCAGTTCACTAAAGAATCAACTGAATTGTGCTTCTTTATTTTACTTTAAAATATTAAAAAAATTATACTCTAAATTAAGGTAAACACCATTAGGAGCTGTTCTCATCATAGAACTATACAATTCATATCTGTAAGCAAGGTCAATCCTTGCTTGACTGTTTACTATAAATTGAACAGACGGCACTATATCTAAAAAAGATTTTCCATTTTTATTCAATGTTTGTCCTAAAAACTCAATCATTGTATTAATGTTGGTCTGCTTAAAATTAGTGTATTTCTTAGGGTACATCAATTTACCAATAGAAAATGTGTAATTAGTAGCATTGTCACTTAAATTCTCTGGAAAGTTAAAATTGGGTTTGTTATCGTACACTTTTTCAAAACTTAAACTTGAACTAATGGCTACTTTTTTGATGAGCTGCGTGGCTACCAATCCGGTTTCAAAACCTGTGTTTTGTCCTTGAATTTCAATTTGCTCTTGATGAATATCAGCCTTATTAAAACTATAGCGTCCGTAAACTGCCATCCTAAAATGACTTTGCACATCATCAGTTGAAAGAAACCTGTACTTAGCATAAATACTGGCTCCTTCTGTGTTTAATTGATTTTCTCTACTGCTCACAAAAAGCGTTGTACGAACCATCACATTTTTATTAATTCCTAAGGTAGCCTCGGGCATCATGTGGTAGTTGTATCCTGACTCCATTTGTTTTTTAAAAATAGATTGCCCCAAACGAATTCCCAAAGATCCAGCAGGTACATTACTTGCAGGATCCGTGACAACAAAAAGTTCTTGAGCATTAATACTCGTTACAAACAGTAGTAATACCGCACTAAATAACTTCATTATAAAACTCTTTTAATATGATAATCTTCTTCATTATCAAGTGCATAAGTAGGGAATTTTGAAAATGTTTTTTGCATTTTTTTAAATTCCTTATGCGTTAAATACCCTTTATCATAGACTTTTATCTTCGTGTCTTCTGTACTACTTTTCCAATTCTCATCAAGAATAACATAATTCGACTCTTTCTTTTTGAGATCATCTGGCGAGAGTACCACCTCTAGCGAACCTATAAAAAACCCTGCTTTTTCAACTGCATCTTTCAACATTTTTGGCGTAATGGCATTGTTGTTTTCAAAGGCTACAAAAAACGAATTGGTATTTAAATCCGTACTTACATTCACTACTCCATTCATCGCTTTTAATTGCTTATTTATAGCATTCGAACACATTGAGCAGGTTAAACCTGTCGCTTTAATTTCGGCTTTTTGCATTTGCGCAAATCCTGTTAATCCAAATAACAAAACGAAGCCAATAGACATGATTGTTTTAATATGATTTTTTGCCATCTTATTATTTTTTTAAATACGTTAAAATTACCTCTTCAGTAGGGTTTGTCGCTACTAACTTTCCAGAAGCATCAAACAAATATGAACTTGGCAATCCCTCTACTCCAAAAAGCAATGCTGTTTTTGCGTCAAAACCATTTGCATCTATCAATTGCGGATAGGCCAATTTATCTTTTTCAATAGCAGCAATCCATTTTGCCTTATTGGTATCCAATGAAATCCCTACTATTTCAAAATTTTCATTTTTATGAGCATTATAAAAAGGTACTAATTTTTTATTGGCTTGTCTACATGGTCCACACCAAGACGCCCAAAAATCAACTAAAACTACCTTACCCTTAAATGATTCAAGAGTTACTGCAACGTCCTTATCGTTGTTTAACTGAACATTTGGCAACGCATCGCCGGTTTTAATTTGAGCATTGGCTAAAGCCAAATTAAAAACTATACTGAGTATTATTACTATTTTTTTCATCTTGTTTACGGTTTAAAACAGACCTACTTATTGAGCAAAACATGGCTTAACAAGTAGGTACTTGTTTGAATTATTATGTTTTATTCTTGCTTTTTAGCAACTCGATCGTACTGACAACATCCGTGAAGACCATCATAAGCTGCATCTGGAGCTTTGTGATTATCACTATCATAACCAGCTGCAGCAATTCTTTTTAAGATTTCTTCTTGGTTTGTTTTGGCAGGATTGAACACTAATGTTGCCATTTTAGTCTCAGTATCCCACTGCACCTTTGCTACGTTTTTTTGACCACCAGCCGTTTCTATATTTTTTTTACACATACCACAGTTTCCGTAAATTTTTACTGTTTTGGTTACTTTATTATTGCTTTGTGCACTTACTGTTACTGATAACATTATTACTAAGGCTACTATAATTTTATGAATTGTTTTCATCTTGATTTATTTTTTGAGATATAATGCCGACAAATACACCATCACTACATAAAATGTATTGTTGAATAAATGACACGACAAATTTTTGATTTTTTTAAGCTAATTTTTTTTTGACAAGACAGATTTTTGGCTGTCACCAATACAATTATGCTATTTTTGGCGGAAGCCAGATGGATTTATATCCTGAGGATATGAAGATCTTAGAATAATAAAAGTCCTGCTTTTTTGTTGAAAAATCAAATAACGGATTATTAAATTCCAATTGAATACTATTTGTCATTCCTAGATAAACGAAAGAACCTCCGCATGTAATGCTTTTACAAGCGCCATTACAACCTTCGTGAGATTCTTTTTTAGAGGATTGTTTTTTAGAACAACAATCTGTTTTTTCTTTTTTGACTATGCTTTTTTTAGCACAGCACGCCATCTCCCCTTTTTTATTACAAGCCATAGTTGTTGTTGGACTCAAAAAGAATCCAAAAACAACTAAAAGTAATATGTATAGGTTTTTTGACATTTTTATTTATTATCGAATACAAAGATATTTTATTAACCAATTACAATAGAGCATATTATTGCTAAATGAGTGTTAAATTTTAATTTTTACTTGCTAATCCCTAACAATCCATTCATTATTGACTGAGAAACTGATAATAACACACTAAAAATTATTGCCGTAAGAAAGGTCTCTACCTTAAACCCGTCCACAATTTGTGAACACAATACAATCATAAGCGCATTAATAATCAACAAGAACAATCCTAATGTAAGCACTGTAACCGGTAATGTTAGAAGAACAAGAATAGGTTTGATAAAAATATTTAACAATCCTAAAACCACCGCTACAATCAAAGCTGTTGTAAATCCATTTACGTAAACGCCAGGTAAAAAGTTTGCAAGAATTAAAACTATTACTGATGTGATGATAATTTTTAGAAGTAAATTCATGGGATAAATGGTTTTGAAATTAAATTAAAAGTAATAATTTTTTACAGATTTTTGACATTATTCCAAGAAAGAAATTACTTTGTCATAAAACATTGCAGGGTTTTCGGCATGCAGCCAGTGCCCTACTTTAGGTATTGTTTCAATCGTTGCCATAGGAAAATGATGTTCTATGGTACTAAAATCAGTGTCCAAAATATAATTGGAATCACCTCCTCTTATAAACAAAGTAGGCTGCGTAAATATTGCGTTTTCTGGCAACGGCTGGCCTATTTGGTCTAAATTTTGATTAAATGCTTCCAAATTAAATCTAAAAGCCAATTGACCAGGCTCTTTCCAATACAAGTTTTTCAACAAGAACTGTCTTGTACCAAAATCCGGAATGAATTTTTCAAGAATCGTCTCGGCATCATTACGAGTTGGTTTCTTAGAAAAATCAACAGCGTTTAAGCCCGCTAAAATAAGTTGATGATGCTGAGGATACAGTTTTGGACCTATGTCTGCAACGATTAGCTTACTAATCAATTGCGGTTGTGTTGTAGCCAGTGTCATAGCTACTTTGCCACCCATACTGTGCCCAATAATAAAAATAGAGGACAACTCATGCGCTTGACAATATTCAAAAACATCTTGTGCCATGATTGCATAACTAAATTCACTAGAATGTAAGCTTCTACCGTGATTGCGAAGATCTAGCGTGTGAACTTGAAAATGAGCTGCAAATTGCGTTGCCAATGATTTCCAATTGTCTGACATGCCCAAGAATCCATGCAGAATTAAAAGCGGTTGCCCTGAACCTTCTATTTTTGAAAAAAGCATATGCTATTATTTTTTAAACTTAATTGACTCTTATTTACTTCAACTTTCTTAAATACATGTTCACCACATTATCAAATCCTAAATAAAGAGATTCCGAAATTAAGGCGTGACCAATGGAAACTTCCAGTAAACCCGGAATATTCTCTTTAAAAAACTGAATATTATCTAAACTTAAATCATGACCCGCGTTAATCCCTAATCCCAGTTGATTAGCAATTTCAGCCGCTTTAATGTAAGGGTCAATTCCTTTTTTGTTCCCTAAACTGTATTGGTGTGCAAATTCCTCTGTGTATAATTCTATTCTTTCGGTTCCTGTTTTTTGAGCTCCTTCAATCATGGCGGCAATGGGATCTACAAAAATAGATGTTCGAATGCCGTGACGCTGAAACTCCTTAATTACTTCTGTTAAATAGGATTGGTTTGCAATCGTATCCCAACCCGCAGAGGAAGTAATAGCTCCTATGGCATCTGGAACCAAGGTTACTTGCGTAGGCTTGCACTCTAATACCAAATCGATAAAGTTGTGCTGTGGATTTCCTTCTATATTATACTCTGTATGAACAACTGCTTTTAAGTCACGTGCATCTTGATACCTAATATGGCGTTCGTCAGGTCTAGGATGGATTGTTATTCCTTGTGCACCAAAATTTTGTAGATCTATGGCTACCTGTAAAAGATTAGGAACATTGCCACCACGAGCATTACGTAACGTAGCTATTTTATTAATATTTACACTTAACTTTGTCATTTATATCGCTTTTATTTTGATAGTTATATTTATGATTACAAAAATACAAAGTAAAACTTAGGAGATTTTGCTAATTTTTGATTATTTTGCAAGAAATATTGCGGATTGATTTATGACAGAAATTACAGAGTTTATAACCAACGATTTTAAGGCTATTGACAAACAAGAATCTATAGCTACGGTTCAGGATTTTTTTAGTGAGCTCCACTACTCTCACTTTCCTGTTGTAGATGAGGGTGTATATATAGGTAGCATTCCATCAGAGGATATAGAAACATTTGATAGCACTAAAAAAGTAGCCGATTATCGCTTCACCCTTGAAGGTTTTTTTACAAGAACTAATATGGTGTGGCTCGACGTACTTGAAGTTTTTGCTAGAAACAAAACGAATTTAGTTCCTGTTCTAGATGAAAACAATACTTATGTTGGGTATTATGAAATGGAGGATGTTATGCGTTATTTTCACGACACCCCATTTTTAAAAGAACCAGGAGGAATCATTGTAGTAAAAAAACCCGTGCTAGAATACTCCATGAGTCAGATAGCGCAAATTGTAGAGAGTAATAACGGTAAACTTCTAGGATTATTCGTTTCTGAGGTTGAGGTTGACAATGTAGTGGTAACTTTAAAAATAACTCTTGGAGCCATGAATGAAATTATTCAAACATTCAGAAGATACAATTACATTATCCTGACAGAGCACCAAGAAGACAATTACATCAACAATTTAAAAGAACGCTCTGATTATTTAGACAAATACCTAAATATCTAGAGCAAAATTTCACATTCAAAAAGTGTTATACCAATTATTCCATAAAACGATTATCCAAAAAATATGAAAGTTGCTATCTACGGTCAATATTATCAAAACAGCACAGAACCAATTATCAATGATATCTTTGATTTTTTCAATAAAAAAAAGGTTGAAATGGTTATTGAAGTTCAATTTTTGAAAATATTAAACGACAAGAAAATTGTAGAAAAGACATACAATACCTTTAGTAAACACACTGAATTAGACAGTAGTTTTGATATGTTGATAAGCATAGGTGGAGATGGCACTATATTAAGAGCTGCTACGTTAGTGAGAGACTCAGGTATTCCAATATTAGGTATAAATGCAGGCAGACTAGGCTTTTTAGCCACAGTACAAAAGGAAAATATTGCAGCATTTATGCAATTTGTAATTGATAAAAAATATACCATTTCAAAAAGAACTCTCCTGAGTTTAACCTGCACACCCTCAAATGAGGCTATTGAAGAAATTAATTTTGCAATGAATGAAATAACAGTGAGCAGAAAAGATACTACTTCTATGATCACTATTGACACATATCTAAATGGAGAGTTTTTAAATTCATATTGGGCAGACGGCCTCATTATATCAACCCCAACAGGATCAACTGGATATTCATTAAGTTGTGGTGGACCAATATTAACTCCTGATGTAAAAAGTCTTGTCATTACACCAATTGCACCACACAACCTCACGGCACGACCACTTGTAGTTCCAGACGAAACAGAAATCAGACTAAAAGTATCTGGAAGAGAAGAAAATTATTTGGTTTCATTAGATTCAAGAGTTACCTCAATAAAAAATGAATCGATATTAACCTTAAATAAAACACCATTTCAAATTAATATGGTTGAAATACCCGAAGAAACTTTCCTAAAAACACTTCGTAACAAATTACTTTGGGGTCAAGACAAGCGCAATTAAATCATTTTACTTAAAAGGCTATACGATTTTATCAGTTTTTTACGTTTAAAAGAAACAAACGCCTTGTTTAAAGAACGTTACTATGTGAATTATTAAAAAAATACACATTTAACAGATTGGGCATTGTATCGAATTGATAATTATTATATTTGCACGCAATTTTTGAGTTAATGAAGAAGATCTTTTATTTATTATTATCTATTATTCCCTTTACTGAAGTACAATCTCAAATACATGAGGTTGGTGTTTTTATGGGCGGTAGCAATTACATAGGTGATGTAGGAACAACAACTTATATTGCACCAAATGAAACTGCTTTTGGTTTTTTATACAAATGGAATAAAAGCCCGAGGCATTCCTACAGGTTTTCATACAATCAATCTCATCTTACTGCTAGAGACCAAGATTCTAAAGAAGGAAGTAGAACTAATAGAGGTTATGATTTTAAAACAAATATTCAAGAAGTATCATTAGGTCTGGAATTCAATTTTTTTGACTTTAATCTTCATGAATCATCTACTAAAATTACTCCGTATGTGGCATCAGGTATTAATTATATCTTTGCTGATTATAACTTAAACAACAGCAAGACCAGCTTAACTGTAAATGGAAGAACAGAAAGAAAAAAGTCTGTTGCAATACCAATGATAATTGGAATTAAGTCTAATATTACACGCAGACTAATATTAGCATTAGAAACAGGTGCCCGATACACCTTTACCGATAATATAGACGGTAGTTTTAATCAAAATTTTGGGAATATAAATAATAACGATTGGTATGTTTTTACAGGAGTAAGTCTTACATACACTTTTGGACAAAAACCGTGTTATTGCACAGAATAAAAATGAATTTATTAGAGAATATAGACACCACTAGATTACCCAAACACCTAGCCATCATAATGGATGGTAACGGACGCTGGGCAAAACAACAAGGATTTTTACGCGCTTTTGGTCACGAAAGCGGTACTAAATCAGTAAAAGTTATTATTGAAGCTACAGCAAAATTAGGCATTGAGTGCCTAACATTATACGCATTCTCTACCGAAAACTGGAATAGACCTAAGCTTGAAGTAGAAACCTTAATGAAGGTTCTTATAAATTCCCTAAAGAAAGAGTTGAACACACTGCAAAAAAACAACATTAAGCTTAACGCAATAGGCAACTTAGAAAAACTCCCTAAAACAGCTCAAAAAGAATTACTTGACGTTATTGAAAAGACCAAAAACAATACTCAAATGACTTTGACTTTGGCGCTAAGCTATGGTTCAAGAGAAGAACTCGTTTCGGCCGTAAAAAACATCTGTAGTAAAGTTAAAAATAATATAATTTCAATAGACAATATTGACGATTCCATTATTAATGAGCATCTTTACACGCAAAATTTACCAGAGGTAGATTTATTAATACGAACAAGTGGAGAACATAGGATAAGTAATTTTTTGTTGTGGCAAATAGCCTATGCAGAATTATATTTTACTGATATATTGTGGCCAGACTTTAAAGAACAAGATTTATATGAGGCTATCATTAGTTATCAAAAAAGAGAACGCAGATTTGGAAAAACAAGTGAACAAATTAAATAATTTTTTAGTGTTAAAAAAAAGCATACAATTAGCCCTTAGCGTATTAATTTTCGGGTGTTTTACACAAGTAAAAGCGCAGGAAAGAGTTCCTTTTGATCAAGGAAAAAAATACATATTAGCTGATGTTACCGTTGTAGGCGATATTAGTTTTAACAGTCAGACTGTAGTTACTTTTACAGGACTACAAAAAGGTCAAGAAATTACAATTCCTGGAGAAGAAGTAAGTACTGCTATAAAAAAACTAGGCAAGCTTGGCTTATTTGATGAAATCTCTTTTTATATAAATAAAATTCAAAACGATAGTATTTATCTAGATTTAAACATTGTTGAATTACCAAAACTAGGTGAAGTAAAAATTGTAGGTGTTAAAAAAGCTAAAGTGGAAGAACTGATCAAAGACAACTCTCTTACTAAAGGGAAAGTTGTTAATGAGAATTTAATAACAACCACTAAAAATTATATTGAAAATAAATATAAGAAAGATGGTTTTTACAACACTAAAGTTAACATCAACACCATAAAAGACACCACTACTATCAATCAAGTGAATATGCTTGTAAACATTGATAAAGGTGACAAGGTAAAAATAGAAAGTATTGATTTTGTAGGAAACACTAAAATAAGTGACAAAAAACTACGAAATGCAATGAAAGATACAAAACAAAAGAAATTGACTCGTCTTTTAAAACCATCTAAATACATTAAAGACAAATACAAAACAGATCTTGAAAAAGTAATAGCTTCTTACAAAGAAAAAGGTTTTAGAGATGCTAGAATAGTATCTGATTCTATAGTGTACAATAAAGACAAAAACCTCTTAAACATAAAAATTAATGTTGAAGAAGGAAATAAATATTACTTTGGAAACATAAAATTTCTTGGAAATACGGTCTATACTGATCAAGGTTTAGCTAGAGTTTTAGGAGTTAAAAAAGGAGATACATACAACGGCGTTTTACTTGAAAAAAGAATTGCTGACAAATCTAAACCAGATGCTGAAGACTTAACAAACTTATATCAAAATAATGGTTATTTATTTTCGAATGTAAATGCTGTTGAAGTTAAAACGGCAAACGATACCATTGATTTTGAGATTAGAATTACCGAAGGACCTATCGCTTATTTTAACAAAATTACGGTAGTAGGAAATGACAAAACTAATGATAGAGTAATTTACCGTGAATTAAGAACTAAGCCAGGGGAAAAATACAGTAAAGACGAATTAGTACGTACGGTTCGTGAAATTGGACAATTAGGATTTTTTGATCCTGAAGCAATTGATCCGAAATTTAAAAATGTAGACTCAGGAGCTGGAACGGTAGATATTGAATACAATCTTGTAGAGAAAGGATCTAGCCAAATTGAACTTCAAGGTGGTTATGGTGGTGGTGGTTTCATAGGTACACTTGGACTATCATTTAATAATTTTTCTGCTCGAAATATGTTTAAAAAAGAAGCATACAAGCCATTACCTATGGGAGACGGACAAAAAGTTTCATTGCGTTTGCAAGCTAGTACTTTTTTTCAAACGTATAGTGTATCATTTTCAGAGCCTTGGTTCGGAGGTAAAAAACCAGTATCTTTTAGTTCATCACTATCATACAGTAAACAATTTTTGAACAATTTTATTACACAAAGAGCAGACAAAACAAGAAGTTTTGATATCCTAACCTTGTCTGTAGGTCTTGCAAAAAGACTTACTGTGCCAGATGATTTCTTTGTATTATCCCAATCTGTAAGTTACCAGCACTATTCGTTAAACAACTACAACACTGGTTTGTTTACCTTTGGTAACGGAACTTCAAGAAACTTATCATATACAATAGGACTTACAAGAAACAGTAAAGGTGTAAACCCTATTTTCCCAACATACGGATCAGAGGTCAGCCTTTCGGCAAAATTGACACCTCCTTATTCTTTGTTTAATGGAGTAGATTATGCTAACCTTGGCAATCAAGAAGAATACAAATTAAAGAATACAGTAGACAGACAAAATGTACCCGATGCTAATGGAAACATAGTAAACATTGGAGATTATGTTGATACTAATGGTAATAAAGTAACTGATTTTAATTTGGCTGCAGCCGATGCAAGTAAAGTTGACCAAAAAAGATTCAACTGGTTAGAATACTATAAAGTAAAATTCAAAGCTGATACGTATACCAAAATTTATGGTAAATTAGTATTGCGTTTATTAACAGAGTTTGGATTTTTAGGAAGCTACAATCAAGAACGTGGAGCAGTTCCGTTTGAAAGATATTATTTAGGTGGAGACGGATTAGCAAACTTTGCAATGGATGGACGTGAAAACATTCAATTGCGCGGTTATCCTAACAACTCTCTTACACCTACAAATGAAAGAGGAGAACAAATAGGTGGAACAGTATTTAACAAGTTTTCTATGGAACTACGTTACCCTATAACATTAAAACAATCAGCATCTATATATGCACTTGGATTTTTAGAGGCGGGTTCAGCATACAAAGATTTTAAAGCTTATAACCCATTTTCTTTAAACAGATCAGCGGGTGTTGGATTGCGTGTTTTCATGCCAGCATTTGGATTATTAGGAATTGATTTTGGTCATGGATTTGATGCACTTCCAGGACAAGCCAAAGCAAATGGATGGGAAACGCATTTCATTATAGGCCAACAGTTCTAAGCATCATTTTTGCAACTTAAAATAGTACCATTATGAAAAAACAATTTATAGTCGTTTTTGTAGTATTTGCATTTGTTATCCACGGATTGAATGCACAAGTCAAAGGAACAAAACTTGGGTACATAGATATGGAGTATATTTTACAAAATGTACCCGATTATATTGAGGCAAAAAATCAATTGGAACAAAGAACTCAAAAATGGAAAATTGAGATTGATACCAAAAGAAATGAAATTAATTCTCTAAAGGAAGCGCTGAAAGCAGAAAAAACTTTATTAACAAAAGAGCTGATTGAAGAAAGAGAAACAGAAATTCGGTTTCTTGAAAATGAAAATTTAGAGTATCAGCAAAAGAGATTTGGTCCCAACGGAGATTTAATAGCTCAAAAAGAAACACTGATAAAACCAATTCAAGATCAAGTTTTCACAGCAGTCCAAGATATTGCAGACCGATTGAAGTATGATTTTATTTTTGATAAATCTTCGGACCTAACCATGCTTTTTGCCGCAAAAAAATTCGATATTAGCGATCAAGTTTTAAGAGTTCTTACACGTGCTGAAAAAAGAGAGCAACTCACAAAAAAACAGCTTAAAGATGCTGAGGCAAGGGAAAGTAAAGAAGATGCCGATGCAAATAACGAACTTGTTCAAGAGAGACAAAAAGTTCTAGAGGAGAAAAAGACGGCTCGAGACAAAGCTTTTGAGGAGCGCAAAGCATTGCAAGAGCAAAAGAAGAAAGAGTTCGAGGACAACAAAAAAAGAATTCAAGAGGAAAGATTGGCTAAAAAAAATGGCACGGTTTTAGCAAAACCAACTTCAGATGACGCAACTAAAACCGCAACAAATGAAGCAAGTAAAACGACCCAAAAAACGGAAGAAGTAAAATTAAATTCAGCCGAAGAGAAAAAGAAAATTTTTGAAGAGCGCAAGAAAGCTTTAGAGGATAAAAAGAAAAAAATCCTTGAAGATCGCGAAGCTCAAAGAAAAGCAAAAGAAGATTTACAAAAGAAGAACACAAATAACAATTAATTACTTAATATTTTAAAACCGATGAAACAAATCAAAACTCTATTAATTGCTGCACTATTAATGTTAGGAGCAAACCAAACCGTTAATGCACAAGCAAAGACAGCTCATGTTGATGTAAGTGAAATTATGACAAAAATGCCAGCAGTATTAGATGGTCAAAAACAATTAGATAAATTGAGTGGTACATACGATGCTGAATACAAAAAAATGGTAGAGGAATACCAAGGGAAATTAAAAAAGTACGAAGCAGAAGCTGCTACAGTAACTGAAGCTATAAACGGTGAACGTTCAAAAGAAGTACAAGACATGCAAAAAAGAATTGTTGATTACAGAGACAATGCTCAAAAAGAATTGCAACAAAAAGAATCAGATATCATGAAACCACTTATGGAAAAAGTAAGAGCTTCAATCCAAAAAATTGGTAAAGCAAAAGGTTTTCAATATATCGTTGATGGATCTTCTTTATTACTTGCTGACGGACCAAACTTGACAGCTGATGTTAAAAAAGATTTAGGTTTCTAAAAAAATCAAGCTTTAAATTATAAAAACTGCTCCTACTATTAAAGTTTGAGCAGTTTTTTGTTTCAATACAGTATTGCAATATTAAATTTAAGCACATAACTTTGTTACTATGGACTACAACAATCAGCCGATAGGAATTTTTGACTCAGGAATAGGTGGCACCTCTATATGGAGTGCTATACATGCATTGCTTCCAAATGAAAAAACAATATATCTTGCCGATAGCAAAAATGCTCCCTACGGTCAAAAATCAAAATCAGAGATTATTGCCTTGAGCATGAAAAACACTGATTTTTTATTAGATATGGGTTGTAAATTAATAGTAGTTGCCTGCAATACAGCTACCACAAATGCCATTCAAGAATTAAGAGCCAAATATAGTATTCCGTTCATTGGTATAGAACCAGCTATAAAACCTGCTGTTACGCATTCAAAAACACAAGTAATTGGCATTTTAGCTACACAAGGTACACTCAATAGCGAACTCTTTAATAAAACAACTGAAAAATATCAGGATACAAAAATAATTGAACAAGTAGGACACGGTTTGGTTCAATTGATAGAAAACGGGCAGATAAACTCCCCAGAAATGACTCTTTTACTAGAATCTTATCTTACACCAATGATTCGTGAAAACATTGATTATCTTGTACTAGGTTGCAGCCATTACCCCTATTTGATTCCGCAAATAAAGAAAATACTCCCTGATCACATTCAAATTATTGATTCAGGCCAGGCTGTAGCCAAACAAACACAAAATATACTAAGAGAAAAAGTAGGTTTCACAAATAGTTCGGAGTCTGAAAATATATTTTATACGAACACAGATCCAAAAGTGCTTCAAGAAATTATTGGCAACGAATTTATCGCCATTAGCAAAGACTTTTAAAGTAAGTTACTCTTCTTTGAACCAGCTCGAATACATCACATAATTATTAGAGATACGTTCAATTTCGCCAGCAAAATCAGACTGATCAATATCCTTAACTTTCTTTGCGGGTACTCCAGCCCAAATTGAACCTGAAGTCACAACTGTGTTTTGAGTAATTACAGCACCTGCAGCTACAATAGAGTTACTTTCTACAATACAATTATCCATAACTATTGCTCCCATACCTATTAAAACGTTGTCGTGTAAGGTACAACCGTGAACAATAGCATTATGCCCTATAGAAACATTATTCCCTATAATTGTGGGGTGCTTTTTATAGGTACAATGAATAACGGCACCATCTTGAATATTTACCTTATCTCCTATAGTAATAAAATTCACATCACCCCTAATTACAGCATTAAACCAAACACTACAATTTTTTCCAAATTTTACATCGCCTATAATGGTTGCATTTTCTGCAATGTAGCAATCTTCAGGTATGGCAGGAGTTTTTCCTAGAACCGATTTTATGATCATAAAAAAATTAGTTTATGGCTGGACAATTACATGAATATTTAGCTGGCTTACAAAATAAATCAATCCCTAAGGTAATTTGATGATAACCACCGTTATCAAATTGCACAGCTCCCGAAAGTTGAGAATAGGTATAAGCAAACATAAACTTATTAACATTCACCCCTACAATTGGGGTAATATATTGTAATTTTTGGGTACCAATAACACCGTTATTATTAAACTGTGCACCCTCTAAACTACGTCTGTACGAAAGACCACCCCACACACGTCCAAAATCAATGTTTTTATAAACTTTCAAATTAAAGTCCATTGATTTTTCTTTTGTTGTTTCTACCATTTGAAACAAAACAGAGGGCTCCCAAAGCAACGCTTTTGGATTACCAAAATTATATCCTGCACTGATTAAATATTTTCTAAGATTATCACTTTCATACTCACTGTAAACAGTTCTTCTGGTTTCTAAAGCATTTTTAACAGTCGCGTGTGCATAAAAATCGAGAAAATTATATGACAAACCAATGTCAGTATTAAAATAAGCCTCTTTAATGATTACAGAGCCATCAACAGAAGGATCACTTTGTCCTGGCTCTAAAAAAGAAGTTTGGTCTAGTTGACTTTGAATAAAACCCGCACTCAATCCAAATGAAAGTTGATTAAGATCTACTTCATCTCTTGAAAACATCAAATGATAAGCATAAGTAAGTTTCACACCCTTTTGAGAATGAAATCCATTTTTATCATTAAAAACAATAATACCAGCACCAGCATTATCACTTATTCTACCATTAAAACTGAGTGTTTGTAAAGCTGGAGCATCTTCTTGATCAAACCATTGTTTACGGGCAGTAAGTCTTATTTTGGAACAATTTGCAGCTCCTGCCATAGAAGGATGTAGAAGGTAATAATTATCAGATAGATAATCGGAATAAACGGGAATTCCCTCTTGAGCAAAAGAATATTGGCAAAAGAAAAAAACAAGTAAAACAGTAAGTTTTTGATACATCGAAAATAATTTAATTCACCAAATGAATTCACTGGCTATAATTGCGTAAAATCAAATCTTGAAACCATAAACTTGATAACAAAAGTTAATTTCTTCTTTAAAAAATCAAATATAGGTATTCATAGAAAATAACTTTAGTAAATTTGTAAAAATTTCAAAAATCATGAGCAAAATCACCATAAAAGAAACGCAAAATCCAACTATATTAAAATTTGAATTTGAAGATTTTATTACACAAAATGAAAATTTTGAGTTTAAGAATATCGACGAAGCAAAAGAATCGCCATTGGCTCAAAAATTATTTTATTTACCCTTTGTAAAAACCGTGTATATATCTGGTAACTTTATTGCAATCGAAAGATTTAGCATTGTAGAATGGGATGATGTCAAGGACGCAGTTGCAGAGCAGATTGAACAATTTATAATAGACGGAGGCGTAATTGTAACTAAAAGTGAAACTACTACAAAAAAGCAACCTGTTAATGTTTATGGAGAAACTACTCCAAATCCAGCTGCATTAAAATTTGTAGTTAGTAAAATGTTGACCAAAAATGCTGTAGAATTTAAAAATATAGATCAAACTAGTGCTTCACCTTTAGCAAAGGAATTATTTAAATTTCCTTACGTAAAAGAGATTTTTATTGATGAAAATTATATTTCAATTACAAAATATGATATCAATGAATGGCAAGAAATCACATTAGAATTGAGAAGTTTTATCAAACAATATATTGAAAACGGGGGTATTGTACTAGATGAAAGCTACATTGCAAGCACTACTGAAACCGAAACTATCAAGGCGCAAGAGTTTGATAATTTAGACACCACGTCTCAACAAATTATTAATATTCTAGAAGAATATGTAAAACCTGCTGTTCAGGCTGATGGAGGTAATATAGCTTTTGACTCCTACAATGAGGAGGAAAAACTGGTAAAAGTTATTTTACAAGGAGCTTGTAGTGGTTGTCCATCATCAACTTTTACTTTAAAAAGCGGTATCGAAAACATGTTAAAAAGTATGCTAAACGATGAAAGTATCAAAGTAGAAGCCGTTAATGCATAAGTGCTTTTACTTTTGTTTGGCATTGATTAAATCCTAAAGTATTATATACTTTATTTATTTTAAAAAGCGTTTCTATCGAAGCGCTTTTTTGTGTTTAGTATAGAATAGAAAGTAATAGCACGCTTCAAATTTACATTCCAATTAAAATATAAAGGGCTGGTTATTCCCAAAATCAACATCCCACAAAACGAGTAAAATCAATACTTTTGACAAATAACATACATTTCACAACTGATTTTCAATAAATTATTAATAATAGGTTAAACTATAATTGAAAAAAAATCACTAACATTGTAGGACTAATCAAATAAAAAATACCATGGGACTAACCTCTTTTTTTAAAAATTTATTTGGCTCTGCCAAAGAAACAACGACTGAATTGGCCAATAAAGCCGAAGCAACACTAGAACAAGCAAAAGCAAATGCCGCACCTTATCTAGACAAAGCCGAAGATTTTATTGAAGATAAACTGGAGCAAGCCAAAGAAGCTGCAGCTCCTTACCTTGAAAAAGCAGAAAACTTTGCCGAAGAAACCATTGATAAAGTTAAAGTACACGCAGCGCCTATTATGGATAAGGCAGAAGAGTTTGCTGGACAAGCAAAAGAAAAAGTAGCTGAATTTGCTGATAAAGCCGAAGAAACTTTAGAAAACCTTACGGATACTGTAAAAGAAAAATTGAATCACACTAGCGATGCAATTGCTGACGGCACCGAAGATGCAAAAAAGGCAATTGAAAATACTGCTGAGAAAACTGTAGCTTTAGCTGACGACGGAAAAGAAATTGCTACAACAGAAATAAAAGAAGTTGTAAATAAAATCGAAGAAGACGCAGATTAATTTAATAAAAAATAAAATAATTGTATTTTTGACCCACAAATCCAACCTTCTCCTATTGAGAAGGTTTTTTATTTTACAATTATGAATCTAGACCCAAATCAAATCACTAGCTACGCTAACACTTTTGCGCAAGTATTAATTGATTATTCTCCAAAATTAATTTCGGCATTTATCATCCTAATCGCTGGATTGTACATCATCCGATTAATCAATCGATTTATTAGGACCTTAATGGTCAAGAGAGACCTAGACCCTACCCTAACTCGGTTTTTAGCTGATATTTTACTTTGGGTTTTACGAGTAATTTTGTTTGTCTCCTTTATCTCTAAATTAGGGATTGAAACATCCTCTTTTGTTGCAATTTTAGGAGCCATGGGACTTGCGGTGGGGTTGTCATTACAAGGATCTCTTTCAAATTTTGCTGGCGGAATGTTAATTATTCTATTCAAGCCCTTCCGTGTAAACGACACAATAGAAGCACAAGGTGTAACAGGAACTGTAAGTGAAATACAAATTTTTGTAACCAAATTAATTACAGGTAACAATCAAACTATTTTTGTTCCTAACGGTGCCTTATCAAATGGGAATATCATTAACTATTCTATGGAAAAAATTAGAAGAGCTGACTTGACTATTGCAATATCCTACGACACCAATATTAAAATTGCGAAAGACATCATAACTAAAGTTTTGGAAAACAACCCTAAGGTTTTAAAAACACCAGAAGCCGAAGTTGCTGTCAAAATACTAACAGACAATGCAATTCAACTTGCTGTTAGACCATGGGCAACAAATGAAGATTTTGGCAATGTATGTGCAGAAACGCTTCAAGGATGCAAAGAAGCCTTTGATATTGCCGGAATTACTATGCAACCTTTTGTTAAAGAGTCATCGTATACATCAAACACTGCAACCAAAAACTAGTAAGCAAAATTTACTTTTTTTTAGGAGTAGTTACCATAAAGTCTTTCAAATAATAGGGTTCAAAATAAGCGACATCAACAATGTCGTTTATTTTGAATTTTTCAAAACTAAGAAAACTCATTTCATTAGCCGAAGGAAAAACTAAAGTCTCTAGAAAAAAATGATTGCTTTTATTAAGTACGTTTTTGCATTTTACAGTACAGTCTCCCACAAAATACAAATCATCTTGAAGCTCATTAAATGAATTCTCATCTATTATTTGAGCTTGAACTTCCCGCTTTTTTTCAAGTTTTGAATCAAAAATTGCACTGTATACTTCCATTCTTCGGGCATCAATCATCGGAATAATTAAACCCTCATTAATTTTGACTTGTGATGCAAGAGTTTCTAGCGTATCTATAGCTATTAGTGGAATATCTAATGCAAAACACAATCCTTTTGCAGCTGATACGCCTATACGCAAACCCGTATAAGAACCTGGGCCTTGGCTAACAGCAACGGCAGATAAATCTTTTAGATTATAACCTGACTCTTTAAAAATTTCTTCTATAAAAACATGTAGTCGCTCTGCATGTGAATATCCTTCTTCTGCAATTTCTTTACAAAGGATTGTTACTCCATCTTTAGCTAATGAAACAGAGCAATTCTTAGTAGCGGTTTCAATGTTTAGTATATAACTCAATTTGGTTTTTGTTTAAATTAAAAATCACAATCACAAAATTAGATTTTATGATTGTGATTTCAAAATGGTAAGGATAATGATTACTTCTTATCCTTGTCCTTTTTATCTTTATCAGTAGCAATTGCCACTTTATCTCCTGAGTTTAGTTCTTTTGTAACTGTGGCATAAGGTCCTGTAATAATTACGTCTCCTTTTTTCAAGCCAGTCAGAATTTCAATATTAGTATCATCTTGAATTCCAGTTTTTATGATTCTAATTTTTGCTTTATCTCCTACTTTAACAAAAACACACTCAAATTTCTTGTCGCTTTTTGGGGCAGCATCTTTTTGATCCTCACTTGTATCTTCAACTTTTATTTCCTTTACGGCAGCAGTATCTGATTTTACTACAACTGCACTAATAGGAACCGCAAGTACATTGCTTCTAGTTTCAGTAATAATATCTACGGTAGCCGTCATACCTGGTCTAAAAGGAGAGTACGTATTTGGCTTCCCTTCTAATAAATCTTCGTAAGATTCTTTCAATATTCTTACTTTAACTTTAAAATTAGTTACTTGATCAGCAGTTAATGCAGAGCTAGCAGAATTTGAGATACTTGTAACAACACCTTTGAATTGTTTTTTTAGATATGCATCTACTTCAACATTAGCTTCATCTCCAACTTTAATTTTTACAATGTCATTCTCATTAACATCTACTTCAACCTCCATATTATTCAAGTTGGCCACTCTCAAAATTTCGGTTCCTGTCATTTGTTGTGTACCTAAAACACGCTCTCCTAATTCTACATTCAACATAGAAATAGTTCCGTCAGCAGGCGCATAAATAGTTGTACGTCCTAGATTATCTTTGGCTTCATTTACTGTTGCAGAGGCGCTTTGAACGTTGTAATAAGCTGATTGTTTTGAAGCTTTTGCAACTTCAAACGAAGCAATAGCCTTGTCCCAATCCGACTTTGAAATGATTCCTTTGTCAAACAATGTTTTGTTTCTATCGTAGTTTGCTTTTGATTCTTTAAAAGAAGCATCTGCTTGACTCAAACTTGCTTTAGTTCCGGATAAGTTAGATACTGATCTGTTGTAACCAGACGTGTATAAATCTGGATTTATTTTTACTAATAAGTCCCCTTTTTTCACTACTTGGCCTTCTTTTACATTTAAGGCTATGATTTCTCCCGAAACTTCAGAGGATATTTTAACTTCAATTTCAGGCTGTATTTTTCCGGTAGCAGATACCGTTTCAATTATTGTAGATGGAATTACTTGTGCGGTTTCTACCTCCGTACCTACATCTTTTTTACCTATAACCCCAGATTTAGAAAGAGCAATTAAACCCGCAATAATTACTACTGCACCACCTATTAGGATATAAACTGTTTTTTTTGACATAATAATTAGTTTTTGATAAGAGGAATTCCAAAATAGAATTCTAATATTTTAATTTTAAAGATATAATCGTATTTGGTTCTCAATACTTCAGATTGCGCATTAGTAAGCAATGTTTGGGCTTGATTGTAATCGAATGAGTTCATTAGCCCCACATTAAAACGCTCCTTTGCAAAATCAACAGCATTTTGTCTTGCCTCAACAGCAATTACAGCCGATTCGTATGATTTTAAAGCTCCTTTAGCATCAGCAAATGCCGTGTAAACATTTCTTTGTAAATCTAAGTCTTGCTGTTCTACTGCAATTTTTGATCGCTCTAGATTTACTCTTGAACGCTCTACATTGTTTCTAACTGAGAATCCATTAAATATTGGTATTGAGAGTTGCACTCCAAAAGAGTGTCCTTTATTATCATTAAACTGATCGAAAAATGGAGCCGGTTTCCCTAAAACTCGTGAAAAATTTGGAGCCAAAACATTTTGATTTGTACCCTCTACAAAACCTATTTGTGAGGTAGGATTGGCAGTGTTTTGTGTTACTCCTACTACTCTATCACTATAGGCTACCCTAGAATTAAAACTATAAAAACCTTGAATAGTAGGTTGATAAGCACCTCTTGCAATAGCAACATCTTTTTCAGCAATTTCTAAATTAGTTTTAGCAATTTTCAATTCTGTTCTTCCTTCTAATGCTTTGTTATAAATGGCATTAGGATTTTGCATCATGATATTGTTTTCATCCTTTACATCAGTATCGTCTGCTACATCAAAATTTTCAAACTCCTTAAGCTGTAACAATTGTGATAAACTCAATTTAGAAATTAGCAAAGCATTCTCGGCAGCAATTATATTTTGATTATTAGTTGCTATAGTAGCTTTAATATCTAATAAATCACCTCTTGGTATAGAGCCTGCATTTACTAACTCTTCTGAACGTACATACTGTTTTTCATTAATGTCAAGCTGTTGCTTTTGTACTTTTAAGTTTTCTTTATTAAAAAGTACTTGTAAAAAGGCATTCGCTACGTTTAAGGCAACATCTTCTTGCATTTTTAGCAACTGATACTTGGCTGCAACTAGCGATAAATTAGACCTACGTAAGGTATTTTGATTTTGCAAACCCTTGTAAATGTCAATTCCTACATTTGCCCCAGCCGAAGTAAATTGAGTAGTTTGATTTTGTAATAAACCAGTTGTAATATCCTGGTTTAAACCAATGTTCCAAGAGTGGGAAGTACTGGCATTCAATGAAGGTAAAAAATTACCAATAGCACCTCTTTTATCAATCAATGCCGTTTTAGTATCAAGAGCAGATTGCTTAATAGAGATGTTGTTTTGAATGGCGTAGTTCACACATTCTTGCAAGGTCCATTTTTTAGTTTGTCCATTTACAGACAATCCTACAAGAACAATGAATAAACTAAAGAAACTCTTTTTTTTCATATATTTTAAATAATTGTATAACTTAAAGTCACACACATTTAACTTAGCTTAATTATGGTCTTCAAAATCATAAATTTTACAATCTGAAATTCAATAATTAAACAATAAGACTTTCGATTGTACCATTTGTTACAAAAAATCATGAAAAAAGAATTGTTTTACTAATTTTGTTTTCTAAAATTAATTAAATGTACGCATTCTCTCGAATCATTTTCGTTTTTGTAGCTGTAATTTTGTGTGAATCCTGCGCCACAACAAATAAAATAAACGCTTTAAAACCAGAACCAGATGATGCTGTGCCATTGGTTTATGAAAATCTTCCATCCTTTATCAATCTACCTATATCGGTAAAATTAAAAGATATCGAGAATCAAACTAATCAAGTGTTGACTGGTCTTATTTATGAAGACAGTGCCATTGAGGATGATGATATTGAAATGAAAGTTTGGAAACAAGCCCCAATAACAATCACATCAGAAGCAGGGGGGAAAATAAAAACTGTTTTGCCTTTAAAAGCAATCATTAAATATAGGATTGGCACCAAAAAAATGGGGGTTGAATTATATGACACCAGAGAATTTAATTTAAACGGCATTGTCACACTTTCAAGCGAAGTCACACTGACAAACTGGATTCTTAATACTAAAACCGAATTAAAATCCCTTGACTGGAACGAAAGCCCAACCATGGTTGTCTTTGGTAAAAACGTACCAGTAACCTACTTAATCAATCCCGGAATTAAGTTATTTAAATCAAAAATAGAACGTAAAATAGATGAATCCATAAGCAAATCAATGGATTTTAAACCAAACGTTTTAAGCGCATTAGAAAAAATAACTACTCCGTTTTTAATGAATGATACATACGAAAGTTGGTTACGCATCGTTCCTCAAGAGATTTACACCACTACAGCAAGCTTAAAAAATGACGCATTCCTTATTGAAATGGGCATGAAATGCAATATGGAAACTTTTATAGGAAAACAACCCGAATCAAAGTTTAATGCCTCTAAGATATCATTAAAACCAGTTACTAAAATACCTAATGATATTAATGCCAATATTATTGCCATCTCCTCCTATCAAGAAGCGTCTAAAATAATGACTAAAAATTTTAAAGGGCAAGAATTTGGATCGGGGTCCAAAAAAATTCAAGTTCAAAACGTGGAAATTTGGCACAAAAAAGGAAAAATGATTATTGCATTAGATGTTTTGGGCAGTGTGAATGGCACGTTGTACCTATCTGGCTTACCACAATATAATGACAAAACCAAAGAAGTTTATTTTGAAGATCTTGACTATGCCTTGGACACAAAAAACAAATTAATGCGAACCGCAAACTGGCTGGCTCAATCATTGATCCTAAAAAAAATAAAACAAAGTTGCAGGTATTCTATTCAACCAAACCTTGACGAAGGTCAAAAAAGTATGCAAACGTATTTAAAGAATTACTCTCCTATGCAAGGCGTATTTGTAAATGGAAAAATGGAGAACATTGAGTTTCAAAAAATCCAACTAACAAATCAAGCCATAATAGCATTTATAAAAGTAAAAGGTAAAATTAATGTATCTATCAATGGTTTGAAATAAACATTGATAGATACATTATAAACTATGAAGCTTTATTTTTCTTCATTTTATAAATCAAAAAACCAATGATGGCAACCAGTAAATAAGGAATAACCATTAGGTAAACTATACCGTCATTTACCGCTGCAGCTTGAGTAGTGTTATCACCACTAGTAAGCGCAGCTCTACACATGGCACACTGCGCACTCATACTGGCAGTCATGAAAAATACCAGTAAAAAACCCAAAAATTTCATATAACTATTGTTATGTAATTTCATCTTTCTACTTATAAATTAAGAAACGTAATACGGCGAAATCATCAAATAAACTACCACTCCTGTAACCGCAACATATAACCATATAGGAAAAGTAATTTTCGAAATCTTCTTGTGGGCCACAAAATCTTGACCTATTGCTCGTACATAAGTAATCAAAACCATAGGAATAATAGCAATAGATAAAATGATATGCGTTACCAAAATCAATAAGTACACAATACGTAAAGATCCTACACTCCCTTTTTCTGAATCCTCTAATATGCCATTATGGTTAATATCACCAAAAACAGTAGAGTCGCTGGTCATGTGGTAAGCAACATACATCACTAAAAAAGCAAGCGATAAAGCAATTGCTGTAGTCATAAAATACTGATGCCATTTTCTATTCCCATTTTTAATAGCTACAACAGCAGCTACAAGTAAAACCGCTGTAATACCATTTGTAGTTGCATAAATAGGCGGTAAAAAAGATAAAGGTGCTACATCAATTCCAAAATCTTTTAGTTTAATTTTAAATAAAATAGCTACCACAACAGGTATAACTATAGATACGGCAATGATGTATTTATTGAATTTTTGTTCTAAGGAATTGTTTTTCATATCTATTCTTCTAATAAAATATTAATATCTTGTTGTAGGTTTCTAACTCCTTTTTTATCGAGTCCATCATAATATAAAATAGGATTACCAAATTCATCATTACGACAACGAATGTTTCCGTTTTTATCAATCAATGCAAATAAACCCGAATGTTCAAATCCTCCAGCCACTTTTTTATTCTCGCCAGCATACAAGTTAAAACCTTTATTAGCCAACTTAAAAATATAATCTTTCTCACCAGTCAAAAAATTCCAATTTTTAGATCTAATTCCTAACAAATCATAATGTGCTTTTAATACTGTAGGAGTATCCGTCAAAGGATCAATAGTTATTGAAGCAATACCAAAATTAGGATTACCAAAGAATTTTTTCTCAATAAGCAACATACTTTCATTCATTTTAGGACAAATGGTAGGGCAAGTTGTAAAAAAAAACTCTAGGACATATACCTTACCTTTGTATGTCTCATTAGTGATTTTAACATTATCTTGATTTGTTAATTCAAACTTAGGTGCAGCACCTATTTTCAAAAGCTTTCCTTCCTCTATAACTTCTGGATTTACAAAATCAAGGCGGTCGCCTTGTACGACTTTATCGTTCTTAATACGCTCTACAATTTTAGGAATGGCATAAATACCAAATACTAAAATAACAAATGAAATTCCGATGTATGATTTGTTTTTAAACATAACAATTAAATTTTTCTTGTTGCATTGTTATTCTTTTTAAGAGCAGCTCTGTATTCATACAAGATAACTTTAAAATCATCGAGCATTTCATTACTTAGTTCAGCTGGATGAAAAGTATTATAACCTTCCATCTCATCTTTGACTAACTTTCGTCCTCGTAAATTTCTTTTTTTATCAACGATATAAACCTTTGGCGTACCTAATTTATCATCTAATTGATCTTTTAATTTTAATTGAGAATAGTACGCCGTAATATCTTCTGGCGAAGCAAAGACAAATCTCCATTGAGCAACATCTGTAAAAGCACCTAAAGCATCAACTACTTTTTTAGCATCCGTTTCTGTTCCAGAAGGGCATATCATTACAAACTGAACATCTTTAAATTCATGATAACGCTGGTAAATTTTTTGATTTAAATTAAAAAGGTTACCTCTATTTTTTAATAACTCAGAACCTGAAAAACCTAAAATGGTGACTTTACCATTTAATGTTATAGGTTTGCTGTCTAAAGTTTTCCAAGGACCAAAATCAGCAGTATTAGGAGTAATAATAGGTAATTTAGTATACCCATTAACTCCAGAAGCAAAAAACAAATAAGCAACTATAGGCAAAATAAAAAGTACAAACAGGACAATATTTTTTTTCATCACATTTTAAATATATAGTACAAAAATAAAAAAAGGTACGCAATGCGTACCCTTTAATTGAATTAATATCTTGTTAAAAATTCCATTTAATAGTGGAGTTTTTAAAAACCTCATAAATATAATCCCCTTCGGTCAAAAAGATAAAAAGAATGTATAATACCAGAAAAATAAGTGGAAAAACTACTGCATTTCTCAATGAGCTTTTTTCGCCTTCCATGTGCATGAAAGCCCAAACGATATAATATGCTTTGTAAATTGTAAGCAAATAAAATATCCAGTTAAGCAGGTTCATACCCATTAGATTATTCATATGAAGTGCTTCTGGCTTAAAAATACCTAAAACAACTTCTACTATAGTTACAGCAGATAATATTCCGAATACTTTCCAGATTCTACCTACGTTTGATGCGTGTTCGTGTGACATGATAATAATTTTTTTTAGAAATTAAACTAGATAGAAAACTGTAAATACAAATACCCAAACTAAATCAACAAAGTGCCAATATAGACCTACTTTTTCTACCATTTCATAACTTTTTCTCTTATCATAAGTACCTAAAAGTACATTAAAAAAGATAATAATATTGATAACTACTCCAGAGAACACGTGAAATCCGTGAAAACCAGTAATAAAGAAAAAGAAATCAGCAAAAAGTTTACTTCCGTATTCATTTCTAATTAAGTTAGCACCCTCTACAACATAATGTGCTTGAGATAACCTAGATTCAGAATCTTTTCTAGAAAGAATAGTTTTTTGTTTGTTTGCATTAATAACCTCAGTTCTAATCAATAAATCTGGGTGAGCTTTGAAACCAGCTTGCACCTCGGCAACAGAGTAAGATGGCAATTCTCCTTCTTCCATGAACCATTTAGCTTTGTTTCTTTTAAGCTGTTCACGCTCTTCAGGTAAAGTCACTGCAAAATCAGCAAGTGCAACACGTTTTCCGTCTTTATCAACAAACTGAAGTAAACTACCTCCTTTTGTTTCAATTGCTCCGTACTCTCCTTTGATAAAGTTTTTCCATTCCCAAGCTTGAGAACCAACAAAGATAAGACCTCCAATGATGGTCAAGAACATGTACAAAACAACTTTATCTTTTTTCATTTGATGACCAGCATCTACGGCTAAAACCATAGTTACCGACGAAAAAATCAAAATAAAAGTCATTAATGCCACATAATACATTGGCGCCGGAACTCCGTGTAAAAACGGAAAGTGAGTAAACACTTCATCAGCCAATGGCCATGTTTCAATAAATTTAAATCTAGAAAAACCATACGCCGCCAGAAATCCAGAGAACGTTAAAGCATCTGACACGATAAAAAACCACATCATTAATTTGCCGTAACTTGCTCCCATTGGCTCATTGCCGCCTCCCCAAGTTTTTTCTTCACTATTTGCAGTAGTAACTGTCGCTTCCATAAAAGTTATTCGTTAAAAAGTTCCCAAATTTACGTTTTTTTCTTATTTAAAGAAATATAAAAACAAAAACAAATAAACCCACAATAAGTCCAGAAAGTGCCAGTACATTGCACCAAGTTCTATACCAAGGGTTTGAGATGAATTGTATTTTTGTTTAAAATGATTATAAATTATAATTAAAAGCGAAATCACACCTCCAGCAAGGTGAATAAGGTGCACAACCGTTACTACATATAGAAATGTAGTTGTAATTGAACTCCCGCTACCAGTAAAATAATAACCACTTTCTACTATTTGTCCAAAACCTACAAATTGTAAAATTACAAATAAAATACCAAGTCCCAATGTAGCTAATAAATACATTGTTGTGGTGCTAGTATTGTTCTTTTGTATTGCTTTTTTTGCCAAATGAAATGTTACACTACAACCTATAATGGCAGCAGTACTATAATAAAACGCTGGTGGTAATTGAAAATCTTTCAACCAATCTGCTCTTGATTTACTCACTACAAAAGCACTTGTGAGTCCCGCAAACATCATGGTCATACTTGCCATTGCGAACAAAAGGATCAATTTATAGGATCTATTTGTTCTGGATTTTTGCTCTTCGGCCGTCATTGTCATTTCCATAACTATCTTAAAAATTTATCAAATATGTATACTAATTGTAATAATGTAATGTAGGTAACACTTACAAGCATAAGTGTTCTAGCTGCTTTTGCAGTTCTTAATTGATAAAGCTTAACACCATAAAACAACATCCATAATCCTAATACGAGAACAATTCCTGCTGCAATAGGCGTTATATACAACCTACCCGTATATCCAAAAGCTGGCAACAATGAAGCTAATATGAGCCAAACGGTATATAAAATCACTTGTAACGCTGTTCCTTTATCTTTTTTTCCCGTTGGTAACATAAAAAAACCTGCTTTTTCATAATCTTCATACAAGAACCAACCAATAGCCCAAAAATGAGGAAATTGCCAAAAAAACTGAATTAAAAACAAGGTTCCTGCTTCGATACCAAATTCACCAGTTGCAGCAACCCAACCCAACATAAAAGGAATTGCTCCTGGAAAAGCACCTACAAAAACAGACAATGAAGTCATGGTTTTTAATGGTGTATAAACACTTGTGTATAAAAATATGGAAATTGCACCAAACATGGCCGACTTTCCATTTATAGTATATAAAAGCACAAGACCTATGATAGTTAACAAAATTGCAATTAAAAGCGCGGTAGTTTGAGTCATTCTTCCATCTGGAACAGGCCTACCTTTGGTACGATCCATTAAAGCATCAAGATCTTTCTCTATTATTTGATTGAAAGCATTTGAAGCACCTACCATACAATATCCGCCAATTGCCAGTTTTAACAAAACCATCCAATCTAAAGACTGAAAATCATAAATACCCAACATAAAACCCGCAACAGACGAAAAAACGACACTAACCGCTAATCGTGCTTTTGTGATTTCCCTGAAGTCTATGTAAACTGATTTTAATGAAAGTGTACTTTGTGATGCGCTCAATGCTACTATTTATTTTATTTCTAAAAACTTATGCAAAAGTAGGCTATCAAAAGGGATTTGACAAAAAACAATTCACAAAAAAGTATAAAAATAAATGACCTTCTATTAATAGTCAAAATACCAATTAAAAATATCGGTTCTAACACCTAAACTAAACCAACTTGTATTTTGATTTTGTGCAACTGTAGAAGCTGCTGTTGGATCAAATGATCTGTAGATATAACTTGCAAATATCTTTAAGTTTGTCAAAGGATTAACTATGTAACCAGCTTGAAGATCTGCAATAAAAACTGCTGTTTTATTACCTTGACCTACTTTTACATCTGAATCAAAAGGCCTTTTCTCGTCGTAATCTTTATAGATATTGCCTCCATAATTAAATTCATTTGTGGCAGTGTCAAAATCAAAACCTCTGGTTCCCATTGTAAATTTTGCGTCAGCGTAATATCGTTCTTTACGATAACGGGCCAAAAGGATTAACTCGCTAAAATTTGCTCCCCATTGATGCCCTAAACTTTGATTATTGTGTGCATAGTTTGTAATTGGCATACTATGAGAATAGACATATGGCCTCACATGATTGTATTCCAATTGTACCACTAAGTTTTCTACATCGAAAGCATTGTAATACTTTGCTCCTAACTGATAACCATACTTGTTTTTCCAACTGTTATTTCGCTCTTTTACGTCATTCAATGAAAATTCATCTAGGATAAACTGCCCATAAAAATTGATTTGGTTGTTCCATTTGTATTTAAAAGTTAGACCCAAAACTGCATTCCCACTTCTTGCCGAAGACGTAAACTCGACTGATCTGTAAAAAATTAATGGATTAACAAAATTTACATCAAACCCTCTATCATTTGTATTTGTCCATACCACCGATTCAAAGAAACCTAAATTCAACTTGTTTGACACGTTCCAACTCAAATAATGATTTGCCATAAACTTAGTTGCATAGGTACGTTCAAGAGTCACCTCAGGACGTACGTCTTTAAGCCACATGTAGGTATTGGTATACTTGATCTTCCAGAAATTTGTATTCAATTTAAAATATGGGTATGGACTGGCGCCATCACTTTCTAGTAACGATCTATATCCATCTCCAATGAAATTTCGGCCATAGCCCAATTGCATATCAATATGTTTGCTTGGGGTAAAAGTCAAATTAGCATCTGCCGAAGGAAAATCAAAACCTGTTGTTTTAAAATCCTTAGCAATTCCTATTCCAGGAATTATGGCGGGATTACCACCTGCCGGCTTTATAGAAGCCGCATAAGCATTATAATAAGGAGCAAAACGCCCTTGACTTTCAAAAACAGTTGTTGTAAAATGAAGATTTTTTCCTAGAGCTCCTCTAAAATTAAGACCTCTAGTATTTACAAAGGTGTATGAATCAGAACTTTTACTAGCCTTTCCTAACTGTAAATCTACAACAGGATTAAGTGTAAACCAATATCCTTCTCCTTGAATGACAACCATGTTCTCATTCCATAATTTTCGAGACCACCAGCTTGAAGTTTTCTTCATTAGAGATGCTTGCACTGCTTTGAGATTGTAATATTTAGATACTTCGGCATATGTAAATGGCTTTGAAGCTGTATGATTATTACTCCCCATTTGATTTAGTGCTGCATCAAATTGTGCATAATAACCATGTGAAAATGGAATATTCAATTGACTTTCTAACTCCGGATTATCGAATTTTTTATATACGATGCTATCAAGTTCTGTCAAAGTTTTATCTTTTGTAATGCTGGATTTGGCTTTCGCCAAAGAAACATTGTCAGTCACAACATTGTTTACCAAAGGAATCGCAATTGTGTAGGTAAATCTAGAATAAGTGGCATTCCCATTATATGTTGCAGGCTGAATTTTAGGTATTTTACTAAAAACACGCTTGGTTTCTAAAATAAGATTCTCATCATTTGCATCTACATGAATCACTTTAAAGATTCCGTTTGAGTCTACTTCAAAAAGCACTTTTATATTCCCTTTGAAATTAGAAGAAACTAATTCTTGAGGCACATTAAAATTAGAAGTAATATAGGTTTGAACTTGGTTGTAAAAACAATTTTCTAGTTCCTTGAATTGTTTAGAATTACACTCCGCAAACACAGGAAAACGTTCAGATGTATTGACTGGACGGTTTCCATTATTAGAGTTGTCTTGTGCAGTTGCACTTACAATAGAAAATAAAAATAGCAGTGTTATTAATACTTTGTTCATCCTTAATATTTGTACAATTTAGTATCCTTTCGTGGCCTTTTGACCGTCGGAAATTATTTTAGCTCCTGAAGTCCCTATTCTTTTCACACCAAGATTTATCATTGTTACCGCCTCTTCATGAGTACGCACGCCACCAGCAGCTTTTACAGGCAAAGGTGAAGCGTTATCTAACATTATTTTTATGGTGTGTAAAGTTGCACCATTTGGCACACCTATCTCAGTCTCATAAAAACCTGTAGATGATTTTACAAAAACACGTGAAAATTGTTCTTGACTAAAAGCAGTCACCACTACATTTTTAATCAAACTAGAAATCTGAATAATCTCTTTATCTGTTAAAGCTGCCACTTCAATTATCCACTTAACCACTTTATTATGATCTAAACTAAGTTGTGTACATTCAAATATTTCTTGCTTGACAAGATCTATTTCACCATTTTTAAACGCTTTATAATTGCACACAAAATCCAAATCATCAGCTCCATTTTGAATGGCTATTTGGGCTTCTTCTAATTTATCTTCAACTGAGGATTCGCCATTAGGAAAATCAATAACAGTTCCTACTTGCAAAACCGCATTAGCATCAATAATCATTTTTTTTGCTAGTGAAACCATATCTGGCCTTATCATCACTAGTTTAAAACCCTCCTCTATTGCTTCCTGAACATTTTTTTTAACAACAACTGTATTTTCTTCTGGAGTAAGGCCAGCTTGTTCCGCAGTTTTTAAATAGGTTGCATCTAAATATTGCTTAATATCCATAGTCGTCTTGATTATTGATTTTACTAAACTTGTTTACAAAAATACATTTTATCTCCACACTAAGGACACTTAAAAGTTACAATTTGAAAGGGGTGCTATAAATGCTCCAGAACTCTATTTTAAAAAAAATCGAATGACTTCACTTCAAAAAAAAATCCCACTAGTGTGAGATTTTTTTTGATTCTGATGATAGTATTTTATTTGAAAAGTAAATTAGTAGTACCGCAATAGTAGCTCCAGTAGTATTTGCTAAAACGTCATAAATATCAGCATGGCGTGTAGCTGTAAATTTATCTTGGATAATTTCTATTAATATGCCGTACAAAACCGCACAAAAAAACGATAATGCCATTGCTTTAAAACTACTCGTATTTGAGAAGCTATTTTTAACAGAAAGGTAAAACAGAATTGTAAATACCAAATAAAAAAATGCATGTACGATTTTATCTAAATTAGAAACGCTTCCTAAGGGCACACTTTTAAAGGTTGCCAAACAAAAAAAAGTTATAGTTCCTATCCAGAGTACTAGCGCCCATGGATATATTTTTTTAAGCACCAATTAATTCTTTATACGCTTCTTCTGATAGTAAAGAGTCAAAATCAGCAACATTCGCCACTTTTACTTTGATCATCCATCCAGCTCCATAAGGATCTGAGTTTACACTTTCAGGATTGCTCTCTAAGTCATCATTAAAAGCGATGATTTCGCCAGCAAGAGGAAGAAACAAATCCGAAACTGTTTTAACTGCCTCTACAGTACCAAAAACTTCATCTTTATCAAGTGTTTGATCTAAAGTTTCAACTTCTACATAAACAATATCACCTAATTCTTTTTGAGCAAAATCAGTGATTCCTATTGTTGCGATATCGCCTTCTATAATAACCCACTCGTGGTCTTTTGTATACTTTAAATTTGCAGGTATGTTCATTTAAATTGTAATTATTTATTAGTTTTTATTTTTTTTCTATTTAATGACAAATGTAACAATCTTCTTTTCAATTACCGATTAGAATTTAAAAATTAATTTCCAAAATTATAACGCAATGTAAATCCAGATCGGATATTGGTAAGTGGAAAAGCAGTTGATATAACAGCCTTAGAGAAAGAGTGATCGTAATAAAAAATGGCCGTCAAGTTTTTACTAAATGCATAGTCAGCCTTAACTTTTACGGTCCAAATGTTTTGTCCACCTGCCAACTGATTGTTATTGTAATCCAAATAACGCACTATCGTTTCATTATTTCTATACGTAACATCTGCAGAGAGATTGATATCACTTTTTATTACTCCCGTTGGATTATCAGCCAATCTTGATGAAAAAATTACATCTTTAAACCTGTATCCAAGCCCAACAACATATTCAAGTCCCTTAACCTCTGTCAATAAATTGTTATCAAAACTCATTGATAGTGCTCTATCTTTCTTAATTTCAGTAAGTACTTTTAGCGAACTTTTAAGCTCAAAATCCATTCGAACCAAAGGATTGAATTGTTCCACTAAATTGATGTTAGACATAATGGTTTTATTAAAAAAATTGCCACTAGCATCAATACCGTTTGGATCTTTATCATATTCAAAATTAGAACGAAACGCATTAATAGTATAGGAAGCCCTATAATTGTGTAATAATGAAAAACGTTTAAAGTTCTTCTTGAACGGAGCATAACGCATTAATCCGTTGTATTTTACAGACCAATTTGGCAACGGAAAACTCCTAAAAATACCCAATGAAGCACCACCTGCATCATTCCCAGAATAAGCAGCAAGAAAAGCGGGTAGCAAAACCGCTTGATTGTTTTTTCCAAAACCTTTAGGAAAACCTTCATCGTCAAGATTTGCAGGATTATTGATATTTATTCCTCTCGCAGTAGCTAATCTATTTGCAATCACAAGTCTGTTTTCTCTAAAATCATCAAATGCTTCTGCCGAATTTTGATCGCTTGTTGAAAAGGAAGTTTTAATTAATACGGTAGAGATTGAAAAAATTCCTGTGCTAAATGGTGATCTAGCATTATACATCCCGTTAGTGACATCATATTGCTCTGAATCATTTTGAGACAATGCTCTATCAAAGGTTAAATCTATTTTCATATCAGGAAACAAATCCACATTGGCCGTAGCCTTCAAAATTTTATTGTCTACTTGCGTATAATTTTGGTTAAAGTCTGGGTAGTTTGTCAACCATCCCTTTTTTGCTGCTTCAAAACGAATATCATCTTGGCTTCCAAAGATAAACCCTAGTGAAGGTCTAGAAGAACCTAGAAAACCTAAACCCGGAGTATAACCTGGTAAAACAGTACCACTATTGTGCGTGTAGTTTACCTGTATATTTTTGACACTAGTAAGTACTCCTAATAATCCATCTACAAAAGGACCTTTTTTTGCTGGGGCTGCAGCAACATTTGTATTTACTATTTTCTCACCCGGTTTTGGCGGACCTGTTTTTGGCTTAGGAGCAGCTTTCGTAATGGTTTTTGAAATACCTAAATATTTATAAAGCGTTTCCATGGTCAAACTTGCATTCAAATTACTTGAACTTGCATTTTGAATTGTATTTCCTAAATTATAATCTTGTCCTCCTATTGAAATTTGTGATAAAGCATTGGAAGTACGCTGCCAGCTGTAATCACCCGTATAAGAATAGGTTGCTTTTATAAAACTAAACAACGGAATCTTGTTAATAGGCAATTCATAATTTACAACCAATTGTTGCATGTGCTGGTTAGGGTCACCCATATCCCAATAACTGTCCCATATTGTAAAACTGTCAATAGGTTCATTATCCTCATTAAGATAACTCTTCACAATATTACTGGAAGAAGCTGTATAATTTAGCTTTAATGATTTTGTAAGGTTGTAATTAAAACCATATTGATAATTGAATGCAAAATTTCTTCTATACAAAGGATCAAGTCCAATGCCTTCTACCTCAACTTGACGAAATTGTTGACGGTTGTATTGCCTGTTAATGTTAGTATTAAAAGAAATAGAAGACGGCAAATAATTAAAATTAAAATCGCTCAACATTTTCCAATAATTACTTTTCTTTAAAAACTTTGATTTTTTAAAGGGTTCAACAGGTTTTGGTTTAAAAGTGTAGGCATAATCTACCGCAGAATTAGCATGTTGATCTACATAATCCTCTATCTCAAAATCATGACGTTCTACTTGATTAAAAGACTGAGAAAAAGTGAAATTCTCAGGGTCGTACACTCTTTGTTTTTGCTCTGGTTGACGTTCTTTTTTTACTCCAATAAAATTGATGCTTGTTCTTTTTGTATAATCAATTGCTCTGTTTGCAATATTATCTTTCTCTTTTTGATTTGTGGTGTTCTCTAACAATTGTTTCAACTTAATGTCTTGGTTGAACGGATCATATTCTGGAGTGATAGTTTCTTCCCCTACAGAATAGTTGAATGGTAAATTCACACCCCATTTCTGAGGCAATAGTTTACCTAGATTTACATTGGTTACAATATTGTATTGTTGCGTATCTTCTCTACTTCTCTCATTTGGTCCTTGTTCAAGGGAACCAAAACCTATAGTGGTTTTTCTACCCGATGCAGAAACGGTAGCAAAATCAGCTAGATTAGTGTCAATATTTAAAACGGCAGCCATTCCGCCTTTGTTATCCATATCAGCCAAACGTAATTCATTAAACCAAACCTCACCTTTTATATCATTTAGAGGATCATTGTTTTTTATACCTACCATAAGTGTTCGTATCAAACCAAAGTTAGGATTTCCTTTAATCCCTAACTTAAGCGTAATTGATTTATCTCCATCAGGAAGTGACGCATCAGTATCCGGATAATAAATCCCGTCTAGCGGAAGTGTATTTGGATTTACTTTCATGGCTAAAATTTTCATTCTAGTCAATAATTCAAGAGGTAAGTCTATTTCGTTTTCGGATGGCCAAACTAGTTCTGGACTCAAAGGACCACAATCTGAAGTGTTACCACCAGAGGGTAATGTGACTTTTAATGGAATCTCTATTTGATAAAAATTTTGATTAAAATCGTTTCCAAAACGGATAAAACCTACCATTTGATTGTCGCTTAGTGCAATCTCATTAGGTAGTGATTCAGCATGTAAAAACATTTTCAATTTATTAAATTGTCTCATGTCTATACTTACATTTTTAAAAACTGCTCTAGAATCTTGTGCCTCTAACCCGTCTCCCGAAGCACGTAAAGCAAGTGATTGCTCGTTTTGATTGATTACCGTGTTGTTATTGAATAATTGTTCCCTTTGAACCGCTGGTGGTGTTACATAATTTACGGGGCATCGCTCGTTGTTTTCTTGAATATTAACAGCAAGAACATCCAGATTAGTACCGTCATCATCAGGATTAGTATCATTAAAATCAAGTGCATTAGTGTAACGTCTCCATTCTCCGCGCACAAGGTCAAGTGCACCAAAACGTACTGTAACCTCATCATTAAAACCTGTCATAAACATTCTCATAAATCGAATAGATCTAAAATCAGAGATGGAACCTATAACATTTTCAGGCTGAGAAACCGGTATTTTAAACTGCAACCATCTAGCCTCAGTAGTTGAACCATTTGGTAAGGTAACTTGTGTGTTGCGAATATCAGTAATATAATTTTGTCCAATATCCATCCCTGGACGCATTTCAACACTGTACTCATAGTAGGCATTGATAGTATTCATGGTATTATCTCTATTGATATCTTCAACATCAGGTACAGTACTAGAACCTCTATTTGCTGTATTAATATCTACTGGAGAATTATTCTCTACACCATTATAATTTTTATATCGGTCTATTATTGAACCATTGGCATTCAAATAAAAAGCATAATCATCGGCTGCTGGATCAAGCTCTGATGCAAAATTAGTATAAACAGACCCTTCATTAGAATTTGACAAACCATCAAGACCAATATCCTGATTTTGCCTGTTATTTACATTCGTATCAAATGCATAGATCAAGGATTGTGAGGCAGGAACATCTCCCCAAATTGGTCTTGGATTCACTACAATTTGATCCGGCCCAAGACCATTTTCATATTGTTTCCTTCCATCTTTTAAAATGTCTTCGGAAATTTCACCTAGGTTAAAATAGATCTTTCCTGTATTTGATTGTGGGGCTGGACCATTCCCCACATACGGATCTAAAACCCAAAACTGAATGTACTCAACATTTCCTTGCTCAAAATTTGTTGAATTCAAAGAACGCATAATTCCGCCAAAATTTTCAGTAGGATTAGCTCCCACAGCGCTATTGTTATTGTACGGTCCTCGCTCCGATGGGAAATAGGTTAAATCCAGTGTGCTTATTACCTGTGTTTGCCCTTGTGCAATATCAGTTAAGGGATACAATTCCCTACTAAAAACCCTTCTTGTTTTATTGAATGACAAATCAGCATCAGAAACTCCGGGTGGTTTTTGGGTATAAAATATAGGGTCAATAGCATACCAAGCCAGTTTTGCCCGTTTGAACCCATAGCTTAAATCAGTTGCGCTACCATTAAAATTATAAGTACTTGCTGCTGTTCTTTCTGGTGTTGATGACAAACTCCAAGCCATTGGAGAACGCATGTCAATTGTTGATTGAGACCCTTCAAAGTCATCTACATAAATAGTTGATTCACCTTGAAATTGATCCGCTTTTGGAGTATCCGGTCTTAAAAATGCAACTTCACCTCTTATGGATAAATTAGAGGGTACATCAGTATCTAAATTTGGTAATTTGTTAACAAGACGTGTCAAGAAAGGAACCTGAGTAGAGTAATTTGTATTCAATCCAAAAACAGTATTATTTACAGACTCTTGACCAAAACTTGATTTCTGTGTAAAAGGTCTCTCGGTCATCTTTAAAAATGTTCCCCCTACAACAAAATTATCTGATATTTTATGCTCAACGTTTAAGCCTATGAAACGTCTGGTTTGTTGACCAAAAACAGAATTGTTTTCTAAAGACACTTCTATAGGTGTATTTGAAGCTTGAAGCGATGGATCTAGAATTTGCACACGCCCAAATTGATAATTAACACTGTAATCTACCCCTTCAACCAAGCGTCTACCTGCGGCTGTAACTACTACTGATCCCTGTGGAACATTGAAAGCTCCAATAGGAATTCCATCACTTCCGCTAGACTTGTACTTTCCTCTCAACAAAAACTTATTTTTATCACTGTCTTGTAATGCGCCTGCTTGTGTATTGCGGTACATACTTTGAAACACATATTTACGCTGGTTGTCATTATAAGTAGATGGATTCCTGTAATCTTCAATAGCAGTATTAGACAATTTAGAAAATAATAATTCCCCAAAAGGCTCCTTAGTGGTAAACATGATACGACCGTTTTGCGCATCAATAGTCAAACTAGGAATAAAGTCAAAAAAACCATCTCCTCCTGCTTGAGGATCATTGTTGAAATTTAATTTATCTAAATTAAAAACTTTTAATAAAGGCGTTTCTGCCACTTTTGAATCGGGATCAGGATTTGCCGGGAATGGAGTTCCTGAAACTTCCGTAATATAATTTAGCGGAGAAGGATCTGTGTACAAAATATTAAATCTAAAATCCTCTTGTTTCAATTGATATCCTCCTTGAATTTGATAGATGTTTTTCATCATCAAGTTCCAAATGGGATTTTTAACATTGGTCAAATTGCTTTTCAGCATTTTCAAAATCAAACTTTGAGAAATGATGGCTTGTGTAGCGGGCGTGTTACCTGTAACCACAGTAGCATCAACACCGTCATTACCAAACTCCCCTACTTGATACACTTGGTCCCCAATGGTGTATTGATAAGCCACTGCTAAAACCTCATCATTTGCCAAACGTTGTTGCAAAGAAATAAATCCTAGTTGTGGGTTAAAAGTATACTCATTTGGGTTTAATTTTCGAGCATTTTCCAGTTTAGAATAATCTTGACCTTCACTTACGGTAGTATTAAAACCCGAATTAGAAGTTGCAATTTCTCTAATATTAGCATTTAATAATCCTGTCCCAGCAGCAATTTGAGCTGGATCATAATCGTTATTAGCATTATTTGAGGGAGTGTTAGCTGGAGCATTAAAGATTCCTGTAGATGGGTCTAGCACAACAACTTCATTATCTGGAATACCTGTGATCTGAGCTTCACCAAGATCTTGAAGTGCAATAATATTCCTTAAATTATTATTGGTTGTAGTTACCCTATTTTGTCTATTGGTAACCCAAATTTCGATTCTAGAGATTTGAACTCTACTATCAATAAAAGGATAGTTTGCTAGAGATTTATCATACCTGTCTCTAAAATATTGCGATAAGAAAAAGTGACGGTCACTGTCGTAATCCAAAGCAAACATTTCAAAGTTTTCAATGGTTCCTCCGCCTTGTGCTACTACGCTTTTTGTTTGTGATTTTTGTTCTGAGAATACCCCTGTGAAAGTTGTTTTACCAAATTGCAATTGTGTTTTGAAACCAAATAAACTTTGAGCACCACGAATAAGAGAACTATTTAGTGGCATGCTCACATTTCCGACTTCAATTTTTTGAATGATATCGTCCTCAGTGGGTGCGTAATCTAGTTTTATTAAGTTTTGAAATGCAAATGTAGATTGAGTATCATAATTAGCATTTACATTAAGTCTTGTTCCTACTTTCCCCATCAAACTCATGCTGATTCTTTGGTCAAAATCAAAGGAAAGATTAGACCTGTTTCTAGGAGAAAATGAAGGATTATCTTGTTTTGTAAAACGCAAACCTAAATCCATTTCAATAGATCCTGTAGGCTTTACATCAATTGTATTACTACCAAAAATAGATTCAAACAAACCTGATTTAATTACATATCTCGGTAATAAATCTTTTTTTGCTAGTTCACTCCCCTCTTTTTTACCGTCAATTGCATCTACTTTTGTCTTGAAATAGTTGCGCATAGACTCTTTCAAAACTAATTTTTCGTATTCTTTTGGAGTCAATATTATGGGGTAATTTATAGATAGTCCATCAAAGGAACTTGTGTACACATACCTATCAATAGCGGGATCATACGTATATGACGAGAGTATACTTGGTGGATTTTTAAGTTGTAATTTCCCCACAGAGAAACCCTTACTTACCGTATCTTGAGTTCCCGTTTTAACTTGAGCATGCAATATGTAACCACACAATAGAACAAGCCAAAAAATACAATTTTTATGCATATAACTCCTGTTTCTTAAATCCCTTTTAGAGGTTTTTTAAAGCTTGTTTGATAATAGTTTCAACGGTTGCATCTGGATTTTCTTTGACAATTTTTTCAATAATCTTTTCTGAACTTTTTCGTACAAAACCTAATACTTCCAATGCTGATAACGCTTCATCTCTATTTGTATTGCTTTGAGACATAGAAACTTCATCTAAATCATAAAGTTTCAATACTTTTTCTTTGAGGTCAAGTATCACCCTCTGCGCTGTTTTACTACCAATCCCCTTGATGGATTGAATAGTTACTACATCTGCAGATCCTATTGCATTTGTAATTTGTTTGGGATCAAGTGAGGACAACATTGTTCTAGCAATGCTTGCGCCAATACCTGAAACAGACAATAAGAGTCTGAAAATTTCTCTTTCAGATTTTTCAATAAACCCAAAAAGTGTATGCGCATCTTCTTTAATTTGAAGATGCGTATATACTTTTATAAAATCGGTATTGGGTAATAATGAATATGTATGTAAGGAAATATTTATATGGTAGCCTACGCCCCCACAATCAATAACAATATGTGTTGGCGATTTTTCTACGAGTTTCCCTTGTAAGTGTGCTATCATGATGTATATAAAATAGTTCCAAATATAACAAAATTTGTACACGCATAAATTTCTGATAAAAAATTACGATACAATTTGTTTACAATGCATTAAATTAAACTTGTTTGGCTTTCTTGATAGCTTTTTCTTGTGCATCAATCACTGCAATTGCTGCCATATTTACCATTTCCTCAACACTTGCGCCTAATTGAAAGATGTGTACTGGCTTACCCATTCCTAACATGATAGGCCCTATGGAATCTACTTTGTTAAGTTCTTTCAATAGTTTATACGTAATATTTGCTGATTCTAGATTTGGGAAAACCAAAGTATTTACTTTTTTTCCAGCTAGTTTAGAAAATGGAAACTTCTCTTTTAACATTTCAGGGTTTAAAGCAAAGTCGGCTTGAATTTCTCCGTCAATGATCATATCCGGATAATTTTTATGCAAGAAAGCTACTGCTTCGCGCACTTTTGAGGCGTTTTCACTTGATGAAGATCCAAAATTAGAAAACGACACCATAGCTATTACGGGCTCTACTCCAAACATTTTAGCTGTTTTAGCAGTCATGATTGCTATTTTAGCTAAATCATCCGCTGATGGGTTGATGTTTATTGCTGTATCTGATAAAAACATTGGCCCACGAGCCGTCATCATCATATTTGTTGTAGCAATTATTGAAGCTCCAGCTGCTTTATCAATCAGTTGTAACATGGGTTTCACTACTGATGGATAACTTCTAGAATGTCCTGTTACCAGTGCATCGGCTTCATTTTCATTGACCATCATGGCAGCAAAATAATTTCTTTCACGCATGAGCTTTTGTGCATCAAAAAGTGAAATCCCACGACGTTGTCTTGAAGACCAGTATGTTGAAGCAAATTTATTTCTTCTCGCCTCTTCTTCTTTAATTTTTGGATCAATAATAGGCACATCAGCATCAAAGCCTATTTCTTCTTTGAGTTCCAATATAATTTCTTTGTTTCCTAGTAAAATTGGGAAACCAATACCTTCTTCGTGTACTATTTGAGCTGCTTTTAAAACATCAAGATGATCTGCTTCGGCAAAAACGATTCGTTTCGGATCCATCTTGGCTCTATTGGTAATCAAACGAACCATTTTGTTATCGTTACCCAAACGATCATTCAATTCTTCTTCGTATTTTTTCCAATCTGTAATTGGGTTTAATGCTACGCCAGACTCCATAGCTGCTTTGGCTACAGCCGGTGCAACAATAGATATCAATCTTGGATCAAAAGGTTTTGGAATGATGTAATCTCTACCAAAATTAAGTTTTGTAGCTCCATAAGCCACATTCACTTGTTCCGGAACAGACTCCTTAGTCAATAAAGCAAGTGCTTTGACAGCAGCCATTTTCATAGCCTCATTAATTTTGGTAGCACGTACATCTAAAGCACCTCTAAAAATGTAAGGAAAACCTAAAACGTTATTAACTTGGTTAGGAAAATCTGATCTTCCTGTTGCCATAATAACATCTTTACGTGTTGCAATAGCTACATTATAATCAATTTCTGGATCCGGATTTGCCATAGCAAAAACGATAGGATTATCAGCCATTGTAAGAAGCATCTCTGGAGACATTAATCCTCCTGTAGACAATCCTAGAAAAATATCAGCATCTACTAAAGCCTCGGCAAGAGACATTGAAGGGATATTTTTTGCATATTTTAATTGCAGTTCAGACAAACTTGGGTTGTCACTTGTTAACAAACCTTTGCTGTTGAACATGAAAATATTCTCAACTTTTACACCCAATAAAACATATAAATCAGCACAAGCAAGTGCCGCCGATCCTGCTCCTGAAACCACCATTTTAACCTCTTCGGCTTTCTTGTCAGCAAGTTCAAGCGCGTTCAACAATGCAGCTGATGAGATGATAGCCGTACCGTGTTGATCATCATGCATTACAGGAATATTTAACTCCTCTACCAAACGTCTTTCTATTTCAAAAGACTCTGGTGCTTTGATATCCTCAAGATTGATCCCTCCAAAAGTAGGAGCAATATTCTTAACCGTTTGGATAAACTCTTCTATATCTTTAGTTCCTATTTCAATGTCAAAAACATCAATATCTGCAAAAATTTTAAACAACAAACCTTTTCCTTCCATTACTGGTTTTGAGGCTTCGGGACCTATATCCCCTAGACCCAAAACAGCGGTACCGTTTGTAATTACGGCTACTAGATTTCCTTTGGCAGTATATTTGTAAACGTTATTGATATCTTTTGCAATTTCTAAACATGGCTCAGCAACTCCTGGAGAATACGCTAATGACAAATCTCTTTGTGTAGCATATTTTTTAGTTGGAACAACTTGAATTTTCCCTGGAGTAGGCTTTGCGTGGTATAATAATGCTTCTCTTCTTTTGTTATTTTTATCCATTTTTTTGCTTTTATTCTAGATCACAAAGATAGAAGACTTGGTTTAAAAAGTCAGCTTTTATACTATTCTTTTCCAATTTTGGGCTAATTTATTAACTTAGAAACAAAAATAGCCGCATATAAATGCAGCTATTTCTTTATTATAAAATATTAATTTACTGTGTAATATAAGTGTTTAAATGCTGTATGGTATCTTTTTGCAACTCTATTATTGCTTTTACAACATCACTTATGGATATAATTCCTATTACAATATCATTCTCTAAAACGGGCAGGTGACGCACTCTTTTTGTACTCATTAATTCCATACAAAAATCCAAATTATCTGTTGGTTTTACGGTCACCACATTCGTCTCCATAATTTCATGAACCAATGTTTTCTTTGAGGATTTAGCTTTTAAAACAATTTTCCTTGCATAATCCCGCTCTGATAAAACTCCTTTTAGTTCTGTATCTTCAATAATGAGGATGGCTCCAATGTTTTTTTCACTCATAATGGTCAGAGCTTCGTAGACTGTATGGGTTGATAGTATAGAGAATACCTCTTTCCCCTTTGTGCTTAAAATTTGGTTTACTGTCATAATCAATTCATTTAGTGAATGATAAAGTTATAAAAAATAAACATAAAAGGATATAAATTGCAATAAGAATATCTTTGCGCAATTAGCTAATCTAATTCTATAAATGAACCAATATCAACATTAGTAGGAAGTCTACCGACATTTTGCAATTTCAGAACTGCAAGTTTTTGAGCTATCGTAATAGTATCATTAAAATTTTTATTCAAAAGTTGCGCATATAAAAAGCCTGTCCAAAATGCATCACCAGCACCCGTGGCATCTTTTATCTCTATAACTGGAATTGATTCTTGATGAAAAAGTCCAAACTCTTTGTCTGATAAAACCACTCCTTCTTTTCCTTTTGTCAAGCAAATTGTTGAAGCACCTAGGTTATGAAAATATTCAAAAATAAAATCTTCGGTTTTTGCTTCTGAAAACAACCTGTAGCAGTCGTCTTCACTTAGTTTTACTAATGGATCCGTAGCTAAATACTCTTTCAACACCGATTTAGCTTCCTCTCTATCCTTCCAAATTCGTTCCGAAAAATTAATATCGATACTTGTCTTTAGCCCCAATTGCTTCGCTCTTTTAGCACTTTCAAGAATGGTGGTACGAGCAGGTTCTTTACTTAATGCGAAACAAGTTGTATGAAAAATTTTAGCACTTTCAAGTAAATCATCTGTAATCTGGCTCGGGTCAATTTGAGAATCAGCTTCTCTAAAAGGAATAAAATCAGGGGTTCCCGTAGATTTAGATACAAATATTACCGAAGTTGGCTTATCATCAATTTTTTTAACGTAGGAAGTAATGACATTATTAGCCTTCAATTTACGAACGATATACTCTCCTAATCCATCTTGACCACAAGTGGCTACTAAAGCTGATTTCAAACCTAATCTTGTTGCATTAACAGCAACATTTGTAGGGGATCCACCTAAAAATCGATGAAAATCTTTAGTTCTATTTATTGAAGTGTCAATTTGATGACCTATAAAATCAATAACAACTTCTCCAATACAAATTATATCAATAGATTTTTTCATTTTTTTAAACTAAATATTTAAAATCACTGTAAATACTTTGATGCAACATTACGGTTGCAGCTGCGCTCCATGTGCAATACAAAACCCCATTAGCCAATTGGGTTTTACTATTGAAATTTTCGTAAAAACTATAATTATCAATTTTATTAATAGCATTTATAGCTTGAAGTATTTCAATAGCTTCTTCTTTTTTTGCTGAAGATATCAAGGCGAGTCCATAAAAACCATTAACCATAGACCAACTTCCCCCATTATGAAATTCGTTTGGAAAGTTCCTAAATTCGTATTTATAATTATTTTTCAGCAAGTTCCAGTCCGCATCATTCTCTTTTATTGGTGGCCAGAAAGCAGGTAGCAACTTCAATGGCATTTTATTTTTCAAGCCTAATGAATAAGACACTACATCTTCTTGAAGTGCAGGTGTTCCAATCTTTAAGAGTAGTACTAAGGAATTTGCAAAAGCATCAAACTGCATCTTATAACCTGCTGGCGAAAACGAACAAGGCATGAAATTTTGAATATTAGCTTCCTTGTATGCCCTTTCATGGTATTTCTCTCCAACTGAGTTTGGACAAAAATTAATTACTAACTGTTGCGTTATTTGTTCAATTTTACTTGATATCAAATCACTTTTGCAAAAATAATTATAACTTCTTAGAGCCCATACTCTCAATAATTGATCATACAGCACATACCCATCTGTTATGTATTCATCAGCCCAATTACCAGAAAGAGGGACGTAAAGCAAATGTTTATTATTAAACTCCCAAGCTTCTAAAAGCTGTAAACACTTTTGAATATTACTCTCATATTTTTGAATGAATGCGTGGTCCTTTTTATAAAAAGCGAATTGACAAACACCAATAACAAACCATGTCACTGCATCAACTCTACCTGCTAAACCTCCATAACTCACTTCTACAACATCTCCATCTATCATTACATTTGAAGGAATTGTACCGTTATGATGCTGATTTTTTGCTAACGTTTCTAATGTATTAGCAAAAGTCTCAATCAATTTTTCATCGGCAGAGGCTAATGCTGCTAAACCACAAATAACTCCATCTCTAGCCCAAACTCTTTTGTAATTTGAAATGTTTTGAGCACTTGCTAAAAATCCTTCTTTAGACGAAGCATTATGTAATAGTTCAATTGCTTTTTTATAATCTATATTTTCCATTATACTATAGCTTCTTTTCGGTTTTTAACAGTTATAAAAAGAGTGAAAATTGCTCCTAAAATTAAAAAAACACCTGCTAGTTTAATCACATTTAATGGATTCCTTCCTAATAAATCATACACAAAGTATTGCATGGTCAAGACTTGAATCGCCATTGGTATAACAATAAACATGTTAAAAATCCCCATATAGATGCCCGTTTTATCTTTTGGAATAGAACCAGCCAAAAGCTGATAAGGCATAGCCATCATAGAAGCCCAAGAAATCCCTAAACCAAATGAGTATAAAAAGATGGTTGTTACGGCTACGTTTTCTCCAAACGGATTGTGCATTACAAATAGAACATCTACATTGTTTAAAAATGGAATACTCAATAAACCTATTCCGCCCAATAATAAAGCGAAAAAATGAACTCCTTTTGCCCCGATTTTAAGTGCTAATGGAACCAATAAAAAAGCAACCATAAAACAAATGATATTATAAGTTCCATTTAAACTGCCAGTCAACAATTGAGCTTGAGAAAACCCTTGTGATGCTTGGTCTGTAGTCTTAAAAATAGAAATTGAAAGTGTGGATGTGATGTATTGCCAGTAACAAAACATGGCGTACCAAGTAAAGAATTTAACCGGTATTAATTGTTTCATTGTTAAGGGCATTGTTTGGAAAGCCATTACAATGTCAACAAAAACCGTTTTGAAAATATTTTGATTCTTCTTTTCATTAATTACTGCTAACTCATCTTCAGTGGGTGGATATTCTTTTGTTGTAAAAACTGAAATCAAAACCGAAACAATAGAAGCAAATGCTCCAATGAAAAAAGCCCAATAAGTATAGGTTGGAATTCCATTTGATAATTTATCCGTAATTGCTAAAATCCCTAATGCCACTAAAATAGCAGGGGTAAAATTAGCCAATGTTATGCCTAATCCCGTAAAGAAACTTTGCATCAAAAAACCTAATGATTGTTGTTTTTGATCTAATTTGTCGGCTACAAAGGCACGATATGGCTCCATGGCCAAATTATTTGCAGCATCTAAAATCCACAGCAAACTTGCTGCCATAAAAATAGAATTAGAAAAAGGCATTACCAGCAATGCAAAACTTGAGATTAAAGCTCCAATAAGGAAAAATGGTTTTCGGCGACCAAATTTTGGTGACCAAGTGCCGTCACTAATCGCTCCAACAATAGGCTGAATTATCAAACCGGTAATAGGACCAGCAAGCCATAACATCGGTAAGCTACCTTCATCAGCTCCTAGATATTTATAAATTGCACTCATGTTACTTTGTTGCAACCCGAAACTGAATTGAATTCCAAAGAACCCAAAATTCATGTTCCATATTTGCCAAAAATTAAGTTTCACCTTTTTAAACATGCTCCTATTCTTGTTTTAAATTAAAAAAAACAACTCCTACATTGAAAAATATAGGAATTGTCTAATCACTAATTAATCATGAAACATTTCATTAAAATCTATATGACAAAGCCATAGAAATTGATCTTCCAGTCAATGACCTGGCTCTTAAATAGTTTACTGTATTCTCAGTTATACTTCCTTCTTCTGCCTCTGTAATTGCTAATGAGTTGAAAATGTTATTACCCGATAGATTCACTGATAAACCTTTTGTCAAACCAACTTCTACAAAACCATTTACAATTACAAAACCATTCATTACAAGTTGATTCGAATCTTGAGCAAAAGCTTTAGTCTGACCAATAAAACTTAGACCTAAAGTATTTTTCTTATCCATAAATTTAAACGTTGGCATTACACCATACATCAATTTAGGCTGTCTTCTTGGCTCATTTCCTTTATCTGCACCTGATGTTATTTCCGCTTTAGTATACGTCATTGAACCTCTAAGGTTTAAATTATCTGATAAATCATATGCTGACTCAAGCTCTAAACCTAAAGATTTGTAATTATTTTGTCTAATCACATTTGCACCAGCCTCATAACCTGCTTGCTCATCAGTTTTAGAACTAAAAGCTGTTGCATAAACATATCCTTTATTAAATTTTTGTTTGTATCCAATTTCTGATTGCATTAAAAAATCCAAAGCGTTGATTTTATCTCCATCTAAATAATCCAAGCCATTAAATAAAATTCTATCAGCCTTTGCAGATGCACCTCTACTAACTCTAGCAAATATTGATTGTTTCGCATTTAACAAATAGTTCCCTCCTAACGTGTATGAAAAATAGTCGTAAGTATAATTAACTGGAGTATCATTTGCAGTATTCACAGCAAAGACATTGTTCTCCGGTGCTGATAATATTCCGTCATTATTGATATCGTAACTTGTTGCTGTCCCGCCTGTAAAAGAACCAGTAACTTTTCCGTTATCATATCGTACCCCACCTTCAAAAGATAAGTTTTTAGATAAATCAAATGAAACATTTACGTAAGGTGCAGATACGTTATACTGTGTATCGTAATTTCTAGCTAAATTACCCCAAGCAGGAGTTCCATAAGCATAGAGTCCGTTTTCAGATAATAGATTTCCGTTAACATCCTTTACATTAATTAAACGCGGATTATTGTCTGATACTTCTTGTAAGTAAGAGTTCCATAACCAAGACATTGAAACATTTTGCATCGATTTGAAAAATCCAAAAGTGACACCTAAGTTATCTATTTTCTTTGTCAATCTCAAATCATTCATAAAATTACTCATGTCGTTCAACTGTGTGTCAAACATATGAACTCTAGCAACTAATCCATTTGGAGTATTAAAAGCTGTCCCATCATTTGCATAACTTAGCGTAGAACCTGCACCAAAAGAATTTGCAATAGCTGCGGCCGTTCCTAATTCAGCAGGAAAAGGAGATATAAAGCCACCACTGTTAGCAGAGTAACGTAAATTGTCCGAAACTTTCCAATTATTATCTAAATCAAAAGTAGCATTTGCACCTATGGATTTTGAAATAGGGTGCATTCCATTAGCAACTTTTTCTCTTCTTACATTTCCTTCTGTCCCAAGTCCTACATTATGATTTAAATAAATAGATTGCATGGCACCTCTTGTAGCATCATAGCCATCTACGCTCGTCCACTTTGGATTAGCATTTGTTCCAGTAACCTGAACAGGCATTGGCATATATGCTACTGCTCTATCATTTAAAAATTTAGCATAAACCGTTACTGATCCTTTTTCAAACTCTTTTGTAATATTGAATTTTACTTGGCCACCATTATTGCTATTAAAACCCGTTTTTCTAACGCCTTCACCTGTTCTATAAAAACCACCTACATGAAAATACAATCCATCACCTATTTTAGCCCCGTAATCAATATCTGTTCTGAAATTTTCATAATCTAGTCCAAAAGTAGTACTCATAGTTCCTCCTTCAGTTTTCCCAGTTTTACTAATGAAATTGATAATTCCTCCAGGAGAATTGGAAGATAATGTTGAAGCTGAACCTCCACGAATAGCCTCAATTCTGGCTACATTACCATCAAATCTTGTAAAGATATCAGCCGTTGCAAAAGCAATATCTCCAAATAATAATACCGGAAGGCCATCTTCTTGAATTTGCAAATATTTAGAACCTCCAGATGATATTGGCACACCACGAACTGATATATTAGAATTTCCTTCTCCTCCGGATGACTCTGAACGTATTCCTGGAATTGTTCTAAAAATCTCAGCAGTAGATCTTGGTGCAGACTGCTCTATTTCTTTTGTATTTATCGAAGTAATAGAAACACTAGATTTAATTTTTGTTCTAGGATTAACTACACCTGTAATAATAACATCATCAAGCACATTATTATCTTCGGTTAAAGTTATATTCTTAATCACATTACCATTTACTTCTATTTTAAACATAACATTTTTATATCCAATGTATGAAGCAATAAAATCAAAAGTTCCATTTTTAAGATTTGAAAAATTATATTTTCCATCGATATCTGTAACAACTGACTTTGAGGAATCTTTAATTAAAATATTAACACCTGGTATTGGTGCTCCATTAACATCCGAAACAACTCCTGTAACGGTCGAATTTTGTGCAAAAGAAAGATTAAATAGTAGCAATGCTACAATAACCCCTATTTGCCTGATGAATGAAATAGACTTTTTCATGGTTTTAAAATAAATTAGTTAATAAATTTTAGTTGGTTTAATTATCAAATGTATAATTATAAAGAAACAAAATAACGAATCACACAAACGAAAACGTTTTCGAATTACCGAAAACGTTTTCGATTTGATATAAACAAATATTTCACCATATTTGTTTAATGAAAGAAGCTACTCTTAAAGAAATTGCAGAAAAATTGGGCATATCCATCACAACTGTTTCTAAAGCATTAAAAGACTATCCAGACGTTAGTTTAAAGACAAAAGAAGCAGTTATTTCATTAGCAAAAGAACTCAACTACAGTCCAAATTCTTTTGCTGTCAATCTAAGAACAAAAGAATCAAAAACCATTGGTTTAATAATTCCGGAAATTGTTCATCATTTTTTTTCAAATGTAATAAACGGGATTGTTGCTGAGGCTGAAAAAAATGGCTATCTAGTCATCATTCTGCAGTCAAATGAATCTTTAGAATTAGAAAAAAAACAAGTTGCTTTGCTTATCAATAAAAGAGTTGATGGAATAATTATTTCACTCTCAAATGAATCAAACGATGACAGCCATCTTATGGAAATTATAGCACGTAAGATACCATTTGTACAATTTGATAAAATTGCAAAGTTGATTCACAGTTCAAAGGTTGTTATTAATGATCAAATTGCAGCCAGAAATGCGGTTCAACATTTAATAGACAACGGATACCGAAAAATTGCACATATAAGAGGGCCTTTAAATCCTCAAAATGCCATTGACCGTTTTATTGGTTATAAAAAAGCATTAGAAATAAACAACATCCCCTTTGATCCTTCTTTAGTGTATACTTGTGAAAAAGTAACTTTTCAAGAAGGAATAGATTTCGCAAAACAAATTATGGCTGACCATCCTGATGTTGATGGAATATTTGCCATTACAGATCTTGTAGCTGTAGGAGTACTTTCTTATTTTAATGATATAGGAATAAAAATTCCAGAACAAGTTGCCGTAATTGGGTTTAGTAATTGGTTTATGTCTCAGGTACTAACTCCTAAACTTAGTACTGTTGATCAACCTAGCCATGAAATGGGAGTAACATCTTTTAAATTATTATTAGAAGAAATGAATTGCCACAAAAAAGAAATTCCTTTTTCGCCTAGAACTATTGAACTCGAAACAAAAGTTATTGCAAGAGAGTCTACTTTTAAAAAAAATAATATCTAATATAAAAAATCAATATTTCTTTTTATTCCTTCAAACTTTGTACGTTTAATAGGAGAATTTTTGAAAACAACTTTAAATGTTTCTTCTGTAATTTCTATCCAATCTTTTTTAGACATCGCCAATACATCTGGATTTGGATTAAAAAGAGGTTCACTATGTGGCTTTGAAAATTTATTCCAAGGACAAACGTCTTGACACACATCACAACCAAAAGCCCAGTCATTAAACATTCCTTTAAACTCCGTCGGGATATTCTCTTTTAATTCAATTGTAAAATAGGATATACATTTACTTCCATCAACTACATAAGGAGCTACAATAGCATTAGTGGGACAACTATCAATACATGCAGTGCAGGCACCACAATGATCTGTAGTGGGCGAATCATACTCTAATTCTAAATCTATTATTAACTCGGCAATGAAATAAAAGGAACCTACTTTTTTAGTCAATAGGTTACTGTTTTTTCCTATCCAACCTAAGCCACTTTTAGCTGCCCAAGCCTTATCTAAAACAGGAGCTGAATCTACAAAAGCACGTCCAGAAACGGCACCAATATTAGTTTGAATCGAATGAATAAGCTCTCTCAATTTTCCTTTTATGACGTCATGGTAATCAATACCATAGGCATATTTCGAAATTTTAAAACTCTCTTGGTTTTGAAATTCACTCGGATAATAGTTAAGTAATAATGAGACAACACTTTTTGAATCTTCAACAAGAAGAGTAGGATCTAATCTTTTATCAAAATTATTTTCCATGTAAGCCATCTTTCCATGATGGTTTAAATTTAGCCATTTTTCTAGACGTGGAGCTTCTGTCTCTAGAAACTCAGCTTTAGAAATACCGCAGGACATGAAACCAAGCCTAGAAGCCTCGTCCTTAATAAAATTTGTATAATTCGATCTAGTTTGAATAATTGTAATTTTGAAGAATTCTAAAATAAACCACCCTGAATATTCGTTTTAATTTTACCCAAATGTCTATACGCTTTATCAGTAACCTCTCTACCTCTTGGAGTCCTCATAATGAAACCTTCTTGAATTAAAAAAGGTTCATAAACCTCCTCTATAGTTTCACTACTCTCTGAAACTGCAGTTGCCAGAGTACTCAAACCAACAGGACCTCCTTTAAATTTATCAATAATGGTATTCAAAATTTTATTATCCATTTCATCTAGTCCAAAAGCATCTACATTCAATGCTTGTAAAGCATAACGCGCGATTTCAATATCAATTGAACCATTTCCTTTTATCTGAGCAAAATCACGTACACGTCTAAGCAAAGCATTGGCTATACGGGGTGTACCTCTACTCCTACCTGCAATTTCAATAGCCGCTTCCATAGAAATTGGCATTTTAAAAATTGCAGCACTTCTTTCAACAATAGTAGTAAGCAATTCTGTAGTGTAATATTGCAAACGAGAGGATATTCCAAATCTAGCCCTCATAGGTGCCGTAAGCAGCCCAGAACGGGTAGTTGCACCAATAAGGGTAAAAGGATTCAAATTGATCTGTACCGTGCGCGCATTGGGCCCAGATTCAATCATAATATCAATTTTAAAATCTTCCATTGCAGAGTATAAATACTCTTCAACAATTGGAGAAAGCCTGTGAATTTCGTCGATAAAAAGTACATCACGTTCCTCTAGATTTGTAAGCAAACCAGCAAGGTCTCCTGGCTTATCAAGTACAGGTCCAGAAGTTATTTTTATACCAACTTGTAGTTCATTAGCAAGTATATTGGCAAGAGTCGTTTTTCCAAGTCCCGGAGGACCGTGAAAAAGAGTGTGATCAAGAGCTTCATTTCTTTGGTTGGCTGCCTGAACAAAAACCTTTAGATTTTCTAAAACTTGATCTTGTCCAGCAAAATCATCAAAAGATAGAGGACGAAGCTTTCTTTCTATATCGAAATCTTCAAGATTATAATTATTTGCAGTAGGATCTAGATTCTCATTCATAATACAAAGATAATAAAGAGGACCATTGAGAATACACTTCACCAAATAAAATGAACAAAAAAAAGCCCCTACAGAGTAGAGGCTTAAATTTTAGTGATGAAGAACCTGTTCTCCAGGTTTCATTGGTACATTTTGTGGTACGAAATCCTCTTCATGATTAGGATTACTGTAGTCATATGGCCAACGGTGAACTTCAGGAATCTCACCTGGCCAGTTACCGTGGATATGTTCAACTGGAGCAGTCCATTCTAATGTATTAGATTTCCATGGATTCATTACAGATTTTTTACCGTAAAATATACTACTGAAGAAATTGTATAAGAAAATCAATTGAAAAGCACCACCTATAAGAGCAAACGTTGTAATTAAAACATTCACGTTTTGTAAGTCATCAAATAAAGGGAAGTTAGTATTAGTATAATAACGTCTTGGTAAACCAGCTAAACCGATAAAATGCATAGGGAAAAATACACCATAAGCACAAATAGCAGTAACCCAGAAGTGAATATAACCTAAGTTCTTATTCAACATTCTTCCAAACATTCTTGGAAACCAATGATAAATACCAGCAAACATTCCGTAAAGAGCACTAATACCCATTACTAAGTGAAAGTGAGCTACTACAAAGTAAGTATCGTGAACGTTAATATCTAGCGTACTATCTCCTAAAATAATACCAGTTAAACCACCAGTAATAAAAGTTGACACCAACCCTATTGAAAATAACATAGCAGGATTAAGCTGTAAGTTACCTTTCCACAAGGTAGTAATATAATTAAATGCCTTAACAGCAGATGGAATTGCAATCAAAAGAGTTGTAAAAGTAAACACAGAACCTAGGAAAGGATTCATCCCTGAGATAAACATGTGGTGACCCCAAACTATTGTCGATAAGAAAGCAATTGCAAGAATTGACATAATCATCGCTCTGTAACCAAAAATTGGTTTACGTGAATTTGTTGCAATAACTTCAGATGTAATACCTAAAGCAGGTAATAAAACGATATAAACTTCAGGATGTCCTAAAAACCAAAACAAGTGCTCAAATAAAACTGGAGAACCTCCTTGGTAATGCAATACTTCACCAGCAATGTATATATCAGATAAGAAGAAAGAAGTACCGAAACTTCTATCAAAAATTAACAACAAAGCAGCTGACAAAAGTACTGGAAAGGAAACAATACCAATAATAGCGGTAACAAAGAATGCCCAGATAGTCAAAGGCAACCTTGTCATAGTCATACCTTTAGTTCTTAAGTTAATAACCGTAACAACATAATTTAAAGACCCCATCAAAGACGAAGCAATAAACAATGCCATAGAAACTAACCAAAGTGTCATACCCATACCAGAACCAGGAATAGCTTGTGGTAAAGCACTTAATGGCGGATAAATTGTCCATCCAGATGATGCTGGACCAGCTTCAACAAACAAAGAAGAAATCATTACAATACTAGAAACAAAAAACAGCCAGTAAGAAACCATGTTCATGAAACCAGATGCCATATCTCTTGCACCAATTTGAAGTGGTATAAGAAGGTTACTAAAAGTTCCACTTAGCGCGGCGGTTAATACAAAGAAAACCATTATGGTTCCGTGTATGGTAACAAGAGCTAGGTAAATATCATTTGCCATAACTCCATTAGGAGCAAATTTATCACCTAATAAAATATTAAATATTTTAAAAGATTCTTCTGGCCATGCTAGTTGCATTCTAAATAACATCGACATACCAACACCAATGATACCCATAATAATACCTGTTATCAAGTACTGCTTGGCAATCATTTTGTGATCTATACTAAAAATATATTTAGTAATAAAAGTGTCTTTGTGGTGGTGTTCGTGTTCGTGATCTATAGCGTGATCGTGACCTTCTGCTGACATATATTTATACTTTAAATTTTCTTAATAATTATTTAGCTGCCATTACAGCAACATCATCTTTTTTTGCACTACTACTGTCAATTGATTTTGCATCACCAGTTGCAGCTGGAGCAGCTAATGAAGCTTTAACTTCATTTACTACTGTTGCTTTACCTTTTAACCACGCTTGATAATCCTCTGGAGTATCAACAATAATCTTCATTTGCATATTGTAATGTGATGCACCACAAATTTTATTACATAATAGAAGATAATCAAAAGTGTATGGATCAAGCGCTGGTTCACCTTTGGCAACTAATGCCTCACTTTTCTTAGCTCTCAAAGCATTAATATTAGCAACTTTTTCTACCATAAAAGGTAATTCTCTGTACTCTGCAGTCGTATAAATAGGCTCAAAAGCAAATTGTGTAACCATACCAGGAACGCAATTCATTTGAGCTCTAAAATGTGGCATGTAAGCAGAGTGTAATACATCTTGAGATCTCATTTTAAAAAGAATCTTTTTCCCCTTAGGAATATGCAATTCAGTAACTACGATATCATCTTGTGAATAAGGATCTGCTAAGTCAATTCCTACAGCATTTACACCCTCTATATATCGAACATTAGCTTTCCCAAGAACGTTATCTTCACCTGAATATCTTGCTTTCCAGTTAAATTGCTGTGCATAAAGCTCAATAACAACTGTATCTTCGTCCTCATCAACAAACATTATATTTGTCCACGCATACAATCCATACAAAATTAAACCAGCAAGAACTACGGCAGGAATGATACTCCATACAGCCTCTAACTTATTATTATCAGCAAAAAACAAAGCTTTTTGACCTTCTTTACCTCTATATTTAAAAGCAAAATAATGAACTAAAACCTGTGTAATAGCTTGAACAATAAATATAAGTATCCAAGTAATGTTCATTAAATTATCAACTTGACCACCATGTGCTGAAGCAGGAGTATGCAGTACTAAAGGACCCCATTTTATTAAACCGTAAATGGTGAAAATATAGATAAAAGCCAAGAAACCAAACATTAAATAACCTTGAATATTGTTATCTTTATCAGTTGCGATTTCTGAATTATCTGAATTAGATCCAACTTGCGTTAGGTCGAAGATTTTAGTCAATTGCCATAAAGCAATAGCTAATAAAACTAAAACTATAATTACTAACAAACTTGTCATCTGTTTTTTTCTTTAAAAATTAATAATGAAAATGTTTACTTTCCTCAATAAACGGATTTCTTTTTGCTAGCAGAGGGGATTTAGATAAAGCAGTGAACACTACATAAATAAACAAACCAAGGAAGAAAAGGATTGAAGCTATTTCAGATACACCTATAAACCAACTGTCACCAACCGTACCTGGCATAATCATATTGAAAAAATCTAAATAATGACCCATTAATATAATAACACCAGCCATAACAATTACCCAAGAAATTCTCTTGAAATCTGTATTGATAAGTATTAACAATGGGAACAAGAAATTCATAACTACCGCTCCAAAGAATGGCAAATTGTATAATTGAATTCTAGTTATAAAATAAGTTACCTCCTCAGGAATGTTAGCATACCAGATTAACATAAACTGTGAGAACCACAAGTATGTCCAAAAAACACTTAGACCGAACATAAATTTAGCTAAATCGTGTATATGGCTATTATTAACAAATTCTAAATAACCTCTTGACTTTAAATATAAAGTCACTAAAGCTATTGTAGTAACACCACTAACAAAGAAACTTGCAAAAACATACCAACCAAACAAAGTACTAAACCAGTGTGGATCTATTGACATAATCCAGTCCCAAGACATAATAGATTCAGAAACAATGAAGAAAACAAGAAACATTGCTGAAAGCTTAAAGTTTTTCTTGTACAACAAATCATCTGAAGCCTCATCTTGTGCAAGACAATTTTTTCTAGAATAAAATTGATATAGACACCAACCTGTCAAAAAGATAGCTGCTCTAACAATCCAAAAAGGGAAATTTAAAAAACTTGTTTTATTAGCAATTAATTTGTCCGTAGCAACGACTTCAGGGTCTAACCATATAAACATATGATTAAAATGTAAACCACATAAGATTAGCAAAACAAAGAAAATAGCAGCTCCCACAGGTAAATAAGATGTAATACCTTGCATAACTCTGAAGAGAACAGGAGACCAACCCGCTTGTGCCACTTGTTGGATTGCATAAAAAACTAAAACACCTAATGACACAAGCATAAAAAATATACAGGCAACATACAAAGCAGACCATGGTTTATTTTGCAATTGATGCAATACATGATTTAAATGTTCAGTGTGTTCATCATCAGATGAAACTTCATGTTTTGGTGAAGAAGACTTCGCTTCAGCATGATTTTCCTCTGTTGAACCATGCGCTTCATGAGAATTTGATTCACTTGAACTTCCATGTTCTTTTTGAACAGCGTGTGTACCATGACTATCAGCAGCAAGAATTTCTTCAACTTCTTTAATATCTTTTGGTGCAGTGTAAAAACCATAACCTATACCTAATAAACCAATGGCCATTAAGACAAAAGAAATAGTTTTTAATTTACTTGAAAATGTATACATATCTATTACGATCAGTTTGTTCAACAATTATAATTCACTTTTTAATTTCAGAACATAGTCAGTAACTAACCAACGCTCTTGGGGACTCAACTGATTTGCATGTGAACCCATTGAATTCAAACCATAAGTTATAACATGAAATATACTACCCTCAGTAATAACTCTGTCTTTATAACTAGGTACACCTAGGAATTTTTCACGCTCAACTAATTTACCCTTACCGTTACCAGATGCACCATGGCAACTAATACAATAAATTTCAAATAGTGCTTTACCTTTCTCAAGATCTCTACCTAAAGAATCAAGAGGAGATTTCAAATTTGCTTTAGCCAATTCATAACCAGCTGTAGTATTTTCATACTCATAAGGTACAAAACCTCTATTCAATGAACCTTTTGCAGGTAATTGTGCTTCTTGACCATTTTTAAACGCATCAGACTCTGAATAGGTCTCATAACCTAAAGACTCATACATATTTGGAAAATACTGATAGTTCGGTGCCTTATTATCATGGCAAGATGAAACTAAAATTACGATACCAAATAATAGTGCTATTTTATATATGCTTTTCATAACTATAATTAATGCTTATCTATTACTTTAACTTCAACCGCACCTGTATTTTGAAAGAAAGAAACTAATTCTTCTTCATTATCATTTACAGCAACTTCCATTAAAAAATGGTCATCTGTAGTTCTTACATCTGGATTCTCAGCTTCTTTAAAAGGCCATAATTTACTTCTCATATAAAAAGTAATAACCATCAAGTGCGCTGCAAAAAATACAGTAAGCTCAAACATAATTGGCACAAATGCAGGCATGTTTTCAATGTAACTGAAGCTAGGCTTACCTCCAATATCTTGAGGCCAATCTTGAATCATAATATAATTCATCATAGCAGTTGCTACCGAAATTCCAACACATCCATACAAGAAAGCACAAATAGCTAATCTTGTAGGGGCTATCCCCATAGCTTTATCCAAACCGTGAACAGGAAATGGACAAAAAACTTCTTCAATATGATGATGAGCTGCTCTAGTCTTCTTTACTGCGTCCATCAAAATATCATCGTCATTATAAATGGCGTATATTACTTTATTACTCATGATGTGAATCTTTATTTGCTTCTCTTGCGCGTTTGTAATTATCTCCAGTTGCTTTTAAAATTGTTTTAACTTCAGCTTGTGCAATAACCGGGAAAGTTCTTGAATAAAGAAGGAACAACACAAAGAAAAAACCAATTGTACCAATGAATATACCAATATCAACAAAGGTAGGTGAAAACATAGTCCATGAAGATGGTAAATAATCTCTATGTAAAGAGGTAACAATAATTACAAATCTTTCAAACCACATTCCAATATTTACAACAATTGATATTATGAATGAAAACATAATACTTGTACGTAATTTTTTGAACCACATAAACTGAGGTGAAAACACATTACAAGTCATCATTGCCCAATAGGCCCACCAGTAAGGTCCAGTAGCTCTGTTTAAGAAAGCATATTGTTCGTACTCTACTCCTGAATACCATGCTACAAAAAGCTCAGTTATATAAGCAACACCCACGATAGAACCCGTAATCATGATTACTATATTCATTAACTCGATGTGCTGTACTGTAATGTATGCTTCTAAATTTGAAACTTTTCTCATAATGATCAACAACGTGTTAACCATAGCGAAACCTGAAAATACAGCCCCAGCAACGAAATATGGAGGAAATATAGTGGTATGCCAACCTGGAATAACCGAGGTAGCAAAGTCCATCGATACAATAGTGTGTACTGACAATACTAGAGGAGTAGCTAAACCAGCAAGAACAAGAGAAACTTCCTCAAAACGTTGCCAATCTTTTGCTCTACCACTCCAACCGAAACTCAAAATTGAATAAACTCTTTTATTAAAAGGAGTTACAGCACGATCTCTAAGCATTGCAAAATCTGGTAATAAACCTGTCCACCAGAAAACTAATGATACAGATAAATAAGTAGAGATTGCAAATACATCCCAAAGTAATGGTGAATTAAAATTTACCCATAATGATCCAAATTGATTTGGTATTGGTAAAACCCAGTAAGCCAACCAAGGACGACCCATGTGAATGATTGGAAATAAACCTGCCTGAATAACCGAAAAAATAGTCATTGCTTCAGCAGAACGGTTAATTGCCATTCTCCATCTTTGACGGAAAAGTAAAAGTACAGCTGAAATAAGTGTACCAGCGTGACCAATACCAACCCACCAAACGAAGTTAGTAATATCCCAAGCCCAACCTACTGTCTTGTTTAAACCCCATGTACCAATACCTGTAGATACAGTGTATACGATACACCCAAGTCCCCAAAGGAAGGCTATTAATGCAATTGAAAATACAATCCACCAATGTTTATTTGCCTTACCTTCAACAGGTGCGGCTACGTCTACAGTTACATCATGATAAGTTTTATCACCTATAACTAAGGGTTTTCTAATGGTTGCTTCGTAGTGAGACGACATAATCCTTTATATTGATTCTTAATTAATTTTTTTTGTACTAAGTATTTCTAACTTTAACATGATAAATCACATTAGGTTTAGTTCCAACATGTTCTAATAAATGATACATTCTATCATCAGCAGCAAGTTTTGCAACTTCAGCATCTTTATCATTTACATCTCCAAAAATCATAGCTCCTGTAGAACATGCATTTGAACATGCAGTTTGGAATTCGCCATCAACAATTGTTCTTCCTTCTCTTTTGGCTTTAAGTATAGTTGCTTGTGTCATTTGAATACACATAGAACATTTCTCCATAACACCTCTTGAACGAACATTAACATCAGGGTTTAAAACCATACGTCCTAAATCATCATTCATATGATAATCAAATTCACTGTTTTTGTTATACAAGAACCAGTTAAAACGACGTACTTTATAAGGACAGTTGTTAGCGCAATAACGTGTACCAACACATCTGTTGTAAGCCATGTGGTTTTGACCTTGACGAGAGTGTGAAGTTGCAGCAACTGGACAAACAGTTTCACAAGGCGCATGGTTACAGTGCTGACACATAACTGGCTGGAAAGAAACTTGAGGATTATCTCCTGCTTTTTCCATTTCATTAAATGTAGACAAAGAACTTGTTAAACCAGCAATATTTTCTTTTCTCTCATTATCTCCCTCAAAAGTACTTTCTGATGAATAGTATCTGTCAATACGCAACCAGTGCATATCACGACTTCTTCTAACCTCAGATTTACCTACAACAGGAACATTATTTTCAGCATGACAAGCGATAACACAAGCTCCACAACCAGTACAAGCATTTAAATCAATTGAAAGATTAAAATGATGACCTGTTGAACGATCAAATGAATCCCATAAATCTACTTTAGTTGCCTCAACTTCTTTATGATCTAAAGAAACCATCGGTTGTTCATTCCATATGTGAGCATCTTTTGTATTGAATATTTCAAGAGAAGTTTCTTTAATAATATCACCTCTACCCATTAATGTCTTTTGACCTTGAACACAAGCAAACTCATGTTCTCCATCAGCTTTAGCTAATGTAATAGATTGAACATTATTGAAACCTTTATATAAAGAGTAAGCGTTTAAACCTACCATCATTTCTTCTTTCAAAGCAGCTTTGCGACCATAACCTAAAGCTAAACCTACAGTTCCAACAGCTTGACCAGGTTGTACAATTACAGGTACATTTTCAAGTTTTAAACCATCTGCAGTCGTAATTGTAGCATAACTTCCGTTTAAACCTCCGTTAGCAACAATCTCATTAGACAATTCATATTTAATTGCATCAGCATTAGATACAGTTACATAATTATCCCAAGACACTCTTGTAATAGGATCTGGAAACTCTTGTAACCATGGGTTATTTGCCTGCTGACCATCACCTAAACCTGTTTTGGTATACAATACTAACTCAAGACCTTGAGACGCCTTAGTAGCAGCTAACGCATTTGCAGCAGCAGAATAATCAGCACTTCCCGTACCTACAGTTGGAACAGTAGAAACAAAAACACCATCATGTAATACTTTATTCCAAGATGATCCTGAAATAATTGAAGAACTAGTATTTTTAATATAATCATAAAAAGAACCTGCAGTTCCGTTTAATGATAACAAAACATCTTGAAATTGTTTTGTATTGAAAAGCGGACGAATAGTTGGCTGAGTCAAAGAATAAGTTCCTTTAACCAGACTTAAGTCATTCCAAGATTCTAAATAATGAGGAACAGCAGCAGCTACTGTAGACAACAAAGCCGTTTCATCTTCTTTCAATGAAAATGCAACTGATGTTTTAACTTTCTTTAAACCTTCTTGAAAACTTACGCTATCTGCTAAAGTATATACAGGATTCACACCACTCATGATAAGAGTATGAACTTTCCCAGCTTTCATATCAGCTATTAATTGAGATACATTAGATGCTGAACCTTTTCTAATTTGTCTTAAACCTGCAGTAACAAATGACTCACTAGCAAGAGCTTGATTAATCGCCAAAACTAGTAATTGAGCATTTTTATCTTGAATTCCAGAAACTAAAACACCTTTACTTCCAGCTGCTCTTAACTGTTGTGCAGCTTTGGTAACTTCTGATTTAAATTTATCTTCAAGTTTAACCGAAACAGAAGAACCTGTTACAATATTGTATATGTGAACTAAAGCTTGCTTTTGGGCTGAAACAGACATTGGCAAACGCTTGTCAGCAGCAGCTCCAGATAAAGTCATATTAGACTCTAATTGGAAATGACGTGACATTTTTCCAGCTTTTGGTATTCTACCTTTAGCATAACCAGTATCAAAACTTCCTCCTTGCCAGTCTCCAAGGAAATCAGCTCCTACAGAAACAATCAAAGAAGCTTTAGAAAAATCATAATCTACTAATGCTCTTTCACCATAAACCAATTCAAAAGCATCAAGAGCTTCAGACTCTGATACAGCATCATAAACTATATGTTTAGAATTAGGATTTTTTGATACAAATTCAGAAATCAATCTTTCAGTAGATGGACTAGCTAATGTATTTGTTAAAAGAACAACCTGTCCTCCTTTAGCTTTTGCATCTGCAATACTTGATTTAATCTTAGCATCAACAGCAGACCAAGTTGAATCTTTCCCCTCAATCTTTGGCTCTTTAAGACGCATACTATCATACAACGATAAGATAGATGCATGAATCCTTGCATTTGCTGTAAATTTAGCTCCAGCAATAGTATTATTATCAATCTTAATAGGACGTCCTTCTCTGGTTTTCACCAAAAGATTTGCAAAATCAAATCCGTCAAAAACTGAAGTAGCGTAATAATCCGCAACTCCAGGAATAATTTGCTCAGGTTGAAGAACGTATGGTATTGATTTATTAACAGGACCCTCACATGCTGCCAAAGTAGCAGCAGCAGTACTAAAACCAACGTACTTTAAGAAATCACGACGTGATGTTGAAGAAGATGATAATGCATCACTATTTCCTAAAAATTCATCATTAGGAATTTCTTCAACAAATTCGTTATTTCTTAGCGCCTCAACAATAGAACTATTTTGGTCTAGTTCCTCAACACTTTTCCAGTATTTTTTGTTTGATGACATATATAAATATTAAAATCTTAATAATTTGATTAATAGTGGCATTTACCACACTCTAAACCACCCATTTGTGCAGCAGTCAACTTATCTACACCATATTTTTTAGAAAGCTCATCATGGATTTTAGTGTAATATTCATTACCCTCCATTTTAACCTCAGTTTTTCTATGACAATCAATACACCATCCCATTGTTAACGGAGCAAACTGTTTTTGAATTTCATATTCTTGAACTGGACCGTGACATGTTTGACATTCAATTCCAGCAACAGTTACGTGTTGTGAGTGATTAAAGTAAACAAAATCTGGAAGATTGTGAATACGAACCCATTTTACTGGCTGCGTTTTCCCTGTATATGTTTGAGTTGCTTGATCCCAACCAACAGCCGTGTATAACTTTTGAATTTGCTCATCATAAAAAGCCTTACTGTACTCTGGAGTGGCAGTTGTCTCAGCAACTTCAGCAATGTTTTTATGGCAGTTCATACATATATTAAGTGATGGAATACCTCCGTTTTTACTTACACGTGCAGCTGAGTGACAGTATTTACAGTTTATTTCATTATCCCCAGCATGAATTCTGTGTGAGTAATGTATTGGCTGTATTGGCTCATACCCTTGATCAACACCTACCTGCATAAAGAAACCATACACATAATAAGCACTTGTAAGAAGTAAGAAAATAACAGTTACCAAAATCAAAAATTGATTTTTAGCAAACGCTTGCCAAATTGGAGTTGTTTTAGCTTTTGGCTCAACTACTATCCCGTTTGCTTTTGCAACTTTAGACAGAACTTTGTTTACTAAAACTAACATTACTACCAACACTACTAATACTAGTGCAAGAGCAACTAATATAAGATTGTTTGAAATACCGCTATCAGCAACTGGACCACCAGGAACTGCAGTAGTACCATCCGTTGGCGGAACAACTTTATCCGCTTTTGGCTCAGAAGTGTAAGCTATAATGTTATCAATATCAGCATTTGATAATTGAGGAAAAGAAGACATTACTGACTTGTTGTTTTCTTCAAAAACCTTAACGGCTTGAGCATCACCTGATTTAATCAAGTCTGAACTGTTTTTTACCCACTTATAAAGCCATGCCATTTCGTACTTACCAGCAATACCTCTAAGTGCAGGCCCTGTAGCTTTAGCATCTAACTTGTGACATGCAGCACAATTTGCATTAAACAATTCTTTACCTTTAGCAGCATCTCCACCAGAAGCAGCAGCAGGAGCCGCGGCCGCATCAGGAGCAGCAACAGCGGCAGCTTCTTGAGCAAATGAAGTGAAAGAGAAAATTAACGATAAGGCTACGCCTAAAAATAATTTTCTTGTGATCGAATTATGGTTACCCACCTTTTTCATATAGTATAATGATTATCTACTAAAAATTGGCACAGTCTTTACTAATAGACTTAGAAGGACTGCTCCTTTGTTTAAAATATTGGACAAAAATACGATATAAGAACTATTCTCAAAACCCTAAAATAGTCTTAATTTCAATTTATATTTATTCTAAATAACGTATTTGATTTGGTATTAAACACTAAATATTAATTTTGCATAAAAACATACACATTATGAGAATTTTAAGCCTGAAAGCTTCACTTATCGCCATTATTTCAACAGCATTTTTTCATTCGAAATCAACTGCACAACAGCAAAATATTTCCATAAAACAAGACTCAAAATTTGAGCAATTGCTTACAGAAAAAAGAAAAACAAATCAATCAAACACTGTAAATGACCGTTTTAAAATTCAAATTTACAGTGGCGATAGTGAGAAAGCAAAATCGACATTAAATGAATTTAGACAAGAGTTTAATGACATTGAGGGAACCATCGTATTCTTTGCGCCAAATTATAAAGTTTGGATAGGGAATTTCAAATCTAGAATAGAAGCTGAAAGACATATAGTAGCTATCAAAAAAAAGTATCCAAATCTCAATTTGATTCGTCCCAACAAATAAAGATTGTATAAAACTCTTAAACACATCCACTAAAGCCGTTCTTTTTGAATGGCTTTTTTTTATACACAAAGAAGTAAAAAAATTTAATTAAAAGAGCATAGGATTGAAAAATTACAAAACGCATAAAATGATAGGTATTACTGAATATCATTAATAAATTTAAACCTCTTCAATTACAAAATACCATTTTACAAAAAGTACTAAAATAAAAAAATCCCGACGAATCGGGATTTTAAAACTATAATACAAAAAATTATTTCAATTTCTTTTTAACAGCAACTTCATGGTAAGATTCAATAACATCACGTTCTTCAATGTCATTATATCCTTTAATTTGAATACCACAATCGTATCCTTTGGCTACGTCTCTAACGTCATCTTTAAAACGTTTAAGAGCTAATAACTCTCCAGTGAATACAACTACACCATCACGAATAACACGCATCTTGGCATTCTTAACAATTTTACCATCCATAACCATACTTCCGGCAATAGAACCAACTTTAGAAATTTTGAAAATCTCTCTAATCTCAGCTGTACCAAGGATTTCTTCTTTCATTTCAGGAGCTAACATTCCTTCCATTGCATCTTTCAAGTCATCGATAGCTGCATAGATAATAGAGTAATAACGGATATCTATTTCTTCTTTGTCTGCTAATTGTCTTGCATTTCCAGCTGGACGAACATTAAATCCAATAATAATTGCATCTGAAGCAGAAGCCAACATTACATCAGTTTCTGTAATTGCTCCAACACCTTTATGGATAATATTAATTTGTATTTCTTCAGTAGATAATTTAGAGAACGAATCAGACAATGCTTCAACAGATCCATCAACATCTCCCTTAAGGATAATGTTCAATTCTTTAAATTGACCCAATGCTATTCTACGTCCAATTTCGTCTAATGTAATATGACGCTGAGTACGTACTGACTGCTCACGCATCAATTGAGAACGTTTTGAAGCAATTTGTTTCGCTTCTTTTTCGTCTTCAAAAATATTGAACTTATCACCCGCTGTTGCTGCTCCATCAAGACCAAGAACTGAAACCGGAGTCGAAGGACCCGCAACAGTTACAATGTTCCCTCTTTCGTCATGCATAGCTTTAATTTTACCATGATGCTTACCAGCCAACATATAATCTCCAATTTTCAAAGTTCCATTTTGAACTAAAATCGTAGAAACATATCCTTTTCCTTTGTCCAAGAATGCCTCAACAACAGTTCCTTGTGCCGCTTTGTTTGGGTTTGATTTTAGATCTAAAAGTTCAGCTTCAAGCAATACTTTTTCTAACAATTCTTTTACACCTGTTCCTACTTTAGCAGAAATATCATGTGATTGAATTTTTCCACCCCAATCTTCAACAAGTAAATTCATACCGGCTAATCTTTCTTTTACTTTTTCAGGATTAGCATTTGGCTTATCAATTTTATTGATAGCAAATATGATAGGAACACCTGCTGCTTGAGCATGGCTAATTGCTTCTTTAGTTTGTGGCATGATGTCATCATCAGCAGCAATCACAATAATAGCAATATCGGTAACTTGAGCTCCACGCGCACGCATCGCAGTAAACGCTTCGTGACCCGGTGTATCTAAGAATGCTATTTTTTGTCCGTTATCCAAAGTTACTCCGTAGGCACCAATATGTTGTGTAATTCCTCCAGATTCACCTGCAATTACGTTTTCTTTACGAATGTAATCCAGTAACGATGTCTTACCGTGATCGACGTGACCCATTACCGTTACAATTGGCGCTCTAAAAACTAAATCTTCTTCTCTATCTTCAACAACCTGAATTGCTTCTTCGATATCAACAGTGATAAATTCAACTTCATAACCAAACTCATCAGCAACAATAGTCAACGTTTCTGCATCAAGACGTTGGTTCATGGTAACCATGATTCCAAGTGACATACACGTACCAATAACTTTAGTAATTGGCACATCCATCATGATTGCAATTTCACCTACAGTAACAAATTCAGTAACCTTAATAGTTTTACTTCCTTCGTCTAAAGCTCTTTGCTCATCATCAGATTTCTGACGGTGCGTATCTCTTTTATCTCTTCTGTATTTAGCAGCTTTAGATTTACCACCTTTACCTTGTAGTTTCTCTAAAGTCTCTCTAATTTGATTTTTAACTTCTTCTTCTGTTGGCTCAACTTTTGCAACAATTGCAGGTCTGTTTCCTTTTACGAAACCAGGTCTTGCACTTCTATTTGCATTAAATCCACCACCACCAGTGTTAGGCGTAATTTTATTAGGATTTGGAGCACCTGGAACAGCAGGAGGCCTTGGCGCACCTGGCTTAGGAGCTATCCTTTTACGTTTATTCTTATTGGCATTAGCTGCCGCAGAACCTGGAGCACCTGGCTTATTAGGTGTAATCTTTGGTTCTTCTTTTTTCTTTTTAGGTTTATTGAATTGTGATAAATCAATAATCTGCCCTGTTAGAGTAGTACCAGATAATTTTTGGTATTGAGTGGTAATAGTTTCGTCAGCAGCAACCTCTTCAGATTTTACCGGTTCAACTTTTTCAACAACCTTAGGAGCTTCAGGTGTTTCAGCTACAGGTTCCTTCACTACTTCTTTTGGAGCAATTACAGGTTTTGATTCTTTCACATCTGAAGTAATTTTAGTATCCAAAGGTTTCGGAACAATTTTATTTTCTGCTGGCGTAATCTTTACAGCAGGAACCTCTACACTTTTAGGTGCAGACTCTACTTTTGGCACTTCTTTTACAGGAGGGACAATTGCAGCTTTTTTTGGATTTAAATCAATCTTACCTACTTGAACAGGTCCAGATATCACCGCTCTTGCTTTGATAACTTCCTGTTGTTTTGCTCGTTCTTCATCAAGTTTACGTTTATCCTCGATTTCTTTTTCTCGCTCTAAACGTAATGCTTCCTTCTCTTTTCTTTTCTCTTCTCCCACTTCTTTAGAAGCTTCTTTATTCCCTTTGTCACCAGCAAATTGACCGCACAAAACATTGTATATATCGTCAGAAATTTTTGCGTTTGGATTTGCATCGATTGCAATTCCCTTATCTTTTAGATAATCCACAGCTCTTTCCAAAGAAATATTCAATTCCCTTAAAACTTTGTTTATTCTAATAATTCTCTCTTCAGACATAAAACCTTTTTATATTTACCTTTTTTGTTATTCCTCACTTTACTCCTATTCGATACCTACCGAACTAGATTTATTGTAAAATGGCATGTTTATAGTTGAAGACCCGTTGACTAACTGTCAAATTCCTCTTTTAATATTCTCATTACATCTAAGATTGTTTCCTCTTCTAGATCTGTTCTTCTAACTAAGTCATCTACATCTTGGCTCAAGATACTTTTTGCAGTATCCAAACCAATTTTAGCAAATTCCTCAATAACCCAATCCTCAATTTCATCTGAAAATTCAGTTAACTCAACGTCATCCTCATCAGCAGTAGCACCAGCTACATCACCCTCACGAATCACGTCTAATTCATATCCTGTCAATAATCCAGCTAATTTAATATTGTGTCCTCCACGACCAATAGCCTTAGAAACTTCCTCTAATTTCAAGAAAACTTCAGCTCTTTTAGTTTCCTCATTGATTTTAATTGAAGAAACTTTTGCTGGACTTAAAGCACGTGTTATTAATAACTGAATATTACTAGTATAATTGATAACATCAATATTCTCATTTCCTAATTCACGAACAATACCATGAATTCTAGAACCTTTCATTCCAACACAAGCACCTACAGGATCAATTCTATCGTCATAAGAATCTACGGCTACTTTTGCTTTTTCACCAGGTATTCTTACCACTTTTTTAACCATTATTAAACCGTCAAAAACTTCAGGAATTTCTTGTTCAAATAATTTCTCTAAAAACTTCTCAGAAGTTCTAGACATAATTATTTGCGGTTTATTCCCTTTCAATTCAACACTTTCTATAATACCTCTAACGTTATCACCTTTACGGAAAAAGTCAGATGGAATTTGCTTTTCTTTAGGTAATACAATCTCATTCCCCTCATCATCTACTAAAATAACAACTCTAGGGCGCACATGATGTACTTCGGCAGTATAAATATCTCCAATTAAATCCTTGAATTGCTTGTAAAGATTCGTATTGTCGTGCTCATGTATTTTTGAAATCAAGTTTTGACGTAAAGCAAGAATAGCTCTACGCCCCAAATCAATAAGTTTTACCTCTTCAGATACTTCTTCACCAATTTCAAAATCTGGTTCAATTTTTCTAGCTTCTGTTAAAGTTATTTCAAGGTGATCAAAGTCTAAATCTTCATCCGCAACGATTACTCTTCTTTGCCATATCTCCATATCACCCTTATCAGGATTTATGATGATGTCAAAATTATCATCTGAACCGTACTTTTTCTTCAATGCATTTCTAAATACATCTTCTAAAATTGCCATAAGCGTTACACGATCAATGAGTTTATCATCTTTAAACTCTGAAAATGAATCGATTAATGCTAAATTTTCCATGCGAATTCTTTAATTAAAATGTTACTGTAACAATTGCTTCTTTAATATCTCCATAAGGAAGTTGTAATTCCTTTTGAATTGTCTCTTTCCCCTTACCTATTTTTTTAGGCTCTCTTGCTTGCCATGACAAAATTACAAAATCATCATTAGCATCTACTAATTCTGCTTCAATAATTTCTGTATTTGTCTTCACAATCAAGGTTCTACCTATATTTTTCTTGTATTGCCTTACTTGTTTCAAGGCAGATCCAACTCCTACTGAGGCCACTTCAAGAGAATAATCTTGCTCTTCTCTATCTAGTTTACTATCAATATATTTACTCACATCAATACAGTCTTGCAAGGCCACACCTTGATCTCCATCTAGCGCAACAATAACTTTAAAAGCATCTGTAACTACTAGGTCAATTAGAAATATCGAGGGCTTCTCTGCTAAGCAGTCGCTCAAAACTGAATGTAACTTTTCTTTAAATGTCATATTTTTATAAAAAGAGGGGACTATTCGTCCCCTCATTATCTAGTTTTTAATAAATAACGGTGCAAAGATAGTGTTTTTTTACAAATTAAAATAATTGACCGCTTTAAAAAAAATTCTTATCTTTAATATCAAGTTAAAAACAACTTGTTGATTGCCATAATTTAACACCTATTTGATTATGAAACACATTTTAGTTCCCACTGATTTTTCTGAACAAGCTGAATACGCATTAAAAGCCGCAGCTCAACTTGCTAAAAAAAACAACGCATCTATTTATCTCTTACATTTATTAGAACTTCCTAGCCAAATGAGCGATGCTGTTTCGAGCGGAAAAAGCATTCCTGAAGTAATTTTATTTATTCGAAAGGCAAATGAAAGACTGGAGAATATAAAATCACAATCTTACCTAGACGGCATTGTGGTAGAAAGTAGCGTTCAGCTAGAGAAAGCATTTTCTGGAATTTTATCCTTTAATGAAACTAACGAAATTGATTTAATTATTATGGGCTCACACGGAAGCTCAAACACAGAACACTTATTAATAGGCTCAAATACCGAGAAAGTAGTTCGGCTATCCAAAGCTCCCGTTTTAGTTATCAAGAAAGATCCCGGCGAATTTCAGATCGAAAAAATAGTTTTCGCATCTGATTTTTCGAAAGAAACCAAAAAACCTTTTAAGAAACTGCTGAAATTTAGTCAAGATACAAATGCAAAACTGCTTTTAGTCATGATTAATACTCCAAACAGTTTTAAAACCACTCAAAAAAGCGATCAAATTTTAGAAAAATTCCTTAGAAAACATGATTTAGAAAACAACTCCACCCACGTATACAATGATACGAATGTTGAAAACGGCATTACTAATTTTGCTAAAAGTAAAGAAGCCGACTTAATTAGCATTTGCACACACGGAAGAACAAGATTATCCCACTTTTTTAGCGGGAGCATTAGTCAAGGATTGATAAATCATGAATCTAGACCGGTTCTTACTTTCAGAATCTAAATTCAAAACGTATTCTAAACAAAAAAACCTCTCGATTGAGAGGTTTTTTTTAAGTTGGTCTACTAGGACTCGAACCTAGAAAGACTGCACCAAAAACAGTTGTGTTACCATTACACCATAGACCAGTAAAATGCTTTGCTGTATTATTGCTTAGCGAGTGCAAATTTATACTATTTTTTAGTTTGCACAAATTTTTTTTACATTTTTATCAAAAAAAATTCATTCCGTTTTAAAAAAAGTTCTTGATTTAGTTGAAAAATATTCATAATCAACACGTTATTAATTAGAGATAGTTTTTTAGAAAATAATGTTAATGCTATGTGGGTTAAACAAAAAAACATTTTCTTTGTAACTTAAATAATATAATATTTGATACATGGATAAAACAGCATTCAATTTCAACAAATGGAATACGATCATTGGTTGGATTACTTTTGGGATAGCATTGATAACATATACTTTGACGGTTGAACCTACCATGAGTTTTTGGGATTGCGGAGAGTATATTGCTACAGCTGCAAAATTAGAAGTGGGTCATCCGCCGGGCGCTCCTTTGTACCAAATGATTGGAGCCTTTTTTGCCATGTTTGCTTTAGATAATACCAAGATTGCATTGATGGTAAATATGGTATCTGTTTTTTCTAGTGCCTTTACTATTTTATTTATGTTCTGGTCTTCATCAATGATTTTGAGAAAAATTGTTGGTCGATTTGCATCTACGACTGAATTAAATTCAAACAATGATATTGTTATTTTAGGAAGTTCATTTGTAGGCGCATTGGCGTACACTTTCTCAGATAGTTTTTGGTACAATGCCGTTGAAGCCGAAGTGTATGCTATGGCCTCACTGTTGATTGCATTATTGTTTTGGCTTGGTTTGCGCTGGGAACAAGACATGGATAAACCAAGAGGTAATAAATGGTTGCTCATTATTTCACTTGTAGTGGGACTTTCTTTTGGAGTGCACTTTATGGCATTATTAACCATTCCTGCAATTGGGTTTTTATATTTTTTCAAAAATTATGAAAAGGTGACTATCAAAAGTTTCATTATTGCGAATGTCGTAGTGATTTCTATTTTGTTATTTATTTTTAAATTGTTACTACCACTAACGATGGCTTTCTTTGGTAAAACCGAAGTTTTTATGGTAAATAATTTAGGATTACCTTTTGACTCTGGGACATTGTTCGTAGCCTTGTTAATAGCTGTTTTGTTTTATTTTGGTTTGCAATACACTAAGAAAAAACAGCTAGTAACATATAATACTTTACTGCTATGTATCCTTTTCATCCTAATTGGTTTTTCCACCTGGATGATGTTACCTATTCGTGCCAATGCAAATACAGTAATAAATGAAAACAAACCATCGGATGCTCGCGAAGTTCTTGCCTATTACAACAGAGAACAATACGGAGTAAATCCTTTATTTTATGGTCCACAATACACTGAGAATTTTGCTGGTCTAGACAAAGACAATCCGTATTTAGACAAAGCACCAAATTACGAGCGTGATTATAAAACTGGTAAATACGTTATTGTAAATAATTTCAAAAACGCAGACCAAAATTCTGATGACAATCACAAAACCATCTTACCAAGAATGTGGAGTGCTGATCATATTGAGAATTATATGAACTTTTCAAATCCTCCAGCATTTAGATTAAATCCTGATTATCCTTATGAAGACGATCTTGCCAAATATGGTATTGACCCTAGCCAATTAAGCGAAGAAGATTACAACAAAGCCATAGCCCAACTGAAAAATGAAACTGAAAAAATTGTAAACGAGTTCAGACAAGCTTATGCGCAACAACAAATTGACAATGAAGGATACGTTAAATTCTTGAAAAGTTATGGCGATTATTTACTTATTGACAAACCTACCACTGTTGACAATTTAGGTTTTATGGTTGAGTATCAATTTGGCTATATGTACTGGAGGTATTTAATGTGGAATTTTGTTGGTAGACAAAATGATGTGCAAGGAAGATACGATTATCTTGATGGAAACTGGTTGAGCGGGATATCCTTTATAGATGAATTGCATTTAGGAAGCCAAGATAACCTACCTTCGGATGTGGTTAACAACAAAGGTCGAAATGTATATTTCTTTTTACCTTTTATTCTAGGACTTATTGGTTTAATGTATCATGCCAATAAAGATTTAAGGAGCTTTTACGTTCTACTTGCCTTATTTCTTTTTACAGGAATTGCATTGAAAATATACCTCAACGAGAGACCATTTGAACCACGAGAGCGAGATTATGCTCTTGTAGGATCGTTTTATGTATTTGCTATCTGGATTGGTTTTGGCGTATATGCATTATATGAGAGCGCTCAAAAATACTTAGCCCCAAAAATTGCTGGACCAATAATGATTAGCGCTTGTTTACTTGCCGCTCCCGTATTAATGGCTTCTCAAAACTGGGATGATCATGACCGTTCAGGCAAATCTACTGCAGTAGCCATGGCAAAAGCATACTTAACCTCATGTGATCCTAATGCTATTTTGTTCACCATTGGGGATAACGATACTTTCCCATTATGGTATGCCCAAGAAATTGAAGGTGTAAGAACTGACATTAAAATTGTAAATACTAGTTTGTTCATGACCGATTGGTATATTGATCAAATGAAAACCAAAACATACGAATCAGATGCATTGCCGATTTCATTTACGCATGATCAATACGTGGGTGACAAATTAGACTACGTAGCATTTATCCCTAAAATAGATACTCGTTGGGATATTAAAGATTTGATTGATTTTATTAAAAATCCAAAATCAACGGTTGAAATGCAAAACGGACAAACGATTCATTTTTATCCTACTAACAAAATCAGAATTCCAGTTGATAAAAATACAATTATCAAAAATAAAGTTGTTTCAGCGCAATACTTTGATTCTATAGTTCCATACATTGACATTGATGTTAGCAAGAATGCCTTGTATAAAAACCGATTGATGATGCTAGATATAGTTGCAAATAACAACTGGAAACGCCCTATCTATTTTAGTGGTGGTGCCTTTGATAACGAAGATTATATTTGGATGAAAGAGTACTTACAACTAGAAGGAATGGTATACAAACTAGTTCCTGTTAAAACTACTTTACCTAAAGATGCAAGCCCTCTTGACATGGGACAATTGGATTCAGATAAAATGTATGATATTGTTATGAAATGGGAATGGGGTAACGGAGAAAGCCCAACTATTTATCATGATCCAGAAACCAGACGCAACAGTATTAATTATAGATCTTACTTGTCTCGATTGATGAAACAGCTTATCAAGGAAGGTAAAACTGAGAAAGCTAAAAAAGTCATAAATCTAGCTATGACTAAACTTCCTGTGGAATATTTTGATTACTATTCTCTTGTAGAGCCTTTTGCTGATGGATATTATAAAACAGGTGAAAAAGTAAAAGCACAACAATTACTAGATAAATTAACTCAAAAATACCGTGAGAATCTTAATTATTACGGCGGGTTAAAAGCTAGTGACCAGTCCAGTATAGTAATTCCTATTGTTACAGATATAGAGCGATACAGAAGCTTACTAAAAGTAATGAAAGAGAATAATGACTTAGAGTTCTACAACAAGCACAGAGCTACATTTAATACTTACATAAAAATGTTTGAACGTTTTGAACGTGATAGAGAATAAATAAAACAGCATTTAAAATAGCGGCAATCATGTCGCTATTTTTTTTAACTTTTTTTGAGATGAAATTGTACTGGGTAAAAACTAATAAACTAATTAAGACACTTTTCTCAAAATGGATTTGGGACATTCCAAGTACAGAAAAAGTGGTATATCTCTCTTTTGATGACGGTCCCACCCCCGAAGTAACGACATGGGTACTTGAGGAGTTAAAAAAACACCATTTTAAAGCTACATTTTTTTGTATAGGTGATAACATTCGTAAATATCCCGATATATTCAAAAAAATCATAAGTGAAGGCCATACTATAGGGAATCACACCTACAACCACTTAAACGGATGGAAGACATCAACGCAAAACTTCATCGACAACGCGCAGCTTTGTCAGGAAATCATTGACAATAATGGAAATTCAAATTCTAAAATTTTTCGTCCACCATATGGTAAAATGAAAACGACTCAATCAAAAGCTTTATTAAAATTGGGCTATAAAATAATTATGTGGGATGTATTAAGCGCTGATTTTGATAGAAATATTACAGAGCAAGAATGTTTGAATAATGTAGTTATGAACCTGCAGCCAGGGAGTATTGTTGTATTTCACGATAGTATAAAAGCTTTTGAAAAACTAAAATACGTTTTACCTGCAACCTTACAATATTTACAGGACAATAACTATGAAGCGAAAGTTTTATAGGAAATAATGATTAATACTGTTCTTGAACAATACTAATAAGAGTATTTGCATCGAGTTCTCCAGATTGCCTCCAGATCATTTGGCCTTGCTTGTAAATCATCAATGTTGGGAGTCCTTTAATTCGCAGTGCATTTGCTAATTCTTGGTTTTTATCAACATCTATCTTTATCACTTTAGCTTTATCGCCAAGAGCAGCTGCTACATCTCTTATAACAGGATGCATGGCTACCGAAGATTCATTCCAATCCGTATAAAAATCAATTAATACGGGCACTTGAGTATGTAAAAGTTCTCCAAATTTTGACATAAACCTTAATATTTAGTTTTCTAAATGAAATAAAAGAGATTGATAATATACAAATGTAACATTTTTAACGAATTATGCCACATTAGGGGCTTTTTTTAGTTCAATTACTGTTATTTCCGGCATGATTCCTACTCTTCCAGGATAGGCATGAAAACCAAAACCTCTATTTACATAAACATACCTACCAACATTTTCGTATAAACCCGCCCATTGTTCATATACGTATTGCACTAAACTCCATTTGAAATAACCTGGAATTTCAATACCAAATTGCATTCCATGAGTATGGCCAGAAAGCGTAAGTTGAAAATGTCTTTTATCGTGCTGAACAACTTTGTTCCAGTGTGAAGGATCATGGCTCATAAGTATTTTAAAATCTTGTTTTTGTAATGATCCAGATGCTTTGTCTAAATCTCCAGCTTGTTTAAAATTGTGACCCCAATTTTCAACACCTACAAGAGCTATTTGATCATTGCCTTTCTTTATAAAAGTATGCTCGTTAAGCAATAAGTTAAAGCCTATTTGTCCGTAAAGCTTTTTTATATCCTCAAAGTTCTCCTCTTTTTCTTGCTCGGTTTTCCAAGTTACATATTCCCCATAATCATGATTCCCTAATACAGAAAATTTTCCGTACTCGTGTTTATCGATTTTGTTGAACGTTTCTATCCAAGGGTGCATCTCTTTGGCATGCGTATTTACAATATCACCCGTAAACAATATTAAATCAGAACCTTGCTCATTGATCAAATCAATTGCGTGTTGTATTTTATCTGGATTGTCAAAACTACCACTATGAACATCTGATATTTGCGTAATCGTAAATCCATCAAAGGCATCTGGTAAATCCGGAAAAAAAATACGTTGCTTGATTACTTTATAATTATACTTACCAACTGTAATACCATATATAAGAGACAGAAAAGGTACAGCAGCAAGACCTAAACCTATTTGACTCACAAATTTTCTACGTGAGTTAAAAAAATCTTTGCTTTCATCATAATTTGAAAAATAGTTCAAAGTTCCCACACCTAACCGGTACAGATCTTCTCCTAAAAGTACAATTGTAAAAATAATTTTAGGAAGATAAACCAAAAGCAACAACGCCATAGTAAACATTGTTTTTTGTGTTTGTCCTACGCTCCTATCAAATTGCATTAGGGCGTAAACAATGTATATTGAAAAAGCAACACTAGCAATTTGAATACTATATAAAATGGACTTGTTCTTAATGATGGTTTTAAAAACTTGAAAAGTATAAATTTCTAAAACCAAAAGAAACAAACACAATAAGACTACACGAAAAATCATTTGAAAATATTTAAGACAAAATAACAAAAGAAAAAAGCAAACAAGACTTGTATTAAATAAAATTTAACGGTTGATGATACTTTCAATTCATAAAAAACCCCAAAAAACACTTTGGGGTTGAAGAAAAAGTTTGAATAAGAAATAATATTACTTTATTACAAGTGTCATGTTAGGAGTAATCATATTATCTGAAGTTAATGTTGACGTAAAACGCTGTGCATATATTTCAACATAATCATTAGTATTCATTTCAATCAAAGCATTTAATGGTAATACCACAATATCACTTGCAACAGTTCCGCGTCCGTAGATCTTATATTTAGAAACTGGTGTACCATTGAGCGCAACATAAATTATATAAGTACCAGGATTAGTCACTTGAAAAGAAATAGAACCTGTTACTTGAAAAAAACGTTTCTTTTTCCCTAGATATTGCAATTTGTTATTCTGTCCTCCATTAGAAAATCGATACAAATTAGATGAAGTAGAAACTCCTTGAACTTTTAGCGTATTGCTAGGGTTTGAGGTATTAAAAGTTGTAGCTGCGCCTGAGCCTACAGCATAATCTACAGAGAATTCACCTACTGCACTAGCATCAGTTTCAGTTGGGATACCTGCACAACGCACGTTCCAACTGTTGTTAAAGTTATATCCAGGATACGTGCCAGTGGTATAACCATTTACATACTTTCCTGTAGAAAGGGTGCCAGTAAAAACAACCGTTTCCATTACTGCATCGCCAGTAATTGTTAGCGAAGGATCTGACACATCTACTCCAACTGCAGCAAGATTCACCTCAGAAAAGCCTCCTTGTTTTTCAATTAGGGAAAAAGTACCAGTAAATTTCTCATATGTTCCCAAGTTATTTCCAAACCATCCTGCATTGCTGATTAAAACTCTAGTAATATTATCATAAACAATACCTGTAGTGTTACCCGCATATTGCACTATACTAACGAAAACCAAGCCAAAACCAGATATAGAACCAACGTTAGAACAACCAAGAACGAGTGCATCTCTAAAAATTAGCGTTTGGGCAGCTGTGCCACTTAGGTTAAAAACTTTACCACCGCCAGTAACCTGAATGGTAACGTTCCTGAGACTTCCGCCCGTAGCACCATCAAAAAGGTTCCCAGAAGTCCTAACTATTTTATCATCCGCCGAATCCTCACCTGAAATATAAGCCCCATTTAAATCTATTGGTAAATCAAAAGTCACTGTTCCATTTATTTCGTAATAGGTATTTGGGTCCAAGACATATTTGGCATTTGATCCTGCGGTTTTTTCAGCAGCTAAAACTGTTGCAAGCACATCGGTCGATTTAATGAGTTTAAATTTTGATCTTCCTGTTGTAGCACTACTGACCTGGTTCCAAGAAGTGATCCCTTGATTGTAATGGTAAAATGATTTCAAATCAGTATCATAAACCATCAAGCCATCAGCTGGAGATGCAATGGCTAAGCGCTGTGCTGTAGTCATTCTTGGCGTAAGCATTCCTTGAGTGGTTGACGAAACATCAAGTACTGAACTTGCATGAGGAGTAATAGTTCCTACACCTACTTGTGCAAAAGTATTTGCTGCTAGTATCAAGAAAAATAATAGAGCAACTTGAAACACTCTTTTTGTAAAATAATTTTCTTTCATGATCAAAATGTATTTAAGATATTAAAAAACTACAACATTGTTTGGTTTTAAACTTATTGTAAATATAAAAATAAAATATCGATTAAATGCATTTTTAACCGACTAAATACATTATTATCTCATTTAAAAGTAACAAATCTTACAATAAGTGAATAGCATTTTTATTTTTAAAGTTATTTATCCTAAAAATTCTAGCCAAGGTGTAATGAAATACAAATGCATAAAAATTGAAAAGCTAAGGTTCATAATCATACAAGTTTTGTACTTTTGAACTTTACAAAAAAACTACTATGTCTCAACAAAAACGTCTTTTTTTACTTGATGCTTACGCATTAATATTTCGTGGATACTATGCTTTTATCAAAAACCCACGTATTAACTCAAAAGGTATGGACACATCAGCCATTATGGGTTTTATGAATTCATTGATGGATGTTATAAAACGTGAAAAACCAGATCACCTTGCTGTAGCATTTGATAAGGGAGGAAGCGCTTTAAGAAATGACCTTTTCCCAGAATACAAAGCCAACAGAGATGCTACTCCCGAAGCGATAAAAATTGCCGTACCTTATATTCAAGAATTACTCAAGGCCATGCACATACCTATTATAGAGGTGAGTGGTTATGAAGCCGATGATTTAATAGGAACAATTGCTAAGCAAGCTGAAAAAGAGAATTACCAGGTCTTTATGGTTACACCTGATAAGGATTTTGCACAACTAGTTTCTGAAAACATTTTTATGTACAAGCCAGCCCGAATGGGAAACGGTATTGAAATTTGGGGTGTACCCGAAGTCTTGGCTAAGTTTGAAATTGAAAGACCTGAACAAGTTATTGATTTTCTTGGCATGATGGGCGATACTGCAGATAACATTCCTGGTTTACCAGGCGTAGGTGAAGTGACAGCAAAAAAACTTTTGAAAGAATTTGGCAGCATGGAAAACCTTTTAGCAAATACAGACAAGCTAAAAGGAAAAATGAAAGAGAATATTGAAGCCAATAAAGAAAAAGGATTGTTATCTAAAACATTAGCAACTATATTACTGGATTGCCCAGTGGTTTTTAATGAAAATGACTATGAGCTCTCTAAGCCCGATGTAGAAAAAACAGACGCCTTATTCAATGAACTGGAATTTAGAAGAATGGCTGAGCAATTTGATGCTATTTTTAAAAGTCCATCTCCGCTTGCACAAAATAACGGAGCCGAAACAGATGCCAAACTTTATAAGAAGCCAACAAAGAATGATGATCAATTTGATCTTTTTGGATCGAATGATCAAGACGGTACTTCAGATGAGAATAGAAATCAATTTTACAGTACGCTAACAAATACTGAGCATTCCTATCAAATTATTCAAGGTGATTTAGGCCTAAAATTACTGTTGCAAAATTTACAAAAACAAACTTCAGTATGTTTTGACACCGAAACTACTGGTCTTGATGCACTGCATGCAGAACTAGTGGGGATTTCTTTTTCTTATGAAAAAGGGAAAGGATTTTATGTTCCGTTTCCAGAAAATCAAGAAGAAGCACAAGCTTTGATAGATAAATTCATTCCATTTTTTGAAAATGAAAACATTGAAAAAATTGGTCAAAATCTAAAATACGACTTGAAAATTCTATCCAACTATAAGGTAGAAGTAAAAGGAAAGTTATTTGACACCATGATTGCACATTATCTAATTAATCCAGATATGCGTCATAATATGGATATCTTATCCGAGACTTATTTAAAATATTCACCTCAATCTATCGAGGCTCTTATTGGAAAAAAAGGGAAAAATCAAAAATCAATGCGTGACGTAGCTCTCGAAGAAATTAAAGAATACGCCGTTGAAGATGCTGATGTCACTTGGCAACTTAAAAATATTTTTACCCAAGAACTAGAACAAACCGAAACTAAAAAACTTTTTGAAGAAATAGAAATCCCATTGGTAAAAGTACTTGCCGATATGGAAAAAGAAGGTATTCGGGTTGATGTAGATTTCCTTAAGTCGCTTTCTAAAACACTTGATGACGATATCAAAATTTTAGAAGCAAGCATTTATGAAACTGCAGGTGAAAAATTCAATTTGGCATCACCTAAACAATTAGGAGATATTTTATTTGACAAATTAAAAATTGGTGGAGTTAAACAAAAGAAAACCAAAACAGGGCAATACGCTACCGGCGAGGAAATACTCAGCTATCTTGCCCCAGAAAATCAAATAGTAAAGGACATTCTAGAGTGGAGACAGTTAGTGAAATTGCAAAACACCTATGTAGATGCCTTACCAAACCAAGTTGACGCCGTTACTAAACGCATCCATACAGACTATATGCAAACCGTAGCAGCTACCGGAAGGTTAAGCTCTAATAATCCTAATTTACAAAACATCCCAATACGCACGGAACGTGGTCGCCAAATTAGGAAAGCATTTGTTGCAAGAGATGAAAATCACACCCTAGTATCTGCCGATTATTCACAAATTGAATTGCGCGTCATTGCAGCTTTGTGTGGAGAAGAAAATATGATAAAAGCGTTTCAAAACAACGAAGACATTCATAAATCTACAGCATCAAAAGTGTTTAACGTGCCGCTTGAAGAAGTAACTCGCGAACAAAGAAGTCATGCTAAAACCGTAAATTTTGGGATTGTTTATGGTGTATCAGCATTTGGACTAAGCAATCAAACTAGTCTGTCCCGTAAAGAAAGTGCCGAATTGATTGAAGCGTATTACCAAACCTATCCAAAATTAAAATCGTATATACAGGATCAAGTAGACTTTGCAAGAGATCATGGTTATGTCCAAACCATTTTGGGACGTCGTAGGTATTTAAAAGATATCAACTCTCAAAACGCCATAGTGCGTGGTGGTGCAGAACGAAATGCCGTAAACGCTCCTATTCAAGGAAGTGCTGCCGATATTATCAAAATTGCAATGATCAACATTCATAAAAGGTTAAAAAGTGAAAATTGGAAAAGCAAAATGTTATTGCAAGTTCATGATGAACTCGTATTTGATGTACATAATGATGAGCTAGAAAAAATACAACCCATGATTAAACACGAAATGGAAAATGCCTTCCAACTTGTTGTGCCACTGGAAGTAGAAATTGGCACCGGTAAAGACTGGCTAGAAGCACATTAATAAAATATACCGCAAATAAAAAATCTCTAATTAAGCAATTAGAGATTTTTTTTGAGGTTTATAATGTACTATTCGTTTTTAAGGAACACTTAAAAATTATAATGAGCTTTCTAAATTGCGACAGCTTTTTTATTGCTTAAAATTTTGTATGACCAGAAAACTAATACACCCAATGGTTGTAAAACAATTAGCGAAAGAATAAGAAGCATTTTAGTTACCGAAGAAACTGTTGTTAAGTTTATAACCGTATACAAGGAGTATATCCAGAATACAAAATAAAAAACCACGAGAATCATAAAAAGAATTTCTAACATAATTTATTTTTTAATTTAATAATATATGATCTCACAATCACTAAAGGTCTTTTTTAGAATATGAAAGTAAATTTATAAAAAAATTAGAAAGTTCAAATATTCAGTTTAAAATTTGATGAATTTTTTATTTATTTCAACAAAAACTAACAGTGATATTAACTATTAAGTACTTCGATAGAAAACAACACTATTGCACTTTTTTAGTCGACTCTCTTTCTTTTAATTTGGTTTTAATCACCTTTGTCACATAAGGAAGATGCTCTTCCTCTGATTCCAACCTCTTAATAAGTAACTTAGCTGCTACTTCACCTATTTCTATACCATGTTGACTAACTGTTGTCAAACTAGGCGATAATCTTCTAGACGCTAAAATTCCGTCTGCAAAACCAATTATAGAAATATCCTCGGGTACTTTGAATCCTTTTTTTAATGCAACTCTTAATGCTGCAACTGAATCATTCTCATCCAATGCAAAAATTCCATCAATTGGATTTTCAAATATAGAATCAATTTTATTTTTAAGATCAAGCTCTGAGTCTGTTCTAATCATAATATCAGGATTAACAGCTATACCATTATTAGATAGTGCTTTTAAATAGCCATCAGTTCTTAATTTACCCACACTCAAATTATCAATAGAAGAAAGTAAGGCAATATTTTTACAACCCAAGTTCAAAAGTTGCTGGGTGGCATGAAGTGCCGAATCAAAATCATCTACAATTACCTTATCACAATCTACCCCATCTGCAATTCGATCAAACATTACAATAGGAGTTCCGTCATTAATTATGGTAGTGAAATGCTGATAATCTTGAGCTTTTTGAGCTTCCTCAGATACAGACACTATAAAACCATCAATAGTACCGTTACTTAACATTTCTAGAGTATGTGCTTCTTTATCCAAAGATTCATTAGAAATACACATGATCACATTATACCCTTTTTCATCAGCTATTTTCTCAATACCACTAAATACTTTGGCAAAAAAAGAATTAAGAATGTTAGGTATTATGACGCCTATAGTTTTTGTCTTTCTATTTTTAAGGTTCAACCCAATAATGTTAGGCTTATAGTTTTTAAGCTTCGCATATTCCTTTATTTTAACCTTCGTTAGCTCACTAATTTCTGGACTATCGTTTAATGCCTTAGACACAGTAGAAACAGAAACGTTAAGTTCCTTCGCGATTTGTTTTAAAGTTGCTTTGGCTTTCATATTAAAAATTCAGTATAAAGTTAAAGTACAAGATAGTATAATTTGTAAAAAATTCAATCTATTGACAAAAATAACGCATTAAGTTCAAAAAAGTAATTGTAACAACAAAAAAAATGCACCAATACAGAACAATAAATAGAAGAATAAAACCAATTTAAAAAAGATGAATTATAAAACGCAAAAAAAATATTAATATACATTTGATAATCAGTACTAAGCACACAACAAAATAATCTTTTAAGGTATTTGTATTTAAAATAATTAATTGTACTTTTGCAACCCCTTTATTGGGGATGGAATGTTTAATTAAAAAAATATTATGGACGCATTAAGCTACAAGACACAGTCAGCAAGCAAAGCCACAGTTACAAAAGAGTGGATTGTTGTAGATGCAGATGGTCACAACTTAGGACGTCTTGCTTCAAAAGTCGCAATGATTTTAAGAGGTAAGTACAAGCCAAGTTACACACCACATGTGGACTGCGGAGATAACGTAATTGTTATCAACTCAGAAAAAATTAACCTTACAGGTAACAAAATGGATGAAAAAACATACATCCGTCACACTGGTTACCCAGGAGGTCAAAGAACTTTAACTGCTAAAGTTTTGCAATCTAAAAACCCTGCATTATTAGTTGAAAAAGCTGTAAAAGGGATGTTGCCTAAAAACAAATTAGGAGCAGAGCTTTTTAGAAATTTAAATGTTGTTGTAGGTTCAGAGCACAAACAAGGCGCTCAAAAACCGAAAACAGTTAACCTTAACGATCTTAAGTAATGGGAGTTATTCACAAAATCGGTAGAAGAAAAACCGCTGTTGCACGTGTATACGTTTCAGAAGGAACAGGAGTAATCACGGTAAACAAAAAAGCATTTGAAACTTACTTCCCAACTGCAACTTTACAGTACAAAGTATTACAACCAATGTCTATGACAGAAAATGTAAGCAACTTTGACGTAAAAGTTAATGTTTACGGAGGTGGTTCAACAGGACAAGCAGAGGCTGTAAGAATGGCATTAGCACGTGCAATGTGCGAAGTTGATGCTGAAAACAGAGGAATCCTTAAACCACAAGGTTTATTAACAAGAGATCCAAGAATGGTTGAACGTAAGAAATTCGGTCAGAAGAAAGCTCGTAAGAGATTCCAATTCTCTAAGCGTTAATATTCAATCTGGTTATTTTTCAGATTATCAAGTTCAAACGCTGGTATTATTATCAGCTTAAACTGAAATATGTTAAAATAAATTTAACATAAAAATTTAAAAACACAGTTGTTGTTGCTCTCCTACCGAGGTAGGAAATAGTTTAGCATCTAAATAAGTCGAAAGTCTTAAAGGCAAAAGCCTAAAGTCGTATCAAAGAAGCTTATTGCTAATCAACAGAACGTAAACTAGAACAAAATGGCAAACAAAATAGAAGTTAAAGACTTACTAGAAGCAGGTGTACACTTTGGACACATGACTAGAAAATGGGACCCAAACATGGCTCCTTACATCTATATGGAACGTAATGGTATTCACATTATCAATCTATATAAAACTGCAGCAAAAATTGAAGAAGCTAATGAAGCTTTGAAAAAAATCGCTGCATCAGGTAGAAAAATATTATTTGTTGCTACCAAAAAACAAGCAAAAGACATCGTTGCTGAAAAAGCAAAAGCTGCAAACATGCCTTACATCACTGAAAGATGGCCTGGTGGAATGCTAACTAACTTTGTAACTATCCGTAAAGCTGTTAAAAAAATGGCTACTATTGATAAAATGAAGAAAGATGGTACTTTCATGACTTTATCTAAAAAAGAGCGTTTGCAAGTAGATCGTCTTCGTGCTAAATTAGAGAAAAACTTAGGTTCAATCGCTGACATGTCTAGACTACCGGCTGCATTGTTCGTAGTAGATATCAAAGCAGAACACATCGCTATAAAAGAAGCACAAAAATTAAACATTCCAGTTTTCGCAATGGTTGATACTAACTCTGATCCACGTGAAGTAGAGTATGTAATTCCTGCAAATGATGATGCTTCTAAATCAATTGACAAAATTTTAACTTTAGTTACATCTGCAATTATCGAAGGACTTTCTGATAGAGGTACTGAAAAAGAAACTGAAGCTACTGCTGAAGTTGCTGCTCCAGCTACTGAAACTGCAGAAGCTCCAGCTGCAACTGCAACTGAAGAATAAATCAAATTTTGAATTCCAAATTTTGAATTCCAAATTCCAAAATCAGAAAATAACTATCTGATAACATTGGAATTTGGGATTTAAAGATTGGAATTTTTACTTTTAACATTAAAATTCAAAATATTATGGCAACAATTACTGCTGCAGACGTAAACAAATTAAGACAAACTACAGGTGCCGGAATGATGGACTGTAAAAAAGCTTTAGTTGAAGCTGAGGGAGATTTCGATAAAGCAATCCAAAACCTTAGAGAAAAAGGTCAAAAAGTTGCTGCTAATCGTTCTGACCGTGAGTCTTCTGAAGGAGCTGCTGTTTCTTTTATCAATGCTGATAACACTAAAGGAGCTATCATCACTTTAAACTGCGAAACAGATTTCGTAGGTAAAAATGAATCTTTCGTAACTTTGGCTAAAGAATTAGTTGAAAAAGCGATCAATTTCTCTTCTAAAGAAGAATTCTTGGCTTCAGATTTCAACGGAATTACTGTTGCTGAAAAATTAATCGAGCAAACTGGTGTTATAGGTGAAAAAATCGAAATCGGTGGTTTTGAAATTTTAGAAGGTGCTTTTGTTGGATCTTATGTTCACGTTAACAAAATTGCTGCATTAACTGCTATTTCTGCTGCTGTACCAAATGCAGAAGTTTTGACTAAAGACGTCTCTATGCAAGTAGCATCAATGGGAGCTGATACATTATCTTACAAAGATTTTGATCCTGCTTTTGTTGAGTCTGAATTAGCTGCTCGTATTGCGATCATTGAAAAAGAAAATGAAGAAGCAAAACGTTTAGGAAAAACTTTAAAAAATGTTCCTAAATATATTTCTTTCTCTCAATTAACTGAAGAAGTTATCAAACAAGCTGAAGAAGATGCTAAAGCTGAATTGAAAGCTGAAGGTAAACCAGAGCAAATTTGGGACAAAATTATTCCTGGTAAAATCCAACGTTTTATCTCTGACAACACTACTTTAGATCAAGAAAAAGCATTGCTAGATCAAAATTTCATCAAAGATGATAGTAAAAAAGTTGGTGATTACGTTAAAGATTTCAATGTTGAAATTACAGGTTTCAAAAGAGCTTCTTTAGGATAGCGACTATTTGATTTCAAATAATTGCTATTTGATTTCATTTTTTAATACAAAGCCCCATTTCAATTCTGTTGGAATGGGGTTTTTTATTTGAAATTACCTTCAGCTAAAATTTCAATAAAATGACTAAATTTGGAAAAAGCTTATTCTATGTTTAAAACCAAAAAAGAAGTTGTCTTTATCATCCTTTCTGGAATATTTATCACTAATGCCGTCACTGCTGAATTGATTGGTGGAAAACTGATACAAATAGGTCCGTTTGTAATGAGTATCGGTATTTTGCCTTGGCCGATTGTCTTTTTAACTACGGATTTAATTAACGATTATTTTGGCGAAAAAGGAGTGAAAAAATTATCCCTAATCACAGCTGGATTAATTGCGTATTCGTTTATTATTTTACTGCTGGCCATGAGTATTCCAGCAGCCAAAGGAATTAGCCCTGTGAACGATGCTCAATTTACCGCCGTTTTCGGTCAAAGTATGTGGATTATTGTGGGCAGTATCATTGCTTTTCTTATATCACAATTAATAGACGTTACTGTTTTTTGGTTTTTTAAAAACCGAACCGGAAATAAAAAAATATGGCTTAGAGCTACGGGTTCCACCATAATTTCGCAACTGTTTGATTCTTTTATCGTATTGGGAATTGCATTTTGGTTGCCCGGCAAAATCAACTTTGAAACCTTCCTAACCTCAGCCTTAACTGGCTATACCTTTAAGCTAGGCACAGCCATACTCTTAACTCCCTTAATTTACCTAGGTCACTACACTATTAAAAAATATTTAGCCACCGAAAAAGAATGATTATAACTGATAAAATACGTTGCGGCTGGTGTCATTCCAGTGATTTATACATGAAATACCATGACGAAGAATGGGGTGTTCCCGTATATGATGACACTACTCTATTTGAATTTTTACTGCTAGAAACCTTTCAAGCAGGTCTAAGTTGGATTACTATCTTGAACAAAAGAGAAAATTTCAAAGTTGCTTTTGACCACTTTGATTATAAAAAAATTGCGCAATACAATGATGATAAAATTCAAGAATTATTAAAAGATGCAGGTATCATTCGCAACAAACTAAAAGTTTATTCGGCTGTGACCAACGCTCAAAATTTCATTACAATCCAAGAAGAATTTGGAAGTTTTTCACAATACATTTGGGCTTTTGTAAATCACACACCCGTTAACAACTCCCCAAGAAACTTAAAAGAAGTCCCTGCCACAACGCCACTTTCGGATGCAATAAGTAAGGATTTAAAAAAACGGGGTTTTAAATTTGTAGGTTCCACCGTTATGTATGCCTTTATGCAGGCCACAGGCATGATTAATGACCATGTAGAAAATTGTTGGAAACGAAATTCATAATTTATAATTTATAATTCATAATTTTCATTACATTTGCTTCACACTTTAGGGGTGTCTACCACGGTAGGCTGAGATTTTACCCTCTGAACCTGATCTAGTTCATACTAGCGTAGGGAAAAGTAAGATGACTTCATTGTACCATATTTGGGTACCGTCGTAGCCATTCCTAAAGTATACCTATATACTAAACTCAACAGGAATGGAACTAAAAATCAACAACCAAACAAAACATTTTGCCGCCAAGAGCCTAACGGTTCAAGCACTTCTTGACTTAGAAATTCCCGTAAAACAAAACGGAATTGCTGTGGCCATAAACAATACCGTCATTCCAAAATCCGATTGGAATTTGCATCCCATACAGGAAACCGACACCATTCTTATCATCTCCGCAACTCAAGGTGGATAAAGAGTCTTCAGTCGCAGTGTTCAGTTTTCAGTGCGAACATTAGACAAGTTTCAAATTCAACTCAAAATAAAAAAATCTGTATTAATCCGTGTCTTCGCTTTAGCGAATCGGTGTCATCCGTGTCCAATCCATAATCACAAACCAATGAACAACGAAGAAAAAATATCTAGAACCCCGTTTCCAAATTCCAAAAAAGTGTACATCGATGGAGAAATCCACCCGATTAAAGTAGCGATGCGTGAAATTTCGCTCGCTGATACTAAACTATCCAATGGCAGAATAGAAAAAAATCCACCGGTAACAGTTTACGACACTTCAGGTCCTTTTACAGATCCTAATCTCGAAATTGATATTCGCAAAGGACTGCCCCGAATCCGCGAACAATGGATTCGGGACCGTAATGATGTAGAAGAACTAACCGAAATCTCCTCCGAATACGGCAAATCACGTTTGAATGATGAAAAGTTAGATCACTTGCGTTTTGAATATTTACACAAACCCATGCGTGCCAAAAAAGGTGCCAATGTGACCCAATTATATTACGCCAAACAAGGCATTATCACTCCCGAAATGGAATACATCGCCATTCGTGAAAACCAACGCATCGAACAACTAAACGAGCAAACAAAAGCAATGCAATGCCAACACGCTGGAAATAGTTTTGGAGCAAATACACCAAAAACTAAAATCACGGCTGAATTTGTTCGTAGCGAAGTAGCAAGAGGGCGAGCTATTATCCCCAACAACATCAACCATCCCGAAAGCGAACCAATGATTGTAGGACGTAATTTTTTAGTGAAAATTAATGCCAATATTGGGAATAGCGCAGTTACTTCAAGCATCGAAGAAGAAGTAGAAAAAGCTGTTTGGGCTTGTCGTTGGGGAGCTGATACCATTATGGATTTATCAACCGGAAAAAACATTCACGAAACCAGAGAATGGATCATTCGTAATTCGCCCGTGCCAATTGGTACGGTACCAATTTACCAAGCTTTAGAAAAAGTAAACGGAATAGCCGAAGATTTAACTTGGGAAGTTTTCCGCGACACCTTAATCGAACAAGCAGAACAAGGCGTTTCTTATTTCACCATTCACGCTGGTGTTTTATTGCGTTACATTCATTTAACAGCTAATCGCGTTACCGGAATTGTTTCTCGCGGTGGTTCTATTATGGCCAAATGGTGTTTGTTCCACCATAAAGAAAACTTTCTGTATACCCATTTCGAAGAGATTTGCGAAATTATGAAACAATACGACGTTGCTTTTTCCCTGGGAGACGGATTACGTCCAGGCTCTATCGCCGATGCCAACGATGCAGCACAATTCGCCGAATTAGAGACGCTGGGTGAACTAACAAAAATCGCTTGGAAACACGACGTTCAAGTATTTATTGAAGGACCTGGTCATGTACCAATGCATATGATTAAAGAAAATATGGACAAGCAATTAGAACATTGTGATGAAGCTCCATTTTACACTTTGGGGCCATTAACAACTGATATTGCTCCAGGTTACGATCACATTACTTCTGCCATTGGAGCCGCTATGATTGGCTGGTACGGATGCGCTATGTTGTGTTATGTTACCCCAAAAGAACACCTTGGTTTACCCAACAAAAAAGATGTAAAAGATGGTGTGATTACTTATAAAATTGCCGCACACGCTGCGGATTTAGCCAAAGGTCACCCAGGTTCACAATACCGAGATAATGCTTTGAGCAAAGCCCGTTTCGAATTCCGTTGGGAAGACCAGTTCAACTTATCATTAGATCCAGATACTGCTAGAGAATTTCACGATGAAACCTTGCCTGCTGACGGTGCAAAAGTGGCTCACTTCTGCTCGATGTGTGGACCAAAATTCTGTTCTATGAAAATTTCTCAAGAAATTCGTGACGTTGCCGAAGCCGAGAAAGGAATGGCAGCAAAATCAGAAGAGTTTATTGAACAAGGAAAAGAAATTTATATTTAAGACGAGAGAATAGATAAAAGAATATAGAGAATAGACCTAAATCACAGTGTATTTTCTATATTCTATACTCTTTTTTCCTTTTCAGAATCTAATCAAAAATGATAGTCATTTCCAATCCAACCGCAATAGCAAACGAAATCAAGACCATTCACACTCTCTTTGAGAATGGATTGGAGTTGCTTCATATTCGGAAACCTGATTTTTCAGCAACAGAAATGAAAACATTTGTATCAAAAATAAAAACTGCTTTCAGACACCGATTGGTTTTACATAGTCATCATCAATTAGCGCTCGAATTTAGAATTGATCGCATTCATTTTACAGAAAAAACAAGAATAGAAACACCCGAAGAACATTTAAAAAAATGGAAAAAAATTGGATACACACTCTCCACCTCTATTCATAAAATGTCGGATTTTGAAGCGCTATCAAGTGTTTTTGATTACGCATTTTTCGGCCCTGTTTTCGAAAGTATTTCAAAACCCAATTATGTTTCGAATCTTGATTTCAAAAAAGAATTAAAACAAAGAAAGAATAACAACACCGCATTGATTGCTCTTGGAGGAATCACATCCGAAAATATCAAAACTGCATTAGCATTTGGGTTTGATGATGTTGCTCTTTTAGGCAGTATTTGGAACAACAACCATTCAATAGAAAATTTTAGACTATGTCACGACCTTTTGTAGTAAGCATTGCAGGTTTCGATCCTTCAGCAGGCGCGGGAGTTTTGGCAGATGTAAAGACGTTCGAGCAACATCAAGTGTATGGCTTTGCTATTAATACGGCAAACACCATCCAAACCGAAAATGAATTTGTAGCCATACAATGGACGGATTTGGATTTTGTTTTGCAATCTGTTCAAACAATATTTAATACTTACAATATAAAAGCCGTAAAAATTGGAATTGTACCTTCTTTGGCATTTTTAAAAGCAGTTGTTCTTTTGATTAAAAAGCTTTCGCCAGAAACAAAAATAGTTTGGGATACCGTTTTAAAATCGACTACAGAATTTGATTTTTTAACTATTGAAAACCAAACTACTTTGATTGAAATACTGAAAGAAATTCATTTAATTACCCCCAATTACAATGAGATTTTACAATTTTCTTCTAAAGGATTTAATGCAGAAACAACAGCTATTTTACTTTCAAAACATTGCCCCGTATTGTTAAAAGGCGGTCCCAATCCAAACGAAATTGGCTTTGATTATTTGTTTTTAGAAAATGAACATTTGAAACTGGCGCCAAAGACTACTAAAATTTTCGATAAACACGGATCAGGTTGCGTGTTGTCATCTGCGATTACAGCTCATTTGGCTTTGGGACAGGAACTAAAAACGGCTTGTGCCAATGCCAAAAAATATATAGAAGCCTACTTACAATCTAACCCCACAAAACTAGGATATCATTATGTACCATAAACTACAATATATCTCTCAAGGAAACACCGTCGAAGAACAATTGTCCAATATTCGCAAAGCGCTCGACAACGGTTGCGAGTGGATTCAGTTGCGTTTCAAAAATGCGTCCACCGCCGAACTTTTTGATGTTGCAGAAACCGCAAAAATTTTGTGCGACGTTTTTTCTGCCTATTTAATCATTAATGACAATGTGCACCTAGCACAGCAATTAAATGCTGATGGAGTTCATGTAGGTTTAACTGATATGAATGTAGCAGCGGCGAGAACTATTTTAGGTCGTGAAAAAATTATCGGAGCAACTGCCAATACTTTTGAAGATATTCAAAATCACATTGAAAATGGCTGTAATTACATTGGTTTAGGTCCGTTCCAATTTACAGCAACAAAACAAAAATTAAGTCCGATTTTAGGGTTTGATGGCTACCGCAGCATTATCGAAAAGATGAAAGCTAAAGAAATACAAATTCCCATTTATGCCATTGGAGGAATCCAACTTACAAACGTTGAAAGCATAATGGAAACTGGCGTTAACGGGATTGCTGTTTCGGGTTTAATTACCCAAAGTGAAAATCCATCCGAATTAATCACACAACTAAACGAAAAACTATATGTTACCATTTAAAATAGGAGATAAAACCTTTGAATCGCGCTTGTTTTTAGGAACAGGGAAATTCGGTTCCAACCAACAAATGGAAGAAGCTATTTTGGCATCCGGAAGTGAATTGGTTACCGTCGCCTTAAAACGTATCGATTTAGAAACCGAAACCGATGCCATTTTAGCCCATCTTAAACATCCAAACATTAATTTATTACCCAATACTTCGGGAGCAAGAAATGCGAAAGAGGCTGTATTCGCAGCGCAACTAGCTAGAGAAGCTTTGGAGACCAATTGGCTCAAACTCGAAATCCATCCCGATCCAAGGTACTTGTTACCCGACCCGATTGAAACCCTAAAAGCAACAGAAGAACTAGCTAAACTAGGTTTTATTGTTTTGCCATACATTCACGCCGATCCTGTTTTATGCAAACGTTTGGAAGATGCCGGAACATCAGCGGTAATGCCTTTAGGATCTCCAATTGGTAGCAACAAAGGATTAAAAACGATCGATTTTTTAGAAATTATTATCGAACAAAGTAAAGTCCCTGTCATCATCGACGCAGGAATTGGCGCACCTTCTGATGCCGCAAAAGCAATGGAAATAGGTGCCGATGCTGTTTTAGTCAATACCGCTATTGCTGTTGCTGGAAATCCAAAACTGATGGCTGAAGCTTTTAAAGATGCGGTAATTGCAGGACGAAAAGCATACGAAGCACAATTGGCACAAAAAGTAAATCGAGCGGTGGCTTCAAGTCCTTTGACAGCATTTTTGTACGAGTAATTTTTAAATTATCACGCAGATTTTACAGATTTACGCAGATAAAAAGTGAAAACAGATTTAAAAACTCTAGGTACTAAAGAATTACGTTTTTCATATTTGAAACAAAATAAATACATTTAATTAATGCTAATTTTTAAATTCAAAAAAATGACAGAAAATGAAATTTCATATCAAATAAGAGGAGCAATTTTCAAAGTATATAACACACTAGGTCCAGGTTTGTTTGAATCTGTATATGAAAGTGCGCTATACTATGAATTAACTAAATTGGATTTAAAAGTGGAGAGACAACTTGAAATTACCATTCCTTATGACGAAATCATATTAGATGTTGCTTTCAAAATTGATTTATTAGTTGAAGATAAAGTAATTATTGAATTGAAATCTGTGGAAGATTTAGCACCTATTCATTATAAACAAATTACCAATTATTTAAAATTGACTGATAAAAAACTGGGTTTGTTAGTTAATTTCAATACTGTCTCGATTTTAGAAGGCATCAAGCGGATTGCTAATAAAATATAATCACAATAAAATAGCACGCAGATTTTGCAGATTTACGCAGATAAAAATTTAAAATAATTGTTAAAAAATCCGCAAAAATCTGTGTGCCAAAAAAAGCAAAATAATGAACACATTCAAATCGGTTTTCGAACGTTAGTTAAATTTAATACTATCTCGATTTTAGAAGACATCAAGCGGATTGCAAATAAAATATAATATAAAGATTAAAAATTGGCACGCAGATTTTGCAGATTTACGCAGAGAAATTGAGGAACAGATTTAAAAAAATCTGCAAAAATCTGCAAAATCTGCGTGCCAAAAAAAGCAGCTTAAAAAGATGAACACATTTATATCGGTTTTTGAACAATATAGTTGGGACAATATTAAAACCAAAATCTACCAAACCTCTGCAAAGGAAGTAGAAAACGCTTTAACGAAAACCAAACGCAATCTAGATGATTTTCTAGCTTTGATTTCACCTGCCGCCCAAGCTTATTTGGAACAAATGGCTCAAATAAGTCACGAATTAACCAAAAAGCGTTTTGGCAAAACCATTCAAATGTATGCGCCTTTGTATTTGAGCAACGAATGCCAAAACATTTGTACCTATTGCGGTTTCAGTTTAGACAACAAAATCAAACGAAAAACCCTGACTGAAAGCGAGATAACACTAGAAGTTGAAGCCTTGAAAAGAGCAGGATTCGACCACGTTTTATTAGTAACTGGAGAAGCCAATTATACCGTGAACATCAACTATTTCCTAAATGCAATTGATCAAATAAAAAATGATTTTTCGACTATTTCGGTAGAAGTGCAACCTTTATCCACAGAAGAATACCTACAATTGCATGCCGCTGGAGTGTATTCCGTTTTGGTTTATCAGGAAACCTACCATCGGGATGTTTATAAGCAATACCACACCAAAGGGAAAAAATCTAATTTCGATTTTCGTTTAGAAACGCCCGATCGAGTTGGAACTGCTGGAATTCATAAAATAGGTTTGGGTGTTTTGTTAGGATTAGAAGACTGGCGTACTGATAGTTTTTTCAATGCTTTACACTTGGATTATCTCCAAAAAACGTATTGGAAAACCAAATACACGGTTTCTTTTCCACGATTGCGTCCTGCGGAAGGAGTGATTCAACCCAACTTTATTATGGATGACAAAGATTTGACGCAATTAATTTCTGCTTATCGGTTATGGAATGAGGATTTAGAGATTTCTATATCGACTCGCGAGAATGAAAAATTCAGAAATAACATTATTCCGCTTGGCACAACGAGTATGAGTGCTGGTTCCAAAACCAATCCTGGTGGTTATGTAGTGGATCCGCAATCTTTGGAACAATTTGAGATTAGTGATGAGCGTTCAGCATCGGAAATTGCCGCTCTTATTTCTAGCCATGGATACGAACCTGTTTGGAAAGACTGGGATAGAACATTTAGTCAAATTTCATAAAGTCGAATGTCATAAGTACTCGACTTTACTTGATAGTTTAGCTTTTGACTTTCCAATATAAGATTTTCAAACTTTAAGATACTATAAAATGAGTGTAATACAAGAATTTTTACGTTACAACCGACAAACAATGTTGCCCGAAATAGGTGATTCAGGACAAGAAAAACTCAAGCAAGCAAGGGTTTTGGTTATTGGTGCTGGCGGTTTGGGCTGTCCTATTTTACAATACATTTCGACCGCAGGAGTGGGAACTATCGGGATTGTTGATTTCGATAAAATAGAAATTCACAACTTGCACAGACAAATCTTGTACACCGAAAATCAAGTGGGTTTATCTAAAGCGTTGATGGCCAAAGAAAAATTAGAAGCGTTGAATCCTTTGATTAAAGTAGCAGCTTTTGAAGCGAAACTAAATGTTGAAAACGCTGTTCAAATCATCCAAGATTTTGATGTGGTTGTGGATGGATCAGATAATTTTGCTACTCGTTATTTAGTGAATGATACTTGTGTAGCTTTGGGCAAACCCTTGGTTTATGGCAGTATTTTAAGTTTTGAAGGTCAGTTAGCTGTTTTTAATCACAAAGGAAGTAAAAATCTTCGGGATTTATTTCCAGAGCCTCCCAATCCAAAAGAGGTACCAAATTGCAGTTTGAATGGTGTGCTGGGCACTTTACCAGGTATGATAGGAACGATGATGGCACACGAAACCTTAAAATTAATTATAGGTTTACCAACTTTGAAAAACGAATTGGTTTTGTATCAAACTTTAGATTGGAGTTTTACTAAGTTGCAATTTTAGTTGTGTGCAGCAAACCATTAAGTACTGAAAAAATCAGGCGTTTTGCCCCAGATGGACGTGAAAAGCCCGGACTGAAAAGACTATTTTTTCGAGACAGCAAAGAGCGACCGGCAGGAAGCTCCTTTGATGGCTTTAGAAAAAATAAGACTTTGAAGGAGGACTTGTAACAAACAGCTGGAAATAGGCCCTACTGCTGCTGCAAAATTCGCATAAACTCCTCGCGAGGAATTTCTCTGCAACCTAAACTTTCGAGATGTGGATTGTAAACTTGACAATCGAGCAGCTTATAATTTTCTTTTTTCAAGTGGTTTACCAAGGTAATAAACGCCACTTTGGAAGCATTCGAAACTAACGAAAACATGCTTTCGCCGCAGAAAACATGACCCAAATCAACGCCATACAAACCGCCTACTAAAGTTTCATCTTGCCACACTTCAACTGATTTTGCAATGCCTAATTCGTGTAATATGCAATATGCCTCAATCATGTCATTAGTAATCCAAGTCCCGTTTTGACCGTCGCGTTTTACTTTTTGACAGTAGGAAATCACATCTCTAAAATTTTGATTGAAGGTAACCGAAAATTCACCTTTATTGAGAATATTGCGAATGCTTTTGGAGATTTTCAGCTCCTCAAGAAACAAAACCATTCTAGGATTTGGCGACCACCAAAGGATAGGATCACCGACTTCAAACCAAGGAAAAATACCGTTTTTGTAGGCTAACTGCAGGCGTTCTGGAGATAAATCCCCACCAATAGCAAGAATGCCATCGCGATTGGCTTGGTTCACATCGGGAAATTCTAAAATATCAGAAAGGTAATGCATGATGACATAAATTATAAAGAAAACGGCAGGAATGCTCAAAAAAAATCCAAATTCCAATATGAAGAAAGCTTCAACTTGGAATTTGGATTTATATACTTTGGAAATTTATCTTAAAACGGTAAATCGTCTGCTTCCTCTTCGTTAAAACTAGTTGCTGGTGCAAATGTTTCTGCAGATGGCATGGGAGGCATTTGCTGAGCAGAAGGACTTTCCGCTTGTAATTTCCCTATTCTCCATCCTTGAATAGTGTTAAAATAAACCGTTTCACCTTGTGCATTTGTCCACTCTCTTCCTCTCAAGTTAATGTCAATTTTTACAGCTTCACCTACTTGAAAATTATTTAACAAATCACATTTATCTTGAACAAACTGAACCGAAATATGTTGCGGATATTGCTCATCAGTTGTTACTACAACATCTCTTTTTTTGAAACCTCCAGATCCAACTTCCTTAGTTTGATCGATCATTTTAATTTTTCCTGTTACTTCCATCTTCTCTATATTTATTGTTATGCTCTATTTTAAAGTATCGGCTAAAAGGACCTTCCATGCCGAGACTACATCATTATCGTTAAGGTATTTTTTTGCCGTAAGATGCACTTTTTCAGTATCATCTGAGCTCAAAACAGCTTTAACTGCAAAATTTTGCTGTACAAATATACTAACTTCTTCGGTTGTAGGCAAGGCTTCAACATTTCCTAAAATCCCCAAATCATTTCCGTTAAAAACCTTACTTTCTTTTATAAAATTTGGAATAGCATCTACGCCAATCCCTAAGGTTGCCAATGGTTTTGGCACTTCAAAAAGTCCTTGATTGGATCTAGAATACCAATTGCCGCCCAAACGCGACACCAAGTCAATTTTATGTTGATCGATAGCGCCGTTACTGTCTAAAACGGCTTCGTCAATATGAATTTTTACTACTTCGCACACGACTAAATTCCCTGCACCACCCTCTGAACCCAAAGCAATAATTTGATTGACTTTGCACTCAAATTGTACCGGAGATTCTTTTACTCGATACGGTTTTACAACCTCTGATGGTATTGGCGTCAAGCCTGATTTTACAAATTCATCTACCCCATCAGCATACTCTGTACTAGCCAACGAGATTTGCTGTACAATATCATAGTTCACTACATTGATCACTACTTCTTTGGTAGCCTCGGCATTAATCAAAGTGTGTTTTATTGAGTTGTCTCGCACGCGGCGTGCCGGTGAGAAAATAAGAATAGGTGGATTAGCACTAAAAACATTAAAAAAACTAAACGGAGAAACATTGGCATTGCCATTTTCATCCATCGTACTGGCAAATGCAATAGGTCTTGGTCCTACTGAGCTTTGCAAGTAGCCTTGTAATTTTGCTGTATCGATAGTTTTTGGGTCAATTGTGATCATAATTCAAGTTACATTTTGAGATACAAAAATAAGCAAATCGATTGAGTTATGAGCTTTATACCCTAAAATAGCAAAACAAAAAGTAGTTTGGATGTCTCCAAAAAAAATCTGAAAAAAAACTAAAATACAAGCGCATTTATTTCGTTATATTTAGCATTCAAATCCATTAGTATGCAGTTTTCCGAAAGAAGAATTAACACCCGCTGGGTTATTATTTTCGCCTCCTTTTTTATTATTAGTTTAATTCTTTGGAATACCTATACTTTTTTTCAAATTTTCAAGAATGAAGAGCGCTTGAAAATGAATCTTTGGGCGCAGGCCCAAAAAACATTAATTAACGCCGATGAAAATACTGAGGTTGAATTGCCATTACAAATTTTTAGCAATAACACTTCTATCCCAATTATGCTAACCGAAAATGACAGCATCATTAATACGGTTAATATTGACGAGGAAAATTTGTTAAAAAGCAAAAAGGCTATCACAATACTAAACACTTTAAAATCAGAAAATGACCCCATTGTCATAGAATATGTTCCTGGAAAATTTCAAAAACTGTATTATGGAAACTCCTCCTTATTAAACAAACTGAAGTATTATCCGCTTGCGTTAGTTTTAATTATTGTCCTTTTTGGAGCCTTGGTCTATAATTTTTACCGCAGTACCAAAATGGCGACGCAAAATAAATTGTGGGCCGGAATGGCTAAGGAAACAGCACATCAAATAGGCACGCCATTGTCCTCTCTTATTGGTTGGGTCGAAATTTTAAAAGCAGATGAAGTTGACATTAGTACCACGCAAGAAATCGAAAAAGACATAGAACGTCTGCAAACTATTACAGATCGTTTTTCAAAAATTGGTTCAGAGCCCAAACTGGAGCTTACAGATCTTGTGCATGAAACCCAACAATCTTATGATTATTTGCAATCTCGATTTTCAAAACAAATTCAGTTTTCATTTAATGCTCCTCAAACTGCTATCATGGTCATGTTAAACCCGATTTTATATAGCTGGACTGTGGAAAATTTGGTGAAAAATGCTATTGATGCCATGAAAGGAAAAGGAAGCGTACACCTTGAAATCACAACTGAGGAAGAAATAGTAAAAATCAACATTACCGATACCGGTAGTGGTATCCTTAAAAAACAATTCAAAACCATTTTTGAACCCGGATTTACCACCAAAAAACGAGGCTGGGGACTGGGCCTTTCGTTAACAAAAAGAATTGTAGAAGAATATCACAAAGGAAGTATTAAAGTTTTGCAGTCGGAAATAGGTAAAGGCACCACGATGCAAGTGATTTTAAAAAAAATAATTTAGTTTAACGGAACTCCAAACCAGGTAACTTTAGAGAACATTGTTTTTCTGACTATTTTAGATTTGCTCAAATATTTTTTTACAAACAAAGAATGTTCTTCGGCTTGCGCCAAAGCTACTCCAATTGATTTTTTAATTGATTCCAAGTTAGATGTATTTTGACTACCAACAGATCCCAGTCTGTAAATATTGTTCTGGCAATTGAGTAGTTTCTCTTTTGGTGTTTCAATCATGCTGCTAATTTCAGCATCTGACAAAGCTGGTTTAAACTTATTGTTTCTGTAATAAATAAAATCATTCAATAGAACAACTGCCAGATTCATTTCATTCACAATAGTATTCAATTTTTCAATATTTGTATTTTGTCGCAAATAAGTCAACTGTTGTTTTTTTCCTTCATAACGCTCCAAAATCATGGCGTTTTTCAACCCATTTTTCTCTATTCTTTCTGCCGATGCAAATAATTTATCCGCTTCAGATAATGCTTTAAATTTGGTAATTTCATTCTCAAAATCAAAGTATTTCTTGGTTTTATTGATTTGAATTTTCCCTTCATAAAACTCATTATTGGAAATTGGATAATTCGATAATTGCCACAAATAATCAAATGGAATGTGGGAAGCAATTATTGTAGAAGGAGCTGCCTTAAAATAATAATTGTTTAGTTTTTTTGAAAACTTACCATTATTTACATATCCAGAACCCCAAGTTGGATCAAATATATACCACTTTTTATCAACTTTTGCAGCGATCCAAGCGTGGGCTAAATCACTTATTTTTCCGTTTTGCTTTGTATAACCTTCAATGATATAGGATTGAATTCCTGTTTTTTGCGAAAGCTCATTAAAAACCACTGCATAATGAATACAAACCCCTTTTTTAGTTCTTAACGTCTTTGCGATTTGTTCTTGTTCGGTTTCATTAAAATTTACGGTAAACATATTGGCCACATCATAGCTGATATTGGATGTAGTCCAATAAAAAACAGCTCTAATTTTATCCGTTTCTGTTTTGAAATTAGCGTTGATGTAGTTTGCAATTGCTTGCGTAGAAGTTGTTGCTTTAGCAGGAATTGCCGCCATTTTTGCATCAACCACAGCATAGCCGGGATTTGCTTGTCCAAAACTCAACAAGGAGAAAAAGAAAAAAAACAACAAAAAAATGTTTTTCATAGTATATAGTGCAGGCTTCATAAAATAAAAAAGAGAACAGGTTTGAACCTATTCTCTATTAAACGAAAAGCGTACCAAATTATTCTATTGATACAACTTTTATAAATAGGTTTTTATGCTTGCCGCCAAAGCTTCAAATTCGTCTTTGGTTAACGTTACTTTATTTTGAAAACGCATTTCATCCATTTCATTCAGTGGAATCAAATGAACGTGTGCATGTGGAACTTCGAGACCTATTACAGCCATACCTACGCGTTTGCAAGGAACCGCTTGCTCTAAAGCGATCGCAATTTTTTTTGAAAACTGCATTAATCCCATATATAAATCGTCATCTATTTCAAAAATTTTGTCAATTTCTTGTTTTGGAATACAAAGCGTATGCCCTTTAGCATTAGGGTTTACGTCTAAAAAAGCTATGAAATTTTCATCCTCTGCTATTTTGTAACAAGGAATTTCTCCGTTGATTATTTTGGTAAAAATACTTGACATGGTTGCAATTTAAAATATTAGACCTAAGCTCTTATGTTTAATTAGTCTCTCGAGATTTCGATGATTTCAAACTTCAAGACACCGTTTGGCACCGTAATTTCAGCAACTTCGCCTACTGATTTCCCCAGCAAACCTTTACCAATTGGTGAGGTAACTGATATTTTTCCAGTTTTTAAATCTGCTTCGCTTTCAGCCACTAATGTGTATTTCATTTCCATTCCGTTGGTTTGGTTTTTGATTTTCACATTCGATAATACCAAAACTTTAGAAAGGTCTAAATGTGTTTCATCAATTAGTCGAGCGTTTGAGTGTACCTCTTCTAATTTAGCAATACGCATTTCTAACATTCCTTGTGCTTCTTTGGCAGCGTCATACTCAGCATTCTCAGATAAGTCGCCTTTGTCTCTAGCTTCAGCAATATCTGCAGACGCTTTTGGTCGCATCACGCTTTTTAGATAATCTAATTCTTCTCTTAATTTCTTTAATCCTTCTGCGGTGTAATACGATACTGTACTCATAATTTCATTAATTATATAAATAGAAAAAATCCCATCAGGACGGGATTTCTTTCCACAAAGATACTACTATTTTTTTTCGTCTATAAATATATGTTAATCATATATAAGTCAAAGTTAAATAAATTAAATTTGTTTCACTAATACTTTGACACTATTTTAAAATGAAAAAAATTCATCTCTTATTCGCATTGATTCCCTTGTTTTTTTCTTGCAGTGATTCTGGCGTTAACAATAACAATCCCTTTGTCCCTAATTATACTTTCAGCATGGACCTCAACATGAATTTACCTAGTTATTCCAATCTTAAATTTGTGAGCAATGCGGTGTATGTCCCTAATATTGGTGCACGAGGCGTGATTGTTTTTAATACTGGTAGTGGCTACAACGCCTTTGATGCTGCTTGCCCTAATCAAGCCATTAGTACGTGCTCTACCATGACTATCAATGGAATTAATGCGGTTTGTGGATGTGATAATGTTACCTATAGCTTGTTTACAGGTCAAAGCAACTTGCAATACCCAATGAAACAATACCGTGTGCAAGTTAATGGAGATGTACTGCGTGTGTATAACTAAATTATAATTTATAACTAACGGATAGCATGAAAACCCTTGGCAATACAAAAGTGTTACGCTGACTGATAAGATAATCCGAAAAGGAAAAATCATTTTTCACCTTGTTATCAAAAAGGTTGTTCGCCATTAACTCAAATCCAAAAGGGCTGTTTTTCTTTTGATAGCGCAACGAAGTATTGGCTATGTCATAAAAATTACTCTGCTTGTTACTGTTGGTGTTTTTAAGATTTTCGTAATTGTATTTGAACGTCCAAAACTTTGCAATGGTAATGTCAAAATCAGATGTAATCGCATCGGTTTGAAACTGAGATTGGGTCAAGCCCGAAAACTGACTAAATCCCTTATTGTATCCTACACTAAAACCCGGCCATTTTTTGTGTGCCGTACGCAGTACTACGCCCAACCTTTGATTGTTTCTATTGTTTAAAGTTTCGGTATTGTTTAGTGTTTGGAAATACGTAAACCAACTAAAATTAGTGTTGAACCTCAAATTAAAACGGTATATTTTTTTGCTAAAAGAGCCATTAACATTGTAATTCGTCTCGGGATTATCGCTTAAAATTGGGGTGTTGAACTGATTGATACCATCCAATTGAATTTCGTTACGGATCGTTCTTACTTTTTCATTCCAACTCGCCATGACGTTCCAAGTGATACCACGATACAAGTTGGTTTTCGTGTAACGCAGGTTGGCGTTGTGGTAGCGCTCGTTTTGCAATAAGGCATTTCCTTTGTAAACCAAGTTATAATTTTGCAAGGTAAACTGCTCCGCTAATTGGGTTACTTGCGGAAAACTATTTTCTAATTTATAAACAAAATTTAAAGATTCTGATTTGTTGAACTCATAATCGCTGTTCCACTGTGGTTGTAAAAGTGTTCTAGTAAGTACTCGCTCTCCTGACTTTTGCTCTGTAGTTAAATGATACCAATGCGCATACAAGCCGGGTTTATTGGTCCATTTTCCTAATCTAAATTTGTACTCTAAACCTACATAAGTATCATTCAATTGGTATTTTACTGCATTGCCAAAACCAGCTAAAGCAAAATCATTCAGGTTCCCATTGGTAAGTAATTGCTGCTCTTTAGTTTCTAAACGGGAATTACCGTGATTATTCCCCACATTGGTATACAAGTGATTGAAATTATTGATAATCCAATAATGTTTAAAAAGCGCATCAACGCTATTGGTTTTTACTTTTTTTACTTGTTCAATGCGGTACGCGCTATCCTCTTGCAGCGGAATTAATCCAGCGAGGAAAGGCTGATCAGTGAACCAATTGGTTCGTGGCGTGTTGTAATCGTATGCTTGATTGATTACTAAAGTGGTGGTATGTTTTAGATTGTAACTTTTGTGCCACTCGATGTATTGTTTTATGGCGGTATTATCGGCTTTGTTGAGTGTTTCAAAAATACTCGCATTCACATTGGTAATCGAGTTGATGGTGTTTGAAATAGCATTATTACTCGACTGGTACTGTCCATTGTAGTACCATTTTTCTTTGGCGCTAGGCGAATAATCGAGTTTGATATTGCCAATTCCTAAAACAGCGCGATTGGTACCTTCTTGCAGTCGGTTTTCAAAAGCAATGGCACTGTTTTGCAAATACTCATTTTTACTTTCGGTTTGTGATGCCGTCAACACTTTCGAAAAAATAGAAAAGCCAGAAATAGAAAGTTTTGACGAGGTATCATGGCTAAAGTTAAACGCGCCAAATTGAGACACATTCTGCACCACATCTTGGTTGTCATTGGCAAAGGAATACAAATTAGTAAGTGATTTTCGACCTGATAAAAAGGTGCTCATTCCACCACCAAAACGCATTAAATCATCAAAAGTAAAGGTGCGTTTACCAATGTTGTTTAAATCGCCTATAAAACTTAGGTTCGTTTTAGGAGCATAATAAAACAAAGCGGCGTGGCCAAGATAAAAACCATTATCGGCATTGCCAACCTCGGCACCAGCCTCAACATCACCAAAAACAAATTTCTTTTTATCGGCTTTGAGTTTTACATTCATGGCCAGTTCATCACTATCCGACACCTGCTTCATAAAACCCACTTCGTTAAAGTGGTCAATGACTTCAATTTTATCCAGCGCATCAGCAGGAATATTTTCAACTGCTAGTTTAGAGCCCCCACCAAAAAAAGATTTGCCTTCAACAAACATTTTAGTAACTTTCTTACCTTGTACTGTAACACCTCCGTTTTTATCGACTTCAACGCCAGGAAGTTTTTCAAGAACTTCTTTCATTTTACGTTCGTTGCCGTTGGCAAAACTTTTAACGTTAAACGTCATGGTATCCTTTTTAATTTCGATGGGCTTGAACTCGTGTTTGATTACAATTTCTTTGAGTTGTTCTCCGGTAGGTTTTAATTTAAAATCGTGTGAAGTAACCACAGTATCTGCCTCAAGGATAAATAGTTCCTCTACAAACCCAATGTACGAAACCGTAATTTCATACTTCACTGCTTTTTCCAGCTCTAAGCGGTAGCGTCCTTTATTATCAGCAATAGCAAATTTTAAGCTTGCTTTTTCTTGTAAGGGTTTTGCAATAACGTTTGCAGACTCTAATGGTTTGTTGTTCTCCTCAGCCACCACACCAGTAATGGAGCGGGATTGAGAGAAACTGAGCGTTGTAAATAAAAGAAAACAGAAGAGTATTTTATGCATTGAAATTAATTCTTATTTGGCCTCATAATAATACAAAGAATTTACATTTTTTTTTCGTTTTGGGAAGTTTTCCCTTTTTTTACTTCTCTAGTTTTTGCTATTGTAGCCCCACTATAAAGTACCACTGCTTAAGCAATTTTAAAATGAAATTTTTGTCGTTCAGAATTAACAGCAAAACTATTTTTAAGATAGACCTATTTATTGATAAGTAAAGCTTCAAATTCTTGTTCTGAAACTATTTTAAATGCTTTTCGTTTTAATACAACAATCTTATTATCCGGTTGTAAATCTATTGTTTTAACACCAAACAAAATATTTCTAACTTGTAATTCTAAGATTAAACCTGGCAATCCTCCATAACCATTTGGCCCATAAGACAAAGGGATTTGAGGACAATACCAAGCAATTATTGGAAATCTAAAAACTCCCACTCTATTGACTACTTTTTTTTCTGAAGTTGCTTTATAACAAACAAAACCATTAATTTCTTTAGTTTCATTTTCTAAATTCCATTCTATTTTTTTATCTTTTTTAATGAGATAATTTCCAGGATCTCCATTAATTTCCGAATAAGAATAAAGATCATCCTGATATATCATACCGCTATATCCAGAAAACAACTTCGCATATTGTAAGCCATCTTCATTAATACCGAGGCCAGCGATGAGCGAAAAGGAGGATTCTTTAGTATTTATTAGCAATTCAAAATTCAAAAATGGTGCGTTTTCCATTGCCTTGTCATAAGCAGCTTTCATTCTTGTCGTTTTCTCTAAACCCTCGAATGTGGAAATATGAACACCATATTCAATTTTACCGCTTTTTATTTGACTCCAACAACTTAGACTAACAAAAAAGAAAAATAATTTTATTAATTTCATAAACTTAAAATGATTAAGGCTGCTTTAGATTTAACAAGCAGCCCAATTAATCCTAATCCAGTATTAAATGCAATATCTAGGCTGGTTTAATACCAACTTCTTTCATGCATTCACCCCAAGCTTTTGCTCCAAAATAAAAAGCTTCTCTTTCGCTGCATCCATTTGCTAAACATTCAGCCACAGCCGCATCTTGTTCATCTTTACATGGATCAGCTGTTACATTGTTTTCAATTTTAAAATCTTTAATTTCAATTTCCTTAACTTCTCCTGTTTTCGCCATTGCAGCGCCACTAAATGCTACCACTGCTAGAGCGGTAAATACTAATTTTTTCATTCTTAAAATTTTTAAATTTATTAATAGTTTTTTTGGTTAACCAGGTCAAATATCAAAAAAAAAAAAAACTATTTAAAAGAATTTTCTTTAAATATTAACTAAAAATTAACAAGTTTATACTTTTAATAAATTTAATAACTAGACACAAATAAATGTTTTACAATAAACAGAATGTAGAGACCAAACTTTACAAAATAAAATAAACAGCAATCAACAAAATAACTAATTTGACATTACTTTTTTAGCGTATTCCGCCTCAGTAATTGTTTTGCCTTTTGGGAACTCAATTTTCAATTCTTTTTCTTGAGAGAGATTAATTGAAGTAGCATTATAAATAGTTTTTCTTTCTTGTAATTCCAAAATTAAACCTGGCAAACCATTATAATCTTTAGGCCCATAAGTAAAAGGCAAACTAGGCGCAAACCAAGCAGTAATGGGAATACTTATTTCTTTACCATTCCGTCCCAAATAATTTTTAATATAAATAGCTTTATAACATAAGTAATTACCAATTTGTTTACTCTCTTTAGTTATTTCCCAATCCTTAGTTTGGTATTCATTTTTAATTAAAACACCATCTTTCTTTTCTAAAATAGTGGTTTTTGTAATCAAGTTTAAATAATAATTGAAATCGGATGTAACTAACATCGATGCTAAATTATTCATACTTGTAGTATACTTATCAGTAGTAGTTGAGGTTACTAAAAATTTATTTTGCTTAAAGCTAGATTTTTCTTTGTTAAATTCTAAAGTAAAAGACTGCTCATGCGCCGCTTCATACATTTTTTCAGTCATACTATTTATTTTAGCAGACTGCGACTTTAAGTCAAAATTAATTGGCTGTATTTGATATACTATTTTACCCGAAACAAACTGACCATAACTATTCATTATGGTTGCAAAAGTTAAAATTAAATAAATATAAAGTCTACACACTTTCTGAGAATTTAAGTTATGAAAAAACAAACTAAACAATAAATGTTTAGTTTGCCTGAAGTCGAATGTCATTAGCCCATCATATCTGTATAGCACACTTCTAAAAGTACCTGATAAACATTATTTGCAGTTAATGCATCCATTTCTTCACCCACATGATTAGCATCATACTCATCAATAAAGTCCGCTGCAAATTCTTGACAATCATCACCTTGTTCTGTATACAAAACATCACTAGTAGCATATTCTTCCTTAACCTCTCCCGTTTTCGCTATTGCAGCTCCGCTAAATGCTACCACTGCAAGAGCGGTAAATAGTAATTTTTTCATTCTTAAAATTTTAAAATTTATTAATAGTCTTTTTGGTTAACCAAATCAAATATCAAAAAAAAAAAAAAAACTATTTAAAAGAATTTTCTTTAAATATTAACTAAAAATTAACAAGTTTATACTTTTAATAAATTTAATAACTAGACACAAATAAATGTTTTACAATAAACAGAATGTAGAGACCAAACTTTACAAAATGAAAAATACAACAATAGCAAAAATACTAATTTGAAAGTACGTTTTTAGTTTATAGTTCCTCAGTAATTGTTTTACCTATTGAACACTCAATTTTAAATTCTTTTTTACAAAAAAGTTGCTTAAAAATGATCGGATAAATAATTATTAGTACCTCCAAATACTATATTAAACCTAGAATCCTCCAGTTTCGTTTTGACGATTATACCATATGCTAGTTTAAAACTACCAAACACAAGGATACCTCTTTTTCAAAGCTTCTACAATACCCACTTTTGGTGATATTTCCTTCTATCAATAAATAAAAAATCCTGACAGCGAACCATCAGGATTTCATCCAATAACAAACAATTCAATTCATTAAAATTTCAAAGTCATTCCTACTAAGAAATTAATTCCTGCTTGCGGATAATAACCCGCTCCTTCGATCGTTGATACTGCTGGAGGATTTGAATAATCATCATCAAACGTATAAAAATACCCATTTGATATGTATTTGTAATCGAAAATATTATTTATCAAACCATTTATCATAACCGATTTAAAAACCGATTTAGTTTTCCATTCATATGACAAATTCAAGTCATTTACGAAATACGATCTCAATTTAGACTTTTCTGAATCTATGTTCCCCATGTACTGCTCGCCAACAAATTTTGACAAAAACGAAACTTGTAAATTACTCACAGGCACAAACGTGATGATATTCCCGGCAATAAAATCAGGCGAGTAAGCAATATTTGTATTTCCTAAAGATGTCAAAACTCCATCTCTACTAAAAAAGAAATCCTTATTCTTATTCGTACTAATGGTCATATTAGGCCTAATAATTAAGTTGTCTAAAACTGCTATTGTAGCATCGAGTTCCAGACCTAACCGATAACTATCACCACTATTTTTACGAATAGGCGCCCCCACATCGTCCAAGGCTCCTGTTAATATCAATTGGTCTTTGTATACCATATAATACACATTGGCATTCAGTTTTACCTTTACTGTATTGTGACGTAATCCCAACTCAAAATCATTCAATTTCTCTGGTTTTGGGCTTCCGTTTTCATAATCGGTTCTATTCGGCTCACGATTGGCTCTCGCATAAGAAGCATACAATTGATTGTTGTCGTCAATCTCAAAACTCAAACCCGCTTTTGGGTTAAAAAAATTAAAATTATCATTCACTAAACCAGTTTCTGTAGCATTAGCTTTGTAGTGTACATTACGCAATTGCAAGTCTCCAAATAAGCTAAGTTTATCTGCAACTTGATAATTTGCTTTAGCAAAAATATTTCCATCTGTTTTTGTTGCAAAATCATCATAATAACGGCCCCCTAATTCAGATGTTGATGCATAACGCGCCCAAATTACGTTACCAAAGTGACTGCCTTCGTATTTATTATAGCCTCCGCCAAGAATCAAGTCCCATTTGTCCTGCTTATAATTAGCCGAAAAGGTAGTCCCGTAAAAATCATTATCCAACCATTTTTGACGAATCAAATCAGTTTTATTGATCGTGGTTCCTCCTATTAAAATAGGTGTCAATCCGTACTCAGCAAACTTGGCGTTTTCTTTATAGTTTTCATAATAGCCTTTCCCTTTAGAATAAAAGACAGCTAAATTGGTATTCCATGATGCCGATACTTTTTCGTTCCAATGCAGCTGAAAATGATCTTGCTGGTAATTATCGGTTTCATTATCATAAAACCTAGTATTCCCAAATTCATCAGTATACATCCCAGCCGTATTAAAAGTTCTATCGTTTTTTAAAACATCCAGATCCTCTAATCCGTTCCATGATTGATAGGTTTTTTCATTTCCTCCAAAAGCCAACGCTTTAATCAAAGTAGTTTTACCTACATAAGTTCCTTGCAAGAAAAAAGATTTTAAATCAGATGAAGCTCTGTCAACGTATCCATCAGACTTCAGTGCGGAAACTCTACCAGCTAATTCAAAATGATCGTTTAATAAACCCGTACTGAATTTCACTGTGTGTTTGCGAGTATTAAAACTTCCAAAAGAATTCGAGATCTCACCATTGCTTGCGTTAGCATAACTATCAGTCAGCATATTTAGGCTTGCGCCAAAGGCACCTGAACCATTTGTAGAAGTTCCTACACCGCGCTGCAGTTGCAAACTTTCAACTGATGAAGCAAAATCTGGCATATTGACCCAATACGTTCCATGACTTTCGGAGTCGTTATAAGGAATCCCGTTGATGGTTACATTTACACGAGTAGCATCACTACCACGCACTCGTATACCGGTGTAACCAACTCCATTTCCAGCATCAGAAGTTGTGACTACAGATGGAAGGTAATTCATTAAAATAGGTATGTCTTGCCCTAAATTTCTAAACTTAATTTCTTTTTTGTTGAGATTGCTAAAACTTACCGGTGTTTTTGTTGTGACGCGAACCGCTGATACCAAAACGGCATCAAGCAGATTAACTTTAGTAGTGTCTTTTACTTGAGAAAAAGTGAAAAGTGAAAAGTGAAACGCACAAAGAGTAAAAAATAGCTTTACGTTTCGTTTCTGGCCATAGGCCCTTGGCTCTTGGCCATTTTGGTGAAATAAAGTTTTCATCCGTAATAGATTACGAATAAAAGGGGGAATTATTCTTTTGTTAAATTAAAAAAATTGATTGTTTCCTATGACAAATAAGTAGCTTATAAACTAATAATGTTGTCATTTTTTCCCTTAACAGCATTACCTGTTCAGGTTCGTTGGGTATAATCTCAGCTCGTTATTTAGAGCACCCCTTTGAGACGATGCAAAACTAATTATAAATTGTGGATAACAAATTATGAATTGGAATAAATTTTAAAAATCGGGATTTTCTATGATTTTTTTGGTGCGAATTGCTATTAAAATCAACACTACAGCTCTGGTTTCTTTCGGTTTTTTTTAATTTCAGAAGTGCTTTTTTTATCCTTAATTCTCTTTCTAATGACTGACTTAGGGATTCTTGTAGCTTTCCGTTCCTTTGGCACAAACAACGCATCAGCAATTAGATTTAAGAATCGCTTTGTTACAATATCTTTATTTCTAATTTGGCTTCGATCCTCATCACAGTTCAATATCAAAATTCCGTCAACCGTCAATCGTGATTTTAAATTTTCAGCTACAAGTACTTTCTCTTCTATAGTTAATCCTGTAGATTGCATCAAATTAAATGAAAGCACCACTTTTGAGGATACTTTATTCACATTTTGTCCACCAGCACCACTACTTCGTACTGCTTTGTAATTCAATTCCGCTACTATTTGTTGTTTATCCATTACTTGAGAGCTTAAGGCTGATGTAAGGGTTTTAATAAATCATTCACTGTTTTCACTGGATTAAAAGTGATCAAAGGCACTTGAACAAAAACAGTTAGCCAGTTGGCCATAGCTCCGTTCCATAAACCTGGCAACTCATATCCTTTGATAGCGATACCAGCAGCATTTTTTTCGACAACAAAACCGCTATTTGGATCGACAAATTGAGTCAAATCAAATTTTTCGTTCTTATAATTCTTTATTCCGCACACTAAATCAACTGGATTAAAATGAGTGGCTGCTTGTGCAATGTTTCTTTGTTCTTCATTATTTAAATCAACTTGAGAACTCTCCACAATTTGCAGAGAAATCACTCCATCATTATCCCGAACCCAAAAAGGTCCTCCGCCTGGCTCTCCTTCGTTTTTGACCATACCACAAACCCGAATTGGCTTGTTCAAAATGGATTTTAACACCTCTATTTTACGCTCAAGAGGTTCAGTAAAAAAGTCTGTAGTTATGGTAACATTCAACTTTTTAGTGATAAAAAGGACCATGTTTTGCAAAACTTCTTCGTCAACAACACCTTCCTCTAAAACTCTCAAATACTCAAAAACATCTTGCTGTAAGAATAATAAAATGCCCGCTAAGCCTTTTTTATAAAGGGTAATTTTATCTATATTATTTTGAATAACGTTATCTATATTTTTTATAAAAACAATGTCAGCCTCTAAATTATTTAGATTTTCAATTAAAGCGCCATGTCCTCCTGGCCTAAACACCAATTGGCCTGATGCATCCCTGAATGGCTTGTTATCAAGAGTTACCGCAATGGTATCCGTACTTTGATTTTGATAAGAATAACTCACATCGACAGCCATATTAGAAAGCTTTTCGACTCTAACTTTACTAGAAGCTGCAGTTGTTTCAAAGTAATGTTGGTGCGATTCTGAAACTGTAAAATGCAAACTAGAACCCTTATTCGAGCATGAATAATGCATACACTCTATTAAATGCTCCTCAACAGGAGTTGCAATATGAGTTTTGTAATCGTGAAAAGGTAGAACGCCTTTTGGCTTGTTAGCAAAATCAAAATGATCTCCGGACAAGAGGACTTTTACGAAATAGAAATTTTTCAAACTGCGATCTAAAGAATCAAAGTTTTCAAACTCCTCTTTTAATTTGGCATAAACTGCTTCAAAAAAAGGAAATTTCTCCATTCCAACTATAAAAATAGATAATTCACTAGCTTTTTTACGATTGATATAGGCGTTTATAGATTCATTTTTATCATCAAACTCATTTAAAAATTCATTCAAAAATTTAAACATCCTGCTGGCTGCGCCTGATGCTGGAACAAATTTAGTTAGTTTTAAATCCGTTTTATGCGCATCAAAAAAAGCAGCTTTTTCTTCAAACTCTTTATCTGATAATTTCAAAATGCCGTGAGATAATTTAGCCGGGCTTACTAAATCTATTGGCGTAATGCCGTTACGGAAGAAATTCAATTGTGTTTGAATATTTTGTATGGCAATTCCATGCTGGTATATTTGTAAAAAATCAGCTGTTGAAAAACCCATTGACTTAGCTAATCTCAAATCATCAATAATACGGATTGCCTTTTTTAGCCTTAATTCTTGATCTCCTGATAGCGTTATAAAAGGTTTTTTATGCTCAAGCAATGCTTGTTTGAATACAGCAAATACCGATTCTCTCCCCTGAGGTTTATCCCTTAAATCATCTTTTTCCCAAGGCACATCTATGTCTGTGAGAAAAATCAAATCGTATTCATGTTGGCATGCCGCTTGGTGCAATAAAGGATCACAATAATTGTAGTACACCTCAGAAAAAACCTTGGTAACCATCAAATTAGTATCACAAAAAAGATATTTATTTGCTTTTATCGCAAGTTCATTTTCTAATTGAACTTGACCAACTGCAATAGGAATCATGTCTTCAAGGTCACAAATTTGTTGTTTTTCGTTCCATTTTTGCTGCAAATAATCTCGGGCAAACTCAGGTACCCATTCTGTTTTATAATATGCCGCAAGTTGCCTCGCCAATGTAGTTTTGCCAGTACTTTCAGGACCAAATAAAGCTACCTTGCTTATTTCTGTAGCTCCGTTTGAGCGTTGTTTGAGATTTTCTTCCATTCTAAATAGCCAAAAATGGCAACTACTGTAAATACTAAATATTGAAAGCTAGTAAAAGTATATCCTTTTGCAAAATACAAGGGAATCGAAATTAGATCCCCAATTATCCAAAAAATCCAATTCTCTACTTTCCTTTTGGCCATAAGCCACATTCCTACAAAGAAAATCCCCGTGATAAACGTGTCTACGTAAGCGTACCATGTGGTGAATTTATCAAAAAAATAGTACACCAATATTACAAAAGCCACCGTAAATATAAAAAGAATTATGGCAATTCGTTTTTCAGAAGGTGAAGTTTTTGAAATTGGGAAAGCAACAGTTTCACCTTCTTTTCTCGTCCAATGATACCACCCGTAAATACTCATTATAAAATAGTAGCCATTGATCATCATATCGCCCCAAAGAACCCATTTCCATAATAAATACACAAATATTGAGGTACTTATTAAACCCGTTGGGAAAACCCAAATATTGTCTTTCTTAGCATACCACACACTCAATAAGCCAAAAATAACAGCAACAATTTCTAGAAAAATATCTAATGTTGGGTATTCATTGTACTGAGAAAAAAAATAATCTACCATTGATTAAGGATTAAAAAAATTCAAATCATTTTCAAAAGCAGTCCCAATAACCACCAGATCCGCACCAGCATTGTAAGCACGTTGAATTCCCTGCAAATCTATAATTCCTCCTCCAACTAGCAATGGAATTTCAATCTTATGTGCTACTTTTTTAATCATTTCTATCGGCACGGGAAGTTGTGCACCGCTTCCGGCCTCTAGATAAATGAGTTTACTACCAAGCATTTCACCTGCTAGAGCGGTATTCACTGCTAGATCTAAATCATGACTTTTTAAAGGCTTGGTTTTACTAACGCTTTCTACTGCTGTTTCATTTCCACTTTCAATTAAAATATAACCCGTAGATATGATTTCTAGTTGGGTTTGTTTCAAAATTGGTGCTGCAGTTACTTGATGTCCTATCAAATAATCCGGATTGCGACCCGATAGTAAGGACAAAAACAAAATAGCATCTGCTTTATCTGAAATCTGCGAGGGATTTCCGGGAAAAAGAATAATTGGAAGGGTACAATCTTGTTTAATCCTAACTATCAATTCATCAATGATATTATTACATACAAGGCTTCCGCCAATGAAGATATGAGTTGCCGGTGATTGATTGATTTTTGATATTAAAATCGCCACTGTGTTCAAATCAATTTTATCAGGATCTAGAAGGATCGCTAATAATTTTTGATTTTGAGTTTTGGCTTTTATTATTTGGGCGTATAAGTTCTTCATAAGTTTTACCGCTAATTCGCAAATTTACAGCTTGTTTTAATTTTCAAATGCGTAAACTAGAGTAAAGTCTTCCATCTCTTCAAAACAGATTTTGAAATCTTGAATCACGTTATCAAAATGCAATTGCGCTTGCGCCTGCTTATTTTCTAACTCAAAAGGATTTACCTGAATATGATCCTTAAAACTGATGCCTTTTTCATTTCTAATTTTAAAAATAGCTTCTTTTACACCCCAAATAACGGTTAATTTCCTAATGTATTCTGCGTCGTCCGGATTCAAAAATTGAAACTCTGACTCACAAAACTTATTTGCAATACGCAGTATTTTATCCCTTTGCAATTCAATATCAACACCTACAGCTTCATCACTTATAATTATGGCCGAAAAATGATGCGAATGAGTAATAGATATAAATTTTCCATCGTGTAAATGTGGCTTCCCAAAAGAGTCGTAATACAAGTCAAAATCTGAATAACCTGCTTGCTGTAACAACTTACGAACACTAAGAAAGGCACGTTGCTGCACCTCAGACTTCATTGCGTTTAACCGCAACTGATTATTTTCATTGAGAACAACTTCTTGACGTAATTCGACAAAAGATTCTGTGATTTTCCAAACTAAAATTTTAGTGTTAGAATTTAAACTCGTGATTTTAAATAATGGCATGTTAGTATCTTGATTTTTAGCCCCGATTGCAATGAAAATCCTTTTTTGAATCGCCTTTGCGAGAAAAAAAGATTGTAATGTAAAGCGGGAAATAGCTCCTAAAAACTAAAACAGTTGCAACTTTACTGTATATTTTATTGATTTTTAAAAGATTACACCACTAAACATTTCATAAATAGGAGTGAATGTTTTTATAATCATAAGTTATTATGTAAATTTGCAAAAAATTTTCACCCGATGCTCTACAGCAACCGGACGAAGTAATTACAAATATACTATAAATGAGTACAGCAACTATGCCTTTCGTGGCTTTCAAGGTTAAAGACATTTCCCTAGCGGCTTGGGGAAGAAAAGAAATTGAATTAGCAGAAGCTGAAATGCCAGGTTTAATGGCGCTTCGTGCAGAATATAAAGACGAACAACCCTTAAAAGGTGCTCGTATTGCAGGATGTTTACACATGACGATTCAAACTGCAGTTTTAATTGAAACTTTAATTGCACTTGGAGCTGAGGTAACTTGGTCTTCTTGCAACATTTTCTCTACTCAAGATCAAGCTGCTGCTGCAATTGCTGCTGCTGGAATTCAAGTTTACGCTTGGAAAGGATTGAACGAAGAGGATTTTGATTGGTGTATTGAGCAAACTCTTTTCTTTGGTGAAGACAGACAGCCATTAAACATGATTCTTGATGATGGTGGAGATTTAACAAACATGGTTATTGACCGTTACCCTCATTTAGTTGCTGGTATCAAAGGATTATCTGAAGAGACTACAACAGGAGTTCACAGATTGTACGAAAGAGTAAAAGCGGGAACATTACCAATGCCTGCTATAAACGTAAACGACTCTGTTACTAAATCTAAATTTGACAACAAATACGGTTGTAAAGAATCTGCAGTTGATGCAGTACGTCGTGCAACTGATGTTATGCTTGCTGCAAAAAGAGTTGTAGTATGCGGATACGGTGACGTAGGAAAGGGAACTGCTGCTTCTTTTAGAGGTGCTGGATCTATTGTTACGGTTACTGAGATTGACCCAATTTGTGCTTTACAAGCTGCAATGGACGGTTTTGAAGTTAAAAAATTAGACACAGTAATTGCTACCGCTGATATCATTATCACAACAACAGGTAACAAAGACATCGTTTTAGGTTCTCACTTTGAGAAAATGAAAGATAAAACTATCGTTTGTAACATCGGACACTTTGACAACGAAATTGACATGGCTTGGTTAAACACTAACCACGGAGCTTCAAAAGTTGAAATCAAACCACAAGTTGACAAATACACCATTGCTGGAAACGATATTATCGTTCTTGCCGAAGGTCGTTTGGTAAACTTAGGTTGTGCTACAGGTCATCCAAGTTTTGTAATGAGTAACTCATTTACAAACCAAACTTTGGCTCAAATCGAATTGTGGAAAAACAGCGCTTCATACAACAATGAAGTATACATGTTACCAAAACATTTAGATGAAAAAGTAGCTATGTTGCACCTTGCTAAATTAGGCGTTGAATTAGAAACTTTACGTGACGATCAAGCAGCTTATATTGGTGTTGAAGTAGCTGGTCCATTCAAACCAGAGTATTACAGATACTAGATTTTAGTTCTTAGTCCTTAGTGGCTAGCGCTAAATTAAAATAGAGAAACCCTTGCAGCAATGCGAGGGTTTTTTATTTTAGGGCATGACCCGTAATCTCGTCCGAAAAGACGAGACTACGGGTCGGGCTATACGCTGTATCTTTTTTTGCGCTGCGCTCCATAAAAGGATGCCACTGCTATCCCTCATGCTAATAAGTTGTTTACATCTAAAAAAAGATAAATTTACAATTGCGCCAATTAATTATTTAATACTTTAGCTTAGACTTTAATACACAAGACAGTTATGAAGAATCTTTGGATACTTACAGTGCTTATTTCCACAATTTGTTATTCCCAAAAAACGTATTTCTTTAATAGTAAAATCGATTATGAATTTACAAATCATCTAGATTCAACTAAAAACTGTATTAAGACGTACTACACTAATTCAAAAGACAACTCTTATTCTATTTGTAGAATTATTTTAGACAGTATAAGTTCAGAAATTGAATTTATCGACTCAAATGGAGCTCAATTACGAAAGAAAGTTAGCAATAAAATTTTCAACAATGAAAATGTTTATGTTGCAAGAAATGAAATTCGGAATTACAGCTATCCATTTTTATATCAACTAGACAACTATCATTTTTCAGAAGTTAATGACACCATTATAAACAACAAAGCCTGCAAGCAAATCTCTTTTTTGAGCAACGATTTAAAAAGAGCCAAAAAGAAAAAATTAGGCACTTTACAGTATATTTTTGATACTGTTTTTGATCATCAACCACTATTGACATTTTCAACCGCTTTCGAGGTTTGGAGAGTAACGAGGAAAATGCCAAACGGTCTAATTATACAATCACATTTAAGAGACAGTCAAAATAAATTAGTTTTTACCGAAAAATTAACACAGATAAACTCCATAACGATGTATTTGATTATACCAGAGTAAATTATAAAAAAACTATTGTGACTCCCATCAAGCCTTACTTAGTTATACTTTTAATAATTGTTTTTCAAAGCTTGACTGCACAAGTTAATGACCGAAGCGCATACCAAACACAGCTGTATAAATTAGCAATAAAAACGAGTGAGAGTGGTCATTATTTAGAAGCAATAATAACTTTTGCAATTAGCAACAATATCAATCCTATAACCGAAATTGCAGCTTTTGCAATTAAAAAAGGTGATTCCTTAAAAAGAATATTGCGACAAAACAAAATCAACGAATTAATTGGAAAATGGAAATGGATCCCCAAAGAAGGCAATTGGGCAATACGAGAAGATAATTTAGTTGGCAAGATGATTCATATTACTACAGAAGCAATTATGTTTTTTGAATTGTATAAAAATGCCAAAGAATGGAAACTAGTACAAACCGACAAAATCCGATTTTCAGAAAATCCAGAATCGTATTCCTTTACCGAATTTTTGAATTATAATAATGAAATTTGGGATTATAATATTAATTCAACTACTGGCGAATTAAAAGCATATTATGTAGGCGAAAAAATAGATAGTAATTATACTGAATTAGTATGCGGTAATAAGGAATTATTTTATTTCAAATTGCAATAGTTAAAAACTTCATGTCTAAAACAAAAAACAATTAAATTAAAACATTAATTTTTATAGCATATTTAAGGTCTTAGTCTCCATCCCTCAAAAGGCAAGATACAAAGAAACCATTTCTTGCGAAATGGTTTCTTTGTATTCAATTCGAATACTCTTTCCAACTATTCTATATTTTCTAACACTATTATAATTTTCTCTTTGAGATCAGGAAGATTAATTTTAATGACATTCCAAATCGTGAAATCGTCAATACCGAAATATTCATGAATGACCAGATTTCTTAAACCTATAATTCGTGCCCAAGGAATTTCCGGATTATCCAAAAGTATTTTTTCTGATAATCTATTACTGGCCTCGCCAATTATTTCTAATTGTCGTAAACTAGCATTGAACATCATAGAGTTTTTCACAAAATGATCTAAATCTACACCATCTATATAGTTTTCTATCTCGCTTACAGCATCTACAATATGAAGCAAACGCACTTTATCACCTAATCTATCTTGCATAAATTAGTTTTTTTTCTTGATCTAGAATAGGTTGCACATATTTCGAAAGTCCCCTTGCCGAAACTAGATCTACTTTTTTAGAAAGTAGTTTTTGCAAATCAAATTTCATTTGAATAAATTCCAAACCAATAGGCTGACTATAATCCAACTCCACTAATAAGTCAATATCACTATCTTTATTTTCGCTACCTCTACTGTAAGAACCAAAAATATAAGCTCTCAAAACAGGCTGCTTTGAAAAAAAAACTCTTATGGTATTTATTTGAGAATTTGTGAGACTCATCTTTTTGATAGGTTTATACAAAATTAATTAAAAAATAGTATATAAATCATTTAATCTGCTACAACTATTAATTTGATTTCTTAAAGTGACTTTTGCCATTTGAAGCCAAGTAGCTTTATTATTTTAAATCTAATCCAAGTCTTTAATACAATAATGAAGTAATACAATTAAGCTAAAAACAAAAAAACCCATTTCTTTCGAAATGGGTTTTAAATAATTGAGAAAATCAATTATGCTTCAACTTCAAATGGAAGGATAGAAACATAAGATTTGTTATCTCTTTTCTTTTGGAAGAAAACAACTCCATCTACTCTTGCGTGTAGTGTGTGATCTTTACTGATGTAAACATTAGCACCTGGATTATGTTTTGAACCTCTTTGTCTTACGATGATGTTCCCAGCAATAGCAGCTTGACCACCAAAAATCTTAACGCCTAAACGTTTTGATTCTGATTCTCTACCATTCTTAGAACTACCGACACCTTTCTTGTGAGCCATGACGTATAAGTTTTATATTAGTTAATAAAATAATTAAACAGCTTTACCACCGTTTAATTCATCTTGTAATTTTTTCAATTCGTCCATTTTACCATCTGCAGCTAATTGTGCTTGTTGAGCCCAAGTAGTAGGATCTAAATGAGATAATTTAGATTCTGATGCTTCTAAAATTGCTTTTACAGCTTCAGAAGTTGCAGTAGCTAATTTTGCAAAAGTATCAACTCCTGCTGCAACTAATGCTTCAGCAGCTTTAGGTCCAATTCCCTCAATGATTTTCAAATCATCTCCTTTTTTAGACGCTTTTGGAGCTTTAGCTTCAGCAACTTTTTCAGCTTTTGGAGCTGCTTTTTTTGTTCCTGATGCACTAATACCTTCAATTACAATTTGAGTAAGATATTGTCTGTGACCGTTTCTCTTTTTGTATCCTTTTCTTCTTTTCTTTTTGAAAATGATAACTTTATCTCCTTTTAAGTGTTGTAACACTTTAGCTTCTACTGAAGCACCTTCTATAGCTGGGGCGCCTAAAGTGATTGCTCCGTTATCATCTAATAAAAGAACTTTATCAAAAGAAACTTTTGAACCTTCTTCATTAGTCAAACGGTTAACATAAACCTTTAAGTCTTTGCTTACTTTGAATTGTTGCCCTGCTATCTCTACGATTGCATACATACTGAATTGTTTTAATAATTTTTAAGGTTGCAAATATACAATTATATTTTTAACCTGCAATTCGTACTATAAAAAATATTTAAAACCTCTAAACACCTGATTTACTTTTCGTTTCAAGGTCATAATCTCTATTATCAATCAAACAGATGTTAAAGTTTATTTGGGTCGCATTTTTACTGTAACAAAATAAATATCTGCACTACTAATTGTCATATTAATAAAATTATTAACCTTATGAAAAATTCATTAATGGCTTTAGGTGCTTTGTTTATGCTAGGAGGAGTCGCTTCTGCGCAGAAAGTAGCTTTTGAGGAATACAAATTAGACAATGGCTTACATGTAATTTTACACAATGATCCATCTGCACCTACAGTTATCACATCTGTGATGTACCATGTGGGAGCCAAAGACGAAAATCCAGAACGCACTGGATTTGCTCACTTTTTTGAACACTTATTATTTGAAGGAACACAAAATATCAAACGTGGAGAATGGTCTAAAATTGTAACAGGAAACGGCGGTATAAACAACGCCAACACTAGCGATGACCGCACATATTACTATGAAGTATTTCCATCTAACAACCTTGAGCTTGGTTTATGGATGGAAGCTGAAAGGATGTTACACCCTATAATTAACCAAATAGGTGTTAACACACAAAACGAAGTAGTAAAAGAAGAGAAAAGATTGCGTTTTGACAATCAACCATACGGTAATTTCTCAGCTCAAGTAAAGAAGAACATTTTTACAAAACACCCATATCGTTGGACAACAGTAGGCTCCATGGAACACCTTGACGCAGCAACCCTTGAGGAGTTTCAGGCATTTAATAAGAAATTTTATGTGCCAAATAATGCTGTTTTAGTAGTTGCAGGTGACTTCAAACCGGAGCAAGCTAAAGAATGGATCCAAAAGTATTTTGGCCCAATCAAAAAAGGAGAGCCAATTCAAAGAACTCAATTTATTGAAGAACCAATCACGCAAACTATCAAAGCAACTTACGAAGATCCAAATATTCAAATCCCAGCAATCGTAGCAGCATACAGAACTCCTTCTATGAAAACTAGAGATGCACGTGTTTTGGATATGATATCGACAATTTTAAGTGATGGTAAAAGTTCTAGATTATACAAAAAAATTGTTGACGACAAGAAAATGGCATTAGAAATTGGCGCTCTAAGTAACAGTCAAGAGGACTACAGCAGCTACATCCTTTACGGATTACCTCAGGCTCCAAACACCGCCCAAGATATATTAACAGAGATTGATGCTGAAATCACCAAGCTTCAAACCGAATTACTTTCTGAAAATGATTTGAAAAAATTACAGAATAAATTTGAAAATCAATATGTAAATAGCAACTCAACCATTGACGGAATTGCTGATAATTTAGCTACATACTACATGTTATATGGCGACATTAACCTAATCAATACTGAAATCGATATCTACCGTTCTATTACTCGCGAAGAAATAAGAGAAGTTGCAAAGAAATATTTAAATCCGAACCAAAGATTAGTTCTGGATTATGTACCATCTAAAGACAAAGCTAAAAACTAAGATATCTCATCATGAAAAAATCAATATTAATTATATCAAGCTTGTTCTTAACCATCATTATGCAAGGACAGACCATCCCTCAGCCAAAACCAGGAGCGGCTCCAACAATAAAAATTGGAAAGCCACAAACATTTGAATTAAATAACGGTTTAAAGGTAATGGTGGTTGAAAATCACAAATTACCACGTGTAGCCTTTAACCTTACTTTAGATAACGATCCTTATACTGAGGGTGACAAAAAAGGAGTTTCTGATATGACAAGCGCCTTGATTGGCAGCGGAACAACTAAAATTTCAAAAACAGCCTTCAATGAAGAAGTAGATTTCTTGGGAGCAAACATCAATTTTAGTTCTAATGGAGCTTCAGCAAGTTCTCTTTCAAAATACGCCGGACGTGTTTTAGAGTTAATGGCTGACGGTGCTTTGAACCCTGTTTTTACTCAAGAAGAATTTGATAAACAAAAAGCTAAGTTTATTGAAGGATTAAAGTCAAACGAAAAAAGCGTTGCAGCGGTATCTAGAAGAGTTATTAATGTTTTGACTTATGGAAAAAACCATCCTAGCGGAGAGTTTGTTAGTGAAGCAACACTAAAAAACATAACCTTAGAGGATGTAAAAACAAATTACAACACCTATTTTGTTCCTAGTAACGCTTACCTTATTATAGTAGGAGACGTAAAGTTTAGCGAAACTAAAAAAATGGTTGAGAAATTCTTTGGTAACTGGAAAAAAGCCATTGCGCCATCAATTTCATATACTGATCCAAAGGATGTTCCTCAAACACAAATTAACTTTATTGACATGCCAAACGCAGTACAATCAGAAGTTGCCGTGGTGAATATTTCTAAACTTAAAATGACAGATCCTGATTATTTTGCTGTTTTAATTGCAAACCAAATCTTAGGTGGTGATTTCAATAGTTACATCAACATGAACTTGAGAGAGGCTCATGGATGGACTTATGGTGCCAGAAGTAGCATTTATGGAGACAAAAAAGTTGGAACTTTCAACGCTTCTACTCAGGTGCGTAACACTGTTACAGACAGTACCGTAGTTGAAATTTTCAAAGAATTAAAAAAGATTAGAACTGAAAAAGTATCTGAGGAAATGCTAGCAAGCGTAAAAGCGGGTTACATCGGTAGGTTTGTAATGCAAATTGAAAAACCTCAAACTGTTGCTGGTTATGCTTTAAGAATCCAATCACAAGGTTTACCTGCTGATTTCTACGAAAACTATATTAAAAACATCAGTGCCGTAACTGCCGATGATATTTTAAGAGTAGCTAACAAATATTTCTTAGCAGATAATAGCCGTATCGTCATAGTTGGTAAAGCTGCTGATGTTGCTGCTGGATTAGAAAAACTAAAATATCCAGTACAATATTTTGATAAATATGGTAATCCAACTGCAAAACCAGAGTTAAAGAAAGCTATTCCTGCAGGAGTTACAGTAAAAAGTGTTCTTGACAATTACATCAAAGCTATTGGCGGACTTCAAGCAGCACAAGCAGTACAAACCATAATGATGAACGGTAGTACTACAATTCCACAGGCACCAGCTCCATTGAGTTTTGTTTCAAAAACTGATTCAAAAGGAATGTTAATGGTAGAATTAGCCATGGGAACTATGAGTATTATGAAGCAAGTGGTAAATGAAAAAGGAGGTTATGTAATGCAGCAAGGGCAAAAACAAATTCTTGAAGGCGAAATGCTAAACGATATGAAAGCAGACGCTACTCCCATCAAAGAATTAACACTAGCTACAAAAGAAGGTGTTACATTGGTAAACATTGAAACAATTAATGGTAAAGATGCGTACGCAATTAAAAATGGTAAAACTACATTGTTCTATGATGTGGCTTCAGGTTTAAAAGTAGCCGATTCAGTTGTACTAGAGCAAGGTGGCAAGAGCATGACTAAAACTACTTCATACAGTGATTATAGAGAAGTAAAAGGCGTTAAAGTTCCTTTTAACATGATTCAAAATGTAGGTTTTGATCTTGATATTAAAATAAGTGATGTTAAAATTAACGAAGGAGTACTTGCTACTGATTTTCAATAAACAAACAGCGCATAAATAATAAAGGTTGTCTAGCAATAGGCAACCTTTTTTGATTTAAAGTTTCTTGGGCGTGACCCCATAAAAAAAGGGACCTACTCAGCAATACCGGCCAGTTGGTCCCTTTTTTTATGCTGTCGGGCAATACGCGCTACTTCGGTAGCTTGCTGCTTTCCCTCACGCAAAACTGTCACAAGAACAATTATTTTTTAGCAGACAAATAGACTCCTATTAAAACAATAAAAGCACCAAAAAGCTGCACAGGTGTCAACATTTCATGGTCTAACAATCCCCAACAAAAAGCAACAACAGGAATTAAATACGTTACTGATGTAGCAAAAACTGGTGAAGACATTTGGATCAATTTAAAGAAAAGAATATTTGCAAGTCCAGTCCCTACTACCCCTAGAATCATAATAAACAAGACAGACTCCTGTACTTTAAGTTCGCCCACTTGCGAAAAGAAATTCGTAAACAGTAAAACGGTAAAAGCAGGCACCAAAAGCACGATGAAATTTCCAGTTGTAATACTCAACGGACTCAAATCATGCAAGTACTTCTTGATTAGATTTACATTAACAGCATAACATATTGACGCTATCAAAACTAAAATAGCGTAGTAATAATTTTGCTCAGGATGATGAAAAGCACCGTTCAAAATCAACAAAGCACTCCCTATAAGTCCTATTAATATCCCAAAGGTTTGATTTCTTTTAAACTGCAAACCAAAAACGAGTGCGCCAATAACAAGCGTATTCAAAGGCGTTAAAGAATTCAATATAGAACTTACAGAACTATCAATTTCTGTTTGTGCAATTGCAAATAAATAGGCTGGAATAAAAGTACCAAACAAAGAGGTTAGCGCAATATACTTCCATTTGAATGAAGGTATTTTAGCAGCGCTTTTAAAACCAATAAAAATTAAAAAAATGGAGGCAAATATAATTCGGAGCGAACCTAATTGCATGGCTGTTAACCCTACCAATCCTTTCTTGATCAAAATAAAAGAACTCCCCCACACGAGCGCTAGAACAACAAGATACGCCCACTTTAACTGCTTTGATTCCATATAGATAATTTTACTCCAAAATTGTACTTTTTTTATGAATTACGCCTTTATTTTTTAATTAATTTTGTGAACACATTTAGAAATAAACTTTTAATAAAAACACCATGAATTTCAATAAATCAATACTAGTATTAGTGTTTGCTTGCGCCCTTTTTGTAGGATGCAAAGACGCAGAAAACAAACAACCAGGAACTGAAATTGCTGCTGATGCTGAAGGCAAAAAAGATCCAAACGCAAAACCAAAGAAAATTGCTGCAGCAAATTTACAAACGGCAAACTTTGCAGTAGAAGGAATGACCTGTGCTATAGGTTGTGCCAAAACCATTCAAGAAGACTTAACACAACTTGAAGGCGTTCAAGAAGCCACAGTAAACTTTGAAACAAAACAAGCCAAAGTAACTTTTGACAAAACCATTCAGTCACCTGAAAAACTAACCAAAGTGGTTGAGGCAGCCGCTGATGGTAAAACGTACAAGGTAAAAGATATGAAATCTTAAACATTATATTTTAAACAAAAAAATCCTCTACATGAGGATTTTTTTTGTTGATAGAGGTTACGCTTTTTTTGATATTAACAATATAAGCTAACTGTTATTTCCATTTTAAAGTTTCCATAAGGCGCTGCATATCGTTTTTTATGTAACTGGCAGCAGGCATAATTGAATCAAAATTGGGCTTGGCATAAAAATATACAGATCCCGTTACAAAATGTCTCGTACTGTCTGTTACATAAAATTGTGAGTTTGTAGCAGCATTCCCATCCACTTGATAAAACATACCATACACTTTTTTATCTGGATTCAAGTACGGCTGTTCCAAGATATCATCTGCTTTTATAACGTGTTTAAAAGTTAGTGTTTGCGCATCTCGCAATAACGCGTTTATGTTGTTGCGAACAGGATTATAGGTCAAGAAAATAGTAGCCTTCATCTTAGGATACGTAATAGTAAAACCACAGTTTTTTTCTTTTTTAATGATTGCTTCCGAGTTCATCTCAAACCCAAAAGGACATTCATTAGCAAAATTCACATAAGTAGCCTCTGGATAATCCAATCGTAAAAAGCCTGCCGGTTTTGGTAATAACTCTTCTTTACAACTGAATAAAACTATAACCAATAGTAGTAACGTGATGCTATTTTTTATTTTTTTTAAAATCATTATCGAACTTTATTTAAAAGAAACTATCCTATTTTCTTAAAACGGCAAGTCATTAATAGGTAGCGTCTTATTTTCGGGTTCAAAATTAGTGTTTTTTGAATCATCACCCGCAGCTGTAGATTTATTGTTTTCACTTTCTTTTTTTGTAGTAAGAAAAGTGAATTCAGTCACTTGAATTTCCATGGTTTGCTTCGTACTCCCGTCTTCTGCTTGCCATTGTCGTGATTTAATCCTGCCTTCAACATAAATTTTATCTCCCTTAGAAAGGTATTTTTCACAAAGTTCAGCGGCTTTGTTACGCACTACAAGATTGTGCCATTCTGTAGAAGTTATTTTTTCATTGGTAGTTTTATTGATGTATACTTCATTAGTAGCCAGCTGAAACCTGCCTATGCAATTGCCTCCCTCAAAGTAGTGCATCTTGATGGCATCACCAAGATAGCCTATAAGCATGACCTTATTTAATGTTCCGTTCATTGTGATTTGTGGTATGTATCAAAGGTACATTTTTTTTGGAAACGGTTTAAAACAATTCTTTTTCTATAAAATTATGAATAACAATTGGGAACGGAAAATTTCGCAAAGTTTTAATATCTATTGCGTTTTCTAAAGTTTCTTCTACTTGAACCTTCCAAAACCTAATGTATAAATGCTGATGGGATAATTTGTGTAAGACACTCTTTGTGTTGTACTCATATATAATAGGTTTTGATTTCTCTTTGCCATACACTTCTTGAACATATTCATTCACACAATCAAAACCTTCCTCTTTATCGGTTTCTAAAACTGGAAACTCATATAGGTTGTGCCAAATTCCTTTATCAATACGTTTTTGAACTAAAGCATTACTGTTAGCATCTTCAAAAACTAAATAATTAAAGTAGCGATTGCGCACTTTTAGTTTTTTTAATTTTACAGGCAATTGGTCAACTTTCTTTTTTTGTAGAGCGGCGCAACTATCGTTAAAAACACAACCACCACAATCAGGACTTTTAGGTACGCATTGCAAGGCACCAAACTCCATTATGGCTTGATTAAAAAGCGCGGGATTGTCTTTTGGCATGAGTTCAAATGCTAGAGCAGCAAATTCATTTTTGGCTGCAGCCTGAGCAATATCTGTTTCCACATCAAAATAACGAGCCAAAACCCGAAAAACATTACCATCAACTACAGGAACCGCTTCGTTATAGGCAAATGATGCAATTGCAGCAGCCGTATACGTGCCTACTCCTTTTAGTTTTAAAAGCTCATTATAATTTTCTGGAAACACACCTGAAAGCTCAGTAGCTACGTATTGAGCTGTTTTGTGTAAATTACGTGCTCTAGAATAATATCCTAATCCTTGCCATAATTTTAAGACTTGTTCCTCACTTGCAGCGGCCAAATCAAAAACAGTGGGAAATGCTGTAGTAAAACCAAAAAAATAGGGCATTCCCTGCGCCACACGTGTTTGTTGCAACATGATTTCTGAGAGCCAAATCTCGTATGGATTTGTAGTATGACGCCATGGCAAATCACGTTTGTTTTGTAAATACCAATCTATCAGTGTTTTATAAAAAATCATGTTTTAATTATTTGTTAGCAAAAGTAAAAGTTTATGTAATTAAAATTTAATGAATTAGCTTGAATTATTGTTTTTTAAATTCCTATATTTGCAAACTCAAAAAAATAGTACAACATTATAAATAGGAAAGAAAATGACGAAAGCAGATATCGTAGCAAAAATTTCAGAAAAATTAGGTCTTGAAAAAGGAGATGTACAAGCAACTGTAGAGACCTTTATGAATGAAGTTAAAAATTCATTAGAAACTGGCGACAATGTATATTTAAGAGGTTTTGGAAGTTTTATAGTGAAGACTAGAGCTGAGAAAACAGGTAGAAATATCTCAAAAAATACAACTATTAAGATTCCTGCACATAACATTCCTGCATTCAAACCTGCAAAAGTTTTTGTAGAAGGAGTGAAAACAAATAACGAAGCAAAATAATAATATTAATCATAAAATCGACAAGACATGCCAAGTGGTAAAAAAAGAAAGAGACATAAGGTAGCAACGCACAAACGTAAAAAAAGAGCGAGAGCTAACCGTCACAAGAAGAAAAAGTAGTTTTAAACTACTTTTTTCTTTTTAAACGTTCATTGAAATTGAAAATCCAGTCAACAATATACAGTCTCCGTCAGCACTTCAGCTAAAAACTGAAACTGTATATTGTAAACTGAAATTTTCTCCGGGTACAATACCTGTTAAAATATTGTTTAATCCATCCTTACTTTAGCCGTCAGCAGTTAGCCGTCAGCCTTTAGCCAACTTATTAAGCTAAAAGCCAAAAGCTAAAAGCTAAAAGCTTTTTGTTGGGATAAAAATTTACAAATGAATAAAGAATTAATCATTAGATCTAGTTCTGAAGCTGTAGATTTTGCCTTATTAAAAGATGGAAAACTAATTGAATTACACAAAGAAGAAGAAAAAAGCAACTTCCAAGTAGGCGATATTTTTATTGCTAAAATCAGGAAACCAGTTGCTGGACTCAATGCTGCTTTTGTAAACGTAGGCTTTGAAAAAGATGCCTTTTTACATTATCATGATTTAGGACCTAACCTATCTTCTCAACTGAAATTCATAAAACTTGTAAGCGCAGGTAAAATAAAAGATTTCTCCCTAAAAAACTTTCAGTTTGAAAAAGAAATAGACAAAGATGGCACCATTACTGATGTTTTGAATGCCAATCAATCTGTTTTAGTACAAGTCGTCAAAGAACCTATATCTACAAAAGGACCAAGGATAAGCGCTGAGCTTTCTCTTGCCGGAAGATTTATAGTTTTGGTTCCGTTTTCTGACCGCGTTTCTATTTCACAAAAAATAGAAGACAAAAAGGAAAAAGAACGCTTGAAACGATTAGTACAATCCATCAAACCAAAAGGATTTGGTGTTATTGTTCGCACAGTAGCCGAAGGCAAAAATACAGCCGAATTAGAAAAAGATTTGCAGAACCTGCTTAGCAGATGGACTGCAATGTGTAAAAAATTACCAACTGCTCATCATCCCTCAAAAGTATTAGGCGAACTCAATAGAGCTTCTTCTATACTAAGAGACGTTTTTAACGATACCTTTAGCGGTATTCAAATAGATGATGAAGAGTTGTACAACCAAACAAAGGATTACTTGCAAGAAATTGCACCATCCAAACAATCAATTGTAAAGTTCTATCAATCAAAAGACACACCTATTTTTGAGAAATACAACATAGAGCGACAAATCAAGACTTCATTTGGAAAAACAGTTTCCATGAGTAAAGGGGCTTACCTTATTATAGAACACACCGAAGCGTTGCACGTTATTGACGTAAACAGCGGAAACCGTTCTAACAAAGCCACCAACCAAGAAGATACTGCCATGGAAGTCAATATGATTGCTGCTGCCGAAATCGCTAGACAATTACGTCTGCGAGATATGGGCGGTATCATTGTAGTTGATTTTATCGATATGTCAAATCCTGAAAATCGCAAAGTGTTGTTCGATTTCTTAAAAGAAGAAATGAGCGATGATAAAGCCAAACACAAAATCTTACCTCCTAGTAAATTTGGTTTAGTCCAAATTACAAGACAAAGAGTAAGACCAGAAGTTAATATTAAAACTAGAGAAGAAGATCCAAACAATGAAAGTGGCGAAATTGAAGCGCCAATCCAAATCATTGATAAAATAGCTTTTGACCTAGAAAGAGTATTAAAAAACCACAATCAAGTAGTGCTTAACGTACACCCGTTTGTGGCCGCATACCTTACCAAAGGTTTTCCATCATTGCGTTCAAGATGGTTTCTTGAGCACAAAAAATGGGTGAAAATTATACCTCGTGATGCTTACACGTACCTAGAATATCACTTTTATGACAAAAAAGAAAATGCTGTCATAGAATAAAAACAAACTCCTCAAGAAATTGGGGAGTTTTTTTTTGCTCTTTTTTTAGGAGCTGCTTCCAGCTATCCGCTATATTCCCGATCAAAAAAACTACGGCCGAAAAAGCCTTGTTTTTCAAAATCGGGAGATGCCGCTGCTATCTGGGCTAAAATATCTGTCAACTTAGACCATCTTCTTCATAACATTATATTTACGATTTCATCGAATTTTAATAATCTGAATTTCAATAAGTAAAAACAGTAAGGGTTTATTTTTACTTCTACTAATTACTTAACGATGAAAACACTTTTAAAAATAATAAACAAAAACAGCTTTTTCTATAGCAGCTGTTTAGCATTGACTATAACTTGTATGTTTTTTTTAATTTTTTACTCAAAGGCCGATACTTTCATAATTATGAATGGATTCCATACGTCTTTACTAACTATACTTTTTCAAAATATTACGTTTTGCGGAGATGGTCTTTTTATTATAATAGTGTTTACTATTATAATGATTTCTTTCAAAAAACACAGAGATTTAGGTGTTGTTTTATTAATTAGCTACTTAAGTTCTGGACTTTTGTCACAAGTAATAAAGCAATTTGTAACGTCTCCAAGGCCTAGTGTTTATTTTGAATCCCTTCATTATGCTTATTACCTAGACACTTTTTCAAATTGCAGAATAGGTTTTCGAAGTTTCCCTTCGGGGCATACTGCCTCAGCCTTTGCAATGGTTACCGTTCTTACTAGTTATTTCAAAAAAAGACATGTTTGGGCTCTTTGCTTTCTCTTTGCAGTAGCTATAGGCTATTCCCGAATTTATTTGGCTCATCATTTTCTAATTGATGTTTTGGCTGGAGCACTAATAGGAGTCTTATCAGGAACTTTAAGTGTTTTATGGTTCAAGAAAAAAAGATTCAAAATCAAAAAAATTGTAAAACAATTTCAAATAGCGATTCATAATTCTAAAACACAACATAAACCAAACATTAATGGATCTTATTAAATTTTTCAAATTTGGGTTGGTTGGCTTTTCTGGTTTAGTAATTGATTTCGCTATAACCTGGATTTGTAAAGAAAAATTATTGTTCAATAAATATCTTTCCAATTCATTTGGATTCTTATTTGGTGTTGTAAACAACTACTTTTTGAATAAATATTTTACTTTTCAGAACAATGATAATCACGTAGCAACTCAATTTCTAAGCTTTTTGATTATTTCAATTATAGGTTTTTTATTAAACACTTCATTCCTTTATTTACTTCAAAAGAACACCAAAATCAATTTTTACGTTTGCAAAGTAATGGTCACTGTTATTGTTTTTATTTGGAATTTCACAGCTAACTCACTGTATACATTTAAATTATAATGAAAGAAAATCAACAATTGATTTTAATTATAACTATTGCGACACTTGTTAGGTGTATTATTGCAATGTCAATTGGTTTAGGCAATGACGAAGTGTATTACCTCACGTACGCCCAACACCTGCAATGGAACTATTTTGATCATCCACCGATGGTTGCTTTTTTGATCCGTCTAACTACTTTCAATCTCCATTTCACCAATGAGCTATTTGTTCGGCTAGGAGCAATCGCTCTCGGAGCTATTAACACTTACCTAATTTATGATATCTGTAAAGGAATCAAAAATAAAAAGGCCGGTATAATAGCCTCTTTACTGTATACTAGTTCTTTATATTCTAGTATAATTGCTGGTGTTTTTATTCTTCCGGATTCGCCTCAATTGTTTTTTTGGCTGATTAATGTTTACTTTCTAATTCAAATTGTTTCAGGGCAAGCCAATCAAAAAAAACTAAATTATTCTCTTATTTTATTCGGTTTGTTTAGCGGATTATGCATTATGAGCAAAATTCATGGTGTTTTTTTATGGGGAGGATTTGGATTGTATATTTTAATTTATAAAAGAGATTTACTTAAGAATGGTTATCTTTATTTAGCATTTCTAATCACTTTACTCCTGATTTCACCAATCTTAATTTGGAATGTCGAGAACCATTTTATAACGTATACATATCACAGTCAAAGAGTCACAATTAGCAGAGGAATTAACCCTTCTAGCTTTTTCAGAGAGTTTTTCGGAGGAATTTTTTACAACAATCCTATCAATTATTTTTTGATACTTATTTCTTTAATTGCCGTTTGGAAAAACAAAATTGATATTGAAAAATCCATAAAGAGGCTACTTCTTTTCTTGAGTTTACCTTTAATTATACTATTACTTATCCTCTCATTCTTCAGAGATACACTACCGCATTGGTCTGGCCCCGCTTTTGTAACGCTATTAATACTTGCTTCGTGTTATATTTCAGATGAAATAGAAAAAAGTAAAATTACATTTCCATTTTGGAGAAAATCAGTTTATTCCTCTTGTATATTGATTTCTGTAATTGCGGTAGCAGGAATTCTAACCATAGATTTTTACCCAGGAACAATTGGCAGCAAAGATGAAAGCTCTTTAGGTAAAAAAGACTTTACACTGGATATGTACGATTGGAAATTCTTCAAAACTGAATTTAAAAAAGTTCGCGATAAAGATCTACAATCAGGTTTAACAAAAACTAATTTCATTCTAAACAATAAATGGTTTCCGGGAGCACACATTGACAATTATATTGCACAACCTCTGGGTTTAGATTTTATTGCTTTAGGAAAACTGGAAGACATTCATACTTACGCTTGGTTGAACACCTATAGAGAACAGCTTAAAACTGGAGATGATGCTTATTTCATAACCGTTTCAAATAGTTTTAGCGACCCAAAAAAGCTTTATCAAAAGAGTTTTAAAAAGATCAATGCTCCTATTGTTATCAGACAATTTAGAAATAAAAAACCAACACGAAATATGCTGGTTTATTTACTTGAGGATTATACTGGAGAATAATTTTTAATTATAAACTTACTCTTTTACAATCTCAATCTTCCTCCGAATTTCGTTTCCAAATTCATCCACCACAGTGATGTAATGAAACCCTGTTGTTGCCAAAATAGGCATTTCGTGAAAGGTCTTGGTACTGCCTTTAAAAACTTGGTCAACATACCAAAAAAGTTTACTATCCCTTTGCGAATGCGCTACTTTTAAAATCACGGGCTGAACCTCGCTATTAAAATTCTTAGTAAGATAAATTTTGCTATTGGTTTTTGGATAAATAAAATCCATTGTAGCCGTTTGTGTTCCCATACAATCATTCCTAAACGGAGGCAACGGTAAGTACTCAATATGCTGACTTTTGTAATACCAAGCCATTACCGGCGGTAAAACAAACCAGTTTTTGGTCACTATATTTTCTATGTTTTCGCAACTGCTGTTCACTTGAAATTGTAGTGATTTATCCAAATGCACGGTTTTGTGATACGGACAAATAGAAGTGTTTTTTCCTTTCTTCGAAACCAGTTGTTTTATTTTCGGACAACCGCCTTTAGCCAAATAACCACTAAAACTACACACCTCAACTTCTTCTAAATCTTTAATTGGCGTATCAAACCATCGCTGTCTAGGTAACAAATTAAAGACATCAAACAAAATGGGTGCTGCGCTAGTAACTCCCGTCAAGGTTGGTCTACCCTCGCCTGTTGCATTACCCACCCAAACGCCTACCACATATCTTGAATTAGTACCTATCGCCCAAGCATCCCGATTCCCAAAACTTGTTCCCGTTTTCCAAGCTATTTTTAGTGAACTGTCATAAAATTTCCAAGCCTCGTCACCTTCGGGCCGATTGACTTGTTCCATTGCGTTATACGTGAGCCAAATCGATCCTGCGCCCAATATGTTCTTTTGCTTAGTTTCGTCACCAAAATCTATTTGAAAATCATCCTGATAGTTTAATTCAGCAAATTCATTAGTTCTGAACTGCCCGTGATTCGCATTAAAATAATTTAAGGTCGACGACAAACCTGCGTAAGTTCGGCACAAATCCCATAAATTACTTTCGGCACCACCCAAAATAAGTGATAAGCCATAATGATCTGGTGGTTTTGAAATATCTCGTAATTTGAATCGCTGCAATTCTTCGTAAAATTTATTCACTCCAAAATCCTGTAACATCAATACAGAAGGAATGTTCAACGATCGCGCCAATGCCCGATGCGCTGGAACCGCTCCATCAAATGTGAGGTTAAAATTCTGAGGCGTATAACCTGCAATCTGAGTTGGGATATCCGCCACTAACGTATTGGGTAACAACTCGCCATCGTCGAGCATACCAGCGTATAAAAGCGGTTTCAGAATACTTCCTGTGCTTCTTGGTGCATCAATAATATCGACATCTTTTTGATGATTGCCATCTGTAGGCGAGTTTCCTACATAACTCATCACTTTTCTATTCGAAACATCGATAACCAAAATAGCTAAATTATGCACTTCATTTTGCTTGTATTGGTTGTAATAATACTTTGCAATTTGATTGACCCTGTTTTGCAACCCAATCTCTACTGTCGTTTTCACCCGAGTTCCTTCTTGATTCTTGGCAACACGTTGCAATAAATGAGGTGCAATTTGTGGCAAATCATACGGTTTTTGAGGCAAAGGTTCGTCTATCGAAAGTTCGTAAGTTTGCTTGTCAATTACACCTTCTTGGTTTAACTTTAACAAAAGCCGGTTGCGCTTGCTCAATAATTTAAGTTGATTCTTTCCTGGATAAATTAAACTGGGCGCATTCGGCAAAACCGCTAAAGTAGCACTCTCAGCCCAAGACAATTGATGGGACTGCACGCCAAAATACCGCCATGAAGCCATTTCGAGACCCACAACATTCCCGCCAAAAGGAGCGTGTGCAGCATACAATTCCAAAATTTCGTTTTTAGAATAACCCATTTCTAACCGGGTGGCGAGAATAAGTTCGATTATTTTCTCGAAATAAGTCCGCCTTTTTCCGTTTCTTGACAAACGAATGACTTGTTGCGTCAGCGTACTTCCTCCACGAACGACTCTACCTGCCTTCCTGTTTTGCTGAACAGCATTGACCATCGCCACAGGATTAAACCCAGGGTGTTTATAGAAATACTCATCTTCAAAATAGACAATACATTTTTTAAACTTATCGGGAACGCTGTCTTGTGCAGGAAATCGCCATTGCCCGTCAAGAGCAATTTTAGCGCCAAGTAATTCTCCTTCATTACTTTCAATCACCGTAGAATAAGGTTCTTGAAACAAAGTTCGTGGCAATGAAAAATAATAAACCACCAACAGCAAAAAGGCCATTGATGATTTAATTTTATTTTTTTTTATCCAATTTATGATGCGTTGTAGGAACGCAATTAGTTTGTTTTTCAAAGTAATTTTTATTTAACCGCAAGGGATGCAAAATATTGTACTAATTTTAAAAACATCATATAGTTACTGTTTTATCTGCGTGAATGTGCAAAATTTGAATGCCTTATTTTTACGCAGATTTTCACAGATTTACGCAGATTTTATATGTGTCAAAAAACTTATTCCAATCTGCTTAAAATCCGTTGCATCCACTTTATTTGCATGACAGATTTTATCGCAGATTTACGCAGATTTTTTTTGAGCCAAACACCTTATTCCAATCTGTTTAAAATCCGTTGCATCCGTGTTATCTGCGTTCCATTTAGTATTACTTCACCACTTGTACCCAAAACCCTTTCGTTCTGGCCAAAAACGTATTGTCATACATCGCTTCGCACTGCAAGCCTGGTAAATAGTACGTTCCCAAATATGAAGCATTCAGCAATATTCTGAACGTTTTTACTTCTCTAGCTTTCAATCCAAAATAGAAATTAGTCCTATCATCACGAATATCAATATAATCCGCTACGTTATTGGTGGCGTCTCCATAATCCGTGAAGCGGGTATTTACAATTTCGAAACCAGAAGGCAAAATTTGAGACAACGCCACATTTTCTACACGTTCATTTTTTAGGTTTTTCACTGTTACCTCAGCAACAAATTCAGTTCCTTGATTGATTTTAGACACATCGATAACGCCTCCTTTTCTGTTTTTGAAAACAATCGAAGCCGAAACATTACTCTGAATCGCCTTTTCTTGTCCAATTGGAAGAATTCCAGTATTCAGCACACGAACATACAATCTATTCTTTCTATTGTTTTTTAAAGTCACACTATTCGAACCCGTTTTGACAACCAAACTTCGGTCTGCAATGGTTTTTGTTGTTTTTACTGATTGTGCTTTTCCGTCTTTACTGAACTGGACATCGATTCCTTTTGGACCATTGCTTACAGAAAATTTAGCCATAGCATACAATCCATACGCCGTAGTTTGCGTACTCATCCATTGGTCACTTGACATATCTTTGGCCAATTTTGTTGCCATTGCAAATGCTTTTTGCTTTTGCCCAAGCAATAACAATGTTTCTAGAGCCATGGCACGATTCCTATCAGCAGATCCGTAATAGTAATAATTATAATTCGAATTATCATCTATAGAAGTATTCAGCAACAACGATAAACCTGCCGATTTTTGTCCTGCCAATACGTAAGCCGAGGCCAAACGCAATTTACTTTCGTTCGAAATTCCTTTGGTTTCGCGCAATCTGTTCATCGAAGACAAATCGGGAGCTCCTGCCAACGCTAATGTGTATAAGCGATACGATTGCGCCAAATCATTTCCATAACTCGGCATAAATCGCCATTGTTTGGCTTCTTTTTGCTGATACGAAATCCATTTTGATTTGAAATTGATCGGCAAGAAATACCCTTTTTTCTCAGCTTCAATCATAAAATGTCCTGCATACGAAGAACCCCAATCATCGGCAACGGTTCCGCCTTGCCAATACGATAATCCTCCATTTGATAATTGAAAACCTCCTAATCGATTGATTCCTGCGGTCACATTTTTTTGAATTAATTGCTGACGCGTAGCATCCAAATCGACAATCTCATTCAGATACAATTGTGGAAAAACCGACGAAGTCGTTTGCTCCACACAACCGTGAGGATATTGAATCAGATATTGTAATCGTCCGTTTAAATTGATCGTTGGCATCGAGGAAACCTCCAGTTTTGCCTTATTACTTCCCGAAACACCAAACGTTTTCCACGAAATAGTTTTAGTACTATTCGGTTCCAGAATCACATCAGTAAACGTATTGGTCACTGGATTCGGATTGGTCATATCAATCTCTACATCATACACGGATCTCTCCTTGCCGGAAGTCGCGACGATTTGCACCTTTCCGATTCCGGTAACAGAACCCACGGCCAAATTGAAATAGGCCATTTTTTCGTCAGGCTGAGGGAAAGTTAATTTTTGTGTGGCACTACCAATAACTTTTAATCCGTTGTTCGTTTTAATCTGAACCGTAACGTTCTTGATATTTTTTTCCATTGCAAAAATGGTCACTGGAATCGTCACTTTCTCGGATGGAGAAATTTTTCTTGGCAACGAAGCCAAAACCATCAAAGGACTGCGAACCGGAGTTGCTTTTTCGGCACTTCCATACGCACTTGAAGTCGCATCACCAGCCACAATCATGGTTTTTACTGAACCAATGTACTTCGGTAATTTTACTTGATGGGTTTTCGTTTGTCCTTTTTCTAATTTAAAAGGTCCCATATAAATCACAACCGGTTTGAAACGATTGGCTTTTTTGGCTTTTCCACCACCCAAATCTTGGTCACCACCAATACTGAAAATCTGATTTACTTTTCCGCCATACGCTCCAATCACATCGTCGTAAATGTCCCATGTTTTTACGCCCAAAGCTTCACGAACATAGAAACTATCCCAGGCATTTGGCGCTTTGAAACGGGTTAAATCCAATAATCCTTCATCAACAATGGCAATGGTGTAGGTCATTGCTTTTCCAGATTGTTCACTCACTTTTATAGCGAATGATTGCTCTGGACGCAACACATCAGGCATTACTAATTTGGGAGCTAAAATGGTGTTTTTATCAACCACTTCAATGGGCACAATTCCATACATACGGATTGGCAAATCATTTTTGGTGGAAGCGTGTGGTTGTAACAGCGTAATATTAAAATACACATTTGGAGCCATAGCAGCCGTAATCGGAATGGTAACTTTAGTTTCTCCTTTTTGGGTCTTTGCCCAAAGTGTTTGTACTACTTTCGAACCATTTTCAATAGAAATAAAAGCGCGCCCTCCTGCACTAGATGGAAACGAAATTTGAGCATTTTCACCCACAGCATACTTCTCCTTATCGGTTGAAAACACTAACATATTGGCCGTAGCAGCATCTGTATTTCTAGTTTTTCCAGACCACATTGGCCAATCGATATTTACCGTTAAAGCCGTTGCGTGTCCGCCAACAGCATCAGAAACCCGAATCATATAACGTCCCCATTCTTCATCCGTCAAGGCAAAACGGACATTTCCTTTTCCGCTAGCATCGGTATTAATTGTAAAAGTTTTGTACGAAGTCGTAGCATTATCCGAGTTATAATTCGATAAATTATCACTAGATGCATCCCACCACCAGCGCCATTCTACTTTATACACTTTTACTTCCAGGTTTTTAACCGACTTTGGTCTTCCGTTTTCATCAACCGTAACCACATCAAATTGGTTCGTAGTACGGGTTTCTAGCATTCCGTATTTGTTGGGCTCAGGCGACTTTATCCCCACATAAGTAGGGTACGGCGAGTAGGTCGTCGCTATAACATCAGTACTAAAATCGCCACCTTCTTCATACACTTTGGTAATAAACGACGCTTTCAACATTCCAGGTGCTTCTCCTTGTATTTTCGGGTCTATCGTAGCATTTGCTTTTCCAGTGGCATCTAATTTACCTGAGAAAACGGTAACTTCTTCGGTGCTGAATTTTCGAACTAAATCATCAAAAATATACTTGTCATAATTTTTGAAAGTCGTTATTTGTTGCGAAAATTTGGCTTGCATTTCAACGTTCAAATTTTTGGCCACAGCGCCATGAAGCCAAGCCACTTCAAGGTTGCTCGTATTGGGATAGGCTGAAGAAAGTATAGCTCGTTTGAAAGTGTTTTTGATTTTCAAACGATTGGGTTTGATGGTTTCAATCTTGATGCTTTTGTAAAACTTCGCACCACCCACGCTAACCATTGCCTCCCAATTTCCTGTAGGCGCATCATTTGCTGTTGGAACTGTAAATGCATAATGATTCCATTCATTCGATTTTTGAACCGTTTGATACGTTACTTTTCCATTTGGATCGGCTAGTCTAAATTTTATAGGATGTCCTAACGGAATTTTATTCGAAGCATCATTCAAAATGAAAGACAAATACAAATTATCTCCAGGACGCCAAACGCCTCGTTCTCCATAAATGAACCCTTTAAGTCCTTTTTGCAAGGTCTCGCCAGACACATTAAAATTACTTACGGACAGTGAATTCCCGTCGTCTAATTTAACATAAGTAGACTCCGTGCCTTGCGTTACAATAGCAAAATAGGCAAATTTATCCAACTGAAAAGTCGCAATTCCATCGCTATTGGTGGTTCCTGTAGTTATTTTTTGCTGCTGAAAAGTATACAAATCTACTCTCGCATTTGTAACTGGCTCCGTGGTGACAATATTATTTACGGCAAACAAATACGATTTGTTTTCGCCTCTTTTTGCAATTACACCCAAATCAGTAGCCAGAATATTAGTTGCTATTTTGGCATTATAAAAATAAGAACTCGAGCAAGGATCCTGACTTTCTCGCCATTCGTAATCATCGTAGTAATAATCATCGTAAGAGTTTCCGCTGTAATTAACATCATTCTCATCAACCTCTTCTTCCTCTTCGGTTGTATCCTCATCAGCGGTTTCGCATTTGTACAAAGAATATTTTTTCTTGTAAACAAACTCTACTCTATAAATCGCACCTGGTTCAGGAGTAATAATTTTAGATAAATCCAAAGCAAAAGTGTTCCACTTACTTAGATTTAGTAATGTATTTTCTTTTAAATTCAGAGTTGATTTGGCAATAGGTTGCGCCACTCTTTTTAGGTTTTGACTGCCATTGAGTTCGTTGTATTGCAAAAATTGCATGATGTTGTTTTTGTAAATTTTATACACTTTTACATCAACAGCACTCAGGTTTACAGCCTCAAAATTGAGTTTTAAGTTATTAGAACTTGGCAGAATTGTTCCGTTTTTGATAAACCGAACACTTGGTTTTATTTCATCAAAGGATATTTTCTCGGTGTAATTATCATTTAACTTTCCACCGTATTCACTTTCTATTCCCTGAAAAACTTCTAACAACAGTTCTCCGGTAAGCTTTTGCAAATCCACAACTGGCTCAGGCTCAACAATAGCAACTTCTTCGGGTTCCTCAACCACAGCACTATCAACAGCCACAGCCGACGTATCAACAGTTACAACTGCTTCCACTGGCTCTGGAGCCACTTCAACAGGTTTTTGAACGGGTACTTCATTACTAAAATAAACTTTCAACACATTTCCTTGTGCAGAAAACTTTAAATTATTGGTGTTCTGAATGGCGACTAATCCTTTAAAATCTTGCCCTTTTTCTAAGGGTTCCGAAAAATTAATAGACAAGGTTTGATTATCCCCTTCTTGAATTTCTGTCTTAACTACTTTAAACTCTTTCAATGCCGTGATTGGGAAATCGATAGTCCCTTTTTGATCGATATCAAAATCACTTCCGTCGTATTTTATCTCCAAATTGCTTTTAGATTCCAATCGTTGAATGCTGTCAATTCTGAACTTGAATTCTTTTCCAACTGCATTCGTTTTTTCGAAAACAATTTTCAAATCGCTTCCATTATGTTCAGCTTCAATCAGTTTTTTAGCGGTTTCCAAATCCATATTATCTGCGGTTTTAAGTACCGCATTCAAGTATTGATATTCCGGGCTGTAGGATTGCACATCGAGCGTATTGACCACAAAATCTTGCTTAATCGTTTTTACCGTAAAATTAAAATTGGAAAGTGTTTTGTCTTTTTCGGCAACCTTTGGATTCAGTTGATCCAAATGCAAAGTCACCTGATATTCCGTACCTGATTCCAGCTTTTTTTCAGGAATAAAAGCAATCGTATTGCTCGAAAGGGCAATTACTTTACCATCTACACTCGGAGAAATAGTGAACAAATCGTTATCTAAAACCTCATTGACTTTCCATTCTTTTTTATCAAAAGCCAAAACCACCCTAATATCCGATTCTGAAGAGACAATTCCTCCCGTAAAACTGACGATAAACTCTTTAAATAGTGAGAAATCTGAATTAAAATCGGCGGCAGATTTTCTACCACAGGCTTGAAACAAAAAAAACACACAAAACACGTAAATTAATCCTTTTGTTTTCACTTTTAGCTAGAGTTAATGGGTTATAAATTAAATTATTGCAACATCTCACAAGTAACACAATAACTAGATAGTTACCGTAATATTGTAGTAAATGTAGAATAATTAATTTATTATTTTAAGAAGAAAATTCTTTGAGAGGAAATTATTTTTTAAAGGTATTTTTCAGGAGCTTTTTCCAGCTATTCGTTACAATCTTATGTGCCGTCCCGAAGTTTCGGGATTGGCACATAAGGATTTTCACTACTATCTGGGCTAGGGAACATCTTGACTACTCTACTTCCTCCTCACAGCAAAAAATCGTTTCATCAAATCAGCGGCTTCATTGGCCATGATTCCTTGTACAACAGTAGTTTTAGGATGTAGTTTTGTTCCTAGAGTAATAAAACCGCGTTGTTCATCACGAGCGCCAAAAACAATTTTAGAAATTTGGCTCCAATACAAAGCGCCGGCACACATCTGGCAAGGCTCGAGTGTTACATAAAGTGTACAACCTGTTAAATATTTTCCGCCTAGATAATTTGCAGCAGCAGTGATAGATTGCATTTCGGCATGTGCTGTCACATCATGAAGTAATTCGGTTAAATTATGACTTCGAGCAATGACTTTGTTATCAATAACAATTAGGGCTCCAACAGGAATTTCGCCTTTTTCAAAAGCCATTTCAGCTTCCTGCAAAGCTTTTTTCATGAAATATTCGTCGGTGAATGGGTTTATCATATGCTCCCTAACCCCAAAAGGGGAATAATTAAGTTAAATACAAAAATAGAAAACAAAATCGTAAATTTGCTTTTTATAAAACAATGAAAAACAGTTTACTTTCAAACATCAATAACCCAACCGATTTACGCTTGCTTGACGAAGCGCAACTTCCTCAAGTAGCACAAGAATTACGCGATTTTATTATCGATATTGTGGCCGTAAAAGAAGGCCATCTTGGCGCAAGCCTAGGTGTTATTGAATTGACAATTGCCTTGCACTATGTTTTTGACACCCCAAATGATTTATTGATTTGGGATGTAGGCCATCAAGCCTATGGACATAAAATCTTGACCGGCCGAAGAGAAAATTTTCATACCAATCGTCAATTGGGAGGTATTTCTGGTTTCCCAAAAAGAAGCGAGAGCAACTACGACACCTTTGGCGTAGGCCATTCTTCGACTTCTATTTCGGCGGCACTCGGAATGGCAATTGCCTCTAATTTAAAAAGCGATTTCAACAAACATCACATTGCTATTATTGGTGACGCTTCTATTGCCTCAGGAATGGCTTTTGAAGGGTTGAATCACGCGGGAGTTACTGATGCCAATTTACTTGTAATTCTCAATGATAACGCTATTGGGATTGATCCTAGCGTGGGTGCCTTAAAACAATACCTCACTGCTGTAAAAGAGGGGAAAAACCCAAGGCAAAACAACATGATTAAGTCCTTGAACTTTGATTATTCGGGTCCTATTGACGGTCATGATATTTTTGCTGTAATCAAAGAATTAAAGCGTTTGCAAAAAATAAAAGGCCCTAAATTTTTACATTTAATTACCACCAAAGGAAAAGGACTGCAACAAGCCGAAGAGGATCAAGTAAAATACCACGCTCCGGGAAAGTTTGATGCCGCAACTGGAGAAATCATTTCAAAACAAGAAGAAAATTTACCTCCAAAATACCAAGATGTTTTTGGCTTGACTATTTTAGACTTGGCTCGAAAAAACGAAAAGATAATAGGAATCACACCTGCAATGCCCTCTGGTAGTTCGTTGAAATTCATGATGGATGCGTTTCCAGAACGTGCTTTTGATGTAGGTATTGCTGAACAGCATGCAGTAACTTTAGCCGCTGGAATGGCAACACAAGGCATGATTGTTTATTGCAACATTTACTCTACATTTTTACAGAGAGCTTATGACCAAATCATTCATGATGTGGCTTTACAAAATCTTCCAGTAATTTTTTGTTTGGACAGAGCCGGTTTAGTGGGCGAGGATGGCGCTACACATCACGGCGTTTTTGATCTAGCCTACCTGCGTTGCATTCCTAACCTAATTATTTATGCTCCAAGGAATGAAATTGAACTTCAAAATATTTTATATACCGCACAATTGGGACTTGAAAACCCAATCGCAATCAGATATCCGAGAGGTCGGGGTATAATAAATAACTGGCAAGAAAAACATCTGCGTCATTATGATGTTATACCCATTGGCGTAAGCAGCTGTCTTGTATCAGGAACTCGAGTAGCGGTGTTATCAAATGGTACTATTGGAAATAATGTTACTTTGGCTCTAGCCAAAATAATAAAAACAAATACCATTGCCCACTATGATTTTCCTTTTGTAAAACCATTAGACGAAAAAAGTTTACACCAAATTTTTAGTCAATTTGACTCTATCATTACTCTTGAAGACGGTACTGTAAAAGGAGGATTTGGTAGTGCTGTAATTGAATTTGCAGCCATCAATAATTACAAGTCACAGATTACTATTTTAGGAATTCCCGATGAATTTATAGAACATGGAACCGTGACTGAATTACAACAATATTGCAAAATTGACGTTTCTAGTCTTGAAAAACTTTTTTCGAATTATTAATTCCTAAAACCCCTGCTTCAAATGAATTCATTACGATACCTTATATTCTTTGTGTTTGCAATATCACAATTGAGTTTTTCACAAGATACCATTCAAAATAATAAAATGTATTCCCTAGCTCCTGTAACTGCATTAACAAAAACAGATAAGATGGAACGCGTACCGCTTAAAATAAGAACTAAAACACATTTATTGCCTTTTTCGTACTGGAGTAAAAAAAATAGTTTGGGTTTTGATATTTCCGAAGTAGCCTTTGTAAACTGGTCTGCTGGGGGAACAAGCTCGATATCTGGACTACTTAAAGGTAAATTTCATAGAAATTATGCCCGTGATAACTACAACTGGTCAAATGAACTCATTATAAAATATGGCTTAAACAAACAAGATGGTGTGGCCATCCGAAAAACGGAGGATGCTATTCAGCTGAATTCTACTTTTGGATATCGTAGAGACACGCTCTCAAATTGGTTTCATTCTGCAAAATTTAATTTTAATACTCAATTTACAAATGGTTTTGCTTATCCAAATACCGAAAATGCCATATCAAAACCGTTCGCTCCAGCGTATATCTTTATGGGAATAGGAGCCGAAAATATTGATAAAGAAAAAAAGAGAACTCTTTACATCTCTCCATTTACTTTTAAAACCACCCTTGTTCTTGATCAAAGATTAGCAAACCAAGGTGCTTTTGGGGTTGCGAAAGCTACCTATGACGTAAATGGAAATTTAATTACTGAAGGAGAGAGAGCTAAGATGGAATTGGGTTTTCTGATTACCAATAAATACAAAAAAGAGGTATTTAAAAACATCAATTTAGAAAACAGACTAACCCTATACTCCGATTACATCAATCGTTTTGGCAATATCGATATAGATTGTGATCTACAAGTTGAACTCGTGGTTAATCAATATGTAAAAGCAAATATTGGTGCTCACGTAATTTATGATGACGATATCAAATCGAAACGAGAAATTGAAGGAATACAAGTCACCGAGGGTCCTAAAACACAACTCAGACAAGCTATTGGAGTAGGAATTGAATATGCATTTTAATTTTTAATCTCTTTTCTTTCCGTTTATCGTTTCAAACAACTCTAACGCATTCCCATCTGTCAACAACGAAATAAAATGACAAATATGTAACAATCGACCGTACAAATCATCTTTTTCTAATTGATGCTTTTCTGGCAACATTTTTAAAATTAAGGTATCATAATTAGAAGCGACGCCATTATAATTATTGTCAAATGCGGTAATAAATTTATCCAATAAGGTTTGTATAATTTGATAGCCTACAATTTCTTTTTCGATCACTTCACGACTTTGATAGATTTTCTCGACACTAATTTTGATAATATCATCCATCTGGGCTTTGTATTTGCTTTTATCCATCAAGGCATAAGGAAATTTTCCTTGCAAAATGAGCTCTTCGTTTTCAACAAAAACTTTAACGGCATCGTTGATTAAGCTTCCTATTGCTAAGGCACGCAAATAGCTAATTCGGTCTTCTTTAGTTTCAAGTGTTTTGTACTTGGAAGTATCAATACTGTCTTTTACTAATTTTATAAGGTATTCCAATGCAAAATCCTCCGAAACCAAACCTAGATTCATTCCGTCTTCAAAATCGATGATAGTGTAACAAATATCATCTGCCGCCTCAACAAGATAGGCCAAAGGATGGCGTTCAAAACCTATATCTAAACCTAATTTATTGGGAATTAAACCCATATCTTGCGCTACTTCTTCAAAAAAAGCTTTGTCTGTTTGAAAAAAACCATATTTTTTATCGGCGATATTTTTAGTTGGTTTTTTAGGCAGACTCTCTTTAGGATATTTCATAAAAGCACCCAGAGTAGCATACGAAATACGAAGTCCTCCTTCAATACCTGGACGGCTTGCAGTAAGTACTGAAAAACCATTAGCATTACCTTCAAAATCAATTAAATCTTGCCACTCTTTTGCGGTAAGTTGGTCTTTGTATTTTTGTCCGTTTCCTATCGAAAAATACTCTCCTATGGCTTTTTCACCCGAATGTCCAAAAGGTGGATTCCCAATATCGTGCGCCAATGATGCTGCAGCTACAATTGCCCCAAAATCATTCATGTGATAACCGTGTACTTCTTTTAAATGCGGGTATTTTTCGATAATTTTTTTTCCTACCAAACGCCCCAAAGAACGCCCAACAACGGAAACTTCAAGACTATGTGTTAATCTGGTATGTACAAAATCAGTTTTGGATAACGGAATAACTTGTGTTTTATCTTGCAAACTTCTAAACGCCGAAGAAAAAATGATTCGATCATAATCTACTTCAAAACCCAAACGGGTATCGTCTTGTTCTACACGCAATCGTTTGCCTTTGTCGCCTTGACGTTTAAGTGATAAAAGTTGTTCCCAGTTCATCATTACTTTTTAAAATTTATTTCCAAAGATAGCAGAAATAGATACATTATCAAGTGAAATAAGGTTAGGTATAACTTATTCACCTGAAAAATATAAAGTATAGAATCCTAGTAATGCAATGTACTAAAAATAACAAATTAATAAACTTATCGAAAAAAAAATCAAAGGATTAGTATTACTTTAGCGCCCTATTTAAGTTCTTAATTTATTTCTTCATCAACCGATAAGGGTTTTACTTAACTGTAGATTAATAGGGAATCGTGTGTAAATCACGAACTGTCGCGCAACTGTAAGTAACACAAAAAGTTTTTATCTGAGAAAAAATCCACTGTATGCCAATGGCAAATGGGAAGGATGATAAAAATGTTACAAGTCAGGAGACCTGCCTTTTATCGAATTGACAATGCTTTCGCGATTTGAAGCAATAGTCAGGTATGGTGCGTTCTGAACACAATAAGCATAACTATTTATGCCTTATTGTGCATTTCTCTTTTGTAACGTATTCTCCTTTCTTCTTTTCATTTCTAACAAACATTTTGAAATGCATCAAGAGCTTTTAACTGATTTATTCATCATTTAAAAAGCAACAACATGCTAACAAACAATCTTGGCTATCCGCGAATTGGTAGCAACAGAGAATTAAAAAAAGCCTGCGAATCCTACTGGGCAGGAAAAATTTCAGTAGACGAGCTTTTGGTTGTAGGCGCAACTATCCGCAAGGAAAACTGGCAATTACAAGTCGAGGCTGGAATCGATTTAATCCCTTCTAACGATTTTTCGTTTTACGATCAAATACTGGATCTATCACTTACATTAGGCGTTATTCCTAAACGTTATCAAGAATTAGCCAAAACAAACTCTATTACCGATTTGTATTTTGCCATGGCCAGAGGTTCACAAAAAGAGGGACTAGATGTAGTTGCTATGGAAATGACTAAATGGTTTGACACCAATTACCATTATATCGTACCCGAATTCACAAAAGATCAAGAATTCAAGTTATTCTCCGAAAAAATAATCGACGAATTCAAAGAAGCTACTGCTTTAGGAATTACTACAAAACCAGTGCTTATAGGTCCTGTTACCTATTTACTTCTTGGAAAAGAAAAAGAAGAAGGTTTTCACAGAATTGATTTAATCGATAAATTGCTACCCGTATATTTTGAAATTCTTAAAAAATTAGAAGCTGAAAACGTGGAATGGATTCAATTTGACGAACCATTTTTGGCTTTGAATCTAACAGATAAAGAACGAAGTGCCATCACTTATGTATATACCGAAATCAACAAACGCTTTCCTAAAATCAAACTGATTCTTGCTAATTATTTTGATTGTTTTGGAGAAAATCTTGAAACTGTACTCGCATTACCTGTCCATACTTTGCATTTAGACTTGGTGCGTTGTCACTCTCAATTAGATGACATTCTGGAATCAGGACAATTATCAGCCAATGTAAATCTTTCGCTTGGTATTGTAGACGGAAGAAATATTTGGAAAAATGATTTCAAAAAATCTTTAGCGCTTATCAAAAAAGCCACAGATGCACTTGGTGAAAACAGGATATTAATCGCTCCGTCTTGTTCTTTGATTCACAGTCCTTGCGATTTGGAGTTAGAAACCAACAACGCAACACTAACACCCGAAATTAAACAATGGCTGGCTTTTGCCAAACAAAAAACAGAGGAAATAGTACTGCTTAAATATTTCGCCTCAAATGAAATAGACGTTAGTAATTCTGTCCGTTTTCAAGAAAACACGATTGCTAATGAAAACCGAAAAACATCAAAATTGATTCATAATGATGCGGTAAAAAATCGAGTTGCAAGCATTACTCAAGGCGATGATCAAAGACAAAATCCGTTTTCAGTTCGTAGAGAAAAACAAACAGACGTATTGGATCTTCCATTATTTCCTACTACCACTATTGGTTCTTTCCCACAAACTGCCGAAGTGCGCAGCTGGAGAGCGAAGTTCAAAAAAGGCGAACTAAATCAACAACAATACGATGATTTACTCCAAAAAGAGATTCAAGAAACGATTCGTTTTCAAGAAGAAACCGGTATTGATGTGCTAGTTCATGGAGAATTTGAACGCAATGACATGGTAGAATATTTTGGAGAACAACTCGACGGATTTACGTTTACCAAAAACGGTTGGGTACAAAGTTACGGAAGCCGTTGTGTGAAACCCCCAGTTATTTATGGCGATGTTTCGCGTCCAAATGCAATGACTGTAAAATGGTCAGCTTACGCTCAATCCCTTACACCAAAATGGGTTAAAGGAATGCTAACCGGCCCCGTAACTATTTTGCAATGGTCCTTTGTTCGTAATGACCAACCACGATCCGAAACCTGTACTCAAATTGCATTGGCGATTAGAGATGAGGTAGTCGATTTAGAAAACGCAGGAATTAAGATTATTCAAATAGACGAACCGGCTATTCGAGAGGGATTGCCTTTGCGCAAAGAAGAATGGGCAACGTATTTGGATTGGGCGGTTAAAGCATTTAGAATTTCGGCAAGTGGCGTAAAAGATGACACACAGATTCATACGCACATGTGCTACAGCGAATTCAACGATATCATCCAGAATATAGCCGACATGGATGCGGATGTAATTACCATAGAGTGCTCGCGTTCACAAATGGATTTACTGGATGCTTTTGCTGATTTTAATTATCCAAACGAAATCGGTCCAGGCGTATATGATATTCACTCACCTCGCGTTCCTTCGAGTACCGAAATGGTGCAATTATTAGAAAAAGCTTCGGCTGTAATCCCTATTGACCAACTGTGGGTAAACCCAGATTGTGGTTTAAAAACCCGTCATTGGGAAGAAACCAAAAAGGCCTTAATCGAAATGGTAGCGGCAGCACAAGAAATGAGAATTACAGTAAATAATACTGTAACGGTTTAATTGAATTTAAAAAACCCAGTAGATTTAAAATCTACTGGGTTTACTTTTTATGAGAAACTAATATCAAACTGCTCTTTGGTCAGATGGATTGAACCAGCTCGCTTTTGCTAAAAATTCATGCTTATTGACCACATAGGTAACGGATAGTGTATCGTGCCAACCTCGTGAATCGCTGTTTAAAAAGGAAAATATTTCAACAGGAATGAATCGCACTAAGGTTCTAATGAGTATACTTTTTAGGTTTGGTTTGCTGCCATTAGGTTTTACAACAAGTGTTTTAGTAAAGTACTTCCCAAAAGTTCTAGACAAATAGAACTCCATAATGAAATAGTAAAAAAACATCACTATCATCCCAAACAAGGCGTTTTCTGTGGGTGATAAATTGATAATCCAATCTGCTACTTGATAATTCCCAGTTACAACTCCTATCCCGTTAATGAGTGCTCCAATGGCGATGGTGAACAAGTAAACAATAAACAAATCAATGAGCAAGTTTAAAAATCGCTTGGTTCTGGACGCTAACAAATCCGCCGAAATAGTTAATGCTGTAGTTTCCATTTTTATTTTTTTTAGGGTATTTTGCTACTTCGTAAAGTAATGTAGCAGTCTTGTAGTTATTTGCATCTTGCATATCTACAAAGTTACACCCACCTACGACTCCTGGAGTTACACTATTTTAGGAGAGTGTTTCGAAATTCGCACTTTAACGTTCTACAACCAATCCTTTTGCGCACCTGCAACTCAGTATACGTATCACTGTAACTAGTAAATTCCTTTTCAAAACCGTCAATTCCTAGCCCTGATAGCAGTGGAAATCCTTATAAGCCGGTCCCGAAACCTCGGGATGGCGTATAAGATTGTAACGAATAGCAGGAAATAGCTCCAAAAAAAAACAGCTACCAAAAATGATAGCTGTTTTTATGAATATTAAATATTCTTTTTTTTATTTACGATCCACACATTTCACAATCTTCTGGACCAGCATTTTTGGCTAGTTCGATCATGGCTCTATATTCTTCAGGGCTCATTTCTACAGGTTCGTTTAAAACAGCAATACTTTGCAAACGCTCTTGCACTGGAGCTTGTTTTACCTCAATAGGTTCTGCTTTTTTATCGTTGTTTAATGTAAACTTAATAGCATCAACGGCAGCTTTTGTTCTTAAATAATACATTCCGGTTTTAAGACCTGATTGCCAAGCATAAAAGTGCATGGAAGTTAATTTAGCATAATTAGCATTTTGCATGAACAAGTTCAACGATTGCGACTGATCTACAAAATACCCGCGCTGGCGAGACATATCAATAATATCTTTCATAGACATTTCCCAAACGGTTTTGTACAATTCTTTCAAATCCTGAGGAATATCAAGCGCTTGAACGGATCCGTTGTTACGCATTAACTCTTGTTTCAGGGTTTCGTTCCACAAACCACGCTCTACTAAATCGTGAAGCAAGTGTTTGTTTACCACAATAAACTCACCCGAAAGTACACGTCTGGTGTAGATATTTGAAGTATACGGTTCGAATGCTTCGTTGTTACCCAAAATTTGAGATGTAGATGCGGTTGGCATTGGCGCTACCAATAAAGAGTTACGAACACCGTGCTCCATTACTTCTTTACGAAGCGAAGCCCAATCCCAACGTCCTGATAAATCAGCATCGGTTAATCCCCATAAATTGTATTGGAATTCCCCTTGTGAAATTGGCGATCCAGCAAAACTTGAATACGGTCCTTCTTCTTTAGCCATTTCCATCGATGCTGTTACGGCTGCAAAGTACATGGTTTCAAAAATTTCTTGATTCAGTTTTTTAGCTTCGTCACTTGTAAACGGCAAACGCAGCATGATAAATGCATCTGCAAGTCCTTGCACACCAAGACCAATTGGACGGTGGCGTTTATTAGAGTTTTCTCCTTCTTTAACCGGATAATAATTTCTATCAATTACTTTATTTAGGTTGCGCGTTACACGCTTAGTTACCGTATAAAACAAATCGTGATTGAACGCTCCGTTTTCAACAAACATTGGCAATGACAACGAAGCCAAGTTACATACAGCAATTTCATCTTTTGAAGTAAACTCCATAATCTCAGTACACAAATTCGACGAGCGAATAGTACCTAGATTTTTTTGGTTCGATTTGCGGTTGGCTGCATCTTTGTACAACATGTAAGGTGTTCCAGTCTCAATTTGAGACTCTAGGATTTTCTCCCACAATTCATGCGCTTTGATGGTTTTTCTACCTTTACCTGCTTTTTCATAATCAGTGTACATTTTTTCGAACTCTTCTCCATGAACGTCATACAATCCTGGACATTCGTTCGGACACATAAGAGTCCACAATCCATCTTCTTGCACACGTTTCATGAATAAATCCGAAGTCCACATCGCAAAAAACAAATCTCTTGCACGCATTTCTTCTTTTCCGGTATTCTTTTTCAAGTCAAGGAAATCAAAGATATCAGCATGCCAAGTTTCTATATAAATGGCAAAACTTCCTTTACGCTTTCCACCACCTTGATCTACGTAACGAGCCGTATCATTAAACACACGCAACATCGGTACAATTCCGTTTGAAGTTCCGTTTGTTCCACGAATGTACGATCCTGTAGCTCTCACGTTGTGAATTGAAAGTCCAATTCCTCCTGCTGATTGCGAAATTTTAGCCGTTTGTTTCAACGTATCATAAATCCCATCAATACTGTCATCTTGCATTGCCAAAAGGAAACAACTTGACATTTGAGGTTTTGGCGTACCCGCATTAAATAAGGTAGGCGTAGCGTGAGTAAAGAATTTTTTCGACATTAAGTCGTAGGTTTCAATAACCGATTTCAAATCATCTAAGTGAATCCCAACCGATACACGCATCAACATATGCTGCGGACGCTCTACAATTTTACCGTTTATTTTAAGCAAATATGATCTTTCTAGTGTTTTAAAACCAAAATAATCGTAGTTGAAATCTCTGTTGTATATAATGTGCGAGTCTAAAAACTCTGAATTTTCCATAATCACTTTATGTACTTCCTCAGACAATAATGGAGCGTATTGCCCATTTCTTGGGTTTACATAATGAAACATATCATTCATCGTCTCAGAGAATGATTTCTTAGTATTCGAATGTAAATTTGAGATCGCAATACGAGCGGCCAACTGTGCGTAATCTGGGTGCGCAATAGTCATTGAGGCAGCTGTTTCGGCAGCAAGATTATCTAATTCTGATGTTGAAACCCCATCATAAAGCCCTTCAATAACACGCATTGCTACTTTTACAGCATCTACTAAATCATTCAAACCATAGCATAGTTTTTTAATTCTATCTGTGATTTTGTCAAACATCACTGGCTCTTTGTGCCCGTCTCTTTTTACTACGTACATACTTTTTCTTTTTTTTAAAACAGAAAATCCCTTCGCTGTTTTTAGTTATTTGTTTATTATTTCGCAGCATGACCACCACAACTTTTGTGGCAGCAACTACTATTGGTGGGTACTGATTTGGCATAAAGTTCAGTTTCTTTATTTTCGGGAGCTGATCCCGCTGTCATTCCAATCTTTTTAGTCCTGAGAAAAATCAGGACTAAAAAGGATTTTCCCTTCCATCGGGGCTAGGAAGGTAGTAGGTATGGTCAAAACCGATTAAAAATCAGCGTCGAATGTTATTTTTTGTGATTCTTCATCGGTGTTCATCACACCTGCTTTTTGGTATTCAGCCACTTTTTTCTCAAAGAAGTTGGTTTTTCCTTGCAATGAAATCATGTCCATAAAATCAAAAGGATTAGCCGTATTGTATTCTCTGTCACAACCTAATTCTACTAACAAACGATCTGCAACAAACTCCAAGTACTGTGTCATCAAACCTGCGTTCATCCCAATTAAAGATACTGGTAAAGACTCAGTGATAAACTCTCTTTCAATATTCAAAGCATCCACAATAATTTCTCTAATTCTTTCTTTAGGTACTTTGTTAATCAAGTGGTGGTTGTGCAAGTGTACCGCAAAATCACAGTGAACTCCTTCGTCACGAGAAATCAACTCGTTCGAAAAGGTAAGTCCTGGCATTAAGCCACGTTTTTTCAACCAGTAAATAGAACAAAATGCACCTGAGAAAAAGATACCTTCAACAGCTGCAAAAGCAATCAAACGCTCCGCAAACGAATCTGATTCAATCCATTTCAAAGCCCAGTCTGCTTTTTTCTTAATAGCAGGAAAAACTTCAAGTGCATTGAACAACTCGTCTTTCTCCGCTTCGTCTTTCACGTAAGTATCAATCAATAACGAATAGGTTTCGCTGTGAATGTTTTCCATCATGATTTGAAAGCCATAAAAAAACTTTGCCTCAGCATACTGTACCTCATTTACAAAATTTTCTGCTAAATTTTCGTTTACAATCCCATCTGAAGCAGCAAAAAATGCTAAAATATGCTTCACAAAATAACGCTCTTCATCAGAAAGTTTGTTATTCCAATCATTTAAATCCTGCGATAAATCAATTTCCTCAGCAGTCCAAAAACTAGCTTCCATTTTCTTGTACCATTCCCAAATATCATGGTGCTTGATAGGAAAAATTACAAAGCGATTTTTGTTTTCTTGTAAAATAGGTTCCACTTGTGTCATTGTATTGTTTTATTTTGTTGTGATTTTAACGAAATTCTATTCGATCTGAGGATTACAAAGGTTGTGAAATATTGCTGGATTTAAAAGCCAAACTTATTCACAATCGGCCCTAGTTTTTAACAACGAAAAGAAAAATTATCGTTTATAGCTTTATTTGTAAAAATTTGAATATCAATATATTGTATTTTACAAAACGGCGTTAGCCACTGTAAAATATAGGGTTTAAGAAATTAAAATTGTGGGGTAGTTTTGTGCTATTTTGAATTGTTTAAGTGCTCTTGAGCAACAGTCTCTAACTCTGCATACCAGTCTTCACCAAACTTGCGAACCAAAGCTTCTTTTACGAACTTATAAACAGGCACTTCTAGTTCTTGTCCTAACGAACAGGCTGCATCACAAATGTCCCATTTGTCATAATTTACAGCTGCAAACTCTGTAAAATCTTTTACCCGAACTGGGTATAAATGACACGAAACAGGTTTTTTCCAGTCGATGATACCTTGATTATAGGCTTGCTCAATACCACATAAAGCAGTTTTGCCGTCAAAGATGACATAAGCACAATCTTTATTGTCAATAAGAGGTGTTTCCAGTTCACCATCTGTTCCAGTTACCCAAGTTCCCTGCGCTTCAATAGCCGCAATACCTTGCTTGCGCAAAAAAGGTTTTACTTTTGGATAAATAGACTCCAGGATTTTTGTTTCTTCCTCGCTTAATGGCGCACCAGCGTCACCATCTACACAACAAGCTCCCTTGCAGGCAGTTAGATTGCAAACAAAATCTTTTTCGAGTAAGTCTTCTGAGACGATGGTTTTTCCTAGTTGAAACATGCTGCAAAGGTATTCAAAGAAATTTAAAAATGAAGCACTGAAAATCAAAAAAAAGAATTTGGCAAAAACGGAAGGCTTGACTTCTACTTTATAATTCAAAATATTTTTAACTTGACCTTAAAATAATACAAGATTGAACCCGCTAACCATCAAAAATGAATACTTTTGCATCATTAAAACCAATATTATGCAGCTAGACATAAGAGAAATAATTACCGTGAGCATGGTTCTTTTTGCCGTAATTGACATTGTGGGATCTATCCCGATCATTGTAGATCTTCGTGCTAAACACGGTCACATCGAATCTGAGAAAGCCTCCATCGTAGCAGGAGTCATTATGATTGTTTTCCTTTTTGCGGGAGAAGAACTTTTAAAGTTAATTGGAATCGATGTCAATTCATTTGCAGTTGCAGGTTCTTTTGTTCTTTTTTTCCTAGCCTTAGAAATGATATTAGGTATTCGTATTTATCGTGACGAAGAAGCGAGTTCAGCATCTATTGTTCCGCTGGCCTTTCCTTTGATTGCTGGAGCAGGAACCATGACTACCTTACTTTCCTTACGTTCGCAGTTTTTTACTATTAATATTGTCATAGCCATATTCCTGAACATTATTTTAGTATATATTGTACTAAAATCGTCTTCTAAAATTGAAAAGATGTTAGGAGAAAACGGACTTGGAGTGATCCGCAAGACTTTTGGAGTAGTATTATTAGCAATTGCTGTTAAATTATTTGCTGCTAATGTTAAAGGTTTGTTTCTTTAATATAAAATTTAATAATTTTACAGCCTAATTTTAATTGGTCACATAGAATTTACTTCTATCTTTTTCAGTACACTAAGATTTAAACAACAAACTCATTTATGAAAATTTTCACTAACATACTGGTATTTTTGGCACTTGCTTTAATCGTCTTTAATGTTACATTACTAGATTTTAAAAACCCATTTCAGGGAGAAAGCATCGTTGCGTTTATTGGTATTGCAGCCTCATTATGTGCTGTATTAATTCTTCTTATTTTTAGAGTTTCCAAAAAGATTGAAGAAAAATCAAACACAAATTCCTAAGACAATAAAGTTAATTTTGAAATACATTAAAGGATGCGCTTGATTTTTAGCACATCCTTTTTTTGGATAAAGAAATTTCTCATTTCCTTTTAGGTTCTCCTATTAGCAAACCTAAATCTCCAATTATTTAAATTAATTTATAATCGATTTGATTATCATTCGATTACAAATTAAAGGAGTAATAAAACCAACCTTATCTTAATATAGCTTGTAAGTAGGATTTTCATTTAAAACACTACTAGTTTTAAATCATTTTAATTTTAATGCTTCTTTAAGCATAGAATCTTCTTTAAGAATAACTTCATAATATTTGTTCTCTCCAAACAACTGTCTTGCGTACTCTGCAGTAAGAAATCTTTTGACTAGGGATTTGCTTTTAGAAAATTGAATATCGAGACCGTTATCAAGAATGAATTTTTGAAACTTATTAAAATAATAATCCGAAGTGCTAATTTTTTCTTGTAGCGCTTTATAAGCAAGACCTTTGAACTCTTTTTTATGAGAGTCTAAATCCTCAAAAACATAATTCCCCACGATGCCAGACTGCAGTAAATACCCTGTACTTTGACTGCTATGTTCTACCTCAATAGGCACAAAAACATCAGGAACAATACCGCCACCGCCATATACTATCCTTCCTTTTTTAGTTTTGTATTTTAGAGTATCTGCTATTTTAATACTGTCTTTATCATACAACTCTCCATTTTCAAAACGGGTTTCTGACTCTTTAAAATATTCCTCCTTACCTTTTGTATACGGTTTTTGAATGGATCGTCCCGAAGGAGTGTAGTAGCGCGCTATAGTAAGACGCACCGATGACCCATCTGCAAAAGGCATTTCTCGCTGCACTAGACCTTTCCCAAAAGAACGTCGACCCACGATACTACCTCTATCGTTGTCCTGAATGGCGCCTGCAAGAATTTCACTGGCCGATGCGCTATTTTCATTGATAAGAACAGTCAGTTTTCCTTTTTCGAATTGACCGTTTGCTGTTGCAAAAGTTTTGATCACTTTTCCGTTCTTGTTTTTGGTAAAAACAATAAGTTGCTTGTCAGATAGCAATTCATCCGTTATCGCAATCGCCTCTTCCATATAACCGCCTCCATTATCCCGAACGTCAATAACTAAGGACTTTGCTCCTTGTTTTTTGAGTTTTCCTAAACCTTTCATAAATTCAGTATAAGTGGTCTCTGAAAATCTATTTATTTTAATATACCCTGTAGATGGATTGATTAGCATAGCCACATCAATACTGTTTAAAGGAATTACATCTCTTTTTATTTTAAATTTTAGTTTTTGTTTGGTGCTTTTTCTATAAACGGTGAGCTCTACAGAGGAACCAACCGTTCCTTTGAGTTGAGAAAACAAGCTATCAGAAGGGAGTTTTCTACCATAAAGCTTTGTCTTTCCGGCATATAAAATTCTGTCTCCTGCTTGAATTCCAGCTTTTGCCGAAGGACCATTTTCAACCGGTTTTATTACCGCAACAGAATCCTTAAACATGTAAAAATTCACTCCTATTCCCACAAAATTTCCTTGCATACTTTCAACCACTTCTTGCTGGTCACTAGACGAAATGTATACCGAATGTGGATCAAGTTGTGCGAGAATATTATCAACGGTAAGATTCACTATAGAATCTGTATTTACAGCATCAACATATTCATCATCAATAAAATCAATGAGTTTATTTAGTTTGTTTTTGGCATTATTTTTCCCAATTAAACCTGATGCATTGGGGAAATTCAATAATCCGCCAAGTAGCACACCAATAGCCAGTGTAGCAAATATAATAAGAGGCAAATATTTTGTATTGAATTTCATTTATTCTTCCATTATTGGTATGTGTTCCACCTCTACGCCTGCTTTTATTAAAAACTGAATTCCAGAATCATCACGATAACCAGAATGATACACTACTCTTTTTATACCCGACTGGTGAATTAACTTACTGCATTCTTTGCATGGGGAAAGTGTAATGTACAATGTAGCACCCTCACATGATTGCGTAGAACGCGCTACTTTTAAAATAGCATTGGCTTCGGCATGCAAAACATCCCAGCGGGTAAGTCCTTCATCATCTTCACAACAATTATCAAAACCACTTGGTGTACCATTGTATCCATCAGAAATGATCATTCGATCCCGCACAATGATGGCTCCTACTTTTTTTCGTTGGCAATAGGATAGTAAACTCCATTCTTTTGCAATTCGCAAATAGGCTTTGTCGTATTTATTTAATTTTTTTTCACTCATTTTATCGGTTCCAAATTTCACTTTCAACAATCAACGGGATAACAACTCCTACAATAAAAGAGGACATTACCAGTGTCCAATCTCGTTTAGAGAATCTAAAAATAGTCTGCACAATATAAGAGAGAATCAATACCACAAAAACTACTGTAATTTGAGCGGCCTCAATTCCCAGGGCAAACTCAGCCAAAGGCAACATTTTTGAAGCAGCATCGCCACCTAAAATGGATTTGAAATAATTAGAAAACCCCAAACCATGAATAATCCCAAAGAAAAGTGTGATAAAAAATATTAGGTTTATACTTTCTTTTTTACTGGACTTGCCAGCCGTAAACAAATTGAACAATGCAGTAATCAAAATTGTGATAGGGATTAAAAGCTCAACCACATTTACTTTTATGGCTATAATTCCAAAAACGGAAAGCATCAATGCCATGGTGTGACCAATGGTAAATAGTGTGACTAACAAGACAATTCGTTTCCAATCTTTAAACGAATATGGCACCGCCAAAGCTATTAAAAACAAAACATGATCATAAGCATGAATGTCTAAAACGTGTTTTAATCCTATTTGAAAATAAATCCAAAATTCTTGCATCACTACTAATTTAAGTTGCTAAAAGGGTTGTAAACTTACGATAAATTTTGAAAATCCTTCCTTAGAATATCTAATAAATTCGATGAAAACCATACGCACAATTCCTTGAAAAACGAATATAGCAAAGCAACTCAGGTCATAAGGACACCCTTAAAAGCAATACTCATAACTCCTGTACTATCATCATGGTTTACTTACATCACATTCTACCTTGGCAACAAAAGAAAAAAAGGATAAAAACCTCACACACTAAATCACAAGTTTGAAATACTACTATTGAAATATATAAATCTTACAAATCATGTGAGCAATCTTAATTTTACCTTAAATTAACAGGTTTACGATGTGTTAATCTTGGAGTAACATTTTATTGATGAATCAACAATATTGACCTAAACTAAGATTCAGTTTCTTGCGATAGTTTTGCATTCAAACAAACTAAACACAATTATCATGAATCAGCATTATTTAAAAAAAATAGCATTATCATCAGTTTTGTTAGCTGCAGTAGTAGGCTGTCAAGACGACAAAAATGAAACTCCTAGCGTAAACACAGCCATTAATTTTTCAAATGTTTCTACAGTTCCAGCATTGGCGGTAGCAAAAGAAGGCTTTGAAAACTTACAGATAACTTCTTTATTAAGTAGTTCAGATGTATTGGCACAATCACCAGCTTTTGTTTATGGTGCTCAACCTGATGGTGCTGGATTAATGAAAGATCCTTCAAGCGATGGTTACATTATGATCACTAATCATGAAATTTTAAAATCTGTATCAAGAGTATATTTAGACAAAACTCTTAAGCCTGTAAAAGGAGATTATATTGTTGACGCTGTGGGCGGATTAACCCGATTATGTTCAGCAACTTTAGCTTCACCAGCAATCCATGGATTTGGACCTTTATTTTTAACTGCTGGAGAAAGTGGTGAAGAAAGTATGGTTCATGGTATTGACCCATTAGGACTTACAAGTATGAAAAATAGAACCGACAGAGTTTTACCAGCTTTAGGAAAAGCAAGTATGGAAAATGCTGTTCCGCTACCTAAGGATGCTTACCCTGGGAAAACCGTGATTGTTATTGGAGAAGATCAATCGTATTCAACTTCTCACGCAAGTGCTGGCCAAGTAATTATGTATATGAGTTCAACTGTTGGTGACTTATCTAACGGTAAATTATACGCTTTAAAAAGAAACGATGGAAACCAAGTAGAGACTAGCATGAATGTAGGAACCTCATTTGATGTATCTTTTGTAGAAATTCCAAATGCTAAAAACTTAACGGGTGCGGTAATCAACACAACAGTTAATGAATTAGGAGCCATTCGTTTTTCTAGAGTTGAAGATGTAGATTACAGAAAAGGATCTGCAAAAAACAATAGAGAATTGTACTTTACCGCAACGGGACAAGCAAGTTCAAACGCTCCTGTAGCGGGTTATACCATGTGGGGACGTGTGTATAAATTAGTATTAAATGATGCCAACCCACTTATTGGAAAATTAGAATTAGTTATTGAAGGCGATTCTACTCCAGGAACTGGGATTATCAATCCGGATAACTTATGTGTTACCGAAAACTTTGTATACACTCAAGAAGATGGAGATTCATTCTACACTGCCGCAAAACATGATTCTTATATCTGGCAATACAACATTGCTTCAAAAGTGAACAAACCTTGGTTGACAATGAATCACAAAAGAACTGATGCTGCCTGGAATACAGCTTACAACCAAGCTAATGAAATGCGTTTTGGAAGTTGGGAATATGGTGCAATGGAAGACATTTCAGACATAATTGGTGTTCCGAATACATTTATTGTAAACATACATCCACATACATGGCAAAAAGATGCTTTTTTAAATGCTGATGGTAGTGGATTAAATACAAACAAAGAAGGTGGTCAAACCCTAATCATCCGAAACGTACAAAGATAATTACCTCAACTATTGATATAAAAAACAACCCGAAATTTTGGGTTGTTTTTGCATTTAATACAATCCACAACATGAAACCGCTATTAAAACTGCTGCCCCTATTCCTGCTATTTTTTTCTTGTCAAAAACAATACACTAGTTTAACCATTCAAGAAGAACTGTTATCTAATTTAGAGGAACTCAATCAAGAAATACTTGTTTTTGAAAAAGTAGCTACCGAAAATCCAAATCAAAAACAATTACAAAAATCATTTGAAACCAGTCGTGTTGCGTATAAAAAAATAGAATGGGCTATCGAATATTTTACACCAGATCCTGCACGATTTATCAACGGGCCAGCACTCGATGAATTGGAAGTAGAAGAAAATAAATTCTTGTCACCAAGTGGTTTTCAAGTTATTGAAGAACTAATTTACCCGCAATACGCTACTAGTAATTTCAATACTTTAAAAAGAGAAATTGCCGTTTTAAAAGGTTTAATTGCACAAGTCAAAGAGCATTTATCAGTAATCACTATAAGCCCTGATTATGTTATTGATGCCAGCAAAATGGAAGTATACCGAATTTTAACTCTTGGCATCACCGGTTTTGATTCGCCAATTGCCAATCAATCCATCCCTGAAGCTAAAGCGAGTTTATCTTCTTTAAAAGTTGTACTTGAAAAATTGAACACCAATAATTCAAAAACAAAAGTCTTACTTTTTGATTTGATAGATCAAGCCAATTCCTTTTGTGATGCGAACACCAATTTCAACTCCTTTGATCGCGCTTCCTTTATTAAAAAATATTTAAATCCAATATCTCAAAAGCTAGTTCAATTTCAACAAGACAACCGTATTAAAAACGTTGCAAAGACAAATGCCATCAATCCAGAGGCCAAATCGCTTTTTGAAAAAAACACCTTTAATGTCAACGCTTTTATTCCGTCAAAAGAATATGCGTATTCCAAAGCAAAAGCTGATCTTGGCAAAAAATTATTTTATGACTCGTCCCTTTCTAAAGATGGAAGACGCAATTGCGCTACGTGTCACATTCCAGAACTAGCATTCACAGACGGCGAAAAAACCAACCAATCTTTAACTGGAATTAATTTACCTAGAAACACCCCTACTCTTACATATGCCTCTTTACAAAATGCTCAATTTTGGGACATGAGACAACCTGATTTAGAGAAACAAAGTCTAGATGTCATTCAAAACAAAGATGAAATGCATGGGAATTTAAAAGAAAATTTAACTCGAATTCAAAGCAATACAGTATATAAAAAATTGATCAAAAATGCTTTTCCTAAAACTATAAAACTAGAAGAATGGCAATTGCAAAACGCCATAGCAAGTTATGTTCGTTCTTTAAATAAATTCAACTCTAAGTTTGATCAGTACTTTTCGGGCGGTTCAAATACTTTTTCGGATGAGGAAAAACTAGGATTTAATCTCTTTGCAGGAAAAGGCAAATGTGCTACTTGTCATTTCATCCCATTGTTTAATGGAACAGTCCCTCCTATTTACAAAAAAACAGAGCAAGAAGTGATAGGAACACCTCAAACTAAAAACGGAAAAATCATTGATCAAGACTTGGGGCGATTTACTCAATACAAAATGGCACAACTGAAACACGCCTTTAAAACACCTACACTAAGAAACATTGCACAAACAGGTCCGTACATGCATAATGGTGTTTTTAAAACGTTGGAAGAAGTTGTTGTTTTTTACAATGAAGGTGGCGGAGTAGGAAATGGCATCACTGTAGAAAATCAAACCTTACCCACAGACAAACTCAACTTGACTTTGGCAGAGCAAAAAGCATTAGTTGCCTTTATGAAAACACTTTCAGATGCTAAATGAGTTATACAAAGGCACTTTTAGGAAAATAGCAACAGCGCAATCTTACCTCAAAACAAGTGCAATCAACTCTAGTTTTTGAAAAAAATTAAACAAAAATTAAAATAGTTAATTTAAAAATAGATTTATCTTTGTAGGATATAAAATCAATAACTATGTCATTTTCAGATTTATTTGATAGCGAATTTAAGCTAAGAAACAAAGGTCACTTCGCCTCAATTGTTAGAGTTGCACTTACTGATGGGAAATTTTCACCAGAAGAAAAAGCATTTTTAGACAAACTAGCACTTCGCCTAGAAATATCAGCAGTGGAGTATGAGGAAATTTTAGAAAATCCTTTGAATTACCCTATCAATCCACCGTATTTACACGAGCAAAGATTAGAGCGTTTGTATGATTTAGCACGAATCGTTCACGTAGATCATCATTTAGGAAATCAACAAGAAATGTTGTTGAGAAAAATAGGTGTAGCTTTAGGGTTCAATACTGATAATGTAAATTACATCGTTGACAAAGCCTTAAAACTTGTTGACAAAGAGGTAGACTCTGACACTTTCCTTGAGGAAATGCAAAATATGCACAAATAAATTACAGCTGTTGTCTAGTCCTGAAAAAGTGATACAGGATTAATAAAAAATAAAAGTACAATTTTAGACAGTAGCAAGCTCTGGTTTGCTACTGTTTTTTGTTTTATAGGTTCTCATTTTAATTTTGTTTTGGTGATGCATCTGATTTGGAGTAAGCATGTAATTAGAATAATGAGGTCTGATTTCATTATAGATATCAATAGCTTCTTTTACAATTTTTTGCATGATTTCTGCTTTTTGATTGTATTTGTCAATCCTAAATTCCTGTTTTAAAATACCATTGATCCTTTCTGCCACTGCATTTTCATAAGGGTCAGAGTTTTGTGTCATACTGCATAGAATTTTATTTTTATTAAGTTGCTTTTGGTAGTCATTAGCACAATATTGAATCCCTCTGTCTGAATGATGTATCAATGGTAAGTTTTTGTTGTTTCTGTGTTTAAGAGCCATTTTAAAAGCCTTCAAACTGCTTTCTGTGTTCATGTTATCGGCAACATAATATCCCATAATCTTTTTAGAATAAGCATCTGTGACTAAGCTTAAATAGCAAGGATTATCTCTTTTTCCTATATAGGTTATATCAGAGACCCAAACTTGCTCTGGTCTGTTAATTTCTAAATCTAGAATTCGATTTTGATGTTTATTAAATCGATGATGTGAGTTAGTCGTTACATGATAACTTCGTTTAGGATGTATCAATAAATGATTGGCTCTGAGTATATCAAAGAACTTATCTCTTCCAATTTTCATTAATTGAAGTTTATCCAACAAAAGATAATATAGTTTTCGAGTACCTATTCTAGGCATTGTCTTCCTGATATTATTCACCATCAAAATCACTTCTTTGGCTTTGTTTTGTTTGGATGCTATTCTTCTAGTCTTTCGATAATAAACCTGTCTGTCTATCCCGAACAAATAACAGGTAAACGCTACTGTTTTTTGTTCTTTTGCTCTAAAGCGGGCGATTGTTCGGGTGCAGAGTTTTTTCGGATATCGATATGATATTCTTTCTCAGCTAAATCAATCATCATGTCAAACAAGATTGCTTTTTTATCTGCAACGTAAGCTTGTCGTTCTAAAAGAGCCTTTTGTTTTTCTAATAGCTTGACTTGGGCTTCAAGTTCCATAATTTTTTGTTCGGGTGACTTTGCCATATTCAAAGGGGATTGGTTTTCCCAATCAAAGTTACCAAATTTTCGTAACCAGCCCAGAACTGTAGCATGGCTTTGAATGCCATATTGTTTTCTAATTTGGGTAATTGATGAACTACCTTGCTCAACTTCTCTAACGATTTGAAGTTTTAAGGACATGCTGTAATCTCGCTGGGTGCGCTTTACATAATTCGTGTATTCTTCCATAACGATTGTTTTTGTGTATCGCTATTTCAGGACGGGACATGTATTTAAATAAAAAAGCTTCCAGTAATCCTGGAAGCTTTTTGCTTTTTAGTATTTGCTTAACTTTGCATTATGCATGAACTCTTCGGCTTTTTCAACCATGTTATAGCTTCCACAAAAGAAAGGAACACGCTGATGCAATTCGGTTGGAGTAATTTCCATGATGCTTCCAAAACCATCTGAAGCTTTACCTCCAGCTTGCTCCACAATAAACGCCATAGGATTACATTCATATAATAAACGTAATTTACCATTAGGTGCTTTTGAACTAGTTGGGTAGATATAAATTCCGCCTTTGATAATATTTCTATGAATATCCGAAACTAAGCTACCGATATATCTGGAAGTATAGGGTCTATCTTCCTCTTCAGTCTGACAGTATTTGATATAATCTTTAACCCCTTGTGGAAAATGAATGTAGTTCCCTTCGTTGATAGAGTAAATATGACCGTCTTTTGCAAACTTCATATTAGGGTGTGATAAATAGAAAGTCCCAATTGCAGGATTCAATGTAAACCCATTTACACCATGCCCCGTTGTGTACACTAGCATGGTTGATGTTCCATAAATAACATATCCTGCGGCTACTTGATTGATTCCTGGTTGCAAGAAATCCTCCATTGTAACTGGAGTTCCTATTGGCGTAATTCTTCTATACACTGAGAATATGGTACCCACAGATACGTTTACATCAATATTAGAAGATCCATCAAGAGGATCCATCAATACCACATATTTATTGTTGTGACTGTTATCACTTCCTTCAACAGTGATGAACTCATCGTTCTCTTCAGAGGCAATACCGCATACAATTTCACGGTTAATTAAAGTTTGAATAAAAACTTCATTGGCATAAACATCCAGTTTTTGTTGGTCTTCTCCTTGTATATTTTGCTCCCCTGCAGCACCCACGATATCAACTAATCCAGCTTTATTTACCTTATAGTTTACTACTTTGGCGGCAAGCCTAATCGAGTTAATAATTCGGGATAATTCACCAGACGAATATTGAAAAGCATTTTGATTCTCTATAATAAATTCTCCTAAAGTCTTGTTGCGTTCTTCCATTTCGAAATCGTTGTAGTTATTTTGAAGTCACAAATATCGTTTTTTTTGTGAAAATGATTTCAATAATATGAACTTAGTTTACCACTATTGTATATTTGCTAAATAAACTGTAAATTTTTAGGTTTAAAGTTTATTTAATTGTGATTTTAAACAATTAAATTAAAAATAGCATAGCAGAATCTTTGTAAGATTTTAAAAACAAGAAATTGACAATTGCCCGTTAGATAATCCAATCATTTACAGATACAACTACGCCATGATAATAAGAAAAGGTACTCCGGCAGATATGCCTTCCGTTTTAGGTTTAATCAAAGAACTAGCATTGTTTGAAAAAGAACCAGATGCAGTTCTTATTACCGTTGAAGATTTAGTACGAGATGGTTTTGGAGCTGTCCCACTGTTTCATGTTTTTGTAGCAGAGATTGATTCAGACTCTCCAGAAAGTACTTCAGATAAGCAAATTGTCGGTATCGCCTTGTGGTACTATCGGTATTCAACTTGGAAAGGTAAAACCATTCACTTAGAGGATTTAGTAGTAAAAGAAAGCATGCGAGGAACAGGATTAGGTTATGCCTTATATTCTGAAATTTTAAAGCAAGGTAAGAAAGACCAGGTTCGAAGAGTAGAATGGAATGTTCTGGACTGGAATACGCCTGCAATTGATTTCTACGAAAAATCAGGAGCCAAAGTATTACGCGATTGGCATGTAGTGCAAATGGACGAATTAGGAATACATCAATTTGTATCTGACAAATTGAAATAAAGCGTCCAAATTCAGAGACACAAATAGGAAATTAAAAAATTAAAGATAAATAGAATTCTGATTTCAATTTAGAATTTAAAAATTGTGATTTAAGAAAATATGAGAGTATTCAAATTTGGAGGTGCATCAGTAAAAGATGCAGCAGGAATCAAAAACGTGTACAGCGTTTTACAAACAGTGGGTTATGAGGATGTATTACTGGTAGTTTCAGCTATGGGCAAAACTACTAATGCATTAGAACTTGTCATAAAAAATTATTTTGACAAATCAACTGAATTAAATTCATCCGTTCAAGAAGTAAAAAAATATCACAATCAAATCTTAATCGATTTATTTGAAGATGAAAAAAACGAAGTATTTGCTGCCGTAAATGCACAATTTAGTGATTTAGAATATTTTTTGGCGCATAACAAATCTCCTAATTACAATTTTGTTTACGACCAGATTGTAAGCTTTGGCGAATTGATATCAACAACCATCCTGAGTCATTTCATGAATTTTATGGGTATTCAAACACAATGGCTAGATGTTCGTAATTTTGTGAAAACTGATGCTACGTATCGAGATGCCGAGGTAGATTGGGACTTGACACAAGCTAATATTGCCAAAAATGTAAAACGACAAATCCTGAATATTACACAAGGTTTCTTGGGATCTGACCCCAATAATTTTACAACAACACTGGGCCGTGAGGGATCTGATTATACTGCTGCCATTTTTGCGTATTGCCTAAATGCCGAAAGCGTAACCATCTGGAAAGACGTTCCTGGAGTTATGAATGCTGACCCAAGATATTTTGAGAATGCTAGTTTGTTAAACCAAATTTCATATCGAGAAGCTATTGAACTTGCGTTTTATGGCGCTACCGTGATTCACCCAAAAACGTTACAACCTTTACAAAAAAAGGAAATTCCTTTATTTGTAAAATCATTTATAAACCCATTACTAAAAGGGACTAGTGTTTCAAAAGGAGTAGATCTGGAGCCGTATTTACCTTGTTTTATTGTAAAAAGAAACCAATTATTAATTTCGCTTTCTTCTATAGATTTCTCTTTTATAATGGAGGAAAACATCAGCGAGATTTTTGCATTATTTCATCAATTCAAAATAAAAGTAAATTTAATCCAAAACTCGGCTATCAGTTTCTCTGTATGTGTTGAAGATAAATTTGATAATTTTAATGCGCTCAATGCCATTTTATCAAAAAAATTCAAAGTAGATTACGAGCAAAATGTAACCTTGTACACCATCAGACATTTTAATGATACTGCTGCAAAAACAGTTGAAGAAAACAAAATTGTTTTACTCAAACAAGTAAGCCGCGAGACCATGCAAGTGGTTACAAAAGAAGTTTAAGAATAGAAAAAAGGGAAATAACATGCAGTTACTTCCCTTTTTATTTAGATGTAGCAGGATAATACCACTGCATACTACCCGTTTTTTTGAATACTTATTATCAAATTATAAATACTACTTTTGATTCCTGTGAGTTATAGTATTTATGCTAAAAAAAATCTTGTTTTTTTTTCTTTTGATTTTCTTTTCTGGTCTACAGGCGCAGAAAATCAACTCCTTGTACAAAACAAAAAAAATAGCTAGAACTCAGGATACTCTTTATATTGAAAAAGAAAGTCTTAACCCGCACTTTTTTAAACTGCTTGACGCCAATGGTAAAAAAATAGACAGCACTTTTTTTGAAATTAATTTCACAAAAGGAATTTTACTATTGAAATCCCCTTTGCTAATAGAGCGGGATTCCTTGACCGTGCAGTATTTAAAATTTCCCGAGATACTCACTAAGGAATACCAAGTATTTGATTCGAATAAAATTGTGAGCAATACGGCGTTACAGGGAACCTTATACACCATAGATAAAAAAAACAACAACAAAACAGTTCCTTTTGATGGACTAAATACCTCTGGAAGTATCACCCGAGGAATTACCATCGGAAACAATCAAAATGCGGTATTTGGATCGAACCTTGACTTACAAATAACAGGCAAAATATCCGACAAAGTAAGCTTGAGAGCCTCCATTCAAGATAGTAATATTCCGCTTCAAGACGGTGGGTATTCTCAAAAATTAGATCAGTTTGACAATGTTTTCATGGAATTGTATAGCAAAGATTGGAACATCAGAGCGGGTGATATTTTCTTGGAAAACAAAAACACCCAATTCCTAAACTTTAATAAAAAAGTGCAAGGACTTTCTACAAAAATCCAGTTTGGAAATAAAAATCACAAAACCGATCTCTTTGCATCAGCAGCATTAGTGCGAGGACAATATGCAAAAAGTGACATCATAGGACAAGAAGGCAACCAAGGTCCATATAAATTAAAAGGACAAAACGGAGAGTTATATGTACTAGTGGTTTCTGGATCGGAGCGCGTATATGTAAATGGAACTTTATTAAAACGAGGTGAGAATAATGACTACACCATTGATTACAATGCGGGAGAGATTGTATTTACACCCCTATTCACCATAACCTCTGAAATGCGAATTGCTGTTGAATACCAATACTCTGATCAAAACTACACCCGATTTGTAACCTATGCAGGGGCAACACACGAGAATAAAAAATGGCGTTTAAAAGGCTATTTGTACTCTGAGAATGATTTAAAAAACCAACCCTTACAACAAAACCTTACTCAAGAACAAGCACAAATTTTGACTCAGGCGGGTGACAATCCTCAATTGATGATAGCACCATCTGAGTATGCTGATACCTTTGATGAAAATAAAGTGCTCTATAAAAAAGTAATTGCAAATGGAGTCACTTTCTTTGAATATTCAAATGAGGATCAGCAAGAATTATTTAATGTCCGTTTTACACAAGTTGGTCCAAACAACGGAAATTATGTTGTTGTAAATACCGCAACAATCACACGCGTTTTTGAGTATAGAGCTCCAATAAACGGAATCTCACAAGGTGATTACGAACCTACCATTCAGCTTATTGCTCCTACAAAAACACAAGTAGCCACATTTATAAGTGAATTCAACCCTAGTGATAAAACAATGATTGCAGTAGAAATGGGGGTAAGTAATACCGATAAAAATTTATTTTCAACGCTACAAGACAACGATAATAAAGGAGTTGCTGGAAAAATAAACGGACAACAACGGCTTTTTTCTAAAAAATGGCAAATGGATGTTTTTGCAAACTATCAATTTATACAGCGCAATTTTAAATCTGTGGAACGTATTTACAACATAGAATTTGATAGAGACTGGAATATTGGAACTAATGGAACTGGAAACCAAAGTTTACTAGTTAGCGGTGTGAAACTAAATTTAAATCCTAAAAAAGAGACTTCAAAGAAAGGTTTTTTGGTGTACCAATACGAGAAATTAGATTTTTCAGACAATTTTTCAGGAGGAAAACATGTAGTAAATAGTGCGTTCCAACTAAAAAAATGGAGTTTTAAGAATAGAGGAAGCTATTTAAGCAGTCAGTCGAACAAATCGCAATCTGAATTTTTTAGAAATCAATTCCAAATGCGTTATGATCACAAAAAAAACTGGATTGGTACAACCCTTCGAACAGAAGACAATAAAGAAAAAGACACGAATACACTTCAATTTTCGGCCTTGAGCCAAAAATTTAAAGAATACGGATTTTTTGCCGGTCGAGGTGATAGTACCAAAGTATTTGTAGAGCTAGGCTATTTCAAGCGTAGCAATGACAGTTTACAAAACAACTTGATTCAAAGAGTAAATACCTCTCAAACCTTTGCACTAAAAACAAAACTAATTCAAACCGCAAAAAGTGACTTGTCAATTGTATCTCAATATAGAGTGTTAGACTTTGAAACAAATACACAAAAAAAAGAATCTACCCTCAACTCAAGGATCATTTACACCGATCGGTTTTTAAAACAATTATTGGTAAGCAACACCGTATTTGAGACTAATTCTGGTACGATTCCGCAACAAGAATTTACCTACTTAGAGGTTGCGGCAGGACAAGGAGTTTACACCTGGAACGATTACAATAACAATGGTATTCAAGAGCTACAGGAATTTGAAGTGGCGCCTTTTGTTGATCAAGCACAGTTTATAAGAGTGTTTTTACCTAACCGTATTTTTATAAAAACCCATCAAAATAAATTTTCTCAATCCCTTACGTGGAACCCTACAATTTGGCAAAACAATAAAGGAGTTAGAAAATTTCTCTCTAATTTTTACAACCAAACTACATTTTTATTAGATCGAAAAGTGAAAAACGACGGAGCAAATTTTGAGTTAAATCCGTTTTCAAATGCTACCAAAAATGTTTTAGGTTTAAACTATAATTTTAGAAATAGTTTGTTTTACAACAGAGGTAAACAAAAACATTCCGTTACGTATTCATATTTAGAAAGTAAAACTACAAACCTATCATCCATTGGCTCACAGGAAGTTTCAAATTATTCACATCAGTTGCAATACAATCATTTGTACCAAAAAAATTGGCTTTTTGGTGTTTTTACAAAAACAATACAATCTGCTTTAAAATCTGAAAATTTCCCAGAAAAAAACTTCAATCTTTCGGGTTACCAATGGACACCCAAAATTAGTTATCTATTTTCGAAAAATACAAGTTGGGATTTATTTTACGAATTGCAAAAAAAAGAAAATACAATCGGCGAGCAGGAAACACTCACTCAAAGTAGATTTGGGACATCCTTTTCATTTGCTGGAGCAAAAAAAATAACAATGAATGGAGAATTGTCCTTGTATCAAAATAAATTTATAGGAAACGAACTTTCTGCAGTAGGATTTCAAATGCTCGAAGGACTCCAAACGGGACAAAACTTAACATGGAGATTGCTTTTGCAAAAAAACATCACTCAGTTTTTAGATATAAACATCAATTATCAAGGTCGAAAGAGTCAAAAAAACAATGCCATACACACCGGAAACGTTCAACTAAGAGCCTATTTTTAAGCAATTATACGATATTGAATTACGAATTGATTTTAAAAGATTTTTTTCGCTATTTTTATATTATTAAACAAAAAACAAAACCCCTATGAAAAAGTTATTAATGTTGTGTATGGCCTTTATTTTCTCTTTAAGTACTTACGCACAAGAAACAGCAACTGAGAAAAAAGCAACAAAAGCAGCCACAGAAAAGTTAGCAAAAGCTAAAAAGAAAGAGGCGGCTAAAGCCAAAGCAGAAGCTACCAAAGAAAAAACCGAAGCAGCAAAAGAGAAAGCAACAAAGGCAAAAGCCAAAGCTGATGCTACTAAAGAAAAAACTGAAGCAGCAAAAGAGAAAGCAACAAAGGCTAAAGCCAAAGCTGATGCTACTAAAGAAAAAACTGAAGCAGCAAAAGAAAAAGCCACAAAGGCTAAAGCCAAAGCTGACGCTAGTAAAGAAAAAACCGAAGCAGTAAAAGAGAAAGCTACTAAAGCTAAAACCAAAGCTGATGCCACTAAAGAAAAAACAGAAGCAGTAAAAGAGAAAGCTACAAAAGCTAAAACCAAAGCTGATGCTACTAAAGAAAAAACAGAAGCAGTAAAAGAGAAAGCTACAAAAGCTAAAACCAAAGCTGATGCTACTAAAGAAAAAACAGAAGCAGTAAAAGAGAAAGCTTCAAAGGCTAAGGCCAAAGCTGAGGCTACTAAAGAAAAAGCAGCAACAACAAAACCAGCAAAAAAAATAAAAGAAACCACTGAAAAAGCTCCAAAAGTTGCAGACAAAGTAACTGGCGAATACAATGGTAAAAAAGTATATACTGGTCCTAGAGGTGGTAAATACTACATCAATTCTAACGGAAATAAAACGTATATTCAAGAATAAGCAATAGTAACAAAATAATAAAAGCTATCTCTTGGGATAGCTTTTGCTTTTTATATCCTTTTTAAATTTGTTAAACTCCATTTTTAAAATGATTTTGATGATGCGTTTTAAAGCTCAGTAAATCGAATTACCATAATTTAATAGTTTGGTAATGTTTTACAAATACAAAAAAGAAGTGTTTCAATGTATCTTACACTTACAAAACATTTGATACAATTTTGAAATGAATAACAATAACAGCGCTAAAACTATCTTAATTGCACCGCTTAATTGGGGTTTAGGACACGCCACTAGATGTATTCCGATCATAAAGGCATTACTAGAAAACAATTTTACTCCCATAATAGCTTCGGATGGAGTTGCTCTAGCATTACTTAGAAAAGAGTTTCCAGATTTGCAAACTTTAGAGCTGCCATCGTACGAAATTGAATATGCAAAAAAAGGGAAGAATTTCAAGTGGAAGTTAATTCAAAATAGTTTGAAAACATTAAAAGCAATCCGTACCGAAAGAAAAATTGTTCGGGGCTGGATTGAACAATATCAAATTGATGGTATACTATCGGATAATCGTCTGGGAGTTTTTGATAAAAAAGTACCATCTGTTTATATCACACATCAATTAAATGTTTTAACAGGAAACACAACTTGGATAACCAGTAAAATTCACCAATACATCTTTAATAAATATAAGCAATGTTGGGTTCCAGATTATGGAGGCACAATAAACCTTACGGGGAATTTAGGTCATCTTGAGGTTCTTAATCCAAAAATAAAATACATAGGCCCCATAAGCCGTTTACAAAAAAAACTTGTTCCCAAAAAATATGATTTATTGATCATTCTCTCAGGACCAGAACCACAACGAGGATTATTAGAAAACTATTTGAAAAAAGAAATTTTAAATTATCAAGGTAAGGCCATTTTTATTGAAGGGAATATTGCCCCACAACAAACTAAAGTTATAAAAGAAAATGTTATCTACTTTAATTTCATGAATTCTGTAGAACTTGAAAACGTTTTTAACGAAAGTGAAATAGTACTTTGCAGATCTGGTTACACCACTATCATGGACTTAGCCGTACTTCGTAAAAAAGCTTTTTTTATTCCTACACCCGGTCAGTATGAGCAAGAATATTTAGCAAAAAAATTAAAGAAAGAAGGACTTGTCCCTTATGCAACTCAGGATAATTTTAAAATTAGTGATTTAGAAATGATTCATGATTACAAAGGATTACCGAGGTCTGAATCCAGAATAGAATGGGCAACTCTATTTGAAGTTTTTAACCCCTAATTAATGTATTGCATAAAAAAACCGACATTGTAGTCGGTTTTTTTTAATTTATGAGATTTATTATATCTCTTTAACTTTAGCCTTTTCAATTGTAAATGAAAATTCAGATCCCACTCCATAGGTACTATCAACATAGATTCTCTCTTCATGTGCCTCTATAATGTGTTTTACTATAGACAAACCTAGACCAGATCCACCCTCGGTTCTTGCACCACTTTTATCCACTCTATAGAAACGTTCAAAAAGTCTCGGGATATTTTTTTTCTCAATTCCTTCTCCGTTATCGGTCACCCTTACAATCACTTTTTCATCTGTTAAATCCTCTATACTTACTTCAGTTGAGCCCTTGAATTTACCGTATTTTATAGAATTCACAACCAGATTCATAACCACTTGCTGAATTTTGTCTTCATCACCATAAACCATTATGGGTCTATTATAACGCATATCAAACATAAGTAAAATATCTTTTTTGGATGCTTTCATTTCGAGCAAGTCAAAAACATTTTGAACCAATTTCACAATGTCAAATTCACCCATTTCAAGATTCAAATCTCCTATTTCCAGTTTTGAAATCATGTCAAGATCCTGTACGATATAGATTAATCTTTCTACACCTTTCTCGGCACGCTCTAGATATTTCTTTCTAATTGTTTTATCGTTCATCGCACCATCTAACAAGGTAGATAAGTATCCTTGTACAGTAAATAAAGGAGTCTTGAGTTCATGAGAAACGTTACCTAAAAATTCTCTTCGGTATTCTTCACGAACCTTTAGGGTTTCTATTTCTAGTTTTTTATCTGTTGCAAACTTTTTTACTTCACGAGTAAGCGTAGCCATATCAGTAGTGATTGGCTGGTTTCTAAAAGTACTAGACTCTAATAAAGAAACATCATCATATATTTTTTTTACTTTCTTGTAAATAAAACGCTCCACTCTATATTGTATCACTAAAAAAGAAAAAGTAGCTATTGAAAATGCAAAAAGCAGACTAAATTTAAAGGAAAAACTAAAAAAAAGATAGGTTAAAAAGCTAACTAAAATAGTAGAAAATATAGTAATATACAATGCTGACTTTACAGCAAAACGGTATGTTTTTTTAAAATTGATTGTCATTTACACCTCAAACTTATATCCTACACCTTTAATGGTTTTAAACAAATCTTCGCCTATTTTTTCGCGTAGTTTTCTAATGTGAACGTCTATAGTTCTTCCTCCTACAACTACTTCGTTACCCCAAACTTTATCAAGAATTTCATCTCTTTTAAAAACTTTGCCAGGCTTTGATGCCAATAAATAGAATAATTCAAATTCTTTTCTTGGCAGAGCAATTTCAATATTGTCTTTTACAATTTTATACTCTTCTCTATTGATTTCAATACCACCCACGTTGAGAGTTTCGCTATTAACCTCTTTTTCTTTTAACCTTCTTAACAATGCCTTTACCTTACTTACTAGCAATTTGGGCTTAATTGGTTTGTTAATATAGTCATCTGCGCCTGCATCAAAACCAGCAACTTGAGAGTAATCTTCGCTACGCGCAGTCAAGAAAGTAATTAATACATTATTTAATTCAGGTATTTTTCGAATGTTTTCGCAAGCTTCCATTCCGTCCATTTCTGGCATCATCACATCCATGATAATTAAATCTGGAATTTCTTTTTTGGCCACAGCAATTGCTTCTTTACCATTTGTAGCCGTAACAATTTGATACCCCTCTTGTGAGAGGTTGTATCCTACAATCTCGATAATATCCGGTTCATCATCAACCAGTAGAATCTTGGTGTTTTTTTTCTTCATAAGGGTTCAAAAATTATTTTTGAGATGTAAATGTAAACATAAAACCAGCATACGAAAGCTGTTAACTATAATTTAATGTTAGATGAATTTTGCAAACATAAACACAACATAAGGTTAACAAATGAGTAACTCAAGTTTTGCATTATGACCGTTACTTTGCAAAAAATTTAAACAAAATGAAATTCAAGTTATTATTTCTCACGTTATTACTTACAGCAATCTCTTACTCACAAAGTAAAGGTACCATTACTGGAACGTTAACAGACAAAGATGCTAATAATCAATCGTTACCATTTGCTAATGTCGTCATCAAAGGAACAGCAATAGGAACCAATACTGACGTAGATGGTAAATATACCATAAAAATCCAACCTGGAAGTTACACCTTACAACTAAGTTTTGTGGGTTATGAATCTATAGAAGTTCCTGTAACAGTAGTTGCAGATGAAACAGTAACAATCAATAAAGCACTAGGTTCTGGAAGTTACAAGCTTGAGGATGTTATTGTAAAAAGTAAAGGAAGTAGAGAAAAGGCTACTGTTCTTTTACTAGAACAAAAAAATGCAGTTGTAATTAAGCAATCGATAGGTGCACAAGAACTTTCGGCAAAAGGAGTAAGCGACGTAGAAGAAGGACTTACTAAAGTAACTGGAATTACCAAAGTAGACGGTAGAGGTTTATTTGTAAGAGGATTAGAGGATAGGTATAACAATTTATTAATTAATGACTTAGCAGTTCCATCAAACAATCCATTCAAAAAAATTATACCTTTAGACTTATTTCCAACCGATATAGTTGGGGTTATAGAAACTTACAAAACATTTAACACTAATTTATACGGAGATTTTGCAGGAGGAACTTTCAATATAGTTACTTCAAGAGGATCAAAAAACGTAACAAAAATTAATTTTGGAGCAGGATACACAACGAATAATAATTTACGCAAATTTTTAACATCTAAAGACGCAACTTCAACTGGAGACTTTTTTGGATTTTCTGGTAATGAAAGAGATTTTCCTAGCGTTTTAGGTAGTGTGCCTAGCAATCGTGTTTTAACAGCTGACGAATCACTAAAACAGTTTGGCTCAGGATATGATGTAGAGCAAAGTAAATCTCCATTGAACACTAGCATTGGTATTTTAAACTCCGCAAAGTTCACTGTAGGTAAAAACAATAACTCTTTGCAATACTTAATGTCATTTAATTTTGACAATAAATTTCAATATAGAGAAGGCGTTGATCGTTTTTTTAACATTGGACAAGGAATATATGACAACAATTTATATAATAAACAATATAAATACATCACCAATTCATCTGCTTTAGTTGGAGTAAACTATAAAACAGAAAGGTTAGACTTAACTTCAAATACTTTTTATTTGAAATCTACAGAAAATATGATTCAAGATCAATTGGGGTATACTAATGCAGCTCCAGTTAACAACAATGCCTTTATCCGTTTGAATCAACTTACACAAACTGATTTCTTGAATTCACAACTTTTAGGGAATTACAAACTATCTAAAGACGACAGAAAAAATATTAAAGCGGGAATTTCATTTACAAAAACAAGTTTCCAACTTCCTGACAGAAAATCATACAAAGGAGTTTTACTAGATGATAATACAACAGCTATAAGTTATACTGGAAATAGTTTATACAGACAAACTTTTGATGTAGACGGAAAATTTCATGTTTCTGGTTTACTTGAATACAGTTGGAAATTTGGTAAATCTGATACAAAAGACAATCATAAATTAACTGTAGGATATAATTCTTATGTAAACAGTATGGAATCTAGTTTCAGATTTTTGGTTTCTGAAAGACTACGATCAAATGCAACCACTTTCAGCACAAACTCTCCTGATGGCACTCTAGCAACGGCTATATCTAATGGTGATTTTACTTACAGAGAAGGTACTAACTCAACGTACAAAGCTAAGTTGTTTGAATTTGTAAATGCAGGTTATTCTGATTTAGCTTTAAAATTGAGTGAAGCTTCGGAGCTTAATGTTGGCGTAAGAGTGGAACAAAGCAGTAGAGAAACAAAATTTAGAAATCCAGGATCTTTCGATGATGCATTTCAGACAAAGACAGTAACAGGTCTTGACATTTTGCCATCGTTAAATATGAAATACAAATTTAACGACACTTCTAATTTAAGATTTGCAGCTTCAAAAACAATCACTAGACCAGTAATAATGGAGGCATATCCATTAGAATTTGTAAACTTAGATGGCACAATTGAAAACGGTAACACAAACATTATCAACAGCGATAATTATAATTTCGATTTGAAATACGAAATTTTCCCTACAGCTAAAGAATTAATGGCTGTTACTGCATTCTCCAAGTTAATTCAAAATCCTATTGAAAGATTGTTCACCCAATCTGCAGGTAGTGGGGGGCAGATTATTACTTACGACAACTCAGATAAGGCAGTTCTTTTAGGAGCTGAAGTAGAATTTCTAGTACAACTTGATCGTTTTTCTGATAAATTTAAAAATTTATCATTGGGCTTTAACACTTCCTTAATGTATTCGAAAGTAACAATTAGCAAAAAAAATGCTGCTGAAACTAATCCTGACAGACAACTTCAAGGTGCATCACCATGGTTAATTAATGCAGACTTAAAATACGATTTTGAGTTTTCAAAAAATTGGACAAACACTGCATCTCTTGTGTATAATGTATATGGTAAAAGAATATTTGCAGTAGGTACAAATGGATTAGACCACTATTACGAGCAACCATTCAGTAAACTTGATTTAGTATGGAGTAATAAAATAGGTAAAAAATGGGATGCTAAATTTTCGATTGATAACATCCTGAATCCTTTATACAGAATCAAATTAGGAGAAGAAAATAAAATTACAATTATTGAAAAAGACTTAACTGTAAAAGATTTTAAAAGAGGGACTGGCTTTTCTATGAATGTATCATATACATTTTAAAGTAACATTCTTAACACTAGAGTAATGTTTAAATAGCATTTTGATTAAGATTTGATAACAATTTGCATAGGTAATACACAAACATACAAGGTACTTTTACACCAAGAAATTAACATTAGAAAATTAAAAAAAATTTATTATGAAAAAGTTCGCATTAAGCTTAGCTTTTATTGCTGCAATCTTTACTTCTTGTTCAAGTGATGACACTACAGAAAACCCTGTAAAGACTCCAGTAACAGGTGAAATAACTGGTGATTTAACAGTTTCTAAAACGTATGCTTTTGGTAATTATACTCTTAAAGGCTTCGCAAAAGTTGCTTCGGGAGTAACTATTACATTTGAAGCTGGTTCAACTATAACAGCAGATCCAAGTAATGGAGAAGATGCTTTCGTAATCTTGAATGGTGGAAAATTAATTGCAATAGGTACTGCTGCAGAACCAATTGTATTTACTGCAACAACTAAAACTGCAGGATCATGGGGTGGTATTATCATGTATGGAGATGCTCCAATAGTGAACTCTGCAACAGCTGCTGCACCTCAAACTGCTACTTCTGAAGACGGTTTAGTATTACCTTATGGCGGATCTAATGCTACCCACAATGGTGGAACACTTAAATATGTTAGAGTTGAGTACGCTGGTCAAGTTATTACTCAAAATAACAAAGAACAAAACGGATTCTCTTTCTACTCTGTAGGATCAGGTACAATTTTAGAAAATCTAGTTTCTTACAAAGGTAATGATGATGGATTTGAGTTTTACGGTGGAACTGTAAGTTTGAAAAACGCAATTTCTTACGGAAACTCTGATGACGCTTTTGACTGGCAAGATGGATGGAAAGGTCAAGAAAGTACTAACTGGTACGCATACCAAGAAGGTGCAGCTAATTACGGAATGGAAATTGAAGCTAAAGGTGTTAATAACACATTTTTCCCAAAAGTAACTAACATCACATTGAAAAGAGCTGCTGGTACTGTAACAGAAGCACAAACAGAGATCCAATTAGACGCTATTCAGTTTAAAGCTGAAGGAAACGGTGATTACAGTAATATCCTTATTGACGGTTACAAAAATCAAACTACACCAACAACTAAAAATGGTGGAGTACTACAAATTAGAGATATAACTACATACAACAATCAAGTAGTAGGTGGTAAAATAAAATTGACAAACGTAACTATCAATAACTCTGATAATACATTTATATCGGGAGCAACAACATTTACAGTTAACGCAGCTAGCTTTAATCCTGCAACAAACTGGGGTGTAACAACTACAGCTACTGGAGCAAGCTTAACTGCTGGAAATTGGTCATCTGTTAATGGAGCAACATTAATCAAATAACCAACTCTTAAACAAATACAAAAATGCCTTTCATAACGAAAGGCATTTTTTTTGGTACACTATTTGAATTATTTTTGTATATTTACTATTCAAATAAATCTGATGGCAAAAAACTACTTTTATACAATTACTTTATTGGTCTTTTTATTCTCTGCAAGCACTAATGCGCAAGACAATAAACAGCAACCAAAATTACAAGAAACTGCCTCTACTATTGAGGGATTGAGCTTGTACCCAAATCCTGTGAGTAATGGTAAAGTCTACATTACTACTAAGAATGACCTTGATAAAGAAATCATAATTTTTGATGTACTCGGTAAAAAAGTTTTGCAAACCATGCTCAGCTCTAAAGAACTGAATGTATCTAATTTGTCTTCTGGAGTATACATTATAAAAATTAATGAAAAAGAAAGTTCTGCTACTCGAAAATTAATAATTCGGTAATTCATTCGAAATATAAAATTACAGCTCCATTTTTTGGAGCTTTTTTTTTAATACCAAATAGCATCCGTTTTCTAAAGACAGATAAACAAACGACCTTTTTAAATTTTTCATACTTTTGCAAAAAAAAATTCTTGATCACAACCACTGATATATTCACTATTTCTAGTCAAAAACAATTTGAAAAAATTGCTTTAAAAGTTTTTCGTTACCAATACGAAAACAACAAAGTATATCAGGAGTTTTGTAATTTTCTTAAAACAGATCCTCATAAAGTAAAATCAATACAACAAATTCCGTTTTTGCCTATACAGTTTTATAAGAGTCATGAAGTCCTCTCTAATACTGATGAAATTCAAGAAACCTTTACCAGCAGCGGAACAACCGGAATGATCACCAGCAAACACCTCGTTACTGATGTTACGTTATATGAAGAAAGCTACCGCAAAGGATTTTCAGAATTTTATGGTAACATTGAAGATTATGTAGTATTAGCTTTGCTTCCCTCCTATCTGGAAAGAGAGGGTTCATCCTTAATTTACATGGTCAAGGATTTAATTGAACTTTCCAATCATCCTGAAAGCGGTTTTTACCTCAACAATCACGATGAGTTGATTACGCAACTTATCACTTTAGAGAAAGCTAGTCAAAATGTAATTCTGATTGGTGTTACTTTTGCACTATTAGATTTGATAGAATATTCAAAATCAATTTCATTCCCCCTTTGGGGGTTAGGGGGCTCTACCATCATCATGGAAACCGGTGGTATGAAAGGACGAAGAAAAGAAATGATTCGGGAAGAACTGCACGATCAATTATGTGAAGGTTTTGGCGTAGCAGCCATACATTCTGAATACGGCATGACCGAATTACTATCGCAGGCCTATTCCTTAGGAAATGGCGTATTTGAATGCCCTGCTTGGATGCAAATCCTGGTTCGCGATACAGAAGATGCTTTGACTTATATTCCAGATGGAAAAACAGGTGGAATCAACGTGATTGATCTGGCCAATATCAATTCCTGTTCCTTTATAGCTACTCAGGATTTGGGCAAAAAAAATCCCAACAACTCTTTTGAGGTATTGGGACGTTTTGACAATTCAGATATTCGAGGGTGTAACTTGATGGTTCTTTAATCTTTAATAATTATTGGGAGCATGCGTACTTTATTTTCGGCACTTTTATTATTCACTAGTTTATGTAGCAATGCGCAAAACACCGATATAGAAGTTCAAATAGATTCTATAACGCATCAAGATCCTTCTACTAGCGAACGAATCTTCACGGTACATTACCACATCAAAAACAAAGCAAAAAGTCTTATTTCATTAGTTTTAAATACTAAAGAGTTACGGTCTAACATGTACAACAATTCGTCTTGGATACCCTCGTACAGGCTGTTTCAAGAAAAAAACATGATAGAAACGAATACTGTATTCGATTCTAAAAAAAGTGATGCGGTACTTAAAAAAATAATGCAAGACCTAGAAAATAATCGCAAAGGTTTAGCTGATTATTTACTGAAACAGCAAAAAGAATTAAAGATTAAAAGAAGTAAAAAAATCTTAGAAAGTATTGTTAAGTTTCAACCTAATGAAACAAAAAACTTTTCTGCAACATTGTCTTGGGATAAAAACCGGTATCACAAATTTGAAGACAATGAATATTTTTTAGACCAAAAAACAATTCATTATCTTGATTTGTTTTTGTATCTCAACAAAGAAGAACTAGTTTCAACTCTGCTCCCTGAAGATTTAAAAATCATACTTACCGATCCCACAATCGCTACAGGATGGATATACACTAACAAAGTAGAAATCAATTTTAGAGATTAAACCATATAAAAATTCCCAACAACTCATTGAGTTATTGGGAATTTTTTATAATTAGAATAGAGAATAATTTGTCTAACTCCTTAAACGACTCTCACTACAAAATAATTTTTCTTTCCGCTTTGCAACAATACAAATTGATTGTTGATTAAGTCTTTACTAGAAAGCACAAATTCTTCGGTAATTTTTTCACGGTTTACAGAAATAGAATTAGCTGTTAGAGCGCGTCTTGCTTCACCATTCGATTTTAGAAATCCTGTTTTTTCGTTTAAAACGTCAACAATATTGATTCCCGCTTCGATTTCGTTTCTGCTGATTTCTGCCTGAGGAACTCCTTCAAAAACATCTAAAAATGTTGCTTGATCCAATTGTTTTAAATCATCTGAAGTTGAATTTCCGAACAAAATATTCGATGCTTTAATCGCATTTTCTAAATCATCAGCTGAATGCACCATCACGGTAATTTCTTCGGCCAAACGTTTTTGTAACAAACGCATGTGTGGCGCTTCTTTATGTTTTTCAGTTAAATCTTCAATTTCTTCTTTCGATAAAAAAGTAAAAATTTTAATGTATTTCTCCGCATCCACATCAGATGTATTCAACCAATATTGGTAAAATTTATACGGAGAAGTTCTAGCCGAATCCAACCAAATATTCCCACCTTCGGATTTTCCAAACTTGGTTCCATCTGCTTTTGTAATCAACGGACACGTTAGAGCATAGGCTTTTCCGCTAGCAATTCTGCGCACTAATTCGGTTCCCGTGGTGATATTTCCCCACTGGTCACTTCCTCCCATTTGCAACGTACAACTCTTTTCTCTGTACAAATGCAAAAAATCATAACCTTGAACCAATTGGTACGTAAACTCCGTGAACGACATTCCTTCGGCAGCTTCTGATGACAAACGTTTTTTAACAGAATCCTTTGCCATCATATAATTGACAGTAATATGCTTACCCACATCACGAATGAAATCCAAAAAAGAGAAATTCTTCATCCAGTCGTAATTATTTACTAATTCAGCAGCATTTGGCGCAGCCGAAGTAAAATCTAGAAAACGAGACAATTGTCCTTTTATCGCCTCTTGATTGTGACGCAAAGTAGTTTCGTCCAATAAATTTCTTTCATTAGATTTACCAGATGGATCACCAATCATTCCTGTTGCGCCACCTACTAACGCAAGAGGTTTGTGCCCTGCAAGTTGAAAATGTTTAAGCAACATTACGCCCACTAAATGTCCTATATGCAATGAATCGGCAGTTGGGTCAATTCCCACATATGCCACGCGCATTTGTTCCATCAAATGTTCTTCTGTGCCCGGCATAACATCGTGGAGCATTCCTCTCCAAGTTACTTCTTCAATAAAATTCTTCATCTTTTTTAATCAATTTACTTTCTTCGGTTCAGCCAACATGGCTTGGTGATTACAAAGATAAGAATTTCAATGGCAATGGCAATTTCAACACTAATTTCTAAATTAAACACAAAAAATAATTTCAAAAAAAATTCAGATTTCTAATTTCGCTTAAAAATGGCATTGTCCTTGGCGTTGATTTTATTACTTTTACAATATGATTTTAGTCACAGGAGCAACCGGTTTAGTAGGCACACATTTATTGATTCATTTGATTGAAAATCAAAATAATGAAAGCATTACCATACGTGCTATTTATCGAAATATTGCATCAATCGAGAAAACAAAATCCTTATTTGCCTTTTACAAAAAAGAGTTCCTCTTGCAGCAAATTGAATGGGTTCCTGCAGATATAACCGATGTACCATCTTTAGAAATTGCTTTTCAAAATATTAAAACTGTTTACCATTGTGCTGCTCTAATATCATTTGATCCAAAGGACGAAAATAAACTCCGGAAAATAAATATTGAAGGAACCGCAAACGTGGTGAACTTTTGCATTGCTTATGGTATAGAAAAATTGTGCTTTATAAGTTCAATAGCAACACTTGGTGATTTGTTACCCCACGAAAAATACATTTCAGAAGAAACAGAATGGAACCCAGAACAAAACCATAGTGACTATGCCATTTCTAAATACGGTGCTGAAATGGAAGTATGGCGAGGTCACCAAGAAGGTTTAGATGTTATAATTATTAATCCAGGAGTTATTCTGGGACCTGTGCTAGATCACAAAGATTGGGAACAAGGAAGTGGCCAATTATTAACTCAAGTAAAAAATGGATTAAAATATTATACAAAAGGCACTTCTGGCTTTATTGCCGTTATAGATGTCGTAAAAATAGCCATGAGTCTTATGGAAAGCACAATAAAAAACGAACGTTTTATTGTTATTGCTGAAAATATAACCTTTCAAGATGTACTTAATACTATGGCCGATGCATTGCATGTAAAAAGACCCAACACGCATGCAAGCCCATTTTTAATGGAAACTTTATGGCGTTTAGACTGGTTATCATCTGTTGTTTTTAGAACTAAAAGAAAGTTATCTAAAATCACAGCAAAGGCAACCTACACCCAAAATACCTATTCAAACCACAAAATAAAACAGCAACTCAATTTTAATTTTACGGCTGTACAACCCTATTTACAATCGATTATTAAACCGATAAAGAAGATTTAATTTACTGTTGCCGTATCAGTGCTAGCAGCAGTTTTAATTTTATTTTTTTTGGACTTAGCTTTCTTATCGTCAATTTTAGCTTGAGTCTCTGCTTTTTTAACATCGGCTTCTAAACGTTTTATTACTTTCTCAAACATGGATTTGTACAGTTCATCATCAGCGGCGTAGTACTTGTTGTTTTTCATATACTGTATACTATCTACCTTATACTTTTTTAAAATAAAAGCACTTGCATTGATTTTAAAAGAATCTAAAGAGGCCGGGTTTTGGTATTTTATGGCTTCTAAAACTGACAAATCATACATGATATCTACCATAACACCTTTCTCTATGAGCTTTTCAGGTTCAGGAATGCCATTATGGTCTTTACAACTCAATAAAAGAAGAAAAAATATTACGGAGATACAGTGTTTAATCATGATAATTATCTTTCAAATTCTAAACGTTTTCCTGCGCGAATGTCCTTTACCTTGAATGCATTGTAAACTAATTGTCCATTTACAAAAGTATGAGTAATTCTGGATTTAAATGTAAATCCTTCAAAAGGAGACCAACCACATTTAGCCAAAATATTTTCTTTTTTTACGCTCCAAGGCAAACCTGCATTAACAATAACTAAATCAGCAAAATATCCTACTTTAATGAAGCCTCTTTTGTGGATTTTGAAAATCTTAGCTGGATTATGACACATTTTTTCAACAATTTTCTCCACGCTAATTTTACCTTGATGGTGTGCTTCAAACATGGCTACTACTGCGTGTTGCACTAATGGCCCTCCTGATGGTGCATCCAGATATGATTTTTGTTTTTCCTCTAGTGTATGCGGTGCATGATCTGTTGCAATCACATCAATTCTATCGTCAAGCAAAGCTTCCCACAACACTTTACGGTCATGAGCTGTTTTAACGGCTGGGTTCCATTTAATCAAATTTCCTTTTGTAGCATAATCATCATTGGTAAACCATAAATGATGAATACAAACTTCGGCAGTAATTTTCTTTTCTTCTAACGGAATTTTATTGGTAAACAATTCCATTTCTTTTGCCGTAGAAAGATGAAAAATATGCAATCTAGCACCTGTTTTTTTGGCAAGAGCCACTGCTTTTGAAGAGGAAATGTAACACGCTTCTTCACTTCGGATTAAGTGATGGGCTGATACTGGTATGTCCTCTCCATACAATTCTTTATACTGAGCTAAATTAGTGCGTATTGTAGCCTCGTCTTCGCAGTGTACGGCAATCAACAAGGAAGTACTTGAAAATATTTTTTCGAGTGTAGCTTCATTATCTACTAACATGTTTCCGGTTGAAGACCCTAAAAAGATCTTGATTCCAGCAACATTTTTAGGATTAGTTTTTAAAACTTCTTCTAAATTATCATTTGTAGCTCCCATCATAAAAGAATAATTGGCAAATGATTTCTGGGAAGCCAAAACGTATTTTTGTTCTAATATTTCTTGCGTTACCGCATTAGGTACTGTATTAGGCTGCTCTATATAAGTGGTGATTCCGCCTGCTACAGCTGCTCGCGACTCTGATTCTATATCGCCTTTGTGCGTAAGTCCTGGTTCTCTAAAATGTACTTGATCATCAATTGCTCCAGGAATTAAAAAATTCCCTTCGGCATCAATAATTTTACAATCAGAAGATTTAGCGCTAATACTTTCGGCTATCTCAACAATGATTTCGTTTTCAATTAACACATCCCCTTCAAAAACTACCCCTTCATTTACAATTTTGGCGTTCTTAATTAAAATCTTGTTCATATTTCTTTTCTATAATGTGTTAATCATTTTTTTAAATCTCAAAGCAATTACACCAAATACGGCTTCAACAATGATGGAATTACTCATCTTAGATTGCCCTTTTGTTCGGTCTGTAAAGATAATAGGAACCTCAACAATTTCAAATTTCTTGCAGTAGGTTCGGTATTTCATTTCTATTTGAAATGCATAACCCACAAATCGTATTTTATCTAAATTGATTTCCTCAAGTACTTTTCGCTTATAGCAAACAAAACCTGCGGTGGCATCATGAATTTTCATTCCAGTAACCCAACGCACATATACTGATGCAAAATAAGACAACAATACCCTACTCAATGGCCAGTTTACCACATTTACACCCGTTACATAACGAGAACCAATTGCTAAATCGGCATCGCCAAAATGACAAGCGTTATATAGTTTTTCTAAGTCTTTTGGGTCGTGAGAGAAATCTGCATCCATTTCAAAAATGAATTCGTATTGATGACGCAATGCCCATTTAAATCCGTGTACATACGCTGTACCTAAACCTGATTTTTTTTCTCTTTTTTCAAGAAATAAACGGCCTTCAAATTCTTTTTGGAGAAGCACTACTTTATCCGCAGTATAATCTGGAGAGTTATCATCAATTATTAAAACATGAAAAAGCTTGTGTTGTGATAGCACAGCTCTTATGATACTTTCAATGTTTTCAATTTCGTTATAGGTAGGGATTATAACTATACAATCGTTCATTTTTTTCAACTAAATTCAGTGCAAAAGTAACCATTTTATGCCATTTCAACCTTAATAAAATTATAATAAAAAGAATGATATAAAAATTAGTAATTTTGCAAGGCTATGATTGAAACCGTACTTCATCCAAGAATCATTGAGAACAAAGATTGGGCTACAGCACTATTTGTTCTTTCATTTGCTATAATAGCAATCACTAAATCAGTATTTGAAAATAGATTTGGTGAGTTTGCCAATCTCATTTTTTCTAATAAATACATTAAAATTTACCGTGACAGCAGTCATTTAATGAGTAGTTTTACTGTTGCGCTATTTTTTGTACAAATCATTTCGTTTGCTTTTTTTATCTTAATTGCGTTAAGCCAGTTTGGTTATGCCTCGAAAACAGATTGGATCTTGTACATCCAAATTGTCACTTTTTTGATATTTTTTATCCTATCGAAATACCTCATCGAAAAAATCATTGCTACATCTTTCAATATTGAAGAATTCATGGAGCAATTTAACCTTCAAAAAGTTACCTACAGAACGTATATAGGACTCTTAATACTTCCTATTAACATTATTTTATTCTATTACGATACAATTTCAAGAAATTTTCCTTTAGCTATAATTGCTATAATATTGATAGCCAATGTACTAACCTATTTGATTTCAATAAAAAATTATCAAAATATAATATTCGGTAAGTTGTTTTATTTTATTTTATATCTTTGCGCCTTTGAAATAGCACCCTATTATTTTATGTATTATTGGTTTACAAAAGGGGTTGCTTAGAAAACGTTAAATATGAAAGTGAAAACAATTTTGGTGTCACAACCCGAGCCTAAAGTGGAAAATTCTCCTTACTTTGAACTTCAACAAAAACACAAAGTAAAAATTGATTTCAGACCTTTTATTCACGTAGAAGGAGTAAATGCCAAAGAAATTCGACTACAAAAAATCGATCTTAACCATTACACGGCAATTATTTTAACGAGTAAAAATGCGGTTGATCATTTCTTTAGAGTAGCTGATGAAATGCGCTATAAAGTTCCTGAGGGATTAAAGTATTTTTGTCAATCTGAAGCTATTGCTTTTTACCTACAAAAATACGTGGTATACCGTAAACGTAAAATTTACGTAGGACCAAAAGACTTTGCTGATTTATCTCCGCTGATAAAAAAATACAAAGACGAAAAATTCTTATTACCGGCTTCGGATCAATTAAATGCTGATGCACCAATAACGCTAAACGCTTTAAAGGTTGATTGGACTCCTGCTGTTTTTTACAAAACGGTAATGAGCGACTTATCTGATCTTGCTGATGTCTATTATGATATACTGGCTTTCTTCAGTCCTACCGGAATAAAATCATTGTTTATGAATTTCCCTGGTTTTGAGCAAAACAATACACGCATAGCAGTTTTTGGAAGTACAACACAAAAAGAAGCACTAGATCATGGTTTAAGAGTTGACATATTAGCTCCTACACCAGCAACGCCTTCTATGACTATGGCTTTGGAAAAATACATTACCGAAGCTAATAAAGGAAAATAATTTTTTTTACAACATACACATTAAAGCCATTCAAAATCTGAATGGCTTTTTTTATATCAATACATTACCCACTACATTTCTTTAATCAACATTGCTCATAATAGTATTTGTTGTAAATTTGGTTTTCAAAATAAACCAAACATCATCATCTTGTTTAAATTTATAAGCTATGAAAATAAATTCCTTAGTCGTAGAAATTGACGGAATTGATAAAGAAATTCTACGTGACCTCATGGAAGATGCTAGAAAACCTATTCTACAAATTGCGAATAAAATAGGAATTTCAGGAGCTGCCATTCACCAGCGTTTGCGAAAACTAGAACAATCGGGTGTTATATCTGGATCTAAATTCACGGTAAACAATAAAGTACTCGGTTACAATACGATGGCTTTTGTAGGTGTATATCTAGACAAGGCCGCAAGAAACGCTGAAGCAGTGCGTGATTTAAAAAAAATTCCTGAAGTTCTTGAATGTCACTACACCACGGGAAACTGGTCTATATTAATTAAAATTATTTGTAAAGACAACGAACATTTAATGCACTTACTCAATACTAAAATTCAAGCTATTGAAGGTGTTTCTAGAACTGAAACGTTTATTTCATTAGACCAGCAAATAGATCGACAAATACAACTTTGAGGAAAGTGAGTTGTGAGTTGTTAAATATAAAAAAATCCAAACTCCATTGAAATTGGAATTTGGATTTTTTTATTAATTATATTAAAGTTGGAGAATTAGTCTCTTCTTCCTCCCATATATATTGAAATATAATAAAGCAACGTTGCTATAGAACCTAATGCGGCTACAACATACGTTCTGGCTGCCCATTTTAAAGAATCTTTGGCACCAGCCTGTTCTTGAGGCGTAAGCATTCTTTTGTTTTCTAACCAAGCCAAAGCACGATTACTAGCATCATATTCTACTGGCAAAGTAACAATTGAAAATAAAGTGGTTGCTGCAAAAATAATAATCCCTACTAATAACAAACCCGGAAAGGTCTTGATCATTAAAATTCCAGCCAGTAAAATCCACTGCATATAACTGGAGGCTACGTTTACAACAGGAACTAGTTTAGATCTCATAGTAAGCCATTGGTAACCCTCAGCATGTTGTACTGCGTGTCCACATTCATGAGCGGCTACGGCAGCAGCAGCGGCATTGCGCTGGTTGTAAACGGCTTCACTTAGATTTACCGTTTTGTCTGCAGGATTGTAATGATCTGTCAAACGCCCTGGAGTAGAAATCACTCTCACATCTCTGATTCCGTTATCTGCTAGCATTTTCTCAGCTATTTCAGCACCTGACATCCCATTTTGCAAATGTAATTTTGAGTAGTGTTCAAATTTGCTTTTAAGTCTTGAACTAACTAACCAACTAAAAAGCATTATTGCTCCAGCTAGAATTAAATAACCCATTCCCATATCTTTGTTTTTTATATTTTTATAAAGTTAATAAAGAAATAGCAAAATTTGAACCACTTTTTGTTAATGTCAATGTGACATTTGTTAAAAAAAAATCTAGTAAGAAATGGAAACAAATTAATTTTCCAAATTGAAGCTACGCCTCTGTCTCTAATTGATCATTAATTCTTTGAAATTTATCAATCAAATTATCTATTTTCAAATTTTCCTTAACTATTTGTCTAGGACGTAAGTAAAACCAAACAAATGCACCCCAAAAAAATGTAATTGTATAAGCAAAAATTCCCCAGAACAGAGCCATCATAGCTGTGTATTCATACATATATAAACACAGTCCGAATCCGAGAACTAAAAAGTAAATACTTAACATTTTGGACTGCAGGAACTTTTGTTTGGTTTTAATCGCTATTAATTTTTGCAAATATGCCGCATTACTATCGGTGTTATCTATTGCTTTATATGCATCAAACAATTTATTATACACAAATAGATAGATCGCCATTATAGCAACATTCAAAACGATTCCTATTTTGGTTGAAACCCATTGGGGTTGGTAATAAAACCAAATCAAAAGTATCAATACGCAAGTTGCGATAAGCATCACATTCGTAAGTATTAATCTTCGGAGACTAGTTTTCTTAAAATGTTTTAGCTTGTCCATCAACTCGTTTATATCGGGCTGAGTTATCGATTGCTTTTTCCATAAGTCTTTAAAATCTATATTATTTTCCATGTTCTTGAAATTTGTGAGTCAATTTCTCTTTTATTCTATGAATTTTTACTCTGATATTAGCTTCAGAAAGCCCAACGATTTTTGCTATTTCAGCCTGTTTAACATCTTCGAGTTCGAGTGAGATAATAATACGATCGGTTTCTGGCAGTTCAGCAATGCATTGGTATAAAAACTGAATCTGCGGTTCCAATGAATTGTGCTTTTCTTCGGTGATGTTTATGGGAAGTTCCGCTTTTGGGAACCGATTTTCTTTTTCGATCTGCCTCAGACAATTGTTCGATGCTATTCGGAAAATCCAAGTCCCGATGCTGGATTCATTTCTAAATGTTTCTAGTTTTTGCCAAACAATGATAAATGTTTCCTGAGCAAGGTCCTGCGCAATGTCATAATCATTGACATACCCCATGCACAAGCGAAAAATCTTGTCCCAATAGGTTTTATAAATTGCTTCAAACTCCATTCTTATAATTTTATAAAGTTATTCAGCTGCTCCAAATACCATGCTGTATCATCATACATAATAAAGTGTAAGCCTTTGTTTGCATACTGAAAATTGGCAGTTTTTAAGTTTTTATACTGCGCTTCAATAGGTTCTTTGAAATTTGAAAAACCAAATTCTAAGAAGATCAATGAAGGACATTTTATGGACGCAATTTTCTCTCTCAAATCAGTATTTGAAAAATCACAATACATTTGACTAAACGTTTTTCTATCCGATTTCATACTCCAACTTATTGCTTCATCTTGCTTGGAAGGATTAGCCAGCAGCATTGCCATATTTCTTTTTTGCATTTGAAGAAACTCCTCTTCAGACATAGCGCCTATCTGATTGAGCATTGGACTGCAGTCATTATTTTCTTGTGATTTAAAAGAAGGATCTCTCAAAGCGGCCAAACAAGGTAGCGCATCGACAACAACAATCCTGCTGATCAGTTCCGGATAATCAGATGCTATCGCAAGCGCAAGTCCGCCACCCATGCTGTGTCCCACTATAATTGGTTTTTCAATTTTATAGGCTTTTATATAATTGACAATCTCTGTTTCCCAATTTTTGAATGAAGCATTCGGCTGTGGTTTAACTCCCGCAAAACCTGCCATAGTAAATGTATAACAAGTAAATTTTTTTTCAAAATTAGATTTTGTTTCATTCCAGACATCGCCAGAACTGGCAAAACCAGGTAGGAAGATTATGGCTTGTTTGCCTTTTCCTGTTTTTAGAACTTCAAACGGATACGATTTTGTTTGCCCAAACACATTTAAATACAATGCTGAAAATAATAGTGCGGTAACTACGAAGATATACTTTTTCATTTTTAATAGTTTTAAGTTGATAATTAATCGGATCCGCCATTTGGATACGAGAACTATTAAAATGTTACAAAAGTTTTAAAAAAAATTCAAACTACTAGATTTGAAGAAAATATCGCAAAAAAAATTCCAAACCCAATCGTGAAATTGGAATTTGGAATTTTAAATTTTAAATATTGAAATTGATAGGCTATCCCACCAAGTTAATTATTTTCCCCGGAACAATGATCACCTTGTTTGGTGTTTTACCATCTAATTGCTTGATGGTTCTTTCGTCTTTCATTACGATTTCCTCGATTTGTGCTGCGGTTAAATCCAAAGGTAAAACTAGGGTGAAACGCATTTTACCGTTGAAAGAAACCGGATATTCTTTCTCACTTTCTACCAAATGTTTTGGATCAAAAACCGGGAAAGGCACCGCTGCTATCGAACCTTCATGACCTAGCAAAGACCATACTTCCTCAGCAATGTGAGGCGCGTACGGCGAAATTACAATTGCTAAAGGTTCTAAGATATCACGAGAATGACAGTTTTGAGCAGACAATTCGTTCACACAAATCATAAACTGTGAAACCGAAGTGTTGAAAGAGAATCCTTCAATATCCTCAGCTACTTTCTTGATGGTTTTATGCAATGATTTCAAGTTGTCTTTCGTTGGTGCGTCATTGGTAACAATCAAACCATTTTCATCGAAATACAAACGCCATAATTTTTTCAAGAAACCAAAAACTCCGGAAATTCCTGCTGTGTTCCAAGGTTTCGCTTGTTCCAATGGTCCTAAAAACATTTCATACAAACGCAAGGTATCGGCTCCATATTCTTCGCAAATAGTATCTGGAGTCACGACATTGTATTTGGATTTTGACATTTTTTCGACTTCTCTTTTAACTATATAGTCTTCATCTTCGTGAAGAAAAGGAATATCTTTATATAGTGGCATCCAATTTCTTAACTTCGCTTTATCAATAACATTAGATGTTCCGATTAATAGAGAAATATCAACTCTTGTTTTCATTATACTTTCAGCGGAGTAATAAATTTGAATGTTATTCAATCCAGAAATTTTATTTTTAATCCATTCATCTACAAGGGTATTATTTCCATTAATTCTTATATCATTATAAATTTCCTCACTTATTACAAGAGATTTTGGCGAGGTAGCTGCTTCTAATAAATTTTCAATATTGCTGTTATTTGAGTCATTTTCATTTAAAAACGAATTACTTAAAGTTGTTTTGGAGCGCAAGATAACAAGATAAACAAAAGCACTTTCCCCCAAAATCATCCCTTGATTGATCAGTTTTTTGAATGGTTCTTCAGTTGGAGCAAAGCCTTTATCTTTTAGGAATTTATTCCAAAAACGAGAGTACAACAAGTGACCAGTTGCGTGTTCGCTTCCGCCAATGTATAAATCTACGCTTTCCCAATAGGCTAGCGCTTCTTGGCTTGCAAATTCGGTTTCGTTGTGCGCATCCATATAACGCATCCAATAATACGAACTTCCCGCCCAACCTGGCATAGTATTCAATTCAAGAGGAAAAATAGTTGTATCATCAACCAAACTCGTTTCGACCACTTTATTTTTTACACTGTCCCAAGCCCAAACTGCCGCGTTTCCTAAAGGCGGTAGACCGTCTTCGGTTGGTAAATATTTCTCTACTTCGGGTAAAATGATAGGCAAATGCTGCCCATCAATCATTTGCGGCAAGCCATTTACATAATATACTGGGAAAGGCTCTCCCCAATAACGCTGGCGAGAGAAAACCGCATCACGCAAACGGTAATTGATTTTCCCTTTTCCTTGGTTTATTTTTTCTAGTTCTTCAATTACTTTTTGAGTTCCTTTTTTATAGTCTAATCCATTTAAAAAATCAGAATCGACCAATTGAAACCCCTCTTTGGCTCCGTAAGCCGCTTCCGAAATGTCTTGATCAAAGATATTTTTGATGGCTGGCATTCCGTTTTGCCCTTTGAAGAAATTCGCAAAAGCATAATCTCTCTCGTCTCCACAAGGAACCGCCATAACTGCGCCTGTCCCGTATCCTGCCAAAACATAATCACCAATCCAAACTGGAATCGGTTCTTTCGAAAAAGGATGTTCTGCAAAAGCTCCTGTGAATACTCCTGAAATGGTTTTCACATCAGCCATACGTTCTCTTTCGGAACGTTTTGACGTTTTTTCGATATAAGCATCTATTTCTGCCTTTTGTTCTGCAGTGGTAATTTGAGAAACCAATTCGTGTTCCGGAGCCAAGGTCATGAACGTAACTCCAAAAATAGTATCGGGCCTTGTTGTAAAAACCGCAATTTTAGAATCAGAATTCTGAACGTTAAATTCTACAGTCGCACCAACCGATTTCCCAATCCAGTTTCTTTGACTTTCTTTAATACTTTCGCTCCAGTCAATATCATTTAAACCTTGCAACAAACGTTCTGCATAAGCTGAAATGCGCATGCTCCACTGGGTCATTTTCTTGCGAACTACTGTAAATCCACCACGTTCCGAAACTCCATTTACAATTTCATCGTTGGCCAAAACCGTTCCTAATCCTGGACACCAGTTAACTTCCGTCTCCGCCAAATACGTCAATCGGTATTGCAAAAGGATTTTCTCCTGAGTATCTTTTGCGAAAGCGTTCCATTCTTCGGCCGAAAAAGGATCTACATTTTCATCACAAACTGCATTGACAGTTGCATTACCTTCTTTTTCAAATAAGGCAATTAGGGTTGAAATATCTTCTGCTTTATCGCTGTTTTTATTGTACCAAGAATTGAATAATTGGATAAAAATCCATTGTGTGTGCTTGTAATAATCAGGATTTGAAGTACGCACTTCGCGACTCCAATCAAAAGAGAATCCTATTTTGTCCAATTGCTTTCTGTAACCTGCAATTTGGTTTCCTTCTTTGTCCACACCACCGTCAATATTCACACGAGTGGTATCCTCTGGACGCTGACCGGTTTGAATAGCGTATTGCTCAGCAGGCAAGCCAAAACTATCGTAACCCATAGGATGCAATACATTAAACCCTTGGTGTCTTTTGTACCTAGCAAATACATCAGAGGCAATATATCCTAGCGGATGCCCTACGTGTAAGCCCGCTCCAGATGGATAAGGAAACATGTCAAGAACGTAATATTTAGGCTTATCAGCGTTGTTTTCGGCTTTGAATGTTTGGTTTTCTTGCCAGTATTTTTGCCATTTGGCATCAATTTCGTTGGGATTGTATTTCATTCCTTTTTTTATTGTTTTTTAATTGAGTCATGCTCTCGTAAACTCAAGTCATTCCTATTTTTTATTTTTGTTTAAATGGAGTCATGCTCTCGTAAACTCAAGTCATTTTTATAAAGTTCTGAGCAACTGAGTAACAAAGGTTCTAAGTTTTATTGCGATGACTATTTTTAGGTGCCAAATTTACGTTTATTGTACGAAAGTTAAAACTTTGAGCGTTATTAACTTTAAATAAAGAATTTCTTTATTATTTTTACCCAATAATTTCAATAAACTATGAGTTCTTCATTTGATAATTTTCAAAAACGCCGTTTAATTTCCTCTTATTTTTCAGTAGTATTAAGTGTATTTTTAGTCTTATTTCTGCTAGGAATCTTAGGATTATTTATCATTAATTCAAAAAAATTAGCCAATGATTTTAAAGAAAACATTGCTATGACTGTTTTCTTTAAGAATGAAGCTAATGATACTATTGTCAAACAATTTGGCACCCAATTAAAAGGGAGTCCTTTTGTGAAAACATACAAATATGTAACTAAAGAAGCCGCTGCAAAAGAACATACTGACATTATAGGTGAAGATTTTATGACTTTTCTAGGTGAAAACCCTTTGCAAAACTCTTATGATATTCATTTAAAAGGAGACTACGTAGTAAAAGACAGCATTGCAAAAATAGAATTTGGTCTTAGAAAAAATGCTATGATATCTGATATTGTATATGACAAGCAACTTGTTAATTTAGTGAATGACAATATCAAAAAAGTAAGTATGTGGATCTTGATAGTAAGTAGTTTTCTTGCTGTTATTGCCGTTTTATTAATTAACAGCTCTTTGCGTTTATCCATACACTCTAACCGATTCATCATTAAAACGATGCAAATGGTGGGTGCAACAAAATCTTTCATCCGTAAACCATTTGTAATGCGCAGTGTTAAACTGGGTATCATAGGTGCGGCACTTGCAGTATTAGCTTTGATAGGTGTTTTGATTTATGTAGAAACCAGTTTTCCTAACCTAGGAATCCTTGAAGATAAAGGACTTATTGCATTGGTACTAGTAGCGGTATTAGGCTTTGGAATTTTAATTACTTGGTTGAGTACTTATTTTGCCACACAACGATTTTTAAATTTAAGAACTGACGACCTTTATTAGTATTCAGTCGCAGTTCTCAGTTACAGGGTTAAGTAAAAAACAACAGCATTTACAAATGGAAGATAAAGATAAAAAAAATGAATTTTTGTTTGAGAAAGTAAACTACAAAATTCTATTAATTGGACTTGGAGTTATTGCTTTAGGTTTTATTCTAATGTCAGGCGGAGGAAGTGAAGACCCAACAGTTTTTAATGAAGAAGTATTCAATTTTAGAAGAATTAGACTAGCGCCAACAACCGTTTTAATAGGTTTTGGGATAACCATTTACGCTATTTTAAAAAATCCAAAAAAAGCATAAATGAATACATTACAAGCTTTTTTGATAGCTATTATTGAGGGATTGACTGAATATCTTCCGGTATCATCTACCGCGCATATGGTTTTTTTGAGTTCTTATTTTGGAATACAAGAAGACGATTTTGTGAAACTGTTTCAAGTTTCTATACAATTTGGAGCCATATTGGCTGTAGTAGCATTGTATTGGAAAAAATTCTTTGATTTTTCTAAATTTAATTTTTACCTCAAACTTATTTGCGCTGTAATACCTGCGCTTGTCTTGGGGAAATTATTTGATGATAAAATAGAAGCCATCTTAGGAAATCCTATTCCTATTGCTATAGTTCTTATCCTTGGTGGTATTATTTTACTATTTATTGACAACTATTTTCAAAATCCTACCGTTTTAAAGGAAGAAGACATTTCTATAAAAAAAGCAGTAACCATAGGTTTCTGGCAATGCTTGGCTATGATGCCAGGCACGAGTAGATCTGCCGCATCAATTATAGGTGGAATGCAGCAAGGTCTATCCCGTCATGCTGCTGCAGAATTTTCTTTTTTTCTAGCGGTACCTACTATGATGGCAGTGACCTGTTATTCTGTGTTTTTAAAAACGTATGAAAGTTCACAAATGAAAGGCTACGAACTCATTTTGAAATCAGATCAAAACATTCTGCTCTTCTTAATTGGTAATGTGGTAGCTTTTATTGTTGCTGTGATTGCCATAAAGTTTTTTATTGAAATCATAAAAAAATATGGATTTAAGCCATGGGGCTGGTACCGTATTATTGTGGGTGTGTTTTTATTAATTTACTTTTCGTATTTAAAATAATTTCTATTGAAAACAGCTGATGAATACCTAGAAGGTCAAATTTTATTGATTGACAAACCTTTGCATTTTACTTCTTTTCAAGCGGTAAATAAGCTTAAATATGCTTTGATTAATAAAGTAGGTTTGCCAAAAAAATTCAAAATTGGCCATGCCGGAACCTTAGATCCATTAGCAAGTGGTTTATTATTAGTTTGTACCGGAAAATTCACCAAACGAATTACAGAACTTCAAGGTCAAGCCAAAGAATACACAGGAACTTTTTACATAGGGGCCACAACGCCATCCTATGATTTAGAAACAGAAATTGACCAAACCTTCCCTACTGCACATGTCAACGAAGAATTAATTCACGAAACAGTAAAACAATTTCTTGGCGAAATTGATCAAGTACCTCCTATTTTTTCGGCAATAAAAAAAGATGGTGTACGCTTGTATGAGCATGCACGTGCCGGAGAAAGCATTCAAATTGCAAGCCGTAAAACTACCATACACGAGTTTGAAATTACCCGAATTGCCCTTCCTGAAATAGATTTTAGAGTAGTCTGTAGCAAGGGAACTTATATTCGTTCTTTAGCGTTTGATTTTGGAAAAGCTATGCAATCTGGCTCTCACTTAACGGTTTTAAGACGCACAAAAATAGGCGATTATGATGTTAAAAACGGCATTAACGTTCTTGATTTTGAAGAAAGTCTTACCTCAAACACCCTTTAAATGAGGTTATTCATTATTTTATTATTGTTCCCATTTTTTACTTTTTCCCAAAACAAAACACGCTTCTTCGTTCAATTTGATGTTACCATCATATAAAAGGAAATTAAAATAATGGAGCATAAAATAACAATAGATATACTGTTACTTGTTGGTTTCTACCAGATGGAATCAATAGCAAAATAGGCATTGGTTTAGAACCTAACAAATGGATAGCGCTAGGAATACATACCGGAATAGACTGGAAATAGTCTGAAAAAATTGTTCTAGAACCGGTTTTTGCGAATCTTAGATTGAGTCCAAAAAGTAGTGATGAAACCCGTATTGCATTACAACTTGAACTAGGAAAAGGAACTACTCTTGGCAGAGGATAATTAAATGGTGCTTACAAAAAAATAAGCTTGGGGATTCAAACTACTGATGATTTGGTTCTTTTTATAGAAATGAGCCACTATGATATTGCTTTTAAAAATCAAAAAGAAACTGAGAGTATTACTTTGGGATTGGCGTTGAAAACTTTCTAGAAAACAATACTATTTACAATAAAAAAAACACATGATAAATACATTTTATGTTTTATCATGTGTTTTCATTTTCAAGACCTATAGTTTTAAACTAACTTATACTAAAGGTCACAGTCATTAGTTAATAATTAGGCAAATGTTTTCCACCAAAAAGTGCAAAAGATAAGTAATCATAAACCCTTTCTAATAATTTTTTCATAATAATGTTTTTTTATTGTTAAACAACAGACAAACACCTATAAAAAAAGCAAACTAAAAAGTAGACTTGGTTAGCAATGAGCAAGTTACGATTATTTTTTCATTTAAAACTAAAAAAATCAAAAAAATTTTAAATCCGTTTAATGTATCCCTCTAGACGTTGATTTCATTAAACTAGAGGGTACTTTTATCAAGTTCACGCATTAAATTTATCAATTCGTTTTGAGTAGATAGTCCCTTATCTTGGTGGTACCAGAGTTGTAAATTTGTTTTTAAGTTTTCGTCAATAACACCAAACTCTTTTTTATAATTCAAAACTAGATCTTTTGCCACTTGTGGTCTTGGCCCCCAATGTCCTAATACACCACCTGTTTCTTTTTTAATAATTACTAGAATAGGTATGGAACGCGCTTTATTTGTTAAGAAACAATCCATAAACTCTAGGTTTTCATCTCTAAGTACAATTTTTAAATCAATCTTGTCCGTTGCTTCGGCCATTTTATGATATACGGGTAAAAGTTGAGCAGCATCGCCACACCAACCCTCTGAAATAACCAACCAGATATACTCTTCTTGTAACGCTTGTAACTCTTGAATTGTAGTTTCGGTAAGCACAATGGTTTTATCAAGGCGCTTCATACGGGTTTCATTGAGCTCACTGTAATGCGTTAAATCTATAGACTGTACGGGTCCAGTAGACTTTTTTTCTAATAATAAATCGGTGATTTTTTTTCTATATTCAGCGTAAGAAAGACTGTTAAACAAGGCTTTGGCTACAGTAATTTTCATGATATTTGATTTGTTTTTACAAAGCTACTACAAAAATTGATTTTTAAAGTTGATATATATCATTCTCCATTCTATAAAAAAGAGTAATTTTAGCACAAATAGCGAATATGGATCTTAAAACAAAATCAATAGGACTTGTTCTTTCTGGAGGAGGTTCAAAAGGTTTAGCACATGCAGGTGTAATAAAATTTCTGGAAGAGAAAAAAATAAAACCCAGCCAAGTAGCTGGAACAAGTGCAGGCTCTATTGTGGGAGCACTATATGCCTGGGGCAAAACACCCGAAGAAATTTTAGAATTTTTTAAATCTATTTATCTTTTTCATTGGAAACACTTAACTTTTAAAAAAGCGGGATTGATAGACTCAGAGTCTTTTAGAATCTATTTTGAATCTGTTTTTAAAGATGCCACAATAGGAGACCTGAAAATTCCAGTACAAATTACAGCCACAGATATGGTGCGAGGAAAACTTAAAATTTTTGGGCCAAAAACAAAAATAGTTGATGCCATATTAGCCTCATCAGCATTTCCAGGTATTCTATCCCCATATGAAATTGATGGTAATATTTATAGTGATGGCGGTATACTCAACCATTTCCCCACAGATGTTTTACAAGGACAATGTGAAACTATTATTGGTATTTATGTGAGTCCAATTCAAAAAATTGAAGCTAAAGATTTACGCTCTATTAAAGCAGTAACTACGCGCGCCTTTGACATCCTTTCGGCCAACTCGAACATTCATAAATTTAATATGTGTGATTGGGTAATTGAACCTAAGGATTTATGTCTTTACAGCACCTTTGAAACCAGTAAAATAAAGATGGACCAAGTATTTAATATTGGCTACCAAGCTGCCAAAAAATCCTTTGAAAAACTTAGTTTATAAATTACAATCAAGATTATATTAAAAAAAAAGAAAATTCTATATTTGCACCAATCAACGCAACACACACATGAAATACAAAAGAATTCTACTGAAATTAAGTGGGGAAGCTTTAATGGGCGACTTACAATACGGAATTGACCCAAAAAGACTCGCTGAATATGCTGATGAAATCAAGCAAATTCATAACAAAGGAGTAGAAATTGCCATTGTAATAGGTGGTGGAAACATTTTTAGAGGAGTAGCTGGTGCTAGTGCAGGAATGGACAGAGTGCAAGGAGACTACATGGGAATGCTAGCAACGGTAATAAACGGAATGGCCTTACAAGGCGCTCTTGAAGAAAAAGGAATGAAAACCCGTTTGCAAACGGCCTTAAAAATGGAATCCATTGCAGAGCCTTATATTAAGAGAAGAGCCGACAGACACCTTGAAAAAGGTAGAATTGTAATTTTTGGAGCTGGAACAGGAAACCCGTATTTCACAACAGATACTGCTGCTGTTTTAAGAGGAATTGAAATCAATGCTGACGTGATCCTAAAAGGAACTCGTGTTGATGGTGTTTATGATTGTGATCCAGAAAAAAATGCTTCGGCAATAAAATTTGATTTTATTTCTTTTGAAGATGTATTGAAAAAAGGATTGAATGTAATGGACACAACGGCTTTTACACTAAGCCAAGAAAATAAATTGCCTATTGTAGTTTTTGACATGAACAAAGTAGGAAACTTGCTCAAAATTTGCGAAGGAGACAATATAGGAACCGTAGTTAATATATAATAGACAGTCACAAGGAACAACTGCTGCAATGGCAAAACCGTACACTGAGACTGAAAACTGAAAACTAAAATTATGACTGAAGAAATTGATTTTATATTAGATAGTACACAAGAATCCATGATAGGATCTATTGCTCATTTAGAAAAAGAATTCTTAAACATTCGTGCCGGAAAAGCATCACCTGCTATGTTAGGAAGTGTTTTTGTAGATTATTACGGATCAGCAACACCATTATCTCAAGTATCAAAAATCAGTGTTCCTGATGCTAGAACTATTACGTTACAACCGTTTGAAAAAAACATGTTACACCCTATTGAAAAAGCAATTATGATTGCAAATCTTGGGTTTAACCCAATGAACAACGGGGATGTCATCATTATAAGTGTTCCACCCTTGACAGAAGATCGTCGTAGAGATTTAGCCAAACAAGCAAAGTCAGAGGCCGAGGATGCTAAAATAGGAATTCGTAATGCGCGTAAAGATGCCAATACCGACATCAAAAAACTAGAAAAAGACGGCACCTCAGAAGACATTTGTAAAAGTGCAGAGGAAGAAGTTCAAAACTTAACTAATACGTACATCAAAAAAATTGATGAACTCTTAGTAGTAAAAGAAGCCGAAATCATGAAGGTGTAAAACTTACATACAAATATTTTAAAACCGCTTTGTTCAAACAAGGCGGTTTTTTTGTACTATATATGGACGCAATATTTTTTAAAATAAAGCTATGTATAGATAATCACTTTTGTTATTTTAAGATTTAACTTATAAAAAATGAAAATAAAAGCAAAAAACCGTAAAATTTTAACATAAAAACCGTAAAATGAAATGAAACTAATATTTTAATTTTGAAAAATGCCTTTATAAGATTTTAAAGTAAACGTAACACAATATGATATACCTTTAATTTTTTAACATTGGTAAAGAAATTAAAACTAACTTTAGATTAAACATTTTGAAACAAACAAACAAACAAACAAACAAACAAACAAACAAACAAACAAACAAACAAACAAACAAACAAACAAACAAACAAACTTAGGTTAAGGGCAAATAGCCTCTTTACAGTATTAATTTTGATTTTTACACAATCATGTAGTACCGAAGAAGCTATCATAGACAGTGAAGCAACAACAAAAGATTACATTAATACTGAGAAAGTAACCATGGATCATTTACTTTCAATAATTAAGAACCCTATAATACGTAACCATACAGAAACTTTTAAGTCTAATTACTCCGAAAACACACTACAAAAGGCTACTGAAAAAACGAATGTATATTTCACTAAAATAGTCAAGGGTGATGAATACACCACATACCTACTATTGCTGAATAATTATTCTACAAAAAACCCGTATTTTATGTACTATGTAATTACAAAAGATCGAGATACAGAAAAAGTAGGGTATTTAAAATACATTCCTGACACTCCTATCCATTACCTAAATATCGATACTTTTTCAGGGAAAATCCAAATACTTGACATTAAAAAAAAGATCAAAACAGAGAGTAGGATAATAAATGGTCAATCTCAAAAGCAAGCTAATTCAACATCAGCAAAAACTGCAGATGATTGTACCTCAACGACATCAATAATAACACATTATTGTGGTTCTAGTGCTGGCCATTCACCTGGTCAAGAATGTACAGACTCAAAAAAAGCATACTATGAGGTACTAATAATTACTATTTGTCCATTCGTAAGCTCATACGACAATAGCGCTCCAGTACCTAATCAATTAATGAATCTCACAAATGGCGCTGGAGGCGGAGGTGCTAATGCAAATATTGCACTTGTTCAGTTTGAGCAATACCTAGATCTAAATCAACAAAACTGGTGGAATAGCAGTAGGAATACTGCTAAAAAGGCTGAAATAAGTAATTTTTTAATTGCATACCCCGATGAAATAGAATTTGCTAGAGAGATGCTATCACAAATGATTGATGATCCATCATTAAAGTTTGATGTAGAATCATCTTTTAAGTCACCATTCAATATTGATAGATCATCAATAAAAGATGTTACCGAAGAGGATAAAAAGTTTAATAAACTATATGATGCATTAAAAACTTCTCCAGAGTTTAAAAAACTTTTTATTGACCTATTTGATGGAGATAAAAGCCGAATAAACGTTAAATTTGAAATAGCCGATCGAGTATTTACAGATAATGATACTTCTAAACCAGAAGTAAACGCCACTACCAGTGAAGATCCTGTTACCAAAAATTTGACGATAAGAATTAGTAAACAATTACTTATTGCAGGAACAACAAAATCCCAAATCGATATTGAAAATGCAAAAACAATATTACATGAATGTATTCATGCTTATCTTTTTTCAAAAGCTGCTAATCCTAGCTTTGGTGCAAATTTTGCTACAATTTTAAACACCATGTATCCTACTCCTAACGAACAGCACGATTTTATGTACGGCAAAATGATTCCTACAATGCAAAAAGTGCTGGGAGAAATAAGAGATTTAGTTACAACTCAAGCAGGCAGAAATAAAGCTGAGGAAAGAGTCATGTTTATAACTCTTACGCCACCAACTTCATCCTCATGGAATTGGTATGATTATTACAAATATATTAGTCTAAATGGCCTAGGGGAAACAAGTTGCTTTCAATTAGATTTTCCATTAAATTCGGATCAGTGGAAATTATTAGCTACTTATATAAAATATGGCCATGATGATTTACAACCTTAATATTTAATCTTTATGAAACACTTCTTTATTCTAATTCTCATATTTACTTCATTTCTTATGCGTTCGCAGAGTTATGAATACATTAAAAAGTTGGATACCATATATATTCCTTTTAGGGGAGGAGATTTTGAAATAAAAATAGATTTTCCTGAAGAAAAAGATGGATTTAAAAACCGAAGATATATTTTTAATTATATGAAAAATAAAGAAAATTCTTTTTCTTTTGAAATTGAAAAGAATCCAGAAAAAACTATTGAAATAAAAAAAGTCACTAGTTCATTCTTAAGAAAAAACAAAAGAAAGATTGTTGAAATTGATGCCTTACAAAAGTTTGATTATCAGGATGTCCAATGTGAGTTATTTAATCAATTAAAAACATTTTACATAATTGATTATTCAGAAAAAAAAGATAGAGCTGTTTTGCTGTATAAGGCAATAAATTTAAATCTATGCTATTCAATAGAATAACTCGATACCGCCCCCAAAGCGCGCGCGTGTCCCGCTCGTGATGCCTGTTATGGATCAAAATTTACCTTAATTTAAGCTAGCATTGAAAAATTAAAGCATCAAGCAATCTAGATTATGTTTACGAGCGGAAAATATTGGTTTAAAAACTAAATCATAATAACATGAAAAAATACTTGTTACTATTGCTGCTTTTTTCAATAAAACTGTTCAGCCAAAACTATAATTCTCTCAAAGAGTCCGACACTATTTATATTGAATTCAAAGGAAAAATCAACGAAAGAAAATACTCAATTGATACTAGAATTAAACCAAATAATTTTGATGAAAGAGCTTATAATTTTGTTTTACCAGGAAAGTTAGCACTTTACTTTCAACACCCAGAGTTTAAAAATTGGGAAAAAAAGGATGCAAATATAATTTCTGAAGTGAGGATAGTAAATAAAGCATTTTTTAAAAAAAATAAAGAACATATAATTGGAATAAATTTTTTAAAAAAATATGAACAGAATGACATTATATGTCAGTTGTTTACACAATTAAAAGTGTTTTACATTATTGATTTTACTGAGAAGAAAAAAGGGAATGTTATGTTATATGAAGTTAATTCTATGAATGTTTGTCCAGTGTCGGAATAATGATATGTATCGATGTAAATCGTTTTTCACAGAAACCTATGCAATCTCAAGAGCAAATAACCTATCGTAAATCATAGCCAAATCACATAACTTTGCGAATTTAAAAGCCTTTAAAAAATGTAATATGATAAAGTTTTCTAGACTTTTCCAGTGGCACATTTACTATTATTTGCTTTATTGCATCTGTAAAACACTACAAAATAGCGGTTTGGTTATTTTGTAGCGTTTTTTTAATTAGCCTAGAGTTTATGAATTGAAATGAAAAACTATAGATTTTACAATACATTTTTAGAAAAAGTCAGGAGATTTTTAGTAAGTTTACGTATCATGAATCCTTTAAATATTTACGAAGTCATGAGACTTCGTGCAGCTAGGAAGTAACTTCAACAAACCCCTTTCAACAATTGAGCAGTACTTCCATTTTAAGTTAAAAATAAATTAATTATGGTAAATTACATAAAAATATTTTCAATCTGTTTGTTTTGTTTCTCATGTGTAAATAAAGATAAATGTAATAATACAGTGTCATTTATTGGTAGTTATAAAAATATCTATGACAAAGAAGCAAAAAATATTTTAATCATAAATGCAAATGGTACTTTTGAACAAATTTTCACAAAGGATAATATCGAAAAAAAACATCGAGGTACCTATAAATACTTTAAAGATGATTGTACCGTTATATTTGAAAAATTAAAAATATTACATTCTTTGCCAAAAAGATTACTAGAACATCATATGGAAGAATATCCTGCAACATTTAGAAATAACAATATTGTATTTGGTGGGGAGTCTGATGACGATATCAATTATTACAGAATTGATGAATAAATCTATAGATTAAGAAAAATTTAAAACTCGATATCACATTATTGCATTAATTATGAATTAACATGATTTTTAATTTTGAAATCGTAATTAAAACAAATAAAATATCACACTAAAAGGATTTCAAAAGTCTCAAACAGATACTATCAATATTTTAAAACCGCCTTGTTCAAAACGAGGCGGTTTTGTAGTATTTATAAACTAGTAGTTAGATTAATTTAATGCTAAACTAGTTTAGAAAAAAAGAATTCACGGCTACCTATCTTTTCACAACACTCACTGCTGTTCCCGTTATCATTACAGTGATTAATCCTTCGCCGCTTTTGAGCTCTACATCCACTTGAATTCCTACTACTGCATTAGCATTCATTTTTTCGGCATTTATTTTTAGGTTGGCAAATGCCTTCTCTCTTACTTCTGCTATACTTTCACTAATTCCGTCATAATATTTTTGCATGCTAAAAGTTAAACCCATTTTTTGCATGTTGATGGCTGTACCTGACACTATGCCGTTATACTCTAATATTTTGTAATCTTCTACAGAATTAGTTGTTGTTAAAATCATAATTATAAAGTTTAAATTGGTTTCCTTATTAGACTACAATTTCATACTCCTGTTACGCAATACCATCTGATAAAACTCTAATTTATATTGGCAAACTAAAATACCACAGTTGACTTAGATTTTATGACGTTACTATTGTAAAAGAAGTGCTTCATTGCAATAGAACTACTTCAGTTTTGTGTCTAAAAGTAGGATTGAAATTTATTAGAAAACGTCAATTCATTCCCTCTCCAAAAAGATAATATTCTAACTTAATTTTAAACAAAGTTCCTTCTACTAAATCTTTTACAGCATTTAATTCCTCCATAGAAACGGCCAAATCAATTTGAGAACAAGGCGTTTTCAATAAAAATTTATGACATCTATTTTTTAGTTCACAAGAGGCACAACAATTGTTTTGGAGGTAACTCTCGTCAATACAGCACTTAAATAGCTGCAATTCTTGTTGGGTAAAATAAAATCCCGTTTCTCTAAAAATAAGTTGAACTTTATCCCATAGAACTGCATTGTCTTTTTTCCAGTAAAAAGCGCTGCCTAAATTATTACGATAGATCTGTTTTATTTCTTGCATCTGTATTCCGTTTGACACAAAAATACGTATTATTTATATTTATTCTAAATAATAAAAGCTAAAAAAGACATAAAATAGTTTGAGAATGATAATGGGAATCGTCTTTTAAGTAATGACTATGAGGTACTCATTTCAAAAAAAATTATTCTTCGCTTTTTTCATGATCTTCAACATCTTGTTGCAGGTCTAATTTTCTAAAAGTTGGAGATACGATACCTGTAAAAAGAACAGTAATTAAAGTCATGCTTCCGCCAAAGACCACTGCACTCACAGTGCCCATCAGTTTAGCCGTTAAGCCACTTTCAAAAGCCCCTAATTCGTTTGATGAACCTACAAAAATTGAATTTACAGCCGCTACACGACCGCGCATGTGATCAGGAGTTTTCAGTTGTAGAATGGTTTGACGAATCACCACCGAGAATCCATCAAAAACACCACTTAAAAATAAAGCCGCAACAGACAACCAAAAAATAGAGGATAGTCCAAAAACAATGATGCAAATTCCAAACGCAAAAATGGCTACCAATAATTTCATTCCAGCATTTTTTGTAAAAGGAATGTATGCTGAGATAATCAACATTAAAAAAGCGCCAACAGCGGGAGCAGCTCTCAAAACACCGAATCCCTGCGGTCCTACTTTTAAAATATCCTGTGCAAAAATTGGTAAAAGAGCTACAGCACCACCAAAAAGAACAGCAATCATATCCAGCGACAAAGCTCCTAAAATAGTCTTGTTATTGAACACAAATTTGACTCCTTCTTTTAAACTTTCCATAACAGGCTCACCAATTTTTGGATTCAAAATAGGTTTGGTTCCAATTTGAGTCAAAGCCAGTAACGCAAAAAGCGAACAGCCTAAAACAATACACATAGACCAATGAACGCCAATCCAATTTATTGAGAAACCCGCTACTGCAGGCCCTAAAACCGAACTAATTTGCCAAACAGAACTGCTCCATGTAGCCGCATTTGGGTACACTTTTTTAGGAACAATTAAGGCCAAAAGAGAGAATATGGTTGGTCCCAGAAAAGCACGAACTAATCCACCTAAAAACACACAAAAGTAGATAGAATATAAAATGGATTGGGTTGCAAAATCTTTTATAAAAGGAGGCCACGTCAATAAAAATAACCCCAAACTAATGATTGCAAAACCTAATATGCATTTAAACAGCAATCCTTTTTTCTCCTTTTGATCTACAATATGACCCGCAAATAAGGCCATTCCTACTGCTGGAATAACCTCCATTAAACCTATTATACCCAATGATAAGGGACTTTTAGTCAAACTATAAACTTCCCATTCTATGACAATAAACTGCATAGACCAGCCAAAAACCATCGCAAAACGGAGTAATAAAAAAATATTAAATTCTTTATAGCGTAATGCGGAGTACGGATCATTTTGTTTCATCGATTCTAATTTTGTGCTTTAATGTCTCTTAGACGCAATTGCAAACTTACTTTACCGTTCCACTCATTTTCATCAATACAATACACGGCTTGAAAAGGTTTTTGATGTGCAGTTAATTCGATTTTGTTTCCTAAATTAAACCCAATGGCTGCCAAACCTTCGGTGCCGAGGCTTCGGGATTGTTTTACAAAAAGTTTTAGATGATCGTCTTCTTGTCCCATTGTTTTTCCATAGCCCGTATCTTTGATGTTTTGAGTTAGGAAAATGGGAGTCATATTTTGAGGCCCAAAAGGTTCAAATTGTTTGAGTATTCGAATAAGTTTTGGCGTAATATCCGTAAAATTAATTTCAGCATCAACAGCAATTTCTGGTGTTAACAAATCAGGATGAATCGTATTTTTAACTTCTTTTTCAAAAGCCTCTTTAAATTCCTGATATTTTTCTGGAAGCAATGTCATGCCTGCTGCATACATGTGACCTCCAAATTGTTCCAAATGTTCAGCACAAGATTCAAGTGCATTGTATACATCAAATCCTTTTACAGACCGAGCCGAAGCAGCGTACTTATCACCACTTTTAGTAAAAACAAGTGTCGGACGGTAATAGGTTTCTATCAATCGAGAAGCAACGATTCCAATCACACCTTTATGCCAATCTTCTTGAAAAACAACCGACGTAAAACGTTCTTTCTCCCCATTATTCTCTATTTGTTTCAGTGCTTCCTTAGTGATTAATTTGTCTAAATCCTTACGTTCCACATTGTAGGCTTCAATTTCAGAGGCAAATTGTTGTGCTTGTTCAAAATCAAATTCGGTTAACAATTCCACAGCGTGGTTGCCATGTTTGATGCGACCTGCGGCGTTAATTCTGGGTGCAATGATAAAAACTACATCGGTAATGTCCAATGTTTGTTTTTTTATTTGATGAATGATTGCTTTAATTCCTGGTCTGGGATCACTGTTAATAACCTGTAAGCCAAAGTATGCCAAGACTCTATTTTCACCAGTCATTGGAACAATATCGGCAGCAATGGCTGCTGCTACAAGATCGAGGTACGTAATCAAATCAGAAATACTTTGCTCTCGGTTACTGCCTAAAGCTTGAATAAGTTTAAAACCTATTCCGCAACCACACAACTCGTCATAGGGATAGGTACAATCGTCTCGCTTTGGATCCAAAATTGCAACTGCATCAGGCAAAGAATTACCTGGTCTGTGGTGATCACAAATGATAAAATCAATATTTTTTGCCTTGGCATAATTGACATGGTCTATGGATTTAATACCACAATCTAATGCAATAATTAAGGTAAATTCATTGTCATCAGCAAAATCAATACCTTTAAAAGATACCCCGTAACCCTCATCATAGCGATCAGGAATATAGGTAGCCACATTTGGATAATAAGTCTTTAAATATGAGGATACTAGCGAAACAGCAGTTGTACCATCTACATCATAATCACCAAAAACCAAAATATTTTCACCATTTTTAATCGCTGTTTCAATACGAGACACTGCTTTATCCATGTCTTTCATCAAAAATGGATCGTGTAAATTGTCTAAACTTGGACGAAAAAAAGCTCTAGCTTCCTCAAAAGTGGTAATGCCACGTTGCACTAATAAAGTAGCCACGAAGTCTTCTACATTTAAGGCTTTCGCCAAATGTTTCACAGTCTCCTCAGGTGGATTTGGTTTAAGAGTCCAACGCATATTGATGTTTAATTATAAATTTGAAATTTCGATATGAAGTAGTATCGAAAAGGTAGTTTAGCTGTTTTATTTCAACGTTAAAGCACTGCCGTAAAAAGCGATACCGTCCCAGCCCGTTTTCATAAAATTGCGAATGTTTTGATGATCAGTCCCGTCAGGATTTCCTAAAACATCTTCAAAATAGTAAGCGCCAAAGCAAGCTAAAGTTGCTTCTGGAGTTAGTCCCTGCATTTCTGCAAAAGCAAATATTTTACAAGAACCTGAGTTTTCACCAGCAGCATTGTGTTGAGTCCCATTCTCAAACGCAGTGGGTTCAAAATCATAATGCTGCTCAATAACTGCAATGGTATCTGCAAATGCGATTGATTCTGGCGTTGTATTTAATTTTTCTAAAAAAGTGGTGATTGTCATAATCAAAAATATTAAAATTGAGATGAAATAGTTTTTGCGGCAGCAACCGCGCCATCCATATAACCAGGGTTTTGCAGAGCGGTTTCTGAACCAGATAGACACAGTTTTCCGTTCAAAAACGGTTTTTGAAAAACAATGTGGCCGTTGTTTTGATGTGCTAAAACAAGTTGGTCGTAAGGATGAAATGTTAGAGATTCTTCTCTCCAAACCTTTTCATGATAGGAAACATAATTTGCTGCTTCGGGACCAAAAAAAGTTGTTAATTGGGTGATTACTTTTTGTTGGCGCTCCTCTCTAGAAAGTACAGACGTTCCCGCATTTAAAAATCCTTTCAAAGCAAAACCGGAATGATCAAAGGAAGTATGGTCATACATTTCCTGAATAATACTTGCTTGGCTGAATAACGTTCCTGAGTAATTTTGCACCCTCCAAAAAGGAGTTGTATAGGCTACTGCAAATTTAATACTTTCGCCCATCCACGTATGCGTTTTGTGGGCTACTTGAACTAAATTATCGGGTAAATTGGGTTCAAAAGTTATAGTATTAATCCCCAAATTAGGTGGAACGGTACTGATAACTTTGTCAGCAGAGTAGCTGTTCCCATTGGTATCTGTCACAACTAATTGATTGCCTTGCTCTTTTATTGAGGTAACTTTAGTTTGTGTTTTTATGTGCTCGATGCTAACTCTACTGATGAGTTGCTCTATCAATACCTTGGTTCCGCCTTCTATTCGGAACGAAGGTTCTTCAGCCTCTGAGATTTCAAATTTTTGTGGTGGTACAAAGGACATCGTTTCAAATAGGGAAATACCTTGAGTATGCTGTCTGAAGTAGGGAATATTGAATTCGTGAACTAATGCTAAGAGATTGCGGTGTTGGTTTCCAAACCAAGTCGCACCCATTTCGACAGTAACTCCAGTTGAGGCAGTAACAGTTTTTATGCGGCCACCTATTCGATCATTCGCTTCCAAAACTAAAACCTCAAATCCTTTTTGCTGTAGTAAATAAGCAGTATACAAGCCACACAAACCAGCACCAATAATAATTACTTTATCCTTACTCATGTAACTCCTCTCCTGAAAATTTACTTTTCTTAGGTTCTTTTGTCACAGGCTTACCTGCAACAACAACCACGATTTCCCCTCTTGGGGCTGTTTTATCAAAATGTGCTGCAACGTCTTTAACCGTACCGCGCACATTTTCTTCATGTAATTTTGATAATTCTCTGGAAACACAAATATGACGGTCATCGCCAAAATAAGTACTAAACTCCACTAGAGTTTTTACCAACTTGTGCGGTGAGACATATAAAATCATCGTTCGGGTTTCTTCGGCTAAAGCCAAATAACGGGTTTGACGCCCTTTTTTATCAGGCATAAAACCTTCAAAAATAAATTTATCATTGGGCAAACCACTGTTTACTAAAGCGGGTACAAACGCCGTAGCTCCAGGTAAACATTCTACTTCAACACCGTTTTCTATGCAAGCACGCGTTAAAAGAAAACCAGGATCAGAGATGGCTGGCGTTCCCGCATCAGAAATCAAAGCGATGTTTTCACCCGCTTTCAATCTTGAAATAAGGTTCTCAACGGTTTTATGTTCGTTGTGCATGTGATGGCTGTACATGTGCGTGCCAATTTCAAAATGCTTCAACAATTTGCCGCTCGTACGGGTATCTTCGGCAAGAATCAGGTCGACTTCTTTTAGTATTCGAATGGCTCGAAAAGTCATGTCTTCGAGATTGCCGATGGGTGTAGGAACGATATATAATTTTGACATGGTCATAAAGGTTGCATACAAGCAATTGCTTGTAATTGTTCAAATTGATTGCTCAAAAAGGAGCTGGATTTACAAAAATTTCTTTTCGATGATATCCATAAAACGGTCTTCGTAATCTTGTTTTCCAACCCAATTGTTATAATCCGGTTTCACCATTTCAAGAACAAAATCACGAGTTTCATAAAAAGTATTGAAAGAGTTCAACTGACTTAAAACTCTGTTGTAATCTTCGCTACTGTTCCCAAAAAGATGTTTGATAAATGCCAAACGGTCATTCAAATCGATGTTTATTCCTTTGGCCAATTTATCGTTTAATGAAACTGCTTTTACAGCTGGTATTTCATTTGTGCTTTCTGCAACAGGCTCTGGCGTTGTGTCAGGTTCAACAGCAACTTCCTCCTCGATTTCAAGGCGCTCTATTGCAGGCGTATTTTCAACTGCTTGTTTTTTTACAAAAAGCGTATCATGGTAATCACCTCCTAATAAATCCTGAAAAGAAATCTGAATAGGTTCTTGATTTGCTTTTTTAGGAGTTTCTTCAACCGTTTCTATCTCATGCGAAAGTTCAAATACTGGCTTAAACTCTGCTTCAATTACTGGCTGCTCTACTTCTATTTCTAAATCGGTTGAGGACTCTGGATCTGGAATTTCTTCGATAATTTCTTCTTCTAAATCCGTATTCGTTTCTTCAGGAGCTACTTCTACAACTTGTTCCTCAACTGTTAGCTCTTGTTCTGGTTCTTCTAGTACTGGTATCGCTTCTTCTACTGGTGTCACTTCTTCTGGAACCTCTTGATTTACTTCTGGCTCAGGAACTAGATCTTCTGTAGGTTCAACAGTACTTGTATTTTCGTTATCAACTGCAACAGTTTCATTATCAATAGGTGTATCAAGTTTTTCAAAAACTTCAACTACTTGGTCTGTCATTGCAGCAAGTCCAATAGTAGGTTTTACATCCCCAAAATTCTCCTCCACAAAGCGTAAAACAGTAAGTTTTTCATACAGTTTTTGGGTCTCAAAATACAATTGATTGATGTCGGATTTATTTTTTAGCTGTAATATTCGGTGTGCAATGCTGATCAAATCGGCTTCCAATTTCTTTTTCATAACTGTTGACATTATAGCGTTTTAGGTAATTTTTATTGTTTTGTAATTTGTTTTGGGCGCTTTGTTGTATTGTTTCAAAATCCGTTTCTAGAAATCTGATACTTTTATTTTTTTGAAATAAGTGTTCCCGAATCCAGGATTTGATATAAATTGTATACTTTTGAAACGACGTAAAAGTATAAAATTTTTAAGTCTAAAATTCTATTACAAAGTAATAAAAACTATTCATTTTTTAAGTCAGAAAAAAACAAAATGTTTCTCGAAAATACAGTAAATCACAAAGAACAATTTGGTTGGATCGAAGTCATTTGTGGCTCGATGTTTTCGGGTAAAACCGAAGAGTTAATCCGTCGTTTGAAAAGAGCGCAATTTGCCAAGCAAAAAGTAGAAATTTTCAAACCATCAATAGACACGCGCTATGACGAGGAAATGGTGGTTTCGCATGATTCCAATGAAATTCGCTCTACACCGGTTCCTGCTGCTGCAAATATCGCTATACTGGCACAAGGTTGTGATGTGGTGGGCATTGACGAAGCACAGTTTTTTGATGATGAAATTGTAAAGATTTGTAATGATCTTGCTAATCAAGGAATCCGAGTGATTGTGGCAGGATTGGACATGGATTTTAAAGGAAATCCCTTTGGTCCCATGCCTGCTTTAATGGCAACTGCTGAGTATGTAACGAAAGTACATGCGGTGTGCACTAGAACTGGAAATCTTGCCAACTACAGTTTTCGTAAAACCGATAATGACAAACTGGTGATGTTAGGTGAAACTGAAGAATATGAACCTTTAAGCCGTGCCGCTTATTATCATGCGATGCGGAAAGATCAGGAGAAAAAATAAGGGGAATTATTCTTTTATAAAAAAAAGGGGAAGTTTGTTTAAAACAAATTTCCCCTTTTTAGTATTTCTAAGTCAGCAATTTTACATCTTCTTCCTCATTCTTGCTACAGGAATGTCGAGTTGCTCTCTGTATTTTGCAATCGTTCTTCTTGCAATTGGATACCCTTTTTCCTTAAGAATTTCGGCCAGTTGATCGTCTGGCAATGGTTTTTTCTTGTCTTCTTCTTCAATGGTGTTTTGTAGAATTTTCTTGATTTCTAATGTCGAAACATCCTCGCCTTGGTCGTTCTTCATAGCTTCTGAGAAGAATTCTTTGATCAATTTAGTGCCATAAGGTGTTTCTACGTATTTACTATTGGCCACACGAGAAATGGTAGAAATGTCAAGACCCACCATATCAGCAATGTCTTTTAAGATCATTGGTTTCAACTTGGTTTCATCACCATCTAGGAAAAATTCTTCTTGATAATGCATGATGGCGTTCATGGTTACAAATAAAGTTTCCTGACGCTGACGAATGGCATCAATAAACCATTTAGCTGAATCCAGTTTTTGTTTGATAAACTGCACTGCATCTTTTTGCTGCGCTGATTTGTCGCGGGAATCCTTATAGGTTTGCATCATTTCCTGATAGTCTTTGGAAACGTGCAGCGATGGTGCGTTCCGACCGTTTAGAGTCAATTCTAGTTCACCATCTACAATTCTAATGGCAAAATCAGGAACTACATTTTCGGTTACTTTGTTGTTTCCGGTAAAAGATCCGCCTGGCTTTGGATTCAGTTTCTCAATTTCGTGAATGGCTTTTTTAAGCTGTTCATTAGAGACACCATACTTTTGAAGTAATTTATCGTAATGTTTTTTAGTGAAGGCATCAAACTGATTTTCGATGATATCAGTGGCTAGTTCCACGTACTCTGTTGGCGTTTTGTGCTTGAGTTGCAACAAGAGGCATTCTTGCAAATCTTGCGCACCTACGCCTGATGGTTCTAGCTCATGAATAACATGCATCATTTTCTGTACCATTTTTTCATCGGTGTAAATACCCTGAGTAAATGCCATATCATCAACCATGTCCGCTATACTGCGGCGGATATATCCCATATCATCAATACTTCCAACCAAAAATTCAGCAATTTCGCGCTCCTCATCATTCAAGATAAAAGTATTCAACTGATTGATTAAATCTTGATGAAAACTTACTGGCGCTGCAAAAGGAGTTTCTCGCTCGTCATCATCATCGCTATAATTATTTGCCTGAGTTTTATAATCAGGCGTTTCATCGTTACTTAAATACTCATCTATATTGATATCTTCAGCTTCTATTCGCTCTGATTCAGCATCATCATAATCATCGTAATCTTCGTTTTCGAACTCGTCTTTTTCGTATTCATCTTCTTCCTTCCCTGATTCCAGTGCAGGATTCTCGTTCATTTCTTCAAGTAAACGTTGCTCAAAAGCTTGCGTAGGCAATTGTATTAACTTCATCAGCTGGATTTGCTGTGGAGATAATTTTTGTGATAATTTTAAATTTAAGAATTGCTTTAGCATAAAAAAAGGGACTGAGTTACTGAGTAACAAAGTTACGAAGTAACGTATTTTGATGAATTATAATTATTTTTTGTATTTCTGTTTTAAAACTTTGAACCTTTGTGACTTTGAACCTTTTAATTAAAATTCTGCATTCATTGGTGTTCTTGGGAAAGGAATTACGTCACGAATGTTGGTCATTCCGGTCACAAACAATACCAATCTTTCAAACCCAAGTCCAAAACCAGAGTGAACTGCTGATCCAAATCTTCGTGTATCTAAGTACCACCACAATTCTTCTTCATCAATTCCTAAGGCTTTCATTTTTTCGACTAAAACATCAAAACGCTCCTCACGCTGAGATCCTCCAACTATTTCTCCAATTCCAGGGAACAAGATATCCATGGCGCGAACGGTTTCTCTGCCAGGTTCTGTATTGTCATTCAAACGCATGTAAAACGCTTTGATATTGGCTGGATAATCAAATAAGATTACCGGACATTTAAAGTGTTTTTCTACCAAGTAACGCTCGTGCTCACTTTGTAAATCAGCGCCCCATTCGTTGATGATATAGTTGAATTTTTTCTTTTTGTTTGGTGTAGAATCTCTTAAAATATCAATAGCTTCCGTATACGAAACGCGTTTGAAATTGTTCTCTAAAACAAAATTCAATTTGTCTAGCAAAGCCATTTCACTGCGTTCTGCTTGTGGTTTTGATTTTTCTTCTTCTAACAAACGACCTTCTAAAAATTTCAAATCCTCCGAACATTTGTCCAATGCATACTTAATCACGTACTGAATAAAATCTTCAGCCAAGTCCATGTTGTCATTCAAATCATTGAAAGCAACTTCTGGCTCAATCATCCAAAACTCAGCAAGGTGACGAGAAGTATTTGAGTTTTCGGCTCTAAATGTTGGTCCGAAAGTATAAATCTGACCCAAAGCCATTGCAAAAGTTTCTCCTTCTAGTTGTCCAGAAACTGTCAAGTTGGTTTCTTTTCCAAAGAAATCTTCTTTGTAATTTACTTTTCCGTCCTCGGTTCTTGGTGTTCCGTCAAATGGCAAAGCAGTTACTTTAAACATTTCACCAGCACCCTCAGCATCAGATCCTGTGATAATAGGCGTATTAACATATACAAAACCTTTCTCTTGAAAATAGCTGTGAACTGCAAATGATAGTACTGAGCGTACTCTCATAATAGCTCCAAAAGCATTGGTACGCACACGCAAATGCGCATTTTCACGCAAAAACTCTAGCGAATGTTTCTTTGGCTGCATTGGGAATTTCTCAGCATCAGAGTCTCCTAAAATCTCCAATTTTGTAACCTGAATTTCAAATTTTTGACCAGCTCCTTTGCTTTCTACCAAAGTTCCTGTTACAGACACCGCTGCACCAGTCGTGACTCTTCTTAAAGTTTCGTCTGGCGTATTTTCAAAATCCACCACGCATTGAATATTATTGATTGTTGAACCATCATTCAACGCGATAAATTGATTGTTTCTAAAAGTTCTCACCCATCCTTTTGCATTTACTTCATGAAGCGTCGTTGTACTGTTTAGTAAGTCTTTAACTTTTGTATGTCTCATTTTATGTGAATTGTTGATATTAAAAATTGTCTCGTGACTGAACTGCAAATATAAATGATTTGTTTGAAAAGTCCTTGTGTTAAATTTAGGAATGAGGAGCTGCTTCCCGCTATTAGCTTTATCTTTTATCTCGTTCTTAAAAACAAGATAAAAGGATGCCGCTGCTATCGGGGCTAGAGAGTATCGGAATTGAGAAATCTCTAATTAATTAAAAATTAGGCTTACTAATTAAAATAATAAATTAAAGTTTAATTTATAGCCTATTGTGCTTGTTGTTTTATCTTTTCAAGGTAAAATGTCCTTTCAAAATTCTACCATCCTCTAGTGCTACCGTATACCAATAGTCGTCAGAAGGCAAAGGTCGCCCATTAAAATTTCCATCCCAACCTTGATTTAAAGGATCTAACTTGCTTATTAATTTACCATATCGATCAAAAACATAAATAATTGTTTTAGCATTAAAGTTATTGTTGACACCTTTTATATTCCAATAATCATTTAACCCATCTTGATTTGGAGTAAAAAAATTCGGTATTCCAAGTATTGCTACTTCTTGCAAGGTAATTCCGCAACCATTTAAGTCTTTTACATAAACCGTATGCATTCCTGCACTAACATTAGTAAAAAGATTTTCTGATTGATAGTAGCTATTTTCGTCATCCAAGGCATATACATAGTCACCTGTACCCGTTGCGGAAACATGGATACTATTAGTAGAAGTAAGATCCTCTATTTTTATGTTTTCTATTTTAGCAATATTAGATGCAGAAACTATAATTATTCTAGTTCTAGAACATCCGTCAACACTAGTTGCTTTCACGGTATAGGTTCCCGTTTTGTCAATTGTTAAAGTATATTCTGTTTCGCCACTGATTATATTTCCGTTATAAGTCCACTCATATGTGTAATTATCTATTAATAATTCATCAACAAGGGCAGCATTGATTACTTTGGTAGAATTCCTAATATTGCTGCAAAGTCGTTCCTCACCAGTCAAGTTTATTGGCGGTAATGAATGAACTACAAATGGTATAGTCATTGTTGCTTTACAGTTCGCATTATTTGAATTAATTACCTCTACTCTTATATTTTGTGAGCTGGTTACAAACGGGTTGGGCAATGGACTTGAAAGTAAATTATTACTAGCATCATAATACTTGACTATCATTCCTGTTTGACCTCTCAAAATGGTATTTTGAAAGGTCGAAGTGTCAAAAGCATATTTTCCGTCTTGCTGAGTGGGATCGATTTCATCATCACAAACAATTAATAAATTGGACGGAATAGGAGAGGCTTCTGGTAAATCCGAAACCACGAATTCTAATTTTGTTTCATAGGAACAAGCAGTCATTGAATTGTTGGTTGCCTCTACTTTTATTATTTGCGAACGAGTTACAAAAGGATTGGGTAGCGGACTTGATAAAGAATTATTGTTTTCATCAAAGTATTTCAAAGTGACGTTAGTTGAACCATTCAATAATCGAGTTTGAATTGTAGAGGTGTCAAAAGCAAAAAAGCCGTCGTGGTTGTCATCACATTGTATTTCCTTAATAAGTTGCATAACTGGTATTATTTCAACAGTTAACTGAATAGGAGAACCTAAACCCAAACAATCATTGTTAAGTTTACTATCAATTCGAACATAAATTTTTTGTGAATTGGGATACCCTATATTTCTGTAATTTACAATATCTAAAATTGAATTTTTTTCTATTAAAGCATCATTAAGATTGCGATAGTAGGTAATATCTAGTTGCTGTCCTATAGGAAAAAGATCTTTTATTTCCTTATTTACACTACTAAAATCAAAATTAGAAATACCGTCTGTATTGGTACCCAAAACGGCATCATCACAAACTGTAAAATTTCTAACGAAATTAATCGGAATTTGTGTTGTAGAAACTATTAGGTTTATTGTTGCAATTTTAGAACAGTCATTGGAGTTTGAAATTCGTGCATAAACTATATCGTTATTGATTATTTGATTGCTATAATTAGTGGGATTAGTTATTGGGTTGCGATTATTTTGTGCATCAATTTGTTTTGAAAAAAAAGTGATGCTTTCGTTTGTAGGATTAGCTGTTATTTTTGGGATTGCTTCCTCTAAATTAAAAACAGTAAATCCATTAATATCATCGTCACATTGTTTTAAATCAACATTTTGATTGATAGTAGGTAATGCATTCACTTGTATGTTGAAAGATGTTGTTGCAAAACAAATTGGATCATTTTTGTTATACATTTTTACATAAATCGTTTCCGTTGCATTGGCATTTGCATAAGCTGATGGCGCTGTAATATTTTGCGTCAAAGCAATGTCCTTGTAATAACTAAGTAAAAACTGAGTCGCTGACTGTCCCTTTAAAATTGTTGAAGATTTTTGAGTTAAATCAAATAGAACACGTCCATCAGTATCATTGCCAATGCTCGTATTATCGCAAACTACATAGTTTGATATAGCAGTGGAAATTTCTGGAATAGGTCTTTCATTAACAGAAATTGAAAATGAAGTACTGCTTTTACAAGACGGATTAGCTTTGTTTGTTACTGAAGCAATTATCGTTTGTGGTAAGTAGGCTGTTGTGTTTGTGTATGTAGATGGGCTATTTATGGCTAAATTATCATTATAGTCAGCAGCATTAACATAATAATCAACCTTATATAAATTGGGATCTTGACCGTTAAGTATTACAGCATTTTGAGATGTCAAATCAAAAGCATGAAAACCATCATTATTGTTATCACATATTGAGATATTTTGTGGTTGAGAGGCTGTAGGAAGTTCGTAAATAACAATGTTTTTAGTTTCTGTTGTTACACCTGTATTCGATGTTGCTTTTACGGAAACGGTGTAATTTCCTATTGATGAATAAAAATGATTAGGATTGAGATCAGTGGAGGAATTGCCATCACCAAAATCCCATTGCGCAGCAATAATTTCTCGATTGCTATCTAATGAAAAAGAAGCGCTTTCGCCCAAACAGTTATTTTGTATTTTTATAGTAACTTGAAGATTAGATGGTGTAAATTGGGGCAGACCAGCATACGAAAGTCTACCCTTCAAGTCAACAGCTTTTAATTGAAAATTACATCCAATACCCAAAACATTAGGGTTAGCAATAGCGCTTAAATAAGGAACTAGGTCATTGGCTACATAGATTTTCCCGTCAGGAGCTAACTGCAAGGCAAGTGGGCTAGATTCCCTGTAGATTGTAGTAACTAAATTGATTTCAGATCCAGGGATATTAATAGCTGTTAAATCATATTGATTCAGCTCAAATTTCTTCGGAATATCACTTCCGGTTGTTAGGTATGCAATTTTTCCAGATTGTGAAAATTCTACACCATAAGTTTTTGGTTTATTCGTAATCAATCGAGGGTTACTTACGACACCAGTTTGGTTATTAAAATTAAACAGTTCGGTTAAACTTGATAAATTAGCACAAATTAATTTATCACCTGTTGGAGCCACTTTCATGCTTCCAATAGCATCTTGAGCTCCTGCTACTTCCACACCAGCACTACTAATAACTGGGATAGAATTTACTCCTGAGTTATCTACAAAGAATGAGTAGAAATTATTACTTCCATATCCATGAGTAATTACCCATACTCCCTCTCCCGTTCTATTTAAAGCTGCTGTTAATTTTTCAGTAGTTGGCGTGAATAATAGAATATTTTTATTGGAAGTAACAGCTCCTAATCCCCCATTTAAAGATAAATCTACTTCAGAATACTTTATTCCTTCATTACTCCCTTGAGCATCACAGGTGAAAATATAATAAATCGTGGAAGATTTAGGCTTTTTTACTATTATAGCAGATTGTGTGCTGGTATTATTACCTCTTAGATCGCTTCCATTTTCCATCAAGAGATGGTTTTTATTATAAACAGATACACCATCAGTATAGAATAACAATTGACCAGCACTGTTTGATATTGTTGCAGAACCTTCATAAGTAGTCTGTTTTCCGTTAGTTAATGCAACTGGAGTACCGCTGTTAAAATCTAATCCTGCACGTTCACCAAAATACCAAATATTAGCCTCGCCCTGAGCATATATTGATAGAGAAAATGAGAATAGCAAAAACACAAAAAATTTATTCATATCATAAATCTAAAAAAGAAATTAAAAGTACATTTTATTTATGAGTTAGTGTAAAATTTGTAGGAATATTTGTTTTGTCAATTTTATAATAATGCTGAAATACACACAAAAGGTATTAACTTTAAAATTAGTTTTATTATGTTTTAAGAGTTTACGCTATTTTAGTTTTAAGGATTTTCACTGGTAAGAAATTATAACGTATAGTTGAACTATAAATACTCAAGGTATTAACCATTAAAGTTTTAAGATATAATTAAGTCAATCAGGAGCTGCTTCCCGCTATTCGCTCTATCTTTTATCTCGTTCTTAAAAACGAGATAAAAGGATGCCGCTTCTATCTGGGCTAAGAGTCTTCAATTATCAAGATTGTCAGTTCCAAAAAAAATGTACTTCTGTCAGATGTAAACTTGTAATGCATTCTGAGTATAATCCGGTTCAAAAACTTGATTAACCTGCAAACACTTTGTAATTTTGCGGCATGAACGACAATTTTGTAACAGAGTATTTTGGCATTGGCATCCAAAACGGTAAAACACCCGAAAATCTTGGTGTATTGTGGCGCACCGCCCAAAACCTGGGTGCAAGTTATATTTTCACCATAGGAAATCGATATGCCAAGCAGGCTTGCGATACGCACAATGCTGTAAAATCTTTACCGTATTTTCATTACGAAAATTTCGAGGATTTCTACAACAACTTACCCAAAGGCGCTCGCTTAGTAGGCGTGGAACTTGATGAACGCGCTACCGACTTAGAAATATTTGAACACCCTAGACGCTGTGTCTATTTATTAGGAGCTGAGGATAACGGACTCTCTAAGGCGGCTATGGCCAAATGCCATCATTTGGTCAAATTCAAATCAGAGAAAAGTTTGAACGTATCTGTTGCAGGCAGTATTGTACTTTACGACCGTGGCCTTGCAAAACCAAGATCGTAAAGCATGAAGTGAAATTCATGTACTGATTTAATTTATTTTTTTTGTTCTAATTCGTCAATTTCTGCATCACTTGGTTCAATGATGTCAATTTTAGGTTCAATAAAATCTTGTTCGTTTGCCAATGTTTTATTTAAGGTGAGCACCAATGCAGGAAGTAACATTAAATTAGATAGCATTCCGAACAATAATGTTAAGGAAATCAATCCGCCTAGTGCAATGGTACCTCCAAAACTAGATAACATAAATACCGAAAACCCAAAAAACAAAACAATAGAGGTATAAAACATACTCAAGCCGGCATCCGTAAAAGTGGCGTACACTGATTTGCGAATCTTCCAGTTATTTTTCTTTAATTCCTCTCGATATTGCGATAAGAATCGGACGGTGTCGTCTACCGAAAGTCCAAACGCAATTCCAAAAACCAATATCGTTGATGGTTTTAATGGAATATCTAGAAAACCCATCAATCCAGCGGTAAGCATCAACGGAAGTAAATTTGGAATAATAGAAACCAATACCATCTTGAACGAACGGAACATAAATGCAATTAAAAGCGCCGTTAACAAAAAAGCAAATGCTAGCGACGAAAGTAAATTATCTAGCAAGTAACCAGTTCCTTTTTGGAAAACCAAAGCTTTTCCAGTAATGGTTACTTTATATTGATTGGCTGGGAAAATCTTGTCTGCCTTCTTGCGAATTTCAGCTTCTATTTTAGCAATCTTATCGCCACTTTCATCGCGCATGAAAGTAGTAATTCGGGCATATTGACCGGTTGCATCCACATAGCTTTTCATCACATTATCTTTCGAATTTTTAGTCGAATTTTTAGCATACGATAAAATAAAAGATTGTTCCTGTGAGCTAGGCAATTCATAATAATCTGGATTTCCGTTGTAATACGCTTGCTTTGAATATTTAATCAAATTGACAATCGAAATAGGCTTAGACAATTCTGGAACCTCATCAATAGCTTCCTCAAGTTCCTCCATTCGCTTCAGGGTAGACAATTTCATCACTCCTTTTTTGCGTTTGGTATCAATCATAATTTCAAGTGGCATCACTCCGTCAAACTCTTTTTCGAAGAAAACAATATCCTCAAAAAAAGCTTCTTTCTTAGGCATGTCCTCTATTAAACTACCCGAAATTCGCATTTCATAAATCCCTATAATGCTCACGACTAATAACGTTACAGCCACTACATAAATAGAAAATCGATTGTATTTTACATTTCTTAAAATCCAATCCATGAAAACTTTAACGTAGTTGCGGTCCAAATGCTCAATGTGGCGCTCCTGAGGCGCTGGAATAAAACTATGAAAAATAGGAATTACGATGATGCACAAAAAGAAAAGCGCCATAATATTGATGGATGTTACCACTCCAAACTCTAATAACAATTGATTGTTTGAAGCAATAAACGTAGCAAAACCTATGGCCGTGGTAAGATTAGTCATTAAAGTTGCCATTCCTACCTTTGTAGTAACACGTTGTAATGCTTTAGCCTTATTATGATGTATTTTATATTCTTGATGGTACTTATTGGTCAAGAAAATGCAATTCGGTATTCCAATTACGATGATTAATGAGGGAACTAAAGCCGTTAAAACCGTAATTTCATAATTCAACAATCCTAAAAACCCAAAAGACCACATCACACCAATTATTACGATAATCATTGATATTAAAGTGGCTCTAAAACTTCTAAAAAAGAAAAAGAAAAGCAATGAAGTAACCAGTAAAGAAGCTCCTATAAAAATGCTAATTTCATCCGTAATGGTTTTTGCATTCAAGGTCCTGATGTATGGCATCCCCGAAACTCGCAAATCAATTCCGGTTTCTTTCTCAAAAACTTCAACTGCAGGGACTAGTTTTTCTAAAATAAAATCTTTTCTGGCAGCTGTATTTACAATTTTCTTGTCCATGTATACCGCAGAACGAATGCTTCCTGATCTTTTATTAAATAACAAACCCTCATAGAAAGGCATATCATTGATAAGCTCCTTTTTAATGGATTGTAAATAGGCAGGATCTAAAGTTCTATTTTGGTCAATAAAAGGAACCAACTCAAAGGTTTCCAGGGATTCATTTTTTTGAAGCTTTTTTAAATCATTAAGAGATACCACAAGATCTACAGCGGCATCATTTTTTAAAGAATTCATCATTCTAGACCAAGAAGCGAATGCCTTTGGGGTGAATATAGCATCATCTTTGACACCTATAATGACAAGATTTCCTTCTTCTCCAAATTTATTTAAAAAAGCATCGTACTCAACGTTTACAATATTGTCATTAGGCAATAAATTTGCTTCAGTAAAAGTAAAATGGATATTTTTCCATTGTAATGCTAAAAGTGCCGTAATTACAGCAATAATAGACAGCATTAAAATTCTATTCCTAAGGACAATACGAGCAATTAACTCCCAGAATCCCAAACTAAACCACTTGATCATATTTCCTATTTATTGGGCGCAAAGGTAATTAAATCGACTACAAATCATGAGTTATACACAAAAGTTTTTCGCGTGTTTACAGTATTTTAAGTGCTGTTTTTTATATTTACAATTAATTAATTTTCAGATGTAAAAATTATACATTTGATTTCATCATCTTTGTTACTTTTAAAAAAATATTTTGTATCCTAAGCCTATGAAAAAGCATAAAAACTCCATTTTTTATTTGATGGTAACCAGTGTTTTTTTCTTTTTGATGTATCTCATTATCAATGAAGGAAAAACGCTCGAAGCTAATGAAACAATTGTATCCCCTATTAGTGACAAAGGATCTTGGGGAGATTTCATAGCCTCTATGCTTCATAATTTCCAGGATCCATTGGCCATATTACTAGCGCAAATCATAACTATCATTCTGGTTGCACGTATATTTGGATGGATTTTCAAAAAAATTGGTCAGCCCTCAGTAATAGGAGAAATTATTGCAGGTATTGTTTTGGGACCGTCTTTATTGGGTTTATATTTCCCTGAAGTATCTGCTGCATTATTTCCTGTTGCTTCTCTTGGAAACTTAAAATTTTTAAGCCAAATAGGACTTATCCTTTTTATGTTTGTAATAGGTATGGAGTTGGATTTAAAAGTTTTAAAAAACAAAGCCAACGAAGCCATTGTAATCAGTCACGCCAGTATTATCATTCCGTTTACGTTAGGTATAGGACTCGCCTATTTTGTGTATAATCAATTTGCTCCAGAAGGAGTGAAATTTTTGTCTTTCAGTTTGTTCATGGGTATTGCACTGAGCATTACTGCTTTTCCAGTACTGGCGCGAATTGTGCAAGAAAGAGGAATACATAAAACTAAGTTGGGAGCCATTGTTATTACCTGCGCTGCAGCTGATGACATTACTGCTTGGTGCATTCTAGCAGTAGTTATTGCAATTGTAAAAGCAGGAACATTTGTCAGTTCACTATACATTATCATGCTCGCAGTACTTTATGTTGCTGCAATGATCTATATCGTAAAACCTTTTTTAAAGAGAATTGGTGATCTATACGGAACCAAAGACAGCATTGTAAAACCTGTTGTGGCTATCTTTTTTTTGGTGTTAATAATATCTTCTTATGCAACGGAAGTAATTGGGATTCATGCTCTTTTTGGAGCTTTTATGGCAGGAGCTATCATGCCAGATGTGCCTAAATTTAGAACCATATTTATAGAAAAAGTAGAAGATGTTGCCCTAATTTTACTCTTACCACTGTTCTTTGTTTTTACTGGATTAAAAACTGAAATAGGACTTATAAACGACCCTTATTTATGGAAAATAACGGGTTTCATAATTCTTGTAGCCGTTGTAGGTAAGTTTTTTGGGAGCGCACTAGCAGCAAAATTTGTGGGGCAAAGTTGGCGCGATAGTTTTACAATAGGCGCCTTGATGAATACCCGAGGATTGATGGAGTTGATTGTATTAAATATTGGTTTGGAGCTCAAGGTACTTACTCCTGAGATATTTACAATGATGGTAATTATGGCATTGGTCACTACTTTTATGACGGGACCTGCACTTGATTTAATCAACTATATTTTCAACACAAAAGATGGCGGTGAGCATGTAGAATCTTCAGATGACACAAAGTTCCGTATACTGATTTCTTTTGGGAACAATGAAAAAGGAAAATCGTTACTTCGAATTGCAAATAGCTTGGTAAAAAAACAAAAAAACACCGCTGTTACCGTTATGCACCTGTCTCTGAGTGATGAAGTACATAGTTTTAATTTAGAGGACAAAGAAAAAAACAGTTTTCACCCTTTGGTTGAAGAATCTCAAATTCTAAAACAAGAAATCACGACCATCTTCAAGGCCACCACAGATATTGAAACTGAAATTGCTGATGTTGCTAATCAAGGAGATTATGATTTACTGCTGATAGGTTTAGGAAAATCTATTTTTGAAGGTACTATCCTAGGGAAAGTTATCGGGTTTACCACCAGAATCATTAACCCTGATCGTTTAATAGATAAGTTTACTGGTAAAGAAGGCTTGTTTGAAAATTCACCATTTGATGAAAGAACAAGACAAATCTTATCCAAAACAAAAATGCCAATTGGTATCCTTATTGACAAAGATTTACAACAAGTAAACCAACTTTTTATTCCCATTTTTAGTTCTGAGGATTATTTTTTAATGGACTATGTTCAAAAATTAATTTACAATAATAATTGTAAAATTATACTCTTAGATGTCAATGGAAAATTAAATACTAATTTTGTGATGAATAGCGCCATCCAATCACTAGAGCAACAATTTCCGAACAACATAAGCTTAATAACAGATAAAATCATTAAAAAAGAGTTTCTAGATCAACAAGATTTAATGCTAATTAGCCTTGAGAGCTGGAAAGTATTGGTAGATTCAAGAAGCACTTGGTTGAGTGGTGTTCCATCCGTTTTAATTGTAAAACAATAATTATGAATTGGGTCTTACTAGTAATTGGAGGTCTTTTTGAAATAGGTTTTGCAACCTGTTTGGGCAAAGCCAAAGAAAGTTCAGGTACTACAGCAACAGTATGGTTAATAGGGTTCTTAGTGTGCTTATCTATAAGCATGCTATTACTTTATAAAGCCTCACAGACATTACCCATAGGAACTGCTTATGCCGTATGGACAGGAATTGGCGCAGTAGGAACAGTTCTTGTTGGGATTTTTGTATTCAAAGAACCCGCTGATTTCTGGAGGATATTTTTCATCACCACCTTAATAAGCTCCATCATTGGATTAAAATTGGTATCAAGTCACTAATTCTTGTTACAAATCAACTACTTTAAAAAACACGCCAAATTGAACGTTCAAGACTACTTTGTATCGTACTTTTTAATTTCAAAATTCTCACCATCAAAAACGCCATAGGTAAAATATACAATCCAATCTCCTAAGTTGACATACTCGGCATTTTTTCCAACGGAAACTTTCATCGGTAAATGACGGTGACCAAAAATAAGGTAATTGTAATGCTTGGTTTCTAGTTTTCTTTTGGAATACAGAATAAGCCATTCTTTGTCTTCGCCAAGAAAAGTTACATCTTCATCACCCGAAATCAGTTTGTTTTTGACCGATAAATATTGTGCCAATTTCACGCCAATATCCGGATGCAACCACCTGAAAAGCCATTTGAAAAAAGGATTAGTAAATACTTTTTTCATGCGTTTGTAACCTAAATCGCCAGGACCTTTTCCGTCTCCGTGGCCAATAAGGAATGTTTTGTCTCCAAAAGTGTATTCTTGATTGTCATGAAAAACGGGAATGTTCAATTCCTTCTGGAAATAATCGGCCATCCATAAATCATGATTTCCCACAAAGAAATAAATAGGAATGCCACTATCACGAAGTTCTGCTAGTTTACCCAAAACACGGATGAAACCTTTTGGGACAACGGTTTTATATTCGAACCAAAAATCAAATAAATCGCCTAATAAAAAAAGAGCTTCGGCATCAGTTTTAATTTCGTCCAGCCACGCTACAAACTTTTGTTCTCGTGGATAACTCAGTTCAGGTGTAGGAGCACCAAAATGCTGATCCGAGGCAAAATATATTCTTTTGTTGTTGGGTAATTGCATGAAGTTACAAAATGGATTTTACATTATCACTGGCATACCATTCTGCAAAAGAGGATTCGGTCTCTTGTAATTTTAACGAAAACAGCGCAATACCTTCTGGAAGTCTATTACTGATGCGTTGTGCAAAATCAATAACCATGTTCTCACTAGTGGGTTGATAATCCACCAAAATTACGTGATGCCCGCGAGTAATTAGTTCTTTCGCCAAATCAACATGAGGTGTTGTTCCGTTAAAAACTGTAGCGTGATCAAACTGATCTACAATTTCTTCTTTTACAATTTTCTTTAAATCCGTAAAGTCAATTACCATTCCGAATTTCACATTAGAACGATCAGTAATTGGTGTACCAATTACGGTTACTGACAATTTATAACTATGTCCATGAACATTTTTACATTTGCCATCGTAGCCATACAAGGCATGACCGGTCTCGAAACTAAATTGTTTTGTAATTCTGATATTGCTCATCGGAGTTTAATTTTGAGGCAAATTTAGTGATTTTTTGACTTGTAGTAAAAGCTTTGTTCATCAAACCACTTGAATGCTAATAAAACCAAAAGTTTAAAAAAAACCATAGAGAAGAATAACGCGTTAAAACCGACTAAAATTTACAATAAATTAACATACCGATTGCGTTGTCAATATTATTAGTAATATATTTGGCCTTCAAATATTTAAAAGTAAATAATATGAGATTACGCGCTCTGTGATTAGAGAATGCCTATCCTTATTTTAATTATTTGAATGAAACTAACTAACACTTATTTATTACTTTTTCTATGAAAAAAACTTTACTCAACAATGTTTTGTTTGTGTTACTCACCTTTTTGGGTTTGAGCCTGAGTTCATCACTTAACGCACAAACTACCTACACGTGGAACCAAACAGGCAGCGCCTCTTTTGGTCTTGCAGCTAACTGGTCCCCTAGCAGAGATACGCCAGCAGCAAATGATATTTTAGTTTTCAATAACGGTGCTACAACTACCGTAACCGATGTACCTACACAAACTATAGGAGGTCTTACAGTTGCGACAAATACTAATGTAACTTTAAACACATCAGCTACACCCGCAAAAATACTAACCATCACTAACGGTCTAAGCGGAGCAGATTTTTCTGTTGAAAGTGGTTCTCAACTTAACGTGGCCATTACAGGAGGTGCGTTTCCTTTGACTATTGCTATTGGCACAGGAGCAACTGGAATCGTTGCTGGTTCTATGACATTTTCAAGCGCAACAGCAAATACTGTAAACAACATAACTGCTGCTGATGCAAGTGGTTTAATTTTCACAAATGGGGCAATATTAACGCAAAGCACAAATAGCACAGGTGGCATTTTTGGCAGCGGAACAAGCAATAGTGTGCTATTTGCAAGTGGATCTACTTTTATACAGGCAGCTGGTTCAAACCCTTTTCAAAAAACGCAACCTGCATCAGTAGTAGTTTTTCAAACAGGAAGTTTGTTTAAAATAATTGGAAACATATCTTCCGCTTTTTCAGGAAGAACTTACCCAAATCTTGAAATTGCCGCCACAGGATATAATCAGAGTCCTACTGGAGGAGCGGTTTTATCAATAGACAACCTAACAATTACCACTGGGATTCTCAACATGAATCTTACCTCAGCAGTTTCAATCAAAGGAAATATTAGTGTTGCTACAGGACAAACATTGACTTTTAGTCCTGCAACTGCAGTTGGTTCATTAACATTTAATGGTACAACAGCTCAAACCATCAACAATGCAGGAACACTTACTTTTACTGCTAATACAAATGCAATCATAGCAAATACAAACGGAGTTACTTTTAACCAATCGCAAACATTGTTGGGAAGTACTACTGTAAACGCTGGGGCTACATTAGCAACAAACGGAACCCTTACGCTTTCAGGCACACCTTCTATAAATGGGACACTACGATTAAATTCAACTGGATCACTTGCAGGTGCCACTCCTACTTATGGTGCTGCTTCAAGTCTAGTATACAATGGCGTTATTGGCGGTGCCAATGTAGGAAACGAATGGACCGGCAACGCAACAACAGCTGGGGTTGGAATTCCTAATAACGTGACTCTTAACAGCAGCAGCATCAACATCAACAGCAATAGAGGTCTTGCAGGTAATTTAACCGTTGACTCTGGAAGCACAGTAACTGTAAAATCAGGAAATAATCTTTCTGTAGCGAATAGTTTGTTTAATAACGGTACAGAATCTTCATTCGTTCTTGAAAATAATGCAAATCTGATCCAAAATGGGACTACCAATACCAATACTGGCGCAATAACCATCAACCGAAGTGGAGCTTCACTTATGCTTTTAGATTACAGTTTATGGTCTTCACCAGTAAATGGTCAAAAATTAAAAGCTTTTTCACCTAATACGCTAGACAATCGTTTTTATACTTATAATCCAACTACAAACATTTATGTACCAGTGGCTGCTCCAGCTACTACTGATTTTGCATCAGGAAATGGGTATTTAATTCGTGTTCCAAATGATCATCCAACCACTCCTACTATCTGGAATGGAGTGTTTAAAGGAGTTCCAAATAATGGAGACGTCACCATCACTGGTTTAACTTCAGGTACTTTTAATGCCGTAGGAAATCCGTATCCGTCTACTATAAGCGCTGACGATTTTATCACCGCAAACGGCACTACAGAACCATTGTATTTTTGGAGAAAAACAAATGCTGCTCTAGGTACAGCTTATGCAACCTACACTAAGGCTGGTGCTGTGGGTACGCCGGGGAATGGTGGCATTACACCAAACGGAACCATTCAAGTAGGACAAGGATTTATTGTAAAAACAACTTCAAATTCAGTTGCATTTGCTAATACAATGCGTACTGCCAACAATTCAAATCAAATACTAAAAACTACTACAACTGAGAAAAACAGAATCTGGCTGAATCTATTTAAAGGTACTGAACCTGTGAACCAAATGATGGTTGCTTACATGGATGGTGCCACTAGCGAAATTGACAATACATTAGACGGAAGATACATCAATGATAATGAAACTGCTCTAACCAGCTCTTTAAAAGGTGAAGAATTTGTTATTCAAGCCAAAGGATTACCATTTGATTCTAGTGACATTGTTCCATTAAGTTTTAAAACAGAACTTGCAGGTAGTTTTACCATTGACATAGACCACGTAGACGGTTTGTTTTTAGGCAATCAAGAAATTGTACTTAAAGATTTAAAATCAGGAACGGAGCAAAACTTAAAAAAAGGTTCTTACACATTTAGCAGTGAAGCGGGAACTTTTAAAAATCGTTTCGAAATTGCTTTCAAAAACAACCAAACTTTAGATATCAGCACTCCTAACTTTGATGAAAATAGCGTAATGGTCTTCAATCAAAATGGAGCGTTAAACGTATCTACAGGAAAAAATGCTATCAAAAACATCCGCGTTTTTGATATAAGAGGCGTTTTAATTGCAGAACAAAAAGAGGTAAATGCAAATACAGCAAGTATCAAAAACGTTACGGCAAGCAAACAAGCTGTTTTAATCCAAATTACTTCAGAGGATAATAAAACGGTAACTAAAAAAGCTATTTTTTAGGCTGTAGCCAACAAAAAACAGATACTGGAATTAAAATTTTAAAATTAAATCATGAAAAACATAGTAATACAATTTTATATCGTTGCTTTATTTATGCTGTCTAGTATTACCATGCTAGCACAAACTCCAGGCGACACTGATGGTACAGCCGACGGACTAGAAGGAACTGATGCTCCTGCAGCACCAATAGATGATTACCTTTTGCCAATGGCACTAGTTGCTATTTTTGCGGGATATAAATATTCTAAAAATACGGCTCAAAAAACGGTTTAAATAGAATAGATTCTAAAACTGTAAACCAATAAAAACCCCCGAAAAATAATTTTCGGGGGTTTTGCTATTTTATATTGAGATATTAACTCATGAATTTGAATGAATCGTTATTTCATTCTATTTTTTAAACTGTGCTAAAGCATTTTTAGTAAAATCAGAAAGAACTAACTTCCCCGAAATAGCGGCACGATCTAATAAAAGCGTGTCCCAATGTTGCGTTCCCTCCCACAGTACTTTTTTCATTTCCAGTAATGCCTCGGGGTTATAACTTGATAAAGTGTTGCTAAAATTACTTACCGCAAGATCCAGCTCCTCTATACTGTCACAAACTACGGCATAGAGCCCTTTTGATTTGGCCCATTCAGACGACTTCCATTCCTGTGCCGCAAGAGTCATTTCGGACATTGCTGTTTTCCCTATTTTTCGGGTTACAGCAGGTTCAATTACAAACGGACCTATTCCTATGGCCAGTTCTGATAATTTTATAGCGGCATGCTGCGTAGCCATCACGTAATCACAAGCCGATGCAATTCCTACTCCACCTCCTACTGCTTTCCCATGCACTCTACCTATAATAAGCTTAGAACAATTGCGCATGGCATTTATCAAGTTTGCAAAACCAGAGAAAAAATGTGTACCAGCAGCCTCATCTTGTACTGCAAGCAGCTCATCAAAAGAAGCGCCTGCACAAAACGCTCCAGTACCACTACTTTGAATCACAATCACAGACACGTTTGAGTTTTGGTCTAATATGCTAAATTCAGCTGTCAAGCGATTTAATAGTTCTCTTGGAAAGGAGTTACTCGAGGGATGACTAAAAGTTACCGTTGCTACTCTATTATTGATGCTGGTCTCTAAGGAACCCATTGCGTTTTCAGAAATCATACTTTTTTTGGGTAAAGTTAAAAAAAGTAATGCGGAATTCATCAACTCCTTGTAAGAATGAATTTATCTTTAAAATTTGTTTTTTGATAGATTTATATACTATATTTGCGAACAACTTGGGGGATTAGCTCATTTGGCTAGAGTGCTTGCCTGGCAGGCAAGAGGTGATCGGTTCGAATCCGATATTCTCCACCAGTAAAATTCAAGCCTTACAGCAATGTGAGGCTTTTTTTATTTTAAAGCCTATGTTTTATACATACATTATTTTTTCTAAAACTTTGGATAAATATTACACTGGGTCCTGTGAAAATATTCAAAATAGACTTAATGATCATTTAAATAGTAGAAGTACTTATACAAGAGTAGCTAAAGATTGGGTATTAGTTTATTTTGAAAATTTTGATTCTCGGTCATTAGCTGTAAAAAGAGAAATGGAAATCAAAAAGAAGAAAAGCAGAAAATATATTGAATTTTTAATATCAAATAAATCATTTGAATAGACCGTCCCGAAAGCCTTCGGGAAGGTGATCGGTTCGAATCCGATATTCTCCACCAGTACAATTAAGCCTTACAGCAATGTGAGGCTTTTTTATTTTATATCACTTTAATATTAAAGTTTTTTTGATTTCAAAACACAAAAAAACCGTAATATCTACTAACTAGATATTACGGTTTTTTTTTATAAATCTAAACTCTAAACCTCTATATCTACTTTGGATAATTGACTTTACCTACAGTTCTCATAATCCTAACAATTTTAGACTTACGATTGTTAATATATGACGATGAACTAGTTGCTGAGTACTTTCGAGGATTGGGTAATATGGCAGCTATACCAGCAGCTTGCTTCGGGGTCATACTTGAAGCTCCTTTTCGGTACCAGTGTTCAGCTGCCGCTTGCGCTCCGTAAACACCATTACCCATTTCAATACTGTTCAGGTAAACCTCCATAATGCGTTCTTTGCCCCATATAAGTTCAATCAAAACTGTGAAATAAGCTTCTAAACCTTTTCGCAAATAACTACGGCCTTGCCATAAAAATACATTTTTTGCAGTTTGTTGGGATATGGTGCTTCCCCCTTTTATACGGCGACCTCTCTCGTTACTTTTATAAGCTTTTTGCATAGCTACAAAATCAAAACCATTATGCGTTAGGAACGTCCCATCCTCACTAGCAATAACTGCTTTTTGTAAATTCATGGAAATATTCTCAATGGGTTCCCAGTCGTGACTGAAAAAAACTTCTTTACCAGCAAGTTTATTTTCAAAAACTCTAATAACCATCAAAGGTGTAAAAGGCACAGGAACAAACTTGAAAAAAACCACAAAAAAAAGAGATAGCCCAAAAAACCAAAGTAATACTTTGAGCAAAAACCTACTGATCTTACTGCCAATAGAACTTGTGTTTTTTTTGACGGGTTGTTTGGATTTTTTTGGTGTAATTCGTGTTCCCATTATAGTAAATCTGCTAATTCTGTACCTATTAAACTCCCTATTGCCACACCCATTCCTCCTAGACGCACACCGCAATATACGTTGTCAGAAAGAGCCGAAACAATGGGATTCTTAGTTGTTCCTATTCCCATGATTCCGCTCCAGCTATGCGCTATTTTAAAATCATGATTTGGCAAAATTACTTCTTTTAAGAGTTGTTCCAATTTTTTTTGTACAATTTCTGTCTGACCAAATTCAGTGGTGTTTTCTGTTGCAAAATCTAGATTTCTGCCGCCACCTAATAAAATCCTATTGTCAATATTCCTGAAATAATAATAACCTCGGTCTAAATGAAAAGTACCCTTAATATCTAAATCAACAATGGGCTCTGTAATAACAACCTGAGCTCTTGCTGGTTGCACCGCATTTTGTGTTAATTTTTGAGCAAAACCATTAGTAGCAAAAAACAATTTTTTGGTACTAAAACTAAACGATCCTAAAGCTACAGTAACCTGGTTTCCAGCGTCAAGAAAATCAGTAACCGTTCGTGTATTTAGGATTAAAATATTCTTTGCAATCGCCTCTTTGAGCAGGGCATGCATCATTTTTCCGGTATCAATTTGTGCCTCAAAAGGATTAAAAATCAAGTATTCGTGTATTCCTTTAAACCCAAATCGATCTATTTCTTTTGCAAAAACATCAGTTTTAAAAAGAGGTTTTAAAACATCATTCACAAATGGAAGTTTCCCCATACAGTCCTGAAAAACATCCTGATCTCCTTCTAGAAAAAGCTCATAACCGCCATGAGGTTTAAAATCAATGGCAGCATCCCCAAGTTTATTTCTCAATAATTGAAGTCCTTGCCATCTTTTCTGTATCAATTGAACAACTTCTTCCTCTGTATGTGTTCTTAAATCGTCTATAATCTCCGAAAGACTACCAAAACAAGCAAAACCAGCATTCTTAGTGCTTGCTCCCTGTGGCAAAAACCCTTTTTCTAAAACTAATATCTTGCTGTCTGGAAACCTTTCGCGCAAGCGTAAGGCGGCATGCAAGCCAACTATTCCGCTGCCTACAATGGTATAATCTACATTGGTAAACCAATTTTTCAATTCCCAATAACTCAAGTCCATTTCGAAATTTTTTATAAAAATAATACTTTTTAGGAGCTAATCCCGCTATCCGTTACAATCTTTCTAGTCCTGTACTTGTTTCCGAATCCTGAAACAAGTACAGGACTAGAAAGGATTTTCACTTCTATCGGGGCTAAAAAACACTACTCAACAAGACTAAAATCGGAAAAAAAGAGCTATTTTTAACATCCTAAAAAAGCAATTTTACTCATGAAAAAAACACTTTTTATATCCTTAGTAATGATCAGTTTAAATACAATGGCACAAAATACAATGACTCCAGAATTACTCTGGAAACTAGGTCGAATAACCCCGCTTGGAATCTCCATAGATGGGAAAAATGTGATTTACAAAGTAAGCACCCCTTCTGTTTCAGACAATAAATCGGAATCAAAAATGTATGCGCTTCCCTTACAGGGTGGAAATCCTTCTGAAATTAAAGACACCAAAGACATTCTGAAAGACAAAAATATTTCGCCAGATGGGAAATACGTAGTGTATCACGAAGAGGTAAAAGTTGAAAAAGTGCACGGAAAAGATTTTTATCCAGAACTTCAAAAATCAGACGTACAAATCTACGATGGATTGAATTACCGCCATTGGGACACTTGGAATGAAGGCAAATACAACCATGTTTTTTTTAAAGAAAATAAGGATAGTGCATTAGGAATTGACATCCAAGAAGGAGAAAATTTTGATAGTCCACAAAAACCTTTTGGTGGTGACGAAGATTATATTTGGTCGCCAGACAGCAAAAATATTTATTACGTGTGCAAGAAAAAAGCGGGTACTGAATATGCTATTTCTACCAACACTAATATCTTTGAGTACAATCTTGAGACAAAAAAAACAAAAACCATAACCGAAGAAAACCAAGGTTATGATACTACTCCACAGTTTTCACCAAGCGGGAATTTGACATGGCTGCAAATGAAACGCGATGGCTATGAAGCGGACAAAAATGACATCATTGTCCTTTTTAAAGGAATAAAAATAAACCTCACCGCAAATTGGGATGGCACAGTAGATAATTATATGTGGAGTACTGACGGAAAGAAAGTTTATTTTGTAGCCCCAGTTGATGGGACAAAACAGCTTTTCGAAGTGAATTTTCCTGGCGCAACCCGCATAGCCATAACAGTTCGTCAACTAACTGAAGGTGAATTCGATGTGAATGATCTTATTGGTTTTACTGGTGAAAATATTCTCGTGACACGCACCGATATGAATCATGCTTCAGAAATATATTCTTATAATTTGAGTAAAAAGACTTGGAAACAACTATCGAATGTTAACACAACTACGTACTCCACTTTGGCGCTAAGCAAAACAGAGAAACGATATGTAACCACTACAGATGGTAAAAAAATGTTAGTTTGGGTGGTACTTCCTCCTAATTTTGACGCTTCAAAAAAATACCCGACACTCTTGTATTGCCAAGGCGGACCACAATCTGCATTGACTCAATTTTATTCCTACAGATGGAATTTACAATTAATGGCGGCTAATGGATATATCGTGGTAGCTCCTAATCGTCGTGGAATGCCTGGTCATGGAGTAGCTTGGAATGAGGAAATCAGTAAGGACTGGGGCGGACAGGTTATGGATGATTACCTATCAGCCATTGATGCTGTGGCCAAAGAAAATTACGTAGACAAAACTAGATTAGGATGTGTGGGAGCGAGCTATGGTGGGTATTCTGTTTTTTATTTGGCAGGAATTCACAACAACCGTTTCAAAACATTTATCGCCCACGATGGGGTCTACAATACTCAAAGCATGTTTGGGACAACCGAAGAAGTTTTCTTTAGCAATTGGGATTTTGGTGGAGCTTATTGGGAGAAAAACAATGCCACTGCTCAAAAAACATACACCACATTCAACCCGATGAATTTAGTAGAAAAATGGAACAAACCTATTTTAATCATTCAAGGTGGAAAAGACTTTCGTGTACCAATAGGACAAGGACAAGAAGCTTTCCAGGCGGCTCAACTACGCGGTTTAAAAAGTAGATTTCTATACTTCCCCGAAGAAAACCATTGGGTTTTAAAACCACAAAATGCTTTCGTTTGGCAAACTGAATTTTTCAAATGGCTTAAAGAAACTCTATAAATAATAGTACAAGTAAAAACCTCACCTCCCAGTGAGGTTTTTTTTGAGTTACGATTTTGAATATTTTGATTATCTTAACTATAATGTATCTTGCAATTTTTAACTTTGAAAATGGATCAAAAAAAAAGCTACATCCCTGTAAAAGTTTTTCTAGGCTACCTTCTGTTAGTACTCCTCTTTGGTAGTGTTGGGTGGTTTTTATACTCCGAAAATAAAAGTTTCACTCGACCTGAAAAAAGTATTTCTGATAAAAATGATGCTGTATTAAAAGTTAGTACTGTATTATCTGACTTATACAAAACAGAAAGTTTGGCTCGAATAGCTATTCAGTCTGATTCAGAAACTGATTTTAAGCAGTACGTAGCTAAAACCAGAACCTTGACTATTGCAATTGATTCCTTGAAAACTGCTGTGTCTACGCCAGACCAAGTACAATTGCTGAATAGTGTTCAGATTTTGTTGTCTAAAAAAACCAAAAACATTCTACAGTTAAAAGCCATAAAAAATAAAACCGAAGATGAAACCGCTGTTAGCAGTGCCATAACCGACTTGACAAAAATGGAGTCTTCCATGCGGAAGCTACAATTAGAAGATTTTGTAAAAAATCCAGCGGAAATGGCCGATTATCAGCGCAATGTTTTAAAAAAATATGTTGCTTATTTAAACCAAAATATCCCTGATGATAGTAGCAACACTTTAAGCAAAAAAGAATCAGACTCTATTATTAGTACTTCAAAAATGCTTTTAAATCAAGTAAAAACGGAGACCGCAAATAAAAAAAATTTACTGATCCTAGAGGAAAATAAACTACTTCAAAACGGACTTTCTATTTCTGAACAATTGCGTAAAGTACTTGAAACAATTGAAAGAGAAATTATTGCGAACACAGCGAAAAACTTTACTGAAAGAGAAAAATCATTACAAAAAACCAATCAAATAGTCACGAGTGCAGCTATTATTGGGCTGGTATTGACGCTCTTATTTTTAATTCTTATTTTAAATGATTTTTCAAAAACACAGTCCTATAAAAAACAATTAGAAACTGCTAATCTCAAGGCAAAAAAACTACTAACCAGCAGAGAACAACTGATTTCTACGGTGAGTCATGATTTAAAAACACCTTTGAGTACGATTGTAGGGTACACAGAGTTATTAGGAAACTCAGACTTAAGCTCGAAACAATTGCATTTTACGCAGAACATCAAGGGTTCAGCTGACTATATTTCTAAACTAGTTCAAGACTTGCTGGATTTCACTCAAATTGAAGCTGGAAAAATTACTATCGAGAAAATACCTTTTTCACTGCCTGAAAGTATAAAAGAAATCAGTACCAGCATACAAGCCGTTTACGCACATAAAACAATAGAATTGCTACTGAATATTGATTCGGATTTAGAACAAAGAATAATTGGAGACCCTTTTAGATTGCGACAAATAATATCAAACATCGTAGGGAATGCTTTCAAGTTTACTGAAAAAGGTTTTATTAAAATTACCGCAAAAGCAAGCAGAAATTCCAAAATAATTACAATCCTAATTGAAGATTCAGGAATAGGAATAGCGACAAAAAATCAAGAATTAATTTTTGAAGAATTTACACAAGCAGACGATCAAATTGAAAAAAAATATGGCGGAACCGGCCTTGGCCTAACCATCTCTAAAAAAATGGCTAGTATTTTAGGTGGTGATTTAAACTTAAAAAGTGAATTAGGTAAAGGAAGTATCTTCGAAATTCAAATTCCGTTGCAATATGACACGACAACGCTAGATCATTTATCTGCTCCAACAAACGAATTGCAAAGCAAGCGAATTGCAGTTCTTATTGATGACGATCATAACCTATTGCAATTAACAACCGAAGTATTGCAACAACATAACTTTGACGTACATCCTTTTGGCAAAGCAACTGAGGCACTGAACTGGATTGAAAACCAAGCATTTGACCTAATTATAACCGACATTCAAATGCCTGTTATGGATGGATTTTTATTTATCAAAGAATTACAAAATGCCCAAAAAACCAATTATGACAAGCAACCTATTATTGCCGTTACTGGTAGAAATGATTTGAGTCTAGCCGACTATACAGAAGCTGGATTTATTACAGTGGTAAGAAAACCGTATTCCCCAAAAATATTGCTTAATACCATACATGCAATTTATAATAATAGCGAAATACCGAATCAAAAAGTAAAAAATAAAAAGACCAAAACTCCTGAGAAACTGTATTCATTAAAAGAACTTAAAGCTTTTTTACCCAATGATAATCAAGGTCTTAATGATATTTTGCAATCTTTCATGTCTGGAACACTTGAAGCTATGACCTTATTAGAACAAGCGGTACTTACAAACAACCGTCTTGCTATTAACGAAATTGCTCATAAAATGAATCCCATGTTTAAGCAAATCAAAGCAGTACACATTAGTACTATTTTAGACCAATTGGAAAACAAAGACACTTCTAGTGAAGAATTTCATGCTTTGCTACTAGATTTAAAAGATAAAATACCGGTACTTTTTGCACTTTTAAACAAGGAACTGCATTAACTGATATCGTATAGCTTTAATTTATTATACAATGTTTTTCTATTGATTTTAAGTAATTTAGCCGCTTCTGTTTTATTGTTATTTGTTCTGGACAAGGCTTCTAGAATAGCTTCTTTTTCGTTTTCTGATAACGAAAAATCATCACTTAGCTTGTCTGTACTTTGAAAAAATTCAGCTGGTAATGCTTCTTTCTCTACAAAATCTCCCGCTGTTAAAAGCGTAGCGCGCTTAATGCAATTTTGTAATTCTCTTAGATTTCCTGGCCATCTGTAATTTTGAAAAATACTCAAGACCTCTGGGGAAAATCCAATGACATTTTTTTGTAGTTCTTGATTTGCTTTTTCAAGAAAAAAATCAGCAAACAGCATTAAATCTTCATTTCGTTCTACTAAAGAAGGAGAATGAATAGAAAACTCATTGATTCTATGGTACAAATCTTCTCGGAAATCTCCTTTCTTAACCGCTTCCCTCAAGTCTTCATTGGTAGCTGTAATAATTCGGATATCCACAGCAATTTCTTTATTGCTTCCTACAGGTTTTATTTTTCTTTCTTGTAAAGCTCGTAAAAGCTGTATTTGATTCTCGTATGAAAGATTTCCTATTTCGTCTAAAAAAATGGTTCCATTATTTGCTGCTTCAAAAAAACCAATTTTATCTTGAATAGCTCCTGTGAAAGAACCTTTTACATGACCAAAAAATTCACTAGCTGCTAACTCTTTTGGGATTGATCCACAATCAACAGCAATGAAATTGGTGTTTTTGCGGGCGCTATTTTCATGAATACTTTTAGCAATCACCTCTTTTCCAGTTCCGCTTTCGCCAATAATCAATACTGACATTGTAGTGGGACTTACCAATTGTATGTACTCTGCAAGCTTTAATGAAGCTTTTGAAATGCCTTTTACAAAAGTACTACTAGATTTCTCTACAGGTTGTTTTACTTTTTTAGGACTCTTTTCGGTTTTAGTGGGTTGTACATTTTCATCCTGTCGCAATGCATTTGCAATTACCAACAGAACTTCCTCCGGATTAAAAGGTTTCGAAATATAATCTGCTGCGCCATTTTTTATTGCTTTAACTGCCGTACTCACATCGGCATATCCAGTCATTAGTAATACGGGAACGTCAGGAAAGATTGCTTTTATTTCAGACATAAGTAAAACTCCATCAAAATCTGGTAGTCGTACATCTGTGATTACGAGGTCAAATTCATTAGTTTTCAATATAATCCTCGCTTCAGCAGCTGAAAATGCAGTAACTACTTCAAAAGATTTTTTAACTAGAAATTTTTCTACTAACTTACAAAAAGGCACATCATCCTCTATCAACAAAATTTTAGCCATTGTGTTTTAAACTTTACTGCTAAATTAAAGTTATTTAAATAGTATTGTCCTAATTATTTCAAAAAAAAGAGAGACTGTTAAAAACAATCTCTCTTTTTTAAAAATAAAAATTACCTAATTATTTATTGATCCAGTTGCCATTAACATCCGCATATACAGTAGCGTTCTGGTCTCCAACTGTAATTTTCGATACATCACAAAAGACTACTTTTGAATCCATTTCCCGTTTGCGTCGGCAAATAAATTTCCTTTTTTGTCTCCTTGTGTAATGTCTAATTTGTACTCTTTATTAGCATTTACATAGGCCTTATCTAAAACTGCGTCAGGATATGCTTTTTTTAATGCTTCTGTTATGGCTGCAGGAACTTCTTCTAGTTTAATTTCTGTGTATTCCTCTTGCATATTTACTGTTTGCAATACTTTTTTAGCATTTAGAACTGGTGTTGCAAAAGTTGAAAAACTCCCCAAAACAATTGCTGCTGATACTATTAACTTTTTCATGATATTTAATTTTTAATGTTTATGTATACTCTTTATTTTTGAATCCATTTTCCTGATTCATCTGCAAAAAGACTTCCTTTTTTGTCCCCGATAGTAATGTCTAGTTTATACTCTTTTTTAGGATTAACATAAGCCTTATCTAAAACTGCTTCAGGATATGCTTTTTTTAATGCTTCTTTTACAGCTGTAGGAACTTCTTCTAATTTAACTTCTGTGTATTCCTCTTGCACATTTACTGTTTGCAATTCTTTATTTGCATTTAGAACTGGTGTTGCAAAAGTTGAAAAACTCCCCAAGACAATTGCTGCTGATACGATTAACTTTTTCATGTGATGTGATATTTAAGATTATATAATTAGTTTTAATACTAATGATAATAGAATAATCATACCAATTTTAAAACACAACTATCCATTGTCATAATTAACTATTTTTAAACTAGTTACAAATTTTACATTTAAGTCTGTACTGTGTAAAACGAGAAAAAATAATGTAAAACTGTGTAATAAATACACAGTTGGTTAAATTTATTTGAATCCATAACCAAAAAGAACCTTACACTGATGGAAGGTTCTTTTTAAAAAATCATGAGAGTAGCCGAACTAAATAATTTGTATGGTATAAAAAAATGCATTCCACTTCTTTAGTTCCTTTTATAAGTCTAAATAGTATAGTAACAGTAGTATCAAAAAAAATCCCGTCAAAAAAATATTTGACGGGATTTTTATATTATTCAACAAACAAGTGTTTATTCTGGATCGTTCATTTTAAAAGTATCCATAAAAGCGGTGGTGTAATCACCCGCAATATAACGTGGATCATCCATTAATTGTCTGTGGAATGGAATTGTCGTTTTGATTCCTTCTATAACAAATTCGTCTAAAGCTCTTCTCATTTTACTAATAGCTTCTTCACGAGATTGAGCAGTAGTAATCAGTTTTGCAATCATTGAATCATAATTTGGAGGAATTGTATAACCCGAATACACGTGTGTATCTAAACGTACTCCATGTCCACCTGGCATGTGCAACGTAGTAATTTTTCCTGGTGAAGGTCGAAAATCATTATAAGGATCTTCTGCATTTATACGGCACTCAATTGCGTGTAATTGTGGCAAATAATTTTTACCTGAGATGGGTACACCAGCAGCCACTAATATTTGCTCACGTATCAAATCATAATCAATTACTTGCTCCGTTATAGGATGTTCCACTTGAATACGCGTATTCATTTCCATAAAGTAGAAGTTACGGTGCTTATCTACTAAGAATTCTACTGTTCCGGCACCCTCATACTTAATAAACTCAGCTGCTTTTACTGCTGCTGCACCCATAGCTTGACGCAATTCGTCAGTCATGAAAGGCGAAGGCGTTTCTTCGGTAAGTTTTTGATGACGTCTTTGAACAGAACAATCTCTTTCAGATAAGTGACATGCTTTACCGTAAGCATCACCTACAACTTGAATTTCGATATGACGTGGTTCTTCGATTAATTTTTCAAGATACATTCCGTCATTACCAAATGCTGCAGCCGATTCTTGACGAGCACTTTCCCATGCTTTCAATAAATCCTCTTCTTTCCAAACGGCACGCATTCCTTTTCCTCCACCTCCAGCAGTAGCTTTTAACATAACTGGAAATCCGAACTCTCTTGCTAATTGTAACGCTTGTTCGTACGATTCTAAAATCCCAACAGAACCTGGAACACATGGAACACCTGCTTCAATCATTGTTGATTTAGCAGAAGCTTTATCTCCCATTCTATCAATCATTTCAGGAGAAGCCCCAATGAATTTGATTCCGTGTTCTTGGCATATCTTTGAAAATTTTGAATTTTCAGATAAAAAACCATAGCCTGGATGAATTGCATCTGCGTTTGTAATCTCGGCAGCTGCAATAATATTTGACATTTTTAAGTAAGATAAATTACTTGGAGGTGGCCCTATACAAACCGCTTCGTCAGCAAATTTCACATGCAAACTATCAGCATCAGCAGTAGAGTATACTGCAACTGTTTTTATGCCCATTTCTTTACACGTTCTAATAACGCGCAATGCAATCTCACCTCTATTTGCAATTAATATTTTTTTAAACATCTTATTTGAAATTTTAAATGTAAATTTTAAATCTAAGTTCTATTGATTTTCGAAATATTCGATATCAAAAATAATTTTTTAGTTTAAAATTTCTTTATGATGGATCAACTAAAAATAACGGTTGATCAAACTCAACTGGCGACATATCGTCTACCAATATTTTAACAATCTTACCTGAAACTTCAGACTCAATTTCGTTAAATAATTTCATGGCTTCAATTACACATAAAACATCACCTTTTCCAATTGATTTACCTACTTCAACAAACATTGGTTTGTCTGGTGATGGTTTTCTATAAAAAGTTCCAATAATTGGTGACTTAATAGTGATATAATGTGCGTTTTCTACAACTTGTGCTTCTGGAGTTGCTGCAACTGGAGCAATTTGCTGAGGCGCTACTGCCTGAGGAATTGCAACTTGTGCTGGCATTTGTTGCACGTATGTAGTCTCAGTTACATTTCCTTCTAAAGTGGTTCTAATGGTAATTTTTACATCATCCATTTCTAATTTAACTTCTGCAACACCTGAATTTGCTACAAACTTGATTAGATTTTGAATTTCTTTTAAATCCATGATTATTTGTTTTTAGTTTAAATTTATTTTTTATCGTATGCCCATTTTAAATAGATAGATCCCCAAGTGAATCCACCACCAAATGCTGCTAATATTATGTTGTCCCCTTTTTTTAACAAGTGCTCAAAGTCATATAAAACTAAGGGTAAAGTAGCTGACGTGGTATTGCCATATTTTTCAATATTTACAAGTACTTTAGAGTCTTCAAGTTCCATTCTGCTTGCTGTAGCGTCAATAATACGTTTATTTGCTTGATGAGGAACCAACCAATCAACATCAGTATTGGTCAAATTATTTCTTTTTAATATCAATTCACTAGCATCGGCCATGTTAGTAACTGCGTATTTAAAAACAGTTTTACCATCCTGCACAATACTGTGCTTATTGTCTCTTACGGTTTCATATGATGTAGGATTAAGTGACCCTCCTGCATCTATCTTTAAAAAATCTCTACCTACTCCATCGCTACGCAAATATTCGTCTTGCAAACCTAATCCTTCATAGTTAGGCTCAAACAATACGGCTCCTGCACCATCACCAAAAATGATACAAGTAGCTCTATCTGTATAATCTACAATTGAGGACATTTTATCAGCACCTATTAACAGTACTTTTTTATATTTTCCTGAGGCTATGTAAGCTGATGCGGTTGACATACCATATAAAAAACTAGAACATGCAGCTTGCAAGTCATATGCAAATGCATTTGTAGCACCTATTTGTGTGGCTACAAAAACTCCAGTTGAAGCTACAGGCATATCTGGTGTAGCTGAGGCCAATATCACCATATCAATTTCAAGAGGATCAATATTAGCTTTTGCTATCAAATCTTGAGCAGCTTTTATAGCTAAAAAAGAGGTCCCTTTATCGGTATCCTTAAGTATTCTTCTTTCTTTAATTCCTGTACGTGAAGTAATCCATTCGTCATTGGTATCAACCATTGTTTCTAATACTTTGTTCGAAAGTACAAAATCAGGTACGTAGGCACCAACAGCGGTTATTGCGGCTGTGATTGTATTCATTGTTGCATTTATTTCAAGTCAAATGTTTCCATTTGAAAATTTTTTAAAAGACGTGAAAATTACAAAAAAATTTTCATTTTTTTCTGAATGTGTTGTTTTATAATTAGCTCTAATTATAATCAACAAAAAAAACTCTCACGATGTGAGAGTTCGAATATCATTTACCGTAATGTATTAAGCAACAGCTACAGATTTATCTATAACAACTTGCCCTCTGTAATACATTTTACCTTCGTGCCAGTATGCTCTGTGGTATAAGTGCGCTTCTCCTGTGATAGGACAAGTTGCAATTTGTGCTACAGTAGCTTTATAATGTGTTCTTCTCTTATCTCTTCTTGTTTTGGAGATTTTTCTCTTAGGATGTGCCATTTTACTATATTATTTATCCGTTAATAGTTGCTTTAATTTGTCCCATCGCGGGTCAATATTTTCTTCTTCTTTAATTTCTTCTTTCTCTTCGCTTACAGCAAGTTCACTTAGTTTTTGCAAAGCTTCTGTTTGCAAAGTACCGTCTTTTACGCCAGGATGAACCCGTCTTAAAGGAACTGACAACACAATCATTTCATAAATATATTGCGCTATATCTATCTCAAACTCTCCGTGAGGAAGTATTAATAACTCCTCATTATCATTGTTAAATTCTTCACCAAAACGAACTATAAGTTTCATTTTTCCTTTTACAGCCAAGTTAAAATCTTCACTGGTCAAGTCACAAGGAACATTTACGTATCCTTTGTGTTTAAAACTTAATTCTAGAAATGTACTTTTTTTATCTAAAACTACATTTACTTTGATATTTGAATCTTGATATTCATTGTAATCAAAGATTTCAAAGAACTTATTATCAATTTGATATTCAAAATTATGTTTCCCTAGCTTTAAACCTATAAAAGGTATCAAATATTCTTTCGTGTTCTTCATTTTAACCACAATTTGACCCTAAACTTCGGGAGTGCAAAGATATAAATTTATTGCAAATCTAATAATCTTATTCACTTTTTTTTGTTCACAACTGTTTTTCTTTTATTCTAAGCGGTTTTTTACTGATTTCGGCATATTGATTTCTAGAATGAAACACATCAATAGCTAAATAAACCGCCTCTTTAAATGAATTGAAATCAGCAATACCTTTACCCGCGATTTCATAAGCCGTCCCGTGATCTGGCGAAGTTCTAATTTTATTTAAACCTGCTGTATAATTTACTCCTTTGCCAAAAGACAATGTTTTAAAAGGTATCAATCCTTGATCATGATAGGTTGCTATTATAGCGTCGTATTTTTCGTATTGATTGCTTCCAAAAAAACCATCTGCTGAAAAAGGTCCAAAGACGAGTGTTCCTTGATCAAATATTTTTTTTAAAACCGGTTTCAAAACTAAATTTTCCTCATTCCCTATCACTCCGCCATCGCCACAGTGAGGATTTAGTCCCAACACAGCAATTTTCGGCTTATTAATACTAAAATCTTGAATTAAAGATTGCTTGATTGTTTCTATCTTTCTAACAATTAACTCCTCAGTAAGATGCGATGCAACTTCACTTAAAGGAATATGATCTGTAAGCAAACCTACTCTCAAATTATCTTGAACCATCAACATCAATGCATTTCCCTCTAATTCTTGATCCAAATAATCTGTATGTCCCGGAAATGCAAAATCTTCCGATTGTATATTAGATTTGTTAATAGGAGCAGTTACTAACACATCAATTCCACCTTCCTTTAGCGCTGTTGTAGCTGCTACAAAAGACTTTATTGCATACTCTCCTGCTTTAACATCAGATTTGCCAAGATTTAATTCAACTCCTTCCTTCCAAACATTTAAAACATTAATTTTACCATGAACAAGTTGGTCTAACTTGTCTATTCCGTGCAACAATGATGTCGATTGAAATGTTTTTTTAATAAAAGTTAACATTTTTACATTTGCAAAAATAACTGGAGTACACATTTCTAACATTCGAGAATCCTCAAATGTTTTCAAAACTATCTCGCTTCCAATACCGTTTAAATCTCCTATAGAAATCCCTACAATTATATTTTCTGCATTTTTCACCATGACTACCGTTATTTATTGCTAATTTTGAACTGCAAATTTAGTAAAATAAAACAAGAAATGTTTACAGGAATTATAGAAACACTTGGTACTATCCAAGAAATACAAAAAGAGAATTCTAATGTGCATATTACCATCAGTTCCTCTATAACAAACGAACTTAAAATAGACCAAAGCGTAGCACATAACGGCGTATGCCTGACAGTAGTAGCCATACAAGATGACCGCTACACAGTGACTGCCATAGATGAAACTTTACAAAAAACCAACCTATCTCACTGGAGTGCAAATGATATTGTAAACCTGGAACGCGCTATGAAGCTTGGTGATAGGCTTGACGGACATATTGTACAAGGACATGTTGACCAAGTAGGAACTTGCATTCAAGCCGATGAAACGAACGGGAGCTGGAAATACACGTTTGAATACGACAGTAATTTGAATAATATAACAATCGAAAAAGGATCTATTACTGTAAACGGAGTAAGTTTAACCGTAGTAGATTCACAAAAAGATAGATTTAGCGTCGCAATTATCCCATATACTTATGAGCATACCAACTTCAACACTTTTACAGTTGGCACTAAAGTAAATTTAGAATTTGATGTTATTGGTAAATACGTATCCCGGCTTCACAGTACAAAATAACACCCACAAAAAAAACCTTTAGCTTCCTAAAGGTTTTTTTGTGTTATAAATAATGAGATAAATCCCTAAAAAAACAGCTAATATCATAACCACAAAAACACAGTCATCAATTGGAAATACAGGTGGCGGCGCACCTGGCGGAGGTGGTGGTGGCGGTTGTGCTTTTGCAAAAATTACAAAAGCAAAAGTCAACACAAACGAAAGGTGGTATTTATTTGATAGTTGTTTCATGTCGACACAAAAATAAATAAAATTAACGACACAAAAAAGAAATTAAATTACAATAACTTGTTTTTTATCAATAACATGCCTACTTATTGCTATTATAACAAATACTCACTAAAACAAGAATTACACTAAATCTAGCTCTATAACTTTTGTATTTAGAAAAACTCTTTTAAAAGTCTACAACAAGTAACAACTATGCAAACAAACATTTTATATACTACTTTAACTTCAGGATTTAAAATGAAACAGACATCACCATAAATCTCTAACACACCTAAAAATAAAAAAGCCTTACAAACGCAGTGTTTATAAGGCTTTTTAAGTGTTAAATGTGGTCCCACCTGCACCCCATGTTGTTTGATTAAATTTTACCCTATTTTACCGTATTTAATAGGCTTAAGCCTTATTTTTATTGATTTTCAAATAATATAGAATTAGGGCAAAAATGATTAAAACAAAAAAATTCGTCCCCTCATTCGTCCCCTAGAAAAATATTCTTAGATTTACATTCTCTAAATTTAAGGTATGTCGAAAGCAAAATTTATATTAAAAGAACCGAATTCAAAAAGCGATACTTTGATTTATCTACTTTATAATTATCAATATAGCAGATTCAAATATTCAACTGGTGAACAAATAAATCCCAAATTTTGGAATCCGTTAACTCAACGCGTCAAAGAAACTAAACAATTTAAAGAATATCCCGAATTCAACACTAGATTAGATAAAATTGAAAATGGAATTAAAAATGTTTTTAGAAGATTGCTCAATGATGGCATCCAACCAAACAACATTCTTTTAAAAAAAGAACTTGAAAACGAATTAAGCGACCATATTTTAAAGCCTAAAAAGAAATCTTTTTTATCTTTTGTTGATGACTATATTACTGAAAGTAAATTAAACAAACGAGAAGGCACAATTAAGGTTTATAATACAACGTATAAATACCTAAAAGAATACTCTTCTAAATACAAGGCTATTGATTTTGAAAGTATCACTTTAGAATTTTACAATCATTATACCGCCTTTCTATCGCAAGATCATAAACTTTCAGCCAATACCGTTGGAAAACATATTAAGACGATTAAATCTTTTATGAACGAAGCAACCGAAAGAGGTATCAATGAGAATTTAGAGTTTCGAAAAAAGAAATTTAAAACCATTCGAGAAGAATCTGATACAGTTTATTTAAGTATTAAAGAACTACAACAATTCGAAAAATTAAAATTAAGCGCAACTCCTAGACTAGATAAAGTAAGAGATTTGTTTTTGATTGGGTGTTATACTGGTTTAAGATTTTCTGATTTTACACAAATACAACCTGAAAATATAAACGCTGACAATACAATGCTTTTTATCAGAACTCAAAAAACCAGTGAGCGTGTTGCAATTCCATTACACAAAACGGTTAGAACTATATTAAAGAAGTACAAAAACAAACTCCCTAAGGCATACACTAATCAAGTAATGAATACTTACTTAAAAGAAGTTGCAAGTTTAGCCAACATAAAAGAATTAATAGAAACCACCATAACACGAGGCGGAAAACTCGAAAAATCAGTATCCCCAAAATTCAAACTTATTTCTACCCATACAGCCCGAAGAAGTTTTGCAACAAATTTATATATTGCAGATATTCCCGCAATTTCAATAATGAAAATAACAGGACATAAAACAGAGCGTTCTTTTATGCAATACATAAGAATTACTCAAGAACAAAATGCAGACAAATTACTAACTCATGCTTTTTTTAAATAATGGAAATAATTACAGCAAATACATTACAAGAGAAATTTGATTTAACTATTCAAAATAATTTTAATAGAAATTTAAAAATCGAAAATGAAATTAAAGCCGTTGAGGAATATGTTTACAACGTCCCTGTTTTAAGAAACCCATTTAAAAGACAACCAATTCAAGCTAACGTAAATAAAACTCCTCAAGTCTTCGACTTAGGTCAAACTTATATTGACAGAAATATTTTTCATGATGCTTTTTATAAATATTTAAATAGTGAAGAAAAAACAATTATTGAACAATTACATGATGAAAACGAAGAAACACAGCATTTAAAACAGCGTTCCGCAGACCAAGCAATTGAACTATTTAAATACTACACATGGCTAAAAGTTTTACTTTCTACAAAAGCAAAACCCTCTATAGCACTAAATCATCAAGAAAAAATGCTTGCTCTCAATTTGTTAGGAATGGACACCAGTAAATTTAACGACAATAAAATAGCAAAAATACTTAGTGTTATTTTAGGGCTAGATGAACAAAACACAAGAAAGATACTAGGAACATTATACATAAATGCAGTTAACAATCCTGTACGAAATAAAAAGCACTTTGAAAATCTACACAATCAATTTAAAAGCATTGGTTTAAACGAAATTGCAGAAGAAATAGAAAAAGAAATTCCGAATTTAAAATAAAAACTTGTAGTACTACACATAAACACTACTCGCTACTCTTCATCTCATCTTTGCCATTATAAACTTAAATACAGTAAAATAATGGCAAATTTAACATTCCACACATTCGAATTATCAGACTTCGAAAATGCAATAAATAAAGCATTTGAAAGAGCTGTCAAAGAATTTTCAAATCCAATCAAAAATACAGATAAGGATTTAAAATCAAGAAAAGAAACCGCTAGGATTCTAAACATTTCATTACCTACACTTCACCTTTTTACTAAAGAGGGAATCATTCGTGCTTATCGTATTGGCAATAGAGTTCTCTATAAACAAGAAGATATAGAAAACGCTTTAAAAGTTATTGTTTCATCTAATCAAAGAGGGCGCAATTAATGGAAGCCAATAAAAACGATTATTCAGTTATAGTATTTCTAGAAAACGAAACAAAACCTAAAAAATGGAATTACGTTCACAAGCTAAACGGTTTCTCAATGTTTTTGAACAATTCCCATCCTACGTGGTCATACATGAATGTTTACGAACGAAGAACAGGAAAATATATAAAGCGATTCTATAAAGGCAACTTTATACCCCCATTTATCTAAGTACTACTTTTTTTTTAACCTTTAATAATTAAACACCTTTAGTTAATAACCATTAATAAATAACCTTTTAATGGTTTTAATTAATGTACAACGATTCAGATTATGATAGTCAAAAATACATACGGTACTAGCGTTGCTTTTTCAGTTCGAGAATTCGGAGTAATTCCCAAAGAAGAGTTCACTGGTTCAGCACTTCAACGAAAAAAGAAACCTCCAGCAGAAAAAAATTCAAATGAGAAAACAACACCTAAACCCAAACCAAAAGCAGATAAAAAGAAAGAAGTCAAACTTCGCTTTTTGTCTAAACGGTCAAAACAAAAAATAAGAAAGAAATTAATCTGTTTTGCGAGATGCTACAAAAGATTAAGTTTTGTTACGCTCACATTTTTAAATGAGGTATCAGACGAACAAGCAGTAAACATATTGCGAAAATTTATCGATAACGTTAAAAAACGAAGTGAAAACTTTCAATACATCTGGGTAGCTGAACGACAAACCAAAAATGATACATTCAAGGGTAATATTCACTTTCACATGATAACCAACAAATATTGGAAAATTGAAAAATGGTGGAATTACTGGCTTGACTTACAACGAAAAAACGGAATCATACCTAGAGATGAGAATTACAAACCTTCTTCTGCTTTTGATGTAAGACAACTAAACTCGAATAACATAAGGTCAATTGCTTCTTATATTACCAAGTATGTAACTAAGAACAACGACAAATTTAAATGTCAAGTTTGGAACTGCTCAAGACAAGTTTCGGAACTGTACACCGATTTTTACACCGATTCGAGTTTTGTAGATGAGTTTAAAAAACTAGATGCAGTACTCAAGGAATTTGAAGTAAAAGACCACAGCAATAGAATGATTATAAATATAAAAATGATAAACCTAAACAGACAAACACTACCTCTTTATAAAAGACTAGACGAAAAGAATAAAGCGATCCCTAACTAAACAAAATATGAATATGAATAATAATAATACGGAATTGAAAGAATTACCAAATAACACAAAATTCACAAGATTTAATTCAGATAATGAAGATATAATCCTTGGCGAATATCTAATTGCTCTTCTAATTAATAATGGAGCTTCATTTAATGAACTTTTAGAATCAGCAAATGAGATTGAGGACAAAAAAGAAAGAATTCTTGTAAAGAAAATCATGACTGATATAATTCAGAATTTCATTAATCTCAATCCTGAATTTGCTGAAATTTTACAGCAAAACGATAAAGCTCAAACTTTTACGTAATTATATTTTAAACACAAATATTTAGAAAGAAATCCTATTATTTAAAACAAACCATTTTAAATAATAGGATAATATTTAGATAAATCAATTAGAAGTTATCATTAACATTAATTTCTTTATCATATAACTCTTGAATTTTAAGTCTGTCAGATTTTAAAATTTTAACATCTGAGACATATTCAAAGGATCGATCATTATATATTTCTTTTTTTGTCTGAACAACAATTTTTAATTTATAATCTTTACCAGTACAAGCATTTTCTAATTTTTTTATTGCATCATTTAATGATTCTAAATCTCCTTGTATTTTAACAGGAACTGGTTTAGCCTCATAATGATTTTTTAAAAAACCATCAATTCCCGAATTTCTCTGAACAGGAAAAGCATCAATACTTTTCAATAAAGCAATATCATTATCTGCTTTCTCAAAATAACTATCCACACCTCTTTTTAGTAAATTAGAAGTCGTGATTATCATTTCCTCCAATCTCCTATTAGCCAGCTCAACAGCATCATTGGAAACATCTATTCCTATAAAATTACGGTTCATATCTTTGGCGGCAACACAAGTTGTTCCACTGCCACAGAAAGGATCTACAACTAAATCCCCTTCATCAGTAACTATTTTAATTATTTCTTTTAATAGCAAAACGGGCTTTTGAGTTGGATACCCAACTCTTTCTCTTGCTTTAGGATTTAAATATGGTATCTCCCAAGTATCTGAAAGAGGAACTCCTTTCTTTTCTTTACCAATTACAGGATTTCCCTCTATATCTGTTTTATAAACAGTTTTTCCTTTAGAAGTTTTCTCACGATCTTGCAAAATTTGATCAATATTTGTTGTGGCAGAATAATCTGTAAAATAAGTGTTGAATTTAAATTTATTACTCTTCGAATAAAAATATATATTTTGATGAGAATTCAAAAGTCCCTTTTTTGAATTTGACCATCTTTTATAACTCCAAATGATTTCACTTTGAAAATTTTCCATGCCGAAAACTTTATCCAGTACTACTCTAATGTAATGAGATGCAATTTTATCGCAGTGTAAAAAGACACTTCCAGATTTTTTTAATATTCTTTTCGACTGAATTAAACAAAGCTCAATTAAATGAATATATTCCTCAAGAGATTCCCAGCTATCGCTAAATTCATACTTTTTCGATGAATCGCGAGTGACTAAACTATGTTTTTTTTGCGTAAAAAAAGGAGGATCAAAATAAACTAAATCAACGGAATCCGATTTAATTTCCTTAATTGTCTCTATGCAATTCCCTAAATAAATTTTATTAATTTCCATCTTCTGGTAATCTTTTACTCGCTATAACTGTCAATATTTCTTTTAAATCGTAACCACTATATTTTTTGATATAATCCCAGGCTTCTTCTCCCCCATAATATTCTCCGTTAAAGCTCTTATATATTGATTTTAAAGTTTCCTGAACCCTTTTAGCTTGAGTTCGCTGAGGATAATAAAACATTACTCTAACTGGAATATAATCATAACTACTAATACATTTAACTCTTGTATGCTCTTTGGTAATATGATCTCCATCAGTAGTAGCGTCTCTCCATTTAATTTCTATAGCATTCTTATTGTCCAAAAAATCTATTTCAAAAGTTCTTGGTCTAGCGCCTTGATTATTATCGATTAATAATTTTCCTCCTTCAACATTTTTAAACTTTAAACACAATGAGGCGGCTTCTTCAAGGAATGAACCAGCATATTTATAAAGGAAACGTCCAGCATTTTGAAAAACATCAATATCCTTACCTTCTTTTGTGCCTATTCCTAAAACTTTATAAACTAGATAATGAGAATTATCATCTAATTCCATCTCTTCCTTTCTTTCATCAATTCTTAATCTTAAACTAGCAGAATATCTTTGCGCAAGCACTTCTATTTTTGAAGTAAGCAACTCATATGCAGATCCCTTAGCAATTGCTTCATTTATTACTAACTTTTCTAATTCCAAAGCTTCCTGAGCTATTTGCTTTATAGTTTTTTTCATATTCTTTTTATTTCGTTCAAATTGATTTTTCAAAGTTACATTTTTTAAAATCCCTTTGAATTAATATTTACGAACAAAGCTAAAATTTCGTCCCCTCATTCGTCCCCTAAAAACAAAAAAGCCTCACAAACGCAATGTTTGTAAGGCTTTTTAAACGTTAACAGTGGTCCCACCTGGGCTCGAACCAGGGACCACCTGATTATGAGTCAGGTGCTCTAACCAGCTGAGCTATAGGACCGGTTATGAGGTTGCAATATTACTACTATTTTTTAATTGCTACAAATAAATTTGACATAGTTTTTTACTCTTTTATAAAAAAAATCTCAAAGCAATCCGAATGCATTGAATACTAACGACCTACACTACATAGCATTTAAAATCATACGATCTCTTGACACAGTTCAATCAAAACTCCATTTGTGCTTTTGGGATGCAAAAACACAACTAGCTTATTATCAGCTCCTTTTTTCGGAGTTTCATTAAGGACCACAAAGCCTTCTTGCTTTAATCGAACAATTTCTGACTCAATATCTGCTACATCAAAAGCAATATGATGAATCCCTTCACCTTTTTTCTCTAAAAACTTAGCTATTGGACTATCCGGATGAGTTGCAGCTAGTAATTCAATCTTATTGGGTCCGCTCTGAAAAAAAGAAGTAGTGACACCCTCGCTCAGAACTTCTTCAAATTTATAAGCTGGTGCTCCAAACAATTTTTCAAAAACCAAGTTAGATACCTCTAAATCTTTTACAGCAATTCCTATGTGTTCTATTTTTCTCATGAATAAATTTATTTATATTTTAAAACAACCTGTTTTTTGACTAAGCAGCCAATTATGTAAAATTAGTATTTATATTCGTAGACCAAAATTATCACTAATCTATTGCAGCTACTATTGATAATAAATCCTTAAAATATTTCGAAAGCATAAATTATAGTCGTTATTTTGTAAACTGAAATCAGAATTTACCATGTTGAAAAACAATCTCAAATATACTTTTTTTCTCTTTTTAATAATCTTAGCTAGTTGTGCAAAAAGAGGCACTACTACTGGAGGTCTAAAAGACACCATTGCGCCAATTCTTAAGGTAAGTTTTCCTAAAAATTTTAATACCAATTTCACTGGAAACAAGATTCAATTGGTATTTGACGAAAATATTAAATTGAAAAACTTAAATAAGCAACTTATCATTTCTCCTCCCATGAAAAATGAACCGCTTATTATACCTACCACACCCACAAAAACGATAACAATTACGCTCAAAGATACTTTACAACCCAATACTACTTACAGTCTTAATTTTGGACAAAGTATTGCTGATAATAACGAAGAAAATCCCTTAAACCAGTTCAAATATGTGTTCTCTACAGGGTCAACAATTGATTCTTTGCAACTAGGAGGAACCATAAAAAGTGCTCTTGACAAAGAAGTAGAGTCTTTCGTTTCGGTTATGCTGTATGATGTAAACGACAAATTTAATGACTCAGTAATTTACAAACAAAATCCAAGATACATCACAAATACTCTTGACAGCTTAAAAACTTTCCGACTAGAAAACCTTAAAGCGGGGAAATATTTGCTTGTTGCACTTAAGGATTATAATAACAATAATAAATTTGACCCTAAGAAAGACAAGATTGGGTTTGTAAAAGAATTTATATCTGTACCAAACGATACGCTTTATGAACTAGAAATTTTCAGAGAAAAGCTACCATTTAAGGCTATTAGACCAGTACAAGCTGCCGGCAACAAACTCATAATGGGTTATGAGGGAACAATTGACAACCCTAAAGATTTACCTAAATTAACATTAAAAGATAATGCTACCGAAATAAATCACTTGGTTACAAAATTTCCAAAAAAGGATTCACTCCAAATATGGTATAAACCTATTAAAACAGATTCCTTGAAGTTATTTGTAAAAAAAGATAAGTATGAAACTAAATTTTCCTTTAAAATTAAGGATCAAAAAAAAGATACTTTAAATATTACTCCTTTACAAATGGGCGACTTGAAATTCAGAGAGCAGTTTACTCTTGAAACTAGTACGCCATTAATTAATATTGCAAACGAGAAAATAACTTTATTGGATAGAAACAAAAAATCAATTCCGTTTAAAACAGAATATGACGAATACAATCAACGCTTGTATTTTGACTTTAAAAAAGAATCTTCAGAAAACTACGTAATGACCATTTTACCTGAAGCTTTTACTGATTTTTTTGAAAAAAAGAATGACACCTTAATGTATAAATTCAGTACCCGAAACACTTCAGAATACGGAAATTTGAGTGTAAATCTTCAAAAAGTAAAAAGTTTTCCCGTACTTATTGAGTTAACAAATGCAAAAGGAGATGTGCTAGCCTCTGAATACACCACAGAAAACAGTACTGTCAATTTCAACTTAGTAGAGCCCGCACAATACACGCTTAGAGCCACTTATGACTCCAATAAAAACGGCAAGTGGGATCCGGGAAATTTCCTCAATAAACTGCAAGCCGAAGAAGTAATTTACTTTTCGAAAGAAATAGATGTTCGTGCCAATTGGGACGTCAATCAACTTTTTGATTTAAGTATTCCGTACACCCCCGAAATTAAAAAGAAAGCAGCAAACAAAAAACAACCTTAGTTGTCTTTTAGTTCAAATGTGTCTCGATCATTGAGAAAACCTAGTTTTTGTCTTGTTTCTATTAATTTTTCTTTGTTTAATGACACTACAAAACTGCCCTGCGTTTGAGTTGGTTCTTGTAAATAATGACCTAAAAAATCAACGGCTTGAGAATGCCCTACATATTCATACCCATTACCATCAGTTCCTAATCTATTAACTCCTATAACATAACACATATTCTCGACAGCTCTAGCCTGAAGTAAAATATCCCAAGCATTTACTCTTGTTTTTGGCCAGCTGGCTACATAAATTAATAAGTCATAATCCTCTGTGTTTCTGGAAAAAACAGGAAAACGCAAATCATAACAGATTAAAGGACAAATTTTCCAACCTAAATATTCAATAATATACTTTTCTTTACCTGCAACATAGGGTACGTTTTCACCAGAAAGTGTAAACAAATGTTTCTTGTCATAATACTCTACCTTTCCAGAAGGCGCAACAAAAACGAACCTGTTAAAAAACTGATCTCCCTCTGTGATCACGAGACTACCCATAAAAGCACAATTTCTACTGGCAGCAAGTTGTTTTAACCAAGTTAAGGTTTCGCCATCCATACCCTCAGCAACACGTTCAGGATTCATGGTAAAACCACTAGTAAACATCTCTGGCAAGACTATTAATTGTACATCAAGTTGTATTTCATTGATTTTGGATTCGAAATATACACGATTTCCATTTGGATTTTCCCATGACAACGGAGCTTGAATGAAGGCTATTTTCATTTTTTCTAATTTTCTATAAAAATAACAATTCTATACGTACCGTAACTTCCTTACATTAGCAAAAAGAAAAAAACATGAAAAAAATATTAGTTGCCCTTGTGCTGTTAACTCAGTTAACACTTCAAGCACAAGAAAAAACGGGCGCACAACAATTTTGGGAAAACCTACAAAAACATTGTGGAAAATCGTTTGAAGGAGAAATTAAAGAAGGCGCTTCTAATGATACTTTTAGGGATAAAAAACTAGTAATGCATGTAAGAAGTTGTACCAAAAATACCATTAAAATTCCTTTTTTTGTTGGCGAAGACAAATCAAGAACTTGGGTTTTGACGTTTGAAAACGATAGAATTAAACTTAAACACGATCACAGACACGAAGATGGTACTGAAGACAAAGTAACACAGTACGGTGGTACGAGTCCTAATTCAGGCAGTGCTGGTATTCAGTTTTTTCCAGCAGATCAAGAAACATTAAATTTAATTCCAAACGCTGCTACTAATGTATGGTGGATTACTATTGATCAGACCTCGTTTACCTATAATTTAAGACGCTTAGGATCTGATAGATTGTTTACCGTAAAATTTGATCTAACAAAAACAGTAGCAACACCAACTGCTCCATGGGGATGGAAAGACTAGAACACTTTTTAAACCTAACATTTAGACCAAAAAAAACGCATTCAACTTTGAGATTGAATGCGTTTTAAGATATTATTTAATCTTTAAGATTTAAACTTTAAGACCAACTTATTATCCCTTTAAACTTGCAGATAAATATTCTCTATTCATTCTGGCAATATTTTCAAGAGAAATTCCTTTTGGACATTCTACTTCACATGCTCCAGTATTGGTACAGTTACCAAAACCTTCAGCATCCATTTGTGCCACCATGTTCATTACACGATCAGCAGCCTCTACTTTACCTTGCGGCAATAAAGCATACTGTGATACTTTAGCAGATACAAATAACATAGCTGATGAGTTTTTACAACTTGCAACACAAGCTCCGCAACCTATGCAAGTAGCAGCATCAAATGCTCTATCTGCATCGTGCTTAGGAATCAAAATTGCATTAGCATCTGTTGGTTTTCCTGAAGTATTTACAGATACAAATCCACCTGCGTGTTGAATTCTATCAAAAGCACTTCTGTCAACAACTAAATCTTTAATTACTGGAAAAGCTTTAGCTCTAAACGGCTCTATAAAAATAGTATCACCGTCTTTGAACATTCTCATGTGTAATTGACAAGTAGGTACACGTCTGTCTGGACCATGCGCTTCACCATTGATATACAAAGAACATGAACCGCAAATACCTTCGCGACAGTCATGATCAAAAGATACTGGTAAATCTCCTTTGTTAATTAAGCCTTCGTTAAGCACATCAAGCATCTCTAGGAAAGACATGTCCTCTTCAATACCATCTAATGGATACTCTACGATTTTACCTTCTGCTTTTGCGTTGGCTTGACGCCATATTTTTAATGTAAGTTTCATATTTTCTTTCGTTTGAAAGTCTTAGATAAAAAGTAGAACTACCATCATTTCTATCTCGGACTGATTCCTATTTATAACTACGCGTTACTAGTTTAACATTGTCATAGACTAAAGGTTCCTTGTGAAGTATAGCCTCACTTGGTTTACCCATGTATTCCCATGCTGCAACATAAGCATAGTTCTCATCATCTCGTTGTGCTTCACCATCCTCAGATTGGTATTCTTCACGGAAGTGACCTCCACAAGATTCATTACGGTGCAATGCATCTTTAGCAAACAACTCGCCTAATTCTAAGAAATCAGCAACACGACCTGCTTTATCTAACTCTTGATTGAAACTGTATGCATCTCCAGGAACTTTAACATCTCTGTAAAATTCTTCTCTTAATGCTGCAATTTCTTCAATTGCCTCTGTTAATCCTTTCGCATTACGAGCCATACCCACTTTGTTCCACATGATTTTTCCAAGTTTCTTATGGAAATAATCAACAGAATGCGTACCGTTGTTATTGATAAACTGATCAATACGTGCTTTTACATTTTTCTCAGCTTCAACAAATTCAGGTAAATCAGTAGAAATTTTTCCTGTTTTAATGTCTGGTGCTAAGTAATCACCAATTGTGTATGGCAATACAAAATACCCATCAGCTAGACCTTGCATTAAAGCAGAAGCTCCAAGACGGTTAGCACCGTGATCAGAGAAGTTAGCTTCTCCAATACTGAAACAACCTGGAATTGTAGTTTGTAAGTTATAATCAACCCAAATACCACCCATAGTATAGTGTACTGCTGGATAAATCATCATTGGGGTTGTGTACGGATCCTCATCAACGATTTTCTCATACATTTGGAATAAGTTTCCGTATTTATTAGCCACAATAGCAGCTCCTAATTTTGTTACTAACGCTTTGTCATTGGCATCAAAACCTTTAACATACGCTTGTTCTTTACCGTAACGCTCAATTGCTGCTGCAAAATCTAAGTAAACTGCTTCACCTGTTTTATTCACACCAAAACCAGCATCACATCTTTCTTTAGCAGCACGAGAAGCGATATCTCTAGGCACTAAGTTACCAAAAGCTGGGTAACGACGCTCTAAATAATAATCTCTGTCAGCTTCAGCGATTTGTGTTGGCTTCAATTTACCTTCACGAATTGCTTGTGCATCTTCTAATTTTGCAGGAACCCAAATACGTCCATCATTACGTAATGATTCAGACATCAAAGTCAATTTAGACTGGTGATCTCCAGAAACTGGGATACATGTTGGGTGAATTTGTGTGTAACATGGATTAGCAAAGAAAGCTCCTTTTTTGTGTACTTTCCACGCAGCAGTAGCGTTACTTCCCATGGCGTATGTAGACAAGAAAAATACGTTACCGTAACCTCCAGAAGCAATTACAACTGCGTGTGCAGAGTGACGCTCAAGCTCACCTGTTACCAAGTCACGAGCAATAATTCCTCTTGCTTTACCATCAACAAGAACTAAATCTTGCATTTCATGACGTGTGTATGATTTTATCTTACCACGACCTATTTGACGGTTCATTGCAGAATAAGCTCCTAATAATAATTGCTGTCCTGTTTGACCTTTTGCGTAAAAAGTTCTAGCTACTAATGTTCCTCCAAAAGAACGGTTGTCTAGCAAACCACCGTACTCACGTGCCAATGGTACACCTTGCATAACACACTGGTCAATAATATTAACAGAAACTTCTGCAAGTCTGTGAACGTTTGCTTCTCTTGAGCGGTAATCTCCTCCTTTTACCGTATCGTAAAACAAACGGAAAGTAGAGTCGCCATCACCTTGATAGTTTTTTGCTGCGTTGATACCTCCTTGTGCAGCAATAGAGTGCGCACGACGAGGTGAATCTTGAAAGCAAAAAGTTTTAACGTTATATCCTAATTCAGCTAAAGTTGCAGCGGCAGAACCACCTGCAAGACCAGTACCTACAACAATAATATCAATATTACGTTTGTTAGCTGGGTTAACTAAATTGATGTGATTTTTATAATTTGTCCATTTGTCCGCTATTGGACCATTTGGTATTTTTGAATCTAAAGCCATTTATAATTTAATATTAATGATTAAAATGATGAAATAATGCAATGAAAATAAAGCCAACAGGAACTACAATTGCAAAAGCATATCCCAATTTGTGTAATGATCTAGAGTATTTATTGTTGAACCCTACAGATTGAAACGAAGAGTTGAAACCGTGCCACAAATGCAATGATAACAATACAAATGATACACAATAAATAGCAGTACGAATAGGATCAACAAATTTATGTTGCAACTCACCAAAATAACGAGTCTCATCAAGTGGATTTACCTCTACATACTTGTAAACCATTTCTGGAATCCAAAAATCATAAAAGTGTAAAAGCATAAAAGCCAATACTACTAAACCAGAAATAATCATGTTACGTGATGCCCATGATGAACTTGCTGCACCATTATTTTTCACATATTTAATAGGTCTAGCACTTTTGTTTTGAAAATCCAAAACGATACCCATGATAAAGTGAAAAATCACACCTATGATAAGGATTGGTTGAATAACAAACTGCACCAACGGGTTATTTCCCATAAAATGAGAAATAGAGTTAAAAGTATCAGGACTAAAAACCGAGGTACTGTTTATAAAAAAATGTTGTGCTAAAAATAAAATTAAGAAAAGTCCAGAAAGCGCCATAGCTACTTTTTTTGCGATCGATGACTTTAATAATGAAGATTTTGCCATAAGAATTTAGTTGTATTAATTTAAAAAATCATACAAAAATAGGGCAATTAGAAATGAACTACAACCTTTTCGCTATAATTTATAATCATTTTAAAGTGTTACATCACAAAACCAAATGAACCTATATAAATCAATACCTAGAACCCTACAAAAGAAGAATTTCGTTAGACAAAACTAAAGAATTTGAAAATCTTTACGAATCAAACAAAAACATAATTCTTAAAAATAACAATGTTTTTTATGACATCAATAATTTGCCTAAATCAAAAATTTAAATTTACTAAAAATAGACCGAAGGCAGTTTTAAAAACACAAAATAAAAAAAGATTAGCGAGCTTATTTCTAATTTTATAGTCAAAATAATTTAAAATGAAAATCGGAATCGATGCCATCACTTTTGATGTTGCAAAAATACATTTATCCATTAGCGCATTGGCAAAAGCCAGAAATATTGACCCTAAAAAACTGCAAAAAGGACTTGGATTAGAAAAAATGACTCTTCCGGATGTACACCAAGATGTAGTAGTTTTTGGAGCCAATGCCTTGACCAAGCTCATACTTGACCACAACATAAACCTAAATGAAATAGCCCGAATTTATGTGGGGACCGAGAGTAGTATTGACAACTCCAAACCTATTAGTTCGTTCTTAATTTCATTGATGGAGCAAAAATTTGGAGAAAACACTTTATCAGAATGCGATGTGGTTGATTTTACTTTTGCCTGTATTGGCGGCGTAGATGCGATGCAAAATTGTATTGATTTTATTCGACTCAACCCAAGCAAAAAGGCCATTGTTGTAACGACTGATTTTGCTAAATACGATTTGAACTCTACCGGCGAATACACCCAAGGTGCGGGAGCTGTTGCCCTATTGATCACTTCAAACCCCAGAATTATCGCTTTTGGAGATGTCTGGGCAACGAGTACCAAAGGTGTTTTTGATTTTTTTAAACCCTACAGAACTTTATCAAAAACTGCCATAACTGGAAATGAAACAAACGAAGCTTGGTTTGACAATCTAGAAAGCGAAATAGAAATACATAAAGATCAACCTGTTTTTGACGGTCAGTATTCCAATCAATGTTACATGGATAGAACCCGAGATGCTTATTTTTCGTTCAAGAAATTAAAAAAAACGTCTCAAACGGTTTATAACACCTGGACCAGCATTGTCATGCACTTACCTTATGCGTATCAAGGCCGCAGAATGCTTAGTGAAATTTATGCTTTGGATGCCTCCAATAGCACTTTATCAAGAACAGAAGAAACTACTGTTTACCAACACAAACTGAAAGAAATCAGCAAAAATGAAGCCTACATAGAATTTGTGTCTAAAAAATTACAGCCTGCCGAACTAGCTTCGTCATTGATAGGAAATCTTTATACAGGCTCTATTTTTATGGGCTTATTGTCAACATTAGCTCATTTTTATGATTCTAAAAAAGAAATTTCTGGAAGTGTATTTGGCCTTCTAGCCTATGGAAGCGGCTCGAAGTCAAAAGTATTTGAAGGAACCATTCAAGCAGAATGGAAAGAAGCACTGGAGCGTGTATCATTATTTGAAACCCTCGAAAAAAGCTTTGAAATTGACTTTAAAACTTACGAAAAACTCCATAAAAAAGAACAACACGAAAGCGTTTGTAGCCCAAAAAACGAATGGATTTTAGAACGTATTGAGAGCGAAAACCCCAACTTACTAGGGGCTCGTTATTACAAATGGGTGGAGTAATATTGTTTTAAATTAATAAAAAACACAGATTTCATCAATTTAATGCACCATTTGCGAAATCTGTGTCTTATTTTACGTAATTACTTTTGAATTCTATTTTTAACTAAACTTCGCCATGTATTTCTGTACAATTGCTTCGGTGTTTTCATTCCTAATTTTTTGTTCCAATTGAATAGGAGGCGAAGCACGTTCTAAACAATCTTTTACCGCACAAGTTTCACAAGTAACACCTACAATTTGTTTTTTGAGCGACTCATTTTCGATGAACTTAAATTTTTTCTTCATTCCTGCTGTCATCAATATTCCAACAGAAATACTTCGGATACAATCTGTTTTAAAAGGATCTGGCGTAGCCGATGAAAAAACGAGATACTCATTTTTACTGTTTTCGTAACTAGAGATTTGGGCGTCAAAAAAGTGATTTTTACCCTGCTTTATTGATTCTTCAATCGTTCGTATAGAAACCCATCTGCGGCAGTAATGCTCGTTCATTTCATTAGCATGAGGTTCCTGCTGATTGGTGATGTGCAACTCTTTTTTTATTTGATAAGTATCTGTTCCTTTTTGGTGCGAAAGTCGTAAGAAAAACAAATTTTTGAGATTAAAATCCTTCGGTAAAATATTAGTCAAACGCTGGTAAAAAGACTCAGGAGAGACATTAAACTGGTTCATCAACTGAACCATTTGTTGCGGTTTAGGATTTTCTAGAGCTAAGAATACATTTAGTTCGTCTATAAGATGTTGACGCGGCAATAATAAAGCTCCAGCAAAATAAGAAGCGTAAAAATTATTCAACACTTGGTCAAAATTATCAAATTTTATCCAACTAAAAGTATACAATCGCTCCTTGATTTCCATGTAGTTGTATGCAATTTCTTTAGCTAAAATAAACGCTTTTTGTCCTTCATCAATATCATTTGATAGCAACAAGGTTTTACTAAAGGGTACAAAAATGGAACGTAAATCACCCAAAGCTTCGTGCTCTGTAAAAATCAACTCTTGTATGGTATATCCATATTCTTCAACAAGAATAGCCTTGAGTTCTGTGATAGAAATATTAGTGGTTAAGTCTACATGAAACGCTTTGCAAAACAAAAGAACTTTCCCCTCTAAATCTTCAAAATAATTATTGTGCGCCTCTTGATAAGAACGAAGTGCTGCCAAGAAAAAACTTTCTCTGGTAAGGTTATAGTGTTGCGCAATTTCAATAATGGTACTTATAAAAGCATTGACTTTAGCAGGTGCATTGGCAATAATATCAATTAAATCTGCCTCTTGAATTCCAAACAGCTCCAGCGGAATCTCTTTTAAAATCCCTGATTTTAATATTTCGCCAATAGGCGCTAAATTATTATCTAGCTTCAACGAAACCATGTGATCATAAGTAACATCTAATTTTTCAGCCAGTAAAATAATCTTATCGGTTTTAGGATATTTCTTTCCTTTCTCAATTTCGTTCAAATACGATTTGGAAAGCGCTGTGATTTTGGCTAAACCAAATAAAGACAAATTTTTAGCCGTACGTGCTTGCTTGAGTTTAAGCCCAAAAATAAGCTTGATATAATCTTTTTCTATGTTCATATCTCAAAGATAAGACAAAAAATATTTTCGCCAAAAAAAATATTTTTACATTTTAGCGTACGTTCGCTTTTTTTATTAAAAACTTTTTGTATCATTGCAGTGTTAAAAAATAATATTGACAACAAAAAAAGATAATTAGTTATGGAAACAGGTCAAAAAACAGAAATTAAAGAAATATATTCAACCAATATGTTAAATTTTTCAATAGATACTACCGAGCGTTATCCTGAAATTTTAACCGATGAAGCAATAACATTCCTTTCATTACTACATGAAAATTTCAATAATGAACGTTTGTTGTTATTACAAAACAGAATAAAACAACAAGATTTATTTGATGCAGGCGCACTACCTACTTTTCCATTGGAAACAAAAGAAATTAGAGAAAACAACTGGGAAGCAGCAACTACACCAGATGATCTAGCTGACCGAAGAGTTGAAATAACAGGACCTGTAGATCGTAAAATGGTAATCAATGCCCTGAATTCTGGCGCCAAAACTTTCATGGCTGATTTTGAAGACAGCACTTCCCCAACATGGAACAATCTTATGACAGGACAACAAAACCTGAAAGATGCCGTGAACAAAACAATTAGTCTTGAGGATCCTATAAAAAACAAAAAGTACAGTTTAAACGAAAAAACTGCCATATTGTTAGTTCGTCCCAGAGGATTGCATTTGCCTGAGAAGAATATTTTAATTGGCGGTGTACAAACTTCAGGATCACTGATTGACTTTGGACTATATGCTTTTCACAACTATAAAAAACTTATTGAAGATGGTACAGCACCTTATTTTTACATCCCAAAACTAGAACATTATCTTGAAGCAAGATGGTGGAACGAAGTTTTCCTATTTACGCAGGAGTATTTAGGAGTAAAAAAAGGAACATTCAAAGCAACCGTTTTAATCGAAACTATAACCGCCAGTTTTCAATTGGACGAAATTATTTATGAATTGAAAGATCATATTGTTGGTTTAAATTGCGGAAGATGGGATTACATTTTTTCATATATCAAAAAACTACGAAACAATCCCAATTTCATTGTTCCAAACAGAGATCAAGTAACCATGACAGCTCCGTTTATGAGTGCTTACTCACAACTGGTAATTCAACGTTGTCACAAACGTAACATACACGCTATAGGCGGAATGGCAGCACAAATTCCGATCAAAAATAATGAAGAAGCCAATACTATCGCTTTTAACAAAGTAATTGCCGACAAAGAACGTGAGGTTAAAAATGGTCATGACGGTACTTGGGTCGCCCATCCTGATTTGGTTCCGCTTGCCATGACTGTATTTGACAAATATATGCCTGCCAAAAACCAAATTGATGTAAAACGAGAGGACGTTCACGTAACCGAAAGCGATTTACTAGAAACTCCAAAAGGAACCATCACAGAGGAAGGCGTTCGAAAAAATATCAGTATTTCTGTTTTATACATTGCATCGTGGCTCAATGGCCAAGGAGCAGCAGCTTTGCATCATTTAATGGAAGATGCTGCAACTGCGGAAATTTCTAGATCACAACTGTGGCAATGGCTACAAAACAAGGTTACGCTAGATAACGGAAAACAACTAAACACCAATTACTACCATAAACTAGCCATGGAAGAATATGAAAAAATAAAAAAACTAGTTGGGGATGAAAATCATGAGAAACAAAAATACATTCTAGCGGAACAATTATTAGATCAACTGGTGGTAAACAAGAATTTCATAGACTTTTTAACCCTACCAGGATACAAATACATTTAAAAAACAATTGCAATAAAATAAATATCAATAAAATATTAAACACCATTTAAACCATACAAACACTATGAAAACTACCGAAACAAGAATTCAAGAATTAGTTGCAGACTGGATTTCAAACCCAAGATGGAAAGGCATTGAGCGTCCGTATACTGCTGAGGAAGTTGTTAAACTACAAGGTTCTTACCAAATAGAACACAGCGTTGCAAGACTAGGAGCTACTACTTTATGGAACAAACTTAATTCGCAAGATTTTGTGGCAGGACTTGGCGCACTTACAGGAAACCAAGCTATTCAAGAAGTAGAAGCTGGACTTGAAGCCATATACTTGAGCGGTTGGCAAGTTGCAGCCGATGCAAATGTAGCCGGCGAAATGTACCCTGACCAATCATTATACCCTGCCAATAGTGTTCCGCTTGTAGTAAAACGTATTAACAATGCACTCTTAAGAGCAGATCAAATACAAGTGGTAAACGGAACTACTGATAAAAAAGACTACCTAGTTCCTATTGTGGCTGATGCCGAAGCTGGTTTTGGAGGAAATCTAAATGCTTTTGAATTAATGAAATCAATGATCGAAGCAGGAGCTGCAGGTGTTCACTTTGAAGACCAGTTGAGTTCTGCTAAAAAATGCGGTCACCTTGGCGGAAAAGTATTAGTTCCTACGCAAGAAGCTATCAATAAATTAATTGCAGCTCGTTTAGCAGCTGATGTTATGGGAACGCCTACGCTTGTTGTTGCTAGAACTGACGCTGATGCCGCTAATTTATTGACAAGCGATATTGACCCAAGAGACGCAAAATTCATTACAGGAGAAAAAACTGCTGAAGGCTTTTTTTATGTGAATTGTGGAATTGAACAAGGAATTGACCGTGGATTGAGTTACGCACCGTATGCTGATTTAATTTGGATGGAAACTAGTAACCCTGATTTAGCATACGCCAAACAATTTGCAGAAGCTATTCACGCACAATTCCCAGGAAAAATGCTAGCTTACAATTGCTCTCCATCTTTTAACTGGGCTGCAAAACTATCTGTAGCTGAAATGGAAACTTTTAGAGAAGACCTAGCAGCTATGGGCTATAAATTTCAGTTCATCACATTGGCTGGGTTTCATGCCTTAAACACAAGTATGTTTGAACTTTCAAAAGCTTACAAAGAAAGAGGAATGGCGGGCTACTCTGAATTACAAGAAAGAGAATTTGCTCTACAAAAACACGGCTTCAAAGCGGTAAAACACCAAGGATTTGTAGGGACTTCTTATTTTGATGCGGTACAAAATACTGTAACAATCGGAAAATCAAGCACTACAGCCATGAAAGATTCTACTGAAACGGCACAGTTTTAAATATCTAAAGAACATAAAAAAACACGATTTCATATGGAATAGTGTTTTTTGTTTTTTGAGAAATGATATTATTTAGATTCAAAAATTTCTAGATCAGCCACTACTTTCTCTTTGGCTTTTTGAATGCTAACTTTGTTTACAGAAACGGGTAAATAATACTTTCCGTTTTTAGCTGCTTCCCATTTCATTTTTTTGTCTTTAGCCAAAGCTTTTTCAACAATTTCCTTTGGAACGGATAAATCATAAACCTGCTTGTTTAATCCTTTTTTGGCCATTACTTTTTGAGAAAAAAGGACTTCTTTATTGCTGTTTTCAATTTGCAACACCACTTCGGCATCTTCATTAGAGTAAAACCAAATTTCAGCTTTAGGACCTGTTGGTTTAGCCCAAGCACTCCAACTATTACCCCATTCTCTTGATTTTTTTATCTTTTTCAATTCAAAAATATGAATAGTAGAAGCTAAAACTTTGTCATTTATATTTTGGACTTGATCCAAATTAACTTTGTAAATAGAGCGCCCATGAGTTCCTATTACAAGATCTTTAGCTTTCTTTTGAATGACTAAATCATGTACCGCAACATTAGGCATTCCATTGGAGAAATCTTCCCAAGTCTTCCCTCTGTTTAATGAAACATATAGTCCATTATCAGTCCCTAAATACAATACATTCTCATTGTTTGGATCTTCTGCAATTACATTCACTGGACTTGCAGGAATATTACTTGCTATACTACTCCAAGTTTGTCCGTAATCATCGGATAGGTATACATAAGTTGTAAAATCATCATTACGATATCCGTTTAAGGTGGCATAAACGCGTTCTTTTTTATGTGTCGATGCAACTACTCTAGTTACCCAACGGTTTTGTGGCAAAGTTTCTGAGATTTTGTTCCAGCTCACACCTCCGTCTTTCGTCACCTGAATTAGTCCGTCATCACTCCCAGTGTATAACAACCCAAATTGCAAAGTACTCTCACTAATCGTGGCTAGTGTACCAAAGGCAACATTACCTTCCTTAACACCTTGGGTCAAATCTGGTGAAATTGCAGTCCAAGTTTGTCCTTGGTTCATAGATCTGTGCAAAAAATTGGACCCCATGTACAATATATCTTGATTGTGTGAGGAAAGCAAAATAGGCGTTTGCCAATTAAAACGGAATGGTTTCTCATCCTTCTTTGGCTTTGGAGAAATGTACTCTCTTTTGTTATTGGCACGATCTATACGGTAATAATTTCCAAACTGAAAACCTGTAAAAACAATATTAGGATTGCGTTTGTCAATTTGAGTTTGCATTCCATCACCTCCCATTAAATTTTCATAAGGATATTTTCCTGTTTGTAACCACTCCGAAGAAAATTGATAGTTGCTAGGTCCAACCCATACCCCATTGTCCTGCATTCCACCATAAATATTGTATGGTTCTTGCTCATCAACATTCACAGCATAAAACTGACTCACACTATGCGAATTGCCTTTGAACCAGTGTGCTCCATCATCATAAGAAATGTTCAAACCACCATCATTACCATTAATTAAGTGACCCGATTTATTAGGATTAACCCAGACAACATGATGATCAGCATGTACATTCTCTTCGCTAATGCTAGTAAACGTTTTCCCACCATCATCTGATTTAATTACCGGTACACCAGATAAGTAAATTTTATTTGCGTTACTCGGATCTACCGAAATAGCTGCAAAGTAATATCCATAAGAATAAAATAAATCGTCAATGAAGTTTTGGTGTGTTTTTGTCCAACTTGTTCCCCCATTTGTAGATTTATACACTTCGGCACCAATAACCTCGGCTTCAGCCAAACTATTAATGGATGCTAAAACTAATTTTCCGGCTTCACTTGGTTGCAAATACCCATTTTGAACCCAATGTTTGATGTTTTCAGCTCTGTATTTTTCGGTTAAACCATAGTTTTTCAGAATAGAGTTTAAGCTTTTATTGGGTAATTTAAGAAACTCATCTCCAGGAACAGAAAAGGCTGCTGGTAATGAATTGCTTTTTTTAGCGTCTAAAGGTCTCTTGAATTGGTTGTCCAGAACGGCATAAACTGTAGCATCATCATAAACGGCTAAGCCAATTCTACCTACACCTTCACCTGTAGGAAACCCACTTTCAGCTGTAGAATTCAATTTCCAAGTTGCTCCAGCGTCTTCACTTTTGTAAATTCCTGATGCTGATCCATTACCTTTAAAATCCCAAGCTTTTCTGTCTTTAGTCCATGCAGCAGCATATTGTATTTTAAAATTTTTTGGCGAAACAGCCACATCAATAATTCCTGTTTCGTTGTTTACAAAAAGTGTCTTGCTCCATGTTTTTCCACCATCTGTGGTTTTATAAATTCCTCTTTCTTCATTTTTAGTATATAAATGTCCCACCGCACCTACTACAATTTCATCAGGATTTACTGGATTTATCAAAATTCTACTAATATGGTGCGTGTCATGCAAACCCATATTTTGCCAAGTCTTTCCTTTATCCGTTGATTTTAATATCCCAATTCCAGCATACGAAGAGCGCGAAGAATTTACCTCTCCAGTTCCTACCCAAATCGTTCCGTTTTTCCAGTCTATCGCAATATCACCTACATTTTGTGTAGGCGCTGCATCCATAACCGGTACAAAACTCATACCGTTATTATTGCTATACCACAAACCTCCTGAAGCGTAACCTACATAAAATTCGGTAGGGTTTTCAGGATTTACATCTACATCAACTACACGTCCGCTCATAACCGTTGGGCCCACATTTTGTAGACTTATGTTTTTAAAAAGCGATTGTTCTTGCAGTTGTTTTTTGGATACTAAACTATTTTGAACTGCCTCAGGAGAGACTTGTGCAGAGGCAACGGTTTGCGCAATAAAGGCAGCTAAGAGTATTCCTTTTTTCATAGAGTTGGATTTTGATGCCGAAATTTAAGGATAAATCAACGGACCAAAAAATTTTATACTCTAATTAACACCTGTTTCTCTCAAAGTTAGTATTTTTGAATAATCAATAAAAAATATGGACTGACATCCATTTGTTTTAAATTAATGAGATAAATAAGCCATTCCAATTACATTTCACACCCATAAAAACAAAACTCAACTCATGAAATACCATCAAATTGACCGCGATTTATTTATAAAAAACAGAGCGAAATTCATGGCTCAAATGAAGCCAAAAAGTGTTGCTGTTTTTAATTCGAATGATATTTACCCCGTATCGGCTGATAGTACTTTGCCTTTTGCACAACACCGAGACATCTTTTATTTGAGTGGTGTAGACCAAGAAGAAAGTATTTTACTGTTATTCCCTGACGCACCTTATGAGCACCAACGCGAAATGGTTTTCTTGAAAGAAACTAGCGAGCACATTGCTATTTGGGAAGGTGAAAAACTAACCAAAGAACGTGCTTACGAAGTAACTGGAATCAAAACCGTGTACTGGTTACAAGATTTTGAAAAAGTGTTATTCGAAATGATGACGCACGCCGAAACTATTTACATCAACACCAACGAGCATTACCGCGCCACCGTAGAAACCGAAACCCGCGAAGCACGATTTGTAAAATGGTGGAAAGAAAAATATCCTGCACACGCCGTTGCCAAAAGCAACCCTATCCTGCAACGCCTTCGTTCTGTAAAAGAAAGCGAAGAATTGGACTTGATCCAAAAAGCCTGCAACATTACTGAACTTGGTTTTAGACGATTATTACCTTTTGTGAAACCAAACGTTACTGAATACGAAATCGAAGCCGAATTGATTCACGAATTCATCCGCAACCGCTCTCGTGGTTTTGCCTACACACCCATTATCGCATCGGGCAACAATGCCAATGTTTTGCATTATATCGAAAACAACCAACAATGCAAAGCAGGAGACTTGATTTTGCTTGATGTAGCTGCTGAATATGCCAATTATTCTAGTGACATGACGCGTACCATTCCCGTTTCTGGGCGTTATACAAGCCGTCAAAAAGAAGTTTACAACGCCGTATTGCGTGTAAAAAACGAGGCTACTAAAATGTTAACCACTGGCACACTTTGGAAACAATACCACATCGAAGTGGGGAAAATAATGACCTCAGAATTACTAGGTTTAGGACTTATTGACAAAGCCGATGTGCAAAACGAAAACCCAGACTGGCCCGCTTACAAAAAATATTTCATGCACGGAACCTCACACCACATGGGGCTAGACACGCACGATTATGGTATTTTGACCGAGCCAATGCAAGCCAACATGGTATTTACCGTTGAGCCCGGAATTTACATCCCTGCCGAAGGTTTCGGAATTCGTCTTGAGGACAACATCATCGTTCAAGAAAACGGCGAACCTTTCAACATGATGCGCAACATTCCTATCGAAGTCGAGGAAATCGAAGACCTCATGAACGCATAACTCCTCTTTCCCATCCATAACAAGCAGTCTAGCGCAATCTAGGCTGCTTTTTTTTTGAGGAGCAGTATATGTAATTTTCAAAACCACAACCTGTCCTGCTGTCCGTTCTATTCCCGCTTAAAAAACTACGGCACAAAAGCCTTGTTTTTTATAAGCAGGAGATGCCACTGCCATCAGGGCTAAAAAGTTCGCTCTATTTCCAAAACCACAAAATGTTAAAACAATTCTAAAGTTGTAACGTTACAAAACAGTCAAAGACTTATTCTTAAAACCGTTATCAGCAACAATTAAAATATTAACTAGAAAAAAAAACTAAAAAACATAAAAATCATGCAAGCACACGAAATTGATTACCACATTTACGGCGAAGAAATGCAATACGTAGAGATCGAACTAGATCCTCAGGAAGTTGTCGTTGCCGAAGCCGGAAGTTTTATGATGATGGACAACAACATCCAAATGCAAACCATTTTCGGTGACGGATCAGGACAAGAAAACGGATTGTTCGGCAAACTTTTAAGCGCCGGAAAACGAGTACTTACTGGAGAAAGTCTCTTTATGACCGCATTCATCAACCAAAACAACACCAAAAGTAAAGTTTCATTTGCCTCTCCTTATCCTGGCAAGATCATCCCAATTGATCTGACGCAATTTGGCGGTAAATTTATTTGCCAAAAAGATTCGTTTCTGTGTGCAGCCAAAGGCGTTTCAGTAGGAATCGAATTTTCTAAAAAACTTGGAACTGGGTTATTTGGTGGAGAAGGTTTCATCATGCAAAAAATTGAAGGTGACGGAATGGCTTTTGTACACACCGGAGGAACATTAGCTAAAAAAGAATTAGCCGCAGGCGAGGTACTAAAAGTCGATACTGGTTGTATTGTAGGATTTACAAAAGATGTAGATTATGACATCGAGTTTGTAGGCGGAATCAAAAATTCTCTTTTTGGTGGCGAAGGTTTGTTTTACGCTACACTGCGCGGTCCAGGCACAGTTTATATTCAGTCCTTACCATTTAGTCGCCTTGCCGACAGAATCATTGCATCGGCACCAAGAGCAGGTGGAAGCAGCCGTGACGAAGGCAGTTTACTGGGCGGTTTAGGCCGATTAATAGACGGTGATAACAGATTTTAATACTCAAAGGCTCTCAGAAATGAGAGCTTTTTTTGTAAACATATAAGTCATATAAGTATTGTAATGAAATGAACAATTGAACTTATATGACTTATATGTTTATTTTTAAATTGCAACTATCAGCAATATTCACCCAAAAAAATTTAAAACTTAAATGGCTAATATGTTTTGAAAAAAATTAAAGCTTTAGCTTTGCATAAACATTACAAAATTGAAACAAATCCTCTTTAAAAAAACCACTATTTCCTATACTGACGAAGGAAAAGGAACAGCCATTGTTTTACTCCACGGCTTTCTGGAAAACAAAAACATGTGGGATTTTTATGTCCCAGAATTGGCGCAAAAAAATCGTGTTATTAGCATTGATTTATTAGGTCATGGCGCCACAGAATGTTTGGGATATGTGCATACCATGGAGGACAATGCCGATGTAGTTCATGCGGTTTTATCAGAATTGCGCATTCGCAAAGCTATTTTCGTAGGGCATTCTATGGGAGGTTATGTGGCTTTGGCGTTCGCCGAATTGTATCCAGATACTATAAAAGGATTGGTTTTACTCAACTCAACCGCAAGAGCCGACAGTGAAGAGCGCAAAAAAAATCGGGATCGTGCTATTAAAGCCGTGAAACACTCTTTTGTAAATTTCATTTCTCTTTCGATTGCTAATTTATTCAGTGAAAACAATAGAGAGCGACTAGCTGCAACGATTGAAAACGTTAAAAAAGAAGCGCTTCAAACGCCCTTGCAAGGAATTGTTGCCTCACTAGAAGGTATGAAAATCAGACAAGATCGAGAAGTATTGCTACATCTTACGCCGTTTCCTAAACTTTTAATTTTAGGCGAAAAAGATCCTGTTTTGAATTATGAAGAAACCAAGGAACAAATAGAAAACACAGCGGTACAACTTATCACTTTTCCTGATGGACACATGAGTCATCTAGAAAATCAAAACGAATTATTAGCTGTTCTATTGTCTTTTTTTAAAAGTATTTAGAGCATACCAAATTTTAAATATCCTTTTTCGACGAGTTCGTTTTTATCTTTTAAATGATGCATTTTCCCATCTTTCATTAATGCCAGTTTGGTAGAAATTTTGATTACATTTTCATAATTATGATCGGTGATCAAAATGCCTTTTACAGCAGACATGGTCGTGATTAATGCATTTATGTTTTCAACCATAATGGGTGACAAGCCGTTGTAAGGCTCATCAAGCAGTACAAATTTTGAATCATTGTTCAGGATTAATTTAATTTCTAGATACCGCAATTCCCCACCAGATAAATGTTTGATTTTTTTACCCAACATAGATTGTATCATTGCATCTTCGCAAAAATCTTTTACTTTCTCTTTGGCAATGCTCAATTGAATGGTTTTTTGCACCGAAAAAGAATTTGGAATAAAAGAATCCTGAGGTAAATAGCTGATTTCCTTTAACAGCTCACTTGTTTTTGACAGCACTTTTCCACCAACCCGAACAAACTTAAAATCAGCTGGTTCTATCCCGAAAATAATCTTCAATAATGTAGATTTACCAGAACCATTTCGACCTAAAATCCCGAGAACAGAACCCGTTTCACATTTCAAATACACATCCGAAAGGATAATTTTTCCGTTGTATTGTTTTTGTACACTATCTACTTCTAAAATACTTGTTGCCATAGCAAATTCAATATGAGGTTAACAGCAAGAATGAAGAGCATCGAGACGAAAAAATTAATGAGGAATCCATAAACAATCAACTGAATTTTTGAAAGAACGTTGTTGTAATAAAACAAGTATTCGTTTTTAGCATTCACCTCTTTAATCAAAAGACTAATAAAAAATCCAAAAAACAAGAGCACATATTTAAAGGTTTCAAAACCTCCAAAAACCGCTGCCAAAGTACTTATAGCGACGTTTATGGCTAAAGTACTTTTGTAAAACTCGAAACAATTAATTAGCTTTCTGATAGTAGTTGAATTAAATTATTTTTTCTTTGAAAGGCGTATTCACATCCAAAATTTCACTTAATAAAAGTACCAATTGTTCCAGATAATTTCTCAAAATATCATCGGTGATACTACTATTGACAGTTTTATCTACTTTAAAATTAAAAGGTAAAAAACCTGCTTTTAGATTTTTAAAAGAGATAATACCTGCTTCGATGGTTTTTCCTTTTGCTTCCGTTTCGTACATGTACGCGTATGCAAGCACCTGTATTATTTTATCACTTTTAATATCTTCAATGAGTCCGTTCCAAGATTTTAAAGTCACATTGGCTTTATCCACTTTTCCCGTTTTATAATCGATGATTCGGATGTTTCCATTGCGCTCTTCGATTCGGTCCACATTTCCTTTTATCAATACTGGAAAAGGCAAATTCGGATGATGCAAAATGCGCTCAAAAGTTTGTTCTAAAGCAATAATTTTGATGGCATCTCCATTTTTGATATTTTCTAATTCTACTTTCAAGAAATTAGAAACATTACGTTTGGCTACTTCAAACGCTAATAAATTCTTTCCTTTTTTGATTTCGCCTTCCTTGTACACTAATTTAAATTGCTTGAGAACCTCATCATCTATTTGTTTAAAACAATTTAGAATATCAGTTTCTGAAATAAATTTATTAATAAAGGGTTCGTATAAAACACGTAAGGTCTCATGAATAATGGTTCCCAGGGTATTCAAAGCAATATTTTCTTCCACCTCTTCCACTTCGCTAATGCGTAGGATCTTTTGGAAATAAAACTGTATCGGATTGCGGATATAACTGGTTAGAGCAGAGGGTGAAAATCCTTTTTCCGCAATTTCTTTCAATCGCAGCATCACACTTTCTGATTTAGGAATTACAATAGGTTGGTACGCCGTATCGGGTAAAACCGCATTGTAAATTTCATGAGTAATGGTGTGATTTTTTTGCTTTTCTACTTCCAGTTGTGTGATAAACCTACTTTTTTCACCAGCATCCAAACCTTCACTTTCGGTGTTATACAACAAGTAAATAGTCTTGGCACGCTGCAACAAATGATAAAAATGATAGGTGTAAATGGCGTCTTTCTCCTTAAAAGTTGGCAAACCCAACTCTCTTTTCACATCATAAGGAATAAAAGAATTCTGAGATTTGCCAGCAGGGAATTTACCTTCATTCATAGAGGTGACGATAACAGTATCAAAATCCAAAACCCTACTTTCAAGAACTCCCATAATCTGCAAACCATGTAGTGGCTCTCCCTCAAAGGACACTTCGGCAAGATCAATAACCTGCTTATAAATAGAATATAGCGTTTCTATTTTATCAATATGTTCGTGTTTAGAATAGTAGTTAATTAGTTTATTAATCACTTTAAAAATAGCGAAAACAAAGGCCTTCGTGATTTTTTCTTCCTCATTATCGTTGCTTAAATTCTCTTTAATGGTTTGCAATAATTTAGAAATTGTTTCTAAAACAGGAATCGATCCGTTTTCCCATTTTTGAAATAATAACAGAAACAATTCACTAGGCTCAACTTGCAACTCCATCAATTTATGATGGGTGATAAACGTATAATTATTTTGATTGATAATTTTTACGAGCGCACTTGTATTTGCATACGGTTCCACTAATGGATGTGTTAGAATATCCAAAACATCTTTATAATATAAAACGTAGCTTTTAGCATTTCTTGAAAGTGCATTGGTATGCATTTTAAATAATTTACTTATCAATATTTGAGCTGGATTATTCTTGCTGGAATAACCCATTGTAATATTTAAAGCGCCAACACTTGATGGTAACGAATATAAAAGTGGAACTAAAAGATTCTCATCTCCAAGTACTACAGCTACTTTATCAAGTTTACCAGCAGCCTGAGATGTTATTGATTCAAGGATTACATTTTCTATAATACTTCCCGCAATTTTAGCTTGACCTATCGTTTTGGGTGTACCAATGAAATGAATGTTTTTAGTTTTAGAAAAATCATCAACTATCCATTCAAAAGGATTTACCTTATAATGTTTCCAATTTTCTTTAAACCTTCTCACAAAAAGTCCTGCATCATGATACGGGTCATTGAGAAAAGTTTGATCTACATCCCAAAAAATTTCAGCTTGTTCACTTGCTATAAGGTGTTGAATTATTTTCTCTTCGGCAGCATTTAATGCATTAAATCCCGCAAAAAGATACTTTTTATTTTGAACACTTTCCGAAAAATGAATTAAATTAAGGACTGCTTCTCTATAAATTAATCCTTGATAACCAATCCCTTTAGTCAATAAATGTGCATATAGCGATTGATAATAATGTGGTAATAACTTCCAGAAATCAATATATTTCTCTAATAAAGTCGTTTTATTCTCCACCTCAATACCCCATTTTTTGATGTCCTCAATATCTTTCAAATAGGACAATACATGTGCTGGATCAAGTAAATACCGATCAATTTCATTAAAATCTTGCAATAAGGTTTTGGCCCAATTGGCAAATAACTCAAAGCTCTGTTGGTTTGTTTTATCAGTAACTGACAAGTATACTTCATAAAATTCAAATAACAACTCAATAGGATCAATAGTACGAATACCTGCAATGTCTTGAATAAAATCCTCTATGCTGATAATGTCTGGAGAAAAAACATTTGAAGTCACCTGACGTTTTAAAGCTTCAATAAGAAATATTTTAGCTCGTTTATTTGGCAGCACTATAATTGTATCCGAAAAACTAGTTGCGTATTTTTCTATTAAAACTGTAGCTATTTTATCTAAAAAAGTAATGTTTGTCATTTAATAAAAATAAAAAAAACGCCCCGATAAATCGAGGCGTTTTCTATAAATATTTTGAGGAAATTATTCTTTGATCAAAGAAATCTCAACTCTTCTGTTTTCAGCTTTACCTTTTGCAGTTTTGTTAGGTGCAATTGGTTTAGTTTCTCCAAAACCTGTAGATTTTAATCTCTCAGTAGCAATTCCGTTTTCAACTAAATAGTTTTTAACAGCTGCTGCTCTGTTTTCAGATAAAGATTGGTTTAATTCATTACTTCCGTCGCTATCAGTGTGACCTTCAATTTGGAAATTAGAATTTGGATACTCTTTCAAAATAGAAGTAATTGATTGTAATACTGTATAAGTACCTTGTTGGAAAGTAGATTTACCTGAATCAAATAAGATTACTTTACCGTAGTTATTTAAAGTTTTCATCACTTCTTCAGAAACTTCAGGACATCCTTGGTTAGCAACAGTTCCTTTTACAGAAGGACATTTGTCATCTTTGTCTAATACACCGTCTCCATCAGTATCTGGCCAAGGACAACCTGCGTTATCTTTAGGACCTGCTACAGTAGGACATTTGTCATTTTTATCAGCTACTCCGTCTCCGTCAGTATCAGGACATCCTTTTAATGCAACTGGACCAGCTTCATTAGGACAAGCATCATCTTTATCAGCGATACCATCTCCATCAGCATCAGGACAACCATTTAAAGTTGCTAAACCTGCAACGTCTGGACAAGAGTCAGCGCTATCTTGGATTCCGTCTCCATCAGTATCAGGACATCCATTGAATTGCTTTAAACCAGCAACATCTGGACAAGCATCATCTTTATCGTAGATTCCGTCTCCATCAGTATCTTTACCTCCAAATTTGAAGATGATACCAGCAGAATGTTGGAAATGAGATGGAGCATCTGGAGTACCATTTGCATCTTCTCTATCTCCAAAAGATTTTTTGTATCTTGTTGCTAATTCAACACCTACATTCTCAGTAAACCAGAAAGTTAAACCTGCACCAGGATTTAAAGTTCCGTAGCTACTATCTCCTAAGAAAGTGTATCCACCACCTACAGAAAGAGAAGGGTCAATAACTTTTGATTTGATCATGTTCATGAAACTATATTTAATAGTCGCATCAATTCCATAATACATTAAATCTCCAGGATTGTTTACTACATACCCACGAGAATCTCTACCTGGAGCAGCTGGATTAAAACGTACGTATTTATCAATTTTATTCACAGATCCTGAAAGACCTACAGAGAAATTATCTCCAACATATTTCGATACGCTTAGGTACGAAACTGATGGTAAAATATTCCAGTTGTCTTTTACAGCAAATGGTTGAGAGAAATGACGATCAGCCCATCCTTTTCCTCCACCTGCACTTGTTTTAGTATCTATTGCATTTACTCCGAAAGATATTGCAATAGGATTGTTGCTATCTTGTGCTTGAGAAGTAAATCCCACCACCATCATCGCAGCAACAAAAATTTTGTTAAGATGTTTCATACTTAAATTTTTTAATTACATTTAGTTAATTATGAACAAAAGTAGCACGTAAATTTTAAACTACAAAATGAAATGTTAAAAAAAATCGTTTTCTCAGCTCAATGTGAGAATTATATAATCCCAATATAGTAATTATATAATATTTAGCATTGTTCCAACCTCAACAAATGCTTGAATTGCCTTGTCTAAATGCGCTTGGGTATGGGCAGCAGAGAGTTGCACTCTAATTCTTGCTTTATCTTTTGGAACAACCGGAAAAAAGAAACCAATAACGTATATCCCTTTCTTTAATAATTCATCGGCCATGGTTTGAGATAACTTTGCATCGTACAGCATCACAGGTACTATCGCTGAATCACCGTCTATAATGTCAAAACCAGCTTTTTTCATCCCGTTTTTGAAATAATTTGTATTCCATTCTAGTTTGTCACGTAAAGTGGTGTCTTTTTCTAATAGTTCAAAAACCTTTATTGATGCACCAACAATTGATGGAGCAAGTGAATTAGAAAACAAGTACGGTCTTGAACGTTGACGTAAGATTTCTATAATTTCTTTTTTGGCTGTAGTATAACCACCCATTGCACCTCCTAGTGCTTTTCCTAGAGTTCCTGTAACTATATCTACCCTGCCCATTACTCCTTTTGCTTCGAGCGTACCTTTTCCGGTTGCACCAATAAAACCTGCAGCATGGCACTCATCTACCATAACCATGGCATCATATTTATCCGCTAGATCACAAATTTTATCTAATGGCGCAACTAATCCGTCCATTGAGAAAACTCCATCAGTAACAATTAACTTGAATCGGGTTCCCGCCTCAGTAGCTTTTATCAGTTGCTGTTCTAAATCCTCCATATTTGAGTTTTCGTAACGGTAACGAGCTGCTTTACACAAACGCACACCATCTATAATAGAGGCGTGATTTAAACTGTCTGAAATTATGGCGTCATTTTCACCTAATAAAGGTTCAAAAACACCGCCGTTAGCATCAAATGCGGCAGCATACAATATAGTATCCTCTAAACCATAAAACTCAGATATTTTTCTCTCTAATGTTTTATGTATGTCTTGTGTACCACATATAAAACGAACAGATGACATCCCAAAACCATGTGTATCAAGTGCATCTTTTGCAGCCTGAACTACTTCTGGATGAGATGATAATCCTAGATAATTGTTTGCACAAAAATTAAGTACCGTTTCTCCGGTTGCTATTGTAATTTCAGCACCTTGTGGTGAGGTTATTATTCTTTCTTTCTTAAAAATACCGTTATCTTCTATGGTTTGCAATTCAGCTTGAAGATGTTCTTTTATTTTTCCGTACATAAACTATTTTTTAAAAGTTCTATTTTTTGCGAATTATTCATTTTTGAGCTACAAATTTACTACTTCGATTCCTTTTCCGATATAAATAAGTGCTTTTTTTATCACTTTATAACCCATCAACTCTATTGCCGATTGATAATCTTCTAATTGTTGTTGGTACTTTATATTAGGAGTACCCGTTTTATAGTCTATCAATTGCACTTCTTTATTTGGAGTAATCACCATACGGTCTGGTTTTATAGATTTTCCTTGCTTTTGAATTATGGTTTGCTCATTTAAAACCTCATTACCCTCTGAAAAACAAATTTCTAATTCAGGATGATTCACAATTTCTTGAATGGTAGCCAAAACCGTTTCTTGTTGTAAAAATGATATTAAACCATTTTCTAATGCTTTTGTAATGGCTATAGAAACATCCTTTTTTGTTTTAACAAAGGATAAAATTTCATGGATTAAATTACCATACTCAATGGCCTCTTGTTGCTGCGTTCCCCACATTATAGATTCGCGTTGGGCAATTTTAATATTCTTTGGATTCAAAATTTCTGAAACAACAGGAATTGTTTTTGAAGTATCAACATATTGCTTCACCAAGGACAACTTTACTGGTTCACCCAATTCATATTCTAATTTTTGCTCTTCAAAACCAATTTTATGATCTAGATAATTAATGAAAAAGCTACACATATTATTCTTTGGAATTTCGCCTTTACTAGATAGATTCATATTTGAAATCACATACAGCTGTTCCTCTGCACGAGTTAAAGCCACATACAAAACATTAATATTATCTAGCAATTCTTCCTGTTTCTTTTGATGGTATACCGCCGCTGCCGCTTCACCAAATCCCTCAACTGCACTACTATTATCAATTAAAACTTTTGGTAAACCAAAATCCTCCTCTTCAGCATTCAACCAGAGTTTGTCTTTTGGTTTTCTATTGTAATCTTCCTCGGCAAATGGAAAAATAACAACTGGAAACTCCAATCCTTTTGATTTATGAATGGTCATTATCCGAACGGCATTGGTTCCCTCTGGTGAAGGAATACTGAATTTCTCTGCATTTTTATCCCAAAAATTCAAGAAATCAGAAATTCCTGCTTGGTTGCGAATATCGCGCTCCAAAACAATGTCTAAGAAATACTGAACATAGGCATTCCCCTCCCCAGCCCTCCCCGAAAGGGAGGGAGATGAAACTGGAGCAATAATATCTAGAGAATTCTCCTGAACCATTACCTCCTTTTTGATTTCTTTTAAAACCTCTGATATATTTTTTAACACTTGCTCATTAGTAAATCGGATAACTTTATATCCTAACTTATTGAGAGTATTGGTTCTATTACTATCTAGCTCAGCTTGTTCATCGGTAAAATGATACTCTCCATCTACTTCAATAACTAGTTTTTTTGACAAGCAGACAAAATCAACAATAAAATCATCTATTAAGTGTTGCTGCCTAAATTTATGATCATCTAGTGACTTAGATTTAAGCTCCATCCAAAGAGCTTTCTCAGCAGGCGTTGGCTCTTTTCTCTTTTCTTTTGCTTTTTCATTTAAAAGATGAGCATAATTTCCGCCGGTCATGTATCCTAACTTATTTGATTCTGCTATAACATTTTTATCCAAACCATTAGCCGCTTCGTCACCCTTTCCTTTGGAGAGGGATGGGGAGAGGAATTTACTTATTATAGTTTCTACCGCTTCATACAATGATTTTTTTCGAATGTTTTGAAACGAAAGCGAAACATCAAAGCCGAGTAACCAATTTTCAAAATCAGTTTCTTTATGCAAAGCCATTCCTTGTGCAATAAAATCATGAACAGGAAGCTTGTCTTGACTGTTTTGAGCTATGTATTGAAGAAAATTCGCCTTAGACTCTAAATCAGAGCTGTTTTTTAAATATTTTAATAAATGAATAATCAATCGTACTTCGGTGGCATTTTGTATCATCAAAGTCTCTGAAGACAAAAGTGGAACTCCTTGCTCTGTTAAATAATTTGCAATGGCAATTCCTTGACTTCGTTTTCTGGTGAGTACCACAATATCTTTGTATTGAAAACCTTGTTGAAGCGTTTTTTGAATTGTGCTCAAAGTGGCTTCAACGTATAAATCTATTTTGCTCTTGCTTTCCTCTTCTAGATTTGTATCATATTCCTCTTCTCCTTTTTCTGGTTTTGGAATAAATGAAATGTTTACATACCCTCCTTTTTTATCATTCGTTTTTTGATAGCTGTGGTTTTCATACAAATCTTTGTAATCTGGGTGCTCAAATTCATTTGAAATTAACTTAAAAAAATCATTGTTAAACTCAATTATCTGTGAATAGGAACGATAATTTTTGTCTAAATGTTCCAGTCTTTTATCCGGATTACTAAATGGGTTTTGATCCTTACTTAATTCAATAAACTGTTCTGCTTTACCACCACGCCATCTGTAAATAGATTGTTTGGGATCTCCTACTATCATCAAAGTCCCTTTTACTCCGTAATCGTCCTGACCTGAAAGTGCATTGTCAATTAACGGAATCAGGTTTTGCCATTGCATTTCGGAAGTATCCTGGAATTCATCTATGAAAAAATGTCGGTAACGCTCTCCTAATCTCTCGTATATAAAGGGCGCTGGCTGATTTTGAATTTCTCTGTGAATGATGGCATTAAACTCAGCAATTGAAAGGACATTTTGCTCCTGTTGTATTTTGGCCAATTCATTACTTACTGTATTCAATAATGATAAAGGTGTAATGTTTTTTAAGAATGCTTTGTAAAAATTTATTTTATCATGCAGTTTATAAATACTGTCTAAAAGCTGAAGTAAATTAGGAATGATACTTTCTATTACGGCTCTGTCTTGTGCTGTTTTATTAATTTTTATATCATCAAATTCATGATAGGTTTTATTTTTAGGATTGTATTTTCCGTCTTTAATGGCAACTAAATGATTGGGGAAATGTCCTGCCGAAAAGGATTTAAGATTGATTCCGTTTTTATCAATAATTGACAACCCTTCTTCAGCTAAAAGGATGCTCTCTTTTTGAAGAATCTTACAGGTTTCGGCTAATTTTTTTTTGATTTCGACAAATTCAGTGATGGATTTATCTTGAAAATGGGTGATTTCATTTCGGTTGTTTTCATTCAAGACCAGTTTCCCAGTTTGAAGAATTTCCCGAGATATATCCCATGACTTATCATCATCTGTTTTTTCCATTGTGAAATCAATTAACAATTTTGTTAATGTTTCATCTTCTCCGGCTTGAGCAATAATGGCATCAACAGCTTCTGTTAATAAATTTTCGGTATCCAAAGTGACTTCAAAAGTCATGGGCAGATTCAGGTCATGAGCAAAAGCCCGAATCACTTTGTGGGTAAATTTATCGATGGTCGAAATATCAAAGGCAGCATAATTGTGAATAATATGCTTAATGATTTGCTGGGATTTGGTTTTGATTTGGATAATAGACAGTTGCGTATCCGAAGCTAAATCCAGCATTAAGTCTTGCGCCTTTTGGTTGGGCTCTTCTTTTGCAAACTCAGATAAACTGCCTACGATTCGGGATTTCATTTCGTGTACCGCTTTATTGGTAAACGTAATGGCTAGAATGTTGCGATAGGCATCGTTTTTTGTTGCAACAAGAATAATCTTAAGGTATTCTTTGACTAGCGCATAGGTTTTTCCAGAGCCTGCCGAAGCATCATATATAGAGAAAGATGGTTTTCCCTCCCCTCCCGATGCGTCGGGACTCACCAAAGGGGAGGGAGCCGAAACTGGATTTATTTTAGGTTCCAAATTGATATTTTTAAATATTGAATTTTACTTATCATTTTATAGAAATAGCGCACTACTGCACGGGATCTCCTAGCCCTGATGGAAACGGCATCCTTTTTATGAGGTGATTTTTCATCACCTTATAAAAAGATATAGTGAACAGCAGGAAATAGCTCCTAAAAATACGTGTATTAATAGGTTAATTTTTAAAATTTGAGTTGAAACTTCGGGATAAACCTTAAAAGTAGTATTTTTGCAGCATGGAAACAAATAGACAGAAAAAAATAGGTGGGGTGATCCAAAAAGATTTGGTAGACATCCTGCAAGGTGAAGTGAGAAAAAACGGAGTGGCAAACTTAGTCATTTCGGTATCCAAGGTTACGGTTACTACAGATTTATCAGTAGCTACGGTGCATTTAAGTGTATTTCCTCAAGAAAAAGCAAATGAAATTCTGGAGGCAGTAAAATCAAATTCTAAGAATATTAAGCATGACTTGTCTCAACGTGTACGTTTACAATTGAGAAAAGTACCAAATTTGGTTTTCTTTATTGATGACTCTTTAGATTATATTGAAAAAATAGACAATGCTCTTGCTAACCGAGACAATCCTATTGAAAATAGAGATTTATTAGACAAACGTAGATTTCAATAACCTTTGAATTTTCCGCTTTATATAGCCAAACGTTACCTTAAAAGTAATAGCAAAAACAACGCTATTAACATCATCAATCGGATTGCCAGTTTGGGAATTATTGTTGGTGCCATGGCTTTGTTTGTGGTTTTATCAGTGTTTAGCGGACTTAAAGTATTTAGTCTTTCGTTTGCAAATGATATAGATCCTGATTTAAAAATAGGCAGCACTCTGGGTAAATCTTTCTTCGTTTTACCAAGTCAGGAAAAGCAGATTAAAAAAATTGACGGCATCGTTTCCTATTCTAAAATTATTGAAGAGCGCGTTTTGTTTACTTTTGATGGAAAACAAGAGGTTGCTACTCTTAAAGGAGTGGACCACAATTTTAATAAAGTAAATGCCCTTGATACAAAACTTTTTAATGGGCAATGGCTTAGTCCAGATACGTACCAAGTAGTTGTAGGCTACGGAATTGCTCAAAAATTCTCCATGGGATTGTTGGATTTCAATAATCAACTGGAAGTTTTAGTTCCAAAACCAGGAAAAGGCGCCATTGAAAATCCTGAACAAGCTTTTAATAAAACCGATGTAATACCTGTAGGCATCTATAATATTAACGATGACTTAGACTCAAAGTATGTTTTTGCTGACTTGGGTTTAGCCCAAGAATTACTGGAATACAAACCCAATCAAGTTTCGGGAATAGAATTTAAAGTATCTAAAACAGCCGATGAAAAGGCAATTACATCCCAATTAAACTCCATTTTTAGCCATAAAATCACGGTAAAAAACCGAGCTCAACTTAACGAGGCGCTTTATAAAATGCTAAACACTGAGAATATTGCTGTGTACTTAATTTTTACATTAGTGATTGTGGTGGCGCTTTTTAACCTAATTGGCGCTTTGATCATGATGATTTTGGACAAAAAAGGGAATTTAAAAACACTTTATAACCTGGGTACAGAAATAAAAGACTTACGCAAAATATTCTTACTTCAAGGTACTTTATTGAGTGTTTTTGGTGGCATTATAGGATTAACTATTGGGATTATTATTGTTTTATTGCAAGAATACTTCCAGTTGATTATGATTACTCCTACACTAGCCTATCCCGTTGTTTTCTCTCTTGAAAATGTTCTTATTGTGATGGGAACCATTGTATCGCTAGGTTTTATTGCTTCACTGATAGCGAGTAGTAGGGTTAGTAAAAGGTTGTTGGAGTAGTTTTCCCATTTAAAATAAAACACGAATTCCACCAATTTACACGAATTAATTTGTGCAGATTAATGGAATTGCTTCGCTTGTTCCTTATAGCTCAGATTAAGTTTATAGTGTCACTAAACCACCTCATAACCAGCATAAGCATCCTGAATTTCATCTAAAGCGGCAAATAACTCTTCTGGACGATCTAGGGTTACTAATTTTTGTTTGTGGGTTTTAAAAGAATGGATTCCTTTGAAATAATTCGTGTAATGCGGTCGCGTTTCCACAATTCCTAATCGTTCTCCTTTCCAGTCCATGGCCCAAGTAAGGTGATTGCGCACGGCTTCTACTCTATCAATAACGGTCGGTTTAGCTAAATGCTCTCCTGTTTTGAAGTAATGTTTGATTTCGTCAAAAATCCAAGGATAACCAATGGCAGCACGACCAATCATGATTCCGTCAATGCCGTATTCATTTTTATATTGTAATGCTTTTTCTGGAGAATCAATGTCGCCATTTCCAAAAATAGGCATCGTAATTCTTGGATTGTTTTTCACGCGGGCAATGTGTGACCAGTCCGAGTGGCCTTTGTACATTTGGGCACGTGTTCTAGCGTGTATACTCAATGCTGCAACGCCAATGTCTTGCAAACGTTCAGCAACCTCATCAATATTGATAGAATTATCATCCCAACCTAAACGCGTTTTCACCGTTACTGGCAAATGAGTGCTATCAATAACAGCTTTAGTTAACCGAATCATTAAGTCAACATCTTTTAAAACACCAGCACCGGCACCTTTACAGACCACTTTTTTTACTGGACAACCAAAATTGATATCAATAAGATCGGGATTTACGGTAGAAACAATTTTAGACGAAAGTGCCATTGCTTCTTCATCTCCACCAAAAATCTGGATTCCCACAGGGCGTTCGTAATCAAAAATATCTAATTTCATTCGGCTTTTGATGGCGTCACGTATTAATCCTTCAGAAGAAATAAATTCAGAATACATCATATCAGCACCATGCATTTTGCACAATCTACGAAACGGAGGATCGCTTACATCTTCCATTGGAGCAAGAAGTAAGGGAAAATCCGGTAATACAATATGGTCGCCTATTTTAATCAAGGTGTTTTTATTTTTTTGCAAAGATAAAAAAATTAGACCGATAATTTTGGAACTATCAATAGATTAAGACACAAGAAGTCGTAGTTGCAAAATTTTGACATTAGTTTACAAAAAATAATTATTTTTACGAAAACTACAAGATGCTTTTTACCTTTGGATTTTACAGTTCCGTTTTACTTATTTCGTTTACTCAAGGAATTGTTTACAGCGTTTTGTTACTTGCAAAAGCTATCAAAACCGAAAATAAATCGAATTATTGGTTGAGTTTTTTCATTTTTCTTTGTAGCCTCTATATTGCACCGTGGATGCTTGGTTTTGCAGGCTGGTATGACAATCAACCCTATCGAGATATTTTATTTTACACTCCTTTTCAACACCTTTTATGGATAGGTCCGATCATCTTTTTTTATACTCAAAGTTTACTGAATCCTTCATTTAAATTTTCGAAAAAAGAGGCATTACATATTCTGCCAGGATTGCTTTATCTTATTTACATTATTGCTATTTGGATTTACGACAAATTCATTTTTGGGGATTATTATTTCTACGAAAACGGAATGGACAAAGACTTTGAGGAATGGTATCAAAAATTAGGTTTACTCTCGATGATTGTGTATTTTATTTTGAGTATCCGATATTACAATGTATACAAAAGACTGATGTTTCAGGTGGTGAGTTATGCCGATTCGGTTTTGTTTAAATGGATTCAAACGTATTTGATTGCTTTTTTAGTGATGTTGCTTTTACCACTTGTTTTTGATGGTGTTGAATACTTTTTTCCAGAAATAAAATCGTATCAAGGTAGTTGGTGGTTTTATCTTTCTTTCTCAATTGTGATGTATTACATTGCCATTACGGGATATTCTAATCCTACAAATGCTACGATACCGTTTAAGATGTCATTTTTTGACAAAAACCCCATTCTTTTGTTAGAAAATAGCAGTGCAAATGAACTGGAGACCAGTATTGACATTCAATATGATACTGTTGAAGAAGTTGTTTCACCCGAAACGGAACATTGGAAATCTAAAATAGAAACCTTAATTCAAGCTGAAAAACTCTATCAAAATCCCGAATTAACGCTTACCGATTTGGCAAAAAAATTAGAAACCAACGCTTCCGTTATTTCCAAAACAATCAATCAAGGGTTTCTAATGAACTTTAATGATTACATCAATAATTTTAGAATTGAAGCGGTTAAAATCAGTTTGTCAAATGGCGAACACAAAAAATCTACCTTGCTAGGAATTGCTTACGATTGCGGCTTTAACTCGAAAGCTACATTTAACAGAGCTTTCAAGAAAAATACCTCAAAAACACCAAAAGAATTTACAGAAAACCTGTGACCTCAATATTTACAATACTTTAAAACATTATTTAATTAGTCTCAAATCATAATTTGAAGCGATTGATGCTGATTTATGGCGCAACTTTGACCTGTTATTAATCACTAAAAAACTAATTATGAAAAAATTAATCTTGGCAATAATGTTGGTCTTCGTTTCAACTTTTGCTCACGCACAACTACAAGGATCTGGAAAAACAGTCACTAAAAATTACGACTACAAAAATTTCGACAAGCTTTCTTTTGAAGATTTAGACGGAACAATTGAGGTTGAGATTGGCAAACCTTGGAACATTGCAATAACTATTGATGACAATTTGGAACCTCTCTTGACTTTTTCAGAAAACGTTTCAGATAGAGAACTAAAAATTCAATTTAAAGGAAACCAGAACAATAAAATATATATTGAAGACACCAATCTAAAAATAAAAATCACGATGCCAGAGGCAAGTGTAATCAAAAACGTTGGCAATAGTAATTTAACCGTGAAAAATGTTTTGGGTCGTTATTTTAGATTAGAAAACACCGGAAATGGCGAAAGTAAAATTAGCGGATCAATTGACGATTTAGATATTGTTAAAGTTGGAAATGGCGATGTAAACGCAGAGAATCTAGTTGCTAAAAAAGCCGATTTAAAAAGTACTGGAAACGGAAATCTAACTGCCAATGTGACTGAAAAACTTACTGCAAAATTAACTGGAAACGGAGATATCATTAACAAAGGGAAAGCCCAATTCGATTCTAATTCGAAAAAATCAGGTAATGGAGATTTAATTGTCAATTAATAAAAATTCAAAGTTCAATGGCAATGGCAATATCAAAATTCAATATCAATTTCAATAAGAAAATCAAAAAATATAACATTATGAAACTACTTACCAAAATCACTAAACCTATTTTGTTGCCACATTGGTCACAAGATCTATTTATTGCTATTCCGCGAATTGTTTGCGGGTACTTGCTGGCTTTTAACTTTGGAGCCGATAAATTTGGAATGCCTTGGTCACCCGTTGATGCTAATTTAGGATTGTTTGAAGTCGCTTTTTGGTTTCCCGGTGATGTGGCAAATTATGGTGGGATTTTTGCCATTGCTCCAGCTTTCTTTGCTTGGATGGGCGCTTTTGCAGAAGCTGGTGGCGGATTGTTACTGTTATTTGGATTTCAAACCCGTATTGCTTCTTTCTTAGTAATTTGCACCATGCTAGTTGCCATATTTATGCAACAAATACAAAATGGACTGTGGAATTGCCTTGCCGCCATGGGATTTCTTTGGGTAGCGATGTTCTTTTTAATACTAGGGTCAGGACGATTTGGAATTGATTATTTACTAACTAAAAACAAAGGTTAATTATGAAAACTAAAACGATATTACTAGCACTTGTACTTTCTTTATTTTTAACAAATTGCGTTCAAAAAACACAGCAAAAAACCGTTATTTTTACTTTGGATGCAACCGAAATGAAAAATGTAAAAAAGGTAGCCATTCGTGGAAAAGACAAACCATTGTCTTGGGGTGAAGCTACCGAAATGAAATTGAATGCTACCAATAACACCTATCAAATAACAACCACATTTGTTACCGGTTATAAATTTACAGAAGTAAAATTTGTGGTTAATGACAGTTTAGAATTCGAAAATGACGATAACCGCAGAGTCGTTTTCTCTGAAAAAGACACTACTTATTACAAAGCGAAGTTCAATAAAATATGAGTCATTGCCTATTTAAGTTTAAGGAACTGCCCAAAAACTATCTTGTAAAACACTGTTTTCGTAAAAGAAATTAGCTTTTCTGTTGCCAGTAAAGTCGAGGTATAAAAATTCAAGTTCATAGACGGTACAAGCGACAACCGTGAAATTTTCTTGAAACAAATCACTTTCAATATCTGTGGGCTTTAGGGTCGAAAAACGTTCTTCGTATCCCAAGGTTGGATGGTCTGATTTTGAATTGGGTGGTTCCAATGTCATATAACCTAGACGAGCTTGCGGACTGGTTGCCTTCCAACGATCATTTGATAAGGCATCGTTAGTGTGTAAAGCGACATGCGCTTTCACAACAATTTGAACCCGTTGACGTGCATCGTAAAACAAGAGTGAAATGCGATTGTCTTTTTGTAAATCATAACATTTTCGGGAGCGATTGTCCGTGTGAAAGTAAATGATTTTTTGAATTTCATCTACTTTTCTGTTTACTCCAATTCGCAAAGCGGCAGTGTTGTTTTCATTTATGGTACCAACGCACATGGTTCGGAAACCGTTTTTTTTTCTTGACTGAACCGTTGACTAATTTCTTCCAAGCTAGTGTTTCTAGCTCTTGTAAGTTGTAAGAAGTGTCGTTTATGGTAATAGAATCTTGTGGTGAAGTAGGCATAAATAGATGGTATAAAAGTTCAAATGTAACTGCAAGATGCTCTTGTAAGTACGAGCAAAAATACAATAAGAAAGACCCTAAAAGAGAACTGCTAAAAAATTAAATTTCAATTGCTGCAACATTAGGCATTGTTCAATCTCTCATAAAAAACTTTTAGCCTATATTTGCAAATTAATTGACTCTTAGTGGGGTTTTGCGTGAGGGATAGCAGCGGCATCCTTTTGTGAAGTCCCGATAGCAATCGGGACTTCACAAAAGATAGAGCGCATAGCCCGACGGCTTTTTCTGCCGGCACGCCCACAAGTTGACAAGCAAATTTATTGATATTTACTGAAAATGAAACACATAAGGAATTTTTGCATTATTGCACATATTGATCACGGGAAAAGTACGCTTGCAGACCGTTTACTAGGTGCTACACAAACTGTAACTGCTCGTGAAGAAAAGGCGCAATTGCTTGACAATATGGACTTGGAGCGTGAACGTGGTATTACAATTAAAAGTCACGCCATTCAGATGGAGTACACCTACAAGGGTGAGGAATACATCTTGAATTTAATTGACACTCCGGGACACGTTGATTTTTCGTATGAAGTTTCTCGATCGATTGCGGCTTGCGAAGGTGCGCTTTTGATTGTGGATGCAGCGCAGAGTATTCAGGCACAAACGATATCAAATTTATATCTGGCATTAGAAAACGACTTGGAAATTATTCCGGTTTTGAACAAAGTAGATTTGCCAAGCGCCAACCCTGAAGAGGTAAGCGATGATATTATTGATTTATTGGGTTGTGAACTGGAGGATATTATTCACGCCTCTGGTAAAACTGGTTTTGGTGTCGAAAATATATTAGCAGCAATTATTGAAAAAATTCCTGCTCCAAAAGGAAATGTTGACGAGCCTTTGCAAGCTTTGATTTTTGACTCTCATTACAACCCGTTTAGAGGTATTGAAGTTATTTTTAGAGTAGTAAATGGTGAAATTAAAAAAGGGCAAAAAATTAAATTCATGGCTACTGGCAATGAATATTTTGCTGACGAAATAGGTACCTTGAAACTCAATCAAGTGCCAAAACAAGTTATTTCAGCTGGAGATGTTGGATACTTAATTTCTGGAATTAAAGAGGCGAAAGAAGTAAAAGTAGGTGATACACTTACGGATGCAAAAACGCCAACAACGAATATGATTACGGGTTTTGAGGATGTAAAACCAATGGTTTTTGCCGGTATTTACCCTGTTGATACAGAGGATTATGAAGATTTGCGTGCCTCGATGGAAAAACTACAATTGAACGATGCTTCGCTTGTATTTTTGCCTGAGAGTTCAGCGGCTTTAGGTTTTGGTTTCCGATGCGGATTCTTAGGAATGTTGCACATGGAAATTATCCAAGAACGATTGGAGCGCGAGTTTGACATGACCGTAATTACTACGGTTCCTAACGTTTCGTATTTGGCTTACACCAAAAAAGATCCGGAGACACCTTTTATCATTAACAACCCATCTGATTTACCGGAACCTTCACGTTTAGACCGTGTAGAGGAGCCTTTTATCAAGGCAACTATCATCACTAAAGCTGATTTTGTGGGTAACGTAATGAGTTTGTGTATTGAAAAACGTGGTGTAATTACCAATCAAACTTACTTGACAACAGAGCGTGTTGAATTAAATTTTGACATGCCACTTGCCGAGATTGTATTTGACTTTTACGATAGATTGAAAACGGTTTCTAAAGGGTACGCCTCATTTGACTACTCTCCAATAGGAATGCGTACTTCGAAATTAGTTAGACTTGATGTATTATTGAACTCGCAATCTGTAGATGCTTTGTCTGCTTTGATTCACGAGAGTAATGCCTACAACATTGGTAAAAAAATGTGTGAGAAATTGCGCGAATTGATTCCGAGACAGCAATTTGACATTCCGATTCAAGCGGCAATTGGTGCTAAAATTATTGCGCGTGAAACGATCAAAGCATTGCGTAAAGACGTTACGGCAAAATGTTACGGAGGAGATATTTCTCGTAAACGTAAATTATTAGAAAAACAGAAAAAAGGTAAAAAGAGAATGCGATTGGTAGGGAATGTTGAAATTCCTCAAGAAGCGTTTATGGCCGTATTAAAATTGAATGATTAAAGATATAATCATACGCTTTTAATTTTTTTTTAATAGTTTTGCCTGACGACTACTTATTACAATGACTAAAAAATTATTATTCCTACTCACAATTCTCACATACTTTGCATGTGGGAATTTGTCGTATGGAAATAATACACCTGAAGTCAGTAATAATTTTAAGAATTATAAAGTTGAGCACGCAAAATCATACGGTTTTTCTGCTCTAAATGAAATTGAAAATGATTTTGAATTTATCAGTTTTGACATTGAAGAAGATGTCGAATTTGGTGATGACTTAGAAAAATATTCCAATTCGATAAGTTCAAATTTTGGTTTATTTTCATATTCCAAAAATCAAAAAATCTACAATAAAACACTTTTTTGTATCCTACAAAAAAGTATTCCTTTATACGATCTTTTCTGTAACTGGAAGCTTAATTTAAGTTAATACAATATTCATAACTGTTTGCTATACAAGCAAAACATTATTGTTATTAACTTAATTTAGAATATAATGAATTTAACTTCATTGCGATTTGTGGAAGAGGCAACTCTTCACAAACTCTCGCATTTTCTACCTGCACAAAATCCGCTGAAAGACTTTGTGCATCACAATACATTACATGCTTTTCAGGATAAAGACTTCTTTACAGCCTTACAAGAATCATCTGAAATATTTGGTTACAAAACATTTTTACCTCTTTCTGATTTTAGAAACAAGTTAAAAAACAACCAAATAAATGAGGCTATTCTAGATAAAATTATTTATCAGAAAAAAGGAGAAGATAACTTTTCATCTTGGAAAGAAAATGTTCTGCATAAAAATTACGACGAAGCCATTTATCCTAAAATTGGAAAACTTAGAAGTCTATGGAAAGAGAAATATGCCATAAACTTAGACAAATCTACTCACGGTATTCTTTTTAGAATCTTATGTAGTTATTTAGATCAAGGCATTTCTGTTTGGGCATTTCCTGTTCATCAAGACGGGTTTTTAGCTTCTATAAAAGAATTAGATAAAAATGGTGTTTTTAGTATATTTTCAACGGCAAGAGCCAAAAAGCTACTAAAAGAAGACACTTCAATTTACAAATTACTTCAAATTTTAGTTGGAGAAGGTTTGTATTTTGAAAATTATCTCTTTGATCAACAATTTTCTCATCCTGGATGGAGCGGCATGATTGCAACTTTAGAAAGCAATCCCACTTCACTTTTAGATGAAAGAAAAATAAACTTGAAAGAACTTATTACTTTCGAGTTGCTTTTAGAGATTGATGCATTAGATAAAAAATTTGGTGAAAACTGGGAACCTCTAATTACCAAAATCACATTTGAAGCTGAAAATCTATTTTCTCAATCGGCTTACTCAGAATATTTTGAAGTGCTTTCTATTTGGCAAGAAGCTTTTGAATGGACCTTTTACAACCAAGCCTTAACCGGTTTGCAGCATAAAACAAGTGTAAAAGCCTCAGAAGAAAACACAAAATTTCAAGCTTTATTTTGTATGGACGATAGAGAATGTTCGTTTAGAAGACATATTGAAGCTTTAGAACCAAGTGTAAAAACTTTTGGGGTTGCGGCATTTTTTAATTTCGAATTTTTCTATCAACCCATAAATGGAAAGTTCTTTACCAAATTATGTCCAGCACCTGTAACTCCGCAATTTTTAATTAAAGAGTTGCCTAGAAAAAAGAAAAGCGCTAAAGATTATCACTACCATAAAAAATCGCATTCCTTGGTATTTGGTTGGCTTATTTCTCAAACTTTAGGGTATACCTCAGCGTTTAAATTGTTTTTAAATATTTTCAAACCTAGTATGTCACCTGCTACTTCGGCTTCCTTCAAACATTTGAATAAAAAGTCTAAATTAGTAATAGAAAACACTAATCCAGAAGAAAAAATAGACGGTTTACAAGTAGGATTTTCTATTGAAGAAATGGCTAATCGTGTGGAAGGTATTTTAAAGACTATTGGTTTGGTAGAAAATTTTGCTCCAATAGTTTATGTAGTAGGCCACGGCGCTACTAGCGTAAACAATACTCATTTTGCTGGTTACGATTGTGGTGCATGTAGCGGAAGACCAAGTAGCGTAAACGCGAAAGTATTAAGCTTCGCTGCTAATCATGTAAAAGTTCGTGAAATTTTGGTTGAACGAGGCATTGTTATTCCAGCTGAAACTCAGTTTCTACCGGCTTTACATGATACAACTAGAGATGAAATTGTTTTTTACGATGAAGAATTACTTTCCCAAATCAATACATTTTCACATAAGGAGAATAGCAAAACGTTCACAAATGCACTAGCCAATAATGCCAAAGAACGCTCTAGAAGGTTTGACACCATTAATTCTAACGAAAGCATTTCAAAAGTACATGAGAAAATAAAAAATCGTTCGGTTTCATTATTTGAACCTCGACCTGAATTGAATCATGCGACAAATGCCATGTGTATCGTGGGAAGAAGAAGTGTTTCGGACCATGTGTTCTTAGACAGACGTTCCTTTATGAATTCATTTGATTATGAAGTAGATCCAAAAGGCGACTATTTAGCTGGAATTTTAAATGCCGTAGCTCCTGTTGGTGGTGGAATTAATTTAGAATATTATTTCTCAAGAGTTGACAATCATAAACTCGGTGCGGGCTCCAAATTACCTCATAATGTAATGGGATTAATTGGAGTTGCGAATGGAATTGACGGCGATTTACGACCAGGTTTACCTAGTCAAATGATTGAAGTTCACGATCCATTACGCTTGTTAATTGTAGTAGAACATTTTCCTGAAATTGTAAAATATGCCATAACAAAAGTTCCCGCAACCTATGAATGGTTTATCAATAATTGGGTGAACTTGGTTGCCTTGGATCCAGAAACTAAAACACTATATCGTTTTGTAAATGGTGAATTTGAAATTTACCAACCCGCTTCTTTTAATATACAAACTATCGATAATTCTTTGGAATATGCGATAACGAGTTCGGAAAATTTAAACATAACGCTACTAAAATAAGATGATGACAAATGAATTTTTATTAGTATTTATCATTATTCCTATTGTAGGATTTTTGATTAGTTTTTTCATTCCAGAAAAGAAAGAGTCTTGGCTATCTTGGACGGCATTTACAACGGTTTTTGCGCAGTTGTTAGTGTTGTGTGTTTTTATTTTCTATTGGATATTTAACGGCAGCAAAGATTTGAATTTATTCGAAGTATCGTTAGTCAAAACAAATGACTACGACTTCTTTATCGATTTTTATTTTGACAAAGTAACTGCGGTATATTTATTTATCGGGGCTCTATTAACCTCCATGATCACTACATACAGTCGCTATTATTTACATCGAGAAAAAGGATACAAACGCTTTTTTATCACCGTTTTATTCTTCTTTTTTGGATATAATTTAGCCATTTTATCAGGGAATTTTGAAACTTTATTTATCGGTTGGGAAATTATCGGAATTTCATCATTTTTACTTATTGGTTTTTACAGAGAACGTTATTTACCTGTAAAAAATGCTTTCCGAGTATTTTCAATCTATAGAATTGGTGATGTGGGAATTATTTTAGCGATGTGGGCAAGTCATCATTTGTTTCATGAAAACATCACTTTTATCCGACTACACAATTACGAATTGGTCAACGAACATTTGCAAAATCACACCTTAATTGGTTCGTTTATCGCCTTATGTTTGGCGTGTGCAGCAGCAGTAAAATCGGCTCAAGTACCATTTTCTTCTTGGTTACCAAGAGCGATGGAAGGTCCTACTCCATCAAGTGCTATCTTTTATGGTTCCCTTTCGGTGCATCTAGGTGCTTTTTTAATGTTACGTACGATGCCTTTTTGGGAACACCAAACGTCTATGCGAATTGCCATCGGCGTAATGGGATTAACCACAAGTATCGTTACCACTTTAATTGCCAGAGTACAATCCTCCGTAAAAAGTCAAATTGCTTATAGCTCGATTTCACAAATTGGATTGATATTTATTGAAATAGCTTTGGGATTCGAAACATTAGCTTTATTTCATATTGCTGGAAATGCGTTTTTAAGAACCTATCAATTATTGGTTTCACCATCTGTGGTAAGTTATTTAATCCGAGAACAATTTTACAATTTCGTACCTAAACAAGTACGTAAAAGCATGATTCCTAAAAAATTAGAAAATGCTTTATATGTTTTGAGTTTAAACGAATTTCACTTGGAAAAAATCATTAGAATTTTCCTTTGGAATCCATTAAACACAATTGGTAATAAGTTAAACTTCTTAAACTTAAGAAAACTATTCTTCTTGTTTTTAAGCACGTATTTAGTTGGAAGCATCACTTTGTATTACAAAAATTCCATTCCAAGTTACGTGACTAATTATTTACCTGAAGTTTTCGCTACCATTGGATTGGTATTCGTTTTCAAAGCCTTTTCAGAAAGAAAAAGTCCGTTTGTTGCTTGGTTATTAATTGTTTTTAACCATTTCTGGATTGTGTTAGCCATTTTGTTTAACGAAAAAGTAAGTTATTACGAAATATCCTTATATATCACAGGAATTGTAATAGCGGGAACTATTGGTTACATCGCTTTATTGAAATTAAAAACAATGGAAAAGAGAATTTTATTAAGTCAACATTCTGGACACGTATATGAACATCCAAAATTTGCTTTCTTTTTCTTATTAGCAGCACTTGGCGTTACAGGTTTTCCAATTACTTCCACTTTTATTGGCGAAGATTTATTGTTTAGTCATATTGAAAGTCACCAAGTTGTACTAGCTTTTTTAGTAGCCACTAGTTTTGTGGTTTCTGGAATAGCCGGCGTTAGAATTTACACTAGACTTTTCTTAGGAACACACATTAAGACCTATCACGAATTACCTTATAAATCATCATAATTAAAACACATTCATTTCTATGAACTCAAAAATAAAAAAATTCATCCCAGCAGACGGAATTGCGGGATTGAAAGAAAATTTCTCAGCAGATGCTATATCTGGTTTTATCGTATTTTTATTAGCGCTACCTTTAAGTTTAGGAATTGCTAAAGCCTCCGATTTCCCCCCAATTATGGGATTGATCACAGCAATCATTGGTGGTTTATTAGTGAGTTTAATTTCAGGTTCACGATTAACCATAAAAGGTCCAGCAGCTGGATTAATTGTCATTGTTGCCGGTGCTGTTGCTGAATTTGGAAAAGGCGATCCGATTTTAGGCTGGAAACTAGCCTTAGGCGCAATGGTTATTGCTGGTTTAGTTCAAATATTATTTGGCGTTTTAAAACTGGGAAAACTAGCCGATTTCTTTCCACTTTCAGCCATTCATGGTATGTTAGCCGCCATTGGAATTATTATTATTGCCAAACAAATTCCAGTATTATTAAACGATAATCCAACACTTGCAAAAGGAAAAGGTCCATTGGAATTACTAGCTAATATTCCGAATTTCATTATGAATCTAGACTATAAAGCTACTATTATTGGTGTAGTGAGTTTATCTATTATGTTGGGTTGGCCATATATCAAAAACAAGTATATCAAAATGTTTCCAGCACCACTTGTAGTTTTATTATTTGCTATTCCAGCTGAGTTATATATGGATTTCGCACATACTGAACCTGCTTATTCTTTGGTGAAAATTGGAAATTTAGTAGATAATATTAATTTCAATGCTAGTTTTGCTGGTATTTCACAAACAGGAACTTTTATCAAATTCGTCATTATGTTTGCTTTGGTTGGAACGCTTGAAAGTTTATTAACTGTAAAAGCTATTGATTTAACGGATCCTTTCAAAAGAAAATCGAATACCAATAAAGATTTAATTGCGGTTGGAATTGGAAATGTTTTTGCTGCATTTTTAGGTGGTTTACCAATGATTGCAGAGGTAGCGCGTAGCTCATCTAATGTGAACAATGGTGGTAAAACACGTTGGGCGAATTTCTTTCATGGTTTTTTCATTTTAGCATTTTTATTAGTCGCTTCACCATTATTAGAAATGATTCCGAATGCCGCATTAGCAGCGATGTTAGTTACGGTTGGAATAAAATTAGCGCATCCAAAAGAATTCATTCATACCTTTGAAATAGGAAAAGAACAATTAGCTATATTTTTAGTGACTATTTTCTTTACTTTGTTTGAAGATTTATTAGTAGGTATTGCTGCAGGTATGGTTTTAAACATGATTATTCACTTATTACACGGAACTCCAATTTCATCATTTTTTAAAGCACCAACTGAGGTAGCTTTCGAAGGAAATGAGTATTTAGTAACGATTAGTAAAGCTGCAATTTTCACTAATTTCTTAGGAATTAAAAGAAAATTAGAAGAAATCCCATATGGCTTTAATGTTACTATCGACTTGAAAAACACTAAGCTTGTAGACAATTCTGTTATGGAAAACTTAGAACATTTTGTTCATGATTATGAATCTAACGGAGGAAAAGTAACCATTGTAGGATTAGAAAATCATACTGCCTTTTCTGCACACCCAAAATCTTCAAGAAAAAATTTAAATTTTATAAATTAACAAATGAAAAAATATAGTCATTTCTTAGTAGCTCTCGTTGGGCTACTAGGAATTCTTTTGCCAAATAGTTCAAGCGCACAAGTAAAAACAAGTAATAACGATGTTTGGTTTCATTATGTTGGAAAAAACATGTTAAGCCAAAAGTTATCGTTTACACTAGAAGCCACTATGCGATATGCAAACGGGGTTTCAGAAAAGCAACAATATTTTGTGAGACCATCTCTTGATTATCAATTTACTAAAAAATTCAATGGTAGTATTGGTTATTCACATTACAACACCTATGTTTATGGAAGTCCGGCTTTAAACAAAACAGATATTCCTGAAGATCATGTTTGGATTCAAGGAACGTTTGTTCACTCGAATGGTAAATTTAAATTCACGCATCGTTTAAGAGATGAAAATAGATTTGTTGGAATTGCAGTAAAAAATGGCACAGAGTATTCAATTGATCATTACGATTATAGAAACAGATTGAGATATATGTTCTTGATGAATTATACTTTAACTAAGAAAGAGGACAAAGTAAAATTATTCGGGATTCTAGGCGATGAAGCTTTTTTCAATATTGGTTCCAATGCTGGAAAAACTTTTTTTAATCAAAATAGAATTATTGGAGGTTTAGGCTATAATATTGATAAAAACCAACAAATTCAACTGAGCTATATACATCAAAACATTTGGAATTACACCAATACGTTACAAGAAAGTAATCCAACCGTTAGGATATCCTACATAACAAATATTAGTTTGTTTAAATAAATGTATACTTTGAAAAAAGTAGTTTTTTAAGCTAACAGGGATACATTTTTTACCTTCCTATAATACAAAAATGATGGAAAATAATCGATCACCCTTTGTAAGTTATAAATTTGTACTATTAGATTAAGAAGTATTTATAAAAACACCATCCTACTGATTTCTTATAAAACCCAATAACGAAAGTTGTTGGGTTTTATTTTTTTACATTTCACCCAACAATTGTATTACATCTTCCGCTTTAAATAATTGAGTTCCTTCATTCATTGTAGCAGCTGTTCCGCACGCAACTCCCCATCGAATTACTTCTTCAAAAGTTTTGTTTTGAGACAATGCCCACACCATACCACCTACCATACTGTCGCCAGCTCCTACGGTGCTTTTCTTTTCTACTTTTGGTGCTTGAACAAAATGAGTTTCGTCTTGCGTGACTAAAACAGCTCCATCAGCTCCTAGTGAAACCACAACAATTTCAGCACTTTTATTTTCTATTAATTGTTTGGCTGCTTTTTCAACCTCTGGTAATTCTAATCGATCTACACCAATTAATTTTGCTAATTCGCCAATGTTGGGCTTTATCAAGTAGACCCCTGTTTCTAAAACTTTTTTCAGTGGTTCACCAGATGTATCAACAATAACTTTGATGTTAGAAGCTTTTGCTATTTGGGCTATTTCTTGATAAAAACTGGAAGGTAGTCCTTCATTTAAACTACCACTGATCACAAGAAAATCTGTTTTTAAGTCTTTTATCTTTTGTAGAATTGTATTTTTTTCGTCTTCTAATAATTCGTTTCCAGGAAAACCAAACCGATACTGTGATTGTGAAGTATTGTCGAAAGCGATGAAGTTTTCTCTAGTCCAGTTTTTGGTACGCAGTACGTTAGATTCTAAATTTTCTTTGGCAATCAATTCCTCGAGCATTTCTCCAGAAGAGCCGCCTGAGGTAAAAATACAAGTTGACGTCCCTCCTAATTTTGCTATTGCTTTAGATACATTAATACCGCCTCCTCCTGCATCATAACGCGGCTTGTTACAACGTATTTTCTGCTCAGCAATTAGTCCTGTGAAATGAGTGCTTTTATCTAAGGAAGGATTTATGGTTAGTGTTACAATGGGTTTCATTTTCATGTAATCAAATTAAATTGTTGAAAGAAATCTAAATTTAGTCAAAAAAAAAGCGAAATCTATATAGACTTCGCTTTCTTTTTACAATTTCCTTCTATTATCATCAGAATTTGTATCGATCAACTTATTATAAGGGTCAACGCCAACTTCTGTTGGTTTTTCGTTCACCATCAACACCACTTTATTATCAATAGTATTAATTTTTAATTTTTTAAGATACAATTCTTTATCTGTTTTTTTTCCTTTAATGGTTTGCTCCGAAAAAATTCCAATTTCTACATAGTCTTGTAAAGGAAACGATTCTGTAGGATACTTGTCGCCTTTCCTAGTGAACTTTAATGTTTTTCCTTTAGGATCTTTGAAGATTCTTTTTCCTTCCTCATCCGCTTTATACTTTGAAACTTCAAACTGAATCGTAACTTGAAATTTGCCATTAGGCATTTTTTTAGAAGTCACAGTACTAATTCTGTTATCGTATAAAGTTATTGTCTCAAACATATCCTTAATAACATATTGTAACGAATCTGGAGTTGCTTTTTTAAATTCGTTTACCAATTCTATTGAGTTGGTATAGGGAGCATCTTGAAAAGCTACCTTACTTATATAATTCTTTAAGGTATTGTTCATTTTCTGTTCTCCAATATAATCACTTAAGGCATACAATACCAATGATCCTTTCTCATAATGAATGTATTGTTGGTTTTCGTTAAACATTAAAGGTTGTTCTTTTTTGCTTTCAAAAGTTCGTTGTTTCAAATATTTATCTAGTGCCTCTTTTAGAAATCGTCGCATTTTAGATTTTCCATACGTATGCTCTAAAACTTTTAATGAACTGTATTCTGACAAACTCTCAGAGAGTAATGTTACCCCTTGAACATTGCCACCTATAACTTGGTGAGCCCACCACTGATGCGCTACCTCGTGTGATGTAACTGCAAAAGGATAATCAACAGCGTCTTGATTGTCGTCATTTACATCAGCTATAAAACCTATGGCTTCAGAGTAAGGGATCGTATTAGCAAATGATTGTGCAAATTGACCTTGCGTTTTAGGATATTCAATAATTCGAACTTGTTTGTGCTGGTACGGACTGAAATTTTTAGTATAATACTCTAGGGATTTCTTTACACCTGCAATCATTCGATTTAAGTTGTATTCGTGTCCTTTGTGGTAATATATTTCAATGTTTACATTTTTCCATTTGTCTCGTTTAACCTCATATCGAGCAGAGTTAAAAGCATAAAAATTAAGCATTTTTTTATCCATTTTATAATGGAAATAATTTCGTCCGTTTTTCTGCCATTTCTTTTTTAAATAACCAGGTGCTATAGCTGTTTGATCTCCAGAGGTACTTACTGTGGTTTCAAATGTTAACCAATCCGCATCAGAACTGATATAAGTGTTTTTCCTAGCAATACTATCTGTTGGTTTAGCCATTCGATCTTTTGGTTTCAGTCCGTATTTTTTTCGAACATCATCATCTGTCAATTCACTTGAAGCTGAATATCCTAGAGAAGGAAAAATATCCTTATTATTAATAAACGTTCCATTATATAAAACAGGAGAGTTATTTTTAAAGAAAGTATTTGGCTTGTTCTTAATAACAAAACTCATTTGGATAGAGTCACCAGGTTGCAACGCTTGCTCTAATTTATATATGTTAAAATTATAAAGTGTATCCTTAGAAACCAGCTTGTTTTTGACATTGAAACTAACTTGGGTTCCTTCTTTATAATCTACAAAAATGGAGTCAATTACTTGGGTTGATTTATTTTTTAAAATGTATTTCCCATTAGCAACAAAATTGCGTTCCTCTGGAAACAAATCCATATCAATTTTAATATCTGTAATTCTTGGTTGAACTTTGTTCTCGAACTTTTTGTATTTCTTTTCCCAATTTACAATTTCTACCTCCTGTTCGTTTCCGCTTTTATTTTCGTTTAAAATATTATCTTGATAATACAGCGCTCCACCAATTCCTAAAAAAACGAATGTTGCCGCTACCAGTAGCAATGCAATTTGCTTTGTAAATCTGGTTTTAAAATCAGACCAACGACCCTTAAAAGATTGTACCGTACCTCTAGTCCAAAAAAGTAATGCTAAACCAAAGAAAATAATTCCAAGTGCTAACCAATATATTTTATAGAGAAAATAAGATGACAATCTGTGACCATAACCATTCATATCAGAAAAACTATAACCCGTATCACTATTAAACTGATAAATTAGTTGCTCAACCCCTATTGCTGGCAGAAAACTTAATCCGATGTAAAAAAGTAAAAGGATAAAGAATCCTAACAAATAGTTTTTAACTAATGTTTGAATAAGAACTGCCATTAATGCCCAAATTATATATTCTATCCATTTTAAGGCATACAATTCAAAAAGATAATGACCTATTTCAAAATTAAAATAACCTTTATACACCTGAAACAAAATCCCCGAAAACATAATTACTAAAAGTAATACCATTTGCATTTTGACAATGGCAATAAACTTTGACAAAAGTAAAACCCAGTTAGGAGTAGGAGTTACATCTATTAAATGAAACATTCTAGTTGTAGTAGCACGATGAATTAAAATCCCAGAAAAAAGAAAGGTTAAAATATTGATAAACAACCCAAAAGTACTTCCAGGAATTTCGAGCATTTGCCAAGTAACCGGATAGGTTTCTGTTCCAAAAAATGCACCCGAAGACAAAGCTGTAATTAAAATAAAAAGCATTCCTACAAGCACTATGCTGATAAATATCCAGTTTTTCACAATAAATTTAAAATCTACTTGAGATAAACTCCAAGCTGTTTTCAAATTTTGTTTAGTTGAATAATCATACCCTACTTTAGGCAAGTTGACTTTAGTGATTCCACCAAAATTGTTCTTCGTAATGCGCTCATTATCTTTACTTTTTCTTAATGTTAATGCTGTTTGAGTAAATGAAAAATAGCGGTACATAAGACCTAAAATTACCATAGAAACAGTCAACCAAATTGCCCTATTGTAAATAATAGCTCCCTTAAAAGGTAGTAAATTTTCGTTTTTCTCGTAAACGGTCCAATACTTTGTATAATAACTTAAAGCTTCACTACCAAAAGGATCAAAAAGCGCAACCAAAAATCGATTCTCACTTTCTTTTGTAAAACTACTTACAATACCTTGCACAAATAAAAGTAGTAAGACAGTAATGAAACCAACCGAAATATTGCGGGTAATTGTTACTACTGAAAAAACAATTACACCAAAAAATGCCAAATTAGGGATTATAAATATCAAATAACTTTGCAAATAGGCCATAAAACTATGGGGACCCAATAACTGTGGATTTACTCCTGGTAAAAATGAAGCTAAAAAAGCACCTAAACCAATACAAAGGGTGATTAAAATAACAACTAATAAGGAACTGAAAAACTTACTCATTAAGTAATCCCATTTGCTAAATGGATACGAAAACAAGATAGAATGCATGTTATATTTAAAATCACGATAAACAGACGCACCTATTATGGAAGGCAATAAAAAATAAATGAAAACTGACAATGCGTTTAACATATTGTTTAATGCTATAGGCGAATTTGCCATAGCGTTAGAGGCCGTAGTAGTTTTAAAACTATCAAAAATTCCAAGACTACTAGCCATCATTAACATAGAAAATGCCATGAAAATTCCGGCGTATATATAAAAAGTTGGATTTTTTAGCCACCTTTTTAATTCAAAAGTAAATAAGGTTCCAAACATTTTATAGGTCTTTTTTTAGTGCAACAAAATATACATCTTCTAACTGAGGTTCTGCCTGAACAAAACTTTCATTTGGCTTTTCCTGACTATACACCCTAATATTAAGCGTGTTGTCTTGGTTGTAATTAGAAGAAATTACATTAAAGTCTTTTTCGTTTTGTTCCAAAGCTTCTCTTTCAATAATTTTGGTCCAAATTTGACCTGAAAGTTCAGCTGTTGCAGCTTTAGGAGTACTTTGATTTAATATTTTTCCACCATTTAGAATGGCCATTTCATTACATAATTCTTTTACATCATCAACAATATGCGTTGAAAAAATAACGGTATGATTTGTACCTATTTCTCTTAGTACGTTTAAAAAACGGTGTCTTTCCGCAGGATCTAAACCAGCAGTAGGTTCATCAACAATGATTAACTTTGGATTATTTAACAACAATTGCGCAATACCAAAACGCTGTTTCATACCACCTGAATAGCCATTTACATTTTTCATTCTAACGTCATACAAATTAGTAACTTCTAATACTTGTTTGACAATTACTGTTCGCTCTTTTTGAGAGGAAATTCCTTTTAATCGGGCAAAATAATCTAGTAAATCTTCTGCAGACATATTAGGATAAACACCAAATTCTTGAGGTAAGTATCCCAAAATTTTACGCAATTCCATTTGATTTTCAAGAACATTAATTCCATCAAATTCTATGGAACCTGAATCCGGTTTTTGTAAAGTAGCTATGGTACGCATTAAACTAGATTTTCCCGCGCCATTAGGACCCAAAAGTCCGAACATTCCTGTTCCAATTTCTAAATTCAAATTATCCAATGCTTTTACACCATTGCTATACGTCTTGCTCAAGTTACTAATCTTTAACTTCATGATTTATTGGTTTAGTTAAGTCAGATTAGTATCTTATTTACTAAAATGTTACCAATTATTTCTTATTTTTAGTACTATTTTATCCTTTGTCGCATTGCAAACCGTTGTTCCTTAAGACAATAACAAAGTAAAAAAAAATGAATTCCTTTTAACTTAAACCTACTTTTAGAACCATAAAACATTTGATCTATTATGATTCAAAAATGCTTTGAAACGTTGAGTCTTTGCGACAAACAAAAATCCTTTGTACCTTTGCTACATGATAGAAGATAAAAACCCACAACGCACCAGCATTGCTCAACTAGGAGAATTTGGCCTAATAGATCACTTGACAAAAAACTTCGAAATTACACAAACTTCTACTCTAAAAGGAATTGGGGATGACGCAGCTGTTTTAGACTTCAAGGACAAAAAAGTGGTAGTGTCTACTGACTTGTTGATTGAAGGAGTGCATTTTGATTTGGCTTACATGCCTTTAAAACACCTAGGATATAAAGCGGTAGTTGTTAACATTTCGGATATTTGTGCGATGAATGCTAAGGCAACTCAAATAACCGTTTCGGTTGCCGTTTCCAACAGATTTCCACTCGAAGCTTTAGAAGAATTATTTGCTGGTATTACACATGCTGCTGCAGAATACAAAGTTGATGTGATTGGTGGTGACACTACATCCTCTCAAAAAGGATTGATCATAAGTATAACAGCTATTGGCGAAGCCAATGAAGAGGAAATCGTATATAGAAACGGAGCCAAGGAAACTGATTTACTGGTTGTAACAGGTGATATTGGCGCTGCCTACATGGGTTTACAAGTCCTAGAGAGAGAGAAACAAGTGTTTCAAGTGAATCCAAATAATCAACCTGACTTAGACGCTTATACTTATTTGATTGAACGTCAATTAAAACCTGAAGCTCGTAAAGATGTACGCACATTATTACATGCCCTAGAAGTAAAACCTACGGCTATGATTGACATATCAGATGGATTATCATCAGAGATCATTCATATTTGCAAACAATCAAAAGTAGGTTGTAATTTATATGAAGATAAATTACCTATCGACCCTCAGTTTATAAATGTTTGCGAAGAGTTTAATATTGACAGCACCACTGTTGCCATCAATGGAGGCGAAGATTACGAGTTGTTATTTACCATATCCATACAAGATTTTGAGAAAATAAAAGCCAATCCAAACTTTACAATTATTGGTCACATGACTCAAGAAAGTGAAGGAATTCATTTAATCACGCGTGCAGACACCAAAATTCCACTCAAAGCCCGTGGATGGGATGCTTTAAGTGAATAACTATTCGGTTATAAAACGGAACCTATTTAAAAATGCCACAAGAAGTTCAAGACTTTTTGTGGCATTTTTTATGTGATAAAAAGTATCTTGATATGTAATTGATGCACGTTAATGCTCTTTGATCTTGGTTTAAAATAAAATTTTCATAAAAAATTAATACAACAATCCTTTTACTTTTGCTTCTTGAACCAGATCTTTATCTAATCCACTTTCGATTTTTAAAAGCTTCATTAGATCTGATTTTCTTCTTTCAATTGCACCTGCTGATAAGGGGATATATTCTGGCATTTCATTTTTTTTTGTTCCCTTAGACAAATGAAATAATATTTGTTTGTCAAAAACGTCTATCTCAACAGCATCTGCATCTACTAATTCCAACATACTTATAATAGAATCACTATAGTATTTTTTATTGTTGATAATCGTGTCAATTGCAAAAATCAAAACTTCAAAATTAAGATCATTTTTTACAATCAAACCAGCTGGATTGATATTGTTGATTATAGTTTTAATTTTCAATAATTCAGTATACATGGTCAATAAAATAATTTTACAATTTGGCATGTATTCCTGCATTAATTTTGCTAAATCTTCCCCCGAGAAAATGTTTTTACTTTCAAAAGGAGGCATACTAATGTCTAGAAAAGCAATATCAAAAGGAGCCGTTTCCGGATTGATAATAATATTATAAGCTGTTTCACAGTTTTTAGCTTGATCTATTTTGAATGCATACTCGTCGGTTTTATAACGAGTAATAGCATTTTTATACCCCTCAATTATAAAAGGGTGATCGTCTACGATTAAAATATTATTCTTAAATTTAATTTTAGCTGGGGCTTCAATTGTCATTTTTTCTAGTATTAAATGGTTATACTAAATGTATTGTAATTGTAATGTGGGTCCCTTTACTAATTATGGAATTAATTATTGCAGTCCCATTACAATCTAAGGCTCTTGACCTGATATTCTGCAAACCTATTCCTTTTTTTGCTTTGATTGTGTTAAAACCAATTCCATCATCAATAATTTCTAAAATTAGTTGATCTTGGTTTTTTAAACACTTCACATGGATGGAATTAGCATGTGCATATTTATTTATGTTTTGTAAACTTTCTTGCACAATTCTATAAATATTGATTTTGATAGAATTACTTATTGCGTCCCAATCAATAGCATTGTCAATACTTGCGTGTAAATTTGTAGAAAAAGTTTTTCTTTGTTCTTCAAGAAGATTGTGTAAAATGACTACAAAATTATTGATCAACTCTTTATTCTCTCTGCTTAAATCATGTGATATTTCTCGTAAATCTTGCTCAATATTACGTAGCTCAACTAAGTATTCATTTCGTTTTTCAATAGCATTTGAATCATCAAATTGATTTAAGGTATCTAAATTTATTCTTAACCCAAAAATTCTACCCAAAACCCCATCGTGCAACTCTTGAGCTACTCTTTTCTTTTCTTTAACCCGACCTAAGTCTATCGTACTTTGTTGCGAAATCATTAAATTGTAAATATCTTCATTGGCTTTTTGTTGCCTTTGTTTGTAGAGTAAAACCTTATTTCTATTTCTCTGATTTAAAACAAGATACAACAACAATGCAACAACTCCAAATGAAATCAAACCGTATAATAAATTCCTGTTTTTAGTGGTTAAATAGTCATTCTTTTCAATGACTTCTTCTGTTTCGTATTCAATTCTTGAAAATTTATTCCCTATAGCACGATCTGATTTTTGAAGTTTTTCACTTATTAAAATATATTCCTTAGTATATTTTGAAGTGTTTTTAGGATCTACTAGAGACACTTGCTTTAATGTATTTAATATACTACGAGAATTGTTTGCTTTTTTAGATAAATACAATGCTTCATTAGCATATTGTAAAGCTCTTAGTGTATCTCTTTTTGACAAAAAATACTCTGAAATATTGATTTTACTTGCAATAATCCCTGTAGTAATTTGCAAACTGTCTCTGATTTGTAAAGATTGAAAAAACAATTGAGGCAACCCCTTGTTTTCTTTAAGTTGAAATTTAGAATAGGCTAAATTATTTAACAACATAGCAAACAAAGCGGGCTTATCTTTAAAAACATTTTTCTGTTTTAGTCCCTTTTCAAAATATGTTTTTGCTTCAGGAAACATTTTCTTGTTTTGATATACAAATCCAATGTTATTATAAGAAGTTGCTTTTGGCTGAGCAAACGAATTCATTAGTTTATCATCTATACTTGACAATGCCTTATTGTGATATGCAATTGCATTATTGTAATCTTCAAGTTCATTGTAAATTTGACCTAAAAGATTGTAAGAATTATACCAAATGTCATTGAAATTCTTATTCTTTATAATTTTTAAAACTTTAAAAACTGCTATTTCAGCTCCAAGAAAATCACTTTCCATATACTGTAATGTAGCTTTATTGAGAATCGTTAACGCAACATTATAGGTATCGTTTAATTCTAAATATTTATTTTCGGCTTTATTGTAATAATAAAAGGCACTATCTGACCGTTCTTTTAATAAAAAATAGTCTCCTAAATACACACTCCCTTTTGCTATACTATTATTATCCTGTTTCGCTCCAGACTTTTTTATTATAAGCGTAACCGTTTTTTTATAGTCCTCAAAACGATCTAGATTATAATATCGATTGGCTATTTTAAATAAATTAGTACGGTAAACCGAATCATTATTTTGACGGTTGACTATAGCTGAAGCTTTTTGTATGTATTGCTGTCTTTGATCTAGAGATAAATCAAAATTGTTAGCCAAGGAGAAAAAAATCTCTAAACTATCCTTTGGAATTGTCTTGTTTTTTGCAACTGTTTTTTTTTTGGTGCAGCTCACACCTAAAATAAGAAACAAAAGAATAATGTAAAAAATAGGTTTCAATGGGCGACGTGTTATAATACCAAAAATAGGGAATTAAACGGTTGTCAAAAAAAAAGCCGCCAAAAATTTGACAGCTTTGATAGATTTTAACAGTACAAGGTACTAGTCATTCTTTTTGTTTCCACCTACAGATGCATTTGCGACAAGATCCATATTTACATTTTCTATTTTAAAAGCGGTCTCTTTTGATACCTTCATTACTGATGGAGAAGATTCTTTCTTAAAAGTAAAGGAGGTTAACACCAAAACTATCCCTACTAAAACAGTGGTTATAATTGTATTTTTCATGATTACTATTTTTATAGAATTGTACTTGTTGAATTTTATTATAAACTATCCCACCAATCAGATATTTTGTCTAATAACGTAGGTTCTGATTTAGGAGGGGTATCATCTTTTTTATTCCCCGCAACTGAACCATTACCAATAATATCCAACTTCATCGTATTTAAAATCAAAATCTCAATTTGACCTTTATTATTATTTAATGGAGTAATGTTTGCGTTTGATTCTACTGAAGTAAGTACCATTAATAACGTGAATAATCCTAATGTTGCAATTGATTTTTTCATGATTTGGGGTTTTATATTTATATTATTTTAACTCATTATAGTGCTGATTAACAGCTTATCTTGAGGTAAAACTACTATACAAAATACAAACAACAATCAATAAAAATAGGTTAATGGTAGAACAGGTCTGTGTACGAGTGTACAGGTATGAAAATTGGGTAAAGTGTGGAAATTTATATTTCTAAATAATTTCCGTTTGCAAAATCAGTGATAATTTGGTCAACATTCGCTTTGTACATTTTAGAATAAGGTATGCGTGCGTTGGAGTTTTTTATATAGCAAAGAGCATTCCCGCTGTGAATTCTAGAAATGTAGTTTCTGTTTACGATGTAACTTTTATGAATCCTCGCGAAGGGTTGAGACAAAACTGTTTCAAAATATTTTAGTGTTTTAAAAGCCGTTATTAGTTCCCCATTGTTCAAATGAATGTCTGTAGAATTATTATCTGCTTTTAGGAAACAGATGTCTTTTGCATCAATGTACCGGTAGTCACCATAGGATTTAATACACAAACGCAAGGATTGAACTTCAGATACTGAACTTACTACAGGGAACTGCTGATGGTGAAATGTTGCAATCTCATTTGTAATTCCTTCCTTTTCTACTTTTTTATTTAACCTCAACAAAAATTTTACAATAGTAGAAGGCTCAATAGGTTTGATCAAATATTCCCTAACACCATATTGAAAAGAGTCATACGCCAGTTTTTTATCACGAGTAGTAACTACAAAAATGGGAATGACACTCAAATATTTATAAAGGCAATCTATAAAATGCAACGCCAAATTTGAGTTGCGGTCTTTTGGGTCTATTTCTATAAAAATAACATCGGGTTTGCGTTCTAATACAAGATCTAAGCCATGAGTGGCATTATAGGAGGAACCCACATAGCAAAGTTCCTGAAATCCATCTGCAACCAATTTAGTTTGTAAGAGACTTTCTGGGTCGTCATCTATAATTATGTATTTATATTGCATTTTTGGGTTTGTAATTGATAATCCTCTACAATTCAATATTTTCAGCACTTTCAAAAGTGGTATTTTAAACGACAATTAAAAACAAAAGTATAAAATATCCTATACCAAGTTCAAAAAACATTTTCCTCATTGAAAAACTTTACAATATAACGTTTTATTTTTTTTGAATTATTCTACAATACGATACTACTGGTTATCATTCTAAGATTTATACTCAAAATTTATGGGGAAAATAAATATCACTTTTCTAAAATATTTTAGTGAAAATAATTTTTAATTAAAATTTATCTTACTTTTATCAAAAAAAATCATGAGAAAAATAACTACTTTACTATGTGTATTCTGCAGCTGTATAGCGTTTAGCCAAGAAAAAGAAGTACCAACCTTCAAGAAAAATGAAATTAAAGGAAATGCCTTATTCCTAGTTTTAGGTGCCGTAGAGATTACTTACGAGAGACTTATTACAGAGGATAGCGGTGTAGGAGCAACCGTTTTCTTTGTTGCCGAAGATGAATTTGATAGCAATTTTATCTTCACTCCTTACTACCGTGCTTATTTTGGAAAAAAACCAGCTGCTGGATTTTTTGTAGAAGGTTTTAGTATGATAAGTACTGGTATTAGTAATAAAATGTACTATTACGACAATAATGGAAATTTAACTAATATTGATGAAGATCGCTATACTGATTTTGCTCTTGGTTTTGGACTTGGGTCAAAGTGGGTGCACAAACGTGGATTTGTCTTTGAAATCAATGCGGGAATAGGTCGAAATTTACTAAGTACCAATAGCCCAGAGGTTGTTCCGCGTGGTGGTATAACACTAGGTTACCGTTTCTAAGCAAAAAAGCTTCTCAATTGAGAAGCTTTTTTATACTATAATTATCATGTATTACATTTTCATCAACCAGTTTTTCATTGAAACTTCATTTTCAATAATGGCTTTTAAATCCGAAATAGCTACGCGGTCTTGTTTCATACTATCTCTATGACGTATGGTTACCGTTTGATCTTCAATAGTTTGATGATCTACGGTGATACAAAATGGAGTTCCTAATGCGTCTTGTCTACGGTAACGTCTTCCTACCGCATCTTTTTCATCATACGATACACTGAAATCCCATTTCAAATCGTCAATAATTTGTCTAGCGATTTCTGGCAATCCGTCTTTTTTAACTAATGGTAAAATAGCTGCTTTAGTTGGAGCAAGTACTGAAGGTAATTTCAGAACTGTTCTAGTAGATCCATCTTCTAAAGTTTCTTCTTTTAAGGAAGTAGCAAAAACCGCCAAGAACATTCTGTCTAATCCTACTGAAGTTTCTACCACATACGGCACATAATTCTGGTTCAATTCAGCATCAAAATACTGTAATTTTCTACCTGAAAATTGCTCATGTGCTTTCAAATCGAAATCTGTTCTAGAGTGAATTCCTTCTAATTCTTTGAATCCAAAAGGGAAATCAAATTCTATATCAGCAGCAGCATTAGCGTAATGTGCTAGTTTTTCGTGATCGTGAAAACGGTATCTTTCTTTCCCTAAACCTAGAGATAAATGCCATTTTAGTCTGGCTTCTTTCCAAAACTCATAATGCTTCATTTCTTCGCCTGGACGTACAAAAAATTGCATCTCCATTTGTTCAAACTCACGCATACGGAAAATGAATTGTCTCGCTACGATTTCGTTTCTAAACGCTTTACCGGTTTGTGCAATTCCAAAAGGAACTTTCATTCGTCCAGATTTTTGCACATTTAAGAAGTTTACAAAAATACCTTGAGCAGTTTCTGGACGCAAGTATAAATCCATTGCCGTATCTGCTGAGGCTCCTAATTTAGTACCAAACATCAAGTTGAATTGACGCACTTCGGTCCAATTACGAGAACCCGATTCTGGACAAGCAATTTCCAATTCTTCTATCAAAGCCTTCACATCCTCAAGATCTCCGTTGCCTAATGAACGACCCATTCTTTCTAGAATTTCTCTTTCTTTGGCTAAATATTCAACCACTCTCGCATTGGTTGTAATGAATTCTTGCTCATTGAAAGCATCTCCAAAACGAACTTTTGCTTTTTCGATTTCTTTTTTTGCCTTTAAATTTAATTTTTCGGCATAATCTTCTATTAAAACATCGGCTCTATATCTACGTTTAGAATCTTTATTATCAATCAAAGGATCGTTAAAGGCATCAACGTGACCTGAGGCTTTCCAGGTGGTAGGATGCATCAATATTGCAGCATCAAGGCCTACAATATTCTCGTTCATTTGCACCATTGCTTTCCACCAGTACTCGCGTATGTTCTTTTTTAATTCCACTCCGTTTTGTGCATAATCATAGACTGCACTTAAACCATCGTATATTTCGCTTGACGGAAAAATAAATCCGTACTCTTTTGCATGCGAAATTACATTCTTAAATAAATCTTCTTGTTTTGCCATAGTACTGCAAAAATATAAAAAGTGAACTTAAAAAAAAGAAAATTATGAGTCAATGGAGCATTGATTTGTTTATTTTTATCAATAAATACCTGATTATATGTTTGAAAGCTTTATAAATCTCTTTTTTCCAAAAGTTTGTTCAGGGTGCGATTCTTTTTTGGTTGCCAATGAATTAGTGATTTGTACCATTTGCAGACACAACATTCCCTTGACAAATCATCATTTGATGGAAAACAATGAGGCGTTCAAGAAATTCTATGGACGTATACCGGTAATTCATGCATCAGCTTTATTTTATTTTAGAAAAAAAGGCATTGTACAGCAAATCATTCACAACTTAAAATACAAAGGTCATGAAAAAGTAGGGACACTTATTGGGGATTGGTATGCTCATGAATTAAAAATTGTTGAAGCGTTACAAGATGTAGATGCCATTATACCCGTTCCTTTACACCCAAAGAAGCTTCGAGAAAGAGGTTATAATCAAGTTACAACATTTGGCAAAGCACTATCATTAAATTTAAAAATCACTTACGATGATACTATCTTAAAACGCAATGTATACTCAAAAACACAATCAAAGAAAAACTTATTAGGCCGTACTGAGGGAATAGAAAGCGTGTTTGATGTTGTATTTGATAAAAAAGATCACAACAAGCACTTTCTACTAATTGATGATGTGATTACAACTGGAGCCACACTTGAGGCATGCTCAAGAGCTTTGTTGAAAATTCCTGGAGCCAAAATAAGTATTGTTTGTATGGCTATGGCGCAATCCTAAATCAATCTTAGCGCTAATTTATCTAAGGTTTAAAATCCACGTTTGGAAATTAAATACTTATCCTATTAGGTGAATTTTTAGTCTTTAATGGAATAAAAATAGTACCACCTATAAATAACACATTTTAAACATTTTAATCAACAATTACCTTCAGCGCCTTTACGAACACCTGTAAAATATTGATTTATTAATACTTACACAGCAATATGGTGCTTAATAAATTAATTTAATGAAATTATAACGAAATAGAATTTCCGTTTCCAAACTTTAATGTTTAAATTTGAATAATATATTAATTCACTTATAAAACAATTATATCATGGCTTTTGAATTACCACAATTACCTTATGCATACGATGCATTAGAACCACATATTGATGCTAGAACAATGGAAATACACCATTCTAAGCACCACAATGCTTACACAACCAATCTAAATGCAGCTATTGCAGGTACTGATATGGAAGGTAAAACCATTGAAAATATCTTGATCAATCTTGATTTAAAAAACGCTGCAGTACGCAATAACGGTGGTGGATTTTACAACCATAACTTATTTTGGACAGTGATGACACCTAATGGTGGTGGGTTACCAACAGGAGATTTACTTGCTGCAATTGAAACCGCTTTTGGAACATTTGAAGAATTCAAAGCAAGTTTTAGCAAAGCTGGGGCTACACAATTTGGTTCAGGATGGGCTTGGCTTTGTGTACAAAAAGGCGGAAAAGTAGAAGTTTGTGGTACACCAAACCAAGATAATCCATTAATGCCAGGTGTAGGTTGTGGCGGAACACCTATTTTAGCAATGGACGTTTGGGAGCATGCTTACTACTTAAACTACCAAAACAGAAGACCTGATTATATTGAAGCATTTTTCAACGTAATCAACTGGACTGAAGTTTCAAGAAGATTTGCTTTAGAGAAATAATCTTTTAAGAGATCAGAATAAAGAGAATAGACAAATGACTTAAAAGTTGTTTGTCTATTTTTTTTATCTAAAAAAGTATTACTACTCCTTATTAAAAAAGACGAACAAACACTTGGCTTATTCGTCTTTTTTGTTTTTTTCTCTTCTCTTTATTCTCTCCTCTATATTCTTATTTCTTCCTTGACTTTATTCCAATAAAAAAGGTGGAATTGCTTCCACCCTTTTTGCCCCAAATCTACCATAAATTTAACCTACTAATATTATGGTGATATAAATATATATATTTTATATTGTTTAGTCAAATAAATTAGATGAACAACTTATAAAATCGATTAAAACCTCTTTTATTCTTATTTCTAATATGCTCGTGCATCTTTACCTTCATAAAAATTCATAAAAGCGCGGTTCACTACCCTATTCCCTCCTGGAGTTGGATAATCCCCAGTAAAGTACCAATCCCCTAAATTTTTTGGACAAGCTATATGTAAATCTTCAACGGTTTGAAAGATAATTTTCACTTCGGCTTTTATTTCTGATGAACTTAACATTTCAGCAATTTTATCTGAAATCTCTTGAGCTTCAAAAGGAGCATAAACAGCCGTTACATAATTCACAACATCATTATCTTTATAATTTTCTTGTGCTTTACATTTAGCATACACTTCATCTATAATATGATATAAATTCCTTTCTTTAAGTAATTCAAGAGCAGCTCTAAAAGCCACTAATCCCTCTAGTTTGGCCATATCAATACCGTAACAATCAGGATAACGAATTTGCGGAGCCGATGAAACAATTACAATTCGTTTTGGATTCAAACGATCCATCATTTTGATGATACTCATTTTTAAAGTAGTCCCTCTTACAATACTATCGTCAATAATAACTAAATTATCAGTTGGCTTAATTACACCATAAGTAACATCATAAACGTGGGCAACTAAGTCATCCCTACTGCTATCCTCAGTAATAAAAGTTCTTAATTTTGCATCCTTTATAGCTACTTTCTCAGTACGTATTTTTACCGAAAGCAACTCCTGTAGCGTTTCCTTAGTTAAGGTATTTCTGTTTTCTAAGATAAAATTATTTTTCCTTTGATTTAAGAAATCCTGAGCAGCCTCTACTAATCCGTAAAATGAGGTTTCAGCCGTATTGGGTATATAAGAGAAAACGGTATTGTCTGTATCTTCATCTATAGATTTTAAAACTGCTGGCAAGATTAATCTTCCTAGAGTTTTACGTTCTTGGTAAATTTCGGCGTCGCTACCTCTTGAAAAATAAATGCGCTCAAAAGAACATGCTTTTTTAACCGTTGGAGGCAAAATTTCTTTCATAGAAATCGTGCCATTTTTCTTGATGATCAAAGCATTTCCTGGTTCAATTTCTTGCACCGATTCAAAAGGAACATTAAACACGGTCTGAATCACTGGCCGTTCTGATGCTACTACCACAATTTCATCATCTTGATAAAAATATGCAGGTCTAATTCCGGCAGGATCTCTAAATACAAAAGAATCACCGTGACCTAAAAGTCCAGCCATGGCGTATCCTCCATCTAGATTTTTAGCTGCGCGTGATAAAATCTTAGCTACATCTAATCGTTCTGCAATTACAGGCGACGCTTCTCTCTTACTCAATCCTTCGTTTTTGCAATCTTGGTACAAATCTGTAACTGCATTATCTAGAAAATGACCTATTTTTTCCATTACAGTCACGGTATCTGCCATCTCTTTTGGATGCTGTCCCAGATCAATCAAATTTTGAAAAAGCTCTTTAACATTAGTCATATTAAAGTTTCCTGCTAAGATCAAGTTGCGATGCATCCAGTTATTCTGGCGTAAAAATGGGTGAACACTTTCAATACTATTTTTACCAAAAGTCCCATAACGTACATGTCCTAGAAACAATTCACCAAGGTACGGTAACTTTTGTTTTTGTAAAGCCACATCATCAGCATACTCAGGGTGCGCTGCCATTTCTTCGTTTATTCTGTCGTTTATTTGTTTAAAGACATCTTGAATAGGCTGCGCATGATTTGATCGTACACGGCTGATGTACCGTTCACCAGGTTCTACATCTAGTTTAATACTTGCAAAACCAGCACCATCTTGACCTCGGTTGTGTTGCTTTTCCATCAAAAGATACATTTTCTGGATTCCGTAAAATGCGGTTCCATATTTCTCTTTATAATATTCAAGCGGTTTAAGTAATCTAATTAAAGCTATTCCACATTCATGTTGTAAAGCATCGCTCATTGTAGTGTAATTTGTTGTGTTGTTGTGATATTCTGAAATTAGTAAAGCATAAGTTTTATGTTTTACAAAAGTAAAAACTAAAATTTCCTGCTACTATTTTTATACAAAAAAAACCTCGTTTCCGAGGTTTTAAGATATTATAATTCTATGTCAAATTGTGTTAGCGATTTGAATTGTTTTAATCGAGACACTACTTCGGTTTTCTCTAAAGTTAGCATTCTCTCGGTACCAAATTTTTCTACACAAAAAGAAGCTAAGTTAGAACCCTGAATAATAGCATTTTTCATATTCTCAAAAGAGATGTTTTCGCTTTGTGTCAAGTAACCTGCAAATCCTCCTGCAAATGTATCTCCTGCTCCTGTTGGGTCAAACACTTCTTCTAATGGTAATGCTGGAGCAAAGAAAACTTCCTTATCATGAAAAATAAGTGCGCCATGCTCTCCTTTTTTAATTACCACATACTTAGGACCCATAGTTTGAATTTTGGCAGCAGCCTTAACAAGAGAATATTCTCCAGAAAGTTGTCTCGCTTCCTCATCATTGATAGTGATTACATCAACGCGCTTGATTACGTCTAGCAATTCAGGTAAAGCACAATCCATCCAAAAATTCATTGTGTCTAGCACTACTAATTTAGGTTGTGTTTCCATTTGATCTAAAACACTGCTTTGTACTAATGGATGTAAGTTCCCTAGCATTACAATCTCAGCATTTTTATAATCTTGTGGTACTTTTGGTTGAAAATCAGCCAAAACATTTAATTGCGTATCTAGTGTATCTCTTGAGTTTAAGTCATTGTGGTAACGACCACTCCAAAAGAATGTTTTACCACCTTGTACAACTTCTAGTCCAGAGATATCAATGTTTCTTGAAGTTAATAAATCTAAATATTCTTGAGGAAAATCATCTCCAACTACAGAAACAATGGCTGATTGCACATTAAAAAAAGAAGCAGACAAACCAATATATGTTCCTGCACCACCTAAAATTTTGTCCGTTTTCCCAAATGGAGTTTCAATTGCGTCAAAAGCTACTGTTCCAACAATCAATAATTTATTCATTATATACGTTTCAAATTAAGGGGCAAAGATAGTTTATAAGTTGTAAAGTTGCAAAGCGCAAGACATGTAAAGTTTTGCCAATTTAAACAACATATTTACAACAATTTAGCCTCCTCTTTTTCATAAAAAGCATCCACAGAAAGTTGTTTTTGCATGGATGCCATAACGGCTAATTCATCACACCTTTCGTTTTGAACATGATTGTTGTGTCCTTTTATCCATTTAAAATCGACTTTGTGATTGCGGTATACTAGTAAAAACCGTTTCCACAAATCGGCATTTTTCCTGTCAACAAATCCTTTTTTTTCCCAGCCTAAAACCCATTTTTTCTCTACAGAATCTACGACATATTTAGAATCCGAAACTACTAATACTCTCGTATTGGGATTTTTTAATTTTTCAAGTCCTACAATTACGCCTAGTAATTCCATTCTATTATTCGTAGTTCGCCTAAAACCTTCATAAAATTCTTTTTTATACGGTTTTCCTACCCATTCCATTACCACTCCATAGCCGCCATTTCCTGGGTTACCCTTGGCAGCACCATCTGTATATATGTGTACATCGTGTCCCATTACAATTATATACTTTGGTTTAAAATGCGCTCTATGATAATTGGGAAAAATTCTTGCTCTAGTTCATGTATCTTTTCGACGATTGTTGGAACCGTATCTACCGCAGATAATGCAACTCTTTGTTGATCGATAATCGCGCCTTCATCGTAATTTTCATTCACATAATGTACTGTGATTCCCGTTTCTAATTCCTTATTATCAAGAACTGCTTGATGTACATACATTCCATACATTCCTTTTCCACCATATTTAGGTAATAATGCGGGGTGAATGTTTATGATTTTATTAGGGAAGGCATTAATAATATTTGAAGGAAATTGGAGTAAAAAACCAGCTAAAACAATCAAATCTGGTTGGAGAGCTTGAACTTTTTGTAGTACTTCATTTTCAAATAATTGTGTTTTGGTAAAAATCTCTATTGGTAAATTGTATTTCTGAACTCTCGTAATCACACCCGCTTTAGGATTATTTGTAAAAACTGCAACAACAGCTGCTGAGCTTGTTTTTTTGAAATATTGGATAATATTTTCAGCATTGGTACCCGATCCGGAGGCAAAAATCACGATTTTTTTCATAATTACATTCTATTTGAAGCCACAAAAAAAAGCATAATAATTGAAAATAAATAACATTGAGACACCTTTGTCAAAATATATTTCATAAATTAGATGTCACATTTATTAACTAAATAGTTGTTTTAAAATAAAGTTTTTTATTTTTGCCAACAAATTAAATTCTAAAATTAAAGATTATGTCAGACATTGCATCAAGAGTAAAAGCGATTATCGTAGACAAATTAGGCGTTGACGAAAACGAAGTTGTAACAGAAGCAAGCTTCACTAATGATTTAGGAGCTGACTCATTAGACACTGTTGAGCTTATTATGGAATTCGAAAAAGAATTTGATATCCAAATTCCAGACGATCAAGCAGAAAACATCGCTACTGTAGGTCAAGCAATCTCTTACATCGAGGAAGCTAAAAAATAATAAATCAAACACCCGCTTGCATTCATGTGAACGGGTGTTATTATTTTTTTAAATATTAAAATTAAGATTGAACTTCAATCCAAAAGATATTATTGTATTACCCATAGCTATTTTGTAGTATTTTATACAGTATCAGCGTGGGTTTTATTTGTTTAAAGATAACATAACAAAGAATTTATGGAATTAAGAAGAGTTGTAGTAACAGGATTAGGCGCTCTTACCCCTATTGGAAATACTGTACAAGAGTATTGGGACGGTTTGATTAATGGCGTTAGCGGAGCTGCACCTATCACTTACTTTGATGCCTCTAAATTTAGAACTCACTTTGCATGCGAGGTTAAAAACTTTAATGTTGAAAATTTCATTGACCGTAAAGAAGCCCGCAAAATGGACCGATACGCTCAATATGCCATGGTTGCATCTGAAGAAGCAGTAAAAGATGCAGGTTTTGATATGGAGAAAATTGACAAAGACCGCGTGGGCGTTATTTGGGGATCAGGAATTGGCGGATTAGAGACTTTTCAAATTGAAGTTCTTAATTATGCTTCAGGAGACGGGACTCCAAAATTTAATCCTTTCTTTATCCCAAAAATGATCGCCGATATTGCAGGTGGACACATCTCCATTAAATATGGTTTTAGAGGACCTAACTTTACAACTGTTTCTGCATGTGCTTCTTCTACAAATGCCATTATAGATGCTTTCAATTATATTAGACTTGGCCATGCCGATGCTATGGTTACAGGTGGCTCTGAAGCTGCGGTAACAATTGCTGGTATGGGAGGTTTTAATGCAATGCATGCACTATCAACTAGAAATGACGATCCAAAATCTGCATCAAGACCAATGGACAAAGACAGAGATGGTTTTGTTCTAGGAGAAGGAGCAGGCGCCTTGGTTCTTGAAGAATACGAACACGCTGTTGCTCGTGGTGCAACCATTTATTGCGAAATAGGTGGTGGCGGTATGTCGGCAGATGCTTACCACATTACTGCTCCACATCCAGAAGGATTGGGCGCTAAAAATGTAATGCTAAACTGCCTTAGAGATGCTGGATTACAACCTTCTGATGTAGATGGTGTAAACATGCATGGAACATCTACTCCTCTTGGTGATATGGCAGAGTCAAAAGCTATTCTTCATGTATTTGGCGAACATGCCTATAGCATGAATTTAAATTCTACAAAATCAATGACAGGTCACTTATTAGGTGCTGCAGGTGCTGTAGAAACTATATCTGCTATACTTTCCTTAAAACACGGCTTAGTACCTCCTACTATCAATCATTTTACAGATGATGAGAACATTGATTCAAAATTGAACTTTACATTTAATAAAGCTCAAAAAAGAGATATGAATGTAGTAATGAGCAATACATTTGGTTTCGGAGGCCATAACGCATGCGTTTTGGTAAAAAAATTAGATATCTAATTGTATGAATATAATTAGAAAAATATTCAAAAAATCCCGTTCGGCTACAGACGGGATTTTTTTTGATTCTATCCAGAAAATCCTAGGATTTCCTCCCTTAAACCTAGAATTTTACACAAAAGCTTTTACCCATAGATCATCTAACAGGCTGGATTTATCTGGAAATCCCATCAATTATGAACGCTTAGAGTTTCTAGGAGATGCTATGTTAAGTGCAGTTATTGCCGCTCATTTATTTAATGAAGCGCCTGCTGGTGACGAAGGGTATCTTACCAAAATGCGCTCTAAAATTGTAAGTAGGGAACATTTAAACGAGCTAGGGAAAGACTTAAATTTGATTCAATTTATAGAAAGTAAAGTTCCTGTTCAACATTTTGGAGAAAATATTCATGGCAATATTTTTGAATCTTTAGTAGGTGCCATTTACCTAGATAGAGGCTACGAGTTTTGTGAAAAATTCATTAGAAACAGAGTAATCACTCCTTATGTAGATATTGCACGTCTAGAAGGCAAGGTAATTAGCTATAAAAGCTTAGTAATTGAATGGTGTCAAAAAGAGAAAAAAATATTTCATTACGATATTTTTGATGACAACTCTATTGATGGCCAACGTTTTTTTGGTGTTAAACTTAGTATTGACGATAAAGTCATTGCAAAAGCAAGGGCTACCTCTAAAAAGAAAGCAGAAGAAAAAGCATCCCAACGCGCTTATTTTGCATTTCAAGAAAAAATGGACAGAAAATAATACAATTTTCTATAAAACTATATCGTTTTCGTTCATAAATTAACAAAAACATCTTATTTAGAAGACTATACACTTCAATAGAAATGCTATATTTACATCTTATTTTTTGATGAAATGGCAAATCTTAAACTTAATTTAGGTGAATTTGATGCAATAGACTATCATCTTATTGCTATACATACCTCATTAGAAGATTATCGATTGGCTTATTTTATCAATCAAAAATTACCTATCAATTTGAGTAAATGTAGCAATGAAATTCAAATTAAGATTAAGGAGGGAGAAACAAATTTTTCAAGATTTTTCTATGAAGGTCCTGAAAATGAAATTTCTTGGGATTTAATCCAAAATAAAAATGAAGTGCTGCAAGAGAAGCAAAAGGAATTTTCTCAAAATTTATTTTCTGATATCAAGATGGATGTAGCTACAAAAGTATTTTTATTACCTGAGTTTAAAAAAGTAGACTACTTTTTTAAAATTGAAAATACAGATGACACCTTGAATTTAAACGAAATAAAAACACTATTAAATACCATAAATAAAGTTTCTGCGGTTTACAGCGTAGAGACAACTAAAATAAAATCTAAAAACAATTTAATTTTTTAATACAAATGCTTACAAACAAAAAAACTAAAATTGTAGCTACACTAGGGCCAGCATGTAGTACAAGAGAAACCATCAAGGACATGATTGATGCAGGAGTCAATGTGTTTCGTGTAAATTTTTCGCATGCAGACTACGAAGATGTAAAAGAAAAAATAAATATTATTCGCGGGTTAAACAAAGAGTTTGGTTATACAACAGCAATTCTTGGTGATTTACAAGGTCCTAAATTACGCGTAGGTGTTATGGAGGAAGGCGTTGTTGTTCATGATGGAGATTTAATAACATTTACCACAGCCGAAGATATTCTTGGTACTGCAAAAAAAGTATTTATGAAGTATAAAAACTTTCCAAATGATGTAAATCCTGGAGAAAGAATATTACTTGATGATGGAAAACTTATTTTTGAAATTGTTGAAACCGATAAAAAATCTGAAGTAGTTGCAAGAGTAATACAAGGTGGTGAACTTAAATCTAAAAAAGGGGTAAACTTACCTAATACAAAGATATCCCTTCCAGCAATGACTGAGAAAGATATTGAAGATGCTATTTTTGCCATTGGACAAAACGTAGATTGGATTGCATTATCCTTTGTAAAAACACCACGAGATTTACAAGATCTACAAGAATTAATTGCAGAGCATTCTGAGTATAAAATTCCTATTGTTGCAAAAATCGAAATGCCTGAAGCGTTAGAGAACATTGATAAAATTGTAGCCTATTGTGATGCACTTATGGTAGCTCGTGGAGATTTAGGAGTAGAATTACCAGCTCACGAAGTACCTTTAGTTCAAAAAGAATTAATACGTAGAGCAAAAACAGCTAGAATCCCAGTAATTGTAGCAACTCAAATGATGGAGACTATGATTACAAGCTTGACTCCTACGCGTGCAGAGGTAAATGATGTTGCAAACTCTGTAATGGATGGCGCAGATGCAGTAATGCTTTCTGGTGAAACTGCAACGGGTAACTACCCTGTTCAAGTTATTCAAAAAATGACTCAAATTATTGAAGCAGTTGAAGATTCTCCGCTAATTCAAGTGCCACAAAACACACCACAAATAAAAACCAAACGTTTTATTACAAAAACTATTTGTCATCACGCTGCTACTATGGCTAATGTGATTAAAGCAAAAGCTATTTGTACCCTTACTAATAGTGGATACACAGCCTTTCAAATTTCGGCTTGGAGACCTAATGCACACATTTTAGTTTTTACATCGAATGAAAGAATCCTGACTCAACTTAATTTATTGTGGGGAGTAAAATCTTTCATGTACACTAAAGATGTAAGTACTGATGATACGGTAACAGATGTAAACGAGATTGTGAAACAAAAAGGCTTTGTTCAAAAAGGAGATTTCCTTATCAATCTAGCAGCGATGCCTATTAAAGATAAAGGAATGGTAAACACCCTGAGAGTTTCTGAAATAGAATAACACTAATTACAGCCTAGCTAAACCATCCCATATCTTATGTGGATGGTTTTTTTTTGCTAAAAAACCGAAATCATAAGTATGAATTTACAGGAAATACAATTATATTTGAAGGTAAATAAAACACAAAAATTATGAGTTTGAATTCAAATAATCCGTTTTTAAATAGTAAAAGATTTTCAACTGCTGTTTCAAAAAGTGAAGAGATAAATCAAGCAACAATCATTGACTACAATGATGAAATGACCATTTCTGGCACAATAAACAAGAGCTTACTATTGTTTATGATTCTAATTGGATCAGCTACGGTAATCTGGTGGCTTACTTTCAACGGAATGAATCCACTTGTTCCTGCAATTGGCGGTGCCGTAGTAGGTTTAGTACTTGTACTTATAGCCGCTTTCAAACCTCAATACTCGCCCTATCTTGCTCCCGGTTATGCTATTTTTGAAGGTTTATTTATTGGTGCAGTATCCGCTATTTTTGAAGCTTTGTATCCTGGTATTGTGCTTCAAGCTGTTGGTGCCACTTTTGTAACATTTATGATTTGCCTGGGTCTATATAAGTACAAAATTGTACAAGTTAATGAACAATTCAAATCAGTTGTAATTGCGGCAACACTAGCTATAGGAACGTACTATTTAATTTCTTGGTTACTGTCAATGTTTACTAGCTTTGTTCCTGTACACTATGGTAATTCTTGGATAAGCATAGGAATTAGCGTATTTGTAATAGTAATAGCTTCCTTAAATTTATTTTTAGATTTTGATAGAATCGAAAAAGGAGCTCAGGAAAAAATGCCAAAGTACATGGAATGGTACGGCGCAATGGGATTAATGATTACTCTGGTATGGCTTTATATTGAATTTCTTAGACTGCTTAGTAAACTCAACAGTAAAAACTAATACTGATTAAATCAAAAAAACCTTTCCAAGAATTATTTTGGAAAGGTTTTTTTTATGCTGCTCTTTCAAAGGCTATGTAGTGACTTAACTCTCCTTTGTTATTAAATAAAGGATATCCTTTTATTAAACAAGCATAAACTTCTCCATTTTTTTTATAATTCATTACTACATTCTCAAAAGCTTCATGAGCATCTATAGCTTTTTTAATCTCACTTGATGTGATTCGGTTAGTTACTTCTCCTTGAAATATTTTTGGGCTTTTCCCTAGAACTTCTTCTTCAACATAGCCATTCATTTTTACAAGATTATGCGATGCAAAAACAATTCTTAGATTGACATCAGTTACAATAACAACATCATCTTTTAAAATAGATTGCAAATCCCAATCTGTATTTTTCCATTTATTTTTTGTTGCTAAAACTTTTATTCTAGCGGTATCTATAAAGGTATTTTGCAGTACCTTAGTGTATTCATGATGAAAATCAAAAGAATACAGCGGCAAAGTTTTGATTCGCATGCAGTTATAAAATCTTGAAAATGCGGCGTCGTATTGTGATAAATTACTCATGATGTTTACATTATTGGTCAAAAGTATATTTATTTATAATGAAAAAATATTATTTTACCAACTTTAACCATTGTTCAACTACAAATGAGTGTTTAGAATTCAAATTTTAACTGAACTACTACAATTTTTTTTTCATCGGTGTTTAAGTTATTCATTGAAATCCCTAATAGCCTTACCGAATTTTTAAGCCGTTCTTGATACAATAATTCTTTAACAATTTCTAAAATAAGAGATTTATCTGCAATAAAATAAGGTAACGTTTTACTTCTAGTTTGTTGTGTAAAATCACTATACTTTATTTTTAAAGTCACCGTTTTACCAGAAACGTTGTGTCTTTTTAATCTTTTTTCTAATGAGGATGCAATCATTTCTAATTTTTCTATCATAAAAATTTCTGATGATAGATTGATATCAAAGGTATGCTCTGCTGCCACGGACTTTGCTATTCGGGAACTTTTTACAGGGCTATTATGTATTCCTCTAACCACATCATGATAGTAGTTTCCCATTTTACCAAAATGTTTTTCTAAAAAAGCTACTGATTTGTCTCTTAACTCTAGTCCGGTAAAAATACCTAGTTGATACATTTTCTCAGTAGTAACCTTACCAACTCCATAAAATTTCCTAATAGGTAAAGCCTCAAGAAATGAAATGACTTCATCAGGATTAACTGTTTTTTGGCCATTTGGTTTGTTATAATCACTAGCAACTTTTGCAACAAATTTATTAATTGATATCCCTGCCGAAGCAGTAAGTCCAACTTCATTAAAAATTCGTGCTCTAATTTCTTGCGCTAATAAGGTTGCACTCGGATTTCCCTTTTTGTTATGGGTTACATCTAGATAAGCTTCATCTAGAGATAATGGTTCAACAAGATCTGTATAATCGTAAAAGATTTTTTGAATTTGTTTTGAAATTTCTTTGTACCGATCAAAACGTGGTTTAACAAATATAAGATCAGGACAGTTTTTCTTAGCTACAATACCACTCATAGCACTTTTAACGCCAAACTTCCTAGCTTCATAGCTTGCTGCGGACACTACGCCACGCACCTCAGAACCACCAACAGCGATTGGTTTTCCTCTTAAGGCAGGACTATCCATTTGTTCTACCGATGCATAAAAAGCATCCATGTCTACATGGATAATTTTTCTTTTTGACACTTCTTCTTGCATCCAAGTTGCGCATTATACAATTACTTAAACTTTTTTATGACTATCATCCTTAGCATTATCTATTTGCAAATAGTTTTCAATAACGGCAGTTTTATTTTTACTCTCCGTTGGAAAAAGGAAACTCAAGGGTTTAGTTTTAAAATGCCTCCATATAGAGGTTGCTATATGCCTCAATTCAAACCAAGACATTCCTCTAGAACGAAAAGCGAGACCTAATGAAAGACTAAAACTGACGAGGAAATTGATTAACCCTATAATTCCAATACCAAAAATACCCCAAAATAGCATTGTTTGACTTACTTGATAATTAGATCCATATAACGCTAAAGCAAGATTCCCACTAGCAAAGGTAATGTGTCTAATATCTAAATTCAACCCTACAAACAACCCAAACGAAGCTGTACTACCCATGAAAATACCAAACCAAAAATTTGAAATAATACCAGCCCAGCGTTTTTCATATAATTTTGATAATGCCAAAGTCTTTTGGATGCCTAAATTTCGTTTTAAAAAAGGATTTTCAGCAATTCTATAATAAACCTGATTGTGCTTGTCCCTATTTGCAACACTACCTGAAATAATACCCGATAAAAATAAGAAAACACCGGCTATAGCGGCATGCAGCATAGCTAGGGAATGTATTGGACTTAAATCTTGAACTAAGTTTTCCCATTTTGATCCAGCAATATTATAATTAAAATAATAATCTATGATCCATATACCAAATAACGAAACCGGAAATGCCATAAGTACGTTTCCAACAAACGCTATAAATTGAGAACGAAAAACTCTGGCAAATAAAATGGAAAAAGCCGCATATTTTTCTATTTCTTTCCCTTTTTTGGAAGCACCATCCTCTAAAGCCTTTATCAATGCTGATGCTGTCATTGCTGGTTGCTTTGTGGCTAATGTAAACCCTAAAACATAAATTAAGATAAATCCAAATGCATAATTCATACTATACAAAAAAGCATGACCAAAAAGACTAGTTTCAACTTTTGAAAGCGCAATTTTAATCAAACACAATATTCCTACTATAAAACCACCACCTATTGCAGTCCGCAACATCTTAAAATATTCTTTTCGGGTTTCGGTTATGTAGTGCTCACCTGTCTTAGCCGTGTGCTGAGTGATTTCATAAGATAAAAGTTGTGTACTCTCGGCAATAAATTTTCGAATATTACTCTTATAACAGTTAAATTGAATTAATTGTATACCAAGTCGTATTGTGTTTGTTGTAGTTCCATTTACATCCGAAACAACTATCAAGGAAATTAAAAATTCTAATCGTTCTAACTGTTGTTTTATTTTTAATAGATTTTGGTTAACCCGTAATGATATGCCAAACTTACTACTATTATGAAACGCCTTATTTACAAAATCCAAACATTGTTTATGCAAGACTAAAAGTTGTTGATAAGACAAATCATCAGGAGTGATAAAATGTTCCTTTAATTCTTTTATTCGATCCTCAATCAAAAATAATTCTTTTTCAAAAGCAGAAAAAGGACTTTGTAATTGCTCATATTCAGGAACCATCTTGATCACTTCCCTTTCCATGGCACGACCGCTAACACGTTGTGTTATGACATGCATGGACATCATCACCTCAGACAAGGCAAAATTAGCGGGTCCTGAGTCATAAATAGTTTCTAATTCTAATAAATTGAATAAATGATCTAACTGAATGATCGGAATAGCACTAATCCAATCTCCATCTGTTGGCAAATAAAATATTTGGTTCAAGACAAACTCTAAACTGTCTTTTTCTGGTTGAAAGGGGAGAAACTTAGCTACAATACGTTTCTTTAATTCAAAAATAAAATCTACATCTTGCAATATGGCTGCGTCCGAAAGTACCGAATTGAACCTTAAATCCTTTAAAACTAATTTCAAATACAAGGAAAATTGTTCACAAAGAGATGGATGTTGTTCTAAAAAAGAAATCAAATCCTGCAAGTCAACTGTTTTGTTTACGTCTTTTCTTGAAGGCCTTAGGATACTTACCAAACGCACCAAGAGTTCATAAGAAACATTAGGAATAAAACCGCTAGAGGCATTATCAAAAAAATTTCTGAAAGTGGTTTCGAACGTTGGCTTACCTTTAGGTTTTGAAAAAAATTTCATGAATAAGAATTTATGTAAATTTACAATTCAAAAAATAGAATGACGATTTCTTTGATAACAAAAATCAATACCATATCCGATAAAACTAATTTGAAAGTAAAGAAAAGTACAATTCTATATCGAGAATAATAAGTTCAAATAAAAAACGATACATTTGAATTGCTAATAACAAAAATGCTATGATTGAAATTGAAAGAAAATTTATTGTTAAAAATCAATCCTTTAAAGAAGAGATTCACACGAAAAGCATTGTATCTCAAGGATATTTAAGTTCAAATCCTGAACATACGGTACGAGTAAGAATGAAAAATGAAAAAGGATACCTTACCATAAAAGGAATTTCAAACGAATCTGGAACTTCGAGGTATGAATGGGAGAAAGAGATACCACTGGTAGAGGCCAAAGAACTATTTAAGTTGTGCGAAAAAGGAGCAATCACAAAAACAAGATACGAAATACCGTTTGGGAATCATACGATTGAGGTAGATGAATTTCATGAAGATAATGAAGGGCTTATCATTGCAGAAATCGAATTGAGTTCTGAGAACGAAAAATTTGATAAACCCAATTGGCTTGGAGATGAAGTAACAGGAGAACAACGCTACTACAACTCCAACTTAAGTATCTTACCTTTTAAGGAATGGTAATTAATTATTTAATACTTCAAGTGTAACAAGCATTCCACCACTACCTTTATTAGAGGCAATTTCCATAAAAGCACGTTTGGTTAAATCAATTTCCCTTGATCTAACAAATGGACCTCGGTCTATAACTTCAACAATTACTGACTTACCATTTTTTTCATTTGTTACTCTAACTTTTGTCCCAAAAGGAAGCTTTTTATGAGCAGCAGTAAGCTTAGAGTTATCAAATCGTCTGCCACTAGATGTTTTTTTACCATTAAATTTATCGGCGTAATATGAGGCATGAGACTCTTTTTTATACAATTTGAATGTTCCCAAAGTCGCCATCATTGAATCAGCTTTTTTCTCCTGAATATCGGTAATAGCCCTTTCTTTTTTGATGGAGTCTTTTTCTACAAGACCTTTATTACTTGCTCCTTTTACAGAAGAAACTTTAGCATTAGAGACGTTCTGCTTTGTCGCTACAGATGTTTGACAAACAGCAATACTTACCATTGCTATAAAAATAAATAAAGTAATTGATTTTTTCATGTATTATGTATTAGTTGAACAAAATTGCAAAAACCATACCTAGATAAAAAAAGCTCTATTTCTAGAGCTTTAACTGGTTATTACAACCATAATTTCCATGGTATTCTACTTAAAATAAGAAGTAAACCAATACCGTAAAAAATAGAAAACGTTTTAAATTTAGATTCACTTGAAACTAATTTTTTATGTTTAGACCAACCTATTGTAATAAGAACAATGGCAACAATATTAATCAACGGGTGCTCTAGAGAAGTTAAGCGCAACGCTTTATCCTGCATTTGACCAAAAGAATCTAACCCTAATGGCGAAACGAAATACAAAATAATTCCAACTAGTAATTGAATGTGAATTACAATCAAAGCAAATAATGCTATTTTACGATCTTTTGAAGTAAAATCCTTTTTAGAAAACAATCCTATTAAAGAATTAACAACTGCAATAACTAGGATTAAAAGTGCTAGATAAGCCCAGCCCGAATGAAATTTTTGAATAAAATGGTACATAAATACTTTTTTTGTTTTAACAAATATAATAAAAAAAGACATAAAAAAAACCCCCATTTCATAAGAAATGAGGGTTGATTTATTTAAAGGTAAACTAGTTAAACGTATAACGAACACCAGTTTGCATTTGCCATCTTGATGAGTTTAAACCTACATCATCAACTTGGTTGATACTGTTTCCAACAGTTGGATTGTAACTAAAAGTAGGCGTATTTGCATTTGCGCCTGTACCAAAACCAACTTGTGTTAACAATTGAACCTGATCATTTGCAGTAAAATATCTTTTACCCCAATTTTTGTTCAATAAGTTTGTAAAGTTAAAAATATCAGCAGTAATCTCGAAAGTATGTTTCTTTTTACCAACATTTATTGTGAACTCTTGTGCGAATTTTAAATCCACAACATGGCTCGTTTTTAAACGATCTCCATTACGCTCAGCATAACCACCTTTTCTCTCACGTAAATACTCATTTCCTTCAATAAAAGCACTTAAAGCATCCCATTGTTGTTGCGGAGTTAATGTATTAGCAGTTGTACTCACCAAAACAATATCAGATTGTTTTGCAGGAATGAAAATCAATGCAGAGTTAGAAAATGTATCTTGTAATAAACGTCCAGAGTCATTATAAACATAGCTTATTGGAGTTCCTTGAGCTCCTTCATAAAAGAAACCAATTCTAGACTTTGTGAATTTACTCCATTTAATTGTAGCATTACCATTTGAAATAATTCTTCTTCCTGGATCAAAATCAGATCTTGATAAACTTAATGAATTTGCTCCATTTACAGTTTCAGTATTATTCCATTGAGAACTATTTTGAGATGATGTAGCATCCATTATCACAGTAGATTTTCCGTAAGAATAAGTACCAGAGATGTTACCGTCAATAAAGTCTGATTTGAAATTTTTAGCTAATGTAAAAGACATATTATATGCTTTTCCTTCACTAGTATTTGAACCTAAGTAAATACCTAAATATTGACTATCTACTCTTGAGTTACCATTGTAACGTGGTCTTGTATCAGCACCAGTTAAGCTACTAGATGCAGCTCTAATATTTAAATTTTCATAAGTTACAGCGCTGATGTTATCATTATATGTGATTTCAGATGTAACAACAAAACCTAAAGGTAATTTTTGATCTACAGCAAAACTTGCTTTAAACACTTGTGGTAATTTAAAATCTTTAGCAAATAAATCTACGTTACCACCTCTTCCACCAGAACCTGGTCTTGGAAATTGAGGAGTATTTGGTACTCCAGTTAATTGACTAGCCACACTTGGATTCGGGTTGAAAACAGGCATTTGTGCAGCATTAGTAATTTGAATAGCTCCTTGTGTAACACCATTGTTGTTGTATGTTCCACCTGGCCAAACAAGAGGTAATCTTGAAGTAAAAATACCAGCACCACCTCTAAATTGAGTTGCCTTTTTACCATTTAAATCATAGTTGAAACCAATACGAGGAGCAATATGTGCAGTTGTATTGATACGCTCTCCAACTACAGCACCTTGCAAGTTTTTACCTGCAGCTTGTAACAATGGAATCGTTCTGTTGTTGAAATCAGCATTACCCAATCCGTCTTCCCAAACAGGAATATCAACTCTCACACCATAGGATAATTTAAAATTATCAGATAATCTCATGTCATTTTGAGCATAAAAACCAAATTGTTTTGTTCCAAATTCAGCAGCTCCTAATGATCCATCTCCTTCACCACCTATTAAAGAGTAGTTCAATTGAAATCTATTCGGTTTTCTATCTAATAAGAAATCATCTAAGTTTGCATAACGGTAAGACCCGAAGTTGTTACCAAAAAATACGTTTTTAGATTGTGAAAACTCATTATGAGTACCCAATGTAATTTTACTGATACCAGCATTGATTTCAAAATTATCAGTAATCGTTAATATTTTTTGATCTAACAAGTTTGCAGTTGAAAAACCTTCCGCTCCAAAAAATATACTTTGGTTAGCTCCATCAAAAATTTGCACCGTTGGAAATGGATTTCCAGCTGGATCTCTATCATCTGCTACATTAGTGTAAGCCACTACCAGGTTGTTTGAAAATTTATTTCCAAATCTTGAGTTTAATTCTAATGATGTAGAATTTGTAACTGAATTAAACAACTGACTACCATTTTCAAAACTAATTGCAGTTGCCGATGAACGACTTGGAGAGAATTGTTCAGCTTTTACGTAACTGTGTTTGAATGATAATTTGTGATCATCATTGATGTTCCAGTCAATTTTACCAATTACTTTATCACTTACTAATGTACGTACATTATTATTGAAATTACCTGGATCATAACCGTAAGTAGCTAATTTTGCCCTTAACTCTCCCAATCTATTAGCTGACAATCCTGTATAGGTTGACAATTCAAATGGTTGAGGAGTCTCATTGTCTTGTCTTTCGTAGTTAATGAAATAAAACAATTTATCTTTAACTATTGCACCACCAGCACGAACTCCATAAGTCAAAGCAGAAAAATCTCCTAATTTTTTTCTTCCAGCTGTACCAGCTAATGATGGAGGAGTTTTACCAGAGATTGACTCATTACGATTTAAGAAATAAGCAGAACCTTCAAAATTGTTTGTTCCTGAACGTGTAATAGCACTAATAGCACCACCAGCAAAACCTGATAATTTTACATCATAAGGAGCAACACTCACTTGGAATTGCTCAATAGCATCAACAGAAATTGGACTTACTCCAGTTTGACCTCCGTTAGTACCATTTGCTGCTAAACCAAAAACGTCATTACTAACAGCTCCATCGATATAAATTGCATTGAATCTGTTGTTTTGTCCACCAATAGATAAAACGTCATCCCCTCTTAATTGCGCTTGAGGTGTTAATCTTGCAAAATCAGATATGTTTCTTGATAAAGATGGCAATGCTTTAATCTTATCAGAGTTAATAACCGTTTGTGCACCTGTTCTTTGAGAATTAAAAGTATTATCTCTTGAACTTCTAACAATAACTTCTTTCAATTGATTTGACTCTTCAGCTAAATTAATTTTAAAAGTTTTGTTTTCTCCTAACTGCAAATAAACATCACTGTCATCAAAGTTAGCGAAACCTACAAATGAAATTGTAATTTTGTACGGACCACCAACTCTCATGTTTGAGATTCTAAAATTACCCGTGTAATCTGTAGTTGCTGTGTAACGAGAACCAGATGGTGTGTGTACCGCAAGAATTGAAGCTCCCGGTAGGGTTAACTTATCCTTATCATATACACTACCACTAATAGAAGAATTAGTGTTACCTTGTGCATAACTGCTTGTTGCAGAAAGCAACAAAACGGATAGCACAAAAAACGCTTTTAATAATTTTTTCATATTGATTAGTTTATTAATATTTGGCAAAATTATAACAAATTTAGTTAAGTAAGTTAACACAATGTTAAGAATCGTTGTTTGCCAAAGTAAGAAATTAATAAAAATCAACAAATCCGTTCAAAAAAGACTATTTTATGAATAAAATTGAACAATAATGCTAAATTTAGAATTATTCATTAAACAAATTGACGTTTTAGAGATACAAATATTTTTTCACATTCTTTTTATTTTTTGAAATATAAAAAAAACGCTAAAACTTATTATTCAATACGTTATAAAAGCGATTGACGTAGATAAAATTTAACGTTTTTTGAAATTATCACTTTCACTAAAGGCTCGTTAGATTATTTATTTTTAAAAAAATGATTTAATAAAAAAGCAGTAGAGCTATCATGACTTTTAACTTCTTTTGTGGTAATCTCCGCTAAAATAGAATTTGCCAACTGTTTACCGAGTTCAACACCCCATTGATCGAAACTAAATATATTCCAAACAATACCTTGAACAAAAATCTTATGTTCATATAAAGCGATCAATGAACCTAAAGTATGTGGAGTTAATTTTTGAATTAAAATTGTATTTGTAGGTTTGTTACCTGAGAAAATTTTATAGGGCAATAGGAATTCTGCTTTCTCAGCTGGTATTCCTTGAAGATCAAATTCCTTTTGAACTTGCGTTGCAGATTTTCCGTGCATCAGCGCTTCTGTTTGCGCAAAGAAATTAGACATTAACTTATCATGATGATTGGCATCTCCATATAAAGGAGTAACAAATCCTATGAAATCAGCTGGAATTAATTTTGTACCTTGATGTATCAACTGAAAAAAAGCATGTTGTGCATTGGTTCCTGGTTCGCCCCAAATGATTGTACCTGTTTGATAATTAACAGGTTTTCCATCTCGACCAACACTTTTGCCATTACTTTCCATGGTACCCTGCTGCAAATAAGGTGCAAATTTTTGCAAGTACTGGGTGTAAGGAATTAAAGCTTCACTTTCAGCACCAAAGAAATTATTATACCAAACACTCAACATCGCCAATAAAACAGGCATGTTTTTATCAAAATCAGCTGTCTTAAAATGCTCGTCCATTTCATTAGCACCTTTCAACAAACTATTAAAATTATCATACCCTATTGATAAGCTGACAGTAAGACCTACTGCACTCCACAAAGAGAAACGACCGCCAACCCAATCCCACATTGGAAAAACGTTGCTGGCATCTATTCCAAAAGCAGTAACTTTCTCAAGATTAGTTGAAACTGCAACAAAATGCTTGGCAACATCTTCTTGTTTTGCTGATTTTAGAAACCAATCTTTAATCGTTTCTGAATTCGTTAAAGTTTCCTGCGTGGTAAATGTTTTTGAAACAATTACAAAAAGCGTAGTCTCAGGATTTAATTTTTTTAGAATCTCTTGAACATGATCACCATCCACGTTTGAAACAAAATGAACGTTAAGATGGTTTTTATAAAACTGAAGTGCCTCGACTACCATTGCTGGTCCCAAATCTGATCCTCCTATTCCTATATTTACGATATCTGTAAAAGGCTTTCCTGTATAACCAGTTCGTATACCCGAAACAACTTCGTTTGTAAATCCTTTTATTTTATTTTTTACTTCATATACTTCGGGCATTACATTTATCCCATCTACATTGACCACTGCAGATTCAACAGCACGCAAAGCAGTATGAAGCACGGCTCTACTCTCGGTTTTATTAATCACTGTACCATCAAAATAATCAGCAATAGCAGCTTTAAGTCCAACTTCATTTGCTAATTCTACTAACAACTGAACTGTTTCCTCATCAATGATATTTTTTGAGTAATCTATTAAAAAATCATTCCATTGAATATTCAATTTTTCAGTTCTTGCTGGATCTGACTCGAACAAATCTTGAATTGTTGCCTTTTGCATAGTTTGAAAGTGCAATTCCAGTTTTTTCCAAGCATTAGTGTTTGTTGGATTAATTGTATCTAAAGCCATTTAAAATGTATTTTTTTAGTTGTAATAAAATTTGGGTAAAAATACTCAAATTAGTTTAATGATTAAAAACCCGATTGTTTCACAAATAGAAGTGCAAAGTATTTTCATTTTTAAAAGCAGATGCTCTCTACCTACTATTAAAATAAAGTACTGTTTGCTTATAAATTTGCAATACTATCCAGTTCTTGTTTCAAAGGAGTTATTTGTTGTAAGAACCTATTTTTATTTGCACCTGTCATGGGCTCGCCAGTAGGCAATTTGAGTCTTAATGCATCAACCTGAACACCATTTTTCCAGAAACGATAACATACGTGAGGACCAGTTGCAAGACCAGTGCTACCCACTAAGCCAATAACTTGTCCTTGAGTTACTCTTTGCCCTCGTCGCACAAGAATTTTAGACATGTGTAAGTACTGAGTAGAAAATGTTCCATTGTGTTTGACTTTTACAAAGTTTCCGTTTCCAGCAGAATACCCACTTTGCTCAACCACTCCACCTGCTGTGGTTGTAATAGGTGTTCCCCTTGGCGCAGCATAGTCCGTACCTTTATGTGCTTTCCAACGATGCTGAACAGGATGAAATCTACTAGATGAAAAACGAGAAGATATTCTACTAAACTTTATTGGAGATTTGAGAAAGAAATTTTTTAATGTCTTACCCTGTTCGTCATAATAATCTACTTTACCTGATTCTGGATTTTGTGCAAAAGGAAATGCATAAATAAACTTTCCTTTGTATTCAAAAAAAGAAGCCTCGAGTTCCTCTACTCCATCATAAATAGAATCATTAATATACCTCTCCGTAAATGTTAATGCAAAACGATCGCCTTTTTTCAATTTCATAAAATCTATAGAGTACGCATAAATTTTAGTGATTTTACTAGCCAAAGCACCTTCAATTTTAGCATTCCCTAACGTTTCTGATAATGATTCTTTCAAGACGCCACCTATTGTTCGTCTTTTAATAGTTATGGGTTTTACTTTTTTATACACCGCAATTGCAGTATCCCTAAAATCTACAACATAATAACTCAAATTATCAGGCTGATAAATAAAAACCTGTAGATCATTAGTTTTGTTTTTAGATCTAAGAATAGTATAAGGCTTGTTTAGCCGAATTGTTTTAACATTAAAACTATCTTTAACTTTTGCTATAATATCATAAACTTGTCGATTTCCAATGTTTTGACTCTCCAGCAAAGTCCCAAAGGTATCGCCATCATGAATGGTATCATGTACCACATTAAAATCAGCATACACAAAACCAAACTCACTTTTTTTTGGTTTTGTTATACCCTTAACTGTTTCAACTTTAAGTTCCTCTTGTTTGCATGACACTATTAATATTAGTACAGCAATTATTGTGAATATTTTTTTCAAACTATGTGTTTACGTTCAACTTAGACCTCAACTCCCCAGTTCTCTAATTCTTGACTGTTCCATAATTCTGGGAAAAAAATTCTTTTTTGGTATTTAGGATGCATGTATTTCTTCCAGTCGCTTCCGCCAGTTGCTTCTCCATCTCCTTGACCACTTTGATCAATATATTTCTTAGCCGTGTTTAAATGTTGCATTACCCAAGTAATATTAACAGTATAATCATAATGTCTCATAGCCTTGATTAACTCTGGGTTTTGCTGATCTAACTCTGGCAACTGTTTGAATTTTTGCCAAATATTGATGGTGTTATACTCTTCCATATAAGCTAGGAATTCTTTCTTGTATTTCTTTTCGAATTCATCTAGCAAATAGGTTTTTTTACCCGTGTGATAATCCTTACCTGCTGCTTGCCAATACAAATGTTCTAGTGCATGCTCATATGGGGTATCTCTATCTATTGTCCCTCTAAATCTATTATCAATAAGGTTAATTAAATCAGTAGATGAAAATTCAATTAATCTATATTGCGCACTTTGAAAACCACTAGCAGGAGTTAATGTATTTCTAAATTTCATGTATTGATCCACCTCCATACCGTCACCCATAATACTAAAAGAGGTTGTAAGCATGTCAAAATACCTGCTAATTCTCATGACTCTTTCAGTGAAAAATTCAGCATTAATAGCTGGCTGATAAGCAATTTGCTTGATTTCCCAAAGAATCATTTTGAAGATTAACTCATTGACCTGGTGATACATGATGAACACCATTTCATCGGGAAGGGTGGTGCGCTGCGTTTGCAGGCCCAGCAAAGCATCTGTTTGAATATAATCCCAATACGTTATGGGTTTAGACCAAAGCAAACCTTCAAGTTGGGTTTCTACTTTTTGATTAATAGCCTGATATTTTTGCTCAATTTCTTTTAAAATAGTTTCAGAAACCTCTGTATTACTCATTATTTTTTTAATTTAAATGGGCTTTTTAACCCTTTATAAGCATCTAGATCTGCTTTTATAGACCCTACAGCTAAACTAGCTTTTATGCGTAACGGCACTTTATTATTATCATCTGATATCCAGACCGTAACACTTTCTTGTTCCTTAAACACACGTCCCGACTGCACTAAGGGACGAAATATCATGGAGGGAACAACGCCAAATTTAGTGGTTATATTTTCACGACCTATAAATTTTAGCTTGAATTTTGTGGTTTCATCATCAAAAAACATGTCTACAGCTATAGATTCTCCAACATTTAACTTATCAATATTAGGATGATTCCTAAGGTAGTAAAATGTTGACAATATATCCTGAGTGTTTTTCGGAATATAAAGTGCCTTTTCTGTTTTATGTTTATAATCTTTTACAACTACTTTATTTGAGGATTGATTGAAAAAACCTTCTTGATTTTTTGTGTATCCGCCTTCATCAATTTTTCTAACAAACTGGTATGGATTTCTTGTTTCTTTATCAATATAGCTTTCGTATAAATCATCTACTTTAAAGAAAAATCGTGACATACCTGTAGTGTAGCCTTTCCCAACAATATGAAACGTTTTTTTATTGTTTACATTGGCATCTTTTACTTCAAGAGTAGCATAACCCGCATTGACAATGCCGTAGTGAATTCTGAATTTAAAAAACTCTCCTACTGCGTAGGCATCCTCTTGGGGCGAGGAAAAACCAAAGGTGATACCAATGATACAGAGTACAAGTAATTTTTTCATTTCTTAGTTTATAAATTTATATACTCGTATTACAATTTTTATTCCAAATATATTAAAACAAAAAAACTCAGTCAAATAATGACTGAGTTTTTATGCTATTAACTAACCAAAAAACTATAAACTATGAAATTTATATGAAATTAGGAAGGAAACCACCCCTTCCCTTTTTGCGAGTGCAAAGGTAGCTAACAAATCCAGTTTTATTTATAAAAAATAAAGTTTAACACAACATTTAATAAAAAATAGGTCGTTGAATGGTTATTTTTTCACAATATGTAAAAATAATTAACTTTTATAACGTTCCTCGTAATTGCTGTTCTCTTTCAATTGATTCAAATAAGGCTTTAAAGTTTCCAGCACCAAAACCTTTGGCTCCCATTCTTTGAATAATCTCAAAAAACAAGGTTGGCCTATCTTGAACCGGTTTAGTAAAAATTTGCAACAAATACCCATCTTCATCGGCATCGACCATGATGGCTAATTTTTCGATTTCGTTGATATCTTCTTTCATCATATCCATGTGAGCGCCTAAACGCTCTGGAATAGCTTCATAATAGGCGTGTGGCGGCGCTGATAAGAACTCTACACCTCTTGCTTTTAATTGGCTTACTGTTTTAATAATATCATCGGTAGCAATAGCAATGTGTTGTATTCCTGGCCCACCATAAAAATCTAAATACTCCTCAATTTGTGATTTTTTCTTTCCTTCGGCAGGTTCATTGATAGGGAATTTAATTCTTCCGTTTCCGTTTGACATTACTTTACTCATCAAGGCTGAATATTCAGTATTGATTTGCTTATCATCAAATGACAGGAAGTTAACAAATCCCATTACCTCTTCATAAAACTTTACCCAAGTATTCATGTCGTTCCAGCCCACATTTCCTACCATGTGATCTATGTATTTTAATCCTGTTGGTTCAGGGTTGTAATCTGATTTCCATTCTTTGTAGCCTGGCAAGAAAATCCCGTTGTAATTTTTTCTTTCTACAAATATATGAACCGTTTCACCGTAAGTATAAATCCCTGAGCGAACTACTTGACCAAATTCATCTTGCTCTACGGTAGGCTCCATAAAAGAGCGCGCACCACGTTTCATGGTTTCGTTGTAAGCACTTGTTGCATCTTCAACCCATAAAGCTGCTACTTTTACACCATCACCATGTTTTTTTAAATGATCATGTAAAGGTGAATCTTGCGTTAATGGAGTAGTTAAAACAATGCGGATTTTATCTTGTTTTAATACATAAGATGTTCTGTCTTTTACACCCGTTTCTAAACCAGCGTAAGCTAATGATTGATATCCAAAAGCTGTTTTGTAATAATGAGCAGATTGTTTTGCATTACCTACATAAAACTCTACGTAATCTGTTCCTAAAAGCGGCAAGAAATCTTGTGCTCCTTCAAATATTTTTTCTAGTCCGTATTCTACTGATTTTACTTCTTTACTCATTGTGATTTATGTTTATATTCGGTACTTGAGTTTATAAAGCAGCTGATGCAAATAAACTGAGGTACACGGATTTATTAATTTTAAAAAAATAGTATTATGTAAATGTGGCTCTAGCCCTGATGGAAGCGACATCCTTTTTCTGGTCTCGTTTTTTTAACGAGATCAGAAAAAGATATAGCGTACAGCAGGAAATAGCTCCTGAAATCCAAGGTGAAAACTTATTTATTCAACCCAAGATTTATAATATTGACCGTCGTCTAGACCCATGGCCTCCTCAGTAACCATTAAGGGACGGAAAGTATCTACCATTACGGCCAACTCTTCTGTTCCGGTGTGACCAATACTGCGCTCCATAGCTCCCGGTGCTGGACCGTGCGGAATACCTTTTGGGTGGAGCGTTATGTGTCCTTGCTCTATGTTGTTGCGGCTCATGAAATCACCATCTACGTAATACAAGACCTCATCACTGTCAATATTACTATGGTTGTAAGGCGCCGGAATTGATTTTGGATGGTAATCGTACAATCTAGGTACAAATGAACATACTACAAAAGTGGCAGTTTCAAAAGTTTGATGCACTGGTGGCGGTTGGTGTACTCGTCCTGTAATAGGCTCGAAATTATGAATGCTAAAACCGTATGGGAAATTATAACCGTCCCAACCGATAACATCAAAAGGATGTGTAGCATACACTACTTCGTGCATCATGCCTTCTTTTTTGATTTTGATAAGGAAATCTCCTTTTTCGTCATGCGTTTCTAACTCGTTAGGCAAAATAAAATCACGCTCGCAAAAAGGAGAATGCTCTAAGTGCTGACCCGATTCATTTTTATAACGTTTTGGAGTATAAAATGGAGCAAATGATTCTACGTAAAACAAACGGTTATCATCAGTATCAAACTCAATTTGGTATATAATTCCGCGCGGAATAATAAGATAATCCCCGTACTCAAAAGGAATGTTTCCTAACATTGTACGCAATTTTCCTTTTCCTTTGTGAATGAAAATCATTTCATCGGCATCGGCATTTTTATAGAAATACGATGTTAAAGATTTTTTAGGCGCTGCCAGACCGATGGTACAGTCTTTATTGACTAATAACGCTTTACGACTGTCTAAAAAATCGTCTTCGGGCTTTAGTTCAAAACCTTTTAACAACAACGATTTTATGTTTTTACCAATGGCTATTTTAGGTTCAACGGAATACGATTTGAGAATTTCTTTGACTTGCGTAGGGCGGTGCACATGGTATGATAAGGAAGCATGACCATGAAAACCTTCGGTTCCAAACAATTGTTCGTAGTAAAAACCTCCATTCGGTTTTTCGAATTGCACGTGTCTTTTTTGAGGGAAAGTCCCTAGTTTATGATATAGTGGCATAATTTTTTGTTTAAAAAAGTTGTAATTAATTACAGCGATAACGCTTGGTTTTTTTCTAAATCAAAAATTGATTCGCTATTCCGGATTTCTCTTGATTAGGAATTGTAAATGCGCTAATAAACCTGTCCAATTTGCTTTCATTATGACAAATATCGTAATTATTTTTGAATTAATTTAAGTTTAAAATAAAAAGCCTATGCTAAACCAGGTAAAACCTTTGGAGAGCTCAGGAGACCATGTATACTTGATTTCTACAGGACCTATGATTGTTTCCATGCCATATCCTAAGGCGTATCCTGAATATTTAGGAATAGAAATCCAATTGACAGTTTCAAAAATTCTGTCGCCAATATTAGCAAAATTTGCCGAAAAATTAAGGTGATTTTTTTTCAAAAACTCATAATCAATAGTAGCCGTAGATTTGATGTAACTATTTCCAGCAACACTCAAATGATCATACCCATATAAATATTTAAAATTATTTATCATATTGAAACCATAACCACCTAAAATAAAATTGAAAAAAGTAACGCTTTGTTGACCAAAAGAGAAACCAGCATCTGTCTGGAACTTTACGGTAGCATTTTTAAATAAAGAAGCTGCTACCCCAAAATCTCCTTTGGCAATAGAATAAGGTTGAAAACCACCTGTATAGTTTGACGAAGCAACATAGGTTTGAATATCACCCGAGAAATACCAGCCTTTTTTAGGAAAATATTTATTATCAAAAGAATCGGCTTTTAAGTACCCAAAGAGACTTACGTAATTACTATTATCTATTGTAGGATCTACGTTAGCCAGTGTTTCTGATTTTATTTTTAAATATTTCAATTCTACACCGCCACCTATCAAAAATTTTTGAACAAATAGGGATTGAAAATAAACTTGATTTGTCAAGTCCGTAAAATCGACATTGATAGAATTGATACTAGGATTACTAGATGTAATTGGGCTTATTTCATTAGACACATTTCTACTAAATTGATTGTAAAAAGACTTGAATCCAAAACTTAAATTAAAACCATTTTCAACATAATAATCTAAGCTGTAACGCACATTATCTCCTAAAACTAGGTCAAAAGAAGCTACATCATTTTTAAAAATTGCTTTTTTTCGAGTTAGATTGATCAAAACACCGCTTTTGAATAAATCATCATAATGCAGGCCAAATTTCAGATAGGTTTTAGTTGGATTTTCGGTTAGATTTAAGTTTAAATCCAGTTCGTTTTGATTCTTTTCTAGCGAATAAGAAATAGCGCTGAAGTTTTGTGTGGCATTTATATTGTTTATTCCCCTGAGCAAATCAGTAAATGTGGTCTTGGTTCCAGGTTTAAATCTGAGTTTTCCTATGATGTATTCCTTTGTATAATTGTCTAGTTTACCTGCATTTATATTTCGGATATAGAGGCTATCTGATATTAATTTAAGACTTGGTTTTGTGTAAAATTTTACTGGATTGACAATGGTATTAATTTTATCTAAAACGAGTGTTGCCGCCTCTTCCCCTTTTTTTATGATTTCTTTACCTTTATCAAATGATACGACTCCGTATTGAGAAATATCTGGCTTTATATAGATATCCGTATTTGAAATGTTTTTTTTCATACGGTCAATAGATTGCAAGCTTGTAATTTGCACCAAAATTTTTGTCGCATCTTTTAATTGACTACGATCAAGAAGTCCGTCTTGCACATCAACACCAATTATAATATCTGCGCCCATTTTACGCACTTCCTCAATAGGATAATTATTAACCACACCTCCATCTACCAGTATTTTTCCATCAATTTCTACTGGTGCAAACAAGGAAGGAAATGCAGAGCTTGCTATCATAGCTTGTGCAAGATTGCCTTTGTTCAAAACCACTTGCTCACCAGTTTCTATATTTGTTCCTATGCATAAAAAAGGTATGGGTAGTTTTGAAAAATCTTTAATAGTACTTACATTTCTTGTAATTCTACTCAATAAATTATAGTTGTACATCCCTTTTGATAAAGCTTCGGGGATGCCTATTTTCATTTTATTAAAAGGGAGTACTAGCGCATAGGACTCATCATTTCCACGTTCGTAAAAGTTTTTTGAAGATCTAGGAATAAAATCGTTTAATAACTCGTTAAAATTTGTAGTGTGAAAAATAGAGTCTATTTGCTTTGCATTATATCCTGTTGCATAAAGTCCGCCTATTACAGCTCCCATGCTGGTACCGCCTATGTAATCAATTTTAACCCCTGCCTCTTCAAGCACTTTTAAAACTCCAATATGAGCAAAACCTTTAGCACCGCCTCCACTTAAAACCAAACCTATTTTAGGACTTTTTTGCTCTTGCGCAACGGTAGTTTGCAATCCTAATAAAAAAGAAGTTATAAAAAAGAGTATTGCCGGAAGTACTCCTGCAGGTCTTTGCTTAAAGCCCCAGATAGTAGTGAAAAGCCGAGAGGCAAAAAAAGCTATTTTTTCATAAAAGGAAAGAGCGACCGCAGGAGCTCCTTTGCTTTTATTAGAAAAAAAGCTTTTTTGCGGAGCGCTTGAAACGGATAGCTGGAATTGGCTCATAGAAAAACACTATTTATTGTTGTAAAATTCGGTAATTTTTTTGGCTTTTGAACTACCTACAACGTCTGAAATTTCTTTTTCTGTGGCTAATTTTAATCTTTTAACACTTTTAAAATGCTGAATTAAGGATAACATAGTTTTTTCGCCAATGCCTGGTATGGATTCTATAGATGAATTGAGCGCTGCTTTACTGCGTTTGTCTCTATGATGCGTTATCCCAAAACGGTGGGCTTCGTTACGCAGTTGTTGTATCACTTTGAGCGTTTCGGATTTTTTGTCTAAGTATAACGGAATAGAATCACCAGGATAAAACAACTCTTCCAGCCTTTTGGCAATCCCAATAATGGCTATTTTACCTCGTAATCCTAAATCATCGATACTTTTTAAGGCCGAGGACAACTGCCCTTTTCCCCCATCAATAATAATTAAATTAGGTAAAGGTTGGTTTTCGTCCAATAGTCGTTTGTAGCGTCTGTAAACCACCTCAGTCATAGAGGCAAAATCATCTGGTCCTTCTACAGTTTTGATGTTAAAATGGCGGTAATCTTTTTTACTTGGTTTTCCATCTTTAAAAACAACACATGCTGATACTGGATTTGTACCTTGAATATTTGAGTTATCAAAACACTCAATATGCCTAGGTTCTACGGGCAAGCGCAAATCTTTTTGCATTTGTGCCATAATCCTATTGGTGTGTCTATCTGGATCTACTATTTGTAGTTGTTTGAGTTGTTCTATTCTATAAAACTTAGCGTTACGAATGGATAAATCTAAAATTTGCTTTTTGTCTCCCAGTTGTGGAACGGTTATTTTTATGTTTTCACCCAGATCTACTGGAAACGGAACAATTATTTCACGAGATAGTAACTGAAAACGCTCTCTTAATTCAATGATAGCCAATTCGAGTAGCTCTTCGTCAGGTTCATCTAATTTTTTCTTGATTTCCATGGTGTGAGACCTAATAATGGAGCCATGGGATATTTGTAAAAAGTTGACATAGGCAGCCGCCTCATCAGACACAATGGAAAAAACATCAATGTTAGTAATTTTAGGATTTACCACCGTAGAACGGGATTGATAATTTTCTAAAACCTCTATTTTTTCTTTGATTTTTTGCGCCTCCTCAAAATGCATTTCGGCAGCTAAGTTTGTCATGACCCGCTTGAAATCTTTCATGCTCTCCTTAAAGTTTCCTTTGAGTATTTCACGAATGGCATCTACTTGTTTCTGGTAGTTTTCAATAGTTTCATGACCTTCACATGGCCCCATACAATTGCCAATATGATACTCAAGACACACCTTAAACTTTCCGCTCTCTATATTATTCTTACTTAAATCATAATTACAAGTACGCAGCGGGTACAATTCTTTGATGAGTTCTAAAATTGTACTTACTGTTTTGAAACTGGTATACGGTCCAAAATATTCCGATCCATCCTTAACCATCCTACGCGTAGCAAATATGCGCGAGAAAGGTTCTTTCTTGATACACAACCACGGATAACTTTTATCATCGCGAAGCAATACATTATACCGTGGCTGTAGCGTTTTAATCAAGTTATTTTCTAACAAAAGCGCATCAGTCTCTGTAGGAACCACAATATGTTTTATGGTCACAATCTTCTTTACCAAAACATTTGTTTTAGCAGTATCGTGAATTTTATTAAAATAGGAAGAAACTCTTTTCTTTAGATTTTTAGCTTTGCCTACATACAAAATTTTTCCCTCTTTGTCGTAATATTGGTATACGCCGGGATTGTCTGGTAAGGTTTGTATTTGTAGGGCTAGAGCTGTTGGATTCATGTAACAAAGTTAACTTCTAAAATTACGAAATACAAATCAATGCTAGCGAATTGTTTCTTGCAAAATATTTAGCCTAATTCTTGGTTGTAATTCGTTATTATGCTTATTTTTATATTTTCAAGAACTTATGATAAAAAGCAATACTACTCCTATTGTGCTTTTTGGCGAAAGCATATATCCTGGCGAAAGCAAAACAATAAATGTTGAAATTGCCCGACTGCACACTACTACTAAATTAAACATTCCCGTTATTGTAAAACGTTCAAAACTAGAAGGTCCTGTAGTGTTATTCTCTGCTGGAATTCATGGAGACGAAATAAATGGTGTAGAAATTGTACGGCAACTTATTCATGAAAAAATAAACAAACCTAAAAGAGGTACTATAATTTGTATTCCTATTATTAACGTGTACGGATTTGTTAATAAATCCAGAGAATTCCCTGATGGCAGGGATTTAAACCGTGTTTTTCCCGGAAGTAAAACGGGTTCTTTGGCCAGCCGATTTGCCTATCACATTCTAACCGAAATCATGCCTGTTGTGCAATACGCTGTTGATTTTCATGCTGGCGGAGCGAGTCGTTTTAACGCACCACAAATTAGAATAGCACATAATAATGCTGATTTAAAAATTCTTGCCGATGTTTTTAACGCCCCATTCACCTTATATTCTAGAAACATTGCTGGTTCGTTTAGGAGTTCCAGTGAAAAAATGAATGTAAAAATGCTACTTTTTGAAGGCGGAAAATCATTAGATATTAATAAAGATATCGCTAAAGAAGGTTTAAATGGAGCTAAGAGACTGCTTAAACATCTTGACATGCTCGATTTAAAACATACAGCAGAACAACAACAATCCAACACCATTTATATTGAAAAATCAGGCTGGATACGTGCCAAATGTTCTGGTTTATTACATGATTATAATTCAATAGGTAAATTTGTAAAAAAAGGAACCATTCTTGCCTCCATAACTGATCCCTACGGAAAGTTTGAACGAAAAGTAAAAGCCCCAAACGACGGTTATATTATCAATGCCAATCATTCCCCGATTGTTTACGAAGGTGACGCTATTTACCACTTATCGAATGCATCAGGCGAAGAAGGAGAATAAAATTAGTAAAATGAATAAAACAGAGTTACGACAAAAATACAAAGCCTTACGGAATTCTTTATCTGAAAATGAAATAGAGGAAATGAGTTTGGCTGTTGCCAATAAAATAATCAAACTTCCTATTTGGGAGAAAAACTACTTCCATATTTTTTTACCCATAACAGAACAAAAAGAGGTAAATACCGAATTCATTCTTCATTTATTATCAGGAAAAGACAAGGAAATTATTGTGTCCAAAGCTGATTTCGAAACCCGCAAAATGACTCATTTTTTGCTTACTGACAATACAAAAATTAAGAAAAACAAATACAACATTCCAGAACCTGTAGATGGAATTGAAGTTCCCTCAACTAAAATTGATGTTGTTTTTGTACCGCTATTAGCTTTTGATAAAAGCGGACATCGCGTGGGCTACGGCAAAGGGTTTTATGATAAATTTCTCTCTGAATGCAAACCAGATGTAATCAATATTGGACTGTCTTTTTTTGAACCTGAAGAAAGTATAGAAGGCGTTTTTGAAGGCGACATACAACTGGATTATTGTGTCACCCCAAATGAGGTGCACTCGTTTTAATTTTTAAATCGTTACTTTGCCAATAGATAAAAATCTAAATAAGTTATGAGAACATTTAAAAAATCAAGATTTGCCGTAAGCGTTATGGTTATTCTATTTGCAGTTTCATTTTCAAACTGTAGCATCCATACTGGAACCAGCAGATCAACATATAAAGCGAAAACACTTCCACCAGGACAAGCTAAAAAAATATATGGCGGAAAGAGTGCTAAACGTTACGCGCCCGGACAAAATAAAAATTAATAAAAAAGACCTGTTCAAAATTGAACAGGTCTTTTTTTATAGTGTGAATAACATTAAATCTAACTGTTATGAAATGCTTTTTTATTGAAAAAAATCAAGATTCCAACTCCTGTTGAAATTGCCATATCAGCAACATTGAATATAGCGTTGAAAAAAGTAAATTCTTTTCCGCCCCAAATTGGCAACCAATCAGGCAAATTTCCATGCCAAAAAGGGAAATAAAGCATGTCTACTACTTTTCCGTGAAACCAAGTTCCATAAGGTTGATCCGAAAACATAGTAGCTAATTGTTGTTGACTGTCATTAAAAATAACACCATAAAAAACAGAATCAATAATGTTACCGAAAGCACCAACAAGAATTAAAGAAATGGCAACAATCAAATAATCTGAACTCTTCTTTTTTACAGAATCCCACAACCAATAGCCTATACCACCAACAGCACCAATTCTAAAAAGAGTTAAAAACAATTTTCCATACGCTCCTGGAATTTGAACTCCCCAAGCCATCCCTTCATTTTCAATGAATAGAATTTTGAACCAATTGAACACTTCCACTTCTTCCCCTAAAACAAAATTAGTTTTAATGTAAATTTTAGAAACTTGATCAACAATCAATAAGATAAAAATAAGGAGATACGCTTTTCGTAATGTCATTTTATAAATTTTAATGGCGCAAAAATAACAATTTAATCAAAAAAAACGCTCCCAATGGAGCGTTAAATCTTGTTTAACAAGAGGTTTATCGTTGCAAGTTCTTTGCTTCAATACTCATTGTTGCATGAGGAACGATTTTTAATCTTTCTTTCCCAATCAATTTACCTGTTACTTTACAAACTCCGTAAGTCTTATTTTCAACACGGAAAAGTGCGTTTTTTAAATCTCGAATAAATTTCTCCTGACGAATTGCCAATTGTGAATTTGCTTCTTTAGACATGGTTTCGCTTCCTTCTTCAAAAGCTTTGAATGTAGGCGATGTATCATCTGTTCCGTTATTTAAATCATTCATGTAAGCACTTTTGATCAAATCTAAATCAGCTTGTGCTTTTTGAATTTTATTGAGTATTAACTCTTTGAACTCTGCTAAATCAGCGTCAGAGTATCGTGTAGCTTCATCTACCATCGTATTTTATTTTGAAATTAATATCATTGTTTTTATCTCGTCAAATTCTATTTCTGTACCTTCTTGTAAATCATCTACAAAAACTAAATCATGTGTTAATGTTTCTGATTTTATGTATGCTTCATTTTTCAAGATAGCCTCTTCTAAAATTCCATTTCGCTTTAATTGCACTTTAATCGTATCCGTTACTTCAAATCCTGAATCTTTACGGATGTTTTGAATTCTGTTTACTAATTCTCTTGCAATCCCCTCTTGTCTTAATTCGTCTGATATTGTAATGTCAAGTGCAACAGTAATTCCATTAGAATTTGCTACTAACCAGCCCTCAATATCTTGTGAAGTAATCTCCACATCTTCTAAGGTTAAAGTTACGGAATTTCCTGCAATTACAATATCGAGGTTTCCTTCTTTATCTAACTGCGCAATTTGCTCTTTAGAAAAACCTTGTATCTCTTTGGAAATCAATCCCATATCTTTACCAAAACGAGGCCCAAGTGCCTTAAAATTTGGTTTAATTTGCTTTACCAAAACTCCTGATGCATCATCAAGAAGTACTATTTCCTTCACGTTTACCTCTGCTTTTATAAGGTCAGATACGGCCTCAATTTCAGCTCTTTGATTATCGTCAAGTACTGGAATCATTACCTTTTGCAAAGGTTGACGTACCTTAATCATTTCCTTTTTACGTAGTGATAAAACTAAAGATGAAATGGTTTGTGCCTTCTGCATTTTACTCTCTAACGACTTATTAACAAAGTTTTCAACGTATTTTGGAAACTCCGCCAAATGTACACTCTCGAACGTTTCAGATTGTGTTGCTTGCGTTAAATCTCTGTAAAGTTTATCCATGAAAAATGGAGCAATAGCCGCACCTAGTTTACTTACCGTTAACAAACACGTGTATAATGTTTGATAAGCAGCAATTTTATCCTGCGCGTACTCGCCTTTCCAGAAACGTCTTCTGCACAAACGAACGTACCAGTTACTCAAGTTTTCCTGAACAAATTCAGATATGGCTCTCGCTGCTTTTGTAGGCTCATAATCGGCATAAAAGCCATCCACTTCTTTAATTAAAGTATTTAGCTCAGAAATAATCCATTGATCAATTTCTGGTCTCTCTTGTACAGGAATCTCCGCTTCAGCATATGTAAAACCATCAATATTAGCATACAAGCTAAAGAAGGAATAGGTATTGTATAAAGTACCAAAGAATTTTCTTCGTACCTCAGCAATTCCCTCTAAGTCAAATTTCAAGTTGTCCCAAGGATTAGCATTTGAGATCATGTACCAGCGCGTAGCATCTGGTCCGTACTCTTTTAAAGTTTCAAAAGGGTCCGCAGCATTGCCTAAACGTTTGGACATTTTTTGTCCGTTTTTGTCTAAAACCAATCCGTTTGAAACTACATTTTTATAGGCTACTTTATCAAAAACCAAAGTACCAATAGCGTGCAAAGTATAAAACCATCCACGGGTTTGATCCACACCTTCAGCAATAAAATCAGCTGGGAAATCTTGGTTTTGATCTATTTTTTCTTTGTTTTCAAAAGGATAATGCCATTGTGCATACGGCATAGAACCTGAATCGAACCAAACATCAATTAAGTCGGTTTCGCGTGTCATTGGCTTACCCGAAGCCGAAACCAACGTAATTTCGTCGACTACATTTTTATGCAAATCAATTAAATCATAGTTTTCCTCGCTCATGTTTCCGATTTCAAACCCTTTAAAAGGATTTTCTTTTTGAAAACCAGCAGCGATAGATTTTTCTATTTCGTTGTACAATTCTTCAACAGAACCAATTAAAACTTCCTCTAGTTTATCCTCAGTTCTCCAAATTGGCAATGGGATTCCCCAATATCTAGAACGGGAAAGATTCCAGTCATTAGCGTTTTTCAACCAGTTCCCAAAACGACCTTCTCCAGTTGCTTTTGGCTTCCAATTGATGGTTTCGTTTAGGTCGAACATTCTATCTTTGACCTCTGATATTTTGATAAACCAAGAATCCAAAGGATAGTACAAAATAGGCTTGTCTGTTCTCCAGCAATGTGGGTAACTGTGCACGTATTTCTCTACTTTAAACGCTTTGTTTTCTTCTTTTAATTGAATCGCAATTTCTACATCAACGGAACGCTCTGGAGCTTCACCTTCGTTGTAATATTCGTTTTTCACATACTTGCCTGAGTAACTACCAAGTCCTTGTACAAAACGTCCTTGCAAGTCTACTAATGGAACCGGAATTCCGTTTTCATCAAGCACCAATAATGGTGGCACTTCTGGTGTAGCTTCTTTGGCTACTTTGGCATCATCGGCACCAAAAGTTGGCGAAGTATGAACAATTCCAGTACCATCTTCGGTAGTAACAAAATCTCCTAAAATCACTCTAAAAGCGTTTTCAGCATTTTGATACGGCAATACCAATGGCATTAATTGTTCGTATTGAATGTTGACTAAATCAGCTCCTTTACACGTTGCAGTTATAAAGAATGGGATTTTTTTATCGTCTTCTTTGTAATTCAACAATTCGCTTTCCTCTTGTACTTCTGTATATTTTCCAGCAAATTGTTTGTTTACCAATGCTTTTGCTAAAATTACATTGACAGGTTTAAACGTATATTGGTTGTAGGTACTTACTACAACATAGTCAATTTTAGGACCAACGGTAAGCGCGGTGTTACTTGGTAAAGTCCACGGTGTAGTAGTCCAAGCTAAGAAAAAAGTATCTTCAAAAAGATGTCCTATTTCAAAAATGCGTTGCAAATCTGAGAGGCTTTCTTCAAGAACTTTAAATTGTGCCACAACTGTAGTATCCGTTACATCGCGGTAACTTCCTGGCTGATTAACCTCGTGTGAGGACAATCCTGTTCCTGCTTTTGGAGAGTACGGCTGAATGGTGTATCCTTTGTACATCAAATCCTTGTTGTAGATTTGTTTTAAAATCCACCAAACGGTTTCCATGTATTTTGGTTTGTAGGTCACATACGGATCTTCCATATCAACCCAATATCCCATTTTTTCGGTCAAATCATTCCATACATCCGTGTAGCGCATAACTGTTCTTTTACACGCTTCGTTGTATTCTTCAATAGAAATGGTTTTTCCAATATCTTCTTTGGTAATTCCAAGTTCTTTCTCGGTACCTAATTCCACAGGTAAACCGTGCGTATCCCAACCGGCTTTACGCTTTACTTGGAATCCTTTTTGAGTTTTATAACGGCAAAAAATATCTTTAATAGCACGTGCCATCACGTGGTGAATTCCTGGTAATCCATTTGCTGAAGGCGGGCCTTCAAAAAATACGAACGGTTGATTGCCTTCGCGAGTGGTTACACTCTTTTCAAATATAGTTTCTTTCTTCCAAAAAGCAAGTACTTCTGACGCCACTGTTGGCAAGTCAAGTCCTTTGTATTCAGTAAATTTTGTGCTCATTTTATCCTTTTCTTTAATCGAAATGCGAAAGTAGTAAATTAAAGTTGAAAGTTGAAAGTCGTAGGTCGAAAGTTACGCTTTAAGCCAAAATCGATTTACTTGCATTTTGACAAAAAAGATAAAAACACCTTTATTCATCTCCTTCTAATTCAAAAAAATCATTTACTGGTTTGCCAAACAATTTTGATAATTTCAGAGCTAAAACGGAATCACGAGTGCGCTCGATTTTACAAATTTGATAAAACTTGTAGGCACGGATTGCAAATCCGCGGTAGCGGCGTTAATTTTATTCTGACTCTAATTTCAGTAACTTTTTTAACTTGTTTAAGTCAATTTCGTTGCTGTTTCCAATTTCTACGAAATATTTTGTTTGCCAATTTTGAGTTTTTTGTGCTTGTTTATTTTCTGTTACGCTCCAATTTGGATATACTCTAATTCCACGTTTTCCTTTCCCTTTTGGGCTTGTCAAAATTCTATTTTCGCTCAAAACTGTTTTGTTGAAAATAAAAACTCCAAACCTTTCTGCTTGACGCGTTGCAATTAAGTAGAATTCGAATTCATCGTCAACACTATGCGGTTCCGTTATGCCCTTTTCATTTCGTTTCCAGATTGATACAAATTGCCCCGTTTTAGTTGGCGTGATTTTCGCCATTCTGAATATTACTTTTTGTTTATTAAGTTTAAAATTATGAGCGAAATACTCTTGACTTTCTTTTTCAATTTCTAGGTTTTCAAGTTGCATTCCGCAAAGTTTAAATATGGAATTATTTAAAAGTTGTATTTCAGAAAATATGTTACTGGAATTTGTCAATTTTGGTACTGTTAATTTTCTTTTAAGTTTTATTTTTCCCTTCTCGAGGCTATAAAGGATTAAGTTCTCGAGCTACAGCATTTCGGGTTTTATTCTGTACAATGTTTTTTAAACTCATTTCCAGTTGTTTCGTTTCTTTGTTTCAGTTATATGAGCAAGATGATGGTTGCAATGCCACGCATAAACTCCAATATACTCGTCTATCCTGAACTCTTTTCCGTGTTCGGGATGAATAAATATTTTTGAATAGTCGCTTTCTGCTAAATTGTTTAATAAAACGGTCCATCTTTCGTGAATACCTTCAATCATTTTTAATGACGGTTCTATTTGCATATTTTTGCTATCAGACAGTTCTGCCCAACGATCTTCATAATATGGTTTTATTGTTGGTTTATCCTCTGTCAATGAAAGTTTTAAACGAATTAAACTGTTCATATGACTGTCAGCACAGTGATGAACTACTTGCCTAATTGTCCAGCCATCAGGTCTGTAGGGGGTGTCAAGTTGCTCGTCAGTTAAATTTATGACTTCGTTTGATAATCTCTGAGGAAAGGTAGAAATATCAGAAATCCATTTTTTCAAAATGTCTTTCGTTATTAATGTAGGTTTGTCAAACTTACCTGTAGGGTATTTTAATAGCTCAATATTCATAAAGTTAATTTGTGTCTTTATTGTGTCTTTTTTTTAATCTGAACGCCAAAGTTACTTTGTTTCAAGCGGTTTGGGTCTAAATCATCGTTATTTTTAGGACTAGCCAAAATTCCCAAATACAAAACCAATTTACCATTTAGACAATCACCTAAATATTTTGTAGTGTTTTTCTTGTCATCTGTTTGCCAAGTCTTCAATACATTGTTCTCTAATCTTCCAAATGTCGTTAAGTGAAAAATTTATTTGTTTGTTATTGTCGAGCCAAGTTACAAGATAATTTTTGTGATAGTTTACTTTGTAGTCGGTGATTTGTTCTGGCAAAATTTCTATTTCTTCAATTAGGTCATTCACAAAGTCTTTCGGGTTAGAATTAATTTTTGTAAGGTCGAGTATTTGGTCTTCAAATTTCAAATAACAATGAGCTTCTGGAATAAAATCTAAATTATTTTGTAATAGTGTTGCAGAAATTTCAGGTGTATTATTTTTGTTCATTCTAAAAATTCCAACAATAAGTTTAACTGTTTCAAAATTATTTTCGTCTGCAAGTTTTTTGAGTAAAGCGTGCTTTGTGCTACAAGTTCCACAATTGTCAGTAAACACAGAAGCTAAATTATTTTTGTCCGCATTACGTCCATAAGCTAGTTCTTTTACGAATAAAGTTGCTTGATTAAAAGTCAGAATGTTTCTGTCGATAAATTCTTTAGAAATTTGTCCCGCAGATTTTATGTCAAAGTTGAACTGATTTGTCATTGCGTTTTCGCCTTTTACAATTACTAGTACCGTCTTGGGACTACAGCGGGTTTGGGACTAAATTAAGTCCATTCTTCGGATTTGCCAAATCTTCCAAATAAAAAACCAATTTTTCCATTAAGCCTAATACCCAAATTGCTTGTAGCGTGTGTGCTTGTTGCACAACTCGAACAAATATATCAAAAAAAACTTGCAAAAAAGTAAAAGAAATTGTATTTTTAACTATGCAAGGAAGAAAAGAACTCACGCCAAAAATGCTCTATCAAGTTCATTTACAGGACCTGATTCCTGAGCATAATTTTTATCGATTGCTTGATACTGCTATCGATTTTCATTTTTTATATAAAGCTACTGCAAAGTATTATGGAGACGAAGGACAGGAGAGCATTGATCCAGTTGTGTTTTTCAAAATCTGTTTGGTAGGCTATTTAAACAACATAAATTCGGATAGGAAACTCATCGAATATTGCTCAAATTGTTTAGATGTTCGCCTTTTTATTCGGTATGACATTGATGAGGCTTTACCTTGGCACAGCACCATTAGTCGCACGCGTCAGTTATATGGTGAAGAAGTGTTTTTAAGTTTGTTTAAAGCCGTTTTAAAGCTGTGTGTTTCCAAAGGTATGATTCGCGGCAAACGTCAAGCCGTGGACAGTGTTTTTATCAAAGCCAATGCTTCTATGGATAGTTTGGTAGAGAAAGAAGTATTGGAAGATGCCAGTGCCTTTGTAGATGAATTAGAAGAAAACAGCGAATTTAAAACTACCAGCACCAGAAAGAAATTAGTAGAACAACACCACAATTGGAAAAAAGAAGCATACAAGAGCCAACCCAATCCCAACTTCAACATTGATAAAGTAGATGAACACGGCAATTCATTACGTCCGAGATTTGTATCGAATCATACGCATTATTCTCCCACAGATTCTGATGCTAGGGTAAGTGTAAAACCAGGCAAAGCAAGGCAGTTAAACTATTTTGGCCAAATCGCTGTAGACGATGCTCATCATGTAATAACAGGCGCCTGTTCTGATTTTGCAGACAAACGTGATAGTCAGTGTGTGGAAAAAATAGTAGAATTAACAGAGGAAAACCTAAATGAAAACGGCATTGAATTAGAAGAACTTTTAGCCGATGGAGGTTACAGTAGTGGAGAAGCTTTAAAATATTTGCACCAAAAAAACATAGATGCCTACATTCCAAACTTCGGACAGTACAAACCCGAGCGAGAAGGTTTTATTTTCAACAAAGAATTGAATCAATACGAATGTATCAAAGAAGGTTCCAACAAGGCCATTTTGCTTTTTAAAGGCGAAAAGAACGATAGCAAAAGCTACACCAAATACAGCTATCGAAGTAGTGAGCGCGATTGCAAAAACTGTCCACTACGAGAACAATGCTGCGGAAAAAGCACTAAGTATAAAAAGATAGATCACAGCATCCACAAAGAGCACTACGATCGGATGCACCAAAAACTGACTCAAAACGCACGCTATGCCAAGCAAATGGTACGAGTGAGAAGTAAAACCGTAGAACCAGTAATAGGAACGTTGGTCAATTTTACCAATATGAAATGCGAAGCATTCACGAACACCATTTAAAATCAATAAAAACGTGTGAGTAATCGCGTAAACACAAGAGGAATCAAGCAAGCCAACAAACACGTTTTAATGGCAGCGTTGACCTATAATCTCAAGAAATACTTGAAGTTTATCACCAAAAAAACAAAAACAAAAGCCGGAGTTGTAAGTGAAATACAAGCAAAAGCACCAACTTCTCTAAAAACAGCTTTCATTGACTTGAATACCGACTTTTTAAGGCTTTTTATTTTTACAAACTACAACCTAAAACCAAAAATAAACCTCGCTTAAAAATCCTTAAACGAGGTTGTTTTTTATCCTTATCTTGAAATTTTACTTTTTTAAGAGAGTTGCGCAACAGCTACGTGTGTTGTAGGCAGTTTTGTTAGTGTATATAATTTCCAAAGTCTAAAATTATGCTCTTATCTTCTGATTTGATTATAAGAACTCTCCTTAAACTTCCGTCTTTACTGTCTATCAAATATTCTGATGTTTTTAAATCCCAAGTTTTAATGAGCTCCAAAACTTGGTTTTCAACTTTTGAAACTAAGGTTTTAAAATTATCCAAATGGAATTTACTTTCAAATAAAGTTGGTGTCTTGCTGAATAATATTAGATGTTCTGTTGACCATTGGAAATTTTGAATAATTCGTTCTCGCACATCTTCAATGATAGTTTCAGTTTCAATTATGTTATAATAATATCTGTTTTCTGGATCATTGCCATAATGGCTTGGTTGAACAAATGTTTCTTTTTCAATGTTTAAAGAGTTCTCTGAATAATTGAAATAAATCAATGCTGGATTATATCCATCTGAAACCACGTTGAAAAAACCGGTTAACAATTCAACTGCCATTTTTGTAGTTTCAACATTCATAGTCATAGAAAATTTAAGAACTCCATCCAAAATGTAAAATATAGCTTCCTTTTGTTGTTTGAATCAAAGTATCATCATTAACATGGTCGTGTCCAAAACAATAACATGTATCTACAAATCCGATTGAATAAATACCAACTATTATTTCGTGATTTAAAAAGGAGAGTAGCATGTTTTTAAATTCTGTCTCTAACGGTTTATATAAACTTGTAATTTCCTCTAGGCAATCTAAACTTGTTCTATGTTTACTCCAATATTCTAATTTGTTTTCCAAATAACCGTCAAGTTTTTCAATTCTTTCAAGTATTAAATTAGTTGGGTCTCGCCATTTAATGTAAACATTTTCATTTGTTCTTTCATCGAAATAATATGGATTTCGATATTGGTCATATCTTAGCATGTACTCTTTTAGACTTTCAAATGTATTACTGTTTTCTTGTAAGTCAATTTTTGTAAAATGATATTGTCCACCACAATTTGGTGTCTCATTTTGTAGTGACTGAAAGAGTGTGTTTATATAAATAATTTCTGTCATTTTATGGTCGATTAAATTGCCTACAACTATTAAATACACGCAACTCTATTGCACATTTACACCCAAAAAAAATGTGCTTTAACTTGCAAACATCAGTATTTATTTCCGCTAATATACAAACAAATAGTACAAAATGAGCTACAGTTTTTTGGTTTTGCGTGAAGGATGGAAGCGGCATCCTTTTATGGAGTTTACGGAATAAAAGATACAGCGCACAGCCTGACCCGGAGTTTTTACGCAGGGGCACGCCCACGATTTTAGGAGAAAACCTCTTTTAAAACATCGAGTGATTTTGGTTTTTTAAATCCGTCTAAATGGAAACTGTAGTAATCAATCAGTATTTTTAGCAGGATTTGACGTTCTATGACATGAAAGATTTTTTGATTGTTGTCGAATTTTAAGTCAATCAGTTTTTTAAACAAATTACTTTCGTGTTCCGTGAGCGAACTGATGGCGTGAAAGGGTGTGAAAATACCTTCGGTCATTTCAAAAAAAGCCATGTCCATATCCGAAGTATCGGGGTAAAAACCGAGATATTTGGTGGTTTCTAATAATAAAATCAGATGGAAATTAGCTATTTCATCGTGGTTGTCTAACCAGTGTAATGCGGTTTCTAGGAAAGTAAAAAGAGGCTCGTTTTCTTCCTCTTCGTGGATGGAATGGTGCAGCATTTCTGAAATGAACATCACCATGGTGCTCTTATAAATATCGGAATGGATGGAATGAAAAGCAGAGCTAATTTTTATCTCTTTAAAATTTTCTAAAGTGCCTTTGTTTTTATGAACGGCCTCAATTTCAAGAATTGTCAAAGGCTGAAAATAAGCCTTTTTTTGACTCGCTTTCCGACTCGAAAAAGCATCCCGAACAAAATATGATTTTAAACCGTGCGATAGGGTAAAACATTTTACGATCAAGCTTTTTTCTTGAAATTTTAATGATGAAAGAACAATAGCTTTGGTTTTGACTTGCACAATTTTAATTTAAAGATTGAAAAATGTAAAGATTGAAAAATTCATCTCTCTAAATTATCTAATTATCATTACTTTCTTAATGGTAGTTTCAACACCATCTTGTGCCGAAATAAAAATCATATAAACTCCAGATGCGACCTTGTATTTCCCAAAAGCGGTTGTGTCCCATTCTATTGTTCCGCCTTCGGAGGTAGTTTCATGTACTAAGTTTCCGCCCACATCGGTAATCTTAACATTTGCTTTGTCTAATAATCCTGCAATTTTTACAGTTCCTTGAAAATCTGGCCGAACAGGATTAGGATATACATAAGCCTTACTCAAATCTTCATTTGCCTTGGTAGCAACTCCCTTGAATGATATCATGCCTTTACTAGTAGCAATAAATACTTCGCCAGTTATCCCATTAATATCAATGTCATTAATAGTGTTGCTGGGTAGCGGAGAATTGCTTGTTGTAAAATGGTATTTGGTTTCCTGACCGTTTGGTGATACAAGAAAAAGTCCCGCATCAGCGGTTCCTATCCACTTATTATTAGCACCGTCTACAACAATGGATGTGATAAATTGCTCAAATAACAATTCTTGAGGCAGATTGTCATCAATGATTATAACAGGATTAGCTTTTAAGGGCGTATCTGAGAGGAAATTATTCACGCTATTCAAAACCCTCAACCCTTTTGATGTTCCTATCCAAAGTTGGCTTCTAGTATCTAAAGCTACAGTTCTTACGTTTGAAATGGGTAAATTTCCAGTATCGGCACCCACAGTGATTTTTTTAAAAGTGGTTCCGTTTTCATTGAATCCTACCACACCATCTTCACTTGTAGCCAGCCATTTTGTACCGTTTTTATCTATTACAATGGCGCCGTAATTATTCTCTTCGGGCACATCTAAAATTTTATCCATGGCATAGCTTTGCCATTGCCCATTGGTACGCAAAACTTTAAGCCCGTTTTTAATTCTACTATTGGTCACCCATAAATTCCCCGACTTGTCAAATGCTGTTGCATTAATTCTTATATCAACATTATTAGGTCCTCCAAAAGTAAGCGATTCTAAACCGCTGTTGGTTTGATTGAATAAAATGGTTGGAACATCATTCTCAATTTTGAGAAGTCCTGAAAAAAAAGAACTCGCAAATACTTGATTTTCGTTTATTGGATTCACAATTACTTTACCTATAGTTTGCGCTCCTAATACCGATTCATAAGGAATATTAAGCCAGCCTTCTTTATTATATTTGCTAATGCCATAGCTATCCAACGGAAATGGATTATAATCCCCTGCAAATTCTCCGTACACTGCCCAAAGCACAGAAGGCGTGAGATCTAAAGCGAAAATATTATTTCTTAATGGTCCCGAGGGTGTACTGTTTTCAAATACGGATGATCCATTAAGAGCGGTTGTAAATAATCCGTTTTCTTGTGTGCCAATATATACCGTATCACCAATTACGGTAGCGCACGTAAAGGTGATGTTGGCCTCAGGAATCTGATTGGCGTTTAGTTCCCGAATCAAAATCATTTGACTGTTATAAAAATAAATTGTGCTTGGAGTACTCACAACCATAATACCTGCTCCAACTCTCATATCTATTGCTGGCTGTGGCAATTGTGAAAATAGCACAAAAGTATTTGTAACTGAATTATACTTTTGGATTGCTCCTATAGCATTGACAGCATACAATTCTTGATTAAGAGTTGTGATTCCTATCCAAGAGGCTGATGCTAGCGTTTCCCACTGATTATAATCAATTAAATTAGGGTTTGTGGCTAAGGCTCTTCTTATCCCACTGGAAGTAGCAACATAAAAATATCCATTAAAAAGTGCCATTTGATGTACCTGCATTTCCGTTCCGCCGTCGCCAATGAAATACGTATCTCCAAATTGCATGGTTGATAAGTTAAACTGTACAATCCCAAAATCACAAGAGACGTAAAGTATTCCTTGGTGTTCTAAGAAATGATTGATTTTTTTTATAGTAGGAGACAGTTTTTTATTGATAATGTCTACTATTCTCAATATACTTCCGTCTTGCTCATTAATCACTATAATAAGTCCGTTTTCATAACCCACTACAGTCTTGTTGAGCGCTGTGCTATGATATAACGTTGAAATAGTTTCTCCCGAAAGTCCATCAACCGTAGTAGTTGTTTTTATAATATTTGTGAGTGAATTTTTAGAGAATAAAGCATTTTCTGAAGCTGCAAAAACAGCATTTGGGGCTTGTGAAAGGTCTTTAATTTCAGAATACGAAAAATAACCTTGCCAGGATAAGTCACTTTGGGCAAAACCCAAAAACATCCCTGTAAAAAGTAAAATAAGCGAAAAATACTTTTTCATCATTTGTAGCACTATTGATTTACAAATATAAACAAACGAAAGTTAAGGCTATTTGTTACATAAAAAAACCTTCTACCGAATACACGATAGAAGGTTTATTATAATTTAAGCAGTGTATTATACCACTCCTTGTGCTAGCATTGCATCGGCAACTTTTACAAATCCAGCTATGTTTGCTCCTTTTACGTAGTTTACATATCCTTCTTCATCTGTACCATATTGCTTACATTGATTGTGAATTCCAACCATAATTTCTTTAAGTCTTGAATCAACCTCTTCACTAGTCCAGTTTAAACGGATAGAGTTTTGTGTCATTTCAAGTCCTGAAGCAGCTACTCCTCCAGCATTTGCAGCTTTTCCAGGTGCAAAAAGTACTTTAGCTTTCAAGAATTCTTTTATTGCTTCAAGAGTACATGGCATGTTAGCAGCTTCTGTTACACACATTACTCCGTTTGCAATTAATTTTTTTGCATCTTCTTCGTTCAACTCGTTTTGAGTAGCACATGGGATTGCAACATCCACTTTCACTTCCCATACGCTTTTTCCTTTGTGGAATTCAGCATTTGGATATTTTTCTAAATACGCTTCAGCTCTGTTATCACCTCTTGCTCTCATTTCAAGCATGAAGTCAATTTTATCTCCTGAAATTCCTTCTTCATCATAAATATATCCATCAGGACCAGAAATAGTAACTACTTTTCCACCTAGATCATTTACTTTTAAGGCAACACCCCATGCTACATTTCCAAATCCAGAAATAGAAACTCTTTTTCCTTTGATGTTTTGTCCGATAGTGTTTAACATTTGCTCCGCAAAATATACCACACCGTAACCAGTAGCTTCTGGTCTAATCAAAGATCCACCGTATGCTAATCCTTTACCAGTTAAAACACCAGTAAACTCATTTCTGATTCTTTTATATTGACCAAATAAATATCCTATTTCTCTAGCTCCTACACCAATATCACCAGCTGGAACGTCTAATTGTGGCCCAATGTGTCTGCACAATTCAGTCATAAACGATTGACAAAAACGCATAACCTCAGCATCTGATTTACCTTGTGGATCAAAATCAGAACCTCCTTTTCCACCACCCATAGGTAATGTAGTCAAACTGTTTTTAAAAACTTGTTCGAATGCTAAAAACTTAAGTACTGATAAATTTACGGTATTGTGAAAACGAATTCCTCCTTTGTATGGACCAATGGCAGAGTTCATTTGAATTCTAAAACCTCTGTTTACTTGAATCTCTCCTTTATCATCAACCCAAGGAACTCTAAAAATAATAGAACGCTCTGGCTCAGTAATTCTAAGCAGTAAATTTTTTCCATCGTATTTTTTTTGCTCTGCAATAAATGGAATTACAGTTTCTGCAAATTCCCTAACAGCTTGAATAAATTCAGGTTCATTTGGATTCTTGGCCTCAACTTGAGCCATAAAATCATTTATTTTTAGTAACATAGTATATAAGTAATTAATTAAGAAAACGATTTCGTTATAATATACAAATATACATCTTATAAAAATATTCGGACTCAGTTTTTAAAATTTATCAATAGAATTATCTTTTTATTATCCATTAACAAACAATTATGTTCAAGATATGTTGTTTTGAAGCTAATGTTTAACACTTTCGTAAGTAAATAAGATTTTGTCTGCTTATTTTTAATTCGTTTTTCTGTTTCTTAATACTCGATGTTTTTATATATTTGTGAAGATTTGAAAACACTAGCTCCTAATGGCCAGACACATAATACCACTTTTAGCGCTGATATTTGGATTTTCTAACAATTCAAATGCTCAATTCGACGGTTTTTCGCACGAAGTTGGGATAATTGTAGGCCCTGTTGCTTTCCAGTCTGATTATGGTGAGCGATATGATTTTTCAACAAATGCTGGTAACACCGGTATTGGTATTGGGTTAGTTCATTACCTGAACTTTACCTATGACAAGAATTATAATTATACTTCAAGAACTTATTTTAACCAGCATTTCAAGCTTAGGACTGAGTTGTCTTATAACAAAACAAATTTAAAGCATTTTGGAGAATATGTTGACCCGAGTAAAAATTCACTTGGAGCACAACAATTACGAGCCATGACTGGAAGTACTGCGGTGGCAAACGTTGGAATGCAACTTGAATTTTACCCTTGGAACATAAGAGATTTTACAGCTGTTACGGGAGGTTTTGCTCCTTTTATCAGTTTAGGTGGCCAGTTTAGTGCCTACAACGCCAAAGCTGAATCTTCATTAGGACCGCTAGGAAATGCTGCAACTACATTCCCTAAATACCTCACTCCTTCTGAAGGACGTCCTTACGGTTTTTCATCAGAACAAGGTACCGTTTGGTCTGTTGTATCAAGCGTTGGAACTCGATATAAACTAACCGATTCTGGTGATTTGATGGTTGATTTACGATTTCAATATTATTTCTCCAACTGGGTTGACGGGCTTAATCCTAACCCAAAAATTTATAAAGAAAATAAAGCTAATGATTGGCTGGTTTGGTTTAATGTAGGATACATTCATTATTTAGATTAATTAGCAAAACCAATATGCTTATAAAAATAAACCCCAAAACATTTTTTTCTGTTTTGGGGTTTGTTTTATTAGGCCAATGCTTGTTTCAAATCTTCGATTAAATCATCCGCATCCTCGATACCTATGCTTAAACGAACCAAATCATCCGTAATTCCAATTTCCTTACGTTTATCTTCAGGGATAGATGCGTGTGTCATCAACGCTGGATGATTGGCTAAAGACTCTACGCCACCAAGAGATTCGGCGAGAGTAAATACCTTAACTTTTTCTAGAAAGTCAATTGCATCCTCTTTTTTACCCGATACAAATGTAAAAGATACCATTCCGCCAAAACCACTCATTTGTTTTTTGGCAATTTCATGATAGGGATGACTCGGTAATCCAGGATAATATACTGTTTTTACTTTTGGATGATTGTTTAAAAACTCCACCACCTTAGCTCCATTTTCACAATGTCTTTGTACGCGCAAGTGTAACGTTTTTATTCCTCTAAGCACTAAAAAACTATCCATGGGTCCAAGTGTAGCTCCGGTAGCAAATTGTTGAAAATGCAATTGTGCTCCTAGCGCTTCATCTTTTACAATCAAAGCTCCCGCAATAACATCAGAGTGTCCACCTAAATATTTGGTAGCAGAATGCATTACAATATCAGCTCCTAGGTCTAGTGGTTTTTGCAAATACGGCGTTGCAAAGGTGTTATCAACTGCAAAAAGAATGTTGTTTTCCTTGGTGATTTTTGCAATTTCTTGAATATCGGCTAGTTTCATCAAAGGGTTTGTAGGAGTTTCTACCCAAACCATCTTTGTGTTTTCATTAATTAACGACTTGAATTTTTCCAAGTCATTCATGTCCACAAAATGGAATTTTATTCCTGAATCTTTATAAATACGCGTAAACATTCGGTATGTTCCTCCATATAAATCATCCATAGCAATGATTTCATCTCCTGCTTTGAAAGATCGCAACACACAATCTGTAGCTGCTAATCCTGATGAAAAAGCCAATCCACGAGTTCCGTTCTCAATACTTGCCAAAGCGTTTTCAAGAGCGCTTCTGGTAGGATTTGCAGCCCTACTGTATTCATAGTCTGGATTTAATGGCTGCCCTGGGCTGGTTTGTACAAATGTTGATGTTTGATATACTGGCGGCATAACTGCTCCTGTACTTGGATCATGGTGTTGCCCACCGTGAATTACCTTTGTATTGAATTTCATATCGTTTGATTTTATTACCTAAATGTTTCACAAATTTACCCTTTAATTTATTTTAACCAAGCTACAAGTTGATACCTTTGTATATAATTAACAAATTACAAATGAAACCTTATTTCGTTTTTGGAGTACTATTCCTTTTTTTAACTAGTTGTACAAAGGAACTTCAGTTTACTTCTGTTTCTTTCGAAAAAAAATCGAAGATTGCTTGCCAAGAAAACTGCCCACAAATCAGTATCAAAATTCCAGTTGCACAGGACAATTCTGTGGAAGCCGATAGTATTAACAAAAAAGTGTTTTCGGTATTGAAAGAGATTGTTTACTTTGGTGAAAAGCCATATGCCGCAACAAATTATAAAGATTTAACCACTGCATTTATTGACTCCTACGAGAAATTACACAAAGATTTTCCTAGTGAAACTATTGGCTGGGAGGCTACTGTAACGGGAAAAGTAGGGTACCAATCAGAAGGGATTTTAAATCTAGAAATCAATCATTACACCTATACAGGAGGTGCTCATGGCTACCAAGGTTTGCGTTCTTTATTGTTTGATCCATCAACAGGTAAGACCATTACAAACGAAGCCATTTTTAAGGATAAAGCTGCTTTTATGGCTTTCGCCGAAAAGAAATTCAGAGCCAAATACAAAATCCCAAGTACAGCATCGATAAATGCTACAGGACTGATGTTTGAAGAGGATAAATTTGCGCTTCCTCAAAATATTTTTTACACAGAGAAAGGATTACTACTTTATTACAACTCCTACGAAGCAGCATCCTATGCCGATGGCCCAAAAGAATTATTGTTGACGTATACAACAATAGAAACCTATTTGAAATTGAAGTAAAAAAGATCAAACTGCTCTAGAAAACCTCTTTATCAACAAAGCACTATCCCCCTAGCCCCGACAGCAGTGAAAATCCTCTGGCCCAAAACCCTATTTTTTCTTGGTAGAAAAGAGCGACCGCAGGAAGCTCCTTTTATGCCTTAGAAAAAAAGGGTTTTGGGCCAGAGATGAAACGAATGGCGGGATATGGCTCCTAAATAAACTTTCGAATGATGAGCATATTGCCTATATGTAAGCCTTCATGGAAATTACTGAAAGCCATGGCATCTTCGGCATTTTGCAGGACGTGATCACCCGTAGAAGTGGTGTACTCCATGTAAGAAACAAACTTTTTCTGCTCATAATCCAGTTGGGTTTGCGCTATAGTTGCAAACAATAAGGCCTTTATTTCGTCTACTTCGGCTTGTGTAACATCAACTTCTGGGCGGGTTCCTTTTTTATACTTCTCCACCAAATCATCTGAAACTAACATAGGCAAACCTGAAAGTTTGTATACTAGCAGTTGTTGTGAGACTACAATGTGCCCAATGTTCCAAATTAAATTATTGCTGCATCCCTGCGGTATGGCATTCAATTGATCCAGCGAATAGCTATCTAGGAATTTCGAAATCATTTTTCTACTGGTTGTAGCTACATCAAATAATTGCTTCATGATTTTTATTTTTCTTTAAAAATAATCATTTTTTGACTTATACAAACTTTCTAATACTCATAATTATGCCCATGTGTAGCGCCTCATGATAGTTATTAAAAGATAATGCATCTTCAATGTTTTTAATAGTCAGGCCTATTGAGGTGGTATACTCCTGATAGTCTTTAAATAATCTATTATTAAAATCTACTTCGGTTTGATTAATAGTTTCAAAAAGCAATGACTTGATTTCCTCTACCTCAGCTTGTGTAACATCTTGAAGTGGCTTGGTTCCACCTTTATATTTTTCGAATAATTCGTCAGAAATAATCATAGGCACTCCAGAAAATTTATAAACTAACCTTTGCTGCGTAACCACAATGTGGGCGATATTCCAAATTAAATTGTTATTAAATCCCGGAGCCATTTTATTTAGTTGTTCCAAAGTATAGTTTTCCAGAAATTGTGACAACACTTTTCTACTTGCTTTGGCAATATCAAATGTTTGATGCATTTTTTTATTTTTTCTATAAAAATAATCATTTTCAGTGTCAAATGAATTTTCTTTGCACAAAGAAATTATGCTACCCATGGACAAAATATACTATCTCGCCTCCTGCGACACGTGCAGAAAAATTATAAAATCATTACCTAAAGAACATGATTTTAAATTTCATGACATCAAACAAGACCCCATTACGCTAGAAGAATTAGAACAAATGCGAGAACTTGCAGGCAGTTACGAAGCACTTTTTAGTAAAAAAGCACAGCTTTACAAATCAATGGATTTGAAAAACAAATCCTTAACCGAAGACGATTACAAGAAATACATTCTGGAACATTATACGTTTTTGAGTCGTCCAGTATTTCTTATCAAAGACAAAATCTACATTGGCAACAGCCAGCAAAACATGCATCAAGTAAATCTTGCTCTTGCCCATGTCTAAACGAAATCTTGCGCTCATTGGCGCTACACTGGTCTCCATTATTTATGGTGTAACTTTTACCATTGCTAAGGATGTTATGCCGGCGTACATTGATGCGTATGGTTTTATTTTGCTGCGTGTAGGAGGTTCGGTGATTTTGTTTTGGCTGGTTTGGCTTTTTATGCCAAAGGAAAAAATTGAGATTGGTGATTTTCCCCGAATCATAGCGGCTGCTTTTTTTGGTGTGGCCTTTAATATGCTTACTTTCTTTAAAGGATTAAGCTTGACATCGCCCATAAGTGCAGCGGTAATTATGGTATCAACCCCAATGATTGTATTGACACTTTCGGCCATTATCATGAAAGAACGCATGCAAAAACGAAAAGTTTTTGGAATCATCCTAGGACTTATAGGAACGGCATTTTTAATTTTATACGGCAAATCTATTGGTACTGCTACCAATGCTGGATTGGGGAATTTTCTGGTTTTAGTAAATGCCATTTCGTATGGATTCTATCTTATTGTAGTCAAGAAATTAATGGATAAATACAATGCTTTTACGTTTGTAAAATGGATTTATTTGTTTGGTTTTTTAATGGTTTTGCCTTTTGGCTGGAGCCAATTTCAAGCCGTAGATTGGTCTGTAGTACCCGCAGCTATTGGATGGAAAATAGGATTTGTAGTGATTTTTTCGACTTTCTTCACCTATTTATTGAATTTACTTTCGATGAAAGAATTAAAACCAACAACCGTGGCCGTTTTTATTTATTTACAACCTTTATTTGCAACCATTTTTGCCATCAGTTTAGGTAAGGATGAGTTGAGTTTGGTAAAAATTGGTTCGGCAGTTTTGATTTTTATTGGCGTTTATTTGGTGACAATGAAAAAGAACTAGTTTACAGTAAGCAGTTGCAGTTGGCAGTTGTGAAAAGTAGTCTACAATAATGAGATTTGGTTGCGAATTTGATTGCTGAAAACTGAGACTGAAAACGATGACTAAATACTGCAAACTACACACTAAAAACTGAGACTGAGACTGAAAAAGTTTTTCCTTATCTTTGAGCTCTTTTTATAAAATGATATGATACAATCAATGACCGGTTTTGGTAAAGCGACTTTGCAACTACCAACCAAAAAAATAACAGTCGAAGTAAAATCCTTGAACAGTAAAGGTTTGGATTTAAATGTACGCATGCCTTCGCTGTACCGCGAAATGGAACTGGGTTTGCGCAACCAAATTGCGCTGAAACTCGAACGCGGAAAAGTAGATTTTTCTGTTTTTATAGAAAGTACTGCTGAACAAACTTCTACTAAAGTCAATGTACCGATCGTGAAAGCATATATGGATCAACTTAAAGAAATTTGTAACGAAGGATACGAAACAGAGTTGATGAAAATGGCTATTAGAATGCCTGACGCCATGAAAATAGAACGCGAAGAAATTGACGAAAACGATTGGATTCAAATTCAAACCGTTATCGAAGAAGCGTTGCAAAACATCTTGAATTTTAGAAGAGATGAAGGCATGTCACTTGAAAAAGAATTTCAATTGCGTATTGGTAACATTCGCCAATACATGACAGAAGCTTTAGCACTTGACCCGGAGCGTGTTCAAGCCATAAAAGATCGTTTGCAAACCGCTATTACTGAATTGAAAGTCAATGTAGATGAGAATCGATTTGAACAAGAATTGATTTACTACTTAGAGAAACTAGACATCACCGAAGAAAAAGTACGCTTGACAAATCACCTCGATTATTTCTTGGAAACCATCAACGGAAACGAAGCTAACGGTAGAAAACTTGGCTTTATTACTCAAGAAATGGGACGTGAAATCAACACGATGGGTTCCAAATCAAATCACGCACAAATGCAAAAATTAGTCGTTCAGATGAAAGACGAATTGGAAAAAATTAAGGAGCAGGTATTGAATGTACTATAAAAGTCATTAGAACTTAGTCATTAGTCCATAAATACTAAGTACTACTGGCCTGATATTTTAAAATAATGAAAAAAGGAAAATTAATCGTATTCTCTGCACCGTCAGGTTCAGGAAAAACTACTATAGTTAGGCATTTATTAAAACAAGAAGACTTGAATTTAGAGTTTTCTATATCAGCAGCTACGCGCGAGGCTCGTGGCGAAGAAGTAAGTGGCAAGGATTACTATTTTATGTCGTTGAAAGATTTTAAAACGCACATTAAAAACGAAGATTTCGTAGAATGGGAAGAAGTTTATAGAGACAATTTTTACGGAACTTTAAAAAGTGAAGTAGAACGTATCTGGGCACTCGGTAAAAATGTAATTTTTGATATTGATGTAGCCGGCGGATTGCGCATCAAACATAAATTTCCCGAAGAAACTCTTGCTGTTTTTGTGAAACCACCAAGCGTGGATGAACTTAAAAGACGATTAAAGGAACGATCCACTGAAAGCGATGACAAAATCAATATGCGTATTGCTAAGGCATCAGTAGAACTTGCAACAGCTCCACAATTTGATGTGATTATCAAGAACTACGATTTGCCTGTTGCACTTGAAGAAGCATATCAATTGGTGAAGGATTTTGTTGAGGATTAAAAAATTTAAAAATTAAAGAATTGAAAAATTCAAAAATTATTTCTAATCTTTAAATCATTAAATTTTTAAATTTTTAAATCTTTAAATCTTTAAATCTTTAAATCTTTAAATTAATGAAAATCGGACTTTATTTCGGAACATTTAATCCCATTCATGTTGGGCATCTTATCATTGCCAATCACATGGCAGAGCATTCTGATTTAGATCAAATTTGGATGGTCGTTACCCCACATAATCCTTTAAAGAAAAAAAGTACGTTACTCGATGATTACCATCGTTTGCAAATGGTTTTTCTAGCTACTGAGGATTTTCCTAAAATCAAGCCTTCGGATATAGAATTTAAACTACCACAACCTAATTATACGGTAAATACTATTGTCCACTTAGAGGAAAAATATCCTAACTACGAATTCTCCTTAATCATGGGAGAAGACAATTTGAAGTCGTTACATAAATGGAAAAACTACGAAGTAATCCTTGAGCGTCATGACATTTATGTGTATCCACGAATCTCATCCGAAGAGGAAAATTTGGAGTTTAAAAACCACCCAAAAATTCACTTAATTGATGCTCCGGTTGTAGAGATTTCAGCGACTTTTATCCGTGACAACATCAAAAAAGGCAAAAACATTCAACCGCTGTTGCCTGCAAAAGTTTGGGAGTACATTGATCACAATAATTTTTACAAGAAATAAAATCAAAAAAAGCCTAAATGAAAATTTATATTTAGGCTTTCTATTTTTACAAAGTTGGTTACAACAAACTGTTCTTTACTTGACTCCGAATCTCCGATAAACTTAAGTCAATTAAAAGTTTTCCATCTCTAAAAACTTCTTTCAATTCTCCTTTTTGTTCTTCTTCCCAAGACACTTCATCTGTTAAAGTATATTGACCCTCAACCCATTCTATTTTCATTAAACCTTTAGCTGATTTTTTGGTACCATCATCCGTAATCGGGTCTTTAAAAATAGCTCTTCCTTCTCTGTTTACTTCTCCATAAGTGGCTTTCATTGCAAAACCAAAAGTATCTCTTGTATTGTATTGATAGGTAAATGAACCAATTCCAAGAACCACATTAGTAGAAGCAAACCCTTTAGCTTTTAATCGTTCACAGATGGCCGTGGCTCTAGTTACGGTAATACTGTCTCCATAAATAGCTCCTATTTGAGGAACTAATTCTTTAAATCCTTTTGCATTTACAGTACCTCCAAAAACACCCCAAAGCAGTTCGATTACTCCTTTCTTTTCTTGTTCAGTTTTGCCATTTGGATTACCGCAAATAATGTCAACTGGATCTCCACTGTCTGGACGCACCACTACTTTTCCTTCTCTTGAAAGAATTTCATCTTTCAATCGAGGTAAATAATCTGTTAATACTTTCCATAAATCCCAAGTGTCTGAAACAATAGAAACAATTCCTTTTGGATAGACCTCACAAATTAATCTTTTGAACGTTTCATATTCTCCTTCGGTAGTACCCATACACATTACGGAATGCTCAGTTGCGGCAACAGAACCAGCTATTAATTCGGTATCAGAATTGGCCTTGTAATATTCTTCAAAAAAATCAATAGCAGGAATGGTATCCGAGCCCGTAAAACTCAATAAATGTCCTGCTGCAGATGTTACCGCTGCTTCGATACCTCCCATTCCTCGCATAGAGAAATCGTGACCTTGCCAATCGACAAACTCCGGCATTGAAGATGTTTCTTCGGCATATTTGTCTAAAACGATACGGTATTGTTTTGCTATTGTAGCCGAATTACAAGGCAGCCAAATTACCGCAGAAAGCAATGTCTCAAAATAATTTGTCAACCAGAAAAACTCAGGAATCGTATTGTACATCGTGAACATTGGTACTCGAATAGGCACGCTGGTTCCCTCTGGCAAAGCTTTGAAAACCATCGGTATATATCCTAAATCGTGCAAATCTTCAATATGTTTGGTACCGACTTGGTTTTCACCCAAATAATTGTTGATTCTGCGGGCATATTTTTTCACCACTTCTTCTTTTGGCTGTTTGAAAAAATGCAAATCAAAATCTTGAATGATGTATTTTTTTAGGAAATATTGCAATCCAAAAAACACAACTTCATTAATACCCTCAATTCTTGATTTTCTGGGAGTCCAATTAGAATATACTAATGTCGTTCCGTCAGGATATTGCCTTTTGTGGTCAACTTTGTAACCGTCTGTTAATAAAAGTGGGTTCATAATTTATACTTTATTAGATTTTGTAATAACTCTTCTAAACTTTTATACTGTTGAATATTATATTTTTCACATACAACATCAATATTACCTTTTCTCCAAAAATCCTCTTCTACTACAACTTTCATCTTATTTGATTGAGCATAAAGTCCAAACTCTAATAGTGATATTGGAGATTTTGTGTTATTCGCAAAAAACATAATAATGATATCTGCTTTTTCTAATGCATTTAATTCCCAATCTACCTGTTCCTTAAATTTTGCATTAGTGATAGATTGTTCCCAATCTGAATTCCACTCATTCCTTCTTGGATTAAATATAATGTACTTAGCACTCAAAACTTCTTCACATTTTTTTTGCCAATCAACAGCTTTATCCATTTCTATAGATCCAGCTAAAAAAACAGACGGAATATCTTGATTAATAATATCAATTGAATCTGGAGCTCTATATATTTTTTTCACTTTAATACTGTTTCAATTCATCCCTAACCTCCATCAATACAAAACCTAATAAATTTAATCCTCTCCATTTCTCAGGATTCAAAACATCTTTATGATCACCTGCCATCCCTATTCCCCAAATAGCATCAACTGGACTCGCCTCTACCAAAACTCTTTCCTTAGTATTCACAAGAAACGCTTTTAAATCTGAATTTTGATGGAACTTATGGAGATTGCCTTGTTTTGCAATTTCATATCGGCTGGCTAACCAAAGTGTATCATCATAATTCCTCACTTCTCGTCCTAATTTTTTAGCTTCGGCAGGAGAATTCGCTTGAATTATTTTTTCTAAAACTTCATTGTCGTTAAACAGTTCCGCTTTTTTTGCCATCATCCAATGTTCTGCTGTTTTATAGGTAATGCCGTCCACTATAAATGGGCTGACCCACCATTGACTAAAACAGGTTTTGGTTATAATTCCATCTTTTGAAGGTTGATGCCCCCAGAAAAACAAAAATTTACTTTCGGGAGCTATATCTTTTATATCGTATTTCATATCAATTGATTTAATCCTATCACTTCAACACGTTCTCCTTCAAAATCTTTAAATGAATTGGTAGTAAATATTTTCTCAAAACAATCCAAAACAGCAAATCCTTTATTAAAAATCCCGTGGCTTACCGACAAATATAACTTACCGGCATTCTTGTTTTTCAGCTCTTCAGCAAGACCCACAAAAGTTCCGCCACCGTCACAAATGTCATCTACGATCAGACAATCCATTCCCTGCAAATCGTCATTATAGACTTTAAAACCAGATAATCTTCCAGTTTTTACATCTCGGCTTTTACTGCATTCCACTACTTCAACTCCGCCTAGAAATTCTGAAACTTTATAAATTTTCTTCAAAGCACCTCCATCTGGAGAAATTAATTTGACTTCGTTTCCAATTGCTTTTACAACCGTTTCAATAAAAGTATGATTCGGAATCACTTCACAGTTGTTTACTAATGCAGGGGTGACTTCAGAATGTGCATCAAATACAAACACTTTATCGAATTGCATTCCATTAATAATATCGGCATACACTTTTACCGATAATGGCTCTCCTTTAATCATAACTCTATCTTGTCTTGCAGCAGGGAAATAGGGGATAAAAAGATCTATATTCCTTACATCCATTCTGCGCAAAGCATCAACTGCAATACACAATAATCCTAAATCGTTGAAAGAATTTAAGCGATGTGTAATGGTGATTTTTTGGGTTACATCAAAATCAGGATTAATTTTGATATGTGGCTCTCCTCCTGAAAAAGTAAAATTTTGAAAATTGATTTCTTGCCGTGCAGCAAATGGTTTAAAGTTTTGGTCTAAATTGAGTATCATAGTTTTTAAATTTTGCGTTAATTATACGCAAATATAAATAGTATTTTTTAATAAACAATTTTATTTGTGTAAAAATTACGCAAAATTTATTTCGAAGTGAAAACCTTTCTTCAATAAAGCATTATATTTCTGTTTGTTAAACTTGAATAGTTTTGCAGGTCTTCCGCTTTTTATAGGAGAAAAATGATCTGTTTCTTCAATAATTTCAAAGCTTAGTATTTTTTTTCTAAAGTTTCTACGATCTATTTCTTTTTCCAAAATAGTGCAGTATAAATTTTCGAGCTCTGAGAATAAGAACTCTTTTGGTAACAGATCAAATCCTATAGGCTCATACGTAAGTTTTGCCTTTAATCGCTGCATTGCCTTCCTTAAAATGATGGTATGATCAAAAGCTAAAGCTGGCACATCATCAATTTTAAACCATTGTGCATTTTCGGCATCCGAATCGGCCTTGACCTTAAGTTTTGAGGAATCCACTAAGGCAAAATAAGCCACTGAAATTACACGATTTCTAGGATCACGAAACACATCATCACCAAAAGTAAACAGCTGTTCAAAATAATTAACGCTAATGTTCGTTTCCTCTTTCAACTCTCTTTTCACAGCATCTTCCAAGGATTCATCATTTTGTACTAATCCACCAGGCAATGCCCAATAAGAATCGTTTGTTCCAAATTTTTGCTGTATTAATAATACATAAAGCTGATTGTTTTGGTAACCAAAAACAATGGCATCAACGGCAACTTTTATATTTTGATTTTCACTCATATTCTAAATGCATAAGATTTACACAAATATAGAAATAGTTTTATACTTCTAATCTTATTAATTTGCTCTCTAAGTTATGATAAATGAATAATTTAAATAATAATCAAAAAACCTTTTTCAACTCTACTTGAATATTCTCAAAAATAGAACTCAAGTTCTCATTTTTACCTGATAAAACATAAACAGCTGTACTGGGCATTTGCTTGCTGTTCCACAACATCTGAATTTTATTTTCGGCTAGTAACTTTTTTGCATTGATATCCCAAACTACTCCTATTCCTGTATTTCTCGAAATGATTTCGAGCATTTCATATTCAGATGGAATGATATAGTTAGGAACCATCGATGGTCTTTTTTTGTTAAAGACATGCAACCAAAATAATTTGATATGCGGAATTTGTGCATTGTGGCTGTACCATTTTTGATCGTTTAACCAATGTTCAATGCCCGCAAAATCTTTAAGTTTTATACTTGCTTTTAATGCTGAAGAATCAATTTCTGGCGACCCGACGATGACCTGCTTGATGTCTCCAACTTTTTTTTGAATAGTATCAAAGGTGTCATATTGTTGAGTAACTACAGCAAAATCTAGTTTTTTTTCGTTCACCAATTCAAACAACGGATCATTGTCATGAAAACTAAAGTCAATATACTCGAACTTTGACACTAAGGCGCTACCCAAGCTAGACATTAAATGTTTCGAAATTCCTATTGAAATTAACCGATTGGCATTGAATGCTTTGGCTCGAAAACCATTTTCTACATTTTCCAATCGGTCTAATGCTTCAATGATTAAATTATTGAGTAACTTAGCGTATTCTGTAGGTTCTACACCTTTTGACTTTCTATTGAAAAGCTTGTACCCCACGTGCGCTTCGAGCATGGATATTTGCTGACTCACAGCGGGTTGACTAATAAACAACTCTTTGGCAGCAGCAGAAAAATTTCCGTTTTTATACACTGATTTAAAGGTGCGGTACCATTCTAAATTGACCATGATATAAATATATTTATCACAAACATAATTTAAATTATTTTTACTGATAACATAATCGCCGTAAATTTGTACAAAGAAATTACAAGATGAAAAAGATCGCATTATTTGCATTACTAGTATTAACCGTGGGTTGCTTATCAGCAACGGCACAAAAAACAAAAAAAACTAAGATGAAAAAAGTATTATTTGTTGTTACCAGTCATTCTGAACTAGGAAACACAGGAGAAAAAACAGGATTTTGGACAGAAGAATTTGCTGCTCCATATTATGAATTATTAGACAAAGGTGTTCAAATTGATATTGCAACGCCAAAAGGAGGACAACCACCAATTGACCCTAAAAGTGAAGACCCATCTGCAGCTACAGAAGACACAAAACGTTTTGATGCCGATACTGAATTGCTAGCAAAACTAAAAAACACGCACAAATTAAGCGATGTAAAAGAGTCTGATTACGATGCTGTTTTTTATCCAGGTGGCCACGGACCTTTATGGGATTTAGCTACTGATGCTAATTCTAGCGCTTTGATTGAGTCTTTTTACACTAATAACAAACCTGTAGCTTTTGTTTGTCACTCACCAGCAGTGTTGAAAAACGTAAAAGTAAATGGAGAATTTTTAGTAAAAGACAAAAAAGTAACTGGTTTTTCAAACACCGAGGAAGAAGCGGTTGGATTGACTAAAGTTGTTCCTTTTTTATTAGAAGATGCTTTACAAGCCAACGGAGCTATTTACTCTAAAGTAGCAGATTGGAATCCATACGCAGTAGAAGATGGTTTGTTAATTACAGGTCAAAATCCAGCTTCGTCTAAATTAGTTGCTGAAAAATTATTGGCTCAATTGAATTCAAAAAAATAAGAGAAAGTCGCTAAGATACTGAGAAGCTAAGTTGCTAAGCTTTAAAAACTCAGTATTTTAGTAACTTAGTAACTCTTTAAAAATTAAAACATCATGTTAAACTTCGAATTATACAATCCTACCAATTTAGTTTTTGGAAAAGGACAAATAGAAAAACTATCCACGCTGGTGCCTCAAGGAGCTAAAATCCTTTTGGCGTACGGTGGTGGAAGTATTTTCAAAAATGGTATTCACGAGCAAGTGATCAACAATCTAAAAGGTTTTGAAATCATTGAATTTGGTGGAATCGAACCCAATCCGCATTTTGAAACTTTGATGAAAGCGGTTGACGTAATTAAGGAACAAAACATTGATTTTATCCTTGCCGTTGGTGGAGGTTCAGTAATTGATGGAGTAAAATTCATTTCGGCAGCCGTACATTTTGAAGGAAATCCAATGGAAATTCTACAAAAAAGATTGTTGATTAAGGATTTATCTAAAGTAATACCTTTTGGAACAGTTCTTACTTTGCCAGCAACAGGAAGCGAGATGAATTCTGGCTCTGTGGTAACTATCAAAGCTACTCAAGAGAAATTGGCGTTTGGAGGTTCGGCTTTGTTTCCAAAATTTTCTATATGTGATCCAACAGTCATTCAATCGCTTCCAAAAAGACAATTGCAAAATGGTGTCGTAGATGCTTACACTCACGTTTTAGAGCAATATTTAACTTATCCGCACGAAGGTTTTTTACAAGATCGTATTGCCGAAAGTATTTTGCAAACCTTAATTCAAGTAGGTCCAGAAGTTGTTGAAAACCCAGCAGATTACGCATTGGCTTCTAACTTTATGTGGAGTTGCACCATGGCCTTGAACGGATTAATTCAAAAAGGAGTTCCATCTGATTGGGCTACGCACATGATTGGTCACGAGCTTACGGCATTGTACGGAATTGATCATGCTAGAACATTAGCAGTGGTAGGTCCAAATTTGTACCGCGTCATGTTTGAAACCAAAAAGGGGAAATTAGCACAATACGGAAAACGTATCTTTAATTTAACCGGAACTGAGGATGAAATCGCAAATGAAGCGATCACCAAAACAGTAGCCTTTTTTCATACCATGGGAATGGACACTAAATTGTCAGACTACACTAAAGAGTACGATAAAACTGCTGATTTCATAGTAGACCGCTTTAAAGAAAGAGGTTGGTTAGGATTAGGAGAAAAACAAAACATCACTTTAGAAAAAGTAAAATCAATTGTTGAAATGAGTTATTAAACTTCAAACTCACTTTTATAGCATAAAAAAAGGCGTTCTCTAAAATAGGGAACGCCTTTTAACATTCTAAAATATAACTAACTCACTCAATTCAAACAACTGTTAAAATACTGCTTACTAATTAACTATAACGTCCTAAAATTAAAAATAGTACACCATAACTAAAAAAAATATAATTATATTTTACTTTTTTAAGACAAATTTTCAAGAAACTTAGTATACACAATACCTCTGACAATAATTAAATTTGCTTCATTAGACCTTTTTTAAGTACTTTTGATTAAATTCAGTAAACAATGACCGATAATAAAAAATTTGCAGTAATTGGTGGAGGGAGTTGGGCTACAGCAATAGCTAAGATGCTTTGTGTAAATCTTGACGAAATAGCTTGGTACATGCGTAATGAAGCTGCAATAGAACATCTTAAAACCTATAAGCACAATCCTAACTATTTGAGTTCGGTTGAGTTTGACGTTAAAAAATTAAAACTTACCAGCGATATTAACGAGGCAATAGCCTATGCTGATTATATTATTTTTGCTATTCCATCTGCCTTTCTTGGTGCAGAATTAGAAAAACTTACCGTTTCATTAGAAGATAAAATCATCTTTTCAGCCATAAAAGGAATTGTTCCAGAAACAAGCCTTATAGTGGGCGAACATTTTCATGTAAAATATGATATTCCGTATTACAACATTGGTGTCATAACAGGTCCTTGTCACGCCGAAGAGGTAGCTATGGAACGCCTATCATACCTTACCATTGCTTGCGGCGACCCTGATAAAGCCAAAACGGTAGCTAAAAATTTGTCCGGAAACTACATTAAAACTAAAATCACAGATGACATTATAGGTACTGAATATGCTGCTATGCTCAAAAACATTTATGCTATTGCAGCAGGAATAGCTCACGGTTTGGGGTATGGCGATAATTTTCAGTCTGTATTGATGAGTAATGGGATTCGCGAGATGAAAAAATTCATCAAAAAAGTACATCGCATGAAACGCAACATCAACGACTCCGCTTATTTAGGTGATTTATTGGTGACCGGATACTCTGTTTTTTCTAGAAATAGAATGTTTGGCAATATGATAGGTAAAGGATATACCGTAAAATCAGCCATGATGGAAATGAGTATGGTTTCCGAAGGCTACTATGCAGCGAAAAGCGCTTATAAACTCAATCAAGCTTATGGTGCCAAAACACCAATAATAGATGCTGTTCATAGTATTTTGTATGAAGGTCAAGATGCCAAGGCGGTATTTAAAAAACTAACAGACAAACTCGACTAATATAACACCCGAATTCAAAATTTAAAAAACACCTTATGAGCGAAAGATGGAAATATCAAATTAAAATGGGTGGTATTTGGGGCGTATTTATGACCGTTTTCAATGTGCTATTTGACATTAAAGAAACTCCATTCGCAGCACAAGTTGCCGCTCCTGCTTTTTATTTTAAAGCCGTAGCTTATATTTTAGTAGGGATATTTGTTTTGGGTTATTTTACCTGGAAATCCAAACAAAAGCAAAACCTATAATTTTTAATTTCTTACAGAAAGATTGAAATATCAACTTAAAACAGGCTTGATTTTAGGATTTGTATTTCTACTAATTCTTGCCGCAATTTAGATATTCAAAATAATGTAAAAAGAGTTTTTATATAAAAAAAGCAGTCTCTCGACTGCTTTTTTTGTAGAACTAAATTTTATTTAGTCTTGTATGTTTTTTTTGCAAAAAAGTAAATTATCTAACAATAACACCGTCAACAAATAAAATAGGTACTTCTTCTACCTCTGTTTCGTTGATGGCTTTAGCTTTGAAAATGAATTTTTTATCGTACAATTTCCCATCCATGAAAAACGTAAGCATGAATTCATTGTTAAGCGCTAAAACACTTTTTTCGATCATTTCAACCTTAACTACAGAAACCGCTGGGACTTCTATAAAAGCGTGACGCAAAAGTGATGTTTTTTTCATTTCACCATCTATTGTTCCAAAGGCTTTGGAAACAACCATCACACTTTCGATCAAGTAATCGCTATCGTTTACTAGATAAGCGTACCATACTTTTTCCATAAAATCGTCGCTCCATTCTTGCACTGCTGCAAAAAAAACGTTTTCTACTTCGGGTATAATGATATCTTTTTTCATAAGTTACTTGTAATGTCTAAAGTCGTAAAATCATAAAGTCGAATGAAAAACTATAACTGATATTTCTTTCGACTTTATAACTTTTGACTATATTGAGGATTTAAATTGTTCTAAGAAACGAACATCATTTTCGTAAAACATACGAATATCGCCTATTTGATACAACAACATCGCAATTCGTTCGATTCCCATTCCGAATGCAAAACCTGTGTGCTCTTCTGGATTGATGTTGCAGTTTTTTAATACATTAGGATCTACCATACCGCAACCACCTATTTCTAGCCAGCCAGTTCCTTTGGTAATTCTATAATCTGTTTCGGTTTTTAAACCCCAGTAAATATCAATTTCGGCACTTGGTTCTGTAAATGGAAAATAAGAAGGACGCAAACGTATTTTTGATTTCCCAAACATTTCTTTGGTGAAATACAACAAGGTTTGTTTTAAGTCGGCAAATGAAACGTCTTTGTCAATATACAACCCTTCCACTTGATGAAAAATACAGTGGGAACGAGAGGAAACAGCCTCATTACGAAAAACGCGCCCTGGTGAAATGGTACGAATAGGCGGCTTGTTGTTCTCCATGTAGCGCACTTGCACAGATGAAGTGTGTGTACGCAACAAAATATCTGGATTAGTTTGAATGAAAAACGTGTCTTGCATATCACGTGCCGGATGGTATTCTGGCAAGTTCAACGCAGTAAAATTATGCCAATCGTCTTCAATTTCTGGACCTTCAGAAACGTTAAAACCTATGGTAGAAAAGATGTCTATGATTTGGTTTTTAACCAATGAAATAGGGTGACGAGAACCAATAATAACGGGTTCAGCAGAGCGAGTCAAATCACCATAAAACCCTTTACTTTCTTCTTTACTTTCTAAAGCTTCTTGTATGGATTTTACTTTTTCTTCGGCAGTAGTTTTTAGCAAATTCATGATTTGTCCAAAATCCTTTTTTTGATCGTTTGGTACATTTTTGAACTCAGCAAACAAATCTTTCAAAAGACCTTTGCTTCCTAAAAATTTAATTCGAAACGCTTCTAATTCAGTTGCATTTTGAGTTGAAAAAGCTTGAGCTTCGCCGATATATTCTTTTATCTTGTCTATCATTTTCCTTCCGTAATTGAGAGTGCAAATTTATGAAAAAGTTTTCAGTTTTCAGTCGCAGTTTCTAGTAGATTCATTCTGAAAACTGCGACTGTGACTGTCAACTACGAAATTACTTCGCGTTCCAAGAAATAATTCACAATGGCTTCTTTCATCAAAACCGATTGTTCTCCTGCCTTTAACGCTGGTAATTGCTCTTTAACTTTGTAATGAGGCCAACCGTCTTTGTCAAAAAACTCAAATTCATAGTAACCATAAGGCTCTAACAAACGGCAAATGGCAATATGCATCAAATTGAGTTTTTCGTCTTTTTTAAATTCTTGATGTACTTTGCCTAATTCTTGCACGCCAATTAAATAAATAATAGCATCTAGATCTAAATCTTCGCCTTGCGAAAATTGATCAGAAAGTAATTGAACCAACTGTTCCCAGCGTTCTTTTAGTTGTATATCTCTGGACATTGTTTAAAGTATGAATGATGGATTATGAATTATTGATGTACAACTCATAAAATTATTTGCACAAAGATAAGAACTTGAAAATTGGCAATTGATAGTCAACAATTCTTTTATCTTTGTTCTTTATTTAAATCACTATATTTTTGTTTTTATGAGTTTTCTAGATATTATTTTGGGTGCGTTATTAGCTTTTGCTGGATTTAAAGGTTTAAAAAATGGTCTTTTTGTTGAACTAGCTTCACTAGTTTCATTAGTATTAGGAATCTATTTAGCTATTAAATTTTCATTTTTTACAAAAGAAATCATTTCGGGATTTGTAAACTGGAATCCAAATACCATCCAAGTAATAGCGTTTATGATTACGTTTTTAATCGTTGTTGTGGCAGTAACATTTTTAGGTAAATTTCTCACTGGGATAGCGAGTTTTGCTTTCTTGGGATGGGCCAATTCTATAGGTGGTGGTTTTTTTAGAATATTAAAAACCGTTTTAATATTAGGAATTGTATTTTCAATTTTTGAAAAAATAAATTACAATCATATTTTGGTCAAGAAAGAAACGCTTGACAAATCCATATTTTATAATCCCGTTCAAAAAACTGCTGCTTACCTCTACCCTTCCCTACAAGAATGGTATAGTAGTTTGAAGAAAAAAAGTAAAGAATAATCTATTTCACTTCCTTAATCGTACTACTTTCAATCCAACCAGAAGTTCCATCTGTGAGTTGAATTTTTCTCCATTTTCCAATAGTTTCAAAAACGTAGACTTTGGCTCCTTCATGTATTGCTAACAAAGGTTTCCCACCTTCTCTTGGCTCTTTTTTCACATCTGTTTTTTCGGCAAAAACGATCGCCGGTCGTTCAGAATAATAATACTTTTTCTCAAAAAATGCAGCCGAAAGTACAACCAGAAGCAATACAAAAGCTACACTCATTCCGGTAAAGAAAACTCTTTTTAAAAGTGGCTTTCGAGAAAAATAATACACTAAAAAGAACGTGAAAAATAAAAATGAAAATCCTATTGCGATTTTTCCCCAAACATTATAGTCAAACTGTCCCGTGAAGTCTTGTATGAGTTTTGCAAAGCCTACTTTAGGAATCACCTTAAACTCATCAATGGTTCTTTTTTGGGCAAATTTTAAGTTCCCTGCCGCCTCAACGTTTTCTGGATTTAGTACAAGGGCTTTCTCATAATTGTAAATTGCTGGCGCAACTTGATTAAGCTTATAGTAGGCATTACCCAAATTAAAATACAACTCTGATGAATGTTGGTTGTTTTTTAAAACACTTTCATAAGCTATTACAGCCTCAGTATACTTTCCTTTTGCATATAAAGCGTTGCCGTTCTCAAAGCCACTTTGGGCAAAGAAAAATTGGGTTGAAAATAAAAGTAGATATAATATGTTTCTCATTATAATATTTATTTGCCACAGAGGCACAAAGTCCTTTTACTTAAAAATTATTTTTAATACTCTTATTATGAAATCTGTTTTTCTAAATCCGAAATTATAACTACCGCTTTATCAAAATCCTGTTGAATCGTGACACTTGACGAAGGTGCATAACGCGCTATTTCACAATTTTCAGTAAGTGCAATAAAATCTGTTACCGTTTCTGGATTTGCATTACGAGACAACAATAATTCCTGAATATTATCCTTACTCATTTCTGAGGTTTCAATATTTAGTTTGGCTTTCAAGAAATTATGCATCGCTTTTTCAAGTGCAATGTAAAAGAGTTCTTTGTTATTGATTTGTTTCTTGGCTTCTGATAAATATTTCTTGGCTAACTTGCTATTCATTCGAACTCTGTTTCCAGTAACATCACCATCCATAGCTTCTTTCTTCTTTTTGAACAATACTATCAGCGGGATCAATAAAAAAGGAAGCAACAACAACCCCATAAACGTATTAGACCCTAAAAAATCTTTCTTATTTATTGGAATAAAATTAGTCTTTGATTTAATGTTTTTAAATTCTTCTACAGCTGCAATTTTATTTTTATTACCCCTTGTAGCAGTAGAATCAACTGGTGAAGGCCCATCAAGTACATGTATCATGATTTCAGGTGAACGCAAGGTTTTATAGGTTCCAGAACTTAAATCAAAATAAGAAAACTGCATTGGTTTTACCGGATAATTCCCTTTATATTGCGGAATTATAGCATAACTATCTACTGATTTTCCTGCCATTCCAGTTAGCGGCGTGCTAATGTCTTCGCTGTGAACGGCATCATACATTTCAAGAGCATTTGGAACTACTGGTTTTGGCAAACTAAATAGTTTTAAATTTCCTTTTCCGGTAACGCTCACAACCAAATCCAGGCTTTCTCCATGTTTTAAATTAGTTTTTGATGGAGTAACTTTAAAATCAAAATTACCCACTGCACCTGTAAAATCATCTGGTTTGCCTGCCTCAGGTAGTGGTTTTACGTTTATTGTTTTGGCTCCAGCCGAAACTCTTTTTGTAGTTTCGGTGAGTAACATTCTACCAAACATATCTCTACGGTTAGTAGGCAATTGCACATCAACAGATAAGGACAGTGGCTCAATTTTAAGTCTACCCGATTTTTGAGGATACAATACTACTTTCTTAAGAACAATATACCTGAAATTTTGACCTTTAAAAATGCCTTCTTCGGCAACTAGTTGTTTTATTTCAATGTTTTGACTCCAAAAATCATTGTATTTGGGTTTACTTGTTTCCCCAAGATTTGTAATGCCAATGTTTGCAAAATACAATTTATATACTACCGTAACTGGCTCGTTGAGATATGGATTAGTCTTAGAAACATCAGCAACCAAATATAAGTTTTCATCACCAGAAATTTGAGGATCGTTAGGATCTCTAGGCTGCTCTGTAGCTGCTGTAACCGTTATTTTTATGGGAGCTGTTTTGTAAATTTGCCCGTTGTACTCAATAGCAGCCGACTTGATTACAAAAGTTCCTTTTTGATTGGGAACCAAAAAATAAGAATATGCTTTTTCAAAAGAGCTTCTCCCGTTTACCCAAGACTGACTCACTTGCTGACTAGGTCCGGCAATGATTCTGAAACCATCAAAAGATGGCTGTACAAAATTATCGCCATCAACGTTCATCATAAAATCAATACGCAATCTTTCATTTAGGCCTAGCGTAGTTTTGCTTACTCTGGCCTCAAACTGAACCTGAGCGCTCAGTGTGCTGCACACTAATAAAACAATCGCTGCAATGTATTTTTTCATTTTCAAAATCTCTAATTGAATTACCAATCTTTTTCTGTTTTAACTGGTTTTCCTTTTACTTTTTGGGCATTAACCTTGTCTTGAATTTTCTTTTCCTCTTTGTTTACAGCGTCTAAAAGATTTTCTAAACGGTCTTTAGAGATTCCTCCTGGCGCAGGTTTAGGCTCTCCTTTTTCATTTGGTTTCGGATCTTTATTTTGCTTATCCTGATCGCCTTTGTCGTCCTTTTTATCTTTTCCCTTGTCGTCTTTTTTATCTTTTTCTCCGTCTTTCTTGTCGTCTTTTTTATCTTTATCCTTATCTTTCTTATCGTCTTTTTTCTTGTCGTCCTTCGGCGGATTGTCTTTTAGCATTTTTTTAGCCAAGGCATAATTATAACGTGTTTCCTCATCCTTTGGATCATTACGCAACGCATTTTTATAGGCTTCTACGGCTTGCGCATAATCCTTTTCATTCATGAATACATTTCCTAGGTTATGAAAAGCACGATGTTTTTCGGGTCTGGTTTTCGAGTTTTTTAAGGCTTTCGCAAAAGCAAATTTGGCTTCACTAGACTGTTTTTGTTTGTAGATACTGTTTCCAAGATTAAAAGTCGCAGCAGCTTTATTAGGGAATTTTGAATCCGAAATTCGATAATTTGCTTCAGCATCCGCAAATTTATTGTCCGCATATTCTTGGTTTGCTTTGGGCAAAATTCGGTCTTTTTGTTGCGCAAACAATCCGGCTGTACCGAAAAAAGCACCGATTAAAAAAGCAACTATAATTATTTTAAATCTTTTCATTTATTGTAGCTCTATGTCCAAATGGTTTTGAAAACCTTTTGGAAATAATTATTTATTCTCGTTAAATAAATCCAATTTCTTAACCCAACTTGTTTTTCTTTCCAATAGAAAAACATCTGCAAATAACAACAAAAAGGCAAAGCCCAAAAACCATTGAAATTGCGATTGAAAATCCGCCATTTCTGTAGCTTCAAATTCGGTTTTTTGAATATTATTTAGTGCATTTTTGACATACTCTAAAACTTCTTTTGTGTTATTTCCGTTTACATACCCACCTTTTGTGATTTTTGCAATCAATGTTAAACTTTCAGGCACCAACTTTGTAATTACAACATCATTATTGCTGTCTTTTTTAAAACCTTCAACAACACCGTTTCGTTTTAGTGGAATTGTACCTCCTTTTTCGGTTCCTACACCTATTGTGATAATTTTAATTCCTAGTTTAGCGGCTTCTTCTGCTGCAGCTTCTGCACCCTCATTATGATCTTCACCATCTGAAATCATAATTAAAAGCTTGCTCGTTTTCTTATCATCAAAATAAGTAGCTGATAACTTGATAGCCTCATTAAATGATGTCCCTACAGAGGAAACCATATCCGTATTCATGCTTTGTAAAAACATTTTCGCCACACTATAATCCGTAGTGATGGGCAATACTGGAAAAGCACTCCCGGCATAGGCAACAATTCCTATACGGTCACTACCAAGCTGGTTTATAATTTGCGAAACAATTTGCTTGCTTTTGTCCAATCGATTTGGCGCTACATCTTCGGCCAGCATACTTTTGGAGACATCTATTGCAAAAACAATATCAATTCCCTCGCGTTTTACGGTCTCCATTTTAGTTCCAATCTTTGGGTTAACCAGACCAATAATAAGCCCTAGTAAAGCCAAAATAAGAATTACAATTTTTAGAACAGGTTTAAACATGGAGCTGTCTGGACTCAGTTTTTTCACCATTTCTAAATCACCAAATTCACGTTGCTTTTTTCTTTTCCAATATAAATTGAATAAAAAAACCAACACTACTAGAGGCAGTATCAATAAGAGGTATAAATATTTTTTTTCGTCTAATTCCATTTTTTTACTTTTAGTCGCAGTATTCCGCTATAGTTTTGAACTGAAAACTGTGAGAGCGACTGTCATTATACAAAGCTTCTAAAAACCGTATTTCTTAATCCTACTTCCAGCAAAACTAAAAATCCAGCAAGCCATATAAAAGGTCTGAATTTTTCATCATAATCATAAAACTTAAGTTCTTCTATTTCTGTAGTTTCTAGCTTATTGATTGATGCATAAATCTCGGCTAACTTATTATTACTGGTTGCTCTAAAATATTTTCCATCGGTTTTCTTGGCAATATTTTTCATTAATTGCTCATCAATCTCCACTTTCATCATTTGGAACAAAAATTTTCCATTAGGCGCAATAGCATACGGAAACATTGCCATACCATTAGTACCAATTCCTACCGTATACACTTTTATTCCGTATTGCTTAGCAATGTCAGATGCCGTTTCTGGCTCAATAAATCCGGCATTATTTACACCATCAGTCAATAAAATAACCACTTTACTTTTAGCTTGACTGTCTTTTAATCTGTTTACTGCAGTTGCTAATCCCATACCAATTCCGGTTCCGTCTTGCAAAACATTGTCATATTTAATGCTGTTAATGGCATTAAGAATAACGGCTTTATCACTGGTTACTGGTGTTTTTGTATACGCTTCAGAGGCATAAACCACAAGCCCAATTCGGTCATTTGGTCTTTCTTGAACAAAATCGGCAGCTACACGCTTGAGGGCTTCCATTCTATTAGGTTTCAAATCTTTGGCCAGCATACTTCCTGATACGTCAATTGCCATTACAATATCAATCCCTTTTGTAGTTTTAGTTTTATTGCTAATGTCTACCGTTCTTGGTCGAGCCAATGCAATGATTAATGAACACAAAGCAAGTACTCGCAACACATATAACATCGGTTTTAACTTGGTCAAAAATGATTCTGAACCTTTGAATCCTTCCAATGAACTCATTTTCAAAGTAGCCGATTGCTGCTTATTTTTTTTGAAAAACCAAAAAACAACAATTGGGATTAATACAAACAACCAAAAAAATCCTGGGTTTAAAAACGTTATTTTCTCCATTATTTACTTGCTTGTTTTAATTCGACTGTATTTAAAACCCGTTCCGAAATTTCATTTCCATAAGAATCTCCTTCTTCATGAAAAATTAAAATTTGTTGCAAACCACCTTCTTGACTAAACAATAGTGCCTCATAATACATTCGTGCTGTAGTTTTATTTTGGCTGTCCAGTTGAGAAAAAGTTCCGAAAGCTTTTAATCCTTTTACACCCTCTGGCGTTTCAAACTCTTCTTGCTTGACAATCATGTTTTGTGCTCCTTGGGCTTCTAGAGATTGTAAAGCGCCATCCATTGATTTGGCCAAGTCAATTTGAGTTTCGGCTTTAAATTTTAATGTAGAAACCATTACATAAAACCGATCAATAATGCTACCATAACCAAAAGATTGCATTTCTTTGATCAATGCCATTCCGTTTTTAGGAAGCGTTTTGGTAAGGTCTACACGTTTTAAAACCTTTGGAGTTTCAATGATAATACCTGGATTTCCGTATTCACTTTTCACCCATTCGCCCTCTAATAATTCCTTAGTAGGGTGACCCATAATGTTGTCTTTCACAAAATCAAAACCTCTAGTTGCAATAAAATAAGTGGTCACGGCCGTTACAAGAAAAACAACACTTGCAATAGCGGTTTGAATGCGTTTTTTTCTTTGCTTGCGCAATTGCAATTCAATTTGTTTTTGTTTTTGAGCTTCGTTTAAAAGTAATTCTTCTTCAAGCTGAACCTCAACTGGTATTGATTTATCTAACGTTAAAATAACTTTTTGAATTTTGTTGCGATCCTCTGTTATTTCGAAATCAAGAGGTTTTGATTTGGCAAATTTCACTAAATCAGCTTGCCTTAAAACACGCTCCAGGTTTTCAATAATTTCCTGTGAAAGTGTCATTTTCTTTTTGACAGAAGCCGCTCTTAATCCCTGAATCAACTCTGATGTTGTACTTTCCATGGCTGGAATTTCAATCGCTTCTTCGATATAATTTCTGGCAATATCCGTTAATTCACTATAATAAGCCTTGACTTCTCCTTTTTGCCAAAGTTCTTTTCGCTCTAAGGTGTCTAGTAATGTTGTTGCTTTTTCAATAGGAGTTTTAAAAACTTCTTCTTGTAATTTTTTCTCCTGACGCTTTTTTAGAAACCAATAAACTAAAACAGCTATCCCTGCAAGTAATAGAATTGCCAGTACATATTTCCACCAGTTACCCATAGTCTCCTCTGCTGGAGCAATGTCTTTAATGTCATACATTTTTTGTTTTAGTGTATCCACTTGCACATTGGCAACTTCTACTAAAAGTGAATCCGTAAGAAAGGCTTGGTTGTTGATGAAAATTTTAAACCTAGGAATAACATACCTCCCAGAATCAAATTGGGTAAGTCCGTATCTTTTTGTCAATTCATATCTACCGTCTATTTTAACGGTATCAACTGGATAAGACTGAATGACTTCTAATGCGCCAAAGTTTCTCGATTTTGGAAAAAGTACTCGGCTTGACGAATCTACCGTTGTTTTTATAGACAACTTAAACTCGGCACCAATCTTATTTTTAATTGTATCAATACTTGTAACCACTTGCTTTTGTTGTGCAAAAACAGCCGTAGAAAGCAGCAATAGTAGTAGATATAAATGTTTTTTCATGTTATATTTTTGAACCTCTTTTGATTTTTGATTGCAGGCAAACAATTTGTAATGCCCTATTTAAGCCCGAAACTTCTCTTTATTTTTTATCAAAAATCTGAATTTATCATCTCGATTTAAAGTAACTCAGCAACTTAGTCACATAACTTTCATCAACTCTTGTGTTCACCACACCTGAACCTGATTTACTAAACGTTTCCTTAAAATAATTTACCTTATCATGGTAGTGTTTTTCATAACTAGTACGAACTGCCTTAGACCCTGTGTTGATCAACTCAATGGCACCTGTTTCGGCATCCAGCATAGGAACCATTCCTAAATCTGGCATTTTTTCTTCTCGAATATCATACACTCGTATTCCAGTAACATCATGTTTTTTGGCAGCAATTTTTAGTGTTTGTTCATAACCGTTTGCCATAAAATCAGAAATAACAAATACTATTGCTTTCTTTTTTTGAGTTCCTGATAAAAACTTTAAGGCTTGCGCTAAATCTGTTTTTTTGCTCTTTGGCTCAAACTCTATCAATTCTCTAATGATTCTTAATACATGCGACCTTCCTTTTTTTGGTGGAATATACAATTCTATTTGGTCAGAAAACAAAATTAAACCAATCTTATCATTGTTTTGAGTGGCTGAAAAAGCCATAGTTGCCGCAATCTCTGTAACAATATCTTTCTTAAATTGATTTTTAGAACCAAAACTTTCTGATCCCGAGATATCTACCATTAGCATCATGGTCAGCTCTCGTTCTTCCTCAAAAACTTTTACGTGTGCTTCATTATATCTTGCGGTTACATTCCAGTCAATTGCTCGAATATCATCCCCATATTGGTACTGTCGCACTTCACTAAAGGTCATTCCGCGTCCTTTAAATGAGGTGTGATATTCCCCCGAGAAAATATGATCGCTCAATCTTCTGGTTTTAATTTCTATTTTTCGAACTTTTTTTAAGAGATCTTTTGTATCCATTTTTTTTAGTTTTCAGTCGCAGTTTTCAGTCGCAGTGTACAAGTCATATCTTGTACACTGTAACTAAAAACTGAAAACTAATTTTTAAGGTACTTCTACTTCGTTTACAATTTTATTGATGATGTCAACAGACGTAACGTTTTCTGCTTCGGCCTCATACGTAATTCCTATACGGTGGCGTAACACATCATGCACAACTGCACGAACATCCTCAGGGATAACATACCCACGGCGCTTGATAAAAGCATAACATTTTGCGGCATTCGCCAAATTGATACTTCCACGAGGAGAAGCTCCAAAACTGATTAAAGGTTTTAAATCAGCTAGTTTATATTTTTCAGGATAACGCGTTGCAAACACAATATCCAAAATGTATTTTTCAATTTTTTCATCCATGTACACCTCTCTTACGGCTTCTTGCGCACGCAAAATTTGTTCAACAGATACTACAGCATTTACTTTTTCATAGCTTCCTTTTAAGTTTTGACGAATTACAAGGCGTTCATCTTCCATCTTAGGGTAATCAATAACCGTTTTCAACATAAAACGATCCACTTGAGCCTCAGGTAATTGATATGTCCCTTCTTGTTCTACTGGGTTTTGTGTTGCCAATACTAAGAAAGGTCTGTCTAGTTTAAAAGTAGTGTCACCAATGGTTACTTGCTTTTCCTGCATCGCCTCAAGTAATGCTGATTGTACTTTGGCTGGAGCACGGTTGATCTCATCTGCCAAAACAAAATTGGCAAAAATAGGACCTTTTTTTATAGAAAATTCATTTGCCTTAATGTTGTAAATCATAGTACCCACAACATCCGCAGGAAGCAAATCTGGAGTAAACTGGATTCTGCTAAAAGATCCTTGAACGGCTTGCGCCAAAGTGTTTATGGCAAGAGTCTTTGCAAGTCCAGGTACACCTTCAAGTAAAATATGACCTTGCCCTAAAAGCCCAATCAACAATCGCTCAACCATGTGTTTTTGACCCACAATGACTTTGTTCATTTCCATAGTCAAAAGATCTATGAACGCACTCTCTCTTTCTATTTTTTCATTGATAGCTCTTATGTCTAAAGTCCCCGTATTTTCTTCCATTATATCTTTTTTAAAACCTTGTATTTAATGCCTTCGTTTTGAAGCTGCAAATTGAATTTTTTTTTAGAAGTAAGATGTTAAAAAATGGTTAAAACTTCAATAAAATAGGTAATTTTAAGGACATATTGTGATACAATTTTTATATTTTTAAGAACTTTGAATATTATACTTTGATTTCAAAGTTTTGTACCTTTAAACAAAAAAAATCAACCATGAGCAAAACAAAAATATCACCCATAATAGCAGGGGTCATGAATTGGGGAATTTGGGATAAAAAACTCAATACCAAAGAAATGGAAAATATGATCAATGTATGTCTTGAAAATAAAATAAGCACTTTTGACCATGCTGATATTTATGGAGATTACACCACCGAATTTGAATTTGGTAAAGCATTAGCTGCAAGTAAAATAGATAGAGAAAGAATACAACTAATCTCTAAATGTGGTATTCAAATGGTAACTGAAAACAGAAATAACACCGTTAAAAATTACCAATATTCACAAGAATACATCATTAACTCAGTTGATAATTCCTTAAAAAACCTGCAAACAGATTATCTAGATGTACTGTTATTGCACAGACCTAGCCCCTTAATGCAAGCCGATGAAATTGCTGAAGCGGTTTTAAAACTAAAAACGGCTGGAAAAATTAATGATTTCGGATTATCAAATTTTACCACCTCACAAACAGAACTCATCCGCACCAAGACCGAAGTTTCATTCAATCAAATTCAGTTTTCGGCTACGCATCATGAGCCCATGCTAGATGGCAGCCTTGACTATATGCAAATTCACGGCATTCGTCCTATGTCATGGAATCCACTCGGATCCGTTTTTAGAGAGGATATCCCACAAACGAGAAGACTAAAAAAATTACTAGCTACGCTGGTTTCAAAATACCATTTAGGATCTGATTCTATTTTATTGACTTGGATTTTAAAACATCCAGCTCAAGTAATTCCTATTGCAGGAACTGTAAATGTGGCACGCATTCAATCACTACAAAAAGCAGTTGAATTAGAGCTAGAACATGAAGATTGGTTTGCTATCTGGACCGAAAGCATGGGTCATAAAGTACCTTAGTATCTTTTAATCTTTTTAAAATAAAATTATCCTAATAATGACTAAAACTGCATTAATAACTGGAGCTACTAGCGGTATAGGAAAAGCAACCGCACAGCTTTTAGCAAAAAACAATTATAAAATTATCCTTTGCGGAAGACGAGAAGATCGACTAGATGATTTAAAACAAGAACTCTCAAAACTTACCGAAGTTCACACTTTAAACTTTGATGTACGTGACAAGAAAGCGGTTTTTGATAGTATTAACTCAATTCCGGAAAACTTTGCAACCATAGATATTTTGATTAATAATGCAGGAAACGCACATGGTCTAGACCCAATACAAAATGGAAATTTAGACGATTGGGACGCTATGATCGATATTAATGTCAAGGGACTTTTATATGTTTCAAAAGCTGTGATTCCTGGAATGATAGAACGAAAATCAGGTCATATCATTAACATAGGCTCTATAGCTGGGAAAGAAGTGTATCCAAATGGAAATGTATATTGTGCCTCAAAACACGCTGTTGATGCCCTCAACCAAGCCATGAGAATGGACTTAAATCCCTACGGCATACGAGTGGGTGGCATACATCCTGGCGCTGTAGAGACTGAGTTTAGCGAAGTACGATTTAAAGGCGATACAGAAAAAGCTGCAAATGTATATAAAGGATTTGAACCCCTACATGCCGAGGATATTGCCGATATTATTCATTTTGTGGTTTCTAGACCCTATCACGTAAACATTGCCGACTTGATGGTGCTACCAACAGCCCAAGCAGCAGCTACTATTTTAAAAAGAGATTAATTATTATTTCTATTGATTATTATTTATTTCTATTGATTATTTATAAAATCTTCGAATATGGCGAATTACAATTCTTTTGAGGAAATGGGAATTTATCAATTAGCCAGAGAACAAAGCAATCATGTTTGGCATTTGATTCAAAACACAACTCTTGGTCAAGATTATAAATTAAGGGGTCAAATCAATGGTTCTTCTGGGTCAGTTATGGATAATATTGCTGAGGGTTTTGGTCGCGGAGGAAACAAAGAATTTATTACTTTTTTGAGTTATTCAAGAGGTTCATGTTGTGAAACAAAAGCACAATTACAGCGTACCTTCGACAGAAAACATATCAACGAAGAAAAGTTTTTGGAGTTAACTTTAAAATCTCAAATTATAATTGACCAAATTTCAAAATTCATGAATTTTTTAAAGAGTTCTGACAGAAAAGGATCAAAATATGACTAATAACTCTGTCTTGCCAACAATAAAAATAGAAATAAATAATAAAAAATAACGATGATCAACAAACGTCTTCTTATTAAAAACTTACTCGCTCATAATGACGAGAGTAGTTTTTATGATAAAAAAAGACAGTTGAACTTGCATTCCCGTGAGGGAAAAGCAAAATTTTTAAAACATATTTGCGCCCTTTCTAACTCAAATCCTACTAATAATTCATACATAGTTGTGGGAGTTGAAGATCAAGAAAATACAATTGTAGGTGATGATTTTTTTGACGATAGCCGTATCCAAAATCTTGTAAACGCCTATCTAGAAAATCCGCCCAAAATTCAATACGAGAATGTTCCTTTTCCAAATTTGCCAAAAGACAAAGTTGTTGGCTTGGTGACTATAAAACCAAAAAACAAAATTTCGTGCTTTAAAAAAGGAATTCATACCATTCCTATTTCATCTATTTTTATTAGACGCGGCAGCAATACCATACCACTTGACGGAGACTTTGAAAAAAATTATCAAAACACGGAGACAGTTATTGGTATAGAAAACAACTCTAGAAATAGTATTGAAAATACACTTGATGGTGTTATGGATTTTATGAACCTTCGGCACAAGGATATGTCACCAAAATACAAAGTCTTCAAAGAATTATTTGTTATTTGCTGGGCAGGAATTACTAAAAAATCTCGAGACAAAACCTATCTTTCACGTGTAGATATTGAATTGATTAATGAGCAAATTAAACTCTTTTATTCTGCTCAAGATGTGGTTGAAATCACTTTTGACGAAGATACTTTTACTATTATTGAATATGTTCCATTGGGTTTAAATGACAAAACAAGCTATTACCCACTTGAAAAACAAACCATCCATTTTCAAGATAATGGATACTATAAAATTGAACGAGAGTTTTTATTTCAACCGCCAGAATTCAATAAAAAATTACTATTTCACATTTATAATGTGAACCTTAGTATTTTAAAAAAGCTAGAAAAGAGATTTGAATTGAGTGTTAGAGAAAACAAAGATTTAGAAAACTTACCCTCTACCTTAATGATTTGTTACCTGAACGGTTTTGAAGATGCCAAACAAAAACTGATTGATGCTAAACTAATATTAAAACCTTTTAACCAAGTGTATTTATCGTTTAAGGAATCATTACGGATTTTGAGAAAGATGAAATATGACGTACAATAAAATGATTAGATTTTATTGTTCATCCCAAATTTTAGAAAAACAGAATACTAAACACGTTTTTTTTATTCAGACCAACACTAACCTAACCATTTACATTTTTTAAAAAAGTAAAAAGTTAAAATATAGAGAAAAGGAATTCCGCTAAAAAAAAGCTACCAATTCTTTAACTAATTGGCAAATAAATTTAGCTACAAGCAATGATAATTCTACAATTACGCCCATTTTAAATAAATTTAGTATTTTTTGTAAATTTAAACTAAAAAAACTAAATAATTACTCACCTAAAACCGTGATTTTTATAATACAAAACTACATGATTAAAAAAATTAAAAAACACCTTTAAATACTATTTGCATTTAAAAAAAGAGGTGCGAATTTTGTAATATAAATAAAGTGAAAAATAGAATAATTTTCTAGTATTTTTGCAATACTAAAAAAAACAATAAGTACATGAGGACACTTGTAATAGGCGACATCCATGGTGGTTTAAGAGCTCTACATCAAATTATGGAAAGAGCCAAAGTCACTACAAACGACACCCTTATTTTTTTGGGTGACTATGTTGACGGATGGAGTCAATCTCCTCAGGTACTGGATTTTATTATAGATTTACAAACAAAACAAAATTGTGTTTGTATACGTGGCAATCACGATGATTTGTTACTAGAATGGCTTGATGAGAGTAAAGACAATCTATTATGGTATAAACATGGCGGCGAAGCGACCGTAAACGCCTATGAACTTGTAAGTGTAGTTACAAAACAAAAACACATTGCTTTTTTAAAATCATTAGAAAATTACCATCTTGATGATAAAAGACGCTTGTATGTTCATGCTGGTTTCACAAATATAAACGGAGTTAATTTTGAATATTTTCCGGGACAGTTTTACTGGGATAGAACCTTGTGGGAAACAGCGCTAGCGCTGGATGACAGAATGAAAACGGATCACCCTTTTTATCCCAAACGTTTTACATTGTATGAAGAAATATACATTGGACATACACCCGTGACTCGTATAGGAGAAACAACACCCGTACAAAAAGCAAATGTTTGGAATATAGATACTGGTGCTGCCTTCAAAGGCTCATTAACAATTTTGGATGTGGATACTAAAGAGTTCTGGCAAAGTGAGCCTTTACATCAATTGTATTTTGACGAAAAAGGAAGAAATTAATTATTATTGCAGTACTTTTACACCATTAAAAAAAAATAAGTATGAAAAAGATTATTACACTAGCGTTGCTATTAACGGTTGGACTATCACAAGCTCAAGCTTTTAAAGGGGCTGGAGATGTGAAATTTGACCTTGGTGCAACAATTCAAAATGGAGGTTCAGGAATAAGAGTTGCAACAGATTTTGGTTTGGGTGAAAACATGTCTTTCGGGATTGCGTCTTCTTATTTATTATCTGTGTCGAATGATGCGCTGGGAAGCAAACCAGAATTTGGAGATAGAATTGACGTAAAAGGAAGGTTTAACGCTAATTTAGGAAATGTATTTGAACTAGACCCAAAAATGGATATCTATCCTGGTCTTGATTTAGGTTTGCGCAATTTTGGTGCTCACTTGGGTTTCCGTTATTTCTTTACTGAAGGTTTCGGAATTTTTACCGAAGCTGGAATTCCTATTGCTAGCTACAAAACGAATCCTATCGGTTTTGACAAATTAAACAATCAGTTTACTTTTAATGTAGGCGCTTCTTTCAATTTGTAAAACAAAACTATTTTAAAATAAAAAAAAGGCAATTTGAAATTTCAAATTGCCTTTTTTAGTATTTCTATTTATTCGATTACAAATCAAATTTGATTCCTTGCGCTAAGGGTAAACTCGTAGTGTAATTGATGGTATTGGTTTGTCTTCTCATATACACTTTCCAAGCATCAGAGCCAGACTCACGACCGCCACCAGTTTCTTTTTCACCACCAAAAGCACCTCCAATTTCAGCTCCTGAAGTTCCAATGTTTACGTTTGCTATACCACAATCAGAACCCGTTACTGATAAGAATAATTCTGCTTCACGCAAATTGTTGGTCATAATTGCCGATGACAATCCTTGTGCCACTCCGTTTTGAATTGCAATGGCATTCTCTACCGTTCCTGAATATTTTAATAAGTACAATACAGGTGCAAAAGTTTCGTGTTGTACAATTTCAAAAGTGTTATCAGCCTCAGCAATAGCAGGTTTTACATAACAACCACTTTCAAATCCTTCACCAGAAAGTACTCCGCCTTCTACAAGAATTTTTCCACCTTCGGCAACTACTTTTTCTAATGCTTTATTATACATTTCTACAGCATGAGTATCAATTAATGGCCCAACATGGTTGTTTTCATCTAATGGATTACCAATACGCAATTGCTTGTAAGCCGATACCATGGCATCTTTTACCGTATCATAAATACTTTCGTGAATGATCAATCTACGTGTTGAAGTACAACGTTGTCCTGCTGTTCCTACCGCACCAAATACAGCACCAATAACTGTCATTTTTATATCCGCATCTGGAGTTACAATGATGGCATTATTTCCACCTAGTTCTAACAATGATTTTCCAAGGCGAGCAGCAACCGCTTGCGCTACAATTTTCCCCATACGAGTAGAACCAGTTGCAGAAATTAACGGAACGCGTTTGTCGTTAGTCATCATTTCGCCTACTTTATAATCTCCGTTGATCAAACAAGAAATTCCTTCAGGAAGGTTGTTTTCTCTAATTACTTCGGCAATAATATTTTGGCAAGCAATACCACAAAGAGGTGTTTTTTCAGAAGGTTTCCAAACGCAAACATCGCCGCAAATCCATGCTAATGCTGTGTTCCAAGCCCAAACTGCTACTGGAAAGTTAAATGCCGAAATGATTCCCACAACTCCCATAGGATGGTATTGTTCATACATTCTATGTCCAGGACGTTCAGAGTGCATGGTTAAACCGTGTAATTGACGAGATAATCCTACTGCAAAATCACAGATATCAATCATTTCTTGAACTTCTCCATATCCTTCTTGCAATGATTTCCCCATTTCATAGGAAACTAACTTGCCTAAAGCTTCTTTATTTTTACGTAATTTTTCACCAAACTGGCGTACAATTTCACCGCGTTGTGGCGCTGGCATTGTTTTAAAAGTCTTGAATGCCTCAGTAGCAGTCTGCATTACTTTTTCATAATCGGCAGCGGTTGTTGTTTTTACCGAAGCTATCAGCTGGCCATCTACTGGTGAATGACTTTCTAGAATTTCACCGTTTGAAAAATGATTTATTCCTGTTGACGTTCCTTCGTTTATGGGTTGTACGCCCAATTGCGCCAATGCTTCTTTCATTCCGAATTGATCTGCTATTGTTATCATTGTAACTTTTTTATTAAATATTGTTATATTTTTTTACAAATATATTGATTTGACTTGAAATACAACAGTGTGAAACTGCAATTTTACTTAATTGAATCTATAAATTTGTATGTGAAAACACCGCCGTATTTGAGTTTGTGCCGTGATTGAAATTTCAAAATGAAAAAACATATCGTCTATTTGATGTACTATTTTCTAGCCCCGGTAGTAGCGGCATCCTTTTATGACTGCCTTTGCAGGAATAAAAGATACAGCGGATGACGGGAATAGCTCCTAGATAAACTAGTCTTTGTTTATAAATTTTGGATCGGCCTGCATGACTGTGCCACACGAATTACAAGTGCGTAATGTTTCGGAATTATAGAAATGCTTGAAATGCGGCAAAAAATCTTTTTCGATATTATGCAGTTCAAAATAGACTTCATGAAGTTTGTGGTTGCACGAATCACAAAACCACAGCAGGCCATCTGTAAATCCTTGTCCTGCTCTTTTCCTTTCTATGACAAGCCCAATAGAACCCTCGGAACGCACAGGCGAATGAGGCGTTTTGGCTGGATTAAGATACATGTCGCCAGGATGCAATTCCATTTCCTTGCGCTCTCCATCTTCTTGAATAATTACTTTTATAGAACCTTCGAGTTGGTAAAATAGTTCTTCGGTTTCATTGTAATGGTAGTCTTTGCGGGCGTTTGGACCGGCAACAATCATAACGATATAATCACCAGACTCTGTATATAAATTTTTGTTCCCCACGGGCGGTTTAAGAAGATGACGGTTCTCATTAATCCATGCATTGAGGTTGAAAGGTTTTGCGATTGCCATTTTAGTATGAGTTTCAAAGTTACTAAGCCACTAAGGTACTAAGATTTTAAATGAATCAAGCGACTAATTTTTGACAAAAAAACGAAGGTAGCTTAGCCTTATTTTTGTTTGATTAAATAAATATAAACGGGAAAGTGATCGCTGAAACCAATTTCGGATACTGAATGACGCAACGGATATCCTTTGTATTGCCCACTGCTTTGTATCAAAAAAGACTTGTTGTAAATACCTGCTTTCCAGAAACGATAGCTGGAGAAATCGGAACGAATTAAAGTTTCGGAAAGCATTATTTGATCAAAAATATCCCAGGCATCTCGGTGCGCAATGGTACCTAAACCTTTCTGAGCCATTTCTTCGAAGGGGTTGTAAATCCCAAATTGTGGTACGGAGTCTTTTTTGGCTTTGGCGCCAAGCCCTATTTTTACGCTTTTATTATAAGGTCCATCATTGAGATCGCCCATGGTGATGATTTTTGCTTCAGGATTAATGCGCTGCAAAGAATCAATTATTTTTCTGTTCAATAAGCCTGCTGCCTCGCGATACGGGCTTGATTTTTTTTCACCTCCAGAACGCGATGGCCAGTGGTTCAAAATAATATGGACTTCCTCACCCTCTAGAAAACCAGTTACTAAAAGTTGGTCTCTAGTATATACTCTATAATTTTTAGTGTTTACTTGAGGTTTATCATCTGTTATATCCTCAGTTTTTTCGAGAACCTCTTCAGTTTGTGAGTTTCCTTTTTTATAAAGATATAAAGGGATATTGCTAAAGCTAGTAGGTTGGAATTTCTTTTTTTGATACAATAAGGCTACATCGATTCCTCTTTTATCGGGCGAATCAAAATGTATGATTCCGTAATCTTTATCAATGATTTTTGGTTCTTTCACAAGGTCTTCTAGTACAGCACGGTTTTCTATTTCGCATCCACCAATGAATGTGGGTGAATCTGGATTTTCTGAAGAACCAATTTCGGCTAGCACACGAGCTAGATTACTAAGTTTTTTTTGATATTTATCGAACGTCCATTTCTGGGTGCCCTTAGGTGTCCACTCCTCATCATAAGTGTCTGGGTCGTTTATGGTGTCGAATAAATTTTCGAAATTATAAAAAGCTACAGTATGAATAATGTATTTTTTGGACTGAGCATTCCCAACTGAACTCCAACCCAACAAAAAAACGAGTGCTAATAGGGTTTTGTAAAACGTAACTTTAAAGTACAACATAATTAAAATCAATTAATTCAGGATAAAAATAGTGATTTGTATCGAATTTCGTATTCTTTCTTAAATGACTATCTTTGAAATCAAAACCGTGTTGCTTAATTTGATGAAACAGTATACCAATACACACAACATTTATAATCCCATTTTTTATTGGGTACTATTGTTTATTTTTGTTTTTCGAACATTACCTTGTCAATCACAACCCACTATGATAACACCACCTTATTTACAAAAAGGAGATACAATTGCCCTTGTAGCAACAGCCAGAAAAAATATTGATGATAACTTAAAGCCAGCAATTGACTTGCTACACAGTTGGGGCCTTGAGGTAATCATTGGAAAAACGATTGGATTAGACAACAACCAACTCGCTGGCACAGACGAGCAACGCGCAGCCGATTTTCAAGCGCAACTGGACAATCCTAATATTAAAGCAATTTGGTGTGTGAAAGGCGGCTATGGCACGGTTCGAATGGTCGATTTACTAGATTTTACAAATTTTAAAAATAATCCAAAATGGATCGTTGGTTTTAGCGATGTGACCGTTTTACACAGTCATTTGAATACTTTAGGTTATCAATCCCTACATGCTATCATGCCGCTCACTGCACCAAGAGCGACTCCACAAGCAGTTGAATCATTACGTATGGCATTGTTTGGAGAAAAGTTATCTTATGAGGTTGCCGCAACTGCAAAAAACAAACTCGGAAAAGCAACAGGTCAATTAGTTGGCGGAAATTTATCCATCTTGTACAGTCTGTTTGGCTCTACATCTGCAATTGATTGTTCTGATAAAATTTTATTTATCGAAGATTTAGATGAATATTTATACCATATTGACCGTATGATGATGAACTTAAAACGCAACGGTTGCCTCGAAAGTATCAAAGGAATTGTGGTAGGATCTATGACTAAAATGAAAGACAACGATATTCCGTGGGGAAAAAATGCGATCGAAATTATTGAAGACGTTACACAAAAATACTCCATTCCAATATTGTACAATTTTCCGGCGGGGCACATTCAAGACAATAGAGCATTGATTTTGGGAAGTAAGGTCACACTAGATGTGCAGGAAAAGGGCGGAACACTTACATTTGAATAAAAAAAGCCTCCCCCCGACCCCCTCCGCAGGAGTGGGAGACTTGACAGAAGCAGTTTGGGAACGTCTGCAGTACACTGAATTATGTTTTTTTCATTGATAAATTTTAGTTGCAGAAATTAAAAACTTGAAACAAAATTTTTAAATGGCTGAACACAACGAACTTGGTAAACTTGGAGAAGAAATGGCTGTTGAATTCCTCAAAAAGGAAGGCTACACTATTTTGCAAACCAATTATACGTTTCAAAAAGCAGAAATTGACATCCTTGCTCAAAAAGCAGGTGTACTTGCTGTGGTCGAGGTAAAAACAAGATCTTCCTTGGATTTTGGTTTACCACAGGATTTTGTGAAACCAAAAAAAATCCAACTCTTAGTAAAGGCTGTAGATGCTTTTGTCACTCAAAATGATCTTGACCTCGAAGTTCGTTTTGATATTATAGCCATTCATAAAGAGGATAAATCTTTTGTGATTGAGCACCTTATCGATGCGTTCTATCACTTTTAAACATATTTTCTAGATGTTATATTTGTAACAAAATGTTTTTTTATTTATCTTTGCGCTCTATTTACACACTAACTACGTGTAAAATAACGACCAACTAAAAAAATCCATCATGAAAACTGTTTCTTCAATTGTTGAAAATTACATCAAAACAAAACCTTTTTTATTGAATGCATTATCACTAGGCATCATCAATTTAACTTCATTATCAAGAAATATAATGACAGAGTTGGAGAGTGAATTTGGTAAAGAAGTGAAACAAGGTGCTGTGGTGATGGCATTGAAGAGATTAACAGAGGAGCTGGATTTTAGACTCAACCACAAGATCAATAAAGTCATAAAAAATATTGGCGAAATCACCGTTCGATCAGCTTTGACAGACTATACTTTTGCAGCCTCAGAAACGATATTGAACAAACAAGCCGATTTAATTGCGGATATCAATGCATTGCCAGACATTTTTTACACTTCATCCAGAGGGGTAAACGAAACGAATATTGTAGTAAGCAACAGCATCAATCATCTTGTAGACAAACATTTTGCAAGTGAAAAATTGATTCAAAAACTAGATGATCTAGCCTCAATTACTGTAAAATTACCCAAAGAAAATATTGTAGTTCCTGGAATTTACTATTTCATTTTTCAACGTTTGGCTTGGGAAGGAATTATCATCAACGAAGTAATTTCGACATCAAACGAGTTCACTATTTTAGTAAGTGAAGAACAAGTTGATGTTGCTTTTAAAGTAATAAAGGATTTGAAGAATTAAGAACATTCTACAATAAACAAAGCTTCCAGCCTTCAAAAGGCTGGAAGCTTTGACAATATCTTACTCCCCACCCAACATCTCCATCAATTCCAAGCACCTGCGAGTAGTTTTAGCATCATCAAAAGTTAATAGCAAACGCAATCCTGCTGGAGTTTGCTTTTCTTTCATTTTACAAATAGCACTATTTTTTTGAACAAAATTCACTACTTGCATAAATCGTTTGGATTGGTAGTAATCCGATTGTTGATCTGAGACAAAGTAGCCAATCATTTTGCCTTGCTTCATCACTAACTTCTCAATTCCTACCCGTGTAGCAATCCACTTAATGCGTATGCTGTTCATCAAAGCTTTGGCACGTGGCGGCATTGGACCAAAACGGTCAATTAATTTATCCTGAAAAACAGTAAGCTCTTCCTCATTTTTTACATCGCCTAGCTCATTGTACAAACTTAATCGCTCTGCTACATTATTGATGTACTCATCTGAAAACAACAGTTCAAAATCAGTATCAATTTGTAATTCTTTGACGTATTCTTTGGTTTCTAAATTGTTTTCCTCGGGATACAAATCCTTGAATTCATTTTCCTTCAACTCATCAATAGCCTCGTTCATGATTTTTTGATAGGTATCAAAACCAATTTCGTTGATGAAACCGCTTTGCTCGCCGCCTAATAAATCTCCTGCTCCACGAATCTCTAAATCTTTCATCGCGATATTGAAACCACTGCCTAATTCACTAAATTGTTCCAAGGCTTGAATACGTTTACGAGCATCTTCGGTCATACTTGAATATGGCGGACAGATAAAATAGCAGAACGCTTTCTTGTTGCTACGTCCTACACGTCCACGCATTTGATGCAAATCAGACAGTCCGAAATTATTGGCATTATTGATAAAAATCGTGTTTGCATTTGGAACATCCAATCCGCTTTCGATAATGGTTGTTGCGACTAAAACATCAAATTCTCCGTTCATGAAAGCCAACATCAATTCTTCGAGTTTTTTGCCATCCATTTGGCCGTGACCAATACCTACTCTAGCATTGGGAACCAAACGCTGAATCATTCCAGCTACTTCCTTAATATTTTCTATTCGATTATTGATAAAGAAAACCTGTCCGTTTCGCTGAATTTCATACGAAATAGCATCCCGAATAGTCTCTTCGCTAAAACCAACCACATTAGTTTCAATAGGATATCTATTGGGCGGAGGCGTAGTAATAACCGATAAATCTCGGGCTGCCATCAATGAAAACTGCAAGGTTCTAGGAATAGGCGTTGCTGTTAGTGTTAAGGTATCCACATTAGCAGCAATGGTTTTGAGTTTGTCTTTAACGTTTACACCAAATTTTTGTTCCTCATCTACAATCAACAAACCAAGGTCTTTAAAAACTACATTTTTATTGACTAATTGATGCGTTCCTATCACAATATCGAGTTTACCTTCGGCTAATAATTTTAGTGTTTCGGCCTTTTGTTTGGCAGTTCTAAAACGGTTTAAATACCCTATTGAAACGGGCATATCTTTCAATCGCTCGGTAAAAGTGCGGTAATGTTGGTAAGCCAAAATGGTTGTGGGAACCAAAATGGCAACTTGTTTGCTGTTATCCACTGCTTTGAAAGCCGCACGAATAGCCACTTCGGTTTTACCAAAACCTACGTCTCCACAAACCAAGCGATCCATCGGACGGTCGCTCTCCATATCTGCTTTTACCTCAGCCGTTGATTTAGTTTGGTCTGGCGTATCCTCGTAAATGAACGAACTTTCTAATTCATTTTGCAAGTAACTGTCGGGCGCAAACTGAAATCCTTTTTCGAGTCTTCTTTTGGCGTACAGCTGAATCAAATTGAAGGCAATATGCTTGACACGTGCTTTAGTTTTTTGTTTTAAAATTTTCCACGCATTCGAACCCAATTTGTATATTTTGGGTGGCGTACCGTCTTTTCCGTTGTATTTTGAAATTTTGTGCAGCGAGTGAATACTCACATACACAATATCATTATCGGCATAAACGAGCTTGATCGCTTCTTGTGTTTTGCCTTCGACTTGTATTTTTTGCAACCCTCCAAAGCGTCCAATTCCGTGGTCAATGTGCGTAACATAATCCCCAACCGAAAGTGTCGTGAGTTCTTTTAAAGTGATATTTTGTTTTTTCGAATAGCCATTTTTGATGCTGAATTTATGATAGCGTTCAAAAATTTGGTGGTCGGTGTAACACGTGATTTGGTTTTCTTCGTCCACAAAACCTTGATACAACGGCAACACAACAGTATTGTATTGCTTGCGAATGTTTTCGGAATTGGCTTCGTCTAAACTTTCAAAAATATCATGAAAACGCTTGGCTTGCGCATCATTCGAACAAAACAAATAATTTTTGTAGCCATTGAAATGATTTTCATTTAAATTATTCAACAACAAATCAAATTGTTTGTTGAATGACGGCTGTGGTTTTATGTGATATTCAAATTTTTTGGTGGTTCTAAAGATGGCCTTCGAACTCCATTCGACGATCGAGAAATCCAAAGCTCTTTTTATAAATTCGGCTTGATTCAGAAACAATTGTTCTGGTGAAGCGCGTTTTATTTCCTGTGATAATTTTGCAAAAGCTTCCTCAGCTTTCCCAAATTGCTTGTCAAGTTGTGCTAAAAAATCTTCGGTATTTTGAATAAAAATGACCGTTTTCTCTGAAACATAATCTAAAAAACTTTCTCTATTTTCCTGAAAAACTTTGTTTTCAACATTTGGAATTATAGTGATCTTTTTCTGAGTTGCAATAGACAATTGTGTTGCTACATCGAAGGTTCTAATACTCTCTACTTCGTCCCCAAAAAACTCAATTCGGTACGGATCGTCATTTGAAAATGAAAATACATCCACGATTCCTCCACGAACCGAAAATTCTCCAGGCTCTGTAATAAAATCTACTCTTTTAAACTCGTATTCAAATAAAACTTCGTTAATGAAATCTATCGAAATTTTATCATTGATTGCCACTTTTAAGGTGTTTTTATCCAGCTCTTTTCTGGTAACCACTTTTTCAAATAAAGCCTCGGGATACGTGACAATAACGGCGGGTTTTTTTCTAGAATTAATACGATTCAATACTTCAGCACGAAGCAGTACATTAGCGTTATCTGTTTCCTCAATTTGATACGGGCGACGAAAGGAACCAGGATAAAAAAGTACGTCTTGCTCTCCAATAATCTGTTCCAAATCATTCAAGTAGTAGGCCGCTTCTTCTTTATTGTTTAAAACAATTAAAAAAGGCAACTCTGCTTTTTTGAAAATAGAGCGAATTACAAATGACACTGCCGAACCCAAGAGTCCCGACAAATGCATTTTTACGGCGTTGTTATCCTGTAAACACGCAACAATTTGCAGGTTTTGAGGCGTATTATCATAGATCGTGTATAGGGCAGTTTTACTCAACTCGGGGTATATTTGGGTCTATTATTGGTGTATTTGGAATTGCTCGTGTAGAATCTAGCATTCGTCTAAGCTCAGATTCCCCTTCTTCTAGCGGGATCTTACTTTTTTCTACAATTTTATCCATTTGTCTTTGTAACGAAACTAATTCTAGATTTATTTCTGCTATCAAAAGAACCACTTTTTTATCTGGAATTTGATCCAGGTGTATAAATAAGTCAAGCATTCTTACCTTAGTAACTAGGGTTGCAATTCTACTTTTTATTTGAGGTTTATCAAATTCAAAAGGAATTCTATCCTGTAGCGCAATTGCTTTTTTAGAAAGCGCTTTGGCTTTCCGCTGATAGGCGTTTGCTGTATTTTTTGGTTTTTGAGATAATTCATCAAGAAAAAGTCGGAATTCATTCCAGGAAGACAAACTTTTCTCGGAAGCATCAGTAAGAGGTGTGTCATAAAAATTCCAATTTTTTTGAATGTTTTTTAAGATCACTTCTTGTTTTTGAACTTCTTTTTTGTTTTCCAAAACGCGGTTATCAACCTCATCTTTACAAGAGCTTACAAGTAAAACCAGCATGAGGAACACAAAGGAAGAGTATTTCATTTTTACATAAGTTAAAGTACAAAGTTACAAAGTAAATTTACAATTATGAATTATAGAAATCGAATAACAATCTAGTACCTATATATTGTATTTTAGCAATAAAAAAACAAACAATTAGCAGTAAGAAATAGCACATTACTAATTTTTATATGTTTTTATAAAGATTCTAATAATTTTTTGATATTTTCGAAAACGTTATCTTTGCTTAACAAAACTTAAAAAAAATGAGTACAAAAATATTAATTATAGGCGCTTGTGGCCAAATAGGTACTGAGCTTACGCAAAAGTTACGCGCAATTTACGGAACAGAAAATGTTATAGCCTCTGATATCCGTAAATTAAATATTGATGTCGTAAATTCAGGGCCCTTTGAAGTGGTAAATGCGTTAGATTTTAATCAGATTGAGCATTTAGTTGAAGTACATCAAATTACCGATGTATATTTAATGGCAGCACTTTTATCGGCAACAGCCGAGAAAAATCCAGCATTTGCATGGGACTTGAATATGAACTCTCTATTTCATGTTTTGAATTTGGCGAAAGCCGGAAAAATAAAAAAGATATTTTGGCCATCGAGTATTGCAGTTTTTGGACCAACAACCCCGAAAGAAAACACACCACAATACACCATCATGGAGCCATCAACGGTTTATGGTATCAGTAAACAAGCAGGCGAAAGATGGTGTGAGTATTACCACAATATCTTTGGTGTAGATGTACGCAGCATTCGTTATCCTGGTTTAATCAGCTGGTCATCGCCTCCTGGTGGCGGAACTACAGATTATGCTGTAGATATTTATCACAAAGCACTCGCCGATCAAAAATACGAGTGTTTTTTATCTTCAGAAACTAAAATGCCTATGATGTATATGGATGATGCTATTGCGGCTACCATTAAAATCATGCAAGCGCCTGTAGAAGAAATTAAGATTCGTTCCTCATACAATTTGGCTGCAATGAGCTTTACGCCAACAGAAATTGCTGCCGAAATCCAGAAACATATTCCTGAATTTACAATTACCTATGAACCAGATTTCCGTCAGAAAATTGCTGACAGCTGGCCCGCTAGTATTGATGACAGCAGCGCTCGCGAAGACTGGAACTGGAATCATGAGTTTGATTTAGCAACCATGACAGTGGATATGCTAGAGCATTTAAAGTAAACTTTTTGAACATAAATAGAACGCCGCAAAATTGTTTTTTTGCGGCGTTTTTTTGTTTTCTACTTTTTCATGTACAGAAACCCATACTTGCATTCAAAAAACAATCGTTTCATAAAAAATACAACAGAAATCATCTTATAATTATGTAACATTATAACTTTAAAAAATAAATGTAGCATCCTCAATATCATTACATTTGATAAAAGCTAAAACGCCATGAAACTAAAATCAAGTGAACCTTTTTGGTTGGTAAAAAATGGAATCATCAATTCCTATCCCTCAGTAAGAGAAAATTTGGACACAGAAGTTCTTGTTGTAGGAGGCGGAATAACCGGCAGTCTTATAGCGCATCAATGTATAGCGGATGGTTACAAAACCGTGCTTATTGATCGCAGAGAAATTGGTCACGGAAGCACATCGGCTACGACATCTATGTTGCAATATGAGATTGACGTGCCGTTATACCAACTTATTGATTTGATTGGCGAAAAAGCGGCCGTTGAAAGTTATTGGGCGTGTTACAAATCAATTGATGATTTGAAGAAAATCGTACAACAAGTAAAATCAGATTGTGGTTTCAAGAAAAAAGAATCCCTTTATTTTGCCGCTTTAAAGAAAGATGTTGTCTGGTTAAAAAAAGAATTCGAAGCACGAAAAAAAATTGGAATGCCGGTAAAATGGCTGGAAGCCGAAGAAATTGAAAAAAAATTTAAAATCAAACATTCGCATGGCGGCATCTTGTCTGAGCAAGGCGGGAGTATAGATGCTTTCCAATTAGCGCATGATATTCTAGCGTACAATCATAAAAAAGGATTGCAGATTTTTGATAAAACCGCCATTAAAAAAGTTACCTACACACAAAATGGCGTAACCGTTTTAACAGAACATGGCACTACTATTACTGCTAAAAAGATACTCTACTGCAACGGTTTTGAAAGTACCGAAATTATTAAAGACAAGTTTGTAAAATTACTATCTACTTATGCCATTGTGGGCGAACGTTTTGAAGACGATCAATCACATCTTAACGACACGCTGTTTTGGAACACAGCAGAACCTTACATGTATATGCGAACCACAGATGATAATCGATTACTTATTGGCGGCGAAGATGAAGATTTTGTAGACGCTGCAAAAAGAGATTCCTTACTCAACGAAAAGTCTGCTAAACTGACTAAATATCTGAAGAAAATTTTACCTGATTATGATTTCAGAATGGATTTTGTTTGGGCAGGTACTTTTGGCGAAACCAAGGACGGATTACCCTACATTGGCAAACATCCCAATTTTCCTAGCGCGTATTTTGTTTTGGGATTTGGCGGAAACGGCATCACCTTCTCAGTTATTGGAATGGAACTCGTTTCTGAAATGTTGAAAAACAAGAAACATCCTTTAACCGAATATTTTAAATTCAGAAGGTGATTTCTTTATGGCACTTTTAGATTTCTAAGTAATCAATTCTATTGTAGGATACACCCAAGTCCAGCAACACAAAAATGTTCGTTTTATAGCCAGATGATGTTTTTTTCTTAAAATTGAAACCTGATAAATGTGCCTACAAGATAAATTGTAAATCAAAATTAAGCATTTAAAAACAAGTGCTTTTGATGCATTAAAATCAAATCCTTTTTTGACAAAAAATCAAAAAAAAGTCTTGCGGTTGTTCACGTTAAACACAAGAGTTACTCTTTTTTACCAGTCTTAAACAATGGCACAGCTGAACAAGCTTCACCATACATAATACTTCGGGCTACTTGTTGTAAATGTTGTACTGCAATTACATAAGCACGAGTTGGAACTGGTTTTTTTGAACATCCTTTCAAGATAACGGGTTTGTCTTGATAAACAGAGTAGTCGATATTTGGCAGCAATTCTTCGTAAAGTGAAGCATCAAGATCTTCTAAAGTTCCATTGATTGTTTTTTTTGCAAAAGGCGCTACATGCGTTGCTACTAAAATTGATGCCCAAGCTGGAACAATTGCGTCAGTACTGCAATTAATGACTACGTAATGATCTTGGTATTGTGACCAATTGTGATTTTTAAGACTTTCTCTAAAGTCTTTTTCTCTTAACAAAAATCCTTCAACAAGCCATTGTGAGATGTCAATTTGAGTGCGTATTCCCTTTGGATAATAATCCTCGAGATCGAAAACTTCGAGCACACTATTGGCAACTTTATTGATTATTTCTTCCATTTTTGAAGTCTTGCAATCGAATATCGAAAGTCATAAGGCCTTTTACTTTGAGACTTTATGACTTTCAACTTTACGACTTATTATAGCATCCCTAATTCTAATTTAGCTTCTTCACTCATTAAGTCTTTGCTCCAAGGCGGGTCAAAAGTAATTTCAACCTCGGCATCTTTTACATGCTCGATAGATTTAATTTTGTCCTCTACCTCTTTTGGTAAACTTTCTGCAACCGGACAATTTGGTGAGGTAAGTGTCATAAGAACTTTTACTTCGTAATCTGTATTTACCATTACGTCATAAATCAATCCTAGTTCGTAAATATCTACAGGAATCTCTGGATCGTAAATAGTTTTTAATTTTTTTACGATTGCTTCTCCTAATTCGTTAGTGTCTATTTCTTGTGTCATGTTTTTTGTTTTTTTATTTTTCGTAGATAACTGATCGTAATTTGGTTGTATCGTGTAGTGAAACGATTTCACTAATTCCAAACTCATTATTTGAAAATACTTCTTTAGGTGTAATTAAATTATTGTACTCTTTATTTAGAGTCACCACATTGGTATAGTTACTATTTTTAGTTTGAAATGTATATGTTCCGATAGAGTTATCATTATTTATAAAGTTAATTTTTCTCAACTTTGAATCTAAGGATTCAGTATAATTTTGACTCGGATAGTTAGTTTTGATTTGTCGTGAGTTGTAATCAATAACTACGTCAAACTGAAAATCACTAAAGCCTCCTCCAAAATATCTCGTAAAAATTTCTCTCATTTTTTTACTTCCTCGTTTAAAATGTAAGTTCGTTCGATTCTTTTTCACATTATAAGTGCCCTCTATGGTATGCGTAGTGTGATATATGTTACTTTGCAGCTTTTTTTTATCTTCTTTACTAAAATTTTTGAATTCAATAAATCCAATAATTTTAGTCGAGTCAAGAGGACTTACTGTTTTTGAAAATTTTAATTGTGGATATTCATATTTGAAAAGTAAAGTGTCTGCATAAACTTTGTCATTTTCAAGGAGAAAATTTGATTTTTGTTCATAGACAAATTTAATTTTTGAGTATTCTTTCGGACCAACTGTTTGTGAGTTAATAATATTTGAGACTGTTATCAGTACTATTAAAAGCAATTTTTTCATTTGATCGTATAAAATTAGTTTTTAGCCTCAAAAGCTAAAGCATACATTTTGATATTTTTTATCATCGAAACTAATCCGTTAGCGCGAGTTGGCGATAAATGTTCTTTTAGGCCAATTTCATCAATAAAATCCATATCTGCAGAAAGTATATCGGCTGCTTTTTGATTGCTAAATGCTCGAATCAAGATGGCGATAATTCCTTTGGTTAAAATGGCATCACTATCAGCCGTAAAAACAATAGTGTCTTCTTGTTGTTCTCCTTGCAGCCATACTTTTGACTGGCATCCTTTGATGATATTGTTTTCTGTTTTGTATTCTTCCTTTATCAAAGGTAGTTTTTTACCCAATTCAATAATGTATTCGTAACGCTCCATCCAATCATCAAATAGGGAGAATTCGTCCACAATTTCGTCTTGTATTTCTTTTATCGTCATTGGTTTTATTTTAATGTGTTTTAGTTGGTTTCAACCAAAGCATTGATTTTGTTAACTAATTTTTCAATTTCTTTTGGTGGAGTACCATGATCAAATGATGTGCTTTGATATGTTTTTTCCTTATGAACTATTTTTAGATTCGCAATGGCAGCTCCGTCATGAAATCGTTTTTCAGAAGGCGCTTTTAACGTTGCTAAATCATCAAGCTGAATAGTTTGAAAATCTGTTACAAGTTTCTCCCAGTCAGCATCAGAAATAGCAGTTGCAGTTGGTTTATCGGTTCCATTACGGTCCTTGCTTATGCTTACCTTATGGTTGGCTACGGTAATTTTTTGATAAAAGCCTCTCGTATTGGCTGAGTATTCAATCACTGTATTTTCTAAATCGGATTGGTTCTTATCACTGCAAGTAGATCCAAGAATCACGGTAGCGACTAAAGCAAGTACTGTTTTCATATAGTTATTGTTTAACGTTAAGCAAGCATATTTTGAGCTCTTTTTACGGCGGCAACTAAACTGTCGATTTCTTCTTTGGTATTATAAAACGCAAAGGAAGCTCTAATGGTTCCCGGAATCTCAAAGAAATTCATTATCGGTTGTGCACAATGGTGTCCTGTGCGCACCGCTATTCCTAATTTGTCAATTATGGTGCCAATATCGTACGGGTGAATTCCATCAATATTAAATGAAATTACAGATGTTTTTTCTTTGGCTGTACCGTAAATTTTTAATCCTTCAATGGTTAATAATTGTTGGGTTCCATACTCCAGCAATTCTTTTTCTTGCTGCTGAATGTTGTCAAAACCTACTTCGTTCATATAATCAACAGCGGTTCCTAATGCGATTCCTCCAGCAATATTGGGAGTTCCTGCTTCAAATTTATGAGGTAGCTCTGCATAGGTTGTTTTTTCGAAAGTCACTTCTTTGATCATTTCACCACCACCTTGATAAGGCGGTAATTTATTCAACCATTCTTCTTTACCATATAAAATTCCAGTACCTGTTGGCCCACACAATTTATGTCCTGAAAAAACATAGAAATCACAATCTAGTTCTTGTACATCAGGTTTTAAATGCGGAACAGCTTGCGCACCATCTATTAAAACTGCAGCACCAACTTCATGCGCCTTGTCAATCATGTATTTAACAGGATTGATTGTTCCAAGAGCATTCGAAATATGATTAACCGTTACAACCTTAGTTTTATCCGACAATAATTTGTCGTATTCTGCCATAATCAACTCGCCATCGGTATTCATAGGAATGACACGTAAAATAGCTCCTGTACGTTCGCACAACATTTGCCAAGGCACAATATTGCTGTGGTGTTCCAATGCCGAAACTAAAATTTCATCACCCGGTTTTAAAATCGAAGCAAATCCATTGGTTACTGCATTAATACCGTGTGTGGTCCCAGAGGTAAAAAGTACTTCGTGAGCAAATTTTGCATTGATGTGATTTTGAATTTTCTTGCGGGATTCTTCGTAAGCATCCGTTGCTAATTGGCTCAAAGTATGTACGCCACGATGAATATTAGCATTGATTTCTTGGTAGTATTTCGCTATCGCATCAATCACCACTTGCGGTTTTTGAGTTGTAGCTCCGTTATCGAAATAGACTAATGGTTTTCCGTTTACTTTTTGTGTAAGTATCGGAAAATCGGCTCTTATTTTTTGAATGTCTAGCATAATTATTTAGAAAAAATCTAGTTACAAAAGTACTGAAATTAAACCGTTTTGAAATTAAGAAAGCTAAGTTTTTCATAGTTTCTTGTTATCTCGTAATAGGTAATTTAGTTTGCAGGTATATGCTATAAAAATCAAAAAGATTGAAATGTTTTTAATAAATTGCAGGATAAAGAAGTACTTATGAAAAAAATTATCAAAATTGCTGCCATTGCTTTGCTTGTCGGTATTTGTTATTTTGGATTTACAACTTATCCAAAACTGGATTTAATTTCTGGCTTTTCAGCCAAAAGTATTGCCTCTGGTCATTTTTTAGACCATCGTGAGCAGTCCCTAATTGAGAAAGGTGACAATGATATCGACATGATTGATTTGGCTACGAACCAAATTGATGAAGCAGGAAAATGGGCGAGCGCATCAGTGTACGGCTTAAAGGAACGAAAAGCCATTTACCGTGAAGGTTTAGGCGCTACTTTAATCAACGATGATTTTGATGTTAGCAAACCGTATTTGGTTCCTAAAAGAACTGTTCCAAACAATACCATCCCATTCCCGTACGGAAATAAAGAAACCCAGGATACTGTTTTTTCAAATGTGAATTATGCCAAATTGAATGCGGCTGTAGCCAATGCTTTTGATACAAAAGGAGAATTAAAAAAGAGAACGCGTTCACTTTTAGTAATTTATAAAGACAAAATTATTGCCGAAAAATACGATACTGGATTTACTAAAAACAGTAGAATTTTAGGCTGGTCCATGACCAAAAGTATTACGAGTGCGGTGTTTGGAGTTTTAGAGAAGCAAAGAAAATTTGACATTGCTGCACCAGCACCGATTGCGGAATGGTCCAAAGACGAACGCAAACAAATTACAACTAGCGATTTGCTACATATGAATTCTGGTTTACAATGGGTAGAAGATTATGCAACTATTTGTGATGCGACCAATATGCTTTTTCAAGCAGAGGATATGACACGTTCCCAACTTGAGAAACCGGCCGCACATAAACCCAATACCTATTGGAATTACTCCTCAGGAACGACGAATTTACTTTCTGGTATTTTGCGCAAGCAGTTCAAAACACATCAAGAATATTTAGATTTTTGGTACACAGACTTAATAGATAAAATAGGAATGAATTCTATGGTTATCGAAACGGATATGAAGGGGAATTATGTAGGCTCCTCATACGGTTGGGCAACTACTCGGGATTGGGCTAAGTTCGGCTTGCTCTATTTACACAAAGGCAACTGGAACGGAGAACAAATTTTTAATGAAAGTTGGGTAAAATACACCGCAACACCTACAAATACTTCTGGAGGCAGATATGGTGGCCAATTTTGGCTGAACGCTGGAGGATTTTTCCCTGATGTGCCAAAGGATATGTATTACTGTAGCGGTTTTCAAGGTCAAATGGTAGCCATCATTCCATCAATGGATATTGTGATTGTTAGAATGGGTTTAAAAGAGAATTCGGAATTCGATTTTAATGGTATGCTTCGAGACATTCTAAGTTCTGTAAAAAAATAAATAAAATAGAAAGGGCGCAAAGTTATAAAACGCTGCGCCCTTTGTGTATAGTGAGTTTGGTGTTAAAAACTACAAATCAAATCCCATTTTTACGCCTAGTTTATTGGCAATAATTTTGGTGATGCGTTGTTTTAATTCTGGTATCTTGATGCTTTCAATTACCGCATTTGAGAACGCATACATCAATAGTGCTTTTGCTTCTTTTTTAGGAATTCCGCGTTGTTGCATGTAAAACATCGCCGTTTCATCAAGTTGACCAATGGTGCAACCGTGTGAACATTTTACATCATCTGCAAAAATTTCTAATTGCGGTTTGGCATTAATAGTCGCTTTATCACTCAATAAAATGTTGTTACTTTTTTGAAAAGCATTTGTTTTTTGAGCTTCTTTTTCTACAAAGATTTTCCCGTTAAAGACTCCGGTAGATCGATCCGTAAATATTCCTTTGTAATCTTGATGGCTTTCACAGTTTGGTGTAGCGTGATGTACTAAGGTGTAATGATCTACGTGTTGCTTTTCACCAATGATGGTAATACCATTCAAATAACTTACAATTCTTTCGCCAAAGTGGTAAAAATTAAGATTGTTTCTAGTGAGGTTTCCACCAAAACTAAACGTGTTTACCGCTACACTACTCTCTTCTTTTTGTGATACATAAGTATTGTCTACTAAGTTAGCAGAAAGGCTATCGTTTTGTATTTTATAAACATCAACAAAAGCTCTTTTCTGTGCAAAAATCTCAGTTACTGAATTTGTCAGTACCGGATTCTCATTTAAACTTTGATGACGCTCAATGATTTGTACCTGTGCATTTTCACCTACAACTATTAAGTTTCGCGGTTGAACTAGCAGTGCGGCTTCGTTTCCTGTTGAAAAATACATGATCTCAATAGGTTTATCCGCTACTTTATTTTTTGGAATGTTGATGTACGCTCCTTCATTGGCGAAAGCCGTATTTAGTGAGGTCAAGCTTTCTTCCTTGTTGACAATTTGGTTGAAATAGGTATCAACTATTTCCTTATACTTGGGTTTGTTTAATGCCGATGACAATAAACAAACATCAATACCTTCGTGAGTTGTAGCTGATAAATGTGAACTAAAAACACCATCAATAAAAACTACTTTGTAAGTATCAATTTCGTGTAAAAAGTATTTTTTAACATCAGCATATTGCACTGTATTTTCTTGTTTAGGAAATACAGTAAAGTCATTTTTTAGTACCGCATTAAGCGAGGTATATTTCCAAGCTTCTTCTTTTTTGGTAGGAAAACCTTTATTCTCAAAGTTTTTTAATGCGGCTGTGCGCACATCATGAAGTTCAGCATGAACATCGATGCGCTCTTCAAAAGCCATAAAAGACGATAGTAATTTTTCTTTTAATTCCATTTTTATATTGTTTAAAGTTTAAGGTTTAAAAATTTAAAGTTATCATGAGGCAACTTTAAACTTTAAACTTCAAACAAAATTTTAAGCTTCTTGTTCTTGTTTAATCCAGTCGTATCCTTTTTCTTCTAGCTCGTGGGCTAATTCTTTTCCGCCTGATTTTACAATTTTTCCGTTGTACAAAACGTGAACAAAATCAGGAACGATATAATCTAGCAATCTTTGGTAATGTGTGATTACTACGATAGCATTTTTATCGCTTTTTAGTTTGTTAACACCATTGGCAACAATTCTCAAAGCATCGATATCTAGTCCAGAATCGGTTTCGTCAAGAATAGCTAATTTTGGTTCTAACATAGCCATTTGAAAAATTTCGTTACGCTTTTTCTCTCCACCCGAAAAACCTTCGTTTAAAGAACGTGACAAAAATTTACGGTCTATTTCTAGTAATTCTGATTTTTCACGAATCACTTTTAGCATTTCGTTGGCAGGCATTTCCTCCTGACCGTTTGCTTTACGTGTTTCGTTGATAGCTGTTCTCATGAAATTAGTTACTGAGACACCTGGGATTTCAACAGGATATTGAAACGAAAGAAAAACTCCTTTATGTGCTCTTTCTTCTGGAGCCAATTCTGAAATGTCTTCGTTATCCAAAAAGATTTCTCCTTGAGTCACTTCATAATTTTCGTTTCCTGCAATAATTGCCGAAAGAGTACTTTTTCCAGCACCGTTTGGTCCCATTATCGCGTGAATTTCTCCCGCTTTTACTTCAAGGTTAATCCCTTTTAATATTTCTTTGTCACCTATTGAGGCGTGTAAATTTTTTATACTTAACATTAGATTTTATTTTAAACCATTAAGGTATTAAGATTTATTTAGTTTTTTATCCGTAGTCTAATTATTATCCCACCGACCCTTCAAGAGAAATTTCCAATAATTTTTGTGCTTCTACTGCAAATTCCATTGGCAGCTTATTCAATACATCTTTACTGAAACCGTTTACAATTAATGCAATTGCTTTTTCAGTTGGAATACCTCGTTGATTGCAATAAAAAACTTGGTCTTCGCCAATTTTACTAGTCGTAGCCTCGTGTTCTATTTTTGCCGATGGATTTTTACTTTCGATGTACGGAAATGTATGTGCTCCACAATTATTCCCCATTAATAAGGAATCACATTGCGAAAAATTCCTAGCATTATCAGCATTAGCGCTAATTTGGACTAAACCACGGTAACTATTTTGTGATTTACCAGCCGAAATTCCTTTGGAAATAATAGTCGATTTAGTGTTTTTACCTAAGTGGATCATTTTGGTCCCTGTATCTGCTTGTTGGTAATTATTAGTTACTGCAATAGAATAAAATTCACCAGTTGAATTATCCCCTTTTAAAACTACCGATGGATATTTCCAAGTTACTGCTGAACCAGTCTCCACTTGTGTCCAAGAAATTTTTGCATTTTTCTCGCAAATTCCTCTTTTGGTCACAAAGTTATACACACCACCTTTACCTTCTTTGTTTCCAGGATACCAGTTTTGTACAGTTGAATATTTAATTTCGGCATCGTCTAATGCAATCAACTCCACAACTGCAGCATGTAATTGATTTTCATCTCGACTTGGTGCCGTACATCCTTCAAGGTAAGAAACATAACTTCCTGCGTCTGCAACTAATAGCGTTCTTTCAAATTGTCCTGTACCGGCTTGATTGATACGGAAATAAGTAGAAAGTTCCATTGGGCAACGCACCCCTTTTGGGATATAACAGAAAGATCCATCAGAGAAAACAGCCGAGTTTAACGCAGCATAAAAATTGTCTTTCTGCGGTACTACAGTTCCTAAATATTTACGCACTAGTTCTGGATGCTCTTTTATAGCTTCAGAAATACTCATAAAAATGATTCCTTTTTCTCCTAATGTTTTCTTGAATGTTGTTGCTACAGAAACCGAGTCAACTACGATATCCATGGCTACATTATTCATCATTTTTTGCTCATCTACAGAGATACCTAACTTTTTGTACATTTCTAAAAGCTCCGGATCTACATCGTCTAATGTTTTATTAGGGTCTACTGCTTTTGGTGCAGAATAGTACGATATTGCTTGAAAATCGGGTTTCGCGTAATGTACGTTTGCCCATTCTGGCTCTGTCATTTCTTGCCAAGCACGAAAAGCTTCAATGCGCCAATCGGTCATCCATTGCGGTTCATCCTTTTTTTGAGAAATGGCACGAACTATATCTTCGTTTAACCCAATTGGGAAAGTTTCCGATTCTAATTCGGTGTAAAAGCCATACTCGTATTCTTTGTTTTCGAGTTCGATTTTTAAGTCGTCTTCTGTGTATTTGCTCATTCTTATGGATAGATTTAAAGATGTAAGATGGAATCCTAATCTTTATTATTTGTGTCTAAATTTTTAAAGACTTTGGTCTTAATGTCAATCAATTTTTTCGACTTTATGATTGATGACTTTTTATTATAAAGAGAAACTCTCTCCACATCCGCAAGTTCTCGTTGCGTTAGGATTGTTGAAAACAAAACCTTTTCCGTTTAGTCCTCCTGAGAATTCTAAAATTGTACCCGCTAGGTATAGAAAAGATTTTTTCTCTACTGCAATTGTAATGTCGTTGTCTACAAATATTTTATCGTCGTCGCCTTTTGTATTATCAAATTTCAAATCATAAGACAATCCCGAGCAACCTCCGCTTTTAACACCAACTCTTACGTAGTCTGTTGCAGCATCAAAACCATCGTCTTTCATCAAGTCGACAATTTTCTTTTTGGCAGTATCAGAAACTTTTATCATGTTTATGTTGTTTTGTAATAACATATTGATTGTTAAAACTTACCTAGCATCTTTATTATCAGAGCTTTAAATTTTAAGCCAATTGTGTTATCTTGATTTTGTCTAAATTAACCGCAAAGATACTATATAAAATACTTTTTCCATAATCAATAACATTTTTATAACTAATCTTCAAATAGAAAATACTTATTAGTTGTTTTTCAAAAAATTAAATTACTTTTAGTCCCTTATAACTTACAAATAACTAAAACAAACTTATTATGGAAGAAATTTTACCTGTAAAGATGGAGTACAAATTAGATTTTAAAGGAGAAGGCAAAGCTTTTTTTGGAATCGTAATCGTCAATTGGCTTTTAACAATTGTTACATTAGGAATTTATTATCCTTGGGCGAAAGCCAAAACGCTCCAATTTATGTTTGGACAAACAACTTTAAATGATGATGCTTTTGCTTTTCATGGTACTGGGAAAGAAATGTTTAAGGGTTTTATAAAAGTCATTATATTATTTGCAATCTTGTTTGGGATTTTAAGTCTTTTCATCTATTTAGACCTTCCCTCAGTAGGATTGATATCGTTTTATTTGATAGTAATAGCTATTATGCCATTAGCAATTCACGGTTCTTATAAGTACAGAATGTCAAGAACATCTTGGCGTGGTGTTCGTTTTGGTTACAGAGGCGATAGGAATGAATTTGTTAAACTTTTTTTTAAATGGATTTTTTATACTGTAATAACGCTTGGTATTTATGGTTCTTGGTTTAAAATGAACCTGCGTAGTTATGTTTTGAGCAACATTCGCTTTGGTGATGCCGAAATGAATTACGATGGTGATGGTGGGGATTATTTATTAATGAACATTAAAGGTTACTTTTTAAGTGTTATAACCTTGGGAATTTACTCTTTTTGGTGGCAAAAAGATATTTTTGAGTACTATGTTAATAATTTATCGCTACATAAAGACGACAAAAGAATTGAATTTACATCAACAGCTACGGGAGCCGATTTTATAGGTCTTATAATTATTAATTTGTTAATGATTATTTTTACGCTTGGTCTAGGATATGCTTGGGTTGTTACGAGAACTATGAAGTTCATATTTGATCATATTGAACTTGATGGAACGATCGATTTAAACACTTTGCAACAAACCGAAGAGAATTTTAAAGACGCAACAGGTGATGATATTAGCGACTTTTTAGACATAGATTTTATAGTATAAAGTATGAGTAATCAGTCCGTAGGAATTTTTTTTGATGGTAAATCAGCTGTTCCGCAGCCTTGTTCACTGTTTTTGGATACGCAAAAAGGCATGCTTCTTTTTGAAACCGAAACGGGTCATCATGAGCGATGGTTGATTTCAGCTGTTAGTTTTGAAAATTTTGGAAACTATTTACAGTTGCAAAAACAAAGTACTGATGGTGTTGCAATCCTTAAAATAACCGATGCTACATTTGGAGCGGCCATTCAGAAATTCAGGAAAGAGAACAACCATATCAATTGGTATGAAAAATTGCTTGCTTCTGGTTTCAAGATGCATCTCGTTTTGGCGTTGGTTATTTTTGCCTTAATTGGACTGACTTATTTGTATGCCATACCTTGGGTTGGTGAAAAATCAGTAGTCCTTATTCCCGAAAGTTATGATAATACTTTAAGTGGCACCTTTATCAGTGACAATTTACTGTTTTCGGAGGTCGAATCTAAGAAAACCAAAGCTTTGAATGCTTTCGCAAAAGAGTTGCAACTGAACAACAAAAAAAACTTGAAATTTATTTTTGTAGAAGAGGATGTAGTGAACGCTTTTGCTTTGCCCGATGGTACTATTGTGGTTTATTCCGGAATTGTAGACAAGATGAAAAACTACGATGAGTTGGTGGCGCTTTTGGGCCACGAGGCAGCCCACGTCAATCACAGACATTCCATGAAAATGCTTTGCCGCAACTTGTCTGGGTATCTTTTCATCTCGGCAATTTTAGGAGATGCTAACGGAATTATGGCTACCATAGGCGATAACGTAAATAGTTTTCAATCGTTGTCGTTTTCGCGTGAGTTTGAACAAGAGGCTGATCGAGAAGGTTTTGCTATTGTAATTAAAAATAAGGTCAATCCAAACGGAATGTTGAACTTGTTTAAAAGATTACAAGACGAAGGCGATGCAATTATCCCGGAGTTTTTGAGTTCGCATCCTGTTACAAAGCAGCGCATTGAAACAACTAGACAATTGGTTAAATCTACTCCGCATCAAGTTGAATCAAATGGTAAACTGCAACAGTTGTTTCAAAGATTAAAAAAATAATATAAAATCAAATTGCACTTAAATCATTACACCTCAGTTGTGTATTGGTTTTGGTGCAATTTGTTTTTACACACTTTTAGTTCGGTATCAATAAATATGCTTAATTTTAGAGCATACAATTTTGATACACTATGAAACTATATCCAATAGAAACGGGTAATTTTAAATTAGATGGTGGCGCTATGTTTGGCGTGGTGCCCAAAACCATTTGGAATAAAACCAATCCAGCTGATGCAAATAACCTCATTGACATTGCAGCACGTTGTTTATTGATTGAAGAGGGAAACCGCTTGATTTTGATAGACACCGGAATGGGAAACAAACAATCTGATAAATTTTTCGGATACTATTCTTTATGGGGTTCCCATTCATTAGATAAATCTCTAGCAAAATACGGTTTTCATCGCAACGATATTACGGATGTTTTTATGACGCATTTGCATTTTGACCATTGTGGTGGAAGTGTACAATGGAATAAAGACAAAACGGGTTACGAACCAGCCTTTAAAAATGCTAAATTTTGGACGAATGAAAATCACTGGGAATGGGCTACCAAACCCAATCCGAGGGAGAAAGCTTCGTTCTTGTCTGAAAATATCTTGCCCATGCAAGAAAGTGGTCAATTGCATTTTATAAAAAGACCCGAAGGTGATTTTCTTGAGAAATCAGAATTAGGATTTGGAATCTTTTTTGTGGATGGCCATACAGAGAAGCAAATGATACCACACATTCAATATAAAGGTAAAACGATTGTTTTTTGCGCTGATTTATTGGCCACAGCCGGACACATTCCTATACCGTATGTCATGGGCTATGATACACGACCATTACTGACAATGCCAGAAAAAAGTAAGTTTTTGCACGCTGCAGTAGAACAAAACCACTATTTGTTTTTAGAGCACGATGCGCATAATGAAATAGTTACTGTGGTACAAACTGAAAAAGGAGTTCGTCTAGGAGAGGTATATCGCTGTGACGAAATCTTAACATAGTGTTAATCCTTTTATTTGTGTAACAAAATCAATTATTTTAGACCAATATTTCAAAAATTAACAAAAACAAACAAATGAATACCATTAAACCCATTTACATTTCTGCTTTTGCTTTTTTAGCATTGGTAGGTTGTGGAGCAGCAAAGCAAGTTTCAAGTGCTTCAACTTCTAATTTAGTTACCATTAGTGCACCTTTAAATGTAAAAAAGAAGGCGGCGCTTACTGAAAATGATTTAAAACGTTGGAGTCACCTAGATATAGTAACAGATACCATTCCTGGAATGAGCGTTGACAGAGCATACGCTGAATTATTGAAAGATAAAAAAGGTGTACCTGTTATTGTAGGTATTGTAGATTCGGGTGTAGATATTGAACACGAAGATTTAAAATCAGTACTTTGGACTAATGCCAAAGAAATAGCGGGTAACGGTATAGATGACGACAAAAATGGTTACATAGACGACATTCATGGTTGGAATTTCTTGGGAGACATTACAAAGGAAAATCTAGAATACGAGAGAATCATCAAGGATAAATCGTTGGTGGATGAAAAAACATACCTAGAAGCTAAGGCTTTAAATGATAAAAAAGTTGCCGATGCAGCAATGATTAAGGCTCGCTCTACAGAAATGATTGAATCACTAGCATCAAGTGATGCCGCTGTTGCAAAACATTTAGGTAAAACGGTATATACTGCTGATGAAGTAAAGGCAATCGACACTCAAGATCAAGAGTTGCTTAAAAGTAAGGCTACAATGGTACAAATGTTAGGGTATGGTTTGCCTGTTGCCGAACTTAAAGTAGCGGTTCAAAAACAAAAAGACGCTCAAGATGCTCTTATAAATGGTGACAATCTTAAAACAGATTACCGTAAGATTTTGGGTGATAATCCTAACGACATTAACGATACTAAATATGGTAACAATAATGTAATGGGTCCAGACAAAAACGAAATTTTGCACGGAACGCACGTAGCAGGAATTGTAGCACAGTCTAGAAACAATAGTTTAGGTGGAGACGGAGTGGCTAACAACGTTCAAATTTTAACCGTTCGTGCCGTTCCAGACGGAGATGAGTACGATAAAGACATTGCATTAGGGATTCGTTATGCTGTTGATAATGGTGCTAAAGTAATCAACGGAAGTTTTGGAAAAAGCTTTTCACCACACAGACAATGGGTTTATGATGCTTTAAAATATGCGGAGAAAAAAGATGTATTGTTTGTTCACGCGGCAGGTAATGACGCAAAAGACATCGATTTTGCTGAGAATTTTCCAAATGACTCTGAAGATAAAGTAAAAGAGTTTGCGGATAATGTAATTACTATTGGAGCATTAAATTTTGAATACGGAGACAAAGTTGTGGCACGTTTTTCAAACATTGGGAAACTGAATGTAGATGTTTTTGCACCAGGTGTAAAAATCTATGCGACTACTCCAAACAACGAATACCAATACTTACAAGGTACCTCAATGGCTGCGCCAAACACTGCTGGGGTTGCTGCTTTGATTCGTTCGTATTATCCAAAATTATCGGCTAAACAAGTAAAACAAATCTTGATGGAATCTGGTGTAGCTATTACGACCGAAGTTATTGTTGGAGGAAAAGCAACTGACAAACGTTCGTTTTCAACATTATCTAAATCTGGTAAAATTGTAAATGCATACAACGCTTTGTTAATGGCAGAGAAAATGTCAAAATAAATTAAAAAAAAACTTAATTTTATGGAAGGACAAATTGTCCTTCCATTTTTATTTTAACTACCTATGAAAAAACTACTTTTATGCACCATATTAGTATCTAGCTTTGGCAACCTATGGGCACAAAATTCAAATTATTGGCAACAACATGTTGACTATAAAATGGCTGTTACTATGGATGTCTCAACGTATACATACAAAGGCACACAAGAATTAGTGTATACCAATAACTCTCAAGATACACTTAGAAAAGTATACTACCACTTGTTCAATAATGCTTTTCAGCCTGGCAGCGAAATGGATGTACGCATTCAAAACATTAAAGATCCTGACGGAAGAATGGTTTCTAAAGTTAAAGTGGGCGACAAAGAAATTAAAGAAAGTCGTATCAAAAACTTAAAGCCTAACGAAATTGGATTTTTACACGTAACGAATTTCAAACAAGATGGTGTTACTGCTACTGCAAAGGAAGTAGGAACTATACTTGAAGTTACTTTGGCTAAGCCAATGTTACCCAACTCAAAAACAACTTTTACACTAGATTTTGACGGTCAAGTTCCGGTACAAATTCGTCGTTCTGGACGCAATAATGCTGAGGGTGTTGAACTTTCAATGGCGCAATGGTATCCAAAACTTGCCGAATTTGATTTTGAAGGATGGCATGCAGATCCATACATTGCTAGAGAATTTCATGGTGTTTGGGGCGATTTTGATGTAAAAATTACTATTGATAAAAACTATGTTTTAGGTGGAACGGGTTACCTGCAAAATCCAAATGAAATTGGTCACGGATACCAAGATCAAGGCGCAGTGGTTACCATTCCTAAAAAAACTAAAACACTAACATGGCATTTTAAAGCACCAATGGTTCACGACTTTACTTGGGCAGCTGATAAAAACTATATTCATGATATTGCCAAAGGTCCAAATGGTGTTGACATTCACTTTTTGTACAAAAACAATCCGCAATACATTGAAAACTGGAAAAATTTACAGCCGTTGACTGTAAAATTGATGGAGTTTTACAACAAAACCGTGGGCGATTATCCGTACAAGCAATATTCTGTAATTCAAGGTGGCGATGGCGGAATGGAATATGCCATGTGTACTTTGATTTTAGGTCAAGGTAAATTTGAAGGATTGTTAGGTGTAACGGCTCACGAAATGGCGCACTCTTGGTTCCAACACGTATTGGCCTCAAACGAATCTAAACACGGTTGGATGGATGAAGGTTTTACATCTTTCTTAGAAGATTTAGGAATGAATGAACTTGCAGAGAAAAAAGCACAAAACCCATTTTCGGGTGGCTACGCAGGATATTTTTCAATGGTAAATTCAGGTAAAGAATTGCCTCAAGGAACTCACGCTGATCGTTTTGATGAAAATAGAGTGTACAGTATTAGTTCGTACAGTAAAGGAGAACTTTTCTTGACACAATTAGTCTATTTGATTGGGAAAGACAATTTGATGAAGACTTTAAAGAAATATTATAGCGATTTCAAATTCAAACATCCAACGCCAAATGATATTAAAAGAACTGCTGAGAGAGTTTCAGGTGCTAACTTAGATTGGTACCTTACTGATTGGACACAAACAACCAACACGATTGATTACGGAATTAAAGAAGTAACAGAAAATGATGGTCAAACCAAAGTAGTTTTAGAACGAATTGGTAGAATGCCAATGCCAATTGATTTGCTTGTAGAATATACAGATGGAACAGTAGAAAGTTTCTATGTGCCTTTACGCATGATGAGTTTTGAAAAAGAAAATCCGTACCCAGCAATTAAAAGAACGGTACTTTCTGATTGGGCTTGGGCGTATCCTACGTATGAACTCAACATTCCAAAATCAAAATCGAGAATTAAAAGCATTACCATCGACCCGAGTAGTTTAATGGCCGATATTAAAAAAGAGAATAACGTTTTTAAATAGAAGTTGATTTTTACATGAAATTCAAATATAATGAAGCAACTGCTTCACTCGAAATTAAAGACGGTTTGAAGAGCCATTTTCTTATAGTACGATTGTTACTGATCGTGACTTTTGTCAATGCAATCTTAAATTTATCCAATGCTCAAGTTGCTTTTGGATTTATGAAATTGATTTGGTTGGTTTTAGGCATGGTAACCGCCATAGGATTGTATCTCTATTATTTCAAAAAAACGGCTACAGAAAATATTCCTTTAGATCAAATAATAGGAATTGAGGAACGTGTTTCGTTTGGAAGAAAAAAATATTTTCTAACGTTGAAAAACGGAAAAACAAGAGATTTGCTAGAAGTACACTCCGCATCCGATTGTAAACAGATCAACACGATACTCACTAAACATCAAAAATAACCCTTTCTTTTAATGCCGCAAAACTTCTATTTTGCGGCATTTTTTTATGATTTTTTTTTATCTAAAAAATTACAACCAGTACTTATTTCTATTTTCTCCATAAATAAATACACAAAGTTAATACCTATATTAATTTTTGCATGTATAGAAAATTAGTATTTCAATATGAAACTTTCTAATTAATAAGGTGCAATACTAACCTATTTGAATTTATTAAATGCCCCAATAGGTTTATTGATTAACTTTAATGTGAAGGACATTTTTATATTAAGGCCAAAAAACTTTAGTAACTAGATAAATAGAAAAACTTTTTAAAAATACATTTAAATTTAAAAAAACCAAATCAATAACTTATAACTAATCCACTTTAGTTTAAAATATATGCTCATTTTAAGTTTATATTCTAGAGAGCCATTATTTAAAGTCTCTTGTGCAAATATGTATAGCGAAGCCTGTTAAGCAGTGCCGTTGTATAAAACAGTAAAAAATAAATCCATTTTAACAATACAAAATCTTTTTACCAAACAATTTCCTCTTTTCTGTAGGTTTAAAAAATAGTTTTTATGTTCCTTATCGGAAATATGAGTATTTTATCTAAAAAATAAAATGTGCTTTTTTGGTTAAAATTTATCACACTTTTTGAGATAGAAATTACTATTTTAAATTCAAGTATAAAGATAAAAAAATCCATTTATAAAATTTAAAATGTTGATTTACAGTGAATTAATTTACAAAAACTAAATCTTGACAACGGACATTTTGATCATATTTATTCTAGGTCCCCAAGCATTTTTTACAATCTAATTACAACATACAATACTTGTTTACAGGCATTTAAGTATAATAGTGGTATTGTTTTTTTATATACATTTGTGAATATAAACTTAATAATATGAAAAAAACACTACTTACACTTGTATTTATTTTTGCGTTATCAGTTGTAAACGCTCAAGAAACGCCTAAGGATTCTACCAAAGCTTGGACAAGGAAAGGAAATATTTCTTTACTTTTTAGTCAATCTTCATACAATAAAGAATGGCTGGGTGGGGGAACCTCAAACATTGCTGGTAATTTTGGTTTGAACTACGATTTCAATTATAAAAAAAACGATGTCGTTTGGGATAATAAATTCATATTGGCATACGGATTAAGTAAAATAAAAGGTAACGAACGTACCGCTAAAACAGATGACCGTTTAGAAATTAATTCTTTGTGGGGTAAAAAAGCGTCTGGAAACTGGTTCTACTCGGCTTACTTTAATTTTAAGACTCAAATGGACACTGGTCTAGATAATAAAAATGGCCTAAGAATATCACATTTCTTTTCTCCGGCTTATTTCCAGATGGGTCCAGGTATGCTATGGAAAAAGAACGAAAATTTAAGCGTCAATATTGCACCTGCTGCTGCAAAAGCCATATTTGTGCACGATCATTTCACAGAATTTGGACCGTCATTTGGTGTGCTTCAAGGAGATAATTCTCGTTTTGAGTTTGGAGCTAGTGTCTCTGCTTACTACAAAGTAAATGTCATGACCAATGTGTCAATTCAAAATCGTTTGAATTTATATTCAAATTATCTTGATGATCCACAAAATGTTGATTTTGATTACCAATTGAATGTGGTGATGAAAATCAATAAGTACTTATCAGCAAATATTGCTGTGCAAGCCATTTATGATGATAATGCCATAAAAGGCATTCAAGTTGGACAATTATTTGGTTTAGGTGTAAACTACGGATTGTAATTAAACCCTATTTATAAAAACAGCCTTTTGGATATTTCTAAAAGGCTGTTTTTTATTTCTTGCAACTATCCTGATTAGCAAGTATTAGTGAATATAAAAATGATAATTATTAATTTTTAAGCTTTTGCAATTAATTATTGATATCAAAAATAAGTTCTCCAAAACATTTCCCTAATTGAAAAATTACTATTACACTCAGTAAAACAGCTAAAATCTTGTGCTGCACTTGTATTTTTCCTTGTGCATTCATAGTGTTAAGCCTTTCTATTATTGTACAAATTTTAGTTTCTAATTCTTTCATACTATTCCTTTTAAAGTTTTTATTTGGTTTACAAATAAAATCCTTCTTTTGCAAACTTCCTTTAACGAAGCACCTAATCTTCGAAAAATATAACAGATTTTAACTACGAAAAAAAGTTAAGTTTAAAATTTGGTTGGCTGTAAACATTTATGTTTTATTGATCTTATTCTTCATAACCAAAATATCATTATTAACTCGCTACAAGATTATCTTACTAACTTACAATAACTTATATTTTAATTTCAAAAGAATATATCTTCGTACTAAATGAGAGACAAACAGACTAATAGTTGTGCTATTTAACTAAAATAGAGTTGTTTACTAAAATTAATAACAAAATAATGCTATATTCATAATCTATTAACCAAAAATAAACTAATATGACATTTAAACTTTTTAGATTAGTACTCGTAACCGCTATTGTGTTCACCTCCTGTAGCAGAGATGAAAGCGAAAACCAAACCGTTGCGGTAAATCCTTTGCAAAAAGATCCATTAACCACAACACAAATTAATACTACCATTAATCAAATTTTATCTTCAAACAAACAGTTCCAATGGAGTGAAATGTCTAGTCAAATGATTTGGAGTGCCGCTTTGCAAGGACAAAACTTAATCACAATTGGTTTTGGAAATTCCGAAACCGATTTTGACAGAAGTAAATCATCAAACAATCAAAAAATGCAAGAGGAATTACTGCAACTTATTTCTAAATATGAAGGGAAAGAAATCAAGGATGTTTTAGTTGCTTCGGATGCCTACTTGAATCTTATAGATGTTGTAATCACCAAACAAGAAACCGTTATTGCCTTAAGACAAACCAAATTTGTTAGATACGTTGAGCCTGCTGATTACCGATTTCTAGGCGAAACCGCTAAAAATCAAAATGGGAAAACAAGCTCCAGCACAAGTTCAGGTTGTGGATTTGAAGCTTCAACTTTAAACACGGCAGATTTTACTACCGTCACTCCTAATGCAAAGGTGCCTTGGGCATTTTACCAGCATAATATTCCATCGGCTTGGAATGTAAGCACCGGACGAGGAATTACAATAGGCGTTATAGATACTGGTACGTCACCAAACCAAACTTTACTAGGCTCTAGTTTTAACAACGGATTATCAACTGGTCGTACTATTCAAAAATTTGGAACATTTGTAGATTCTATTTGGCCATGGAGCAGCACCACAGATGGTCCTAGTGATTTATGCGGACACGGAACCAGCATGGCATCGGCTGCGGCTGCACCAAGAAATGATAAAGGATTGCCTGTTGGGGTTGCCTATAATGCCAATTTAATTACTTACAGAGCGGCAGAAAACGTATTACTGGAAGGCTACCACGAACAAAATGGCGTTAAGGATGCCTTTACTGGTTTAGGTAATAACCCGAATGTAAAAATTATATCTATGTCTATGGGGTACATATTTTCGGTAGGGAAAATTTCTGATGGTGTAAAATACGCTCACAGCCGAGGCAAATTGATATTTTGCGCCGGAGGAACTTCTACAACATTCACCACTTTTGTTGGAGTTATTTTCCCGGCTTGGATGCCCGAAGCAGTGGCTGTAACTGGCGTTAAAGAAGGTAGTACTTATCAAAAATGTGATGTTTGCCACACCGGAAACAAAATTGATTTCACCATTGCCATGCAAAGAGCAGCAGGAGGAAACACAGTTCCTGTTACGAGTTACTATGACAATCAATCTGATTATGTGGGAGGTTCATCTGTGGCTACTGCTACTACTGCAGGAATTGCAGCATTAGTTTGGGCCAAAAATCCAACTTGGACACGAGATCAAGTACTCACAAAAATGAAACAATCCTCAAGATATTACCCAACTAAAAATCCTGATTTTGGTCACGGAAACATTGATGCTTTAAAAGCCGTTCAATAAGCTGTAAAAAAACAAAACCACTTAATGCTGAAACGATTAAGTGGTTTTTTTATGTTCAATAATTTTGAATTTATAACAAGGTCGTAAGAGTAGTTTGTATGTCTTTCATATGTACTGGTATTATTTCGGCGGTTACAACTTTAATAACTCCATTTTTATCCAAAATTAAACTTGTTGGATATGCATCAATTTTAAGTTTTTCTATCTGTTTACCTGAATTAGTAATATGTTTATAATCAAACTTGTGCTTTTTTAATTCGTATTTCTTTAAATTTTTCCGACTAATTTTTTTCGTTTCTTTATTAATTCCATTATTTCGGTATGTACTTTGAATGTCATTTTAAAATTATCTAAATTTTTTGCTGTATTTGCCAAAACTATTAAACTGCTTCTTGTTTGTGGATAAAAATAGCAGGCAGAAGCAAAACCAGGTGCGTACCCTAATGCACCAATTTGTATGTTTTGCTCTCCATCTTGAAAAAGTAAACCATATCCATAATCAACTTTATCAAAAATTGGGTGAATTCGGGTGGCATATTTAGTTTCCATCAATTTTGAAGTTTCTGTTTTAACAAGTTTCCCCGAATATAATAATTGATTCCATTTATCTAAATCCGCTGCATTTGAAATGAAAGCACCTGCTGGAGCATAATTATCCAAACTATTTGAAGCATATTCTAAGAGTTTATCTTCATTCTCTTCATACCCTTTTACCAGATTTTTATATTCTTCATTATTAGGATGGAAAGTATTTTTTAAACCATTTTGTTTAAAAAAATCCATTGATAATTGTTCAAAATTCTTGTTTGATACTTTCTCAAGAATTTGCGCAAGTAATTCATAACCTAACTGAGAATAATGAAATTGAGAACCTTGTACAAATTCTAAAGGTTCGTCTAATGTTACAATTCCATGTGTATGAGTAAGTAATTGATGAATTGTAACTTCTTTTGACCACGGTTGGTTAATCTGAGTGAGGTATTGATTGATCTTATCATCCAGTTTAATTTTACCTTTTTCAAATTCACGCAATACTAAAACTGCTGTTATTTGTTTACTAATAGAGCCTATTACAAACTGATCCTTAAATTTTAAAATATTTTTTTTATCAAAATCTGAGTACCCCATAGTTTTAGAAAATATTTGCTTTGAATTTTCGGTTATGAATACCACTCCATTAAAGTTATTGCTTTCTAAAATAGAGTCGATTTTTGCGGTTAAATCATTATCGTTTTTATTCTGCGCAATAGTTTTAAAAGATATTAGAAGGATAAAAGATATAATTGTAATACTAAATTTCATTGATTTCTGATTTTTAAAATGATACCCAACATTCTGTGAATGCGGCGGTTTTATTATTATAACAAGCCCATTATAAGGAGTTGTTACTTGAGCGATAACGATAGGTGAAGTAAACCATTCCAGTTACAAAGGCAATAGACCTAATCTGATTTAACTCTTATAACAATGCTTTTTACTTCGTGTATTTATAAAATTTAAAGGATTTTTCTTTTAAATCAATTTTTACTATTCCACTTCTTATTCCAACAAATACATTTTTATCATCAGCTACGGCAATTGAGTTAGGATATAAACCATTCCAAAATATTTTTTTAAAAACCAGCTCTTTTTTGAAATTCTGGATTGTAAAAAAACTACCATATGTAGCAACTAGAAATTTGTCTTTGTATATAGTAAATGCTTGAGGAGCATCTCCAAAATCCAAAAGCATTTTAAATGTAAAGTCTTTGTTTTTTCTTTCAAGTTAATATAATGCACCTTCGCTAGTACCCATATGAGCATATCCAAGAATGAAATAATTTCTGCCCTTATAATTGAAAATATATTTTACATTTCCTTTGTTAATATTTATTGTGTTCTTAGTTTTATCATCTGGTACAAAAATTAATTGACCCCCAAATTCTCCACCATCCATTCCCACAAGTGTTCCATCTTTAATTTTAAGTGAGCATTTATTCTTTTCTTTAGTTTTTTCAATTTCAAGTTTTCCGTTGCGAAACTTTACACCAAATTCATTGTGAGAATTATTTAATTTATACCATTCCTCACTCTCAAATTTTGGTGGTATTGTTTCAATGAAATCTTTTGGGATAAATTTATTTTTTTGACAAAACCCTGTAAAACAATGAATTAAAAAGATAAAAAAGAATACATATTTTGTTTTTAACTTCATATAATCTCTATTTTTTTGTAGCATTATGGACAACTAATACATCACTTGCAACAAACTCCCGCAAATCCATCCAAATTTTGAATCGAAAGTTGGATGACATTCGCATTGTATTGATACCCAAATATATTAATTTTTTCTTACAAATAGTCTAAAAATTCTAAACGTCAATAATTACCACCAAGCCCCGCATGAAGGATGGAAGCGGCATCCTTTTTATACATTTTAGGCTAGTAGCCTAAAATGTATAAAAAGATATAGCGTACAGCCTGACGCAGCTGCAACGCTAGTGAAAGCTGGGGCATGCCCAAAAAAAATCCCTCTTGAAATTCAAAAGGGATGTGGTATAAGGTTGTGAAACGATTATTCTATTTCATTTTCAAGGTCTTGTTCCTCGTCTTTCTCTATGGCGTCATTGTAATCTGGGTACAAAAACTTGTTGTATGGAAAACGGGTGATGTGTATCTGGCGCACAGACTCGTACACGCGTTCTCTAAATTCTTCGAAATTTTCTTTGTGTGTGGCCGATATAAACAGTGCATTTTGCTCTCCTACTCTACTCATCCAGGTGGCTTTCCATTCCTCTAGCGTGAAGTGTCTTGGCGTTTTTTCGGTCATCAAATCGTCCTCGTCAATGACTAGCGGTTTGTAAGCGTCAATTTTGTTGAACACCATAATTACAGGTTTGTCATGCGCCTTGATGTCTTGCAGGGTTTGATTTACCGACTCGATATGATCTTCAAAATCTGCATGCGAAATATCTACTACGTGCAGCAATAAATCGGCCTCGCGTACCTCATCGAGTGTACTTTTGAAGGAGTCTACTAGTTGCGTAGGCAATTTTCTAATGAATCCTACGGTATCCGAAAGCAGGAAAGGCAAGTTTTTGATAACCACTTTACGCACAGTAGTATCTAGCGTTGCAAAGAGTTTGTTCTCTACAAAAACATCACTTTTACCCACAGCATTCATCAAAGTAGATTTACCAACATTTGTATATCCCACCAGCGCCACACGTACCATGGCACCACGGTTGCTGCGTTGCACGCCCATTTGTTTGTCGATAGTTTTGATTTTGTCTTTAAGCAAGGCTATACGGTCGCGCACAATACGACGGTCGGTTTCAATCTCGGTTTCACCTGGTCCGCGCATTCCAATTCCCCCTTTTTGTCGCTCTAAGTGCGTCCAAAGTCCGGATAAACGCGGCAACATATAAATACATTGCGCTAATTCCACTTGGGTACGGGCATAAGAGGTTTCGGCACGTTGCGCAAAAATGTCTAGAATAAGGTGGGTGCGATCTAGAATTTTACATTCGGTGATAATCTTGGATATATTTTTTTGTTGTGACGGCGATAATTCGTCGTCAAAAACTAGGGTCGAAATCCCATTTTCTTTTACAAAAAGGTGAATTTCTTCTATTTTTCCAGTTCCTACAAACGTTTTGGGATTAGGGCGCTCCATTTTTTGCGAAAAGCGTTTGATTACCTCTCCACCAGCGGTGTAGGTTAAAAACTCTAATTCGTCTAGGTATTCGTTTAACTTTTCTTCACTTTGATTTTGAGTTACGATACCAACTAAAGCGGTTTTTTCGAAATTGATTACTTCTTTTTCTAACATGTTATTGAATAAGCTACAAATTTACGGATTTGTAAGCGACTTATGAAGCTATGGGTTTATAAAAATGTATTTGCCGTGAATAATGATAGTTTTTTTGCGGTCAAGCCAAAAGGTAACTTTCCTAGAAAAGAAATTGGCATTCCTAAGAACATACTTTCACTCGAGTTTAGATTAAGCAAATTTGTACTTGAAATAATAAAAAAGAGATTACTTTTGTTTTTAAGGGTTTAAAAATTGTGATTGCGGCTGCGTTATGGCTTGCGACAAATTTTTAAACATAACATTAACTTGAAATACATTTTTAAAAATGAAGCAATTCTTTTTTACAACAGTTCTTTGTCTATGGTTTTTAGGCTCGGTACAAGCACAGCAGTTGCAATCTCCAAACGGAAAAATGGTAATGGAATTTGCCTTACAAACTGATGGAACGCCAACCTATACCTTAGCCTATAAAAACAAAGCGGTAATTAAAACCAGTAAAATGGGTCTTGAGTTGAAAAATGACAAGAAATCATTACTGAATGATTTTACGGTTGTTGACCAAAAAACAAGCACTGTAAACGAAAATTGGCAGCCTGTTTGGGGCGAAATTGCCACAATAACAAATAATTACAACGAACTTGCAGTTACTTTAAACCAAAAAGAAACAGAACGTAAAATGATTATTCGTTTTCGTTTGTTCAATGACGGTTTGGGTTTTCGTTATGAATTTCCTTCGCAAAAAAACCTAACTTACTTTGTAATCAAAGAAGAAAGAACCCAATTTGCCATGACTGGCGATCATACCGCATTTTGGATTCCGGGCGATTACGATACACAGGAATATGATTATACCACCTCTAAACTATCCGAAATTAGAGGGTTGACAGAAAAAGCTACTACGGCCAATGTATCTCAAAAATCATTTTCGAATACTGGAGTTCAAACTTCATTAATGCTAAAAACAACTGACGGATTGTACATCAATCTTCATGAGGCGGCGTTGATCAATTATTCTTGTATGCACCTAAACCTTGATGATAAAAATATGATTTTTGAATCGTGGTTAACTCCTGATGCTAAAGGTGATAAAGGCTATATGCAAGCTCCGCACCATTCGCCATGGCGTACCATAATCGTGAGTGATGACGCGAGAGAAATACTAGCCTCTAAAATGACATTGAACCTCAACGAGCCTAGTAAAATTGAAGATACTTCTTGGATTAAGCCCGTGAAATATGTGGGCGTTTGGTGGGAAATGATTACCGGAAAAAGTTCTTGGGCTTACACCGATGAATTGCCGACTGTACAATTGGGAGTTACTGATTTCTCCAAACTTAAACCAAACGGCAAGCACGGGGCGAACAATGCGAACGTAAAAAAATATATTGATTTTGCAGCCAAGCACGGTTTTGATGGAGTTTTAGTTGAAGGTTGGAACGAAGGTTGGGAAGACTGGTTTGGTCATTTAAAAGATTATGTTTTTGATTTT